>NZ_CM133415.1:0-3688811 GCF_054075385.1 Cryobacterium sp. AP23 | reverse complement strand
TGGTGAATCGAATCTATATTTTTAGTTATAGAACACTCCCGTGGGAGTGTGTTTGTTCTCGACCGTACATCGAGAACCACATAGTGGACGCATAGCAGCTTATTCAAACTGAGTGTTATCAAATTATCGGCTTATTAGTACCGGTCAGCTCCAAGAGTCTTTAGTCCTCTCTTCCACATCCGGCCTATCAACGCAGTAGTCTAGCTGCGAGCCTCTCCCCCTAAGGGATGGAAATCTCATCTCGAAGCCGGCTTCCCGCTTAGATGCTTTCAGCGGTTATCCGTTCCGAACGTAGCTAATCAGCGGTGCTCCTGGCGGAACAACTGACACACCAGAGGTTCGTCCATCCCGGTCCTCTCGTACTAGGGATAGATCTTCTCAAATTTCCTGCGCGCGCAGCGGATAGGGACCGAACTGTCTCACGACGTTCTAAACCCAGCTCGCGTACCGCTTTAATGGGCGAACAGCCCAACCCTTGGGACCTACTCCAGCCCCAGGATGCGACGAGCCGACATCGAGGTGCCAAACCATGCCGTCGATATGGACTCTTGGGCAAGATCAGCCTGTTATCCCCGAGGTACCTTTTATCCGTTGAGCGACAGCGCTTCCACAAGCCACTGCCGGATCACTAGTCCCGACTTTCGTCCCTGCTCGACTTGTCAGTCTTACAGTCAAGCTCCCTTGTGCACTTACACTCGACACCTGATTGCCAACCAGGTTGAGGGAACCTTTGGGCGCCTCCGTTACTTTTTAGGAGGCAACCGCCCCAGTTAAACTACCCACCAGGCACTGTCCCTGAACCGGATCACGGTTCGAAGTTAGGTATCCAATATGACCAGAGTGGTATTTCAACGATGACTCCACCTGAACTAGCGTCCAAGCTTCACAGTCTCCCACCTATCCTACACAAGCCACACCGAACACCAATACCAAGCTGTAGTAAAGGTCACGGGGTCTTTCCGTCCTGCTGCGCGTAACGAGCATCTTTACTCGTAATGCAATTTCGCCGAGTTCGCGGTTGAGACAGCTGGGAAGTCGTTACGCCATTCGTGCAGGTCGGAACTTACCCGACAAGGAATTTCGCTACCTTAGGATGGTTATAGTTACCACCGCCGTTTACTGGGGCTTAAATTCTCAGCTTCGCCTTGCGGCTAACCGTTCCTCTTAACCTTCCAGCACCGGGCAGGCGTCAGTCCGTATACATCGTCTTGCGACTTGGCACGGACCTGTGTTTTTAGTAAACAGTCGCTTCCCACTGGTCTCTGCGGCCTTCGAACGCTCCAGGAGTAAATCCCTTCACGCCTCAGGCCCCCCTTCTCCCGAAGTTACGGGGGCATTTTGCCGAGTTCCTTAACCACGATTCTCTCGATCTCCTTAGTATTCTCTACCTGATCACCTGAGTCGGTTTGGGGTACGGGTGACTAAAACCTCGCGTCGATGCTTTTCTTGGCAGCATAGGATCACTGATTTCGTCCGTGAGGACTACCCATCGGGTCTCAGGCTTAATGAACGACGGATTTGCCTATCGTTCGCCCTACATCCTTAGACCGGGACAACCATCGCCCGGCTCAGCTACCTTCCTGCGTCACACCTGTTAATACGCTAACCGCACCAGCATAGGGTCGCACGCTAGGCCTCACGCTTCACCCCGAAGGGATCCATCTAGAGGATTCAGATGCTTAGCATTACTGGATTAGCTTGGACGGTTTTTCATCAGTACGGGAATATAAACCCGTTGTCCATCGACTACGCCTGTCGGCCTCGCCTTAGGTCCCGACTTACCCAGGGCGGATTAGCCTGGCCCTGGAAACCTTGATCTTTCGGAGGACGGGTTTCTCACCCGTCTTTCGCTACTCATGCCTGCATTCTCACTCGTGTAGCCTCCACGGCTGGTTTACACCGCCGCTTCGCTGGCCACACGACGCTCTCCTACCCATCAACACGGCTGAACCAACACCACAAGGGTGCGGCTTACCAAAAATATCAATGCCACAACTTCGGTGGCGTGCTTGAGCCCCGTTACATTGTCGGCGCGGAATCACTTGACCAGTGAGCTATTACGCACTCTTTCAAGGGTGGCTGCTTCTAAGCCAACCTCCTGGTTGTCTATGCAACTCCACATCCTTTCCCACTTAGCACGCGCTTTGGGACCTTAGATGGTGGTCTGGGTTGTTTCCCTCTCGACGATGAAGCTTATCCCCCACCGTCTCACTGCTGCGCTCTCACTTACCGGCATTCGGAGTTTGGCTAACGTCAGTAACCTTTTAGGGCCCATCGGCTATCCAGTAGCTCTACCTCCGGCAAGAAACACGCAACGCTGCACCTAAATGCATTTCGGAGAGAACCAGCTATCACGAAGTTTGATTGGCCTTTCACCCCTATCCACAGCTCATCCCCTCCATTTTCAACTGAAGTGGGTTCGGTCCTCCACGACGTCTTACCGTCGCTTCAACCTGGCCATGGATAGATCACTTCGCTTCGGGTCTAGGACATGCGACTGAATCGCCCTATTCAGACTCGCTTTCGCTACGCATTCCCCTCTCGGGTTAAGCTCGCCACATATCACTAACTCGCAGGCTCATTCTTCAAAAGGCACGCTGTCACACCAACAAAGGGTGCTCCAACGGTTTGTAAGCAAACGGTTTCAGGTACTATTTCACTCCCCTCCCGGGGTACTTTTCACCTTTCCCTCACGGTACTTGTTCACTATCGGTCATGTAGGAGTATTTAGGCTTATCAGGTGGTCCTGACAGATTCACACGGGATTTCTCGGGCCCCGTGCTACTTGGGATACTCTTCGCGCCATCGCTGCATTTCGACTACGGGGTTCGCACCCTCTATGACCAGGCTTTCAATCCTGTTCGTCTATACAACTTTGTAACGCTCACTGTTCGGCAGAATCAGCAGAAAAGTCCCGCAACCCCGACCATGCAACGCCTGCCGGCTATCACACATGATCGGTTTAGCCTCATCCGGGTTCGCTCGCCACTACTAACGGAATCACTATTGTTTTCTCTTCCTGTGGGTACTGAGATGTTTCACTTCCCCACGTTCCCTCTACCCGCCCTATATATTCAGGCGGGAGTCACCAGGTCACCTTGCGGGCCTGGCGGGGTTTCCCCATTCGGACATCCTCGGATCACAGTTCGTTTATCAACTCCCCGAGGCTTATCGCAGATTACTACGTCCTTCTTCGGCTCTACATGCCAAGGCATTCACCGTTTGCTCTTGAAAATTTGAAATCACATGAGTTTGAATCGATTAAGTGCCGCGAATAAATTCGCGACCGAAATTGACCAATGATCACACACTCGTAAGTGTGTTGATCTTTGTAATTTGACCCCGAAGGGTTCAAATTTAAGATGCTCGCGTCCACTGTGTAGTTCTCAAAGTACGGGCGGTACCCCTCCAAGCCAGCGACCCCTAGAGGTACGACTGCTGACAAGAAAAGGTCCAGAGGAAAAGTCCAACCAGGTTGCCCTGATCGTTCCGGTCCCTCAGGACCCAACAGCGTGCATATGCGTTTCATGCCGGCGCAAACTTTTCCAACCCCCGAGGGAGCGTACTTGGTTCACACCATTACTCTGCGCATCAATGTCAATGTTCCACCCATGAGCGCCATCGAAGAACATTCGTCTTCGTATGACTTGGCACCTTGAATCTCCCTGTATACAGAGGAGAGGTGCTGTGCTCCTTAGAAAGGAGGTGATCCAGCCGCACCTTCCGGTACGGCTACCTTGTTACGACTTAGTCCTAATCACCGATCCCACCTTCGACAGCTCCATCCCTTGCGGGTTTGGCCACTGGCTTCGGGTGTTACCGACTTTCATGACTTGACGGGCGGTGTGTACAAGGCCCGGGAACGTATTCACCGCAGCGTTGCTGATCTGCGATTACTAGCGACTCCGACTTCATGAGGTCGAGTTGCAGACCTCAATCCGAACTGAGACCGGCTTTTTGGGATTCGCTCCACCTTGCGGTATTGCAGCCCTTTGTACCGGCCATTGTAGCATGCGTGAAGCCCAAGACATAAGGGGCATGATGATTTGACGTCATCCCCACCTTCCTCCGAGTTGACCCCGGCAGTATCCCATGAGTTCCCACCATTACGTGCTGGCAACATAGGACGAGGGTTGCGCTCGTTGCGGGACTTAACCCAACATCTCACGACACGAGCTGACGACAACCATGCACCACCTGTATAGAGACCTTGCGGGGCGACTGTTTCCAGCCGTTTCCTCTATATGTCAAGCCTTGGTAAGGTTCTTCGCGTTGCATCGAATTAATCCGCATGCTCCGCCGCTTGTGCGGGCCCCCGTCAATTCCTTTGAGTTTTAGCCTTGCGGCCGTACTCCCCAGGCGGGGAACTTAATGCGTTAGCTGCGACACGGAGACCGTGGAATGGTCCCCACATCTAGTTCCCAACGTTTACGGCATGGACTACCAGGGTATCTAATCCTGTTCGCTCCCCATGCTTTCGCTCCTCAGCGTCAGTTACGGCCCAGAGATCTGCCTTCGCCATTGGTGTTCCTCCTGATATCTGCGCATTCCACCGCTACACCAGGAATTCCAATCTCCCCTACCGCACTCTAGTCTGCCCGTACCCACTGCAGGCCCGAGGTTGAGCCTCGGGTTTTCACAGCAGACGCGACAAACCGCCTACGAGCTCTTTACGCCCAATAATTCCGGACAACGCTTGCACCCTACGTATTACCGCGGCTGCTGGCACGTAGTTAGCCGGTGCTTTTTCTGCAGGTACCGTCACTTTCGCTTCTTCCCTACTAAAAGAGGTTTACAACCCGAAGGCCGTCGTCCCTCACGCGGCGTTGCTGCATCAGGCTTGCGCCCATTGTGCAATATTCCCCACTGCTGCCTCCCGTAGGAGTCTGGGCCGTGTCTCAGTCCCAGTGTGGCCGGTCACCCTCTCAGGCCGGCTACCCGTCGTCGCCTTGGTGAGCCATTACCTCACCAACTAGCTGATAGGCCGCGAGTCCATCCCAGACCGAAATTCTTTCCAACTCCTAGCCATGCGGCTGAAGCTCATATCCGGTATTAGACACCGTTTCCAGTGCTTATCCCAGAGTCTGGGGCAGGTTACTCACGTGTTACTCACCCGTTCGCCACTGATCCAAGGAGCAAGCTCCTCTTCACCGTTCGACTTGCATGTGTTAAGCACGCCGCCAGCGTTCGTCCTGAGCCAGGATCAAACTCTCCGTAAATGTTTAATAGCCTCACCGAGCAAGCTCAGTGGGCACATCTAGTGCAGACAGCCGCCGGAATAGGCGAACAATCTGCAAGTTTGAAACTGACAGAACAAATCATTACTGACTTGCTTTGTTGTTTAAATGTTTTCCAAAGGAATCTCTTAGCTCTTCACCGCTAGAAACGGATCCAAACCACGAGGTTTTTGGCATTTGACATTGTGCACGCTGTTGAGTTCTCAAGGATCGGACGCACCCGACTTCAGGCCATTTTGACTGGCTTTCGCTCCGGGGCAACTTGACTACCTTAGCCTTCGTTCCATTCCGTGTCAAATCGAGTGAGCGGCGTGTTTTCGGCAAACTGGTGCCTGAAAACGCTCCGTTCGGTCGACCCGAGAGGATCTGAAAGAAGAGCTGAATCCTGGCCAAAACGAAGAGCCACATCGAGAACGACGTGGGTTGTTTTGACTGGGAGTTGGTCCCGCTTGAGGCCGGAAGCTCTGCGGCTTTTCCGAACCTGTGGGGTGACGAGAGATGACATTACGGGGATTCTGAGGGGGTCGCAAATTGCCCCCGCAACCCGGGCGTGTCGGCCCTAACGGGAGCCGTTCGGCGCGTCCTGGCCGGCATCCTCGATCGACACGATCCGGTGCCGAATCAGCTGCCATCCCTGCGGAGGGGAGGTGAGACGAGCGTGCCGGTCGCACAGGTCATAGGTGTGCGGTTCATGGGTGCCGGCAAGCGGACCGAGGACTGCCATCGAGTCCACATAGGAGAAGGTCAAGGTGGCAACGGCTTCGTCGTTGCAGGAGATTCGTGAACAGGCTCTGGCAGACATGGTGATTCAGGATACCTCCGAAGCCGCAGAAGTAGACTGGGGGCATGTCTCGTTCACGCCGCACAACAGTGCAGACTCCGACGCTGCGGGGCCGCGGACGGGACCGGCACGGTCGAGGCGTGCGGAGCTCGGCCACTGGTCCGTTCCTGCCGCCGCTGCGCACCCGCATTGACACTTTCGACATGACGATCGCCTCCACTGTGGACTACCTGCGGATGGTGTGGCCTACGGAACTGTCCGACGTCGTCTTCGAGGTGGCCCCTGGGCCGGTTTCGGTGATTCCCGGCGTCGGGGTGGAGCGTTTCTCCGTGGATGGACGGGAACGCCGGATCACTTTCTACCGGTTGCCGATCCAGCGACTGAGCCGGTTGCACCGCAACGACGAGTTCCACCAGCGCATGGTGATCGAGAGTTGTGTCTTCAGGGCCGTCGCGGAGTTGCTGGGCAAGGACCCCTGGGACCTGGCACCGGACCGCTTCCGCCACTTCTAGGCTCGCCCGGCACGCGACTTTACGATCCGACCAAACCTTTTCTGGCCTGGGGCCGAACCACCTGCATACCAAGCAACACCCCGCAGGACTCCCCCACAGCAAAGGACAACATCATGCGCAGCTTCACCAAGACCGCACTCGGACTCACCACCGCCGGCCTGCTCATCACCGGCCTCGCCGCCTGCTCCACCCCCGCAGCCGAGACCTCGACGTCGTCGTCCAGCTCCTCCAGCTCCGCCGAGGCCACCCCCACCCCGGTCGCCTCCATCCCCAGCCTCACCGGCGTCGACACCGCCGTCCTCCTCGACGCCGACTTCGCCGCCGCCCTCACCAGCCTGGGCCTGACCCCCGGCACCGTCGGCACCGCCACCCTCGAAGAAGGCAGCCTGCACTTCCCGATCACCGGCGGCAACGTGGACTACTACGACCCGGCCGAGGACTACCGCCCCTACGTCCAGGGCAACATCGAGCACGAAGGCTCCGGCTTCTCCCTCACCGCCGGCGACACCGTCGTCGAACTGACCAACTTCACCATCGACCCCGGCACCTCCGAACTCTTCGGCGACGTCACCGCCAACGGCGAATCCGCCGCCACCCAGGTCAAGCTCTTCGACCTCTACGGCGGAACCCTCAAGCCCCTCCAGATGGACGGCGACAACGCCATCCTCACCGGCACCACCGTGCACATCTCCGCCGACGCCGCCGGCCTGCTCAACACCACCTTCAAGACCGACGCCATCGCCGACCAGCTCCTCGTCGGCATCGCCACCATCACCGTCAACACCAAGTAACACCCACAGCACATATCGAGAAACGGCCGAGTACACCTCGGCCGTTTTTCGTGTCCCGGGCACGATACGCACGCACGCCACAAGGTCTCGACAAGCTCGACCGACGAGTGGGCGCCACACGCAGCGAGCCCACGAGGTCTCGACACGCTCGACCGACGAGAGACCGCGGGCGGCGGTCGCCGGGGCGACCGGCTCCGGGTAGATTCCCCGGAAAGGTCGCCTACCCTTGAGAAGAGGGGTCGCGGTGGCCACCGGCCGACTTGACTGGGTATGAATGGGAGACCGATCACCATGACCACCCCCACCACCGCACCCGTTCGCCCTGCAACCGCCCGCTCAGCCCGCATCCCCGTTCGGCGCGGCTATCGGGATGCGCTGCTGGTCGGGGTGTTCGGCACCCTCGCGGCGCTGGCCTGGTCGTGGCAGCCGTCGCTCTGGTTCGACGAGGCCGCCACGGTCTCCGCCACCATGCGCAGCTGGACGGAACTCGGCCGGATGCTGCAGACCATCGACGCGGTGCACGGCCTGTACTACGCCGGGATGCACCTGTGGCTGGACGTCGTCGGGTATTCGCCGTTCACCCTGCGACTGCCCAGCGCGATCTGCGTGGGAGTCGCGGCCGCCCTGACGGTGCTGCTGGTGCGCTCCCGGGCATCCCGCCGCGCCGCGGTTCTGGCAGGCATTGTCTTCTGCCTGCTGCCCCGGGTCACCTGGATGGGCGCAGAGGGCCGGTCCTACGCGTTGACCGCAGTCCTCGCGCTCACCCTGACCCTGGTCTTCCTCGCCGCCTGGCGGCGCGGCCCGTCGTCCCGGCGCATCCGGTTGCTCTGGTGGAGCCTCTACGGTGTCACTGCCGTCATCGCCACCATCACGTTCATCTACCTCGCGTTCCTGGTCGCCGCCCACGGCGTGACCGCACTGTGGACGCTGTGGGCACGTCGGCGCAGCGGCCGGGCGGTGCGATCGTCGTTGCTCGGCTGGGCCCTGGCCGGCGGGTCGGCCGCCGTGCTGCTGATGCCGTTCGCGCTGAGCGTCGTGCGGCAGTCCGGCCAGGTGAGCTGGATCGCCCCCATCAGCTGGGGCAGCTGGCGGGGCGTGTTCGTCACCCAGTGGTTCTACCTCAACCCGCTGTTCGCGATCGTGGCCTGGGCGCTGCTGGTTGTGGGCGTGGTCACCCTCATCCTCACCAACCGGCCCGGCCGCACCCGCTCCCCCGTGCCGGCGACCGGCGAGCGCAACCCGTCGTTGCTGGCCATCGCACTGCCCTGGCTGGTCGTACCCACACTCGGGGTCATCGGCGTATCCGCGCTGGTGACGCCCCTGTATTCACCGCGCTACCTCACGTTCTGCGCCCCTGCCGTGGCGATTCTGATCGGAGTCGGGCTGAACGCCCTCCGCCGCCGGTGGCTGATCATCGTGGCGCTCGTCGCGCTCGTCGCTCTGGCTGTCCCGCAGTACGTGGCCCAACGGCAGCCGGAAGCCAAGCAGCACTCGTCGTGGAGCGAGGTCGCCGATCTGATCGCCCAGGAACGCGCCGCCCGCCCCGGCGAGACCGCCGCCATCATCTACGGGCCGGTGCGCCAGCATCCGTCGGCGACCACCCGCGTGATCGCGTACTCCTACCCGGATGCGTTCGACGGGCTGATCGATGTGAAGCTGAAGACCCCCGCCGCCCAGACCGGTGACCTGTGGGAAACCCGGTACCCGCTCACCGAGGTCACCGACCGGTTCGACGGGGTTGACGCGGTGTGGCTGGTCACGAGCGACAAACAGGACTGGCGGCCCAGCGTGACCGAGAAGCTCGGCGACCTCGGCTACACCCGTGTGCAGGAATGGGGCCTCACCGGGGTGAACGTGCTGCGCTACGAGCGCTGACCGATTCCGGGACCAGACCCGGCCCGGCTGAGGCTGCGGCGCCACCGCCCCAGCGCGCCCGGGCCGGCGCGGCGCACAGCCATCCACACGATGATCACCAGCGCGATCGCCAGGGAGACCCGGGTGACCGTGAGGGAGGGAACCAGCAGGCGCACGGTCAGGGCGAGCGGGATCGCCAGCCACTCCCACCGGCCGCTGAGCGCGATGAACGGCACCAGCAGCAGTGCGTACCAGGGGTAGCGGGGGCTGAGCACCAGCAGGGTGCCGCCGATCATCACGAGCTGGCCGAGCCACGGCGCATCCGGGTCGGTCTTCCAGATCGTGACCGCCGCAAGGCCTGCCAGCAGGATCGCGGCGACGACGATGGCGGAGCCTCCCGGCGCGATCAGCGACACCAGGGCGAACCGGGACCCGTCCTCGTAGCCCTCCTCGGTGAGGTAACCGGGCAGGTAGCCGAGTACCCCGATGCCCGTGCTGAGCACGTACGGCACGTACAGCACCGCGAAGGTCAGGACCGCGGCGGTGAGCACCTTCCAACCCTGCCGTTTCAGCATGGCTGGCGCGGCGATCGCCGGGATGAGCTTGACCCCGATGGCCACGCCGAGCAGGATCCCCCCGCGAACGTATTTCGCGCTGCTCACCCAGAACGCGGCGGCGAGAACGAAAGCCACCCCGAGCAGGTCGACGTGCGAGTTGGTGATTCCCTCCGTGGCGACCAGGGGGCACCATGCCCAGAGCGCCGCGTGCCGCTGGTCGAGGCCACGGCGGCGGAGGCCGACCAGCAGCATCCCGGTGATGCCGACGCACAGGACCAGCCCGGTCAGCTGCAACGGCCAATAGCCAGCGTCGGCGCCGACGACGGCCCGGACGGCTGCGAAGTAGATCTCCGCGGCGGGCGGATAGATGGTGGGAACGGTGGTGCGGTTCAG
The DNA here is from genome assembly GCF_054075385.1 of Cryobacterium sp. AP23. Lineage (NCBI taxonomy): Bacteria > Bacillati > Actinomycetota > Actinomycetes > Micrococcales > Microbacteriaceae > Cryobacterium > Cryobacterium sp. AP23. Next base: position 3,678,686 of record NZ_CM133415.1, on the reverse strand, counting down.
CGCTGAGCACAGCGGCGGCTCGGCGTCACGATCCACGGTCTCGATGCGCTCCCCCACGCATTCCTGCTCGTCGTCGCCGGCCACCGGGGCCGGGAACAACCAGTCCGGCCGCAACCCGTCGAGCCGTTCGTCCGCAGGCACGAACGCGTACGGCGAGATCCCGGCGTTCTGCACGATGCCGTCCCAGGCGTACCGGGCCGAGTCGGTGCTCGTGTTCGGTGGGCCGGCCATTGCGGCACCGCCGAGGACGACGGATCCAGCCAGCACGAGCACCACCACGGCCCGGCCCTCGACCTTCCGCAGCAGGATGACGGCGACGGCGAAGAGCACCCAGAGCGTCAGGGTTCCCAGCAGCAACGGAGCAGCGTCACGGTGCGGGCGGAACAGGTCGAACGCCACCACCAGGACCGCGGTCAGGGCGGTGCTGGCGGCCAGGAGAACCGAGACGACGATGGTGCGCACCCTGCCATCCTCCCCGAGTGGAGCCGGGCGCGCTGACCGGCGTGGTCCAGCGTCAGCGGACCGTAAGGTCTGCGGCCCCCGGCGGGGGCGGGTTGATGGTGAAATGGACTATGCGCCGATTGATGTACGAGGCCAGGGCCCAACTCGCCTCACCGGTGCGGAATCCGCGGATGGCCACCGTGATCGGCCGCCTGCTCGGCCTGGCCTTCCTGCTCTGTTTCGGCACCGGCCTGTACAGCCACTTCCTGCAACAGCCGCTGCCGTGGATGACTTTCCCCACCCGGCCGGCCGGGCTGTACCAGCTCACCCAGGGCACCCACATCGTGGCCGGGATCGCCTGCTTCCCCCTGCTCCTGGCCAAGCTCTACGTGGTCTTCCCGCAGCTCTTCCAGTACCCGCCGGTCACATCGTTCGCCGGATTCCTCGAACGGGCGTCGATCGCGCTGTTCGTGGGCGCCTCGCTCGTGGAGATCACGATCGGCCTGCTGAACACCTATCAGTGGTACCCGTTCCCATTCCCGTTCAAGCAGGTGCACTTCGCCCTCGCCTTCGTGATCATCGGCTCGCTGCTGGTGCACATCGGTGTCAAGTTGCCGCTGATCTCCGCACATTGGCGGGCCGACACCCCGGCCACCCGGGACGCCGGCCCCGCCGAGCGCACCGGCGACACCAGTGAGAGCGACGGCGAGGGACTCCCCCGCACCCGCGGGCTCACCGGCCGCGTGCTCGCCTACATCGATGCCACCCCGACCCTTCCGGCGCGCACGAGCCGCCGCGGGTTCCTCACCACGGTGGCGTTGGCTGTCGCGGCCGTCGTCGGGCTCACCGCCGGCCAGACCTTCGCACCGCTGGATGCCCTCAACGTGTTCGGGCCGCGCAAGAAAGGCGTCGGCCAGCAGGGCGTGCCTGTGAACCGCACCTCGGCCCAGGCCGACGTGGCGACAACGGCCATGGCGGCGGACTGGGTGCTCACGCTCGCGGTCGGCAGCGCCGAACGCTCCTTCAGCCACGCCGACCTGGTCGCCCTGCCGCAGACCGACGTCGACCTGCCCATCTCCTGCGTCGAGGGCTGGAGTCAGATGGCCTCCTGGCGGGGCGTGCGCCTGCGCGACCTCATCGGTGAGGCCGGCGGCTCCCCCGACTCCGACCTCAGGCTGATCAGCCTGGAGAAGCGCGGCGGTTTCAAGCAGACCGAGATGGGCCGCGAGTACGTGCAAGATCCGCTCACCCTCGTGGCCCTCGAGCTGAACGGCGAGACCCTCGACCTCGAGCACGGCTTCCCGGCGCGGATGATCGCGCCCGGCCGGCCCGGCGTCCTGCAAACCAAATGGCTCAGCCGGATCGAGGCGATCGACGCATGATGACCACAGAAACCGACCTGCCCGTGCCGTCAGGGCGGATGCGCGTGGCGCGGCTCCTCCTGGTCGCCGTGGGCGTGCTCGGCCTCGGCCTCGGCGCCTACGTGCTGCTGGACACCGTTGCCCTGCGGCGGCTACCGGGCGTGGCGCTGTGGATCGGACTGGCCATTGTGCTGCACGATGCGGTGCTCTCGCCGGTGGTGTTCGGCCTCGGCGTACTCACCCGCCGCGCGGGGCACCGGGTCGCCGGCAGCATCATCGTGACGGTGCAGGCCGTCATCGTGCTCGGCTCGCTGATGACGCTGATCGTGGTTCCGGCCATCGTGGCGCAGAACCTGGGCCCGAAGAACCCGACCATCCTGCCGCTGGATTATGCGCTGAACCTGGGCCTGTTCTGGCTCGCCCTCGCGGTGGTCGGGCTCATCGTCTGCGTCTGGATCTACCTGCGCACAAGGCGGGCGAACCAGCGTCCGTCGCTGATCCAGTCCTGAACCACCCGCAGGCCGGCCTCGGCGGCGCGGGCGCGGAGCGGCACGATGCCGATCTCGGCCCACGGGAACACGTCGCTGCGACGCCCGCTGGCGTCTTCGAGGGTTCCCTCGAACGCGTGCTCCCGACGGGCATCCGGGCTGACCTCGACGACCAGCGCCCCATCGAGGGAGAGCAGCTGGGCACACCGGGCCAGCAGCGCTCCGGGGTCACCGCCGATGCCGATATTGCCGTCCAGCAGGAGCGCCGTTCCCCAACCGCCTTCCAGCGGCATCGGAGCGAAGACGGACCGGTTGAACACCGCCAGGCCCGCCGCGGTGGCGATCTGCACGGCGGCCGGTGACACGTCCACGCCCGCGGCCGACAGGCCCAGGTCCATTGCCGCGCGGATCATCCGGCCGGGTCCGCAGCCGATGTCGAGCACCGGCCCGGTCGCATTCGTCAGCAGGTCCATGTCGGTGGCGTCGGCGTCGGCGCTCCACCGGCCGGTGTCCATCGGGGCGGAGGCCGGCGATTGCGCCGTGTTGTGCCGGAGGTAGAGCACGGTGGACTCGGTCTGCAGCGCCGCCGCGTACGGTTCGGTGCCGCCGGAGCCGAACGTGCGCGGGGCGTCGAGGTCCGGCCGGCCGGACAGGAGCGTCATCGTCCTGCTCCGCTGAGCAGGGGCGCACCGAAGCCGGCCAGGGTGGCCGCGAACCGGCCGTCGGGGGCGAGGGCGGCCACCTCGTGGGCGTCCTCGATGTGGTCGACGTCGGTGAGGGTCGGCAGCAGGCGCACCCGGAGGCCCGCGGCCCGCAACCTCTCGAGTTGCCGTTGCCCGGTATCGTCCCGCGACATGGGCACGCCACGGATGAGGTCGCCGTCGGGGTGGCGGAGCGCGAGCGCCCAGAAGCCGCCGTCGGCAGCGGGACCGAACCAGGCGTCCACGTCATCCGGCCACGCGGTGAAGATCGGGGCGAGCACGGCTGCAGAGACCTGCGGGGTGTCCATGCCGATCAGCACGGCCGGTTCGGTGCAGCCGTCGAAGATCGCGCCGAGGCGCTCGTCGAGTCCGCCGTGCACCTGCGGCACGATGTCGTAGCCGGCCGCGGCGGCCGGGGCCACCTGCCCGTCGAAGGCGAGCACCCGGCGGGTGGCGGGCAGCGTCGCCACTGCGGCGAGCGTGTCGTCGAGGCTCGCCGCGGCCAGCTGCGCGGCCTGCTCGAGGCTGAGCGGCGGGTGCAGCCGGGTCTTGACCTTGCCGGGCAGGCACTCCTTGGCGATGACGATCAGAGTCGTCATCGCCGGGCCTCCTTGAGGAGCCGTGACATGTCGCCGATCGCCGTGAGGGTGCCACGCACCGTGCCGGTCACCTTGCTGCGGCCCACGCGCGGCGCGTACGGGGTGTCGACCTCACGGATGCGCCAGCCTTGGGCTGCGGCCTTGAGGAAGACCTCCAACGGGTAGCCGCTGCGTCGGTCCTGGAGGTCGAGGGACAGGAGGTCTTCTCGCCGGGCGGCCCGCATCGGGCCCAAGTCGTAGATGTTCACACCTGTTATTCGGCGCAGTCGCCAAGAAAGAGTGGTATTTGCTATCCGGGCGTGCAACGGCCACGATCCGGCGGTCGTCGGCCGGCGCCGGCCGAGCACCAGATCGGCGTCGCCGGCGGCCACGGGATCCACCACCAACGAAAGGTCCCGGGGGTCCATCGACGCGTCGGCATCGCAGAAGGCCACGATCGGCGCGCTCGCGTGCAGCAATCCGGCGTGGGCGGCCGCGCCGAAACCGCGGCGGGCCTCGTGCACCACCGTGGCGCCGGCGGCCAGGGCGACCTCGGCCGACCCGTCGGTCGAGCCGTTGTCGACGACGATCGCGCGGTACCCCGCGGGTAGCCGGCCCAGCAGCCACGGCAGGGCTCCGGCCTCGTTCAAGCACGGCATAACGACATCAACCTGGAACTCACTCACCTCTCGACCCTAGGGCGCGGGCCGACCGCATCCGGCCCGCGAAACGTTACGGACTGCGGAAGGATGCCGACGGCGGCCGGAACGAATAGCCTTCAAGGGTGCATTCACCCCCCATCGCCGGGCCTCCCGACGCACCCCGCCGCATCCTGGTCATCGACGACGACCCCACGGTCGCCGAGATCGTCTGCCGCTACCTGATCGCTGCGGGTTTCAGCGTGGAACAGGCGCCCGACGGGCTCACCGGGCTGGCCCGAGCCGAAATGATGCGGCCGGACCTGGTCGTGCTCGACCGGATGCTGCCGGGGCTGGATGGCATCGAGGTGTGCGGCCGGCTGAAATCGACCCGGGCGGTGTCGGTGATCATGCTCACCGCGCTGAACGACGAGGACGACCGGATCGACGGCCTCGAAGCCGGCGCCGACGACTACCTCGCCAAACCGTTCTCCCCGCGGGAACTCGTGCTGCGGGTGCAGTCGGTGCTGCGCCGGAACGCGCCGGAGCCGGCATCCGGCGGCCCCACCGAGGTCGGTCCGTTCTCGCTGGACCTCGCCGCCCACGAGGTGCGGATGGACGGTGTCCCGCTCGTGCTCACGGCCAGGGAGTTCGACCTGCTGGCGTACCTGATCGGGCGGCCGCACCTGGCCCTGAGTCGGGAGGAGCTGCTCAAGTCGGTGTGGGGCTGGGACTTCGGCGACCTGTCGACGGTGACCGTGCACGTGCGGCGGCTGCGCGAGAAGATCGAGGCGGACCCGACCCGGCCGCGCCTGTTGAACACCGTCTGGGGAGTGGGCTACCGATTCGACCCCGAGCCCCTCGTCGCCTCCAGGGGTCAGCAGCACGACGCCGGGGAGGGCCGGTGAACGTCTCCGGGCTGGTCAGCGTCGTCGTGATCGCCCTGGCCAGCGCCATCATCGTCGGCGCCGTGGGTCTGATCACGCTGCGGCTGCTCGCCCGGTATTCGCTGGTGCTGCAGCTGCTGGTCGTCGCCCTCGCCACGATCGTCTCGGTGGTGAGCGGGATGGCCGCCGCCGCGTCGCTGATGTACGTGTCCGATCACGACCTGACGGTGTTTTACTTCGTGGCCGGGGTCGCGGGCGCCGTGTCCCTGCTCATGGCGGGCCTGCTCGGCCGCGCCCTGGTGAAGGACAGCCGGCACCTCACCCTCGCCGCGGTGAGCCTCGGCCGCGGCGAACCGGTGGCAGCGGCCGAACGGCACAGCAACACCGAGTTCGCCGCCCTCGCCGGCCAGCTCGCCGCCGCCGGGGAACGACTGCAGGAGCTGCGCGACCGTGAGGGCCGGATCGACGCCTCCCGGCGGGACCTGGTCGCCTGGATTTCGCACGACCTCCGCACCCCGCTGGCCGGCATCCGGGCCATGGCCGAGGCCCTCGAAGACGACATGGTCGAAGACCCCGCGCGGTACCACCGCCAGATCCGCGGCCAGGTGGACCGGTTGACGGCGATGGTCGACGACCTCTTCGAACTGTCCCGCATCCACTCCGGGACCCTGCGGCTGCGCTTGGCGGAGGTCGCCCTCTACGACCTGATCAGCGACACCGTCGCCGACCTTGGGCCGGTGGCGCGGGAGAAGGCGCTCGACCTGCGCTTCGAAGGCGCGATGGGCCTGACGATCCGGGCGGATCCGGGTGAGTTGTCCCGCGCCGTCGGCAACCTGGTGATGAACGCGATGCAGCAGTCGTCGCCGGGCAGCGCCATCGTCGTCGCCGTGACCGGGCACCCGGACGGCCGGGCGGTCATCTCGGTGCAGGACAGCGCCGGCGGCATCGACCCGGACGACCTCGGCCGGGTGTTCGAAGCCGGATGGCGCGGCAGCGAACCGCGCACCCCCGCCGTCGAACCGGCGGACAAGGGCCGCGCCGGCCTCGGCCTGGCGATCGTGGAGGGAATCATCGCCGCGCACGGCGGCGAGGTCACCGTGCAGAACGTCGCCGGCGGCTGCCGGTTCGACCTGCTGCTGCCGGCCTCCTAGCGCACCGCGCTCCGCAAGGGGGCAGAGGCGAATTCCAGCATGCCGGCCTCGAAGGTGATCGACGGCCGCCAGTGCAGTTCGGTGCGCAGCCGCTCGGATGACGCGGTGATGTGCCGGACATCGCCGAGCCGGTACTGGCCGGTGACGACGGGGGCGGGGCCGCCCGCGGCCCGGCTGAGCGCGTCGGCCATGTCGCCGATCGTGTGCACGGTGCCGCTGCCGACGTTGAAGGCCCGGAAGCCGCCGCCCGGCACGGCGGTCCATTCGATCGCGGCCAGGTTCGCTGACGCGATGTCGCGCACGTGCACGAAGTCGCGGCGCTGTCGGCCGTCCTCGAACACCTGCGGGGCCTCACCGCGCTGCAGGGCCGACCGGAACAGGGACGCGACCCCCGCGTACGGCGTGTTCTGCGGCATCCCGGGCCCGTAGACGTTGTGGTAGCGCAGGGCGGCCACCCGGCCCGCGCTGCCGCGGCTCCACGACGTGGCCAGGTACTCCTGGCCGAGTTTGCTGCTCGCATACACGTTGCGGGGGTCGAGCGGGTCGTCTTCGCCCACCAGCGCCGGATCGAGCGCCTCACCGGTCGCGTCGTCGACGGGGTCGAACCGGCCGGCGTCGAGGTCGGACACGCGCCGCGGGCCCGGCCGGGCGAATCCGGTGCGGCTGCGGTAGCTGCCTTCGCCGTAGACGACCATCGACGAGGCCAGGACCAATCGTTCGATTCCGGCGGCCTGCATGCCCGCCAGTAGCACGGCGGTGCCGACTTCGTTGCTGTGCACGTAGTCGGGGGCGTCGGAGAAGTCGACGCCGAGGCCGACCTTGGCCGCCTGGTGGCAGACGACGTCGATGCCGCGGAGGGAATGCGCGACGACGGCGGGATCGGTCACGTCGCCGACGACGAAGTCGACCCGGGGGTCCGGCGTCGGCAGGCCACCGTGCACGTCGCGGCGGAGGGAGTCGAGCACCCGCACCGTCCAGCCCCGGTCGAGCGCCGCGGACACGATCGCCCCGCCGATGAAACCGGCACCGCCGGTGACCAGCAGGTGGCCGGGCGACGCGGGGACTTCGGTCTCAGCCATGGCGGGCTCCTTCGGTGCGGTCGAAACGGGCTGGCGGTGGGTCAGGTCAACGGGAGTAGACCGGGATGGCTTCCACCAGCGGACCGATCGGGCTGACGGTGTAGGAGGAGGCGAGTCCGTCGCCGGTGTAGCCGACCGATGCGGCGATGCCCGCCCCGCCGGTGACCAGGTAGGCGATGGACGGCGTCACCCCGACGACGACGGATTGGCCCGCCGGCACGGTGAGATCCGTGACGGTACCACCGTCGGCGGTGAGGGTGACGGTGCTGTCGGCGGTGGTGGTGTTGGCCAGGTGGAGCGCCGGGGCAGGTCCGCTCGCGACGTAGACGAGGAACTCCTCACCCTGCGGTGCGGCGGCGGGCGTCCACGTGAAGTCCCGGCTGACGGACCCGTTCACCGTCGTCAGCGCGGCGGCGACCAGGGGCTGGTCACCGGCCAGGTTCACGGTGTAGTTGCCGGGCACGACCCCGCTCAGCGGGATCTCGGTGGCGATGCCGGGCTGGATGACCACCTCGAGGGAAGTGCCGGTGGAAGCGCCGTCTTCGCTTTGCACGCCGACACTCACGGTGGCCGCGGTGTCGCCGGGCACGAGGACCCGCACCGTCGGGGTGTCCTCCGACACCGCTCCCTCGTCGACGGATACGTCGGCACTGGGCGGGGTGACGACGACTCCGGGGATGACCTGTTCGGTCGCCGCCTCGGTGGTCGGGCCGGTGAGTTCGACGCCGCCGGGCTGGATGCCGCGAATGACGCTTTGCTCGAGGGCCGCGGCCACCACCCCGCCGGTGGACTGCATGTGCACCACGGGTGAGAGCAGGTTGGGGGCCAGGCCGGCCAGGGAGATGATGCGCTGGGTGCCGGGCTGCACCAGGATGCCTGTGGAGCCGGGGGCGTCCACCTGCCCGGTCTCGCCGTAGACGGTGAGGTCGACCGTGGCGACGACCGTGGACGGGTTGCTGAGCAGCACGAGGCTGGTGCGGCCGACGTCGGTGGAGCCACCGACCAGCCAGGAGTCGCTGGATGCCTCGGTGCACGCCGACGTTGCCAGCCCGGAGAGGGTTTCGCTTGCCGCGGTCTGGGACTGGGCGCCGGAGACGAGGGGCGCCTCCGGTGCATCGTCGGCCGCGGGAACCGTCAGGAGCTGCGGGGCCCCATCCCTGGCGCTCTCCGCGTTGTCGACGGCGGAGATGTCGCTGCGGTTGACGTCGACGACGACCCCGCCGGTGCCGGGTGCGCGGGCACCGTAGACGGTGTCGAAACGACCGACGGAGGTGGCGACATCCGCCTGGCTGGAATCGGCGGCGAGCGTGAGGAGGGGGCCGGGGCACACCCGCAGCTGGTCGCTGGCGACGGGCGTGACCACGGTCGACGTCGGTTCGCGCACGACAGACGGCCACGGCGCGACGGCGGCACCGCCGACGGCGACGACGACGACGGCCATGCCGATCAGGCCGGCGGTGACCCGGGCCCCGACGAGGGCAACCCTGCGCTTAGTGGCCATGGTCTGAATCCTTCGGGCTGTCGGGGTCGGCCGCTTCCGGGCTGGCGTTCGGGTTCTGGGGCTCCGGGGTCACGGTGTCAGCCGGGGCTGTCGCGGTCGTCGGTTGCGCACTCTCGGTGTCCGCGGGCGGCGTCGCTGTCGTCGGTTCGGTAACCGAGGGGACGGCCTCCGCGGCATCGGCGCGCTTCGCCTTGGTGGACTTGGATTTGGTCCTGGACTTCGGCTTCGCGCCGGGTCGTTCGGAGCGCGGCACCCGGGGGGCGCGCGGGCTGCGCGGCGCACGGGTGGGCTTGGGCGGTTTGCTCATCCGGGACGCCCGGCGGATGGCGTCACGGTGCGCCTGCCGCACGGCTTCCCGGCCGGCACCGGTGGGGATGGAGAGCAGCACCGTCGCACCGATCACGATCACGGCGATGACGGTTGTGACCAGCCCGAAGAGGCCACCGGCGTGGGCGGGAATCGCGCCGTTCACGGCGGCGTCGGTGGATGCGTCCGACCGCCATAGCCGGCCGAAGGCGGTGTCACCGACGGGGACGAGGGCGGCGGTGCCGTCGAGCGAGGTGGTGGCGCGGGTTGTGGTCTGTTCGGCTTCCGCGGTCACCGAGCTGTCGGAGCCCCACTCGGCGGGGGTTTCGGCGGCGGGGCGCAGCAGCACGAAGCTGATGCCGTACGTGGCCAGGTATGCCGAGGTGTCCGCCCCGCTCTGGGACGCGAGGTTCCCGGCCAGGGTCGCCAGTTCTGACTGCTCCTGGGTGAGGACTGTCGCGGTGCTGTTGAGGGTGGATTGCAGGTCGAGTCGGGCGCCCTCGCCGCGCACGATGGTGGCGAGGATGCCGCCGTCCGGCTGCGGGACGATCTGCAGGGTGCCGACCCGGGGGTCGACCAGGGCTTCGGCCGTGACGAATGCCGGCTGGGTGCGGCCGGCGCCTTCCTGCACCACGGAGGTGCCGAGCGGGATCGCGGCGGCCAGGGGCAGCGCCACCACGGCCAGGGCGAGCGCGGAAGCCACCAGCGGCGCCACGGCGACCTTGTGCAGCCCGCGGGCCGCGTACACGACGGCACCGACGATGCCGAGCCAGTAGAGGCTGAGTCCGGCCCCGGGCCAGATTCCCACGGCCTGGCTGCCGAGCGCGGCCACCGATACCGAACTGGCGACGATCGCGGTGCCCAGTCCGAGCAGGGCCGCGATCAGGGCGAACGCTGCGCTCCGGGCGCCGGGCAGCAGCAGGGACACGAGCCCGAGGATGGCCAGCGGAACGAGGAGCAGCGGAACCATCAGCGAGACGGCGCTGGCGTCACCACCCCAGAGCGGCAGCAATTGCGTCCACCCGCCGAAGTCGCCGGCCGGGAAGCCGAGGATCAGCTGCCAGACCGGCACCGGCGCGGTGGGAACCGGCACGCCGGGGTCCGCCAGCAGGGCCAACCAGTTTCCGCGCAGGGCCTGGTTCCAGATCAGGGGAAGCGCCAGGGCGAGGGCCGGCAGGGGGATGCCGACGAAGCGCATCACCCGGCGGCCGCTGGTCAGAACGCAGAGGAGCCATCCGACTAGCAGTGCGGGCGCCAAGGAAGGGGCGCAGGCGACGATCGCGGCGAACAGCAGGGCGGCGGAGCCCGACGCGGACCAGGACCTGGCTGCGGCCATTCCGGCGAAGAAGAGCCAGGGCAGCAGCAGGTGCACGAGGATGGCCGCCGGCCGGCCGGCGGCGATCGCGGTGAGGAAGGTGGGCGACAGCATCCAGAGCACCGCGGCGGTGGCGCGGATCGAGCCGCGGTGGGTGAGCCGGGTCGCGGCCATCCAGGCCCCGGTGGCGGCCAGCGGCAGCGCCAGCAGGTACAGCAGCACCATCGAGAACGACGGCGACCAGAAGGTGAGCGTGCCGAGGATCGCCAGTATCACCGCGAACGGGTCGGCGCCGCCGACGAAGCCCAGCCCGATGTCCCGCCAGCCGTAGCCGACGTTGCTCCAGAGCGCGCCCACGGTGTCGGACAGGGGCAACAGCCCGCCACCGGAGAGGGTTTGTGCGCCGAGGAACGTCGCGAAGATGCCGACGCTGAGCACAGCCGCGCCGAGCAAGGTCCAGGCCCCGCCGCGGGAGAAGAACCGGATCTCCGGTCGGTCGCCCCTGGCGCCGGTGAGGGCGGCCTCACGGGTGAGGGCGTGCCGGCGGCGGACCTCGGCGGCGGACACCCGCAGGGAGGAGATCGACGACCACGGCATGGTGCGGGTGGCGGCGAAGGTGCGCCGGGCCTGGCGGACCCGGCTGCCGAGGAACGCCGCGGAGAAAGCGGCGGCGAATTCGCCGATGATCGCGCCGGGCTCCTTGCGTAGCAGGTCGATGATCGAGCGGAGGAAGGCGAGCGGCACGAGGGAGAGCCAGTGCACCGCCAGGGTCCAGGTGGGGGCGTAGACGAGCCGGCGGTGCAGCTGGGCGGAGCGTTCGACCCGCGCCCGGCGGCGGCTGGCCCGGCCGCGCGAGGAGCCGTCCGGTCCGGCGACGCCGTCGCCGGCGGAGCTGATCCTGGCGGCGGGCACCACCGATACCCGGAAGCCGGCCAGGCGCACCCGCACGCAGAAGTCGAGCGAGTCGTCGACGACCGGCAGGGCGGAGTCGAAGCCGCCGAGGCGGTCCCACACCGTGCGCCGCACGAGCATGCCGCCGGCGCTGACCGCGAGGACGTCGCTCAGGGCATCGTGCTGTTCCTGGTCGAGTTCGCTCTCGACCAGCGTCACCGCGGACCCGTACGGCGTCATCGACAGGCCGAAGTCGTGGATGTACTGGTCGGCAACCCACTCCATGACCTTGGGACCGGCGACTGCCACGGAGGGGGCGATCTCCAGTTCGGCGACGAGCTTCTCCAGGGCGCTGGTCTCCGGAGCGCTGTCCTGGGCGAGGAGCCAGAGCAGCTCGTGGTCACCGTCGGGTTCCGGCAGGACGCGCACAGCGGTCTTGATCGCGTCGCCGAACGACAGGTTCGCATCCGCTGAGATGAAGTGGGTGGGCCCGTAGGCCGCCAGGAGTTCGGCGGAGGCATCCGTGGATCCGCAGTCGACGGCAACGACGGTATCGGGCTGGCGGGTCTGCCCGCGCAGGGCCTCGAGAGTTCGCTGAAGGTGGGCTGCGCCGTTACGGGCGACGATGATGGCGGTGACTCTGGCTTGCATATCGTGGATCAGCCTAGGTCGGATATCTGTGCAGACCCATCAAGCGGCTGGCGCGCCACGAAACGAAACCGCCGCGAAGGAGCGTGGGTCAGCCCGCGCGCTTGCGAAGTTTGCGGCGCTCGCGCTCGGATAGCCCGCCCCAGATTCCGAAGCGTTCGTCGTTGGCGAGGGCGTACTGCAGGCACTGCGGGCGCACCTCGCAGGAGCCGCAGATCTTCTTGGCATCCCTGGTCGAGCCGCCCTTTTCGGGGAAGAACGCCTCAGGGTCGGTCTGCGCGCAGAGCGAGTCGGACTGCCAGGCGAGAGGATTGTCGTCCTCCACGCTGTCAGGCGTCGTGGGCTGCTTGCGCACTCCGGGAACTCCGAGACGGACTGGATCTACAAACCAGTCGTCGGGGACTCCGGAACGATATTCGGACAACGTCATATCGCCTCCACCCATCAGCTTCTGCACATTTCCGCGCTAGAACTAATTACACCCGTGTAGTTCGCCGCCGTCAAGTCACGGATGGTAAACCCTCAATGCGGGCTGGAGGGTTTGCGACGCGCCCGGTTGCCCGAATCGTGTCGCGGCGGGTCAGCTCGCTGAGGCCTGGCGTGACTCCCAGGCGCTTCGCACCATGTCCTCGAGGCTGTGGCGCATCTTCCAGTCCAGATCGCGCGCGGCCATCTCGCCCGACGCCACGATCCGGTCGGGGTCGCCGGTACGGCGCGGGCCGATCTCCGGGGTGAAGTCGATGCCCGTGACCGAGGCGACGGTGCTCATGATCTCGCCGACGGAGACGCCGTCGCCGCTGCCGAGGTTGTAGACGGGGGCGATCTCCTGGCCGGCATCCAGCCGACGGGCCGCGGCCACATGGGACACGGCGAGGTCGGCGACGTGGATGTAGTCGCGCACGCAGGTGCCGTCTTCGGTCTTGTAGTCATTGCCGTTGATGCGAGGGGTGCGACCGTCGATGAGGGCTTCGAACACCATCGGGAACAGGTTGTGCGGGCTGGTGTCGCGAAGCTCCGGCGAACCGGAGCCGACGACGTTGAAGTAACGCAGCGAGGTGTGGGCGAGGCCGGCGGCCACGGCCTGGTCGCGCAGCAGCCATTCGCCGATCAGCTTGGACTCGCCGTAGGGCGACTCCGGGCTCTTGGCGGTCTCCTCGGTGACGAGGTCGGTGAACGGGGTGCCGTAGACGGCGGCGCTGGACGAGAATACGATGCGGCCGACCCCGGCCTCCTGCATGGCGGCCAGCAGCAGCGCCGTCGCGGTGACGTTCTGCTCGTAGGTGTGCAGCGGCCGGGACACGGACACCCCGGCGTACTTGAAACCGGCGACGTGCACGACGCCGCTGATGGAGTGCTCGGCGAAGGTCTTCGCCAGCAGCGCGGTGTCGAGCAGCGTGCCCCGGACGAACGGCACACCGGCCGGGACGAAGTCGGCGTGGCCGCTGGACAGGTCGTCGAGCACGACGACGTCGATGCCCTCAGCGAGGAACGCGCGGACGACGTGGGAGCCGATATAGCCGGCACCTCCGGTAACAAGCCAAGCCATGTGGTGCCCCTGCGCTTTCCAGGCAGCCGCATGCCGCCATTTCAGACCACACTATCGTCCGCGCGGGAACGGTTCGGGATGCCGGTTGCGCCGGGCCAGTTCGACGTCACCGAGACCGTCGGAGCGCAACGCGACAACACTGGCCGCCACAGCCCAGATCACCAGGGCCACCAAAATACTCATAAACAGGATCATGGCAGTAAAAGTAGGCCTTGTGACTTTCTGCCACTAGTGGCAGAGTTGCCGCTTAGCGGCACATTCCTGCCATCCACTCTTGGAGGAGCCTTGCTCAAGAAAATCGTCTGCGTCGCCATTCCCGGAATGGCCCCGTTCGAGTTCGGCGTGATCTGCGAGGTGTTCGGCATCGACCGGTCAGAGCACGGCGGCCCGGTCTTCGATTTCCGCGTTGTCACCGCGGTTCCGGGAGCGTTGCGCACCAAACTCGGCTTCGACATCGTGGTGCACGACGACCTCGCCGCGGCCGCCGACGCCGACCTGGTCGCCATTCCAGCGTACGAGGCCGGCTCGGAGATCCACCCCGAGGTACTGCGGGTGGTGCGCGAAGCCGAGGCCAGGGGCGCCTGGGTCCTCAGCGTCTGCAGCGGCGCATTCATCCTCGGCGCCGCCGGCATCCTCGACGGCCGGCGCAGCACCACGCACTGGATGTACGCCGCGGCGCTGGCCGAGGAGTACCCGAACACCACGGTTGACCCCGATGTGCTCTTCGTCGACGACAACCGTGTGGTCACCGGCGCCGGCACCGCGGCGGGTATCGACGCGGCGCTGCACGTGGTGCGCCGGGAACTCGGCGCGGCGGCCGCGAACGTCATCGCCCGGCGCATGGTGGTTCCGCCGCAGCGCGACGGCGGCCAGTCCCAGTTCATCCAGGCGCCGATCCCGGAGCAATACAGCGACTCGTTCGCCGAGATCACCGACTGGATGCTGCGCAGCCTCGATCAGGACCTCACCGTCGACCAGCTGGCCCGGCGCGCCCTGATGTCGCCGCGCACCTTCGCCCGCCGGTTCCGGGCCGAGCTCGGCACCACCCCGACGGCGTGGCTGAACCGGCAGCGCCTGATCCTGGCGCAGCAGCTCCTCGAGGAAACCGACGCGACCCTCGACCTGATTGCCGCCCAGACCGGTTTCGGCGGCGCGGCCGTGATGCGGCACCACTTCGTGCGCAGCCTGCAGACCACGCCGACGGCTTACCGCCGCACCTTCGGGCGGCGCCGGCCGGCAGCGGACTACGCGGCGGTGACGTCCGGGGTGGTGGCCAGGAAGACCTCGCCGGACCCGGCGAAGGTGAGCGTCGCCTCGTCGGGAGTGATGTAGACCGACTCTCCCCTGGACAGCGCGAACGACGAACCCGCCCCGGCGACGAGGAAACGCCCGGCGGTGCAGATGGCGATGGCGGGGCCGGTGATGCTGACCTGGCGCATCGGAACGCCCGCCGCACCGGCCGCACCGGCTTCGGCATCCGCCGGCACCACGATGTGGGCCAGTTCGAAGTCGGGCACATCCGGCCGGTACACGGCCACGCCGTCGGCCAGCACGATCGGCTCGAGGTACGGCACGGGCAGAGGCGCGAAATCGAGCACGTCGAGGAGCTCGTCGACGTCGATGTGCTTAGGGCTGAGGCCGCCGCGCAGGACGTTGTCGGAAGAGGCCATCACCTCGACACCGAGCCCGGACAGGTAGGCGTGGATGTTGCCGGCCGGCAGGAAGAGCACCTCGCCGCGCTTGAGCGTCACCAGGTTGGTGAGCAGGGAGATGACGATGCCGGGGTCGCCGGGGTAGGCATCGGCGAGCGACCGCACGGTGGCCAGCTCGTCGGCGAAACTGACCTGGGCGCCGCCGTCGATGAGGAACGCGGCCCGCTCGGCGAGCGCCACCACCCGTTCGACCAGCCAGGACACCTCACCGGAGTCGCCGCCGCGACCGTCGCGCAGCAGCCAGTCCACGGCGTCGCGCAGGGCGTCGTCGCCGACCAGCCGGTTCTCCAGCCCCAGCAGGGCCGCGGGCTGCGGGTCGTCCATGGTGGCGTCGAGCGCGCGCAGCTCGGCGAGGATGGCGCGGATCTGCCGGGGGTCACGGAATCCGCAGAGGGCCTGGAAGGTGTCGCTGAGCGCGAAGATGATCTCCGGCTTGTGGAACGGGTCGCGGTAGTTGCGGTCGGCCGCGGTGAGCGGGATGCCCGCGGCGTTCTCCAGGGCGAAACCGGCCGCGGCGCGCGCCGGCGACGGGTGGGCCTGCAGCGAGAGCGGGCTGTGGGCGGCGAGGATCTTCATCAGGAACGGCAGGCGCTCCGACCCGGCCCGGTCGGCGCCGAGCGCGGCGGCGGGGTCGGCGTGGATCCACTCGGCGAGGTTCGCCGCTCCCCCGGTGAGGTCGGGCCGGGTGATCACCGACGGGCTGCCGGGATGCGCGCCGAGCCACAGTTCGGCCTCGGGACCGCCCGATGCCGGACGGCCGAGGAGGTCGGCGATCGCGCTGTCTGAACCCCACGCGTAATCCCGCGGGGTGTTGCTGATGCCCACAAACATGCTTGGCTCCTGAGTCGAATGGTTTAGACCAAACTACCAACCGTTTTCCCGCCAGCCCTTTCGCCGACTTAGGCTGAAAGTCCCGGTCGGAGCGCTCGCGCGACCGACCCGTCCTCGTCGCAATGGAGCACAGATGACCTTCGAGCCGCTCGGCAGTGATTTCTTCGGATACGAGAACCTCCTCGGCGACGAGGAGAAGGCCGCCCTGGCGCGGATTCGCGCCTACCTGGAGGCCGATGTGCGCCCCGTGGTGAACGGCTACTGGGAACGTGCGGAATTCCCGACCGAGATCATCAAGCCCCTCGGCGCCCTCGGCGCCTACTCGTTCGGCTGGGAGGAAACCCGGCCGTTCGAGAACTCGGCGGTCTTCCGCGGCTTCGTGGCGCTGGAAATGGCGCGGGTGGACGGCTCCGTGGCCACCTTCGTCGGCGTGCAGAACGGGCTCGTGGCCGGGTCCATCGCGGCCTGCGGCTCGCCAGAGCAGCGGGCGGAGTGGCTGCCGAAGCTGGCCAGCGGCGACATCGTGGGCGCGTTCGCCCTCACCGAGCCGCTGAGCGGGTCCGACTCCGCGCAGGGCCTCTCCACCACCGCGACCCGCACCGGCGACAGCTGGACCCTGAACGGGCAGAAGCGCTGGATCGGCAACGCCACCTTCTCCGACATCACGATCGTCTGGGCCAAGGACACCGCCGACGGTGCCGTCAAGGGCTTCATCGTGCCCACCGACACCCCCGGCTACGCGGCAACGAAGATCGAGGGCAAGATCAGCCTCCGCTCCGTGCAGAACGCCGACATCACCCTGACGGATGTGGTCGTGCCCGAGCACAACCGGCTGCAGGAGGCGCACTCGTTCCGGGACACCGCCCGCGTGCTGCGGTTCACCCGAGCCGAGGTGTCCTGGGCGGCCGTCGGCCTGGCGATCGGCGCCTATGAGTCAGCGGTGAAGTACGCCGCCTCACGGGTACAGTTCGGCAAACCGATCGGCGGCCACCAACTCGTGCAGGACCTGCTCGTGAAGAGCCTGGGCAACATCACCGCGAGCCTCGGCATGGTCGTGCGGGTCTCCCAGATGCTCGACGACGGCACGCAGCGCGACGAGCACTCCGCCCTGACGAAGTCGTACACGACATCTCGGATGCGTGAAACGGTGGCCTGGTGCCGCGAACTGTTCGGCGGCAACGGGATCGTGCTCGACTACGACATTGCCCGGTTCTTCGCGGACGCGGAGGCGATCTACTCCTATGAAGGCACCCAGGAGATGAACACCCTGATCGTGGGGCGCAGCATCACCGGTCTGGCGGCATTCGTCTGAGCCGGAACTGCCGAGAATGCCGCCGCTTGGGTGAGAATGGGCTCATGGCATCGGCGGGCGGCGACGGGAACGGCGTGAACCAGTGAGCGTGCGGCGGGGTGCGCCCGAGGTCGATGCGATCGTGGTCGGCTCGGGGCCGAACGGGCTCGCTGCCGCCGTGACCCTCGCCAGGGCGGGCCTGTCGGTGCGGGTGTACGAGCGGGAGGCGCACGTCGGCGGCGGTGCGGCCACCGCCGAGCTGACCCTGCCCGGCTACCTGCACGACGTCTGCTCCGCCGTGCACCCGATGGCACTGGCGTCGGAGTTCTTCCGCCGGTTCGGCCTCAGCGACCGCATCGACCTGGTCGTGCCGGAGGTCTCCTACGGGCATCCGCTGCCCGGCGGCACGGCCGGCCTGGCCTATCAGAGCCTCGCCCGCACCGTCGACGAGCTCGGCCGCGACGGCCCCGCCTGGCGCCGGTTGTTCGAGCCGCTGGTGGACCACGCCCAGCAGGTCGCCGAGTTCACCGGGAACCAGCTGCTGCGGATCCCCCGGCACCCGGCGACGGCGCTGCGCTTCGGCCTGCGCGCCCTGGAACAGGGCACCGCGCTCTGGGACTGGCGGTTCAGCGGCCAGGTCGCGCCGGCACTGCTCACCGGCGTCAGCGCCCACACCATCCGGGCCCTGCCGAGCATCGCCACCGCCGGCGCCGGCCTGACCCTGGCCACCCACGCGCACGCCGGCGGCTGGCCCATCCCGGTCGGTGGCAGCGGCGCGATCGTGACCGCGATGGTGGACGACCTGCTCGCCCACGGCGGCGAGATCGTGACCGGCACCGAGGTGCGGCGCCTGAGCGACCTGCCACCGGCCCGCGTGGTGCTGCTGGACCTGACCCCCAAAGCGCTGCTGCAACTGGCCGGCGACGAGCTTCCCGCCGGCTACGCCCGACGGCTCCGCGCCTTCCGGTACGGCAACGCCGTCGCCAAAGTCGACTTCGCCCTGTCCGACCCGGTCCCGTGGCAGGCGCCAGGGCTGCGCGCGGCCGGCACCGTGCACGTCGGCGGCACCCGGGCCCAGATCCGCCGGGCGGAGAACACCGTGGCGCGCGGCCGGCACGCCGAGGAGCCCTACGTGCTCGTCTCGCAGCCCAGCGGCAGCGACCCCAGCCGGGCGCCGGCCGGCAAGCACACCCTGTGGGCGTATACGCACGTGCCCCGCGGCTCCACGGTGGACCAGACCGGCGCGATCATCGGGCAGATCGAGCGGTTCGCGCCGGGCTTCAGGGACACGATCCTTGCCTCCGCCTCCCGCACCGCCCAGGACGTGCAGGCGCACAACCCCAACTATGTGGGCGGGGACATCTCGGCCGGGGAGATCAGCATCCGCCAGCTGCTGGCCCGGCCGGTGTTGTCGCCCGACCCGTGGCGCACTCCGCTGGCCGGGGTGTACCTGTGTTCGTCGTCCACCCCGCCCGGGCCCGGTGTGCACGGCCTCGCCGGCTGGCACGCGGCGCTCAGCGCGCTCCGGCACGACCTGGGCGTGACGCGCGCGCCAGACCTCTCCCCCGATCCGCCCGACGAAAGGTGACACCGTGGCCGTCAACTACCGCCCGTTCGATTGCTCCCCCGAGGAGGTCTTCGCGGTGCTCGCCGACGGATGGCTGTACCCCAGCTGGGTCGTCGGCGCGTCCCGAATCAGGAAGGTCGACGAGCTCTGGCCGGCCAGCGGCACCTCCATCCACCATTCGGTGGGAGTGTGGCCGGCCCTGATCGATGACACGACGTCGGTGCTGGAGTGGGACCCGCCCCGGCACGTCCTGCTCAAGGCGCGCGGCTGGCCGATCGGCGAGGCGCAGGTCGCGATCGACGTGAAGCCCAGGCCGCACGGCTGCGTTGTCCGGATCACCGAGGACGCCACTGCGGGGCCCGGCCGATTCGTGCCGTCGTTCCTCCGCGATACCGCGATCGGCGCCCGCAACACCGAAACCTTGCGGCGCCTGGCCTATCTGGCCGAGGGCGGCGCCGTCCAGGTCCGGTGAACCCCTCGCCCGCCTAACTGTTCCCCGTGCGGACAATTGCACCCGGTGTGCCGGGACCACTTGTCCGCATTGGGAACTGTTGGGCGGGCAGTGAGTTCAGGGGGCCCAGGTCACGGCTCGCGGATGTAGGCGCCGTCCTGGATGGTGGGCAGGCCGGCCTGCTGCCAGGCGTTCATGCCGCCCGTCACGTTGATCGCCTCGAGGCCGTGGCGTTCGAGGAACGCCGCGCCCTGCAGGCTGCGGCCACCGGCGGCGCAGATCACGTACACGGGCGACTCACTCGGCACCTCGCCGACCCGCTCGCCGAGGTCGCCGAGGGGGATGTGGATGGCCTCGGCGGCGTGGCCGGCCTCCCACTCGAAGGCTTCGCGCACGTCGATCACGATGGGATCGGGCAGCGCCGAGAGTTCGGTCACGGAAATATCGGTCATGCGGCTTCCCTTCGCGGCGGGGAGGGGCGCTGTGCACCCCACGTCCCTCGATGTATACCCCAGAGGGTATCAAGCGATCCCCGCAGGTCCAGGAGAGGCCGCCCCAGTACCCTAGACACATGCCCGTCGTGCAGAGCCGTCTCCCTGTTCGTCTTTTCGCGACCCTGGTCTTCTTCAGCGTCCTGGCCGGGCAGTTCTGGCGCAACCTGTTCGGCTGGTGGGGATTCGGCGCCATCGCCCTGATCGTCGTCGGCGGCAGCATCTGGTTCCTCGTGTCGACCAAACCCGCCCTGGGCTGGCGCACGTTCCCGAAATCGCTCGCCGCGTTCATGCTGCTCGCGACCCTCTCGGTCGCATGGTCGGCCTACCCGGGCGCCAGCGCGCTGGGCATCACGCTGCAATGGATCACCACGATCACCGCCCTGTTCGTCGCGCTCTGCCTGACCTGGACGGAATTCCTGCGCACCCTGTCGGCGGCGCTGCGGCTGATCCTCGCCCTGTCCCTGGTGTTCGAAGCCGTCGTCGCGATCTTCATCGGTCACGCCGTGCTGCCGTTCTGGGTGGAATACACCGGCAAGATCCCCGCCGCGTTCTACTGGTCCCGCGCCCTGCTGCTGGAGGGCGGCCCGGTCGAGGGCATCGTCGCCAGCCGCAACCTGCTCGGGTTCATCGCCCTGCTGGCGCTGATCGTGTTCGCCATCCAGCTCGCGGCGGGCACCGTCGCCCGCGGCTGGGGCATCTTCTGGGTGGTCCTGGCGCTGGTGATGCTCTGGCTGACCCGGTCCGCGACGGTGTCCGTGGCGCTCGTGGCCGTGGCGGTCGCCCTGCTCTTCGCCCTCTGGGCCCGCCGGGTTCCGCCGCTCGGCCGGCGCGGGCTGTACCTCACCGCCGGCGGGGCGGCGGCGGCCGTCATCGTCGGCGTGGCGGCCTTCTCGTCGACCCTCCTCGGCCTGCTCGGCAAGAGCGACGACCTGACCGGCCGGTTCGACATCTGGAACCGGGTCATCGACCTGGCCGGCCAGCGACCCGTCTGGGGCTGGGGCTGGGTGAGCTACTGGGTGCCGTGGGTGGAACCATTCGACGGCCTCGCCGTGCGGAAGGGCGTGCAGTACCTGCAGGCGCACAACGCGTGGCTGGATGTCTGGCTGCAGCTGGGCATCCTCGGCCTGATCGCCTTCGGCGCCCTGGCGGTGGCGACCCTGTGGCGGTCCTGGTTCCTGGCGGTCGACCGCCCCCGCCTGGGCATCGCCGACACGGCCGAATACGCGGTGACGGCGCTCCTGCCCCTGCTGCTGATCGTCGCGCTGCTGGCGCAGAGCCTGGCGGAAAGCCGCATCCTGGTGGAATCGGGCTGGGTGCTGCTGATCGTGCTCGCGGTCAAGACCAAGCGCCCCAGCGCGGCGGAGGACCTGCTCAGCGTGGGCAGGCGATGACCGACCGCGCCCGTCCCCCGCAGGTTCCGGCGGCGATCTCCGCCGTCTTCTCCTCCCCACGCTTCAGCGCAGCGCTCACCCACCTGATCCTCGGCGTGGCGTTCGCGACCCATCTGCTGCGCAGCCTGATGGGCTGGCCCGGCCTGCTCGGCGCCCTTGCCTGCCTGGTGGCCCTCGCGGCCGGGTCGCTCATCGCCCGGCGGCGCAGCATCGAATGGCACGGCCTGCTGCCGGTGTCCATCCTGGTGTTCCTGATCTGGTGCGCCCTGTCGGTTCTGTGGAGCGGATACGCCGGCCGCACCGTGACCGGGATCGGATACCAGCTCACCTTCGCCTTTCTGGCGATCTACATCGCCCTGGTGCGGGACACCATCCAGATCGTGCGGTCCACCGGTGACGTCTTGCGGGTGCTGCTGGGCCTGTCGATCGGGTTGGAGGTGCTCTCGGGGCTGCTGCTCGACCTGCCGATCGCTTTCCTCGGCGTGCAGGGCAACATCGCTATGCTCGGGCCCATCCAGGGTGTGTTCGGCTCGCGCAATGTCCTCGGCCTGGTCTCGCTGATCGCCGGGGTCAGCTTCCTCGTCGAACTGCGCTCCCGTTCGGTGCGCCCGGTGCGCGCCGCCTGGTCCATCGCCCTCGCCACCCTCGGGGTGCTCCTGACCCATTCGCCGGTGTTCGTCGTCGTCGCCAGCGCCGTCGGCATCGCCGCGCTGGCCCTGTACTGGCTGCGCCACACCCGCCCCGAGGACCGATGGCGGCTGCAGCTGGGCCTGCTCGCCACCGTGCTCGTCACCACGCTGCTCGTCTTCATCGGCCGGGCGAGCATCATCGACCTGCTCAACGCCGGCAGCGAGTTCGAGACCCGGTCCACCCTGTGGCAGGAGATGTGGCGGCTCGTGGAGCTGCATCCGCTGGAGGGGTGGGGCTGGACCGGATCCTGGCCGCAGGCCGTCAGCCCATACGGCTGGCTCGACTTCGTGACCCGGACCGAGCACAGCTCGGCGCTGAACGCCTTCCTGGACGTGTACTTCCAGGTCGGGCTCGTCGGGTTCCTCTCCTTCCTCGCCCTGGTGACCCTGGCCTTCATCCGGTCCTGGCTGCTCGCCTCGAACAAGCGCCCCGTCGTCTACGTCTGGTCGCCGCTGGTCCTGGTCGCACTGCTGGTCACCTCGGCGGCCGAGAGCACCGTGCTGGTCGAGTTCGGCTGGCTGCTGCTGCTGATCTGTTCGGTCAAGGCCGCGCAGGGCCAGAGTTGGCGCCGCCAGCTGAAGCCCAGCCCGCGCAGCGACCTGGACCGCTAAGACCGAAGCCCAGGACCGGCCGGGGTGAACATCCATCAATGCCCGGCAGAATGGAACGAACCAGCCAATGGAAGCGGGACCCGTGCACGTGAGTCACACCGAAGAGCCAGACCAGGACCAGCCCACCGTCGCGGCGGCGAGCCCGAACACGGGCAATGGCTTCATCCTGATCGTGGCGGCGACCGGACTCGTCGGCATCGCGGGCTACCTGATCACCGTGTGGGTGCCCAACCTGATCGGGTTCGGGCCGTACGCGACCTTCGCGGTGTTCTGGGCGTTCACCTTCCTCGTCGCCGCGGCCCTCACCGGCATCCAGCAGGAGATCACCCGCGGCACCCACGCCCGGCTGCCCGGTGACAGCACCCGGTCCGGCCAGGCCGGAAAGTTCGCCCTGCTGGCCGCCATCGCGGTGCTCGTCGCCGTCCTCGGCACCGCGCCGTTCTGGCAGGCCGCGGTGTTCCCCGAGCACGGGTGGGCGCTCGTGGTCCCCCTCGCCGTCGGCGCGGCATCCTACGTACCTCTGGCCGTGCTGGCCGGGTCGCTCTATGGCGTGGGGCACTGGAAGGCCCTGTTCGCGCTGATCAGCATCGAGGGACTGCTGCGCCTCGTGCTGGTGATCCTGGCCGCGTACCTGCAGCCGGATGCCGCCACCTTCGCCTGGGCCATCGCGATCCCGTTCCCCGTCGCGGTCCTCGCCGTGTGGCCCTTCGCCAGGGCCCGGATCGTCGGCAAGACCCGGCTGGACGTCACCCTCCCCCAGCTCACCTGGAACGTCTCCCGCACCATCGTCGCGGCGTCCGCCATGGGCCTGATGATCAGCGGTTTCCCGCTCGTCCTTCAGCTGACCTCCCCCGGCCAGCCGGAGGGCCTGATGGGGCTCGTCATCGCCACCGCCACCCTGACGCGGGCTCCCCTGATCGTCGTCGGGATGGCCCTGCAGAGCTTCCTCATCGTGTTCTTCCGCGCCAGGGCCGCGCACTTCTGGCGCACCCTGTTGATGCTCGAAGCCGCGGTGATCGCCATCGGCCTGGTGCTGGCCGTCGCGGGCTACCTGCTCGGCCCCGCGGTGTTCGCGTTCGCCTTCCCCAAGGAGGAGGTGCCGGCCAACTGGCTGATCGCAACGTTCGTGCTGTCCAGTGCGCTGGTCGGCGCGCTGTGCGTGAGCGCCCCCGCGGTGCTGTCCCGCAACGCGCACGCGGCGTTCAGCGCCGGCTGGATCGCGGCCGCCGCCACCACCATCGTCTGCCTGCTGCTACCGCTCGGCTTCATCGAGAAGACCGTGCTCGCGCTGCTCGTCGGACCGACGGTGGGCGTGCTCGTGCACGCGGTCTACCTGGCGGTCGTGCGAAACGCCGAACCCGCCCGGGCCTAGTTCTTCAGGCCCCACAGGGTGATCGTGCCGGTCGTGCCGTCGGCGTCGGTATACGGCGCGCTGGCCTGCTCCTCGAGGTCCGCCCCGTAGCGGTCGTTCCAGTAGTCCCCGCACTCGCTGTCGGTGAGCACCTGGGTGGCATTGGCCTCGATCGCCGCATCCCGGTCCAGGTTCCCACCCAGGCGGGCCGACACGATCGTGGCGACGGCGTCGTACTCGGTGGGCCAGGCCATACCCAGGTGGTAGTACGCCACCGGCACACCCGAGGTGACCTTGAGCACCCGGGGGTCGATGCAGAAATCAACCATGAGCAGTGTGCCCGGGTGGTCCTCAGCCGACTGCAGCGCCAGGTCGGTGACCACCTTGTCCTTGGGCGAGTCGGTGACCATGAGGGCCTTCGCGACGTCGCTCTGGTAGAACGCCCACCAGTCGGTCAGTGACAC
This sequence comes from Cryobacterium sp. AP23, assembly GCF_054075385.1. Taxonomy (NCBI): domain Bacteria; kingdom Bacillati; phylum Actinomycetota; class Actinomycetes; order Micrococcales; family Microbacteriaceae; genus Cryobacterium; species Cryobacterium sp. AP23. Next base: position 3,654,302 of record NZ_CM133415.1, on the reverse strand, counting down.
CGACGCCACCCCGACGGAGAGCACGGTGGCCACGACGACGACCCACCGCGGCACCGACCGCTTCGCCGGCCGCGGGCGGATGGCCGCGTGCCGGCCGGTCGCCAGCGTCGCCGTCACCGCATCGGCCGCCGGCGCACTCGCCCGTGAGTTCCAGAGGTCGGTCGTGACCATTACCCCGATGGGCAGGATGGTGGCGGCGACGAGGAAGAACACGTCCATGTACAGCCGGTAGGGCTCGGCGTTGGCTCCCCACACGTCGTTGGTGCCGAGCAGGATCCAGGCCAGGGCGGCTCCGACCGCGTAAGCGCCCCACACCGGGCGCCGACGCCAGATCGCCGCGAGCAGGATCACGGCCAGGGGGACAATGAGCGCCAGCCCCGACATCACCCCGGTCTCGAACGGCACGCCGAGCTTGCTGTTGGAGGCCACCCGGTACGCCAGGAACGGGTCCCCGGTGACGAGTCCCATCACGGTGCCGATCACCTGCGGGGATGCGCCGAGCACCACCGCGACGCAGTACAGCAGCACGACGCCCCGGCTGCGCACGATGAGCACGATCATCCCCGGCACAGCGGGGAGCAACCCGAAGACCAGGGCCGGCAGCTGCCCACCGGCCTCGGCGACGGCGGGGCCCGCGAGGAACACCACCGGGATGAGCGCCAGCGACAGCACGGCCAACACGATGTGGCGGCCGCGCAGCACGACCCAGGCCGCCAGCCCGAACGCCAGCAGGTAGATCGCGGCGATGAACGAGTACGTCTGCACGTTCGCGAGCCCGCCGAGGACCAGGCAGATCAGGGTTGTGAGCAGCACCCGGGTGCGCTGGCGGGCCGGCCGCAGCCAGAGCAGAGCCAGCACCAGGATGCAGATCGCGGCGACAGACAACGACACCGTCTCACCGTTGAGGGTGTGCAGCAGCCCGAACGGACCCCAGATCACGGCGTGCGATTCCAGCTGCGTGTACCAGCCGGACTGGGTGAGGTTGGAGAAGGTGCCCAGCATGAACGGCACCGGCGCGATCAGGCCCACCCACCAGCGGCGGCTCAGCCCGATGAGGATCGCGGCGAGGAGCCCGACGAGCACCAGCTGCACGGCGAGGCCGCAGATGTTCCAGGCGACGATCGGATCCCAGCCGGTCACCCGGGCGACGAGGCCGATGACCTCGTAGTACATCCGGGGATAGCTGATCGCGCCGGTCTCGGTGTCGGGCTCGACGGCGGCGAACTGGCCCTCGGAGAAGTTCTTCACGATCGCGAGGTAGCCGAGCTGGTCGTGCACGAAGTAGTCGCGGAACCGGCTGAGCGAGAATCCGGGAATGGCGAGGTACATGCCGGCCTGGGCAAACAGGTGCAGCACCAGCGCGACCGCGATCACGGCGCCGGACCGGACGCCGGCGAGGACCGATACCCTGGCCGTTCGCGCGTCTGTCACTGCCCCACCCTACAACGGGGCTGCTGGGCGAATCCGCCGCGGAATGCCCCGGACGGGACCCTCCCAGCAAGCATCGGCTATCGTTGAACGTTGCAGAACGTCGGCTACACCCCCAGAGACAAAGGACTTTTAATATGACGGTTGACCTTGTGGTCGTTGGCTCGGGCTTCTTCGGCCTGACCGTTGCGGAACGCGCCGCCAGGGAACTCGGTCTCAAGGTGGTCGTGATCGACCGGCGCAGCCACATCGGCGGCAACGCGTACAGCGCGCCGGAGCCGGAGACCGGCATCGAGGTGCACCAGTACGGTGCGCACCTCTTCCACACCTCCAACGAGCCGGTGTGGGAGTACGTCAACCGCTTCACGAAGTTCACCAACTACGAGCACCGGGTGTTCACCAACTACGGCGGCGAGGTCTTCCCGCTGCCGATCAACCTGGGCACGATCAACCAGTTCTTCCGCTCGGCACACTCCCCCGACTCGGCCCGCGCGCTGATCAAGGGCTTGGCGAGCGAGTTCTCCACCAGCGACGCCCGCAACCTGGAAGAGAAGGGCATCTCGTTGATCGGGCGTCCTCTCTATGAGGCGTTCATCCGCGACTACACCGCCAAGCAGTGGCAGACCTCCCCCACCGAGCTGCCGGCCGAGATCATCAGCCGCCTGCCCGTCCGGTACAACTACGACAACCGGTACTTCAACGACACCCACGAGGGCCTGCCCGTCGACGGCTACACCGCGTGGATCGAGCGGATGGCCGACCACCCGAACATTGAGGTCCGCCTCAACACCGACTTCTTCGACGAGACCCAGGAATACAACAAGAAGTCCGTCGTCGGGCGCATCCCCGTGGTCTACACCGGTCCGGTCGACAAGTACTTCGACTACCAGGGCGGTGAACTCACCTGGCGCACGCTCGACTTCGAGCAGGAAGTCCTGCCGGTTGGCGACTTCCAGGGCACCCCGGTGATGAACTACGCGGACTCCACCGTGCCGTACACCCGCATCCACGAGTTCCGGCACTTCCACCCTGAGCGCGCCGAGTACCCCACCGACAAGACCGTCATCATGCGCGAGTTCTCCCGCGCGGCCACCAAGGCCGACGAGCCGTACTACCCGATCAACACGCCCGCCGACCGCGAGAGCCTGCACGCGTACCGCGCCCTGCAGGCCGGCGAGCCGGACGTCTTCTTCGGTGGCCGCCTGGGCACCTACCAATACCTCGACATGCACATGGCCATCGGGTCAGCGCTGTCCATGTACGAAAACAAGCTCAAGCCGCTTCTGAGCGGCCGCAGCGTCTAACGACACGGAGCCTCTATGTCCACACCCATCGTCCTGCAGAAAATCATCTTCCCGTCGTCGTCCGACCCGGACGTCGCGCCGCTGTACGTCGACCCCGACGAGTGGACCCAGATCATCACGCCCGGCCAGCAGACCCCCGGCCGGCGCGGGCACCGCACCCTGCCGAGTGAGCAGCCGCTGCGACTGACCCACCACAACGTCACGCCGATGCTCGACGGCCGCCGCGGCCTCAAGCCGGGCCTGGACAAACGGGTCTCGCTCGGCACCTACTTCAATGCCTTCCCCGCCAGCTACTGGCGGCGCTGGACCAGCCTGACCGGGGTGCGGCTGAGCATCTCCACGACCGGACCCGGCGACATCATCGTCTACCGGTCCAACGCCCGCGGCGTCATCCAGGTCGTCGATTCCGCCCACGTCGAAGACGACGGAACGGTGAACTTCGACCTCGGCTTCGAGTACTTCATCGACGGCGGCTGGTACTGGTTCGACCTGGTGTCCCGCGGCGAGGACTTCGCGCTCACCAGCGCCGAATGGCAGGCACCGCCCAGCGACGCGCCAGCCCCGCCGAAGCGCAGCCTGACCATCGCCATCACCACCCTGAACCGCACGGCGTACTGCCTCGAGCTGCTGGCCACCATCGCCACCGACGCCGACGTCCTCGCCGGGCTCGACCAGGTGATCGTGGTCGACCAGGGCACCGACAAGATCCGTGAGCACGCCAGGTACGCCGAAGTGGACACCGCCATGGGCGGGCGCCTGAGGGTCATCGACCAGGTCAACGCCGGCGGCTCCGGCGGATTCTCCCGCGGCATGCTCGAAACCGTCGCCGCGGGCACCAGCGACTACGTGATGCTGCTCGACGACGACGTCGTCGCCGAACCGGAGAGCATCCGCCGCGCCCTGGCCTTCGCCAGCCTGTGCACCGAACCGACCATCGTCGGCGGCCACATGTTCGACATGTTCGACAAGACCAAGCTGCACGCCTTCGCCGAGTCGATCGACAGTTGGAACTTCATGTGGGGCCCGATCACCCCGTCCCGCCACGACTTCACGGCGAGCAACCTGCGCCAGACCACCTGGCTGCACCAGCGCAACGATGTGGCCTACAACGGCTGGTGGATGAGCCTCATCCCCGTCGAGGTCATTCGCGAGGTCGGCCTGTCGCTGCCCGTGTTCATCAAATGGGACGACGCCGAGTTCTCGCTGCGCGCCTCGGAGCACGGCTACTCCACCGTGAGCCTTCCCGGCTCCGCGGTGTGGCACGTGTCCTGGGTCGACAAGGACGACTCCCGGGACTGGCAGGCGTTCTATCACGCCCGCAACCGGCTCGTCGCGGCGCTGCTGCACTCCCCGCACGCCAAGGGCGGCCGGCTGACGCTGAGCAACCTGGCCTCCGACGTGCGTCACCTGCTCACCATGGACTACTACACGGTGAAGCTGCGCCAGCTGGCCTACGAGAGCGTCACCGCGGGCCCCGGCTCGTTGCACCCCGAGCTGACCAGCCGACTGCCCGCCATCCGGGCGATCGCCGGTGACTACCCGGAGTCCACGCTCATCAAGGACCTCGGCCGGTTCGGCCGGTTCCCCATGACGAACCTCCAGGGCAGCGACGAACCCCGCCCGAGCGGCCGGAAGCTCTACTCCTTCCTGATCAAGAACTTCGTGCGCCACGGCCTCACCAACCCGCACCCGGGCAGCACCGACCGCCCGGACACGCACCTGCCGCGCACAGCGCCGTGGTGGACCGTGCCGGACAAGGACAGCGTGGTCATCACCAACGCGGAGGGGTCCGGCGTCACCTGGCACATCCGGGACCGCGCCATGTTCCGGTCGCTGTTGTGGTCGAGCCTCACGCACAACCTGCGTTTCCGCCGCCAGTGGTCCGCGCTCAGCGAGAAGTACCGGGCCAGCGAACACGACCTCACCTCGATGGAGTCGTGGACGTCCACCCTCGGCCTGGACCCCGTTGCCGGAACCACCGCCAAGGTTCCGGTCGCCCAGGCAGACCAGGCCCGCGACTAGGGAACACCCCCTCCGCCCCCAACGGCTAGAATCACGGGTGGGCTAGTTGCCCCCGCCCGGAAGGTACCAGGCAGGCGACCCATGGACCAAAGGAATCGTGTGACCCAAATCGCTCCAGTACCAGACCTCGACGGGTTTGTCCGGCCGGGTCAAGGGGCCGGACTGATCGACGTATTCCGCCGGCGGTACCTGCTCTCCCTGCTCGTCCGCAAGGAGGTGCAGGTTCGCTATCGCGGGTCGGTCCTCGGCTGGATGTGGTCGTACGTCAAGCCGATCACGCAGTTCCTGGTCTTCTTCATCGCCCTGGGCGTGTTCCTGCAGCTCAACGGCACCATCCCGAACTATCCGGTGTACCTGTTCTCCGGGTTGATCGTGATCAACCTGTTCAGCGAGGCGTTCAGCAACGGCACCAAGTCGCTGGTCGACAACGCCGCGCTGATCAAGAAGATCTACCTGCCGCGGGAACTGTTCCCGGTGTCGTCCACGCTGGTGGCCTTCGTCAACTTCCTCCCGCAGGCACTCGTGCTGGCGGTGGTGTGCGTCTTCACCGGCTGGCACCCGAGCCTGCTGCAGATCCTCGGCATCCTCCTCGGGGTGCTCATTATCGTGCTCCTCGCCATGGGACTGAGCCTGTTCTTCGGGTCGATCAACGTGTCGTTCCGGGATGCGCAGAACTTCGTCGAGCTGATCCTGCTCGTGGCCACGTGGGCGTCGCCGGTGCTCTACCAGTGGAGCACCGTTGCCAAGGTACTGCCCGACTGGATGATGGTGGTCTACCAGCTGAATCCCATCACCGCCGCGGTCGAACTGCTGCACGCCGGTTTCTGGTACCCCACCACCGACGGCAGCAGCCCGCTGCCCCCGAGCCTGTGGTTCTTCGGCCTCTGCGCCCTGGTCACCTCGACCGTGCTGCTGGTCATCGGACAGCTTGTCTTCCGCCGATTGGAGCGTCGTTTTGCCCAAGACCTTTAATGATCAGGCGCCGCCGCGGCTGGCCATCATCGTCACCGAACTGCGGAAGACGTTCCTGCTGCGACACACCCATTCCCTCAAGGAATCGGTGATCGCCGCGGTCCGCCGGAAGCCCATCTCCTCGAGCTTCAACGCCCTGGACGACGTGAACTTCACCATCAACGCGGGCGAGTCCGTTGCCCTGCTCGGGTTCAACGGCTCCGGCAAGTCCACGCTGCTCAAGTTGATCTCCGGGGTGCTCCGGCCGGACACCGGAGAGGTCCTCACCCGGGGTCGCGTCGCCGGGCTGATCGAGGTCGGCGCCGGTTTCCACCCCGACCTGTCCGGCCGGGAGAACATCTACCTCAACGCGGCCATCCTCGGCATGAGCCAGAAGGAGATCGACGCGCGGTTCGACGCCATCGTCGAGTTCAGCGAGATCGCCAAGTTCATCGACACGGAGGTCAAGCACTACTCCTCGGGCATGTTCCTGCGGTTGGCGTTCTCCGTGGCCATCCACACCGAGGTCGACATCCTCCTGGTCGACGAAATCCTCTCTGTGGGCGACGAACCGTTCCAGCGCAAGTGCCTGGCCAAGATCCGGCAGTTGCACGCTGAGGGCCGCACCCTGGTCGTCGTGAGCCATGACCTGGGCATGGTCGCGGACCTCTGCGACCGGGGCATCCTGATCGACAAGGGCAAGGTCGTCTTCGACGGCGAATCGCACGAGGCCGTCGCGCGGATGCGCGCCCAGTAGCAGCCGCTCCCGCACGAACGCAGCACAACGACGAAGCGCCCCGACCGAGGTCGGGGCGCTTCGTCGTTGTGGGGCCGGTCGGCTACTTCATCGGCCCACCGTTGGCCATCGACCCGAGCTCAGCGGAGTTCACGGTGTGGACGGTCGGCGCCGAACCACCGTTCAGGCCGACGAGCTGGGACCAGCTCGTCACCTCGCGGTACTTCCCACCCGTGATGTAGTACACGGGGGCCTTGTTGGCGACCTTGATGAAGACCTTGCTGATCGCACCGTTCTTGGAGAAGGCCAGCTCATTGCAGGTGGTGTCGCGCAGGTTGGTCACGGCCAGACCGGTGACGCCGCCGGACGTGAGCCGGTACAGGGTGCCCTTCAGGCCGATGTACGGCGCGCCCTTGCAGACGACAACCCGGCTGAGCGAACCGGCCGTCTTGACGTACCCCTTCAGGACCGAGTCGGGCACCGTGCGATACCCGGTGATGCCCAGGGAGTCCGAGGTTCCGAACGAGCCGACCCTGGTCATCCGGTCGTGCGCGTCGGTCAGGTACACGTTCGGGCTGCCGGCCGATTTCACCAGCGACCCCGCGGCGACGATGCCGCCCGGGCGGGCGAAGGTGTTGATCGTCGCGGAGGACCACGATGCCATGGTCGGGGTCTTGCCGCCGTTGAGGGCGACAACGTCACTCCAGGCCAGGACAGGCCGGGCCTGGCCCTCGACGATGCGGTAGACGTTGGGCGATCCCTTCACCATGGCGAAGAGCTTGTTCGTGATCGACGCCCCGGTGCCCAGCGCCATGCATGTGGACGACGCCAGCTTCGTCGTCGCGATTCCGGACCCGTTGCCGGCCGAGATCGGTGACGCCTTCTTGCCGTTGACGAGCACGAGCTTCGAGTTGCACTGCGCGACGAGGGTGAGGTTGCCGGGCGACCTGGCGTAACCGTTGACCGTCGCGTCGGACACCGTTTTGATGGACGAGGCGCCGTATTCGGTGAGCGTGGCGAGGTTGGGCACCCTGATCCGGTGGGAAAGGCCGTCGACCAGGAAGACGTCGTTCGACGACGCCGACTTGATCGCCGTTCCCGGGGTCTCCAGGGTGCGGCCGATCGGGTAGCGCTTGGCGTTGGCGGCGCCCATGGTGCCGACCCAGGGGCTCTTGCCGCCGTTGAGTCGCACCACACCGGTCCAGGAGGTGATCGGGAACCGGGCGGAGGAGTTCAGGAAGTAGGTGGTGTTCTTGCCGGAGACCACCATGTAGTTCGAGACTTCCCCGCCGGTGGGCAGTTTGCTCCACTGGGCGGGCATCAGGTCGGTCGGCGACCCGCAGTCGTAGCCCCACACCGAGACCTGGCCGCAGCTGGTGAAACGGTGCCGGGAGTTGGCCTGCACGAGCGCGATGTCGCCGGTGAGGGGGTTGCGCACCAGCGGGCTGGCGTTCGTGCCCGACGTGTAACCGGCGAGGTACGCGGTGCTGACGTTGCGGTACGTGCCCAGCTTGGCCAGCGCGTTGTAGATGGCGGTGGTGGGCACGTAGTGCTTGACGGTGCCGGTGATGAGGTAGATCGCGCCCGAAGCCGAGTCGCGCACGAAGGAGCTGCCGCCTGTGGTGCTGCCGAACCAGTTGGTGAAGTACGCCCAGAAGTTGCGGTTGCCGTACGACGAGCAGCCGTCGCCGGTGCGGCCGATGTTGTCCAGCGAGGCCTGGTTCGGCCGGTACGGCGTGTAGATGTACAGCGCGGCGGTCACCTGGTTCTCGATGTAGACGCTGGAGGTGCCGCAGGAAGCGTTCGGGTGGTACTGGATGGTGTTCCACCGGCCGGCGACGTAGCCGCGGGATTCCGGCCGGGCCTGGTACTTCTTGAACTGCCAGGCGGCGTTGTACACCTGGTTGAAGAAGCCGTAGTAGGTCGAGTCACAGACCGCGGTGTCCGGGCAGCCGTATCCGGTCGCCTTCCGGTAGGTTCCGCTGGTCGGCGCGGTGCCGGAGATCAGGCCGGTCTCCTTCTCCAGCAGTACCAGGATCACCTGCGGGTTGATGCCGCACGCCTTGGCGACCTTGAAGATGATGGCCGCGGCGTTCTCCTTCGCGGAGCCGGAGTAGGCGGCGCAGCCCTCGCTCTTGGCGCTCTGCGACGCTGTCTTCTGGCTGTAGCTCTTGAGGCAGGTGTAGCCGCTGCGGCAGTTGGGCACCTTACTGTTCAGGAACGACTGGATCTCGGCCTTCGTCATGGTGGACGAGTTGTAGAAGACCGCGTCGCTCATGATGTTGCCGGCGTTGAAGTCGCTGCCGCTGGCGGCGACTGCAGCGTCGTCCGTCGTGGTCGCTCCGACGGTGAGGAAGCCGATGACGAGGGCGAAAACCCCGATCGTGGCGGTAAGCCGGCCGAGGCCACGCTTTAATCCGTGGGCTCTGGGCCGCTCTGGGGCAGGTCTGAACACGTCGGGGGCCTCGGCTATCTTGTCGGTCTATGAACCTGGCAAAGGCACGAGAAAGCCCAACGAGAGCCAGATAACTTCGCCCCCACGGTTATGCTCACGCGACTGCACATGTGAAATAACCCTAACCCGGCGAGGTCGCGACGGAGCCGTCCGATCCGCCTGACGCGCCGGTCAGTCGCCGTCGGTGTGGTAATTCCGCACGATGAACCGGCGGTAGGCGACCCGCCTGACGGCGACGGGAACGAAGCGGTAGCCGCCCCGCACGAGCACATTCCGGGCGAACTGGCGCCGGGTGACGAAGCGGTCCTTGAGCAGGCTGCGCTGCAGGGCGATCTCGCTGCGGAACAGCGTGAAGCCGCCACGTCGGCCGTACGCACCGGCATCCACTCGGTACATCACCAGCGGGTCGGGCAGGTTCGCCACGACGGCACCCGCCTGGATCATCCGGGCGAAGAGCCAGTAGTCCTCCATCAGCGGGAGTTCCCGGTACCCGCCGGCCCTGGCGACCACCGACCGTCGGTAGACCACGGTCGGGTGGTTGAACGGGTCGTGGAACCGGGCGCTGCTGACGATGTCGTCCGGGTCCGTCGGCGGGATGCGTTTGCCGAGCACCCGGCCGGCCTCGTCGAATTCGAGCATGCCGGTGCCGACGAGGTCGTAGCCGGACTCCATCACGGCCAGTTGGCGTTCGAACCGGGTGGGCAGCGAGATATCGTCGGCGTCCATGCGGGCGACCACGTCGTGGGCGCAGTGCCCCAGTCCGGTCTCCAGGGCGCGGGCGAGGCCGACGTTGGCGGGCAGCCGCACGTGGTTCACCGGCACCGGCGAACTGGCGGTGGCGGCGGCGACGGCCGCGGCCAGCTCAGTTCCGATCGGGCCGTCCTGCACGATGACGACGTCGCTGGGGCGTCGGCTCTGCTCGACGACGGTGCTCGCGAACGCCTTGGTGAAATACGCCGCCTTGTCGCCCGCGTAGACGGGCAACAGCAGGGAGAACTCGGTGTCGGCCATGCTCAGGCCGCTCCGGCTTCGCAGGCGGCGACGTCGTCGGATGCCTCGCCCAGCCCGGCCAGCGCCACCCGGTTGGGCCGCGGGCGGCTGCGGAACCCGTCGCGGAGTCCGCTGCGGAGCCCGGTCAACAGCAACGGCCGGTCGGCGGATGCGGCGAAGGTGCGCGCCCAGCGGCGCAGGGACGATCCGGTGTAGAGGACCTTCTCCGCCGGGCTCAGCCCGCGGGCCAGCCGGATGAGCCACACCTTGTTGCGCACCTCGTAGTAGAACCGGGCGCCGGGGTCGACATCCGTGGCGCCGAGCTTGACGGTCTTGTGCACCACGACGCTGGCGGGCACGAAGAACCCGCGGCTGCGGCGCAGCAGGCGCATCGAGAACTCGAAGTCGTCGTTCCAGATGAAGTAGTCGGCGATGGGCAGCCCGTGCTCGCGCACCGCGTCCGCGCGCACCAGCATCGACACGAAGGACGAGCTCCGCACCGGCACCGCGCCGCGGGACTCGGCCGCGGCGCGTTCGGCGGCGCGGACGAACGGCTTGGGCCGCGGCGTGTTCATCGGGTGGTCCTGGCCGTCGGTCCACACCACCCGGGATCCGGCCAGGGTGACGCCGTCGTCGTCGCCGACACTCGCGAGCAACGCCGCGAGGGCGGTGTCGGTGGGGACGGTGTCGTCGTCCATCAGCCAGACCAGGTCGGCAGACTGCCTGACGACGGCGCGCGCGGCCCCGATGGCGAACCCGCCGGCGCCCCCGGTGTTGCGGGGCACGGAGACGAGGTCGACATGCGGGTATCGCTCGCGCACCACGGCGGCGGTGTCATCGGTGGAGGCGTTGTCGACGACGACGATCGCGGCGACGGGGGCGGTCTGCACGGCGAGGGCGTCGAGCACCTCGATCAGCAGGTCGCGCCGGTTGTAGGCGACGACGACGGCCACGGTGCGGCCGGCCGCACCGGTCATACCGAAACCTCCGGGGCCGGCCGGCGGCTGCCCGCGGCCAGGCGTCCGATGGCGTTGCCGCCGATGCCCCTCCGCCGGCCGATCAGGCGCAGCAGCGGCCAACCCAGCAGGATCAGCAGGATCAGGGCCGCCGCCGCCAGCTGCAGCGGGTAGCCGGGTGAGTAGAACGACACCGTCACCGTCTTGCCGACCTCGGAGGCGTCGATGTCGACACCGAGCAGGAACGTGTCGACGGGGTCGGCCGACACGGTGGCGCCGTCGGCCTGGTAGCCCGGCCACGGGATGCGGCTCATGGCGACCTGTCCGCCGTCGGCGGGTACGGCGTCGACCTGGAAGGTGACCCCCATGGCGTCCTCGCTCAGCACGCTGACCTCGGTGCCCTCGGAAGACCAGACGACCGATCCGGCGCCGGCGACGGGTTCGTCGCGCACGATCAGCCGGGTCTGGTCGGAGTCGTCGACGATTGACCAGCCCTCCGGCACGTCGTTCCAGTCCTTGCGGGGCACGACGCCCTTCACCGAGAGCACCGAGCTGATGCCCATCAGGTCCGCAGCCGTCTGTCCGGTCTGCTTCATCGGTTCGAACAACCGGTCGTAGAGGTCGGGGCAGGTGGAACCGTTGTACGACATGCAGGTGAGGTTGTTGTACGGGCTGTAGTACACGGCCGAGTAGGCGTTCTGCACGTCCTCCTCCGCCACGTACCAGAGGTTGCCGACCAGTAGTTCGTCCCAGGCATCCGGGTCGTTCACGTCGGGCACCCCGCCGACGACGATGACGTCACCGACCGCGTCCTGGAGCTGGTCCTGGTATTCGCTGACGTCGTTGGGCACGTTGTAGTCCGGCAACGGGGACGTGGGCGAGGACAGGTGCTGCGGGACGAGGAGCAGCACGGTGAGGGCGATTCCGGTCCAGCCGAGCGTCGCGACGCCCCGCCCGGCGAGCCGGCCGGAGGAGTTGCTGCCCAGGAACGGCAGCGGGCGGTCGGACAGGATCCGGTAGGCGACCCAGAGGGCGGCCAGGATGATCACGGTGACGAGCAGCAACAGCTTGATGTACTGCGGGGCGGCCGCCCAGGTGAGCCCGGCGCCGACCAGCACGAAGCCGGCGGCGAGGAAGAACCGGTTGCGGCCGAGCACGGCCGCCCGGCCGTGCGAGAGCGCCACCGCCACCAGGAGCAGTGCGGCCAGGGTGACGTACGGCATCATCCGCACCGGGAACCGCAACGCTCCGAAGTCGCTGGGCAGCAGCACCCCGATCAGCGCGGCGATGAGGATGATGACGATGCTGAGCCTGGCGCGGAGCAGCTCCCAGACCCGCTTGGGGTCGATGAAAGCCAGCAGCGGCAGGAACCAGGCGATGTACAGCAGCGGCGCGTACGGGAAATGCCCGCTGAAGAACATCATGCTGGGGGTGCCGACCGGGGTGGAGGAGGCGAACAGGCCGCTGAGGTTGACGGTGAGCAGGCCGGTGTTCTCGTAGGCACTGGTGCGCCCGGTGACCGGCGCGGTCAGCACGCCGGGCAGGTGCACGATCACGGCGAAGCTGCCCGCGGCGAAGGCCAGGCCGAATGCCCGCACGATCGACGGGCGGTGTTTGCTGACGAACGCCTCGACGATCAGGGCGCCCAGCACGAGGGCCAGGAAGATCGTGGCGTGCGCGTACCCGATGCCGACCAGGCAGATCGCCGAGAGGATCGGCAGCACGGGCGACTTGGCGTTCAGCACGGCCCGGCGGGCGAGCACCCAGGTCAGCGGCAGGAAGCTCCACGCCATCAGACCGTTGACCCAGGACGACGCATCCATGTACATGGTGAAACCGGCCAGCGGCGCGGCGACGGCCACGAGGGCCGCCCAGGGGCGTAGGGCACCGAAGTTGCGGGCAAGCGCGTAGATGCCGACGGCGCCCAGCAGCAGGAAGACGACCTTGATGATGGTGCTGAAGATCAGCGCGTTCGTGGCGTAGTAGGCCCCGATGCCCACCAGCCAGAGCAGCGGGCTGAAAATGCCCCAGGCGCCCTCGGCGAGGTAGTTGCCGGACTGCCAGACGCGCGGGTTGATCAGCGACCAGTCCAGGTCGAGCACCCGGCGGCCGATCTCGTACCACTGCCCGAAAGCACCGGACTGGGTGTCGTCGATGAAGTAGAAACCGGGGTCGAAGGCCAGCGGGATACTCGCTCCCACCAGAACCGCCACCACGACGAGGATGGGCCACACTATTTTGGACTGCACCAGAAGATTATCCCTCACGGTGCCTTCACAAGCGCACGCCAGGGCCAGCGGGTATCGTGGTGGGGTAGTTTCCCCAACGAAACGAGCAACCACCTACATATGAGCATTCACGCGCAGCCCTCCGGCCCCACCCCCGCCGCAGCTGACGAGCCCCTCGTCTCCATTGTCATTCCCGCGTACAACAATGCGGACTACCTCGACGAGACGATGAAGTCGGTGCTCGGCCAGACCTACACCAACCTCGAGGTGATCGTCTCCGACCATGCGTCCACCGACACCACCTGGACGGTCATGCAGCGCTACCGCAGCGACCCCCGGGTCACCCTGCTGCACACCGAAGCCGGCGGCGGGGCCCTGCGCAACTGGAACCGGGTGAGCCAGGCGGCCACCGGCGAACTGATCAAGCTGGTCTGCGGCGACGACCTGCTCTACCCCACCATCGTGGCGCAGCAGGTGGCCGCGCTCGTCGCCGAGCCCGGCGCCGTGCTGGCCGCCTCCCCCCGCGACATCGTGGACGCCAACAGCGTGCCCGTGATCAAGAACCGCGGCCTGGCCGGCCTCACCGGCGTGCACGACGGCACCGTCGCCATCCGCAAGAGCGTCACGCAGGGCACCAACATCTTCGGCGAGCCGGGCTGCGTGCTGATGCGCCGGAGCGTTTTGGAGACGACCGGCTGGTGGGACTCCCGCTGGCCGTACCTGATCGACCAGGCCTCCTATTCCCGGGTGCTGCTGGAGGGCAAGTTCGTCGGCGTCCCCGGCAGCCTCGCCGGTTTCCGCATCTCGGACAGCCAGTGGAGCGTGCGCCTCGTCGCCGAGCAGGCCGCCCAGGCGATGGGCTTCCACAACTGGATGGCCGAGACCCGGCCCGACGTCGTATCGAAGTCCGACCGGCTGATCGGCAACACCCGGGCCCGGGTGATGGCCCAGGTGCGCCGGCTCGCCTATGTCTGGCTCGGCCGACGCATGTCGAAGGCGGTGAAGGCGGATGCAGCAGCAAGCGCCTGACCCGGCCGGTGAAACGGGCCGTGTGGTAGGTTCTGAACCCGTGACACTCCCCTCCGCAGAACCCGACGTCGCCGAACACAGCATCTCGATCGTCATCCCCGTTTACCAGGGTGAACGCACCCTCGAAGGCGTGCTCGACGAGATCGAACCGTTGACCCGGGTGAGCATCACCCCGGACGGTTACACCTTCCAGGTTGAAGAGGTGCTGCTGGTCTTCGACCACGGCCCGGACAACTCCGCGTCGATCATCCGCGGCATCACCGAACGGTACCCGTTCGCCCGCGGCATCTGGCTGAGCAAGAACTTCGGCCAGCACGCCGCCACCCTGGCCGGCATGGCCTCCTCCGGCGGCGACTGGATCGTCACCCTGGACGAGGACGGCCAGCACGACCCCCAGGCCATCGGCGGGATGCTCGACACCGCCATGCGCGAGCAGGCCAGCGTCGTCTACGCCAAGCCCACCAACCCCGCGCCGCACGGCGCCCTGCGGAACGGTGCCTCCAAGGGTGCCAAGTACCTGCTCACCAAGCTGTCCGGCTCCGGTGCGGCCGCCGACTATCAGAGCTACCGGCTGATGCTCGGCAACATCGGCCGCAGCGTCGCCGCGTACGCCGGCAGCGGCGTGTACCTCGACGTGGCCATCGGCTGGGTCGCCGCCCGCGTGACCACCTCTCCCGTCGAACTCCGCGAAGAGGGCGAACGTTCCAGCGGCTACTCGGCCCGACGGCTGTTCTCGCACTTCTGGCGCATGATCCTCACCACCGGAACCCGGGGCCTGCGCCTCGTCAGCGGCCTCGGCGTGGTCTTCGCGCTCGTGGGCGTCGTGTTCGCCGTGGTGATCTTCATCCAGCGGCTTGCCGGCGACATCGCGATCCAGGGCTGGGCCTCTCTGAGTGTGCTCGTGCTGCTCAGCGCCGGCTTCATCCTCTTCTCCCTCGGCATCATCGCCGAGTACATCGGCATCAACGTGAACATGGCAATGGGCAAGCCGCCTTACCTGATCACCACCGACCCGGCGGATGGTCCTCTCGGGCGGACGCACAAAGCCGTCCAGTGACGACGTATGCCTGGGTGATCGGCGCCCGCGGGCTGCTCGGTAGCGCCACCTCCGCAGCCATCGGTCGACGCAACGACTGGGTCCTGCTGCCCGCGGAACCGCTGCCGTGGGAGGACGACACGGCCCTGGTCGCGTCGGCTTCGGCGACCGCTGAGCGGCTGCTGCGCGCCGCCGCCACGGATTCCGCGGACTGGGTCGTGCTCTGGCTGGCCGGGAATGCCGTCACCTCGACTCCCCCGGCCGCCATCAGTCAGGAGCTGCACCAGCTCCGGCTGGTGCTGGACGCCGTGCGCACCGCCGCCGGGGCCGTCGGCACCGCGGCGCGCGGCGCGGTGTTTTACGCGTCCTCCGCCGGCGGCGTCTACGGCGGGTCGGCGCATCCGCCGTTCGACGAGACCAGCACGCCCGTGCCGATCTCCGGCTACGGCCGGTTCAAGCTCGACGCCGAAGCGAGCCTGTTCGAGTTCTCCCGGTCGTCCTCGGTCTCGGTCCTGGCCGGCCGGATCGCCAACCTGTACGGTCCGGGCCAGAAGCTCGGCAAGATGCAGGGCCTGATCTCGCACCTCGCCAAGGCCCAGTTCTCCCCCAAGCCGGCCTCGATCTTCGTCCCGCTGGAGACCATGCGGGACTACATCTTCGTGCGCGACTGCGCCGAACTCGTGGTGGACTGCGTCGACCGGCTGCATGCCGTCTCGGCCGAGGCCGGCCGCACCGAGGTCGTGAAGAACCTCGCCTCCGGCCAGGCCGTGACCATCAGCAACCTGCTCGGCCACATCCGCAGCCTGGCCAAGGGCCAGCCGAACGTGATGCTCGGCTACTCGGCCGAGGCGTCGATGCAGGGCCTGGACCTGCGCATCACCTCGACGGTGTGGCCCGATCTCGACCGGCGCCAGCTGACCAGCCTGCCCGCGGGGATCAAGGCGACCATGGACGACGTCCTCGCCCACATCCAGTCCGGCGGCTGACACTCCGCTCCCCCGCCGGTGGCGAGCATAACTCCTGCAGAATTGTGCCGCCCAGACGCACGCCCGCGTGATTCCGGGGCCGTTGCACCCGTGCGGCGAGAATTGCAGGAGTTATGCACACAAAAGGCCCCGCGGAGCGATCCACGGGGCCTGTGGCGGCAGGTCGGTACTGCTGCTAGTCGGTCTTGAGCAGGCCGTTCAGGTAGACGCCGTAGCCGCTCTTGGCGAGCGGGGCGGCGAGAGTGGCGAGCTGGGCGTCGTCGATCCAGCCGGCGCGCCAGGCGATCTCTTCGATGCAGCCGATCTTGTGGCCCTGGCGGTCTTCGATCACGCGCACGTATTCGGAGGCCTGCATCATCGATTCGAAGGTGCCGGTGTCCAGCCAGGCGGTGCCGCGGTCCAGGACCTGCACGTGCAGGTTGCCCTGGTTGAGGTAGCGCTCGTTGACGGTGGAGATCTCCAGCTCACCGCGGGCGGAGGGTTCGATCGACTTGGCGATCTCGACGACGGAGTTGTCGTAGAAGTACAGGCCGGGCACGGCGTAGTTGCTCTTGGGCTTGACCGGCTTCTCTTCGATGGAGACGGCGGTGAAGTCATCGTCGAACTCGACAACCCCATAGGAGGTGGGGTTGGACACGTGGTACGCGAAGATCAGGGCGCCGTCGATGTCGGCGTTGTTGCGCAGCGCCGTGCCCAGGCCCGCGCCGTGGAAGATGTTGTCGCCGAGGACCAGGGCGACACTGTCGTCGCCGATGAACTCCTCACCGATGGTGAACGCCTGGGCGAGGCCGTCCGGGGAGGGCTGCACGGCGTACTCGAGCTTCAGGCCCAGGTCGCTGCCGTCGCCGAGGAGCGCCTTGAACTGGTCGTTGTACTCGGGGGTGGTGATGATGAGGACCTCGCGGATGCCGGCCATCATCAGCGTCGACAAGGGGTAGTAGATCATCGGCTTGTCGTAGATGGGCATCAGCTGCTTGGAGATGCCCTTGGTGATCGGCCACAGGCGAGTGCCAGAGCCTCCGGCGAGAATGATTCCGCGCATGGGTCAGTTCCGTTCGTTGAGCGTCTGGTAGTAGGCGCGGGCGGCGTCCCAGGTGGGCAGCAGTCCGCTCGCGGCGGCCTCGGCGAGGCTGGGCGCGTCGGTGTCCTTCGGGGAGAGCAGCAGCTCACCGGCCGACGACGGGAAGATCAGGCCGACCTCCTCGTCGAGGGGGTTGATGCCGTGTTCGGCGCCGACGGTGTAGGTGGAGGAGACCAGGTAGCTCACGGTGGCCTTGTCGGTCAGGGCGACGAACGCGTGCCCGAGGCCCTCGGAGAGGTAGACGGCCTTCCGGTCGACGTCGTCGAGGAGGACGGAGTCCCACTGGCCGAAGGTGGGCGAGCCGACCCGGATGTCGACGATGAAGTCGATGATCGCACCGTGCGTGGCGGTGACGTACTTCGCCTGCCCCGGCGGGATGTCGGCGAAGTGGATGCCGCGCACGACACCGCGGCTGGACACGCTGGTGTTGGCCTGCCGCAGGTCCAGCGGGTGCCCGACCGCCTCGCTCAGCTTGTCGAAGCGGTACCACTCGAGGAACACTCCCCGGTCGTCACCGAACTGCTTCGGGGTCACCTCGTAGGAATCGGGCACGGAGAGTTCACGAATCTGCACGTTTGCCAGCCTAGCAATGCGTGTCCAGTACAATCGCGTAGGCACCTTTACGCAAACGGAATGGTCACGTATATATATGAAGATCCTCGTCACCGGCGGCGCCGGGTTCATCGGCTCGAACTTTGTTCGCCGTACCCTGCAAGACGCTTACCCGGGCCTGGAGGGCGCTGAGGTCGTCGTCCTGGACGCCCTCACCTACTCCGGCAACCTGGAGAACCTGGCCCCCGTGGCCGATTCCCCCCGCTACAGCTTCGTCAACGGCGACATCCGCGACGGCGCCCTGCTCGACACCCTGTTCCCGGGCCTGGACGCGGTCGTGCACTTCGCCGCCGAGTCCCACGTCGACCGGTCCGTCCGCGACGCGTCGATCTTCGTCGAGACCAACGTCCTGGGCACCCAGCAGCTCCTGGACGCGGCCCTCCGCCACGACCTGCCCCGGTTCGTGCACGTCTCCACAGACGAGGTCTACGGCTCCATCGCTGAAGGCTCCTGGAACGAAGAACGCGCCCTCGAGCCCAACTCGCCGTACTCCGCATCCAAGGCCGGCAGCGACCTGCTCGCCCGCAGCTACCACCGCACACACGATTTGAACGTGTCGATCACACGGTGCTCGAACAACTATGGCCCGTACCACTTCCCCGAGAAGGTCATCCCGCTGTTCGTCACGAACCTCATCGACGACCTGCACGTGCCCCTCTACGGCGCCGGCAACAACATCCGCGACTGGCTGCACGTGGACGACCACACCCGCGCCATCGCCATGGTCCTCACCCGCGGCCGCGCCGGCGAGATCTACAACATCGGCGGCGGCACCGAACTGACCAACGTCGAACTCACCCAGCTGCTCCTGGACGCCACCGGCAAGGACTTCTCCTACGTCGACCGCGTCGCCGACCGCCTCGGCCACGACCTGCGCTACTCCGTGGACATCTCCAAGATCCAGGCCGAACTCGGCTACTCCCCCGAGGTCCCCTTCGAACAGGGCCTGGCCGACGTCGTGCAGTGGTACCGCGACAACCGCTCCTGGTGGGAACCCCTCAAAGCCCGCGCGGCCCTGAGCTGACCGGCGCCTAACCGACATGACCCGTTATCTGATCACCGGCGCGGCCGGGATGCTCGGCCGCGACCTGCAGGACGCCCTCGACGGCCGTGACGTCACGGCCGTCGACCGCAGCGAGCTGGACATCACCGACCTCGCCGCCGTGCGGGAGGCCGTGACCGGCCACGACGTGATCATCAACGCCGCCGCGTACACCGCGGTGGACAAGGCCGAGGAGGACGAGGCCGTCGCCTACGCCGTGAACGCCCTCGGTCCCCGCAACCTGGCGATCGGGGCCGCGGCGGTCGGCGCGAAGCTGGTGCAGATCTCCACCGATTACGTCTTCGACGGCACCGGCACCACGCCGTACGCCGAAGACACCGAGATCGACCCGCTGAACGCGTACGGCCGCACCAAGGCCGCGGGCGAAGCCTTCGTGCTCACCGAGAACCCGGCCGGGAGCTACATCGTGCGCACCGCGTGGCTCTACGGCGCCAACGGGCCCAACTTCGGCCGCACCATGCTCACCCTCGCCGCCGGCCGCGACACCGTCTCCGTCGTCGCCGACCAGTTCGGCCAGCCCACCTGGACGGTCGACCTGGCCGCGCAGATCGTGGCCATGCTCGACGCGGATGCTCCCGCCGGGATTTATCACGGCACCAACGCCGGGCAGACCAACTGGTTCGGCTTCGCCCGCGCCGTGTTCGAAAGCGCCGGCCTCGACCCGGAACGGGTACTGCCCACCGACGGGAGCCAGTTCGTGCGACCCGCACCGCGGCCGTCCTACTCGGTGCTCGGGCATGACGCCTGGGCGACCGCCGGGCTCTCCCCCATGCGCGACTGGACAGAGGCCCTGGCCGACGCCGCCACCCACGGCGCCTTCACCCCGTCATGATCACCCTCCGCGTCATCGTCGACCAGCTGGTCTCACCGGTCCCCGGCGGGCTCGGCCGGTACACCGAGGAACTCACCCGGTCGCTGATCAGCACGGCCCCGACCGATTGCGTGGTCGAGGGCATCGTCTCCGCCACGACGGCGGAGAACTACGAGCAGATCACCCAGGCGCTGCCCGGCCTCGCCGGCCTGCACAAGATGGCGCTGGCCCGGCGGGAGCTCACCGCCGCCTGGCAGCTGGGCGTGGCCACCTCGGCCGGCCACGGCCTGGTGCACGCACCCGGGCTGTTCGCGCCCCTGCGCCGGCACGACCGGGCCAGGGACGAGACCCAGGTGGCCGTGACCGTGCACGACGTGCTCGCCTGGACGCATCCGGAGTCGCTGACCCCGACCACCGTCGCCCGCGCCAAGCTGATGCTCAAACGTGCCCGCAAGCACGCCGACGCCATCGTCGTGCCCAGCCACGCCCTGGCCGGCCAGCTCGGCGAGATCATGGACTTCGGCGACCGGGTGCGCGTCATCGGCGGCGCCGTGAGCAGCGGCCTGCGGTTGCCGACGAACTCCGCCGCGGCCGAGGCCCTGGCGACCACGCTCGGCCTGCCGGACGAGTACATCCTCACCGCCGGCACCCTCGAACCGCGCCGCGCCGTCACCGCGGTCATCGAGGCGCTCGCCCGGCCGGGCGCGTCCGAGCTGCCCCTGCTCGTGCTCGGACCGGACTCCTGGGGCGAGCTCACCCTCGCCTCGGTGGCCGACGAGGCCGGCCTGGCGCCGGACCGGGTGCGGTCGCTGAACAACCTGACCGACCAGGAACTCGCGCTGGTGATGTCGCGGGCGTCGGTGTTCGTCTACCCCAGCCTGGAGGAGGGTTTCGGCCTGCCGATCATCCAGGCGTTCACGTTCGGCACCCCCGTCATCCACTCGGATGCCCCCGCCCTGGTCGAGGCCGGCGGCGACGCGGGCTTCACCGTGGAGCGGGACGACCCGGCCGGCTACCCGGAGCGCCTCGGCGCGGCGATCGACCGGGTGCTGGGCGACACGGAGCTGGCCGACCGGCTGCGCATCTTTGGCAGCGACCGGGCCAAGGCGTTCACCTGGCGGGACACCGCCGAGCGCGTCTGGCAGCTGCACGCCGACCTCTAACCCGGTCCGCACCGCCCCCAGCACGGCTCACCGCGCCACTGGCGGCGGACCGCGCCCGCTAGAGCGGGCGCGGGCGCCGCCCGGGCTGCGCTCAGCGGCGCTGATCAGGGCGCCGGGGTCTCCGAGGAGGGGTTGAGCGCCGCGTCGATCAGGCCGGCGATGTAGTCGTAGTCCGGGTCCACCGGGTCGACCCCGTTGTCCGGCACCAGCTCGACGGCGCCGACCGGGAGTCCCTTGGTCTTGGTCGCGAGGTTGGTGAAGTACCCGAGCATGCCCTGCGGCACGTCGGTCTTGACCACCTGCTCACCGGCCTGCGCCACGCCCTGGAACTTGGTGAGCACGTTCCCCGGGTTGAACTGCTGCAGGATCGCCTCCTGCAGGATGCGCTGGCGCGCCATCCGGTCGTAGTCGCTGGAGCCGTGCCGGGCGCGGCCGTACCAGAGGGCGGTGAAGCCGTCCATGTGCTGCTGACCCGGCTCCACCCAGCCCTCGACGTCGCTGAGGTCGTCCAGCTGGCCGCCGATGGGCAGCCGCTCGGCCACGTTGATGTCGACACCGCCGAGGGCGTCGATCAGCTGGGAGAAGCCCTGCATGTCGATCAGCACGTAGTACTGGATGGTGAGCCCGGTGACGCCGCTGGCGGCGTCACGCATGGCCTCGATGCCCGGCTCGCTGCCCTCCGCCACCGCGTCGGGGTACATCTCCGGGCTCTTCAGCTCCACCTCGGTGTAGATCGAGTTGAGCTGGCAGACATCCACGTCGCAGGTGCCGTTGTAGCCGTAGCCGTTCGGGTAGGCCTCGTGCATCGGCGACCCCTCGGGGAAGGGCACGTAGCCGAGGTCGCGGGGCAGGCCGATGATGTCGGCCTTGCCGGTGTCGGCGTCGATGCTGACCACCGAGGTGCTGTCCGGGCGGAGGCCCAACCGGTCGGCGCCGGCGTCGCCGCCGAGCAGCAGGATGTTGTACCGGCCGTCGGCGGGCGGCTCCGAGGGCCCGGCGGCGAACACCGAGGCCAGGAAACCGCTGGCCGTCGTGGCCACATAGGCGCCGTAGCCGGCCGTGCCGGCCACCGCGACGAGGGCAACGGTCGCGAGCCCGGCGATGAACGGGCGGGCCTTGGGCCGGGCCTTCACCAGGCGCACGAGGCGCATGGTGTCGAAGGTCAGGACGGCCCACACCACCGCGTAGAACACCATCACGGCGGCGATGATCCACAGGCCGAAGGAGTTCGTGGCGATCGTGAGCATAATCTCAGGGTTGACCGCGTACAGCAGCCCGGCGAGCACGACCAGGACGAGGAAACCCAGCGTGGCCCGCAGGCCGAACCGGCCCAGCCCCCGGTTGCCGGCGAGCACCTGGGCTGAGCCGGGGATGACGATGTTGAGGACGACGAGCCACCAGGCTCGCCGGGTCATGAGCTGGCTGGAACCGGAATTCGGGTACCGGATCGGGCTGCTGGCGCTGCTCATAGTTTCGCTTGCAGGGCCGTGTTCTTCTGCTCCACCTGCTCCGCCAGGGAGGCGGCGTACGCCTCCAGCTTCAGGCGCAGCGCGTCATCCGCTGTCGCCAGGATCTTCACCGCGATCAGCGCGGCGTTGCGGGCGCCACCGATCGACACGGTTGCGACGGGCACTCCGGCCGGCATCTGCACGATGGACAGCAGCGAGTCGAGGCCGTCGAGGCGGCCGAGCGGCACGGGCACTCCGACGACGGGCAGCGTCGTGACGGCGGCGAGCATGCCGGGCAGGTGCGCGGCACCACCGGCACCGGCGATGATCACCTTGAGGCCGCGCCCGTGCGCATCCTGGCCGTACCTGATCATCTTCTCGGGCGTGCGGTGCGCCGACACGACCTGCACCTCGTGGCCGACGCCGAACTCCCGAAGCAGCAGGGCGGCGTCGCTCATGACGTTCCAGTCGGAGTCAGACCCCATCACGACACCGACGAGGATGGCGGGTGCGGTTTCGGGCTCGGGAGTCACGGGGTTGTCTGGCACGGAGACGATCTTAGGCTTCAGTCCTGAAAAAACGCCGCAGTGGCACGCGCCTGGTAGGTGACCGAGTCCAGATCGGCCCCGGTCGCCGTCACATGGCCGATTTTGCGGCCCGGCCGGGGGTCCTTGCCGTAGTTGTGCACCTTGACCGTCGGCTGGTCCGCGAAGGCGGCCGGGTACCGGTCGGCCATGCTGCCCTCGACCGGGCCACCGAGGATGTTCACCATCACCGACCACGGTTCGCACAGGCCCGTCCCGCCGAACGGCAGGTCGAGCACGGCGCGCAGGTGCTGCTCGAACTGACTCGTCGTCGACCCGTCGATCGACCAGTGCCCGCTGTTGTGCGGGCGCATCGCGAGCTCGTTGACCAGCAGCCGGCCGTCGACGGTTTCGAACAGCTCGACGGCGAGCACACCGGTCACCCCGATGCCCTCAGCGATGCGCTCCGCGATCTCGGCGGCGACGTCGCTGATCCGGCCGGCCGATTTCGGGGCCGGAGCGATGACCTCGGCGCAGACGCCGTCGCGTTGGACGGTCTCCACGACGGGCCAGATGGCCAGTTCGCCGGACGGGCGCCGGGCGACGACCTGGGCCAGTTCACGGCGGAAGTCGACGAGTTCCTCGACCAGGAGCGCGCCGCCGTTGGCGTCTTCGGCGAGGGCCTGGAACCAGTCGTCGGCGTCGTGGGCGTGCCCGACGACACGCACACCCTTGCCGTCGTAGCCGCCGCGGGCGGTCTTCACGACGGCGCGGCCGCCGTGGTCGGCGAGGAAGTCGGCCAGCTCGTCGGCGTCCTGCACCCGGGCCCAGTCGGGGACGGGCAGCCCGAGTTCGGTGAGGCGCTCACGCATGAGCAGCTTGTCCTGGGCGTAGAGCAGGGCGTCCGGTCCGGGGTGCACCGTGATGCCGCGGCTGACGAGTTCCCGGAGGATCACCTGCGGAACGTGTTCGTGGTCGAAGGTGACGACGTCGACGGTCTCGGCGAACGCGAGCACCGTCGCCAGGTCGCGGTAGTCGCCCACCGACACTGCCGCGAGGCTGGCCGACATTCCGTCGGCTTCGGCCAGCACCCGCAGGTCGAGGCCGAGATTCACCGCGGCGGGGATCATCATGCGGGCCAGTTGACCGCCGCCGATCACACCAACGATCGTGCTCATCTGTTCACCAATTTCTGTGCGAGCGTTCACCCGGTGGGCTGGGAACTCCCAGCCTCGGGATTCGGCCGCGTCGTAGACTTCGAGGAAGCGCAGTTCTCGCTCCATGTTCCATTTTCAACCATCGGCCGGACGGATACATGTCGAGAATAACGGTCAGCAGGCACCGGGTGTTCGCGTTCGCTACGCAGCTCGCGAAGTTCGGCATGGTCGGGCTCGTCGGCTTCGCCGTGGATGTCACGGTCTTCAACCTGCTCCGGGCCACGGTCTTCTCCCCCGACGCGGTGGATGCGGGGCCGATCTGGGCGAAGGTGGTCTCGACGATCCTGGCCATCCTGGCGAACTGGGTGGGCAACCGGTACTGGACCTTCTCGAAGGACCGCCAATCGCAGACCCTGCGGGAGGGGCTGGAGTTCTTCGCCGTCAGCCTCGCCGGCATGGGCATCGGCCTGGCCTGCCTGTGGGTGAGCCACTACGTGCTCGGCTACACGAGCGTGCTGGCCGACAACATCTCCTCGAACGTGGTCGGCCTGCTGCTCGGCGCCGTCTTCCGCTTCGTGCTCTACCGATACTGGGTGTTCTCGCCGACCAGGCGGAACGCGCCCGCCGGGCAGCCCGCGACCGCCGCGACGGGATCGCTTCGGCTACCGGCCCGTCCAGAAGGAACCCTGGTCACCGAGCGCTGACGGGTCCGTCCCGTAGCCCTGCGCCAGGCGCGCCTGCCGGATCCGGGCCTGTTCGCAGAGGTCCTGCAGCGCCCGTGCCACCAGGGCGGCATCCGGCACGTCGCGGAGCTCCTGCCGGTGGTCGCCCCCGGTGCTGACCCGCACGGTGCCGGACCGGAACAGGGCCTGCAGCCAGCTGCGGCGCACGCTCACGTCGTAGCCCCGGCTGTGCAGCACTTCCTGCCGGGTGCGCACGAAGACGCCGCGCACGAAGATGATGCGCCGGGTGGTGATCGTGTACCGCCGGGTCAGCCAGGACACCAGCGGCAGGAACCACAACAGCAGCGCCACCGCCGCGCTCCCGGCGAGGAGGAGCGTGTTCTGCCACGGCTCCGCCAGGCTGCCGTAGTAGTAGCCGGTGACCCCGCAGACGCCGAACAGGACCAGGGTGGGCCAGAACAGCGCGCGGCCGTGCGGACGCAGGCGCGCGACGACCACCTCTGGCGGCGCCGGGGGCTGGGCCGCGGGGCTGGTGCTGGCTGGGTTGGTCATACCCCCATTAATACCTCAGGTGGGTCACATCCCCAGCGGCGACGGCCTGCGGCTCCCCCGTGGCCTGGTCCTCCACGATGAGGCGTCCGTCGGGGTCGAGGCCCACGGCGGTGCCCACCAGGTCGTGTCCGCCGGGAAGCTCCACCCGCACCGCGCTGCCCAGCGTTCCGCACAACGCGGTCACCTGCGCGTGCAGGCCGCTGGCGACCGGGTCGGCGCCCACGGCGAGGAACTCCGCGACGAGACGCCGCAGCTCCGTCAGGTACGCCGCCAGGACCGCATCCGCGTCGGGAGCGCCGCCGGTGACCAGCAGCAAGGACGTGGAGGTGAGGGTGGGCAGGTCGTGCTCGTCGAGGGCGAGGTTCAGGCCGGCGCCGATGCACAGCCCGCTGGCGTCCGGCAGCAGCTCGGAGAGGATGCCGGACACCTTGTAGCCGTCGATGAGCACGTCGTTGGGCCATTTGAGGGCGACCTCGTGCCGGGGCGCATCCTCGTCACCCGGGTGCACCGCCGCCGCATCGACCACGCCGCGGACGGCCAGGGTCATCGCCGCTCCCGCGAGCAACGGGAACCAGCCGTACCGGTTCGGCGGCAACGGGCCGGAACCCAGCCGGGGGCGCAGCAGCACCGAGATGGCCAGGGACTTGCCGCTCGGGGCCGACCAGGCCCGGCCGAGCCGGCCGCGGCCGCTGGTCTGGTTGTCGGTCACGATCACCGACAGGTCGGGCCAACGGTGCGCATCCGGCCCGGTCGCCCGGGTCACCAGGACGTCGTTGGTGGAGCCGGCCTCCTCGAGGTACTCGAACCGTGCCCCGATGCCGCTGCTGATCGGAAATTCCATCTCACGCCGCTTCCCACATCCCGTCGCGGGATGCATAACTCCTGCAATTCTGCCCAGTCTGGCCGGGAACCGGGGATTTTGCCGCCGGCGCCGCCGAATTGCAGGAGTTGTGCCCAGCGCCGGGGCGGGTCGCTGGCGGCGCTCTCTGGGGCGGGCAGGGCGGGGCCGGTAGAGTAAACGGCGTGACTGAGAACCCGACCGGACCCGACCTGTACACGACGGCGGGAAAACTCGCCGACCTGAAGCACCGCTATCACGAGGCCGTGACCGCCAGCGGTGAGGCGGCCATCGAGAAACAGCACGCCAAGGGCAAGATGACCGCCCGCGAACGGGTTGCCGAGCTCCTCGACGAGGGCTCCTTCGTCGAACTGGACGAGTTCGTGCGGCACCGCACCGTGGCCTTCGGCATGGAAAAGAAGCGCCCCTACGGTGACGCCGTCGTCACCGGGACCGGCACCATCCACGGCCGCCAGGTGGCCGTGTACTCGCAGGACTTCACCATCTTCGGTGGCTCGCTCGGCGAGGTCGCCGGCGAGAAGATCATCAAGGTGATGGACCTGGCCCTGAAGACCGGGGTGCCCATCATCGGCATCCTCGACTCCGGCGGAGCGCGCATCCAGGAGGGCGTCGTCGCCCTCGGCAAGTACGGCGAGATCTTCCGCCGCAACACGGCCGCCTCCGGCGTCATCCCGCAGATCTCGATCATCTGCGGCCCCGCGGCCGGCGGCGCGGTGTACTCCCCCGCCCTGACCGACTTCGTGATCATGGTCGACAAGACCAGCCAGATGTTCGTCACCGGCCCCGACGTGATCAAGACCGTCACCGGCGAGGACGTGGGCATGGAGGAGCTCGGCGGCGCGCTCACCCACAACACCATCTCCGGCGTGGCGCACTACCTGGCCAGCGACGAGTCCGACGCGCTCGACTACGCGCGTACCCTGCTCAGCTTCCTGCCGGACAACAACCTGGCCGAGCTGCCGGTGTTCGACAGCGAGGTCGAGCTCGAGACGACGGATGCCGACCTCAAGCTCAACACGCTGATCCCGGATTCGCCCAACCAGCCCTACGACGTGAAGACCGTCATCGAGCACATCGTCGACCACGGCGACTTCCTCGAGACCCAGCCGCTGTTCGCGCCGAACATCGTGGTGGGCTTCGCCCGCATCGAGGGCCGCAGCGTCGGCATCGTCGCCAACCAGCCCAACTCCATGGCCGGCACCCTGAACATCCACGCCGGCGAGAAGGCCGCGAGGTTCGTGCGCTTCTGCGACGCGTTCTCGATCCCGATCCTCACCCTCGTCGACGTGCCCGGCTTCCTGCCCGGCACCGACCAGGAATGGACCGGCGTCATCCGCCGCGGCGCGAAGCTGCTGTACGCCTACGCCGAGGCGACGGTGCCGCTGATCACCGTGATCCTCCGCAAGGCCTACGGCGGCGCGTACATCGTGATGGGCTCCAAGCAGCTCGGCGCCGACATCAACCTGGCCTGGCCCACCGCCGAGATCGCCGTGATGGGCGGCCAAGGCGCCGTGAACATCCTCTACCGGGCCGAAATCAAGCGGGCCGAAGCGGCCAACGAGGATGTCGCCGCGGTGCGCAGCCGACTGGCCAACGAGTACACCTACAACGTCGCCAGCCCGTTCCTCGCCGCCGAGCGCGGCGAGCTCGACGGGGTCATCGAACCGTCCGCCACCCGGGTGTCCGTCGTGAAGGCGATGCGGGCGCTCCGCACCAAGCGGGCCAGCCTGCCCGCCAAGAAGCACGGGAACATCCCGCTGTAGGCGGCATCATGACCGATTCAGAGAACCCCAGCGGCTTCGACCCGGCCGACCTGACCTTCGTCACGACCGGCGTCACCGATCAGGAGGCCGCGGCCGTCACGGCGGTGCTGCGCGCTCTGCTGCGCGAGGAATCGGACAGCCTGCGGGCCGCGCCGACTGCGGCCAGGAGCGCCTGGCTGGACAGCCAGCGCGCCATCCGGCCGACCCTCGCCCGCGGTGACGAGCGCTGGCGCGGCTTCACCGCCTGACCCCGCCGCACCCGTGTGGGCGCTGTCCCCCTAAATGACGACTTTTTCCGGGGGCGCCCAGGCAGCATTATTGTTATTGCTGGGTGACGCTCTTCGGAGCGACACCACCAATCATTCGCCGACTAGGGTAAGCAGGCGAATGTTTTGGGGGCGCGTCAAGGCGGCATTCGGGTTGTCGCCTCGACACGGATTGTCGGGAGGGGATCTGCCTTAAGGGGCAGGTCCCCTTTCGCATGCCTCGTGCCTGTCGAAGGCCTCGTGCCTTTCACATGCGCTAGTGCCGGCGGGTGGCCCGCCGGAGTTCATGTGTGGCCCGCGGGATCTCCAGCCACAGGTCGACCTCTTCGTCCGGGGAGTCCTGCCCCAGTGCGCTCAACCGCGGGTCGGGGCTGCTCAGGCCCACGACGGTGACCGCCGTCCCGGCCCCGTCGGATGCGGTGCGGGCGATGATCGTCGCCGCGGTCGTGCCGGCCATCGCGTCGGCCAGGGTGTTCAGCACGACATCGAGGTCCGGGCCGCTGATGTCGTCGATGCCGCCCTCGTCCAGCAGGGTCACGATCGCGCCGCGTCGCCTGGCGCTCATCACCTCGCGGCGCACCGCGTCGTTGAGCAGCCGGCGGCCGCGGATCTCGTCGCGGATCGCGGCCTCGAGGTAGCGGCATTCCTGCCGGTCGGCCTCGGAGAGGGCGCCGTCGCCCTCGATGATGCGGCGGAGCATCGGCGCGGCCAGGCGGATGGTCTGGGCCAGGCGCACCTGTCGTTCGTAGAGGTGCGCCTCCTGCGCCGCCTGCCACTCGGTGGCTTCCCGTTCGGCGAGGCCGTACTGACGGGCGTCCCGGCCGGCCTTGGCCAGGGCCCTGCCCAGCATGACGGCGACAACCACCCAGACGACACTGCCGATGACGCCCATCGAGGCGAGAGAGCCGGCGCCGGCCCAGACGATCGTGTGCGCGACGAGGAAGCCCACTCCCACCCACGCGAGTGTCGCCCGCCGCCGGGTGGCCGTGATGGTCATCAGGGTGCCGACCGCGGCCACGTACCAGGTGGCGTAGCCGTTGTCCGGCACCGAGCCGTCGAGCTGGCTGCCCACCAGCAGCGGGACGGCGATGCACACGGCCACGTTGAAGAACCCGTGCCAGAGCGACATCCGGGCCGGGCTGGTGGGCCACAGGCTTATCGCCGTGGCAACGACGTACAGCAGGATGGCCAGCAGCGGCGGCACCGGCGACCTGGCGGCATCCAGCGAGTAGATCGCCAGGATCACGTGATAGGCCGAGAACAGCGCGGCCAGGGAGAGGATCAGGCCCCGGGGTACGGTTATCATTCGTCGTCCCGGTTCTCGGTGAGCGGCCATTCGATGAGGATCGACGTGCCCCGGCCGGGTGCGGACCGCACGTGCACCAGGCCGCCGGCGGTGGCGACCCGCTCCTGGATGGAGATGCGCAGGCCCAGGCGTTCGCTGGGCACCGCGGCCGGGTCGAACCCGACCCCGGAGTCGACGATCTCGATGGTGCATCCGCCGAGCAGGTTGGAGTTCATCCGCACCGACCGCACCACGGGCTCGCCGGCGGTGCCGGCGTGCTGGATGCTGTTCACGATGGCCTGGGCGGTAGCCGCGACGAGCGCCTCACCCGCGTAGCCGGGCAGGCCGAGGTCTTCGGCCTCGCAGTCGACGAACTCGATCGGTTCCTCGAACCGGGTCGCGATGGCCCGGATTTCGCCCTTCAGCCGGGCGAAGGACACCAGGCTGTCGTCGCCGGCCGGCATGGAGCCGGCCTCGGTGAGCCGGGTGATGGCATCCTGCGCCATGGTGGAGGCCAGCTCGGCCGCCTTGGGCGTGGTCGCGGCGGCGGCCGACAGCAGGGCGGCGAGAACGCTGTCGTGCACGATCGAGTCGACCTGCACCCGCTCTACCTCGGTGGCGTGCTGTCGCACGGCGGCGGCGTAGGTGCCGAGGGCGGTGGTCTGGGCGGTGTCGACGGCGGCGGTGGCCTGCCGCAGCATGGTGATGATGATCAGCACCACCTGGCCGAGCAGGATCGCGTAGAACGCGTCGAGGAAGCCGAGCATCGGCTCGGCGCCGCCGCCGGCCGGCGACACCCGCACGATGCCGTAGACGAGCGGCGCGAGGAGGGTGTAGCCCATCGCCCACCACAGCGGGAAGGAGACGGCGGCGCAGGAGGTCGCGACGGTGCACAGGTACCAGAGCCAGGGCTTGCCGTCGAGCACGCTATCGGGCGAGATCAGCATCATCGGCCATGCGACCAGGGCCACCAGGTACACGCCCGCGAACAGGCCACTGGTGATACGGATGAAGGCCTTGACCACGGTGGCGAGGATCGCCACCGCCAGCACGGAGAAGATCAGGGCGGTGAGCGCGATGCCGAGCCCCGGCCGGAGCCGGTCCAGCTGGTCGAGCATCGCCGGGTAGGTCTGCAGGGCGAAGATCAGTCCGACGCCGCCGACGGCGCGGGACACCACGCGTTCGATCTGCGCCTGGCTGATCGGCTTGCGCGGCTGCTTGGACTCGTTGAGCAGGTCGGCCCCGAGCTGCTCCGGCCCCACCGTTTCCGGTGCGAGCCGGAACGAGCGGACCGACTCCGCGGGCCTAGCCGCGGCCATCTCCGCCGTCCGGGTCGAGCCCGGGCAGGATGCCGTCTTCGACGGCCCGACGCAGCAGGTCCACCTTGGTGGGGGCCGGGCGGCCGACCTCGACGTACTTCACGCGGATGCGGTCGAGGTATTCCCTGGCGGTGGAGTGCGCGATGCCGAGCTGCATGGCGACCATCTTCAACGGCAGGCCGGAGGCGTAGAGGTGCAGCACGTCACGTTCCCGCCGGCCCAGCTGGGCCTTGGCGAAGTCCCGGTCGGCATCGATGGCGGTGGCCCACTCCAGGTTGTTGAGCACGTCGCCGCGGGCGACGGAGGCGACGGCGGCCATCACGGTCGTGGTCGGCGACGACTTGGGGATGACGCCGGCCGCGCCGGCGGCGAGGGCCTCGCGCACCAGGGCGACCCGGTCGGCGATGCTGTGCACGAGCACCGAGGCGCCGGTGCTCCGGGCGAGGTGCACGTTGTCGGTGACGAGGGACCCGTCGCCGAGCGACAGGTCGAGCACGATGACGTCGACGGGACGGGCGGCGATGCCCTCCACGAGTTCCCGCACGGTGGCGGCGGCGAAGATCACGTCGAAGCCGGCGTTCTCGCAGGCGGCCTTGATGCCCAGGCGCACCGACTCATGGTCGTCGGCGATTCCCACCCGGACAGGGTGGTCGAGCGCTGTCGGTGCTGGAACTTGCTCAGTCACGGTTGTGCTCTTTCATTAGGGTCGGCTAACTAAACAATAGCTACCTGGTGAGGAGCGCGACGGCCTCAACGTGGTGGGTGTTGGGGAAAAGGTCGAACGCACGCAGGCTGGCCAGCCGGTATCCGTGCCCGGCGAACAGGGCCACATCGCGGGCGAGGGCGACCGGGTCGCAGGCGACGTAGACGACCTGGGCGGGTGAGAGCACGGCCAGCTTGTCGACGACGTCGGCGCCAGCGCCGGCGCGCGGCGGGTCGAGGACCACTGTCGCGGCCTGCTGCCGGGTGCGCTCCATTGCGGTGGCGTCGCGGGTGATGCCGGCGAGGAACCGGTCGACCCGGTCGGTGTGGGCGCTGGCGCCGACCCACTCGGCCAGGTTCTCGGTGGCGTTGCCGGTGGCCTGGGCGTCGCTCTCCACCGACGTGATGCGCACCCCGGGGCCGAACTTGGCGCCGACGGCGGCGGCGAGCAGGCCCACCCCGCCGTAGAGGTCGAGGTTGGCGGCCTTGGGGTCGAACAGGTCGGGGTCGATGGCGTCCTGCACGGCCGCGAACAGGGTCTCGGCGGCGCGGGCGTGCACCTGCCAGAACCCGGCGGCGTCGAGCCGGAACTCCCGGTCGCCGACCAGCTCGGTGATCGGCTTCGGCGCGGTGCGGCGCCGGCGGCCCTTGTCATCCTGCTCGGCGACGAGGATCTGCACCGGGCCGACGCTGGGCGCGATGACATCGACGGATGCCGCGCCGGCGAACAGCCGGTCCAGTGGGGCCGCCATCTCCAGGGCGTGTACCGCCAGGGGCAGGTCGTCGACCGGGATCACCCGGTGCGAGCGGGCCGCGTACGGGCCGACGATGCCGCTCTCGGTGACGTGCAGGCGCACCCGGGTGCGCCAGCCGGTGCCGTCCATGGCGTCGCCGGGGGACGCATCCGCCGCTACCGGGACCGGCTCGACGGTGACGTCGGTGTCGACGCCGGCCATGCGGTGCAGGGCGTCGGCGAGCACCTGGCGCTTGAGTTCACGCTGGTGGCCCAGTTCGATGTGGCCGAACTCGGCGCCGCCGGCGCGGTCGGCCGGGTCGCGTTCGATGGCCGCGGCAGCCCAGATGTGCGGCTGGCGCTCCGGCGCGGCCTCGAGCACCTCGACGGTCTCGGCACGCCAGAAGCTCTTCTTGTTCGCGTCGGTGAGCCGGACACGCACCCGCTCACCCGGGAGAGTGTCGCTGACGAAGACCACACGGCCCTCGTGCCGGGCCACGAAGATGCCGCCGTGGGCTACGTTGGTGACGTCGAGCTCGAGCTCAGTGCCGATCTCGCCTTCGGGAATGCTCGAACTCGCCTGACGATTAGTGTTGGTGCCCATCCATTGAGCATCCCACATCTGCCTGCCGCCTGAAGGGTTCCATGCGCCTCCACCTCGCCTCCACCTCCCCCGCGCGGCTGTCGTTGCTGCGCGCGGCGGGCATCGAACCGGTCACGATCTCCCCCGACGTCGACGAGGATGCCGTCGCCGCGGCCGAGGCCGCGCGCCTCGGCGCCCCGCTCACGCCGCACCACGTTGTGGAACTGCTGGCCCGGGCGAAGGCCGAGGCCGTGGCCGTGAACGGCGCCGCCCTCGGCATCGACGGCCTGATCCTCGGCGGCGACTCGGTGTTCGTGCTCGACGGCGTGATCTACGGCAAGCCGCACACCCCGGAGCGCGCCCGCGAACGCTGGCAGCAGCAGCGCGGACGCACCGGGACGCTGTACTCCGGCCACTGGCTGATCGACCACACGATCGGCGGCACCGGCCGGGCCGTCGGCGCCGTGGCCGAAGCCTCGGTCAGCTTCGCCGACGACATCCCCGATGCCGAGCTGGACGCGTACATCCAGACCGGTGAACCGTTGTTCGTCGCCGGCGCCTTCACCATCGACAGCCTCGGCGCGCCGTACATCACCCGCATCGAGGGGGACCCGTCCACCGTCGTGGGCCTGTCGCTGCCCACCCTGCGCCGATTGGTCTCCCGGCTGGGCTATGACTGGCCGAGCCTGTGGAATCGGGGTATTTCGGCCCTACCGGAGTGACCGTCGTTGCGGGGCCTTTGTAGCCCGTCGCAGCATTCCAACAAAGGTTTTTGTGGGAAAGAACCAAAAATGCGGCGGTCCTGACCAATAGGCTCAGTACCTATGTCGCGTATAACGAAGGTCCTCATCGCCAACCGGGGCGAGATCGCCGTCAGAGTGATCAGAGCAGCGAAGGACAGCGGCATCCTCTCGGTCGCGGTGTACGCCGACCAGGACCGCGACGCCCTGCACGCCCGCCTCGCCGACGAGGCCTACGGGCTGGACGGCACCACGAGTGCCGAGACCTACCTCGTGATCGAGAAGATCCTCTCCATCGCCCGCCGCTCCGGCGCCGACGCCGTGCACCCCGGCTACGGCTTCCTGGCCGAGAACGCCGCGTTCGCGCAGGCCGTGATCGACGCCGGGCTGATCTGGATCGGCCCGTCGCCCACCGCAATCGAGCAGCTCGGCGACAAGGTGTCGGCCAGGCACATCGCCGAGAAGGTGCACGCGCCCATGGCGCCCGGCACGCTCAACCCGGTCGACAACGCCGACGAGGTGCTCGCGTTCGTCGACGAGCACGGCCTGCCCGTGGCCATCAAGGCGGCGTTCGGCGGCGGCGGGCGCGGCCTCAAGGTGGCCCGCACCCGCGAAGAGGTCCCCGAACTGTTCGATTCCGCTGTGCGCGAGGCCGTCACGGCGTTCGGCCGCGGCGAGTGCTTCGTGGAGAAGTACCTGGACAAGCCCCGGCATGTCGAAACCCAGTGCCTGGCGGATGCGCACGGCAACGTCGTCGTGGTCTCCACCCGGGACTGCTCCCTGCAGCGCCGCCACCAGAAGCTGGTCGAGGAGGCGCCCGCGCCGTTCCTCACCGAGGCGCAGACCACCGAGCTGTACCGGGCGTCCAAGGCCATCCTCAAGGAGGTCGGCTACGTCGGCGCCGGCACCTGCGAGTTCCTGATCGGCCAGGACGGCACCGTCTCCTTCCTCGAGGTGAACACCCGCCTGCAGGTGGAGCACCCGGTCTCCGAAGAGGTCACCGGCATCGACCTGGTGCGCGAGCAGTTCCGGCTCGCCGAGGGCGGCATCCTCGACTACGACGACCCCATCGCCGTCGGCCACTCCTTCGAGTTCCGCATCAACGGTGAAGACGCCGGCCGCGGCTTCATGCCCGCGCCCGGCCCGGTGCACGTGTTCCGGCCCGCCGGCGGTGTCGGCGTGCGCGTGGACAGCGGCGTGCAGTCCGGCGACGTGATCTCCGGCTCGTTCGACTCCCTCCTGGCCAAGCTCATCGTCACGGGCGCCACCCGCGAGCAGGCGCTAGAGCGTGCCCGCCGGGCCCTGGACGAGTTCGAGGTCGCCGGCCTGCCCACCGTGCTGCCGTTCCACCGCGCGATCGTGCGCGACCCGGCCTTCGCGCCCGCGGCCGGCGAACCGTTCTCGATCTACACCCGCTGGATCGAAACCGAGTTCGACAACACAATCGCCGCCTGGAGCGGCACCGTCGAGGACCGCCCCCGCACGGACGAGCGCCACAGCGTCGTCGTCGAGGTGGACGGCCGCCGCATCGAGGTCAGCCTGCCGACCAAGCTGCTCCCGGGCGCCGCATCCGAGAAGACCGGCGGGCCGGCCCCGCGCCGCCGCACGTCGACGCACGCCGTGAGCAGCGCCACCGGTGACGCCGTCAAGGCGCCCATGCAGGCCACCATCGTGAAGATCCTCGTCGCCGAGGGCGACACCGTCGTCAAGGGCGATCTGCTGCTCGTGCTCGAAGCCATGAAGATGGAGCAGCCGCTCACCGCGCACAAGGATGGCGTGATCGGCTCGATCGGCGCCGACGTCGGGGCCACGGTCTCCTCCGGCCACCTCCTGATGACGGTCGGCTAGCGGCTCCGGCCCATCCGCCCGCACCCGCACGCAGCACCCCGCACGCAACTGTTCCCCGTGCGGACAATTGGTCCCGGTACGCCGGGTGCAATTGTCCGCACGGGGAACAGTTAGTTGCGGGTGCGGATGCGGCGCTGGGTCAGTAGTGCACCTTGTGCATGGCGCGGGCGGCATCCGTGATGGAACCGGTCAGCGACGGGTACACCGTGAACGCCTCGGCGACCTCGTCGACACTGAGGCCGTGCTCCACCGCGAGGGTGAGCGGGAAGATCAGCTCGCTGGCCTTGGGACCCACGATGACGGCGCCGATGACGGTGCCGGTGCCGCGGGAGGCGATGAGCTTGACGAAGCCGTCCTTGATGCCCATCATCTTGGCGCGCGGGTTGGCCTCGAGCGGCATCTTGTAGACCTCGCCGCGGCGCACGCCCTCTTCGATCTCCTTCTGGGTCCAGCCGACGGTGGCGATCTCCGGCTGGGTGAAGATGTTCGCGGCCACGTTGCGGATCTCGATCGGGTTCACGGCGTCGCCCATGGCGTGGTAGACCGCGGTGCGGCCCATCATGGATGCGACGGAGGCCAGCGGCATTTCCGTGGTGCAGTCGCCCGCGGCGTAGATGTTGGGGATGGAGGTGCGCGCCACCCGGTTCACCCGGATGTGGCCGGACGGGTCCAGCTGCACGCCCGCCTCGGCAAGGCCCACGCCGACGGTGTTCGGCACGGCGCCCACGGCGATCAGGCAGTGGCTGCCCTCGACGGTGCGGCCGTCGGTGAGGGTGACGAGCACGCCGGTGTCGGTGCGCTCGGCGGAGGCGGCGCGGGACTTGTTCAGCACCACCATGCCGTTGCGCTTGAAGACGTTCTCGATCACCGCGGCGGCGTCGACGTCCTCGCCGGGCAGCACCTGGTCGCGGCTGGACACCAGCGTGACCTCGGCGCCGAGCGCCCGGTAGGCGGAGGCGAACTCGGCGCCGGTGACGCCGGAACCGACGACGATGAGGTGCTTGGGCACCGACTTGAGGTTGTACAGCTGCGTCCAGGTGAGGATCCGCTCGCCGTCGGGCATCATCGTGGGCATGGTGCGGGGGCTCGCGCCCACCGACAGCACGATGGTGTCGGCCTCGATCCGGTCGAAGTCGGTGCCGGAGCCGTCGTCGCCGGTGGAGACGATCACGGCGTCCCGGCCGTCGAGCCGGCCGTGGCCGCTCTGCAGCTTGACGCCGGCCTTCACCAGGGTCTCGCGCATGTCCCGGGACTGTTCCCTGGCCAGGGCGAGCAGGCGCTTGTTCACGGCGGCGAGGTTGATCGCCACCTCGGGGTGCAGCGGCTTGCCCTTGGCGTCGCGCACGAAGAACTGCACACCCAGGTCGGTGGCCTCACGGATCGAGTTCGACGCCTCAGCGGTCGCGATCAGGGACTTCGACGGCACGACGTCGGTCAGCACCGCGGCGCCGCCCACCCCGACACGTTCGATCAGGGTCACCTCGGCGCCCTGCTGGGCGCCGGCGAGAGCCGCTTCGTATCCGCCGGGGCCGCCGCCGATGATGGCGATGCGTTGTTTTCGTTCGAACTCGTAAGGCATTCACTTATTCTGTCGCTCCGCCCCCGCACCGCCAAACCGCCCTCGTTCGGGGCTGTCGGCGGGATGCGCGGTCCCGGCATCCGCCGACGCCCCGGGAAATAGCCCGGGCAATTAGAGTAGGAGGATGCTCACGACCGAGATCAATCCTCTTGACGCGCCGGAAACCAACCCTTTCGACGTGGCCAGGACCGCCGCCCAGGACATCGCCGACGCCACCGGCGTCGCCCACCACGACATCGCCCTGACCCTGGGGAGCGGGTGGGGCAAGGCCGCCGACCTGATCGGCGAGACCACCCACACGATCCCCGCGCAGGAGATCACCGGGTTCAGCAAGCCGGCCCTCGCCGGCCACGGCGGCATGCTGCGTTCGGTGCTGCTGCCCAGCGGCAAGCGCGCCCTTGTCATCGGCGCCCGCACCCACTACTACGAGGGCCACGGCGTGCGCCGGGTCGTGCACAGCGTGCGCACCGCCGCCGCCACCGGGGCGACGACCATGATCCTCACCAACGGTGCCGGCGGCATCCGAGAGACCTGGACGCCCGGCACCCCGGTGCTGATCAGCGACCACATCAACCTCACCGCCGACTCGCCGCTCGAGGGCGCGACCTTCATCGACCTCACCGACCTGTACTCCCAGCGCCTGCGCGACCTGGCCCGCGGCATCGACGGCAGCCTGGACGAAGGCGTCTACTGCCAGTTCCGCGGCCCGCACTACGAGACGCCGGCCGAGGTGCAGATGGCCAAGGCCATCGGCGGCCACATCGTGGGCATGTCCACGGCGCTGGAGGCCATCGCGGCCCGCCAGGCCGGCATGGAGGTGCTCGGCATGTCGCTGATCACCAACCTCGCCGCCGGCATCCAGAAGACCCCGCTCAGCCACGGTGAGGTGCTCGAGGCCGGCCAGCAGGCCGAAGCCACCATCAGCGCCCTCCTCGCCAAGATTGTGGCCGCACTGTGAGCCTGGGCGACGGAACCCCGGTCGACCCCGGCACCCCGGCGGATGCGCCGCGTGCGCGCGGCGCGCACGCCGCGGAACCGGACAGCGCACCTGGCACGGAGGCCGCTGCCACCTCCCCCGGTGACGAGCGGGAGCCGAAGACGGCCGTGTTCGACACCATCGACACCGCAGACGACGAGATTCCCGCCGCCACCGCGGTGATTGACACCATCGACACCGACGACGACGAGTTTTCCGCGGCCACGGCGGTGCTGGACACCACCGCGACCGACCCGGTGAATGCGCTGCTCGTGACCGCCACCGCCTGGCTCGCCCAGGACCCGGACCCGGAGACCCGCGCAGAACTGCGCCTGCTGATCCAGCAGGCCCAGGACCGCGACCCGGCCGCCGTTGCCGACCTGCACTCCCGCTTCGACGAGCGCCTCGCCTTCGGCACCGCCGGCCTTCGCGGCGCCATCGCCGCCGGCTCGAACCGGATGAACCGGGTCCTCGTCGGCCAGGCCGCCGCCGGGCTGGCCGCGTTCCTGCTCTCAGACGCCGCAGCCAGCCGACCCGGCAGCATCCCCTCGGTCGTGATCGGTTACGACGGCCGCCGCAACTCGCACGTGTTCGCCACCGACACCGCGTCGATCATGGCCGGCGCCGGCGTGCGCGCCGTGCTCCTCCCCCGCCTGCTGCCCACCCCGGTGCTGGCCTTCGCGGTACGCCACCTGGGCGTCAGCGCCGGTGTGATGGTCACCGCGTCGCACAACCCGCCCAACGACAACGGGTACAAGGTGTACCTCGGTGACGACGACGAAGGTTCGCAGATCGTCTCCCCCGACGACGTCGCCATCGCCGCCGAGATCCAGCGGGTCGCCGACACCCTCCTGGTCACCGAGCTGCCGCGCGCCGCCTATGAGACCGCCCCGGAGTCCGTCGTGCAGGCCTACGTGGATGCGACCGCCGCCGTCGGTGGCGCGCCGCGCGCCCAGGTCAACACGGTCTACACGGCGCTGCACGGTGTGGGCTGGGACACCACCCGCCGCGTGCTCGACGCCGCCGGGTTCGCCCTGCCGACCCTCGTCGACGCACAGATCGCCCCCGATTCGGCTTTCCCCACCGTCGCGTTCCCGAACCCCGAGGAACCCGGCGCGATGGACCTCGCCTACGAGACCGCGCGCGAGGTGGACGCCGAGCTGATCATCGCGAACGACCCGGATGCCGACCGGCTCGCCATCGCCATCCCCGACGCCACCGAGGCATCCGGCTACCGTCGCCTCAGCGGCAACGAGGTCGGCGCCATCCTCGGCTGGCGCGCCGCGGAACTGGCGGCCAATGCGCCCGGCGACGGCGGCCCGGACGGTACTCTCGCCTGCTCCATCGTGTCCACGCCGGCACTCAAGGCCGTCGCCGACGCGTACGGGTTGAACTTCGCCGACACCCTGACCGGGTTCAAGTGGGTCTCCCGCGCCCCCGGCCTGATCTTCGGTTTCGAGGAGGCCCTGGGCTACCTCGTCAACCCGGGCACCGTGCGCGACAAGGACGGCATCTCCGCCGCCGTCGCGCTACTGTCCCTGGCGAGCGAGCTCAAGGCCGACGGGTCCACGATCGCCGCGCACCTGGACGCGTTCGCGGAGAAGTTCGGCTTCTTCGCATCCAGCCAGATCTCGGTGCGGGTCACCGACCTCACCGAGATCGACCGGGTGATGAGCCGCCTGCGGGAGAGCCCGCCGGCGATGATCGGCAGCATCCGCGTCGACCACATCGACGACCTCTCCGCCGGCTTCAACGGCCTGCCGCCGAGCGACGTGCTGCGGATCGTGCTCGCCGACGACTCCCGGGTGATGGTGCGGCCCAGCGGCACCGAACCCAAGCTCAAGGTGTACCTGGACACGCACAGCACCGTGGGCACCCTCGCCGACCGAAGGGAGGCCGCGACCGCTGCCCTCGCCGACCTCGACCGGGGCATGCGCGCGCTGATCGGCTGATCGATGGTGCGGCGGATGCCCGGGCCGGGCATCCGCTGACGTCGTCTAGCCGAGCGCGATCTCGAGCTTGGCGGTGAGTTCGTCGAGGTCGAAGAAGTTGTCGATCACAATGACGTCGGCGTTGGTCTTACCGATCGACGGCACCAGCTCCGACGAGGTCAGGATGACCTGTGCGTCGGCGGCGGCCAGTTTCACGCTCGCGATGTCGGCCGCGGTGACATCGGCTTCGATGTCCAGGCGTTCGAGGGCGCGTTCGGCGTTGACCTTGAGGATCGCGGACGTTCCGATGCCCACTCCACACAGTGCGACGATCTTCATTTTGTTTCCTCCGTGCTGGCGTCTTCGCCGGTTGGTGCCGCAATGCCCAGGAGTGAGCGGACGGTTGCTGCGTCCGGTGCCGCTGCCAGCGCCGGAATGATGCTCGAATCATTGAACACGTTGGCGAGCTCGGCCACGAAGTGCACGTGCTCGTCACCGGTCGTGACCGCCAGGCCAAGGACCACGTTGACTGGGTCGTTGTGCGGGTGCCCGAATGGCACCGGTTCGGCCAGGGTGACCACGCTCAGGCCCTCGGTGAGCACGTCGGGGCCGGGCCGGGCGTGCGCAAGGGCCAGCCCGGGCGCGATCACGACGTAGGCGCCGAATTCCTCGATCACGGCGACCATGCGCTCGGTGTAGCCGGGAGCGGTGGAGCCCGACCTCTCCAACGCCGCACCCGCGGCGCCGATGGCGGCCCGCCAGTCCGGGACGTGTACGCCGACATCGATGGCGGCGAGGGGAAGCGGGGGAAGCGACATGGCTGCTTTCGGGTTGGGGTGGGTGGCCTAGGCGTCGGCGAAACCGGCGACGATGGCGTCGGCGAGTTCTTCGCGCTCTTCCAGCGGCAGGAAGGCACTGGACGCCGCGTTCAGCTGCAGCGCCTCGAGGTCGTCGAGGTCGTAGCCGAACGCATCCGTCAACAGGGCCAGCTCGCGGCTGAGCGAGGTGCCGCTCATCAGCCGGTTGTCGGTGTTGACGGTGACGCGGAAGCCGAGCTGGTAGAGCAGGTCGAACGGGTGGTCGAGGATGTCGTCGCCCCAGGCGGCGATGGCGCCGGTCTGCAGGTTCGACGACGGGCTGAGCTCGAGCGGGATCTCCCGGTCGCGCACCCACTGGGCGAGCGGGCCGAGGGTGACGTAGGTGTTGT
The DNA here is from genome assembly GCF_054075385.1 of Cryobacterium sp. AP23. Classification (NCBI taxonomy): domain Bacteria; kingdom Bacillati; phylum Actinomycetota; class Actinomycetes; order Micrococcales; family Microbacteriaceae; genus Cryobacterium; species Cryobacterium sp. AP23. The sequence continues at coordinate 3,613,296 of NZ_CM133415.1, read as the reverse complement.
CCTGGTCTTCGCGGCCGATTTCGATGTCCTCGGCCAGGCGCACGCCGTGTCCGAGGCGCAGCGCGCGGCCGTCTTTCAGGGCCCCGCGGATGCTGTCCAGGCCGTCGGCCTCGCCGGCGTGCACGGTGACGGGGAAGAGGTTCTCGGCCAGGTAGTCGAAGGCCACGCGGTGCTTGCCCGCGGGGAAGCCCTCCTCCGGGCCGGCGATGTCGAAGCCGACGACGCCGAGGTCGCGGTGCCGTACGGCGAGTTCGGCGATCTCGAGGGACCGGTCGGCGTGCCGCATCGCAGTGATCAGCTGGCCGACCTTGATGCTGATGCCGGCCTGGGCGACCCGGTCGATGCCCGCCTCGATACCCTCCTGCACGGCGTCGACGGCCTGGTCGAGGCTGAGGCCGGCGCTGGTGTGCTGCTCGGGGGCCCAGCGCACCTCGGCGTAGATGACGCCGTCGAGGGCGAGGTCCTCGACGAATTCGCGGGCGACGCGCACGAGGGCGTCGTGGGTCTGCATGACGGCGACGGTGATCTCGAAGGTCTTGATGTAATCGACGAGCGAACCGGAGGTGGCCTGGCTGACGAACCAGTCGGCCAGGTCGGGCTCGGTCGACACGGGCAGGTCCAGCCCGATCGCCTCGGCCAGCTCGATGATCGTGGCCGGCCGCAGGCCGCCGTCGAGGTGGTCGTGCAGGGACACCTTGGGCAGGGTGTTGATGCTGACGCCGCTGCCGGGCATCAGGTATTCCTCAGAGCTCGTATTCACTCACCCAATCTATCGCGCCCACGCTGCGCGCACCCGATGCCCCCGCATCCGCCCTCGCTCCCATGCCGACCGCATCCATCTGAGTTGCCACTTTGCGCCCCCTCAGCGCCACCCAATGGGCGCCAACTGGCAACTCGTCGCTGCACCTCCCGGTGAGTTGCCACTTCGCGCCCCCTCAGAGTCCCGGTATGGGCGTCAACTGGCAACTCACTGCGGGCGTGCGCGGTGGATAACTGTGACGCGCCGAAGCGAAAGCTGGCACGGTACCGGTATGCGCAAGCGATCAGAGCTTCCCCGAAGCCTCGACCTTGACGGTTTCACCGTGGCCGATGCCCGGGCCGCGGGCGTCAGTCCGAAGCGCACGCGTGCCCAGGATCTCGAGATACCGTTTCGCGGCGTGCGGGCGTCAGGCGGCACCGATCGCGAGATCAGCGCGCTAGCGCGGGCCTACGCCGCCCGGATGCCAGCCGGCCAGTTCTTCAGCCACACTACGGCCGCGCAACTGCTTGGGATTCCTCTGCCGCAACGTGCAACGCGGGACACTGCTCTGCATATCAGCGCCGTGGCACCTGACCGAGCGCCACGGATGAACGGCGTCATCGGCCATACCGCGACCGTGCGACCCGAGCTGTGGATCAGCGACGGGCTCGCCATATCCTCACCCGTCACAACCTGGTGCGACCTCGCGATCACCCTTGGCCTGGACGACCTCATCGCCGCTGGTGACTATCTGCTCGGCTCGCTTCGTCCGCCCGCGACGCTGATGGACCTCACGAGTGCCGTCACCGAGCGGTTCGGGAATCGCGGAACACAACGGCTGAGGCAGGCCTTGCTGTGGGTGCGCCCCCGGGTGGAGTCACGGCAGGAAACTCGGCTGCGGCTACTGATCATTCGTGCGGGTTTCCCCGAGCCCGAGACCAACGTGTACCTCCCCCTGCGGCCGGGGCGCAAGAGAGTGCGCGGCGACCTGGTCTACGAAAAGTATCGCGTGCTGCTCGAGTACGACGGCGAGCAGCATCGAACCGACGACGCCCAGTACGCGCGCGACCTGGAACGCCTGGACGACGTGATGGCAGACGGTTGGCGAGTCATCCGCGTGCTGAAGGACACCCCGACGTCGGAAATACTTGCCCGTTTGGACGATGCGCTGCGCTCTCGCGGCTGGCAACCCGATTACATCGTGAACCGACTTGCCACTTGACGCCCTCTCGAGACGCACGGAGGGGCACGAACTGGCAACTCACCGCGGGTCGGTCAGATGAGATGCCAGTTGAGGCCCCCTCGCGGTGGGCGAAGGGGCCTCAAGTGGCAAGTCAGCGGCGCTGCTCCGGGAGCGGGCGGGCTGCCGGGCTGGAGCGGGCGGGCGGGCTAGTTGGTGATGCGCTCGGCGATCAGTGGGCCGCCGTCGAGGATGGGGTCGCCGGGGTCGCCGATGCGCCAGGCGCCCTCGACGGCCTCGAGAGCCCGCGCGAAGCGCTCGGGCTCGTCGGCGCTCAGGGTGAACAGGGGCTCGCCGCGGCGGACGGTGTCGCCGGGCTTGGCGTGCAGGTCGATGCCCGCGGCGTGCTGCACCGGGTCCTGCTTGCGGGCGCGGCCCGCGCCCAGGCGCCAGGCACCGATGCCGAACGGCAGCGCCTGCTGCTCGACGAGCACACCGTCGCGGTCGGCGAGCACGGTGTGGGTCTCCTTCGCCACGGGCATCGCTGCAGTCGCGTCGCCGCCCTGCGCGCGAATGACGGCATTCCACTTGTCCATGGCGCGGCCGTCCTTCAGGGCCGCCTCCACGTCCACGTCGGGCTGGCCGGCCAGGGCGAGCATCTCCCGGGCGAGGGCAACGGTGAGCTCCACCACGTCGGCGGGGCCGCCGCCGGCGAGCACCTCGAGCGACTCGCGCACCTCGTTGGCATTGCCGATGGCCAGGCCGAGCGGCACGTTCATGTTGGTGAGCAGGGCGGATGTGGCCACCCCGGCGTCCTCACCGAGCGCGACCATGGTGCGGGCCAGTTCACGGGAGCGTTCGATGTCCTTCAGGAACGCGCCGGAGCCGAACTTGACGTCGAGCACGAGCGCGCTGGTGCCCTCGGCGATCTTCTTCGACATGATCGACGACGCGATCAGCGGGATCGCCTCGACGGTGCCGGTGATGTCGCGGAGGGCGTAGAGCTTGCCGTCGGCCGGGGCCAGGCCGCTGCCGGCGGCGCAGATGACGCCGCCGACATCCTGCAGCTGGGCGAACATCTCCTCGTTGCTGAGGTTCGCACGCCAGCCCGGGATGGACTCGAGCTTGTCCAAGGTGCCGCCGGTGTGGCCGAGGCCACGGCCGGAGAGCTGCGGCACGGCGGCGCCGAAGACCGCGACGAGGGGCATCAGCGGCAGGGTGATCTTGTCGCCGACACCGCCGGTGGAGTGCTTATCGGTGGTGCGCTTGCCGAGCCCGTCAAAGCTCATCCGCTCGCCCGAGTTGATCATCGCCATGGTCAGGTCGCGGATCTCCCGGCGGGTCATGCCGTTGAGGAAGATCGCCATGGTCATGGCGGCCATCTGCTCGTCGCCGACGTAACCGCGGGTGTACGCGTCGATCAGCCAGTCGATCTGCGGCGTGGACAGCTCGCTCTTGTCCCGCTTGGCGTGGATCAGGTCGACGGCGTCGAATGCTTCAATGGTGCGGCCGGTGGTGCTCATTTAGGAATCTTCCCGATAGGCGGCGAGCTGCCGGGGCCCGAAGGCGTCCGGCAGGACCTCGTCGATGGTGCGCACGCCGGAGACGGTCTCCAACAGCATGCCTGGTGCTGAGTGTTCGTAGAGCAGTTGGCGACAGCGGCCGCACGGCATCAGCGTGTTGCCGTTGCCGTCGACGCAGGAGAACGCCACGAGCTGGCCGCCACCGGTGAGGTGCAGCACCGACACCAGCGCGCACTCGGCGCAGAGGGTGAGCCCGTAGGAGGCGTTCTCCACGTTGCAGCCGCTGATCACCCGGCCGTCGGTGACCAGGGCGGCCGCCCCGACGGGGAACTTCGAGTACGGCACGTAGGCGTGCGTCATCGCTTCGGCCGCCGCGGTGCGCAGCTGGCCCCAGTCGATGTCGCCGGAAGTGGGGGTCACGGTCGAGTCGGTCACTGTGTTCTCCGTCACGATTTTATGTAGGGCTTGCCGGATGCCGCCGGGCCCCGCGACTGGCCCACCAGGCCTGCCACGGCGAAGATGGTGACCAGGTAGGGCAGCATCAGCATGAACTCGCTGGGCACCGGCGAACCGATGATGCTCAGCACGTTCTGCAGGTTGCTGGCGAAGCCGAACAGCAACGCCGCCAGCGTCGCCCGGATCGGGTCCCACCGGCCGAAGATCACCGCGGCGAGGGCGATGAACCCGGCGCCTGCGGTCATCTCCTTACCGAACGCTCCCACCGACCCGAGGGTGAAGTACGCCCCGCCGAGGCCGGCGACGGCGCCGGCGAGCGACACGTTCCAGAACCGGGTGCCGGTGACGTTGATGCCCACGGTGTCCGCGGCCTGCGGGTGCTCCCCCACGGCGCGGAGGCGCAGCCCCCACTTGGTGTGGAAGATGCCGAAGTACACGGCGGCCACGGCGATGTACATGATGTACACGATCAGGGTCTGGCGGAAGAACACCGCCCCGATGATCGGGATCTCGCTGAGCAGCGGGATGTTGATGCGCTCGAACTTGGGCGGCTGGTTGAGCAGCGCCGCGTTCGGCGCGAGCACCTGCGAGAACAGGAACCCGGTGAGGCCGGTGACGAGCACGTTGAGCACCACACCGACGATGACCTGGTCGACGAAGTACTTGATCGAGAACGCCGCGAGCACGAACGAGACCAGCACGCCGGCCACCATTGCGGCGACCAGGCCCAGCAGCGGCTGCTGGGTGACCGACGCGACGATCGCGGAGGTGAACGCGCCGGCCAGCAGCTGGCCCTCGATGGCGACGTTGACCACGCCGACCCGTTCGGAGATGACCCCGCCGAGCGCACCGAAGATCAACGGCACGGCCAGGCTCAGCGAGCCGAACAGCAGGCCGGGCACCGGGATGCGTTCGCCGGCGGATGCCCAGGCCAGGAACCCGACCAGGAGCAGGAACGCGAACACCGCGATCAGCCAGAGCGGAACCTTGCGGTAGGTCTGCACCATCCAGGCGCTCACCGCGGTGATGGCGGCCAGCAGCACGCTGATCACGACGCCGGTGGCGCGGGTGGGCAGCAGCACGTCGGGCAGCTGCAGCAGGTCGCTGGAGGTGGACAGGGCCATGGTGCTGGTGCCGGAGCGGCCGAACACCACCAGCAGCAGGAAGCCGAGCACGGTGAAGACGCCGAGCACGATCGGCACCTTCCAGCTCTTGATCACGGTCGTCGCCGGGCCCTCGTTGGGCTCGTGCGGCTGCGTGGGCTGGTTCACGGGAGCGATGGTGCTCATTTCGCCGCCACCTCCTGGGTCACGTTCGGTACCGGTTTGCGGCGGGGGGCCCCGGGGGCCGGGAGCCGGAAGATCGCGCGCACCAGCGGCGGCGCGGCGATGAAGAGCACGATCAGGGACTGCACGACGAGGACGATGTCGATGGGCACACCCTCCGCGGCCTGCATCGAGAAGCTGCCGGCCTTGAACGCGCCGAACAGGATCCCGGCGGCGAACACGCCCCACGGCTTGGACCGGCCTAGCAGCGCGACGGTGATGGCGTCGAAGCCGATGCCGGAGTCGATGCCGGCGCCGAAGCCGCTGGTGGTGGTGCCGAGCACCTGGTTGATGCCGGCCAGGCCGACGAGCCCGCCGGAGAAGAGCATCGCGTAGACGTACATCCGCTGCACGCTGATGCCGGCGACCCTGGCGGCGTTCGGGTTCTCGCCGACGGCGCGGAACTTGAAGCCCAGGTTGGAGCGGCCGAGCAGCCACCAGGTGAAGATCGTGGCCGCGATGACGAGCAGGAACCCGAAGTGCAGGTTGTAGTTCGGGCCGAGCAGGTCGAAGAAGACCGCGGTGTCCTTCGTGGCGGGGCTCTTCGGGTTGTTCGACCCGGGGGTCTTCAGGAACCCGTCGCGCAGCAGGAAGCTGACCAGGTAGAACGCGACGTAGTTGAGCATGATCGTGGTGATCACCTCGTGCGCGCCGGTACGGGCCTTGAGCAGGCCGACCAGGCCGCCCCAGAGGGCGCCGCCGATCACGCCGGCGACGAGCGCGGCGACCATGTGGATGCCGGCCGGCAGCTCGACCGCGAAGGCGACCCAGCCGCCGAGGGTGGCGGCGATGAGCATCTGCCCGCGGCCGCCGATGTTGAACAGGCCCACCCGGAAGCCGAGCGCGACACCGAGGCCGGCCGCGATCAGCGGGGTGGCGTAGGTGAGGGTCTCGGTGAGCGGCCTGATGCCGTCGGCGAAGCTGGGCCGGCGGAAGTTGTACACCGACCCCTGGAACAGGGCGGAGTAGGCGCCGGCGACGGCATCCCAGACGGCGGCGAGCATGTCTCCGGGCCGGGAGAAGAAGTACCCGGCGGTCTCCTGCACGGTTTCGTTGGTGAAGGCGATCATCACCGCGCCGACGAGCAGGGCGAGGACCACCGCGAGCACGGAGATGATCGCGTTGCCGGTGGTGATCTCGCGGAAGATCCCATGCCACCGGGACGGCTCGGTCGGCGGTGTCGGCGACGTGGGCGTGGTGGGCTGAGCGGCGCTCATGCTGCGGCTCCTTCTGCGGGGGTTTCGCCCGCCATCATCAGACCCAGAACGGATCGGGGGGTGTCGCCGGGCACGATGCCCACGATGCGTCCGCGGTACATCACCATGATCCGGTCGGCGAGGGCGGCGACCTCGTCGAGTTCGGTGGAGATCACGATCACCGGGGTGCCGGCATCCCGGGTGGCGACGATTTGTTCGTGCACGAACTCGATCGAGCCGACGTCCAGGCCGCGGGTGGGCTGCGCCGCGACGAACAACCGCAGGTCACGGCTGAGTTCGCGGGCGAGCACGACCTTCTGCTGGTTGCCGCCGGAGAGCCGGCCGACGGGGGTTTCGATCCCCTGCGAGCGCACGTCGAATTCCTTCACCTTGGTGCGGGCGAAGTCGGCGAGGTAGCTCAGCTGCAGGTTGAACCGTTTGACGAACGGGAGCTTGTTGGAGCGGTCGAGCATGAGGTTCTCGGCGATGGTGAACCCGGCGACGAGGCCGTCCCGGTTGCGATCCTCGGGGATGAACCCGACACCGGCGTCGAGCACCTGCCGCACGGAGTGGCCGCGGAGGGACTGCCCGTCCAGGGTGATCTCGCCGAGCACCCGGGGCTGCAGGCCCATCAGCGCCTCGGTGAGTTCGGTCTGGCCGTTGCCCTGCACGCCGGCGATGGCGAGGATCTCGCCCGCCTTGACGTCGAAGCTGACGTCGTTGACGAGGACCTGGCCGCGGGGGTCGACGACGGTGAGGTTCGTCACGACGAGCGCAGCGGCGCCGGGCGTGGCCGGGGCCTTGTCCACGGTGAGGTCGACGGCGCGACCAACCATCAGGGTCGCCAGCTCGGCGTTGTTCGCGGTCGGCGACGCCTCGCCGACGACCTTGCCGAGCCGGATGACAGTGATGCGGTCGGCGACCTCGCGCACTTCGCGGAGTTTGTGGGTGATGAAGACGATGGAGGTGCCGCTGGCCTTGAGCTGACGCATGATGGCCATCAGCTCGTCGGTTTCCTGCGGGGTGAGCACGGCGGTCGGTTCATCGAAGACGAGCACCTTCGCGTCGCGGGAGAGCGCCTTGATGATCTCCACCCGCTGCTGCACACCCACGGGCAGGTTCTCGACCAGGGCGTCGGGGTCGACGTCGAACCCGAACCGCTCGGAGATCTCCTTCACCCGCACGCGGGCGGCGGCGAGGTCGAGGCGACCGCCGGCCTTGGTTTCCTCGTGGCCGAGCATCACGTTCTCGGCGACGGTGAACACCGGGATGAGCATGAAGTGCTGGTGCACCATGCCGATGCCGGCGGCCATCGCGTCACCGGGGCCGGCGAAGTGCTGCGGCACACCGTCGAGCAGGATGTCGCCCTCCTCGGCCCGGTAGAGGCCGTAGAGCACGTTCATCAACGTTGATTTCCCGGCTCCGTTCTCGCCGAGCAGGGCGTGGATCTCGCCCGGCTCCACGGTGAGGTTGATGTCGTCATTGGCAACAAGGGCACCGAATCTCTTCGTAATGCCGCGAAGTTCGAGCTTCATAGTCTTCGATTCTATTGAGGTGCGCTCCGGCGGGGGCCGGGGACGGGCATCCGGCGGAACAGACCACGCAACGAAACGGGGAGGCCAGCGTGATGCTGACCTCCCCGGTGCCCTGACGGGCGGTCGTTCTAAACGGTAATGCCGGTTGAACTGGGTGTTACTTCGGCGTCGCTTCGCTCGTCACGACGATGTCGCCGCTGATGATCTGCTCCTTGAGCGCGTCGAGCTCGGTGACCAGGGCCGGGTCGACCTTGGACTCCCAGTCGTGCAGCGGCGCCAGGCCGACACCCTCGTTCTCCAGGGTGCCCACGTACGGGTCGGAGGAGAAGTCGTCAGCAGCAGCGTCGGTGATGATCTGGTCGGTGGCGTCGGTCATCGACTTCATGACCGAGGTGAGGTACAGCGCGCTGAACTCGGGCGTGGTCTCGAACAGGTCGCTGTCGACACCGACGATGGCGACGTCCTTGCCGGACTCGTTGATGGCCTGCGCGGTGCCCTGGAAGAGCGGTCCGGCAACCGGGAGGATGATGTCGGCGCCGGCGTCGATCAGGCCCTGGCTGAGGGTCTTGCCCTGGTTGATGTCGTCGAAGCCACCGGCGAACAGGCCCTCCTGGGATTCCTTGTTCCAGCCGCTGAGCTGGACGTCGGCGCCCTTTTCGGTGTTGTAGTACGCGATGCCGTCGGCGAAACCGTCCATGAAGATGGTGACGGACGGGTACTGCATGCCACCGAAGGTGCCGACGGTGCCGGTCTTGGTGGTGCCTGCGGCGAGGTAGCCGGCCAGGAAGGCGGCCTGCGCGGTGTCGTAGAGGACCGGCTTGACGTTGTCGAGCGTCAGCGGGCTGAAGTCATCGTTGGAGAGCGCGGAGTCGATGATCGCGAACTTGGTGTCGGGGTTGGCCTGCGCGGCGTCGCGGGTGGCGTTGGCCAGGGCGAAACCGACGGTCAGGATGAAGTCGCAGCCCTGGTCGACCATGCTGGTCACGTTGCCGGCGTACTGGTCCTCGGAGGTGGACTCGGCCTGCTTGAATTCGACACCGAGCTCGTCGGAGGCGTTGGAGATGCCCTCGAAGCTGGACTGGTTGAAGGACTTGTCGTCGAAGCCACCGAAGTCGGAGACGATGCAGGGCAGGAAGTCCGCAGCCGCGGCATCGCCGGCGCCATCTTCGGTGGGGGCCGGCGCACACGCCGCGAGCAGAGCGAGAACGCCGAGAGAGGCAAGGCCGCCGAGCGTTGCCTTGCGGGTCGTGATTGTCAAGATTGACCTCCAGATGAGGCCCGGCGTGGGATCGCGCGGGCTGCTATATGGCTTACACGTTACCCAGAAGACCCCTGCTCAGATGAGCAAAGCGACACTGTAGCCAAATGGTTATCAAGCCGCGACATTTCGGAAATCCGGCCGACACAAATGGTCATCTAACCGGGTCATTCCTGAGGAAGTCTCGCGCCGGGACCCCGGCAGGGGTTACAGGACGTCGGAGCTGCCGGACAGCCGCAGCGCGTCGACGACGGCCTTGACCTTCTGGGCGTTCGCGCTGGTGGTCACCAGCAGCGCATCCGGGGTGTCGACCACGACGATGTCCTCGACGCCGATCAGCGCGATCATGCGCTTGGTGTGGCTGACGACGATGCCGCTGGACGAGTCGGCGAGCACCCGGGCGCCCTCGCCGAGGATCGCCAGGTCGCGCTTCCGCCCGTTGGCGTGGATCTTGGCGATGGACGCGAAGTCTCCGACGTCATCCCAGTCGAACTGGCCGGGGATGACGGCGAGCTTGCCCTTGGCCGCGGCAGGCTCGGCCACCGAGTAGTCGATGGCGATCTTCTTGAGCTTGGGCCAGACCTGGTCGACGACGGCTCCCCGGTTCGGGGTGTCCCAGGCCTCGGCGAGTTCGAGGAGACCTGCGAGCAGTTCGGGCTCCGAGGCACCGATCTCCTCGAGCAGCCGGTCGGCGCGGGCGATGAACATGCCGGCGTTCCAGAGGTACTGGCCGCTGGAGAGGTACCGCTTGGCGGTGGCGATGCTGGGCTTCTCCACGAAGGAGTTGACCGACTGGGCGCTCGGGGCGCCGTCGATGTTGAGGTCCCCGCCGGTCTTGATGTAGCCGAACCCGATCGCCGGTTCGGTGGGCTGGATGCCGATGGTGACGATGAGTCCGGTGTCGGCGGCCGCGACGGCCTCGACGACGGCCTGGCGGAAGGCGGCGGGCCCCTTGATCACGTGGTCGGCGGCGAAGGAGCCGATGATCACACCGGGCTCGCGGCGCTCGAGGATCGCGGCGGCGAGGCCGATCGCGGCCGAGGAGTCGCGCGGTTCGCTCTCGAGCACCACGTTCAGGTCGGCCAGCTCGGGCAGCTGCTCCTCCACGGCGGCGCGGTGCGCGCGGCCGGTGACGACCATGATGCGCTGGTCGCCGCAGAGCGGTGCGAGGCGGTCCCAGGTGGCGCGCAGCAGGGTCTGGCCGCTGCCGGTGAGGTCGTGCAGGAACTTGGGCGCGTCCGCGCGGGACAGCGGCCAGAGCCTAGAGCCGATCCCGCCGGCGGGGATCACACTGTAGAAGCGGGAGAGGGCATCACTGGAGTGGGACATTGCGCCAGACTACCGGTCCGGGGGCCCTGTTCATGAAGGGTTCACCGGGCTGTTTCCCGCGCTGCCTACTCTGGCGCCATGAGGGTTGCCGTCGTCAGCGAAAGCTTCCTCCCCACCATCAGTGGGGTCACCACGAGTGTCTGCAAGGTGCTCGACGAGCTGCGCCGCCAGGGGCACGACGCCCTGGTGATCGCCCCGTCCGGCGCCCCGGCCCGGTACGCCGGGTTTCCGGTGCACACCGTACCGGCGCTGTCCTACCGGCAATTCCCGGTGGGGCTGCCCAATCCGCGGGTGCTCGGGCTGCTCGCCGAGTTCCAGCCGGACGTGCTGCACGCGGCGTCGCCGTTCCTCCTCGGCGCCCAGGGCATCGCGGCCGCCCGGCGCCTCGGCGTGCCGAGCGTGGCGGTGTTCCAGACGGATGTGGCCGGCTACGCCCAGCGCAACCGCCTCGGCCAGGCCAGCCGGCTGGCCTGGCGGTTCGTGAAGTGGGTGCACGACGGCGCCGACCTCACCCTGGTGCCCTCCACAAGCTCGATGAGCGACCTCCGCCGCATCGGCGTGCAGCGGCTGGACCGCTGGACCCGGGGTGTGGACCTGGACGGCTACCACCCGAACAACCGGCGCGATCCGCGGGCCGTGGCGCTCCACGACCGGCTCGCCCCGAACGGCGAGGTGGTGATCGGCTACGTGGGCCGGATCGCCCCCGAGAAGCAGGTGGAGCGGTTCCGGGCGCTGCGCGGCGTCGCCGGCATCAGCATCGCCCTGGTCGGCGACGGACCGTCCACTCCCCTGGTCGCCCGGGCGTTGGCCGGCCTGCCGGTCACCTGGCTCGGCCGGCTGGCCGGCGCCGACCTCGCGGCGGCGTACGCCAGCTTCGACGTGTTCCTGCACGCCGGCACGGAGGAGACCTTCGGGCAGACCCTGCAGGAGGCGCACGCCGCCGGGTTGCCCGTGGTGGCGCCGCGCGCCGGCGGCCCGATCGACCTGGTCGAGCACGGCGTCACCGGGTTCCTCTTCACCCCCGACGACGACCGCGACCTGCGCCGGCACGTGGCCGCGCTCGTGGCCGATGCGCCACTCCGGCACCGGATGGGTGAGGCCGGCCGGCGCGCGGTGCTCGGCCGCAGCTGGGAGAACGTGTGCGCCACCCTCTTCGACTACTACCAACTGGTCATCGACGAGGGGCTCTCCCGCCGGGCCGAGACCCTCGTCCCGTTCGCGCAGCGACGGTGACGGCATCCGCTTACCGGGCATCCGGGCCTTAAGCCTCTGGCTTCCCACCCGTCATCAGGTGGTAAGGCAGCCCTAACCGGCTTATGTCGTCGTCGAGACATACAATAGACGAACGTGTTTGTTCAACGATGACGCCTCGTTCAGCAGGGGTCGCGACTCAGCCAGGGAGGGTTGGTCATGCCAAAATCGGCAGGGACCCTGACAGCTCAGCGGAGGACGACGTCACGTCGCCCGGCCGGAACGCTCTACCGTGGCCGCGAGGGCATGTGGTCCTGGGTGCTGCACCGCATCACCGGGGTCGCGATCTTCTTCTTCCTCCTGGTGCACATCCTCGACACCGCGCTCGTGCGGGTGAGCCCCGAGGCGTACAACGCGGTGATCAGCCAGTACCAGACGCCCATCATGGGCCTCGGTGAGGTTGCACTGGTCGGCGCCATCGTGTTCCACGCCTTCAACGGCCTGCGCATCATCGCGATCGACTTCTGGAACGCCAAGCACCAGCGAGTGCTGTTCTATGTCGTCATCGGCCTCTGGGTCGTCACGATGCTCGGATTCGTGCCCCGGCACCTGATCAACGTCTTCAGCCACTAGGAGGGCCGGATCATGACCTCGACACTCGCCGCCCCCCGCAGCCCCTACTCCCGCGCCCCGCGTAAGAACGGTGTGAACTGGGAGAAGTGGGGCTGGATCTACATGCGCGTCTCCGGCATCGTGCTGGTGGTGCTCATCTTCGGCCACCTGTTCGTGAACCTGATGGTGGGCGAGGGCGTCTCCGCCCTCAACTTCGCGTTCGTCTCCGGCAAGCTGGCCAACCCGTTCTGGCAGTGGTGGGATGTGGCGATGCTCTGGCTCGCCCTGATCCACGGCGGCAACGGCATGCGCACCCTCGTGAACGACTACGCCACGACGCGCGTCGCCCGCGGCATCCTCAAATCGGCGATCCTCGCCGCGGTGGTCATCCTGATCGTGCTCGGCACGCTCGTGGTGTTCACCTTCGACGCCTGCCCGGCCGGCCAGCCCGCCGACCTTCTGCCCACTTTCTGCCAGGCCCTTTAGGCCCTTCGAGGAGCTGCAAAAACTTTCATGACGGATGCACCAGTGACCAATCCCGCTTCCACCATCGTCGACGGGGTGCACTACCACCAGTTCGACATCGTGATCATCGGAGCGGGAGGGGCGGGCATGCGCGCCGCCATCGAGGCCGGCCCGAACGCATCCACCGCCGTGATCTCCAAGCTCTACCCCACCCGCTCGCACACCGGTGCGGCGCAGGGCGGCATGGCCGCCGCCCTCGCGAACGTGGAGGAAGACAACTGGGAGTGGCACACCTTCGACACCGTCAAGGGCGGCGACTACCTCGTCGACCAGGACGCGGCCGAAATCCTCGCCAAGGAAGCCATCGACGCGGTCATCGACCTCGAGAACATGGGCCTGCCGTTCAACCGCACCCCCGAGGGCAAGATCGACCAGCGCCGCTTCGGCGGCCACACCCGCGACCACGGCAAGAGCCCGGTGCGCCGGGCCTGCTACGCCGCCGACCGCACCGGCCACATGATCCTGCAGACGCTGTACCAGAACTGCGTCAAGCGCGGCATCAACTTCTTCAACGAGTTCTACGTGCTCGACCTGATCATGACGAACGTCGACGGCGTCGACCAGCCCTCCGGCGTGGTCGCCTACGACCTCGCCTCGGGTGAGCTGCACGTCTTCTCCGGCAAGGCGTTCATCTTCGCCACCGGCGGGTTCGGCAAGATCTACAAGACGACCTCCAACGCGCACACCCTCACCGGTGACGGCGTCGGCATCATCTGGCGGAAGGGCCTGCCGCTGGAGGACATGGAGTTCTTCCAGTTCCACCCGACCGGCCTCGCCGGCCTCGGCATCCTCCTCACCGAGGGCGCCCGCGGTGAGGGCGCGATCCTCCGGAACGCCTCCGGCGAACGCTTCATGGAGCGTTACGCGCCCACCATCAAGGACCTCGCCCCGCGTGACATCGTGGCCCGCTGCATGGTCAAGGAGGTCGCGGAAGGCCGTGGCGCCGGCCCCAACAAGGACTACGTCTACCTGGACTGCACCCACCTGGGCGCCGAGGTACTCGAGACCAAGCTGCCCGACATCACCGAGTTCGCCCGCACCTACCTCGGCGTCGACCCGGTCACCGAACCGGTGCCCGTGATGCCGACCGCGCACTACGCGATGGGCGGCATCCCCACCAACGTCAAGGCGGAGGTGCTGCGCGACAACACCACCGTCGTGCCCGGCCTCTACGCCGCCGGCGAATGCGCCTGCGTCTCGGTGCACGGCTCCAACCGGCTCGGCACCAACTCGCTGCTGGACATCAACGTGTTCGGCAAGCGCGCCGGCAACAACGCCGTCGAGTACGTCAAGACCGCCGAGTTCGTACCGCTGCCGGAGGACCCGGCCAAGTTCGTGCGCGAACTGCTCGCCACCATCCGCACCTCCACCGGCACCGAGCGCATCGCCGTGCTCCGCCGTGAGCTGCAGGAGGTCATGGACGCCAAGGCCCAGGTGTTCCGCACCGACGAGTCGCTGCGCGAGGTGACGGAGACCATCCACACCCTGCGCGAGCGCTACAAGAACATCGGCGTGCAGGACAAGGGCCGCCGGTTCAACACCGACCTGCTCGAGGCCGTTGAGCTGGGCTTCCTGCTCGACCTGGCCGAGGTGGTCGTGTACTCCGCCCGCAACCGCAAGGAAAGCCGCGGCGGTCACATGCGCGACGACTTCCCGCTCCGCGACGACGTGAACTACCTGCAGCACACCATGGCCTACCTGTCGGGCGACGCCCTGTCGGCGGATGCCGCCGACCACATTTCGCTCGACTGGAAGCCCGTGACCATTACGCGCTACCAGCCGATGGAGAGGAAGTACTAGTGAGCACCCCCACCCTCGAGAGCCCCCCGGCCGTTCCCGAAGAGATCCAGTCGTTCACGGTCACCCTCTCGGTGCGCCGGTTCAACCCGGAGACCGACGAAGACCCGCACTGGGAGAACTACGACGTTCAGATGTACGCGACGGACCGCATCCTGGACGCCCTGCACAAGATCAAGTGGGAGCAGGACGGCAGCTTGAGCTTCCGCCGCTCCTGCGCGCACGGCATCTGCGGGTCGGATGCGATGCGCATCAACGGCCGGAACCGGCTGGCCTGCAAGACCCTGATCAAGGACCTCGACATCACCAAGCCGGTGACGGTGGAGGCCATCAAGGGCCTGCCGCTGGAGAAGGACCTGATCGTGGACATGGAGCCGTTCTTCGCGTCCTTCCGCGAGGTGCAGCCGTTCCTGATGGCGCAGAACACGCCCAAGGACGGCAAGGAGCGCATCCAGACCGTCGCCCAGCGTGAGCGCTTCGATGACACCACCAAGTGCATCCTCTGCGCCGCGTGCACGTCGAGCTGCCCGGTCTTCTGGACCGACGGGCAGTACTTCGGCCCGGCCGCGATCGTGAACGCGCACCGGTTCATCTTCGACTCCCGCGACGAGAACGCCGCCGTGCGCCTCGACATCCTCAACGACAAGGAAGGCGTGTGGCGCTGCCGCACGACCTTCAACTGCACCGAGGCGTGCCCCCGTGGCATCCAGGTGACCCAGGCCATCGCCGAGGTCAAGCAGGCCATCATGCGTGGCAAGCCGTAACCCTTACGGACTCCTAACGAACGGCGGCCTCCGGGCCGCCGTTCGTCGTTAACCGCCCTGGGCGGCCGTGCGCGCTGGCTAGGCTGGGCGGATGAAGATCGGCGAGCTCGTCAAGCGTGTCATGGAGTCCCGGCCGGTGCGGGTGTACACCCATTTCGGCCAGAGCCGCGGGCCGGTGCTCGCCGCGGGCATGGCCTACCAGGCGATCTTCGCGATCTTCGCCGCACTTTGGCTGGTGTTCTCGGTCGCCGGGATCTGGCTGGCGAGCAATCCTGCCCTGATGGACCAGCTGTTCGTGATCATCAACCAGTCCGTTCCCGGGCTGATTGAAAAGGGTGGGGTGGTCGACCCGGCCACCCTCGGCAACACCGGCGCCCTCACCTGGGCCAGCGCGATCGCGCTGGTGGGCTTGCTCGCCACCACGCTCGGCTGGTTGAACACCACCTCCCAGGCGGTGCGCGGCATCTTCGGGATGGGTCAGGAGACCACCTTCTTCGTGCTGGTGAAACTGCGCGAGCTCGGCCTCGGCCTGCTCTTCGGGCTGGCCCTGGTGCTCTCCGCGGTCATCTCCATCGTGAGCACCGAACTGTTGCGCGGGTTCCTCGGCCTGTTCGGGCAGGGCGCCGACTCGTTCTGGTTCATCGCGTCGAGCCAGGCCGTCGGACTGCTCATCGTGCTGCTCATCGACACCATCACCCTGGCCGCCCTGTTCCGGGTGCTCTCTCACGTGCGGATTCCGTTCCGCCGCCTGCTCGTCGGCTCGCTGCTGGGAGCGGTGGCCCTCGGCGTGCTCAAGGTTCTCGGCGCCGCCCTGCTCGGCGGCGCGGCGAAGAACCCGCTGCTGGCCGGCTTCGCGGTGATCATCGGTCTGCTGATCTGGTTCAACCTCACCTCCACGGTCACCCTGATCTCGGCATCCTGGATCGCTGTCGGCATGCTGGATGCCGGCATCCCGCCGTCCAGCCTGAGCGCGGACGACGCGAAGAAGCTGGAAGAGGAGAAGGAGGCCGAGGCGCTGCGCCTGGCCGCCACGGTGGAACTGCGGCAGGCCCGGCTGGCGCGGGACGGCGCAACCTGGTTGCAACGCCCCGGCAGCAACCGGCGACTGCGGAAGGCCCAGCAGCGGGCCGAGAAGTACGGCGTCAAAGACCCCGCCGACCGCTGACGCCCCGGCCGGCGTCGGCGGCACTCGGTAGAATCGGCCCATGCCGTCTTCTCCCGCATCAGAGACCACCCAGCCGCTTCGCATCGCCAGCATCAACACCAACGGCATCCGGGCGGCGTTCCGCAAGGGCATGGGCGACTGGCTCGCCACCCGCGACGTCGACATCCTCGCGGTCCAGGAGGTGCGCGCGTCGACCGAGGACATCGAGGGACTGCTCGGCCCGGACTGGAACATCCTGCACGACGCCGCCTCCGCCAAGGGCCGCGCCGGAGTGGCCATCGCCAGCCGGAAGAGCGCCTCGATCCACCGGGTCGAGCTGGGCCACCCCGACTTTGACAGCGCCGGCCGCTGGCTCGAAGCCGACTACGAGGTCAACGGCACCATCGTCACCGTGGTGAGCACCTACGTGCACTCCGGCGAGGTGGACACCCCCAAGCAGGTCGAGAAGTTCACCTTCCTCGACTCCATGCTCACCCGCCTTCCCGAGCTCGCCGCGCACAGCGACCGGGTCGTCGTGCTCGGCGACCTCAACGTGGGGCACCGCAAGTTCGACATCAAGAACTGGAAGGGCAACGTGAAGCGGGCCGGCTTCCTGCCCGAGGAACGCGCCTACTTCGACCGGATCGTCGGCGCCGAGGGCGACGCCGACTACAACAACGGCGCGGGCCTGGGCTGGGTCGACATCGGCCGCAAGGCCGCCGGCGAAGTGGACGGACCGTTCACCTGGTGGTCCTGGCGCGGCCAGGCGTTCGACAACGACACCGGGTGGCGCATCGACTACCAGCTCGCGACGCCCGCACTGGCGGCATCCGTCGTCAACTACACAGTCGACCGGGCGGATGCCTACGACCAGCGCTGGAGCGATCACGCTCCCGTGGTCGTCGACTACGCCATCTGACCCTCCCTCCCGCCTTGCGCGGCTTTGCTTTCGACGAAAAGACTTCTCTGATGACCAAGACCCGCCTCTACTCCGGCATGCAGCCCTCCGCCGACTCCCTGCAGATCGGCAACTACATCGGTGCGCTGCTGAACTGGAAGAAACTGCAGCAGACCCACGACGCGTTCTTCTCGATCGTGGACCTGCACGCCATCACCGTGGCGCAGGACCCGGCGAAGCTGCGCGAGAACACCCGCGCCACCGCCGCGCAGTACATCGCCGCGGGCATCGACCCGGCCGAGTCGACCCTGTACGTGCAGTCGCACGTGGCCGCGCACGCGCAGCTGGCCTGGGCGCTGAACACCCTCACCGGTTTCGGTGAGGCCAGCCGGATGACCCAGTTCAAGGACAAGTCGCAGAAGCAGGGCGCGGACGCCACCACGGTGGGCCTGTTCGCCTACCCGGTGCTGATGGCGGCGGACATCCTGCTGTTCCAGACCGAGATCGTGCCGGTCGGCGAGGACCAGCGCCAGCACGTCGAGCTCACCCGCGACCTGGCCGCCCGGTTCAACTCGCGCTTCGGCGACACCTTCACGGTGCCGGAGGCGTCGATCATCCGCGACACCGCGAAGATCTACGACCTGCAGAACCCCACCTCGAAGATGTCGAAGTCGGCCGAGTCGCACGCCGGGGTGATCTGGATGCTCGACGAGCCGAAGGTGACCGCGAAGAAGATCATGCGCGCCGTCACCGACGCCGAGGGCGGCGTTGTCTTCGACAGGGAGAACAAGCCCGGCGTGGCCAACCTGCTCACCATTTACTCGGTGATGGCGGAGCGGTCGATCCAGTCGCTCGAGGACGAGTACGCCGGCAAGGGGTACGGCGACTTCAAGAAGGGCCTGGCCGAGGTGGTCACCGAGACCTTCGGCGCGATCCGGGGGCGAACGCTCGAACTGCTCGACGACCCGGCCGAGCTGGACCGGATCCTCGCCGGCAACGCCGACCGGGCCGCCGCGGTGGCCGACGTCACCCTGGCCAGCGCGTTCGAGCGCATGGGCTTCCTGGCGCGCCGCTAGCTGACCGATACACCGGTGGAGGGCACTGATGCGACCCGTTGAGTTGTCGTCGCCACGGCTGCGCCTCGACCAGCCGAGCCCGGAGGACGCCGGCCTGGTCTTCGAGTACTGCCAGGATCCGGTCTTCGAGGGGTACCTGGCCGCGCTGCCCTGGCCGTACCGGATGGACGATGCGACCGGTTTCATCTCCGGTCACGTGCCGGCCGGCTGGGCGGCCGACACCGAGTACACCTGGGCGGTGCGGGCGGCGTCCGCGCCGGAGCTCCTCGGGGTGATCAGCCTCAGCCCGCCGCCCCGCCGCGCGACGGGCACCGGCCCCCGCACCGGCTCGATCGGCTTCTGGCTCGGCGCCCCGCACCGTGGGCAGGGCCTGATGGTGGAGGCGCAACGACTGGTACTGGACTGGGCGTTCACGACCGACCTGCTGGACGCCGTGCACTGGGAGTGCGTGGCCGGCAACCTCGGCTCGGCCCGCGCCGCCCGCAAGGCCGGATTCAGCTTCACCGCCCAGGCGCCCTCCCGACCGGCCTACCGGGACGGGTCGCATCCGCTGTCGTGGCACGGCATCCTGCACGCCACCGACGACCGCTCACCGCGCCCGGGCTGGCCGGCCGAGGTGATGGCCGCGTGAGGGCCGCCGACGACGCCTGCGCGCTCCTGTGGCCGCTGGGGCTGCTGTGACGGATGAGGCGGGTGTGACGCCGCCGGCCCTGGTGCTGTTCGACCTCGACGACACCCTGTTCGCGCACCGGGAGGCCGTGGCCGCCGGCATCCTCGGCCACGTCGCCGCGCAGGGCGGCCGGGGCGCGGCCGCCGACCCGCACTCCGTGGTGCGGCTGTGGAACGCGCTCGAGGAGCAGCACTACCACGCCTACCTCGCCGGGGACCTCGACTTCGCCGGCCAGCGCAGCGCCCGGGCCCGGGACTTCGCCGCCGCGCACGGGGTGGACCTCACCGAGGCGGAGGCGACCGCCTGGTTCAACGACTACTTCGTGCACTACCGGGCGCACTGGCAGTTGCACGACGACGCCCTGCCGTGCCTGGACGAGTTGGCGCGGCGCATCCCCGGCGTCCGATTCGGCCTGATCACCAACGGCGAGCTGGCCTACCAGAGCGTGAAGCTGGCCGACACGGGCCTGGACGCCCGGATGGAGCATGTGGTGACCTCGGCCGAATTCGGCCTGAGCAAGCCCCGGCCGGAGATCTTCCGGCACGCCTGCGCCCTGTTCGGCGCCGACCCGCACCGGTCGGTCTACGTGGGCGACCGGCTGCGCACGGACGCGATCGGCGCCGCCGCCGCGGGACTGACCGGGGTCTGGCTGGACCGCGTCGGCACCGCAGGCCCCACTCCCCCGGAGGCCGACCGGGCCGAGGCCCGCGCCCTGGGCGTCATCCGCCTCACCGCCCTCACCGCCCTGCCCGCCGCCCTCACCCCGGGTGGGGCGGCATAACTCCTGCAATTTTCGGCGGGCACCGCCGGCAGCCCCGGAATTCCGGGGCACCCGGCATCCGTCGCCGGATTCTGCAGGAGTTATGCAGCGTGGCCACGACTGGACGGTGGTGGGGGTGAGCTGTCAGCGGTGAGCGGTGAGGTCAGCTGAGCGGGCGGCCGGCGCGACTGATGTCGACCAGGCGGCGGATGGCCGCGATCACGGTGTCCGGCTCGAACATGATGTGCTGGTAGAGCACGCGCAGCGATAGGTAGCCGCGCTCCGCCAGTCGGAGGTCGCGGGTGCGGTCCCGGACGTGCTGGTCCCATTCCTTGTGGAAGCCCTGGCTGTCGGCTTCGACCACAACGCAGTCCTCGACGAGCAGGTCGACCCGGCCGACACCGTCGATCGACACCTGAATCTCACAGCGCAGCCCGGCGTCGAGGATCAGCTGCCGGATCACGGTCTCCTGGCCGGCCTCGGACCTGGCGTTGATTTGCGGGCGGAGGAACTGGTGAGCGACGGGCACGCTGGCAAAGATTGCGTCGAGATCCCGAGGCCGGATCCGCCTCTCGTGCAACGCGAGGTCCAGGGCGGCGAGGGCGAAACGTGGTTCCTGGCAGCGGATGATCTGCACCAAGGCGTCTTTGACGCCCACGCAGAACTCGTTGCCGTCGGCTGCATCGATGAGCGGCCACCAGTGCAACTGCACACCGTCACGCGGGAGTTCGGCGAGCGGCCGGAACCGAGTGTGCGGGCTGCGGAGGCGTGAGGCTTCCCGGTCCAGGTGCAGGTGGGTGTGGCTGTGGTCGAACGCGAACAGCCCCAGCTCGGCGGCCGCCGACACGCACGCCAACCGGCCGCCCACCCGGACCGCTTCCAGGGTGTGCTGGTCGAGGCTGGGCCGGGCGTAGTGATCGCGTCGCACCCGGATGATGTCCTGTCGCCGAACCGCCTCCGTGATCTCGGTGCCACTGAGACCGCCGCGGCGCAGATCGACGCGGTGGATGATGCGGCGGGAGCCGAACAGGAACGCGAGGTACACGGGGGTGGCCATAGCGGAACGGTGCCGCACCCGGGCATCCGCTGCCGAGGTCACCGCCCAACTGTGCACAACCCCCGAGCCGCATCCGCTGTGCACAACTCCCCAAAAGGTGCCGCCCCGGGCATAACTCCTGCAAAACACCGCAGGCCGGATGCACAGCCCCGGAATTCCGGGGCCGGCATCCGGCCGGCAGAAAAATAGCAGGAGTTATGCTCCCACACCCCTAGTCGGGGCTAGAGGACGTCTTCGTCGACCCAGTCGAGGGTCTTGGTGACGGCCTTCTTCCAGTTGCGGAGCAGGCGGGCCCGCTCGGCTTCCTCCATGTCGGGCTCCCAGCGGGCGTCTTCCTGCCAGTTGGCACGCAGCTCGCCCAGGCCGCTCCAGAAGCCCACGGCCAGGCCGGCCGCGTAGGCGGCGCCGAGCGCGGTGGTCTCGGCGACGACCGGGCGCACCACGGGCACGCCGAGGATGTCGGCCTGGAACTGCAGCAGCAGGTTGTTGCCGATGGCGCCGCCGTCGACCTTGAGCTCGGTCAGCGGAACACCGGAATCGGCGTTGACCGCGTCGATGACCTCACGGGTCTGGAACGCAATGGCTTCCAGTGCCGCCCGGGCGATGTGGCCCTTGTTCACGAACCGGGTGAGCCCGACGAGCGCGCCACGGGCATCCGAGCGCCAGTACGGGGCGAACAGGCCGCTGAACGCCGGCACGAAGTAGGCGCCGCCGTTGTCGTCGACCGTTGCGGCGAGGGTCTCGATCTCGCTGGCCGAGTTGATCAGGCCGAGGTTGTCGCGCAGCCACTGGATGAGCGACCCGGTGACAGCGATGGACCCCTCGAGGGCGTAGTGCGGTTCGGCGTCGCCGAGCTTGTAGCCCAGCGTGGTGAGCAGGCCGTTCTTGGAGTGGATGATCTCGGTGCCGGTGTTGAAGATCAGGAAGTTACCGGTGCCGTACGTGTTCTTGGCCTCGCCCTGGTCGAACGCGGCCTGGCCGAACGTGGCGGCCTGCTGGTCACCGAGGATGCCGGCGATCGGCACCTCGCGCAGCAGGCTGTGCTCGTTGACGGTGCCGTAGACCTCGCTGGAGGAGCGGATCTCGGGCATCATCGACCGCGGCACCCCGAAGATGCCGAGGATCTCGTCGTCCCACTCGAGGGTCTCGAGGTTCATGAACAGGGTGCGGCTGGCGTTGGTGACGTCGGTGGCGTGAACGCCGCCCTCGAGGCCGCCGGTGAGGTTCCACAGCACCCAGGTGTCGGTGGTGCCGAACATCAGGTCGCCGGCCTCGGCCTTTTCGCGGGCTCCGTCGACGTTCTCCAGGATCCAGGCGATCTTGGTGCCGGAGAAGTACGTGGCCAGGGGCAGGCCGACGACGGGCTTGAACCGGTCGCCGCCGCCATCCGCCGCGAGCCGGTCGACGATCGACTGGGTGCGGGTGTCCTGCCAGACGATGGCGTTGTACACCGGCAGGCCGGTGGTGCGGTCCCAGACCACAGCGGTCTCACGCTGGTTGGTGATGCCGACGGCCTCGATGTCGTGCCGGGTGAGGTTGGCCTTGGACAGGGCCTGGCCGATGACCTGGCGGGTGTTGCCCCAGATCTCCATCGGGTCGTGCTCGACCCAGCCGGCACGGGGGAAGATCTGCTCGTGCTCGAGCTGGCCGGTCGAGACGATCGACCCTGAGTGGTCGAAGATGATGGCCCTGGTGCTGGTGGTGCCCTGGTCGATGGCGAAGATGTACTTGTCACTCATGTCGGAACTCCTGTGTTGGGACGTGGTTGTTGAGGATGAGGGATGGAACGGGTGGAACGGGGGGATCAGGTGAGGATGGGCAGCAGCACCAGCGAGGCCCAGCCGGCGAGCACTCCGCCGATGACCGGACCGGCGACGGGAACCCAGGAGTACGACCAGTCCGACCCGCGCTTGCCCTTGATCGGCAGCAGGGCGTGGGCGATGCGCGGACCGAGGTCACGGGCCGGGTTGATGGCGTACCCGGTTGGCCCGCCGAGCGAGGTGCCGATCACGATCACCAGCAGCGCCACCGGCAGGGCGCCGAGGGCGGCGAGGCCGCCGTTCTCACCCTGGCGGCCGCCGCCGAACGCGATCACCACGAACACCAGCACGAAGGTGCCGATGATCTCGGTGACCAGGTTCCAGCCGTACGAGCGGATGGCCGGACCGGTGGAGAACACGCCGAGCTTGTTGGCCGGCTCCGGCTCCTGGTCGAAGTGCTGCTTGTACGCCAGCCAGACCACGACGGCGCCGATGATGGCACCGATCATCTGGGCGAGGATGTACACGAGCACCGAGACCACGTTCACCGGCACGCCCGAGCCGAACTCGGTGGCTCCGGAGGCCACGAGGCCCAGCGTCACCGCCGGGTTCAGGTGCGCGCCGGAGTTGTAGGAGACGATCACACCGGCGAAGACCGCGAGGCCCCAACCGATCGTGACCATGAGGAACCCGGCGCCGAAGCCCTTGTTCTTCGTGAGGGCGACGTTGGCGACGACGCCACAGCCGAGGAGCACCAGGAGGGCAGTGCCCACCAGCTCCGAGAGGAATACAACACCGAGATTGTCCACATTGACCTTTCGAGTTTTTCGGCGCGCGCGGGAGATTCCGCGCGCACCGTCGTGCGTCGTGCAGCAGTGGGGAGCGGAGAAACCTCCGCCCCCTCACGAAAAAGGAGAAACCCTAGAGCGACGGGACCGTGGTCGTGACGTCCAGGTCGACGCCGTGCACCTCACGCAGCTCCGCGGTGGCCTGCGCCACCTCGTCGGCGCTGCGGGCGGCATCCCAGCCGAGCACGGGTGCGAGCACACCGGCCAGCTCTTCGAGCAGGGCCAGGCTGAGCCCGCCGACGAAGGCGAGGCTGGTGCGGCGCAGCAGCAGGTCGATCAGGTGGGTGACCGACTCCTCGCGGGCGAGGTACTCGATCTCCCGGCGGGTGTAGAGCGCGTTGTGCGAAAGCTGCGCATCCGGGGCCTCGGTGAGGAAATCGATGATCGCTCCGGCGCGGGTGCCGTACCGGCTGAGCAGCGCCTGGGCGCGTGGGCGGCCGACCTCGTCGCCGTGCGCGGCGAGCCAGACCGTGTGCTGGGCGGGCGTGGCCGGGAAGCCCTTGCCGCCACCGATGGCGAGCCCGACGGTGGACACCGTGCGCGGTAGGCCGAGCAGGGTGAGGATGTCGCCGCTGAGGTGTTCGGCGAGGGCGCGGAAGGTGGTCCACTTGCCGCCGACCAGGCTGAGCAGGGTGCCGGGCCGCTCTCCCAGCGGGCTGGACTCGATGCGGTAGTCGCGGGAGACGAAACCGGGCGCCTCGTCGTCGTGGCGGGGCAGCGGGCGCACACCGGCGAACCGGAAGACGATGTGCGAGCGGTCCACCGTGATGTCGGGGAAGACGTGCTTGACCAGGTCGAAGAAGTAGTCGATCTCGTCTTCGGTGGTGCGGATCGGCTGGGTCATGTCGTGCTCGAGGTCGGTGGTGCCGATGAGCACCCGGCCGGCCAGCGGGTAGATCAGCACGATGCGGCCGTCGTTGTTCTCGAAGAAGATCTCGCCGCCGCCGGTGGCCGCGAGCAGCTCCGGGTGGTCCAGCACGATGTGCGAGCCCTTGGTGCCGCCCATGTAGGTGCTGGCCTGGCCGAGCGCCGAGTTGGTCAGGTCGGTCCACGGGCCGGAGGTGTTCACGACCACGTCGGCGGTGAAGCTGAATTCCTCGCCGGTGATGGTGTTGCGCAGGCGCACGCCGTCGGCATCCATGCCCACCGCTTCGACGTAGTTGGCGGCGCGGGCGTGCGGGCCGGTGTCGAGGCCGTCACGCAGCACGTCAAGGGCGAGGCGCTCCGGGTCGTGCATGGACGCGTCGTAGTAGGTGGCGGTGTACTTGAGGCCGGGGTTCAGCCGCGGCAGGCGCTCGAGCGACTTCTTGCGGCCGTGGAACTCGTGCTTGGGCACCGAACCGCCGTCGCGGGAGAAGGAGTCGTAGAGCACCAGCCCGACCTTGATCAGCAGCGCGCCGCGCTCCTGCGCCTTGCCCTGCTTGTGGGTGAGGAAGCGCAACGGGGCGGCGAGCACGCCGGACAGGGCGGAGAACATCGGCACGGTGGTCGGCAGCGGCTTGACGTAGTGCGGCGCAATCTTCAGCAGGCCGTTCCGCTCGGTGACGGACTCCTTGACGAGCCGGAACTCGCCGTTCTCCAGGTAGCGGATGCCGCCGTGGATCATATGCGACGACGCCGACGAGGCGCCGGAGACGTAGTCGCCCCGGTCGACGATGGTGACGTCGACGCCCTGCAGCGCCAGGTCGCGGAAGGTGGCGATGCCGTTGATGCCGGCGCCGATGATGAGGACCTTGGCGTTCGGGCGCTCGGCGAGGGCGGCGCGGGCGGTGTCTGCGGGCGAGGAGAGGGGTATGGACTGCACTGTTCACTGCCTTTGTTCGTCATTCGGCCGCTCTGGCGACCGGGTGGTGCTCGGCCGAATTCGTCTGGCTGACCCCGCCGGGTTTGCGCGGCGGCCCTCCGTATGGATTAATCAAGCTTGAGTAGATCAAACACATACGGTCAAGCCGAGTGAACAAACGTGCAAGGAGGGGCTGTGAGCCTCGTCGACGAGTCAGCGCAGTCCGACCGGGTGCGGGACGCCCTCACCGCAGCGCACCTGTATTACATGCAGGACCTGACGATGGATGCCATCGCCCACGAGCTGCACACCTCCCGCTCTTCCGTGTCCCGCCTGCTCAGTCACGCCCGGGCGACCGGTCTCGTCGACATCCAGATCCGCTCTCCCCTGGACGCGCCCAGCCGGCTGGAACTGCTGATTCAGGAGCGGTTCCAGATCACCGCGCACGTCGTTCCGGTGCCCGATCACGCCACGGATGTCGACAGATTGGAGCGGGTGGCCCTCTCGGTTGCACGAATTCTCGGACAGTTCTTCGACTCGAACATGGTGATGGGCATCGCCTGGGGGTCCACGATGAACGCGATCAGCCGCCACGTCACACCGAAGCAGACCCACGGGTCGCAGATCATCCAGCTCAACGGCGCCGGCAACATGCGCACCACCGGCCTCAGCTACGCCAGCGAGATCCTCGGCCGGTTCGGATACGCGTTCGGCGCCCACGTGCACCAGTTCCCGGTGCCGGCGTTCTTCGACAGCCCCGCCACCAAGCAGGCGCTCTGGCGGGAGCGCAGCGTGAGCCGGCTGCTCGAGATGCAGGCCCGGATGGATGTGGCCCTGTTCGGCCTGGGTTCGCCGTTCTCCGAGGTGCCCAGCCATGTCTACGCGGGCGGCTACCTCGAGGAAGCCGAGTACGCCTCGCTCAGCCGCTCCGGCGTGGTGGGCGACGTGGCCACGATCTTCTTCCGGGCGGACGGTTCCACCGACGGGATCCCGCTGAACGCCCGCGGAACCGGCCCGGATTTCGACGTGCTCCGCAAGACTCCGCGCCGACTCTGCGTGGTCTCGGGCACGGCCAAACTGCCGAGCCTCCGTGGGGCGCTTAAGGCCAACCTGATCACGGATTTGTTCGTCGACGAGAGCACCGCCCGGGCGCTGGTCGCCTCCGCCTGACGCATGGGCGGCGGCCGGGCGGCATCCGTTCGGCGTCGCCGGGTTACGCCGGGAATACGCCGCGCGGGCATGCGTTGAGCTATAACTGAAGATAAGAAACGTGCTCCGGGGTCGGTGAGAATCCGAACCGGCGGTGAAAGTCCGCGAGCTGCGACCCGAAGTCTGGGTTGCGGTTGAGCTGGTGAAATTCCAGCACCGACGGTTAAAGTCCGGATGGGAGGCGCACGATTCGACGGTCACTTGTGGACCGTCGACGGCTTTCGCGCACGCGAAAACCCCCTCCCGGAGAGCGTCACAACGACGGGACAGGGAATGCACCAGCAGCACCGGCTTGAGGACGCAATGCGCCGAGCCCTGCAGCTGGCCGGCAACGGACCGGCCGAGGGCGTCAACCCGCGGGTCGGGTGCGTGATCCTGAGCCCGGCCGGCGAGGTCATCGCCGAGGGCTGGCACCGCGGCGCCGGCACCTGCCACGCCGAAGTGGATGCCCTGGCCCACCTCGACCCGGACGCCGCCCGCGGCGCCACCGCCGTCGTCACCCTCGAACCCTGCAACCACACCGGCCGCACCGGCCCGTGCGCGCTCGCCCTCATCGACGCCGGCATCGGCCGGGTGGTCTATGCCGTCACCGACCCGGGACCGGGCTCCTCCGGCGGCGCCGACCGTCTCCGGGCGGCCGGCATCGACGTCACCGGCGGCCTGCTCGCCGACGAGGTCGAGGCCTTCCTGGCCGACTGGCTGGTCGCCGCCCGGCTGGGCCGCCCGTTCGTGACCGTGAAGTGGGCGTCCAGCCTGGACGGCCGCGCCGCCGCCGCGGACGGCTCGAGCCGCTGGATCACCGGCCCGGCCGCCCGCCAGGACGTGCACGAGCGCCGCGCCCGCGCCGACGCGATCCTGGTGGGCACCGGCACCGTCCTGGCCGACGACCCCGCGCTCACCGCGCGCGCCGCCGACGGCACCCTGCTGCCGCATCAGCCGCAACCCGTCGTGGTCGGGCACCGCCCGGTGCCGGCCGACGCTGCCGTGCACCGGCATCCGTTGCCCCCCTGGCTGATCGCCGAGCACGACGTCGCCGCACTGCTGGGCACCCTGCACACGCGGGGTGTGCGGCGGGTGTTCGTGGAGGGCGGCCCCACCCTGGCCAGCGCGTTCGTGCGCGCCGGCCTGGTCGACGAGTACCTCGTCTACCTGGCCCCCACCCTCCTCGGCGGCGACCGGCTCGCCCTGGGCGACATCGGCGTCGACGGCATCGACGCGCAGCGCCGGCTGCAGATTGCAGAGCTCGTGCGGCTCGGCGACGACCTCCTGCTCGTCGCCCGGCCGGCCGAAACCGGCGAGACCGGCCGGCCGCACCAGACCACCCTGACCGACACCACCACCGGGCCGTCCCGGCCGACGAGAACTGAGAAGGACCCGCATGTTCACCGGAATCATTGAGGAGCTCGGCACCGTCGAGCGCATCGAACGCACGGCGGATGCCGCCCGTCTCACCATCCGCGGCCCGCTCGTGGTCGACGGCGCCGGGCACGGCGACTCGATCTCGGTCAACGGGGTCTGCCTGACCGTGGTCGAGCAGACGCCCGAGACCTTCACCGCCGACGTCATGGCGCAGACCCTGAACATGTCCACGCTGGAGGGCGCCACCGCGGGCTCGCCGGTGAACCTGGAACGGGCCGCCCTGGTGGGCGGCCGGCTCGGCGGCCACATCGTGCAGGGCCACATCGACGGCACCGGCACCGTGCTCGACGTGCGGCCCGGCGAGGCCTGGCGGGTGGTGCGGTTCAGCCTCAGCGAGGCCCTCGCCCCGCTCGTTGTCGACAAAGGCTCCATCGCCATCGACGGGGTCTCCCTCACGGTGAGCAGCATCTCCCCCGCCGACCTGGCCGAGCAGTGGTTCGAGGTGTCGCTGATCCCCGAGACCCTCGCCGCCACCACTCTGGGCGCGCTTGCCGTGGGCGACCGGGTGAACCTGGAGACCGACATCCTCGCCCGTCACGTCGAACGGATGCTCGCTCTCGCGGCGAGCGCCGCGTCCCGCGCGGCCGGCACCGGCGCATCCGCCGACCCGAACATCACCCCCGAACCAACCGAACCATCCGCAGTTCTAAGGAGCACCCCATGAGCCTCGCCGACATTCCCACCGCACTGGCGGCACTCCGGCTCGGCAAGCCCGTCATCGTCGCCGACGATGAGGGCCGCGAGAACGAGGGCGACGTGATCATCTCCGCCCAGCTGGCCACCCAGGAGTGGATCGCGTGGACGGTGCGCAACTCCTCCGGGTTCATCTGCGCGCCGATGACCAACGACATCGCCGACACCCTGGACCTGCCGGTGATGGTGCTCAACAACGAGGACCCGCGCGGCACCGCGTACACGGTCACCGTGGACGCCGCCGACCGGCTCAGCACCGGCATCTCCGCCGCCGACCGGGCGCACACCCTGCGGGTGCTCGCCGAACCCAGCTCCACCCCGGCCAGCCTCAACCGGCCCGGCCACGTGCTGCCCTTGCGCGCCGTGGACGGCGGCGTGCGCGAACGCGACGGCCACACCGAGGCCGCGGTCGACCTGATGAAACTGGCCGGGCTCATCCCCGTGGCCGGCATCGCCGAGATCGTCGCCGACGACGGCGAGATGATGCGCCTGCCCGGCCTGCTCGTGCTCGGCGAGCGCGAAGGCGTGCCGGTGATCACCATCGCCGACCTGATCGAATACCTGCAGGAGTTCCACGGCGGGGAGGTGCTCGCCTCGGTCAGCCCGATCCGGGAGACCCCCCGGGTGGACTTCGAGGTGGAGACCACCGTACCCACCGAGCACGGCTCCTTCCAGATCCGCGCCTACCGCGACCGGATGACCGGCGCCGACCACGTCGCGATCGTCTCCGGCACCCCCGCCGCCGGCGCCCTCGTGCGGGTGCACTCCGAGTGCCTCACCGGCGAGGCGTTCGGCTCGCTCAAGTGCGAGTGCGGCCCCCAGCTGCAGGCGGCCCTGGACACCATCGAACGCGAGGGCGGCGTGGTGGTGTACCTCCGCGGCCAGGAGGGCCGCGGCATCGGCCTGATCAACAAGCTGCGCGCCTACAAGCTGCAGGAGGACGGCCTGGACACCCTGGACGCGAACCTCGCGCTGGGTTTGCCCGCCGACTCCCGCGACTACGGTGCGGCCACCGCCATCCTCGACGAACTCGGCCTCACCTCGGTGCGGCTGCTCACCAACAACCCGGAGAAGGTTCGCCAGCTCGAGGCGTACGGCGTGACGGTCACCGAACGGGTGCCGCTGGTCGTGGGCGTGGGCAGCCACAACGAGGACTACCTGGCGGCCAAGCGCGACCGCATGGGCCATGAAATCTCAGCACACCAGATCGTGAAAGGACTCGCACTATGAGTGGAGCAGGCTCGCCCGCAATCGACGTCGACGGCACCGGACTGGAGGTGGTGATCATCGCCGGCCAGTGGCACGACGTGATCACCGACGGGCTCATCGCCGGGGCCACCCGGGTGCTCGAGGCCTCGGGGGCGACGTTCTCGCTGGTGCGCGTTCCCGGCAGCTTCGAGCTGCCGGTGGCGAGCAAGGTGGCACTGGAGAGCGGCGCGGACGCGGTGGTGGCGCTCGGCGTGATCATCCGTGGCGGCACACCGCACTTCGAGTACGTGTCCGCGGCGGCGACGGATGGCCTCACCCGGGTGGCGCTGGACACGGGCAAGCCCGTCGGTTTCGGCGTGCTCACCCTCGACGACGAGCAGCAGGGCCTGGACCGGTCCGGCCTGCCCGGCTCGAAGGAGGACAAGGGCGAGGAGGCCGCGACGGCGGCCCTGGCCACGGCCATCGTGCTGCGGAAGCTGCGCGACCGCTAGCCGCCGTCCCGCGCCCTCGGGGGGAGGGGGGCATAACTCCTGCAATTCGTCCGGCTGACCTCAAACGGATGCCGGAATCACGCGGAAGTGGCCGCGCACCGACGAATTCTGCAGGAGTTATGCCGTGGCTCGAGCGGTGGGACTAGGCGAGGAGGGCGGTCACCCGTTCGAGCAGGTCGTTCGCCCGGAACGGCTTGATCAGGTAACCGTCCGCGCCGGTCTTCATGGCCAGGGCGATGTCGCTGTCCTGCGACTTCGCGGTGAGCAGCAGGATGCGCGGCTGCGTCATGTCGGTGTCGGCGCGGATCTGCGCACACACCTCGATGCCGGTGAGCTTGGGCATCATCCAGTCCAGCACCATCAGCTCGGGCAGCGTGGCGCGGGCGGCGGCGAGGCCCTCTTCGCCGTCCGCGGCTTCGGACACCTCGTGCCCGGCCCGGCGCAGCTTGTGCGCGATCAACGCTCTAACGTCTTCGTCGTCCTCGACGATCAATATCCGTGGCATCCGTCTGGTCCCCTGGTTCCCCATGCGCTTTTCGTGCCTGTCACCTGAATTAGGCACACGACACGCTAGGTTGACACTATCCAACCGCGCCGCGGCCGGAACGCACGGGGGAGAAACCACGCCGGTGAACAGCATCGTCGCGTTCCTCTGGACCGCTCCCCTCCGCTGGCGCCTCACGGCGATCGCCGTGCTGCTGGTGCTCGTGTATGCCCTGGGGCTGGCCGCACTCATGGCCCCGGCCACCGGTGCCGGCGTGGCAGCCTGGTGGCCCGCCGCCGCCGCCGCCGTGCTCGCGCTGTGCGTGGCTAAAGGCAGGGAACGCCTGCTGGTCACCGTGCTGGTGGGGCTGGTCTGCGTAGCGGCGAATGTCAGCGGCGGGCGCACCCTGCCCGTCGCGCTCGGCTTCGGCCTGGCCAACGCGCTCGAGGCGTGGGTGGTCACCCGCATCTTCGCACCCCGCGACGCGCCCGCGCGGTTCGACACCGTGCGTGACGTCCTGCGCTTCACCATCGCGGTGCTCTGCGGCGCCCTTGTGCTCGGAGTGCTCGCCAGCCTCACGGTGGTCGTCTTCAGCGGCGGGCACTTCGGTGAGGTGCTGCTCAGGGTGATCCCCTCCCACGCCTTCGCCATCTTTGTGCTTGCGCCGCTGGCCCTGGTGCGGCGCGGTCGGGTTAATCCCGAGCGGCGAATCGAGATGTTCATCCAGATGGGCGTCATGATGCTGGTGCTCGGGGTGGCCTACGCCCCCGGACAAACGCTGCCGCTGTCCTTTCTGATCCTGCCGTTGCTCACCTGGGCGGCGTTCCGCTTCGGCATCCGCGTCGTCAGCTGGGAGTTGTGCGGCACGGCCCTGGTCGCGTCGGCCTTCACCTCGCTCGGCGTCGGCTACTTCACCGGAGGCCAGGACCCCACCACCAACAGCGGGCCCCTGGTGCAGATCTTCCTGCTCACCTACGCCGCGTCGGTGCTGCTGCTCGCCGCGGAGCTCGCCCAGCGCGACGACCTGCTCGAGCGGGAGCGGCAGGTGGTGCATGCGCTGCGTGACCTGAACCGGCAGAAGGACGACTTCGTCTCCTCGGTCAGCCACGAACTGCGCACCCCCATCACCAGCATCCTCGGCTACGCGGAGGAGTTGGAGGACACAAAGCTGGACGCCGACCAGGTGCGGTTCACCCGGGTGATCGTGCGCAACTCGCACCGACTGGCGCAGTTGGTGGAGAACCTGCTCGACCTGTCCCGGATGAGCACCCAGACCGACACCCAGACCGGCGCGCTCGTCGACCTGCGCGCACTGGTGACCGAGTGTGTCGAGGAGCTGGAACCGCTCGCGCACACCGCCGGCGTGGCCCTCACAGCCGAGTTCGGCGACGGCTCTCTCGAGGTGCACAGCTCCGCCGACGACCTGCGCCGGATGCTGACCAACCTGGTCTCCAACGCCGTCAAGTTCACCCCTGCCGACGGGCAGGTGTGGGTGGGCTGCTCCGGCGACGCCGACGGCGGCGGGGTGCTGCTCACGGTCAGCGACAACGGAATCGGCATCCCGCCGGGCGAGATCGAGCGGGTCTTCGACCGGTTCTACCGCTCCGCCAGCGCCGAATCCCTCCCCGGCACCGGCCTCGGCCTCCCCCTCACCAAGGGCCTGGTCCACCGGCTCGGCGGCAGCATCGACCTGCAGTCCGACGGACACAGCGGCACCCACGCCACCGTCACCCTGCCCCGGCTGATGCCCCTACCCGGGGAACCGGCGCTTCCGGCCGATTCGCCGGGCAGCAGAGCGCGAATGTAGGCTAAATCAGGCTGTCACAAGCGGCCGACCTCTTCTGTTGAGCGTTTCCCGCCCGCCCCGGACGACTGACCGCCGTCTGCGCGCCGCGACTCACCCCGCCATTCACCTCTATTCGAGAGCGCCTTTCCCCATGTCAGCATCCACCGCGGCGGCCACATCCGCTGCCCCCGCGCCCACGAACCCGCGCAGTCGCGTCATCCTGGCCAGCCTCATCGGCACCACGATCGAGTTCTACGACTTCTACGTCTACGCCACCGCGGCCGTCCTGGTCTTCCCGCACCTGTTCTTCCCGACCGGCAACGAGACCGCCGCACTGCTCGCCTCCTTCGCGGTGTTCGGCGCCGCCATGGTCGCCCGCCCGCTCGGCGCCCTGTTCTTCGGTCACTTCGGCGACAAGAAGGGCCGCAAGGCCACCCTCGTCGGCGCGCTGCTGACCATGGGCATCGCCACGTTCCTGATCGGGCTGCTGCCCACCTACGCGATGGTCGGCTGGCTCGCCCCGATCATGCTGGTCATCCTGCGCCTCGCCCAGGGCTTCGCGCTCGGCGGCGAGTGGAGCGGCGCGGCCCTGGTCGCCACCGAGAACGCCCCCAAGGGCAAGCGCGCCTGGTACGGCACCTTCCCGCAGGTGGGCGCCCCGCTCGGCTTCATCATCGCCAACGGCCTGTTCCTGCTCATCGCGGTGCTGCTGCCCTCCGACGACCCGACCCGGCCGTCCGACGCGTTCCTCGAGTGGGCCTGGCGGGTGCCGTTCCTGTTCAGCGCCGTCATGGTCATCGTCGGCCTCTGGGTGCGCCTGCGTCTGGTGGAGAGCGACGCGTTCACCAAGATCGTCACCACCAAGAAGGTCGCCAAGCTGCCGCTCGCCGCGGTGTTCAAGACCAACTGGCGTGAACTCATCCTGGGCACGTTCATCATGCTCGCCACCTACGTGCTGTTCTACCTGATGACCACCTTCAGCCTCAGTTACGGCCGCGCCGCGACGGATGCGCCGGTCGCGGGCCTCGGTTACAGCTACACGACGTTCGTGCTGATGATGATCGGCGGGGTGGTGTTCTTCGGAATCTTCACCCTCGCATCCGGCCCCTGGGCCGACAAGTTCGGCCGCCGCCGCACCCTGCTCTGGGTGACCGCGGGCATCGTCGTGTTCGGCTTCCTCTTCGTGCCGCTGCTCGGCGCCGGGTTCCTCGGCGTGATGATCTTCCTCATCCTCGGTTTCACCCTGATGGGCATGACCTTCGGCCCGATGGGCGCGCTGCTGCCCGAGCTGTTCCCCACCCAGGTGCGCTACACCGGCTCCGCGTTCGCGTACAACATGAGCTCGATCCTCGGCGCGGCCGTGGCCCCGTTCATCGCCGTGTGGCTGTGGACCCTCGGCGAGGGCAGCCCGTTCTGGGTGGGCATCTACCTCTCGGTGATGGGCCTGATCACCCTGGTCGCGCTGTACCTGAGCCGCGAGACCCGCGACCTCGACCTCGAGCGCTGACCCCGCACCATCCGCCTCGATGCGCCACGAACGTGCGCCGCGACCCCGGTCGCGGCGCACGTTTTTGCGTCGCGGATCGGGTGTCAATTTGGGTTGACATGCGCGGGGCGTGTCAATTACGGTTGACACATGTTGGATGACACTGGACGCACCGCGATCGGCGACGCCGGTTCGCGCGACCCGATCGACGCGCTGCGGGCGATCAAGGCCCAGCGGCACGAACTCGACCGCGCCGAAGCCATCGCCGTGCGGCGGGCCCGCAACGCGAACGCTTCCTGGCAGCTGATCGCGCTCGCACTGGAGGTCTCCCGCCAGGCCGTGCACAAGAAATACGGCGGCAGCCGGCACAAGGACTGACTCACCTGCCCGCCCGGCGCACGCGGTACACGCGGATGCCCGTGAGCGGCGGTTAAACTCGGGTGGTGAGTACGACTACCTCCGGGTCAAAAACCTCCTCTTCCGCCACCGGCTCCCCCGCGCCCAAGCCCCGTTCCCGGATGGGCCGCCGCGGTGCACCCGTCGAGGGCCCGCGGGCGTCGTTCAAGCAACTGCTGCCCTACCTGTCCGAGCACAAGGCCGTGCTCAGCGTGGTCATCGTGCTCAGCGTGCTCGGCGCCGCGGCCAGCCTGGCCCAGCCGTTGCTGGTCAGCCAGGTGATCACCCTCGTCGAGGCCGGCGACCCGCTCGACAACATCGTCACCGCCCTCGTGGCCCTCGTGGTGATCTCCGCCCTGATCAGCGGTTATCAGCACTACCTACTGCAGCGCACCGGTGAGGGCGTGGTGCTCTCCAGCCGCAAGCGCCTGATCGGGCGGATGCTGAACCTGCCGATCAGCCAGTTCGACGCCCGCCGCACGGGCGACCTGGTCTCCCGGGTGAGCTCGGACACCACCCTGCTGCGCGCCGTACTCACCCAGGGCGCCGTGGAGGCCATCGGCGGGTCGCTGACCTTCATCGGCGCGATCATCGCGATGCTCATCATCGACCCGGTGCTGCTCGGCCTGACCGTGCTCGTGATCGCCGTGTCGGTGGTCACCGTGGTGCTGTTGTCCCAGCGCATCCGCACGGCCAGCCTGGCTGCGCAGACCAAGGTCGGCGACCTGGCCGCGAGCGTGGAACGGGCCATCAGCGCCGTGCGCACGGTGCGCGCCGCGAACGCCACCGCCCGCGAGATCGCCGTCGTGGAGAAGGACGCCGAGGGCGCCTGGCAGATGGGCATCAAGGTCGCCAAGGTCTCCGCCCTCGTCGTGCCCATCGCCGGCATCGCCCTGCAGGTGTCACTGCTCGTGGTGCTCGGCGTCGGCGGCTTCCGCGTGGCCGCCGGCAGCATCACCGTCGCCGACCTGGTCGCGTTCATCCTGTTCCTGTTCATGATGATCATGCCGCTGGGCCAGTTCTTCGGCGCTATCACCTCGATCAACTCCGCGCTCGGCGCGCTCGGCCGCATCCAGGAGATCATCGACCTGCCCAGCGAGGACCAGTTCGACCGCGAGATCGCCCCTCTGGCGATGGTGGTGGGTGCCGCGAACGCCAAGGTCAACCCGCAGGCGCCCGCGATCTCGTTCGAGGACGTGCGTTTCCACTACGCGCCCACCGCGCTGGCGACGACGGATGCCGCGACCGGCGAGCAGCTGGACGCCCCGGCCGCCGCCGCCCCGGCCGCCCCCACCCCCGTGCTGCGCGGGGTGTCGTTCGGCGCCCCGCGGGGCCTGCGCACCGCACTGGTCGGCCCGTCCGGGGCCGGCAAGAGCACCATCCTCGCCCTGATCGAGCGCTTCTACGACGCCGACTCCGGCGTGGTGCGGCTCGGCGGCCTCGACATCCGCAGCCTGGACCGCGAAGAACTCCGCGGCCAGATCGGCTACGTGGAGCAGGACGCTCCCGTGCTGGCCGGCTCGCTGCGCGACAACCTCACCCTGGCCAGCCCCGATGCCACCGACGAGGAGTGCGTGGCCGTGTTGCACGCGGTGAACCTCGGTGAGGTGCTCCACCGCGACCCGGCCGGCCTGGGCGCGGCGGTCGGCGAGGACGGCGTCAAGCTCTCCGGCGGCGAACGCCAGCGCCTCGCGATCGCCCGGGCGCTGCTCGCGGCGCCGCCGATCCTGCTGCTGGACGAGTCCACCTCGAGCCTGGACGGCATGAACGAGCAGCTGATGCGCGAGGCGATCGACGCGGTCGCGGTGGACCGCACCCTGATCGTGATCGCGCACCGCCTGTCGACAGTGGTCGACTCCGACCAGATCGTGGTGCTCGACCACGGTGAGGTCGTCGGCACCGGCACGCACTCCGAACTCGTCGTCTCGACGCCGCTGTACCGCGACCTGGCCAAGCACCAGCTGCTGGTCTAACCCGCACGAGGTGCCGCAAAATGCCCCTTCCCGGCTCGGGAAGGGCATTTTTCGGCAAGTCGGCGAGGTCGCGTCGTTCGACTTGCCGCAATGTGCCCCATCAAGCGTGGCGAAGGGGCATTTTTCGGCAAGTCGGCGAGCGGTCAGGCCGCGTCAGGGGCGGACGAAGCGCAGGGTGACGATCTCGAAGGGGCGCAGGGTCAGGGTGAGGGCGTGCGACTCCACCGGCAGGGGCGCCCCGGCGGCGAGCTCGACGCGGGGATCGGCCAGGGGGCGCTCGAGCAGGTCGGTTTCGACCACATCCGTCGCCTCGAAGTGACGGATGAGCCGGGCCGTGGACCGGTTGCCGTGCGCCTCGTAGAGCCGCACGATCAGGTCGCCGCTCCGGTCTTCGGCCAGTTTCACCGCCTCCACCACCACGGCCGGGTTGTCCACCCGCAGCAGCGGCTCGATCACCGCATCGGCCACCCCGGTCACGGCGCGCACCGGCAGGTTGAGTCGGTAGCCCTCGGCCACGGCCTCCGGGATGCCCGCCGCCACCCGCACGGACACCCGCAGTTCGTGCCGGCCCTGGTCGGCGGCGGGGTCGGGGAACACGGCCGCGCGCAGCAGCGACAGCCGCACCGTCGTCGCGGACCGGCCGGCGCCGTCCGGGGACCGGCCGATGTCGTGCCCGTAGGTGGAGTCGTTGCCCACCGCGACCCCGTAGCCGGGTTCGCCCACGTGCACCCAGCGGTGCGCCACGGTCTCGAACCGGGCCGCATCCCAGGAGGTGTTGGTGTGCGTGGCCCGGAAGACGTGGCCGAACTGGATCTCGGACGCGGCCCGGTCGGCGTTCACATCGAGCGGGAACGCCAGCTTGAGCAGCTTCTGCCGTTCGTGCCAGTCCAGGTCGAAGGCCAGGTCCACCGCCGGCGACCCCGCCGACAGGGTGATGACCTCGACCACCCGGGACGCCCCGAAGGACCGGGTGACCCGCACGTCGACCCGCTCCGGCGTCTCGAGGACCACCTCGACCGACTCGGCCGCGACCAGGTCGACGGTGTTGCGTTTGTAGTGCTCGTCGATGTCCCAGGCGTCCCACTGGGTGGGGGTGTCGCGGTGCAGTTGCAGCAGGTTGCCGCGGGAGCCCACCGGCACCAGTTCGCGGTGCCGGACCACGTCCCGGACCGAGCTGAACAGCCCGTCATCATCGATGGTGACGGCCACGAGTCCGTTGTCGAGCACCAGGCCCGCCGCGGTGCGGGTCACCGTGACGCTCGCCGCGGGCGCGGCCGGGTCGGGGTGGGCGGCGTCGGCGCCGGCCAGTGCGGTCACGCCGTCGAGGGCGTACGGGCCGGCATTGAGCAGCACGGTGGCGTCGCCGGGTCGGCAGAGTCGCCGCACCGTGGACTCGATCAGCGAGGTCAAGGTGCCGGCCACGGCGGCGTAGTTACGTTCGGCCTCCTGGTGCACCCAGGCGATGGAGGAGCCGGGCAGGATGTCGTGGAATTGCTGCAGCAGCACCGTATGCCAGGTGCGCTCCAGCAGGGCGTACGGGTACTCGGCGCCGGTGCGCACCGTGGCCGTGGTCGCCCACAGTTCCGCCTCCCGCAGCAACTGCTCGCTGCGGCGGTTGCCCCGTTTGGTGCGCGCCTGCGAGGTGTAGGTGCCGCGGTGGAACTCGAGGTACAGCTCGCCGGACCACACCGGCGGGTCGGGGTACTCGGCCTCCGCCGCCTCGAAGAACCGGCGGGGGGTGGACAGCTCGACGGTCGGCGAGCCCTCCAGCGACGCGGTGCGGCGGGCGGCGGCGATCATCTCCTCGGTCGGACCGCCGCCGCCGTCGCCGAAGCCGAACGGCACCAGCGAGGTGTTCGCAGCGCCCTTCTCGGCATACTGCCGCTCGGCCCGTGCCAGCTCCTCCCCCGACAGCTCGGCGTTGTACGTGTCCACCGGCGGGAAGTGGGTGAAGATCCTGGTGCCGTCGATGCCCTCCCAGCGAAAGGTGTGGTGCGGCATCAGGTTGGTCTCGTTCCAGGAGGTCTTCTGGGTGAGGAACCACTTGGACCCGGCCATGGCGACGATCTGCGGCAGCGCCGCGGAGTAGCCGAACGAGTCCGGCAGCCACACCTCCAACGGTTCGATACCGAACTCGGTCATGAAGAACCGCTTGCCGGCGACGAACTGCCGCACCAGCGCCTCACCGCCGGGCATATTGGTGTCCGACTCCACCCACATCCCGCCGACCGGCACGAACGCGCCGGCCGCGACCTGCGCCTTCACTCGGGCGAACAGTTCGGGGTAGAACTCCTTCAGCCAGGCGTACTGCTGGGCGGATGATGCGGCGAAGGCGAAGTCCGGGTTCGCCTCGATCAGGGCCAGCACGTTCGAGAAGGTGCGGGCGACCTTGCGCACGGTTTCCCGCACCGGCCAGAGCCAGGCGCTGTCGATGTGCGCGTGCCCCACCGCGTGCAGCCGGTGCGCGCTCGCGTTCGCGGGTTGCGCGAGCACCGCGGCGACCGCCGCCCGGCCGGCCGCGGCGGTGCCCGCCACATCATCGGGGTCCACGGTGTCGATGCACCGCTCCAGCGCCCGCAGGATGTCCGCCCGCCGGGCCGTTCCCGCCGGAAGCTCCCGCATCAGGCCGGTCAGCGTCCAGAAGTCCTGAACCAGCTGCCAGACCGTTTCGTCCCGGAGGGCGAGGTCGACCTGCCGGAGCGTGTACAGCGGTTTCTGGCCCGCGGTGGCCGGGTCGCCCTTGTCGGTGGCGACGAAGGTGAACCCGGATGTGACATCCGGGTTGGCGGCCGCCTCGAGGTAGAGGTCGACCGGCCGGCCGGGCGCGGTCGGCAGTGGCACCGAACGGTTGTGGGGCGAGATGGCCTTGAGGATCACCCCGTCGGGGGCGTAGACCAGACCCTCGGCCTGGAATCCCGGGGTCGCCCTGCTGAAGCCGAGATCGACCAGCAACTCGAGGCGCACCGTGTCGTCGATCACCCAGTCCGCCGGCACCGTTCCGGTGACGTGCAACCAGGTCGTGCCCCACGGGCGGCCCCACCTGCGACCAGTGCCGAAGGGAGTGAAGTCTTGGCCGACCGCGTCGGCGAACGGCACCGGCTCCCCCGGCGCATCCCAGGATTCGATGGTGAGCGGCGCGGTCGCCCGGTTGATCGCTGGCCGGAGCCGTTCACGGACGAACCGGCTGATCCGCAGCTCGACGAGTGCGCTGTCATCATGCATTGCTTACCGGCTCTCTCACCCTTGATCGCGCCTGGACGACAGCATCCTATTCCGACCGTGCGAGGGCCTCCCCGCCGGACGCCATCGCTGCAAAAAAGGAGACCGTAAGGTTTCTAGGACCCTTGCGGCCATCGGGTCCTAGAAAACTCACTATCTCCTAATTTGCGGATGCCGCCCCGGCCGGCGGCGCCGGGGCGCGGGAGCTAGTCGGCGAGGTGGTAGCGCAGGCTCGCAAGCTCGGACTGGAGCGCCGGCGGCACCCGGGAGCCGAACTTGGCGAAGAACTCCTCGGTGAGGTCGCACTCGGCCAGCCAGGAGGCCGGGTCGATGCTGAACAGCTGCTCGAGGGCCTCGTCGCTCACGTCGAGACCGGCCACGTTGAGCGCGCCGGCCACCGGCATCCGCCCGATCGGGGTGTCGACGGCGGCGACCGAGCCCTCGACCCGGCGGATGATCCACTCGAGCACGCGGGCGTTCTCACCGAAGCCGGGCCAGAGGAAGCTGCCGTCCTCGCCCTTGCGGAACCAGTTGACCTGGAAGATCGCGGGCGCCTTGGTGCCCAGGCCCTTGCCGACGCGGAGCCAGTGCGCCCAGTAGTCGGCCATGTTGTAGCCGCAGAACGGCAGCATCGCGAACGGGTCGCGGCGCAGCTCCCCGACGGTGCCCTCGGCGGCGGCGGTCTTTTCCGAGGAGATGGTGGCGCCCATGAACACGCCGTGCTTCCAGCTGCGGGCCTCGGCGACCAGCGGCACGTTGGTGGCGCGGCGGCCGCCGAACATGATTGCGTCGATCGGCACCCCGCCGACGTCTTCCCAGCTGTCGGCGATGGACGGGCACTGCGCTGCCGGCACGGTGAACCGGGAGTTCGGGTGCGCGGCGGGCCGGCCACTGTCGGGGGTCCAGGAGTTGCCCTCCCAGTCGGTGAGGTGGGCGGGCGGCGTCTCGGTGAGCCCCTCCCACCACACGTCGCCGTCGTCGCGCAGGGCGACGTTGGTGAAGATGGTGTTACCCCACACCGTCTGCACCGCGGTGGGGTTGGTGGTCTCGCCGGTGCCGGGGGCCACGCCGAAGAACCCAGCCTCGGGGTTGATCGCCCAGAGCCGGCCGTCGTCGCCGGGCCGCAGCCAGGCGATGTCGTCGCCGATGGTCTCCACCTTCCAGCCGGGGATGGTGGGCTGCAGCATCGACAGGTTGGTCTTGCCGCAGGCGGAGGGGAACGCGGCGGCCACGTGGTGGGTGCCGCCCTCGGGCGAGGTGACTTTGATCAGCAGCATGTGCTCGGCGAGCCAGCCCTCGTCGCGGGCCATCACCGAGGCGATCCGCAGCGCGAACGACTTCTTCGACAGCAGCGCGTTGCCGCCGTAACCGGAGCCGAACGACCACACCTCACGGTCCTCGGGGAACTGCACGATGTACTTGGTGTCGTTGCTGGGCCAGGTGATGTCGGCGCGGCGCGAGCCGTGCGCATCCACAAGCGGGAACCCCACGCTGTGCACGGTGCGCACCCACGGGGTACCCGCCTCGATCAGGCGCTGAACGGCCGCACCCATCCGGGTCATGATGCCCAGGTGCAGCACCACGTACGCCGAATCGGTGAGCTCGACGCCGAGCTGTGAAATCGGGCCGCCGAGGGGTCCCATCGAGAACGGCACGACGTACATCGTGCGGCCGCGCATGCTGCCGGCGAAGACACCGTTCAGCTCGGCGCGCATCGCTGTCGGCTCGGCCCAGTTGTTGGTGGGGCCGGCGTCGTCGCGGTGGGTGGAGCAGATGAACGTGCGGTCCTCGACCCGGGCGACGTCGGTGGGGCTGGTGCGCGCCAGGAAGCTGTTCGGGCGCCATTCCGGATTGAGCCGGATCAGCTTGCCCTCGGCAACCAGCTGCTTGGAGAGCACGTCAGCCTCCTGCGCGCTGCCGGTGCACCACACGATGGCGTCGGGCTCGGTGAGGCGGGCAGTCTCCTCGACCCAGGCCTGCAGGGCGGGGTCGGTGCTGCCGGTCGGGGCGCCGAACCCGGCGGGGACCGTCGTCTCGATCGAGCGTGCGGCATGGGTGCGGATGTGGCTGCGAACGGGGTGCGTGACGGTCATTGTCTGCCTTCCTCGGGATGCTAATTTCGTCCTGTGCATTAAGAATGCGCCGCAATAGCCGCTCTAAACGGGAAAACCATCGTTAAGAAACGCGGTTCTTTACGTATGCTTAAGGAATGCCAACGCCGGCCTCAGACCTGGTCACCCTCGGTCACCGCATCCGTCACTTTCGCAGCGAGCGCGCGCTCACGCTCGACCAGCTCGGCGAGCAGGTGGGCCTGGCTGCCAGCCAGCTCTCGCTGATTGAGAACGGGCGGCGGGAACCCAAGCTCTCCACCCTGCAGCAGCTGGCGCAGGCGCTGGGTGTGCCGCTGGCCGACCTGCTCAGCGGCGAAGCCCCCAACACCCGGGCCGCCCTGGAGATCGAGCTGGCCCGGGCGCAGAAGAATCCGTTGTACGGCGCGCTCGGCCTGCCCCAGGTGAAGGTGACCAAGGGCATGCCGCTGCCGGCGATCGAGTCGCTCGTGGGCCTGCACCGGGAGCTGGCCCGCCGCGCCAGCGAGGCCATCGCCACCCCGGAGGAGGCCCGCCGGGCCAACACCGAGCTGCGTGAGCGGATGCGGGAGCGCGGCAACTACATGCCCGACATCGAGAAACTTGCCGAGGAACGCGTCCGGGCGTCCGGGCACGTCTCCGGCGCGCTCACCCACCGGGAGGTGAGCGTGATGGCCGAACAGCTCGGCTTCACCCTGATCTATGTGAACGACCTGCCGAACTCAACCCGGTCGGTGACCGACCTGGTCAACCACCGCATCTACCTGCCGCCGGCGTCGATCCCTGGCGGGCACGGGCTGCGGTCGATGGCGCTGCAGGCGATGGGCCACCGGCTGCTCGGCCACGAGCGTCCCGCCAGCTACGCCGAATTCCTCTGGCAGCGGCTGGAGATCAACTACTTCGCCGCCTGCTGCCTGATGCCGCTGGATGCGACGCGCACCTTCCTGCAGACCGCCAAGCGGGAACGGGTGCTCTCGGTGGAAGACCTGCGCGACGCGTTCGGGGTCACCCACGAGGCGGCGGCGCTGCGACTGACGAACCTGGCCACCGAGCACCTCGACATGACCGTGCACTTCCTGCGGGTCTCCGGCGACGGCGCCCTGCAGAAGGGCTACGAGAACGACGGCCTGCCGTTGCCGGCCGACGTCACCGGGTCAATCGAGGGCCAGCTGGTCTGCAAGCAGTGGAGCGCCCGCAGCGCGTTCACGCACACCAACCGCACCACCGAGTTCTACCAGTACACCGACACCCCGGCCGGCACGTTCTGGTGCGCCACCCAGACCGGCACCACAACGGATGAGGAGTTCTCGATCAGCGTCGGCGCCCCGTTCGCGCAGGCGAAGTGGTTCCGCGGCCGGGAGACCACGCAACGCGCGGTTTCCCGCTGCCCGGACGAGTCCTGCTGCCGCCGGCCCTCCGGCGCGGTCGCCGCCCGGTGGAACGGCCAGGCCTGGCCGAGCGCCCGGCTGCACGCGCACGTGCTCTCCCCGTTGCCCTCCGGCACGTTCCCGGGCGTGGACGACACCGAGGTCTACGAATTCCTCGAGGCGCACGCCGACCAGTGACGGCACGCATGCTTGCCGTCGATTGAGGTTGTACTCAAACACTGCCTCAAAAATGAACCCGCTAGTCGCCAGGCCATCCAGCGGCCGGACAACCTTTTCGCACTCCGATGTCAAGCCCTATATCCGCGTCCGGGTGACGCGTATTGTGACGAAAAACGAGACGAGGTGGAGCGATGACGGCGAATTCATTTCAAGCAGCGTCCGATGCCCTGTCCGAGGGAGGTGGGCGGATCGATGATTTGGCCCATCCGTTCGTGAGCTTTCTCCCGATCTCCGGAGCCTCCATTTCAACCTTCGGCTCCCTTCTCGGTGCCGAGACCGTCTCCGCCACCGATTCCCGGGCCGAACGGGTCGACGAGACCCAATTCGACCTCGGTGAGGGGCCATGCTGGGATGCCCTGACGACGAGGGCGCCCGTGATCGAACCCGA
Source organism: Cryobacterium sp. AP23 (assembly GCF_054075385.1). Taxonomy (NCBI): domain Bacteria; kingdom Bacillati; phylum Actinomycetota; class Actinomycetes; order Micrococcales; family Microbacteriaceae; genus Cryobacterium; species Cryobacterium sp. AP23. The sequence goes on along the minus strand of NZ_CM133415.1, from coordinate 3,569,423 downwards.
TTTCGCCAACACCGCGTCTTGGCCGGCCTTCACTGCGGCGATGCGCAACGAAGAGATTGGGGCGATCTTCGCCTTCCCGCTCATGTTCGGACCCCTCGAAATCGGTGCCATCGACCTGTACTCCACCACTCCGGGCTCCCTCACCGTCACGCAGCAGAGGCAGTCCCTGGTCCTGTCCGCAATCGTCAGCCGGATCCTGCTTCGGAACGCCGTCGGCACCGACGCTCCCCGTGAGACGACGACGTTCTCGCGCCGCCTGATCCATCAGGCGACGGGCATGGTCCTTGCTCAGGCGGGCACGACCGCGGATGACGCGTACCTGATCATTCAGGCCAGGGCCTTTGCCGACAACCGTCCGATGCGGGAAATCGCCGAGGACATCATCGAACGCCGGATCCGTTTCGGCAACCTCCCGGAAACCGACGAGGAGTCACCGTGATCGAGACGACCCGTACCGAACAGCTCTTCGACGCGTTCACGACACTCGCCGATACCCTCGTCGCCGGCTACGACGTCCTCGAGCTCCTGCAGTCGCTGGTGGAGTACTGCCATGACCTCCTCGACGTCGACTCCGCGGGCATCCTGCTCGCGAGTGGCACCAGCGAGCTCGAAGTCGTTGCGTCCACGAGCGAGGCGAACACCCTGGTGGAGATCATGCAACTCGACGCCGACGCTGGGCCGTGCCTGGAGTCGTTCCGGACTCGCGCGGTGGTGTCCGTGCCCGACATCGATGTCGGCTCGGAGCGTTGGCCGGATTTCTGCGAGACGGCCAGGGCCCAGGGCATCCACTCCGTGTACGCCATCCCGTTGCGCCTGCGGGAAACGACCATCGGAACGCTGAATCTGATGCGCAACGAACGCGGCGAGCTCGAGCACCACGACATCCGCGCCGCGCAGGCACTTGCTGATGTCGCGACGATCGGGATCCTGCAGGAACGCGTCATCCACGACTCGTCGACCATCCGCGATCAGCTGCAACAAGCTCTCTCCAGCCGGATCGTCATCGAGCAGGCCAAGGGAGTCATCTCTGAGACGCAGAAGTTGTCGATGGACGCAGCCTTCGAGCGCATCCGCGGGCACGCCAGGGCCCAGCAGATGTCGTTGACCGTGGTAGCCAGACAGGTTGTGGCCGGGGAGATCCGCCTGTAGCAGGCGGCCTCTCCCCGACGCGACGGGTCAGGGGACGATGTGCCCCGCGGCGCGGAACAGCTCGTACCATTCGGCCCGGCTGAGCACCACGTCTGACCCGAGCGCGGCGGCGGCGACCCGGTCGGGACTGGTGGTGCCGAGCACGACCTGCATCTGGGCGGGGTGCCGGGTGATCCAGGCCGTGGCGATGGCGATGGCGGGCACGCTGTACTGCGTGGCGAGCCGGTCGATGACGGCGTTGAGTTCGGGGTACTCGGCCGAGCCGAGGAACACGCCAGTGAAGAAGCCGGCCTGGAAGGGCGACCAGGCCTGGATGGTGATGTCGTGCAGGCGGCAGTAGTCCACGATCCCGCCCCCGTCGAGGGTGATCGACTGCTGCTCGGCGAGCATGTTCGCCGACACCCCCTGGGCGATGATTGGCGAGTGCGTGATCGAGAGCTGCAACTGGTTGGCAACGATCGGCTGGCGCACGTACTTCTGCAGCAGGTCGATCTGTCGGGGAGTGTGGTTCGAGACTCCGAAGGCGCGCACCTTGCCGCTGGCCTCCAGCTCGTCGAAGGCGCGCGCGACCTCTTCGGGCTCGACCAGCGCATCCGGGCGGTGCAACAGCAGGATGTCGATGCGGTCGGTCTCAAGCGCGGCGAGGGAGCCCTCGACCGATTCCAGGATGTGCTCGTAGGAGAAGTCGAAATAGCCGTCCCGGATGCCGGTCTTGGTCTGGATGGTGATCTCGTCCCGCTGGGACGGGGTCAGCTGCATCGCTTCGGCGAACCGGCGCTCACAGCCGTGCCGGTCGTTGCCGTAGATGTCGGCGTGATCGATGAAGTCGATGCCGGAGTCGCGGGCGGTGCGCACGAGTTCGCGGACCTCGTCATCGGTCTTGTCGGCGATCCGCATCAGCCCGAGCAGGACGTTCGGGGCGACGATCTCGGTTCCGGGCATGGTGAAGGTCTTCACGGAGGTCCTTTCAGCGGGACGTTCGGGGGCCCGCGAGCGGGCCGGTCGCAAGTTCGCGACGACGCGACTACTCTGCCGCGCTCATTTCACCGTACGGATGCGCGCTGCAGAAGTACAACTCCGATCGATGATGCGATTCAGAAGCGCCGGCGCTCAATCCCCCCCCCGACCCGAACCGTCCTCCCGAAGCACAACTCCTGCAATTCTCGGCCCCGTCGGAACCCGCCCCCGGGATTCCGGGCATCTGACCGGGTCGGGGCGAATTCTGCAGGAGTTATGCAGCCGTCCTGGGGTTATTTGCGGGAGCCGGGATCGTCGTCGCCGATGTGCCCGGGCGCGTTCGCGGCCAGGACCCGCTGCACGAAGGCGGAGTACTCCTCCATGTAGTGCCGCAGGAACTCGCGAGTGCCATCGTTCGTGACCTCGCCGTCGGGCGTGAACACGTCGGCGCTGAACTGGATGTACGCCTCCGGCGAGTTCAGCTGCGGCGCGTCGAGGAAGCTCAGCACGCTGCGCATGGAGGACTGCATCACGGCCGTGCCGATGCCGCCCGGCGAGGCGCCGATGATGCCGGTGGGCTTCCGGGCGAACGAGTTCGTGCCCCACGGCCGCGACCCCCAGTCGATGGCGTTCTTCAGTGCACCGGGAATCGACCGGTTGTATTCCGGCGAGATGAACAGCAGGCCGTCGGATGACTCGATCAGCGACTTCAGCATCCGCCCGGTCGGCGGGAATTCGGCGTCGTAGTCCGAGCTGTACAGGGGCAGATCCTTGATCGGGATTTCCTTGAATTCGAGCTCCGGCGGGGCGAGTTTGATGAGCGCCGTGGACAGGGTGCGGTTGATGGAGTCCCTGGCGAGGCTTCCGACCAGGTAGCCGATCTTGTATGCGGCCATGGGTTTCTTCCTTTCCGGCTTGCAACGAAACGATCAGTGCGAGGCGCTCCCCCAGATCGCGTGAACAGGGTCCGCCCATATCGGTCTAGCACCGCATGCCTGTGCTCGCCTGAACGTTCCACATGCCAGACCCACTACTCCGCGTCGCCTCGGAACCCGGCCACGGCGGCTGCATAGACGGCGGCGCTGGGCTTGGGCGTGCGCTCGAAGGTCTCACGGTCCACCGAGAGCAGTCCGAGTTTGGGGCCGTAACCGAAGATCCACTCGAAGTTGTCCATCAGCGTCCAGTGCGTGTAGCCGAGCACCGGCGTGCCCGCGGCGATCTCCTCGGCCAGCAGGTCGAGGGCGGCGGGAATGAACGCGGCTCGGTTCGTGTCGTCGTCGGTCTGCATGCCGTGTTCGGTGACGAACACCGGCACGCCGGAGACTTCGTGCGCGTAGCGAACCGCGCCCGCGAGCGACCCGGGCGCAATCACCGACCCCATGTCGTTTCGCGGCCCCTCCGGCAGGAACTCTCCGTCGGGTCCGTGCAGGGTGCGCTCGTAGTTCTGCACCCCGATGAAGTCGTCGTCCCGAGCCACCCGGAGCCAGTGGTCATAGACCGCGGCCCGCCGGGCGTCCCGGCTCTCCTCGCCACCGGCGACGGCCACTTCGTCACTGATCGCAATCGACACCCCCACCGGCACATCGGCGCGGCGCGCCTTGATCGCTGCCTTCGCCGCGCGGTGCGCGACCGTGAAGGCCTCCTGGAACTCCTGCTGGGCGTCGGCGGGCAGCACGTTCGACGCGAAATAGCGCTCGGTGCCGGCCGCGCGGGCTGCGGCGGCCAGCATCTCGATCTTCAGCTGTTCGGCCTGCGGAGGCAGCTTGCCGCCGGCCTGCAGCAGCTGTTCGAGGTTGGGTTCGTTGAGCGTCACGACGGCCGCGATGCGATCGCCGAAACGCTCCATCACCCGATCGCTCTGTTCGGCGAAAAGCGTGGCCGCGTCATCCGCGAGCCAGGAGCCCGCTGCGGAGAACCAGCTCGGCGCGGCGAAGTGATTCAGCGTGACGATGGGCGCGAGCCCGCGTTGGAGGCATCCGTCGACCACCCGTTCGTAGTGGTCGAGGGCATCGACCGCCACCTGACCGCGCACTGGCTCGATGCGCGCCCACTCGACCGAGAAACGCAGGGCGTTAAGGCCCATGCCCGCGACGATGTCGAGATCGTCCGGCCACTTCTCGTAGCCCTGGCAGCCGGGCCCGCTGCGTTCCTGGAACAAGGTGGGCACCGTGTTCTCCAGAAACCAGATGTCGCTGTGGATGTTGGCACCTTCGTTCTGGTGCCCGGCCTGCGCCACGCCCCAGAGGAAGTCTGCGGGAAACTGAGATGTCATGTGGAAACTCTCTTTCTGTCGTCGGACCGTTGTCCGCTGAAGGTGCCGGGCGTAGGCCGTCATTCGGACGGCCCGCACCCCTACCGTGCGCCGCGCACGAAGAGGATCGAGAGGCCGCCGACGATCGCGGCGACCGCGCCGGTGATGAAGAGGGCCGCGAAGTTCTGCCCGCCCGAGGTGCCCACGCCGATGGCCAGTAGGAATGGGGCCGCCGCCGAGACAAAGGACACCGGCAGGTTGTCGGCGATCTTGAAGATCGCGAGGTCCTTCGCCGGGTTGTCCGGGTCGGGCACCACGCTCGTGGCCAGCGCCAGCTCCACGGCGAAGTAGACGCCCTGACCGAGGGCCACCACACCGGCGGCGGCCAGGTACCAGCCGAAACTCGGCGCCATCGAGGCCAAGACGAGGCCGACACCGAGGATGACCGCGGCCGCGACAATGAAGGGCTTCCGCACGTCGAGGCGATCGCTGAGCCGGCCGATGGCGGGGGCGACAGCGAGGGAGATTCCGGTATTCACCACGACGGTGAGCAGGATCGCGCCGCCCAGCTCGGCCGGCGCCAGGCCGACGCTCTGCAGCAGGTAGATCGCCTGGAAGCCGTTGAGTGCGGCGACGCCGGAGAACACGAGCATCCGGCTGGTGAAGACCCAGGCGAAGCTGGGGAACTTGAGCGGGTTGACCCAGAAGACACTGAGTAGTTCGCCGAGGCTGCGGCGGGCACGACGCTGTTCGAACTGGGGATCACGCAGCACGACGGCCAGCAGGAGAACCGCGATCACCGCGATGGCGGTGGGGATCCCGATCAGCGGCACCAGGTCCGCGCCGAACGGCAGGGCGATCACCGTACCCAGCAGGGCGCCCATCGGCGTGCCGAGACTCACGAACGCCGAGGCCGGCCCGCGCTTGTTGGCGGGGATCTGATCGGCGAGGAGGGCCGTCGCCGTCACGACCGTGGCGATGAACCCGAGGTTGATCACGGCGTGCGCGAGAACGAAGAGCGGCACCGAGGTCGCTGTCACGAGCAGGAATCCGCCGACGATGAAGAAGACGGCGGCGGCAACCAGGAACGGTCGGCGGCGACCGAATCGTGACCGCGAGCGGTCACTCATCGAGCCCAAGACCGGCAGCGCCACGAGCGTGATCAGCCCGACGATGCCGCTCGAGATCGAAATTATCGTGGCGGCACCGTCGGCGTTGAGCTCGGTCGCCTTCAGGGTGAGGGTCAGTAACACGGCCGACATCTGCGCCGCACCGGCACCGATCGTTGCGAACACCAAAAAGAAGACGAATCCGCGGCTTTGATGCATCTGCGCTCGCAGCAACGCTGTCGGGGTGAGCTCGGTCAGGGTTGCGGTCGAACCGGCCGTGCTCGAGATGCTGGTATCCCGCAGATTCGCGGATTGGGGTGGGAGGGTCATAGGGGCTTCCTTGCCTAATGGTCCGCTCTGATGCGGCTGCTCTACGTCGAACTGCTGTCGTCGTGTATCCGAGGACGAGGAGAAGCTAACACAAAAATATGAAGGGTGCCATATTTTCATAGGAAGCTGATAACGTGTGCAGCATGGCCGGTCCGCGAGGGGAGTACAGCAAGAGCGTCGAGCGGCGGGCGGAGATTCTCGAAGCCGCGTTCGTCACCTTTGCTAAGAGCGGCTACACGGCGAGCTCCGTCAACGAGATCGCCCGATCCGTAGGGATGACGCAGACCGGTGTCGTGCACCACTTCGCCGGGAAACTGGCACTGCTGCAGGCCGTTCTCGAGCAACGCGACACCCGGGCTGAGCTTTCACTGGACGGGCGGACCGGCCGGGATTTCCTCGCGAGCCTGGTCGAGATTTCCCGCGCCCAGGAATCGCTGCGCGGTGTCGTCCAGCTCTACACGATCCTGTCCGCCGAGGCGACCGACCCCGGCCATCCGGCGCACGGCTACTTCGTCGACCGTTTTGAGCGCATTGCAGCCGCCGTCACCTTGGCCTTCGAGGAGGTGGGCGCAGCCAACGGGTTGCGGGACGGAGTCAACCCGCGCACGGCGGCTCTGCTCACCCTCGCCACGACCGAGGGACTCGAACTTCTCTGGCTCAACGGACTTGACGTCGATATGGCCGAGGACATCCGCCGCCACATCAACAGCCTGCTCATCGACCCGATCTAATCTGCGCGGCCCGAGTCTCGGATCTCAGGCGCCGACGAGCACGGGCTTCTCCCGCTCGATGGTCGGTTCCGCATCGAGCGCGCGGCCCTCGGTGTCGATGTTCGGGATGATGTGGTCCAGCCACTTCGGCAGCCACCACGCCGACTCACCGAGCAGGCTGAGCATCGCGGGCATGAGCACGAGTCGCACAATGAACGCATCCGCCATCACCCCGACCATCAGCCCGAACGCGATGGAGGCGCCGATCGCGAAGGTGCCGGTGGCGAACCCACCGAAGACGACGGTCATGATGGTCGCCGCGGCGACGAGCACCGGGCCAGACCGGGCGAAACCCTCCCGGATTGCCTGCTTGGGCGCCATGCCCTTGTCGTGCATCTCCTTGATGCGGGAGACCAGGAACACCTGGTAGTCCATGGCGAGCCCGAACAGCACGCCCACCAGCAGCAGCGGGAGCAGGCTGAGCATCGGGTCGCCCTGCGGGGCCGCGATGAAGGGATCGAGCCAGCCCCATTGGAAGACCGCGGTGCTCGCACCGAACGACGCGGCGACCGACAGAAGGTAGCCGAGGGTGGCGATGAGCGGGATGAGCAGCGAGCGGAACATCACGATCAGCAGCAGCATGGAGATCACGACGATGACGATGATGTACTTGATCAGGGCGCTCATCAGTGCGGCGTCCTGATCGATGCCGATGGCCGTCTCACCGGTCACCTCGAGGTGCACCCCGGTCACGGCGTCGGCGTCGTCCCGGATCGAGTGCACGAGATCCTTCGTCGTCTCGTCGATGGGGCTCTCCGCGGGGATCAGGATGATCCGGGCCATGGTGCCGTCGGCAGAGATCTCGGCCGGCACGACCTGCTGTGCTCCGTCGAGTGCGGCGAGGTCGGCTTCGAGTCCGGCCGTTTTCGTGGCGATGTCCTCGCCCTCGGCCAGGACGATGAGGGGGCTCTGGATGCCACCGAACTGATCGACGATGAGGGTATAGGCGGCGCGTTCGGTCGAGCTCGGGTCGGCGCCACCGGGCACATTGAATGCGGTCTTCATGCTGAAGAACGGCAGCGCGACAATGATGAGGACGACGACTCCGGCGATGACGGAGATGACTGGACGGTTGACGACGAAGCTGCCCCAGCCGCGCATGAGCCCGCGTTTCTGCACGGCGCCTTCCTGCCACAGGATTCCGTTGGCGAGGTCCGTCCGCTGCTTCTTCGACAGCGCCCTGGCGCCCAGGGTGCGCATGATGGCGGGTAACAGGGTCAGGGCCAGGAGCACCGACACGGCGACCGCGGCGGCGGCGGCCATCCCCATCTCGGTGACGAAGCTCAGGTTGGCGACCAGCAGGGCCACCAGGGCCACGATCACGGTGAGACCGGCGAAGACGACGGCCGTGCCGGCGGTGCCGGTGGCCCGGGCGACGGCGTCCTCGACGCTTTTTCCGCCGCGCAGTTCGATCCGGAAGCGGGACAGGATGAACAGGGTGTAGTCGATGCCCACGGCCAGGCCAAGCATCGCCGCCAGGATGATGGCGTTCTCGCCGATCGGGAAGAACGCCCCGTAGGCGAGGACCCCGACCAGGCTGACTCCGACGCCGAAGACGGCGATGAGCAGGTTGACCCCCGCCGCGAGCATCGAACCGAAGGTGAGGATCAGCACGAGAAAGGCGATGACCACACCGACGCCCTCGCCGAGGCCGGGCGCCGGGGCGCCCAGCGGAACGAGGTTGCCGCCCAGCTCGACGCCGAGGTCAGTCGCCGCGTCGGACTGCAGGTCGAGGGCGGCGGCGTGGAACGTCACCTGGTCATCGGCCGAGAGGTCGCCGTAGGTCAGGGTCGCCACGGCGATGCTCTGGTCCGCTGACACGTAGGGCCGGGCGGGGTCGAAGGGATCGGTCACCGATTCGACACCGGGAAGCGCCGCGGCGTCGCTCAGGACATCCGCGATCTCCTCCGCGACGGCGGGGTCGGAGACGGCGCCGGCGCTGGGCTGGAAGACCAGCTGGAGGGCGCTGCCCGCTGACTCGGCGGTGGGGAACTTGTCATTCATCCGCTCGAGGGCCTGGGAAGCCGGCGAGTCCGGGATGGAGACGGTCGCCTCTTCCGTCGACCCGTTGTTGGAGCCAACCACCAGTGCGCCGATGAGCGCGGCGAAGATCAGGAGCCAGGCCCCGATCACGACCAGTCGGTGCCGGGCACTGAACCGACCGACCTGTGCAAGAAACGCGGACATGTACTACTCCTCAGATGTGCGGCAGAAAACCTACTTTGTGAGTGTGGCTGCCGCGCCATGAGCGAGAATCGTTCAGCTGGATCGGCTGTTCTACGTCATTTGCAGTAGACGGCGGGGGGCCTCTGCGCGCCTCGCACCGACCTTCACCGCCGCGCCCGGTAAATTTGTCGCCATGATTCAGATTGAACGCGACGACCCCACCCGGGCGGATGTGCGGCTGCTGCTGGACGAGCACCTCGCCGACATGTTCGCCACCTCACCCGCCGAGAGCGTGCACGCCCTGGACCATTCGGCGTTGTCCGCGCCCGAGATCACGTTCTGGACAGCCCGCGAGGACGGCACTCTGCTGGGCTGTGGCGCGCTGAAGCAGTTGACCACAACCCAGGGCGAGATCAAGTCGATGCGCACCACTCCGGCCGCCCGGGGCCGGGGTATCGCCGCGCTCGTCCTCGCCCGGATCCTGAAGGAGGCCAGGCAGCGGCGCTTTGAGGACCTCTACCTGGAAACGGGAGCCGAGGAATTCTTCGCGCCGGCCCGGCGGCTCTACGCGCGGCACGGCTTCGTCGACTGCCCGCCCTTCGCCGACTACAGGCTGGATCCGCACAGCGTCTTCATGACGCTCGCTCTCAACGCGGACGCACGGGCATAACTCCTGCAATTTTCGCTCAGGCTGGGCTGCGCCCGCGAGATTCAGCCATCCGACATCATGACAACGAGAAATTGCAGGAGTTATGCCACGGAGGGCCACTTTAAGGTGGGGACTGAAGCGCTTCAAAGCCCAGCATAGGATGGCTGTAGGCCACGGCCGGTTCACGGCGTAAGCAATTCGTAAGGGGCAGCCCATGAGTCCTCGGCAGCACACTGACCCGCGGGTCGACAAGACCGGCGCACCGAGCATGAGCGACGTGGCCGCGCTGGCCGGTGTGGCCCTCGGCACGGTGTCGAACGCGCTCAACCACCCGCAGAAGGTGGCCGAGGCCACGCTGGTGCGCATCCAGGCCGCCATCGACGACCTGGGCTTCGTGCGCAACGACCAGGCCCGTTCCCTGGCTCGGGGCCGCAGTTCCACCATGGGCCTCATCGTCACCGACATCGGCAACTCCTTCTTCGTCGACATCGCCCGCGGTGCCGAGGTCGGCGCCCAGGCCGACGGCATGTCCTTGCTCCTCGCCAACAGCGACAACGACGCGGCGAAGGAGCAGACCTACCTGGACCTGTTCGAGCAGTCGCGATTCGCGGGCATCCTGCTTGCCCCGTTCGAGGCGTCGACCGACGGCCTCGAACGCATCAAGGAGCGCGGGCAGCCGGTGCTGTTGCTCAACGTGGCGACCCCGGCCGAGAAGGGCTGCTCGGTCATCGTCGACAATGAGTACGGCGGCTATATCGCGGCCCGCCACCTGATCGACCTGGGCCGGACCCGGCTCGCGTTCGTGGGCGGGCCGGACCGGCTCGCGCCGCTGCTCGCCCGCCGGCTCGGGGTGGAACGGGCGATCTCCGAGTCCAACGGCGCGGTGGCACTGGAAGAGATCATCGTCGGCGCCGTCAACGCGCCGGAAGGCCGCACTGTCGCTGAGGCGCTCATCCAGCGCGACCCGGCCGACCGGCCCGACGGCATCGTCGCGGCATCGGACCTGCTCGCCCTGGGCATGATCCAGACCTTTCAGAACATCGTCCGGGTGCCGGAAGAGATCGCCATCATCGGCTACGACAACAACAACGCGGTGTGGGACAGCCTGATCCCCATCTCCACCATCGGGCAGCCCGGTTTCGACATGGGTGCCCGTGGAGCAGAACTCCTCGCCGACGCCATCAAGAATCCGGCCACGCATCAGCACCAGGTGGTGACCCTGCTCCCGCACCTGCTGGCGCGGGCGAGTTCGGTGGGCCACCTCGACGTGGCCGCCCCCTCACCCGCCCGCTGACCGCACGTTCCTCAGCCGACGGCCGGCACGGCGTCCCGCTCCTCGGGGTTGTGATGGTTGATCCGCGCGGTGCGTGCCGGATCGTCCTGTGGGGGCCGCACCACGGCGGTGAATCGGTGCCGCCCGGCCCCGACCGAGTGCGGGCTCGACTCGCCCGGCACCAGCACGCGGGCAGTGACCCCGGCCGGCACAACGACGTCGAGGGTGAAGTCGGTGCCCGCCCGGGTCCAGGAGCTGGACGCCACACCGAACGGAGTCAGCAATTCGGCGGCGGCGTGGGTGAGTCCCCCACCCGGCCGCGGCGCGATCGTCAGCTCGCGGTAGCCCGGTGCCGCCGGCGCGAGTCCGGCGACCACCCGGTGCAGGTAGTCGGCCACGGCGCCCAATGAGTAGTGGTTGAACGACGTCATCTCGCCGGGGTTGATGCTGCCGTCGGGCAGCATGCTGTCCCAGCGTTCCCAAATAGTGGTCGCCCCCATCGTCACCGGGTACAGCCAGGACGGGAATGCGGTCTGCAAGACGAGGTGATACGCGGTGTCGAACGCGTCGACCCTGGCCAGGGCGTCGCAGATGATTGGCGTGCCAACGAAGCCGGTGCGGATGGTGTAGCCGCCCTGTTCGACCAGGTGCACCAATCGTGCGCCGGCGGCCTGAACCTGCTCCCCGGTCTCGAGCAGGTCGAACACTATCGCCAGCGACAACGCCGTTTCGGTGTCGCTCACCACCCGCCCGGATGGCGTCACAAACTCCCGGCGGAAGGCCTCCACCGCGCGCTGGGCGACGACGAGGTAGCGCGCTTCGTCGTCGACACGGCCGAGCACTCCGGCCGTGTTCGCGAGGAGCCGGGCGGAGTGGGCGTGATAGGCCGTGGCGACCAGGTACTGGTCGGTGTGCGATTCGTCCGGGCGGTCCGGCGGCGCGGCCGGGTCCAGCCAGTCGCCCAGCTGGAAACCGGTGTTCCACAGTCCGGTGTGTCCGGTGAGGGCGTCGACCTGGTCGACCCACGAGCACATGCTCTCGTACTGGTCGGCGAGGATCTGGGCATCTCCGGTGCGCTGGTAGAGCACCCACGGCAGCACCACGGCAACGTCGCCCCACGCTGCGGCCGGGTCCGGCGGGAAGCCGCACTCGATCCAGGGCACGAAGTTCGGCACCGAGCCGCGGTCCTTCTGCTCGGCGGCCACGTCGCGCAGCCACGAGATCAGAGTTCCGGTGGACTGGTAGAGGAACGCGGCGGTCGGCCCGAACACCTGGATGTCGCCGGTCCAGCCCAGCCGTTCGTCGCGCTGGGGGCAGTCGGTGGGCAGGTCGACGAAGTTGTCGCGCATGCTCCAGACGACGTTCTCGTGCAGCCGGTTGAGCATCGGATCCGAACTCTCAAATCGGCCGGTGCGCACCATGTCGCTGTGCACAACGAGGGCCACGACGTCGGCCGGGTCGAACTCCCCCGGCCAGTCCTCCAGCTCGGCGTAGCGGAACCCGTGCAGGGTGAAGCGCGGCGTCCACACCTCGGGTTGCCCGGTGCCGGCCAGCACGAACCTGTCCACGGAAGGGGCGCCCCGCAACGGGCGGATCGACAGTTCGTCGTTCTCGAGCACCTCGGCGTGGTGCAGCAGCACGGTGTGTCCGGCCGGGCCGGTCGGCGCGATGCGCAGCTTGCCGGAGATGTTCTGGCCGAAGTCCAGGCGGATACGCCGGCCGCGGCGTTCAACCGCCACCGGGGTGAGCGTCTCGGTCACCCGAATCGGCGGGCCGGTCGGGGCGACGAGGTCGGCGGAGAACCGCTGCCGGGGCAGGGTGGCCGGCGCATGCCACGTGTCGGCGTCGAAGCCGGCGGTGGCCCAGCCGGGCTGCTCGAGTCCGGCATCGTGCGTTTCTCCCTCATACAGTCCGGCGCTGGTGATCGCGCTGGACGCCCACCGCCAGGCATCGTCGAGGTCGACGTGCCGCACGCTGCCGTCCCTGAGGGTCAGTTCCAGCTGCAGCAACAGCGACACGTCATCGCCGTAGTTGTTCCAGATGCCGCCGTTGAAACCGAGCTTGCCACGCCACCAGCCGTCGCCGAGCCACGCGCCGATCACGTTCGATCCGGCCGTGAGCAGGTTCGTCACGTCCAGGGTCTGGTACCGCAGGCGATGCTGGTAGCTCGTCCAGCCGGGCGCGAGCAGTTGGTCGCCGGCCGCTGTGCCGTTCACGAGCAGGTCGTGCACGCCGTGCGCGGTGGAGTACACCCGGGCCCGCAGCACATTCTCTCGGTCGGGTAGCTCGAACTGCGCCCGGAGCAGGAATGCCGCCCGCGGCCCCGTCGCATCCGCCCCGGTCGACGGGGACACGAAGGGCACCCGCCAGTCGTCGGCGTGCAGCAGGCCGGCCTCGATGGCTAGGGGTGCCGACCAGTCGCCGGGGCCGGCGGCTCCGGTCCAGATCCGCACGCGCACCCGCACGCGTTCCCGTGAGCGGAGGGGGGCCGTGGGCCAGGGCACCAGTGTGCTGGCGCTGCTGGCGATCCGACCGGTCAGGACGGTTGTGTCGGTTCCGCCTGGCTCCCGAACGATCTCGATTTCGTAGGCATCCTGCTCGGCGACGAAGTCGGTGGAGGGGTCGGTGGCACGGCGCCAGGAGAGGCGGGGGGCCGCTTCGCCGATGCCGAGCGCGATGGTGTGGTGTTCGGCCCAGGGGGCGGTGAGCTGCGTCATCTCAGCCCTTGACCGCGCCGGCCGTGAGGCCCTTCATGACGCGCTGGTTGAGGAAGACATAGAGCACCAGGATGCCGACGACGTTGATGCAGATCGCGGCGAAGGTGGGCCCGAACTCGACCACACCGAACTGGCCGGTGAAGCTGAGCAGCCCCACCTGGATGGTTTGCACGCTGCTGCCACTGGTGAAGGTCAGCGCGATCAGCAGGTCGTTCCAAATGAAGAAGAACTGCACGAGCGCGACGGTGAAGATGGCGTTCCGCACCATCGGGAAGCCGATGGAGAGGAACGAGCGGTAGATGCTCGCCCCGTCGATCGCGGCGGCCTCGAAGATCTCCTTGGGTACGGCACGGAAGTAGGTGGCCATCATGAACACCGTCAGCGGTAGCCCGGTGGCCGTGTAGGTGATGATCAGCGGCCACAGGGTGCCGGTGAGGCCGGCCTGGAAGTAGGCGGAGAACAGCGGAAGCAGGATCATCTGCCCTGGCACCATGATGCCGGCAAGGAACAGGAGCAGTACGGTGCCGCGGCCCTTCCACACCATCACCTCGAGGGCGAAGCCGGCGGCCACACCGAAGACGATGATCATGGCCAGGGCGGGGAAGGTGGCCAGGGCGCTGTTCAGGATGAAAGAGCCGACGTTGCCGCCGACCCAGGCCTGCACGTAGTTGTCGAAGTTGAGGAAATTCTCCGGCAACGCCCAACTCGGGTTGTTGAGGAATTCGCTTTGGGTCTTCAGCGACCCGAGCAACAGCCAGATCAGTGGGTAGACGGTGACAACCAAAAGCAGCCCGATGACGAGGACCGCCGGGACCTTCCTCAGGCGGCGGCGCAGGCGGCGGCGCGACGAGGAGTGCTCTGGCTCGATGATCGGGGGACGGGGTGCCGCGGTGGCGGTGGACAGGGACATGGGATTCCTAGCCTTTGGTGAGGTCGCGACGAGAGGACCGGAAGATGAAGACCGTGACGAGCAGGCAGATCATCGTGAGGAGCAGGGCGATCGTGCTCCCGTAGCCGTAATCCCCATAGCTGAACGCCGTGCGGAACATGTAGAGGGTGAGCGGTGTCGTGGTACTGCCGGGACCGCCGTTGGTGAGGGCGAGCACCGAATCGAACACCTTGAGGGTGCCGTTGATGCTGAAGATCACCGAGGAGAGCAGAACGGGTAGCGACAGCGGCAGGATGATGCCCTTGATCAGGGTCCAGCCGCTGGCTCCGTCGAGGCGGGCGGATTCGAGGATGTCCTCGGGGATGTCGAGGAGGCCCGCATAGAGCAGGATCGCGTAGAAGCCCATCGAGCGCCAGATGTCCATGATCACGATCACGAGGAACGCGGTGCCGGCGCTGCCGAACCAGTCCACGGACGGGGCGCCGAAGAAGTTGAGCACCTCGTTGACCAGTCCGTTCTGGGGTGCGACCTCGAACATCTTCTGGAAGAGCAGCGACACCGCAACGGTGGGGAGGACAACGGGGAAGAAAACCAACGTGCGGATGAGGGAGGAAGCCTTCTTGAGCCAGAAGACGTAGATCAGCGCCAGGCCGTAGCCCACCAGAATCTGCCCGACGGTGAGGATGACCGCGTATTTCAGGGTGAAGACCAGCGCCTCGGCCACCTTGGGGTCGCTGAACAGCCGGGTGAAGTTGTCAAGACCGCTAAACGTGAAGCCGGTGATCACGCTGCCGGAGAACAGGGTGTACCCCATGGACCAGAGGACGGGCACGAGCATGATGGCCGAGTAGATCAGCAGGGCCGGGCCGATAAAGACCAGCACCGCCCGCCTGTCGCCGAGAACGCTTTTCATCTGAAGATCTGCTTTCTGTTCGGGCGGCATCGCCCGCACCGTGGATGGAGCGGCCCGGGCGGGAGACAGACTGGTTGTCTGCCTCCCGCCGCGGGCGGAACTGACTCGCTAGCCGAGGTCTGCTTGCACGAGCTTCATGAAGTCGGCCCCGGAGATCGCACCGGTGACGAGCTGGCCGGCGTTGGTCTGACTCGTGGTCGTGGCCTGGGCGTTGAGCAGCGCCTCGAACCAGAGCACGCTGGTGTCAGTGGCCGCGATGGTGTCCTGCACCTGAGCGGTGAGATCCGGGACGTCCACGGTCCCGTTCACGGTGAGGCCCGTCAGCACGCCCTGCGCGCTGAGGGATTCCTGACCGAAGTTCTCGGCGATGCACTTGAGCCAGGCCGCGCTCTTGTCGTCATAGGTGGCCTGGGACATCGCCAGGGGGACCCCGACGTTGGCGCCGACCTGGTCGCTGGATCCGGCGCCGCCGGCAACATCCGGGAACGGGATGAAGCCGATGTTCTCGGTGCCGATGGTGGCCTTCTCCGCGTCGTTGAAGTCGCTGAGCGCCCAGCTGCCCATGTAGAAGAAGGCAGCAGAGCCGGACAGGAAGGCATTCTCGGCAGTGGCGTAGTCGATCGAGCCGACACCCTCACCGAAGTAGCCTTGGGCGCCGAGCTCGGCCACGGCATCCGCTGCGGCCACGTACTCGGGATCGGTGAGCTTGGCGTCGCCGTCGGCGACAGCCTGCAGGGCGTCCGGGCCGACGGTGCGGTAGATGTAGCTGCCGACCAGGCGCGTCAGCGGCCAGCCGTCCTTGCCCGCCGCGGCGAACGGGGTGACTCCGGCGGCGTCCACGGTCGCAGCATCGGCAACCAGTTCGTCCCAAGTCGTCGGCGGAGTGATGCCGTTGTCAGCGAGGATGGTCTTGTTGTACCAGATGCCCTCGATGTTCAGCTCGGTGGGGATTCCGATGTCGCTGCCGTAGAGGCTGTTGATGGCCGTGCCGGCGGCGGGAAGGATCGCGTCGGGCACATCGAGGTCGGCGAGGGCAGCGCCGATGTCGACCAGCTGGCCGCTCTTGGCGAGGTCCTTAGCGACCTGGGGCGTGTTGCCCGCGGCGAACAGCGACGGCAGGGCCTTCTGCCCGGCGAGCAGCTGGAGCTGCTGGTCGTAGCTGGCCTGCGGCTGGTTGGTGACCTTGAGCGGCAACGCCGCGTTTTCCGCTTTGCACGCACCCGTACTCAGGCTGGTGAGGGTTTCGGCGATGGCGGTGTTCTCGGTGAACGAGAGGTAAGTGAACTCCTTGGCCTCCGCAGTGCTACCTCCGCCCGCGGAACACCCGGTGAGAAGCAACGCGCTCGCCCCCAGCCCGGCGACGATGGGCATCCACGCGCCGCGACGGCGCGACGTGACTGCTGTGATCACAATTCCTCCTTGAAATGCGAGACTTCAGAATTGAAGCGCTTCAATAGACGACGATAGGGTTGGTGGTAGCCGATGTCAAGCAGGAAGGCAGACCATGTCAGTACCCGAATTGTCCCTCAACGACGGCCACACCATTCCCCGGTTGGGACTGGGCACCTGGCCGATGACCGACACCGAGGTCGCTCCGGTGATCACCACCGCGGTGGAGCTCGGCTATCGCCACATCGACACCGCCGTCAAGTACGGCAACGAGACCGGGGTGGGCCAGGGCATCCGGGAGTGCGGGCTTCCCCGGGAAGAGCTATTCATCACCACCAAGCTCGACGGCACCTACCAGGGCGACGACCGGGCGATCGCGGGACTCGATGCATCCCTGACCCGGCTCGGCCTGGACTACGTCGACCTGCTCCTGATCCACTGGCCGGTGCCGTCCCGTGACCTGTACGTGTCGACCTGGCGCACCTTCGAGAAGCTCCTCGCCGACGGGAAGGCACGATCGATCGGTGTCTCCAACTTCAAGCCGGCGCACCTGGAACGCCTGCGCGCCGAGACCGACATCGTGCCGGCCGTGAACCAGATCCAGATCAGCCCGTACATTCCCCGCGCCGAGCAGCGCGCCTACGATGCCGAACACGGCATCGTCACCACGTCGTGGAGCCCGCTCGGCCAGGGCAACGCGCTGCTCGCCGAGCCGGTCATCACCGGACTGGCCGAGAAGCACGGCAAGACCGCCGGCCAGGTCGTGCTGCGCTGGCATCTGGACCTGGGCCTGGTGGCGATCCCGAAATCGTCGAGTGCGACCCGGCTGCGGGAGAACCTGGACATCTTCGACTTCACCCTCGACGCCGATGATCTGGCCGCGATCGCCACCCTGGACCAGGGCGCGGGCGCGGGCGTGGACTCCGATGTCGACGGGCACTGACCGTCGTTAGGCCTCGTGGCGGAGGATGTGTCTCGTGGCGCAGGGTATAGCCTGCGCCACGATGTACAGGGTGCGCCACGAGAATAGGGCCCGGCACTAGAAAACAAATACCGAATGCCTATATGGTTTTAGAGTCCCGGCGGGCGACTCCGCGCCCGGGTCCGCCCGCTCCTGCTCTGCCCCTGCGTCACCGTCTCAATGGAGAGATTCATGCCCCAGCCCGTCTCGCATCCCGTCACCGTCTCGGCACTCTGGGCGGAGGGGCGCGGCCGGCCCGAGTTCCTCGCGACGGGCTTGCCGGCACTGTCCTGGCAGGTTCAGACGGATGCGCCGGGCTGGCTGCAGCACTCCTACGAGGTCGAGACCCGGGTCGGGTCGGTCACTCGCGGCGAGCGCCGCCAGACCGTGCGCTCGCAGTACGAGCCCTGGCCGGCCGACCCGCTCGGCCCCTACGCGTCGGCCGCGGTGCGGGTACGGGTGACCGGCAGCGACGGGTCGGTCTCGGAGTTCAGCCCCTGGCTGGAGCTGCGCACCGGCCCGCTCTCCCCCGCCGACTGGGTCGCTCCGTTCATCGCCGTCGACCCCGGTGCGGCGCCATCTGGCTCCGATCCCGACGATCGCGGCACCACGAGGTTCCGCACCGAGCTCACCGCCGGACCGGGGCTCGTCTCCGCCGTGCTGTCGGCCACCGGGCACGGCATCTACCAGGCGGTCATCAACGGCCAGGTCGTCGGCGACGAGGTGCTCACCCCCGGTTGGACCAGCTACGACGACCGGCTCACCTTCCAGTCCTACGACGTCACGGCGCTGCTGCGCGAGGGCGAGAATGTGCTCGGCGCCACGGTCGCGGACGGCTGGTACCGCGAACGTTTCGGTTTCGACGGCAACTTCGAGCAGGGCTACCCGGGCCCCCGGGCGCTGTCAGTGCAGCTGCGCCTGCAGTACGCCGACGGTCGCGTGGACACACACGTCACCGACAACGGTTGGGCGGCCAGCGACGTCGGCCCGGTGACCCGCGCGGGCATCTACCCCGGCGAGAGCTTCGACGCGCGCCTGGACGACGCCGCGCTCGTCGACCCCGGCACGGCGTTCCCGCATCCGCTGCCGGTCACCGTGCTCGGCGCCGACCTCGCGAACCCGGCCCGGCTCACCCCGTCGTTCGCTCCCCCGGTACGCCGCATCGAACACGTGGCCGTGCAGACGGTCAGCACCAGCCCGAGCGGGGCCACCCTGCTGGACTTCGGCCAGAACCTGGTCGGCTGGCTCGAGCTCGACATCGACGCCCCGGCCGGGCACACCGTGACCCTGCGGCACGCTGAGGTTCTCGAGAACGGCGAGCTCGGCGTGCGCCCGCTGCGCTTCGCGAAGGCCACCGACCACTTCACCGGCGACGGTCAGGGCCTGCGCAGCTGGAGCCCGGCGTTCACCTTCCACGGCTTCCGTTATGCCGAAGTCAGCAACTGGCCCGGCACGTTCGACGCCGGTAGCATCCGTGCGGTGGTCGTGCACAACGACATGGTGCGCACCGGCCACCTGACCACCAGCAACCCCAAGCTCAACCAGCTGCACCAGAACGTGGTCTGGGGTATGCGCGGCAACTTCCTCAGCCTGCCCACCGACTGCCCGCAACGCGACGAACGGCTCGGCTGGACCGGCGACATCCAGGTGTTCACCCCCACCGCCAGCTACCTCTACGACGTGTCCGGGTTCCTCGGCTCCTGGCTGCGCGACGTGGACGCCGACCAGCGCCGCGCGAACGGGGTGGTGCCGTTCGTGGTGCCCAACCCGCTGCCGATGACCCCGATGGCCGCGGCCGCGTGGGGCGACGCCGGCACCCTGGTTCCGGATGCGCTCTTCGCACGTTACGGCGACCGGGCCGCGCTGGCCACCCAGTACGAGAGCATGCGCGCCTGGGTCGACGTGGTCGACGGGCTCGCCGGGCCCGACCACCTGTGGACCGGCGGGTTCCAGTTCGGCGACTGGCTCGACCCGAGCGCCCCGCCGGAGAACCCGGCCGCAGCGAAGACCGACCCCGACATCGTGGCCACGGCTTACTTCTTCCGCTCCACCAGCCGGCTCGCCGCTGCTGCTGAGGTGCTCGGCCACGCTGCCGACGCCGAGCGGTATGCCGCGCTGGCGGCGGGCATCCGGGTGGCATTCGTGAACGAGTACGTCACCCCGGCCGGGCGGATGCTCTCGGACGCGCACACCGCGTACGCCCTGGCTCTCGGGTTCGGCCTGCTCACCGACCCGGCACTGGTGGAGAAGGCCGGCACCCGGCTGGCCGAGCTGGTGCGATCGCACGGCTACCGGATCGGCACCGGCTTCGTGGGCACCCCGCTGATCTGCGACGCCCTGTGCCTGGGCGGGCAGAGCGCGGTGGCGTACCGGCTGCTGCTCGAGGAGGGCTGCCCGTCGTGGCTGTACCCGGTGGCGATGGGCGCCACCACGATTTGGGAGCGGTGGGACAGCATGCTGCCGGACGGCAGCATCAACCCCGGTGAGATGACGTCGTTCAATCACTACGCCCTCGGCGCCGTCGCCGACTGGATGCACCGCGCCATCGGCGGGATCGCACCGGCCGAGCCCGGCTCCCGGGTCACGCTCGTCGAACCGATCCTCGGTGGCGGGCTGACCAGCGCGTCCGCGTCGCTCGACGCCGGATACGGCCCGGTCACCGTGGACTGGACCCTCACCGGCGGCAGCTTCGCCCTGACCGTGGCGGTTCCGCCCAACACGACGGCGATCGTGCGGCTGCCGGGCGCGGCCGACACCGTGACGGTCGGCTCGGGCACGCATGGCTGGGTCCACGATGTGGCGGCGCTCGTGGACACCGTGCCGCGCGAACCGCTGAGCATGCAAACCTCGCTGTCGGAGATCATCGACGACGCCGGCGCGGCATCCGCCCTGGAGGCCCTGTTCGCGGAGTTGGGCTACTTCATCGGCCTGGGCTGGACCAAGGGCGGCCGCTGGAAGAGCAACTCGCCACTGGAAACCTCCCTCATCATGATGCCGCCGGCCGGTGTCGCCCGGGTGGAGCAGCTCCTCGACGACCTGGCCGCCCGCCCCTAACCATCCGCACCCGCTCTCGGTCTTAACTGTTCCCCAAGCGGACAATTGCACCCGGTGTGCCGGGTGCAATTGTCCGCAGGGGGAACAGTTGGGCGGGGAGGGGCTACTCGGTGCCGGTGTAGCGGAAGGACCGGAAGGAGACCTTGCCGGTGACCGCGTAGAGGGAGAGGACGCGGCCGGTGAAGGAGGCCGCGTTCTCCTGGGAGAGGTAGCGGCCGTCGACCCGGGCCAGCTCCACCCGGGCGTCGCCGGTACCCACACTGAGCACGACGATGTCGCCGGTCAGGCCGGACAGCATGGACGAGGAGTCCGGCGGCACGGTGTCCAGGCCCAGCGTGACCGCACCGTCCACGACGTGCTCGGCCGCCAGCGGCAGCGTCCACTCCTGGCGGATGCCCGCAACGCAGGCCCGGGCCGTCACGATGCCATCGCCGACCTCGATCTCGTAGTGGTAGTGCTCGTCGTAGCGCACGCCCAGGCCGCCGAGCGCGCCGCCGCCGGCCACTCCCGCGACCTGTACCGAGGTGCTCGACCAGGGGTTCCGCTGCCGCACGCCCACCAGCACGGGCTGCTCGGCGTCGAGGGTGCTGCCCTCACCGACCAGCGTCACCCGGTTGTCGCCGACCGTGGCCACCTCGGCCGGGTAGCGGCGCACCGCGATCCACTCCAGTCCGAGCTCCGAGCCGGCGAAGTCATCCGCGAACACGGTCTCGCCGGCACGCGGGTTGAGGATCACCGGATCGGCGGCCAACCAGCCGTTCTCCCAGCGGGCGCTGGTGATGAACGTCTCCCGGCCGAGCGCGGAGAACGCCTGGGTCATGCCCGTGGGCCGTACGCCGAGCAGCACGATCGCCCAGCCGCCGTCCGGGGTTTCGACGAGGTCGCCGTGTCCGGTGTTCTGGATCGGCCGGTTGGTGCTGCGGGCCGACAGGATCGGGTTCGCCGGGCCGCCCGCCGCGGCTCCCTCGGTGAACGGGCCGTAGGGGTGGTCGCCGCGGGCGACGCTGATGCCGTGGCCGCGTTCGGTGCCGCCCTCGGCGATGAGCAGGTACCAGTGCTCGCCGTGCTGGTACAGGTGCGGCGCCTCGGGGAACTTCAGCCCGGTACCGGACCACACCGAGACCGGCTGGGACAGCGGGATGCCGGTCTCGAGGTCGACGGTGAACTGCAGGATGCCCTTGTGCCCAGTGGGCAGCTCGCCGCTGGTCACGTCCAGCCCCGAGTAGGTGATGTACGCGAGGCCGTCCTCGTCCCAGGCCAGATCGGTGTCGATGCCGTGGATGCCCTGGATGATCGTGCCGTCGCTCCACGGGCCGGCCGGGTCGGTGGCGCTGAAGATCAGCATGCCGCGGCCCATCGCATCCGTCACCACGACGTAGAACACGCCGTCGCGGTGCCGGATTGTGGGTGCCCAGGCTCCGCCGAGGGTCGGCACGTGCGCCGACGCCAGCTGGCCGGGCCGCTCCACCACATGGCCGATCTGGGTCCAGTCGACGAGGTCGGTGCTGTGGAAGATCGGGATGCCGGGCAGGTACTCGAAGGTGGAGTTGGCCAGGTAGTAGTCGGTGCCCACCTTGACCACACTGGGGTCGGGGTAGAACCCGGCGATCAGCGGGTTCGGCCAGGCGTCGGCGACCGGTGCGGGCGGAGCGAAATCGGTCTGGGTGGTGTCGGTCATGACGGCTCCGCTCAGTTCAGGGTGACGGTGGCGGACAGGGGCAGATCGGTCACGCTGGTGCCGGCCTCGAGCAGGTACTGGCCGGTCTCGAAGTGCCAGCCGTCCTGCCAGTCGGCGAACGCCCGCTCCGGCACCGGGATGTCGACGCTGACGGTCTCCCCCGCCGCCGCGGTCACCGGCGCGAAGCCGACGAGCCAACGCAACGGCCGGTCGATGGTGGAGTCGGCGCGGGAGGCGTACACCTGCACGACCTGCTTGCCGGTGCGGTCGCCGGTGTTGGTGAGGGTCACCGTGGCGGTGGCGGCGCCGGTCTTCGCGAGCGCGGTGTCGTCGACGGTCAGGCCGTCCAGCGACCAGCTGGTGTAGCCCAGCCCGTGGCCGAACGGGTAGGCCGGTGCGGTGCCGGCCTTCAGCCAGGCGCGGTAGCCGATGTGGATGCCCTCGTCGTAGCGCACCACCCCGTCGTCGGGTGTGACGTTGAACACCGGCACGTCCTCGAGGGTCTTGGGCCAGGTGGTGGGCAGGCGCCCGCCGGGCTCGGCCTCGCCGAGCAGGATGGCGGCGACGGCGTCGCCGTACTCCTGGCCGCCGAACCAGCTGAGCAGGATCGCGGCGACGTCCTCCCGCCACGGCATCAGCACCGGGGAGCCGGAGTTGACGACCACGACGGTGCGCGGGTTGACCGCGGCCACGGCGCGCACGAGGTCGTCCTGCCGGCCGGGCAGGTCGAGGTCGCTGCGGTCGTAGCCCTCGGACTCGACCTTGGAGTTGGTGCCCACGACGAGCACCACCACGTCGGCGGCCTCCGCGGCGGCGACGGCCTCCGCGATGAGCGCATCCGGGTTGGAGAGGTCGGGTTCGATGCCGATGGTGATCGACAGCGCACCCATCAGCGCGCCCTCCGGGGCGATGTCGTACTCGACGACGAGCTCGATCGGTACGCCCTCGGTCACCTGCACTGCCACGGATGCCGAGGGCGGGGACAGGAACGCGGCGCCCAGGTCGGTGCCCTCAGGGATGACGTTCTCCTCGTGCAGCAGTTCGCCGTTCACGAGGATGCGGCCGTTGCCGGCGGTGGCGAAGCCGAGCAGGATCTCACCGGTGACCTCTGGCGTGTACCGGGTGCTGAACTCCAGCACCTTGGAGGCCGCGATCGGAGCGTCGCCGCCGAACCAGACCAGCGCGGTGGCGCGGCGGTCCTCGACGAACAGCTCACCGCCATCCGCGTCGAGGAAACGCACCCGGGCGCCGGGCTCGCCGGTGTGCGGGTTGACGATGCTGGTCAGCGGCAGTTCGGCGATGCCCTCCTGCACAACGGCGCCCACCGAGTAGGTCACCGAAGCGTTCGGCAGCGCGGCGATGACGCCGTCGATCGGAGTGATCACGCGTTCGGGCAGCACGGTGGCGCTGCCGCCGCCCTGGGTGCGGGCGAACCGGGCGTTATGCCCGATCACGGCCACCTTCGTGAGGGTGTCGGCGGCCCAGGGCAGCTCGCCGCTGTTCTGCACCAGCACGCTGCCGGCGATCTCGGCCTCCTTGGCAAAGCGGATGCCGTCTTCGACGACGACGGGTTCGGCGACGGCCGGCTCAAAGCCCTCCAGCGCGCCCACCCGGGCGGCCAGGGTGAGCAGCCGCAGCACCTTCCGGTCGATCGCGGCCTCTTCCACCTCGCCGGCGTTGACGGCGGTGACGAGGGCATCGCCCCACGGTCCGGCCGGTCCCGGCATGACCAGGTCCTGCGAGAACCGGGCGCTGTTGACGCTGCGCACGGCGGTCCAGTCGCTGATGACGACACCGTCGAAGCCCCATTCGGAGTTCAGCGGGGTCTCGAGCAGGTCGTTCTCGGTGACGGTGGCGCCGTTGACAGAGTTGTAGGAGCTCATCACGAGCCAGGCGTGCGCCTCGGTGATGGCCTCTTCGAAGGCGAGCAGGTAGAGCTCGCGCAGCGCCCGGTCGTCGACGATGACGTCGGCGGTGAACCGGTCGGTTTCGAAGTCGTTGGCGATGTAGTGCTTGGGGGTGGCGCCCACCCCGTTCTCCTGCACGCCGACCACATAGGCGGCGGCGAGCTTGGCGGTGAGGACCGGGTCTTCGCTGAACGCCTCGAAGTGCCGGCCGCCGAGCGGGGAACGGTGCAGGTTGATGGTCGGGCCGAGCACAACATCCACGCCCTTGCGGCGGGCCTCGACGGCGGCGACGTTGCCGTAGCGGCGGGCGATCGCCGGGTCCCAGGCGGCGCCGAGCGCGGTCGACGACGGCAGGTTCAGTGACGGCGAGCGCTCGTCCCAGACCTCGCCACGCACACCGCTGGGTCCGTCGGAGACGAGGATGCGGCGCAGGCCGATCTTCTCGATCGGGGCGGTGGTCCAGAAGTCGCGGCCGGTGAGCAGCAGCACCTTCTCCTCGAGGGTGAGCCGGTCGAGCAGGGCAGTGAGGCGGGGGTCGGGCGTGCTGACCGCGGCTGTGCGGTCGGTGGAGATCGTCATGGTACGAATCGCTTTCGTGGGAATCGGGGTCGAAGAGAAGGGGTCCCCGTGCGGACAATTGGTCCCGGCACACCGGGTGCAATTGTCCGCACGGGGAACAGTTGCGGGTCGGGTGGCGGTCGGGTCAGGCGGCGCCGGCCTGCGCGCTGGCCTGTTCGTCCAGGTGACGCTGACGCTCCGCGCGGCGTTGTTGCTGCCGGTCTGGGTCGGGCACCGGCGCGGCGAGGAAAAGCTTCTGGGTGTACGGGTGCGCTGGAGCGCTGGTGACCTGGTCGCCGGCACCCCACTCCACGATCTCACCGTGGTACATCACGGCGACCCGGTGGCTGAGGTGCCGCACCACGGCGAGGTCGTGGGAGACAAACAGGTAGGCCACGCCGGTGCGCTCCTGGATCTCTTTGAACAGGTCGAGCACCCGGGCCTGGGTGGAGAGGTCCAGCGCCGAGACGGGCTCGTCGCAAACGATCAGTCGAGGGTCCAACGCCAGTGCGCGCGCGATGGCGATGCGCTGCCGCTGGCCGCCCGAGAACTCCCGCGGCAGGCGGTCGGCGACGGTGTTGGGCAAGCCCACCTGGTCCAGCAGGCTGAGCACCCGGCGTGACGCATCCTTGCGGCTGACCTTGCGCACGGTAAGCGGCTCGACCAGGATCTGCTCGATCGTGAGGCTTGGATTCAGCGACGTGTACGGGTCCTGGAACACCACCTGGATTTCGCTGGACAGGGCCTTGCGCTCGCTACGTCCGAGGTGCGCGATGTCCTTGCCGCGATAAAGGATCTCCCCGCCGGTGACCGGCGCCAGTCCGAGCACGGCCCGCCCAAGGGTGGTCTTGCCCGAACCGGACTCGCCGACCAGGCCCACGGTCTCACCGGGACGGATGTCCAGCGAGACACCCTTGAGCGCCTTGAACGGCTCCTTGCGGAACCCCTTGATCGGGTATTCGACGACGACATCCTTGACGTCGAGGAGTGGCTCGGTCATGACTGTGCTCCAATGTTTGCAGCGTGCTGGGCGGCGACGGCGTCGTGCTGGGCGGCGGCGGCCGCACTGGTGCTTTCGTCAAGGTCGCCGCGCGCAGCGCCGTCTTCGAGGATCGCCGCGAGCAGCGACTGGGTGTACGGATGCTTCGCCTGCGTGAAGATGGATCGCACCGGTCCGGTCTCGATCACCCGGCCGTCGCGCATCACCGACACCCGGTCGCACAGGTCGGCGACGACGCCGAAGTTGTGCGTCACGAGCACCACGCCCATGTTCAGCTCACGCTGCAGTTCCCGCAGCAGGTCGAGAACTTCGGCCTGCACCGTCACGTCCAGGGCCGTGGTCGGCTCATCCGCGATGAGCAGGTCAGGGTCGCAGGAGATGGCGCCGGCGATGAGGACCCGCTGCGCCATGCCGCCGGACACCTCGTGCGGGTAGGCCGCGAAGGTGCGCTCGGGGTTGGGGATTCCGACTCGCTTGAGCAGCTTCAGCGCCTTCGCGGTGGCCTCTTTCTTGGACAGGCCGAGGCACACCCGCATCGGCTCGATGAGTTGACTGCCGATCGTGAACGAGGAGTCGAGGTTCGACATGGGTTCCTGCGGAATATAGGCGATCTTCTTCCCGCGGATCTTCGTCATCTCCTTCTCCGGCTCGAGCGCGAGGTCCGCTCCTTCGAAGAAGATGGAACCTCCGGTGATCCGGCCACCTTCGGGCAGCAGGCGCAGCACGGACCAGGCCGTCTGGGTCTTGCCGGAGCCGGATTCACCGATCAAGCCGTGCACTTCACCGCGTCGCACCACGAGGGAGACGTCGTGCACGACGGTTTTGACCGTGCCGTTGGGCTGGTCGTACCCCACCGAGAGCTCACGGACGTCGAGCAGTACTTCGCCGGTGCGGCCGGAAGAGGCCAGGTCTTCGGCGTGCACGTGCGCGGCCTTCTTGTCGACATCGACCGGTCGCAGGGGCGGCCGGCGGCGACGCTTGGCCTTGGTGCTGCGTTCGAGTTCGTCACGGATGGTGTTGGCCAGCAGGGTCAGCGCCACACAGGTGAGCGCGATCACGATGCTCGGCCACAGGATGAGGGTCGGCTCCTTGTAGAGCTGGCGGAACCCGTCGTTGAGCATGGTGCCCCAGGTGGGGATCGACTGGTCTCCGAGGCCCAGGAAGTCCAGACCGGCCTGGATGGCGATGGCGATGCCGAGCACCATTGCCGACTGGATGATGACGGGCGCCCGCACCACCGTGAGGATGTGCTTGCCGATGATGCGGGTGTCGCTGAGCCCGGCGACCCGGGCGGCATCCACGTACAGTTCGTTGCGCACCGCGGTGACGGAGGCGTAGACCAGCCGGAAGAACGCCGGCGAGAGCAGCACACCGAAGATCATCATCGACAGCCACATCGACGGGCCGAGCACCGAACGGGCGGCCAGCAGCACGACGATGCCGGGGAGCGCCATCAGCAGGCCGGTGAGCCAGGACGACACCGAGTCGAACCATTTGCCGTAGTAGCCGGCGATCAGGCCGCCGATGACACCGATCACCAGGGCGATGACCAGGGCCAGGGCCGCGCCGGCGAGACTGAACCGCCCGGCGAAGATCAGTCGGGACAGCACGTCACGGCCGGAGCTGTCGAAACCGAGGGGATGCCCCTCAGCGGGCGGCCCGAGCACGTCCTGGATCGACGCGTCGTTGGGGTCATGCGGGGCGATGAGCCCCGCAAACACTGCGCTGAGGACCAGTAGCAGCAAGAAGCCGATGGTGGCCAGGCCGACGGGGTTGCGGAGCAATCGGGAGAGCAGCGACCGACGGGCCGCCGGCGGCAGTGCCGGCGAGAGCGTGGTGGGAGTGAGATCGATCATGAGAGGCGCACCTTCGGGTTCAGCCAGCCCTGGAGCAGGTCGATGAGGAGGTTGACGACGACGACGATGATGGCGGTAGCCACGACCAGTCCCATCACCATGGGGATGTCGCCCTGGGAGGTCGCCTGAACGCCCACCTGCCCGAGGCCCGGGATCGCGAAGATCTGTTCAACGATGACCGCACCGCCGAAGAGGCCGACGAAACCGACGGCCAGTACGGCCAGCGCGGGACCACCGGCATTTCGCAGCACGTGCTTGAAGACCACCCGGTTGAACGAGAGGCCGCGGCTGCGCAGGGTTCGCACGTAGTCCTGACGAAGCGCGTCGACGACCGACCCTCGCACCTGCTGTGCGACACCGGCAATGGCGCCGATAGCCAGCGCGATGATCGGCAGCGTCACGGTGGAGAGCCATCCGATCGGCGAATCGGTGAAGTTCGTGTAACCGGTGGGCTTGAACCAGCCGAGGTTGAGGGCAAAAAGCGTTACCAGGCCGAGTGCGATGAGGAAGCCCGGGATGGCGAAGCCGAGGATGGAGACACCCTGCACGAGCTTGTCTGCCCAGCCGCCGCGGATCGCGGCCCAGACGCCAAGGGTCACCGACACGACCGCAGTGAGCAGGGTCGCCCCGATCACGAGGGACAGGGTGACGGCAAGCCGGGAGGTGATGCCTTCGGTGACCTCTTGCCCGGTGAACCAGGATGTGCCGAGGTCACCCTGAAGGGCATTGGCGATCCAGTCGAAGTATTGCTCCCAGAGCGGACGGTCGAGGCCGAGTTCGTTGGCCTTCTGCGTAACGGTCTCGGCGGTCGCCGACTGGCCGAGAATGCGGCGAGCGATGTCGCCGCCGCCCACATACAGCAGGGCGTAGGCGATCGTGGATATGACGAAGAGCAGGACTATGCCCGAGAGCAACCGTCGAAGAATGAATCTGAACACCGTTGTTCCTTACTGTTGAGCAACCCGGAGGGGAACGTAAGGCCGGGCGGCGCACGAGGCGCCGCCCGGCGGGCTACCTAGGAAGCGGGGGTGAAGTTCCAGAGGTAGGGGTAGGCGTTGCCGACCTGGGTCTCAACGTTCGTCTGGGCATCCGTCGCGTAGTTGGACTCCACGCGGTACCAGGGGGCGAACCAGGCCTGCTCGACGATGTAGGCGTTGAGCTCCTTCAGAGCCGCGTCAGATTCGTCGCCGGTCGAGGTTCCGATCGTGGCGACGAGGGCGTCAACAGTCGGGTCCTGGTAGTGGGTGGGGTTGAACGAGGCGTTCGGTGTGATCTCGAAGTTGATCAGCGCCCAGTCGGTGTCCTGCTGCAGCTGCATCCAGGTGACCCCGTACTTGGGGGCGAGGATGTCGGCGATGAAGTTGTTGCCGGTGTCGGTGTAGTTGACCGTAACGCCGACATCCTTCAGCTGCTGCTGGATGAGGGTGAAGACCGCGGGGTTGCCGAGCGACGTGCTGGGCATCTCGAGGGTGAGGCCGTCCTCGTAACCGGCCTCGGCGAGCAGCTTCTTCGCTTCGTCCGGGTCGTAGGCGTAGCGGTCGTCGAGGTCTTCGTCGTACGCCGCGGAGGAGGCCGGGAAGATCTGGGTGGTGGGGGTGCCGAGGCCGTCGCCGACCGCGGTGAGCATGGCCTCGGTGTCAATGGCGTAGTTCAGGGCCTGGCGCACCTTCACGTCAGCGAGGGCGGGGTTCATCGAACCGTCGCGGTCGAAGATGATCAGTCCGGTCCAGTCGAGCTCGAACGGGTTGAGCGTGTAACCAGCCGCTTCGACCTCGGCGTTGTTGGTGTTGTCCAACAGCTTGGCGCCGTTGACCTGGCCGCCCTTGACCGCGTTCAGCATCGACGTGGAGTCGGCGTAGACCTTGAGCGACAGGTTGTCGTAGTGCACGTTTTCCGGGTCCCAGTAGTCGGGGTTCTTGGTGTACTCGTACGAGGTGCCGATCACGGTCTTGTCGGTGTCCAGGATGTACGGGCCCGAGCCGATCGGGTTGGTCTTGGCGTCAGCGGCGCCGAATGATGCCGGGCTGGCCTGCATGCCGGCGTTCTGGCTCAGGTAGTGCAGCAGTGCGGGGTCCGGCGCGGTGAGGGTGAGCTCGACCGTGGTCTCGTCGATGGCCTTGGCATCGCCGAGCGCACCGAGGAACGACTTGTTGGGCGAGGTGCCGTCGCGGAAACGGATCAGGTTCTGGGCGGCGGCGTCCGCATTGAACGGTGTGCCATCAGTGAATTTCACGTCATCGCGCAGGGTGAGGGTGAGCACCGTGTTGTCGTCGTTGTACGCCCACTCGGTGGCCAGGCTCGGAATCAGCTCGCCGGACGGATCTTCCTTCAGGAGGGTGTCATAGACAGCCTGCCCGTAAGGCGACTCGTTGGCGAAGTTCATATTGGCGGCCTCGAGCGTGGTGGCCTGCACAATGACGCCAAGGGTGAGAGTGCTGGACTCTGAATCACCCGAGTCTGAACCCCCACCGGAGCAGCCCGTGAGGGCGAGAGCTGAAACGGCAACGACCGCTGCCAAGCTTTTCCATCGGAACATCGGTGTTCCCTTTCGCTACGTGCAGTCCGTCGTTGGGCCGCCTCGAAAACCGAAGCTAACACGAAAAGCGAATAGTTGGTAGGTTTTCGCCAAATTGTTACCGAGCGCGATAGAGTCGGCCCATGATCCCCACCGGCACCACCCGAAAGCCGCGCGGTGCCTACGCCAAAACGGCAGGGCGGCGCCGTGAGATCCTCGAGGCCGGCATGGATGTTTTCGCCACCAACGGGTTCCGCAGCGGATCCATCCGGGAGATCGCCGAGGTCGTCGGCATGAGCCAGGCCGGCCTGCTGCACCACTTCTCGAACAAGAACGAGCTCCTGGCCGGCGTGCTCGAGCTGCGCGACGACCGCGCCACGGAGTACGTCGACACGGCGGCGCCGGCCAGCATCGAAACCATCCGCGGCTTCGTGCGGCTGATCGACTACAACGCCCGGCAGGTGCCCGGCCTGGTGGAACTGCACTGCGTACTCTCCGCCGAGGCGACCTCGCCGGAGCATCCGGCGCACGAGTACTTCGTCCGCCGGTACGACTGGGTGCTCTCGTTCCTCACCGCCGCGTTCCAGACCATGCAGGACGACGGGCAACTCGCCGCCGGCATCGCCCCGGTGAGCGCGGCCCGCGGCATGATCGCCATGAGCGACGGCCTGCAGGTGCAGTGGCTGCTCGACCGTGAGGCCCTGGACATGGCCCAGGAGATGCGCAACTACCTGCGCCCCCTCCTCACCGTCGACCTTTAGGCCAGAACCGGCCGCCGGATCGCGTCGCCGCCGCCCGGGCCGCCGGATCGCGTTTCGCGGGTCGGGCGCGGGTTAGCCGGCGGCGTGCGCGGCGAGCTTGGCGGTGAAGTCGGCGAAAAGCAGCCGCAGGTCGAGCCGGGTGTAAACCCGCATCGGTCGGGGGCCCTGCCGCGGGATTATGTCGTACGACCCGTCCGCGCAGATCCGCGGCACCGTGCGGGTGACGTACTCGCTCGACGAGGGGTCGGCCTCGAACGACGACTGCAGTGCGGTCAGGAGCACGAGCGGACTGTCGCCGAGGATGTAGGTCTCGCCGATGTGCAGGCCGTGGGCACCGGCCATCACGGCGACCTGCGCGAGCGCATCGTAGAGGTGCGCTCCGATCGCGCCGTGCGGGCGCACATCCGTGAGCAGTTCGGCCCAGGAGAACAGCGTCTGCCGGTAGGCGTCGCGCGGCACCTGCCAGATCGGCATGAAGGAGTCGAAGATCACCCGGCCGGCGGGGATGTCGATGGCGAGGTTGTACTCCGGGCCGTGCGAACCCGGCGGTGGCACGGCGAGGCCCTGGTGTTCGGGGCCGCCGATCCAGACCAGGGTGAGCCGGGTCGCGATGCGCGGCTCGAGCAGGTACGCGCTGGCAATCTCGGTGAGCCCCGCCCCGCAGGCCACGAACAGCGGCAGGTCGGTATCGGTGCGCATGGCCTCGGCGATGATGGCATCCGTCGCGGCGGACCGGATCGGCGAGCCCGGGTCGGCCATGCCCACGTTCGACCCGGCCAGCACGGGAATCGTGTCGGCGCGACCGAGCAGCTCGAGCACGGTGCGGGCGGCCGCGGCGGCGTTGTCGGCGGTCTGTTCCGAGGGGTCGAACGGGTCGCCGGGCTTGAGGTGCGAGCCGATGATTGCGCGGATCTCCACGGAGGGCGACAGCACGTGGTGGGCGAGCTGCACGAGGCCGTCGGGATCGCCGGAAAAGTCGTTGTCGATGATGACCCGGGCGCGCGGCTGCACGACCCGGCGCAGTTCGGTTTCGAATGATGTCAACGCCGGCACCTTCCCTGGAGGGGTTTTTCTGAAGAGTGTACTGGTCACGTCAAGGGTCTTCGATGCGGATGTCGCGCGGCACGCGTTGGTGCTCGTGCACGCGGCCGGCGCCACGCTCGTGGCAGGCGATAGTGCTCGGGGCACGTGTCGGTGCTCGCGGCACGTATACGAACACGTGCCCCCGGGATTAACACGTGCCGCGAGCACACCGCCGACCCTCGCGGCGTGGGAACGTGCTCGCAGTACGCGAAAGTGCTCGCGGCGTGCGAAATGTAGCTGGATTTCGCACGCCACGAGCATTAAGACACGCCACGAGCGTCATCGCGCTGCGGGACGGGCGAGCATCTGCCCGATATCGGCCCAGCGCACCTCTCCCGCGACCCGCGGAACGATCGCGGCGCAGGTTTGTGCTCGCGGCGCAGGTTAGTTCTCGCGGCGCAGGTTAGTTCTCGCGGCGCAGGTTGCGCTCACGGTGCAGGTTAATGCTGGCGGCGCAGGTTTGCGCTCGCGGCGCAGGTTTGTGCTCGCGGCGCGGGTTAGAACATGCGCCACCGTGAATAACCTGTGCCGCGAGGAATAGGGTGCGCCGCGAGCGGGCAGACCGCCGGGTCGGGGGCGACGCCAACCGGGGCGGGGCCGCGGGACTCTACTGGGGGGCCATTCGGATGGCGCCGTCGAGGCGGATGGTCTCGCCGTTGAGCATGGAGTTTTCTACGATGTGGCGCACGAGGGCGGCGTACTCCGCCGGGTCGCCCAACCGGGCGGGATGCGGCACCTGCTCCCCGAGCGACGCGCGGGCCTCGGCGGGCAGGCCCTGCAGCAGCGGGGTGTCGAACAGGCCCGGCGCGATGGTCATGACACGGATCAGTGAGCGCGCGAACTCCCTGGCCAGCGGGAGGGTCATCGCCGCGACCCCACCCTTCGACGCGGCATACGCGGCTTGGCCGATCTGGCCGTCGAAGGCCGCCACGGATGCGGTGTTCACGATGACGCCGCGCTCGGGGGTGCCGCCGATTCGGCCAGCGGGCGGTACCGTGCCGGCGGGGGTGGCGGCGCCGGGGGTAGCGCTGCCGGAGGGATTGGCGCCGAGGGGGACAGCACCGACGGGGTCGGTGGCCTGCATTGCGGCGGCGGCCAGGCGCACCACGTTGAAGGTGCCGAGCAGGTTGATCCGGAGCACGCGCTCGAAGTCGGCCAGGGGCATCGGGCCCTGTCGGCCGACGGTGCGGGCGGCCGGCGCGATGCCCGCGCAGTTCACCACGATCCGGAGCGGTGCCAAGGCGGTGGCGGCATCCACCGCGGCCTGCACATCGGCCTCCACGGTTACATCCCCCGCGAGGAATATAGCCGCGGCGGGCTCGCGGGGAGCAGCGCGGCGCCCGGCGGCGAGCTCATTCGGGGCCTCAGCGCCGCTCGTGGAATCAGCCTCTGACCGCGCCAGCGCGTTCAGTTCCGCGGCCCGTTCCGCCCCGGCCGAACTGGACAGGTCGAATAGCACGACGTGCGCGCCGGCCTCATGCAGCGCCCGGGCGGTGGCCAGGCCGAGGCCGGAGGCGGCGCCGGTGACGAGGGCGGAGCATCCGTCGATGCGCATCAGAGCCGTTCGATGATGGTGGCGTTGGCCATGCCGCCGCCCTCGCACATGGTCTGCAGGCCGTAGCGGCCGCCGCCGGCTTCGAGGCTGCCGAGCAGGGTGCCGAGCAGCCGGGTGCCGGAGGAGCCCAGCGCGTGGCCGAGGGCGATCGCGCCGCCGTTCGCGTTGAGCTTGTCGAGGTCGGCGTGCAGTTCGCGCTGCCAGACCAGGGGCACGCAGGCGAACGCCTCGTTCACCTCATAGGCGTCGAGGTCGTCGATGCCGAGGCCGGTGCGGGCCAGGATGCGCCGGGTGGCGGGGATCACACCGGTGAGCATCAGCAGCGGGTCGCTGCCGGTGACCGCGAAGCTGTGGAACCGGGCCCGCGGGGTGAGGCCGAGTGCGGCGGCGCGGTCGGCGCTCATGATCAGCGCGGCGGATGCACCGTCGGTGAGCGGGGAGGAGTTTCCAGCGGTGATCTGCCAGTTCACCTCGGGGAATCGGACGGCGAGCTCGTCGGTGCGGAACGCGAGTGGCAGGTCGGCGAGTGTCTCGACGGTGCTGCGGCGCCGGATGGTCTCGTCACCGATCACCTGCCGGCCGTCGGGGAGGGTCACGGGCAGCAGGTCGGCGGCGAAGGCGCCGCGGTCTGCTGCGGCGGCGGCGAGCCGGTGCGATCGGGCGGAGTACTCGTCGAGCTCAGCGCGGGTGAGGCCCCATTTGGCGCTGATCAGCTCGGCGGCGACCCCCTGGCCCACCAGGCCCTGCGGGTACCGTTCATGCATGAAGCGGCCGTGCGGGTCCTGGCTGGCGATCGCCGACCAGGCGGTGGGCGAGCCCCAACCCTCGGTGCGGCCGGCCGCGTCGGAACCGCCGGCCGGGACCGGTCCCCCGGCGGAGCCGAGCGGCACCCGGCTCATCGACTCGACGCCGCACGCGATGACGATGTCGTAGCTGCCGGCGAGCACGCCCTGCGCGGCGAAGGTGGCGGCCTGCTGGCTGGAGCCGCACTGCCGGTCGATGGTGGTGCCGGGCACCGAGTCGGGGAACCCGGCGCTGAGCAGCGCGGTGCGGGTGATGTTGGTGCTCTGTTCGCCGACCTGGGTGAGGCATCCGCCGATCACGTCGTCGACCAGCGCCGGGTCGAGGTCATTGCGGCTGACCAGGTCTTTCAGCACCCCCGCGAGCAGGTCGACGGGGTGCACCTCGGTGAGCGCCCCGCCGGGCTTTCCGCGTCCGGAGGGCGTGCGTACAACATCGACGATGACAGCATCATTGCTCATGCCCATAGCCTAGGCTCGCGCGCCCAGGCCCGCGGCCCACATCCGGGTGCGCGCGTCGGCGGCCGGTGTCAGACCGGGTCGGGTGCGCCGGACGTCTCGTCGTCGAACCCGGGCCGGTGCACGGTGAGCAGGTGAGCGGTCGAGGCGCTCGGGCGGTAGCGCAGCGCCGGGTCCAGCAGGAGCGCCGAGCCCTGGTCCGCCTCGGCGCCGTCCAGCTTCACCGTGCCGCGCAGGGCGATCAGCACCTGCGCTTCGGCGGGCAGTTCAGCGTCGGCATCGACCGTGCGGATGACGAAGCCGGGCGGGTCGTCGGCGCCGACGTAGGTGAGCACGAGGAGAGAACTCGCCCCGGGCGGACGCAGTTTGGGTCGTTCGAAGAGCAGGGTGGACGACAGCACGGGCAGGACGTGGTCGCGGCGGAGCACCCGGCTCGCCTCCGCGGTGCGCACGGCCACCTGCGGCCCGGCGAGACCGACCACGAAGTGGTGGGTGCCGGCGGGTCCGACGAGCAACCCGGTGGAGTCCTTGATCTCGACCACGCGGAGTAACCAGCGCAGGTTCAGCTCGTTGTCCAGGTCGGCCCAGACCTCCCGGGCACTGCCCCGGCCCTGGTCCAGCGGCTGGCGGGGAAGGTCGGAGAACTGGATGCTGCGCGGCGCCGTCCGTTGCTCGTCGACGCCGTCGTCCTCGTCCGCGGCGAGGCTCATGCTGTGCCGCCGCGGGTGGGCGCAGACACAGAAATGTGCTGGATGGTAAGCACTTCCACCATCCAGCACATCTCGGTGTTACTCGGAATTCGGTCTGACTCAGGCCTTGGCGTCGGTGAGGACGTAGCCCTCTTCGCCGTGCATGACGGAGTCGATGCCGGCGATCTCGTCCTCGTTCTTCACGCGGAAGCCGATGGTCTTCTCGATGGCGAAGGCGATGATGAAGGCGAGTACGAAGGAGTAGATCAGCACGGAGAAGGCTGCGATCGCCTGGACGAGCAGCTGAGTGCCGTCGCCGCCCAGGAAGAGGCCGGTGCCGTTGGCGAAGAAGCCCAGGTAGAGGGTACCGATGAGGCCACCGACGAGGTGGATGCCCACGACGTCGAGCGAGTCATCGAAGCCCAGCTTGAACTTGAGGTCGACAGCGATGGCGCAGACCGCACCGGCGATGACGCCGAGCAGGATCGCCCAGATCGGCTGCAGCGAGCCACAGGCCGGGGTGATCGCAACTAGGCCGGCGACGGCTCCGGATGCGGCGCCGACCGAGGTCGGCTTGCCGTCGCGAACCTTCTCGACCACGAGCCAGGCCAGCAGGGCTGCGGACGGGGCCGCAATCGTGTTGACGAAGGCGAGGGCCGCGGTGCCGTCAGCGGCAAGCTCGGAGCCGGCGTTGAAGCCGAACCAGCCGAACCAGAGGAGACCGGCGCCGAGGAGGACGAACGGCGGGTTGTGCGGGACGTGAACGCCCTTGGAGAAGCCGACGCGCTTGCCGAGAACCAGGGCGAGGGCGAGAGCTGCGGCACCGGCGTTGATGTGCACCGCGGTTCCACCGGCGAAGTCGATCGCGCCGAGGCCGAAGACGTCCTGCAGGCCGTGGGTGATCCAGCCGCCGTAGGCGAAGCTGCCGTCTTCGGCGAGGCCGAAGTTGAAGACCCAGCTGGCAACGGGGAAGTAGACGACGGTCGCCCAGATCGCGGCGAAGATCATCCAGGAGCCGAACTTGGCGCGGTCGGCGATGGCGCCGGAGATCAGCGCGACGGTGATGATGGCGAAGGTGGCCTGGAAGGCGACGAAGGCCAGCGGCGGGTAAGCCGCGCCCTCCGGGATTTCCAGGGCGGCGGTCAGGCCGATGTTCGACCAGTCGATCGCCCACGGCGCCACGGTTCCTTCGGAGCCGGGGAACGCAATCGCGTAGCCGTAGATGACCCAGAGCACTCCGATGAGCCCGAGGGCTCCGAAGCTCATCATCATCATGCTGATGACGCTCTTGGCCTTGACCAGTCCACCGTAGAAGAACGCGAGTCCTGGAGTCATGAGCAGCACAAACGCTGCGGACAGCAGAATGAAAGTCGTATTACCTTGATCCACTTGAAACACCTCTCTGCACGGACGCAGGGGCTCGCGTCGGGTAAATCACAGATTGCCAGCGGTGTGTTTCCCCCTCAGCAACACTTTGTTTCCGGCATGTTCCAGAGTGCGCCGTTGTGTAAACAACAGATGACGGCGAGCTCCCGGTTCGCTGGAATTCAGCCGAG
Source organism: Cryobacterium sp. AP23 (assembly GCF_054075385.1). Taxonomy (NCBI): domain Bacteria; kingdom Bacillati; phylum Actinomycetota; class Actinomycetes; order Micrococcales; family Microbacteriaceae; genus Cryobacterium; species Cryobacterium sp. AP23. The sequence goes on along the minus strand of NZ_CM133415.1, from coordinate 3,532,429 downwards.
ATCGAGGTGGCGGTCGCGCCGCTCAGCCGGAGAGGGCCCACATCGCGACGGCGCTGGCCGCGGCCACGTTGAGGGAATCAATGCCGTGCTTCATCGGGATCTGCACCACGGAGTCCGACGCCGCGAGCGCCTCCTGGGTGAGCCCCTCCCCCTCGGCGCCGAGCAGCAACGCCAGCCGCTCGTGCTGCTCGCCGTGGAAGTCGCGCAGGCTCACTGCATCCGCCGTGAGCGCCAGCGCGGCGACGTGGAAGCCGTGCTCGTCGAGCAGCCGCCGGGTGCTGGCCCAGTCGCCGACCCGAGTCCACGGCACCTGCAGCACGGTGCCCATCGACACCCGGATGGCGCGGCGGTAGAACGGGTCGGAGCAGCGCGGGGTGACCAGGATCGCGTCGGCCCCGATGGCGCCGGCAGAGCGGAAGATGGCGCCCACGTTGGTGGGGTCGGTGACGTTCTCGAGAATCAGGATGCGCCGGGCGCCCGCCAGCAGCGCCGCCGGCTCGGGCAGGGCGGGGCGGTGCATCGCGGCGATCAGGCCGCGGTGCAGCACGTAGCCGGTGAGCTCGGTGAGCAGCTCGCCCGTGCCCACGAACACCGGCACGTCGTCACCGACCAGCGCGACCGCCTCGTCGAGGGTGTTGGGCAGGGTGAGCACCGACCGGGGGCGGTGCCCGGCGCGCAGTGCCCGCTCGAGCACGAGGGCCGACTCGGCGATGTACAGCCCGTGCTCGGTGTCGCGCGCCTTCTTGAGCGCCACATCCGTCGCCTGGTTGTAGTCGCTCAACCGGGCATCGCTCAAATCGGAGATCTCAAAAACGGGCACCCTTGAGCTTAACGACGCCGCCACGGCTCGCGAGCCGTGAGCGTGACCCCGGAATTCGCGTGTTTTCGGGGTTTAGCTCACGGCTCGCGGATGCATGGTGGGGTCAGTCGTAGTCGAGGAAGGGGTCGGGGGTGAGGGTGTATTTGGTGGAGAGATACTCGTGGATGCCCTCGGCGCCGCCCTCCCGGCCCAGGCCGGACTGCTTCACCCCGCCGAACGGGGCGGCGGCGTTGGAGACCACACCCATGTTCAGGCCCATCATGCCGGTCTGCAGGCGTTCGATCATCCGCTGCCCGCGTGCGAGGTCCCGGGTGAACACGTAGCTGACCAGCCCGTATTCGGTGTCGTTGGCGATGCGCACTGCGTCGTCCTCGTCGTCGAACGGGATGATCGACAGCACCGGGCCGAAGATCTCTTCGCGCAGGATGTCGCTGCCCGGCTTCACGCCGGTGATCACGGTGGGCTCGTAGAACGTGCCCACACCCTCCACGGCGTGTCCGCCGGTGAGCAGGGTCGCGCCGCGGCCGAGCGCATCCTGCACCAGGGTGTCGGCCTTGGTGACGGCGTCGGCGTTGATGAGCGGGCCGATCTTGACGCCGCTGACGGTGCCGCGACCCACGGTGAACTCGGTGACGGCGTGGGTGACCCGGCGGGCGAACTCGTCGGCGACGGAGGCCTGCACGATGAACCGGTTCGCGGCGGTGCAGGCCTGGCCCACGTTGCGGAACTTCGCGGCCAGGGCGCCCTCGACGGCGCGGTCCATGTCGGCGTCCTCGAAGACCAGGAACGGGGCGTTGCCGCCGAGCTCCATCGAGGTGCGCAGCACGTTCTGCGCGGACTGGGCGATGAGCTTCTGGCCGACCCCGGTGGAGCCCGTGAAGCTGAGCTTGCGGAGCCGCGGGTCGGCGATGATCGGGCCGGACACATCCGCCGAGGTGGAGGTGGTGAGCACGTTGACGACGCCGGCGGGCAGGCCGACCTCCTCGAACAGCTTCACCAGGTAGAGGGTGGTGAGCGGGGTGAGCTCGGCAGGCTTGATCACCACGGTGCAGCCGGCGGCGAGCGCCGGGGCGATCTTGCGGGTCGCCATCGCGAGCGGGAAGTTCCACGGAGTGATCAGGAAACTGGGACCGACCGGGTGCTGCGACACGATCATCCGCCCCGTGCCCTCGGGGTTGGTGCCGTACCGGCCGGAGATGCGCACGGCCTCCTCGCTGAACCAGCGCAGGAATTCGCCGCCGTAGGTGACCTCACCGTAGGACTCGGCGAGCGGCTTGCCCATCTCCAGGGTCATCAGCAGCGCGAACTCGTGCCGGCGCTCGTGCAGCAGGTCGAAGCTGCGGCGCAGGATCTCGCCGCGCACCCGGGGCGGCGTCGCGGCCCAGGCATCCTGTGCGTCGGCGGCGGCGGCCAGGGCGGCCAGGCCATCGGCAACTCCGGCGTCGGCGATGGTCTTGATCACCTTGCCCGTGGCCGGATCGTGCACGGTGAGGGTGCTCCCGTCGGCGGCGGGCACCCACTGCCCGTTGATGTATAGCTCGTTGGGTACGTGCTGGAGCAACTCTGCTTCGGTTACGTGCGCCACAAATGCCTCCTGTGAAGTCGTCGACTCCAAATGTACCCGCGTACCGGGATCCTCCTCCGAGATCGCTCCCGCGTGGCCGGTCGACCCTGCGCAACGCACCCCATCGCCGGTCGAGCTCGTCGAGACCCCGTGACCACCTCTGCCGCCGTGAGCGAGGCCGGCTCGCGCGGTCTCGACAGGCTCGACCAACGAGAGAAGGCGTTTTCGAGGCCGGCTCGCGTCGCGGATGGGCTACAGATTCTGCAGGGTGCCGCGCACGATCGAATCGCCGGAGTGGGCCGGGTTGCCGTCGGCCGGTTCCTCGGAGACGTCCACCACGGGGTATTCGGCCAGGTCGACCCCGGCCGGGATGCTGAACCGGCCGGACGCCCCGTCGAGCAGCCCGAGGCTCACCAGGCCGGATGCATCGGCCGTGAGCAACCACACCTCGCGCAGGCCGCCGGCGCTCTGCTCGGCGGTGAGGTCGACCACGACGTCTCGACGCCCGTCCGCGGTCTCCTCCACGGATGCGCTGCCGCTCGCGGTCCAGCCCGGCAGGGCATCGAGCTGGGCCTCGGCGATCACCGGCTCCGGCGCCGGGGCGCGCGTCGACTGCCACCAGGCCCCGCCCGCGATCCCGCCGACGAGGCCCACGGCGCAGGCCGCGGCCGCCACCGGCAGCCAAGCCCGCCGGCGCCGGGCGGGCAGGTCGACGACGGGTGCCAGCGGGCGCGCCGCCGCGGTCGGCGCAACCCCCGCTGCGTCACGGGCTCGAGTGTCCTCACCGTGCGGTATCGCCGGCGGGCCCGGCACCTCGCCCGCGGGCAGCTCGGTTGGCATCATCGGGCCGGGGGTCGAGCCGGCGGCACGGCTCGGCGCGGGAGCCGCGTCGCTGCCCCGGGCATCCTCATCGGCGGCGTTTTGCGCCCAGGCATCAGCATCCGCCATCTCGCTGCCGGCGAGGCCGGCAGGGTCGGCGAGGTCGCCCAGTCGCGGGGGTGCGGCCACGGTGTCGGAGAGGCCGAGGGCGGCGTGAATGCGCCCCCACACCGCATCCGCCGGCTCGACCAGGTCGACGCTGCCGGCGGTGCGGCCGATCAGCACGGTGCGGCGCAGCGCATCGAGGTCACCGGCGCACCCGGGGCAGGCGGCCAGGTGCTCGGTCTCGGCGGCGCTGAGTTCAAGCTCGGCGAGCGCGACGAGGGCGAGCGTGTCACGGTCAAGATGCGTCATCGTTCGCCTCCAATCGGGTGCGCAACCGGGTGAGGCTGCGGCGGATGTGACTCTTCACGGTGCCGAGCGGCAATCCGAGGGTATCGGCGATCTGCACGTGGGTGAGGTCGTCGTAGAACGCCAGCCGCATCACCTTCTGCGGCACCGGTTCCAGCCGGTTGAGCTCCTCGCCGAGCAGCAGCCGTTCGGCCACATCGGCGGACTCATCGACCGTGTAACCCTCGGCGTCGTCGACGAGGGTCTGTTCCAGGCGGCGCCGGCGGGCCCGGGCTTCGTGCGCGTCGGCGATGTTGTGCCGGGCGATCCCGACGATCCAGGCCGGCAACGCGGCCCGGTCAGGGTCGAAGCCGCCTCTCCCCCGCCACGCGGCGATGAACACTTTCTGGGTGACGTCCTCGGCCTCGCCGGTGTCGCCCAGCGACCGCACCGCCAGGGTGTAGACCAGCGCCGACCAGCGCGCGTAGGCCTCGGCGAGCGCCCGCTCGTCGCCCGCGCGGAAGCCGGCGACCAGGCTGGCCAGGTCGGGGTCTCTGTCGGTGCTGTTCGCGTAGGGTGCGCTCACGTGGACGTGCTGCCTCCGGGATCGGTCACGCGTCGTGCCGGTGTCCATCTCAGTGCTCGCGGTCCGGCCGGGCCGGCCCGCAGGTGCGACCAGCATAACCATGCCCGGCCGATCCGGGCATGCCCCGTTCGGGCACTCCGTTCTCGGGCTCCCGCGTCATGGTGCCGGCACCGCCGTCACGATCACGTTGGAGAGGTAGCGCCGGGCGTCGTAGTCGAATTCGCCGCCGCAGGTCACCAGCGTCAGGCGCGGCTCCCCCGTCCGGTCGAAGACGCCGGCCCAGTCCACCGCCGGTTTTTCCACCGTGTTGATGGATGCGATCGTGTAGCGGTGCGTGGCGCCATCGGCCGTGGTCAGGGTGATTTCGGTGCCCGCCGGGGCGTTGGCGAGTTCGGCGAACGGTCCGAGATCGTAGATCAGGGAGTCGACATGCGCGGCGACGACGGTGGCACCGGCGGGGCTGCTCGGCGCCGGGCCGTACCGGTACCAGGCGGCCACCGCCGGGTTCGCCGGCAGAGCCATGGCGTCGCCGTCCAGACCCACGGCCTCGATCGGCATGTCGATGCCCAGAGCGCCGACCTGCACCCGTACCGGTGCGCTGGCCGGAGCGGGCTGCCCGGCCAGGTCGGTGGACTGTCGGGGCACCTCCGGCACCGCGGACGGTGATGGAGTCGGCGACGCTGGGGTGGCGGATGCGGAGCCGCCCGGTTCCGGGGCGCTGCCACTGTCGGTGGCGGATGCGGAGCCGCCCGGGCCGGAGCCGGAGGCAGGATCAGTGCCGGCCGGTCCGCCCGCGGCGGCGCCGCATCCGCTGAGCAGGAGGCCCACCAACAGGCCGCCCGCCACGGCCGGGCCGAGGGGGAGCACACGATCTCCCCATCGGCCCGGCCTGCGGTGCCGCGCCTCGCGCGCGGCGCGGGACACGGTGCTCCACCCGAACAGGTTCACCGTGACCCGCCGTCTCAATCCCGGCCGCCGGTCAGTGCCGCGTCTCAACGCGTCGGGTGCCGTAGACCGCCGCCGCGCTGATGCCCAGCACCAGCGCGAGGGCCGCGCCGCCGAACCACCAGCCGGTGGTGTCCGCGGGCTGGTTCGTCGCCACCAGGCCGGCATTGCCGGCGGGGATGCTGCCCGGGTTGGAGTGCAGCCCGCCGACCGTCTGCACGGCGAGCGCCAGGTTGCTGTCTTCGAGGCTGCCCCAGGCGTACACGATGGTGTTCGTGCCCTCGGCCACGTTCACGTCAGCCGGGCCGATCACCGGGTCGGTGGTGCCCGTCGCCGCGACCGACGCCGACACCGTTCCGGCCGGCAGGGTCAGCAGTGACTCGTTCGGGTTGGCCAGGTTCGTGATCACGGCCGCGCCGCCGGCGAGGACGTCCACGGCGGGGGCCGCGGCGACGTGCCGCACGGTCAGCCGGCCCTCGCCGGCCCCCACCGTGCTGATGTCGTTGGTGAACAGGGTCGCGGTCGGCTCCCCCTGCGCGTCCAGGTGGGCGGCCGCGGTGTAGTTCTTCCCGGCCTCCAACGGCAGGTCGACCGGGCCGATGGCGGGAGCGCTGGCGTCGGCGGCATCCGAGGCGGTGATCGCCACGGTATAGGTGCCCGGCGGCAGCTCGAGCGGGCCGGCGAGATCGCCGGGGGCGAAGTTGTCCAGGGTGAGCTCGTTGTTGACGTACACATCAACGGTGAGGTCAGGCACCCCGTGCAGCACGGACAGTTGGGCGGTGTCGTCGGCGGCGTGCGCCGGTGCGATCCCCGCCAGGGCGACAAGGGCGCCGGCTGCGACGCCGACGGCAATGGTCTTGCGCATGGTTTCCTCCAGTCAGTCGAACGAGAGTGGGAACCTGTCGGTTTCCCGTTACCCGTTACTTCCGGAGGACACCCCGATTCGGATGCACCCGCATCGAAAAAAGTTCGCCGGGATGCCGCATCCGCCCGCGGGCGCGGTGAGCGCGGTGGGCGCCGTGAGCGCGGTGGCCTGGTGCATAACTCCTGCTGGATTTCGGCGCGGGGGTGCACTCCCGCGTCTTTCCGGCATCCGCTAACGGTCGAACTGGAAATTGCAGGAGTTATGCAACGGGGCCCGGTCTACCGGGCGCGGATGCGCAGGGCCGGGCGGGACTAGTGGGTGACGGCGTCGGTGGTGGTGAGCACCGCGCCGGCGTGGGCCAGCTCGGCCAGCGCCTGCTCACTGGATTCGGCCGCGACCCCGGCGACGAGGTCGGTGAACACCCGCACGTGCTGGCCGTGCTCGAGGGCGTCGAGGCCGGAGGCGCGCACGCAGTAGTCGGTGGCGAGGCCGACCAGGTCGACATCCGTCACCCCGGCGGCGATGAGCAGCTCGCCGAATTTCTCGCCGTTCGCGTCGATGCCGTCGAAGATCGAGTACCCGGGCTGGCCCTGGCCCTTGAGGATGTGCACGGTCGTCCCCGGCAGTTCCAACGCCGGGTGGTACTGGGCGCCGAGGGTGTCGGCGACGCAGTGCACGGGCCAGGTGTCGATGAAGTCAGGTTCGGTGTCCACGGCGAAGTGGCCGTTATTGCCGCCCTCGGCGTCGTGCCAGTCGCGGGACGCGTAGATGTGCTCGTAACTTTGCGCCTGCGCCATGAGCAGTGCGCTGATCGCCCCGGCCACGGCGGCGCCGCCGGTCACCGGCAGGGCGCCGCCCTCGGTGAAGTCGTTCTGAACGTCGATGATGATCAGTGCGCGGGTCACGGAAGCACTCCTGTCGGTTGTGAATTTCAGTTGTTCGAGAGGTTGTTCCCGCAGCGGAAGAACCCCGTCGTGATGGTATCGATCGCCTGCTTCGCATTATCGCCCACATCCCCCAGCGCGTATACGGCGAAGGTGAGCGTGCTGCCGTCCTGCGCGCGGATGACGCCGGCGAGGGTGTAGCCGGTGTCGATCCAGCCGGTCTTGGCGAAGACCGCACCATCGGCATCCGCGTTGGCGCCGGAGAACCGGTCGCTGTAGGACAGCGAGCCAGAGGGGCCGCCGGCGATGGGCAGGCCGTCGAAGATCTCGCCGAGGCTGCCCTCCCTGGCGTTGATCTGCCGGAACAGTTTGGTGAGGTAGGCCGGCGGCACGGCGTTGTTGTCGGAGAGGCCGGAGCCGTCGGTGATGAGGATGCCGGTGGTGTCGATGCCGTACTCGGCCAGGCCCGCGAGCACGGCGGGCTGGATGGCGGCGAAGGTGTTGCCGGTGCCGGACTCCACCGCCACGAGCCGGGCCAGCATCTCGGCGAGGGCGTTGTCGGACACGATCAGGGACTGCTTGATCAGCACGCCGACCGGCTGGGACTGCACGGCGGCGAGCTGCTCGGCGCCGTCCGGGGCGGTGCCGACGCTCACGTCGACGTCGCCGCCGAGCTCGTCGGCGAACGCGGCGCCGGCCTGGGCGACCGGGTCATCGCTGCGTGGGGAGGTGCTGCTGTACGGGTCGTCCCTGGCGCCGTCGACCTGCAGCGCGGTGATCGGCGGCATGTAACCCTGGGTCTGTTCCTTGCGGTCCCAGCTGGGTTCCCAGGCCGGGTCGCCGAAGTAGCTGGAGTCCAGCACCACCGAGGTGATCGGGGTGTCGCCCATCGCGGCGCGGGCCTGTTCGGCGAGGTCGTCGAGGTGCGCGGCGCCCTCGTAGAACGGTTCGTCGCCGGTGGGGGTGCCCGACAGGGTGAGGTCGCCGCCGCCGACGAGCACCACCTGGCCGGGTTCGGTTCCGGCCACGACGGTGGTGGTGGCCCGGTAGTCGGCGCCGAGCACGCTCAGCGCGGCCGCGGAGGTGAGCACCTTGAGCACGCTGGCGGCGCGGGAAGCGGTGTCGCCGCCCCGGTCGAAGAGCACCTCGCCGGTGTCGGCGTTCACGACCTGCGCCTGGAACTCGCCCAGCCGGGAGTCCTCGGCCAGGCCCGCCACCGAGCAGGTGCGGAGCGGGCTGGCGGCGGTGTCCGCCGTCGGGCCGGGCCGGGCTGCGGGGGTCGTGGGTTCCGGGGTGGGGGTTGCGGCGGGCGTGGCCGTGGCGGTCGGTGCGGCCGCAACGGATGCGGGGGCGCTGCCTCCGGTGGACGCGCCGGCCCAGACGGCGCCGCCGCCCAGCAGCACGAAGGCCACGGCTGCGGCCACGAGCGCGCGCCAGCGGCCGCCGGCGCCGGGCCCGGCCGGGGTGGACGCGGGTGTGGCGCCCGCAGCCAGCGCTGCACCCGCGCTGGGTACGGCATCCGTCGCGGCCGAGTGCGCACCGAGGAGCTCGGTCGGCTGGTCGGACGATGCCGCGGAGGGGGCGCCCGGGTCGGGCACCGACGGGTCTGGTGTATCCACCCCGATACTTTAGCGACCAAGGGTGTGAGCCCGGCCAGAGCCCCGATGCGCCTCCACGTGCCACGGGTGCTGGCCCGGCTTTGGAGTGCTGACCGCACTCGGTAGCGCTCACGGCACGAGGTGGTGCCCGCGGCACTAGTTGATCCTCGCGGCACGTGTACGAACACCTGCCGCTGGGCGCAACACGTGCCGCGGGCACCGCGCGCGCCATCCGCGCAGCACGTCCGCGCTACGTGGCGCGGGTCAGGCGGTGGGTCGGTGCCCGCGGCACTAGTTGATCCTCGCGGCACGTGTACGAACACCTGCCGCTGGGCGCAACACGTGCCCCGAGCACCGCGCACGCCGCGGCATCCGTGCGCCGGCACCTCGCGGCGTGGGAAAGTGCTCGCGGCGTGCGATAGGGCTCGCGGCGTGCGATAGGGCTCGCGGCGTGCGATGTTGCGCGCTTTTTCGCGTGCGGCGAGTGTTTTTACACGCTGCGAGCATTTTGGGCCGCCGCGAGGGGTCGCGCACGCCGCGAGCGACGCGCACGCGACCCGCGGGGCTACTCGCCGGGGTAGACCAGGCCGATCTGGGCGCGGATCTCGTCGAGGGTCTCCATGATCTGCACCGACTCCGTCACAGTGAGCAGCTCGCTGGTGATCAGGCCCGCCGCCACCAGGCGTTCGGCTTCGAGGGCCTGGAAGTGCATGCCCCGGCCGGTGAACTCGGGTGTCGTGTAGGTCTCGACGAGCTCGTTGGCGCTGGTGTACACGCGGAAGGTGGTGGGCGAGTACCAGACCGCGTCGATGTCGATCCGGCCCTCGGTGCCGAGGATGCTGGCCGTGTTCGGTCCCTTGGCGTCACTCGCCGAGATGAGGGAGGCGATCTGGCCGCCTGCGTAGCGGAAGATCGTGGCGATCTGCGCATCCGCCCCGGTGTCCTTGAACGTGGCCGAGGCGAGCACCGTCTCCGGCTGGCCGAACAGGGCCGACGCGAAGGAGACCGGGTAGATGCCCAGGTCGAGCAGCGCGCCGCCGCCCAGCGCCAGGTCGTTGATGCGGTGGCTGGGGTCGTCGGGCAGGTCCTGCGTGTGGTCGGCGATCAGGCTGCGCACGTCACCGAGGGAGCCGGCGGCGAGGATCTCGCGGATGCGGGCCATGTGCGGCAGGAACCGCGTCCACATGGCCTCGAGCAGCAGCAGGTTCTTGCTCTCGGCGAGCGCCACCAGCAGTCGCGCCTCCCCCGCGTTGACGGTGAGCGGCTTCTCCACCAGCACGTGCTTGCCGGCCTCGAGGGCGAGCGTGGCGTGGGCCACGTGGAACGGGTGCGGGGTGGCCACGTAGATGATGTCCACGTCCGGGTCGGCGGCGAGGGCCTCGTAGCTCGGGTGCGCGGTGGGGATGCCGAACTCGGCGGCGAACGCATCCGCACCGGCCTGGCTGCGGGAGCCGACGGCCTGCACGGTGAACCCGTTCTTCACGAGATCGCCGGCGAATTGGTGGGCGATTCCGCCCGTGGCCAGGATTCCCCAGCGGAGTGCATCAGTCATGCTGCGAGCCTAGCGAACCGTTACGGCGGCGCTCAAGAATCACATGATATTGTGCCGGTCATGACTGAAAAAGACCCGGCCGACAAGTCGTTCGACGAGAAGCGCCACGATCAGCTGACGACCGCGCCCAAGGCCGATGAGGGGGATGCCGCCCCGCGCGTGACCGTGGAAGAAACCGACGACGGGGTGACCCGCATCGACATCGCCGACACCGCGGCCGTGCGACCCGGCAAGCCCGACGGCAAGACCGCACCGTAGCTCCGGGCTAGGCGCGGGAGAACCGTCACCCGGCGTTTGCCGGCCGGTCACCCGGCCTGCCTACGCTGGTGGCCGTGAGCGAGAATCTGCTTCTCCACCGCCGCGCGGCACCGCACCAGCGGGCCGTGCCGAGTCCCGTCGCCCCACCGCACCCCGCGGCCCCGGCCCCGGCCCAACCGGCCTTCCCCGCCCGCAACTCCCCGGTCGACCTGTTGTTCCGGGGGCTGTGGCAGCTGGTGGGCGTGTACGTGTTCGTGGTGCTCGTGGTCAAGGACCACAAGCTGCCGCGCTAGCTCCGCGGGTCAGTCCATGGTGTCGAGCACCCGGTTGGCGATCGCCTGGTGGCCGGCGTCGTTGACGTGCACATGGTCTGAGGCGATCATGTCCGGGTCGATCAGCGTCGGGTCGATCAGGCTCACGTAGTCGGCGTCCACGGTCTTCGCGACCGCCCGCACCCACTCATCGATCTTCGCGATCCGCGAGTCGTCCGGCTGCGGCAACGACGGGCCCACCGCGATGATCCGCGCCTCCGGCAGGCCCTCGCGGATCCGCTGATAGGTCTCGGTGATGGCGGCGTGCACAGCGTCCGGGTCGGCGTCGAACGCGGTCAGGTCGTTCTGCCCGCCGGAAATCACGACGATGTCGGGCTGCGCGGCCAGCACTTTGGGCACCCGCTCGAGGTACGGCGGGCAGTACTCCAGGCCGCAACCGCCCTCCCCGGCGTCGGTAACGAAACCGGTGCCACCTTGACCCTGGTTGACCTCGATCCAACCGGCGCTGCCCGCCACGAGCGTCGACCACCGGAGCGACTGCTTCGAGGCACCCCAGCCCTTTGTGTAGGAGTCGCCGAGGAACACGGCCGTCGTGCCTGCGGCGTCGGCCGACGGCGCGGGCGACTCGGAGGCACTCCGCTCGCCGCTGCCCAGCGCGATCGCCGCCACCGTTCCGCCCACGGCGACCGCGAGCACCACCCCGGCCAGCAGCCACATAATCACCCGACGCCGGGTCGACCAGGCGCGGGAAAGGGGTTGCGCGCGCTCGGTATCCATCGCTCCAGCTTAGGAGCCCGGAGCTACCCGACATTTCCCGTTACGTCGGCATCACTATGCTGCCCACACCATCCCGCACCCGCTGATGCCCAGATCCTGCAACGGAGCACCCCATGGCCGACCTCCACCCCCTCCTGCCGCGGCTTGGCGACGGTACTGTTCTCGTGCGCGTTCGGGCGGCACTGCCGTTGCTGGGCCCGAGCGAGCGCCGGGTCGCCCAGGTGATCCTCGACCGGCCCGGGGCCGTCACCGAGTGGTCCACTGCCGAGCTCGCCGCCGAGGCCGGCACGTCCACGGCCACGGTGGTGCGCGCCTGCCAGAGCCTCGGCTTCCGCGGATTCCAACATCTGCGCCTCGAGGTGGCCAGGGCCGCACCAACCGCCCAAAGCGCTGCGCCCGACACGCATCCGCTCGCCCGGATCTTCGCCGACGCGACTGACGCCATCAGCCTGGGCCGGGACAGCGTGGACCTGGCCGCCCTCGACGCGGCCGTCGAGGTACTCGCCACCGCCCGCCGCCTCGTGCTCGTGGGCACCGGCTTCTCCGCACCGCCACTGCAGGATGCGGCCATGCGGTTCGCTACGCTCGGCCGGGCCGTCGAGGCTCCCAGTGACGTTCTCGGGCAGCAGTTCGCGGCGCGATCGCTCACCGGTGAAGACGCCTGCCTCACCGTGAGCTACTCCGGGGCGAACGCCCACACCCTGCGGGCCTGCCGGGCCGCGAAGGAGGGCGGGGCCAGGTTGATCGCCGTGACCAGCTTTGCCCGGTCCCCGCTCACCCAGCTCGCCGACATCAGCCTGGTCACCGGACCGGTCACCCGCACTCACGATGTCGACCCTTTCCTCAGCCGGCTGAGCCATCTGCTCGTGCTGCATGCCCTGCACAGTGCGCTGCACTCCCGCAGCACCGCCGGCGCCACGGCACCCATGCGCGCGGTCGTCGCCGAGGCGCTCATCGCCGACGAGTAGGCCGCTCATCGGGCATCGCCCGATGTTGTGGCGCCGGTCGCCTGTCGTCCACCGACCGTTTACCCGGCCCCCGCAACCTTGCTCTGTAACGACGTTTCATCGCCGATGAAACGCAGGAATCAGACGGGGCGGCATGTCAGGCATCACCATCGCAGGCAGCTACAACGCCCGCTGGAGCGACCACGCCAGAGACGGAGCACACCGTCTGGCGCGCTCCGCGGCGCTCGATGCCGTCGGCGCTGCAGGTGCGGCCCAGCTCGCAGCCCTCGGGGTGACCCTGGTGGTCGACCTGCGCGAAGACGGCGAGCGCGGCGCTATGCAGCACGGCATCCCGGTCGTGAGCGTGCCGCTGTACCGCCTCCCCGACGGGCCGCCGCTCACCGGCTCCCTCGAGCGGGTCTATGACTTCCTGCTCCGCGAACGCGGCGCCGAGCTCGCCACCGCCGTGGCCGCCATCGCGACCGCACCCGGCGCGGTGCTGGTGCATTGCACCGCCGGCAAGGACCGCACCGGCCTGGTCGTGGCGCTGGCCCTCCTCGCCGCCGGTCACAGTGAGGCGGATGTTGTGGCCGACTACGCCCTGTCGACCGGGGTCGTGCGCGCCCACCGGGCCGAGCACGCGCACACCGTGCTCGCCGGGCTCGGCCTCACCGACGAGGACCACCGCGACTCCCTGCGGCTGCACCTGGACAGCCCGCCCGCGGCCATGGAACATGCCCTGCGCACCCTCTGCGCTGAGGGCGGTGCGGAGGCATACCTGCGGCACCACGGCCTCACCGACGATCAGCTGCACGCGCTGCGTCACAGCCTGGCGGCGACCGCCCATGCGTGAGCCGTCGAAGTTCACCATCCTGCACCTCAGCGATGTGCACGCCACCGTCGGGGAGCTGCTCTACGGGCAGGTCGACGGTCTCGCCCGTCTGCGCCAGGTCGGCGACTACGTCGTGGCCGCGGGCGTCACCCCCGAAGCCGTGGTGGTCACCGGTGATCTCGTGCAGCGCGGACACTGGGCCGCCTACGACGAGGTCGACCAGGCGCTCACCGAACTGGGCGAGCGGGTGGGAGCACCGGTGTTCACGATCCTCGGCAACCACGACGCGCCGGCAGAGGCCCGCCGTCTGAGCGGCCATGCCGCCGGACACTACCGGGTGGTCACCGTCGGGGCGCTGCGCTTGGTGCTGCTGGATTCCAGCTCCGGCGCCCTCGATCCCGACCAGCGGGACTGGCTCGCCCGGACGCTCGCCGTCCCGTTCGGGATGGGGACCGTCGTGGCCGTGCACCACGCGCCGGTGCCGTCCCCACTGCCGACCCTGTCGAAGATCGGCCTGCGCGACCCGGCTCTGCTCGCCGAAGCCCTGCGCGGTTCCGATACCCGGCTCATCCTCGCCGGCCATTACCACCACCCGATGAATGCCCTTTTCCACGGCATCCCGGTCGCGGTGGGCCCGTCCCTCGCCTACCACCAGGTCATGAACGCCGGCCCGGCCACGGTGAGCGGGCACGATCTGGCGATGTTCTCGCTGGTGCAGCTCACCGCCGACCAGGTCAGCGCCGCACCGGTGAGCCTGCAGGCGGCGCATCCGCTCTTCACCACTCCCGTTTCCCCCTCCACCCACGCAGCACAACGATAAGGAACCCCATGTCACGCACAACTCAGGTCGTCGGCGCCGCCACCCTCGTGGTCCTCGGTCTGGCCCTGGCCGGTTGCTCCGCCTCCACCGCGGAGGCCGACGGCACGGCCACGCCGGACGCCGCCGCCGTCGAGGCTCTTGCCCCGGCGACCATCACCGTCTACACCTCCGAACCGCAGGAGAAGATCGACGCGATCGTCGCCGCGTTCAACGAGACCCAGCCCGACGTCACCGTCGAGGTGTTCCGCGCCGGCACCGGCGACCTCACCGCCCGCATCGAGGCCGAGCGCACCACCGGCGATGTGCAGGCCGACATCCTGCTGGCCGCCGACTCCGCCACCTTCGAGACCTACAAGTCCGACGACCTGCTGCTGGCCTACACGCCCGCCGACGTCGAGGCGCTCAACCAGGACGTCGTCGACCCCGACGGCTTCTACGTGGGCACCCGCATCATCCCCACCGTCATCGCGTACAACACCGGCATCATCGACACCCCGCCCACCTCCTGGGCCGACCTCACCGACCCCGAGTACGCCGGCCAGATCACCATGCCCAACCCGGATGTCTCGGGTGCGGCCGCGTACAACGCCGCCGTCTGGCTCGACAACGCCGACCTCGGCGACGAGTGGCTCGTCGACCTGGCCGCGAACAAGCCGGTCATCGCCGACAGCAACGGCCCGGTCTCGCAGGCCGTCGCCGCCGGCACCCAGCCGGTCGGTGTGGTCGTGGACTACCTGGTTCGCGAGCTCAAGGCCGCCGGCTCTCCCATCGACGTGGCCTACCCCACCGAGGGTGTCCCGTACGTCTCCCAGCCGGTGGGCATCTTCGCCAGCACCGATGAGGCGGCCGCCTCCGAGGCGTTCGTCGACTACCTCGTCAGCGCCGCGGGCCAGGAACTGGCCGTCGAGCAGTCCTACCTGCCGGTGCGCAACGACGTCGGCACCCCCGAGGGCGCCCCGGCGATGGACGACATCGAGATCCTCACCCCGGACCTCGACGTGATCAACGACACCAAGGCCGCTGCTGTCGCGCGGTTCAATGAGCTCTTCCAGTAGAGCCACTGGAGCGGGCCCGGTCGTTCTCGACCGGGCCCGTTCCCGGCTTCCCTCTCCTGTGCCGCCGCGAGCGGATGCCCGGCGCACCGTCGCCGGCATCGACCTGCTCCGGTTGGCCCTCTGGCTGGTATGTGCCGCCGTCATCCTCCTGCCGCTGGGCGCGATCGTGGCGCTCGCCTTCTCGGCCAACCACCTGCCGGTGCTGCTCAGCGGCGATATCCTGCAGGCCGGACTGAACAGCCTGGTCTCCGCGACGGTCTCCGGCCTGCTCGCGGTCGCCGCCGGCACCGCGCTGGCCCTGCTGCTGGACCGCACCGACCTGCGCGGCCGCAAGGTGCTGCGGTTGTTCGCACTCACCCCACTGCTGGTGCCACCGTTTGTGGGCGCGATCGCCTGGATCGGCATCGCCGGGCCCACCGGCCCGCTCAATGTGGCGTGGACCCGCTGGTTCGGTGGGCCGCTCTGGAACATCTATGGCGGCGACGGCGTCATCGTGCTGCTGGCCATCCACTCCTACCCGGTCGCATACATGATCGTGTCCGCCGCGCTCCGCCGCATCCCCACCGACCTCGAGCAGGCCGCCCGCATCTCGGGTGCCTCCGCGGTGCGCGCCGTGCGCACCATCACGCTGCCCCTGCTCAAGCCGGCGATGCTGTCGGCTTTCACCCTGGTGGCCGTCGGCAACCTGGCCGACTTCGGCATCCCCTCGATCATCGGCCTGCCCGAACGCTACGTGACCCTGTCGACCCTGATCTACCGGTACATCCAGTCGGGCACGGTGGAGTCTCCGCTCGAGGTGATCTCCACGATCGGGGTGGTGCTGCTGATAGTGGCCGCGCTGGCCATGGTGGTGGACCTGCTCGTCTCCCGGTCGCGCTGGGAACTGGACGACTCGGCGTCGGCCGTGCAGTTGCTGCCGCTCGGCGTGGCCCGGCTTCCGCTCACCGTGGTGAGCTGGCTCGTGGTACTCGCGATCACGCTGCTGCCGCTGCTCGCGCTGCTCAGCCAGGCGCTTCTACCCGCGCCCGGCGTGCCGCTGACCTGGGAGAACCTGACCCTGGACAACATCGTGCGGGCCACCAGCGCGCCGTCCACGCTCACCGGCGCGGTGAACTCGGTGATGCTGTCGGTGCTCGCCGGGGTGATCTGTGCGGTGCTCGGCCTGGCCATCGGCACCGTCGTCACCCGCACCACGGCGCGGTCGAACACGGCACTGAAGACCGTAGCCATGCTTCCGCAGGCGATTCCCGGCCTGGTGATCGCGGTGGGCTGGCTGATTATCGCCCCGCGGATCGGCCTGTTCAACACCCCGTGGCTGATCCTCTGCGCCTACGTGATGGCGTTCGTGGCCATCGTGGTGCAGTCGGTGAGCGCGCCGTTGAAGGCCACCCCGATGACCGCCGAAGAAGCCGCCCGCATCTCGGGCGCCAGCCGGTTGCGCGCCTTGTTCGACATCTCCTGGCGGATGGCGGTGCCCGCCGCGATCGCCGGCGGCGTGCTGGTAATGCTCACCGCGGTACGGGAGCTGACCATTTCGGTGCTGCTGCTCGCCCCCGGCGCGCAGACCCTCGGCGTGAACATCTTCAGCCTCCAGCAGGCCGGCGCGTACAACGCGGCGTCGGCACTCTCCCTCATCATCACCCTCGTCGGTTTGGCCGGCCTGGGGCTGGCCGCCCGTCGGGCGAGCTAACGAAAGGACATCACATGTCGTCAGTCACCCTCACCGATGTGGGCCTCGTCTACCCGAACGGCACCACCGGCCTGGCCGGCATCGACCTTGCCATCGCCGATGGCGAATTCGTGGCGCTGGTCGGGCCATCCGGGTCGGGAAAGACGACACTGCTCCGCGCCATCGCCGGTTTTCTCTCCCCCACCTCCGGGTCGATCCACCTGGACGACACCCTCGTCGCCTCCCGGGCAGTTCTGGTCGCGCCGGAGAAGCGCGGGCTGGGCATGGTATTCCAGCAGCACGCGGTCTGGCCGCACTGGAGTGTGGAACGCAACATCGCCTACCCGCTGGTGCTGGCGCGCGTACCCCGGGTCGAACGCGCCCAACGGGTCGCCGAGGTGATGGAGCTGGTGGGCCTGACCGGGTTCGGCAAGCGCAACCCGGCCACCCTCTCCGGCGGGCAACGCCAGCGGGTGGCCCTGGCCCGGGCGATCGTCGGCCGCCCCCGGGTGTTGCTGCTCGACGAGGCCCTCTCGGCCTTGGACGAGCCGTTGCGCGACAGCCTGCGCCTCGAACTGCAGTCGCTGACCCGGTCGATCGGGCTCACCGTGGTGCACGTCACCCATGACCGGGAGGAGGCCCTCGCCCTGGCCGACCGCATCGTCGTGCTCGACGGCGGACGCATCCAGCAGGTCGGCAGCCCGGTCGAGCTGGTCACCCGGCCGGTGACGGCCCAGGTGGCCCGGTTCCTCTCCGATGCGACCCTGTTCACGGGAACCCGCAGCGCGGGCGGGTTCACCGCGGACGGGCATCCGTGTGTGGTGCCCGGTGCCGTGCTCGAATCGGGCGGCGGGGCGGTCGGTACGGGCACGATCGCAGTGTTGCCAGAGGACATCACACTCGAGCCGGGCACCGGGGCGGCGCACGAAGCCGTAGTGACGTCGTCACTGTACGGCCGGGCGAGCAACGATGTGGTTGCGGAGTGGCACGGCATCAGGGTGCGCTGCCGGGTACCCGGCCGGCGCTATCTGGTGGGCGAGCGGGTGGTCGTGGGGATCCGCCGTGCCATGTTCTACAAGGCGGATGCCGCGGCGGCGCGCGGGGTTTCTCCCTCTGCTTCGGCCGTCACCGCCGGCTGACCTCGTCGGCGGCACGCGTTTCGTCCGGCGGCACGCGATACGCCCGGCGGCACGTGTTTCGTCCGGCGGCACGCGATACGCCCGGCGGCACGTGTTTCGTCCGGCGGCACGCGATTCGTCCGGCGGCTCGCGTTTCGTCCGGCGGCACGCGATTCGTCCGGCGGCACGCGATCTAATGCGTGCCGCCGCATCCAACTAGTGCCGCGAGTGTGCGGTCGACGCGGTCCACTAGGTCACGCGCGGACGAGCCACGTACAGGCGACGGGGTTAGGCGCGGGGCTTGAGCTCGTCGGTGATGTCGGCGACCGTGGCGCCGTAGGCGTTGAGGAGCGCATCCGCGTCGACGAACGCTGAGTAGCCGTGCTCCCCCGCGCCCATCGCCACCCGGGTGCCGCGCATCCGCTCGTCGGCGAATACCGGCCAGTCGGTGGTGCTGCCCAGCGGCGTGATGGTGCCGCGCGAGTACCCGGTCGCAGCGAGGGCGAGGTCCTCGTGCGGCAGGGAGAGCTTGTTCACGCCCACAAGTGCCCGGAGCTTGGCCCAGCTGATCTGCCGGTCGCCGGGAACGAGCACGAAGATGTAGTCGCCGTCGTGCCGCTTCACCACGAGCGACTTCACGATGCCGCTGGGTTCGAGGCCGAGCAGACGTGCCGCACTCTCGAGGCTGTCGGCTGCGGGCCGCTCGACGATGTCGATCTCGAGTCCGCGCGTCCGCGCATCCGTTTGAACCCGTTCGCGCCCAGTGTCAGCCATACCTGAGTCAACCATGAGCGCCGGCCCCGTATTTCGCGATCCAACGGATGCTCGCGGCGCCCGATAGGTCTCGTGGCACGCGAAAATGCTCGCGGCGTGGGCTAATCCGCCAATTATCGCGCGCCGCGAGCATTAGTGCCCGCCCCGAGCACGTTCACCCGCTGCGAGCGCGCCGGTGCGAATGAGCCCGGAACGGGGGGAGCCACAACCATAGCCGCCGCGATGCCCCTGTGCTTCACTCGTGCTAATTCGCGGCAATGGAGCTGCGTGGTCGGAGGAAAAGATGTCTCAGCCTGCAGAAGTTTTTCCATTCAGTGCTGCGGTACTCAGAGCCCCATTGTTGGGCTTCGTCGATCTTGGAGACGACGACAGGCCCCACCAGGGAGTGTCCTACACCGTCGTCCCGGCCGATTCGGATGCTGTCGGAGCGAGGCCGGTGGTGGACGGAGAGCACTACTTCGAAATGGACATTCAGGGTTTCTACTCCGGCGACATGCCCGACATAACAGAGACCAACGAGGGGCTACTGCGCCTCGAGGTTGACGTCCGCGATCCCCAGTCGACCAGCACGAGTAAACGTGCCGCACAGCTCGTGAACTTCACCGTGAGGGACTACGACAATGCCGGAGGGTTCCTCGCCCGAGGAGCTTTTCGACGCGTGGTTTTTGGCAGGCACGTGAATCTGCACGTCACCTTGGTCGAGCTCGACGCTGACCTGTCCGAGTACTTCAACAAGGTGGAGACTGTTGTACGGGATAGCGGGCTGGCTGAGGTGGATGTCATCAGCAGCATTCCCTACCTGGATGTTGCTGCGAAGCTCGTCGGAAGCATTGTGAAGAACTTCGGCCGCAACCCGGACGACCCCATTTGGGAAGAAAGAATGCTGCTCGAAACTGAGCCCCTGCCGGGATCACCATTCCTCCGGACCGGCATGTACATCATGGTCGACAGACATGCGCTTGTGGAGCAGTTCGGTAGCGACCCAGTTCCTCAATTGGTGCTACGTGACGGCGTGCTTTATGCCGGGAAGGAGCCCGACAGTAGATCGGTTACTGCGGCTCACTTCCGCTTCAGCGTCCGCGTCCGATCCGCGGATGAAACGCTCAATTCAGCTCTCATAGCCGCGCCGGACGCATAAAAAAGGACCGGGGCCAGTTGGCCGCCGATCCGGGAGAAAACAGTGGGGCCGCCTATCAGAATCGAACTGATGACCTATTCATTACGAGTGAATCGCTCTACCAACTGAGCTAAGGCGGCGTGAGACCGGATAGTTCCTTGCGAAACGTGCCCGGTGACACAGCATCCAAGCTTAGTCGGTCGGGGAGGTCACCGAGTACAGCTCGCGGAAGGATTTGGCGACCCACGCCGACAACGGGCTGCGATCATCCGCCTCGGCCCAGCACCGCCAGGCGTGCCGGGTCGCGGCCATTGCCACGAGGGTGAACAGCAGCGCCCGCTGGGCGAGGGCGCGGGGATCCTCGGCGAGGCGGGGGTCATCGGCGGCGAACCGGCGCTCGACAATGCTCTGCAGGCCCGCTTCAAAGTTGCGCAGAGTGGCCATCCGCATAGTGAAAAGGTAGCTGTTGTCCTTCATCACCGCGCGGCGCAGTTCGTGGATCTCGCGGTCCCCGTCGGTATTCTGCAGGCTCAGGCCGATGAGGGTGGCCAGGTCCGCGAGAACGTCACCGTCCGGGCCGCCGGCGACGAACCGTTCGATGTCGGACTCGCAGGCCAGCTCCAGCTCGTCGCCGACCAGGGCGGAATCCTTGGACGCGAAGTAGTTGAAAAAGGTGCGCGGAGAGATCTCGGCGAACCGGCTGATCTCCTCGACGGTGACCTTGTCGATGCCGCGCTGGGAGCACAGCGTCAGCACGGCGCGCTGGATCTCCCGGCGCGTCGCCAGGCGCTTGCGTTCGCGCAGGCCCAGTTCGTCAGAGTTCTCGGCCATGCATCAGCACATCGGGTCGGCCGCGGGCACGGTGCCGTCGATCAGGTAGTTGTCGACGGCGTCGTTCACGCAGGAGTTGGACTTGTTGTAGGCGGTGTGGCCCTCGCCCTCGTAGGTGACGAGCTGGCCGCTGTCGAGCTGGCCGGCCAGGTTCTGCGCCCATACATACGGGGTGGCGGGGTCGTTGGTGGTGCCCACGACCAGGATCGGGGCGGCGCCGGCGGCGTGGATCTCCTCACGCTCCCCGGTGAAGGCGTACGGCCAGTTGGCGCAGGAGATGTCGCCGTAGGCCATGTAGGTGCCGATGGTGGGCGCCATCTCCTCGATCTGGGCGGCCTGGGCGCGCATGGTGGCCGGGTCGTCGTCGTAGGCGTAGTCGACGCAATTGATGGCCATGAACGCCTCGGTGGAGTTGTCCGCGTAGGTGCCGTCGGCGTTGCGGCCGTTGTAGGCGTCGGCGAACTGCAGCGCGCCATCCGCACTGCCCTGGAGCACGGTGTCGAACATGTCGCTGAGGTACTGCCACGCGGTGGCCTGGTAGAGCGGGTAGATGATGGCGGTGAGCAGGGCGTTCGCACCCATCTGTCGGCCGTCGGTGGCGGTGATCGGGTTCGCGTCCACCGAGTCGAGCAGCGCCCGGATGGTGGCCATCGCATCGTCGACGGAGCCGTCGAACGGGCAGTCCGATCCGGCCAGGCAGTCGGTGAGGTAGGCGCGGAGGGCGCTTTCGAAGCCCTGCGCCTGGGTAGCGGTGACGTCGAAGTTGCTGGTGGACGGGTCGAGCGCGCCGTCCAGCACGAGCCGGCCGACCTTGTCGGGGTACAGCTCCGCGTAGGTGGCGCCGAGGAAGGTGCCGTAGGAGAAGCCGAGGTAGTTGAGCTGCGCGTCGCCGAGCACGGCGCGGAGCAGGTCGAGGTCGCGGGCGGCGCTCTCGGTGTCGACCTGGCCCAGCAAGGGGCCGGTCTGCTCCGCGCAGGCGTCGGCGAAGCCGGATGCGCTGGCCTCCTGCTCCTGGATCCAGGCGTCAGTGCCCCGGTCGGCGTCGGTGAGGCCGTAGAGGTACTGGTCCATCTCGGCGGGCTCGTAGCAGGAGACCGCGCTGGAGCGGCCGACCCCGCGCGGGTCGAAGCCGACGATGTCGAAGCGTTCCTGCAGCGCGGCATCCGTGGCGTAGTCGACGGAGTCCTTGACGAAGTCGTACCCGGACCCGCCCGGGCCGCCCGGGTTCACCAGCAGCGAGCCGATCCGCTCACCCTTGGCGGGCTGGCGCACCAGGGCGAGCTCCGCGTCGCCGGCGGATGGGTCGTCCCAGTCCAGCGGAACCGTCGCGGTGCTGCACTGCATGCCGTCGTCGCAGTCGGTCCAGTCCAGCACCTGGCTGTAGAACGGGTCGAGGCCGGATTCCACCTTCTCGCCGGTGGGCGTGGAGGTGGATGGGGCCGGCTGGGGCAGGAACCACGGCACGCAGCCGGTGAGCCCGAGCGTCACTGCCACCGCGGCCGCAATGGTCGTGAATACGCGAGTGCGCTTGGTCACAGAGTTCCTCTTTCGTTGTTGCAGGTTCGCCGCATGGTGGGCGCCGTCACCGTCGGATCATGGAGACCAGCATGGCTTCCAGCGCCAGTGCCGGTGCTACGTTCGCTTCGATACGCTGCCGGGCCAGGGCGATCGCATCCATCGTCGCCACGGTCGCCGCCGGGTCGCACGCGGCGGCGGCCTTGTGCAGTTCGGGCAGCAGCTCGCGGTTGATGATGGTGCTCTCCCGGCCCAGCTGCATCATCATCACGTCGCGGTACAGCGACGTGAGGTCGACGAGGATCCGGTCGATGCCGTCGCGGAGGCTCCGGGTGGCGCGGCGTTTCTGGTCGTCTTCCAGGTTCTTGATCTGGCTGCGCAGCGCCGGCGGCACCGACTGGCCGGGCTCGACGCCGAGCGACCGCAGCACGCCCTCCCGCTCGGTGGCGTCGCGCTCCAGGGTGATGGCCTTGGCGTCGTCGCCGGCGATGGCCAGCAGCCGGGCGGCGGCGTTGACGGCGCTGGAGATGCCGGTGAGGCCGAGCGCCGCGCGCAGGGTCTCCTCCCGGCGGGAGCGGGCCTCGGCGTTGGTGGCGAGACGCAGCGCCATGCCGATGTGGCTCTGCGCTTCGCGGGCGGCGCGTTCGGCGACGGCCGGGTCCACGCCGGTGCGGCGGATGAGCAGGGCCGCGACGTCCTCGATGCTCGGCACCCGCAGGCGCACGGTGCGCACCCGGGAGCGGATGGTGGGCAGCAGGTCGGCCTCGCTGGGGGCACAGAGGATCCACACGGTGCGCTCCGGCGGTTCTTCAAGGGCCTTGAGCAGCACGTTCGAGGTGCGCTCCACCATCCGGTCGGCGTCTTCGACGACGATCACCCGGTAGCGGCCCACCGACGGGGAGTACTGCGACCGGGCCACAGCCTCCTTGACGGACTCCATCTTGATGATGACGCCCTCGGTGCTGAGCACGGTGAGGTCAGGGTGGGTGCGGGCGTCGACGAGCTTCTGGGTAGACGCGTCGCCCTGCGCGGTGCCGGGGCTGAGCAGCGCCGTCGCGAACGCGAACGCGAGGTTGGACCGACCGGAGCCGGGCGGGCCGGTGATGAGCCAGGCGTGGGTCATGGAGGTGGAGGTGGAGGGCGCGGCATCCGTGCTGGCGGTGGCGGATGCGCCGGTGTTGGTGCTGGGCGCCGCATCCGTGCCGGTGCTGGCGGATGCGCCGGTGCCGGGACGCGAGTCGGGGCCGGCGTCGGGGCGCTCCAGCGTGGCGACCGCTCCGGGCCGCTCGGCGGCGGCGCGGAAGATGGCGATCGCGTCTGCTTGACCCGTCAGGTCGTCCCACACTGCCATTCATCAAGGCTACCCGGCGCCGGTGACAGCCGGGTGCGAATGCGCACCCTGCCGACTTGCCGCAAAGTGCCCCTTCAGCGCCCCCAAGGGGGCATTCGGCCGAAGTCGGCGGAGGGCGCTTCGTCGAGTTGCCGCGAAGTGCCCCTTCAGCGCCCGCGAAGGGGAATTTCGCCGCAACTCACGAGCGCGCCCTCCAGCGCGTGGCGGTGAGATGACAGTTGAGGCCCATTGGATGCTTGCCAAAGGGCCTCAAGTGGCAACTCGCACAGGCGCGTGGGGATGAGATGACAGTTGAGGCCCATTCGATGCTTACCAAAGGGCGTCAAGTGGCAACTCGCGCAGGCGCGTGGGGATGAGATGACAGTTGAGGCCCATTGGGTGCTTACCAAAGGGCGTCAAGTGGCAACTCGCGCAGGTGCGTGGGGGTGAGATGACAGTTGAGGCCCATTGGGTGCTCGCGAGGGGGCCTCAAGTGGCAACTCGCGGGAGCTGGGCGCTAGAGGAGGGCGGCTACCCGGGTGCGGATTTGGGCGGCGAGTTCGTCGACAGGGAGGGACGCATCCAGCACCAGGAAGCGGTCGGGCTCGGCGGCGGCGAGCTCGAGGAAGGCGGCGCGCACGCGGGCGTGGAACTCGCCCTTCTCGGCTTCGAGCCGGTCGAAGACCTTGTTCGCGGCGTCGAGGCGGCCGCGGGCGGCGGTCTCGTCGAGGTCGAGCAGCAGGGTGAGGTGCGGCAGCAGCCCTTCGGCCGCCCAGAGCGAGAGGTCGCGCACCTCGGGACCGCCGAGCACCCGGCCGGCACCCTGGTAGGCGACGGATGAGTCGAGGTAGCGGTCCTGGAGCACGATCTCGCCGCGGGCCAGCGCCGGGCGCACCTTCGTGGCGATGTGCTGGGCGCGGTCGGCGGCGTACAGCAGGGCCTCGGCGCGCGGGGAGACCTCGCCGCGGTGGTGCAGCACGATCTCGCGAATCTCCACGCCGACCTCGGTGCCGCCGGGCTCCCGGGTGCGCACCACGGTGTGTCCCTGCTCCTGCAGCCACTCCCCCAGCAACCGCGCCTGGGTGCTCTTGCCCGACCCGTCGCCACCCTCGAGGGTGATGAACAGGCCGGGCGTAACGGCGTCCGTCACGACTGCGCGGCTGCCTTCGCTGCTGCCGTCGCCGCACGGGTCGCCGCTGCCTTCGCGGCGGTGGCGGCCTTCTGCTCCGGGGTGCGCTCGGCGCGCACACCCGGGGTGGCGGTGGAGGTGCCGGTCTTCTTGGCCGGAGCCCGCTTGGCGGCGGCCTTCGTGACCGCGCCAGCCTTTTTGGCCGGGGCCTTCTTGGCGGCCGGCTTCTTGGCGGCCGGCTTCTTGGCCGGAGCCTTCTTCGCGGCGCCGCGCTTGACGACCGGGCCCTTGGCCCGCTTGTCGGCGAGCAGCTGCACGGCACGCTCGTAGTCGACCTCTTCGACGCTCTCGGCCTTGGGGATGGTGGCGTTGGTGATGCCATCCGTCACGTAGGCGCCGAACCGGCCGTCCTTGATCTTGATGGCCTTGCCGCTCTCCGGGTCGGGCTCTTCGAAGTCCTTGAGCGCGCTGGAGGCACGGCGGGCGCCGTACTTCGGCTGCGCGTACAGGTCCACGGCGCCGGCCAGGTCGATCTCGAAGATCTGGTCCTCGCTGGTGAGCGAGCGGGTGTCGACGCCCTTCTTGAGGTACGGGCCGAACTTGCCGTTCTGGGCGAGGATCTCGGTCTGCGTCTCGGGGTCCAGGCCCACCACGCGCGGCAGGTTGAGCAGCGCCAGCGCGGTGTCGAGGTCGACCGTGGCCAGGTCCATCGACTTGAACAGCGACGCCGTGCGCGGCTTCACCGCGGCGGCGGCCTTCTTGGCCGGGGCCTTGCGCTTGGGCTTCGCGCCGGCAGCGGATGCGGCGGCCGGAGCGGTGGCATCGGCCAGGGAGGTGACCTCGCCGGTGAGCGGGTCGACCGTCTCGCCGGGTCCGTCGGTGTCGGCCGGCGGCTCGAGCTCGGTCACGTACGGTCCGAACCGGCCGTCCTTGGCGACGATCTCCTTGCCGTTGTCCGGGTTCACGCCGATGACACGGTCGGTCACGACCGGGGCGTCGACCAGTTCACGGGCCTTGGCGGGGGTGAGCTCGTCCGGTGCCAGGTCCGGCGGGATGTTCACCCGGCGGGGCGTGACATCCGGCCCGGCCTCGGGGTCGACGACCTCGAGGTAGGGGCCGTACTTGCCGATGCGCAGGGTGATGTCGTCGACGATGTGGATCGAGTTGATCGACTTCGCGTCGATCTCGCCGAGGTTGTCGACCACCTGGCGGAGGCCGCGGTGCTTGTCGGAGCCGAAGTAGAAGCTGGTCAGCCAGTCCACCCGGTCGGCGGTGCCGCCGGCGATGCGGTCGAGGTCGTCTTCCATTTCCGCGGTGAAGTCGTACTCCACCAGGTCGGAGAAGAATTCCTCGAGCAGCCGCACCACCGAGAAGGCGATCCAGTTGGGGATCAACGCCTGGCCGCGCGGGGTGACGTAGCCACGGTCGGTGATGGTGGAGATGATCGACGCGTACGTGGACGGACGGCCGATGCCGAGCTCTTCGAGCTTCTTCACCAGGCTGGCCTCGGTGTACCGCGCGGCGGGCGTGGTTTCGTGGCCCTTGGCCTCCACCTCGACGAGGTTCAGCTTCTGGCCCTCTTCCAGCGGCGGCAGCTTGGACTCGGTGGCGTCGGTGGGAGCGTTGCGCTCCTCATCCTTCGACTCCTCGTAGGCGAGCATGAAGCCGCGGAAGGTGATGACAGTGCCGCTGGCGGCGAACTCTGCGAGCGCCTCGGAGGCGGCGGGGTGCGCCGCCTGCCCGGTGGGGCCCGCGGCGATGGTGACCGACGCCGTCGAACCGGTGGCATCCGCCATCTGGCTGGCGACGGTGCGCTTCCAGATCAGGTCGTACAGCTTGAAGTCGTTGCCGCGCAGGGTGCTGGACAGCGACGACGGGGTGCGGAAGGTGTCGCCGGACGGGCGGATGGCCTCGTGGGCCTCCTGCGCGTTCTTGCTCTTGCCCTTGTACAGGCGCGGGCTGCTCGGCACGGTCTCGGCGCCGTACAGCGACGCGGCCTGCTTGCGGGCGGCGCTGATGGCCTGCTGCGACAGCGACGGCGAGTCGGTTCGCATATAGGTGATGTAGCCGTTTTCGTACAGCGACTGCGCCACGCTCATGGTCTGCCGGGCGGTGAAGCGCAGCTTGCGGGCGGCTTCCTGCTGCAGGGTCGAGGTGGTGAACGGCGCGGCGGGGCTGCGGCGGTAGGGCTTGGAGGCGACCTTGGTGACGGTGATCGGCACGCCGGGCGCCTTGAGGGCGTCGGCCAGGGCGAGGGCGGATGCCTCGTCGAGCGTCGCGGCGACGACCTTGGGCTTGAGCTTGCCGGAGTCGTCGAAGTCGCCACCGGTGGCGATGCGTTCGCCGCCGAGGCGCACGAGCTTGGCCTGGAAGCCGTTGTCGGCGGTTGCGCCGGGGGCGAGCTGGGCGATCAGGTCCCAGTAGCCGGCGGAGACGAACGCGAGGCGTTCGCGTTCGCGGTCGACGACGAGGCGGGTGGCGGCGGACTGCACCCGGCCGGCGGAGAGGCCGGGGCCCACCTTGCGCCAGAGCACGGGCGAGATCTCGTAGCCGTAGATGCGGTCGAGGATGCGGCGGGTTTCCTGCGCATCCACCAGGGCGGTGTCGAGGTCGCGGGTGTTGTTGGTGGCCGCGATGATCGCGTCCTTGGTGATCTCGTGGAAGACCATCCGCTTGACCGGTACCTTGGGCTGGAGGACCTGCAGCAGGTGCCAGGCAATGGCCTCGCCTTCGCGGTCCTCATCAGTTGCGAGCAGGAGTTCGTCGGCGTTCTTCAGAGCTCGCTTGAGGTCGCTGACGGTCTTCTTCTTGGCGTCAGAAACGACGTAGTACGGTTCAAAACCGTTGTCGACGTCAACCGAGAACTTGCCCAGCGGGCCCTTCTTCAGCTCCGGCGGCAGATTCTTGGGCTCGATCAGGTCTCGAATGTGACCGACCGACGACAAAACCTCGTATCCGTCGCCCAAATAGGCGGCGATCGACTTCATCTTCGTCGGCGACTCGACAATGACCAGCTTCTTAGTGCCTGGCACCAGACTCCTCTTTATAGGTAACGGTCTGTGTAACGACCAAGCCACACCATACACACAGGAATCGAGTGTGCGCCTATCGAGTCCGAGTGTGAGTGCCCCCGATCACTTCCACGGTAGCCCCCGTTCGGGGTGCCGCAAGGCGTGACCGCGGCGTGAAGTTCCCGTGTCGGCGAGTTTTGCGGATGCGGTGCACGGTTGGTCAGGTTTGGCCGGCGGTTCGGTTTTGGGGGTTGCCTCCTTCGCGCACAGTCGGACAATGGAGGTATGGGTACACCAGAGCAGGGCACGTACACCGCGAAACTCACGGACGGCCCTTTAGAAGGCAAAACCGTCACCACCGAGTTCCTGGAGTCGGGTGATCCCAGGCCCCGGCTCGAGATTCCCGCCGACCACGGCAAGCGCTACCTCTATGCACGCGGCGCCGGGTTGGAATTCGACTCCACCGAGCATCCCGACCAACCGTCCGCCGTGGACTACCGCTACCTCGAGGCACTGTTCGACACTCCCGCGGCGGCCGGCTAGGCCGTTTCGCGGGCACCGCGCCGGTTCGCGGGTGGCGCGCCAGCCGCGAAGCGGCGCCCGACCCGCGTTTCGGCTTGCGAGCCCGTGTGATCGCGCGCGGCTAGGGCGCCGGACCGGCTCGCGCCCGGGAACCCAACGTCACCACACCCATCGGACGAGACACCGACACGGTGGCGATGAGGCCGTCGACCGTGCAGGCGACGAGGTTGGCGCCATTCAGCTGGGCTGCCCGCGCCGCCGTTTCGCAGGGCACTCCCGGCAGCAGACCGGAGGCGGTATCGGCCGCGGCGAGCGCCGCCGCATCCGCTGCGCCCTGCACTGCCTGATTGACCGGCAGCAGCGCCAACACCGGGATCAGCACGGCGGTGATCGTGAAGAGCGCACCGAGGAGCGCGACCACAAGAATCGACCCGGAACCGCCGTCGCCGCTGGGCCTCCGGGGCGCCCGGCCGGAAGCGCCGGGCCCGGTCGGCGGGTCGGCGCGCCGCGGGCGGGTCACGGAGCGGCTCCCGCAATGTCGCTGGTCAGGGCGCAGGACCGGGCGGCGAGGGTGAGGCCCGCGGCCGCGAACGGGGCGAAGGCGCTCGGGGCGCTGAGCCGGGCGCAGACGAAGTCGCCCTGGCGTTCCTCGGCGAGGGCGGCGCCCGGCCCCACCGACGCGAGCAGCCCGGCCGCAGGGGCCGCGCTGTCGCCGCGGGCCAAGAGCCGGGCCACGTCGGCGGCCGCATCCGACAGGCGCACCTGCTGGCCGACCACCTGGACGGCGCCCAGGCAGCAGGCCAGCACGACGAGCACGGCGGGGAGGGCTGCGGCGAACTCCGCGGTGACGCTGCCCCGGTCGCGGTCAGCCGACGGTGAGGGCACTGCGCACCAGCTCGGTGAGGATGCCGCGCACCTCGTCACCGCGCAGGATCACGATTACCAGTGCAAGAGCGACGAGTGTCCCCACCGGGAATCGAAGCTGGCCGAGTCCGTGTCGATGTCCAGCTGCACGCGCCGCAGGACGGTGCCGAGCAGCTCCTGCCGGCCACCCACGTCGAAGAGGTCCCAGTCGCGCACCATGTCTCGGACCAGGTCTCGAGAAACATCCGGCACGCCTTCGAGGACCGTTCTTACCTCGATGATCTGCCCGCGGAGTTCGGCCTGTCTCGCTTCGACTTCGGATCGCGCGGACGCGTAGGAGGCGTCGGAAACTTTGTCGTCGATGTACAGGGATGTCAGCTTGTCGATGCGGCGCTGCTGCGCGTTCTGTTCGGCCAGGAGCCGCTCGAGGGTGGATTCGTTTTCGACCTTCGGTGCAAGGTCGACCGCGGCGTCGAGTTCCTCCGCCAGGGATTGAAGCCACGTCTGGACGAGCGGTTCCAACTTCTTCGCGGACACGTAGTTGCGGCCGTGGTTGGGGTCCATTGAGGTGCAGATGTATCCGCCGTACCAGATGCCGCCCGTCACCGCGCCTTTGCCGTTCATTCGCAATCCGCACGAGCAGCGCACGAGGCCGGAGAGTAGGTAGGTGGACTGGCGGGGCTTGACTCCTGTCCCCCTTCGATCTTTCCGCATGGCTTGGTACTGGTCCCACGTCGCCTGGTCGATGATCCCTTCGTGCTGGCCCTCGTAGACCTCGCCACGGTAAGGGACCTTGCCCGCGTGGATGGGTGAGTCCATCACTGTAAACGGCCGCACACGGTTCCACGTCCCGCCGTTGGGCGACGGTATCGCCTGGGCGTTCATCCAGCGGGAGATGGCGGCTGAGCCGTTGCCAGCCAGGTACTTGCGGTACATCTCGACGACCACTGGGGCTTGTTCTGGGTCGGGTTCGATTCCGGCGTCGGTGCGGCGCCACCCCCATGGGAGCCGTCCGGACGTCGGGAGTCCCAAGCGGAGCCGTCGCTGGCGCACTTCTTCCCACTGCTCGCCGATCTGCTCGGATTGAAATGCCGCATACTCCGTCATCACGCCACGGGCGAACCGCCCCGATGCGGTTGCGGTGTCGATCGGCTCGGTGGCCGACTCGATGCGACCGCCGGCGACGTCGACCCGGTCGGCGGCGAGGACCCAGTCACGCCGGCTGCGCGAAAGGCGCGACCATTTCCACAGGATTACGACGTCGGCTTCGGCGGCCTCGATCATGTCGATGACGCGTTTCACAGCGGGTCGGTTGTCCCACTTGCGCCCGGACAAACCTTGATCCGCCTCGACCATGACAATGTCGTAGCCCATGCGATCGCAGTAGTCGCGGCCGGCGGACTCCTGCATCTCGATGCTGATTGAGTCGTCGCGGTACACGGATTGGCGCAAGTACAGGACCGCGCGGGGCGGGGTGTCTGGAACGGCGTGGAGCTTCATGATGCTCGGCTGTCCTTCATATAGCGGCTGAGGATCTTGGCGGAGACGTTGAGTTCGTGGCACCAGATGCCAGGGTCGTCGGTGACCGCTGCCGCGCGTTCAAGCTCAGCGTGGTCGATGAGTTTGCGTGCTGCCCATCGGTCGGCCTGAATTTCCTGCCGAGGCGTTGCGTTGGTGTGACCGAGCAGGACGTGTCCGATCTCGTGGGTGAGCACCGACCGTTCGTGGATGGTCCTCATGCGGGACTGCAGGCAGATGGTTTTCAGTTCGGGAATCCATAGTCCGTTGGCCGTGCGGAGCTTCCGGTAGACCACGTTGATGCCTAGCTGCGATGCGTGCTCGTGTGGGTCATAGGCCCGCCCGGTCGTCTGCATCGTCGCCTCCTGGTGTTTCGTCTTCATGATCATCTGCTGCGACGGCGTAGTCCGACTGCCGACCCTTCTCCCGAGCATCTTCCACCTCGCGTAGGACATCGTTGATCAGCTCTTCGGCGGCTGGCTCTGTGATGGCGGAGGTCGCGGAGCCTGCGGCGACTCTGCGAAGTAGCTCCTTAGAGAGGTCCAGGTCGCTCACGCTCGCGAGGTGGAGCGTGCCCCCAAAGCTGCGGATCTCCTGCTGCGTCGTCCACCCGGCGGCGATGGCCGCTTCGGCGAACGGAATGCTGTACGCGCGGCAGAGCATGGAGACCGTCTCGCCAGGCGTCTTGTCGCTTGCGAGCTGAGCCTTGAGCGTGGTGTGGGTCATGCCGATTCGTTCGGCCATTGCACGGTTACTTGCCCCCGAAGTCGCGGCGTGCAGGAAGTCAACAAGTGTCTGCGTCATGCAATCAATGTAGCACTTATGCAACAGAGTGGAAGCTTTTACCCCCACAACTCGGGTGCCCCTTGCGCGTTTATGCAACACGCCGTAGCGTCAACGCTCCACTGTGGTTTTCTCTGGTGTACATTCACTACATACCGAATCAAAATCACAACAGGAGGTGGACGTGTCGGTCGCCATCAAAATCAAGCCAGGGCTCATCGATCGTCTCCGCGAAACCCGCGGGATCAACAGCTACGAAGCGTTCGCGCGGCTCGTGCAAACAGACCGATCCACTCTGGACCGCATCGCCAAGGGCGGGCAGCCGTCTGGCTCTTTCATGGCCGGCCTTTGCGATGCGTTCGGACTCGGACTCGGTGAGGCTTTCGACATCGTCACCGCCGGGGCAATCGACATCGGCGCTGCCGAACCGGTTGCGCAGGCTGCGTAATGCCCACCCGTGAGGAGTGCATCATGGCGGCCGCGGTCGTCCTGTCGGACTGCTACCGGGTGCTCTACACGTACCCCCTCGAAGAAGCAGCACGGCGCGCAGTTCGCCCGGGCGGCCCGACGTACGACGATCTGCTCGTGCGTATCGCCGCCAGGCGGGATGAGTACTTGATCCCCGCCGCGGCCGCCTAGTAGCGGTCGCCCCTCGGGGCCGATCTGGCCCCACATTCTTGCCTCTCGCCTTGAGGGGTATCCGCCGGCGTGCGCCGATGCGGAATCGAACCAATCGAAAGGGCACTTCTCATGGTTCAGAAAACAGTCAAATTCGCTCGTCACTCTCGGTCGGCCCGAGGCGGCTCGACTCCCAAACTCGTGGTTCGGATGGGCTCGCCGGCGTTTCCCGGGTTCGTCGTCAATCCGGACAGCGCGATGATGGCCGCTCTTTCGTCTGGGGATATGGCCACCCGCAACATGGCCCGGGCGAACTTCACGGTCGAGGCGGCCCGACCGTGAGCATGGCTCTGGACGGCGCATCGCCGCGCGCCCAGTCCTCTCACCCGGTTACGTCCGTCGACGCCGGCCGGGCCGTAGCCCTGCCCGAGTCGCAGACGGCGGTCCTGATGCTGCTGACCGCGGAGGGCAGCCTGGCCGATCACGAGCTGACGGCCCTCGCCGCGAAACACGGTGTGCGCTTCTCCCCGCAGCGCCTCCGCACCGCGAGGTCAGAGCTGGCCGAGGCCGGCCGCGTCGTCCTCGTCGACGGCCTGTTCCGGCGCACGAAGTCGAACTACCGCGCCCAGGTCTGGGATCTCGCCGGACGGAACGCAGCGTGATCGGCGTCCTCATCCACCTCGGGCTGGCTGCGCTACTCCTCGGCACCGTCCTCTACTGCGTCAAAGCCACCTCCCCGCGCTGAGCGGGCCCACCTACCAAACGAAAGGACCCCTCATGGGAGTCAAACTCTCGGGCAGCTTGCCCGACGCAGATCGCCAGGGGCCGGACAAGCTGCAGGGCCAGCTGGTCAAGCACCCCGACGACCGGCACCTGGTGATCATGGTCATCAACTCGCCGAGCGTGAAGGTCGACCACGGCCAGGAAGGCGACACGTACACGCCCACCGCCGGCGTCCTGTTCGCCGAACCGGTCCTCGACCGCGACGACATCAACGAGGTGCTCGAGATCATGGGCCGCTGCCGCGCGATCCGCCTCGATGACGCCACCCTCGACTTCGACTTCGGGATCGGCGACCCGCTCGCTGACGCCGCGAAGAAGTTCCGCGACTCGGGCGTCACGGTCGAGTTCGGCCCGAGCGGAGGCCGCGAATGATCCACCCGAAGCGCCGTCGCGCAACCTACCCGGCGGTCTACTCGGTCGCCCCGTTTTGGTTCGGGCTCGCCTGCTCGAGCGTCCTCTTCCTCTTCATCCTCGGCATGCTCATCCAGAAGGGACTCTCTCTGTGAGCGTCATCACCCAGACCCGTCACACCGCGATCGCGCTGGCCTCTCAGGCCGACAGCGAGGAAATCTGGCACGGCTTCCGCGCCGAGGGCGTCACCGCATCCGAGATCCACGACATCGCCACCGGCGGCCGGAAGACCTGGCGCCGCATCCTGACCGACAAGCTGAACGGCTCGACGTTCCGGGGCAATCGCCACACGAAGCGTGGCCACGAGCGCGAGCCCGTGCTGCTCGAGTGGGCGGACGGACAGTACGGCGTCATCCCCAATTCGACCCTGTTCGCGCACCCCGAGTTCCCCCTGCACCGCGGCACCCCGGACGGCATCGGCGCGGACGGCGCCCCGTTCGGTGTCGAGGTCAAGTCGCACGCCTTCGGCTGGACCCGCATGGACGCGCCGCCGGACCACTACGACCAGTGCCAGTGGAACATCTACGTGCGCGGCGCTGAGCGCTGGCTGTACGTGTGGGAGGTCCTCGGCGAGGACGGCTACGCCACTCTCGACTACCCGTCCGAGGTATGGATCGAGCGCGACGACGCCCGCATTGCGTTCCTCGTCGCCCAGGCTGACGCGTTCATCGCGTGGCGAGAGGCCGGCGCCCCCGAGCTGGACGACATCCCCGACGACCTCGACGATTCGCTCACCGCGTGGGCCGACGCGAAGGAGCGTAAGTCGCTCGCGACGAAAGACGAGAAGGTCGCGGAGAAGGTCATCCGGGCTTACATCGCCGCGACGCCCGACGCCGACGTGCACGGGCTCAAGCGGTCCGGTTCGCGTGGTGGCTTCGGGTACACGGTCAAGTCGGAGCCGGTGCTGGACGAGGACGCGTGGAAGGCCGCGGAGCCCGAGTCGCACGAGGCGTGGCTGGCGCTGCGGAAGCGCGCCGACGACGCGGCCGCGGTCGCCCTGACGCTCTACAGCAAGAAGAAGATCTCGAACACCCTGGCGTTCAAGGCGCCCGACACGAAGGCGGCAGCAGCATGAGCGACACCGACATCCAGGAGATTGCCCAGACGATCGCGGAGTACCGCGTGCTGGCGGCGCAGACCGGCGAGTGGCGCGGGTTCGAGCAGTCGTTCTCAAACGACGGCGCCAGCTGGGCGGAGTACCTGCTGCCTACCGAGGAGCACCCGCACCCGCTGCTCGCGTCAGCCACCGTGCACCGCGCCGGTTTCGTGGTCCCGATCCGCGTCGTCATCGGCTGGGACGAGAGCCTGCCCGCCGTCGACGAATGGCGTGAGGCATGGGACCGGTCGCCGCACGCACTGTTCGGTGCCGCTGCCGCCCGCATGGCGTACCTCCGGGCGTTCCCCGAGTTCATCGCGGCGAAGCCCTCAGGTGCCGAGCGGATGATCGCACCGCCCGTCGTCGAGAAGGCAGCACCGGCCGACCGCAACTGGGATGTCGAACTGGATAGCGCCGCGACGGTCGATGAGGTCGCCTCACTGTGGGCGGCCGCGAGGAAGGCGCGAGCCGTGACGGTCCCGCTCGAGCGGGCGTTCAAGGTTCGGCGCACCGAGATCCTGGCCGCTGCCACCGTGCCCGAGCCCGCAGCGCCGGCCCCGGTCGTCGCCGCAGTGCGCCCTGCCCCGTCACCCGCTCAGGTCGCCGCGGCCGCGCGCCGCTCGCGTGAACGGTCGGCGGCATGAGCCTCGACGTCGCGGTCAACCCCGCGACCGGTGAAGTGGACGAGGACCCGTCTACGCAGCTGGTGCCGCTGAACCTCGCCGACCTCAACGAGGACGAGCTGCTGGCCATGTTCCCGACGCCCGTCCAGGCCGCCGGCGCGCTGCTGCTGGCCCGTCGGATCCTTGCCGACGCCCCCGCCATCCTCAACACCCGGTCGAAGGCGCTCAAGGACGCGAAGCGCACCCTGCTCGTCGCCCGCGGGTACGCCCGGATGAAAGCCGCGGGCAAGACGGCCGACGACCGACGCGTCGAGCAGGAGGCCGACGCGTCGGTGATCACGGCCGGCGAGTGGGTCGACACGTGCGAGCTGGCCCTCGAGTACGCCCGCGAAGTGCGCAAGTCGCTGTCTGAGGACATCGACATCCTCCGTTCGTTGAACACCAACTTCCGGGCGGAGCACAAGTCATGACCGCGCCGATGTTCGCGCCGTGCGAGAGCCACCAGGCGCTGCTGCGCATGGAGTTCGAGCGCGCGATCGCCATCGCTCGTGACTGCAGTCAGTGCTATATCGAGGAGGCCTGCTCGTGACCATCCCCTCATCCACAATCGCTCTCGTCGTCCCTAAGTTCTGGCTCCTGATCAGCCCCTGCGGATGCGTCGACGGATCGCTCGTTTCCGTGCGCATCGACGGCACCATCTGCGCTGCGTCAGCGGAGGACGCTTGGAAGAAATTCACGCCGAACAAAAGGGCTCGCGACACTGAAGCTCGCCAGGGCGTGACCTGCCGAGGCATCACCGACGAGGAGATGCCCCGGTTCAAGGAGATGCTCACGGCGAAGTGCACGCATGAGGTACCGGCGTGATCGCCGGGCTGTGCAGCCTCG
The DNA here is from genome assembly GCF_054075385.1 of Cryobacterium sp. AP23. Taxonomy (NCBI): domain Bacteria; kingdom Bacillati; phylum Actinomycetota; class Actinomycetes; order Micrococcales; family Microbacteriaceae; genus Cryobacterium; species Cryobacterium sp. AP23. The sequence continues at coordinate 3,496,848 of NZ_CM133415.1, read as the reverse complement.
ATGGCTGTGGCCGCAAGGTGACCGCGCGTCTCATGTGCCGGATGCACTACCTGAGCGCGTGGCGTGCCGGCACGGTGACGGATGCGCCGACTCGCGACCGCGAGACCGTCGTGTGCCCCGCTGATCACGCCCACGACCTTGAGGGGTGCTGGGGCGAGCACGGTTGCCGCTGCGAGGGATGCAAGCACCTCCGCAAGATGGAGCGCCAGCGTCGGCGGTCCCGACTGCGCGCCTATGGCCGCGGCGAGACCATCGCACCGACTCGCGTGCCGGCCGCGCCTGTTCGCGAGCACATGATGGCGCTGCGCGACGCGGGGTACGGGCTTGAGCGCATCGCCGATGCGGCGCAGGTCTCACGCTCCGCGATGCTCGACGTTTACTACGGACCGCGCGGCGCCAGCAAAGGCAGCCGCGACCTCGAACAGCGGACAGTGCTCGAGAGCGTCGCGCTGCGGATCCTCGCCCTGACTCCTGAGGCAATCGAGGCGGCGCTGCTCCCGGCGATCGGGACCATGCGTCGCCTGCAGGCCCTGGTCGCGATCGGCTACACGGAATCGATGCTCGCTGACCGTCTCGGCGTCATGGTGTCGAACCTCTCCCGGCTCATCCTGGGGCACCGGTCGCGCGTCAAGGCTGCGACATACGAGGCGACCCGCGAGCTATTCGACGAGCTTTGGTCCACACCCCGGACGGGGAATCGCGCGGACCGATCGCGTGCCATCGCCTGGGCGCACGGCTGGGTCGGCCCTCTCGCGTGGGACGACATCGACGACCCCCGCGAGCAGCCGAACCTCACGGGCGCGGCCGAGCCGGCGGATGGCGTCGACGGGACCGCAGTGGAACTGGCCGTGGCCGGCGACCACGTGCGCCTCACCCCGCTCGAGCGCCGCGCCGCTGTGACCCGGCTGCACGCGCAGCGCTACTCGGACCAGCTCATCGCCGATCGCCTGCAGATCGCAGACCGCACGGTGCTGCGCATCCGCCAGGAGCTGGGCTTGGTCGCTTTCGACCAGGACGAACTGATCTTCCGGGACGCCGCATGAGCGGGACCGGCACCACCAACAAACAGAGGGAAATCATGACGCAGACAATCGAGCACGTCGCACCGGGTGACTTGGTCATCGACGCCAATGTGCGGGCAGACACGAAGGTGACGGCCGAGTGGGTCGCGCACCTGAAAGAGGTCGGCGTACTCGTGCCGCTCCTGGTCGAGCGCAACCATGCCGGCGGGCTGAACGTCGTCGACGGGCAGCGCCGCACTCTCGGCGCGGTCGAGGCAGGCCTGGCCACGGTGCCGGTGTTCGTCCGCGACGGCAACTCCAACGACACCGCCCGCATCATGGACCAGATCGCGGTCAACGAGCAGCGCGCCGGGCTGACCGAGGCCGAGCACGTCGCCGCGTTCCAGCAGCTGTCGCTGTTCGGCGTCCCGGCAAGCGAGATCGCGAAGAAGACCGGTGCCAAGAAGGAGACGGTGAAGAAGGCGCTGGCCGTCGCCGGCAACGCGGCCGCAGCCGCCGCACTCAACGGCCACCAGGTCACGCTCGATCAGGCCGCGACGATGGTCGAGTTCGATGATGACCCCGACGCGGTGAAGCAGCTGAGGAAGATGGCCGAGTCGGACCCGTCACGATTTGACCACCTCGTGGCCACTCTCACCAAGAACCGAGAGCTGAGGGCCCACCGTGCGCTTCTCACCGAAGAGGCAGAGGCTGCAGGGGCACGCGTGCTCAAGCCGGCGGGTGGACATTGGGCAGACTTGGCCGAGGGCGAGCCTGAGGTGAAGAGGCTTGGAGGGCTTGCCCTGCCGGGGACGCCGACCGTGCCCGCTGCTCCCGCTGATGTTGCGGACCCGGTACATCTCGCCGCTCGAGTCATTTCGGACTACGCCATCGTCGGTGGTAGCTATCGCGACTGGGCGAAGCTGCAGTGGTTCGTCCTCTCCGAGCATGTCGGTGACCTGGTGGAGCTGCAATACGCCAAACAGGAGATAACGCCTGAGGCTGCCGCGCAGGCCGCGAAGCGCGAAGCCGACGACTACCTGAGGCGCGCGCGTCTGGATGCGCTGGCTACGGCGGCACAGGTCCGCGCCGAATGGCTGGCGGGTTTCTTCCAGAGAGCGAAACGCCCGAGCGGTCTCGAGTTCGTGGCCACATCGGCTGCCCTCGGCGGCATGGAGGCGCTCCCGTCGAAGGTCACCGAGAGCGGGGCCGCGATGCTTGGCATGAAGTTCTCCCGCTTCAGCAGCGCCCCGGACCAGATCGCCGAGCACCTCGCCACCAACCCGGCGAAGGCCGAACGGATCCTCACCGCGCTGGCAGTCCTCGACAACGAGAACAACCTGACGGCCAGCCCCTGGCAGAGGGTCGACGGCCAGATCGGCGTGTACTTCGCCCAGCTGGCCGCGTGGGGTTATGGCGTGTCCGAGGTCGAAGAGAGTCTCATCCCCGTGCCGGACCCGGCGCCCGCCGCCGACGACGCCGCCGACGACGAGGGCGGTGACGAGTGAGCGCCCACCACAAGCCGGCCCGGCCTCTCCGCCTGACGGGGCTGGCCCTGACCGCTCGGAACGAAAAGATCGACACCCGCGAGAGGCAGCGGTGCGCACGCTGCGGCGTGGTCATCTGGTCCGGCGGCTCGCGCCACCATCGCAAGCTCCGGTCCCGCCGCGGCGGCGACGAGGTCTCGAACGCCGTGCTGTTGTGCGGCTCGGGGACGACGGGCTGCCACGGCTGGTGCCACGCGAACCCGGTCTCGGCTCGCATGGTCGGCCTGGTGCTCAAGGAGTCCGACAACCCGCGACTCGTCCCTATCACCGCCCATGCCGTGTACGGCTGCGACGTGTGGCTGGACGACGCCGGCAATGCGTCGGCCACTCCCCCGAGGCTCGCAGCGTGAGCGCCCCGGCGATGCCGCGGCTGGCGATGACGTACGCCGTGTACTGGCCCGAGCACCAGGTGCTGAAGATCGGGCGGGCGTGGAAGATGTCGCGCCTGCGCGGGTTCGGTGCGACCGGCGGCGTGGTGATCGTGCTGCTGCGTGACACCCCGTCGATCTGGGAGCGCGGCGCCTTGGCCGAGCTCGACGGCTGGTTCGAGCGGGCGTTCACGCGGGAGAACGACAGCCTGCACCTGCTCAAGGGCGGGCGCGGGTTCACGGAGTGTTTCAAGGTCACGGCCGCGAGTTTGGGCCGGGCAATCAAGACGATGATGCAGGGAATCAGGCGCTATGGGTATGAAAAGGAAGAGGGACATCCTGCCGGAGATGTTCCGGGACGAGGATCTGGGGGCGCTGTCGAAGGCCACGAGGCTGACGGCGATCGGGTTGCGGCTGTACGCCGACGATCACGGCCGGGAGTCGGCGACGCCGGCGCTGATCAAGGCAGCGCTGTGGGCGCTGGACGAGGACGTGACGGACTCGGTTATCACGACGCACCTACTCGAGCTGGCGTACGCCGGCTACCTGGTGCTGTATCAGGTGGGCCCGCGTACGTACTTCCAGATCACCGAGTGGCCGCGTGTGGACCATCCAGCGGAGTCGCGGATCCAGCCGGCACCCGTCCGGAATCCATCCGGAAACGTTCCGGATCAATTCGCGGCTGGGGAGGGAGAGAGAAGAGAGAGCGAGAGAGGGTCGGAGGGAGAGGGTGCGTGGAGGGATGCCGAGTGGGCTCGGGAGAGTGCCGAGGGGGAGAACTCGCGAACCGATCCGGATACACCACCTTCACCGTTCTGTCGCTCGCATCCTCAAGGGACCAACTCCCCCTGCAGGAACTGCGGCACCGCTCGGCTACGTCACAGGTCATGGTCGGATCAGCAGCTCGTCAGCAGTCGTCCCACGTTTCGAGAGGCGGATGACTGATGGACACCAGCTACACGTACTCGAGCCGGAACCTGATCCGCGTCACCGTCTACGCACCGGCCGACCTCACTCCCCCGGCATCGATGCCCATGACCCGCGACGACGGCACGACCGTCAACGTGCTGCGGATCTCGGACCTGTCGCTGGAGTGCGACCAGTGCAAGAGCCGCGACTGCCACCGCCGGGAGCTGCACAAGTGCCAGTGCGGCCGGCACGCGGCGCCACGGTTCGAGAAGGCCAAGTCATGAGCCGGGTATCCATCGTCCTCGACCTCGCGGCCCACGAGTACAGGGCACTGGCGGCGATCGCGGACAACCGGGGCATTCAGTCACACGTCCTGGTCGAGCAGCTCGTACGGCACGCTCTCGCAACTCCGCCGAAGCCGAGGATGCAGCCGGCACCCATTCCGGAGCCAGTGACCTCACCGAAGCCCAAGCCGAAGTACGTACCGAAGCCGATGCCGAAGCGATCGAGGGCGATGATCCGCCGCGATCGTGACGAGCAGTTCGTCTCGGTGGCAAAGCTCCACGGGCAGGGCCTGACGGACGGTCGGATCGCGGCTCAGCTCGGCGTGAGCGCGGGCACGGTCTTTCAACGTCGAAACCAGCTACACCTGCCGCCCGTGACGAAACGTGGCAGGCCCCGAAACGCAATCACCAAACCAGAAAGCGAGGCCATCTGATGGCTGGAGAAACTGTAATCACGGTCGTGGGAAACCTCACGTCCGACCCGGAGCTGCGGTACACGCAGAACGGCCTGGCGGTGGCGAACTTCACGATCGCGTCGACACCGAGGAACTTCGACCGGGCGACGAGCGAGTGGAAGGACGGCGAGGCGCTGTTCCTGCGGGCGTCGGTGTGGCGGGAGTTCGCGGAGCACGTGGCCGGCTCTCTCACGAAGGGCAGCAGGGTGATCGCGTCGGGTCGCCTCAAGCAACGCTCGTACGAGACGAAGGAGGGCGAGAAGCGCACCAGCATGGAGTTAGAGATTGACGAGATCGGCCCGTCGCTGCGGTACACCACGGCGTCGCTCACCCGGGCACAGTCTGCTGCAGCTCGGGGTGCGGCCCCGTCCTCGCCGCAGGGGAACGACGAGCCGTGGGCACCGACTGCCCCCGTGGCCGGCACCGCTGGTGCCGACGTCCGGGAGACCCCGGGTAACTTCTCCGACGAGACCCCGTTCTGATGATCGAGCGTGTGTGCGTCCGTGGTTGCACGGTCCGCGGTGTCCACTTCGCGGCGTGCCCCAACTTCGGGGATGTCGACGAGGACGGCTGCCGGGGCTGTGTGCCCACGGTGGCGCGGGATGGTGCTCTCATCTGCGATCGGTGCCACAAGCGGCTCCTGACCACGCTCGAGGCGGCGCCAGACGTGATTGCGCTTATCCGCTCGCAGGCTGATCCGCTCAAAGCTGCCGTGTACGACCAGGAGATGGTGAGCGGATCGGCGTCGGATGCTGCGCCGGCCCCGGTGAAGGCGGATCTCATCGACGCCTCGGACGACATGATCCGGATTCTCCGGCGCTGGGCGGGGCTGCGCATCGTGGGCCTCGAGCCTGGCGAGGAGTCGGACGCCGCCCACGGCCACGCGCTCGACGCTGTGGAAGCCATCGTCGGGATGCTCGACGTACTGGCCAACGACAGGGACATGATCCGGGGACTGTGCGCTGACGTGATCGACATGCCGCCGGAGGAGCACAAGGACGCGTGGACGATCCTCCGGGCGGTGCGGCGGTGGCCGACCGAGGACCAGGCGTTCTGGGCTGCGCAGCCGTGCCCCGAGGTGGCGTGCGGGATGCGTGCGGTGAAGGTCATTCCGCCTCGTCGCGAGGGCGGGCCCACCCGCTACCTCTGCGCAAAGTGCGGGTGGGAGAAGCACGACGACGACGACGACGGCCTGTGGGCTGTCGCATTCAGCAAGAAGGAGGGCAAGGCCGCATGAAGTTCCTCACGAGGAAGGCCGCCGCGGTGCGGGTCGGCAAGTCCCTATCCACGATCTACCGGTGGGAGGAGCGCGAGCTGTTGACGTTCACGCTCGACCTGTGTCGGGAGGATCGGCTGCTCGAGGCAGCGAAGAAGTCGGGTGCCCGGGTAGGGCGTCCCAGAGCAGCGAGGAGGACCGCATGATGCAGGACGAAGAGCACACCGACCGGGTGACCAGGTTGGACATCGAGGCCGCCGAGGCAGCGGACCGGGAGCAGCGACAGCCGGCGCCATCGGCAGCGGGGACGAAGTACACGGATCTGATCGCCGAGGTACGTGACCTGTTCGCCGAGGGGTGGTGCATCTGCCGGTCCGCCACGCTGGGCGACCGGGTGCTGGAGGCCCTCGAATTCGCCGACAGGTACAACGCCCAGCTCCTGGGCATGGTCGAGGCCGCCAACGTGAAGTACGTCCAGGACACCGACATCCTGTTCGTGGCGCGCAAGGCTGCGGAGCGGGCGCTCGAAGCCGCCACCAAGCCACGCACGGTCACCGACGCGCACGAGATCGACGCATTACCGGACCGCACGGTCGTCATCGATAAGTACGGCGACGTGATGCAGTACCGCGGCGGCCTGTGGTGCGGCTATGAGTCGGCGGCGTTCGGCTCGGAGTGGGTTGCCCGCAAGTTCGCTCCGCTGACCATCCTTTCCTCCACCAGCGCCGGCACCGAAGGAGCAACCGATGCGTGACCAAGACGTGCGGAACGCCGTCGCGTTCATTCCTGTGACCAGTACTCAGATGGAGTTCTCTGACGATGAAGCGGTGAAGTTCGACCGCTGGCTTGCCAAGCACGACGCCGAGGTGGCCGCACAGGCGGCAGTCATCGCGGCGACCGTTCCTCCATCGCCGACCGGATCACTGTTCAAGTTCCGTCGCATCTACTCGGACCCGACCGGCTACTACTACGACGATTGGGGCCGCGCAGTTCCCGTGGAGGTAATTGCAAGCACTGAGGCCGAGGCGCGGGCCAAGGGATTCGCTCTGTGCGGGAATGCGCCGTCCGGCAAGGTCTGGAAACTGCGTCTCGACAAGATCGAGGCGTGCCCGGTCCACACGTGCACGCAAGACACGACTTGACATTCATGCGAAACCCGCGAAAGAAACTGCTACGATTCACGTAGTGCAGAAGTGGGCCCACCGGAAACGGCGGGCCTTCTGCATTTAACCGATGCTTCCGGCTGGGTGCCCCCGGCCGGATACGCCCGCCGCCCCAGTCCACACTGCTGCAGCCCTCCAGTTCCCCGGCCCTCGGGACGACGCGACGTTGACTACGCGCGCGCGTACATACCGGGCGCCGGGTGAGCATTCGCATTCCGGGACTGATGTGGTCGGCGGGCACCAGGCGGGGCAGGGCGCGGCGCGGACATTGTCCCGGCCTGCCTGCCCCGCCCGTGTCGCCATCCGCCCGAGTTCGGTCTCGTCGCTCGGCGGTCAACTAGTAGTTTGTCCTCATGGCCAGAGCCCACGGTTTCCGCGTATTCGTTGTCCAGGCGTATCCCAATCAAAAAAAGGACAAAGATCCTCTAAACGTCTCCAAATCCTCAGCAGTTCGGAACGAAGTCATCGAGCTACTCGAACGATTGCAGGAACGTGGAACCCAAAGCTTCGAAGGGCGTGTGCCTGCCGACGGCAGCCCGTCCAAGCCCACGGTGACGCTTACGGTGCACGAGCCGTACGTCGTGCGCGCGGATCTGGTCCATGTCTCAGTGGCCATGGGAGAGACCGGAAGCCATCGCATGGCCACGAGAGCAAGTAAAAAGCCGAAAAACCTCGAGGGGTGGTCACCCGAAGCGGATCACAAGGTAACCCTCCTGTTTCCGAAAGGAACTGACACGAGGTTTCTCCTCATCGTCGAAGTGATTCACCGCCGCGACCCCCACCGTCGACTCCTGAGTATGCTGTCGCGCGAGAGCCTACGCCGCCGTCAAGAGGCCGAGGAGCAGGAAAGAAACGAGCGTGCGACGATTCGAGCTAGCGGAGTGACGCCCCCACCTCGACAAGCGCATGCGCGTTTGCTTTTCGACGCGAAGCAAGCCGCTGACAACGAATACCTCGACTCGATTCTTAGCTCAGCTGACTCGGCCACTGCAACCTTCAAGAGCACCGTGGCGTCAAATCGCGGTTCTAACCGCCCGACAGTAGATCGAATTCTAAAGATCACCCTGCGAGACGCCGACGTCAAGAAGGTAGGTCGCGGGATCGGTCGTAAGTGGGCCGGCCGCCTTCGCAAGGGTGAGTCCACGTCCCAGACTGAGGGAGTGTCGGAGCTTGCTGCTTTGCTGTACGAACGAGACCTGTTGGAAGAGGACGAGGGTGACCGCTATGAGAGTGCTGCGATCAGCGTTCGGAGCGACGCCCATGAAACGACGACTATCGCCGTTGATACTCTTCGGGACGTTTTCACGTATCCGGTCGCGGACTCAAGTCCCGACACTTACTACTATTACGATCGTGTCGCACCAAGAGTCGCGACTATCGCTCGACAAGAGCGACTCGAGGTCCAGAAAATTGATGCCCGTGAGGTGGATTCTTGCCTGAGAGACTCGATCCCCGACCGCTAATAGGAGCGTTAGTCGAAGGCCTACGTAAGCGAAGGCTTTCGGGAACAGAGCCCGCCGACGTACCCACGCGAGTAGTTCTCTTCGGCCTGCCCCTGATCGTCGGTGGACTTGTCTTTGGATTCGGCCTGACCTTCACTCAGGCCGATCAGCTACTAGCAGCCTGTGCGCTGCTGGCGGGCGCTTTGCTTACGGGATTCGCACAGGTCGCCAGCTGGCGCGAGCGCATCCTGACCCGGTACAGGCGAGTGGATGAGATTGACGTTCGGTCCCTGAACGAGGCAGCGGCTCACATCCTCGTCAGTCTTCTCGTCTCCGTGCTCGCGGCCATCGCAGTCTTCATCCTCGCTAACCTGAATCTCCAGTGCCCAACAGTTGCCGTGGACTTGTGGGCTCGTGCTCTAAGCGGGCTGAGCGCAACCTGCCTGTCCTATGTCGCCATCTCACTCCTCATCGTCGTCAATCTCCTTTGGGACGCGCTTCAGAACGAGCAACGTGAGACCCAGCGCGAAGCGGCCAGCGATCAGTAACGGCAGCTCTCATTCGGGAAGAGCAGCCACGCGCTATTACTGATTGAACTGGGAGGGTGTCCGTACGCCGATTGCACCGCCGCCGCGCTGCTCTGACCCTCAGTACATAGCGGTAGCCGCTATGTGCCGGCGTTTGCTGCCACCAGCAGGCGCGAATGCAGCGGCGGCCTCATGTAGCGTTTCCCCCGCTCGTCCCGCATCCACTTCATCCGCTTGGCATTTCGGCGCTGCTGCAGGAGGAAGGCGACGGAAACGACCACAATCCCCACGGCGTAGAGCGACCAACTGAAGAGGTTGTCTTCGCTGGATGCCGAGATGATCATCCACGCCAGAAGGATTACCCCGGCCAAAGCGTAAATGGCGACCGTAGCGCCACGTAGGCCGTTGTGCTGTGGCGCCATTTGCTTCAGCGCCCACGTGGTTGCATAGTCATCCCGTAGATCCTCGATGAGGCTGCGCTCCGACGAGTCCGTCATCTTGCCCGCAATGTCGCTGAGCCGTTCCGACTTCCGCAAGGATCCTGCATGTGCATTGAAGACCGCTACCGCAGGCCCAAAGAGAAGCGCGAAGGCCGGCACCGCAGTTCGTAAAACCTCTACCCACGCGTCTCTTACCTCGGCGTCTTGTGCCAATGCCAGCATCGCGTCCCCCTATGTCAAGTCCGCATCACAGCGTACTGCCAGCTCGCGTACGGGGCCCCACGACGGCCGACCGCTGCGCTCCCGCTAACGCCCAGGAGGCCACCATCCCCAGCACGCCAGCCCCCCGCTGCTCTGATCCACTGTGTGGTGCGGTGTCCACGTTCAAGGGCAAGTGCCCAGCTCATCAGCGCAAGGCGTGGGAGAACCCGTCACAGCACACGCTGCAGATGGATCGTTCCCTCGAGTACCAGTGGCGCAAGAAGGTGATGACCGATCCGACAGGCGGCACGAAGCTGTGCGAGAACTGCGGTCAGTCACCTGCCAAGCGTTCAGACCACAAGGTGCCAGTCGGTGAAGGCGGCGCTCTCTACGACCCGTCGAACGGTTGGGCCCTCTGCATCCCATGTGATGACACGAAGACCACCGAAGACCTCGCACGCATGGCCCGCTCTCGCCGAAGCAAGTCCCACCCCGCCTAACCCCACACAGGGGGTAGGGGAGTTGAGATTTGCCAGGCGATTCATCAGAAGCGCGTCGCTGGTAGCTCTGCTCGTGTGCGTGTGAGTTTTACCCCTTTTTATCTGTGATTCGGAGGTGTGCTATGGGCACTCGAGGCCCTGTTTCACAGCTGAAACTGCCCCCGAAACTGCGCCTGGTGACGGACAAAAAGCTCGATGTGAAGTCGATGCACTCTCGTATCAGCCCGACGCAGCCGACGAAACCGGCGGATCTGCCCGAGGCCGTGTCCGCAATGTGGGACACGCTGGCGCAGCAGCTCGATGACGCCGGCCTCATCGCCGCCGTCGACGGCGCCACGCTCGAGCTGGCCATCCGTCACTACCTCGCCGCGGTGAAGGCGTCCGACGACCTGTTCGAGAACGGGCCCACGACGTACGACGCGAAGAACGACCGCGAGATGAAGAACCCCGCGTCGCAAGTCTTCCGCGATCACTCGACTGCGTTCCTCCAGTTCGCAAAGGAGCTGGGCCTTTCGTTCGTGGCGCGTGCTCGCGTTTCGATGTCGAAGGAGGACGCGGATGGTGCAGGCAACCCGTTCGCGGTCAGCGGCTAAGACCTATTCGGCGGACCTGTCGCCCGAGGTCGAGTGGTATCTGGCCGACCGGGGCTACAAGATCACCCCGCTGCAGCGTCCGCTGTGGCGAACGAAGGAGCCGCGCACCGTTCGCGGTGCGTACTTCGACCCCGCCCGGGTAGACAAGGTCATCGACGCGCTCAAGCGCATGCGTCACACCCAGGGGAAGTGGGCCGGTCACCCCCTGACGCCCGACCCGTGGCAGGTCGCGTACATCATCGCCCCGATCTTCGGGTGGGTGAAGCGCGACACCTTCGGTCGTGTGCTCCGGATTATCCGCTCCGTGTGGGTGGAGGTCCCCCGCAAGAACGGCAAGACGACGATCGCCGCCGGCATCGGCCTGTACCTCGCATTCGGCGACGGTGAGTCCGGCGCCCAGGTCATCGCCGCGGCCGCTTCCAAGAACCAGGCAATGAACGCGTACCGGCCGGCCAAGCTGATCGCGAAGAACTCGCCCGACTTCCAGGCCGCCGGCATCAAGGCCATGCAGAAGGAGATCGTCCGCGAGGTCGACCAGTCGTTCATGATGGCGGTCGGCTCGATCGGTGACCTGCTGCAGGGCACCAACCCGAACGGATACATCGCCGACGAAATGCACGTGCACAAGGACATGAGCGTGATCGATGCGCTCGAGTCCGGCACCGGTGCGCGTGACCAGCCGCTGGGGTTCATCATCACGACCGCCGACGACGGCGGTCAGCTCACGCCCTACGCGCAGAAGCGTGCGACGGTCGAGCAGCTCTGCCGCGGTGCGATCAAGTCTCCGTCTGAGTACGCCGTGATCTTCGCGGCGCCCGAGGGGTCCGACCCGCACGCCGAAGAGACGCACCGGATGGCCAACCCCGGCTACGGGATCTCGCCGACGAAGGCGTTTATGGACGCCGAGTCGCAGAAAGCGAAGGCCTCCCCCGCCAATCTCGCCCGTTTCTCCCGTCTGAACCTCAATGTGCGGACGAAACAGGAGACGAAATACATCGATCTGCACGCCTGGGATCGCAATCAGGGCCTCATATCGGAGCTTTCGCTGAAGGGTGAGGAGTGCTACGGCGGCCTCGACCTCGCGTCAGTGTCTGACCTGTCCTCTCTGTGCCTCCTTTTCCCCCAATCTGACGGCTCCTACAAGGCCATCTGGCGCTACTGGACACCCGAGGACAACGTCCGAGCGCTCGATAAGCGCACGAATGGGGCCGCTTCGCAGTGGGTGAAGGACGGATGGCTGACCGTCACGCCCGGCAACGTCCAGGATTACGACTACATCCGCACGCAGATCGGTCTCGACTCGGAGAAGTTCCGGATCCTGTCCATCGGCTTCGACCCGTTCAACGCTTCGCAGCTGACGAACGATTTGGCCGCTGACGGCATGAACTTGGTGAAGGTGCGACAGGGTTTCCTGACGCTTTCCCCGCCGACGAAGATGCTGCAGCGCTTGGTCCTCATGGGCAAGCCATCGAAGCCGATGATGATGCACGGCGGCAACCCCGTGACGCGCTGGTGTGTGGACAACCTCGGCGTGGAGATCGACGCGGCCGAGAACGTCAAGCCGTCCAAGAAGAAATCGGGCGACAAGATCGACGGCGTGGCCGCCCTGGTCGACGCGCTTTCCGAAGCCATGAATGAAGAGATCCTCCAGTCGGCGTACGACGAGGAACACAGCTTGATTATCGCGTGAGGAGCCCGCATGTTTTTTTGGCCAGGTAAGCACCTGCTCGTGTCGCTGTCGGATGGGTCGGCCCTGTCGGGTACTGCTCTCTGGTCGTGGTCGCGCAAGTCGCTGCGGCTGCGTGACGCGGAGTTCCTGCAGTCGCAGGGGCCGACGCCCGCCGATGGCGTGGTCGTCGTCCCCGTAACGAAGATCATGATTGTGCAGGTGACGTGATGGTGGCTGTCTCTTCAGGTGGCGTGGTCACTATCGGGTCGGGCATCCCGACGAAGACGACGTGGGGCATCCCGGTCTCCGACCCGGGCGTCCCGCTGTCGTCGCTGAGCATGGGCCCGATCGACCCGCTGCAGATCTGGCGCACTCAGCCGTCCGTGCGCAAGGTCGTCGGGTTCATCGCCCGCAACCACGCGTCGGTCCCCTGGCATGCGTACCAGCGGGTCACGGATACCGACCGCCGCCGCATGGCCGGCTCCCCCGTGGAGTCGAACCTGAACAACCCGCGCCGGTTCGTGTCCGGCTACAAGCTCTGGCACGACGTGGTCATTGACTCCTGCCTGTATGACGTCTGGTGTGTCGCCCTGATCGGCGACAAGCTGCAGCGCATCTCGCCGCGAATCCTCGACATCGAAGCCGACATCCTCGGCAACATCGAGCGGGTCGGCGTCAAGCACTCCCGCGGCGTCCTCGACATCACGGACATGCCGATAGCGCTGGGCTCTGGCTGGTCGCCCAGCGGATCGCTCGGCGTCTCCCCTCTGGTCACCCTGCACGCGCTGCTCGAGGAGCAGAAGAACGCCGTGGAGTGGCGGCGTGCGCAGTGGAAGAACAGCCCGAAGTTCAACGGCTACATCAAGCGGCCCGCCGGGTCACAGTGGAAGAACGACGCGACCCGAGACCGGTTCGTGGAGGAGTTCCGCAAGTGGCGCGACACGAACGCCGGCGGCTCGCCGGTCTTCGATGACGGCATGGAGTACGAGGTGCTCGAGACGATCAAGCCCATCGACGCGAAGGATATCGAGGGGCGCCAGCTCACCGACTCCGAGGTTGCGTCGGCGTTCCACATCCCGCCCGAACTGGTCGGCGCCCGGCAAGGCACGTTCTCGAACATCGCCGCTTTCCGGCAAATGCTGTTCGGGCCGGCGCTGGGCCCGCGGCTGGAAGAGTTCCAGCAGGTGGTCAACCAGGAACTGGTGCCGAGCCTGGCCGAGAAGCCCGGCGTGTACGCCGAGCTCGACCGCGAGTCCGCGCTGAATGGCAGCTTCCTCGAGCAGGCACAGATCCTGTCCACTTCGGTGGGCGGGCCGTGGATGCTCAGGTCTGAGGCTCGCGCCCGGATGAACCTGTCCTACGTCGACGGCACTGAGGAACTGATCGTGCCGATGAACGTCACCGAGGGGGGTCTGGCCTCACCGCAGGACACGGCCCCAACGCCTGCTCTCGCGCCAGTGAAATCCGGCGGCAAGCGGGCGCTCGTTTCGAAGGCTGCGACGCCGGAGACGGAGCGTGAGCGGCTGACGAAGGCCATCGAGCGTGTCTACCGGCAGCAAGAGCAGGAGCTGGCCGGCAGCGATGTCGACCCGGAGGCGTTCCACCAGGCGTGGGATGACGTGATGGCCGATGCCGTGAGCGGATCCGCGTGGCGCTCTGCTGCGGCGGGCGCCGCGGCCGTCCTCGCCGAGTTCAACCCGTCCGGCGATGGGTTCGCGGAGGACGTCATGCGCCCGTACGTGGCGAAGATGGCCGAGCGTGCCGCGGTCGGAATCAACGAGGGTGTCATCGCGGCTGTCGCTGAGGTGGACCCCGACGATTCAGACGGCATCTCTGGCGCATTCGAAGTCCTGGCTAGCGTGGCCGCGGTGGCCTGGGCGGGATCCGTAGTCGCGGACTCACTCGGCTTCGGCAGCCGCGACGCAGCCAAGGCCTCGGGCCTCAATGAGAAGGTCTGGATCGTCAACTCCGGAAACCCTCGCCCCTCTCATGCGGCGATGGACGGCGAGACGGCGAAGGTCGATCAGCCGTTCAGTAACGGGCTCATGTGGCCCGGTGATGGCGGCGACGTCGACGAAGTAGCGGGCTGCACATGCGGCCTCGAATACCGATTTTAGGAGTGGAGATATGGCAGCAAGAATAAAGCGGGCCGCGTTTGACGCGACCGCGACCGTCACAGAGAACTCCGACGAGGGCACGTTCGAGGCGCTCGTGGCCGTGTTCGGCAACGTCGACAGCCAGGGCGACATCATCGACGCCGGCGCGTTCACCAACACGCTCGAGGCGTGGGCGGAGAAGGGGCAACCGATCCCGATCGTCTGGTCCCATATGTGGGAAGACCCGTTCGCGCACCTCGGCGGCGTGGTCAAGGCAGAGGAGACCGAAGCGGGCCTGAAGATCGTGGGCCAGCTCGACCTCTCCAATCCCACCGCGGCCCAGGTCTACAAGCTGATGAAGGCGGGCCGGGTCACGCAGTTCTCTTTCGTCGCGTCCTCGCCCGAGGACGGCTACTCGATGGAGACGCTCGCAGACGGATCGACCGTCTGGCACCTCAAAGAGCTTGACCTCATCGAGGTCGGGCCCACTCTCCGGGGCGCGAACACCGAGACGGCGCTGATCTCGATCAAGGCCGACTTCGACGCCCGCGTGGCCAAGGACGGCGGGCTGCTCACGCTCTCGCTGACCCACATCAAAGACCAACTGACCGAGATCCTCGGTGCAGTGAACAAGGCTTCACCGCCCGGCAACGGGAACGAAGACACCAGCAAGGCCTCGGAGACTCCGGGGCCTTTCGTTTTGCCAGCCGCAAGGGCCAAGGCAATTGCACTACTTATCGGAAAGGACTCCTGAAAATGGACCCCAAGCTCGAACTCGCCGCCCTTGTTGCTGAGGCCGCGAAACTGTCCACCAAGAGCGACTTCACCGAGGCGGACATTGCCCGCATCGATGAGATCGTGCTGCGCAAGAGCGTGCTGGAGGACACCATCGCCAAGCGCGCCGGCGTCTCCGCCTCCCTCGCCGACATCGCGAAGACCGCCCCGATCGCCAAGCCCGACGCCGACCTGCAGCTGGGCGGATCGCTCGGTGAACGGTTCGTGAAGTCGGACGCCTACAAGGGCTTCCGCACCGCGCACCCGTCCGGTGTCGGCAAGGACACCCCGATCTCCATCAAGGCCGACAAGATCGGCGGCATCATCCGCAAGGCCGACCCGCTCGGCACCGCTGGTGCTGGCAACTCCCGCGCCGTGCGCACCAACGAGATCGACGATCTGGTCTACCGCCCCGAGCGGCGCCTGCTCGACCTGATCACCCGCGGCAACACGAACCTCCCCTGGTTCCAGTACCGCCAGATCGTCAGCAAGACCAACAACGCGTCTATCGTGGCCGAGGCCACCACGACCACGGGCACCACCGCGGCGACCGGCCTCAAGCCTCTGTCCACGCTGACCACCACCACGGCCGACGCGAAGGCCTACACCTACGCGGACGGCATGGAGGTCACCAACCAGGAGCTGTCCGACGACGGGGTGATCACCTCGCTCATCGACTCGACCCTGCGGGAGAACCTCGAGATCGAGATCGAGAACATCCTGCTCAACGGTGCCGGCACCGCTGACGAGCCGGCCGGTGTGCTCAACACCTCGGGCGTGCTGCAGCAGGCGTTCGCCGTCGACGTGCCCACCACGGTGCGCAAGGCGATCACCAAGCTGCGTGTCACCTCCGGCTCGACCATCCGTGGCGTGCTCCTCAACCCCGAGGACGACGAAGCGTGGGACCTGCTCAAGGACCTGAACGAGCGCTACCTCGGCAACGGCCCGTTCTCCGGCGGACCGTCCACCGCGTGGGGCTACGAGCGAATCAGCTCGCAGGCCGTCGAGGTCGGACAGGCGATCATCGGCGACTTCGCCACGATCCACCTGCTCTCCCTCGAGGAGCTGAACGTGCTCGCGTTCAACCAGCACAAGGACTACGCGCAGCGCAACCTGACGTACATCCGTGCGGAGGAGCGGGCTGTGCAGCTGATCCGCAACGCTGCCCGTCTGTGCGTGATCGACCTCATCGCCGGCTGATGATCATCATCGGCAACGTCCGGTACCGACCCGAGGACGCGCAGCGGCGCGGGCTCGTTGTGAAAGAGGAGGCGGTGACTGATGCCGGAGACAACCCTGCCAGCGCTGGCAAGCGTGGCCGACCTCGCAACCCTGACCGGAAAGCCGGCAACGGACGCGAAGCTGCTGCTGGCGCTGAAGAGAGCGTCGGCCCGGTTTAGGGGCGCAGTCGGTCACCCCGTCTCGCGGGTCTCCGACGACGTGGTGCTGCTGGACGGAGACGGGTCACGAGCCCTCCTCCTTCCGGCGGCGCCCGTCATCGGCACCACGGCAGTGGAGATCGACGGGGTTCCCATCACGGACTACCGCACGTCGGCGGCGCGGGGCATCCTGCGCCGCCCCGCGGGGTGGCCAGACGACCTCGGAAACGTGCAGGTCACGTACTCGCACGGGTACGACCAGGTTCCCGGCGACATCGAGGACGCTGTGCTCGAGCAGGCCGAGCTGCAGTACAAGGTGCTCGCCGGTGTCCAGCAGGCGTCGCTCGGTGCGCAGTCGGTCACGTTCGGCGTGCAGGCCTCCGTTGGGGTGACTCAGCGGTGGGCGGAGTGCGTGGCCAGATACCAGCTCAAGGACGGCCGCTCGTGATCGCGGAGGTGTTCGCCATGTCCTCGATCACGCGCGTCCGCTATCCCCTGGTGGATGACGGGCACGGCAACCTCGCACCGGATCGGAACAACCCGGACCGGCTGCCTATCGACGGGTGCGCGGGCCAGCCCGGTGCAACCGACGAGGTGCTCGTGGGCCGCGACGCGACGCTGATTCAGCACACCATCTTCGCCCCTCCTGGGGTCGACGTGCTCGCCACTGACGACGTCGAGTACCGAGGCACCACCTACTCGGTGGACGGTGAGCCGGCAGCGAACGACAACGGCCTGGGTTTCCTCGACCACACCCTCATTTTGCTAAAGACATGGGAGGGATAGCCGTGTCCAAGTTCCGTCTAGAGATCAACATCCCCGGGTTCAACGAGGTGCGGCGCAGCCCGGACGTTCAGGGCGACCTGATGAAGCGAGCGAACGCCATCTCGGCCGCGGCCGGCGGTGCCGAGGACTTCCTGGTGATCAATGCCACGGGTCAGACCCGAGCGCGCGTCGTCGTGGTCACGGCCACGATGGACGCGATGAAGGCTGAGGCCGAAGACCAGGCGCTCACTCGCGCCTTCGACGCTGGACGCAGCTGATGGCCGAGCTTCTCGGGCCTCCCGATGTGGAGGCGCTCGTCGTTGCCGCGCTCAAGGGCGGACTGGTCGGGCTGCTGCCTGGCGTGCCGATCTCTACGAAGGTCGCGAACCCGCGGCCGCCGGAGTTTATCCGCATCGAGCTGTTCGGCGGCACTGAGGAAACGATCATCTCGGACAACTGCTCGATCTACCTCGAGGGGTGGGCGGCAACCGCTCCGCGTGCGGCGCTGCTCGTACGGCTGGCCCGCGCGGTGCTGAAAGACCAGCACGGCGTCCTGTTCGGCGTGACCACCATCGGTGCCCCTTCCCATCTACCCGACCCGACGACGGCGCAGGAGCGCTACCGGGCGCTGATGGGCGTCCGGGTGAGGTACTCGGCGCTGACCTAGCTCCCAGCCCTCACAGCGCCCGCCTGGGCGCCTCCCCCAGTACCCCCTTCCCCTTTCGTGGGAGGGGTTTTCCTATCTCCCACGAAAGGGGAATCATGTCCAACAACGCAAGCAACGCGATTGTCGGTAAGCCGGCGGTATCGGGCGGCATCCTTGTCGCGCCGGTCGGCACCGAGCTACCCACCGACGAGTCGACCCCGCCCGACGCACTGTTCGTCTCGGTCGGCTACCTCGGAGACTCCGGGTTCAGCCGCCAGGAGAAGCCCGACGCCGAAACCAAGCGGGCATGGGGTGGCGACCCTCTCATCACCATCGTCAAGTCCACCGAGTTCACGGCGAAGTTCACCCTGGCCGAGTACCTGAACGCGCTCACGCAGGCGCTCATCTACGGCGACGAGAACGTGACGTTTACCGCCGCCACCGCCGAGGCCGGCAACAAGCTCGCGATCATCGGCAAGTCGGCTCCTTCGCCGCACAAGGCCTGGATCATCGAGGTGTTCTCGGGCGACGCGAAAGGCCGCATCGAGTTCCCCGACGCGCAGATCGGTGAGCGCGACGACGTGGAGTACAAGGACGACGACATTGCCGCGCGCGGCGTGACGATCACCCTGTTCCCCGACGCCGAGGGCAACTACTTCTACGAGTACTGGGACGACGGCCGCAAGGTCCTCGCCGAGGCGTAGAGCACATCCATGCGGCCGGGGTTTTTGCTGACCCTTCGCCCCGGTCGCATGTTTCATTTCGCAAGGGTCAGCAAGAGAAGGAGTCAGCATCATGGCAGCACCCCGCAAGCCCCAGGACCACCTCCCCAAGGCGACGAAGGCCGCCCACGGCGGATTCACATTCCGACAGGGAGGTGAGGAGTTCCAGCTGGCCGACGCCGCAGACGTGCTCCAGGTTGGTTTCGCGCGTAAGAACCGGCACAAGTCGGAGTCTGACCAGTTCTTCACGATGATCGAGATCCTCGCGGACGAGGAGTCTCTCGACGCGATCGACAGCATGAACAAGGCCGAATTCAAGCAGTTCCAGCTCGACTTCTACGCGCACAACGGCGTGAAGTTGGGGGAATCCGAGGCCTCCTCCGAGTCCTAGACGAGTTCGAGGAGGCCATCGAGTACGACCTACTCGACCGCGGCCTGCGCCTGCGGGATTTGGGCTCCCCGGCTCTGACCTGGCACGACCTGTTCGTGATCCTGAAGCACTCGCCGATGGACTCGGCGTTCCGGCGGGCCCAGCGTGGGCCGGCCGCGGAGTACGAGGCGGCGGACTACCTGCTCGTTGGAGTGCTCAACACGCTCCGGGGGATGTCGTGGCAGCTCGGCCAGGACCGCAAGGCGCCCAAGCCCGAGCCGATCAGCATCCCCGGCATGTCCGTGAAGGGCGCGCCGAAGCAGCTGGGCGACTCAATGTCCATCGAAGAGATGGACCGCCGACTGGCGAAATACAAACCCAGATAGAAGGTGGTGACCGGTGGCCGGTGAAGGCGCAAAACTCGCGACAGGCTGGCTTGAACTCACGGTCTCCACAGACGGTGCGCAGAAGTCCATCACGGACGGCGTGCTGCCCGGCGCCACGGCTGCCGGCACCCAGGCCGGAGGGCTCTTCGGAGCATCCTTCGGCAAGGTGCTGGCGGCCGGCGCGGTCGTGGGCGCGGTCATTGGCGGGTTCAAGAAGCTCTACGAAATCGGCTCGGTATTCGATGAGGTGACAGACACGATCCGTGTCGGCACCGGAGCGACCGGCGAGGCGCTCGAGGGGCTGTCGGAATCGGCGCGCAATGTCGGCAAGACCGTGCCGGCCAGCTTCGAGGCCGCGGGCTCCGTCGTCGCCGACCTCAACACCCGACTCGGCCTGACCGGCGGCACCCTGGAAACGGTGTCCTCCCAGTACCTCGAGGCGGGCCGGATCCTCGGCCAAGAGGTCGACATCCAGGGCACCACTGCCGCGTTCTCCGCCTTCGGCATCGAGGGTGACGCGGTGTCTGGCTCGATGGACAACCTGTTCCGGGTGTCTCAGGCCACCGGCGTGGGCATGAACGAACTCGCGGCCGCCGCCCAGGCGCAGGCCCCCGCGCTGCAGATCCTCGGCTTCTCGTTCGAGGACACCATCTCCCTAGTCGGTGGCCTCGACAAGGCGGGCCTGAACTCGACGGCCGTCATGGCGTCGATGTCGAAGGGCCTCGTCACCCTGGCCAAAGACGGCGAAGAGCCGCAGGCCGCATTCCAGCGTGTCACCGGCGAGATCGAAGGTCTCCTGCAGTCCGGCGACAAGGCCGCCGCGATCGACCTCGCGTCGGGGATCTTCGGCACCCGAGGTGCGACGCAGTTCATCGGCGCTGTCGAGTCCGGCACGATCGCGTTCGATGACCTGATGGCGGCCACGGGCGCCAGCGGTGACACCATCCTCGGAGTCGCCGCCGACACCCGCGACTTCGCGGAGTCGTGGGTGCTCGTCAAGAACCGCGGCTTGGACCTGATCGCACCGGCCGCTGAAGGGGTCTTCTCGATCCTCAGCCTCGGCATGAGCAGGCTCGCGGACTTCATGCTCGTCGTGCCGGGTCTCGCCGCCGGCTTCGGCCCAGTGGTCTCCACCATCGGCGGCGTGTTCGGCCAGGTGTTCACCGCCCTGGGGCCAGTATTCGCGGCACTCGTGCCGCAGGTGCTGACTCTCATCCAGTCGTTCTCGCCACTGTCCCTGATCTTCCAGGCCATCGGCCCTCTGCTGCCCACTCTCGTGGCGGCGTTCGTCGGCCTGGCCACGTCCCTCGGCGGCACTCTGGCCAGCGCGCTGACATCACTGATGCCTGTGCTCACCACCCTCTCGGGGACGCTGGTCGGCGTGATCGGTGGGCTCCTCGGCGCGCTGCTGCCCGTGATCGTGCAGCTGGCCGGCATCATGGGCCCGCTGCTTGGAACCGTAATCGCCGCCATCCTCCCGCTGTTCGTCTCGCTCATCGGCATTGTCTCGGACCTGCTCGCGGCCGTCCTGCCGCTGCTGGTCCCGATCATCGGCCTGATCGCCCCCCTGGTGCAGTTGGCCGGCGCGATCCTCGGCCCGCTGATCCAGTTGTTCGTGCTGCTGATCACGCCAATCGTCGCCCTCGCGCAGGTCCTCACGGACCTCCTCGTGCCGGTGCTCGGTTTCGTAATCACGGTCGTCGGTGCGGTTATCGGTTGGATCGCGAACCTGCTGACGTGGGTCGTGCAGCTCGTCACCGGATCCGGCGCGGCCGGCGCC
This sequence comes from Cryobacterium sp. AP23, assembly GCF_054075385.1. Taxonomy (NCBI): domain Bacteria; kingdom Bacillati; phylum Actinomycetota; class Actinomycetes; order Micrococcales; family Microbacteriaceae; genus Cryobacterium; species Cryobacterium sp. AP23. The sequence continues at coordinate 3,475,615 of NZ_CM133415.1, read as the reverse complement.
CAGCTCGCCGTCGTGTGGAACCAGACGATGGGCATGTTCCGCGATTTCTTCGCGAACACAGTGGGCATGTTCGTGGACTTCATCACCAACACGGTGGGGATGATCCTGGATTTCACGTCACGTACCTTCGGGATGTTCGTGGACTTCGGGACCAACACCATCGGCATGTTCGTGGACTTCTTCGCGAACACGGTGGGCATGTTCATGGACTTCGCCAGCAACGTCGGCGCCACGGTCGTGGCCATGTGGACCGCAGTGACCGGCTTCTTCTCCGGGTTCATCTCCGGAGCCGTCGCGCTGGTGGTCGACTTCATAACCCGCATGGTCGGCTTCTACGTCGGCCTCGCGATGTCGATCGGCACCACCATCTCGGGCATGTGGACGGCCGTGACGAGCTTCTTCGCAGGATTCATATCCGGAGCAGTTGCTCTCGTGGTCGACTTCATCAGCCGCCTGGTCGGCTTCTACGTCGGCCTGGCGGTGTCGATCGGCACCACCATCTCGGGGATGTGGAACACCGTGACGGAGTTCTTCTCCGGATTCATCTCCGGAGCGGTCACCCTGGTCAGCGACTTCATCAACAGCCTGGTCGCCTTCTATGTCGGCCTCGCGGGCTCGATCACCTCAACAGTGTCTGGCATGTGGGATCAGGTGACCGGCTTCTTCTCCGGATTCGTATCCGGAGCGGCCGGCATCATCGGCGGGTTCGTCTCCAACGCGGTGTCAATGGTCTCCGGTTTCGCCTCGAGCGTTGTGTCGTTCTTCTCGGGCATGTGGAACGACGCGTCAAATGCGGTGTCGAACGGCCTCAACACGGCCGTGGGATACATCGGTGACCTGCCGGGCAGGGCGATGTCGGCCCTCGGCAACATGGGGTCGCTGCTGGCGAGTTCAGGCCGAGACCTCATCCAGGGGTTCATCGACGGAATCTGGGGCATGTTCGACAACGTGGGCGACGCTGTCGGCGGGGTCCTCGACTTCGCGGCCGGGTTCTTCCCGAACAGCCCGGCCAAGCGCGGCCCGTTCTCCGGCTCCGGCTGGCGAGCGGTAAAGAATGCCGGCCTCGCCATCGGCGAGGAATTCGGTGCCGGTCTGACCGAGTCGGAGAGGGCGCTCGACGCCCAGTTCGACTCGATGATGACCGTTCCCAGCTCTACCGCCGCGCGGCTGAGTTCGCGCACGTATGGCGCTGCGGGAGCCCCCGCCGCGCAGGAGCGTTCATTGACGCTGCAGTACACGGCCACGGGCGACCCCGGCCTGTCCAGTGAAGAGAAGCTATTCAAGGCTGGCCGTCGTTTGGCCGCGAGAGTGGGGTAACCGTGCGGCTCTTCCTGGAATCTGCAACTGACCGGATCGAACTCGGCGAGACGCAACACTCGGACTACATGGGCGGCCCGCGCACGTCGGGCCTGGGCGTGCCGAGGAAGGTACCTCGCTTCACGCGGGGCGCTGCCGCCGGCGCCTCCTACCGGGGAATGCGGACCGACAGCCGCGTGGCCGACCTGAACGTGATCGTGTGCGGCTCCTCGCGGGCACACACGGAGGTGGCCTTCCGCCGGCTGGTTCAGGTGATGCTGCCTCGCGAGGGGCAGCCGCTGCCGAAGCTGGTGGCGGAGTACCCCACGGGCGAGATCCTCGAGCTGCCGTTCGTTTACAACTCCGGGCTCGAGGTCGACCGAGCGTCGTCTCTACCGCTGGCAGCAGACTTCCTCGTGTCGATCGAGTGCCCGGGCCCGTTCTGGACCGCCCGCGACGCACTGCAATTCGCTGTGGCGAACGCGGCCATCATCGACGGACTGCTGCCGCACCTGGCTGAACTGAACGTGATGTCCTCCACGGCCGCCGACTCGATCACGGTCGAGAACCCCGGCGACGTCGAGGCGAACCTTGCGTGGACACTCACCGGTCCTGGCGGGCCGGTCGTGGTGTCGGTCAACGGGGTCGGGTTCGAGTTCAAGACGCCCCTGGTGCTGGGCGAGGTCGTCACCATCGAGCGCACTGCGCTCGGCGTGGAGGTCCTGGACCAGTCCGGCACCAACCGGTACGCGGCCCTCGGGCGCGCCCCGAAGTTCCCGCGGCTGCCCCCCGGCTCGTCTCTGGTGAACGTCACCATGGCGAACGCAAGCGCGGGCACACTGGTGGCAACGACAGATGTCGTGGCCACGAACCGTGTCACCTCGCCAGCTCTCCGCACCAACGGCACAGGATGGTCGACCTACGCGACTGACGCGGTGGAGGTGCGCGTGTCGAACGGGTTCGACGGATCTGCCGCCGGCTACCTGCAACTGTCGTGGGCGTCCGAGTCGGTCGCCGACGCCGCCGTGCAGGTCGAGGTCGCCGTGACCCCCGGGGAACAGCTCTCCGGGGGCCTGAGTATCCTCTCGTCCACGGCGCAGGTGTTCTATCCCACCTGCGTGTTCGTGGGCGCTGACGGCGAGCCTGTCGGCCCGCTGTTCGTCGGTGACGCTGTTGAGGTCCCCGCGGACACTCCGGTGCAGCTCGTCCTCACCGAGCAGGACATCGGCGTGGCACCGGAAGGCGCGGCCGCCCTGCGGATCATGGCCTCCGTTGACTCCGTCACGGGCCAGCCCTGGCCGGCGGGCGCGTACCTGCGGGCATCCAGGGCGATTGTCTCGGATGCGCCGCTCGAGTACTTCGATGGCGCGTCTGAGTTCGCCGGCTGGGCGGGCACCGCCAACGACTCGCAGTCGCTGCTATACCGGACGATCATCGTCGGCCAGTCCAGTGTGACCGGGTACTACAAGCCGCGCTGGGAGGCCGTTTACTGATGGATGTCGAATCAATCACGGTCGAGGTGCGCGGCGCGGATCTCGTGCGCGTCGGGCAGTTCGACGCCAAGGACCTCTCCGACTTCATCTGCGTGCCCCGGATGAATACGGTCGGCTCGTGGTCGATCAAACTCCCCGACCAGGTCCTGGACGAGGACGGCCGGGCGGTTCTGCACCCGCTGTGTTGGGCAGTCCGGCAGCCTTCGGCCGGCATCGTCGTCACGGGCATGAATGGTGTGATTCTCTCCGGGCCCATGACCTACGCGGCTCAGGAGCAGAAGCCCGAAGACCCGGAGGGCACGTGGACCATCGAGGGCGTCTCCGACGCCGTGATCCTGGCCCGCGCGGTTGCCTACCCTGACCCGTCCCTGGCCGACGCTCAGGCGTCGTCGCAGTCGCGTGCGAACGACGTGCGCACCGGAACGGGCGAATCGCTCCTACGGCAGTTCACGGCGTTCAACATCTGCAACGGCGCTCTGCGCTCCCCCGCGCTGAACTGGGCGCCAGCTGGGCGGCTATCTGACAACCGGCTGCGGTTCCAGCTCGAGGGCGAAACGCAGAACCGCGGGTCCAGCCTCACCAAGCGTCCGCGGTTCCAGAACCTTCTCGAGCTGCTGCAGGAGATCGCGTTGGGCTCGGGCCTCATCTTCGACGTCGTGCAGATCCTCGACGGCCTGCAGTTCCGAATCACCGAGCCCGTCGACGTGTCGCAGACGCAACGGTGGGATGTCGACAACAACCAGCTATCACGCGCCAAGTACGGATTCACCGCGCCGGGCTGCACCCACGTCATCGCCGCCGGCCAGGGCGAGGGAACCGCGCGACTGATCGTAGAAGTGTCCACGACCGCGAGCCGGCTGGCGGCCGCAGTATGGGGCCGCAGCGAGCGATTCACCGACCAGCGCAACGCTGAGACCGTCGCCGAGCTGCAGCAGGCCGGCCTCGACATCCTCGCTGAGGAGGGCAAGGCGATCACGTCGCTCGAGGTCGTGCCCTCGGCCGACCTCGCGGACGGCCTCGGCGTCGCGTGGATGCTGGGCTCCATGATCACTGTCGTCGTCGGCGACCAGGAAATCCAAGCGCCGATCACTGAGACGCCGATCTCAATCAGCAGCGAGGGCGTCATCGTCGGGGCGACGGTAGGAGATCCGACCGGCTTCGACTGGGAGGCGCTGCTCTCCTCACGGCAGTCGAAGCTCAGCTCTCGCGTGTCCGCGCTCGAGCGCAACGCCAAATAGCCGCACCCCGTTCGCCCGCGTCCGCCGTCTTGGTGGGCGCTTTCTCATTGAAGGAGCCTCATGACTGAGCGCAGTTATCCATTCGTCTACGCGCCGGGGTCGACCACCTCACAGGGAGCGACAACCGACGCCGAGTTCAGCGCGATGTTCCGCCACGCTTTCGAGACTGGCGTGGTGGGCGTGGCCTCCGGCTCGGATCTCCGCGCCTATGGCAACAGCACCGGCCTGAAGGTCATGGTCCCGGGTGGCGCCGCGTTCGTGCGTGGCCACTACTACAGCAGCTCCGCGGTCGAGACTCTTGTCATCCTGGGCGGCGGCTCGCAGCCTCGAATCGACTCGGTCATCCTGAAGCTCGAGTACGGCAGCGTGAACCGCATCACGCTGCAGATCAAGCAGGGCACGCCGAGCAGCAACCCGAAGCCGGCCACCCTTGCGCAGACGGCAACAGGAGTGTTCGAGCTGCTCCTGGCCACGGTTGCCGTGGCCGCCAACGCCGCAACGATCACCGCCGCGAACGTGACCCCCAAGCGGACGTTCTCCGGCAGCGGGCTCCTGGGCGTAACCGCTATCTGCTCGACCGTGGCCGAGGTCAAGGCCCTGCCGAACCCGTTCGACGGCAAGACGGCCTACTGCACGGACGACCTGACTGAGTACATGTACCGGTCTGGGGGCTGGGTGGTCTGGAACCGCCCGCCGACCGCCTACACGCCCCGGTACACCGACTTCACCCTCGGCAACGGGACGTGCACCGGCCGGTACTCCAGCTCCAACGGCAGGAATGTCAGCTTGGACCTCTCGCTCAGAGTCGGGAGCACTACCGGCTTCGGGAGCGCCCCTCTTTTCAGAGGGCCTGTGGACTTCTGGCAAGCTCCGGGGCCACACCCGGTCGGTTCGGCGACGATGGTCGACAGCAGCACCGGCCGCCGGCTCTCAGCATTTGTCGAGCAGTACGCCAGCTACATGCGGGTCTGCTCATTCAAGGCGGACGGTAGCTTCCTGGGGTCCGATCCGATCAGCCGAACTAGCCCGTTCACATGGGCAAACGGCGACTCCATGCAGCTCCAGGCCGCCGGCGTCCTCGGCGACTACATGAACGCGTAGCCATGGCGCCCGTTGGCACCTACTACCGAAATGTAACCACCGGCACTGTGGCGGTCTTCATCGTCGGTGGCCGCGTCGAATTCGCGACGGATGCCGCCTACCAGGCGCACCGAGCCGAGCTGGTCGCCCTCGGGGGCGAGCGGTACATCCCGCCGGCCAACGCCGGCGACATCACCGGCCTCTCCGACGACGGTTGGGCCACAGTCTGCGACCTCTACCAGGCCGCACCGATAATCGAAGGAGAAGCATGAGCGCGAACGGACGATTGACCGACGCGGAGCTGACCGCTGTGCGGGGTGGCCGGCTGAGCAACACCGCGGCCGCCGCATGGAACGCCATGGTCGCAGCTGCTGCGAAGGACGGAGTTTCCCTCGTCATCGCCAGCGCCGGAACTGGCAACGGAGCCTACCGGGACTTCTTCACCCAGGTCGACATGAAGGTGCGCCCGTGGCTGTACGGGCTCAGCGTCTACTCGACGGTGAACGTCGCTGCAGCGGGGCACTCCACCCACGGCATGGGCAACGCCGTCGACATTGGTAGCTTTCCCCCGGCCAGCAACACGCGCCTCTACGGCGACGCCGGCGCGACCCGGCGCGACTGGGTGCTCAAGAACGCCCACCGCTTCGGCTTCACCCGAACGTTCGGCGAGGCCGACCCCAACCACTTCGGGCACGACGGCTCACGCACCACCGTGACGTCGTTCGAAGCCACCCCCATCCAGCTCACCCCGACCGATTGGAACGAAGACATGCAGACCGTACTCCGCGATCAGACCAAGGATCTTTTCAACATATGGCCCGCGGGGATCAAGCACCTCAGCAAGGAGAACCAGGCAAGCATCTCCGCCAAGGTCCAGTACGACGACGACGAGTGGCTCGTGGTCACCGACGCAGATTTCGGCGACCTGCTCGACGCCTACGCCATCCCCCGCGACCAGGTATACGGCATCGGCAAGGTGCCCGCCGGTCACGTCTGGTCGGCGGCGGGCAATGCGCTCGCATCCGCCAACGAAGCCGTCCGCATCGGGAACGAGAACCACAAGCGGCTGAACGCCATTCTGGCGAAGCTCAAGTAGGGCGACATGAAGCAGATCATCGCGCACCCACTGCGCCTGCTCAATGGCGCCTTCATGCTCATCGCTGAACCCCGGGTGATCCGCCTGCTGCAGTTCGCCGTCTATGTGTCGATGGCAGGCGCCGGCTCTTTCGTGCTGCTGGCCCCGCCGACGTCGTTCCAGGGCGTTCTCGGCCAGTCCCTGGTGATCATGTTCGGTTCGTTCGTCCTGGTCGGGTCACTGCTCGGTATGGTCGCCGTCCTCCCCGGCGTCTGGTGGCTCGAGCGTGTCGGGCTACTCGCCCTCACCACTGGCCTCCTGATCTACTGCGTCGTCGCGATCGCACTCGGTTCATCCCTCGTTGGCACTCTCGTCACCCTCGCGTTCAGCTTCACCTTCGCGCAGCGTTGGATGGAGATCAGGCGCTTCCAGCTCGCACCGAAACGGAGGTAGCCGTGGATACCCCCCAGCTGCTCGCCGTGATCCTTGGCGCCGGCGGTGGCGCGAGCGTACTCCTGGCGCTCATCACCGGCCTCGGCAAGTGGATCTCGGGCGCGTCTGGCCGTGAGCGTGCCAAGAACACCGACCTGGAAAGCCAGCGCATCACCGCCGTCGAGGGCCGCAAGCAGGCAGATCTGCTCGCAGCCGGCGTGGCGACCAAGCTCCGCAAGACCGAAGAATACGCCTCCCGGCTTCGGCGCCAACTGTTCGAAGCCGGCCTCACCCCCGAGGACTGGCCAGACATCGATAGCACCCTCCCTGCACCACAGCTCCAAGCGCTGCGCAACCGAACCGAAGGAGTTACCCCTTGATTACATTCGCATTCGACCTCCCCCTGCTGCTCTGGCTTCTCCTCGCCGTCATCCTGCCGATCTTGGTCGGCCTGGTCACAACGAAGGAGACCAGCCCAGCGCGGAAGGCGATCTACCTGGCGGCGCTCGCGCTGGTCACTGGACTGTTGTCCCAGCTGCTCGCGGCCATCGAGGCCGGCGTCGCCTACGACCTGTTCGCCGGCCTCATCCAGGGCATCGGCACGTTCCTCGTCGCCGTGGCACTGTACTTCGGCCTGTGGAAGCCCACCGGCGTCACCGCGGCCGCGCAGTCCGTTGGTAGCACAGCAGGCACCGAGTGAGCGGCGGGTCACTCTCGATCTCGGGCCTCATCCCCATGAGCGCCCCCGGCGAGAAGCACTACATCACCGTCGAGGATCGGGAACTCGCCGTCCTAGCCGCGGAGGCTGCCGCCGTCGCTGAGGGCGGCGCCACGGCGTCGGCGGCTGCGGCGGCCGCGTCGGAGACAGGCGCGGCCACGTCCCTGGCGGGCGCTGTCGCGGCCCGGGACGGCGCGGAGGTGGCACTGGCCACCGTGGCGACTGACGCGGCCACAGCTGCCGCTGCGGGCGTCGAGGCGACCGGGCAGGCCGAGTCCGCCTTGACCGCTGCGGCCACGGCCGAGCAGGCATCCACCACCGCTACCGCCAGGGCGGCAGAAGCGGCCGCATCGGCCACCGCAGCCACGGCCTCGGCGGTGGGTGCCGCATCCAGTGCCGACACCGCGGCGGCCGCGGCCGCGACCGCCACGGCAGGCGCCGCGACGGCAACCGCCGCACGGATCGACGCCGAGGCTGCGGCGGCCGCTGCGCTCGCTGTCGGCGCATCGACGGACGAGCAGCTCGAGGCCATCCTGGCCGACCCAGAGTCGGCCGCACGGGGTGAGCTAACCGCCACGATTGCAACGTCTCGCACCGCCGCGTACATGGACCTGGCGAACAAGGCCGCAGGTGCGCTGAACGCTGCGCACGTCACCGACTCCGGGCACCCGTACACGCTCACCGTGGGCACGACCGGCCAGCCCGGATATATCGTCGCGGACGGTGCGCTCGACGCGGTTTCGGGGCTTGCGTACCTGAACACCGGCCCCCTGCCCGGCCCGGTGCGGGACTTCCGGATGCAGGTCAAATGGGAGAACACCGGCTTCGCCAACGACCGCCCCGCCGTGATGATCGTTGCTCAGACCTTATTCCACCCGGTGTCGGGAAGCGGCGTCTACGCGAACGCGGCGGCGCACGTCCTGATCTATCGCAACCGGTGGATTTTCCAGAAGCGCGCAGCAGATGGAACGTCCACCAACCTCGCCTCGTACACCTACCCCACAGGCGCTCTGCCGTTCGGCGCGTGGCAGGACGTGCGCATGACTTGGGATGGACAGCAGGCGGCGTTCACCGGAGGCGACGGCATCACCTACACGCTCCCGTATGACGCCGAGGTTGCCGCATGGTGGGGTCCGAACGCCACCGTCGAGACTGTTTCATCGAGCACCGAGAATCGCGTGCTGATCCGCAAATGGTCCGCAGACACGAAGGTTGATGTCCGCATTCCCGCCGTAGCCAGCGCGTCGGCACCGCTCGGCGCGGGCAAGTTCGTCAAGGCACCGGCCACGAGTAGCACGGCACTCTCGCTGACCGCTGTCGTCGTGGAGTCGTTCACCATCGTTGTCCCCGCGAGTCAGACGATTACCGTGTGGGCGATGCCGAACATCTCGTGCGCGGGAGACGGAATCGTGTACGGCACTATCGATGTTGGCGGACACCCAACATCAGTGTTCTCCACGGCGCTCATCGAGAACCGCGCATGGGACGGGGCCTTCACGTTCATGGGTATCTGCGACCTGTCACCGTTCGCGGTCGGCGCGACCGCAACCGTCAACGTGAAGCTCACCGCGACCGGGACCGCCACCGTCCGCAAGGGCAACTCGGGGCCGCCCCGCCGCACCCCGGTCCACGTTCAGGCGGCCGCGGCGACGTTCGTCTAGCTGCATCAGCCTGAACCATCGCGCCGATGGCGATCCTGGCCCTCGGCGCGATGGTACCTCGGGCGACCTCTCGGCCTTCCCGGTTCAGCCCAGGACTAGTTCCTTGTGCCTCGTCAAGTCGTCACTTTTTCTGACGACGAGCAATGCGACAAAGCGGAGCAGGATCACGCCGATAAGGATGTACCACACCAGCCGGCTTGAATTGCGGAGGTTGTACTGAAGGATACTGACCGAGTAGAGCGCTGTTACGGCCATCACCAACATGATCCCGATAGTCCCGGGGACGCCGGGGACGGACGCCGCAATCCGTTCGGACAGGGCGAGCAACATGCCCGTGGCCAAAGCGGTGATGATCAAGAGCAGCCAGCCGTGCGATGCGAGCTCGCCGATCGCGTTGTACGGGGTGCTCGGGATAATTCTGAGGTACGGCGAAATCTCCGCCCACCCAGAGGAGCTGCCGAAGGCAGGACTGACGCTTACCCAGAAGGCGTTCATGGGGATGGTCCGCTCAGAGACGACGGCGGCGAGGGGCGCGCTGAAGAGGACGTTCCCAATGATCGCGCCGGGGTTGAAGTTTGCGAACACCTCACCAGGGTTTGAGAGAAGGCGTTCGCCCAGCGTGAGGATACCGACGCCGCCCGAGTTCACGCGGAGCGCCAGGGGGAGCTGCAGCAGGACAATCGTTGCAACGCTGGCGGTCACGATGTGGAACCAGCGGGGAGGCTTGCTGTTGGCCAAGACCTGACCTACGACGAGAAATGCAGGCAACGCGGCGAGAGTTCGGCTGGACCGACCGAAAAGGACGAGTGTCCAAACGACAACCCCGACAACCGCCAGAAAGCGCGCCGGACCCGGGCGATAAGCAGCCAGGCACACGGCCAACAAGGCGACGGGCGTTAGAGCGTTGCTCATCGTTACCGCCCACTCGGGGCCGGTCCCGCCCAAGTAGCCACCCCTGATCAGCGACTCGCCGTAGCCAACAACGGTGACGGCCAGAATCGCATACGCAGCAAAGACCAGAGCGCCCTGCGGCAACTTGATGTCGAACCGTTGGGGTCCGCCATGCCTCAAGTTCCTGCCGCGGCCGATTAGAAGGGCTCCGGCCGTGAATGCTGCAGTGAACACCATTCCGATTATTGCGACGCGGGTCAGATCTTCCGTCGTGACCGTAAACCGGTAGGAGACGATCGCGTCAACCGCGACCACTGGCCATAGAAAGACAGAAGAGAGCAGGATCGCATTCACGGCCACCACGGGGATGACCATCGCAGTAAAGCCGCCCGCACGGCGCATCAGGACTGCCACCTCGACGCACGCGAGGAAGATCCCGATCGCCACGGTAGCTGGCGCTTGGTCTCCGGTGATTATGGTCCACGCCGCACCGACAAGGAAGGCCGCGACCCCAGGCCAAATTATTCTCACACCCGGAACTCTATCGGTGACACGGACCGAACGACTTGCCCCCATGTGCTGCTGGGTCAAATGGCTTCGCGGTCCCACCATGACGACTCACAGGAGGGCGTGCAGAAGGTGTGGTCGCGGCTTTCGAGTCGGCTCCGGCACCCCTTGCACTGCATCCCGCGGTCGACAGAGAACCAGCGTGCGAATCGGGCGATGGGAGTCATGCCGCTGAGCCTAGTGGCACCGATTAGAACCCGCGCTAATTGACCCAGATTGCATCAAGTCGTGTAGCCTCATCGGACCGCTAAGCACGTGGAATTACAGAAGCCCCGCACTCTCCTCGGAGGGTGCGGGGCTTCTGCCAGTTAAGGTGTCAGTGGACGAGTACGGCCACCCGGCACGACGGGCAGATCCAGAACGGCCGCGCGGTACTACCGGCAGGGACGCACGGCGCCAGGCACGCCGGGCAGTGCGGCGCGTCGATCGATGCCAGATCATCCATGCGGTGAGCGTACGCCGTCATCGCCCGTTCGGGGGTCCAGACGGACCGCCTTGCGGGTTGTCAAATAGGACCATCTCGTTGGCCTTGTCCAGAGATTCGTACACGCCCATTAGCGCACGCTTCGCGGGGTCGAGGTCCCACTTCGCCAGCAGGTACTTCTCGACGCCGCTACGGTCGCGCAGGCGCTGGATAGCCGCCTTCGGCAGGACCGGGTCCGTGCGCATTACGAGCCAGTTGTCAGCTTCGTAGCGAATCGGTTTCGGGAATGTCATGGGGCTCCTGGTGATCGGATGTCGAGGAGCACGCCGGCCCGCGCGTGACGATCCTACGTCGATGCCACCGACACCACGATTCCTACTCGATGCGGAACGCCGTCTCTGGAGCGATGGGTAGCTTCGTCAGGATCAGGGCCATCATCAGTATCGATAGCGGCTGGGAGTAGTCGAACCCGAGGTGCTCGGTGAGAGCCTCAAGGTCGGTCACCCCGACGCGTGCTGCTGCTGCGTCGATTGCTGCTGCGTTTGGAACGATGATGGACATTGACTCCCCGATCCCCGTGGCTTGGGGTTAGCGATTCTCGCCTCCGATGAGGGAGTCTGCTGTAACCCCAAGAGCTGCTGCGATCGCATCTAGCGTGTCAAGGTCAATCGCCGTCGTTCCCGAGAGCACGCCTTCGAGCGCATCCGCGGGCATGGCCAGATGTTCGGCCAGACGCTGGAGCGACCAGTCTTGACGAGCGAGTTCAGCACGTACCGATTTCGCCACTAGAAGGCGACGTTGCCGCTTCTCCATAAGCTGAGGGTAGTTCATATGAACTGGTCGCGCGAAAGCAACAGATGTTGCGGTGCGGCGCGGTAGTTTCGAGCGGTGCCGTCGGGAGGAACAACCAAGCCTGGACCGCTGACGGTTGCCGTAGCGGCGATACTCAATCGGGCATTCCTCCAAGCCGGCGTCTCGCAGAAGAAGCTCGGCGAAGCAGTCGGCATCTCACAGTCTCAGATGTCGAAGCACCTCCGCGGCGAGCGCGTACTCGATGTCGACCAGCTCGACGCGATCTGCCTCGCCCTGGGGCTGAGCATCACGGCCGTTGTCTCTGAGGCGGTCGACGTCGCGCACCCGCGCTGACTCTCGACTCTGCTCTTATGCACGCAAGATGACGATGAGCAGGCCGGCGAAGCCCACCGCGGCCATGGTGGCGACGATGTACTCCGCGGTGGCGGCGCCGCGGTCGTCCTTCATACGCAGGAGGGCGCGCAGGCTGTTGGACCGCACCGTGCGGGTGCGCAGGAGGCCGTTGCGCACCCCGGTTCCGGCGCTGGGGCGGTACCGGGATGGAGCGTCGGCGCGGGCGGCAGCTGCGGCGGCATCGGCGCGGGAGACGGCGTCGGCATCGGCGCGGGACCCGAATGCGGCGTCGGCGCTGGCGGCGGCGCCATCGGTGCGCGCCTCGGCTGATGGATCGTGCTCGGTCGAAGGTGCGGGCGGGGTGGCGAGGGTGGTCATGGTGGATCTCCTTTCGCGTGCAAGACGCGGTGCATGCGGCTCGAATGCTGCCAGCCTGACCCGGCGCGGCTGGACGCATAGACGTGGACGGCCGGACGGTGCACAGTCGGTCGAACGGCAGACTGTGGAGGAGAGCATCAGCGTGCAGCGAGGAGACCCCGGATGAGCGCCACCACCCGAGCGTGGTCGACCGGCGAGCTCGGTCTCGTCGATCGGGAGCCCGAGCTGCAGATAGCCTCCCGGCGGCCGGACGGCAGCATCCGCTCGTTCGTCACCGTGTGGATGGTGCGGGTCGGCGCCGACGTGTACGTGCGGTCAGGCGCGGGGTACGGCGGCGTCAGCACGTGGTTCCCGCGGGCGCGCGACGCCGGGTCCGGGATCGTCCGCATCGGCGACCAGGAGTGGCCCGTCGTCTTCCTCCACCTCGACCCGAACGACCCCGTGCACGCGGAGATCGACGGCGCATACATGCACAAGTACGGGGGCAGCTTCGGCATGACCGATCCGGCCACCCACCGGCACACCCTGCGCATCATGCCGACCCCGGCGCACCCTTCGCTGCTGTAGCCGCCAGTAGATCGCTACGCTGGGCAGCACATGAACTCGTATGGGCAGGCCGATTGGGACACCAGCGCCGCGCACCCGTCCACGGTCGCCGCGCCCTACCTGATGGGCACCGGGGTGGTCACCGGAGACGACGGCCATTCCCGGCCGATCTCCCCGCCGCACCGCCACCCCGATGCCATGCTCGCCTGGTGCTACCGCGGCACGGTGTGGGTCTACCTCCAGGACGCCATGTGGCAGCTCGCTCCCGGCCAGGGCGTTTGGATTCCCGCGCACACCCCGCACACCGCCCGCCACGAGCGGGATTCGACGGGGTGTTACACCTACATCCCCGACACCGCACTCATCGCCCCGGTCGCAACGGTCACCCGCGCGCTCGTGCCGCGCGCGGTGCAGGAGATGCTGTTGCACCTGGGCATCAACGACATGGACGATGACCTCCGGGTGCGCATCCAGGCCGTGCTGATCGAGATGCTGCAGCAGCCCGCGCCGGAGGCGTCGGACGGGTGGAGTGAAGTGCCCCTGCCCGCGGACGACAGGGTGCGCGCGCTGGTGCATGCCGTGCTCGCCGACCCCGGCGACCCGCGCACCGCCCGCGAACTCATCCTCGCCCACGGCCTGCACGAACGCACCGTGCTGCGCGTCTTCAGTACCGACATCGGGATCAGCTTCGGCCAGTGGCGCACCGGGGTGCGGATGACCCAGGCCGCCCGGCAGATCGTGGACGGCACCCCCATCGGCGCCGCCGCGCACAAGTGCGGCTACGCCACCACCAGCGCCTTCTCGGCCGCGTTCAAGCAGCGCTTCGGGGTGACTCCCCGGCAGCATGTGGCCCGTGTGCAGGCCGACTCCGCCCACCAGCTGTACTGGCGCTGACCGGGCCCACTGTCGCTTTAGCGATACAACTCGTCTCATCCGCGACACATGTGTCGTCGTTACGCCCCTAGCATCGTTATGTTAGGTGAGGCTCACCTAACCATCTCGCCGCGTTGGTGCGGCACACCCCTTCCTCACTTCTCATAAGGAGAAATATGCAGCACGTCTTTGCGCGCCCGAAGGCCCGCCGGGTTCCAGCGCTGGTAGCAGTGGCCGTCGCCGCCGTTCTCGCGATGACCGGATGCGCCACATCCGCGGCGGACACCGCGCCCACGCAGGCCGCAACCGACGGCGTGGTCATCGAACACGCTCATGGCTCCACCACGATCACCGAGAAGCCTCAGCGCATCGTCGCCCTCGGCTGGATGACCCCGGACATCGTCGCCGCGCTGGGCGTGAACCCCGTCGGCATCGAGGAGGTCTGGGGCGCCGGCGAGAGCGGCTACCAGCCCTGGTTCGAGGACTTCGTCACCGCCGAATACGGCGACACCCCGGAGATCATCCCCTACCCGGAGGAGGGACCGAACTACGAGGCGATCAAGGCCCTCAAGCCCGACCTCATCCTCAGCCTGTACTCGGGCGTCACCGACATCGAATACGAGCGGCTGAGCGAAATCGCGCCGACCGTTCCGTACATCGAGGGGCCGTGGAACCCGGGCACCTGGGAAGAGATGACCCGCACGGTCGGCACGGCCATGTGGGAGGACGACAAGGCCGAGGAACTGATCGGCGAAACCGAAGAGCTCATCACCTCGCTCGCCGATGCGCACCCCGAGTTCGACGGCAAGACCTTCGTCTGGGGCCTGACCCTGAACGAGGGCGGAACCGACCTCGGCGTCTACCTCGAATACGACCCGCGCGTACGCATCACCGAGGCGCTCGGCTTCACCTCCACCTCGGCAATGGACGACTTCCTCAGCACGGCCGAGGGTGACAACTGGTATACCGGCGTCAGCCTGGAGAAGCTCTACGACGTGCAGGCCGACCTGTTCGTCGCGTGGGGCGGCAGCGCCGCCGAGGGCACCTACACCGTGGAGAACGCCGTGGTCTCGCGCTGGGAGCCGATCGCGGCAAACTCCTACGCGATCTACGCCGACGCCGCGGCGGCATCCGCCATCAGCGCACCGACCGTGCTGTCGCTCAAGTACATCCTGCCGACCTACGTCGACGACCTCGCAGCAGCGCTGCAGGGCACGCCGACCATCTCCGGCGAGTGACGCCCGAGGTGTCCCGGCCGACTGCGCTGCCGGCCGCGCCGGTGACGGATGCCGGCAGCGACCCCTCGACCACCGTCACTGCACACACCGAAGCGTGCACCACCGACGCCTCGTCCACCGGTGCGGGGAGTCACCCTGACCGGGGCGACTCGCCGCACCGCACCGGCCTGCGGGTGGCCGGGCTGTTCGTCGTCACGGCACTGCTGGTGGGAGTCACCATCGCGTCGCTGGCGATCGGCAACCGGGCGATCGACCCGGTGACCGTGCTGACCGCGCTCACCGCCTACGACGACGCCAACCCGCTGCACCTCATGGTTCTGGAACTGCGGGTTCCCCGCACCCTCCTCGGTCTCCTGGTGGGAGCGGCGTTGGCGGTCTGCGGTGCGCTCATCCAGGCCTTCACCCGCAACCCGCTGGCCGACCCGGGCATCCTCGGGGTGAACGCCGGCGCCTCCCTCGCCGTCACGTTCGCCGTGGGGGTGCTCGGGCTCACCGCCCCTGGCGCCTACGTGCCATTTGCCCTGGCCGGGGCGCTCGCCCTGACCCTGCTCGTGTACACGCTCGGTTCCGTGGGCTCCTCCGGCGCGACCCCGATGAAGCTCACCCTGGCCGGCATCGCCCTCGGTGCCGCGTGCACCGGGTTCACCACCGCGATCGTGCTGCAGGACCTCGGCACCCTGCAGGTCATGCGGTTCTGGGGGGTGGGCTCCATCGGCGGTCGCACCGTCGACCAGCTCGCCTGGGCGCTGCCCCTGATCGTCGCGGGCCTCCTCATCGGCCTGCTCTCTGCCCGGTCGCTGAACGCCCTGGCTCTCGGCGACGATCTGGCCCAGGCGCTCGGCGCGCGGGTGCGGGTCACCCGGCTCTGGGTGATCCTCGCAGTCACCCTGCTGGCGGGCACGAGTGTGGCCGCCGCCGGTCCCATCGCCTTCGTCGGCATCATGATCCCGCACGTGGTGCGCTGGTTCACCGGCCCCGACCAGCGCTGGGTGCTCGCCTACTCGACGCTCGTCGGCCCGATCTTCCTGCTGCTCGCCGACATCCTCGGCCGTGTCGTGCTGCCCAACGGCGAACTGCGGGTGGGCATCGTCACCGGCATCCTCGGCGCCCCGGTGCTCATCGCCCTCGTGCGTCGCAAGCAGGTGAGCGGACTGTGAGCCTCGAACAGCCATCCGTCGACTTCGGCCGGCGTTATCTCCGCATCGACACCGCCCGCGTCACCGGGCTCATTCCCGTGCGCGCGATCACCGTGAGCGCAGTGCTGGTGGTCGTGATCCTCGCGGCGGGGGTGGCGTCGATGACCATCGGCGCCTACGAGGTGGGCCTGGATGCCGTGCTCCGGGCCATCGTCGACCCCGGCTCCGACCCCGACATCCGGCAGGTCGTCGTGGAGTGGCGTCTGCCACGGGTGCTGTTCGCCGTGCTCTGCGGCGCCGCGCTGGCCCTCTCGGGCGGCATCTTCCAATCCCTGACCCGCAACCCGCTCGGCTCGCCCGACATCATCGGCTTCGGCATCGGCGCGCAGTTCGGCGTCACGCTCATGATGATCGTCCTCGGGCTGAACACCTACATGTTCAAGGCGGCCGGGGCCCTCCTCGGCGGCCTGTTCACGGCCCTGCTCGTGTACGTGTTGGCCAGCAAGAACACCATGTCGTCGTTCCGGCTGATCATCGTAGGCATCGGCGTCTCGGCGGGGCTCGGCTCGCTCACCTCCTGGATCCTCATCTCGGTGAGTGTGGAGAAGGCCATGATGGCCGCCACCTGGGGTGCCGGCTCCCTCTCCTCGCTCGGTTTCGACCAGCTCCTCCCCGCAACGATCGTCTTCGCGGTCGTGATGGTCGCGGCGCTGCCGTTGAACCGCACCCTGCCGGTGCTGGAGATGGGCGATGATGCGGCCACCGCTCTGGGTATCCGCCCGGGACGCACCCGGCTGTCGGCGATGGTGCTCGGGGTGGCGTTGATCGCGCTGGTCACCGCGGCAGCCGGCCCGATCTCGTTCATCGCCCTGGCCGCCCCGCAGATCGCCCAGCGCCTCACCCGGTCGAACACCCCGATGGGCACCGTGCCGGTGATGCTCACCGGGGCCGCCCTCGTCGTCGTCTCCGACCTGGCCGCCCAACTGCTGTTGGTGCCCGTCGGTGTGGTGACGGTTTCCGTCGGCGGCCTCTACCTCGCCTGGCTGTTGGCCGCCCAATTCGCCCGCCGCGCCTGAAAGGAACATTGTGACCGCTTCGCTGCTCGCCCGGGACATCACCCTCGGCTACGGGGACACCCGCATCATCTCGGACCTCTCCCTGGAGGTGCCCGACAGGTCCTTCACCATCATCATCGGCCCCAACGCCTGCGGGAAGTCCACCCTGTTGCGCGGATTCGCCCGGCTGCTGCGCCCCAGCACGGGCTCCGTGCTGCTGGATGGCGCCGAGCTTCGCACGTTCAAGCCGAAGGTGGCCGCCCGCCGGCTGGGCCTGCTGCCGCAGTCCTCCATCGCGCCCGACGGCATCACTGTGGCCGACCTGGTCGGGCGCGGCCGGTTCCCGCACCAGAACGCGATGCGCACCTGGAGCCGAGAGGACGAGCGTGCCGTCGTGGACGCCATGGCCGCGACCAACACCACCGCGCTGTCCCGCCGCCTGGTGGACGAGCTCTCCGGCGGCCAACGCCAGCGGGTCTGGGTGGCGATGGCCTTGGCCCAGCAGACCGGGCACCTCCTGTTGGATGAGCCGACCACCTTTCTGGACATCGCCCATCAGATCGATTTGATGGAACTGTTCGCCGACCTGCACCGGAACGGCACGACCCTGGTGGCGGTGCTGCACGACCTGAACCACGCCGCCCGGTACGCGACCCATCTCGTGGCGATGCGCGACGGGGCCATCGTGGCGCAGGGCGACCCGCGGGAGATCATCACGGCGCAGCTCGTCGAGGCCGTGTTCGACCTGCCCTGCACGGTGATCACCGATCCGGTGGCCGGCACCCCGCTGGTGATCCCGCTCGGTCGGCGCCAACCGTGAGTGTCACCCCGCGCCTCGTCACCCCGCGCCGGCTGTTCGCGATCGCCCTCACCACGCAGGGCCGCGGCATCGCCCTGGTCGCGGCGACCGGCCTGCTCGTGGTGCATGCGCTCGCCGAGGCCGCGATTCCGGTGCTGATCGGCGTCACGATCGACCGGGCCGTGCTGCCGGCGGATGCGGCGGCGCTCGCGGTGTGGCTCGGCGGGCTGATCGGGGTGTTCCTGGTCTTGACCATCAGCTACCAGTCGGCGTCCCGCCTGATGGTGTCGATCTACGGCTACGGCGAGCAGGCGCTGCGCCAGCTCACCCTCGCCCGGATCCTGCGACCCCGGCTCTCCGCCCAGACCCTCACCCCGGGCGAGGCGCTCACCTACGTCACCTCGGACACCTACCGGGTAGCCGGGGTCGCCTGGTCGGTGGCGCAGCAGTGCGCCACGCTCGCGGCGATCGCCGGTTCGGCGCTGGCCATGTCGGTGATCTCCCCCATCGCCACCCTGGTGGTCTTCGCATCCACGGCCGCGATGATGCTCGTGATGCGCGTCGTCTCGCGGCCGCTGGAACGCCGGGGTCTCGCCGAGCAGCACGCGGCGACGGAGGCGGGCGCCGTCGCGGCCGATTTCATGAGCGGGTTCCGGGTGCTCGTGGGCATGCGTGCCCGCGGCGAGGCGGAGCGACGGTACGTCGCCGCCAGCGACACGTCCCGGCTCGCCGCGACGGCCGCCGGGCGATCCCTCGCCGGTTACGAGGCCGTGAGCGCCACCCTGGCCACGGTCACCACGACCGCGCTCGCGGGCCTGTCGGCCTGGTTCGCCCTGGATGGCCGGATCAGCATCGGTGAGCTCGTCACCGTGCTCGGCCTGGCGCAGTTCATCAGCGGCGCGCTCGCCTACGCGGGCTCGTTCCCGTCGAACTGGATCCACAAGCTCGCCTCGGCCCGGCGCCTCGCCGACGTGATCAACGCCGTCGACCTGCTCGACGGGCCGGGCTGCGGTGGCGCGGTCGATCGGGCGACCGATGTGGTGTTGACGTTCCACGCGGGCCCGGCGGGATCGGTTGGGGCGGCAGACTCGGCGAGCGCGGCAGGCGGCGCACCCTCGGCCCGGGTGGAGGTGCGCCGCGGTGAGCTGCTGGGCATCCGCTCGCCGGACAGCGAGGCGGCGAGCGCCCTGTCGCGGCTGCTGGGCATGCGCGCGCCAGCCGATCGCGGGCAGGTGTCGGTGCTCATCGACGGCGCCCACCGCGACCTGCGTGACCTGGACCCGGTGGAGTACCGACGCCGCGTGGTGTCGCTGCCGCACCGGCAGACCATCACCGGTGGCACGCTGCGCGACGCGGTCTGCGGGCCCGGCTCACGGCAGGCGCCGAACCCCGCGCTCGTCGACATCGCCGCGCTACACGACACCGTCGGGCTGGTCGGCGGCTGGGACGCCCAGGTCGGCGAGGCCGGCCGGCGGCTCTCCGGCGGACAACGGCAGCGGATCGGTCTGGCCCGCGGCCTGCACGCCGGCGCCGAGGTGCTGGTTCTGCATGAGCCGACCTCCGCGGTCGACGCCATCACCGAGGCGCACATCGCCGCCGCGCTCGCGCGTCACCCCGGCACGACGATCGTGATCACCACCTCACCGGCACTCCTCGCCGCCTGCGACCGCATCGTCGAGCTGGGCCACGCACCGAGCAGGGCGGATGCCCGTGGCTGAGGCGTCGGCGTCCACCTTGCCGATCGCATCCAGCGCTCAGGTGCGTGCGGCGGTCCGTGAGCTGGTGGGCCGTCATCGGGGTCGCTCGGCGGCCGTCGCGGTGCTGTTCCTCACCGCATCCGCTCTGGGCCTGGTGCTGCCGGCGTGCCTCGGCCGCCTCGTTGACGCCGTCTCCTCCGGGGCGGGACTGCCGACCCTCGTGGGCTGGGTGGCGGGCGTCGCCGCCGGTGGGATCGGCGCCGCCGGCATGGCCCTGTGGGGAACCCGGGTGCTGACCGCGCTGGTGCAAGACGCCCTGGCAAGCCTGCGGGAAGACGTCTTCGCGTCGGCGATGCGGCTGCCCGTGAGCACGGTCGACGACGGCGAAAGCGCCGATCTGCTCTCCCGGGTCACCGGCGATGTGGATGCCGTGGCCGAGGCCGGCGGAAACGTCGTGCCGACCCTGCTCTCGGCGACGTTCGCCGTTGCGGTGTCACTGGTGGCGTTGACCGCGCTCGACCCGAGGTTGGCGCTGGCCGGAATCGCCTCGGTGCCGTTCTACCTGCTCGGCACCCGTGCATTCCTGCGCCGCTCCCGCGTGGTGTTCCGGGAGGTGCGCGTGCGGGAGGCCGCCCGCAGCCAGGCCGTCATCGACGCGGTGGAGGGTGCGGAGACGCTGACCGCCCTGAACGAACAGGGCCTCGCGCTCGAGCGGGTTCGGCGTCGCGCGGAGGACTCGATCCAGATGCAGATCGAGGGCGTGCGGCTGCGCAACCGGCTGTTCCGCTGGATCAACGGCGGAGAAGCCGTGGGGCTGGCGGCCATCCTGGCGACCGGCTTTGTGCTGCACGCGGGCGCCACGATCAGCGTGGGGACGGTCACCACGGCCGCCCTGGTATTCCATCGACTGTTCGGCCCGATCGGTCAAGTGATCTTCGGGCTCGACGACATCCAACGGGCGATGGTGGGCCTCGCGCGCCTGGTCGGCGTCACCACCCTCGCCCGCACCGCGCCGGAGGCTTTGTCTGCGGCTGGTCTGCCGGTGTCGGACGTGTCGGATCTCGGGCGAACCGGGATCGACCTGCGCGGCGTCAGCTTTCACTACCCGACCACCGGCCGCGGTGTGCGCGGGGTGACCCTGCGGGTGCTGCCGGGCACCACGGCGGCACTGATCGGCACATCGGGGTCGGGCAAGAGCACGCTCGCCCGCGTGATCGCGGGCCACCATCCACCGACGTCCGGCAGCCTGAGCATCGGTCCCGCGGCGGAACCGCCCTATTACATCTCCCAGGAACTGCACCAGTTTCGGGGAACCATCGCCGACAACATGCGCCTGGCCGCACCTGAGGCCACTCCAGACCAGATCGTGGCGGCGCTGCGCGCGGTCGGGGCCGATTGGGCCGTGCCATCCGTGACCGGCGTGCCGCCCTCGCCGCCGGACCGCGGGCACAGCGGCGGCACCGAGCCGGCCCTCGACGCGGGGCGTATCCAACAGCTGGCCGTGGCTCGGGCGTTCCTGGCCGACCCCGCTGTCGTGATCCTCGACGAGGCGAGCGCAGACGTCGGGTTGCGCTATCGCCGGGTCGTGGAGGCCGCCATCGTGCGGCTGCGGCGGAACCGCACCACGGTGCTGATCGCCCATCGCCTGGAACACGCGGCGACGGCCGATCAGATCGTCGTCTTCGCCGACGGCGAGGCGACGCAACACGGCACCCATGACGACCTCGTCACAACGGAGGGGCCGTACCGGAGCTTCTGGCTCGCCCAGACCGCTGCCGCCGACACCTTCACCCACCTCGACACTCGCACCCAACAGACGGAGACCCCATGACCATCCACCGCGGCATCGTCAGCCGAACCGCCACGCTCACCCCGACTCTCCGCCGGGTGACCCTCGATGGTCCCGGCGTCGCCGACTTCCTCAGCACCGGCATCGGTGACGAATACGTGCGCGTGTTCTTCCCGCACGGGGACGACCCCACCGATGTCTCCCTGCCGGTGCCCGAGGGCGACTGGTGGGCCACGCCCGAGGGGGCGCCGGAAGCGCCGATGCGCACGTACACGATCAGCGGGGTGCGCCCGCAGGTTGGCGAAGTCGACATCGACTTTGTGATCCACCAGAAGGGTGTCGCCGGTCCGTGGGCGGCGAACGCGCAACCCGGCCACGTTATCGGCCTGAACTCCCCCACCGGCCTGTACGCACCCCTGCCGGCGACAACCTGGCAGGTGCTCGTGTGCGACCTGACCGGCCTGCCTGCCGTGATCCGCATCGCTGCCGGCGTTCCGGCGGGCATCCGCACCCGGATCGTGGTGGAGGTGCTCGACGAGACCGACAAGGTCGCCTTCGCTGCCGGTGCCAATGTGGAGGTCACCTGGGTGATCGGCGGCAATGGCCACGGACCGAGCACGCTCGGGCAGGTCGTGCGCAGCATCGTCGACGACCGGCTGCCGCTGGCCGAGGGCTACGTCTGGGCAGCCGGCGAGACCGTGGCGTTGCGGGACGTGCGCAAGTACCTGCGCCGGGAGTTGGGGATGAGCGCCGCCCAGTTCAAGGTGCTCGGCTACTGGACGCCCATCGAGGATTGGAACTCGAAGTTCGCGGCCCTGCCCGAGCCCGTGCAGCGTGAGCTCGACGCGATCTGGGTCGAAACGCCGGACGACGAGCCCGAGGACGTGCAGGTACGGTTCGAGACCCGACTGAACCAGCTGGGCCTCTGACGCGAGCCCTCCGGTTCGGTTCGCGAGCGTGGCCCGGCAGGCGGCGGCCGCACCCCCAGTGGCGCGGCGCGCCCGCTACAGCGGGGGCGACGGGCCACACGGGGTGCGGCGACGGTTCAGCGCTCGAGCCGGCGGATGCCTACCGGCCGGTCTGCTTGCGCAGGGCGCGGCCGAGGCGGGCGGCGGCCTCGTCGAGCTGGGGTTCGGGCACGTGCCCGTAGGCGAGGCGCAGGTGCCGGGCCGCGTCGGTGCCCGGCCCGGAGGGGAAGAACGAGCCGCGCTGGTACTCGATGCCCTCGGCGCTGGCGTCGGCGGCGAGCCGGTCGGCGTCGATCGTGTCGTCGGTGAGGCGGGGCCAGAGGAACAGGCCGCCGTCGGGCACGGTGGCTTCGAATGCCCCGGGCGCTTCACGTTCGAGCGCGGCCACGAGGGTCTGGGCCCGGCTGCGGTATACCCCTCGGGCGGCTCCCAGCGTCGTGTCGAACAGCCCGGCATCATGGGTGAGCAGCTCGCCCACGATCGCCTGAACGAGGGTGGAGCTGTGCGAGTCCTGCCGGCTGCGCAGGGCCACGACGTCCGGAGCGAGCGAGGCGGGCACCACCACCCAGCCCAGGCGCAACCCGGGGCCGAGGGTCTTGGTGAAGGTGTTGATGTGGATGACCCGGTCCGAGTGGTTGAAGACCTCCGTGTTCTCGGGCCCGCCCTCGTACCAGAGCTCGCGGTACGGGTTGTCGGCGAAGACGGTGAACCCGTAGTGCTCGGCGAGTCGCACCAGCTCGGCCCGGGCATCCGCCGGGAGGGTGCCCTGGGTGGGGTTGTGGAAGTCGGGCACCGTGTACAGCGCTGCGGGCCGGGCGCCGCCCCGGAGGTGTTCGGCGAGCTGCTCGACGTCGAGGCCGGCGGCGCCGACCCGGATGGGCAGGATGCGCGCGGCGGCCAGCTCGAGGCCGCGGAGGAACAGCGGGAAGACGGGGTTGTCGACCGCGACGAGGTCGCCGCGCTCGAGGACCGTCTGGATCGCCAGCGACAGCCCGTGGAAGCCTCCGTTGGTGATGAGGATTCGCTCCACCGGCACCCCCTCGCGCTCGGCGATCCACTCCCGCAGCGGCGAGATGCCCTCGGTGCGGGAGTACTGCAGGGCGGGCAGGCCCGGCCGGGCGAGCACCCGCGCCGTCGCCTCCGCGAGCTCGCGCGCGGGCAGCAGGTGCGGGTCGGGAATGCCGCCGAGCAGCTCGATGGCATCGACACGACGGTCGCGCAGGGTGGCGTCGCCGAAGCCCTTGGGGGCGGTCAGCCCGGTGATGAGGGCGGGCCGGCGGGCGGGGCTGGTGGTCGTGAGGGTCATGGGGTTCGGTTCCTTCAGTGGGAGAGCTCGGCGCGGGGGCGGGCGGGCGGTTGCGGGATGGCGTCGGCCAAAGTGCCTGCGCGCGCGGACGGTTGCGGAATGAGGTCGGCCGCGGTTCGGGGGCGCGCGGTCGGTTGCGGGATGGCGTCGAGCAGGGCCCGGGTGTACGGATGTTGCGGGCGGGCGAAGATCTGCTCGACCGCGCCGTCCTCCACCACCCGGCCGCGCTGCAGCACCGACACGGTGTCGGCGATCTGCCGCACGAGCGCGAGGTCGTGCGAGACCACGAGGTAGGTGAGGCCCAGCTCGCGTTGCAGCCGGGCGAGCAGCTCGAGGATCTCGGCCTGCACGGTCACGTCGAGGGCGCTGGTGGGTTCGTCGAGCACCAGCACGTCGGGCCGGGAGACCAGCGCCCGGGCGATCGCGACGCGTTGCCGTTGGCCGCCGGAGAGGTTTGCCGGGCGGCGGGACAGCGCGGATTCGGGCAGCCCGACCGCGGCGATCGCCTCCCGCACCCGCTGCGCGCGGTCCGTGCGCGCGCCGATGCGGAACCGGTCCAGCGGTTCCTGCACGATGCGGCGCACCCGCCAGGTGGGATCGAGGGAAGTGAACGGGTTCTGGTAGACCAGCTGCAGGTGCCGCCGCACGGTGCGCAGCTCGGCGCGGGAGGTGCCGTGCACGGTGTCGCCGGAGACCGTGATCTCGCCGGAGTCCGGGTGCTCGAGGCCGAGCAGCAACCGCACCGCGGTGGTCTTGCCCGAGCCGGACTCGCCGACCAGCGCGTGGGTGCGGCCGCGGCCGACGGAGAAGGACACCCCGTCGACGGCGGTGACCTCGGTGCCGCCGGCCCGGTAAACCTTGGTGACGTTGCGGACCTCGATCTGGGGGCGGGCGCCGCCCGCCGCCGGCTCGGCATCCGGTCGCTCGGCGGCGCGCTGGCTGCGGTAACGATCCGGGTTCAGCGCCGGCACATCCGCCTGCAGGGTGCGAGCGTACTCGGACCGCGGGTTCGCGAACACCTGCGCGGACGGCCCGCTCTCGTGTACAACGCCGTCCTTCAGCACCACCAGCGAATCCGCGCGCTCGGCCGCGATCGCGAGGTCATGGGTGATGAGGAGCAGGCTGATGCCGTGCTGCTGGCGGAGGTCGGAGAGCAGGTCGAGGATCAGCTTCTGGATGGTGACATCGAGAGCGGATGTGGGCTCATCCGCCACGATCAGCGCCGGCCGCGGCAGCACGGTGAGCCCGATCAGCACGCGCTGCAGCATCCCGCCGGAGAGCTGGTGCGGGTAGGAGTTGTACACCCGCACCGGGTCGGGCAGCCCGACCTGCTCGAACACCGCGAGGATCAGCGCCCGGCGGGTGTCGGCGTCGCGTTCGCCGAGCAGGGCGGCGGCCTCGTGCGCCTGCGACCCGATGGTGCGCACCGGGTTCAGCGCCGAGGACGGGTCCTGCGGGATGTAGCCGAGGGTGCGGCCGCGCAACGGCCGGAACTGCTTCTCGGGCAGGGCGAGCAGGTCGCGCCCGTCCAGACGGATGCTGCCGCTCGCCGCGGTCTGATCGCGTGGCAGCAGCCGCAGCACCGTCTTGGCGATGGTGGACTTGCCCGAGCCGGACTCGCCGATCAGGGCGAGGCTCTCCCCGCGGCCCAGCGAGAAGCTCACGTCGTGCACGACGGCGGTGTCGCCGTACGCCACCGAGATGCCCTCCACGCTGAGCAAGGTGGAGTTCGGGATCGAACGCGGTTTGTGCCGGGCGGGCAGGGTGGCGGTCATTTGGCTTTCCTCATCCAGTTGCTGATGCGGTTCACGGACAGAACGGTGCCGACGATCACGAGCGCCGGCGCGTAGACCAGCCACGGCGCGGTGGCGTAGCCCTTGCCGGACGCCACCAGGAGGCCCCAGTCGGATGCCGGGGGCGGGTCGCCGTAGCCGAGGAAGGCGAGCGAGGCGATCACCAGGATCGAGGTGCCGAACTGCAGCACGGCGAGCGCGACGACGGACTTGTAGGCGTTGGGCAGCACGTGCCGCACCAGCGCATGCAGGCGATTGCCGCCCTGGAGGTAGGACGCCTCGACGAACACGGAGCCGCGGGCGCGAAGGGTTTCCGCGCGCATCAGCCGGGCGAACACGGCGATCGCGGACACCCCGGTGGCGATGGCGGCGTTGATGGTCTGGAAGCCGAGCGAGCTGACGATCACCACCGCGAGCAGGAAGCCGGGGATCGCCAGGAGCACGTCGACGACGCGCCCCAGCACCGTGTCGACCCAGCCGCTGAGGAAGCCGCTGGCCAGGCCGATCGCACTGCCGACGACGAGCCCGATCAGCACGGCGACGAGCGCGCTCGTCACCGACGACGCGGTGCCGTGCACGACCCGGGCGAAGACATCCCGGCCCAGGTAGTCGGTGCCTAACCAGTGCGCGGCGCTGGGGGCGAGCAGTTTCTCGGCGGTGTCGCCGGTGATCGGGTCGTACGACGTGAAGACGCCCGGGACCAGCGACCAGAGCAGCACGCCGACGAGCACGACGGCGGCCAGCACCACGGTGGGTGGCACGCCGGTCGCGGCGCGGCGCACGGCCAGCGGGATGCCGGTGGCGCGCAGCAGGGGCAGATTCGTGGTCATGCTGCCGCCACCTCCTTCAGTTGGGGTTTGGCCTGCCCGGTCGCGGGTTGCAACCGGGGGTCGATCAGCGGCGACACCAGGTCGGCGAGCAGGTTCACCGCGACGAACACCACGGCGGCGAGGGACACCACCGCCTGCAAGACGGGCACGTCCTGGCTGGTGACGGCCTTTTGCACCAGGGTGCCGACGCCGTCGCGGCCGAAGATCGTCTCGGTGATGACTGCGCCGCCGAGCAGCTCGCCGACGATCAGCGCGATCATCGCCACGGCGGGCAGGCTCGACGGTTTCACCAGGTGCCGGGCGAAGAGCCGCGCCGTCGTCAGGCCGCGGGACCGGGCGACGAGCACGTACTCCTGCCGGGACTCATGGTCGAGGTTGGCGATCAGGATCTCCGCCAGCGGGGCGGACACCGGGATGGCCAGGGTGAGGGCGGCGAAGAACGTCGCCACCGCGCTGTCCGGTTCGATGGTGGTGAAGGCGTGCAACCGGAACGCGAACAGTTCGATCAGAACCAGGCCGATCACGAAGTTGGGCACCGAGAGGAACAGCGACGGGACCGAGCGGAGCGCTCCGGGCAGCACCTTCCCGGGCAGGTACTGCGCGCCGTAGGCGATCCCGACCGCGAACAGCACGGCGAGCAGCAGGGCGGTGCCGGCCAGGGCGATCGTGGACGGCAGGGCGTCGCCGAGCAGCTGCGCCACCGGCAGGTTCGACTGCAGGGAGAAGCCGAGGTCGCCGGTGAGGAAACGGCCCAGCGAGAGGAACAGCTGGATGATCGCCGGCTTGTCGAGCCCGTAGTGGGCCACGATCTGCTGGATCTCGTCTTCGCTGAGCCCGTTCTGCGGGTCCCGCAGGGTATTGGTGATCGGGTCCCCCGGCAGCACGCTGATGACGAGGAACGTCAGCACGTACGCCAGCAGGATCACGACGACCGCCTGGGCGGCACGCAGGAGTGCGTACCGCCCGTAGGTCCTGGTCATTCGGAGAGCCACGCCGTGTAGAAGTTCGCGTAGGCCAGACCGTTGTAGCTCACGTCCTGCAGTTTCGGGTTGGTGAGGTAGAGGCGCTGCACGAGCTGCACGGTGGGGATGGAGTAGCCCTGCTCCAGCACGTACTGCTGCAGGTCGCCGGCGAGCGCCGCGCGGGACTCCCGGTCGGAGGCGGTGGCGATGCCGGTGGAGAGGTCGTTGAGCTTCTCGTCGCTGGTGCCGAGCTTCCACCAGTCCTCACCGTTGTTCTGGCTGGTCAGCACGCCCGCCACGGTGCCGACGTCGACGAAGCTGCGCGAGGTCTGGAACAGCGGCGGCTTCTCGGCCTGGATGGCCGCGTACCCCGACACATCCACCACCTTGAGGTTGACCTTGATGCCGATGGTCTTCAGCTGCTGGGCGACCAGCTCGTCCTCGGCCTGGGTGGACGGCACGTACGGGTTGGGCGACAGGGTGAACTCGAGCGTCTGGCCGTCCTTGACCCGGTAGCCGTCGGTGCCGACTTCCCAGCCGGCGTCGTCGAGCAGCTTCTCGGATGCCTCCGGGTCGTAGGCGAGCAGGTCGGAGTAGTCACCGGTTTCGGGCACGTTGCCCTGCAGGAACGACGTCGCGGCGGACCAGTCATCCGTGTAGACGGTGTCGAGGATCTCCTGCCGGTCGATGCCGCTCTGGATGGCCTGCCGCACGGCGATGTCGTTGGTGGGGAAGATGCTGGTGTTCACCTGGAACCCGTCGGTGAAGCCGAGGTAGCGCGGGGTGGCGACGCCGAAGCCCTGGTCCTTGAGGGACTCGATCTCCTGCGGCTCGATGTTGAACGCCACGTCCGCCTGGCCGGAGACGACGGTGGAGGTGCGCACCGCGGTGTCCTTGATCACCTTGTAGGTGATGGTGTCGAGGTAGGCCGGGCCGGTGTGGCCGAGCGCCTCCGGGCCCCACTCGTAGTCGGCGCGCTTCTCGAGCACGTAGCTGTCGCCCTGCTCCCACGACTGGACCGTGAACGGGCCGCTGCCGATCTGGTTGGTGAGGTCGGCCTGCTCGTCCAGCGGCAGCGCGAGGGTCTCCGGGGAGAGCAAGATCGTGCCGTGGTAGCCCAGGGTGGGGATGAAGCCCAGCGCCGGGGAGGTGAAGTACACGTGCACGGTGCTGTCGTCGGTGGCCTCGGCGCGGTCGAAGTTGCTGCCCGGGAAGAGGCCGACCTTGGGGATGCCCCGGTCGGGGTCGCCCTTGGCCCACAGGTCGATGTTGGCGACGACGGCCGCCGCGTCCAGCGGGGTGCCGTCGGAGAAGGTCACACCCTCCTTGAGATGGAGCACGAACTCGGTCGAGCCGTTCAGCTCCTCCCAGCTCTCGGCGATCCACGGGCTCAGCTCGCCGGCCTCGTCCACGTAGACGAGCTTGTCGGTGATCTCGCCCCAGAGGTTGCCCTCGTAGCTGGAGATCGAACTCTTACTGGAGACCCAGCCGGCGTCGTAGCCCTGGATGAGGAAGGTGAGGTTGCCGCCCTCGACGGGGTCGCCGGTGCCGGTACCGGATGCGGCGGGTGCGGCCGATCCGGCGCAGGCGGCGAGGAGGGCGGTGCTGACGACGGCGACCGCGAGGCCGCGGAGCACCCGCCTGAGCGGGGTGGGGGTGGTGGTCATGGGCGGTGTCCTTCGGTCGAGAATGTGGGTGCTGGGGAGGGGGTGCTGTGGAGCTGGTGCGTGGGGGTGGCTGTGTGGGGCGTGCGGTGGCTGCTAGAAGGCCTTGCCCGGGTTGAGGGTCAGGTTCGGGTCGAGGGCGGCCTTGATCGAGCGTTGGATGTCGAGGTTCCGCTCGGTGAGTTCAAGGGCGGCCCAGTCGCGTTTGAGGGTGCCGATGCCGTGCTCGCCGCTCACGGTGCCGCCGAGGGCGAGGGCGATGCGCACGAGTTCGGTGGCCGCTTCGTGGAGTTCGTCCGGCAGCCCGGCGGGGTCCTCGCCGGGTCCGACCGCCTTGGCGAGCAGCGGGTGCAGGTTGCCGTCGCCGGCATGCGCGACGGCGGAGATGTTCACGCCGAAGCGGGCCTCGAGCGCGGCGAAGGCCTCGTACACCCTGGGCAGCTGTGACTTTGGCACGGCGATGTCCTCGCCGATGAACCAGTGCCCGGCGGGGAAGCCGCGGCCGTGCCGGCGGAGTTCCCAGAGCGCGGCGGCCGCGGACTCCTCCTCGACGGTGACCCGGGCGCCGGCCTGCGTGAGCGCGGCCGCGACATCCGCTGCCTGCTCGTTGATGCCGTAGCCGTCGATCTCGATCAGGATCAGGGCGGCGCCGCGGTCGCGCAGGCGGGTGGCGGAGTGCGTGTCGATGCCGGCGAGGGTGGCGGTGTCGAAGAATTCGATCACGGATGGCCGCACCGGCGAGAGCGTGATGGCGCCGAGGCCGGCGGCGCCGGCGGGGGTGCTGTCGAAGAAGGCGGTGACGGTCCGGCGGGCCACCGGGATCGGGCGGAGGCGCAGGGTGGCTTTGACGACGATGCCGAGCACGCCTTCGGAGCCGACGAACAGGCTGGTCAGGTCGAGCCCGGTGACGCCCTTGATCGATCGGTGGCCGACGCTGACGAGGCTGCCGTCGGCGAGCACCACGTCCAGGGCGAGCACCGACTCCCGGGTGACGCCGTACTTCGCGCAGCGCAGCCCGCCGGCGTTGGTGGCGATGTTGCCGCCGATCGAGGAAATCTCGAAGCTGGCCGGGTCGGGGGCGTAGAACAGGCCGCTCGGCTTGAGGTGGTCGTTGAGGGCCGCGTTGATCACGCCGGGTTCGACGACGGCGACCTCGTCAAGCGGGGAGACCTCGAGGATGCGGTTGAGCCGCTCGGTCGTGATGACGAGCTGGTTCTCGGTGGCGCTCGCTCCCCCGGCCAGGCCGGACCCGGCGCCGCGGGGCACCACGGTGACACCGTGCGCGACGGCGGCACGCACGATCGCCTGCACCTCCTCGGCGCTGGTGGGGAAAGCCACGAGCGGCCCGACACGGTCGGGGTGCGCGGTGGCGGTGCGGGGAGCGGTCGCGGCGTCGTCCCGGTACGGTGCGGTGGCCGCCGATGCCGACCGGAGCTCGAGCTGCGGGTACTGCTCCGACAGCGTGCGCTCCAGAATGTCTACGGCGCGGGTCGCGTTTTGTGCCTCGGTCTGCGTCATCTCGGATCTCTTTCGTCGGGCCCGGTGGGTGAGACACAGCGTGGTTCAGCCAGAGAAATGGCGCCGAAAATGTTTCCGTCTGCGTACCTGTGAGTCGCGAAAAGTCAGGCCCCTTGCGCTGCCCCGGCCGGCGACCCGACACTGTGAGGTTGCTTTTGGCGCGCTGGTGGGCGGCGGCACGGGCATCCGGGGGCCGGGTGGGGATTCACTGCGCCCCCTATGGGCGACCGCGCCCGCTATAGCGGGCGCGGTCGCCCGCCAGAGGTGCAGCCGCCAGTTCGATGAGCATCTTGTTAAGCCGGTGTCGACGGAGCGTTGCAATCTGGGTTCAATTGACGGGTTCTTCACGACAGGCCTCGTCGCGGCACGCCTTCGGCACGGCGGCACCTTTAGGTACGCGTGCCGCGAGTTCACCGCACGTGCCGCGACCTAACGCGGGCGGCTTGCGTGCGTGAGCGATGAGCTCGGGCGATCCCGATGCTGCAATCGTGGCTGACTGTCCGCCGCCGCCGGCCATGCCGATCGCGGCGAGGTCGAGTTCCCGGTCGCCGCGGGCCGAGGGTGACGGCGGCACGGCGGCGACTTGGGCAGCGGTACGAGGCGGCGGCGGTACGGCATCCGGGGGCCGGGTGGGGATTCACTGCGCCCCCCAATGGGCGACCGCGACCGCTATAGCGGGCGCGGTCGCCCACCAGAGGTGCAGTGAATGTGGCCGACGGGGCGGGAGCGACCGGGCGCGGTCAGGTGAAGGTGCCGAGGGTGGCGGAGAGCACGCTGAGCAACAACGGGGCCACCCCGACGAGCATGAACGCGGGCAGCACGCAGACGCCGAGTGGGAGCATCAGTGTCACGGCGAGGGTTTCGGCGCGCTGCCGGCCATCGGTGCGGGCGTCCCGGCGCATCTGCTCGGCCTCGCTGCGCAGCAGTTCGGCGGCGGGCACCCCGGCCCGGGCGGAGAGGGCGAGGACCCGGTCGATGTGGCGTCGGTGGCGGTGTCGCTGGCGTCGGCGGCACGCAGGCCGAAGCGTTCGGCGCTGTGCCGGGCGGTGCGGCGGGCGCCGTCGAGGGAGCCGCCGCCGGTCATGCCAATGGCGGTGAGGTCAAGCTCCAGACCCGGGGCCGGGCCGCCGGCCTGGGCGCGGCGAACGAGCCGGCGGTTCCAGCGGGCGGCGGCGAACATCAGCGCGGAGCCGACGGCCAGGCAGGCCAGGCCGGGGCCGGTGAGGAACAGTGTGCGCAGGGTGTCGAAGCCCATCAGGCTGCCGAACAGCAACGCCACCAGGGGTAGCACCATCACCAGCCGGGCGGTGGCCCGGGGGCCGGTGAGCGCCACGGTGAGGTCGCGGTGCAGCTGGCCGAGCTCCCGGAACGCGGCGGCGAGGTCGCGCAGGCATCCGGACAGGGGCGCGCCGGCCCGGGTGGCGACATCCCAGGCGGCGGCAAGGGCCCGCCAAGCGTCGCCGAGCTGGTCGGGCAGCCCGGCGGATGCGTCGGCGATGGCGTCGGCGACGTTGCCACCATTGCGGGCGGCCCGGCTCGCCGCGGTGAGGATGCTGCGCTGCGCCCGCTCGGCGTCGGCCAGTGTTCGCGCCCGGCGGGACAGCGGCGGCCGGGGCACTAGGGCGGGCTCGGGCTCAGCCTGTGCCCGGGCCCGGTGAGACAACGGCGCCCGGGGAGCGTTGGCGGACTCGGCTTCGGCGAGCGAGCGGGCCCGGCGGGACGGCGGCTGTGACTCCGGTTGCTGCTGCGCCCGCTCGGCCTCGGCCTGTGTTCGTGCCCGGCGGGACAGCGGCGGCTGGGTTGGCTCGAGCGCTGGCGACGATGGCTCGGGCGGGCCGGTGGGCAGCAGGTAGTCCCAGGCCGATACCGGCGACACCCCGGCGGCGAGGAGCACGGCGAGCCGTTCGGCGACGCGGGCCACCTCCTCGATCGGCGGGATCTGCGGCGGGCGGCTCATGCGGGCACCGTGTTGAGCCGGTCGGCCGGGTCAAGCACGAACCGGCCCACCTGGGCGAGGCGACGCTGGCCGTCCCGGCGTTCGAGGTGCAGCACGAGGTGGATGGCGCTCACCGTCTGCCGGGCCACGGCCGCGGCGCTCATCCCGGCGAGCGCACCGAGCGCCTCGAGCCGGGCGGGCACGTCGGCCAGAGAGTTGGCGTGCAGGGTGCCGGCGCCTCCGTCGTGGCCGGTGTTCAGCGCCGCGAGCAGTTCGCGGATTTCCACGCCGCGGCACTCGCCGAGCACCAGCCGGTCGGGGCGCATCCGCAAGGCCTCGCGCAGCAGGCTGTCCAGGCCGATCCGGCCGGCGCCCTCAAGGTTCGCCTGCCGGGACTCCAACCCGACCACGTGCGGGTGGTCGATGCGCAGCTCGGCGACGTCCTCGATGACCACGATGCGTTCGGCCGGCGGCGCCTCGCCGAGCAGGGCGGCCAGCAGGGTGGTCTTGCCGCTGCCGGCGGCGCCGGTTACGAGCAGGTTCTCCCGGCCGTGCACCGCGGCGCGCAGTCGGGCGACCTGATCGGCCGCGGCGGCGCCTTCACCGAACAGCCCGCCGCCGCGGAGATCGTCGAGGCTCAGCCGGTGCACCCGCGGCAGCCGAATGGAGAGCAGCGTGCCGGTGCTCGACACCGGCGGCAGCACCGCGTGCACCCGGATACCGTCGGCCAGCCGCACGTCGACGCAGGGGCTGGCCTCGTCGATGTGCCGGCCGCCGAGCGCGATCAGGCGCACGGCCAGGTCACGGATGCCCGACTCGTCGTCGTGCCAGTGGGTCGCCCGCACGAGCCCCGCACCGGCATCCAGCCAGAGGCCCGCCTCACCGTTCACGAAGAGGTCGGTGACGGCGGCGTCGTGCGCGAACCGGGCGAGCGGGCCGAGGGCGGAAAGGTCGGTGCGCGGCGGCGGGGGCGGCGCGGCCTGGGCGTGCCGAGGGGTGCCGGCGGGCGAGGCCTCTCCCGGCCCCGCCTGTTCGGGGTTGGGCAAGCCCGCCGTTTCGGGGTGCGGCAGGTACGAGGGGACGGCGACGAAGGGCTCGGGCATGCGGGCAGGCTAGCCGCGCGGTGGGGGACGCTGCCGGGCGGCATCCGCAGGCGTGCAGTGCGCGCGCAAGAAGACGGTGTGGAGGAGCGGCGGGATCCGAAGATGTGCCATGACCGCGCGGCCAGTAGAACCTGCCGAGGGGGTTGGGTCACGGGGTCTCGACAGGCTCGACCAGCGGGAGGGGCGCGACACACAGGTTGGGTCACGGGGTCTCGAGCAGCGCGAGGGCGGATACAACTGTTGCCCGGTCGGACATCTGCGCCCGGCATGCGGGCGTAATTGTCTGGCCGGGCAACGGTCTTGCCTGGAGGGGGCTAATACAGCGATGATGCGGTACAGCTGGTCACGCAGGTTGCCCGGCTCACGCGGGGGGACGCGCGAGCCGGACGGGGAAAGCACGCCGGCCGTTGAGAGGCACAAAACGTGCTGTTAAAAGAGGGGGGCGGCACCTATTGGGGGGAACAGGTGCCGCCTCGGCAGTGCGTTGATTGGGGGGAACCAAACGCACTACAGGTCAAAACTTTCGTTCAGACATTGATAAGCATACTTGGGAAAATCAGATGCGCAAGTCCCCTGGGTCCCCCTAAATGAGGACATGGAAAAAAGTGGCCGTCGGACCCCATTTCGCGAATATGACGCGGGCAGAAATTCGGCATTTCTTCCGCTCCGAAACATCCTCGAACCAGCCTGTTTCGCCGTGTAGGGTTCAGTGATGAGGCCGCCTCGGCACCTCGACACCGCCTGTAATCGCAAAGGAGCGACAGAACATGAGCGTGCAAATCGACCATCTGCTTCACGAAACCCGCCGATTCCCGCCCACCCCGGAGTTCGCCGCCGAGTCCGTGGCCACCGAGGCGCTCTATGAGGCCGCCGCAGCAGATCGGCTCGGTTTCTGGGCCGACCAGTCCCGCGAACTGCTGCACTGGCACAAGCCGTTCACCCGCACACTCGACTGGTCGAACCCGCCGTTCGCGAAATGGTTCGACGACGGCGAGCTCAACGTGGCGTACAACTGCCTCGACCGGCACGTGCTCGCCGGCAACGGCGACCGCATCGCCCTGCACTGGGAAGGCGAACCGGGCGATTCCCGCTCGATCAGCTACGCCCAGCTCACCGACGAGGTCAAGCGGGCCGCGAACGTGCTCCTCGGCCTGGGCGTGCAGGCCGGCGACCGGGTGGCCATCTACCTGCCGATGATCCCCGAGGCCGTGGTGGCGATGCTCGCCGTGGCCCGCATCGGCGCCGTGCACTCGGTGATCTTCGGCGGCTTCAGCGCCGAGAGCCTGCGCTCCCGCATCGACGACGCCGAGGCCGTCGTCGTGATCACGGCGGATGGCGGCTACCGCAAGGGCCGCGCCACCCCGCTCAAGCCCGCCGTGGATGCGGCGCTGGCCAGCGGCGACTCCTCGGTGCGCACCGTGCTCGTGGTGGAACGCACCGGCGGCGAGGTGGAGTGGAACGAGCGTGACAAGTGGTGGCACGAGGAACTCGGCGCGGTCTCCGCCGAGCACGAGGCCGAGCCGTTCCCGGCCGAGAACCCGCTGTTCATCCTCTACACCTCCGGCACCACCGGCAAGCCCAAGGGCATCCTGCACACCAGCGGCGGATACCTCACCCAGGTGGCGTTCACCCACAAGAACGTCTTCGACCTCAAGCCGGAGAAGGACGTCTTCTGGTGCACGGCGGATGTCGGCTGGGTCACCGGGCACAGCTACGTGGTCTATGGGCCGCTCGCCAACGGTGCCACCCAGGTGCTCTACGAGGGCACCCCCGACACCCCGCACCCCGGCCGGTGGTGGGAGATCATCGAGAAGTACAAGGTGAGCATCCTGTACACGGCGCCCACCGCCATCCGCACGTTCATGAAGATCGGCCGGCAGGAGCCGCAGAAGTTCGACCTGACCAGCCTGCGCCTGCTCGGCTCGGTGGGTGAGCCGATCAACCCGGAAGCGTGGATGTGGTACCGCGAGGTGATCGGCAACCAGCTCACCCCGGTGGTGGACACCTGGTGGCAGACCGAGACCGGCGCGATCATGATCAGCGCGCTGCCCGGCCTCACCGAGATCAAGCCCGGCTCGGCGCAGGTGCCGATCCCCGGCATCTCCATCGACGTGATCGGCGAAGACGGCGAGCACGTCGGGCACGGCAACGGCGGCCTGCTCGTGGTGACCGAACCGTGGCCGTCGATGCTGCGCGGCATCTGGGGCGACCCGGACCGGTTCGTGGAGACGTACTGGGAGAAGTTCGCGGATGTGCCGAACGGCCCGCTGTACTTCGCCGGCGACGGCGCCCGCCTCGACCACGACGGCGACATCTGGCTGCTCGGCCGGGTGGACGACGTGATGAACGTGTCCGGGCACCGGCTGTCCACGGCGGAGATCGAGTCGTCGCTGGTGGCGCACCCGATGGTGGCGGAGTCCGCCGTTGTCGGTGCGCACGACGAGACCACCGGGCAGGCCGTCGTGGCGTTTGTGATCATCAAGTACAGCCAGACGGATGCGGCGAGCCACGCCGACATCAGCGCCGTGCTGCGCGCGCATGTGACGTTGCAGATCGGGGCGATCGCCCGGCCGCGGGAGATCTTCATCGTGGCCGAGCTGCCCAAGACCCGCTCGGGCAAGATCATGCGGCGGCTGCTGCGCGACGTGGCGGAGGGCCGCGAGATCGGTGACACCACCACCCTCGCCGACACGTCGATCATGCAGATCATCACCGACGGGATGCGCTAAACCCGTCGCCGAAGCGTGAGCTGGGCCCCGAAAACTTCCGGTTTTCGGGGCCCTTCTCAGGCTCGCGGGCTGTATGCCGCAAATGAGGAGATAGTGACTTTATGAGGACGCCCCAGGGGATCGCGTCCTTGTTGACTCACCTTTGCCTTTTTTAGGGCCCTAAGCGGATGCGCTCGGCCGGCGGATGCGCCCGGGGCGGCGAAACTGGGGCGGCGCGTTGAGGAAACGTTCACGTAGGGCATTTACGGTGGGCCGAATGTCCCGCGATGCGCCCAGCACCCGTCTCGTCGCCCTCGACGCGTTGCGCGGGGTCGCGGCCGTGATCGTGCTCGTGCACCATGTCTCGATGACCGCGCCGTCGGTCTCGGCCGCGTACTCGTCGAGCGCCGATGTGGCGGTGTTCTCGACAGGCTGGTGGGTCACCCTGTCGCCGTTGAAGATCCTCTTCGCCGGGCCGGAGTTCGTGCTGGTGTTCTTCGTGCTCAGCGGGTTCGTGCTCGTGCTCAGCCGGCTGCGGCGCTGGCCGTGGAGCCGCCGACCCGAGCCGGGGCCCGCAGACCGGGACTCTGGCGCCGGCTCCCCCGCCACCCCGGCCGCGAATGCCGTGCCCGCCCCGGCGACGACGGAGGAAAGCGCCCCGGCCGGGGACACCGTGCCCGCACCGGCGACGACGGTGGAGAGCGCGCCGGCGGCGGCGCATCCGGCCGGGTACGACTGGTTGGCCTACTACCCGCGCCGCATCGTGCGGCTGGCGATCCCGGTGGTCGTGTCGGTGGGCCTGGCCGCCGTGTGGATCCTGCTCGTGCCGCGCACCGGCGACGGCGGCGCCTGGATGGCGAAGCAGGGCAGCCCCGACCTCGGCCTCGGCAACCTGCTGCGGGAGGCCAGCATCGTGGGCTACACCGGTCGCCCCGACGTCAATCCCCCGCTCTGGTCGCTGGCCTGGGAGATGTGGTTCTCCCTGCTGCTGCCGGTGGGCGTGATCTTCGCCGTGGCCACCCGCCGGTGGACGCTCGTCTGGGTGGCTCTGCTGCTGGGCACCTCCACCGCCGGCTACCTGCTCGGTGTCGAACCGCTGATGTACCTGCCCGCGTTCGGGTTGGGCGCCCTGCTCGCCGCCAACTTCGAGGTGTTGCAGGCCCGGGCGGCCCGGTTGACCCGCAGCCGCGGCGGCACCCTGGTGTGGGTCGGCATCGCGGTGCTCGGGCCGGTGCTGCTGATCGCGCACTGGCTGCTGCGTCCGGTGCTCACCGCCCCGTGGACGGACCTCACCCTGGCGCTGCGGGTGCCGGGCGCGGCGCTGATCGTGGCGACGGTGGCGCTGTGGCCGCCGGTGCAGCGGATGCTCGGCGGGCGCATCCTGGCCTGGCTCGGTGCGATCAGCTTCAGCCTCTATCTCGTGCATTTCCCGATCGTGGTGACGTTCGGGCAACTGTTCGGGCCGGAGCACTGGTGGTGGGGCGCGCTGGTGTCGGTGCCGCTGAGCGTGCTGCTGGCGCAACTGATGTATCGCTGGGTGGAGCTGCCGGCGCAGGCCCTGGCCAACCGGGTGGGGTCCGCGTTCTCGGCGGCGCATCCGCACCCGTGAAACCCCGGCGCGAAACGCGGGCACGTCGCGGGGTCTCGACAAGCTCGACCAACGAGATGGCGCACGCGGGCACGTCGCGGGGTCTCGACAAGCTCGACCAGCGAGATGGGGGGCGACCGCGGGCACGTCGCCAACGAGGTGGTGGCGACCGCGAGCACGTTGGCGGCGGTTAAAGAACGCGAGCCGTGAGCTGGGCACGCCCCCGGGCTTCCGGGGCGGGCTCAGCTCACGGCTCGCGTGTCTGAGAGAACTACTAGGCGAATGCCACCGTCAGTTCGACCTCGACGGGAGAGTCGAGCGGCAGGACCGCCACGCCCACGGCGGAGCGGGCGTGCACGCCGATGGTGCCGAAGATGTCGCCGAGCACGTTCGAGGCCCCGTTGATCACGCCGGGCTGGCCGGTGAAGTCGGGGGCGGATGCGACGAAGCCGGTGACCTTGACCACCTGGGTGATCCGGTCGAGCGA
The DNA here is from genome assembly GCF_054075385.1 of Cryobacterium sp. AP23. NCBI lineage: Bacteria > Bacillati > Actinomycetota > Actinomycetes > Micrococcales > Microbacteriaceae > Cryobacterium > Cryobacterium sp. AP23. The sequence continues at coordinate 3,437,220 of NZ_CM133415.1, read as the reverse complement.
CCCGATCACGCTCTGGATGGCAGCGAGCGCGTTCAACGCGCTCTGCCGGGCGTAACCCTGGGCGTCGCCGGCCGACACCAGACCCTCACCCTCCCCCACCTTGCCGGTGGCGGGCAGCTTGCCGCCGACCATGGGCAGCTGGCCGGAGGTGAACACCATCGACCCGCTCACCACCGCGGGAACGTACGACGCCACCGGCGGAACGACCGAGGGAAGCTCGATGCCCAGCTCGGCCAGGCGGGCCTCAATGACCGACACGATCAGGCGTCCTGCGCGCCGGCGACCGGGCGCTTGAGGTAGGCGACGAGGCCACCCTCGGGCCCGGTGACCACCTGCACGAGTTCCCACCCTTCGGATCCCCAGTTGTTCAGGATCGCTGCGGTGTTGTGGATCATCAGCGGTGTGGTGAGGTATTCCCAGGCAGTCATGCGGCTCCGATTCAGGCTGTTTTTCAGAATTGTCCCTTACGCTCAATTGTATGTCTGCCAAAAAACGTACGGTTAGTGGAGCGCTTGGCGGCCTCCTCGCTTTTATCGGAATGAGCGCCGTTGCCGGCGTTTTGGTCACGGTCGCCGTCACCCCCGCTCTCGCCGTCACCGGCATGACTGCCACGAACACGATCAACGTGTTCGAGAACCTGCCCGACTACCTCAAGGTCGACCAGCTCTCCCAGGTGAGCACCATTTACGCCGTGCAGAACGACGGCAACCCGTACCCGCTGGCCTCCTTCTACGACCAGAACCGCATCGAGGTTCCGCTCGAGAGCATGAGCCAGTTCGTGCAGGATGCGGCGGTGTCCGGTGAGGACCCCCGCTTCCTCGAACACGGCGGCGTCGACATCCAGGGCACCGTGCGCGGCGCCCTCTCCACCCTCACCGGCGGCGGCACCCAGGGTGGATCCTCGATCACCCAGCAGTACGTCAAGAACGTTCTCGTGCAGAAGTGCGAGGTGCTCACCAATCAGGATGAGCTCGACGCCTGTTACCTCGACGCCACCGAGACCTCACCCGACCGCAAGCTGCGCGAAATGCGTTACGCGATCGGCGTGGAGAAGACCTACGACAAGGCCGAGATCCTGCAGGGCTACCTCAACATCACCCTGTTCGGCGGCAGCACCTACGGCATCGAAAGCGCCTCCAACTACTACTTCAACACCACCGCGGCCAACCTCACCCTGTCCCAGGCGGCCAGCCTGATCGCGATCGTGAACAACCCGGAGAAGTTCCGCCTGGACCGCCCGGACAGCGAGACCAACGGCGCCGCCAACGGGTACGAGGCGAACAAGCAGCGCCGCGACTACATCCTCGGCGAGATGCTCAAGTACAAGAAGGTCACCCAGGAGCAGTACGACGAGGCCATCGCCACCGCGATCGAGCCCACCATCACCGAGCCGAGCACCGGATGCCAGACCGCCGGCGGCAGCGCCTACTTCTGTGACTACGTCACCCACATCCTCAAGAGCGACCCGACCTTCGGCGATGACGAAGAGACCCGGATGCTCAACTTCCGTCGCGGCGGCTACGACATCTACACCACCCTCGACCTCGAGCTGCAGTTCGAGACCGAGAAGACCATGTCCGACAACGTGCCGGAGACCTTCGTGAGGGCCGACGGCACGACCTGGGACGTGGGCTCCGTGGCCACGAGTGTGCAGGTCGGCACCGGTCGGGTGCTCACCATGGCGCAGAACAAGATCTACAGCCAGGACCCGGATGTGCAGGCGACAGGCGCCCAGTACACCGGCATCAACTACAACACCAACTTCGACCAGGGCGGTTCGCGGGGCTTCCAACCCGGCTCGACCTACAAGGTCTTCACCCTGGCCGAGTGGCTGAAGGAGGGGCACTCCCTCAACGAGCGCGTCGACTCGGCGCGTAAGGCCAACTGGGGAACGTTCAAGAACACCTGCACCGACAGCGGCGTCTCCTCGTACCCGGGGTACAACCCCAAGAACGACGCCAACGAGGCCGGCACCAACTACAGCGCCCTGCAGTCCACCATCAACTCCATCAACACCGGCTTCCTCGGCATGGCCAAGAAGCTCGACCTGTGCGAGATCAAGAAGACCGCCGAGTCGTTCGGGGTGACCCGCGCCGACGGTGACGATCTGCAGGAGGGCGCCAGCGCCGTGCTTGGCACCAACGAGATCGCACCGCTGTCGATGGCCGTGGCCTTCGCCGGCATCGCCAACGGCGGCCTCACCTGCTCCGCCATCGTGATCGACAAGATCGTCGGCGCCGACGGCACCGAGATTCCGCCGCCCGCCTCCACCTGCACCCAGTCGGTGGAACCGTCGGTCGCCGCCGGCATGGCGTACGCGATGGGCAAGGTCCTCACCGAAGGCTCCGCGGTACAGTCCAACAGCAACACCTTCCCCAAGGTGCCCATGATCGGTAAGACCGGTACCACCGACCACGCCAAGGACACCTGGATGAGCGGCGCGAGCACCAAGGTCGCCACCGTCGTGGGAGTCGTGACCGTCACCGGTGACCAGAACCAGCGCCAGACCTTCTTCGACAGCGGCCAGGCCGCCACCGCCCGACACCGCATGTGGCCGGAGATCATGAGCCTCGCCAACGCCAAATACGGCGGAGACGAGTTCACAGAGGCCTCCACCAACGTCATCCGTGGCGCCCAGGTGACCGTCCCCGATGTGCGCGGCCAGGCCGTGGACGACGCCAGGGACGACCTTGAGGGTGCCGGCTTCGAGGTGCTCGACGGCGGCGCCGTCGACTCCGAGCTGCCCGAGGGCACCGTCGCGTACACCGACCCGGCCAGCGGCGGCACCGCCAGCGTGGGCGCCACCGTCACGATGTTCACCAGCAACGGCAACCAGACCCTGCTGCCGGATGTGGTGGGCGACTCCGTCGAGGACGCCCAGGGCGAGCTGTCCGACTTCACCGTCGTGACGACCGACCAGGCCGTCACCGATGAGGACCAGGACGGGGAGGTCATCTCGATGACCCCCACCGCCGGCACCCCGCTCGCCGAGGGCGGCACCGTCACCCTCGTCGTCGGCAGGGTCGACGGCGCCGGGAACAACGGGAACGGCAACTCGAACAACGACAATAACGGGAACAACGGATGAGCGCCGCCCGCGTCGGCCGCGCCCTCCTCGCCTCGGCCGCCGCGGTGACGGCGGCCGGGCTGGGCGCCTTCGCCTGGGGGTCGCTCGTGGAGCGCCGCCGGTTCACCCTGCGGGAGGTGACCGTGCCGGTGCTCGCGCCCGGCGCCGAACCGATCCGGGTGCTGCACCTCTCCGACCTGCACATGGCCCCGTGGCAGCGCGACAAGCAGGACTGGGTGCGTGACCTGGTGCGGCTGCAGCCGCACCTGGTGGTCAACACCGGCGACAACCTCGGCCACGAAGACGGCATCGCCGGCGTCGAGTACGCCCTCGAACCGTTCAAGGGCATCCCCGGCATGTTCGTGAACGGGTCGAACGACTTCTTCGGCCCGCAGCCGAAGAACCCGATGAAGTACTTCGGCGGCCCGTCGATGCTGACGGTGCGCAACGTGGAACTGGACACCGAGGACCTGCACCGGGTATTCGCCGACCTCGGCTGGACCGACCTGAACAACGCCGCCGAGTCCCTGGACATCAACGGCACCCACCTGGAGGTCTTCGGGGTCGACGACCCGCACATCCGCCGCGACCGCCTCGACCTCATCGCCGGCGCGATTGACGAGATGCGCGGCAACGACCCGCTCTCCGAAGAGACCTGGCCCGACCCCGGCCAGCCGGCCGCGGCCCGGTCCACCCTCACGGTGGGAGTGGTGCACGCGCCCTACCAGCGGGTGCTGAACTCGTTCGTGAACCACGGCGCCCAGCTGATCCTCGCCGGGCACACCCACGGCGGCCAGGTCTGCATCCCCAAATTCGGCGCATTGGTGACGAATTGTGATATTCCCCGCCGCCAGGTGAAGGGCCTCAGCCTGTGGAACGTGGGGCTGCGCACCTCCTTCCTCAACGTTTCCGCGGGTCTGGGCACCTCCATCTACGCCCCGGTGCGGTTCGCCTGCCCGCCGGAAGCGACCCTGCTGACCCTCACCGCGGCCTGATCTGCGCTGCCCGCCCCGGTTTGGGGTGCGGGCAAACTGGGTCTCCGTGTGATCATCGAATATGCTCACGACCATGGGGGAATACAAAAGATCATTCTTCGGCGTCGTCGGAGGCCTGATCGGGATCGTTGCGATGAGCGCTATCGCCGGTTTGTTGATCACCGTGGCGATCACTCCCGCCCTGGCGATCTCGGGTGTAGCCACGCGCAGCACCATCAACACCTTCGAGAACCTGCCGAACTATCTGGCCATCGACGAGCTGTCCCAGGTGAGCACGATCTACGCCGTGCAGAACGACGGCAACCCCTACCCGCTGGCCTCGTTCTACGACCAGAACCGCATCGAAGTGCCGCTGCAGGCCACCAGTCAGTTCGTGCGCGATGCTGTCGTCGCCGGTGAAGACCCCCGCTTCTACGAGCACGGCGGCATCGACCTGCAGGGCACCATCCGTGGCGCCCTCTCCACCCTCAGCGAGAGCGGCGACGTCTCCGGCGGCTCCTCGGTCACCCAGCAGTACGTGAAGAACGTGCTGGTGCAGAAGTGCGAGGTGATGAGCGTCAAGGAAGAACTGGATGCCTGCTTCCTCGCCGCCACCAAGACCACCCCCGACCGCAAGCTCAAGGAAATGCGCCTGGCCATCGGGGTGGAGAAGCAGTACTCCAAGGACGAGATCCTGCAGGGCTACCTCAACATCACCGGTTTCGGCGGCACCGTGTACGGCATCGAAGCCGCCGCACGCTATTACTACGCCGCCAGCGCCGGCACCCTCACCCTGCCGCAGGCCGCGAGCCTGATCGCGATCGTGAACAACCCGGAGAAATTCCGCCTGGATTACCCCAACAGCGAGACCAACGGCGCCGCCAACGGCTACGCCGACAACAAGTCGCGCCGGGACTACATCCTCTTCGAAATGCTCAAGTACGAGAAGATCGACCAGGCGTCGTATGACGCCGCCGTCGCCGCTCCGATCGAACCGACCATCACCGAGCCGTCCACCGGCTGCCAGACCGCCGGCGGCGCCGCGTACTTCTGCGACTACGTCACCCACGTGCTGCGCAATGACCCCACTTTCGGTGAAGACGCCGACACCCGGATGCTCAACTTCCGTCGCGGCGGCTACGAGATCTACACCACCCTCGACCTCGACCTGCAGGCGGCGTCGGAGCGAGCCATCGCCGAGAACGTGCCTATGGTGGACTTCTGGGACGTGGGCGCGGTGGCCACTAGCGTGCAGGTTGGCACCGGCCGGGTGATCGCCATGGCGCAGAACAAGCTGTACACCCAGGAAGAGGTTGCGCCAGGCCCGGAGTACACCGGCGTGAACTACAACACCAACTTCGACGAGGGTGGATCGACAGGATTCCAGCCCGGTTCTACGTACAAGGTCTTCACCCTGGCGGAGTGGCTCTCGGAGGGCCACGCGCTCGGCGAACGGGTGGACTCGGCGCGGAAGGCCAACTGGGGCGCGTTCCAGGACTACTGCGACGGCACCCAGTACTCGTCCGGATACAACCCGAAGAACGACGCCGGCGAACCCAACCCCAACTACTCGGCTCTGGAATCGACCATCGACTCCATCAACACCGGGTTCCTCGGGATGGCGAAGCGGCTCGACCTCTGCAAGATCCGCGACCGCGCCGCCGCCTTCGGCGTGGAGCGCGCCGACGGCACCGAACTGCTGAAGTTCCCCGCCACGGTGCTCGGCACCAACGAGATCGCTCCGCTGAATATGGCTGTGGCCTTCGCGGGCATCGCCAACAAGGGCTCCACGTGCACCCCCATCGTGATCGACCGGATCGTGGGCGCCGACGACGTCGAGATTCCCGCACCCACGTCGACCTGCACCCCGTCGGTCGAACCTGAGGTGGCCGCCGGTATGGCATATGCCATGGAGCGGGTGCTGACCGAAGGATCGGCCGGCGAGTCCTACCGGAAGACCTATCCCCGGGTGCCGATGATCGGCAAGACCGGAACCACCGACAGCTCCTACGCCACCTGGATGAGCGGCGCCAGCTCCAAGGTCGCCACCGTGGTCGGCGTGGTGAACGTGAACGGTTTCCAGAGCCAGCGAGGCACCAACTTCCGCATCAGCGGCCCCGTGGCAACCGCCCGACACCGGATGTGGCCCATCATCATGAGCGCTGCGAACGCCAAGTACGGCGGCGACGAGTTCGACCAGGCCTCCAGCGCCATCGTGCAGGGCCGCTTTGTCAGCGTCCCCGACGTGCGCGGCATGAGCATGAACGAGGCCCGAGCCGAAATCGAGGGTGACGGCTTCGCGTTCCGCGACGGCGGCATCGTCGACTCCGAGCTGCCCGCCGGCACCGTCGCCCGCACCGACCCGGGCAGCGGCAACTCCGCACCCACCGGCGCGCTCATCACCGCGTACACCAGCAACGGCTCCCAGGTGCTGCTGCCGGATGTGGTGGGCCAGAGCGTCAACGACGCCAAGCAGATCCTTTCCGGCTTCGGTCTGGTGACGCTGGAGGAGACGGTGACCGACCCCGCCCAGGTGGGCAAGATCACGGTGATGAACCCGGTCGCCGGCAGCCCGGCCGTCCCCGGGGGCACGGTCTACGTGGTCGTCGGCAAGGCCGCCCCCGCCGGCTAGGCAGACTTCTCACCGGGTCTCTCTCGCTGGTCGAGCTTGCCGAGACCGACCCAGCGATCGGTCGCGACCATCTCGCTGGTCGAGCTTGTCGAAACCGACCCAGCGATCGGTCGCGACCATCTCGCTGGTCGAGCTTGTCGAAACCGACCCAGCGATCGGTCGCGACCATCTCGCTGGTCGAGCTTGTCGAAACCGACCCAGCGATCGGTCGCGACCATCTCGCTGGTCGAGCTTGTCGAGACCCCGCGACCACCTTGTCCAAAGGGGGCGGACCGATGGGGTTATACTTGTCGAGGTCCACAGGACCATCGGGGTATGGCGCAGCTTGGTAGCGCGCGTCGTTCGGGACGACGAGGTCGCAGGTTCAAATCCTGTTACCCCGACAGCTAGAACCCCCACTCAGTCGAGTGGGGGTTTTTCTGCGCTTACGAAAGGTTCCCTCCATGGCTGACTCCGCCACTGCCGCTCCGGTTGTGTCCCGCCGCGCCTGGCAGGCCCTCATCGTGCTCCTCGCCGGCATGTTCATGGCGCTGCTCGACACCACCATCGTGAACGTGGCGCTGCCCAGCATCCAGACCAGCCTGGACGCCTCCGAAGCCACCCTCTCCTGGATCATCTCCGGCTACGCCCTCGCGTTCGGCCTCGCGCTCATCCCCGCCGGCCGCATCGGCGACCGCATCGGCCACAAATGGGTGTTCTTCACCGGCCTCGCCCTCTTCACCGCCGCCAGCCTCGCCTGCGGCCTGGCGCAGAACGACCTGCAGCTCATCATCGCCCGCGTCGTGCAGGGCCTGGCCGGCGGCATCTTCGTGCCCGCCGTCACCGCCGTCATCCAGCTGATGTTCCCGCCCCGCTTCCGCGGCAAGGCGTTCGCGATCATGGGCTCGGTCATCGGAGTCTCCACCGCGCTCGGCCCGATCGTGGGCGGCCTGATCATCGAGGCGTTCGGCGCCGAAGAGGGCTGGCGGCTGGTGTTCTGGGTGAACCTGCCCATCGGCATCGTCGCGCTCATCGCCGCCGCGGTCCTGCTGCCCTCCGGCACCGGCGCCGCCGCCGCACCCGACGCATCCGCCTCGTCGCGCATCGACTGGGTGGGCCTGCTGCTCGTCTCCGCCGGCCTGGTGGCCTTGCTCGTGCCGCTGATCGAGGGCCAGGATCAGGGCTGGCCGCTCTGGACCTACCTGGTGCTCGCCGCCGGTGCGCTGCTGATCGTGGCGTTCGGCGCCTGGGAGATCCGGGTGAGCAAGCGCGGCCAGAGCCCGCTCGTGCCGCCGCACCTGTTTTCGCACCCCGCCTTCACCGGCGGTGTCATTCTGGCTCTGGTCTACTTTGCGGCCTTCACGAGCATCTTCTTCACCATCTCGATCCTCTGGCAGGCGGGCCTCGGCCACACCGCCCTCGAATCGGGCCTGGTGTCCATCCCGTTCGCGATCGGCTCGATCGTGGCGTCGTCGCAGAGCAACCGGCTCACCCAGCGCCTCGGCCGCACCGTGCTCGTCGCCGGCGTGGCCCTGGTCACCGTGGGCCTGGTCTGGGTGTGGCTGGTGCTGCTGCTCACCAACCCGGCCGACCTCACCCACTGGCTGCTGCTGCCGCCGTTGTTCATCGCGGGCCTCGGCAGCGGATGCTTCATCGCCCCGAACGTCGCCTTCATCGTCGCCACCGTCGACCCGACCGAGGCCGGCGCGGCCAGCGGCGTCGTCGGTGTGATGCAGCGGGTCGGCAGCGCGGCGGGCATCGCCGTGGTCGGCAGCGTGTTCTTCGGCACCCTCGTCGTGGCCGGTCCCGGCCCGGAGGCGCTGGCCACCGGCTTCACCGACGCCGCCACCGTGGCCATGGCGGTCAGCGCCGCGCTCAGCGTCGTCGCCCTGCTCCTGGTGTTCCTGCTGCCCAAGCGCGTCGAGGCACACGCCGGCCACTGAGCAGGTTCCCCTCCCCCACCGGGGTCACTAGTCTGGGGATCTGGTCCGTTGACGGTGATGTCGTCCCGCAATGAACCGTGCAGGATGGCTGACCTGAGTGTGTGAGGGAGGTCGCGTGAACGCAGTGACGCAACGGCGGCACGCCGCCCTACGCCGCGTGGCCCGTTGGCTCTCCGCCGCCTACCTGGTGGCGCTTGCGTTGATCGCGTTCTGGCCCACCCCGGTGGACCGGGGCGCGGCCGGCACCATCACCAGTGTTCTCGCCCGACTACACGCCCACGGCGTGCCGGACTGGGTGAACTACCAGCTGGTCGAGTACAGCGCGAACATCGCCCTGTTCCTGCCTGTGGGGCTGCTGGGCGTGGTTCTGGTCGGTGCCAGCCGGTGGTGGTTGGCTGTGGCAGCCGGTTTCACAGTTAGTTGCCTGATCGAGTCCAGCCAACGGGTGTTCCTGCCGAGCCGGTTCGCGACCATTCTCGACGTAATGGCCAACACCACCGGCGCCGTCTTCGGCGCCCTGCTGGCGGTGCTCCTCCTAGACGCCGTCACCGCCCGCGACCGCGCCCAGCGCGCCCCCGTCACGTAGGACACCAGGTCTCGACAAGCTCGACCAACGAGCGGTCGCGCCCGTCCGCCGGTCGAGCTTGTCGAGACCCCGCAAGCCAACGAGCGGTCGCGCCCCATCCGCTGGTCGAGCTTGTCGAGACCCCGCGAGCCAACCTCCAAACAGCGGCAGCGCGGGTCACCCAGCCGCCTGGAACTGCGGCACCACCCCACTGAGCGTGTCGTTCCGGAACGCCTCCTGCAGCGCCGGCAGCGCCGCCCGGTCAATGTTCACTACCGCATGTCCGTCAACGCCGGTCCGACCACTCAACCCCGCCGTCGGGATCGTAAAAAACGCCACGTCATCCGCGCGCACGTCCCGCATCGCCACGCCCAACGCCGCCAGATCACCCGAGGTGAGCTCCTGGTCGATCGCGAGGTGCGGCACGACGGCCCCGATCACCGCTCCCACCTTGCCCGGGTCGGTCAACGTCTCCTGCTGCAGCAGGCCGCCGAGCAGCGCGCCGATGAGAAGCTGCTGGTTGCGCACCCGCTGCATGTCCCCCTCGGGGAACGCGGCGCGTTCCCGCACAAACGCGAGCGCCTCCGTGCCGTCGAGGTGCTGCGTGCCCGACGGGAAGTAGTGCCCCTCGAGGTAAAAGGAGTCGAAGGCGGTCGGGTTGTTGACGTCCACCCCGCCGAGCGCATCCGTCACCGCCTTGAACCCGGCGAAGTCCATCAGCGCCACGTGGTCGACGCGCACGCCGATCAGGCTCTCCACCGTTTGCACGGCCAGCGGTACCCCGCCGACGGAGAGCGCGGCGCTGATGCTCGTCTCGCCTTGCCCGGCCACATCCACCCCGCTGTCCCGGGGAATCGACATCACGCTCAGGCCGCTGCGGTCGGCGGGCACGTGCACGACCACGATGGTGTCAGAGTGCTGCCCGGCGAGGTCGGTCATCGAGCCGCTGGCGCCGCGGTTGTCGGAGCCCAGCAGCAGGAAGTTCAGCGCCTCGGTCGCCTCCCCGGTGGTCACCGGCGGGCGGCCCGCGTCAGGCGGGAAGGCGAAGGGGATTTTCTCCACCGACTGGAAGGTGCTGGTGACCGACCAGAGCACCGCGGTGATCAGTCCCGCCACCACGAGGGCGATCACGATGTTCACCGCGATCACTATCCGCCACGTCTGGCTCCGTGGCGCGGGGGCGGCGGCGCCCTGACGCGGCGGAGCGGACGGGACTGCGGTCATTGGGGGCCTCTCGCAAACCGATCGGGTAGACGGTGACGCCACCATAGACCGGGCCCCCGGAGGCGGCTAGGCCAGCGCCCCTGGCCGCGCCCACAATTGGGGTCATCGAGGGCTTTCGAAAGCATGCAGGTTTTCGGTAGCCTCCTGCCATGGGATTTCGCCGGCGAACTCGTCGGCTCAGGCGTTGGTACCGGCGAAACGAGCACAGCAACGCAATGCTCGCCGCGCGCGTGATCGTCATCGCGGCCGCCGCGGTCGTCGTGGCCGTCATCGTCGTGCAGGCCATCGCCCTGCAACAGGCGAACTCGCTCTGAGCCCCCGCCCGCTGGTGCCAGCCCTCGCCCGGTTCGCTCCTCCCAGCCGGGATAGGTATGCTCACCCAATGCGCACCATAGCTTCGGCCACCGTCCTCCTCGGCCTCATCCTGTTGTCCGGATGCTCCGCCGCCAGCACGCCCACGGCCGCGCCCACGACGCGCACCGCCACGCCCACGCCGTCGGCGACTCCGCTCACCGAACCGGAGGAGGTCGTCAAGCAGACCACCACTGCCGTGAACCTGTACAGCCAGATGGTCTGCACCAACCTGGAGGAGCGCCCCGACGTCGATCTGAACGCCGCAGTTGACAAGGTGCTGGCCACATACGCAACCGAGAACCTCTCCGAAGAAGCCCGCGTGCAGCTGGCCCACAACGTGCTGGAGCAGTCCGCCGCCAAGGACTGCCCCGAGCAGAGCGAGCGAATCGCCGCGCAGCTCGCCGAAGGCTAACCTGCCGCCTGTTGTACCTCGGGCGTGATCGCCTCCATGGTGTCGGCCCGGAACGCCTCCTGCACTCCAGGCAGCGCCGCCCAGTCCAGGTTCACGATCGACTGCCCGTCCGGAGACGTGCCCGTACCGGCGGTCGGCACGGTAAAGAAGCTCACATCCTCGGAGCGCACCCCGTTCAGCTCCGCGCCAAGGGCGGCCAGCGCCCCGGAGGTGAGCCCGTCGTCGACGGCCACGTGCGGTTGTATGGCCTGAATCACGGATCCCATGGTCACCGGGTTGGCCAGCACCGACTTGTGCATCAGCCCGCTCAGCAGGGCCCTGATCAGCAGCTGCTGGTTGCGTACTCGCTGGAAGTCGCCGTCCTCGAACGCGTACCGTTCGCGCACAAACGCGAGGGCCTGGGTGCCATCCATGTGCTGAACCCCCTGCGGGAACGTCTGCCCCTTCAGATGGTACGAATCGAACGCGATCGGGTTGTCGATATCGACCCCGCCGAGCGCGTCGGTCACCGCTTTGAATCCGGCGAAGTCCACGACCGCAACATGGTCGATGCGGGAGCCGATCACGCTCTCAACGGTCTGCACGGCCAACGGCACCCCGCCGTAGGCCAGGGCCGCGTTGATCTTCGCGTCACCGTGGCCGGGGATCGCCAGCCAGCTGTCGCGGGGGATGGACATGACGGTGAGGTGCTTCCGGTCCGCTGGGACGTGCACGATCACGATGGTGTCGGAGCGCTGCCCAGCGATGTTCGCGATGGACGAGGACGTGGCGCCGCGGGTGTCGGAGCCAAGCAGCAGGAAGTTCATCGCCGTGGCGGCCTCCCCCGTTGCTGCTGGCGGCCGGGCTGCCTCGTCGGTGGGGAACGCCTCGGGGATCTTTTCGACGGCATCGAAGCTGCTGGTGAGGTTCATCACTGTCACCGCGGCGACCCCCATCACAACCACGGCGAACAGCCCAAACACCACAAACACGATGCGCCAGGCCCGGCGGCCGGTCGGTGGCGGTGCTTGATGGCGCGGTTGAGCGTGCTGCGCTGTGGGCATCGGGTTGCCTCCTGAGCAGGTGGGGGTGGGTGCGCACACCATAGACCGACGCCAGTTGGCCGCCTAGGGCGGGTCCCTGCGCGCACCCCTGAACTGGGGGCACGCGTCCGGGGTGCTCCTGCGCCTAATGGCAGCACCGAATGCGGCGACCGGTGGCGCCCTACCCGGCTGGCAGTGGGGTGGGGGCGTCGAGCGCTTCCCGCACCCTTAGAGCCAGTTCATCGGCGGGATCCAGGCCGAGCGCCCGGTCCACCTGCGCCCGGCTCTGCGCGAGATCACCCTGCAGATACAGCGCCACGGCATACTGCGCCGCGACACCGGAGTCGCGTGGGGCGAGCACCGCCAGGTTCGCGAGCGTGCCCGCGGCGGCGTTAAGGTCGTCGGATGCCAGCTGGCCGACGACTAACGCCTTCTCGGTGGCCACCGTGCCCGGCAACGTCATCCGCGACCGCTCCGCCCACACCACGGCGGGCGCAGCGGCCTCGGCCACTCCCCCGTCGGCCAGGGCTGCGAACGACTGCGCCGCGATGCTGGCCAGATCTGCGTCCCACGGCCGCAACGCCTGCGCCCGCCCGAACGCCGCTTCGGCCGCCGGTACGTCCCCGCGCCTGGCGGCCGCCACGCCCTCCGCCAACGGGACCTCGGCGCCGGTCAGTACGATCAGCCACACGACCCAGAGCGCAAGCAGGCCCGTTCGGAGGCTGGCGCCCACCCGCCACGCGCCGGCTCTGCGTGGGTTCGCCCGCCATCCGCCCTCGGCGGGCACGGCCAAAAGGACACCGAGCAGCAGCGCCGCCGGAATTGCGGTGGCTGGGGCGGTGAAATGGGTGAGAAGGCCGACGCCGTAACCGGCCAGTCCGGCCAGCGCGGCGGCGAGCAGATCGGCGTGCGACGCATGCGCGGGCTGCCCGGCAAGTCGCCACCAGCGGCGCGCTCCCTTCCACACCGCCCATGCGGCGATGCCCAGCACCACGAGCAGCAGCGGGATGCCGCCGGCCAAGGCCACCTGCAGCAGCCAGTTGTGCGGTGAGTCCAGGGTGCTGTCGCTCACCGCCGACCCCGCGTTGGCGTTGAGGAACCCACTCGCCCCGACACCGAAGGGATGCGCGCCGACCAGGTCGACCGCCTGCCGCCAGTAGTCGAGCCGGGCCGCGGCCGACTGGCCCGCGAGCGGGCTACTGCCCAACACCCGGTCCCGGGTGAACGGCACCAGCAGTGCCCCGCCGGCCAACAGCAGCAGCGCACCAATGCCGAGCACGGATACTCGGCGCATCTGCTCGCGCGGTGCCCGCAGCACGGCCAGCACTCCGAGCACCACCACGACCACCGCGGCGGCCAGCAGGCCGGACCGCGAGGCGGACACCACAACGGTCACGAGGGCCATTACGAGCCCGCCGGTGAGCCAGGCCCGTTCCGCCTCCACCCGGGCAGCCCCGCGACGGACACCCGCAACGTTGTCTGTGCCGGTCCAGGCGCGGAGCACCGGCAACACCAACAGCGCCAGGAACAGCGCACCGAGCAGCCCCTGATCGGTGGCGTTACCGGTGAGCGCCCCCGGCCGTTCCTGGTCAGACGTAAACGGCCGTTCCCCGAACGACTCGAGCAACGACACCGCACCGAGCGCGATCGCGGCGGTCGCCACCGCCCGCGGCAGGCTGCGCAGCCGGAAGCCACTCACATCCGGCCCGAACAGTCGCGCCCCCGCCCACACTGCACCGAAGTACACCGGCAGCGCCACCAGTCCCTCGTACCGCGGCCACCGGCCCCACAGCTGCGCGTCCGGCGCCGCCGACAGCAGCACCCCCACCAAGGCGAGCGCCGCGGCCACCGCAGCGGCGACGACAAACCAGCGCGGCAGCCGCCCTCGTGCCACCGCCAGCGAGGCCAGCAGCACTGCGACCGCCGCGACTGCATCCTTAGGCAGGAACCAGCGGTCGAACGCGGCCGGCAGCAACGTCACAGAGGCGAGCACGAGCAGCCAGATCGCTGCCGTGCCCGCCCGTGTTCTGGTTGCGGTGCTTATGGTCGGTCCTCGACGGTTAGGGAACGCGCACGGTCGACGTGGAGACCCGCGTCGCCGAGTTGTAGCCGGCCAACGTCGCCTTGGTGCGCACGCTGATCGTTGCGCCCTTGTCTTGCGCGACGAGCCTGTACGTCGATGCCGTCGCCCCGGTGATCGGAGTGCCGGACCGCTGCCACACGTAGGTCACCTTCGACGGTTTGGGGGTCGTCAGCCCGACGGTCGCCGTCAGAGTGGAGCCCACCTTCGCGGTGCCGCTGATCTTCGGCTGGTTCGCGACCAGCTCGCCGGGAGCGATGACGTTCCAGGCGGACCCGGTGGACGAGGCCGCGGTGTAGCCGGTCTTCGAGGCCTTGACCGTGATCGACACCGTCTTGCCCAGGTCCGCTGCCACGGTGGTGTAGTCGAGCTTCGTGGCGCCGGTGATGGCGATCCCGTTGCGGTACCACTGGTACGTCGCCGTCGCATCCGACGGCACGGTGTACACGTAGCCGGTCAGCGGCTGGCCGACGACCATGTTGCCGTACACCCCCGTGGAGACATAGATGTCGGGTTTGCCGGCCAGCTCGGCGTTGATGCCGGTGATGGACTTGGCGAATCCGACCGTGATGGCCTTCGACGCCGCCAGGGTTGTGGCGTTGTTGTAGAACTCGCCGCGCAGCCCGGCCTTCGCCCCGACATCGCCGAAGCTCACCTTGTAACTGCCCGCGGTGAGCCCGGTGATGCTGTACTTACCCTTGGCGTCCACGTTGATGTACCGGTCGACCCCGATCTTGCTGCCGTCGAGGTAGGTGGTGACCTTGCGCACGGTCGTTGCCGGGGTGGACTTTGTACCGATCTTCATGGTGAGGAGCCCCGAGATGGTCGCGCCCTGCTGCAGGGTCACGTTGTACCCGTTGAGGCTGGTCTTGCCCACCGTAATCGGGGTCGCCTGCGCTTCGGTGGCCTTGTTCTGCCAGTACTGGTTAGCGTAGGCAAAGCCCGCGCTGGTGT
This sequence comes from Cryobacterium sp. AP23, assembly GCF_054075385.1. Lineage (NCBI taxonomy): Bacteria > Bacillati > Actinomycetota > Actinomycetes > Micrococcales > Microbacteriaceae > Cryobacterium > Cryobacterium sp. AP23. The sequence goes on along the minus strand of NZ_CM133415.1, from coordinate 3,422,014 downwards.
CATAAGAGTTGTAAGAGACCTTGTAGCTGCCCGAGCTCAGTCCCGTGAGCGTGTACTTGCCGGTTGCGTCGGTGACGGCGCCCACCGATGTGGTGGCTGTGAACGCCCGTACATACACGCCCGCCAGCGGCTTCGTACCGCTGGTTAGGGTGCGCCCGCTCACCGTTCCCGAAAGCGAGGTTTTCGCTGGCAGGGGTACGGGGACGGGAATGATGGCAGTGGGAGCGACCGCGGCTGCTACTGCCGTGGCGACGCTCCCCGTTGTGACGGAGCTGGCGGGCGCGGCCGTCGCGGGCGCCACAGCGCCCAGCGTGCCGAGCACAAGTGCCGCGGTAATCGTGATGGCCACAATGATGCCGTGATCCCTGATGCGTCGTCGCCTGTTCCCCATGACTGCCCCAGATCCGTTCAGTGCGGCTTGCATCGTCAGATCGAAGCATGTCCCCACGGAGGAAGTCCCCCGCAGAAATGCTATTGGCCGGAACAGTCCGCCTGGACCTCTGATCGGCCGGACGGACGCCCCAGTTCGGGGCGAACCAAGCGTTCAGACCGCCGCGCCATCCTTAACACGACCCCTGGCAGTCGCCGTAGAGACCGCATCGGGGTATCTTGACCTCGTTCGCAGCTCTTACCCAGTCGCGAACACGCGTCGGACCCGCCGACGTGGCAAGAACATGCTCCCCGAAGAGGATGTAACCATGCCGTCAACCCGTTTCAATCTTCGCCGATGGTACAAGCGCGAGATCGAGCAGCCCCTCACCGCAATGTACGAAAAGATCGATGAGCATGCGATGTCATCAAGCCAGGGTGAAGCCGAGGCATCGGCGCGACCTAGGCCTACTTCGAAACGGAATTCAGCGTCGGGATGAGTTCCTCGAGAAACACGGCGGTGTCTACCCAGTTCTCGACGGCGACGCAGTCCACGCCCATGGCCTTCACCGGGTAGTCGTTGCCGTTCTCGTCGAGCCGGTCGCCTACAAAGAGCATGTCGTCCAGCGGGATGCCGGTCAGCTCGGCCAGCCGGTTCATGCCGTAGGCCTTGTCGATGCCGCGGCGGGTGATATCCACCGACGTGGAGCCGCCGGAACGGACCTCTAGGTCAGGCAAGAGCGCCTGCACGGCTTCCCGCAGAGCTGTCTTCTTAGCACCGTCGGTGTCCCACTGAGTCTTCGCCGCGACCGGCGCAGCTTGGCCCAGCGCCGAGAAAGTGATCTGCGAGCCGCGGTCTTCGAGGATCGGCCCCCAGGTCTCACTTTCCCAGTAGCCGAGGGCACGGGCCGTCTCCTCGACGGCCGTGAGGGCGCGCTGCTTTTGGTCGTCGGTGAGGTTCTCAGCGTAGATCTGCTCCCAGCCACCGGGCTGGTGGCGGTAGTACTGGGTACCACACGTGGGCATCAGGTGCAGGCGCTTCAATGCTGCGTCGTCGACCGCGGTGAGGTTGTCGATGACCTGCATCGTGAACTGTGCGAACTGTCCACCGGAGATGATGCACACTTCCACCACGTCGAGCAGGCGCACCAGGAGATCTGCCATGCGCGGGTCAATAGGTGACTTGGACGCCGCGAGGGTGTCGTCGAGGTCGAAAGCGACAAGTCGGGGGTTTTGCATTGCCATTAAGGTCGGCCCAATCCGTAATAAGTCCACCCGGCCGCGCGCCATTTGGCTGCGTCGAGTGTGTTGCGTCCGTCGATGATCGTGGGAGTTTCCACGAGAGTTGCTGCCCAGACCGGGTCAATGTCTTTGAACTCGGGCCACTCGGTGACGAGGACCACGGCAGCCGCGCCGCGCAATGTGTCTTCAATGTCTATGGAATAGCTGAGCTGGGGGTGCCGGCCACGGGAGTTCTCAATCGCCTGCGGATCGGTGGCGACCACGGCCGCGCCAAGCCCGCGCAGCTGAACGGCCACGTCGAGCGCTGGCGAATCGCGCACGTCGTCAGAGTGCGGCTTGAAGCTGAGGCCGAGCACGGCCACCTTGGCGTTGAAGATGGGGCGGTCCAGTGCGGACACTGTAAGGTCGACGACTCGCTGACGGCGTCGGAGGTTGATCGAGTCGACCTCTTTGAGGAAGGCGACGGATTCGCCGCGTCCAAGCTCCTCGGCCCGTGCGGTGAAAGCGCGGATGTCCTTGGGCAGGCAGCCACCGCCGAAGCCGACGCCGGCGTTGAGGAACCGGCGGCCGATGCGGGCGTCGTATCCGATCGCGTCGGCCAGTTGGGTGACGTCCGCGCCGGAGACCTCGGCGATTTCGGACATGGCGTTGATAAAGCTGATCTTCGTGGCCAGGAATGCGTTCGCAGCAACCTTGACTAGCTCGGCGGTGGCGTAGTCGGTGACCACAAGGGGCGTGTCTGCGGCCATTGCCGATGCGTAGATCTCGTTGAGCTGCGCGACGGCTCGTTCGCCTGCGGCGCCGGCGGGGACGCCGTAGACCAGACGGTCCGGGTTGATGGTGTCCTGAACGGCGAATCCTTCGCGCAGAAACTCGGGGTTCCAAGCCAACGCGGCGCCCGATTCAGAGCTTTCAAGCAGGTCGGCCAGCCGGGCAGCGGTGCCCACCGGCACCGTGCTCTTGCCCACCACCAGGTCACCGGCGTTCAGGTGAGGCAGGAGCGCCTCAACGGCAGCGTTCACGTATGTTAGATCGGCAGCGTTGCTGCCCTTCTTCTGGGGTGTGCCCACGGCCACGAAGTGCACTTCGGCGCCGGCGGCCTCTGCGATGTCAGTGCTGAAGCGGAGACGACCAGACGCCAGCGCGGAGGTGAGCACCTCGGGCAAACCGGGTTCGAAAAATGGCGTGCGCCCTTCGCCAAGAGCGGATATCTTGTTCTCGTCAACGTCAATGCCCACGACATCATGGCCTAGCTCGGCCATGGCCGACGCGTGCACGGCACCAAGGTAGCCGCAGCCGATTACAGAAATCCTCATACCTTTTTCCCCATGCTCCGAGCCTACCGGCTCGGGCTTTGCCACCCGGGCGGAAGAGAGTCGCGAAGAGAACGTACAGGTGAACCCTAAAAGGAGAAGGCCCCGAACTGAGTTCGGGGCCTTCTTGGTGCTAGCTAGTCACCTCACGCAGTGTCGGGCAGGTGGTGCCTCTAGCCGTGTGTTTAGTGAGCTATGCGTTTGCGCGCTGGCGGCGCACGACGGTCAGCGCAACCATCAGGGCAATGCCGAGCAGAAGTGCGCCGGCGGCGGCCCAGATGGCGAGCATCGGAGCGTCGTAGCCGGTGGAGGCAAGGCCTCCGGTGGAAGTGCCGGTGCCTGAGGAGGAGCCAGCCGCAGCGTCAGCCGACGCAACTGTCAGCGAAGCGGTGCCGACGGTGCCGGAGGTGAGGCCGGTCGCCGTGGTCGTGTAGGTACCCGAAGCGTTAGTGGGAAGCGTAACGTCAAGCGCAACGGCGCCTTCTCCAGTGGCCGTCTTCACGAGGCTCTGCGAGTTGACCACTGCTTTGAACGTCGCGAGCGTCGCGCCGGCGGCGTTTTCGCCGGTGAGCGTGAAGGAAACGGATTCGCCAGCGATGAAGGTGTTGTTGGCGAAGTTGATGACAACGATTCCCCCGGGCGCAACATCGCCGGTGACGGTGATATTCGCGGCCGGAGCGTATCCGTTGGCGTTGGCTGCGGTCGGAACCGCGATTACTGCGAGAACCGCGAGCGCGATTGCCGCGAGTGACTTTTTGAACATGGTGCTACCCCCTGCTGTAGTGCAATGAATTTGCCGACACTGGCGATGCTTCGAATGAAGCGTCCCCGAAAGGGGATACAGCTAACAATAGGGGTAACTAACAGACCGTTTCCAGCTTTATTGTTTCATTTCTGTGAATTACGGGTGTCATTTGCAGTTCAGTGGCCTTTTCTTGCGGGACATCGCCCAACCAGTTGTACCTCAAGACCGTGCTTTGACCAGGCTTCAACTCCACGCTTAAGGAACTCACCTGATAGGTGTCGTCGCTCGCGGGGTGGTACGGCACTACCTGTCCGTCCTGGATCAGCCCAAGATTTTGGAGCTCACTTGTGCCATAAAGCGAAAGAATGGTCCGAATGTTTCCAGGCGTTACGCCGTGTAAACCTCCCCCCGTGACGTAAACGGGCAGGGTAGCTCCAGCGTCTAACGGTGCCACGTTCGTGAGAGTGACCTCGACGGCATAATTGGGCCGGCCATCGTTGCGACAGGTTTCCTGCCCAACGCTCGTGGCTACATCGAGGTAGGTGTCCATCTTGGCACCGGTCGCATCGTTTAGGTAGAGGCCGAAACTTTGGGTTTCAGCATCGCTCGTGGGTAGTGCACCAGCCAGGGTCGTGTCGGCGAGAATAGCCTGGTCCTCGACGTCTGCGCTCCACACAAGCGCGCGATGTTCAGCGCCAGCCCTTCCGAGGGCTGTGATGAGAGTGAGCGGGTCGACGTCACCAGCTGCGACAGCTGAGAAGACCGAAGCGGCGGCTGCTGCGAAGAAGGCATCCTGTTGCGCCGGATCCTCATACCGCTCGTAGACATCCGTCAAGAGCAGGCTCACCGCGTTTTCTGAACTGAGAACGTCGCCAGTTGGGAGAGTTATGGGCCCAGTTGCACCAAGAATGTATCCGAGAGCTATGGGGTCGAGCGAGAGGACTCCGTCAACCTCGACCCCGAACTCTAGTCGCCACATCTCACGCGCTAGCGCCGCCGAAGTCGTGAAGTTTGGAGTCAGACCAACATTAAGCATGTACTGACCGGTGATGTCGCCATACAACCCTCGAGTCTCGGTAGAGAGGTCGAGCACTGGTTCGGGGTAGCGGGGAAAGCCGGCGCCCGATGCCTGTTGGGTGAGCTGAATCGCCCCCTCTTCGGTGTGAATCATCGCGACCGCGCCCACAATTCCGCCGGTCGAGCGCAACTCGGCGGGATTCTGGACAAGCACAAGGTAATTTCGGGGTCCCTCCGAACCTAGCATCGCAGGCAGAACTCGGACGGCCCTGTCCACAGCAGTGATGGACAACGCGGCAGCGTTAACAGCCGAGCGGAGCCGACCCGCGGCAGAGACCACTTCGTCAACAGTCCCGGCGGTGTCGACCTCGCCGACTTGGCTCTGCGCGACGAGTATCGCTTTAGCCGCCTTCGCAATCGCCGGCTGGATCTCAATAAGAGGAGCAAGGTCGACTGTACCGTCTACTGGACGGAAGGCATCGACCGAAAGTCCTCCAGCAACATCGGACAACGGAACGATTGCGTCCTGCGCAAGGTGGTCGACGACCTCCGCTAGCTGCCGGGCCACTGACAGATTCGCGCCCAAGGCGGGAATCCCCTCAAAAACACGCCAGATAGGATCGCTGGTTAACGATGCCGCAGAAGCTGCCCTGTCGCTTAATTCAATCCCAGTGAGACGCGCGGCGTTTCCGTCTCCTGCCACCACTTGCTCCTGCATGGTGGACGCCAAGGGGATGGCCCCTTCAAGCTCCCCGCGTGCCAGCAAGGCCCGGACTCCGACCCACGCCACCAGAGCCAGCACCAATACAATCACTCCCGCGCCTACAAGCAGCGCGAGCTGCTTCCTGCTACGTCGGGCACGCCTGCGGGATCTAGGGCGCATAGGAGCGGTCAAACTCACTTCTACTCGCGAAGGCTGTGAGTGTGGTCCCGGTACCACTGCACCGTGGTGCGCAGTCCGTCCTCGAGACCGATCTTCGCCGTCCAGCCGGCTTGCTCGAGCTTACTTACATCGAGCAGTTTCTGCGGAGTGCCGTCGGGCTTGTCGGTGTCCCATTCCGTGGCGCCAGTGAAGCCCACAACGCGGGCAATGGTCTCGGCGATCTGACGGATAGTGACGTCACTGCCTGTGCCCACGTTCACCTGCTCGGGGCCGTCGTAGTGCTCCATCAGATGCAAGCAAGCTTCGGCCATATCGTCAACGTGTAGGAACTCACGGCGCGGAGTGCCGGTGCCCCAGTTGGTAACACTCGCTGCACCAGACTGGGCAGCGTCGTCATAACGGCGTATGAGCGCCGGCAAAACATGGGAACCCTTTGGGGAGAAGTTGTCACCGGGCCCGTACAAATTTGTGGGCATGGCGGATATCCAGGGCAGGCCGTACTGGCGCCGAACCGCCTGAATCTGAAGGATGCCTGCAATCTTTGCGATTGCGTACGCGTCATTAGTGGGTTCGAGGTGCCCCGTGAGCAGGGTGTCCTCGTGAATCGGCTGCGGGGCCATGCGGGGGTAGATGCACGATGAGCCCAAGAACAGGAGCCGTTCCACGCCGTACTTCAGGGCAGCGTCGAGGACGTTCACCTGGATGCGCAGGTTGTCGCTTAGGAAGTCCACAGGGTACGTGCTGTTGGCAAGAATTCCACCGACCTTAGCGGCCGCGAGGACCACGTATCGTGGCGTTGTCTCCGCAAAGAACGCAAAGACTGAGTCGCGGTCTTTTAGGTCGAGTTCGGTCGAGCTGCGCCCGACGAGGTCTGTGAACCCCTCCGATTCCAAGCGCCTCCAGATGGCGGACCCGACAAGTCCGCGGTGTCCGGCCACGTAGAACCGACCATTCCGGTCAAGGGGTGCCGGGGTGAAGTCGACCTGGTCACGATCGTCAGTAATCGAGGGGGCCACTGTTACTTAGTTCCCCAGCTAGTGAGCTTGACCTCGTCGATCCAAGGCCGTCCGGAGTGCTCCAGCGCCGCGATATCCGCGTCAACCATAATGCGTGCGAGTTCTGCGGTGTCGACTTCGGCCTTCCAGCCCAGCTTGTCGTGTGCCTTGGACGCGTCGCCAACGAGAGCGTCGACCTCGGTCGGGCGGAGGTAGCGTTCGTCGAACTTGACGTGGTCTTCCCAGTTCAAGCCAGCGTGGTTGAACGAGGTTTCGACGAAGTCGCGCACGGTGAAATTACCGCCGGTCGCAAGCACGAAGTCGTCCGGCTCGTCAGCCTGAAGCATCCGCCACATGCCTTCCACGTACTCGGCCGCGTAGCCCCAGTCTCGGATCGAGTCCAAGTTGCCCAGGTACACGTGGTCCTGGGTGCCGGCCTTGATCGCGGCGACGGCGCGCGTGATCTTGCGGGTCACGAAAGTCTCGCCGCGGCGGGGGGACTCGTGGTTGAACAGGATGCCGTTCACGGCGAACATATCGTAGGCCTCGCGGTAGTTCTTGGTGACCCAATAGGAGTACACCTTGGCAGCACCGTACGGTGAGCGCGGGTAAAAGGGAGTCTCCTCGTTCTGCGGCGGGGGCGTCGCGCCGAACATTTCTGAGCTCGATGCCTGGTAGAAGCGCGGGTGAATGCCCGCCATTCTCACAGCCTCAAGCAGTCGAATAGTACCCATTCCAGTGGTGTCGCCAGTGTGCTCGGGCTCGTCGAATGACACTCGCACGTGCGACTGCGCGGCCAAGTTGTAGACCTCGTCGGGCTGGATTTCAGCCAGCAGAGTCACCAGACGAGAACCGTCGCTCAGGTCGCCGTAGTGCAGAAACAGCTTCGCCGAAGGGTCGTGCGGGTCCACGTACAGGTGGTCGATCCTTGACGTGTTGAAAGTGGATGCTCGACGAATCAGGCCATGAACCTCGTAGCCTTTTGCGAGCAACAGCTCCGCCAGGTAAGAGCCGTCCTGCCCCGTGATCCCCGTAATAAACGCACGTTTACTCACTTTGACTCCCCATGTGTCTAAGGCAGTAGCGATCGGACATGACGTCCGTCGTCTATGCCCGGCTGATTCGCTTAACGCTGAGCATATGGATTCGGCAGCGGTGGCGCAAAACGAGGCAGGCCGGAAGCGTCATCGGCGGCCAGCTGACCGGGCGACCAATGTGCGCAGCCAGCCTGCGAACTGATCAATAGCGGCCGTCTCACTGAGCATCTCGGTGCGGTACCGAAACCCGTTGGCACCGAGAGCCGCGGCAAGTGCTGGATCGGATCGCATCTCGAGAGCGGCATTGAGAAGCGCCTGCGGATCGCCTGCGCGCACAACCTGACCACCTTGAGCAGCGTTGATTTCGCTGGCCGTTAGCCCATCCGGGTCGGTCGCGCCAATCACCGGACGAGAAGCATTAAAATACGAAGTCAGCTTGCTAGGAACCGCCATTTCCGAGACCCCGGGTTTCTCGTTGACGAGCAGCACATCTGCAGCGGCTAAAGCATTCTGGAACCCTGCATCGTCCAACGATCCGATGAATTGGAGCCGCTCTACGCCCTTGGCGAGTGCCTGGAGCTCATCCCGTTGACTGCCGTTACCTAACAGCACGAACCTAACGCCTTGTTCCTGTTGGTCGGCAAGCACGGCGGCATGGACGACGTTTTCAAGGCCCTGTTTGACACCCATGTTTCCTGCATGAAGCACGACCGTCTCGCCGTCTTTCCAGCCGAAGCGCGCACGAGTGGCCGCGACATCAGTCGGCGCAACGGCGTCCAGGTGTGTCCAGTTGCGGACGACACGAATCATCTCAGGGCGTACGCCAAGCCTCGTCTTGAGGTGCTCTCCGAATCGTTCGTGAATGACAACGACCCCCTGAGCGGCGCCAAGCGTGACTTTCTCCACCCAGGTGATTAGACGGGCCACCGGGCCGTTGCCCATCCCAGTTTCAGTGATACCCAGGCTGTATATGTCTTGAACCCAAACGTTGACGAGCGGCCGTCGGGGGGTCAATCGTGCACGTAGCATTGCTATTGCGGTGGAGAACAACGCCGGTGACACCATAACCACCACGTCGGGGCTTTCCCACCGCGCGAACAGCAGGCGCAGGCCGAATGAGACCTCCGATACGAGTCTGTTTAGACCGCCCGGGTTTGCCGGAACGTAGTGCCGCAGCCGAACCACAGGGACTGAATCGATAACTTCGGCGCTCGTCCAGCGACCGTACCCCTCGTGCACTTTCCACTCTGGGTAGTGCGGATGAGCAGTTAATGCAGATACTTCCATGCCACGTAGCGCAAGGCCTCTTGCAAAAGCACTCGTGTATGGAGAAATGCCAGTTGTCTCGGGCGCGTAATTCAAACCGATCACGAGTACGCGGAGTGGCTGGTTCTCAGCAGTCGCAGACAGCGAGGTTTGCGCATCAAGACGGGTCACAGTGGGAGACTTCCTTCATCGCGAATTGTCGGGCAGAGATTGGACAAGGCCGAGGTTCGGGCTCAACGCAGGTTTGCAGCCCTAGCCTAGCTTTTGCGGGTGGCCACCTCCGGCTCATGGCCCCAGAAGGTTCAAGCTCGTTTGGCGTCCAAACACACCGGGATTGTTGTTGATGTCTAGCCAAGCAAGCGCGACCCTACCTCCGAGCACTAACAGTCCCCTGCGGCAGGTCACAACCGCCGAGTCTCTCAACACCGTGTGGTCTGTCCCGCTAATGCGGTGGCGAGTTAGAGGAGGCTCACTGTCTCGATGACCTCGAGGGGGTTGTCGATGGTGGTTAGCTCGACCATCGATGACTCAGAGAAGTACTGGCGCTTGCCGGCTCCCTACCTCCGGAGGCACTCCTGATTCTCCCGTCAATCGCTCTCAGTGCCACAAAGTTCTCCTTAATGCAGACCCCCTATCCAGACCTTCGACACCCTCATGGAGATCCGACAGCAGGGCCACAAGAAGGCCTACTTATCACTTATTCGGCGCGGTCCGCTTAAGACCTCTGGGGTGCTGTAAATGCCGCAGGTCTCCATTACCTCTTCACGACAACTCGTCCATCCTGCAGGCCGGAAGCTGCAGGGCGGCGATGTAGCGGGAGACTGAGAGCCTGTAACATTCATTCGAAGAATGGCATGGGACGAACCCCATGGCGTCCAACAAGGGGAGACCAAATGGATTCTGTGCGCGTGTCAGTCGGAAATAGTGTTCATGTCTCGAATGATTTGCCGTTCACACTCTTTGGCGGCATAAATGTGCTCGAGGACCGGGACTCAACACTTCGCGCCGTCGAGAGATTTGTACAGGTGACATCGGAGCTGGGAATTCCCTACGTTTTCAAAGCATCGTTCGACAAGGCAAACAGGTCCTCGATCACCTCATACCGTGGAGTCGGCCTAGAGGCCGGGCTGGAAATTTTCCGGGAAGTTAAAGAGACATTCGGCGTCCCGATCATCACTGACGTACATGAACCCGATCAAGCCGCTCCGGTCGCCGAAGTCGTTGACGTCTTGCAGATTCCCGCATTTCTGGCGCGACAAACAGACCTCGTTGCTGCGATCGCGAGAGCCGGACGTGCCGTGAACGTCAAGAAGCCGCAGTTCATGAGTCCGACACAGATGGAAAATATCGCGGCAAAGATCCGCGAGGCGGGCAACGAAAATATCATTCTCTGCGAGCGGGGCAGCCAGTTTGGATACGACAACTTGGTCGTCGATATGCTCGGATTCCGTGACATGATCGAGGCGACTGGTGGGCTCCCCGCAATTTTCGACGTCACGCACAGCCTGCAGCGTCGGGAACCTGGTAGTGCAGCATCAGGTGGGCGACGCCGCCAGGTACTCGAACTCGCCCGTGCGGGAATGTCGCTGGGTATTGCTGGGCTGTTCCTGGAAGCTCACCCGGACCCGGACAATGCCCGATGCGACGGGCCTAGCGCACTCCCGCTTCATCTCCTCAAGCCCTTCTTGGAGCAGGTCCTGGCCGTCGACACCCTTGTCAAGTCCTTTCCCGCACTCGAGATCGCATGACGCACAGCAGTGAGTATGGGGGGGTGATCAAGCTGCTTCTCCTTGATGTTGATGGTGTGCTGACTGATGGCACGCTGTTCATCGGAAGTGCCGGAGAAGCGTACAAAGGGTTTAGCGTGCGAGACGGGCTCGCGGTTGCGCTACTGCGTGCACACGGTATAAGAACGGGCATTCTGTCGGGAAAGTCGAGCCCATCCTTGGACTTTCGCATCACGCAACTGGGAATTGATCTGGCCATCACCGGCCGCATAGACAAGCAAGAAGCCCTCGCAGAAATCCTCCAACGAGCAGGGCTTACAGCAGATGAGGTCGCGTACGTTGGCGATGACGTCGTCGATCTTCCGCTCGCCGGCCTCGTTGGGCAATTTTATGCACCGGCGGACGCGCATCCTCTCGTGAAGCAGAGCGCAGATTACGTACTCTCAACAGCAGGGGGACGCGGCGCAGCACGGGAGGCTGCAGAGTACATATTGGACTCAGCGGGCTTGAGCATTGAGCAAGCTTACGCGCCGCTCATCGGCCAGTGGGGCGTGCATCGTGCAATCCAGTGAGCACGGGTTGCATGTCGTTATCCCGGCACGATTCGGATCGCACCGGCTGCCCGGGAAGCCCCTGGTCGATCTAGGCGGCAAACCGATGATTGTCCGGGTGCTGGAGGCGGTGCAGCACTCGCTGGGAGAAGTCGATGTCGTTGTGGCGGTCGATGATGAACGGGTGGCGATGGTGCTGGAGAAGCATGGTGCCAGCGTCGCCATGACAAGCCCACTTTGCGAGTCCGGCACCGACCGCGTGGCCGAGGTTGCGCGGGAGCGTGGTTGGGCGATGGACGATCTCGTCATCAACGTGCAAGGGGACGAGCCGCTGATTCCCGGTGACCTTCTTCTCGCCTTTGCAGAATTCTGCCGAACGCGCGAAGGGTTCTCGATGGGTACCGTTTCGGTGCCGATTGCCGACCGCGCAGAGATTCTGGACCCCAACGTGGTTAAGGTCATGGTGCGAGAAGACGAGAGCGCTATTACCTTCTCCCGTGCTGTCATTCCATTTGATCGGGATCGCCAGTTCGAGGCAATGGACCCGACAACCCATAGGCGCCATCTGGGGATTTATGCCTACCGCAACGATGTACTTCAGACCCTGACAAGTGCACCGCCGTGCCAATACGAACGGATCGAACGGCTCGAACAGTTGCGTGCACTGTGGCTCGGCATTCCGATTCACGTCATGGCCTGGCATTCAGCTCCGCCTGGCGGGATTGACACTGACGAGGATGTCGAGCGCGTGCGTGCATATCTAGAGCGTTCTCTGCGATGAGCGTGGCTGATGACAAGGCCATCGAATCGGCGCGACGAGTGTTGAAGATCGAGGCCCAAGCGGTGGGCGATCTGGCGGATCGGCTGGACTCTCAGTTCGCCGACGCCGTCGCGCACTTGCTCACCGCCAAAGGGCGCGTAATCGTGTGCGGGATGGGCAAATCGGGGATCATAGCTCACAAAATCGCGGCCACGCTGATGAGCACTGGGACCCCCAGTTTCTACATGCATCCTGGGGAGGCATATCATGGCGACCTCGGGATGGTCACTCCCGAAGACACGTTCATCGCCATCTCGAACTCGGGCGAAACAGAGGAGCTCATCAAGCTACTTCCGTATCTCTCAGCCAGCGGCAACTTCCTGATCGCGATGACCGGCAACTCAGCATCGACACTCGCGACGAAGGCGCATTGCCGCCTAGATGTTTCGGTTCGAGAAGAGGCGTGCCCATTGCATCTTGCACCCACATCCTCAACCACGGCGACACTGGCTATGGGCGACGCGCTTGCTATTGCTCTTATGGAAGCGCGAGGCTTCGGGGCAGCAGATTTCGCACGGTTCCATCCTGGAGGCACTCTCGGTCGCCTGTTGAGCCGGGTCGAAGACGAGATGATTACGGCGCAGCTCCCGATCATTGTTGCAAATGCGGGGTTCATCGAGGTCGTCCAGGCGATCACCGGCTCGAACCTGGGCCTCACGCTCGTTCGAGAGGGGGACATGTGGGCCATCATCACCGACGGCGACCTTCGGAGAGCCGTGGAACGGTACGGACCCGCAGTCTTTGATCGCATCGCCGGTGATCTAATGACCTACAACCCGGCCGGAGTTCCGGTGGGCACCCGAATGGAGGATGCCTTGGCAAAGATGGACAGAACCCAGGTGAACGCACTTGTCGTGTTTGATCGTGAGGAACTCGTGGGCATTCTCAAGAAATAGGACGATACAGATGGGGCAGCCTTCTGCGTCTAGCCGAGTGGGTCGGTTCTCGATCTGTTGGAGGCGAGGAAATGTCCATCGTCTCCGACCGCACAACGCCTCACGGCGAGGCAGCTGAACCAGGCTATCCAGCAGCCTCCTAGGACTTTTCACCTAGAGAAGGGAGGGGATAACGCATTGCTGCGGTGGGTGTCCCTTCCACGTCGCAGCCCGGCACTTGCAGCCGTCCGAGGCAAAGTCCCGGATAAGGTCTCCGACGTTGTCACTGCTTACCGTTCGCAGACCTTCTCGGAGACCTTTCGCCAGGCAAAGTCACAAACTCCAGCTGTATCGTTCTCCCTGACGAATCACTGGGCCGAACAGTACATCCGTATGCGCATCTGATCCCCGCGTCCTCGCCCAACAGCTTGCGCACCTCATGCGCCGCAAAGCCGACCATGCCGGGACTGAACCTTTCGGTCCGCGAACTTGCCCCAATACGTCGTGATCGATTCCTCACTAGGAGGGCCCAAGAATGTTGGGTCAGAAACAAACCACACACGAACGACAAACGTAGGTCGTGGCTTGAGAGCCACGCTGCGTCTGTATACGGCTCAACGGTTCCGTTCGGCGTTACTGGAGCTAGTCCGAGGCTGAAGGGAAGCGGCGCCCCAGGGGACCAGGTTCCGCAGGCCCCCAAATTACGCCGGCGGGAACGACGCCCGCCACCACAGTGTGCGGTGAGACCAGGGCAGATCGGCCTACGTCTGCGCCGCCAAGGAGGATGCAGCGGGATGTCACCCATGCGCCGTCGCCTATGTACACCGGACGCGTGACTAGAGCCATGTCCCGCCGGTGCGCGTGGCTACCGGTTGTCACAAAGGTTTCCTGAGAGACGACGGCATCGTGTCCTATGTAGACGTGATTTTGGTTGTGAAACCAGACCCCCTCGCCGATCCATGAACGATCGCCTACGTGAAGCTTCCATGGAAACTTCACGCGAGTTCGAGGGCGGAATACGACGCCATTTCCAATGTCCGCGCCGAAAGCTCGGAGAACGCGAACTCGAATACTCGAGCTGATCTGCCAAGAGTTTGTCACGAACAGAAGCTCGCAGACAGCCCAAAGATAGACGACAAAGCGCGGACGATCCCATGCCTCACGTTCACCAGGAGCATCAGCGAGATTAATTACCGGGACTTCATCGTTGGCTCGCCCATACAGATCGACCATGTTCCGTCCCCTCGATCAACCGCGTTTCGTACTCGAATAGTCTCGATGCCTGAGTTCAATCAGTCGCACTCTAATACTAGGGTTCACATTGTCAACAAAAGTGACGGCCCATGATCACTGACATGGGATGAGTGTCGATGCCTCGGCAAGCCGTTTAGCCCGTCCGTTGCTGCCGCTGGGCAGGGCACAAGGAGGCTCGCGAATCAAAGCCGTTGGGCAGCGATAGCGAGTCGGCAGAGGCCGGCCCTAGCCTCCATCTCTCACAGGCGATCGTCGGATATAGCGGCGGCGAAGTCGCCTCCACTGCCAGTCGGTATTGGGCTGGGGCGGTACCTGCGCGGGCTCGCGCATGTGACTGGTCTCGTTCATAGTCGACCGGGGAGAGCGGGCGTCACCCTCGCTACCTGTAAGCGATGATGTCGTGAGAGATGATGCAACTCATGACGTGAGTGAGACTGAAAACGATGTCCTGAGTGAAGACACAACAACGTGGACTACCCGTTCCGACTCGGACTACTCATCAGCTGCGACAAGCCCGCCCTGACCCGATCGCGGTGGTGGAGGCCGTACGCCATCGTCACCTGGGTTTTGACATCGGGAGACCCGGCCTACATCTAGGACCGGAGCTACTAGGAAACTCTCGCTAGGCTACAGTCATGCTTGAGCCGCCCACCGAATCCAATCAAGCATGCCCTCTCTGCAGGGCGTCTGGCGGTCAGATCGTCTGGTCGGACGACAAATGGCTGGTTGTTTCTGTTGAGGACAGAGACTTCCCGGCCTACTACCGCGTGATCGCACGCTCCCACGTCGCCGAATTCAGTGAGATACAGGCCAGTGAGCGTGGCCGGTGCATGGAACTAGTGGCTGCGGTGGAATCAGTATTGATCCAGCGACTTAAGCCATCGAAGGTGAACATCGCGTCATTGGGGAATCTAGTTCCCCACCTTCACTGGCACGTGATTGCGCGGTTCGACTGGGACAGCCATTTCCCCGAGTCAATCTGGGGTACGAAGCAGCGATTAGTCGATCCGGCTGCCCTTCGCTGCATTGAAGCAGAACTCGACGAGCTCAACAGCGCAATTTTCGACGCACTCACCGAGCGCTGACGGGAACCTTTATGTCACGCCGAGGCCAAGTCGGGAAAGCCCTGAATATACTGGTTCTGCGCGGTCTTGGCTCCGGGATTTCCGTGTTGCTAGCGCTCGTCGTAGCTCGCTTTCTGGATACGGAAGCCGCAGCGAAGTTCTTTCTTCTCTTCAACATCACGACTATCGCAGCGGTGTGTTTTCGTTGGGGCATGGACGAGATCATTGTCAGGCGCATTGCGACCGCCCACATCGACAGGCAGGTGCAAGTCGCATCACAACTCCTCGTGCTGTCGCACAGGCGAGTCACGGTTTGGGTAGTAGTCGCAGGGTTAATCGTCGCAGCCGCGGCCCTCACGCCGCTGCCCTCTGCCATCGGTACAACCTGGGTAGAGCTGGTTGCAGCGCTCGTAGTTTCGGCTGCCATTGCACTCTCAGCATGCGGTGGACGCGTCTACCAAGGTGTCGGGCGGGTGACCTTCGCGACATTGGTTCTCAGCATTCTGATCCCCGGGATCGCTTTCATCGGGCTGGTCACGCTTGTTGCATTCAACGTACCGACATCAGCGTTAGGGCTCTTCGCAATATATGGGACAGGCGCAATCTTGTCGTACGTGACAGTCGTGTGGGTGTTCCCCGTCGCTCGTCCACAGTTCCGGTCCAAGGACCTAGGCCGCAGCCTTGACCAGCAGGGGCGATCTGATCGAGCGTCAGCTAACCACCTTGGGGGCGTTGTCCTATCGCAGCAGGTTCTCAACTGGGGGGCTCTGCTGATAGTTCCGACGGCATACGGAGGGGCCATCTACACGAGCTTCAACGTGAGCTTCAAAATGGCTTCCCTTGTGAGCCTGGTAATGCTGGCGGTCAATTTCACCTTCGCATCCCGGCTGGCTTCCCTATACTCACGAGGGGAATTTTCTGAGCTTCGACGGTTGACGCGTCAAATGATCCTCGCCGTTGCTGCGGCAAGCCTGCTGTTCGGCGGCCTCCTACTGCTCCTTCGCGGCCCGATCTACGGGTTCGCACAGCTCGAGATGGAACACGATCTTGTACTCGTCTTGCTCATTCTCGGACAGGTCTTCTTCGCTCTGTCCGCGGTGTTCTCTCTCGTTTTGACAATGAGTCATCAAGAAAGATTCCTTCTTGTCACACAGGGCACTGTCTCAGTACTAGGCCTCGCGGCCTTCGCGGTGCTGAGTGTCGTGGGACCAATCGAATGGGCAACGGGCGCGTTTATATTGACCTACGGCGTGCTGACTCCGATGCTTGGACGCCGGGTCTGGCACGTCCTAAATGGATAGTCGCACACGATATGCTGCCCGATATGACACTTGAGCCTCTAGCGACGTCCCAAGCCTGGCTCCGGTATGCGAGGATTCAGCAGTTCAAACAGCGTCCTGAGGCGGAGATCGACGGCGTCAACTACGCACGGGTCGTCGCGACCTACCTGTATAACGGATCAAAATTGGGTCTTCTAAAAAAGGTCGCGCTGGCATTGTGGTTTTCGCCCCGGCTCACATTATCCGGGAGTAAGAGACCCTTGCTCCTCTTTTACTCTCACCGCTATAAGAAACGCCCAGACTACGACTACGTGATAACACAGTTGCAGGCGCTGGCAGGCGACCATGGGCAACTCGTGGAGTCGAATGAGGAGTTTTCGCTGTTCCAGTTCTGGCACACACTTTCGCGCCTCTCGACGGCGACTCGTGCGGCTCAAGCATACGAAGGCGGCATACTCGAACGATTCGGTGTAGCCCTTCTAATCGCCAAGTTTCATTCCATTGCCGAGCGCTCGTCTACCACGATCATCGAAGGTCGCGGGCGAGTATTCACCTTCTCCGATGCTCTCCCGCACGATAACCTCATGGCTCAACTCGCCGCGCGCCAGGGGATCGAAACCATCACTGCCCAGCACGGCCAATATCGGGTGCTCGATTCAACGAACATCTCTTCCGATGCAGAGGCGTACGCCAATTTTGTGAGCGACCGCATGCTTGCTTGGGGGGAGGCGACTATTACAGAGTTTGAACGATTTGGTGTATCACCCGAAAGAATGCTCGTGAGCGGATGGATCAGAGCCCGGCCAGAGAGTGTATTGGAGCGTGAGCCGCGCGGCGTGTTCGGTGTCATCCTAAACGGAGCAAACGGCGCAGCTTCAAATCCTGCGCTCATGAACGCTGCGAATCACTTGTCACAAGCACTAGATCTGAAATATGTCGTGCGTGCTCATCCTAGCTACGGCGCTGCAGGCTGCGAGAAGATGGCCAACGAACGCTGCATATCGATCGGACCGATGGCGCCGTCACATTACTTGGACTCGGTCGACTTCAGCATCAGCCACTCCTCAAGCGCGACGATCGAAATGCTCCTCGCGGATTCGCCCGTGTACGTACTCGACGACGGCAACATCGCACAGATATTTCGCACAGACGGATTAAGCTACGGCAACAACGAAATGTTGCTAGAGGCCATGAGAGCCGATCTGATTGCAGAGGATCGCGGACGAACCCGTGTCGAGAGACTGAAGATGTGGTTCAACGAAGATGCTAACCAGGCCGAGCGGCTCCGCGAGGCCCTGTTCACCGATGGGACACTCGATGCATAATTTCAGGAAAGCATGGTGGGCATTTCGCGCACTTGTGCTGAGCCCCACCTTCGGCCGCCTCAAGATGCCGTCTTACTTGGGTCCAACTACATTCCTACTTGGATCTCGGAAGATCTTCATAGACCGGCGGGTACGCATCTTCCCAGGACTCCGCGCGGAGACTCACCTGAAAGGGCGACTCTTTATCCATGAGGACGTTACTATCGGACAGGATTTTCACGTCGCGTGCATGGGTGATCTGCACATCGGATCCGGAACGACGATCTTGGGAGGAGCCATGGTTACGGACATCGACCATGAATATCGGGAGGTGAACCTCCCAGTCCACAAGCAACCGATGATCTACTCCCGTACTGAGCTGGGGAGGAATTGTTTCATTGGAATGGGCGCTCGCCTCCAAGCTGGCACCGTTCTCGGCGACGGGTGCGTTGTCGGAGCGAACGCCGTTGTGCGAGGAGAATTCCCACCGCACAGCGTGATAGCTGGCGTCCCCGCTCGCATAGTGAAGCAATACAACCCCGAGACGGATGATTGGGATCGCGTTCAACGGTAGATACGTGCGATCTCACACTGAGTGGACTCACTTCGTCCATTTCGTGCCGCTTTCATCGGGCCGATGGTTGATATCGACTAGTCAAAGTGGTTCGGGCCTTGCTGGTTACGCTTTGTTGAGTTTGGGCGCTTTAATCTGAACGAGCACAGGCTGATATCGCGCATGCGGTGTGGGCCTCACGCCAACAGTCGTTGTGAATTCCGTTATGTGAGAACTGCGCGATGCTAATCATCGCGCGAATGATCGCCACGAAGCCTGGACCCCCGCACTGGGTTGCGGAGCTGCCCGACCGGGCCGCGGTGGACTTGATCTGAACCGCCTCGCCGACAACGCCCGAGTCATCAGCCTTGGTCAGATCGACATGCGTCGGCATCGCAACGATTGTGCCCGTGCACAGGGCGGCCAGGGGGACTGCCATAAAGCGGCCCGGACACTCGGGCTGGAATCTTCCTAGCACCCCGCAATCTTGTTGCCACTTACTGTGGAATACCGGCACCTCTAAGCGCTACGCGCCAGTAAAATCGTCGCCCTCGACGTACCCAAGGACGCGTTTGTTACGATGTTCGACGAGTTTTCAGCAGCGGTCTCATCGCGGTCATCCCGAGTTTAGGTCGGCTGGGTCGTACCCCAAATCCAAACGGGCCTGACTGGCGGTGTCGGAGGGTGCCATGTTCGGCCGTGTTGTTTTCCAGCGAGCGGGCTCGCCACGAGCCGTTAATGCCGCCGTCGAAGAATTCTGTAGGTCGCCCGCTCGAAGACCAACGTCGCATCTTGCAGGGCACTATTTGTTGGCTTCGGGCGAATATTCCGTCACGAAATCTGACAGGACGCTTCGGCTCGTGGCAGAGCGTCCGGACGCCGCCCGGCGTACGAACGGCGCCGGGCGAGGTGTTGCAGATGAGGGGTCTAGGTGCAGATCACGCGGTGAGCGAGGCGGCCGGCGATAACCTCTTCGAATGCCCACGAATGAGCCGCATTGTCGGCACCTCGAAGAATCGGTACGAAAGCCATGCGAGCCCAGCGGACGCCAGGGTCGCGGCGAGGAAGCTGAGCACGTTAACCCCAAGGAAATGCGCTGCAAGCTCCAGAATAGGGAAGTGCAGTAGGTAAAGCCCGTAGGAGATATCTCCGAGAACTGTGAACGGTTTCGAGTCAAGGAACCGCAGTGAGGGCAACACCAATAAGCAACTCAGAAACAGCCCGTATACGATCAGCCAAGTGATCGGGTCGAGCCAGGTGGACATGTACCCCGCTCCCGGCGAGATCGATAGTCCGAGCTGTTCTCGGAAGCCCGGAGTATTTACAAACAACAGCGCGAGGAACACGATCCCTCCCACCGCCGGCACCCGGCCGGTGAGCGCCCGCTTTATCCTTGGGAGGTGCACGGCTGTGAGAGCGCCGATGAAGAATGCGAATCCGTATGTCGGCAGGATGGACGGCTTGGTGTCGAGTAACCCGAGGTAGATGACCGCTGGAATCGACACGGCCACCGCAATGAGGACGACCGACCAGGCACCCAGCTTCCGAAAAAGCACCCAAGTTAGGACGAACACCAGATAGAACTGGACCTCCACGGGAATTGTCCATAGCTCCCACGGCGCTTCGATGAACAGCAGTGATCGCATGATCAGTGCAGGGTCGCTCAAGGGCAGCGCGTAACGGAAGTCATCCCATACAAAATTGGAAATCACGACGGAGATGATCACAAGGACAAGGTACAGGGGCACAACGCGTCCGATGCGAGCTCGCGCGTACGCGGCGAGGTTCTCCGCGCTCGGCTCTCTCCGGATATAGAGGTGCGCCATGAGGAAGCCGCTCAAGACGAAAAAGATCATCACCCCGACCTGCCCGAACCCGTGCCCGAACACCGGAGGGAGAAACCCAACGATGGCCGCGTGCGAGACGAAAACGATAGCGGCAGCGAGCCCGCGCAGACCCGTCAATTGAGGCAGCTGGGACTGAAGTTTGTTGCTGTGCGCGCCCATGGCGTATCGTCCTTTCTAGGAAGGAGCGCGCCCGCCTTTGCCCGCAGCTCCTTGCGCAAGTGAGCTTAGTGGACGGGGCGCGAGCGACGTTGATATGGAGTCATCGGTTACACGGTCGAAACGTTGCAATGGGAAGATGGTCGTCATGACCAGTGAGCCGAGCCGGACCCGCGCGACAAATGCCATCACTGCCTTCACCCTCGGCGTGGTCGCGAACGCTGACCCGCCGCTCGACCAGAAGTACTTCGATCTCCTGTTCGGGGCGACTGCCCTCGCCTTGGGGAGGATCCGTGTAAACCGGGCACAACTCATTCGGCGCAATGACAACGGCGGGTGGGGGGCGTGATCATTTGCGTCTGTGACCTGATCTTCTGCTTCGGCTGGGTCGATTGATGCCGGTTCGCACGAACGCGCGAGCTGAGGCATCCACCTCACGGCTTGAACTTGAGGTGGCAGATGTTTCCCGGTTCCATCGGGGACTGATCCGGCTCGCCCTCGCGACGGCATTCCTCTCCGGTCTCGACGTTGTCGTAGATCTGGGTGGTGTGCAGGTCACGCACATCGTGCTCGCGCTCGCATTAATACTGACGATGCTGGCGAGCAGGCACCTGGTTCCGGCGGGAGTACTCGGGCTGTTCTTCCTGCTGATGACTGCGTCGTGCGTGTCAATCTTGGCGACGGAGCCAACGTTCGCTGCGGTCGTCGACCGCGTACTCGATTCATCGGCACGCGTCGCCCTCGCCGTCTTCATGATCGCCGCGTTTTACGCGGCCTTCGTCCTCGCCGGCCGCAGCGTACAGGCGTTCTTCGGCGAGTATCTTAAGGTTGCGACGTTCTTCGCGACTGTCGGCATCGCGCAAGAGGTGATCTTCCTCGTCGCACATGTCGACGTCTTCGGCTTCCTGCCCACTGGAGCGAAGGAGTACGGAGCGTACCTCGGCATCTCCGGTCTAAGCATCGAGCCAGCGTTCTACGCATGCGCACTCTTACCGGCCGGCGCCTACTACGTAGTGCGGTTCGTTACGATGTTCCGGGTGTCCTGGCCCGCTATTGGCACCGTGGCCGCGATTATCCTTTCGACCTCATCGAATGGTTACCTCGGCCTCGTCGCCGCAGCAGTGATCGCCATCGTCGCGGGGATGCGGCTGCGCCGCATTGGCCTGCTGATCCTCATCATCCCCGCGCTCGCTCTCGCTGTTTACTGGATGTTGCAGCAGGAGTTTGTGCAGCTCAGACTGCAGGACACGCTCACGCTCCTCGAGCTCGGCGTGACCACCAGCACCGGAGCGAACCTGAGCAGCTACGCTCTCGCTGTAAACTCGGCGATCACGATCCAGTCGCTGACCGAGAACCAGTGGTTCGGAGCCGGATTCGGCTTGTACAACGTGGTCTTCGAGCACTATATCGGCGGCTACCAGGTCCCCGTGTACCGCGAGACCCTCCCGGGTAGCGGCTCGGCGACGTCGTTCCTCCTTCGGATGGTCGCCGAGTTGGGAATCTTCGGAGTAGCGATCATCGCGGCGACCGTCATGGCATTCATTCGAGCGATCCGCGCCGGGATCAATCGACCGATCGCGATCGCGTGCCTCGCAGCGTTCGCAGTCATCCTGCTGCGGATGGGCGAGTACTTCGAGAACGGCGTGATGTTCGTCCTTGTTATGGCGTTCGTCCTGCACCGTGAAGCCCTCGTCTCACGACAAAATGATAAAGGTGCCAGCCCCGCTGTTATGAACTATGTCGCCACATCTGTCTAGACCCAGCCCAGCTCGGCGACCTCCAGCATAAAACGGCGGGGCCGAGCCAGCGTCGCACAAGTTTGAAGGCCGCACCCCCTCAGGCAGGTCAACTTGGTTTGACTGATACCAACGTGCTGCCCGACACCAGGCGGCTGATCCGGCTAGTCATTGTGAGAAACCTCCAGCATCGTGTCCATCACGCGAATATCCACCTGAGCGCCGATGTGGCTGAGGGAAACTGACCAGAAGCTCCGTTCCCAGACCCGGGCAGGTTTTGCTCGTCAGGACCAGCGACGCCTGGTCGTAACGGAACGAGGCGAGTGGAAAAACCGGTTCGCGGCGTCGTGGGCCGGACCCCACGGGACCCGGAAAGCAGGTTGTTCGCGATCGGCAGCCAGACGTCGAATTGTTCGTTGGAGTCGTGGCGTTAGGTGAACGTACGGTGAGACTTGGAGTCAGGGTCGCGGGCCTTGAGGTGCCTGATTTGGGCGCTTCGCGTGCAGCCGAACGCGACGGCGGGCTGTGTCAGCTTGCCCCGGCCTATGTCCGATTAGTTATCGGCACCGCGCTGGCTTCCTCGACCTTCGACCAAATTCCGCCGAGCAGATCCGAAATCGTCCGGGTCGGCAGCGTGCGTTCTTGGATGAATTCGGAGACGGTCGACGTCATCGCCATCACTGGTTGTGTATCGACCTGGTCGTAACCATGCGTCAGGGCCTCGTGCGAGAACCAGAAGTCCCACTGCACCTGGAACCAGGCCGGGTGCACGAGCCGATCCGCGGGGTCTGGCACCCGGTTCTGGGGCCGGAGTTCGGCGCCCTTGACCCGAACAGCGACGGCGACCTGGACAAGGGGGTATCGCCCGCCTGGCTGTGAATAACACCCTCACCCACCGCGAATGCGTCGACAACTAGCCCCGTCGGCGCCCGATGAGACGTCGGCGCACGGCCCCACGGCCATCGTTCGATCGACCGCTCGATCCGCGGTACCTGGCGCTCGTCGACCCAGACCGAACTGGCCAGCACCTAATGGGTCGCGGCAGTGGAACGGTGAGTTTCCGTAGCCCGGCCGGGCCAGGCTGAATATCCGCCATGCCTTCCGGAAGCGACACGTTTCCGCAGAGGGATCGGGTGGGGCCCGGCAGAAAGACCGGAAAGCGATGACCTACTCACCACACCGGCGATGTGTCAACCAAGACTAATCAGCCGAAGGCAGTTCTATCGGGTTGGTGCCGGCTAATAGGCACCTTCTCGGGCAACTACTGCCCTTGCCGTGCGCCACAAGATCGCTATATCCCCAGTGATGGACCAGTTCTCGACGTAATAGAGGTCCAGGCGAACCGTGTCCTCCCACGAAAGGTTGGAGCGTCCGCTCACTTGCCACAATCCAGTGATGCCAGGCTTCACGAGGAATCGACGATGCACGTGTGTCTCGTACTCGCTGACTTCGCTTTCTAATGAGGGACGAGGTCCAACCAATGACATGGACCCACCAAAGACATTGAACAACTGAGGTAATTCGTCCAAGCTAAAACGTCGCAGGAACCCACCAATTGGAGTGATTCGCGGATCATTCTTCATCTTGAACATCACCGCATTGCCTTCTGCCCTTGCCTCCCCCCTCAAACTGACCAGCTGGCTTTCAGCGTCTACAACCATTGACCGAAACTTGAGCATCTCAAAGTGAGCTCCATTGATGCCGACCCGCTCCTGTCGGAAGAATACCGTACCGGGCGTGCTGAGTCGGATGGCAATGGCGATGAGCGCCAAGAACGGTGACAACAGCAAGATCAACATAGCAGCCGCTATCAAATCAAAGGCTCGCTTGGCGAACAGTCGCTTACCCTCGTACCTTGGCGTCTCCACGTGAATAAGTGGGAGGCCCGCCACAGGACGAGTGTGAATTCGCGGACCCCCGATATCCGTGAGGCTCGGCGCCACAACGAGGTGCTGATGCCCGGGTTCCAAACTCCAACTCAGCTCTCGCATCCGCTGCGGCGGCAGCTCATCGCTACTAGTGACGACCACGGTGTCGGCATCGACCGTTGCCATGGCCTCTTGGAGCTTGTCGATGTCTTGGAAGACGGGAATCATCGAACCGGGGAGGCGCGGTAGTGAATGCCCCCCGGGGATGCACGCGCCAACCACCAGATAACCCGCCGCAGATTGTCTCGCAAGCTCGCGAGCGAGGTGCACGACCGAGTCCAACGAACCGACCAAGAGGACGCGAGACGAGTACTTGCCATCTAGCCGCTGGGCGCCGAGCCATATTCGCCAGATCCACCTGGACAGAATGAGTACAACTAGTCCCAAGGGAAAAGCGATCAGGATGTACCCTCGCGCGAATTCAATTTGGAACAGAAAGGACACGATTGCAACGAGTCCGAAAAGCCGAACAGTCCCGTCAGCAACTTGGCGATACTCCTGCGGACCGGTGCCGAGAACTCGGTATCCGCGACTGCCATAAATGCCGAGCATGAGCATCCAGGTGGCAATAATGGTTATTGAAATCGCGGTGTAGCTCACGGCAATTTCGGTCAGATTTCCACCAAATCGCACGTCGGCAGATGAGACTCCGAACCAAGCGATTTGAACTCCGAAAACGACCCATATGAGCACGAGTAGGTCGGTGATCACAAGCCGCCCCGCATACACGTCGCGCCAGTTGCGACCAGCGTTGACGCTTACGGGAGTCCCCGCTGGTGCAAGCTTGCTCATGTGTCCCCCACGCGGCACGAAACTACTGCCACGATGTCCCCTGATCGATGGATCGCATCACGGAATCACCGGCCCAGACCCAGAGGGTGCCGGCGGCTTCCGAGACGGCGACATTGCCCTGCATGGTCTCCGCTGGTGCATCGACTGGGAGACAGCCTGTCGGGGTGGCCGTCGTGGGGTTAACCGAAAGGGCGATCAGCTGCACCCCCGCACATTCCGGGAGACCGACCGTAGCTATAAGGTATCCCATCTCAGTTACGGCCAGATTAACAATCCCGTCCCCTCTTAAAGGGACACTCCACGTCTCGCCGAAGTCGGCGGTGGTGAACACGTTTGTATCCGCACAGGTGATGGCGGCGGCTCCGCCACTATCAGGCCTGCCCACCAGATTTACCACTGAGGCACAGGGTGCCTCAACCTCACGGGAAGGAGTGTGTACAGTGGCGCGATCGGCCGGGTCGACGTACCACTGGTCGTCTAAGAGGTTGGCGTTCGTGGAGTAGTCCTCGCCTGCGACGAACGACCGCACGAATTGCGGGGAGCAGTCGTCGGCGGCTAGACCCACGATTTCCACCTGTGAGTCGGATACCACGTTGATGCTTTGAGGGGCGGTGAGCTGCACCTCCTCGGTGGCATCAGTGGGCTGCCAGGTCTGACCGGCATCGGTCGTAAATTCTGGAACTGCTACGACGGCTGGGCACTCCCCCGTAGTGGCCCGCCATGCGGTGGCGCCATCCAAGGCGGACAAAATGCGTGTGGGTGGAATCGCGACGGTGGCCGCAGCCGCGGTTGGGGTAGGCGTGGCGTTTGATTCTGGCGCGAAGGTGGGGATAGGCCCGGGTGTGGTCGCCGGAGCGCCGGGCGCCCGGGAGCCGAGGGCCCAGGAAATCAACAGGACATCTATTAGCAGGAACGCAATGACGGCCAGGTAAATCCACAGGCGTCGGCGCGAAGAATCGCGGGGTTTGTAGCGAGGAGGGCGGGGCATGGGTCAGCGTGCGCTCGTTACGGCGGCAAAACTTTCAGTGATTTGAGTGACCGTGGAGTTGAGGATTGCGCCGACACGAGCGTAGACCGCGGTGGACTGGCGGTAGGGGTCTTCGATGTCGTCGTCGTCGGGGTGGGGCGGGGGCGGGGAGAAGCCTCGGGTGGCTGCTACCTCGGCGACCAGGGCGCGGAGTTGCGTGGCGAGGTCGGGTCGCGGGGTCTCGACAAGCTCGACCAACGGATCGGTCAACGATTCGACGGCCGCGGGCAGGAGCCTGACGAACTGGTTGAGGGTGTACGTGTAGCGGGCCGCGCGGGGGTGCAGCGAAACTACCTTGCTGCGGTGCTCTCGGGTCGCCGTGAGGATCAGATCGGCGTCGGTGATCAGCTGCTCGGTTAGCTGTTGCGACGCATGGCCAGCGGGGTCGGCGCCATAGTGGGCGGCGAGGTGGGCCGCCTCGGGGGTCATGTCGTGGCCGACCATGGACTGCGTGCCGGCGCTGTGCACAACCACGGGTAGGCCCCGGGCGGCGGTCTGGGCGCGGAGTAGTCGCTCGGCCACGGGCGACCGGCAGATGTTACCGGTGCACACTATAAGTACCGTGAACGCGTCGCTTGCCATGGCCCCCACGTCGGTCATTTCTTTATCCTGGCCCGCTTCGCCTGCTGGGCACGCTCGCGGCGGGTCGGTTCCTCGGTGGTGACCTCGTCGCCGTACCCGTAACCGTAGCCATATCCGTAGCGGTTGTAGCCATATGCATCCGGACCCTTGGTCGGCAGCATCGTGAGTACGAGACCGGAGACTGGTGCGCCCACATTTTCGAGCGCAGAAATCGCTCCCTTGAGCTGGTTCTTTTGGGTGCGGCCCGCGGCGACCACGATGATGGCACCGCCAACGTTCTTTGCCAGGATTGCCGCGTCGGTGACTGGCAGCAGCGGTGGCGTGTCGTAGATGACGACGTCGAACATCCGGTTGAACTCGCCGATGAAGTGACTCATCCGCGCTGAACCGAGCAGCTCGCTCGGGTTGGGGGGCACATGGCCGGCGGGTAGCACGAACAGCTGTGCGCGGCCCCAGGGCTGGATGACATCGTCGAGCTCAGCTCGGCCGATGAGCACGTCGGTGAGGCCGACTGCGCCTTCGACACCCATGTAGTCAGCGACCTTGGGGCGGCGGAGGTCTGCGTCGATGAGGAGAACTCGCGAGCCCGCATCCGCTAGCGCGATGGCCAGATTGGCGCCGGTGGTGCTCTTGCCTTCACTCTCAATCGACGACGTGATGACGAAGCTGCGGTCTGTACGACCGACATCGAGGAACTGCAGGTTGGTTCGCAGGGTTCGGAAGGACTCGGCGCGAGGGCTGCGCGGGTCCACGTGCACGATTAGCGGGCGGTCCTGTGCCTTGGGGTCGAAAACGATGCCACCGAGAATGGCAACGTTAGTCACGCCCTCTACGTCGTGCTCGTTCCGGATACGCGTCTCAAGGGTTTCGCGCAGCACGGCGAGGCCGACTCCGAGCGCTAGGCCCACCAGTCCGCCGAGGGCTATGTTGATCGGAACGTTCGGGCTGACCGGCACGGATGGCACTGTGGCCTCTTGAGCGCGGGTGAGCTTGACCGGAGAGATTGAGTCATCCGCCATCGGAGTCTCGATCTCCTCAACGACGGCCGTGAGGCTTGCCGAAATCGCGTTCGCGGTCTCGGCGGCACGAACCGGGTCTTCATCGGTGACGGTGATATCGATGATGGACGTGTCGAGGGGTGCAGATGCGGCTACACGGGTTGCGAGCTGGTCAGAGGTGATTCCAAGTTCGAGGGAGCCGATAACCGGTAGCAGCACAATGGGCGTTGAGACCAAGTCGGAATAAGTCTTAACTCGCTGCACCGTAAAGCTGTTTCCCTGCACGAGGTCCGAGGCTGTACCCGTCGACTGAGTAGAGACGAAAACCTTGGCCGTTGCGCTGTACTGGGCCGTCTGCGTGAGCGAATATGCCGCAGCGGCACCGACACCGACGAGTGTGAAGAGGACGATCAGTACCCAGCTCTTGCGCAGGATGCGAATGTAGTCGCGAAGTTCCACTAAGCGGCCTTTCCTTGGTGCTCGTGCCAGGTTGGAGGCCGGATGCTGCGCCCCCAAGATATGCTCCCACATTTCGGTCGGAGGTCTTCCACCAGATGAAGCAATGCGCAACCCCTCGAACCGCTAGTTTGGGCTTCATGACATCAGCTCACGACCGCGTTTCCGGGCAGCGTTCCGGGCTGGGCGTTGCCGCGGTCGGGCTTGTTACGGCCGTTGTACTGGTCATGCTGCTGAACGAGCTGTTCATGCGCGGAGTGATCCGTGACCCGCCGTTGGGGGAGCTACTGAGCTACCTCGTCGTCTGGGTGCCGCTGCTGGCGGCCGTGTTAACTTTTTGTTTCGTGTTCGGATCCCGTTCACTCGGGCGCGACATCGGCCTGCGCTTTCGACCGCTCGACCTGCTGTGGGGGCTCACCCTCGGCGTGATCGCCCGAGTGCTCGCGACCATCCTGGAGATCGCCGGTTATGGGCAGATGGGTTCGGCTGGTGCGATCCTCGGCGAACCGGCCCATGACCTGTGGTGGGTGTTCGCGATGATTTTGGCGCCCGTGGTGGTTTCCCCCTTTATTGAGGAACTGTTCTTCCGTGGCCTGGTGCTGCGGGCCGTGAGCCGGGCCGCCGCCGACAACGGAGCCGCTCAGCGGTGGACGCTCGGCATCGCGGTGGGCGTGAGCGCCACCACGTTCGCGCTCATCCACCTGATCAACGCCGGCTCCCCCACCGCCGCCCTGGTGATCGGGCTGTCGACTTTGCTGTTCGGCCTGGGCGCCGGAGCGTTGGCTGCGGTGACCGGGCGACTTGGTGGGGCGATCGTGGCGCACCTGGTGTTCAATGCACTCGTTGTGCTGCCGGCCACCCTGGGGTAGACGCGGCTACTTGGCGGGGTTGGTGGCCAGTTCGGCGGTCTTACCGGTGACGACCTCGCCGGCGGTGACGCGGATGACGCCGGCACTCTTGTTGCTCGCCGAGTCGTGCCACCAGGTGCTGCCGAAGCTGGTGCCGTCGGGTGCGGCGAAGCGCAGCGTGTACCGGCCCGGTTTGAGGCCGGTCAGCGTGTAGTCACCGCTGCCGTTGGTGGTGGCCGTTGCGGCCACTCCCCCGTTGGCAGCAACGGCGGACACCGTCGCCGCGTTCAGGCCCACGTTGCGGGCGCCGGCCGCGAAGACGGTGCCGCTGATGGACGCGGTCGGCGTGAGCGCCGCATCCGTGTTGGCGACGGTCTGGCCGGCCGTGAGGGTGAAGGACTCGGCGTTGGGCCGGGTGGTGTTGCCCTGCCATTCGCGCAGGTAGGCGTCGCTGCCGTTGGCGCTGCCGCCGGAGAACTGCAGGGTGTAGGTGCCCGCGGCGAGGCCGCTGAGGGTGTAGTCGCCGTTGGCGTTGGTGCTGGCGGCTGCGATGCTGCCGCCGACCAGGTCGCCGGATCGGTCGGTGGCGTAGGCGTACACCCAGGCGCCGGGGATGGCGGCACCGGTGGTGCTGGCGGTGATGCGGCCGGTGACGGTGGCAGCGGCGGCGAGGGCGACGTTCTTGCCGGTGACGGCGGTGTCGACC
Organism: Cryobacterium sp. AP23; assembly: GCF_054075385.1. Classification (NCBI taxonomy): domain Bacteria; kingdom Bacillati; phylum Actinomycetota; class Actinomycetes; order Micrococcales; family Microbacteriaceae; genus Cryobacterium; species Cryobacterium sp. AP23. The sequence continues at coordinate 3,392,643 of NZ_CM133415.1, read as the reverse complement.
GCGAGCTTGACCGGGGCGGCGGTGCTGGGGTGGGTCTGGTCGTGCCACCACTGGCCGACGAAAGCGCTGCCGACCGGCGGGGTGAAGCGGACGGTGTAGCTGCCGGGGATGAGGTCGGCGATGGTGTAACCGCCATCGGGGCTCGTGGTGGCGGAGCCGCGCAACGAGCCGTTGGGGGCATAGGCGGAGACCGTGGTGCCGGCAAGGCTTTCGACGGAGGATCCGGCGAACGTGGCAGTGCCGCTGATCGAGTGGTTGGGCAGGAGGGACGCGTCGATGCCGGCGACGGCCTCACCCAGGGCTACCGGGAAGGTGGTGGCGTCGGACTGGTCCGCGGCCCCGCCGAGCCACTCGCTGCGGTAGTCACTGCTGACGAAGTTGAGGGTGTAGCTGCGCACGTCGAGGCTGTAGAAGGTGTAGTTGCCGTCGGCGTCGGTGGTGGTGATGGGGATCGCGGTGCCGTAGCCGCCGGCCTCGGTGTAGATGTACACGGAGACGCCGGCCAGCGGTGCGCCGGTGACCTGGTCGGTGACCCGGCCGGTGACGCTGGTGGAGTTGATGGCGCCGGAGGCGGGCTGAGTGGGGGCGGGCGTTGCGGTGGCCGATGGCGTGGGAGTTGCTGTGGCCGTGGGGGTCGGTGTCGCGGTGGCCGTGGGAGTCGAAGTCGCAGTCGGCGTGGGTGTGGCTGTCGCGGTGGGGCTCGGCGTCTCGGAGGTCGAGGGCGTGGGCGTGGCGTTCGCCGTTGGGCTGGCGGTGGCGGTCTGCAATGGGGTGCCGACCGGTGGGTCCGTCGGAGCGGGCGTCTCGGTGGTTGCTGCGGGCACGGTGGCCGGGCGCGCGGCGATGGCCGTGGCCGTGGGAACCACGATCAGGAGCGTGCCGACGAGGGCCGCAACCCCGATGCTGGCGCGGGTGGCCAGTCGGGTACGGGCAGGTCGGATCGGTGAACGACGTGGCATGACGTTTCCCCCTGATTCCGACTGGTGTGCTGAAGAGCACCCCATCGAGCCCAGTTGCACCAGCCTATTCGCGGAAGGGGGTTGGACAAGGGGTTTAACACCCCGGTTCAGGGCACATTCCGAGGTCGCGGGGTCTCGACAAGCTCGACCAGCGAGATGGGAGCGATTGCGAGGTCGGATTGCGGGGTCTCGACAGGCGACCAGCGAGATGGGGGCGATTGCGAGAGCGGGTCACGGGGTCTCGACAAGCTCGACCAGCGAGATGGGAGCGATTGCGAGGTCCGGTCACGGGGTCTCGACAAGCTCGACCAGCGGGGTGGGCGCGGTTGCGGGAGCGGGTTGCGGGGTCTCGACGAGCTCGACCAGCGGGATGGGAGCGATTGCGAGGTCGGGTTGCGGGGTCTCGACGAGCTCGACCAGCGAGGGGTTAAGTCTCCGAGATCGGGGTGCGGTTAGGGGGTGGTGAGGGCGCCGGTGGGGTCGATGGAGAGGAGGCGGGGGGTGGCGGCGTCGATGACGAGGGTGGCCACATCCGCCCGGCCGGCGGGGAGGACGCGGATGGTGACCCGGCCGGCGTCGACGGTGTCGAGCACGTCGGCGAGGGTGCGGGCGAGGGCGGGCAGGGCGTCGGGCGGGGTGTCGGCGCTGTCGTCGAGCACAGTGACCTCCACGCCGCGTTGCCGGGCGTTGGCGACGGCGGTGATGACCGGTTCGAGGAAGAGGACCCGGCCGCGGATGGCGTCGCGGAGGCCGGCCTCGATGAGAAGGCACTGCGCGCGTTCCGCGTCGGTGAGTGGGGTGGGCTCGGCCAGCCGCCGCAGGGTGGGCCGGGCGAGGGCGTTCACCCGCATCAGCTCCGCCTCGCGTTCGTCGATCGCGGCAACGGTGGTGGCGTCGTAGGTGGCGCGAGTGATGTCATCAGCCGTGAGCACCTCGAGGGTGCGCTCGGTGCGGCGCAGACCCACCACGAAGAAAGTGCCGGCCAGCAGGGTGCCGGCGTGCCGGCTGATCAGGATGAGCGCGGCGAGCGGCGGCTGATCGGTGCCGATCGCCCACACCAGGGCGAGCACGCCGAGGCCGACATAACCGAGCCAGGCCCAGCCGATGTACCCGCGGAAGGCGAGCACCAGCAGGATCAGGGTGATGGCGCCGAGGTGCCAGTGCGGAAACGGGCCTTCGCTCACGGCCGGCGTGTAGGCGAACATCTGGATCGCCCCGACGCTGCAGAGCCCCAGGATGAGGAACATCCGCGGGCGCCGGACCGGGCTGTCGAAGTGGATCATCAGCACGGCCGCGGCCAGCAGGATCACGAGGAACGCGCCGATCGCCAGCAGGTGCGGCCGGCCGGGCTCGAAGTCGATGAGGGCGAGCAGGCCGTGCACCACCCCGAAGAGCACCAGGATGCTGCGCGCGGCGACCACGGTGAGTCCGATGGGCTGCGACATCGACCGCAGGTCGGCGGGGTCGGGGGCGAGGGGGACGACCTGCCGGGAGACCGCGCGGCGCTCGGGCTGACGCGGAGCGGGGGCGCTGCCCGTGCCTGTGCGGATGCCCGTGCCCACGACGAGGCGCTCGGGGGCCCAGCTGACCACAATGTCGGTACCGAGCCCGGGGGCGGAGCGGATGTTCGCGGCGCCGCCGGGCACCTGCTCCATGCGGCCGATGATGCTCTGCGAGATGCCGAGGCGTTCCGGCGGCACGGCGGCAGGGTCGAAGCCGACGCCGTCGTCGCTGACGATGATCTCGCAGCCGTCGACCGTGCTGATCAGGGTGACCGTGCGGCGCACCCGCGGGGCCCACCCCGGGCCGGCGGGGCGGGGCGGGGCGGGCTGACGGGGCTGTCCGGCGGCGTTGGCGACGGAGTTGCGCAGCGCTTCGCCGACGGCGCCGAGCATGGCCGCCACCACAACGGCGGGCACGGTGCGCTCCACAACCGCGCCGCCGGCGCGGCGGGCCGGGTCCTCGACCCGCACGCGCGCATCCGGGTCCACTTGCGCGGTCAGGCGGGTGAGCCGACGCACGAGGTCGGAGACCAGGACCACCGGTTGCACCGGCGGCTCGCGCAGGGCGTCGAGCTGCCTGAGCGTCTTGGCCGCGTGCGCGGACACCACCGGCAGGGGGCTGTGCCCGAGGCCGGCCATGAGCAGGGTGGAGATGACGCTGTCGTGCACCAGGGCGTCGATGCGCAGCCGCTCCTGCCGCCGGGCGACCCGGGCGGCCCGGCGCGCCTCGGCCTGCCGGATGAGCAGGGTGGTCTCGTCGACCCGGGCGGCGGCGCGGCGGGCGGTGAGGGTGAGGGCCACGAACACGCTCACCAGCAGCAGCGAGAAGAGGGCGTCGGCCAGGCCCACGAGCACCGGGGTGTCTTCGGTGGTGGTGCGGAACCGCACCAGACCGCTGAGCGCGACGGCAACAACGGTGAAGGTCCAGGTGAGGCGGGGGCCGGCGAACACGGCCACCGCGACGGCGGGCACCCCGGTGTAGGTGATCATCCACGGGATCTCGGCGCCCACCGGCAACGGGCCGGGATTCAGGAACCAGAACAGGCATATGACGATGTAGCAGACGGCCTGCAGGGCGACGATGGCGTGCAGAACGCGGCGCCGCGCCCATCCGCTGCACAGAGCCAGCACGACGGGCAGGCCGAACGCGCTGAGCCAGGCCGCGGCGGACAGGAATGGCGTGGGGTGCCAGCCCTGAGCGAGGTAGGGGCCCAGCGACAGGGCGCCGAAGATGATTCCGGCCGCGCCGACCGCGATACCGAGCACCTTGCTGAGGTTGGCGGTGGCGGACAGGGCCGGTCCGGTCCGGCCGGTGCCGGGACTGTCGGCCGGAGCGGGTGGTGTGCTCGATGGTGTGGTGCGGGTGGGTCCGGTCTGGAGCAGGCCGAGCGTCGTCGGGCCGGTCGTGGTCAGGCCGGAGTCGGTCATGACCGGCCGGGGATGGGCAGGATGCCGTCTTCCAGGGCGCGCTTGTAGAGGTCGATCTTGGTGTTCGCCGGGCGGCCCACCTTCTCGTACTTGGAGCGCACCCGGCGGATGTAGTCCACCACGGTGAGCTCGGACAGGCCGGTGTGCGAGGCCACGAGCGGCGCCTTCGCGCCGGCGGCGTAGAGGGAGAGCACCTCGCGTTCGCGCGGGCTGAGGCCGGCGTCGGCGAGGTCGGGGTCGCCATCCAGTGCCGCGGCCCACTCGGTGGAGGCGATGGTCTCCCCCGCCGCCGCCCGGGTGACGGCGTCGAGGAGCACCTCGGCCGGTTCGGACTTGCGCACCACGCCGAGCACCCCGGCGCGGGCGGCGGCGCGCATCAGCACGGCGTCGTCACCGCCGGTGAAGGCGAGCACCTCGGCGCCGGTGGCGCGCAACCGGTCGACGTTGTCGCTGACGGTGGAACCGTCGGAGAGGCGCAGGTCGAGGATGACCAGGTCGACCTGGCCGTCGGGCACGGCGGCGCGCAGCTCGGCGACGGTGGCGACGGTGGTCACCACCTCGATGTCGGGGATGGTGGCGAAGAGCCCGGCGAAACCGCGCGCCACGATCTCATGATCGTCGATCAGGGCGACCCGATAGCGGTGCATGCGGTGCTCCTTCGTGGGGCTGGTCGTGGTGCGGGAGGGGGTGGGCGGTCGGGGCTGGATGGGTGACAGCTGTCCCCCGAATTGGGTGCCCTGATAAGTAACGGCTTTCGGCCGCTTCGGCGGTTCCCTAATCTGGTTGAGGGGAACAGCCGGGGGGGCTGGCGTGGGGTGCTCTCGACCGAGGTCGATTGAGCGCCCCCGCTCCGCCGGGCCGGCTTCAGACCGGTCATTCTGGTCATGCCGGCCGCACCGGTTCGCGGCGACGGTTGTTCAGCACGCCGTGGCTTTCCTCGAGGTAGCAGGAGCCGCAGAGCGACTCGTAGGTGACCTCGACGCCGTCGATGGCGACCTGGTCGCCGTCGAAGACGAATGCGCCGTTCACCTGGCGGCCGTTGAACACGGCCTTGCGGCCGCAACGGCAGATGGTCTTGAGCTCTTCGAGGCTGTGCGCCACCTCGAGCAGCCGGCGGCTGCCGGGGAACGCGACGGTCTGGAAGTCGGTGCGGATGCCGTAGGCCAGCACCGGCACGTTCTCGATGATTGCGATGCGCAGCAGGTCGTCGACCTGGGTTTCGGTGAGGAACTGGGCCTCGTCGACGAGCAGGGCGCTGACGTCGAGGCCGGTCGTGCGGAGGGTGTCGGTGCGGTGCTGCTGGAACAGGGCGTACGCATCCGCCTCGGGGGTGAGCAGGAAGTCGACGCCGCGGGTGACGCCCAAGCGGGAGAGGATGCCGCGGTCGCCCTTGGTGTCCACGGACGGTTTGGCGAGGAGGACCCGGTGGCCGCGCTCCTCGTAGTTGTAGGCGGCTTGGAGCATGGAGGTGCTCTTGCCGCTGTTCATTGCGCCGTATCGAAAATACAGTTTCGCCATTACTGCCGGTACCGCCTTGCCCTGTCGGAATCGTGCCGCGCCCGCTGGGGCGCGTGGGATTCAGCGTACTTGGCGTGGGGGTTTGTGCGCGCGCACCCCGATGGGGGTGGCCGGGGTGGCGGGGGCTTCGGGGATGGCCGACGCCGGGGAGGCGGGGCGCACGGCGCCGAGTTCGATGGTGAGCGAGGGGCGGCGCATGGTGACGCGGGTGGAGCCGAAGACCACCCGGATCACGCCGAGGTAGGGGCGCAGCAGCGCGCGCACCTTGCGCGGCGGCAGGTCCAGGGCGGCCTGGATGGTGATGGTGTCGACCTGCGCGGGCGCGGGCGTGCCGGCGAGGATGGCCAGCGGGGTCTGGCCGAGGGTGGGGCCGGGCGGGCGGGGCCCGGTCTTGCGCAGCTGCGGGGTACCGGTGATCTGCACGACGAGGGTGTGCGGGTCGAAGCCGGTGGCGGCGCAGAGGGCGCCGAGGAGGGCCGCGGTGGCGGCGCGTTGTTCGGCGCCGAACACGGTGGCGCGGTGCTCGGGGTCGGCCACGACGAGCAGGCCGGCGGTGCCGCGTTCGGCGAGGGCGGCGCGTTCCCGGGAGATGACGGAGTCCAGCCAGGTGCGGTCGACCTCGGCGACGAGGCTGCGGCGCACGTCGGCGGCGAGCTGGCCGGCCTGGGCGATGTCGAGGGCGGTGACGGCGCCCTTCTCGAGCACCTGGCTGAGGAACGGGATCACGCCGGCCTTGAGCTGGGTGACCTGCTGCTCCACCACGGCGCGGGCGAGCTGGCCGCGGGCCTCCTCGGTGCGGGCGACGATGGTGCGGCGCGCATCCGTCTGCCAGGTGAGGATGGACCGGACGATGCGGCGGGAGTACGCGGCGCCGGCCGCGGCGGGCGCGAGGATCTGGGTGACGGCGACGATCGCGTAGACGGCGACGGGCACGTCGATGCGGAACGTGCCGGCCTGGGGCAGGGTGATGGCCACGGCGACGGCGCTGGCGACGGCTCCGGAGAGGGCGATGTGCCGCCACGGCCGGTAGGGGGCCATCGCCAGGAGGAGCAGGCCGATGCCGATGGGGCCGAAGTCGTCTTGCACGAGCTCGTTGCCGCCCCATTTGCTGAGCGCTTCGAGGAGGTAGGCGAGCAGGGCGGCCGCGAGCACGAGCAGGTGCAGCCGGGCGCCGAACGGGGAGCGGGCCGGGCCGGTGGCGTAGATGAGGGTGGCCACGGCGGCGGCCATGGCGACCAGGGCGAGGGTGGCCAGCACCGGATGCTGAACCTGGTCGACCTGGAGCACGGTGGCGATCACGGCGTAGCCGAGCACGACCGCGCCGATGGCGGGGGCGAGCGGCCAGGCGGCGAGGGTGCCGAGCGGGTCGAGGCGCTGCTGGGTGGCGGTGCGGCGGATCATGGGGCCACCGGGTCGGCGGGGGTGGGCGCGGTGGGTGCGTCGGCGGCGGAGGGCGCGTTGGGTGCGTCGGCGGGGAGCGCGGGGGTGGGCGCATCCGCGAGTTGCCCCGGTGCGGTCGAGTTGCCCTGCTCTGCCGGGGCAAGTCGTCCGGAGGTGGGCAACTCGGCGTGGGGGTGGTCGGCGGGGGCGGGCGCATCCGTGGCCGTGTTCGCGAGTTGCCCCGCTGCGGTCGAGTTGCCCTGCCCTGCCGGGGCAAGTCGTCCGGAGGTGGGCAACTCGGCGTAGGGGTGGTCGGGCGCCGCGGGGGCCGGGGCGGCGGGCAGGGTGAGCAGCACCGAGGTGCCGGCGCCGGGGCGGGACCAGATCACGACGGTGCCGCCGAGGCGTTCGATGCGTTTGCGCACCGATTGGCGGAGGCCCAGCCGGTCGCTGCCGGTCTCGGCCTCCATGAAGCCGGAGCCGGCGTCGAGCACCATCACCGAGACGTTCTGATCGTCGGCGTCGATGACGACCTCGGCGGAGGCGATGCCGGCGTGCAGCAGCACGTTCACCAGGCACTGTTGCACGGCCAGGCCGAGCTCGCGGTCCTGCTCCGGGTCGAGCCGGGCGAGGGCCTCCTTGTCGCCGGTGATGTCGACGACGAGGCCACGGTCGCGGCTGCGGTCGATGGCCCGGTACACCGCGCTGGCCAGCCATCCGTCGCCGCCGGCGGGCGCAGCGGCGGTGCGTTCGTCGACGTGGGTGAGCCAGTCGCGGTCGGCGAGGGTGTTGAGGGTCTCGCGGATGCCGGCCTCGAGGCCGCGGCTGAGCGGTCCCGGCTTGGCGCGGGCCACCGACACGAGCTGGTTGAGGGTGGTGTCGTGCATCAGCGCGATCGCGCGCACGTCGAAGTCGTGCCGTAGGGTGCGGGCCTCGTCGTCCTGCACGGCCCGGTGGATGGCCGGCTGGGCGGCGCGGCCGGTGCGGCGGGTGAGGCCGTCGAGCAGCATCACGCCCACGAGCATGAGGTAGGTGACGATGCTGAAGACGTCGGGCCGGTCGGGCACCCCGGCCTGGGAGACGGCGAGGGTGGCGGCGACCTCGGCGAAGAGGAACCCGACCGTGCTCCAGAGCACGCCGACGAGCGCGCCGGAGCCGGCGCCGCCGACCATGATCAGGGCCATCTTGGGCAGGGAGATGAGGAACAGGTCCGAGGAGGAGAACACGCCGGGCATGCCCAGCACCGCGCCGGTGAAGAGGTAGGTGCAGGCGGCGCCGAGCACGAGGTAGGCGATGGTGAGCGGCACCGTGCGCCAGCGGGCGAGGAGCGCCAGCAGGCCGGCCATGCCGAGGATCGCGGCGACGGTGGCGAACAGGCGGTCGGTGACCGGGGCCATGCTCAGCGCGAGCACGGAGGCGAGCGCGCCGGCCAGGCAGATGAGGCCGAACCAGTGCGACGCGCGAGCGAGGGCACGACTCAGCGTGGCCTGCACCAGGTGGCCGGGTAACCCAAGTGACATTGCGCCCTCTCCACCTCTGATTATCTCAGGTGCGCGGGATTCGGCGGCCACCCGGCTGGGGGTGGGGTGATGCTCACGTCGAGTCCAGGCTTCTGGTCCCGCTGCGGACAAATGCACCCGGTGTGCCGGGACCACTTGTCCGCACGGGGAACAGTTAGGCGGGGCGGTGAGGCTGGGGGTCGAGGCGTGCACTGGCCGAGTGCGGCGGGGTGCGTGGACGCTCGTGGCGGTGCTACCCACGGCGGAGCATCCGTCGCGGCACGTCGAACGCCCGCGGGCACGTGTACGAACATGGGCCGCCGGGAGTAACGCGGGCCGCGGGCCGCAGTGAGAGGGTGCTGCTCAAAACAGGGTGGGCGACAGGTCGGGCGGCAGTTCGGCCGCGATCAGGGACTCCCCCGCGGCTGCGGTGGTGGTCGCCGGGCCGCGCGGGGTGAGCGCGGTGGAGAGGATGCCGCCGGTGGCCGGATCCTCTCGGCGGTGGTCGAGGCCGTGCGCGCGCATCAGCGGGTGGATGCGGGCCGCCAACCACTGCCGATACTCCTTCGGCGCGTAGGCGCCTCGCTTGTAGAGCTCGCGGTACTTGGGCACCAGGTCTGGGCGTTCGCCCTCGAGCCACTGCAGGTACCAGTCTTTGACCCCGGGCTTGAGGTACAGCGCGCTGTAGAGCACGCCGGTGGCACCGGCATCCGCCGCCTGACGCATCGCGTCGTCGAGGTGCGCCTTGGTGTCGGTGAGAAACGGCAGGATCGGCATCATGAAGATGGAGCAGTTGAGGCCGCGCTCGCGGATGGCGGTGATGGTGGCCAGGCGCGCCTTGGTGCTGGGGGTGCCGGGCTCGACCGACTGTTGCAGGTCGTGGTCGTAGATGGCGATGGACATCGCGAGGTCGACCGGGACCCGCTGGCTGGCTTCGACGATGAGGTCGAGGTCCCGGCGCAGCAGGGTGCCCTTGGTGAGGATCGAGAACGGGGTGCCGGAATCGGCGAGCGCGGCGATGATGCCGGGCATCAGCCGGTAGCGGCCCTCGGCCCGCTGGTACGGGTCGGTGTTGGTGCCGAGCGCGACCGGATGCTTGCCCCAGGTGGGTTTGGCGAGTTCTTTTCTCAGGACGTCGGCGACGTTGACCTTGACGATGATCTCGTTGTCGAAGTCCTTGCCGCCGTCGAGGTCGAGGTACTCGTGGGTGGGGCGGGCAAAGCAGTAAGTGCAGGCATGTGAACAGCCGCGGTAGGGGTTGATGGTCCAGCCGAAGGGCATGGCGCTTTGGCCGGGCACCCGGTTGAGGGCGGACTTGGCGAGCACCTCGTGGAAGGTGATGCCGTCGAACTCGGGGGTGCGCACGCTGCGCACGAGGTTGTTCAACCGGGCCAGTCCGGGGAGCGCCCCGGCCTGCTCGGTTGTCAGTTCCTGTCCACTCCAGCGCATGCATCAAGTCGAACACATGTTCGAGTGGGATGCAAGCGGGAGGGGCGGACATCCGTGGTGCGACGTCAGCTTGAGCCAGTGAAGCGGGGCCCGGCCTGCGCACGCGGTGCGCAGGCATGGCGGCCGGCTCAGCAGGCACGAGCGTGTGGAGTGGCCCGAATTTGCGAGTGCAACGGGCCCTCTAACTAGCGAAAATGGGCCAGCCCCGGTGCTGGTTGGTGGGCGCTGCGATGACTGGCCCAGAATTGCTAGTGCGGAGGTCTAATTGACTAGCAAAAATGGGCCAGTCTCGGCTCGGCTTGGGCGGCGGGGTGCTACGGGGTTCTACGGGGTGGTGGGCGCGGACTCCAGGCCGAGCGGCTTGGTGCGGGGCATGTAGAAGGCCGCAGCGACGGTGGCGACGGCGGTGATCGCCAGGGCGAGGAACACGGCGGATGAGGCGTCCGTGATCGCCTCCGGGTCGTGGCTTGCGTTGCCGGGCAGGGCGTAGATGGCGTTGGCGACGGCGCCGAAGATCGCCACGCCGACGGCGCTGCCGATCGATCGGGAGAACATGCTCGTTCCGGTGACGACGCCGCGTTCGTCCCAGCCGACGCTCGACTGGGCGGCGATCATCGAGGGCGTGGCCACCAAGCCCAGGCCGAGTCCGATGACGAAGCAGGACACGGCGACGGTGGCCACGGCGGGTGTTGCTGCCGTGAGGGCCAGCACCACCGTGCCGAGCACGGTGATGGCCATGCCGATGAGCACCGTGGCGCGGAAGCCGATGCGCAGGTAGAGCCGGCCCGACTGCGATGCCGCGATCGGCCAACCGATGGTGAGGGCCGCGACGGCGAGGCCGCCGAGGATGGGCGTGACCCCGAGCGAACCCTCCAGATAGGTCGGCACAAACGAGGTGAGCCCCAGCATGATGGCGCCGACGCCCAGACCGATCAGCGAGCTGGTGAGCACCACCCGGCGCGAGAAGATCCACATGGGCAGCACCGGTTCGGCCGCCCGCCGCTCCGCGAAGACGAACGCGACCAGCAGCACGGCGCCGGCGGTGAAGACGCCGATGCTCTGCGGCGAGGCCCAGGCCCACGCCTGCCCACCTTCGAGCACGGCCAGGAGCAGGGCGCTCAACGCGAGCATCAGCAGGGTGGCGCCGAGGTAGTCCACCTTGTGCTTGCGGTGCTGAACGGTCTCGTGGAAGGTGCGCATGATCATCCCCGCCGCCAGGAGGCACAGGGGGATGTTGATGAAGAAGATCCATCGCCAGGTCGAGAATTCCGCGAAGACGCCCCCGAGGGTCGGTCCGACGACGGAGGAGATCGCCCACACGCTGGCGAGGTAGCCCTGGGTCTTGGCGCGCTCGGCGACGGTGTAGATGTCGCCGGCGATGGTGACCGACATCGGCATGATGGCGCCGGCGCCGAGGCCCTGAACGGCCCGGAAGGCGATCAGGGCGGGCATGCTCCAGGCGAACCCGCAGAGGATCGAGCCGAGTAGGAAGATGCCGATGCCGAAGAGGAGGATCGGTTTGCGTCCGATGACGTCGGAGAGCTTCGCGTAGACCGGCACGGACACGGCTTGGGCGAGTAGGTAGATGGAGAACAGCCAGGGAAACTGCGAGAAGCCGCCGATGTCCTTCACGATGGAGGGCACCGCCGTGGCGAGGATGGTCGACTCGATGGCCACGAGCCCGGTGGTCAGCATGAGGGCGATGAGGATGGGCCCGCGCTCGGACCGGAAACCGACGTCCCTTCGGCTGATACTCATCGGATGAAGGCTGCCCGGGCGTCGGTTCTGGTAGTCACCTTGGACCCAAGTCCGGGGGGCGGCTGACTATTCCGAGATTTTTGCGATCCGCACGCGCGCGACTTCTGGAAGGGGCAGCGCCCCAGACGCACGTCGCGGGGTCTCGACAAGCTCGACCAACGGACGGGGGCACGACCCACAGGTACGTCGCGCGGTCTCGACAAGCTCGACCAACGGACGGGGGCACGACCCACAGGTACGTCGCGCGGTCTCGACAAGCTCGACCAACGGACGGGGGCACGACCCACAGGTACGTCGCGGGGTCTCGACAAGCTCGACCAACGGACGGGGGCACGACCCACAGGTGCGTCGCGCGGTCTCGACAAGCTCGACCAACGGACGGGGGGGGGCACGACCCACAGGTGCGACGCGGGGTCTCGACAAGCTCGACCAACGGACGGGGGGGGGGGCACGACCCACAGGTGCGACGCGGGGTCTCGACAAGCTCGACCAACGGACGGGGGGGGGCACGACCCACAGGTGCGTCGCGGGGTCTCGACAAGCTCGACCAACGGACGGGGCTCGTCCGTCGGCCAGGCAGCCTAGGCGGTGAGGTGCAGGGTGGCGGCGGTCGCCGCGAGGGAGGCGGTCGCAGCGGCAGGGTCGTCGGAGAGCTTGGTGCCCAGGCTCGGGATCATCTCGCGCAGCTGCGGCTCCCAGCGGGAGTACTCGCCGGGGAAGCAGCGCTTGAGCAGGTCGACCATGATCGGCGCGGCGGTGGATGCTCCGGGCGACGCCCCGAGCAGGCCGGCGATGCTGCCGTCGGCGGAGGTGATGACCTCGGTGCCGAACTGCAGGATGCCGCCGAGCTTCTCGTCCTTCTTCATCACCTGCACACGCTGACCGGCCGTGATCAGCTCCCAGTCCTTCGACTCAGCGGTGGGCATGAACTCCCGCAGCGCCTCGATCTTGGCCTTCCGGGAGGCGAACACCTCGCCCATCAGGTACTTCATCAGGCCGAAGTTGTTCTTCGCGACGGCGAGCATCGGCACGAGGTTGTGCGGACGCACCGAGAACGGCAGGTCGAACCAGGTGCTGCGCTTGAGGAACTTGGGGCTGAAGCCGGCGAACGGGCCGAACAACAGCGACGCCTCGCCGTCCACCACCCGGGTGTCGAGGTGCGGCACCGACATCGGCGGTGCGCCCACGGCGGCCTTGCCGTAGACCTTGGCCTGGTGCTGCGCCACGATCGCGGGGTTGGAGGTGCGCAGGAACTGGCCGCTGATCGGGAAGCCGCCGAAGCCCTTGATTTCGGGGATGCCGCTCTTCTGCAGCAGCGCGAGCGCTCCCCCGCCGGCGCCGACGAAGACGAACCGGGCCTGCACCGTGTTGGTGTACCGGCCGACCAGGCTGAGCAGCTTGATCTTCCAGGAGCCGTCGTCCTGCTGGGTGAGGTTGGTGACCTGCTGGTTGAGGTGCACGTCGACGCCGCGCTTCTTCAGCGAGTCGAAGAGGAAACCGGTGAGGGCGCCGAAGTCCACGTCGGTGCCGGAGACGATGCGGGTCGCCGCGATCTTCTGCTTGGGCTTGCGTTTCTTGGTGATCAGCGGGGTCCACTCGCCGATCACGGCAGGGTCCTCGCTGTACTCCATCCCCGCGAACAGGGGCTGGTCGGCGAGCACGTCGCGGCGCTTGCGCAGGTATTCCACGTTGGAGGAGCCGTGCACGAAGGTCATGTGCGGGGTGGAGTTGATGAACTTCTCCGGCTCGGGCAGCACACCGGTCTCCACCAGGTGCGACCAGAGCTGGCGGCTGATCTGGAACTGCTCGTTGATGGCCACGGCCTTCTCGGCCGTGACCGAGCCATCCGCCGCCTGCGGCATGTAGTTCAGCTCGCACAACGCGGCGTGGCCGGTGCCTGCGTTGTTCCACGGGTTGGAGCTCTCCTGGGCGAGCTCGCCGAGGCGCTCGTAGACCTGGATGTTCCAGTCGGGCTGCAGCTCACTGAGCAGGGTGGCGAGGGTGGCGCTCATGATGCCCCCGCCGATCAGGGCGACATCGACCTTTTCTTCTAAATTCACGCTCAGAGTCTATCCCGCGCGCCCGGGCACTCCGCCGAGGCTGGGACCGTGCCGGGGCACGCAGGATAGGGTTGCCGAATGGACACCTCTGGAAGCCGCTTGGGCCTCTCCCTGGGCATCATCGCCCTCGCCGCTCCCATCGTGGCTCTCGGCCTGTTCATCGGCACCTTCACCGCCACGGCAGGCACACCGGCCACCGACCCCAACCCGCTCGCCGGGCTGTCGTTCTACGCCAACCCGGAGTCCACGGCCAGCATCGCCGCCGCAGCCGCCGCGACGGCCGACCCGGACTCCGCCGATGCCGCCACGATCGCCAAGATCGCCGAGCAGCCCGCCGCGATCTGGTTGCTGCCGGAGAAGTTCCCGCTCGACACCGTGCAGGCCGACGTGTCCGCGATCGCGGATGCCGCGGCGGACGCCGGCCAGGAACCCATCTTCGTGATCTACGGCATCCCCGACCGCGACTGCGGCAACGAGTCCGCCGGCGGCCTGTCGGAGACCGACTACCCGCTCTGGGTGTCCGCCATCGCGACCGCGCTGAGCACCCGGCCGTCCGTGGTCATCCTCGAACCGGATGCGCTGGCGCTGGCCCAGGAGTGCAACAACGTGCCGCAGCGGGTCGCGCAGATCCAGCAGGGCGTGGCCACCTTCGCCAGCACCGTCGCCACGGTGTACCTCGACGCCGGCCACTCCGACTGGATCGACGCGGCCACCATGGCCGACCTGCTCAACCAGGCCGGGGTGCAGAAGGTGCGCGGTTTCGCCACCAACGTCTCCAACTACAACAGCAACGCGGAGGAGCAGAGGTTCGGCGAGGCGGTCTCCGCGCTCACCAACGACGCCCATTTCATCGTCGACACCTCCCGCAACGGCAAGGGCAGCAATGGCGAGTGGTGCAACCCAACCGGCCGCGCCATCGGCACCACCCCGGAGGTCACCACCGATGGCGGACTGCGCGACGCGTACCTCTGGGTGAAGCTGCCCGGGGAGAGCGACGGCACCTGCAACAACGGCCCGAAGGCCGGCGAATGGTGGAACGAACGCGCTTTGCAGCTCGCTGACGCCGCCGGCTGGTAACCTGACCCCCCATTTCTGTGCCACCAGGGGGCACAAGACGCGTAAGATGCTCAGGTATGTCGTCGTCTGGGGAAACACGTAGGGTCGCGGTGATCATCGAGGACGATGCTGACATCCGCCATCTGCTCGAAGCGGTGCTTACACAGGCCGGATTCGATGCGATCGCAACGAGCAACGGGCTCGACGGAGTGCGCGCGGTTCGCGCCTATGACCCGGTGGTCACGACGCTCGATGTGAGCATGCCCGGCATGGACGGGTTCGAGACGGCCAAGCGCATCCGGGCGTTCAGCGCCACGTACCTGGTGATGCTCACCGCGCGCGACGAGGAGATCGACACCCTGCAGGGGCTCGAGTCCGGCGCCGACGACTATCTCACCAAGCCGTTCCGGCCGCGCGAGCTGCGCGCCCGCATCGACGCGATGCTGCGCCGCCCGCGGATGTCCGCGGCATCCGCCACCGCCGCCGACGCCGCAATCGACTCGACGCCGCCGCCCTCGGTGGACCCGGTGCACGTGCCGCCGTACGTGTCAGCCGACGGTGAGCCTGAGTTCACGCCCGCGTATGTGCCGGTCGAGACCTCCGCCCCGCGAGCGGATGTCGACGGCCTGCCGATCCTTTCCGGCTCGCCGGTCTCCGTGACGGTGCCGCTGCCCGTGGTCCCGTCGACGTCCGCCGCCAAGGACGAACGCGCCGAGGACTGGCTGGAGCACAATGGACTGCGGTTGAGCAACGACATGCGCCTGGCCGTGCTCGGCGACACCGAGCTCGACCTCACCCGCACCGAGTTCGACCTGCTGGCCGCGCTGCTCGAGTCCAAGCGCCGGGTGCGCAGCAAGGCCGACCTGGCGCTGCTGCTGCGCGGCGAGAGCTACGTCACCTCGTACTACGTGAACGAGGCCGACAAGCGCGCCGTCGAGGCGCACCTGAGCAACCTGCGCCGCAAGCTCGGCGACAGCCTCACCGCGCCGCGCTGGCTCGAGACCGTGCGCGGTGTCGGGTACCGGCTGGCCGCATCCGACCAGGCCGGGCAAGACTCCTACTAGAGGTCAGCGCCATCCGCCGGTCGAGCTTGTCGAGACCAGGTGACGTTCGCACGACGGCTCGCGGGGTCTCGACAGGCTCGACCAGCGATCGGGCGCGACACACAGGCACCTCGCGGGGTCTCGACACGCTCGACCAGCGGACGGGGCACGACACACAGGTACCTCGCGGGGTCTCGACACGCTCGACCAGCGGACGGGGCACGACACACAGGCACCTCGCTGGGTTTCGACACGCTCGACCAGCGGACGGGGCACGACACACAGGTGCGTCGCGGGGTCTCGACAGGCTCGACCAGCGGACGGGCGCGACGTGCGGGCTGGACGGGGCTAGCGGTCGAGGGCGAACATGACCGCCAGGTCGTGGCAGGCGTGCTCGCCGACCTCGTTGAGGCGGTTGATGTGGCGCACCGAGCCGGCGATGTCACCGTCGCGCAGGGCGTCGTGCATCATGGCCGCGGTGGCCTCCACCGTCACGGCGCCGACCATGGTGCTGCTCGAGCGGATGGCGAGCAGCACAACGTGCGCCTCCTCGGCATCCGGGAACGCGAGGGCCGCCTGCAGGCGCTGCGCGCGGCTGCCCCAGAGGTGCACGAAGTCGTGCACGAACCGCCGCTGCAGCTCGTGGTTCCCACCGACCTGGGAAAGCAGCGCACGCAGCGCCGTGGCCTCGATGTGCGCGCTCAAACCTTGTAGCCGTGGTGACGCTTGACCAGGGTGAAGAACATGGTCAAGGTCTGGATCACCGTGGTGACACCGAGGATCGGCCAGCCGACCCACAGGATCGCGGACTGCACCATGATGGGCAGCTGCAGCCAGATGAACACCAGGGCGGCGGTGAAGCCCACGGCCACCATCAGGGGCACCAGGTAGGCGTTACCGGAACCACGCTCGGCCTTGGCCTGCTCGGCCCAGTTGTCGACCTTCTTGTTGCTGGCGAACTTGGTCCAGGCCCGCATGAAGTGCCCGATGCGCACCCACATGTAGATCTCGGCGGGGAAGAACCCGACGGCGAAGAAGATGTCCTTGCCGTTGCGGTTCTTCATCGACATCGCGGTGCGGAGGTTCAGGAGCAGTGCCACGGCCGGCGGGATCAACCAGATCGGGCTGAACACGAACGCGCTGATGGACAGCGACGCGGCGAGCATGATGAAGAACAGCACCCGGGTGATCACGTTGACGACCATGGAGAAGTTCTCCACCCAGCGCAGCCGCAGGTTGGGGTGGAACGGCTGCCCCTTGGTGTCGCCACGCTGGCCCGGCCACATCAGCTCGATGGCGCCGAAGTTCCACTTCACCTGCTGCGCGTCCAGGCCGCGGAGGGTGGTCATGCCACCCACGTTGGCGCGGGCCTGCGCGCTGATCTTGGTGAGGTAACCGGCGCTCTTGATCTGCAGCGACAGCAGCGAGTCCTCCACCTCGGAGTCCTTCACCCAGGGGGTGGCCTGGTGGCTGTCGACCATGACCTCGCGCAGCGCCTTCATGGAGAAGATCGAGAACTGACCGCCGAGCACGGCCATGTTGCGGCCGCGGAGCATGTTCTGCATGTTGAAGGCGGCGAACTGGGCGCGCTGGCCGGAGATCAGGAAGCTGGGGATGAGACCGTGGATGACGGTGTCGTCGATGCTATAGATCGCCGAGATACCGCCGATGCGGGTGTCGGAGGCGATCTCCGCCTCGAGCTTCTCCACCGCGTTGGTGGAGGCGGTGGTGTCGCCGTCCACGCCGAGCAGGAAGTCGCAGCCCTCGATGAGGGAGTAACCGTAGTTGAGCGCGCCGACCTTCTTGTCGGGGTTGGTGCCGATGTCGTGCACGAACACCTCGGTGAACTGCAGCACCCCGTCGGTGACGACCTCGTGCGGGCCGGCATACTCGCTGGCGATCTTGACGGTGTCGTCGGTGGTGTTGTTCACCACCACGTGGATCACGTCGGGCAGGCGGGTCTGGGCGAGCAGCGAGTCGAGCACACCGGCGATGGAGTCCGCCTCGTTGTACGCGGGAACGATGCATCCGATACTCGGGCGGAAGGTGGGCAGGCCTTCGACCATCTCGTTGAATTCGTTGGCATAGGCAGCAATCGCCGGGTCGACGGGTTCGACGGGCTTCACGTAGCGGTTTCTATCGGTCACAAACCCAACTCTGGCAGGGATTTGTGCGATTTGCCCCTAGTAGGGGTCAAGGTTCTCACAAGATAAGCTCAAGAAAAGGCGCAGCGCGTGCTGGCCGCCGTGGAGATAAAAGGGGAATTCCATGCCGACGTCGACCCGTAGCCGCCTTGCGGTGCTCAGCCTTGCGGCCGGTCTCTCTTTGGCCCTGTCCGGCTGCGGGCAGGCGCCCTGGGCCGGCGGGCTGACCGATACGGCCAGCGCGACTCCCACGGCGAAGGCCACCATCAAGGCGATCAAGAACGACCTGGCCACCGGGTCCGCCCAGCACACCATCACCGCCGGCGACGCCGGCCTCACCGTGGACTACTCGTCGACGCTGAACATGGGCGAGTGGACCGCCGGCGCGAACAAGCCGATCAGCTTCACCGTCACCGCGGCGCTCGGCACCGATGACGGCCAGGCCGTCTACCTGTCCAAGGTGAGCGTCATCCCCGGCGTCTCCGGCCCGGACGGGGCCCTGGATGCCCCGGCGCCGCTGATCGACGAGTCCGGCCTGGCGAACGGGTACTTCATGAAGGCGCCGTACAGCTACGGCCAGACCTTCGTGCTGCCGGCCATCGACCCGGCGGCGACGAGCATCACCCTCTCGTTCACCTACGAGCTGCTCATTCAGACGACGCCCACGTCATCGACTTACGCCAAGCAGACCGCCAGCGACCAGATCGTCGTCGCCGTCGCGAAGTAGCCGCCACAACTGTTCCCCATGCGGACAATTGGTCCCGGCACACCGGGTGCAATTGTCCGCACGGGGAACAGTTTCGCCGCGCATGAGGGCCGCAGCAGGGGCTAGAGCGGGGTGACCGTTTCGGTGACGACCGCGATGTCGTTGCCGCCCTGCTCCTTGACCACGACGATGGCGTGGCTGACGGCGTCGGTGAGTTCGGCGAGGCCGTAGCCGTGGTCGAAGGTGTCCGCGATGCCGAAACTGGCGGTGAGGCGGATCTGGTACGACTCCCCCAGCGGGCCGTCGACGAGGGCGTTCTGGATGCGCTCGGTGATCGACCGCGCCTCGGTGGCGGAGCCGACCGCGGCCAGCACGTAGAACCGGCCGGCGGCGGGGTGCCCGATCTGCGCCATCAGCGGGGCACTGCTGCGCAGGATGTCGGCGAACCGGGCGATGGCCTCGTCGCCGGCGGAGCGGCCGAACGCGGTGTTGATCTCGGGCAGGTTGTCGATGTCGGCGCCGATCATGGCCAGGCCCAGCTGGGCGCGGTCGGCACGCTCGAGGTGGTCGGTGGCGACCTGGCGGAATGACACCGCGGAGAGCACCCCGGCGGCGGAGTGGATGCCCACGGTGATGTCGCCGACGGCGTTGCTGCCCACACCCTCGGCCCGGAGGATCGACACCGCGATGCAGGCGGTGACGATCAACGCCATGTTGAGGATGGAGGTGGTGCCGGAACCGAAGTAGGTGCGGAAGGTGGCGGACTCGACGCCGGCCAGGAGGAAGGTGAGCGCGCGGGCGACGTAGAACACGGCGACCACACCGAGCACGATCGCGAGGATGCGCCCGTTGACGTTGCGGCGCAGCCGGCCGCGCAGGGCCTCGAAGCCGCCGAGGCCGCCCATCACGGCCACGACCAGCCAGAGCGGGCCGGCGCCGGCCCATTCGCCGCCGGCCGGTCCGGGCACCAGCGAGATGGCGCCGACGAGCAGCGCGAGACCGCCGACGATGAGGAAGCGGGAGGAGCGGCCGTTGTAGACCCGGCAGCCGGACCAGAGCGCGCCGACCGTGACGACGAGGGCGGTGTTGGCGAAGGTGATGGCCCACCAGGCATCCGCGCTGACGATGTAGACGCCATAGCCCACGGCCACCATCATGCCCGCCACGAAGGCGAGGCTCCACAACCGGCCGGGCGGGTCGTTGCGGTTGAGCGCGGTGTTGAAAATGAACGACACCCCGCAGAGGATGACGATCAGTCCGCTCATCATTTGCAGCGTCGACGCGTCTAACAGCATGATTCCCCCTGTCGGGCGTGGCGGGCCACGCTCAACTACTTCCTACCGGGAGCGTGGCGATGGCCGTCGTCCCTTTACCTTTGATGGATTCCAGCCGGAGGTCTCCGCCATGCTCGCGCATGATCTCCCGGCTGATGTTCAGGCCCAGTCCGGTGCCGTGCACGCTGGACCCGCGCACCGAGTCGGCGCGGTAGAACCTGTCGAACAGGTTGCCCTGTTCATCTTCGCTCATCCCCCGGCCGGTGTCGGTCACCCGCACCTCGAGGCCGCAGGCGGCGTTCTGCAGGCTCACGCTCACCTTGCCGTTGTCCACGTTGTACTTGATCGCGTTGGAGAGCAGGTTGTCGATCACCTGGCGTAGCCGGAACGCGTCGGCGACGACGCGGGTCTCCGGCAGGGTGCCGAGGTCGAAGCGGATGTTGCGCTGCGAGGCGAGCGGTTCGGCGGACTCCACCGCTTCGGTGAGGATCGCGGCCATGTCGCAGGACTCCAACGCCAGGGCGAGGCCCTCGTTGGACGCGCTGGCGGCGGTGAGCAGGCCGGAGACGATCTCGAGCAGCCGGTCGGAGTTCTTGGACGCGATCTCGAGCATCCGCCGGGTGTCGGGGTCGACGCGTTCGTCGTCGAGGGCGAGTTCGAGGTAGCCGAGGATGGAGGTGAGCGGGGTGCGCAGTTCGTGCGACACCGACGCGACGAGGTCGTCCCTGGCCTGCACGGCACGCACCTCGGCGGTGACGTCGCGGGTGACGAGCACACCGCCGTCGTAGCGGCCGGTGTGGTCGCGGATGGGCCGGGCCGACACGAGCACGGCGGCCTGCTGCTGGTCGGGGGAACCGATCCACACCGTGACCCGGTCGACCGTCTCCCCGCGCATGGCGCGCTGGTACGGCCGGTCGGGCCCGGTGAACGGGGTGACGGCGTCTTCGCGGTAGACGATGTTGGCCAGGCCGATACCGTCGCTGACACCGAAGCGGCTGAGCAGCATCCGCTGGGCCCGGTTCATGAAGTTGACCTTGCCGTCGCGGTCGTAGCCGACCACACCGAAGTCGACGGTGTTGAAGATCTCGTCGAGGGTCTGCTCCTGGCGGCGGGAGCGTTGCAGCGCGGTCTCGAACAGCCCGGCCTGCTGGGTGAGCAGCACCCGCTGGGCCTCGCCGCGGCGGGTGGAGGTGTACGTGACCGAGGCCACGAAGGCGAGCATGATCGTCACCACGGCCAGCAGCGGCGCCTGGGTGGTGGCGTAGCCGGTGGCGTTGAGCGGGTCGGTGAGGAACCGCACCGGCAGGCCCGCCCAGAGCAGGAGAGCCGCGAACACGACACTGCCGGTAGCGCCGGCCTGGCCGAAGTGGGTGGACATCCAGATCACCGGGAAGACGAGCAGGAAGCTCACGCCGAGGTTGGGTTCGGCGATGCGGGCGATGGTGAGGCCGAGGATGTCGAGCAGCGGCAGCACCACGATGTACGCCTTGGGGAAGCGGCGCCACGGCACCGCGGCGGCCAGGCCGGTGGTGCCGAAGATGAGCATGACGCCGAGGAAGTACAGCGGGTCGGCGAACATGGTGGGGCGGGTGACCACCGACACGGCCACGAGCAGCAGCGTCGCGGCGGCGAGGAGCAGCTGGGAGAGGAAGACGCTGCGTTCCACGCGCTCCCGCACGCCGACACGCGGCATCCGGGATGTGTGCTCGACCATAGTGCGACCCTAGCCGTTAGAGGGAAAGCTCAGACGCGGCGCGCACGGGCAGGACGGCGGCGGCGCCGAATTCTTCGAGCCGGGCGAGGGTCTTCTCCAGGCTGCGGGGCACCCCGTAGTGGAAGCCCTGGGCGCTGCGGATGCCGAGGGCGGTGAGGTGGTGGGCCATGGCCTCGTTCTCGACGCCCTCCACGATCATCGAGTACTCGAGGTTATCGCCGAAGCCCTGCAGGGCGGTGAGGACGTGCTGCTGGCGCACGTCGTCGAGGTCGTCGACGAGGCTCTTGTCGATCTTGAGGATGTCCATCGGCACTCGCACCAGGGCGTCGACGGAGGAGTCCTGGGAGCCGTAGTCGTCGAGGGCGATCATGATGCCGATGTCGCGGAGGAAGTCGGCCTGCGCCCGCACCGCGGTGGACACCCGGGCGACACTGCGCTCGTTGAGTTCGAGGCAGAGCGAGATGTGCGGGTATTTTTCGGCCAGTTCGGTGACGAAGGTGCCCATCCGCTGCGGCAGGATCTGGCCGGCCTCGACGTTGATGGTCATGCAGACGATGCTCGGTTCGATCAGCCGGAAGTCCGCGGCGGCGGCCATGGCCTTCACCGCGACCTGGCGGGTGAGCGCGTCGAGCCGGCCCAAGCTCTTGGCCTTCTCCACCAACGACGGCGGCGACAGCGGGCCCAGCTCGGGATCGGTGTAGCGCACCAGGGCCTCGAACGCCCAGATCTGGCCGGTGACGAGGCTGACGATGGGCTGGAACGCGAGTTCGAGCAGGTCCTCGTCGATGGCCCGGGCGACGATGTCGTTCATCTGCGACGACCGGTGCCCGGAGATGTTGATGCTGCTCTCGTGCGCTGGGCCGCCCCGGCGGCGGGACTTCTTGATGGCGAGCATGCTGCGGTCGGCGTCGCGCAGGAGCTGGTTGACATCCGTCTCGCGGTGCGCGGAGTAGGCCAGGCCGATGCTGAGGATCGGGTTGATCACGGCCTTGCCGACGGAGAGCGGTTCGCCGGAGGCCTCCATCACCCGTTCGGCGAGGGCCTTCGCCTCGGCGAGGGAGGACAGCCGGGTGAGGATGACGACGAATTCGTCGCCGCCGACGCGGGCGACGACGTCGTAGGGGCGGACCACGGCGCTGAGCCGGCGACCGAGTTCGCTGAGGATCTCGTCGCCGGCCTGGTGGCCGTAGCGGTCGTTCATCCGTTTGAAGTCGTCGAGGTCGATGAACAGCACCGCGAGGGCCTCGGAGTAGTCGCGGTGGTCGTTGATGTTGGCCAGGGCTTCCTGGAAGGCGCCGTAGTTGGGCAGGCCGGTGAGCGGGTCGGTGTTGGCGCGGATGGTGAGCCCGCCGATGCTCTCCCGGGCGGCGAAGACCACGTCGGCGCTGTGCGCCAGGGCGGTGAGGGCCTGGCGGTCGTCGCTGGTGAACGGGAAGTCCATCACGTCGCGGCGGGCGACGAGGCACTGGCCGCCGAGCACACTGATGGCCAGCGCGGCGCTGATCTCACCGCGGCCGGCCGGATCGTGCCGGATGCTGACGGACTCGACGCCAATGGTGTCGGACACGGCGTGCAGCAGCGTGGCGGCGAGGTCGGCGCTGGTGTTGGCCGGGGTGATGGTGGTGGGCGTGTCCAGCCCGCCGGTCTTCGTGTAGTGGTTGGCGGCGTTGAGCTGGGTGACGCCGTCGACGACGCCGGCCAGGCGCCGGCGCATCGCGGTGACCCGCATCACCAGAATCGTGCCCACACCGAGGATGACGACGGGGATGAGGGTGGCGGCCACGATCAGGGTGTCGGTGCGCTGGTCGATGAACGGATGCGCCCAGGTCGCCACCAGGGAGCAGAACACGGCGAAACCGACGGCGAGCAGCACGGTGCGCCCGACCGAGTACGCGTGCGCGGTGCCCAGCTGGGGTCGTGGCCGGTCGAACCGGCGGCGGAGGGCCTCGGCCACGAGGACGACGGCGACGTACGCGAGGGCGCTGACACCGGCGACGAGCGCGTCCGAAACGCCGAGGTCGTGCAGGGCGCCGCTGGCGGCGAGGAAGGCGGCCCCGCCCACTCCGGCCAGTCCGGCGGAGTACAGCGCCACCTCGGGCCGGCGGGAGCGCAGCCACACCGTGAGGAGCACGCCGAGGCAGACCAGGCCCACGGCGGTGCGCGCCACGATGATCGGCTCCACGGCCAGCACCACCACGATGGGGAGGCTGATCACCGGGCTCAGGTGCGGGACCGCTCCGAGCCGGAGCCTAGGCACGTCGAGCAGCCCGCCGGCGATGACGGCGGCCAACGCGATGACGACGTGTTCGGGGTTGCCGGCGCCGCCGAGCTCGATGATGGCGGAGACGATGAAGTACAGGCCCGTCGCGGCGAACAGGACGAAGGCCAAGCGGCTCGCGGCCGCTGCCGTCCTAATCGTCTCCACAAGCACTGACACTACTGGAGCGGCCGCCGGTTCGGTTCTACGGACGCCTATTCGACGGTGAGTTTCGCGGCGAGCAGCTCGGCGATCTGCACGGCGTTGAGCGCCGCGCCCTTGCGCAGGTTGTCGTTGCTCACGAACAGGGCCAGGCCGCGGCCGTTGGGCACGCCCGGGTCCTGGCGGATGCGGCCGACGAAGCTCGGGTCCTGGCCGGCGGCTTCGAGCGGGGTGGGGATGTCGGTGAGCTGTACGCCGGGCGCATCCTGCAGCAGTTCGGTGGCGCGGGCGACCGAGATCGGCCGGGCGAACTCGACGTTGATGGACAGCGAGTGGCCGGTGAAGACGGGCACGCGCACGCAGGTGCCGCTGACGAGGAGGTCGGGCAGTTCGAGGATCTTGCGGCTCTCGTTGCGGAGCTTCTTCTCCTCGTCGGTCTCGAACGAGCCGTCGTCGACGATCGCGCCGGCCAGCGGGATGACGTCGAACGCGATCGGGCGCTTGTAGATGGTGGGTTCGGGCATGCTCACCGAGGAGCCGTCGTGCACGAGCTGGAAGAGGTTGTCGTCGCTCGCGGCGGCGCGGATCTGGGTGGCCAGTTCCTGCGCACCGGCCAGGCCGCTGCCGGAGACTGCCTGGTAGGTGCTCACGATGAGGCGTTCGAGGCCGGCCTCGTCGTGCAGGACCTTGAGCACCGGCATGGCGGCCATGGTGGTGCAGTTCGGGTTGGCGATGATGCCCTTGACGGCCTGGTCGATGGCCTGCGGGTTGACCTCGCTGACCACCAGAGGCACGTCGGGGTCCATCCGCCAGCCCGACGAGTTGTCGACCACGGTGACGCCGGCCGCGGCGAAGCGGGGCGCCTGTGCCTTGGAGGTGGTGGCGCCGGCGGAGAAGATCGCCACGTCGAGCCCGGTCGGGTCGGCGGTCGCGGCGTCCTCCACCACGATGCGCTCGCCCTTCCAGGGCAGCACGGTGCCGGCGGAGCGGGCGGAGGCGAAGTAGCGGATGCTGGCGACCGGGAAGTCGCGCTCCTCGAGCAGGCGACGCACGACGGCGCCGACCTGGCCGGTGGCGCCGACGACGCCGATGTTGATGCCGGCACGGGTGCTGGGTGCGGTGCTGGTGGCTGCGGTGCTGGTCACTGTGTGGTCCTTACTCAGTCGATCTCGTACCGGGGGTGTCTTGGTGCGCCGGGGCGATGCCGGGTGTGTGTGCACAACTCCTGCAATTCTCCCCGTTCGGAGCCGAAACCGCCCGAAAACGGTGGTTTTGGCAGAAATTGCAGGAGTTATGCCGGGGGTGCTGCGTTTGCTGTGGTGCAGGGCGGCGCCGGGTGCTTGTGGGGTGCAACTGGTCCCGATGCGGACAAATGGGCCCGGTGTGCCGGGTGCAATTGTCCGCAGGGGGAACAGTTGGTGGCGGATGGGCCGGGGCGGATAGGCCGGGCGGGTGGCCCGGGGGCTAGCGGCCGGTGCCGCCGTGGACCACGGCTTCGGCGTCGCCGTCGAGTCCGAAGGCGGTGTGCACCGTGCGCAGGGCCTGGTTGATGGTGTCGGCGCGGGTGACGACCGAGATGCGGATCTCGCTGGTGGAGATCATCTCGATGTTGATGCCGGCCTCGAACAGCGCCTCGAACAGCTTGGCGGAGACGCCGGTGTTGGTGCGCATCCCGGCGCCGACCAGGGCGAGCTTGCCGATCTGGTCGTCGTACTGCAGGCCGGCGAAGCCCACGTTCTCCTGCTCGTTGGTGAGCGCGGTGAGCACCCGCTGGCCCTCCGACTTGGGCAGGGTGAACGAGATGTCGGTGAGCCCGGTGGCGGCTGCCGACACGTTCTGCACGATCATGTCGACGTTCGCGTTGGTCTTGGCGACGATCTTGAAGATCTGCGCGGCCTTGCCGGGGATGTCGGGAACGCCGACGACCGTGACCTTGGCCTCGCTGAGGTCGGCGGCGACCCCCGCGATGATGGGCTCTTCCACTGTCTCTCCATTCGATACGGCGTCGGCAAGCGGGCTGGTGGCGCCCGCGTTGTAGACGATGGTGCCGGTGTTGCTGTTGAACGAGGATCGCACGTGCAGGGTCACACCGTGCCGGCGGGCATATTCCACCGCGCGGATGTAGAGGACCTTGGCGCCGGCGGCGGCGAGCTCGAGCATCTCCTCGCTGGAGACCCGTTCGAGCTTGTGCGCCTTGGGCACGACGCGGGGGTCGGCGGTGAAGATGCCGTCGACATCCGTGTAGATCTCGCAGATGTCGGCGCCGAGGGCGGCGGCAAGGGCGACGGCGGTGGTGTCGGAGCCGCCGCGGCCGAGGGTGGTGATGTCCTTGGTGTCCCGGTTGAAGCCCTGGAAGCCGGCGACGATGACGATGGCGCCCTCGTCGAGCGCGTCGCGGAGCCGGCCGGGGGTGACGTCGACGATGCGGGCGGCGCCGTGCTGGGCATCCGTGATCATGCCGGCCTGGCTGCCGGTGAAGGAGCGGGCGTCGTAGCCCATGCTCTTGATCGCCATGGCGAGCAGGGCCATGGAGATGCGCTCCCCCGCGGTGAGGAGCATGTCGAGCTCGCGGGGCGCCGGGATGGGCGTGACTTGGTGGGCGAGGTCGAGCAGCTCGTCGGTGGAGTCGCCCATCGCGGAGACGGCCACGACGATGTCGTTGCCGGCCTTCTTGGTGTCGACGATCCGTTTGGCGACGCGTTTGATGCTCTCGGCGTCGGCAACGGATGATCCGCCGAACTTCTGCACGATCAGGCTCACGTGGGCACTCCTGGGTTCCGGGTACGCGGACACAGCCCGCGCTCCCATCCTAAATGCGATCGTATTCTCGCCGGTTCATGTGACGTCGTGTGCGCCGTGCGCGGCACCCTGCCCCACCCCGCGCTCATGACTGGCCCACTTTTGCTAGTTGAGCACCCCTCCGCACTAGCAAATTCGGGCCAGTCATGGGCGGGAGCGGCGGAAGCCCAGGGCGAAGACCGTGGCGGAGAGGGCCGCGGCGGCGAGCATGATGGCCGCCGTGGGCACCGGGGTCTGCACGCCGAAGTGGCCGGCGAGCGGGGCGAGGCAGGCCGCGAACGCCATGTTCGAGGCCCCGAGAACGGATGCGGCGGTGCCGGCCCTCAGGCCGTGCGGGCCGAGGGCCACGGTGCTCAGCGCCGGGTTGGTGAGCCCGAAGGCCGTGGTGAAGCCCAGCAGCGGGCCGAGGAACCCCCAGAGGCCGAGCTGCGGAAGCAGCGCCACGCTCAGCAGCAGCAGGAGCGCGCAGCTCACCAGGCCGGCCAGGCCGATGGCGAGGATGCGCTGCGGCGTGAACGCCCGGGCCAGGCGGGCCCCCACCTGGGCGCCGAGGATCATGAGCACACCGTGGCCACCGAAGACGATCGCGTAGCCCGTGGCTGTGAGGCCGAAGACGCCCTGGAAGAGGAACGAGCTCGACGCCATGTAGGCCATCATCCCGCCGAAGAGCAGGCCGCCGCCGAGCACGGCCGAGCGGAAGTGCCGTTCCCCGGCGAGCGCCCGGTAGTCATCGCGCAGGCGCACGGCGCGGCGGAGGGCCCGGCGGGCCGGCGGGTTGGTCTCCCGGCGCATCAGCACCGCCGCCACGATCAGCACGAGCAGCAGGCCGTAACAGACGAGGGTCCAGAACAGGCCCCGCCAGTCGATCACGGTGAGCAGCTGCGCGCCGAGGGCCGGCGAGCCCACCACGAACACGCCCGACACCAGCGACAGCCGGGCCGAGAGGATCAGCATCCGGTCGCCCTGGGCGATGTCGCGCACGATCGCGATCGCGATCACGGCGCACGCGGCGGAGGTCATCCCCTGCAGGAACCGGGCGGCGATGAGCAGCGTGATCGTCGGCGCCAGGGCGCAGGCGACGGATGCGACGCAGTACAGCAGCACCGCCGCCCCGAGCGGGCGGGTGCGCCCGACCGCGTCCGAGATCGGGCCCGCCACCAGCTGGCCGAGGCCCATGCCGATGAACGCCGCGGTGAGGGTGAGCTGCACCATCGAGGCCGTGGTGCCGAAGTCGGCCTCGAGCTGCACGAACGAGGGCAGGTACAGGTCCATCGTGAGCGGCCAGATCGCGCCGAGCAGCCCGAGCGCGATGATCAGCACCACGGTGCTGCGGCCGGCCAGGCCGGTGCTTTCGGGCGAGCGCGGGTCGGCCAGGCGGGTGGCGCCGGTGGCGTCGGCCGGGCGTAGGTCTGCCAGGCCGGTGCTTGCGGTCGAGCGCGGGTCAGGCGCCGCTTCGCGGGTGGCGCGCCGCCCGCGAAGCGGCGCCTTGCCCGCGGAACGCTGCTGGGTCACGCGGGCGTGCCCGCCGCGGCGACGACGAGCTCCCCGATCGTCTCGGCGGCGGAGTCGGCGCTGGTGTCGGCGGTGGCGGCGGTGTCGAGCAGCAGGTAGCCGAACGGCGCGAGCACGGGGCCGGTTACCGGGGCCCCGGTGCCGAACTCGACCCCGGTGAGGTCGAGTTCCACCGCGGTCGGGCCGTGGTTGATGACGGTGACGACGGTGCCGCGCCGGGCGACCTCGACGAGTTCGGGCAGGCCGGGCAGCACGGGGTGCACGCCGGCGGCCTCGAAGACGTGGCCGGTGACGGTCTGCTTGCCCGCCGCATCCGGGATCGTCGCCAGATAGTAGGCCCGGCCGGCGCCGACCGGGTTGACGGTGAACGCGGGGCGCCCGTCGAGGCGGCCGCCACGGAAGGCTCCGAGCTGCTCCGCACCGGCGAGGTGGATTTCCTCGGCGAGCAGCTGGCCGGTGGCTGCGCCGCGGGGAGTGTCGAACGGGGCCGAGTTCTGGCCCGATCCCCCGGCACCGGCCGCCGGTCCGCCGGTGTCGCCGGCGGACAGCCCGGTCGACGACCCGCCGGCCGGGAACGCGAGCGCGCCGAAGTCCTCGAGGGTGATGCCGAGCACGGGGCCGAGCTGGGTGAGGTATCCCCCGGGCCGGAACGCGTCGTTCTCGTCGACGATGTCGCTGAACGCGGTGACGAGCAGGTGGCCGCCGGCCTCGACGAACGCGACCAGGTTGGCCGCGCCCGCGGCACGCAGCAGGTACAGCTCGGGTGCGACCACAACGGCGTAGCCGGAGAGGTCACTGGTGGGCAGGACGAAATCGATCTGCACGTGCTGGCGGTGGATGGCGGCGTACCAGTCCTGCAGGATGGCGACATAGTCCAGCACGATCGGGTGGTCGGGGTTCTTGAGCGCCCACCAGTTCTCCCAGTCGAAGACCAGGGCGACCCGCGCGTCGCGGCTGCCCGCGGGCAAGGCCGGCAGCGCAGCCAGTTCGGTGCCGAGCGCGCTGACCTCACCCCAGGAGCGCGTGTTGGTGCCGGCGTGCGGCAGCATCGCGGAGTGGAACTTCTCCGAGCCGGAGCGGGACTGCCGCCACTGGAAGAACATGATCCCGTCGGCGCCGCGGGCGATCGCCTGCGCGCTCAGCGCCGCCATCTGGCCCGGAGCCTTGGGCGCGTTGGTGGGCCGCCAGTTCAGGGCGTTCGAGGACTGCTCCAGCAGCAGCCACGGCACATCCGGTTTCAGCGAGCGCATCAGGTCGCGGGCGAAGGCGGCGGCGCGGAACGACTCCGGGTCGTTCGGGTCGGGGTAGCAGTCGTCGGTGATGACGTCCATCTCCTCGGCCCAACGCCAGTAGTCGGCCGGCGGGAACGCCCCCATGAAATTCGTGGTGACCGGTTGCGTGGCGCCGGCGGCTCGGATGATGCGCTTTTCCATCAGGAACAGCTCGAGCAGCGCATCCGAGGTGAACCGGCGGAAGTCGACCAGGCCGGCCGGGTTGTGACTGTACGGCGCCTTCCTCGGCGGCGTGATCTGATCGAACGCGGTGTAACGCTGCGACCAGAAGTCAGTGCCCCAGGCCGCGTTCAGGGCGTCGATCGAGCCGTACTTCTCTGCCAGCCAGACCCGGAAGGCGACGGCGGCGTTCTCCGAGTAGTCGTAGTTGAGGTGGCAACCGTATTCGTTGTTGACGTGCCAGAGCACGACCGCCGGATGGTTCGCGTAGCGCTCGGCGATGGCGGTGACCAGTTCGGCGGCGAGCCGACGGTACACCGGCGAGGTGGGCGCGTACGCCTGGCGGCTGCCGGGCCAGTAGACGGCGCCGTTCTCGTCCTCGGGCAGCATCTCCGGGTACGCCGCCGTCGCCCACGGCGGCGTCGAGGCGGTGGCGGTGGCCAGGCACACGGCCACGCCGTTGGCGTGCAGCAGGTCGATGACGGTGTCGAGCCAGTCGAAGTCGAAGACACCCTCCGCCGGCTGGATGCGGCTCCACGCGAAGATGCCGAGGCTCACCATGGTGACACCGGCCTCACGCATCAGCCGCACGTCCTCGTGCCAGACCGCCTCCGGCCATTGTTCCGGGTTGTAGTCGCCGCCGTAATGCATGGTGTGGGTACCTGTTCTGCCGCGTCCGCGGCGTGTGTGTGGGTGGGAAGCGGGCCGGTCTGGCTCGGGAATCCGTCAGAGCGTGGCGGGGGCCGTGCCGGCGACCACCGCGTTGTGCAGCTCGTCGACGTCGAGACCCAGACGTGACGGGCCGGCGATATTCGTCAGCAGCACGAAGCACACGCCGAGCGCCGGGTAGAGCCAGAATTCGGTGCCGGCCCAGCCGCCGTGCCCGTAGACGTTCCGCTCCAACAGGCCGGGCGCGTTGTGCCGGAGATTCCAGCCCAGCCCCCAGTCCTGCCCGCGCTCGGCTGTGTACGGTGCGAGCTTGGGCAGCCCCGCGGTCTGCGGCCGGAGCATGGCGGCGACCGTGCGCGGATGCGCCACCCGGCCGTCGTCGGCGAGCAACGCCGACCCGAGCGCCAGCAGGTCGCCCGCCGTCGCGAACAGGCCCGCGCCCGGATGCTGCAGCCGCCTCAGCGCCGGATAGTCCAGCCCCTCCTGCTCCGCGTCGAAGACCGGGTGCGGTTCGCAACCGTCATCGAAGGTGAGGCCGGGCATACCGGCATCCGCGGCCAGGGCGTCGAGTTCATACTCCAGCGTCTGGCCGGTGGCGTGCTCCACCAGCGCCTGCACCCCGGCGAAGGCGATGCTCGAGTAACGCGACATCGTGCCCGCCGCGAAGTCCGCCCCGGCACCGAGAATCGACGCGTCCAGGCCCAGCGGGGTGTGCAGCGGCGGCTCGGCGATGCCCGACGTGTGGCTGAGCAGGTGATTGAGGCGCACCGTGTCGGCGCGGCCGGCGCCGAAACCGGGCATCGCCGTGGTGAGCGGTGTCATCGGGGTGAGCAGCCCGCGTTCGACGGCCCGCAGCGCGGTCAGGGCCACGATGGGCTTGGTGATCGAGAACAGCGGATAGTGATCGGTCACCGTGGCGGCGCGGCTGCCGCTGGCCCCGAACGCGTCGAGGTCGAGGACCCCGGTGGAGTCGGCGATGCCCAACACGGCGGTGGGCAGGAGGCCGGATTCCACCTGGCGGGCCGCCCAGTCGAACGCGTGATCGAAACCGGGCATTACTTTCCCTGGTCGCCGCGACGGGGGCGTTCCGGGACGGCGACGATGGCCAGCACGACGCAGCCGAGGGCCGGTACGACGAGGGGTGCGAGCTGCCAGGTGACGACCACGGCGAAGACGCCCGTGACGATCGTGTACGCCGCCCCGGCGGGGTCGCCCCGGAGGACCGCGGGGAGGGCCGTGATCGCGCGGCGCCAGCCGGCATCCGGGGCCCAGAGGCCCGCGGCGGTGAACAACGCGAGGCCCAGACCGGCGAGGCCGAGCCATCCGACCAGGCCGATCAGCGGGCCGCCCGGCAGCGCGCCGGAGGCGGCGAGGTCGATGTCGAGGAGAAGCACGAGCGTCAGCGCGAGCGTGGCGATCCCGACGACCACCCCACCCAGGAGGGCCTTCCTGAAGTCGGCGACGGCCGCGGCGAGGGTCGATTCCTCGGCGAGCAGGAAGCGCCGCATGTGCCGGGTTCCGGCAACGAGGGCGGCGGGCATCGTGATCAGCGGCACCGAGGCCGCGGTGACCAGGATGCCCACGGTCAGCACCTCGCCCAGCAGCGCGAACCGGTTCTGCGCGCCCGGGAAGCGGGCGGGCGCCAGCTGCGCGGGCCCGCTTCCCGATGCGGCCGCCCGGCGGGCCGCCTGCTCGGAGCGCCGCACCTGACGGGGACGCGTGCTGGTCGTCGTCATCAGCCCTTGAGCCCCTGGGTCGCGACCCCGTCGACCAGGAACCGCTGGAAGACCATGAAGAAGATCAGGATGGGCAGCAAAGCCAGCAACGACACCGCGACGGTTGCCCCGTAATCCGACGTGGAGGAGGCGTCGTTGTAGAGCCGCAGGGCGATCGGCAGCGGGTACTTTTCCGGCGAGTTCAGGTACAGCAGCGGCCCGAGGAAGTCGTTCCAGGACCAGATGAACGCGAAGATCGCACTCGTGATCATGGCCGGCTTGATCAGCGGAACGATGATGCTGAAGAAGATGCGGATGTGCCCTGCACCGTCGATGCGGGCCGCTTCGTCGAGCTCCCGGGGGATGTTGCGGATGAACTGCACCATCAGGAAGACGAAGAACGCCTCGGTCGCCAAGAACTTGGGCAGGATGAGCGGCACGTAGGTGTCGATCAGCTCGAGCTTCTGGAACATGATGTACTGCGGAATGATGATCACGTGGATCGGCAGCAGCATCGTGCCGATCATGGCGGCGAACAGGATGCCGACACCCTTGAACTTGATCCGGGCGAACGCGTAGGCGGCGAGCGACGCCGACATCAGGATGCCGACGACGGCCAGCAGGGCGATGGTCAGCGAGTTCGCGAAGAACCGCCACAGCGGGATTCCGCCGATGCCCTCGACGACCTTGAGGTAGTTGTTGATCGTGGGGTTGTCGGGGATGAGGCCCGGGTTCTGCCCGAACTCGCTGGAGGGCTTGAAACTGGAGACCACCAGCCACAGGAGCGGGTACAGGATGACCGCGGTGATCGCGACGAGAACGACGAACCAGATGATGGTGTACACAGTTTTGCGCTTCATCTGGCGCCGGCGCGGTGCCGGTTGGGTCTGGACCTGCAGGGTCTCGGCCTGGTCGACTTCGATGGTGCTCATTTGCTCTCTCCCGCGTAGTGAACCCAGCGGTTCGAGGTGCGGAACAGGATGAAGGCGATGATCGCAACGACGATCACCAGCACCCAGGCCATCGCCGCGGCGTAGCCCATCTGTCCGTCGGCGAAGCCGCGCTTGTAGAGGTAGACGGTATAGAAGTTGGTCATGCCGGCGGGGCCGCCGGACCCGTTGGAGATGATGTACGCCGAGGCGAACACCTGGAATGCGTGGATGGTTTCCAGCAGCAGGTTGAAGAAGATCACCGAGCTGAGCATGGGGAGGGTGACCGACCGGAATTTGCGGAACGGACCGGCTCCGTCGACTTCGGCCGCCTCGTAGAGTTCCTGCGGAACCTGCTTGAGGCCGGCGAGGAAGATCACCATCGGGGCACCGAACTGCCAGACCGCGAGGAGGATCATCATCGGCAGTACCAGGGCGACGTTGCCGACCCATCCGCCGAGGTTGATGCCGAAGAGGCTCAACGACGAGTCGACCGGGCCGCCGCCGGAGAACATGGCCCGCCAGACGATCGCAACCGACACGGATGCGCCGATGAGCGAGGGAGCGTAGAAGGAGGAACGGAAGAACCCCGAACCCTTGTTGCGGTAGTTGAGCAGCATCGCGATGCCCAGTGCTGCGGCGAGTTTGACCGGGGTGCCGACCAGTACGTAGGTGAGGGTGATCTGCACCGAATGCATGTACTGCGGGTCTTCGGTGAACATCCGGATGTAGTTGTCGAACCCGACGAACTCCGGTGCGGCGAAGAGGTTGTACTTGGTGAACGACAGGTACAGGGAGTAGATCATGGGGCCCAGGGTGAGACCGAGGAAGCCAATCAGCCAGGGCAGCAGGAAAGCGTATCCCGCGGTGTTCTCGCGACGGTTCGCCTGTCGGCGGCCCGGCTTGACCGGAGCTCGTCGCGTGGGGGCGGATGGGGCCGGGGTGCTGTCATCGCCGGCGAGGCCGGCCGTGCTCGGCTGCGTCACTGCAGCCGTGTTCTCGATCGTCACACTATTCTCCGATCACTGTGACACCGTCGGGGCCCAAGCTAGCGGCCCGGGCCCCGACTGCGCCGCCGACTACTGGTTGAGGACGACGTCCATCTCGTTGAAGAACTGGTCGACGGCTTCGTCGACGGTCAGGGTGCCGAAGTTCAGTTCCGTACCGATCAAGCGGAACTTCTCCTCGAGGGTTCCCGCGCCGACGATCGGAACGGGCGGGGCATCGCCGAGGCGATCCGCGATCGAGTCCTCATAGTCGCGAATCTGGGCATCCAGGCCACCCAGGTCCGCTCCTTCAAGCTGAGTCGACGATGCCGGCAGGCCGCGGCTGGTGCCGAAGATGGCACCGACCTCGGGCGAGTTGATCAGGAAGTCCACCAGGGTGGCGGCGGCCTCGGGGTGCTCGGTCTTGGCCGAGATGGCGTGCAGCATCGAGGGCTTCTGGTAGAGGTCCTTCGCCCCCTCCTTCGTCACCGGCGGGGCCACCAGGCCCAGCTCGGTGTAGCCCTCGCCGAGTCCGCCGAGGTAGGCGGCACCGAAGTTGTCCCAGGTGAGCTCGCTCACGGTCTGGGCGGTGTCGAACCCGGCCAGCGGGTAGACCTCTTCGAGGCGCTGCTGGGGAATGACGACGCCGTCACGCAGCGGCGCGGAGTCTTCCCAGAACTTGGCGAGGTCCTTCTTGTCGAAGCCGGGCTCGGCATCCTCGCTGAAGAGGTAAGAACCCTCTGACCGCAGCTTCAGCTCGAAGTTCTGGATGCGTCCGCCCCAGTCCGAGCCGCCATAGATGCCTTCGGCGCTGCCCGCGTCGGTGGCCGTCTTCATCCACTTGTCGTAGTCGTCCCAGCTGGTGCCGCCCTCGTAGGCGTCGACGCCGATCTGCTCGAGCAGCTTCGGGTTCTGGTACAGCCCCCAGGCGTTGGTCGAGGTGGGGATGGCGGTGGTCACGTCGCCGACGACTCCGATGCCGAGGATGTTCTCGGACAGCGGCTCGGTGTCGATGATGTTGCCCAGGTACGGGTCGAGATCGAGCAGCAGGCCGTTCTCGGAGTACTGACGCAGGTAGGAGTAGTCGAACTGCATCACGTCGGGCAGACCGCCACCGGCGGCCTCGGTCTGGCGCTTCTCCCAGAACTCCGGGAACCCGAGGAACGAGCTGTTCACCGTGATGTTCGGGTATTCCTTGTTGAAGGCGGCGATAGCTTCGGTGTAGAAGCCGGCCCGGACATCGTTTCCCCAGAACGCGAAGTCGAGGGTGACCTTCTCGTCCGGGTCAAAGGTCGCGGCCGGCTCTGCGGCGCCGCCCGTGCTGCCGGAACCCCCGGCGCAGCCGGAAAGCACCAGCGCCGCGGTTACCCCGATCGCTGCGACTACGGCCGCTGCGCCTGGTTTGCGAATTGTGAACATCCTTGTCCTCCTGGAAACGTCTGTGTCATCCTGGTGCTTTTCCTCTGGCGAGAAAGCGCTTTCCAGAACAGTAACCCATGAATCAGCGTCGGTCAACGCTTCCTGACAAGCGCAGCGAATCACGGTCGTCGCGGTCACACACGAGCACGCCGTCGGTGACACGCAGGATCGCCGCTTGGATAGCGCTCACCCGGGCGGCCAGGCCACTGGCGGAGCCAAGTTCGGAACCGTCCCAGCCCGGGTGGGTGAAGTAGAACAGCACCGCGCGGTCACCGTCGACGACCACGTCGCCGTGCCGCCCGAACGTCGCATCGTCGGGTCGTTCGCCGGGTCGACCGAGGATCACCTCGTCGGGTCCGCCCTGGCGGCGCCACGTCTGGGCGTCGTCGGAGCGATACACACCCTGCCCGCGCCACTCGTCCACGATCATCCACCACCAGCCGTCGAGACTGAAGACGTTGGGGCCCTCGTGCGGGCGGCCCGGGATGGCGACGCCCCGCACCGTCCAGGCCGCGAGGTCGCCGCTCTCCGCAACCCAGGTGGTCGAGCCGGCGGCTTCGTCCTTGTACCAGAGCCGCCAGAGGCCGTCGTCACCGCGCTCGACGCAGGCGTCGATCACCCGGTCGCTGCCCAGCGTGAGGGTCTGCACCCGGGTCCAGTTCCACAGGTCCGGGCTGTGGAACTCCACGATGTGCCGGGCGTGCCCCGGCCACTGCTCTGGAACACCGTCGATCATCGTGAGGTACATCCGGTAGCGGTCGCCGTCCCAGATCACCTCGGGCGCCCAGTGCGTGTTCGGGCCCGCCCCCTCGTCGAGGCCGTCGAGCACGCCCGTGTACTCCCACCGATCACCGGTGTCGCTCAACGCGACGCCGATCCGGCTGCCGTGCACCCACGCCACGCCCGGCTCCTCCACGGATGCCCGACGCTGGGTGTAGAACATCCACCACTGGCCGGTGCCCCGATGGCGGATCACGGTCGGATCGGTGGCCCCGTCGAAGACGGGGTCACGAAACAGCGGCGCCCGGGGCATTCGCGGTGCGCTGGTCGGTGACGGGGCCCTCGAGGCTGGCGCAGCGGGCGGCGTCGTCCCGGAGCGTTGCCGGCGTCACGACCCGCCCGGTTGCTGCCGAGGAGTACACGGCCGTGGCGATTTCGAAGGCCACTGCGGGAGTTCCGGCGGTGACCGGCAGGGCTCGCCCGGCGCGCAGGCTGTCGTAGATGTCGCGCAGCAGCACCTCGTGCCCGCTGGGTTCCTCCACGGCGGGCAGCGCCCATCCGGCTGCCTCGGCGGCGTCGATGTGCGGGGCCGGCGTGATCGACCAGTTGTCGTGGCCGTGGCCGTAGAGGTGATCCACGGTGATCGTGGCCTTCTCCGTGTCGATGCGGATGGAGCTGGTTTGGCGCGGCGACAGCACGCTGGTGATCACGGATGCGACGGCGCCGTTCGCGAAGGTCAGCACCGCGGTGGACACGTCTTCGGTGTTCACGTCGCGGGCGAGCCGCCAGAGCTGGCCCTGCACGCTGGCCCAGTCGCCGAGCAGCCAGGCGAGCAGGTCGATCTGGTGGATGCCCAGGCTGACGGTGGGGCCGCCGCCGTTGCCCCAGTCGCCCCGCCACGGCACGTCGAAGTAGGCCGGGTCGCGGTACCAGAGCGTCTGGCAGGTGGCGACCAGGGGCCGCCCGAGCGCGCCGCCGGCGAGCAGGCCGTGCACGTGGGCGGCCGCGGTGCCGGAGCGCTGCTGGAAGACCACGGCGAGCTCACGGTTGTTGCGGGTGGCGGCATCCGTCATCGCGTCGAGCTCGTCGAGCGACAGGGCCGGCGGCTTCTCCACGACGACGTGGGCGCCGGCGTTGAGGGCGCGGATGGACTGGTCGGCGTGGAAGCCGGACGGGCTGCAGACGTGCACCACGTCGACCGGCCCGGCGGCGAGGAGCTCGTCGACGCTGTCGTAGGTCGCGGGAATGCCCCACCGGGCGGCGAAGGCGGTGGCGTTGTCGGTGCTGATGTCGACGGCCGCGACGATCTCGGCGCCGGGATAGGCGAGGATCGCCTGCGCGTGCTCGCCGGCGATCGCTCCGGTGCCGACGATGGCCACGGTGAGGGGTGGACGGACGGGGGTCATGGCGAAACCTTCCACTATTTCGGGGATGCGTTCAGGGCGGCCAGCCCGGCCTCGGCGAGTCGTGCGGCGCCGAGGTGGTCGCTGTTGCCGTCGGAGATCACCACGGCGTAGCGCAGCCGCAACACGTCACCGGGGGCCACGGGCACCTCCGTGCTGAAGAACGGGGCGGGGCAGAGGGCGGCGAAGTGCTCGGTGCGCGCGAACCACTGCGGCGGCGAACCGTGGTTGGCGGGGTCGTCGACCATCACGATGGTCGACCAGTTGCCGCTGCCGTCGTGCTGGCCGGAGAAGCCCAGCCACGGTTCCCGGGTGCCGCGCAGTTCTTCACCGCCGCTGCCGCCGGGCGCGTGCAGCAGCCCGCCGGTGAACGAGCGCGGGCCGCGCCAGAACAGGCCGCCGTAACCGGCGTTGTCGCGGCCGCGGGTGGTGGGCGAGCCGATGCTGATGGTCGCGTCGGTCACGTTGCGCATCGCGGTGGTGAAGACCAGCGCCCAGGACCGGTCGTCGATGATCTCGCAGCTGAACTCGCGTTCCTCGGTGAAGACGAGGACGCCGGCCTCGGTGATCCAGTCGAGGTCTTCGCTCACCCGGGCCGGCGCTCCCCCGGCGGTTTCGCGGAAGCCGCGATGCCGTTGGGTGCCGTTGTTGGCGAGCTGCACGTAGCCGCTGTCCCGCACGAAGGTGGGGCCGCCCCAGAAGTTCTCGTCGCCGACGACCGGCAGCGACCAGGCGATGCCCTTGTGCCAGACGTGGTCGTGTGGGCGGAACAACGAGACGAGTTCACCGCCGAGGGTGCGCAGCGGGCTCAGGTACGGCCGGGGAGATTCGAGCTGCGCATCCTGCGGTTCGTAGACGTACTCCGCGAGGACCAGGCCGTCCCGCTCGAAGCCGAGCCGGCCCGGCTGCTCGCGGCGAAGCTGGATGTCGCGGTTCACGGGCGCTCCCTGTTGGATCATCATTGATTTTCGCATCCGTCGCCGGCTCGCTCGAGCCGAGCGGGAAAGCGATTACCAGCAGCCTATCGGCTCAGCTTTTCAGGTCAACCGGTTGGGGCGTGACGGCGAGGTCGGCGATCAGGACCGGCTGCCCGGTGAGGAGGGACTGGTTGCCGGCGATGCCCACGGACACCGCGCGCACGCCGTCGGCGTAACCGGCGACCCGGCCGAGCGGCTCGTCGACCAATACCCGGTGGAAGAGGTGCTGCAGCAGGAAGGCGTCACCGCCGCCGTGGCTGCCGATGCCGTCGGGGATCGGCACCTCCTGGGCGGCCTCCCAGTGCCGATGCAGCACGAGGTGCTCACCGTTGGGGCGCACCGGGTCCACCGTGGCGCCCTCGGGGTTGGCGCTCGGGTCGATGACGACGGTGCCGTCGGCTTCGATGAGCGCGGCGCCGCGCTCGACTACCTCCAGCTCGGCGCGGCCGGCGGTGCCGTTCACCGTCACCCGGTAGCCCTCCCACGGGCTGTGGGCGTTGAGCGAGTAGCTCATGGTCGCGCCGGAGTCGTAGTCGACGAGCAGGGCCAGGTTGTCTTCGATCGTGATGCCCTCGGCGAAGACATCGCGGTCGCGGATGTAGCCGTCATACTTTTCGTTGTCGAGGTAGAGCTCTTTCATCCGCGGCTCCTTGGTGAGGTCGAGCGCGAACGGGTCGCCGGCGACGCCCACGCCGCGCGCCGGGCGGGGGCCCAGACCGCGCGCCTGGGCGTTCTCGGCGCCGTAGAAGCGCAGCCCGCCGCTCGCGTAAACGCGTACCGGGGCGGCCGCGATCCACCAGTTGACCAGGTCGAAGTGATGGGAGGCCTTGTGGATGAGCAGGCCGCCGGAGTTGACCTTCTCCCGGTGCCAGCGACGGAAGTAGTCCGCGCCGTGCACGGTGTCGAGCGCCCACTCGAAGTGCACCGAGGTGACCTGGCCGATGGCGCCGCTGCCAATGAGCTGGCGTAGCGCACTATTGCGCGGGCTGTACCGGTAGTTGAAGGTCGTGATGACCTCCTTGCCGGTTTCGGCGATCGCCTCGGCGATCTGTCGCAGGCTCTCCGAATTGATCGTGAGCGGCTTCTCGACGACAACATCCGCCCCGGCACGCAGGGCCCGGCACACGTAGTCGGCATGGGTGTAGTCGGGGGTGGTGACGATGACACGATCGAGCTTCTCGGTGCGGATCATGGCCTCGAACTGGTCCGGCGGGTAGCGTACCGGGATGGTGGCGCCGATGGCGCGGAGGTCGCGCTCGTAGAGGTCGATCCGGCCGGGGTTGATGTCGCTCCAGGCCACCAGTTCGGCCACATCGGAGTGCTCGCCGGTGAGGGCGCCGATGTACATGCCGGCGCGGCTGCCGGTGCCGATCAATCCGTAACGTTCGATGTGCGTCATTGCCTATCCTCGCTTCGTCGTCGCGCCTTCCGGCCGGCGCGCGAGTCGTCGACGCCGGTGCAACCACTGCGGGAAAGCGCTATCTCAGCTTAGGGGCGCTGGGGGCGGATGACCAGATCCCGGCGCATCCGCTTCTGTTCCCCCTCCGGACAAATGGTCCCGGTGCGCCGGGACCACTTGTCCGCACGGGGAACATTTCGTGGTGGCGGGACGCTGGCTCGCGGTGGCGGGGCGGCTAGCTGGTGACGGTGCGGCGGCCCTCGAAGGCACGGCCGAGGGTGACCTCGTCGGCGTACTCGAGGTCGCCGCCGACGGGCAGGCCGGAGGCCAGGCGGGTGACCTTGATCTCGAGGGTGGTGAGCAGGCGGGAGAGGTAGGTGGCGGTGGCCTCGCCCTCGAGGTTGGGGTCGGTGGCGATGATCACCTCCTGCACGGTGTTGTCGGCGAGGCGCGTCATCAGCTGGCGGATGCGCAGGTCGTCGGGTCCGACACCGTCGATGGGGCTGATCGCCCCGCCGAGCACGTGGTACAGGCCCTTGAACTCGCGGGTGCGCTCGATCGCGACGACGTCCTTGGCCTCCTCGACCACGCAGATGGAGGTGGGGTTGCGACGCGGGTCGCGGCAGATCATGCAGGTCTCCTGCTCGGAGACGTTGCCGCAGATCTCGCAGAACTTCACCTTGTCGCGCACCTCGAGCAGCACGTTGGCCAGGTTGGTCACGTCGAAGTTCTTGGTCTGCAGGATGTGGAACGCGATCCGCTGCGCCGACTTCGGGCCGATGCCGGGCAGGCGGCCGAGCTCGTCGATCAGTTCCTGAACGATGCCTTCGTACATGTAGTTAGTCGTTCCTCTGTCGCGAGATCGGGTCGTGCGGCTGCTCTTCGATGAAGGTGGCGCCGAGGATTTCACGCACTACGGCCTCACCGTAGCGCTGCTTCTCCGCGAAGGCGGGCGAACGGCGGCCGTTGGCGCCCGGGGCGCCGCCGCGCTGGGCGGATGCGGCAGGTGCGGTCGGCGCGGATGCGCCGGGCGCCTGCTGCCGCGGTGCCTGCTGGGCCTGGGGTGCCTGCTGCTGCTGCGACGCGCGGTTGTCGCGTGCGGGTTCCGGCGGTCCGGAGAAGGACTGCGGGTCGGGCGGGTAGTCGTCGTAGGGCGGCGGCTCTTCGTCGAACGGCGGCTCGAAGTCGGGCTCGGGCGCATAGTCGGGCGCGGATGCCGGTTGCGGCGCCGCGGCGGATGCCCCCGCTGCCGGACGGGCAGTCGGTGCGGAGGCGTGGGTTGCTGCCGTCGGAGCGCCGGATGCGGGTGCGTTGGCGATGGGCCCGCTGGTCGGACCGGGTGCGTGGGTCGCGGCGGCGGTCGGCGCGGCGGATGCCGGCGCGCTGGCAACGGGACTGCTCGACGGGGCGACGACGGCCGGCTCGGTGGCGGCGGTCTCGGCGGCGGCCAGGGCGGCCGCGGATCCGGGGATCACCACGGTGGCCCATCCGGTCGCCGTGGTCGGCGGTGCCAGCGTTGCGGTGGCCGTGGCGGTGCCCGAGGTCGATCCGCCGGAGTCGGCGGCGGGCGCGCCGAAGGCGGACGAGTTCGTTGACGGGGAGGCCGAAGCCGACGACGACGACGTCGAGGTCGGCGGAAGGCGGATCGCAGGAGCAGCCAGCGGTGCCGAGCTGGATGGCGCCGAGCTGGATGGCGCCGAGCTGGACGGTGCTGAACTCGACGGCGCCGTGGTGGACGAAGCCGAACTGGTCGGCGCCGTGGTGGACGAAGCCGAACTGGTCGGCGCCGTGGTGGACGGCGCAGTGTTGGACGACGCTGAACTCGACGGCGCTGTGTTGGCCGCCGGAGCGCCCGACGGTGCTGAACCGGATGATCCCGACGGCGCCGTGTTGGACGGGACCGGGGAAGAACCCTCCGCCACTTGCCCCGGTGCGGACGAGTTGCCCCCGCGCACCGGGGCAACTCGTCCGGAGGGGGGCAAGTCGGTGGACGAAGCCGCCGCGAAGGTTTCGGAGTCGGCGCGTGCGATGAACTTGACGCGCAGGCCGAGCACCTTCACGATGGCGCCGCGGAGGAACTCGCTGACACCCTGGCCGGGTGCCTGCTGCGCCTTGAAACCCTGCATGTCCTGCTCGCTGGGGAAGGACAGCACGAGGATGTCCTCGCCCCGCAGGTCGAGCACCCGAGCGGTGTAGACCACGAGCCAGGCGCTGAGCTTGACGTCCTTGACGGCGTCGAGGATCTGCGGCCAGGCGTCCTTGATCTGGGCCAGGGTGACCGGGCCGACGGGCATAACGGGAGCGGCCGGCGCGGTCGCGGCGGCGGGTTCGGTCGAGGCCGGCGCAGACGCGCCGGTGCCGGCGGATGCCGGCGCACCCGAGTCGGCGGCGCCGGTGGGGGCGGTCGCGGATGAGGGGGCCGCGGCGCCGGAGGACGCGGACGTGGCAGGGGCCGCGTCGGAGGCGGGTGCGCCGGTGGCTGGGGTGGAGTCTGAGCCCGCGCTCGTGCCGGTGGCTGCGGTCGCGCCCGTGGCCGCGCCGGCCGCGGCGGCGGTTTCGGCGGGGGTGGCGGCCGGGGACCCGGGCACGCGGGTGGCCCAGCCGGAACTGGCCGGGGCGGGCGCGGGCGATGCCGTCGGGGTGCCGGCCGGCGAGGCCGCAACCGGGGCTGCGGCCGGGGCCGGGGCGGCCGAGGGCGGACGGGACGACGCGGAGGCGGGCGCGGCCGGGGCCGGCGCATCCACCGGGCCGCCATCGACGCCGATGCGGCGTTCGAGGCGCTCGACGCGAGCGAGCGCGCCGCGGGTGGTGTCGTCGGTGGCGGGGATGAGGGCGCGGGCGATCATCAGCTCGAGGTGCAGGCGCGGCGAGGTGGCGCCGGTCATCTCGGTGAGGGCGGCGTTGAGGATGTCGGCGGTGCGGGAGAGCTCGGCGGGGCCGAACTTGCTCGCCTGCACCTGCATCCGGTCGAGCTCGTCCTGCGGCACACCGCGCAGCACGGCGGCGGCGCCCGCGGCGCTCGTGGCGGCCACGATGATGAGGTCGCGCATGCGCTCGAGCAGGTCCTCGACGAAACGGCGCGGGTCCTGGCCGGTCTGGATGACCCGGTCGACGGCGTCGAACGCGGCCGAGGAGTTGCGGGCGGCGATCGAGTCGATGGCGTCGTCGAGCAGCGTGGCGTGGGTGTAGCCGAGCAGGGCGACCGCGCGCTCGTACTCGATCGCATCCGTGTCGCTGCCGGCCATGAGCTGGTCGAGCAGGGAGAGGGTGTCGCGGGGCGACCCGCCGCCGGCGCGCACGACGAGCGGCAGCACACCGGGGGCCACGGTCATGTGCTCGCTGTCGCAGAGCTGCTGAACGTAGTCGAGCATGGGCGCGGGCGGCACCAGCCGGAAGGGGTAGTGGTGGGTGCGCGAGCGGATGGTGCCGATGACCTTCTCGGGCTCGGTGGTAGCGAAGATGAACTTCACGTGCTCCGGCGGCTCTTCGACGATCTTGAGCAGCGCGTTGAAGCCCTGCGGGGTGACCATGTGCGCCTCGTCGAGGATGAAGATCTTGTAGCGGTCGCGGGCCGGGGCGAAAATGGCGCGTTCGCGGATGTCGCGGGCGTCGTCGACACCGTTGTGGCTGGCCGCGTCGATCTCCACCACGTCGAGGGAACCGCTGCCGTCGCGGGACAGCTCGACGCAGCTGGGGCAGACGCCGCAGGGGGTGTCGGTGGGGCCCTCTGCGCAGTTGAGGCAGCGGGCGAGGATGCGGGCGGAGGTGGTCTTGCCACAGCCGCGGGGCCCGCTGAAGAGGTAGGCATGGTTGACCCTGTTGGTGCGCAGGGCGGTCATGAGCGGATCGGTCACCTGTGACTGACCGATCATTTCGGCAAAAGTCTCTGGCCGGTAACGGCGATACAGGGCGGTAACCACGAGGTCAATCGTACTTGCTGCCACCGACACGACGGTCGGTTCGGTCCACAGGCAGGGTCGCCAGGTCTCGACAAGCTCGACCAGCGGGATGGGCGCGTACCGCGGGCATCCGCGGCGCGACACGGGGTGGGTGGACACCACCCGAGTTGCCCCCGTGCGGTCGAGTTGCCCCGGTATAGCGGGGCAACTCGTCCGCAGCGGGGCAACTCGGTGGCCGGGCGCGGGCGGGCGCGGGCGGGGGCGGGCGGGGCGGGCGGGCAGCTAGAAGTCGGTGTGGCCGAGGTCGGGGCGGGCAACGAAACTGGCGCGCGCGGACCCGGTGCCCTGCAGGCAGAGGATGACGAGCTCGTTCTCCGCGCGCAGCACGGGGCCGGGCACGTAGAGGGTGGTCTGGGGTCCGCGATCCCAGAACCGGCCGAGGTTGAAACCGTTGATCCAGGCCTGGCCCTTGCCCCAGCCGGCGGTGCTGAGGAACAGGTCGACCCCGGGCTCGGCCACGAACCGGCCGCGCGCGAACGCGGGGCCGCTGAGCGAGTCTGAGTCGAGGATCGTCGCGGTCGGCGTCGCGGTCGGGGTGAGATTGGCGGCGAGATCGAAATCCACGTCGAGGTCGAGGTCCACGGATCCGGTCGGCAGAAGCACGCCCCGGCGACCCGGCTGACGGGCGTACAGGGCGCTGTCGGCGCGGGCGAAGCCGTCCACGTCGAGGGGCAGCACCTGCCAGTCGGCGAGCTCGGCGCCGTCGAGGGTGGCGGGGCCGATGAGGCCCTTGTCCTCGCCGATGCGGGGGCCGTAGTTGACGCGGCCCTGGTCCTCCACGAGGAGGTCGAGGCGCTCCCCCGGTGGCAGGCTGATCGAGCGGTCGTGGTGGTCGCGCTGCAGGACACCCACCGGGGTGCGGTCGACGAAGACCTGCGCCCGGTCGCGCACCTCGCCGAGCGAGAACACCCGCGCTCCCGGCACCAGCCGGCTGCGGTACAGGGCGAACCCGGTGTACTGGCCGAGGGCATCCATGCTCGGCAGGCCGGCGACCGGATCGGCGGACACGTCGGTGAGTTCGGGCAGCGCGTCCCAGAGCGAGACCGACTCGCCCAGCGCCACCGTGAAGACCGGGGCGGGGCAGGCCGGGGCGGGCAGCTCGGCGGGCTCCCCCGCGTACCGGGCCAATACCTGGCGGAAGGCGAG
The DNA here is from genome assembly GCF_054075385.1 of Cryobacterium sp. AP23. Lineage (NCBI taxonomy): Bacteria > Bacillati > Actinomycetota > Actinomycetes > Micrococcales > Microbacteriaceae > Cryobacterium > Cryobacterium sp. AP23. The sequence continues at coordinate 3,347,650 of NZ_CM133415.1, read as the reverse complement.
GTACTTGGCGGTGATCTCGCCACTCTCCGACAGCGGGGCGTCGTAGTCGTAGGACGTGACGGTGGGCTGGTAGACGCCCTTGTCGTTGGCGCCGTTGGTGAAGCCGAAGTTGGTGCCGCCGGTGAACATGTACAGCGACACGGATGCGCCGGTGGCGAGCAGGTCGTCGAGCTCGCGGGCGCTGTCCTCCGCAGAGGTGGTGTGGTGGTGCGCACCCCAGTGGTCGAACCAGCCGTTCCAGAACTCGGCGCACATCAGCGGGCCGGTCGGTTGGTGGCGGCGCAGGGTGGCGAGCCGGTCGGTGGCGCGGGAACCGAACGAGCCGGTCTTGTGCAGCTCGGGCAGGCTGCCGTCGGAGAGCATCTGGTCGGTGGGCTGGTCGATGGTGGTGAGCGGCACGGTGATGCCGCCGGCCCGGTTGAGCTCGATGAGCGCGCGCAGGTAGTCCTTGTCGTCGCCGTAGGCGCCGTACTCGTTCTCGATCTGCACCAGGATGACGGGGCCGCCCTGGTCGATCTGCCGGGACGCCACGATCGGCAGCAGCTGGGCGAAGTACTCGGCCACCGCGGCCATGTACAGCGGTTCGTTGCGGCGCACGCCCACGGCGGGGTCGGCGAACAGCCAGCCGGGCAGGCCGCCGTTGTCCCACTCGGCGCAGATATATGGGCCGGGGCGCACGATGGCGTACATGCCCTCGGCGGCGATCAGGTCGAGGAACCGGGCCAGGTCGAGTTGCCCGGCGGTGTCGAAGTCGCCGCGGGCGGGCGAGTGAGCGTTCCAGGCCACGTAGGTCTCGATGGTGTTCAGCCCCATCAGGCGGGCCTTGCGGATGCGGTCGGCCCAGTGGTCGGGGTGCACCCGGAAGTAGTGGATGGCCCCGGCGAGCACCCGGAACGGCTGCCCGTTGAGGAGGAAGTCCTTGTCGCCGATCGCGAAGGTGCCCGGGGTGGCGGTCGAGGTGGCGCCCGTCGAAGTGGCAGGGGTGGTCCCGGTCGAGGTGCCGGGGGTGGTGACGTCGCCCATGCTCAGGCCTCCGTTCGGGGGCGGCGCAACACGGCGACGCCGGTGGCGGGCAGGGTGAGCGCGTCGGCGGCGAGGGTGCTGCCGCCGAGGTCGAGCGCGCCGAGGCGGCCGTCGGCCGGGGTCAGCGCCACGGTCACCGGCTGCGCGGAGTGGTTGATGTAGAAGAGGTACTCCTCGTCGCGGCCCTGTCGCACGGCGAGCTGCACGGTGCCGTGCACATCCGCCGGCAGCGGTGAGCTGATGCCGGCCTCGGCGGCGAACCGGCCGACGAGGGCGGTGAGGGCGGTGCGGTCGAGCACCGTGGCCACGAAACTGGCCCGGCCGGTGCTACCGGCGCGACCGGACCCGGCCGGGACGACCCGGCTGGTAATGGCCGGCACGCCGGGGAACGGGCCGTCGTCGAACCGGGCGAGCACCTCGACGTCGGGCTGCACGGTGACGTCGTGGGTGAGCAGCGACCCGGTGGAGCCGGCCGGCAGGTCACCGGTGAGGGTGACGGTCTGGCCGGGCAGCAGGCCGCCGAACTCCTCCGCACGCACGCCGAGCAGCTCCCGGAACGCGCCGGGATAGCCGCCGGGGTGGATGTGGTCGTCTTTATCGGCGATGCCGGAGAACACGCCGACCACGAGGTGACCGCCGGTGCGGGCGTACTCGGCCAGGGCATCCGCCAGGTTCTGCGGCACCAGGTAGAGCATCGGCGCGACCACGATGTCGTAGCCATCAAGTGCAGCGCCGGTGAGGCCGTGCCCGTTCAGCACCGATCGAGCGGGCACGATGTCGGCCTGCACGCCGTTCGCGAGCGCGGCGGTGTACCAGGCCATGGCCTCGGCCTTGTAGCGCAGCAGCTCGGTGGGGTGCGAGTCGAGCTCGGAGGCCCACCAGGAGTCCCAGTCGAAGAGGATGCCGATGCGGGCCTGCTTGGTGCGACTACCGGCGACCGAGGCGAGGTTGCCGAGTTCGGCGCCGAAGCGGGCGACGCTCCGGAACACTGTGCTGTCCTCCCCCGCGTGCGGCAGCATCGCGGAGTGGAACTTCTCCGCGCCGGCCAGGGACTGGCGCCACTGGAAGAAACAGATCGCGTCGGCACCGTGCGCCAGGTGGGTGAGGCTGTCGCGGCGCAGCTGGCCGGGCGACTTGGCCTGGTTCACCGGCTGCCAGTTCACGGCACTGGTGGAGTGCTCCATCAGGAACCAGGGGGCGCGGCCGGCGATCTGGCCGGTGAGGTTGGCGGAGAACGACAGCTCTTCGAACGCGGCCGGGTCGGCCACGAGCAGGTAGTGGTCGTTGGAGACCACGTCGATCTCGCCGGCCCAGTCGGCGTAGTCCATGCCGCGGGTCTCGCCCATCACCATGAAGTTGGTGGTGATCGGCACCTGCGGGGTCACCTGGCGGAGAATCTCGCGCTCGGCGATGAGGTAGTCCTTGAGGGCGTCGCTGGAGAAGCGAGCGAAGTCGAGCTGCTGGGTGGGGTTCGGATGCGTGGCCGCGAGGCGCGGCGGCAGGATCTGGTTCCAGGTGGTGTAGTTCTGCGACCAGAAAGCGGTGCCCCAGGCCCGGTTGAGCTCGACGAGCGAGCCGTAGCGGGCATCGAGCCAGTCCCGGAACGCCACGGCGGCGTCATCCGAGTAGTCGTAGACGTTGTGGCAGCCGAGCTCGTTGCTGATGTGCCACATCGACAGGGCCGGGTGGTCGGCGTAGCGCATGGCCATCTTCTCGACCAGCGCGAGGGCGTAGCGGCGGAAGATGGGCGAGGTGGGGCGCCACTGCTGGCGGCCGCCGGGCCAGATGGTCTCGCCCTGACGGTTCACCGGGAGCACCTCGGGGTGCAGTTCGGTGAGCCACGGCGGCGGGCTGGCGGTGGCGGTGGCGAGGTCGACGGCGATGCCGTTGGCGTGCAACAGGTCGATGGCGCGGTCGAGCCAGCCGAAGTCCCAGGTGCTGGGGGTGGGCTGCAGCAGCGCCCAGGAGAAGATTCCGACGCTGACGATGTTGACGCCGGCCGCGCGCATCAGGCGGACGTCCTCGGCCCAGACCTCTTCGGGCCACTGCTCGGGGTTGTAGTCGGCGCCGAAGCCGATGCGGGCGGCGCCGGCGGGCAGGCTCTCGGTGCCGTCGGCGAGGGTGTGCGCCTCGGGCCAGCGCACCCAGCGGGGTGCGGTGGTCGGGTCCGAGTCAGCGGGTCTCGACAAGCTCGACCAGCGTGTGGTCGCGACCATTCCGTTGGTCGAGCTTGTCGAGACCTCGTGACGTGCCTGGACGCTCATGCTGCGACCTTGGCGGAGAGACGGACGATGGACCAGGACAGGGCGGGCAGCTCGACCGTGACGGCGGTGCCGTCATCCGTCAGCACGACGTCGGCCAGGCCCACCGGGCGCACCGTGTCCTGATGGTCGACGGCGTTGGTGGCGAACCGGTCACCGCCCGCTGGCGCGAACAGGCTCTGCGCGGAGAGCACCGCGGCGGCGGGGGCGCCGGCCAGGTCCACCTCCAGGGTGAGCGGGCTGGTGCTGGAACGGTTGACCAAATACAAGACGATCTCCTCGTCGGTTGCGGTTGCCGCGGCATCCAGCAGGTCGACGGTGCCGTGCTGGGCGGTGTCGTACGTGTCGGAGTGGATCGTGGCGGCCAGGACGGCGCCGCGCGCGGCGGCGGCGGTGAGGGCGAAGGGGAAGAAGGTGGTCTGGCGCCAGGCCGGGCCGTTCGGCTCGGAGCGGATGGGCGCGATCACGTTCACGAGTTGGGCGAGGTTGGCCATGGAGACCCGGTCGCTGTTCTGCAGAAGGGTGATCAGCAGTGAACCGACGACGACGGCGTCGCTGACGTTGTACTCGTCTTCGATCAGGCGCGGCTGGGTGTTCCAGTCGCCGGCGAAGAGCGGGGCCTTGTCGACCTCGTTGAACCGGGTCTGGTACCAGACGTTCCACTCGTCGACGCTGATGCCGACGAACGTGTCGAGGCCCTGCGCAACGGTGACCTCGTCGATGATCTGGGCGACGTCGCCGATGAAGCGGCTGAGGCCCACGCCGGAGGCGAGGAAGCTGCCCAGGTCGCCGGGCTTTTCCTCGTAGTAGGCGTGCAGCGAGATGTGGTCGACGAGCTCGATGGTGTGCTCGAGCACGGTGCGTTCCCAGCTGCCGAAGGTGGGCATCTCGGCGTTGGAGCTGCCGGCGACGACGAGTTCGACGCTCGGGTCGACCCACTTCATCACCCGGGCGGTCTCGGCGGCGAGGCGGCCGTATTCGTCGGCGGTCTTGTGGCCGATCTGCCAGGGGCCGTCCATCTCGTTGCCGAGGCACCAGACCCGGATGCCGAACGGTTCGCCCTGGCCGTTGGCCCGGCGCTGGTCGCTGAGCGCGGTGCCGGCGGGGTGGTTGGAGTATTCGAGCAGGGCCGCGGCTTCCGCGATGCCCCGGGTGCCCAGGTTCACGGCCTGCATGATCTCGACGCCGGCCGCATCCGCCCAGTCGGCGAATTCGTGCAGCCCTACCTCGTTGGTTTCGACGCTGTGCCAGGCCACGTCCAGGCGCGTCGGCCGGTCGGCGACGGGGCCGACGCTGTCTTCCCAGCGGAAACCGGAGACGAAGTTGCCGCCGGGGTAGCGGATCAGGCTGGGGTTCAGCTCGCGCACCAGGTCGAGCACGTCCTGGCGGAAGCCAGCCGGGGTGGCGGTGGGGTGGCCGGGCTCGTAGATGCCGGTGTACACCGAGCGGCCCATGTGCTCGACGAAGGAGCCGAACAGCCGGGACGAGACGGGGGCCACGACGTCGTCGCGGGTGATGCTGAGCCGGGCGTGAAACACGGGGGTGGTCCTCTGGTTGGAAGCTGATGATGCACGAAGGGTGGGCCGTCCCGGTCGGACTGGCCCACCCTCCTTACCGCGGTGTTACTCGGTGACGGTGAAGCCCTGCTCGTTGCCGTAGGACGCGATCGCCTTCTGCCAGGCGGTCAGGCCCTCGTTGAGGTCGGACTTGTCGGCGTAGGACTGGCCGACGGTGTCGGAGAAGATGCTGTTCGAGTAGACCTGGAACGGCAGGTAGCTCCAGCCTTCGACGACGTCGCTGGCGGACTGCACCAGAACCTCGTTGATCTTCTGGCCGCCGAAGTACTCGCTCTCGTAGCCGAGGAACTCGTCGGACTCGAGGTCGGCGACGGTGGACGGGAAGCCGCCGGCGTCGATGGAGATCTGGGTGCCTTCACCGGAGTTCATGAACTCGACGAAGCCGGCCGCGGCGAGCTTGTTCTTGCTCTGGGCGAGCACGGCGTCGCCGCCGCCACCGTTCTCGGCGCTGGCGGTGTCGCCGGCCTCGTAGACGGGCAGCGGGGCAACACGCCAGTCACCGGAGGCCTCCGGCACGCCGGACTCCAGGTTGCCGGGCATCCAGGCGCCGATGTTCAGCGTGGCGATGGTGCCGTCGCCGAGGCCGCGGTACCACTCGTCGCTCCAGCTGGCGGTCGGGGCGATGAGGTCGTTCTCGATCAGCTGGTTCCAGGTGTCGGCGAACTTCTTCGAGCCCTCGTCCTGCAGGTTGATCTCCACGTCGGTGGAGTCGGTGGTGGTGAACGGCTGGCCGCCGGCCTGCCAGATCATGCTGGTGGCGAAGCCGGCGTCGCCGGTGTCGTTGGTGATGTAGGCATCCGGGTTGGCGGTGTGCAGCTTCTCGGCGGTGGCGATGTACTCGTCCCAGGTGGTGGGGACGGTGAGGCCGTACTGGTCGAAGACGGCCTTGTTGTAGAACATGGCCATGGGGCCGGAGTCCTGCGGGAGGGCGTAGACGCCGCCGTCGAGGTTCACCGAACCCCAGGTGCTGGCGGTGTACTGGTCTTCGAGCGAGTCCATGCCGAAGTCGCTGAGGTCGACGAGGGCTTCGGAGAGCGCGAACTGCGGCAGCGCGTAGTACTCGATCTGGGCCACGTCAGGGGCGCCCGAGCCGGCCTTGATCGCGTTCTGCAGCTTGATGTACTGGTCGTTGCCGGTGCCGGCGTTGACCACGTCGACCGTGACGTTGGGGTACTTGTCCTCGAACGCGGTGGCGATGTCTTCCACGGCCGGGGCCCAGGCCCAGACGGTGAGCGTGGTCTTCTCCTGCAGTGCGGCCTCGATGTCGTCGGCGTTGCCGGTGGTGGCTCCGCCTCCGCCGGTGGAGGCGCAGGCTGCGAGGGAGACGCTCAGGGCGAGTCCGGTGGCGACGGCGAGCGCGGTGCGGCGCAGGCGGGTGTTGCTGTGTGGTGCCTTCATTGGGGTGCCTTTCACTTCCTTGTAAACGGATGTTCGGTGCTGTGGGATGACGGATGGTGCGGGTTGGGCAGGTACTACGGGTGAGAAGTTGCGGTTACGCCTTGACGGAGCCGGCGGCGAGGCCGGACTGCCAGTAGCGCTGCAGGAACAGGAACGCCACGACGATCGGCACGATCGTGAGCAGCGAACCGGTGATGACGAGGTTGTAGATGACGTCGCCGCCCACGGTCTGGGCCTGCATGTTCCACTGCTTGAGACCGACGGTGAGCGGGTACCAGGTCGGTTCGCTCAGCATGATCAGGGGCAGGAAGTAGTTGTTCCAGGTGGCCACCAGGGTGAACAGCAGCACCGTGACAAGGCCGGGGGCCAGCAGCTTGAGCGAGATGGTGAAGAAGGTGCGGAACTCGCCCGAGCCATCCATCCGTGCGGCCTCGAGCACCTCGGTGGGCACCGCGTCCATGGCGTAGGTCCAGATCAGGTACAGGCCGAACGGGCTGATCAGCGAGGGCAGGATGACCGCCCACGGGGTGTTGGTGAGGCCCATCTGGCTGAACATGAGGAAGGTGGGCACGGCCAGCGCGGTGCCGGGGATGGCGACGGCGCCGAGCACGACCGCGAAGACGGCCTTCTTGCCCGGGAAGTTGAACTTGGCCAGGCCGTAGCCGCCGAGCGCGGCCAGGAAGGTGGCCCCGCCGGCGCCGACGACGACGTAGAGCACCGTGTTGCCGAACCAGCGGACGAACACGCCGTCGTTGTAGGTGAGGGTGGCGACGATGTTGTCCCAGAGGGCGAAGTCGCCGGAGAACCAGAGGCCGAACGAGTTGAGCAGTTCGGACTGGGTCTTGGTGGAATTCACGAACAGCCAGAACAGGGGCAGCAGGCTGTAGATCAGCAGGGCGCCCATGACCACGGTGAGGATGATGGACTTTCGGGTGTGCAGGCCCTGGTTGGACTTGCCGGCCTTCTTCTCGCTGGTGTAGCGGGACATCCGCGGCGCCTTGTCGGCCTTGTCGTTCACTCGGGTCTGGTCAATGGTCGACATCTCAGACCTCCTTTCGCGAACCGGAGTTCTGCACGATGTAGGCGATGACAGCGGTGATGAGGCCGACGATGATCGCGATGGTGGCCGAGTAGTTGTACTGCTGACCCGAGAACGACAGGTTGTAGGCGTACATGTTCGGCGAGAAGTAGGTGGAGATGGTGTTCGGGGCCAGCGACTGCAGGATGCTCGGCTCGTTGAAGAGCTGGAAGCTGCCGATCACCGAGAAGATGCCGCCGATGACGATCGCGGGGCGCAGGGCCGGCATCTTGATGCTGCGGATGATGCGGAACGCGTTGGCGCCGTCGAGGGACGCGGCCTCGTAGAGGTCGGTGGGGATCACCCGGAGGGCGGCGTAGAACAGGATCATGTTGTAGCCGATGAATTCCCAGGTGACGATGTTGCCGATCGCGGCGAGCACCCAGCTGGCCCCGAGCGGGTTGGGGATGGCGAGGTCGAAGAAGTCGTTGAGGTTGCCGACCAGGCCGAACTTGGTGCCGTACATGAAGCCCCACATGAGGGTGGCGACCACGGCGGGCACCGCGTAGGGCAGGAAGATCGCGATGCGGAAGAAGCTGGACAGGTGCAGGCGCGCGCTGTCGATGGCGAGGGCCGCGAACAGGGCGATGCCGAGCATGATCGGCACCTGCACGACGAAGAACAGGGTGACCCGGCCCATCGACTCCCAGAACTTGGGATCGGTGAGCGCCTGGCCGTAGTTCTCGAAGCCGACGAAGGAGTTGCCGCCGACGAGCTGGTCCTTGAAGAAGCTGAGGTAGATCGAGTACAGCACCGGCGCGATGAGCACGAGGGCGAAGACGATCATGAACGGGCCGATGAACTTCCAGCCGGTCCAGTCGCGCTTCTGCACGTGCGGTTTGCGGGGCTTCTGCAGCGCCTGGGTACTGGGGGCCTGGCCACTAGGGGGGAGTGTTGACAGCGTCGTCATGCCTGTTTTCTCTGGCTCGGTGGTGGTGCAATGGAGGGTGAAACCGGAACGCCATGTTTACGTAAACATTCCGTGTTGAGCACGCTAGCATGTTTACGTAAACATATTGAAATTTTTCTGGGACCCGGGAGGGCACGTGGCAACGATGAGCCCGACCGACGGCACGGCCGACGGCGTGCGCTCCGCTCCCCCGGTGCGCGCCGGGCGCCAGCCGTCGATGGCGGATGTCGCGGCGCTGGCCGGGGTGTCCTCGCAGACGGTCTCCCGGGTGGTGAACGCCCGCAGCAACGTGGACGCCGACACCCGCGACCGCGTGCTCGCGGCCATGGACGAGATCGGCTACCGGCCCAACAGCGCCGCCCGGGCGCTCAAGTCCGGCCGGTTCCGCACCATCGGCGTGATTATGTTCACCCTGTCGAGCTTCGGCAACATGCGCACCCTCGATGCCGTCGCCACCGCCTCCGCCGAAGCCGGCTACTCGATCACCCTGCTGCCGGTGGCGCTGCCGACCCAGGGCGAGGTCGCCGGCGCCGTGAACCGGCTCGCCGAGCAGGCCGTGGACGGCATTGTGATCATCATGGAAGCGCACATCCTGGACCGGATCGACGTAACGGTGCCGACCGGGCTGCCCGTCGTAATCGTCGACTCCGACGCCGGCGCCCGGTACACCGTGGTGGACACCGACCAGACCGAGGGCGCCCGGCTGGCCACCCAGCACCTGCTCGACCTCGGGCACCGCACGGTGTTGCACATCGCCGGGCCCGAGTCGTCGTACTCGGCCGGGCGGCGCACGGCATCCTGGCGGCAGACGCTCGAGGCAGCCGGCGCCACGGTGCCGCCGGTTTTGGTGGGTGACTGGAACGCGCAGAGCGGGTACGAGCACGGGGTGCGGCTCGCCGCGGACCCCGCAGTCACGGCGATCTTCGCCTCCAACGACCAGATGGCCCTCGGCGTGATGCGGGCCTTGCACGAGGCCGGCCGGTCGGTGCCGGCATCCTGCAGCGTGGTCGGCTTCGACGACATGCGCGAGGCGGATGCGTTCTGGCCGCCGCTGACCACCGTGCACCAGGACTTCGGCCAGGTCGGCCGGCTCTGCATCGAGAAGCTGCTCGCCCAGATCGACTCCCCCGCGGCCGTGGGCCCCGGCACCACCATCGTGCCCACCCACCTCGTGGTGCGAGCGAGCACGGCGCCCCCGCCCCGCTAGCTGCACCGCTTTCGGCCGGCGGATGCCGATAGGGCGCCCCGACTCGCTGGTCGAGCTCGTCGAGACCCCGTGACGTGCCTCAGGGCGCTGCCGTGGCATCCGCAGGCCGGCTCACCGGGTCCACTTCGACAGGCTCAGCACGGCGTCGACAGGCTCGACCAGCGGGACGGTTGCGACGCGCCCGAAACCCACGGATGCCTATGGGGCGCTGCCGCGGCGTCCCCAGGCCGGCCCACCGGGTCTACTTCGACAGGCTCAGCACGGCGTCGACAGGCTCGACCAGCGGGGCGGTCGCGTCGCGCTTGAAACCCACGGATGACTGCGGGGCGCTCCCACTCGTTGGTCGAGCCTGTCGAGACCCCGCGACGGATGCGTGTGTCGCAATATGGCCGAAAACCGGCGCAATGTACCCGTGTTCGGGGTTGCGCGCTACCCCCTCCGGCGGGGAAGTTGCCGCAGCCGCTGCGCCTATATATAGACGGCGAAAAGCTTGTTTCGTCACAGAAAAAATCCGAAATCACCAGTTGTCGCCAAGTGCTTGAAACGGCGTTTGCGCCGAATAAAAATGGTCCGATCACGACCCGGGCGCCGAGCCGCGACGCCCTATGTACTCGATTTCTCAAGGAGAGTCATGTCGAACACGTATCCAACATCAGCACCCGAGGCCAAGGAACGCGCCGCTGAAGTGAAGGACACCTCGGTCGCCGCCGGCCAGCACGTTGCGGGCGTCGCCAAGGATGAACTGCACAAGGTCGGCAGCGAAACCAAGCAGCAGGCGAAGGACCTCTACCGCCAGACCCAGGGCGAACTCAAGGACCAGGCCGCGTCGCAGCAGAAGCGGGTCGCCTCCGGCATCCGCTCGCTCAGTGACGAGTTCGGTTCGATGTCTGAGAAGTCCGAGACCCAGGGTGTGGCCAGCGACCTCGCCCAGCAGGCCGCCACCCGCGCCGCCGGCATCGCGGACTGGCTCGACCAGCGCGAACCGGCTGACCTGCTCAACGAGGTCAAGGGCTTCGCCCGTCGCCGTCCCGGTATGTTCATCGCCATCGCGGCCGTCGCCGGCGTCGTCGCCGGTCGCCTGACCCGCTCGGTGATCGCCGAGGCCAAGGAGTCCTCCGACTCGGATTCGACCGCCAGCGGCACCGCGGCCGGTGTGCACAGCCAGACGGGCACCGACTACGGCGTCGGCACCACCGACGACTATGGCACCGAGTACGGCCTGGGCAACACCACCGGCACCCCCGCCGGCGCCGGCGCCCCGCTCGCCGCGGAGTACAACGAGTACCAGGGGAAGCGCGACGATGAGTGACCTGCCCACCCCCTCAGAACGCAAGGCGGCGGACACCTCCCTGGGCGACCTGCTCAGTGAGGTCACCCGCGACGTCTCGACCCTCATGCGCCAGGAAGTCGAACTGGCCAAGGCCGAGGTCAAGCAGTCGGCCACCCGCGCCGGCAAGGGCGCCGGACTGTTCGGCGGGGCCGGGTACGCCGGCCACCTGACCGTCCTGTTCCTGTCGCTCGCCGCCTGGTGGGGCCTCGGCCACGTGGTCGACATCGCCTGGGCGGCCGTGATCGTCGCCGTCATCTGGGCCATCGTGGGCGCGGTGCTGTTCGTGCTCGGCCGCAACGAGATGAAGGCGGTCAAGGGCGCACCCGAGACCGTCGACTCCCTGAAACACATCCCTGACGCACTGAAACGAAACGAGGAAAACCGATGAGCATCTCCACCCCCAGCTCCGACCCCGAAGTTCTGCGGAGCCAGATCGAGAACACCCGCCGCGACCTGGGCGCCGACGTCGACGCGCTGGCCGACAAGGTCACCCCCGGCAAGATCGTGCAGCGCCAAACCGACAAGGTACGAGGAGCGTTCTCCTCGGTGAAGGACAAGGTCATGGGTAGCGCATCCGACGCCGGCGACTCCCTCGGCGGCGTGGCCGACGAGGCCTCCGGCATGGCCCACAACGCCGTCGACAAGGCCAAGGGCAACCCGCTCGCCGTCGGCCTGATCGCGTTCGGCATCGGCTGGTTGGCGTCGTCGCTGATCCCCGCCAGCACCGTGGAGAAGAAGGTCGCGGCCAACGTCAAGGACGCCGCCGAGCCGCTGGTCAACGAGGTCAAGGGCGCCGCGAAGGACGTCGGCGAGAACCTCAAGCAGCCGCTCACCGACGCAGCCGAGGCCGTCAAGGGAACCGCCACGGATGCCGCCGGCACGGTGAAGTCCGAGACGACCGCATCCGCCGGCGAGGTGCGCGACACCGCCACGCACGCCGGGCAGGACACGGTCTAACCACAGCACCCGCACCAATCGCACGACGAGAACGAGGAGATGTACCGGTGGCCCGCAACGACAGCACCGCGGCGAAGAACGCTGCTCCCTCCCCCAATGATCCGCGCAAGCCGGATACACCGGGTGAGGTGAAGAAGCCGTCCTGGAAGTACGCGCTCAAGAAGACGCTGCGGGAATTCTCCGCCGACCAGTGCACCGACATCGCCGCATCGCTGACCTATTACGCGGTGCTGGCGTTGTTCCCCGCGCTGATCGCGCTGATCTCGCTGCTGGGCGTCGTCGGGCAGGGCCAACAGTCCGTCGACACCATCCTCAACCTCGTCAACCAGGTGGCTCCCGGCGGCACGGCCGACGTGCTGCGCGACCCGCTCGAGCAATTCAGCTCGTCGCCGGCCGCCGGGTTCGCCCTGGTCTTCGGTATCGTGCTGGCCGTCTGGTCGGCATCCGGTTACGTCGGCGCGTTCAGCCGGGCGATGAACCGGATCTACGAGATCGAAGAGGGCCGGCCGTTCTGGAAGCTGCGCCCGATGCAGCTGTTCGTGACGATCGTGAGCATCCTGCTGATCCTGATCATGCTCGTGATCCTGATCGTCTCCGGGCCCGTAACGGAGGCGGTGGGCAGCGCCCTCGGCCTCGGCGAGACCGTGCAGATCGTCTGGTCCATCGTGAAGTGGCCGATCCTGGCCCTGGCCGCGGTGCTGATCATCGCGATCCTCTACTACGCCACCCCGAACGCCAAGCAGCCCAAGTTCCGCTGGATCAGCCTGGGCGCGCTGCTGGCGCTGATCACCCTGGTGATCGCATCGTTCCTGTTCGGGCTCTACGTCACCAACTTCTCCAACTACGACCGCACCTACGGGTCGCTCGCCGGTGTGGTGATCTTCCTGCTCTGGCTCTGGATCGCCAACCTCGCCCTGCTGTTCGGCGCCGAGTTCGACGCCGAGCTCGAACGCGGCCGGCAGCTCCAGGCCGGCATCGCGGCGGAGGAGGAGATCCAGCTGCCGCCGCGGGACACCCGCAAGAGCGACAAGGCGGCCCTGAAAGACCGCGAGGACATCGCCACTGGCCGGAAGCTCCGCAAGGACGCCGCCGAGCACGCCGACACCAAGCGCTGATACCCGGCGCTGACGCCGAGGCATCCGCTCGCCGCCACCCTTCGACCGCTCACCGACGACGCTTCACGCACGGCTCCACGCTTTCCCCATTCGCACCACCATCGAAGGGAACACCCATGTACTTCCACGTGCAACGACTCATCCACGACATCGCGCAGGACGAGCCGGATCCGGCCGCCGCCAACGCGCTGCAGGAGGGCCTCGGCGGCCAGTTCGGCGAGATGCGCACCATGATGCAGTACCTCTTCCAGTCGATGAACTTCCGTGGCGCGGCGGCCAAGCCGTACCGCGACCTGATCCAGGGCATCGGCACCGAGGAGATCAGCCACGTCGAACTGATCGGCACCACCATCTCCCGGCTGCTGGATGGCTCGCCGCGCTACCAGGGCAAGGTCACCGACCCGCTGGACAAGCCCGGGTCCGCCGGGGCGATCCCGCTGGAGATCGCGCTGGACCACAGCAACATCCACCACTACCTCGTCGGCGCGCAGGGTGCGCTGCCGGTCGACGCCGTCGGCAACCCGTGGAGCGGCAGCTACGTCTACAACTCCGGCAACCTCGTGCTCGACCTGCTCTACAACCTGATGCTCGAGTCCACCGGCCGGCTGCAGAAGTGCCGGATCTACGAGATGACCGAGAACAAGACCGCCCGCTCGACGATCTCGTACCTGATCGTGCGCGACCAGGCCCACGAGAACGCGTACGCGAAGGCACTCGAGACCCTCGGCGTGAACTGGAACACCCTGCTGCCGATCCCGAAGACCAACGCGGAGAAGTTCCCCGAGGTGAAGAAGCTGCTCGACCTCGGTCTGCACAGCAAGCAGTACACCTTCGACCTCGCCGGCCAGTCCGAGGCGGGCAAGATCTACCAGGGCATGTCGCCGTCCAAGGACGGCACCAAGCTCGTCGCCGACGAGCAGGCGCCGGAGGGTGTGCCGTCGGTGATCGCCGACGAGCGGATGGAGGAGTTCGCTCCCGGGCTGGACCCGGCGCTGCTCGAACTGATCCAGGCCACCGCGGCCATGGAGATGGCCGAGGTGGAGGCGTTCTACGGCCCGACCGCAGCCGCGCCGAAGCCCGCGTCGAAGTCCACCTCAAAGGCCAAGTAGGGCCCTGCCGGGCGGGCGCGGCCGCTCGTTGGTCGAGCCTGTCGAGACCTCGCGACGTGCCTGCGGGTCGCTGCCGCGGCATCCGCAGGACGTCTCACCGGGTCTCGACAAGCTCGACCAGCGGAAGGGGTGCGTCTCGCGGAGGACCTCGCGACGTGCCTGCGGGTCGCTGCCGCGGCATCCGCAGGACGTCTCACCGGGTCTCGACAAGCTCGACCAGCGGAAGGGGTGCGTCTCGCGGAGGACCTCGCGACGTGCCTGCGGGTCGCTGCCGCGACATCCACAGGACGTCACACCGGGTCTCGACAAGCTCGACCAGCGGAAGGGGTGCGCCTCGCGGACGACATCGCGACGTGCTTGCGGAGCGTGCCCGATCGTTGGTCGAGCTTGTCGAGACCTCGCAACATGCCTAGGGGTGTGTTGGGGCGAGGTGGGTGACGTCGTTGTAGGTGTGCACCCGCCACGGGGTGTGGCGGTCGGGGCGGACCAGGCGGGTGATCGAGGCGTTCAGCACCGGGCCGGTGCGGGCGAGCTGCAGGATGTCCGGCTCGGCGAGGCCTTCGCAGACCGCCCGGAAGAGCATGATGACGGCATCGTGTGACACCACGAGCGCAGTCGGGCCGACGCCGTCGGCGTCGAGCGCGGTCAGGAACGAGCGGATGCGCAAGCTCACATCCGCCCAAGACTCACCGCCGGGCGGCCGGTAGTAATACGGCCCCAGCCGGCGGCTGCGGGCCGCTTCAACCGGCATCCGCGCCTCGACGCCGCGGCCGGTAAGCAGCTCGACGACTCCGAGTTCGCGGTCGCGCACACGTTCGTCCGGAACCGGACGCGCGCCATCCGGCCGGCCTGCGAGGGCGATGCGCGCGGTCTGCGGCGTGCGCAGGTAGGGCGACACCCACACCGAGTCGGGGTACTCCCCCGCCGGCCGGGCGTCGAACCAGCGCCGCAGCGCCTCGGCCTGGTCGGTACCGGTGCGGGTGAGCGGAACATCCGCGTCGCGCACCGGCAGGTCGACGACCTCGGCACCGGTGGACTCGGCCGCGGCCGCGGCGACGTTCGCCGTGCTCTCGCCGTGCCGCACGAGCAGTACCGACGTCGCTCCTTTGCGCGTCAGGGAGTGGTTCTGCCGGAGTCCGGCGTCAGAAGCCACGACCGCCGGTGACGGGCACCACGGCGCCCGAGATGTACGAGGCCTCCGGGGAGGCCAGGAACACGTACGCCCCGGCGAGTTCGGCCGGCTGCCCGGCGCGGCCGAGCGGGGTGTCCTGCCCGAAGGTGGGCAGCTTCTCCGGCCACGAGGTCGCCGGGATCAGCGGGGTCCAGATCGGGCCCGGCGCCACGGCGTTCACCCGCACGCCGGTGGAGCCCAGCTGCTGCGCGAGAGCCTGGGTGAAAGCGACCAGGGCGGCCTTGGTCATGGCGTAGTCGATGAGCTCCGGCGACGGGCTCGACGCCTGGATCGACGAGGTGGAAATGATCGACGAGCCCGGCGCGAGGTGCGGGATGGCGGTGCGCGCAATCCACAGGGTGGCGTACAGGTTGGTCTTGAAGACCCGGTCGAACTCCTTCGTGGACAGGTTCTCCAGGCCGTCGCGGTTCTCCTGGTAGGCGGCGTTGAGCACCAGGATGTCCAGCCCGCCGAGCTCGGCGACGGTCTCGTTCACGATCGAGATGCAGTGTCCCTCCTCGCGGATGTCGCCGGGCAGCAGCAGGGCGGTGCGGCCGGCGGCGCGGATCAGGGCCGCGGTGGACTCGGCATCCGCCTGCTCTTCGGGCAGGTAGGAGATGGCGACGTCGGCGCCCTCCCTGGCGTAGGCGATGGCGACGGCGCGGCCGATGCCGGAGTCGCCGCCGGTGATCAGGGCGCGCTTGCCGGTGAGCTTGCCGCTACCCTCGTAGGTGTCTTCGCCGTGGTCGGGGCGCGGCTCGGTCACGTCGGTGAGGCCGGGCTGGTCCTGCTCCTGCTTGGGGAAGCCGTCGGAGAAGTACTTGGTGGTGGGGTCTTCGGTGGGGGTGCTCATGCGTGAGGGCTCCTTATCGAGGTGGATCCGGGCCGATGCGGCGCGGGATGGAGCGGCGCAGGAGGGTGAGCGGCGCCGTGCGTGCGCCGGGAATGTCCCGCTATGGCTGAGACGGTGCCCGGGCGTCAAACGTCATGATTCATGCTGAAGCCACGACGATGCGCGCGGAGACACCGACCCACACGGCAATGCGGACTGGCCGGGACTACTGACCCAGGCCGGCCTTGTCCACCCGGCGGTGGAATCGCATGCCGGCGAGGCCACCGAGGATGGCGCCGCCGAGGCTGACGACGGCGATCGCGACGGCCGTGATGATGCTGCCCAGGGCGAGATCGCCCTCGTTGATGGGGATGCGCGGGAAGCTGTTCAGGTCGGAGAGGACGTTGAACTGGCCGCCGGCGATGGCGCCGACGATGGCCAGGATCACGGCGACGATCAGCGCCCACAGCCACACAGCGATGCCCTGCTTGGCGCCGCTGAACCGTGCCATCCGGCCGGCGACGTAGCCGCCGCAGAAGTAGGCGATGAACACGACGACACCCAGGGCGATGGCGCCGATCAGGCCGACGGTCGCGGCGTTCTCGGCGGCGGCATCCGTTGTCTGGGCCGGGTCGGCCTGGGTGCCGAGCCCGACGGCGGCCCCTGCGCCCGCGACCAGAGCCGTGAGGAGAACTGCTGCGCCGGTGGCGGTGAGCCAACCGAAGAAGGCGGTGCCGAACTTCATGCCGCCGAACTCTTCCTTCTGCCTGGCCACCACGTCTTCGCGCATGGTGTGGCCGCTGGTGGCGGGGTTAACGCTGGTGGCAGGGCCCGTGGCGGGGTTGGTGCCGGTGGCGGGGTAGGCGGCAGGCTGGGGGTCGCCGGATGCCAGGGGTGCGGGGGCCTGGCGGGGTTCGTTCTCTGCTGACGTCATGAGGTTCTCCTTCGAACGATGGTGCCGAGTGGAACGACACGTCTGGATGGCCGGTGCCGGCGCATCCGCCCTAACTGCGGGCTACTTACCTCAGACGGGCACAGTCGGAGCATCGTCACGCCCGGCGCTGAATTCTTCTCAGATTGCTCGGCGACCCGAGGTCACTTGCGGGACAACGCCCGGTCGAATTCGCCGCCGGTGGGCACGATCTCCTTGCCGAGCGGGGCGAGGGAGATGGGCACCATCTTGAAGTCCGCGATGCCGAGCGGGATGCCGATGATCGTGACGCAGAGGGCGATACCGGACACGATGTGCGCGAGGGCGAGCCACCAGCCGGCCAGGATGACCCAGATCACGTTGCCGAGAAACGAGAAAGCGCCGCTGGACGGCTTGTCCACGATGGTGCGGCCGAATGGCCAGAGCGCGTAGATGCCGATGCGGAAGGAGGCGATGCCCCAGGGGATGGTGATGATGAGGATGCACAGCACGACGCCCGCGGCCACGTAGCCGAGAAAGAGCCAGAAGCCGCTGAGGACGAGCCAGATCAGGTTGAGGAGGGTACGCACGCGGGAACTCTACCGCAGCTGCCGCATCCGCTCGCCCCCACCCATGGGTGGCCCAAATTTGCTAGTGGCGAGACCCTCCGCACTAGCAAAGATGGGCCACCCACGGAGTCGAATCCGTGGGTGGCCCAAATTTGCTAGTTGAGGTGGCCTCCGCACTAGCGGATTTGGGCCAGTCTCGGTGAACCGAAGGGTTAGATGACCGCGCGGGACTCGCGGGCGATCTCAAGTTCCTCGTTGGTGGGGATCACGAGGACCGTCACGCGGGACGCATCCGTCGACACCACGCGGGCGACGCGGGAGAACGGGTCGTTCTTCGCCGGGTCGATCTCGATGCCGAGGCCTTCGAGACCAGCGAGGGCGCCGGCGCGGATGATGCCGGAGTTCTCGCCGACACCGGCGGTGAAGACGATCACGTCGAGGCCGCCGAGCTGGGCGATGTAGTTGCCCACATAGCCGCGGATGCGGTGGTAGTAGACGTCGAGCGCGGCCTGGGCCACGGCGTCGCCGGCCACGGCGGCGTCTTCGACGTCGCGCATGTCACCGTTGCCGGTGAGGCCGAGCATGCCGCTCTTCTTGTTGAGCAGCGTGTCGAGCTCGTCGACCGACAGGCCGGCCTTGCGGTGCAGGTGGAACAGCACGGCAGGGTCGATGTCGCCCGAGCGGGTGCCCATCACGAGGCCCTGCAACGGGGTGAGGCCCATCGACGTGTCGATCGACTTGCCGCCGTCGACGGCGGTGGCGGATGCGCCGTTGCCCAGGTGCAGCACGATGGTCTTCAGCTCGGCCAGCGGGCGACCGAGGAACTCGGCGGCGGCCTCTGAGACGAACTTGTGCGACGTGCCGTGGAAGCCGTAGCGGCGGATGCTGTGCTTCGCGGCCAGCTCGGTGTTGATCGCGTAGGTGTACGCGGCCGCCGGCATGGTGAGGTGGAACGAGGTGTCGAAGACGGCGACGTGCGGCACGTCGGGGAAGTTCGCCCGGGCGGCGACGATGGCCTGCACGTGTGCCGGGTTGTGCAGCGGGGCGAGGTCGGCCAGGTCGGCGATCTGCTGCTGCACGGCGTCGTCGATCACGGTCGGGCCGGTGAAGATGCTGCCACCCTGCACGACGCGGTGGCCCACGGCGATGAGGTTGGCGTCGGAGAGCTGCGGGCCGTGCTCGGCGAACGCGGCGATCATGACGTCGAAGCCCGCGGTGTGGTCGGGGATCGGCAGGTTCGCTTCCTGGCGGCCGGCGTCCGAGGCGGTGTTGGTGTGCCGGGCGTGCCCGGTGGCCTCACCGATGCGCTCGACGAGTCCGCCGGCCAGTTCGGTCTCGGTGTCAATGTCGATCAGCTGGTACTTGAACGACGAGGAACCGGAGTTGATGACGAGGATGGCGGTCATACTGCTGCCACCACCGCTGCGAGCGATGCGGCCTGGATGGCGGTGATCGCCACGGTGTTCACGATGTCCTGCACGAGTGCTCCTCTGGAAAGGTCGTTGATCGGTTTGCGCAGGCCCTGCAGGACGGGGCCGATCGCCACGGCGCCAGCGCTGCGCTGCACCGCCTTGTAGGTGTTGTTCCCGGTGTTGAGGTCGGGGAAGATGAAGACGTTCGCCTTGCCGGCAACGGCCGACTCGGGCATCTTCGCGGCGGCCACGGCGGCATCCGCTGCGGCGTCGTACTGGATCGGGCCTTCGACGGCGAGGTCGGGGCGGCGTTCGCGAACGATCGCGGTCGCCTCCCGCACCTTTTCGACATCCGCACCGTTGCCGGAGACGCCGGTGGAGTACGACAGCATCGCGATGCGCGGCTCGATGCCGAACTCGATGGCCGTCTCCGACGCCGAGATGGCGATGTCGGCGAGCTGGGCGGCAGTGGGGTCGGGGTTGACCGCGCAGTCGCCGTAGACGAGAACCCGGTCGGCCAGGGCCATCAGGAACACGCTGGAGACGACGGACACGCCGGGGCGGGTCTTGATGATCTCGAAGCTGGGGCGGATGGTGTGCGCGGTGGTGTGCGACGCGCCGGAAACCATGCCGTCGGCAAGTCCCAGCTGCACCATCATCGTGCCGAAGTACGAGACATCGGTGACGACGTCGCGGGCCTGGTCGATGGTGACGCCCTTGTGGGCGCGCAGCCGGGCGTACTCCTCGGCGAAACGCATCCGCAGCACGTCGTCGAACGGGCTGACGACGCTGGCCTTGGCGATGTCCAGGCCCAGGCCGATGGCACGCGAACGCACCTCGAACTCCTCGCCCAGGATGATCAGGTCGGCCACGTCGCGGGCCAGCAGGGTGGCGGCGGCGCGGAGGACCCGGTCGTCGTCGCCCTCGGGCAGCACGATGCGCATCCGGTTCTGGCGGGCGCGTTCGATCAGGGTGTATTCGAACATCAGCGGGGTGATCACGTCGGCGCGGCTCACCTTGAGCCGGTCGAGCAGGGCCGCACCGTCGACGTGCTGTTCGAACAGCGCCAGCGCGGTGTCGTGCTTGCGCTGCGAGTCGGCGGCGAGGCGACCGCGGGTGTGGGTGATCCGCAGCGCGGCTTCGTAGGAGGCCAGGTCGGTGCGGATGATCGGCACCGACGGGGCGAGGCCCTTCATCAGCTGTGCGATGGACTCGGGCAGGTCGAAACCGCCGACAAGCACCACGCCGGCCAGCGACGGGAAGGTGGCGGAGGAGTTGGCCATCAGGGCGGCCAGCAGCACCTCGGGGCGGTCGCTCGGGATGACGACGACGGCGCCCTCGGTGAGGTGCGGCAGCACGTTCACCATCGACATCGCGGCCACGACGACGCTGAGCGCCTCGCGGGAGAGCAGCTCGGGGTCGCCCTGCACCAGGGTGCCGTGGGTGGCTTCGAGGATGGTCTTCATGCTCGGGGCCACGAGGAACGCGTCCTCGGGGATGGCCCAGACCGGCACGACGGCCGAGTGGGTGGAATCCGGGGTCTCGGGCATGTTGTCGACACCCTCGCGCACCGCGGCGATGAGGCCATTGAGGTTGTCGGGGTCGGAGCGGTTGACCACGACGCCGAGCAGCGACACGTGCTCGGACTGCAGTTCGGCCAGCGCCACGTCGGTGAGCTGGCGGATGTCGTCGCTGGTGCGCGGGTCGCTCTGGCCGAGCTGGTCGCTCTGGCCGAGGCCCTCGCCCTGGCCGTAGGCGACCCGGCCGGCGAGCACGAGCAGCACCGGCACGCCGAGGTTCGCGGCGATGCGGGCGTTGTAGGCCAGTTCGGTGGGGCTGCCCACGTCGGTGAAGTCGCTGCCGATGACCACGACGGCATCGCACTGTGCTTCGACGGCCTTGTAGCGGGCCACGATGCGGCCGAGAGCAGCATCCGGGTCGGCGTGTACGTCGTCGTAGGTGACGCCGACGCACTCTTCGTAGGTCAGCGCGGGCTGCGCGCCCGGGTTGGCGCCCGCGGGCTTGCCGGCCTGCAGGTGGTTGAGCAGCAGCTCAAGCACGTAGTCAGGCTTGTGCTTGGAACGCGCGATGGGGCGGAAGACGCCCACCCGCTCGATGGAGTGCAACAGGGTGTCGAGAACGCCGAGTGCGATAGTTGATTTGCCGGTATTTCCCTCGGCGGAGGTGATGTAAATGCTTCGAGCCACGGTTATACGTTATCCCCGCCAGTGGTGTCCAGTGTGCGCGCAGCGGCTGCCGCGGCATCGTTCCCAGCCCATACCCAGTCGGTCACTTCGGGGATGTCTTCCCCGTGATCGCGGGTGTACTGCCGGGCACGCAGGCGGGCATCCTGCATCTGCTGGCGAAGCAGTCCGGCACGGGCTCCGAGTCCGGGTACCCGGTCGATGACATCCATCACCAGGTGGTACCGGTCGAGGTCGTTGAGCATGACCATGTCGAACGGCGTCGTCGTCGTTCCGTTCTCTTTGTACCCGCGGGCGTGCAGGTTGCCATGGCCGTGGCGCTTGTAGGTGAGACGGTGGATGAGCCACGGGTACCCGTGGTACGCGAACACGATGGGCTTGTCGGCGGTGAAGTACGCGTCGAACTCGCGATCGCTCAGGCCGTGCGGATGGTCGTCCTCGGACTGCAGGCGCATCAGGTCGACCACGTTGACCACGCGCACGCTCAGGTCAGGCATGGCGTCGCGGAGGATCTTCGCGGCGGCGAGCACCTCGAGGGTGGGCACCTCGCCGGCGGCGGCGAGCACCACGTCGGGTTCGGTGCCGGGCACCTCGGTGCCGGCCCATTCGAAGATGCCGAGGCCCCGTTCGCAGTGCGCGACGGCCTGGTCCATGGTGAGCCAGTTCGGCGCCGGCTGCTTGCCGGCGACGACGACGTTGACGTAGTCGACGCTGCGCAGGCAGTGGTCATAGATGGAGAGGAGCGTGTTCGCGTCGAACGGGAGGTACACCCGCACGACGTCGGCGCTCTTGTTCACGACGTGGTCGATGAAACCCGGGTCCTGGTGGCTGAAGCCGTTGTGGTCCTGGCGCCAGACGTGCGAGGAGAGCAGGTAGTTCAGGCTCGAGATCGAGCGGCGCCACGGGATCTCCCTGGTGACCTTGAGCCACTTGGCGTGCTGGTTGAACATCGAGTCGATGATGTGGATGAACGCTTCGTAGCAGTTGAAGACGCCGTGCCGGCCGGTGAGCAGGTAGCCCTCGAGCCAGCCCTGGCACTGGTGCTCGCTGAGCATCTCCATCACCCGGCCCGCGCGGGCGAGGTTGGTGTCGCCAGGCAGGTATTCGCCGTTCCACTGCTTGTCGGTGGCGGCGTAGACGGATGGCGCGAGCCGGTTGGACGCGGTCTCGTCGGGCCCGAAGATGCGGAAGTTGTCGGGGTTGTCGCGGATGACGTCGGCCATCCAGATGCCGAGCACCTTGGTGGCCTCGTCGATGGTGGCGCCGGGGGACGGCACATCCACCGCGTACTCACGGAAGTTCGGCAGCTTGAGGTCGCGGCGCAGCAGCCCGCCGTTGGCGACCGGGTTGGCGCTCATGCGCAGGTCGCCGTGCGGGGCGAGGGCACTGATGCGGGCGACCGGTGCGCCGGCCTCGTCGAAGAGTTCCTCCGGCTTGTAGGACTTGAGCCAGGATTCGAGCACGTCGGTGTGCGACTGGGTGTCGCGGGCGTTCACCAGCGGCACCTGGTGCGAACGCCAGGAGTCTTTCACCTGCACACCGTCGATGACCGGCGGGCAGGTCCAGCCCTTGGGGGTGCGCAGGATGATCATCGGCCAACGCGGCCGGTTGGTGTCGCCGGCGAGGGCGGCGCGCTTGATCGCGGCGATCTCGTTGAGCACCTCGTCCATGGTCTGCGCCATCCGCTGGTGCACCTTGAGGGGGTCTTCACCGTCGAAACCGCCGGAGACGATGTGCGGGTTGTGGCCGTAGCCGCGCATCAGCTCGAGCAGTTCGCTCTCCGGGATGCGGGCGAGGATGGTGGGGTTGGCGATCTTGTAGCCGTTGAGGTGCAGGATCGGCAGCACCACGCCATCCTGCAGCGGGTCGACGAACTTGTTGGAGTGCCAGCTGGTGGCGAGCGGGCCGGTCTCGGCCTCGCCGTCGCCGACGACGGCGGCCACGAGCAGGTCGGGGTTGTCGAACGCGGCACCGTAGGCGTGGCTGAGCGCGTAGCCGAGCTCACCGCCCTCGTGGATCGAACCGGGGGTCTCCGGGGAGGCGTGGCTGGGGATGCCGCCGGGGAAGGAGAACTGGCGGAACAGGCCCTTGATGCCGTCTTCGGACTGGTCGATGCCGGAGTAGATCTCGGAGTAGGTGCCGTCGAGGTAGGCGTTGGCGACCATGCCGGGCCCGCCGTGGCCGGGGCCGGTGATGTAGAGGGTGCTGATCTCGCGCTCGCGGATGACCCGGTTCAGGTGCGCGTAGAGGAAGTTGAGGCCGGGGGTGGTGCCCCAGTGGCCGAGCAGGCGCGGTTTGATGTGCTCTTTGGTGAGCGGCTCCCGCAGCAGCGGGTTGTCGAGCAGGTAGATCTGCCCGACGGAGAGGTAGTTCGCGGCGCGCCACCAGGAGTCGACGCTGGCGAGAGCTTCGGCGCTCAACGCATGCGGCAGTCGGCTGGGCCAGGTGAAAGATGAGGTGGTGGTGTCAGCGGTAATTTCCATCGCGGTCTCCAGGTGCTCTGTGTGCGCCAATAGCGCCGTCCAAGTCTAGGAGCGCCCTAGCGGATGCGCGGGGGACGTTGGTCCCGACAGATGAACAGTTGGGGGGCTACGCTTACGGATTCGCTTCCGCGGGGTCGGCACGCGGGCAAAGTAAAACTCCTCGCGCACCCACCAGAGCCCAGTTACCCTTGCTACGTTTCCGTCCTGGGGGAGTTGGCTGAGATAGCGCCACGCGAGGAGCCGATGCCAGTTTAGGGCGTTCCGGCCCGACGCCCAAACCCGCACGCCGGCGGGACGTGTCACGCGGGGCCCCCAGAAGCAGGTAAGATTTTCCCTGGTCGTTGTCTTCACGAATCGGCCGGCTCAGGAGAATTCGCCTAGTGGCCTATGGCGCACGCTTGGAAAGCGTGTTGGGTGAAAGCCCTCGGGGGTTCGAATCCCCCATTCTCCGCCAATAACCCCGCCTTGTACGTGCCGAGTGCACGTAAAGGCGGGGTTTTTCGTGACACGCCGGATGGCCCGGTGGCGCGAGCGGCGTGTCCCGAAAATCTCCGCCTGTGTGCACAACCTGACGGGCGGGTTGACCTCAAGAGCGGTTGAGGTCTTACGATCACACTCGTGCCTCTTCCGACTTCGCCGCGCCCGACGCCATCGCGCCCCGCCTCGATCTTCGGCCGGGAGTACGTCTGGGTCACCGTGGGCATCCTGTCCCTCATCGTGCTGTCCGCGTTCGAGGCGCTCGCCGTGACCACCGTGATGCCCGTGATCAGCGCCGCCCTCGACGGGGAGTCCCTCTACGCGGTGGCGTTCTCCGGTCCCCTCGCGGTCGGGGTTGCGGGCATGGTCGCGGCCGGCAACTGGGCGGACCGGTCCGGCCCGGTGCCGGTGGTGCTCACCGCCGTGGTGCTGTTCGTGGTGGGCCTGGTGATTGCCGGCACCGCCGCATCCATGCCGATTCTCATCGTGGGCCGGCTGGTGCACGGGCTCGGCGGAGCGGCGCTGATCGTGTCGCTGTACGTGGTGGTAGCGCGGGTGTACCCGCAGCGGATGCATCCGGCGGTATTCGGCGCGTTCGCCGCCGCCTGGGTGGTGCCGTCGATGGTCGGGCCGTTCATCGCCGGGGTGGTGGCCGAGTTCACCAGCTGGCGGTGGGTGTTCCTGGGCGTGGTGGTGCTGGTGCTGGCCGCGATGGGGTTGCTCAAGCCTGGACTGAGCTCGGTCGCGGCCGCGGAACGCGCCCGGCCGGCCACGGCCCGTGAACCCTGGCACATTGCCCGCCTGTTGTGGTCGCTGGGCGCGGCGGCGGCGGTGCTGTTCGCGTCACTCGCGCCGCGGTTGCCGGGCGCCTGGCTCTGGGTGGGAACCGGCGTCGCGTTCGTGCTGGCCGGGGTGGCCTTGCGGCCGTTGTTGCCGGCCGGCACGCTCAGCGCGCGGCGGGGGCTGCCCGTGGTGATGTCGATTCGCGGGCTGGTGTCCGGCGCGTTCCTCTCTACCGAGGTGTACCTGCCGGCGTTGCTGACCGGCGAATACCGCCTCTCCCCCGCGCTGGCGGGGCTCGCGCTCACCTGTGCCGGGATCACCTGGGCGCTGGCGTCGGGGCTGCAGGGGCGGTATTCGAGTGTGCTCAGCGACCAGGGCAGCATGCGGCTGGGCAGTGCGCTGCTCATCGTGGCGATCGCCGCATCCGCCGCGACCAGCGCCCTGGGGTGGTCGCCGCTGGTCGCCATCGGCGGCTGGGCCGTCGCCGGCGCCGGGATGGGCACTCTCGTGCCGCGGCAAAGCGGCCGGGTGTTGCGGCTGTCGGCGCTGAGCCAGCAGGGCTTCAACTCCTCGGCGCTGCTGATCTCCGATTCGATCGGCGCCGCCCTGGCCTTGGCGGCCACGGCGGTGGTGTTCGTGGCGGTGGCCCCGCTCGGCGGCACGGCCACGTACTCGGCGTCGTTCCTCTTCTCCGCGCTGCTCGCGGTGGGCGGGCTGCTGCTGGCGGGCCGGGTGGGGCCGGGCGGCCCGGCGAGCGCCGCGACGCATCCGGCCTGACCCGGCTCGCCCGGCCTGCCCCGCTCCCGCGTCGCCCCGCCGCGCCCGCGTCGCCCCGCCCGCGCCCGCCCGCGCCCGCGCCGCCCCGCGCCGTCCCTCCCCCAGGTAACTGTTCCCCGTGCGGACAAATGGTCCCGGTGCGCCGGGCGCATTTGTCCGGAACGGGAACAGTTGTGGCGCTCGTGTCGATTTGGGGCTGGTTCGGTCGTCATAGGAGTGCCACTATCCGATAAGCGTGAAAGGACAGATCATGCAATATTCACTTCTCGTCATCAGCCAGGAGTCCGGCGACGCCGGAATCACCGAAGAGGACATGGAATGGGGCCGCAAGGCCTTCGATGCCTACGGCAAGGCCCTCGACGCCGCCGGTGTGCTGGTGTCGGCCGACATCCTGCAGCCGGTCTCCGCCTCGACCACGGTGTCCATGCGGGACGGTGCCCTGCAGATTCAGGATGGTCCGTTCGCCGACACCAAGGAACGGTTGAACGGCACCTTCGTGATCGAGGTGTCCGACCTCGACGCCGCTCTGGACTGGGCCGGTAAATGCCCGGCCGCCCAGTACGGTGCGATCGAGGTGCGACCGTCGGCGATCGTCTTCCGCGACGGCGAGTGGCGCCCACTGGCGGCGTGACCGCCGAGGCGCGGGCGGAGCTCACCGCCCGCGCCTCCTACGGGCGCCTGCTCGCGGTGCTGGCCGCGCCCACCGGCGACATCGCCGCGGCCGAGGATGCCCTCGCCGACGCCTTCGAGCGCGCCCTCACCACCTGGCCGACGGACGGCGTGCCCGACAACCCGGAAGGGTGGTTGCTCACCGTGGCCCGCAACCGGCTCAAGGACCTGTGGAAGTCCGCCGCCGTGCGGCTGCGGGCTCCGCTGGACGACACCGCACCGGGCCCAGGCACCGTTGCAGGCTGGCCGGCACCGGCCTCCGCCGGGCTTGGGGCTGGCCTCGGCCTCGACGCGCTCGAGGCCATCGATGACCAGGCCATCCCCGACAAACGCATCGAGCTGCTCTGCGTCTGCGCCCACCCGGCCATCGACCCGGCCGTGCGCACCCCGCTGATGCTGCACACCGTGCTCGGCCTGACCGCGGCGGAGATCGCGGCCGCGTATGCCCTGCCGGAGAAGACCATAGCGCAACGGCTGGTGCGGGCCAAGCGGCGCATCAGGGCCACCCGCATCCCGTTCGTGCTGCCGTCGCTGGCCGACCTGCCCCGGCGGCTGCCCGCGGTGCTCGAGGCCGTCTACGGTGCGTACGCGGTCGACTGGTCGACGGCCGACCCGGATGCCCGGGCGGCGCCGGATTCACTGGCCGGCGAGGCGCTGTACCTGGCGGAGACCCTCGCGGCGCTGCTGCCGGACGAGCCGGAGGTGCTCGGGCTGGCCGCGTTGCTCGCCCTCTCGATCGCCCGGGTGCCGGCGCGCACGAGCAGCACGGGTGAGCTCATCGCGCTCGACGACCAGGATCCCGCGCTCTGGGACACCGCATTGATCGGCCGCGGCGAGTACTACCTGCGGCGGGCGCGACGGCTGGGCCGCATCGGCCGGTTCCAGCTCGAAGCGGCCATCCAGTCGGTGCACTGCGACCGCGCCCGGTCGGGTTCGACCAACTGGCCGGCGCTGAAGGCCCTGCACGAGGCGTTGGTGCGCCTCTCCCCCACTGCGGGCGCCCGGGTGGCCCTGGCCGCGGTCGTCGGCGAGACGGACGGCGCGGCCGCCGGGCTCACCGTGCTCGAGGAACTCGGCCGGGATATGCCGGGCACCGCCGAGTTCCAACCGTGGTGGGCGACGCGGGCGCACCTGCTGGTGCGGGCGGGCTGGGTTCCGGAGGCCCGGGCGGCGTACGAGCGCGCCATCGAGCTGGCCGGCGACGAGCGGCTGCGCGCGGCCCTGCGCCGCCAGGCCGCGACCCTCGCCGGCTGACCGCATCCGCCCCACAACTGTTCCCAAAGCGGACAAATGGTCCCGGTGTGCCGGGTGCATTTGTCCGCACGGGGAACAGTTGGGGCTAGTCGCCCACGTGGCGGCGGGGGCGGGGGGCCGGGGCCGGAGGGACCTCCTTGGCCGCGACGACCTCGGCGAGGAGCAGCGTCACCGTGCCGCGCTTGGTTTCCACAGAGCAGTGCTCGGCGTCGCAAGAGCGCAGGTAGCCGAGGGCATCCGTGTAACCGCCGTCGATGCGGGTGCGCACCACGACCCGGGTGCCGATGGCGGCGCCGGAGAGGAACTCCAGTGGCTGGCTCATCGCAACCGGCTGAACGACTCGACACGTTCGGTCTGGCCCGCGACCAAGATGATGTCGCCCTGCTCGATCACGGTCTCCATGGTGGCGTAGCTCCAGCCCTGACCCGGACGGTGGAAGGCGGTGACGGTGACCCCGTGCATGGTGCGCACCTTCGTCTGACTCAGCGGCAGCCCGAGGATCTCCTGGGGCGGAGCGGTCTTCACCAGCGCGAAGTCCTCGCCGATATCGATGTAGTCCTGCATCACCCCGCGGACCAGGTGCGCGACGCGCTTGCCCATGTCCTTCTCCGGGTAGATCACGTGGTTCACGCCCAACTGGCGCAGGATCTCCCCGTGCGGCTCGCTCACCGACTTGGCCCAGATGTTGGGGATGCCCAGCTTGAGGAGCAGCGACGCGGTGAGGATGTTCGCCTGGATGTCGCCGCCGATGGCCACAACAACACTGCCGAACTCCGGCACTGAAAGCTGGCGCAGGGTCTCCTCCTTGGTGGAGTCCGCTCGAACCACGTGGGTGAGCAGCCGGTTGTGCGCCTGCACTATCTCCTCGTCAGCGTCGATGCCGAGCACCTCGGTGCCGCTTTCCATCAGCTCGAGCGCGAGAGCGCTACCGAACCGGCCGAGGCCGATCACGACCACGGAGTCGACCTCGTTCAGGCGGGCGGGATGTCGCTGGCCGAACAGGGAAAACGATGACGAGCGGAATTTAGCCAATGATGGGCCTCTCCTTCGGGAGTTCGTACGTGGCGGGCCGCTCGCGCAGGGCGAGGGCGGAGGCGAAGGTGATCGGGCCAAGCCGGCCGATGAACATGAGCAGGATCAGAATCAGCTGGCCGGCCGGGGGCAGGCTCGCCGTGATACCCGTGGACAGGCCGACGGTGGCGAAGGCGGAGACCGACTCGAACAGAAGCGCATCCAGGCCGATGTCGGTAAGGAGCATCAGCGCTGCCGTCGACACTGCGACCACGAACACCGCCAGCAGGACCAGGGTGATGGCTTGGCGGTGCACCGCCCGGGACAGCCGCTTTCCGAACACGTTGACAACGCTGTCGCCGCGGATCTCGGCGACCAGGATGAAGAACAGCACGGCGAAGGTCGTGATCTTGATGCCGCCCGCGGTGCCGGCCGGGCCGCCGCCGATGAACATCAGCACGTCCATGCCGAGCAGGCTCGCCGAGTCCATCGACCCGATGTCGATGCTGTTGAAGCCAGCCGTGCGGGTCTGCACCGACTGGAAGAACCCGGCGAGGAGCTTGGCCGGCCAGTCCATCGGGCCGAGAGTGGCCGGGTTCGACCACTCCACCGCGGTGATGTACACGGTCCCCGCGACCAGCAGGACGATCGTGCCGGCCAGGACGATGCGCGTGTTCATGGTCCACAGCAGGGGCGACCTCAGGTGCTTCCGCAGCTGCATGATGACCGGGAAGCCGAGTCCGCCGAGGATCACCGCGGCCGCGATCGGCAGGCAGATGAACGGGTCGGCGGCATAGCCCATCAGGTTGTCGCTGAACAGCGCGAACCCGGCGTTGTTGAACGACGACACCGAGTGGAACAGACCGAGCCAGATCGCCCGACCGACCGGCTCGCCGTAGCCGAGGAAGAACCGCAGGCTGAGCAGAACCGCCACGGCAAGCTCGACGACCAGGGAGATCGAGACCACGCCGAGCACGAGGCCCTTGACGTTCTCCAGGCCTGTGCTGTGCACCTCGGATGCGGCGGTGAGGCGCGTGCGCAGGGACATCCGCCGCACCACGGCCAGCCCGATCACCGACGCGAAGGTCATGACCCCGAAGCCACCCACCTGGATGAGCAGCAGGATCACGCCCTGGCCGAACGGTGTCCAGAACGTCTCGGTGTCGACCACGGTGAGCCCCGTCACGCACACCGCAGAGGTGGCCGTGAAGAGGGCATCGAGGAACGACGCGCCGCCGGGCCCGACCTTGGAGATCGGCAACGACAGGAGCGCGGTTCCCACGAGGACAGCCGCAGCGAACCCCGCCGCCACTGCCTGAGCCGGATGCAGGCGGAATCGCGACCTCTGCAGGCCGTGCGCTGACGACGCCCGCGATTTCACCTTGCCACTCTACGGCGCACCTGCCCGCCAGGTGGCCACCGATATTCGGCACTGTCCTCGTGTCGAAGACCCCCCGAACGGTGTCTACTCCGTCTGGGGCCGATGGGGCATACTCTTAGTACACCGGCGAGGGGGAAACAAGGGTGGGGAAAACGACGGGTGCGCATTTTCGTGCGCAAGTGCTGAGGCCACACGGTCATCTGCTTCGTCAGACGACTCTGTCCATCCTCGCCTTTTTCGCACCCGTCTTCGCGGTGCTCTACTGGCTGACGATTCCGCTCGGCGAGTGGGGTCCCGTCGCCATCGCCCAGGCCCTGGTCATGATCGGCGCGGGCATCGGCATTTTCGGCTACCTGCGCACCTGCATCTGGGTGGACGAGACCGGCATCACCGAGCGCGGCTTCTTCGGCCGGATGACCAACTTCAGCCGTGACCAGGTCGCCAGCGTGGTGGTACTCGAGCTGTACCAGAGCGGTGCCATCGACACGCATCCGCAACTGTTCGTGACCGGCGCCGACGGCCAGCTGCTGGTGCGGATGCGCGGCCAGTTCTACTCTCGCGGCGCCATGGAAACCGTCGCCGACGAATTGGGCGCACCCGTGGTGCGGGTGCCGGACCCGATGACCCTCACCGAGCTCAACCGGCTGCGCCCTGAGCTGCTGTACTGGTTCGAACGCCGCCTCACCGGCCGGCCGCCGCAGGAACCCGAACCGGGCACCGACCTCACCTAGGGGTCGGCCGGATCGGCCGTGAAGACGTAGTTGTTCTCGGCCGTCACCTCCGGTCGGAGGCCGTGCCGGAGCGCGGCGGAGAAGACCCTGCGGGATTCCGTGCGACGTGTGGCCGCGGCGGCCGGATCGTCCGCGCGGAAGTGCTCGAAATCCACGTCGAGCGGCCAGCCGGACTCGGCAGTCCACACCGGCGGCGCCTGCCCGCTGAGCGCCCGGTGCACCCGCTCGGAGTCCAGCCGCCAACGCACCTCGAACCTGTCGCTTCGGTCCCCGCCGGTGACAATGTCGTCGAGGCGGCCGTAGAAGTCGGGCAGGAACGCCGTCACCTCGGCGCCGAGCTTGACCAGGTTGAAGTGGGCGTTGCGGCGGATCAGCGGATCGAACGTCCACCGCATCTCGGTGATCCCGTGCTCCAGGCAGAGTGCCCGTTGGAACAGTTTGAGCGCGAACCCGACACCGCCGCTGCGATGCCACGGCACCACCGCGGCCATGTGCGAGTGCAGGTGCAGCCCGCCGGTCCAGCCGATGAAGCCGAGCGTGGCGCCGACCGGTTTGCCCCGTTCGGTGGCGAGGAGCACGGTGTTGCCCGCGTAGTCGAGGGCAAGCAGCATCGCCCGGTCGGGGCTGCGGCCGACGCCCCAGGTGCGTTCGAACAGGCCGATGATGCTGGCCAGGTCGCGCGGTTCCGCCATCCGCACGCTCACGCCCGCTGCCTCCGCAGCCTGGGTGTACCGCTCGTATGCCTGCGCCGCGGTCTGCGCCTCAACGGTCATGCCACGAGTACATCACACCGCACGCCCCGAGACGAGGGTGCGTCCCGGCCGAAACAGTAAAGGCGGAGATATTCGCGAAACGCCGTGTCTCGGGCCACGCAGACCGGTGTGTTCGGGATTTCTCCGCCTTTGCGTGCCGGCGGGAAGCCCCGGACCGGGAACCGTGGGCCGGCGAACTAGTGGCCGCGGCCGGAGACCCGGTCGGCCAGGGTCGCGAGCGGCGAGGTGGTGCTACGGCGGGTGAGTTCGGCCCGGTCGGCGCGGGTGTACGCCTGGTACAGCGCGGTCACGGCCAGCCAGCGCAGCGGCTCGGGTTCCCAATTGCGCACCCGGTGGTTCACCCAGGGCAGCGCGGTGAGGGAACTCTCCCGGCCCAGGATGAGGTCGGTGAGGGTGCGTCCGGCCAGGTTGGTGGTGGCGACACCGGTGCCCACGTACCCGCCGGCCCAGGCCAGTCCGGTCTGCCGGTCCAGGCCCACGGTGGCGGCCCAGTCGCGGGGCACACCCAGCACGCCGCTCCAGGCGTGCTTGAGTGGCGCATCCGTCGTGCCCGGAAAGAACCGGTGCAGGATGCCGCGGAGCTGGTCGATGGTGCCGGCCGGGGTCTGGCCGTCGGTGTCGGTGCGGGACCCGAACCGGTACGGCACCCCGCGGCCGCCGATCGCGATGCGGTCGTCGGCGGTGCGCTGCGCGTACATGTAGGCGTGCGCCATGTCGCCCAGGGTGGCGCGGCCCTCCCAGCCGATGCCGGCCCACACGTCGGCGCCGAGCGGTTCGGTGACGATCAGCGAGGAGTTCATCGGCAGCCAGGCCCGGTGCAGGCCGGCCAGGCCCGCGGTGAAGCCCTCGGTGGCGCGCACGATGAACTCGGCCTCCACGGTGCCGCGGGCCGTCACCGCCGTGTGCGGGGTGATCTCGGTGACCCGGGTGTCGTCGTAGATCTCCACGCCGAGGTCCAGCACCGCCCGGGTGAGCCCGGCCACGAGCTTGGCGGGCTGGATGCGGGCGCAGTGCGGATGCCACATCGCCCCGGTGCTGCCGGCCACGTTGATGCGGGCGGAGGCGTCCGCGGCGGTGAGGAGGTCGACATCCGTGTGCGGCCACGCCTGCTCGGCGCGCACCGCGGCCTCGAGCCGCCGCTGCTGGGGCTGGTCGTAGGCCACGGTGAACTCGCCGCCCTTGACGATGTCGGCGTCGATGCCCTCGAGCGCGGCGACCCGGATCACCTCGTCGACGGTGTCGTTCATCGCGGCCTGGAACGCGCTGGCCGCCTCCCTGCCGTGACTGCGCAGGTACTGCTCGCGCCCGCCGGTGACCGAGTTGGTGAGCCAGCCGCCGTTCCGGCCGGAAGCGCCGTAGCCGGCGAAGCGCTGCTCGAGGATGACGATGCGCAGCTGGGGCGCCGTCTTCTTGAGGTAGTAGGCGGCCCACAGCCCGGTGTACCCGGCACCCACGATGCACACGTCGGCGCGGGTGGAGCCCGGCAGCGGGGCGCGCGGCGCCGGGCGGCCCAGCTGGCTCCACCAGAACGACACCTCCCCGTTGATCATGCCCGCCCCACTCTCGTCGCCACCCTCGGTACGGCGAGCATAACTCCTGCAGAATTTTGCCCGGGCCCCGCCCCGCCGCAGGATTCCGGGAGCCGCCCTGATGGCGAAGCAGAATTGCAGGAGTCGTGGATGGCGCGCGGCGGCGGCCGCTCGCGGGCGGGTCCGCTAGACGGGGTCAGTCCTCTTCGGTGAGGCCGAACGCCTTCTCCGCCGCCTCGACCATCGGCAGCATGGACTGGACGAAGATCCAGCCGGCCACGGGAATCACGAATATCGCCGGCGCCAGCAGCACGATCCACCCGGTCAGCACCGCGCCGACGGCGGCGACGGCGACGAGCGCCTGCAGGACCAGGGCGATCGCGGCGCCGCGGAACTGCCGGATCGTCTTCCACGAGAGGCGGGCGATCCGGCGGCCCGGGGGCGCGTTATGGCAGGTCAGGAACAGGACGAGCGCGGTGAGCAGCACCGTGATGAGGCCGCCGATGCGGGTGGGCAGGGCGACGTCGCCGCCGTCGTCACCGGTCACGGCACCGAGGACGCTGAAGGCCAGCACAGGCCCGGCCACGGCGATGCCGAACTGGAACCAGAGCAGCCGGTTCTGCAGCAGCAGCAGGGCGAGGATGAGCGCTCCCCGGGCCGATCCGGTCGTGGGCGCGACGCCGAGCACATCGGACGCCACCCGCACCGCTTCCCAGGGCTGCTTCGCCACGATCAGCATCCGGGCCAGGCGGGACCGGTACTCCTCGTTGCCGGGCGCCAACGTGAGCGCCACACGCGCCTGGACCATCGCCTCCGGCAGGCCGCCCGGAGCCCGTTCGAGCACGACCGCATAGAGAATGTGCACGTTGGCCTGGGAGGCATCGTCGTCTTCGGCCAGCAACTGGGCCTGATAGGCGGCGGCGTGAGCCCCGGCGAAGTCATCGAGCATGGCGAGCGCGATCGCGTGGACGTGGTGGGCGTCGTAGTCCTGCGGCGCCAGCTGCACGGCGAGCGCGGCCGCCTGGCGGGCAACGGCGAATTGACCGCATTGCACCAGGCACTCCGCGTGCAGCACCACGAACGCGGCATTGTCGGGGTCGAGCGCCACCGCCCGCATGCTCACCTCCAACGCCTCGGCGAAGCGACCCTGGCCGGAGAGCGCGGCGATGAACACC
Source organism: Cryobacterium sp. AP23 (assembly GCF_054075385.1). NCBI lineage: Bacteria > Bacillati > Actinomycetota > Actinomycetes > Micrococcales > Microbacteriaceae > Cryobacterium > Cryobacterium sp. AP23. The sequence continues at coordinate 3,313,544 of NZ_CM133415.1, read as the reverse complement.
GCCATCGCCGGCCCATCCGTCGGCTCTGACGCCAGGTGCGGCTCGAGCAGTGCGATCGCCTGCCGCAGCTGCCCCGCCTGAACGAGCATGGAGGCGTGCTCGGGAACGGTGAGGCCGCTCACCAGTGCTTGGTGGTCTTGAGGTAGGCCTTGAGTTCGGCGAACGTACCGTCGTCGGTGCCGTAGTTCACCACGGTGCGCGCCGATTCCAGCCACGGCACGATGGACGGTTGCACGACACCGAGCGGTTCGAGCAGGTCGGCCATGCCCATCAGGCGGGGCTCGCCGGCCTCGATCGAGGCCATCAGCGCGTTCTCCGCGGCGAGCTCGCAGACATAAGCGATGTCGGCGCCGGAGAGGCCGTCGCTCTTCTTGGCGAGCACCGCGAGGTCGATGCCCTGCACCGGCCGGTCGCGCAGGTGCACGCCGAAGATGGCCTCGCGGGCCGGCGCATCCGGCGGCAGCACCAGCAGCGTCCGGTCGAGGCGACCCGGGCGGCGGAGGGCCGGGTCGACATCCCACGGCTGGTTGGTGGCGGCGAGCACGTAGACGCCCTCGTTGTTGCCGGTCACCCCGTCGAGTTCGGTGAGCAGCTGGTTGATCACGATGCGCAGCCAGGGCGCGTTGCCCAGCGACGAGCGCTTGGCGCCGATGCCGTCGATCTCGTCGAGGAAGAGCACGCAGGGCGCCTCCCGGCGGGCCGTCTCGAACAGGGCGTGCAGCGCCTTCTCCGACTCGCCGATGTAGTGGTTGAACAGGTCGCTCGCCGTGGCGGTGATGAAGGATGCGCCGAGCTCCCCGGCGATCGCGCGGGCGAGGTAGGTCTTGCCGCAACCGGGCGGGCCGTAGAGCAGCAGTCCGCCGCGGAGGCTCTTGCGGTACAGCTTGGTCAGTTCGGGGTTCTTCATCGGCACCAGGAACGACGCGTTCAGGCGCTTCTTCACCTGGGCGAGGCCGCCGACGTCGGCGAGGGTGATGGCGGGCCGTTCGGTCTCGAAGGCGTCGCGGGGCACCTCCGCCGGATCCGGGGCGGCCGTGGTCGCCAGGATGCTGTCGGGCGGGGCGGGCGCGTCCGGCACGACCGGCGGGGCGGGCTCGTCGGGCGCGGCCGGCGCGGCCGGCACATCAGGCGCATCCGGCACGTCGGGCGCATCGGGGGTGGGCGGGGTGCGCACGAAGGCGGGCTGGGCGATGTCGCCGATCTGCGCCTCGGCGTCGCTCCAGTCGAAGTCGTCCCCGGTGGCGGCGGCGCGCTGCTCGAGGGCCGGCAGGCCGGGCGAACCCGGGTCGAGCCTGCGCACCTCCTGAAGCTGCAGTCGCGCCTCAGCGGCACGCCCCGCGTCGAGCAGCAGCCCGGCCAGGTGCAGCCGCAACGCGGCATTGTCGGGAGCGGCGGCGACAGCCTGCCCGATCACGTCGATAACTGAGACAGCTGCCATTGTTCCCCCTGTGGCTGAGCGTACCGAGAGGTTAGCGCAGCCCCGAGCCCTGGTACGAAAGTCCCGCCGCCTTCGGTTGGCGGGTGACGTCGAACCGGGCGCCCTCGGGGTTGCTCGGCAGCACCGTGAGCACGAAGACGATGATGCCGCCGACGGCCGGAATCAGGCCGAGGAGGGCGAACCAGCCGGAGAAGTTCGCGTCGTGCAGCCGGCGCACCAGCACGGCGATTGAGGGCAGCAGCACGCCGATGACCACGAGGGGCGCTGCCAGCATGAACACCAGCTCGAAGTGGTGCGACTCGTAACCGTTGCGGTCGATTCCGGTCGGGATCAGCTGGAGCAGGCCGAGACCGCCGATGACGATCCAGAGCAGCAGCCCGAACCACCAGTACTCGCTGCGCTGTGCGCGCCCGGTGAAGTCGGCGTACTTGCGGAACACGGATGAGATCGCAGCGGTGGGTGTCAGCATGGGGGTCTCTTTCGTTGGCACTCGGAGCCGGCGCAGGCCGACGGAGGCCTCGCACCCCCTGGCTCAGGCTACTGGAAGAGGACCAACAGCGACGTGGCGCCGATGGTGATGGCGACCAGCGACAGGATCAGCACCCAGGTGAGCCCCTTGATGCCGCCGCGCATCTTGCCCATGAAACCAACCGGGCGGCTGTCGTAGTCGTCGTCATCCATCCGTCGAGCCTACCGAAGCAGCACGGGTAGGCGCTGAGGGACCACGGTCAGCCTGGCCGGTCGCGCCAAGGCGGCCGGGTCAGCCGAAGCGGTGCTCCCGGTACCGGTACTGCCCGGCCATGGCCAGCGCACGTTCCGGGAGGGCGTCCGCTGTGCTGGGCACTGCCGTGCAGACCGGCTCGGAGGTTTCCGGCCGCGGGGCCTCGATCCGGTCCACGAACAGGGTGTCGTCGGTTTGGCTGGCGCCCTGCACCGGCACGAGTTCGCCGCGCCACTGCGTTGTCGACGCGATCAGCCGCAGGTCGGTGATGTCGGATTCGACGACCGACGCCCGCCATTCGACCGGGGGCGTCCGCGAGCTCGCGTCCAACGGATGCATGATGAAATCGGGGGTGACCGTTTGGCCCCGGTCCTTGACGGCGACGATCCCGGAACAGCTGCCATCCCAATCCTTCGGCCGGATGAGCACCGCCGTGCGGCCGCGCACGAAGCCAACGGTTCCCGCCAGCACGCCCGCGCCGACGTGGTGCTCCTCCGACCTCCACGACCGCAGGCTCAGCTCCTCGATCGGCACGACAGCGGACCAGCAATTGCGCAGACTGACGGTGTGCCGAACCTCCGGTGTCTCGAACTCCGGCACGCCACCCGAGATCACCGAGATGTGCGCCCGGTCATTGTGAATGCCGGTCACCAGCACGGTGATGTCCCGCCAGATTGCGGTCCACTCCACGTGGCGCACCTCGTCGACCAAGCTCCGCTCCACCAGCGTGGTCCAACAGCCGTAGCCGTCCAACACCCAGTCATCGCCCGCTGGCGCGTCGACGCCCAGCCAGATCAGTTGCAACTGCCGCACCCCGGCGAGGCTGACCGTGCCGCAGGTATCCGTCACGCCGAACTCGGTGCCGTCGACAACGGTCGTCATGCCCGGCAGCGGTGTGGTGCCGTCCACCGCGTCGAAGTGGGACGTGCGAACCAGCCAGAACCGTTCCAGCGCTTCGAAGTCGACGTCACCCCAACACCAGCCCATTTGACCGTCGTCTTCCCGATTGGCCAGCCCGGTCAGTGATTGCTCGCCGTTGATCTTGACCTGCCGCCCGTTCCGGCTCTGCCCCGTCACGTTCACCCGGATTCCGCCGTAGGTGGCGTGGCCCCAGACCTCGGAGCGGCCGCCCGGGAAGACCTTCTCGTGCAGGTCCGTGACGTGGCTGGGGTTCATCAGACTCGCGGCCACCCTCACATCACTCCGGCCAGGACGCCTGGGACAGCTGGGTGGTGCGGAAGCCCTCGAGGTTGGCCGTGGGGACGGTGATCTCGTAGACCCCGGCATCCACCTTGACCAGCCGGAGGCCCTCGGCGAGATCGGCGTTGTGGCCGACGTAGGAGCCGCTGGACAGCTTGGTGCCGTCCGCGTCGACGGATTCGTCGACGATCCGCAGCTCCAGGCCGTTCCACACCGCCTCAATGTCGAGTTCCATGACCTCGGTCGCTTCCTCGAACGGGATCTCGTACTTCCACATGCCCCGGCCGGTGCGCACGAACCGCTCGTCGGTGGGCTGTGAGTGCGTGGCCAGCACGATGCGGCGGCCCTGGTCGATCACGTCGGCGGTGAGGTACACGTTGTTCCACTTCGCCAGGGTGCCCACGTGCCGGGAGAACGGCGTCGACCGGCCCACAGACACGCCATCCACCATCCAGCCATCGGCGATGTTCGGGAACACCGCCAGGAGCTTCTCTGTGCCGTCGGCGAAGACCCGCACGAGCTGGGTGTTCGGAACCACCCGGGTGTGCCGCATCCACCAGACCGGCACGATGTGGCCGGCGACCGGCGCGAAGCCGGTGCCGGTGAACGGGGGCCGGTCCACGAACGGGCCTCCGGTGAGCGCCCGCGTCTCCTGGTCGACCCCGCCGGTCGCGTTCTCCAGGCGCATCGTCGCCCGCGCCGGGAACCGGATCACATCGACGAACGGGTCGTCGGGCGAGAACGGCGACCCGGGGAATCCCAGGGCGTGCACGTCGAAGAGTTGGGCAGGCGTGGTCGCGAAGGCGACGGTCGCCGCTTCGACGACGAACCCGGACACCCGGTCCCACCCTTTGGTGAGATAGGCGTTGCTCAACTGCGGGGTGATGGCCTTTTGAAGAATTGACATACCAGTCCTTGAAATCGATGGTGGTGCGAAAGAACGTGTTAGGGGCGCAACTCGGAGTAGACGTAGAGCCCAGCCAAAGACAGTGCTTTTGCGGGGAGGGCTCCCGGCGCGATCGGCCGGGTCGTGCAGACCACCTCGGAGGTGTCCGGTCGTTCAGCCGTGACCTGTGCGAAGAAAACCGTGTCATCGGTGTCACTGACACCGTCGACCGCCGTCTCCTCTCCCTGCCAGATCGTCGTCGCCGAGATTTGCCGAAGGTCCGTGATGTCGCTCGCGGACACCGGCGCCTGCCACTCGACGGGGGGCGCAACCTCGTCCTTCAGCCGGGCATGCATGATGTAGTCCGAGGTGACGTTTTGACCCCGCTTCTTGACGGAAACGATGCCCGGTTCGGTGCCGTCCTGCGTTTTCGGCCGGATCAACACCGTGGTGCGGCCCCGAACGAAGCCGATTGCTCCAGAGACGACGCCCGCACCCGCCGGGCGTTCCACAGAGCGCCACGAGCGAAGGCTCAACTCCTCGACGGGAACCTCGGCGGACCAACAATTGACCAGGCTGCCCGTGTGCTTGACCTCTGGCGCCTCGAACTCGGGCACGCCGCCCGAGGTCACGAAGATGTGCGCAACGCCGTTGCGCACTCCCGCCACGAACACGGTGATGTCGCGCCAGATCGCCTTCCACTCCACATAACGCACGTCGCCGACCCGGCCGCGGTCCACGAGGGTCGTCCAGCAGCCGTAGCCGTCCAACACCCAGTCGTTTCCGCCGGGCTCACCCGCACCGACCCAGATCAGCTGGAGTTGACGCACCCCGGCCGGACTCACCGTGCCGTAGGTGTCGCTCACGCCGAACTCGGTGCCGTCGACGATGGTGGTCAGGCCCGGGCGAGGTGAGCTGTCAGCCACCCCGTCCTGGTGCGTCGTGCGGATCAGCCAGAACCGCTCCAACGATTCGAAGTCGACGGCGCCGGCGGCGCTCCCGGTCTGCATGTCCCCTCTGAAACCGGGAAGGTCGGCGAGTGAAATCGGTCCGGTAGCGCCCACCAGACCCGACGATTGCACCGGGCCGATGTGCACTCTCTCGCCCCGGTAGGTCGCAAAGCCGTTGACCTCAACCCAACCGTCAGGAGCTGTCTGACCTTGAAGGTCAGCAACTCCTGCCGGGTGGGTCAGCCGGGAGAGCTCACTCATCGGTCACCGCTCATTTCTTGCCAATCCGTCAATCGTTGTCCTTGAGAACGGTCCCGATCCCGGCTGTGGGCCGCGGGCCCACGCCGCTCAGCAGTTGGCGTGGCGTCGCCGAGTCGGCCAGAATCCAGGTACCCGGCCGAGCCGCGCCGGGCTTGTCGAACACGGCAACGAACTCACGCTGCCCGGTCGGTGACGTCCGCCACAATTCTGCACCGTTGGGGAGCGGAATCGCGTCTCGGCCGAATGTGCCTTCCGGAGAGAAATTGGCACCGGTGCCGGAGAAACCGGATCCGCGGAACGGGTTCTTCGAATCCAGGGCGCTCTTGAGGGTGTACTCAATCGACGGGTAGTCGACCTCGAAGTCCAGCTTCTCCTGAGCCGTGTAGTTGTCCCAGTGCGACTGGATGGCCTGTGCCTTGGCCGCCGGGTCGGTCATGTTCAGGATGTGGTCGGGCACCTCGTCTTTCATCCAGCGGATCGGCGAATCAGGGATGGACGGATGCGCCATTGCGGTCGCGTCGAAACGCACGTCGAAGTACGACCGGCCGGCCGCCAGGTCGTTGGTGAACGAACTCGGAAGCCCGTTCTTGTCCAGATAGTTGAGCCCCAGGACATCGTGGACCTGCTGATTGCTGAGATCCAGCAGGTCGACCGGGCGGGACACGAAGCCGCTCACGGAGTCCATGGCGCCCTGCACCCTGTGCATGATGTTGGTTCCCAGGTCGTGCGGGACCACCTTCTGCAGCAGGTCCGTCATGCTCGGTGACGGCAGAGCGTGGCGGACGTCGTGGATCAGCGTCAGCTCTGCTTTGTTGAGGTTTGCGATCGGTTCGTGCACCAGCGTGGAGAATTCGTCGCCCGTCACCCCGTGACGTTCCAGGATCGCCGGCAGGGCCTGCTCGAACGAGCTGTATCCCCGAGCGATGGTTTCGTTCGGGTAGGCCAGGTCGTGCGCCGTGCCGTTCGACATCCGCACCGGCCCGGGATCGGGGGTCGAGTGGGTGCCGGCCGGAGTCGCGTCAGCGCCGGCCGGTGTCGCGTCAGCACCGGCCGGTGTCGCGTCGGCGCCGGTCGGCGTTGTGCCGTCCGTTGCCACCTTGTCCGGGGCGCCGGCGGTGGCCGGCGTCGTCGGTGCGTCAGCAGGAGCATCCGTAGCTCCGCCGGCAGCGGGGCGTGTGGTTCCCGTGCTGGAAGCGCCGGGCGTGGTTCCAGCTTCAGGGGTAGCGGCCGTGCCGGCTGCGTCGGGTGTACCGGGATGGCCAGCCTGATCGGCAATACCAGGCGCACCGGAAGTGCCGGGCGTGGCAGAGGTGCCAGGCGTACCCGACGTGCCAGGCGTACCCGAAGTAGACGGAGTACCGGACGCGGCAGGCGTACCGGACGCGGCAGGCGTACCGGAATCCACTCGATCGGCGATGTTGTGCAGCAGGCTGCCACCGCTGCCGGGCTCGCCGATCACGATGCGGCCTGGGCCGGGCAGGCTGCCGCCGCCGCCGGGGAGGGCGACGCTGTAGCCGGGTTCGACCCGTACCGACGGCATGTTGTCGCCGAGCGAGTTGAGGGTCTGCGCGAGCGCGCCACGACCGGCGGAGACGCCGGTGGTGAGGCTGCCCTTGAGAGCGCTGGTGAGCGCGGTCAGGCCATGGCCGGCGTGGATGGCCGTGCCGGTCACGACCCGGGAGGCTACGGCCGCACCGGGGAGGACGAAGTCAACGGCGTGGCCGGCGATGGAGGCTGCCCGCGCGGCGACGGTGCCGGCCTTGAGCCCGCCGACCACGGCGCCGCCGGGGATGAAGAAGGTACCGACGTTCACGAGGGTGGTGCCGAATGCCTCGGCCGGGTTCTCCGACCACATGTCGACGGCGACGAGCGACTTGCCGGCGTTCGTCACGTGGTCCATCGCCTCTTCGGCGAAGTCGTCGGCGCCCTTCAGCCAGGACGGAATGTGCTCGTCGGGGATCAGCGTGGCGGCCATGCCCAGGTTGCCGAGCAGGGCGACGCCGGCAACGGTCATGCCCATGCCGCGCCAGGCGGCGGCGGCAGTTTCGCCGTCGCCCCAGTCGCCGGTGGTGGCGTTGTAGCCGAACAGAGCGCCGCCGCCCTCGACCATGCCCACGAGGGCGGTTTCCATGCCGTCGTTGGTGGACTGGTAGCAGCCCTTGTCGCCATCCGTCGCCGCACCGTAAGGCAGCACGGCGCCTTCGGCGTTGAGGTCGTCTTCGGTGAGCGCGACGACGACCTCGGTGGGCCGGTCTTCGTCGGTGCGCAACGCGTTGATGGCGTTGATGGCCTCGACCTGGGCCGCGTCGAGCGCCGCAACCTCGGTGTTGACCCGGCCGAGGATCTCCTTGTTCTCTTCCACGGTGTCGCGGTGCTGGTCCCAGGGAATGGTGACCGGGGCCATGTCGGCGAAGTCGGTGACGACGAAGCTGAAGATGCCGGCGTCCCAGGCGGGGTGGTCCTTGTCGTACCACTCAACGGTGACGCCGTTGATGACCCGGGTCGCGAAGGCGTTCGCCTCGACCTTGAGCGCCATCAGACGCGTCTTGATGGGGGCGATGGTCTCGGCGAAGTTCGAGATGATGGTGGACACGCTCGCGAGGGTGGTGCCGATGGCGGCGGTGTCGACCGTCACCGGGTCCATGATCGCGAGCAGTTCGGCCGATTCCGGTGCGGTGTAGACGCCGCTGAGGCCCTGCCACTGGGTGAGGACTGCCGTTCCCTTTTCGGGGATGGCGGTGCCGGCGGTCGAGTATGCGGTGGCCGCGGCCGCCACGGACTCCGGGTAGATGTTGTCGCCGGGGATCTTGTCGGCGTTGACGAGGTCCCCGTAGCCGATGTGGTCGCTGACGCTCACAGTGCGGCCGCCCGTTCGGCGCCGATGGCGGACATGTCGCCGTTCAGGGCGGAGCCCGAGGCTGCGGCCTGCGCGCTGGCCGCCATTTCTTCGTCGCCCTTCACGTAGGCGATCGCCGCGGTGCTGGCCCCCACGGTGCCCGCGTTGATGCGATAGCCCACGTTGGTGAGCCGGGTCTTCTCGCTCTCGATGAGCGCGGCGACGGCTGCGGGTACTCCGCCGAGCGACCCAGCTCCGTAGACCAGGTCGTCCTGCGCGGTCAGGATGCCGTCCAGCGCGGTGGAAAGTTCGGTGGCGGCGGTCTCGACGTTCGTCAGGACCGTCGCTACCCCCTGCGGATCAATACTCCAGCTTGTCATCGTTGCCCTCCCGCACGAATAAGTCGCCTTCGGTCGCCTGGGCGAGTGCCCTGGCGACCTCGAACCCGAGGAGCGCCCCGGGGTCCAGCGGTGAATACAGTTCTGTCCAAAAAGCCTGGCTTGCCGCCGGCTTGGTGCCGGTGAGACGCTCGACGTCGTCGGGCACGTCGAAACCCTTGCTGCGCAGCACGGTCAGCAGGACCGCGCCCTCCGGCGAGAGCACCTGCGTGGCGCCGCCGTTCCAGATGTGTCGTACGAGTAGGTCCGGGTCCACCGAAACCGCCGCGACCAGGTGGTCACCCACGTCGACCGGCCGGGTCGAGACCACGATCAGTTCATGAGGCACGAGCCACCTCCCGCTTGCTGCCGTTGACGAACGCCCGCGCCACGTCGGCGGGGTCGAACGAGCCGGCCACGTCGAGGTACTGCTGCCAGCTGCCCGAGCCCTCCCGGGTGAACGGCAGCACGATCGAGGGGATGCGGGGACGGCCGGCCCGGATGGCGCCGAAGCGTTCCTCGGCCTCGGCCGGGTCCAGACCCAGGTCGCGCACTGCCCGCGGGCCGAGCACCATCGCCACCGGCAACGGTGGAGCCCCGAGCTGAGCCGACACGGCCAGGTCGGCGGCGCCGCGCAGCACGAACGCACTGCCGAGCAGCACCGATTCGGTGGCCGCGAGGTCGGCGAACACTCCGGGCACCGCGGCGATGCTCCGCTGGGCGGCGGTGTCATCGGCGTCGAGGGCCACCAGCAGCTTCGTCTCTTCGACGAGGCCCCTGGCGCTCCGCGTCACCCGCATCAGCGCTGACATGGCCAGGCCGCCGTGGCCGGCGACGTACACCCGGGTCTCCCTGGGCATCCGCGCTCGCACATACCGGTCCAGGTTCTCCCGGTCCCAGGCCAGTCCGGCCGGTTCGTGAACCCCCCAGCCGGCCGGAGCCGCGTTGGCGACCCGGTCGGTGAGGAACGCCAGGGCGCCGCCGACGCGGGTTTCCTCGCGGGCCTGTAGGTGCACCGACACGGTCAGGTGCAACCAGGATCGCTCGGCGGCGTCCGTCGCCGCCACGGCCGGCGTGTTCGCGTCGGCGGCGTCGGTCGGTGTGTCAGCGTCGCGGGCGCTGCCCGGGTTCAGGACGTCCTGCACCTCGGCGAGCCGGCGGCCGGTGAGGCCGTCGGTCAGCGCACCGGAAGCGTCCCTGGCCACCCACTTGCTGCGGGTGGCACCGAGCAGCTGCATCATGCCGAAGGTGAGCCGGGACGACGACGGGGTGAGGAACACCACGCGAAGCCCTGCCCTTGCGCCCTCGGCGATCAGGCTGGTACGGCCCTCGCTGGCGTGCACGACGGAGGCAGCGCTGTAGCTGACGACGTACCCGTCGCCTACCGAGTCGACGAGCGGATGTTCGACGCTCTCGACCAACGGGTCAGCCGATGGCTTGGACGGCGGAACGGCCGCGGGCCAGGGTGGCCTGGGCGGTTTCGTCGTTCGAGGACAGCGAGCTGCGCAGGGTGTTGATGATCTGCTTGACCTCACCGGCGACGGTGTTCCAACGCAGCTCCTTGGCCGCGTAGTCCTCCGACACGCCATCGGCCTGGTAGTCGGCCATCATGGCCTTCACGTCGGCGTCACGCTGGTCGATGAGAGATTCGAGCTGGGCTGCCAGCGCGTTGAAGTTGTCCTGCACGTTCTGGGATGCCGCGACGTCGTAGTCGCGACGGTCTGCTGAGTTACCGCCTGAAGCCATGATGTTGCCCTTCGGTTGGGTCGAGTGTGAGAGTGCTGCGGCGCTCGGTCACGAGGTCCGCAGGGTGCCGGCGAGTCCGCCAGCGGAGTGCTTAGGCGCGCGAGCCGAAGCGTGCGGCGTCGAAGCTCGAGCCGGCCTGTGCGGTGCTCGTCTGGTCGGCGAGTTCCTGGTCGCCCTGCGCGAAGGCGAGGTCCTGACCCTGGATACCGGTGAGCACAGCGTTCAGCGCGCTGTTGAGTTCGGTGGCGATGCCATCCGTCTCGGTCTTGAACCGGTCGAACGCGGCGCGGCCGGCACCGTTGAACTTGCCCTCGAGCGGCGCGGCCGCTTCGAAGAGCTGCTTGACGAGCGAACCGAGATCGTCAGAAGAAGTGCTCGTCTTCTTGGTCAGGTGCGACAGAACGTCGGCGCCCATCGCAAATTTCATTCCAGCCATAGTGTCCCCCTAATGCTTTGACATGCTTTGACGAGATCTCAGGTTAGGGTATGTCCACACGGTGCGGGGGAAATTCGGCACATTTTCAGATTTGCGGTCTCGCCTGGGGGTTCGGTTCTCGTTGGTCAATGCACTCATCGGCGCCATCAGCTGTGGACGGTGCGGGGCACCGTTGATCCCAGCCACCGCCTACTGCACGCGCTGCGGCGTGTTGTCGGTCGTCGCCGCTCCCGGAGCCGCACTCGGACCGTACTCCGGCATGCTCGGCGACGTCGTCACCGCATCCGCGACACGCCGGTACTGGTCGCTCGCGATCGACCTGCTCCCGGTCGCGATCCTGGCCGGCGGCGCTGTTGCCGTGACCGTTTCCTCGGGTGAAACGGTGTCCGCCGGACTCATCGCCGCCGTGCTCGGCACCCTCCTCCTGTTCATCGCCGCCCAGCTCGCCCTGCTGCTGGGCACCGGGCGCACCCTGGGCCGGTGGCTGCTGGGCCTCCGCACCGTCGACGACCTCTCCGGCAGCCCGGTGGGCGCCCGGCACCTGGCCGGCGCCCTGGTGAACCTGATCGGCTCCCGCACCACGGTCACCGCCGACATCCGCCGCGGCCGCGACCCGCACACCCCCGCCCGCACCCCGCTCGGCACGGCCCAGCTGGCCCAGGCGTCACCGCGCTCCGCGCCGACCCGGCGCGAGGGCCGGCGCCGGATGCTGGCCACGGATGCCGACGACGGCTACGCCCCGCAGGCCCGGATCGCGCCGTTCGTGACCCTGGTGCTCGATGACGACCAGGCCCAGCAGGTGGACACCTCGCTCGTGATCGGCCGACGGCCGGACAACCGCACCGGGGACGAGGCGCATCCGCTGTTCGCCTGGACCGACCTGTCGCGCACCCTGGCGAAATCGCACGCCCTGGTCACCTGGTCGGGCACCCTGCTCTGGGTCACCGACCTGGGTTCGGCCAACGGCACCACCCTGGTCACCGCCACCGGCGAGCGCCGGCCGCTGCTGCCCGGCCAGCCCACCGCCGCCGCGCCCGGCTGGCGGGTGGAACTCGGCGACCGCCACTTCGACATCCTCGCCACCGAAGCCGTCACCGTGACAGGCACCCCCGCCACCTCGACCACCCCGGTGGTCCCCACAGAAAGCCTGCCCGTCGATGTCATCTGATTACGATGTGGTGCTCCTTGAAACCGTCAAGACGCACCGCGCCCGCCTCCAGGCCGCCTTCCTGTTCGGCGAGGTCTCCGAGCGCCGCGCGACCACCGACAACCTGCGCCGGTTCCTGGCCGGCGTGATCCTCGCCGCGGTGGCGTGCGCGGCGTGCGTCGGCACCTCCTTCGTGATCGACCTGCTCGCGCAGAAGGCCGCCGCCGACGCCGAGAACGCCTCGATGTCGGCCCCGCTCGTACCGGGAAGCGCGCTGTGAGCGGCTTCACCCGGCTGACCATCGTGGGTCGCAGCCGCAAGGCCGAGATCGTGGTGCCCAACGACGAGACCATCGCCGCGCTGATTCCGCAGCTGATGGACCTGCTCGAGGAGCGCACCGGCTCGGTCGCCCGACCGCTCACCCTGGTGCGCGCCACCGGGCAGCAGCTGGACACCGCCCTGTCGCTGGCCGAACAGAACGTGGCGGCCGGTGAACTGCTGCGGCTGCTGCGGGTGGACGAAGCGCCCGCCCCGCCCGAGGTCGCCGACGTCACCGACGTGGTCGCCGAGGCCAGGGACGACAAGCGCGGCCTGTGGGCGGCCCGGCACCGCGAAGGCGTCGGTGCCGCCGCCATCGGCACCATGATGGGCGTCGCCGCGCTGCTGTTCACCGGCGGCTTCACCGACACCGGCGGCCTCCTCGCCGCCGTGTTCGCCGGCAGCCTCCTGGTGTCGGTACTGCTCGGGCGCCTCCGCCAGACGTGGCCGGCCGCCGCTTTCGCCGCCGCCGCCCTCGGGCTGGTGCCCGCCACCGCGGTCAGCCTCGCCGACGCCGTCACCGCTTTCGGCGACGACCCGCTGCTGGCGACGCTGGTCTTCGCCCTTGGCCTCGGCTGGCTGGCCATCGGCGTCGCGCTGGGCCTCGGCCTCGGCATCCGCCCGGCGCTGCGGGCCAGCCTGGTCGGCGTCGCGCTGAGCGTGCTGCCGGTGCTGCTGCACCTGATGGGCCTTGCCCCGCTGGAAACCGCCGCCATCGTCGGCGTCGCCGCGGCCGTGGTCTGCGGCATGCTGCCCTGGTACGCGATGAACAGCTCCGGGCTCACCGGCATCGACGACCTCGTGATCGCCGGCAAGCTCACCAACCGGGAGACCGTGCTTGCCACCGTGAACGACGCCTACCGGTCGCTGACCTGGTCGACCGTGGCCGTGGCCCTGCCGCTGCTCGCCACCGCCAGCCTGCTCGCCTCGTCGACGGAGGGCTGGGCGATCGGCCTCGGCGCCGCGCTGATCCTGGTCACGGCGCTTCGCACCCGCGCGTTCCCGCTCGCCGGCCAAGCCGTGGTGCTGTGGGGCGCGTCCATCGCCGCCGCCATCGCCGTTGCCGTGGCGCACAGCTCCGAGACGTACGTGCTCGTGGCCCTCGTGCTCGTGTCGGTCGTCGCCCTGCTCGTGGTCGCGATGCACCCGCCGGCGCACACCCGCGCGCGCCTCCGACGGGCCGGCAACACCCTGGAGATGTTCGCCGTCGTCGCGCTGCTGCCGGTCACCCTCGGCGTGTTCGGCGTGTACCCCGACCTGCTCGGGACGTTCTAGCGTGTCGACCCTCGCGGCCGGGCTGCGTTCGATCCCCCTCGCCCTCGTCGGCAGCGCCAGCGCACGGCTGCACGACCTCACCAACGCGGATGCCGCCATCCGGATGCCGTTGACCCTCAACCGCCGCGTCGGCCTCGTGCAGGCCTGCGGCGGCGCGGGCTCCTCCACCGTGGCGGCCGGGGTCGCCAGCATCTTCGCGAACCGGCGGGCCGGCCTGGTGCTCGGCGTGAACGCCTCCGGCGGCGACCGGAACATGCTCTGGCATGCCGGGGTGCCCGCCCCCGAGGGCGCCCTGCCGCCGGCGCGCACCCGGCCCCTCTCGGCCGCAGAGGCCGCGGCCGGGCTGCCGGTTGCCCGCTCCGGACTGATCGGGCTGGACCTGCGCGACCCGGCGCATCCGACCACGCCCGTGCCCAGCCGCACCTGGTTCGACCGGATCAACCCGGTGTCGCGGTTCTTCGACCTCGCGATCACGGACTGGGGCGTGCGCGGCTGGCAGATCGACCTGGCCCAGGTGGCCCTGGCCAGCCACGTGCTCTGCGTGGTCACGCCGTCCCGGCGGCACGAACTCGAAGACGCCGTCGCGGTCATCCCGGCGCTGACCGGGGTGGCGGACGGCCCGCAGGTGGTGCTCGTCATCGTGGACGTGAGCGGTTCCAGCCGCGGCCAGACGCCGCAGGGCGTGGGCCCCGACCTGGGCGTGCCGGTGTTGCGGATCCCGTACGACCCGAGCGCGGGCTCCGCCAAGCCGGTGCCGAGCGCCTCGATGAGCGCCCGCACCCGCATCGCCTACGCACAACTGGCCGGCACCATCATGACCGAAGCGCAGCTCTCCCTTGGCGCCGAACTCCGACACAGTGAGGCGACCGCATGACCCTGCGACTCGTGCACCGGCCCACCCGGGTCACCCGGCCGCTGCAGCGCACCGACGCCGAGATCATCTCGCCGCCACCGGCCATGCAGGACGGCGCCCAGGGCGGCGTGCCGATCCAGGCGCTGCTGCCCGTGCTCGGCGCCGGCACCAGCGTGATCATGATGGTCACCCTGCGCGGCAACGCCCTGTTCATGGTTATCGGCGCGCTGATCCTCATCGTCGCCATCGTCAGCGGCCTGGCCATGGCGCTCACCCAGCGCGGCGCGGCCGCCCGTACCCGGCGGGTGCAACGCGAACGCTACCTCGACTACCTCGAAGGGCTGCGCGCCCGGATGCGCCAGCGCGGCAAGTCGGTGCGCGCCACCGCCGAGCTGCTCAACCCCGACCCGGCCGCGCTGATCGAACTGGTGCGCGACCCGGGTCGGCTGTGGGAGCGCCGCCGGCACGACGCCGACTTCCTCAGCCCCCGCCTCGGCGTGGGCGACGTGGCCTGGTTCGACCTGGCCATCCCCGCCGAGCAGAACCCGGTGCAGCCGTACGACCCGATCCTGGCCGGCGAGGCCCGGCAGGTCACCGAGCACTACTCCACCGTGCGCGGCATGCCGGTGGACCTCAAGCTCGACGGCGCCGGAGCGGTGGCGATCATCGGCGACCGGCAGAACGCCCTGCAGGTGGCGCGCGCGCTGATCCTGCAGATCGCGGCGCTGCACGCCCCCGACGATGTGCACATGGCCATCGCCTACCCCGACTCAGCCGCCGAGGACTGGCGCGGCGTCGACCTGCTGCCGCACTTCGTCGACGAAGACACCTACGACGGGCCCGTTCCCGCCCGCCGGGTGGCCCGGGACACCCAGGCGCTCCGCCGGGTGCTCGGCCAGGAACTCGGCGACCGGGCCCAGCTCGCGGCCACCGCGAAACGCAGCGGCGGCAACGCCGGGCCGGCCGAGAACGCCCGGCTGATCGTGTTCGTGGACGACTACGGCCACGTCGCATCCGTTCTGCCGGTGCCCGACGCCGACCTCTCCCCCATTGACCTGCAGATCACCATGGTGCACCTGCTCAGCGACCGGATGCACGAACCGAGCGATGTCACCATCCGCGTCACCGTCGGCCACGACCGCGCCGAGATCTCGGATGCGCGCGACAGCGGCGACGGCCAGGTCGAGGTGCAGACCGCCGCGCTCGACCAGATCTCCGCCGCCCTGTTCGAGACCGTTGCCCGGATGCTCTCGCCGCTGCGGCTGAGCATGACCCGGCAAGACGAAGTGGAATCGGCCAAGGCCGTGGACATCGTGGAACTGCTCGGCATCGGCGACGTCACCGCGTTCGACGCCGCCACCGCGTGGGAGCCGCGCTCCCCGCGGGACTTCCTGCGGGTGCCGGTGGGACTGGACGACTTCGGCGAGCCGGTGCTGCTCGACCTCAAGGAATCCGCCCAGCTGGGCATGGGCCCGCACGGCCTGGCCATCGGCGCGACCGGTTCCGGCAAGAGCGAGATGCTGCGCACCCTGATCCTGGCCTTGGCGCTGTCGCATGGCCCGGACGACGTGAGCATGGTGCTGGTGGACTACAAGGGTGGTGCCGCGTTCGCCCCGTTCGCCGGGTTGCCCCACGTGGCCGGCATCATCGACAACCTCGCCGACGACCCGCAGCTCACCCAGCGTGCCCGGGTGAGCATCGCCGGGGAGGTCGTGCGCCGGCAGCAGCTGCTCAAGGACGCCGGCAACTCCCCCTCGATCACGCACTACCGCGAGCTCGCGGCCACCCGGCCCGACCTGCCGGCGCTGCCGCACCTGCTCATCGTCATCGACGAGTTCGGCGAGCTGCTCACCGCCGAACCCGACTTCGTGGACCTGCTGCTCACCATCGGCCGGATCGGCCGGTCGATCGGCGTGCATCTGCTGCTCTCGAGCCAGCGCATCGAGGCCGGCAAGCTGCGCGGCCTGGAGACGTACCTCTCGTACCGGGTGGGCCTCCGCACCTTCTCCGCTTCGGAGAGCGCCATTGTGCTCGACACCCCCGACGCCTTCCACCTGCCCGCCATCCCCGGCTACGGCTACCTCAAGGTCGACACGTCGATCTACCGCCGGTTCCGGTCCGGGTTCGTGTCCGGTCCCGCCGTGCAGGCGGATGCCGCGCCCGACCGGTCCGCCGACCTCGAGGCGCTCACGGCGTTGCCGTTGCCGCTCTACAACGGGCTGCAGCAGCGGAGCGAGAACGAGACCGCCGAAGAGGCGCTCGCCACCCCGTCGACCGGGCGGGCCCTCATCGACGAGGCCGTCGACGGCCTGCGCGGCTCGGCCACGACGGTGCCGCCGATCTGGTTGCTGCCGTTGCCGGAGCGGTTCGCGCTGTCGCGCATCCTCACCGACGAGCCGACCCCTGAGCTCAAGGTGCCGATGGGCCTGCTCGACGAGCCGGAGAAACAGCGCCAGGACCCGTGGCTGATCGACCTCACCCGCAGCGGTGGGCACGTCGCCATCTTCGGTGCCCCACAGACCGGCCGCAGCACGTTCCTGCGCACCATGGCCGCGTCGATCGCGCTCACCCACACGCCGCGGCAGGTGAGCATCTACGGGATGGACTTCACCGGCTCCGGCATGAACCGCATCGAGGGCTTTCCGCACGTGGGTGGTGTGGCCACCCGCGCCAACCGGGACCGGTTGCGCCGGCTGCTCGAGGAGCTCGCCGCGATGCTCGCCACCCGGGAACGGCTCTTCACCGAGCGCGGCATCGACTCGCTGCCGACGCTGCGGCGGATGCACGCCGACGGCGGCGTGCCCGAGCTCGTCGCGGCGGACATCGTGTTGCTCGTCGACGGCATCGGCGCCCTCCGCAGCGAGTTCGAGGAGTTCGAGCCGGCGCTGTTCGACATCCTCGCCCGCGGGTCAAGCTTCGGCATCCACGTGGTGCTCGCGATGACCCGGTGGAACGAACTCCGGATGGCGCAGCAACCGCTGATCGGCACCCGGATCGAACTGCGCCTGAACGACCCGATGGACTCCCAGGTGGGCCGCAAGCTCTCCGGGGCCCTCCGCGCCGACCAGCCCGGCCGGGCGATCACCGACGACGGCCTGTTCGCGCACATCGCCCTGCCGGTGCTGGACGACACCGCCGACGACCTGATCGGCGACGAGATCGAGGCCCTCGCCTCCCGCTCGGCGCACAGCTGGGAAGGACCGTCGGCCGCTCCCATCCGGCTGCTGCCCGACAGCTTCTCGCCGGACGAGTTGCCCGACGCCATCGACTCGCCCGACGCGGTGCCGTTCGGCCTGCGGCAGGACACCATGGAGCCGGCCTACCTGGACCTCGCGTCTCGGGACCAGCACGTGCTGGTCTTCGGCGACCACGCATCGGGCAAGTCCACGTTCGTGCGCGGCATCGTGCAGGGCCTGATCGACCGGTACACCGCCGACGAACTGGTCATCGCGATCATGGATGTGCGCGGCGAGATCGCCACCTCCTGCCCGGATGAGTACCTCGGCGGGCTCGCCGAATCCAGCGGGCAGGCCCGGGTGCTCACGACCGCGATCGCCAGCGAGCTGGCCCAGCGGCAGAACTCCCCCGACCGCTCCGCCGGACCGCGGATCGTGGTGATCGCCGACGACTACGACGTGCTCGCCTCCGGCGGCACCGACCCGCTGGCGCCGCTGCTGCCCTTCCTGCCCAGCGCCCGCGAACTGCGGCTGAACGTGATCGTCACCCGGCCGGTGGCCGGCGCATCCCGGGCCATGTACGACGTGGTGCTGCAGTCACTGCGCGACACCGGGGCGACGACCCTGGTGATGTCGGGCGAACGCACCGAGGGGCAGATCCTGCCCGGTGTGTACGCCGAGCAGATGCCGCCCGGACGCGGCCGCATCGTGCGGCGCGGCGACCGGCCGCGGATCGTGCAGATCGCACACACCCGGAACCCGGCCGACGACGAGGCCGACGCCCTGGCGAAGGAGTTGGCACTGTGACCCACGGCAACCTGCGCATCGTCGTCTGCGGCACCGCCGGCGGGGTGGGTACCACAACGCTCACCGCCATCCTCTTCGACCAGCTGTCGAAGCTGTCGCCGAGCGTCCCCTCGCTCGCCGACCACTCGTCGGGCTCGGTGGGCGCCCGCCTGCCCCGCGGTGACGACGCGGCGACCATCGACGCCGGCCTGGTGCTGCACGACCTCGGCCCGCATGCCCTCGGCGAGGGCCTGGACCTGCTGGAGTCGCCGTCGATCATCGCGGTGATCGCCACAGCGAACACCCCGCTCGGCTTCGCGGCCGCCGACGAGCTGCTCAGCGCCGTGCGGGAACGGTACGGCCAGTCGGGCCTGGCGCGGGTCACCGTCGTCGCGATGGGCACCAGGGGCCGGTTCCGCACCAAACGGCTCACGGAGGCGCTGCACGTCACCTACGGACGCGGCATCGCCTCGGTGATTCAGCACGATGCGTCGCTGGCCGGCGGCGGCCGCATCCCCGTGCACCGCCTGGCGAAGCGCACGGTCACCGCCTGCGATCTGCTGGGCCGCCGGGTGCTGGCGTCGGCGGCGCATCATCGGCGCTGACCGGGCGCTGACCCGTGCGCTGACCCGTGCGCTGACCGGACGCTGACCGGCGAAAAAAGTTCTCCACAGTTTCAGTTTGACCAGACAGATCTCCGATACTGAGCTATTCTCATTACATGTCCACCATCGCAGGAACATTCGCCCCCGGCACGGCGGTATACACCGTGTCGGGGGCGGTTGTGCCCGCTGATTCACTGGTCGCCGCGGTCGAAGCGGTCGAACATTTGGGGGCCTGCAGCACCGACTACGACACCCTCTCCGATGCGGAGCTGCTCGCCGGCCAGAAGGACCTGGCCCGGCTGCGTCAGCTGGTCGAAACCCGGCAGACCTGGATGGCGAAAACGCTGCAGCACCGGTCGAGGCCCGAGCTGGGTCAGCAGGGCCTGGCCCAGCAGCAAGGCTTCCTCAACCCGGCCGACCTGATCCAGGACCTCACCGGCTCCACCCGGCAAGACGCCCGCAAACTCGTCGATGTGGGCCGGATGCTCGCCGACACCGAAGCGGCTGACGCTCGGGCCGCAGAAGAAGCGGCCGACGCGGCGCGGCGGTTGCGTGACGAAGCCGATGGAAGCGACGGCGCGGACGGGCTGGACACGCCACCCGGCCTGTTCGACGACCTGGCATCACCGCCGGAGCCAGTCGCACCGCCCTGGTACGCGCCAATCTCGCGCGCCGTGGCCTCCGGCGAGCTCTCGGTCGCGGCCGCGCACGCGATCCGCCACGGCCTGGGCGATATGGACACCGTCGTCACCGCGGAGAAGCTCGCCGACGCCGTGCAAACCCTGCTGCTCGAGGCGACCCGGATGACCGTGGACGAGCTGCTCAAGCGCTCCCGCCGGATGCGCGACAGCTTCGACGAGGCCGGCATCGCCGTGCGGGAGAAGAAAGCCTGGGACGACCGCTACCTCAAGGTCTGGAAGATCGACACCGGCCAGGTCCACCTCCACGGGCTGTTCCCGCCGGAGCAAGGCCAATACATTCTGGATCTCTACGACAGCCTGACCGGTCCCCGTCGCGGCGGCGTCCGGTTCGTCGACCCTGACCGGGCCGCCTGGGCCAAAGCAGTGCAGGACGACCCGCGCAGCACCGACCAGCTCACCGCCGACGGGTTCCTCGACCTGCTCAAAGCCGGCAGCAGCGTCAACCCCAACCGAATGCTCGGCGGCCGCACCCCCGCCGTCCGGATCCTGACCACCGCCACCCCGAAGCGCCCGACGGAACCTTCCGGACCGAACAGTCATACCGGCCACACCAGCCCGACACGACAGACCGGCCCAACCGACGAACCGGCAGCGGCCCCCGACCCGACCCGCGCCCTGGTGCCCATCCCGGACGGCACCGGCCACGGCTTCCTCGAAGGCAACCCCGCCCCGGTGTCCCAGCAAACCATCGACCGCATCATCTGTACCTCCGGCACCGTCGAGGTCACCTTCGACACCGTCGGGCAGCCGCTGAACCTCGGCCGGGAAGAACGCATCTTCAGCCAGGCCCAACGCATCGCCTTGGCGGCCCGCGACGGCGGCTGCATGTGGGGAGACTGCGACAAACCCCCGTCCCGCACCGAAGCGCACCATCTGGAGCAGTGGCTCCGCGACCACGGCAGCACCAACATCCGCCTGGGCATCCTGCTCTGCAGCCCGCACCACCTGCTGTTACACAACCAGGGCTGGCAGATCTTCGAACACCACGGCACCTACTGGCTCCGGCCTCCAGCCGCAGTCGATCCCGGCCAGACACTCATCCTTCTGCACAGCAAGAGCCCCGCCGCACACGAACAGCACGACCGTCAACCCGACCAGAACTGAGCCCGCGCCACGGCCGCCCGAAGCGGTGCGCGGCACCCAACCATCCCGTTGGTCGAGCCTGTCGAGACCTGGTGAGGTGATTCTCGGAGGCCGCGGCAGCGACACACAGGCACGCCGCGGGGTCTCGACAAGCTCGACCAGCGAACGGGGCACGACCCGCACGCACGTCCCGGGGTCTCGACAAGCTCGACCAGCGAACGGGGCACGACACACAGGCACGTCCCGGGGTCTCGACAAGCTCGACCAGCGAACGGGGCACGACACACAGGCACGTCCCGGGGTCTCGACAAGCTCGACCAGCGAACGGGGCACGACACACAGGCACGTCACGGGGTCTCGACAAGCTCGACCAGCGAGCCGGCCAGCTGGCGGGTCAGGGGGTGGGGGTGCGCTCGTCAAGGCCCCAGGGCTGGCCGTAGCCGGCGGGTTCTGGGGCGCTCATAAGGTCCAGGTAGGGCTTGGCGTCGAAGGCCTCCGGGCCGAGCACACCTCGGCCGGACCACACGCCGGTCGCGAGCAGCTCCAGCGCGATCGCGGGGTTCAGAGCGGTCTGCCAGACCACGCACTGGGCGTCGTACTCGGCCATCGTCCACTCGTTGTCGCTCACGTGATAGAGGTAGACCTCGCGTGGCGCGCCATCCGTGCCGGTACCGGTCACCCACACGCCGGCGCAGGTCTTGCCGGTCATGCGCGGGCCGATCGTGGCCGGGTCGGGCAGGCTCGCGGCGACCACGTCGCGCGGTGCCACCATCGCCGGGCCGTCCGCGGTGCGTACCCGCACCGGGCTCACGCTGTCCAGGCCGAGCAGGTGCAGGGTGCGCAGCACGCCGATGAACTCCTCACCGAGGCCGTACTTGAACGTCACCCGCTTCGCATCCAGCCAGCGCGGCATCAGCAGCACCTCTTCGTGCTCCACGTTCACGCACTCCACCGGGCCGATGCCCTCCGGGAAGTCGAACACCTCGGGCTCGCTGAACGGCGGCGTCGTGTACCAGCCGCGGTCCTTCTCGAAGATCACCGGCGGGTTCAGGCACTCCTCGATGGTGGTCCAGATGCTGAACGACGGCGCGAAGATCTCGTTGCCGGCCTCGTCACGCACCACCAGGTTGGCACCGTCCCGGGTGCCAAGCTCGTCGATCTCACTGAACAGGTGGTCGGAGGCGTACCGGGCGAACACGTCGGAGAGGCCCGGCTCCACGCCCATGCCCACCAGGGCGAGCCGGCCGTTGGTCTCCCAGTCGCCGGCCTGGTCGAACTGGTCGTCGCCGAGTTTGATGCCGGTCTGCGCGTGCGGGTCAGTCGGATGCGGCTCCGACAGGCTCATCGCCATGTCGAGGTAGTCGGCACCGGCAGCAAGCGCCCCGGCGAAGATGCTCTGCACGAACTTGGGCTCCACGGCATTCATCACGTGGGTGGCGCCGTGCTCGCGCGCGACGCGGGCCACCACCTCCGGGTCGGAGGCATCGATCTGCGCGGACGTGAACCGGCCGGCGGTCTCCGCGCCATGCCGGGTCGCAATGGACGCAATTGTGCGCTCCGCCCGGCCCAGGTCGTAGTCGCTCACCACGACGTGCTCGTAGAAGGAACGACGGGCAATGATCTTCGCGAAGGCGTCACCGACGCCACCCGCCCCAACGAGAAGGATCTTCATTCCCCGAAGCTAGCGCGCGCGGGCCGCGCTGTCAGCCCGTGCGCACAAATCCGTGGTTATCCGCCCGTTCCGGCCGACCGGCTGTTGCGCGCATACGCCCGCCGCCGGGCGAGAGTGTTCTCACCGTCGAGCTTGGCCGCCAGCGGCGCCCACAGCACCACCGCCACGCCCACCCCCAGCAGCAGCCCGCCGATGGTATCGGTGAGCCAGTGCGCGCCGAGGTAGGTGCGGCTGACCATCATCGCCACCGTGTACACGGCACCGGCGATCCACACCCACAGCCGCGGGAAGATGATCGCCAGCGCCATGGCCATGGTCGCGGCATTGGCGACGTGCCCAGACGGGAAGGAACCGAAGTCCGATGTGATCAGCATGTCCTCTGGACGGGCTCGCCCGAAGAGAGTCTTCAGCAGCTGCACCAGGCCGGCACTGGCGATGGTGGAGACCACGAAGAACAGGGCCGCCCACGGCCGTTTCACCACGAGCAAGGTCACCACGATCAGCAGCGGGATCACGATCACCCCGGCGATGCCCGCGCCGAGGAAGTTCATCAGCAGGGCGGGCACCTCCCACACCGGCGAACGGTGTTCCAGGATCTCCTCCATCCACTCCGCGTCAGCCTCGATCGGGCGTCCGCCGCCGCGCACCAGGATAAGGGCGCCGATGAGGAAGGCGAGCACGACCGCGATCGCACCGCTGATCAGCGGCCACCGGCGGGCGATGCGGCGGGAGGGAACATCCGCCGCTGCCTCGGCCTTGTCGGTGCCGGCCGCCGTGCGCTCGGGCGGAGTGGGTTCGGTGTCGGGCGTAGGGGATGCGTCCATCAGGCAATGTTAGATCGGTCGGCCGGGCTGCGCCCGCTGACCCGCGGACACACGGGCGCTGTGCAGGCTGGTCAGGCGGTGACCAGGGTGTCGCGGCCCTTGCCGGTGCGCTTGGAGACGAGCATGGCCTCGTCGGCAAGGGCGACGAGGGCGTCGGGCGTGATGCGGGTGGAGCCGTCGGGGGTGAATACGCTGATGCCGATGCTGGCCGACACCGTCGAGCCCTGCGCGAGGCCCACGAGCGGCTGCTTCACGGCCGCGCGGATGCGCCGCGCCACGTCGAGCACCGACTCCTCGTCGACGCCGTCGCAGGCGATCACGAACTCGTCGCCGCCGAACCGGCTGGCCAGGTCCCCGGTCCGGAGGGTGCGTGTGAGCCGCCCGGCCACCTGCTGCAGCACCTGGTCGCCGGCCTCGTGGCCGAAGGCGTCGTTGATGGCCTTGAAGCCGTCGAGGTCGAGGAACAGCACGCCGACGGTTTCGCGGCGGCGGTCGGCGTCGCCGAGCAGCTGGCGCAGGCGGCGCTGCAGCGACAGCCGGTTGGGCAGGCCGGTGAGGGAGTCGTGCAGCGACTGGTGCTCGATCTGGCGCTGCAGGTGGATGCGTTCGAGCACCGGCGCGGCCTGCGTGGCCAGGGCGGCGAGCAGGTCGAGCAGGTTCTCGTCCAGTTCCCGCGGGCGTTGGAACCAGCAGGCGATCGCGCCGCCGACAGTGCCGTCCTCGATCACCGGGATGACACACAACGCCTCAACGCCCTCGGCGTCGAGGCCGGCGGCCAGGGTCGGGAAGCGCTCTGCGATGTCGTCCGGGGTGCGGCACAGCACCATCCGGCCCTCGGCCAGGCAGTCCCGCACCGGCAGCAGGCCGGCCAAATCGACGGCGTCCAGCAGCGGCCGGTCCCCAGAGACCAGTTCCAGACCGCCATCGGGTTCGGCCACGATCACGGAGACGGCCGCCGCATCCGTCGCCATCTCGGCGGAGACACGCAACGCGGAGCCGAATGCGGCGAGGGTGGTCGCCGGCGCGAGTCCGGCGGCGGCCTCCTGCAGGATGCGCACCCGCGCCACCGCGGTCTCGGCCGTGCGCCTGGCCTCGAGCAGGTCCCGCTCGTACTTGAGCCGGATGCCGGCATCGAACACAGCGGCGTAGACCAGGGGCTCGTCCGCCGACGCGTCAAGAACCGAGCTGACCAGCACATCCCTCGTGCCACCGGTGCGGGTGGACAGGGTGAGCATCATCTCGTTCAGGGTGCGCTGCGTCTGCAGCAACGGCATGAATCGGGTCTCGAAGATCAGCTTGCTGCCCCGGGAGAGCAGCGACAGGAAGTACCGCCCGACGATCTCTTCCCGCGGAAAACCGGTCCAGTCGCAGAATGTGTCGTTGGCGGAGCGGATGACCCCGCCGGTCGACATCGCGAACAGTCCGGCCGGTGCGTGCTGGAAGAGCGCACGCGAGACGTCGTCCGGCGTCACAGACAGCGCCGGATCTGCCGTTCAATCTCCGCGGGGTCGGACAGGTGCGCGTAGTGCCCGGCCGCGTTCAGCACCACCAACTCGCTGTCGCTGATGTGGTCGTGCAGGTACTCGCCCACCTCGAGCGGGGCGATGAGGTCGTCGGAGGACTGCAGGATCAGCGTGGGCGTGCTGATGTCCTTGAGGTAGCGGCGCATGTCGGAGAGGAAGGTGACCCGGGCGAAGTGCTGGGCGACCATAGTGTCGGTGCGGGCCATGCTGTCGGCCAGTTCGGCGGCCAGCTCCGGGCGGTCGGCGTTCTTCATCAGCGCCGGTGCCATCGCGGTGGCCCAGCTGGCGTGGTTGACCTCGAGGGCGTCCAGCAGCGCATCCACGTCGGCGCGCTCGAACCCGCCCACGTAGCCCTCATCGTTCAGGTACCGGGGTGACGGGCCGAGCATGACGAGCCGGGAGAACCGCTGCGGCTCCTGGATGGCGGCCAGGGCCCCGATCATGGCGCTCACCGAGTGCCCGACGAAGACCACATCGTGCAGGTCGAGGGTGCGGATGATCTCGAGCAGGTCGGCCGCGTAGCCGCGCAGCGAGTCGTACTTGCGGCGGTCGTACGCCGACACGTCTGACTCGCCCGAGCCGACGTGGTCGAAGCGCACCACGCGGCGTTCGTCGGCGAACTGCGGTGCCACCAGGCGCCACATGTTCTGGCTGGTGCCGTAGCCCGGCCCGAAGATGATCGGGGGTTTTCCCGCGTCGCCGGTCACGGAGACGCCATTGCGCACGAGCACATCCACCGCCCCGGCCGAGAGAGCATCCAGTCCGGTTGGCGCAGTGTTCGTCACCCTCGTGATTCTTCCATATCGGGTGCGCCAGTGGGAAAGATCGTGCCGAGAATCAGTGCGACAGCGCAGCCACGGTGCGGGGCCGGACGATAAACCACAGGCTGAGGATGGAGACGATCGCGGCGACACCCATCACCGACGCCATCGGCACCGCGGTGCCGACGCCGAGCAGGCCGACGACCGGGGAGATCAGCCCGGCGATGCCGAAGTTCGCCGCCCCGAGGAGGGACGCGGCGGTGCCGGCCTCGCTGCCGTGCGCGTTCAGCGCGATGACCTGCACGGTCGGGAAGGTGAACCCGCAGGCCGCGATGAAGAACCAGAGCGGGACGAGGGTGCCCCAGAGGCCGGCGCCCAGCAGGTCGAGCGTGAAGATCGCCGCGGACATCACCACGAGCACCGCGGTGGCGACGATCAGGATGTTCTGCGGGCCGACGTTGTACCGGTGCATCAGGCGGGAGCTGGCCTGCACGCCGACGACGATGCCGAGGGAGTTGACCGCGAAGAGCACGCCGTACTGCTGGGCGCTGAATTCGTAGACCTGCTGGAACAGGAACGGCGACGAGGAGAGGTAAGAGAACAGGCCGGTGAAGGTCATCGCCCCGATGATGAGGACACCGACGAAGGTGCGGTCGCTGAGAACGGCCTTGTAGCGCTGGGCCAGGCTCGAGTGGCCGGGCACGGTGCGGCGTTCCTGCGGCAGGGTCTCGACGATCCAGATGGCCACGGCCACCATGACGACGATGCCGTAGCCGGCGAGCACCCAGAAGATGCCGCGCCACGGCATCACGAGCAGCAGCTGCGAGCCGATGACCGGGGCCAGCACGGGGGCAAGGCCGCTGACCAGGGCAAGCCGGGAGAGCATCTTCACGAGCGGCTTGCCGCCGAAGAGGTCGCGCACCATGGCCATCGCCACGACGGCGCCGGCGGCAGCGCCGAAGCCCTGCAGCACCCGGAAGATCCCGAGGGACACGATGTCCGAGGACAGCGCGGCGCCCACGCAGGCCAGCACGTGGAAGCCGGTGGCGAGCAGCAGCGGCAGCCGGCGGCCCACCTTGTCGCTCCACGGGCCCACGATGAGCTGGCCGAAGCCAAAGCCGATCATGGTGCCGGTGAGGGTGAGCTGGATGGCCGCGGCGGAGACGCCGAGTTCGCTTTCCAGGGTGGGGAAGGCCGGCAGGTACAGGTCGATCGTGAACGGTCCAAGGGCCGTGAGCGCACCGAGGATGATGATGTAGACGACACGCTGCCCGCGGGAGAGGGCGTCACCGGGGTGCCGGGCGGTGGAGTGGAGTTGAGCCTCGGTGATGACGGGGATCATTGCGGTAGTCACGAAAAAAGAGTCCTCGGTCGGGGTCGAACAGGGTGGAGTTGTGGCGAGTGCCTGTTTGGCCAAAGCCCCGGGCGCCGCGATCTATTCCCCTGGCCCCGATTCCCCGGAAAGATTGCGCGGATCCGGGGTTTCCTGCAACTTTGCCGGCCCGGTGGTGGGCAGCACGAGCTCCATGAAGACGTCGGCGCGCGCGTACGGCATCGGCCCGACCCGCTCTGCGGGGACGTGGCTGAAGCCCACCGACTCGTAGAGGTGCACGGCGCTGGGCAGCCGGGTGCTGCTGCCCAGGAACAGCGAGGTCGCGCCGAGTCGCGCGGCCAGGTCGATGGCGGCGAGGATCAGCGTGCGGCCGGCGCCCCGGTTACGCAGGTGGGGTGCGACGGCCATCTTGGACAGCTCGAAGACACCGTTGCCGGTGGGGACCAGGGCGACACAGCCCACCCGGTCGGTGCCGATCCGGGCGATCAGCACCTGGCCGCCCCGGGCGACGATGGCGGCGTCGGGGTCGTTCAGGAGCGCCCGGTCGGCGTCCTCGAGGGTGAACAGCCGGTCGATCCATTCCTCGTTGAGCTCCCGGAACGCGCGGGCGTCGTCCGCGGAGGCCATCGGCTCGATGACGAGCGGCAGTGGTTCGTGAGCGGTCTGGTCGGGGAGGCCGGGGTCGGTGGTCGTGCGGGATGTCATGCGTCACTCCTTCTTCCCTCCCATTCTGCGAGCACCCGATCGAGACGTCCAATATCCGTTTCGGGTGAATCAAGACGCCAACGGTCTTGATAGGGTCGGAGGCATGGCCGCTCAACTGGAACTCCGGCACCTGCGCTACTTCGTGGCGGTGGCCGAGGAACTGCACTTCGGTCGCGCCGCCGCACGGCTGCACATGGCGCAGCCGCCGCTGTCCCAGCAGGTGCGCCGGCTCGAGGAGCTGATCGGCACCGAGCTGTTCGACCGCACCTCCCGCCGGGTGGCCCTCACCGCTGCCGGCGAGGCGTTCCTCGACCGCAGCCGCAAGCTCCTCGCCCAGGCCGACGCCGACGTCGACGAGGCCGCCCGCATCGGCCGCGGCGAACAGGGCCGCCTCGACATCGGCTTCATCACCTCGGCCATCCCCCTGGGCATCACCGAACGCCTGCACGCCTACCGCCAGTTGCATCCGGCCGTGCAGTTGCGGCTGCACGAGGGCTACACCTCGCTGATCCTGGACCGGCTGCTGGCCGGCGAGATCGACATGGGCATGGTGCGGGACTCCGAGCCGCACCCGGCGCTGACGATCACAACCCTGGCCACCGAGCCGTTCGTCGGGGTGTTGCCGGTGGACCATCCCGCCGCCGGACACGCCAGCCTCGATGTGGGGCTGCTGCGGGATGACCCGTTCGTGTTCTATCCGAGGGCGGCCGGCGAGCGCGCCTACCTGCGCAACCTCGATGCCTGCCGCTCGGCCGGGTTCGAGCCGCGCATCGTGCAGGAGGCGTCCTCCTGGGTGACGATCCTGCACCTGGTCGAGGCGGGCCTCGGGGTGAGCATCGCTCCGGCCAGCGCCACCGTGACCACGCCGGCCGGGGTGCGGGCGATCCCCCTCACCGGGGTGCACCCGCGCAGCGAGGTGCAACTCGTGCAGCGCGCCGGCGACAACCGGGCGATCCTGGCGAACTTCCTGGCGGTACCGGGTTCGCTCACGCCCACCCTCACGCCCGGCGCCCGGTCGGTCTCAGGCTGACTCGGGCCCGGTGCCGGCCGGAGGCACCGCCGGCATCGTGGTCGAGGGCGCGGCCGGCGGAACGGACGGGTGCCCGGCCGATAGCGCGGCCGGGTCGTCGAGCAGCCCCTCGAAGGCCAGTTCGGCCGCCCCGATCATCAGCAGGTTGGAGCCGAGCTCTGCGGCGCTGAGCCGCACGGTGCCGAATGCGGCGTCGAGCGAGTGCGCGGCGACACCGGCGCGCAACCGGTCCGCATCCACCGCGAGCAGCGCGGCGAGGAACCCGCCGAGCACCACCAGCTGCGGGTTGAGGATGTTGATGGCCCCGGCCAGCGCCACGGCGAGATGGTCGATCTGCCGGTCCACCTCGGCCCGCACCATCGGGGAGGTGGACGCCAGCAGCGCCTGTTCCAGCTCGTCGGCATCCGCCCCGGCCAGCCCGAGCACCTCGAGCAGTTCACGCCGGGTGACCTCGGCCTCGAGGGTGCCGCGGAGGCCCGCGGAGTCGACCCGCTCGCTGTCGCTGACCCGGGTGTGACCGAACTCGCCCGCGTAGCCGGCGATGCCGCCGGCGGGCGCGCCGCCCACGATCATGCCGCCGCCGATGCCGCTCGCCCCGCCGTTGAGGTAGATCAGGTCGGTCATGCCCTTGCCCGCACCGAAGAACCGTTCGGCCATCGCGCCCAGGCTGGCGTCGTTGGCGGCCAGCACCGGATAGCCGGTCGCCGCCTCGAGCATCTCGGCCAGCGGTTCGTCGACCCAGCCCAGGTGGGGCGCGTGCCGCACCAGGCCGTCGTGGGCGCGCACCAGCCCGGGCACGGCCACCCCGATGCCGACGACCTTGAAGTTGGCGGCCAGCTCGCCGCGCATGCCGTCGATCACGGCGGCGGCGATATTGACGGCCTCGAGCACGCTCGGGGAGGTCTCGGTCGGGTAGCGCACCCGGCGGTGCACCTGGCCGTCCAGGCCGACGATGCCGATCGTGACGGCGTCGATCTCGGGGTTCACGGCGAGCGCCACGACCTGCTCGCTGACGCTGACGATGGGGCTGGGCCGGCCGACCTGGTTGGTGGAGCTCGGTTCGCTCTCCACAACCAGGCCGCGCTCCACCAGTTCCGCGACGAGGGCCGCGATCGTCGACCGGTTCAGGCCGGTGACCCGGGTGAGCTGGGAACGCGAGGCCGCGCCGCTGCGGTGCACGAGTCGCAGCACCACCGACAGGTTGTGTCTGCGCACGTCGTCATGGCTGCTGCCCTGCACGGTTCCTCCGTTTGGCTGATGCCTCGAAACGTGTCGCCGTCTCACCGGCTGGCGCGGGGCGATCCGGCTGTTTCCCCCAGAATACCCGGCAAGTCGACCAACCGGCCGTGATACGTTGCTCAACGCCACAAATCGGCCGGGCCGCCCGTCGACCGCGGCCCCAACCCACGCAGACAAGGATGTCCATGAAGTTTCCCAGCATGAGAATCGCGCTCACCGGCGGCAGCGGCAAGCTCGGCCGCACCGTGCTCGCCCGGCTCCGCGCCGAGGGCCACGAGGTACTCAACCTCGACCGCGACGGCACCCGCGGGGCGGGCTTCCTCCGCATCGACCTCACCGACTACGGCCAGGTGATCGACGCGTTCTCCGGCGTCGACGACCAGGCGAACGGCTTCGACGCCGTGGTGCACCTGGGCGCGATCCCGGCGCCGGGTATCGTGCCCGATGTCGCCACCTTCCACAACAACATGCTCTCCAGCTACAACGTGTTCCAGGCGGCCCGGCGGGCGGGCATCCGCCGCATCGTCTACGCGTCGAGCGAGACGGTGCTCGGCCTGCCGTTCGACACCGACCCGCCCTACATCCCGGTCGACGAGGAGTACCCGGCCCGGCCGGAGAGCACCTACTCGCTGGTGAAGCACCTCGAGGAGCAGATGGCCATCGAACTGGTGCGCTGGGACCCGCTCCTGTCGATCACGGCGCTGCGGTTCTCCAACGTGATGGACCCGGAAGACTACGACGGCTTCGAGGCGTTCCAGGATGATGCGACACTGCGCAAGTGGAACCTCTGGGGGTACATCGACGGCCGCGACGGTGCCCAGGCGGTGCTTAAAGCACTGCAGAGCGCCCCACCCGGCTTCGACCGGTTCATCATCGCCGCCGCCGACACCGTCATGCGTCGCCCGAGCGCCGACCTGGCCGCCGAGGTCTTCCCGAACGTCGACCTGACCCGCGCCGTGGCCGGCACCGACACCCTGCTCTCCATCGACAAGGCCCGTCGCCTGCTGGGCTTCTCCCCCGCCCACTCCTGGCAAGACCCCCGCTAAGCCCCGGCCCGCGGGTGCGGGTGCCGCACGTTTGTGAGGACATCGGAAGAAAAGAAGGACGCGACGTCCAATCCCGTCCTTCTAACCTCACTTTGTCCTTGTATCGCGCTGCACTCGCCCCGCGCGGGCTGGGTTAGAGGTCGGGGAGGGTTCGGGTGGCGACCAGCTCGGAGTACCAGCGGGCGCTGTCCTTGGGGGTGCGCACCAGGGTGTCATAGTCCACGTGGACGATGCCGAAGCGCTTGGAGTAGCCGTAGCCCCACTCGAAGTTGTCCATCAGCGACCAGACCTGGTAGCCGCGGAGGTCGACCCCGCGGGCCATCGCCCGGTGCGCGGCGGTGAAGTGCCGGCGCAGGTAGTCGGTGCGCTCGATGTCGTGCACCCGCGGGCCGTCATCCGTCTGCACGACCTCGTCGGCGAACGCGGCCCCGTTCTCGGTGACCATCAGGGGCTGGTTCGGGAATTCCTCGTGCAGCGACACGAGCAGCTCCTCGAGGCCGGACGGGTCGATGTTCCAGCCCATCTCGGTGTGCGGGCCGGGCTGCGCGAGGAATTCCACCCGGTCGGCGCCGGGCCAGGGCGACCCGCCGACGTCCTTGTGGCCGTCGGCGTTCTGCCGGGGCGTCACGCCGTCCCACAGCCGCACGAGGGTGGTGGAGTAGTAGTTGACCCCGAGCACGTCCAGCGGCTGGTGGATGATCTCGGTGTCGCCGGGCTGGACGAACGCCCAGTCGGTGACGGACTTGGTGTCCTCGAAGAGGTCCGCCGGGTACGCGCCGGTGAGCAGCGGGCCGAGGAACGCCCGGTTGGCCAGGGCGTCGATCTGCCGCACGGCCTCCGGCCCGGTCTCGCCCTCGCCGCGCAGCACGTGCAGGTTGAGGGTGATCGAGAAGTCCGGGTCGTTGGTGACCAGGGGCTTCAGCGCCAGGATCGCCAGGCCGTGGGCCAGGTTGAGGTGGTGCACGGCGGTGAGCGCCTCGGCGCCGTCGGTGCGGCCGGGCGCGTGCGCGCCGGAGCCGTAGCCGAGGTAGGCCGCGCACCACGGTTCGTTCAGGGTGGTCCAGGTGTCGACCCGGTCGCCGAACTCCGCGCCCAGGATCGCCGCGTAGTCGGCGAACGCGTACGCGGTGGCCCGGTTGGTCCAGCCGCCCTCGTCCTCGAGCGCCTGCGGCAGGTCCCAGTGGTACAGGGTGACGATGGGGCGGATGCCCCGGCTGATGAGCCCGTCGATCAGGCGCCGGTAGAAGTCCAGGCCCGCCTGGTTGGCCGGCCCCCGGCCGGTGGGCTGGATGCGCGACCAGGCGATGGAGAACCGGTAGGCCTGCAGTCCCAGCGCCACCATCATGTCCAGGTCCTGCTCGAGCCGGTGGTAGTGCCCGGAGGCGACGTCGCCGGTGTCACCGTTCCAGACCTTGCCGGGGGTGTGGCTGAAGGTGTCCCAGATCGAGGGGCCGCGGCCGTCCTCGTCGAAGGCGCCCTCGATCTGGTAGCTGGCCGTGGCGGAGCCGAACAAGAACGACTCGGGGAAGACCAGGCCCGCGTCGCGGTAGTCGGGCGATCCCGCGGTCACGGCCGTGCCGGGCGTGGAGGTGGAGGTGGTGCCGGTACTCATCGGACGGTGGCCCTTCGGTCGGTGGATGCGACGGTGTCGCCGCCGGCGAGGCGGGCCCGGAAGGGGGCATCCGAATCGCTGGTGACCACCGTATCGTCGCCGGAGACCGTGATGGTGAACGTGACGTGGCTGCCGTCCAGGGGGTTGGCGACCGCGACCGTGCGGGGGTCGGTGGACCCGCCCGGGTAGATGGTGAGCAGGGCCTGGTCGGTGTAGTCGTAGTCGGGCCGGTCGTCGCGGGCGCCGGTGGCCAGCACCGCTCCCCCGCGCACCCACAGCGGGATGCTGTCGAAGGCGTGGGTCTCCCGGCGCCAGGTTGGGCCCTCGACGACCTCGTCGGTCAGGTAGTTGGTCCAGGTGCCGGCGGGCAGGTAGTACTGCACGTCACCGGATTCGCTGAACACCGGGGCCACGAGCAGGTCGGCCCCGAGCAGGTACTGCCGGTCGAGGTAGTCCACGGCGGGGTCCTGGGGGAACTCGAGCTGCATCGGCCGCATGAACGGGGCACCCACGCTGTGCGCCTCGAGGCCCACCTGGTAGAGGAACGGCATCAGTTTCAGCTTGAGCTTGGTGAAGACCCGGGTGACGTCGACGGCGCTCTGGCCGGCTTCTTCCCGGCCGTCGTCGAAGAGCCACGGCACCCGGTAGCTGGTGGAGCCGTGCAACCGGGAGTGGCTGGAGAGCAGCCCGAACGCCAGCCAGCGCTTGAACACCGCCGGGTCTGGCATGCCCTCGAAGCCGCCGATGTCGTGGCTCCAGTAGCCGAAGCCGCTGAACGCCAGGCTGAGCCCGCCGCGCAGGGTCTCGGCCATGGACTCGTAGCTGGAGGAGTTGTCTCCGCCCCAGTGCACCGGTTGCATCTGGCCGCCGACGGTGGCGGAACGGGCGAACAGCACCGCGTCGCCCTCGCCGCGGTGCTCCTGCAGCACCTCGAAGACGGCCTTGTTGTAGAGCTGGGTGTACAGGTTGTGCATCACCTCGGGCGAGGACCCGTCGTGCCACACCACATCCGTGGGGATGCGCTCGCCGAAGTCGGTCTTGATGGCGTCCACGCCCTGCGCGAAGAGGCCGCGTAGTTTGTCCTGGAACCAGGTGACGGCGGCCGGGTTGGTGAAGTCCACCAGCGCCATGCCGGCCTGCCAGAGGTCCCACTGCCAGACGTCGCCGTTGGCCTTCTTCACCAGGTAGCCGGCCGCGGCGGCCTCGGCGAAGATGCCGGCCCGCTGGGCGATGTACGGGTTGATCCAGGCGCTCACGTGCAGGTTCTTTTCGTGCAGCCGGGTGAGCATGCCCTCGGGGTCCGGGAACACCCGCGGGTCCCACTCGAAGTCGGTCCAGTTGAATTCGCGCATCCAGAAGCAGTCGAAGTGGAACACGCTCAGCGGCAGATCGCGCTCGGCCATGCCGTCGATGAAGCTGTTGACGGTGGCCTCGTCGTACTGGGTGGTGAACGAGGTCGACAGCCACAGGCCGTACGACCAGGCCGGCACCCGGGCAGGGCGGCCGGTGAGCCGGGTGTAGCGCTCGAGTACGTCCTTGGGGGTGGGGCCGTAGATCACCAGGTATTCGATGGCCGGGCCGGCGACGGAGAACTGCACCCGTTCGACGGCCTCCGTGCCGACCTCGAAGGAGACGTGCTCCGGGTGGTTGACCAGCACGCCGTAGCCGCGATTGGTGAGGTAGAACGGCACGTTCTTGTAGGACTGTTCGCTGGAGGTGCCGCCGTCGGCGTTCCAGATGTCGATGGTCTGGCCGTTCTTCACCAGCGGGCCGAAGCGCTCGCCGAGGCCGTATACCAGTTCGCCGACGCCGAGGGAGAGCTGCGCGTGAGTGTAGCTGGTCGCCGGGGCGAGCCCGGTGGTGGTGACGCCGGAGACCCCGGCCGGTTCGGCGGAGATCGGCGCCCCAGGGGCGAGCTGCATGTGCCCGATCGACTTGTGGCCACTCTCGGTGAGGGTGCGGCCGTCGGCCTCGAAGCTGAGGTTGAACGGGGCGCCCGGGCTCACCCGTGCGGTGAGCGGGCCGGCCGTGAGGGTACCGCCGGCCGCGTCGACGACGATGTCGCCCGCATCCGGCCCGGCCCCGACGAGGTCGAAGCCCGGACCGGTTGCGGTGCCGGTGTGCTGTTCGACGCGCACCTTGATGATGCCCTCAAGCGGGGAGGACAGCGTGACGGTGAGCATGGCCCGGTTGAGCACGTCGCCGCGGCGTTCGATCACCTTCGTCGGTGCGGAGACCCGCAGGACGTCGCCCACGTGTTCGATGTCGTAGGCCTCCTGCGCGTAGAACGCGGTGACCCCGGGGCGGGTGTGCCAGAAACCATCGGTGAATTTCATAACTACTTGACTGCTCCTGCGGTGATGCCCCGGGTGAGGGTGCGTTGGAAGATGAGGAAGAAGATCAGCGTGGGCAACAGACCCAGCAGCGCCGAGGCGCTCGTGGTGGTCACGTCCATCAGCCGGTCGCCCTGCAGCACGGCGATGGAGACCGGGACGGTCTGGCTCGCGTTGCTGACCAGGAAGGTGAGCGGGATGAGGAACTCGTTCCAGGTCCAGATGAAGAAGAAGATCACCAGGACGCTGAGGGTGGGCTTGGTGATCGGGTACACCACCCGCCACAGCATCGTCCACTTGTTGGCGCCGTCAAGCGACGCCGCCTCGAGGATCTCCTTGGGGAAGGTGCCGAGCACGCTGGCCAGCAGATAGGTGCCGAAGGCGCTCTGGATGACCACGAAGATGATGATCACGGCCCACTGGTTGTCGTACAGGCCGACGCTCTTGAACATGAAGTAGAGCGGGTAGAGCAGCACTTCCTGC
Source organism: Cryobacterium sp. AP23 (assembly GCF_054075385.1). NCBI lineage: Bacteria > Bacillati > Actinomycetota > Actinomycetes > Micrococcales > Microbacteriaceae > Cryobacterium > Cryobacterium sp. AP23. The sequence goes on along the minus strand of NZ_CM133415.1, from coordinate 3,278,188 downwards.
GGCAGCATGTTGGCCAGCAGGATCAGCAGCACGATCCAGGTGCGGCCGCGCACCCGGCCGATGCCGAGCGCGAACGCGTTCAGCAGCGACACCAGCACGGCGAGGATGGCGACGACGCTGGAGATGAAGAAGCTGTTCCAGAGCTTCTCCGGGAAGTCCACCCGCTGCCAGAAGTTGACCATGCCGTCGAAGTACAGGTCGGTGGGCAGGGTGAGCGGGCCGGCGGCGTTGTAGTCGGCCGGCGACTTGAACGAGTTGATCAGGATGAGGAAGAACGGCACCGCGATCAGCAGGCCGATCAGGATGGCGACGAGCAGGATCATCCAGTCGCCGAGGGTCTTGCGGGTGGTGCTGCTGCGGCGCTTCTTCGGCTGGCGGGCCGGCGGGCCGGTGACGGCGGCCGCGGCCGTGTCGTCGAGGATGGTGGTGGTCATTAGCGTTCCTCTTCCTGGCGCTCGAGCCGGGTCTGGGCGATGAGGAAGACGACCGAGACGATGGCGATGACGATGGTGAGTGCGGTGGCGATGGTGGCGCCGTAGCCCACCTGCTGGGACTGGAAGAACTCGCTGTACGCGTAGTACGCCGGCACGATGGTGGAGGTGCCGGGCCCGCCGCCGGTGAGCGTGTAGATCGGGCCGAAGACCTTGAGTGCGGCGATGGTGCAGGTGAGGGTGACCACGAAGATCTCGGGCCGGATGATGCTCACCGTGATGGCGCGGAAGCGCTGGATCCAGTTGGCGCCGTCGAGTTCGGCGGCCTCGTAGAGCTCGGGGTCGACCCGCTGCAGCGCGGCCATGAAGATCACGATCGGGTAGCCGAGCTGCACCCAGATCATGATCACCATGATGCTGGGCAGCGCGGTGTCCGGGTCCCCCAGCCAGTTCTGGGCGAGTCCGCCCAGGCCGATGCCCTCGAGCACCTGGTTGAGTGCGCCGTTCTGCGGGCGCAGGATCCAGCCGATCACGATCGCGGCGACGACGCCGGGCAGGATCTGCGGCAGGTAGTAGGTGGCCCGCAGGAAGCTGGCGATCTTGCCGCCGAACTTCTTGCCGATCAGGTCGAACAGCATCGCGGCCAGCACGAGGCCGAGCAGCGTCGGTACGACCACCATGGCCACGATCATCGCGATCGAGTTACTGAACGAGGTCCAGAAGGTGCTGTCCCCGGCCAGCTTGACCCAGTTCTCCAGGCCCACCCACTCCGGCGGTTTGATGCCGCGGTAGTCGGTGAAGGTGAGGTAGATGTTCCAGATCAGCGGAACGACGATGATGAGCGTGAGCAGCGCGAGGCCGGGCACGAGGTAGATCCAAAAAGTTCGGGGGTTGCTTCCCGGGATGAGGCTCTGCCGGGCGATGGGGCGGATGCCGTCCTTCCGGGCAGCAACGGGCGCATCGGCAACGGATGCTTTCGTCATGTGTTTTCCTTCTCTGCGAGTGGCGGCCAGGGGCCCGAACAGGCCCCTGGCCGGTTACTGCGAGGTGGTGCTGGTGAGTCGGGCGGGTGTTAGCCGACGATGTCGTCGACGCCGGACTGGTACTGGCCGCCGAGCTGTTCGTTGACGTCGGCCGGCGACTTGGTGTCGTTGATGAGTTCCTGCAGGCCGGCGTTCAGTTCGTCGTAGAACGTCGCGGTGGGCCAGTCCGGGTAGAACGCGATGCCGTCCTTCTCGGTGAGGGTGTTGAAGTTGCCGATCAGTTCCTGGCTCTTCGGGTCCGTGATGTCTTCGGTGTTCGCGGCGACGGGGATGCCACCGTTGTTACCGATCAGGGCCTGGATCTCCGGGCGCATGGTGATGTCAATGAACTGGGCGGCGAGGTCCTTGTTGGCGGCCTTCTCCGGGATGACCCACATGTTGCCGGCGGAGCCGGGCGACATCTCGGCCTCGGGGAAGAGGAAGGTGCCCCACTCGAAGCCGGTGGCCTCGGTGGTGAACCGGTTGTGCCACCAGGAACCCGAGTAGAAGATCGGGTAGGTGCCGTTGATGAACGCGGTGCCGGCATCCTCTGCCTTGAAGCCGGTGGCGTCGGTGGAGATGTAGCCGGCGTCGGTCCAGTCCTTGATGGTCTCGGTGGCGTAGGTCAGCTCGGGGCCGGACCAGTCGACGTCGCCGGTGTAGAGCTGGTAATCGTCGACGAAGCCGCGGTCGGCCTGGGTGAGCGCGAGCTGGTACCAGAGCTGGCCCAGCGGGTACTCGGCGGCGGACTCGGCCAGCGGGGTGATGCCCTGGTCGGTGAACGCCTTCATCACGGTCTCGAGTTCGGCGACGGTGGTCGGCACCTCGAGTCCGGCGGCAGCGAACATGTCCTTGTTGTAGTACATCTCCACGAACTCGCCGTAGTTGGGCACGCCGTAGAACGCGCCGGAGCCCATGATGCCGTCTTCGTCGTAGCGCGCGGTGGTCTGCAGCGACGGGGCGAGGGCGTCGTCCCAGCTGTACTCGTCGTAGACGTCGTCGAGGTCGGAGAGCAGGCCCTGGCTGGCGAGGAGGCCGGCGGTGGCGTTGCCCTTGTTGTATTCGAGGATGTCGGGGGCTTCGTCGGAGTTGAGCACCTGGCTGGCGGTGGAACGGATCTGCTCGAAGCTCTTCTCCTCGAACTCCACCGTGGCGCCGGTCTCCTCTTCGAAGACCTTGATGGCCTCGTCCCAGGCGATGCCCATGGCGCTGGTTTCGCTCTCGAAGTGCCAGAGCTTGAGGGTGTTGCTGTCGCTCTCGGATGCGCCGCCGGAGCAGCCGGAGAGCAGGAGGGCGCTAACGCCGAGGACGGCGACACCGGCGAGGGTTCTCTTGGTTTTCTTCACTGTTCTACTTCCTTGTAGTGATACACGGGGGATGAGGATCCCGGAACGTTTCGAAACGTTTCGACACTGTCGGTGACAGTGCCGGTGCTGCGTGGATGCGTTCCGGGGGTCTAGCGGGATGGGGCGGGGGTGGGTACGGGGGACGTCGAGCCGAGCTCGACGTACGTCGGGGTGATGTATTCGACGTGTGGCAGGGCGTCGCCGGCGAACTGGGCCATCGTGAGCTCGATTGCGCGAGTGCAGGATTGGTCAGCGGGCAGCGGGATGACGTCGAGCGGCGGGTTGAGGTGGTCGGTGGAGAAGCTGGAGCAGGCCGAGATGACCGAGAGGTCGTTCGGCACGTTGATGCCGCGCTGGCTGAGCACGTCGAGCACCATGGACTGCACGGGTTCGTTGCAGTGCAGCACGAGGCCGGTCATGCCCGGCAGGGCGCCGGTCACGTGGTCGACCGCGGCACGCACGCCGGCCGATTCCTCGGCGGCCGGGGTGAACGCCACCCGCACGCCGAGGCGTTCGGCCTCGGCCAGGAAGGCGTCGCGGAACCGGGGCGGGAAGTTCGAGCCGCGCTCGTAGACCAGTGGCGCCTGGCCGATCAGGCCGATCTCGCGGTGGCCGAGGTCGACCAACCGACGAACGGCGAGCACGGCGGCCTGTTCGAAGTCGAGGTCGACGCAGGTGAGGCCGTCGGTGTCGTTCGGGATGCCGATGACGGTGGCCGGCAGGCCGAGCTCGCGCACCAGGTCGGTGCGGGGATCGGAGGTGGAGACGTCGAGCAGCACGATGCCGTCGACGAGGGAGCTGCGCGCCACACGGCGCAGGCCGCTGGTGGCTTCGTCCTGGGTGAGCAGGAGCACGTCGTAGTCGTACTCGCGGGCGGCCTGGACCACGGAGAGCACGAATGCCATGTGGGCCGGGGCGTGGGTGCCGGCGTGAAGCGGGGCGCTCAGCGCGAGGATCTGGGTGCGGGCGCCCTTGAGCATCCGTGCACCGGCGTTGGCCCGGTAGTCGAGTTCGAGAACGGCCTGATCGATGCGCTGCTTGGTGGAGGCCGCGATCGAGCGCTTGCCGCTGAGGGCGTAGGAGACCGTGCTGATCGACACTCCGGCGACGCGTGCCACGTCGTGAATGTTGGCCACCTGGACTCCATCGTCGGTCGGTTCGAACGGTATCGATTGCGCGTTCGCAACCGAGCGGCGGTCGGTTTTGCTAAACGTTTCGACTGCCTCGGTAGGGAGCCTAGAACACACATCCTCAGTTCCGCAAGCTATTTGTGGTTATTGCCTACAAATGCCAGATCAGCGAGTTGCCCCCGTGCGGACGAGTTGCCCCGCTGCGCCGGGGCAACTCGTCCGGAACGGGGCAGGTCGGTGGTCAGCGGTGGGTCAGCGGTGGGTGGGGCGGCCGCGGACGAAGCCGGCGGGGTCGTCGAGGAGGCCGGCGAAGGCGAGCTCGGCGGCGCCGACCAGCATCAGGTGCGAGCCCAGGCTGGCCCGCTCGATGGCGACGGTGTGGCCGATGCTGCTCATCGAGCGCACGATCATCGCCGCGGTCAGCTGCTCCCGGCCCACCGACAGCAGCGAGCCGAGGAACCCGCCGAGCACCACCATCTCGGGGTCGAACATGTTCACAAAGTTGGAGATCGCCTCGGAGAGCAGCTCGATCTGGCGGCGCACCTCGGCCAGCACGGCCGGGTCGCGGGAGACCCCGAGCGCGATGTCGAGGTCGTCCTGGTCGGCGCGGGGCAGCTTCAACACCGCCAGCAGCCTGGCCATGCTCACCTCGGTCTCGAGGCAGCCGATCCGGCCGCAGTGGCAGCGCACCCCGCGGCTGTTCACCAGGGTGTGGCCGAGCTCCCCCGCGTAGCCGCTCGTTCCGCGAAGCGGCGAGCCGCCGATGATCAGGCCGCCGCCGATGCCGCTGGCGCTGCCGTTGAGGTAGACCAGGTCGTCGATTCCGCGGGCGGCGCCGAACATGCTCTCGGCGATCGCACCGAGGCTGGCGTCGTTGCCGGCGAAGACCGGGTAGTCCAGCACCCGGGCCAGGTCACGGGCCAGGTTGGCGTCCCGCCAGCCCAGGTGCGGGGCGATCAGCACCCGGCCGTCCTGCGAGTTCACCAGTGCCGGCACCGCCACCCCCACCCCGGCGATGCTGTAGCTCTGGTCGATCTCGCCGCGCATGCCGTCGACGATGGCCTTCACCGCGTTGATGGCCTCGGCCACGGTGGGCACCCGGGTGGTGTCGAAGCGGATGCGCCGGATCACCTCGCCGCCGAGACCCACCAGCCCCACCGTGACGGCGTCGACATCGGGGTTCACCGCGATCGCGGCCAGCCCCGGGTTCGGCACCACCTGCGGGCTGGGCCGGCCGACCCGGCCGACCACGCTCTCCGGTTCCACCTCGAACGCCATCCCCAGGTCGACGAGCTCGGCCACCAGGGCCGCGATCGTCGACCGGTTCAGCCCGGTGCGTTTGGTGAGTTCGGCCCGGGAGCATCCCCTGGCGTGGTGCAGCATCGTCATGACCATGGACAGGTTGTACCGGCGAAGCTGGTCATTGCTGGTGCCACCCCGAACACCCAGGGTGGGTGGCGCTTGGCTCACGGGTGGGTCACGGTCCTCTCGGGTGCGGTGCCCCGACGGGACCCGTCGGGTGGGCTCAGAGCTATCGTCCCCCAGCGCGCCGCTTGTTGAAGATATCAAACGCCACGGCCAGCAGTAGCACCAGCCCCTTGATCGTCATCTGCCAGGCGGCATCCACCGACAGGATCGACAGGCCCATGTTGAGCACGCCCATCACCAGGCCGCCGACCACCGCGCCGACGACGGTGCCCACGCCGCCCTGCACCGCGGCTCCGCCGATGAAGACGGCGGCGATCGCGTCGAGCTCGTAGTTCTGTCCGGCCGAGGCCACCGCACCGCCGGCCCTGGCGGTCGAGACCACTCCGGCCAGGCCGGCCAGCACGCCCATGTTCACGAAGATGTAGAAGTTGACCCACTTGGTCTTCACCCCGCTCATCACGGCGGCGAAGAGGTTGCCGCCCATGGCGTAGACGTGACGGCCGAACACCGTGCGGTTGAGCACGAAGTTGTAGATCAGGATGAGCGCGGCGAGCACGATCAGGATGATCGGGGTGCCGCTGTAGTCGCTGAGCAGCCAGGCGAACCAGATGATCGCGATCGCGGCGATGCCGTTCTTGGTCCACATCGACGCGGCCGGTTCCCGCGGCAGGTCCAGCCGGGAGAGGGTGGCGCGGGTGCGCAGCTGGAACACGATCAGGGCGACGGCGGTGAGGATGCCCAGCGCCAGGGTGAGCAGGTCGCGCCCGCCCAGTTCGCCCAGGAACGACGGCAGCCAGCCGGCGCCGATCGCGGTGAACTCCGCCGGGAGGCCGCTGATGGTGCCGCCGGTGAGCAGCACCAGGGTGAGCCCGCGGAAGATGAGCATGCCGGCGAGGGTGACGATGAACGCCGGGATGCCGACGAAGGCCACCCAGTAGCCCTGCCAGGCACCGACCAGGGCGCCCACCAGGAGTGACACGAGCACCGCGCCCCACCAGGGCAGGCCCCACTCGTTCATGCTGATCGCGGCGACGGCGCCGACCATGGCCACGACCGACCCGACCGAGAGGTCGATGTGGCCGGCGATGATCACGATGACCATGCCGATGGCGAGGATCAGCACGTAGGCGTTCTGCTGGATCAGGTTGTTCACATTGCCGGGCAGCAGCAGGCGGCCATCCGTGAGGATCTGGAACAGGATGACGATCACGGCCAGGGCGGCGACGATGCCGTACTGGCGGAGGTTGATCGAGAGCTTGGGGATGCGGCGCCTCACGGGGGGTTCGGTGGGCGCCTTGCTCGCTGGCGTGGTGGTGGTCATCGCGCTCAGTCCTTTCCTGCGGTCATGTAGTGCATGAGGGTTTCCTGCGACGCGTCGGCCTTGGCGACCTCGCCGGTGAGTTTTCCTTCCGAGATCGCGTAGATGCGATCGCAGATGCCGATCAGTTCGGGCAGCTCGGAGGAGATCACGATGACCGCCTTGCCCTGGGCCGCGAGTTCGTTGATGATGCCGTAGATCTCGTACTTGGCGCCCACGTCGATGCCGCGGGTGGGTTCATCCAGGATCAGCACGTCGGGGCCGGAGAAGATCCACTTCGACAGCACCACCTTCTGCTGGTTGCCACCGGAGAGCTTGCCGGTGATCGACCCGACGGACGGGGCCTTGATGTTCATCTTCTGCCGGTAGGAATCGGCGACCTTGTACTCGCGGTGTTTGTCGATCACGCCGTACTTGGCCAGCTTGGCCAGCGCCGCGGCGGAGACGTTCACCGTGATGTCGCCGATCAGGTTGAGGCCGTAGCGCTTGCGGTCCTCGGTGGCGTACGCGAAGCCGTGCTCGATGGCCTCCCCCACGGTGCGCATCTGGATCTCGGTGCCGTCCTTGAAGACGGTGCCGGAGATGTTGGTGCCGTAGGAGTGCCCGAACAGGCTCATCGCCAGTTCGGTGCGGCCGGCGCCCATCAGCCCGGCGAAGCCGACGATCTCGCCGGCGTTGACGGTGAAGGAGGCGCCGTCGACAACCTTGCGGGCCACGTCGACGGGGTGGTGCACGGTCCAGTTCTCCACCCGCAGCACCTCCTTGCCCACGGCCGGTTCCCGTGGCGGGAAGAGGTTGTTCAGGTCGCGGCCGACCATGGCGCGGATGATGTGCGCCTCGGTGGCATCCGGCCCTGCCATGTCGATGGTCTCGATGGTCTTGCCGTCGCGGATCACCGTGACGGTGTCGGCGATGCGTTTGATCTCCTTGAGCTTGTGGCTGATGATGATGCAGGTGATGCCCTGCGTGCGCAGGTGGTCGATCAGGCCCAGCAGGTGGGTGGAGTCCTCGTCGTTGAGGGCGGCGGTGGGTTCGTCGAGGATGAGCAGCTTGACCCGCTTGGAGAGCGCCTTGGCGATCTCCACCAGTTGCTGCTTGCCCACGCCGAGTTCGAGGATCTTCGTGGCCGGGTTCTCGTCCAGGCCCACCCGGGCCAGCAGCAGTGCGGCCTCCCGGTTGGTCTTGTTCCAGTCGATGACCCCGCGGGTGGCGTTCTCGTTGCCGAGGAAGATGTTCTCGGCGATCGACAGGTACGGGCTCAGTGCCAGTTCCTGGTGGATGATGACGATGCCGTCGTGCTCGCTGTCGTTGATGGTCTTGTAGGCCACCTCGTGGTCTTCGAACTCGATGCTGCCGTCGAAGCTGCCGGCCGGGTAGACCCCGCTGAGCACCTTCATCAGCGTGGACTTGCCCGCGCCGTTCTCACCGCAGATGCCGTGCACCTGCCCGCGGGTGACTTCGAGGGAGACCCCGTCAAGGGCCTTCACCCCGTTGAAATCCTTCTCGATGTTGTTCATCCTGAGGATGATCGAATGCTCCACTTAAGCTCTCCTGATTCCTTCGGTGCTGGTGCCGGGCATCGGCCCGGCGGAGCAGGCCGGCCCGCTTCACTCGAAGCAGGCCGGCCCGGTGTGGCTCGTTAGAGGCCCACATCCGCTGCCTTGATGAAGCCGGAGTCGACGAGCTTGGTCTGCACGTCGTCCTTGACGACGACCTCGGGGTCGAGCAGGAAGGAGGGAACGACCTTCTCGCCGTTGTCGTAGGTCTCGGTGTCGTTGACGGTGACGTCGTCGCCGGCCTGGATCTCCTGGATCATGGTGAAGACCTGCTCGCCGAGCGTGCGGGTGTCCTTCCAGACCGTCATGGCCTGTGCGCCGTCGAGGATCGCCTTGACGTTGGCCTTGTCGGCGTCCTGGCCGGTGATCAGCGGGTAGTCGGCGCCGGGTGCGTAGCCGGCCGAGGCCAGGGAGGCCTCGATGCCGATGGCCAGGCTGTCGTTCGGGGAGAGCACCACGTCGACCTTGTCGCCGCCGGTGTAGAAGGACGACAGCCGGTTGTCCATTTCGGACTGCGCCTTGTCACTGGCCCAGCCCTGGATGCCGATCGAGGCCCAGTCGTCGTTGGAGGTGGGCGACTGGCCGCTCGGAACGACGAGGACGCCGCTCTCCACGTAGGGCAGCAGCACGTCCCAGGCGCCGGAGAAGAAGAACTTGGCGTTGTTGTCGTCGGGGCTGCCGGCGAACGGTTCGATCGAGATCGGCCCGGTCGCGTTGGCCAGGTCGAGCTGGGTCTCGATGAACTCGCCCTGCAGCTGGCCGACCTTGTAGTTGTCGAAGGTGGCGTAGTAGTCGACATCCGGGGTGCCGTTGATCAGGCGGTCGTAGGCGATGACCGTGGCGTCCTGCTTCTTGGCCTCGGCGAGCACCGGTGCGAGCACCTGGCCGTCGACGGCCGCGACGACGAGGATCTTCGATCCGCCGGCGACCTGGTTCTGGATCTGGCTGATCTGCTGGTCGGTCTTGTTGTCGGCGTACTGCAGGTCGACGGTGCAGTCGGCATCTTCGAGCAGTGCCTTGAGCTGTTCGCCGTCGTTGATCCAGCGCTCAAGGGAACGCGTCGGCATCGAGATGCCGACGTTGCAGTCGGCTCCGGCCGCGGCCGGCTCGCCGCCGCTGGTCGATCCACCGCCGCTGGAGCAGGACGCGAGCGACAGGGCGAAGATGCCGGTTGCCGCGAGGGTGAGAATTTTCTTGCTTCTGGACATAGTTGGAGCTTTCCTCTCTGAGAGCTGCCAGTCACCGCAGTTCCCGAGGTGCCGGGGACTGCCAGAGGAGGAAATCGCATCGACCCGCCCACCCGGCATTGGGCGAGCGCGCGTCAGGGTTACCTCCTTGTAACGGGACATCGCTGTGATTGACCCACCGCAGATATGCGGCCTTTGTTGACGGACAGAACTTATCTCGCCTCAGCCGGGTTTGCCTAGGGGCAAATCGCGAAATGCCCCTGTTTGGGGGGTTGGTGCAACGAAAAGCGGATGTCGACAGGCTTTTTACGACGCGGATCGTCGAAACGATTCGCCAACCCCCTCCCCCATCACCGCCCGTCGGGGACACCGAGGCGGGTTTGTTGTCGCCGGAGTCTTTCCAACGATGTACATCCGGTTGTGGGCTAAACCGTCTCGCCCGTGTAATATGTTGGTAATTCCAACAAATCGCCAATGAAGCTGAATCGGAGTCCCGTCCATGTCACTCACCCCCACCCCCGCCGACAAGTTCTCGTTCGGCCTGTGGACCATCGGCTACAACGGGGCTGACCCGTTCGGCGGGCCCACCCGTCCGCAGCTCGACACCGTCGAGGCCGTCACCCGCCTCGCCGAACTCGGCGCATACGGCCTCACCTTCCACGACGACGACCTCTTCGCCTTCGGCTCCACGGATGCCGCCCGCCAGAAGGAAATCGACCGCCTCAAGCAGATCCTCGCCGACACCGGCGTCATCGTGCCGATGGTCACCACCAACCTGTTCAGCGCCCCGGTCTTCAAGGACGGCGGCTTCACCTCCAACGACCGCTCCGTGCGCCGGTTCGCGCTCCGCAAGGTGCTGCGCAACCTCGACCTCGCCGCCGAGCTCGGCGCCAAGACGTTCGTGATGTGGGGCGGCCGCGAGGGCGCCGAGTACGACGCCGCCAAGGACATCCGCTCGGCCCTGGACCGCTACCGCGAGGCCGTCAACCTGCTCGGCGACTATGTCACCGACAAGGGCTATGACATCCGCTTCGCCATCGAGCCCAAGCCCAACGAACCGCGCGGCGACATCCTGCTGCCCACGGTCGGCCACGCGATGGCGTTCATCACCACCCTCGACCGCCCCGAGCTCGTCGGCGTCAACCCCGAGGTCGGCCACGAGCAGATGGCCGGGCTGAACTTCACCGCCGGCATCGCCCAGGCGCTCTACCAGGGCAAGCTCTTCCACATCGACCTCAACGGCCAGCGCGGCATCAAGTACGACCAGGACCTGGTCTTCGGCCACGGCGACCTTCAGAACGCGTTCTCGCTGGTGGACCTGCTCGAAAACGGCGGCCCGAACGGCGGCCCGTCCTATGACGGCCCGCGTCACTTCGACTACAAGCCGAGCCGCACCGAGGACATCACCGGGGTCTGGGACTCTGCCGCCGCGAACATGCGCACCTACCTGCTGCTCAAGGAGCGCGCCGCGGCCTTCCGCGCCGACCCCGAGGTGCAGGAGCAGCTGGCCGCGTCCCGCGTGCCCGAACTCTCGGTGCCCACCCTGGCCGAGGGCGAGAGCTACGACGACTTCCTCGCCGACACGAGCGCCTACGAGGACTTCGCCCCGGAGGAGTACTTCGGCGGCAAGGGCTTCGGCTTCGTGCGCCTGCAGCAGCTGGCCCTCGAGCACCTGCTCGGCGCCCGCTAGGCCGCGCCCGCTCGTCCGCGAGCTCGCTCGTCCGCTGGTCCGCCAGCCCCACCCTCGCCCCGGTCAGCTCCTTCTGGCCGGGGCGCGGTCATCCCCGCCCGCCCCCACATCCCGCGAGCCGCGACCTGAGCCCCGTCCCACGCGAAGTTTTACGTGGGCGGGGCGATGGCGTCGAGTTCCGCCCAGACCTCGTCCGGCACGGCGAGCGCGGCGTGGGCGACGGTCTCGTCGAAGCGTTCGCGGGTGCGGATTCCCACCACCGTCGTGTCGACCAGCGGATGCCGCAGGCTGAACTGCAGCGAAAGCGCCGCCAGCGGGATGCCGGCCTCGGCCGCAATCCGGGTGGCGGCGTCGACGGCGGCCTGGGTCTCGGGCGCAATCGGCCCGTAGGCGTAGCTGCCCGCGAACCGGGGGTCGCCGGTGAGGACTCCGGCGCCGAACGGGGCGGCGTTCTGCACGATCATGTTCCGGTCCCTGGCCTCCTGGTAGAGGCTCGTCGCGGAACGGTCCACCAGGGTGAGGCGGTTGTGGTTGATCACGGCGTCGAAGATGCCGGTGTCGACGAAGCGCCGCATCATCGCGACCGGGCCGCCGGAGATGCCGATCGCACGCGCCACGCCCCGGTCGCGCATCGCCACGATCGCGTCAACGGCGCCGCCGCGCTGCATAACAGTGTCGAAACCGACGTTCTCGGGGTCGTGCAGGAACAACACGTCAACGGCGTCCAGTCCCAACCGGTCGAGGGACTGCCGCAGCGAGCGCTCCATCTGCTCGGCGGAGAAGTCGTTCCGGGCCACGTCCCGGTCGAGCTTGGTCTGCACGACCAGGCCGGGGCCGACCGTGCCGCCCAGGGCCCGCCCGATGACCTCTTCGGAGTGCGAGTCGCCGTAGATGTTGGAGGTGTCGATGACGTTGGTGGCCAGCCGGCCGGCCGCGAAGTCGGCGGCCAGGGCATCCGTGGCGGCGTTCTCCGCCGCGCTCCGCGGCGACCAGCCGGAGGTGCCGAGGGTGAGGGGCGACAGGGACAGTGCCAGCGCGCCAGCGGGCCGGGGAGTCAAGGAAACCATGGGGCGAGGCTAGTACGTCCCCCGGCATCCGGCCAGACGCGCCGGCGCGGACGCAGTGGGTTGGGCGTCAGTGCACGAGGATTTTCAGCAGGATCGCAAGCATCCCCAGGGTCGCCGTGGCCAGCGCCCCGCAGACACGCCAGTACCAGGCGATCCGCGAGCCGCCGAACGCGATCCAGCCCACCACGGCCAGCAGCGCCACCTGCGCCCACAGTGCAGTCCAGTAGGCCACCTCACCCTCGTGGATCCCGAGCAGCCCGAGCAGCAGGAAGACCAGCGGCAGGATGCCCGCCAGCAGCAATCCCCTGGAGTCGCCGACCGCAGTGCGTAGGGAGGCGCGCACGCTCACGACCTCGGTGTCGCTGCGGCGCCGTTGGGCGGCGACGGTGTGCGCGAACACCTCGGTGGCCCAGAAGACCAGCAGGCTGAAGACCGTGATCGCGAAGACGTCGAGGATGCCGCCCGATTGGTCGGCCACGGCGATCACGACCCCCACAAGCACGGTGCCTGACACCAGTTCGACACTGATGTACTCCCGCCTCAGGCTGGCGGTCGACCAGTGCTTCCCGGCGCCAGTCTCCACGCTCATCCATCCCGCGCCGGCCGCCGACGCTCGTCGAGTCGATCTTCGCCCCGACGCGTGGTCACTGCTAGTGCCCGGTCCCGACAGGCAGACTAAACGTCAACTTGTAGGACAACATGAGAAGTTATGCGATAGGTTGGCTGCATTGACCCTCCAACGAAGGACGTTCTCATGACGCTCACCCCCGGCTCCCCCGATCCCCTCGCCGCGGTGTCCGGGGGCGCGGCCACGACGGATCGCATCCGTCACGTCAAGCTGTCGACGCTGACACTGCCCCTGGCCACCCCGATCAGCGACGCCAAGGTTCTCACCGGCCGGCAGAAGCCGATGACCGAGATCGTGTTCCTCTTCGCCGAAGTGAGAACCGACGACGGCCACCACGGCATCGGTTTCAGCTACTCCAAGCGGGCCGGCGGGCCGGCGCAGTACGCGCACGCGAAGGAAATCGCCAGCGACCTGATCGGCGAGGACCCCAGCGACATCGGCCGGATCTACCAGAAGCTGCTCTGGGCCGGCGCCTCGGTGGGGCGCAGCGGAGTGGCCACGCAGGCCATCGCCGCGATCGACATCGCCCTCTACGACCTCAAGGCCAAGCGGGCCGACCTTCCGCTGGCCAAGTTGCTCGGCGCCTACCGCGATTCGGTGCGCACCTACAACACCTCCGGCGGCTTCCTGCAGGCACCGATCGAGGAGGTCAAGGAACGGGCCACTCAGTCGCTGGCCGACGGCATCGGCGGCATCAAGCTCAAGGTCGGTCACCCCGATTCCCGGGTCGACCTCGCCCGTGTCGCCGCGATCCGGGAGCATCTCGGCCCCGATGTGCCGCTCATGGTCGACGCGAACCAGCAGTGGGACCGGCCCACGGCCATGCGGATGGGCCGGATCCTCGAGCAGTACGGCCTGGTCTGGATCGAGGAACCGCTCGACGCCTACGACGCCGAGGGCCACGCCCAGCTGGCCGCGGCGCTGGACACCTCCATCGCCACCGGCGAGATGCTCTCCAGCGTGGCCGAACACATCAGCCTGATCGAGCACCGCTCGGTCGACATCATCCAGCCCGACGCCCCGCGCATCGGCGGCATCACCCCGTTCCTCCGCCTGGCCAACCTGGCCGACCAGGCCGGGCTGCAGCTCGCGCCGCACTTCGCGATGGAGATCCACGTGCACCTCGCCGCCGCCTACCCGCGCGAGCCCTGGGTGGAACACTTCGAATGGCTGAACCCGCTCTTCAACGAACGCCTCGAGACCGCGGGCGGGCGGATGCTCGTGCCGGCCCGTCCCGGCCTCGGCTTCACGCTCAGCGAGCAGGCGCTGGCCTGGGTCTCTGACAGCATTGAATTCAGCTAGCCGAAGGACACCCGTGTCGCCCACACCACCACCCCCCGCACACCCGGCAACGCCTCCCCTCGACGACCCGATTGACCGGGACGGTTCGGCGAGCCTGAGCCACGGTGTCGGCGACCGGCTCACCGCCCTGATCGTGAACGGTTCGGTGCGGCCCGGCGACAAACTCCCCACCGAGAGCGCCCTGATGGAACGGTACGGCGTGAGCCGCACGGTCGTCCGGGAGGCCATCTCCCGCCTGCAGGTGGCGGGCCTGGTCGAAACCTACCGGGGCAAGGGCTCGTTCGTGCTCACCCGGCCGGCGCAGTCGCCGTTCACGGCCGACCCCGGCGAGCTGCACACGGCCGGCGACGTGGTGGCGTTGCTCGATTTCCGGCTGGGCATCGAGGTGGAGGCGGCCGCCCTGGCCGCGCAGCGCCGCACCCCGGCCCAGCTGCGCCGGCTCGACGAGGCGCTCGGGCACTTCGCCGCCAGCGCCGGCAACCCGGGCGGCGCCGCGCGGGCCGACTTCGCGCTGCACGAGTGCATCGCCGAAGCGGCGAACAACCGGCACTTCGTCGACCTGCTGCGCTCGCTCGGCCCGACCATGATCGCGATGCCGCATAGCCGCCTCGTCGCCGCGGACGAGTCTGCGGAGTCCCTCCACTTCGCCCGCGTCGTGCAGGAGCACGGGGACATCGTCGCCGCCATCCGCCGCGGCGACCCCCTCGGCGCCGCGGCCGCAACCCGCACGCACCTGTCCAACTCCCGCGCCCGGCTTGGCGCCTGACCCGGCACAGACCGCAGCGGCGTGTGCCCCTGCAGCGGAGGTTTGGGAATAGGCTTTCCCCCAACACCGGGCCCCGGCACGGGAGTCAGGAAAGGACAGTTCCATGGCAGATTTCCCCGCGACGGCCCCGGCCACCCTGCACGACGTGGCCCGCGAGGCCGGCGTCTCGCTGGCGACCGCATCCCGCTCGCTGAACGGCAGCGCCCGCAAGGTCAACGAGGACTACCGGCAGAGGGTGCTCGCCGCCGCAGCCAGGCTCAACTACACGCCGAACTTCTCCGCCCAGGCGGTTGCCAAGGGATCGACCTCGACGGTGGCGTTGCTGGTGAGCGACATCGCCGACCCGTACTTCTCCTCCATCGCCGCCGGGGTCATCCGGGCCGCCGAGGCGGAGGGCCTGATCGTGACCATGGCGGTCACCGAGCGCAGCACCGAACGCGAGATCGAGTTGGTGCGCGCCCTGCGCGGCCAGCGGCCCCGCGTGATGATCCTCACCGGCAGCCGCACCGACGGCTCCGAGTCGCAAGCTGCGCTGATCGCCGAGCTCAGGGCCTTCGCCGGCACCGGCGGCCGCGTCGTGCTGATCAGCCAGGAGGGCCTGCCGTTCAGCACCGTGGTGGTCGACAACTACCTCGGCGCCCGGGCGCTGGCCAACAGCCTCGTCGCCGCGGGCTACCGGCGCTTCGCCGCCATCGGCGGGGCGCGCGCCCTGGTCACCTCCCGGGACCGACTGGCCGGTTTCGCTGACGGGCTGGCCGAGCACGGCATCGCCATCCATCCCGACCACATCGTGCGGGGCGAGTTCACCCGCGACGGCGGGTTCGCGGCGGCGACCGAGCTGCTCGCCGGCGGCCTGGACTCGGTGGAGTTGGTCTTCGCCGTGAGCGACGTGATGGCCATCGGCGCCATGTCGGCGCTGCGTGAGGCTGGCATCGTCGTTCCGCGGGATGTCGCGGTGGCCGGCTTCGACGACATTGACACCGCCCGCGACGTCACGCCGGCGCTGACCACGGTGAACATCCCGCTGGCCGACCTCGGCCGCAAGGCCGTTGAGCTCGCGCTCTCCGACGCCGCCCTCACCTCCGACGAGGTCATCCGCGTCGAAACCCGGGTGATCCTGCGAGCGAGCAGCCCCACCCGCTGACCGTCCGCTCCCGAACGGCAGATCTGAGTTGCCAGTTGACGCCCGCTCAGCGCCGCTGAACGGGCACCAACTGCACACTCAGGTGCTCGGCCCTGCCCGAGATGACAGTTCGTGCCCCCTCTGCCCCGGCCAGTGGGCGGCAACTGGCAACTCGTGCGGCCCGGAACCGCGGGCGCCGACGCATCCGCACGGGTTGGCAGACGCACCCCGAACCGAATATGTTTAGACCCAGAACATTTTATGTGTGAACCACCCTGGGCGATGACGGCGAGGATGCCCTCCCGCCCGTGGATGGTGGCATAACTCCTGCAATTTCCCGTCCCGTCCGGCGGCTGCCGCGGAATTCCGGGGCCGGAATCCGGCCCGGCGGAAAATTGCAGGAGTTATGCCCACCCAACGCGAGTTTCTAGTTTGGAGTGCGTCATGACGCTGGTTGCCGGAGTCGACTCGTCGACACAGAGTTGCAAGGTGGTCGTGCGGGATGCCGACACGGGCGCGCTGGTGCGCACGGGCAAGGCGAGCCACCCGGTTGGCACCGAGGTCGATCCCGCCGCCTGGTGGGACGCCCTGCTCGCCGCCATCGAGGACGCCGGCGGGCTCGGCGACGTCGCCGCCCTCTCGGTGGCCGCGCAGCAGCACGGCATGGTGGTGCTGGATGACGCCGGTCGGGTCATCCGCCCGGCGCTGCTCTGGAACGACACTCGCAGCGCCCCCGCCGCCGCCGCCCTGATCGACGAGGTCGGCGCCGCGGAGTACGCCCGCCGCACCGGCGTGGTGCCGGTGGCCTCGTTCACCGTCACCAAGCTGCGCTGGCTGCGGGACGCCGAACCGGCCAACGCCGCCCGCGTCGCCGCGGTCGCCCTCCCCCACGACTGGCTCAGCTGGCGGTTGCGCGGCTACGGCCCGGCCGGCGAGAGCGAACTCGGCCCGGTGCTCACCGAGCTCACCACCGACAGGTCGGATGCCAGCGGCACCGGCTACTGGTCGGCCGCCGCCGGCGACTACGACCGCGAGTTGCTCGTGCGCGGCCTCGGCCACGACGCGCAGCTCCCCCGGGTGCTCGGCCCGGGCGACACCGCCGGCACCACCGTTGCCCTGCCCGGCGTTCCCGCCGGGCTGGTCGTGGGCGTCGGCGCCGGCGACAACGCCGGGGCGGCCCTGGGCCTGGGCGCCGCGGCCGGCGACGTCGTCGTCTCGATCGGCACCAGCGGCACCGTCTTCGCCGTCACCGGGCAGCCCAGCGAGGATGCGTCCGGCACCGTCGCCGGGTTCGCCGACGCGAGCGGGCTGAACCTGCCGTTGATCGCCACCCTGAACGCCGCCCGCATCCTCGACTCGATCGCGGGCCTGCTCGGCGTTGACCACAACGAACTCGGCCGGCTCGCCCTCGAGGCCGAGCCCGGCGCCGACGGCCTGGTACTGCAGCCCTACTTCGAGGGCGAGCGCACCCCGAACCTGCCCGACGCCACCGCGTCCCTGTTCGGCCTCACCCTCGGCTCGACCACCCGGCCGAACCTTGCCCGGGCCGCCATCGAGGGGCTGCTCTGCGGCCTCGCCGACGGCCTGGACGCGGTGCGGGCACAGGGTGTGACGGCGGAGCGCATCCTGCTCATCGGCGGCGCAGCGCAGAACCCGGCCGTGCAGCTGATCGCCGCGCAGGTCTTCGAAGCCCCCGTGGCCGTGCCCGTCCCCGGCGAGTACGTGGCCGACGGCGGTGCCGTGCAGGCCGCCTGGGCGCTCACCGACACCCGGCCGGCCTGGTCGGTGGCGACCGCGTCACAGCCCACCCCGGACTTCCACCCGGTCATCCGCGCCCAGTACGCCGCGCACCGCGCCTGACCGGGCCCGGGCCGCGCTGCCGCGGCGCTGCCACGGCGTGCAAAAAATGTCGTGGCGCGTGAAAAGTCTCGTGGCGTGCGATATGTCGCCGCATATCGCACGCCACGAGCACCAACCCACGCCGCGAGCAACATGGCGTGCGCGGATGCGGTCGAGGGGCTAGCTGGTAGGGATCCAGACGCGCATACCGCCGGGGGCGCGGTTGCCCCACCGGTAGTACGGCACCGCGGTAACGGTCAGCGGCTCGCCGCCGATCGGCACCACCCCTCCGGCCGATTCAGCCAGCGCCGGGTAGAGCTCCCCCGTGTCCGCCGCCCGGCGTGACCCGGTGATCCGCACCAGCGGCACCCCCAGGTCCGGGTCGACGGCGCCGAGCACGGCGGGCACCGCCGCATCGATCACGAAGTCCTCGAGCACCAGCGCCTCGGGCAGGTCGGCCTGCTCCAGCGCATAAACCAGCGGCCCGCGGGTCACCACGACGCAGCCGCGCACCGCGTCCACCTGCGGATGCGCCCGGCGCATCCGCACCGGCATCTCCAACACCAACTCGATCGAGCGGATGCCCACCCCGGCCACCTCGGCCACCCGCAGGTATCCGCCGGACACCGGCGCATCCGTCGCCTCGCCGTTCACGCTCAGCCGCCAGGACTCCGCCCAGCCGGGCACCCGCAGCGCCACCTCGCCGCCGGTGAACGGGGCGTCGAACTCGATCGCCACCACGGGGTCGACCGGGTAACCGGTGCTGATCCGGGCCACGGTCGCTTCGCCGCCGACCGCGCCGAGGTCGATGGTGCCGGTCTCGTAGAGGTGCAGCTGCAGCGATCCCGCCGCGGTCGTCGCCGCGTAGTGCTGCAGCGAGGAGACCAGCCGGGCCAGGTTCGGCGGGCAGCAGGCGCAGTCGTACCAGCCCACCCGGCGGGCGGGGGCCTGCTCGTGCGCGCCGTCCCGGTGGGTGCGCACCTGCAGCGGGTTGGAGTAGAAGAACGCGGTGCCGTCGCTCGTGGTCGAGCCCGCCACGGCGTTGTACAGCGCGCGTTCGATCTCGTCGGCGAACCGGCCCTCGCCGGTGATCAGCAGCATCCGCCAGTTGAACTGCACGCTGGAGATCGCGGCGCAGGTCTCGGAGTAGGCACGGTCCGGCGGCAGCTCGAACGGGTCGCCGAAGGCCTCGTCGCGGTGCCGGGAGCCGAGGCCGCCGGTGACATACATCTTGCCCTGGTGCACGTCGCTCCAGATCCGCTCCAGGGCGGCGAGCAGTTCGGGGTCGCCGTTCTCGGCGTAGGCATCCGCCACCCCGGCGGCCAGGTAGAGCTGGCGCACCGAGTGCCCCGTGGCGCCCGGCACCCTCCGCACCGGTTCGTGGTCCTGGAAATAGCCGTAGCCGAACCGGTCCTCGCCCACGGTGCGGTGGCCGCGCAGGTCGATGAATCGCTCGGCCAGCTCGAGCCAGCGCCGCTCGCCGGTGACCCTGTGCACCTCGACCAGGGCGGTTTCGATCTCCGGATGCCCGCAGACCGCATCCGTGCCACCGGCGCCGAAGCGCTGCTCGACCAGCCCGGCGAACCGCAGCCCCACCTCGAGCAAGTCGGTGCGGTCGCGGGTGCGCGCCCACGCCACCCCGGCCTGCAGCAGGTGCCCGAGGCAGTACATCTCGTGGCCCCAGCGCAGGTCGGCGAACTGCTCCTCGGGCTTGACGACCTGGAAGAACGAGTCCAGGTAGCCGTCATCCTGCTGGGCCGCCTGCAGCAGCGCCACGGTGTCGTCGACGAACCCGGCGAAGGCATCCGCCCCGCCGTCGGCCCGGCCCGCCTCCCAGCCGATGGCCTCGAGCACCTTGTAGACGTCGGAGTCGGCGAAGACGAAGCCGCGGAAGGCATCGCTTTCCCGGCCGGCCGCGATCCGCAGGTTGGCGAGCGCCCCGGACACCTCGAGCTGCTCCACGCAGTGAGCCAGGGTGGCCTCCCGGTTCACCCGCTGCCAGCTGGCCAGCTGGCCGGTCCCGGTGAGGTTCACGGCGTCGAACGGAAGCGGGCGGAGGGTGCTGTGCGCGCCCGCGATCGGGCTGACGGGTCCAGGAATGGACATGGGGTGCTCCTGTGGATTGTCGGGAAGTCGTACCGGGCGGGAACGCAGGCGGGTCAGTCCCAGGCCACCACGGGCCAGCCGTCGTCCCAGGTGATCGGGATGAGGCCGAGTTGGAAGGCGCCGTCGAGGGCCGCGTCGTAGTAGTGGAAGGCGAGCAAGCCGCCGGACACCGACTGGCCGCCGGGTCCGACCCGGTCGCCGTCGCTTTCCAGCAGCGGGGTGCCGCCGTCGTCGAGCAGGGCCGCGCCGTTGGCGTCGAGGTATGGTCCGGTCACCGAGTCCGACCGGCCGACAGCGATGTTGTAGGTGCTGTCGGTGCCCCGGCAGCAGAAGTCCCGGGAGAAGAAGAGGTAGAAGTAGTCGTCGTGCGCGAGCAGGTACGGCGCCTCGAGTGCATTCGTGGCCAGGTCACGGTCGGCGATCAGCTCGGGGTCGGCGTCGGTGGCGCGCAACCCGGTCGGCCACTCGAGCTCGACCAGGTGCAGCCCGGAGGAGAACGAGCCGAAGCTCAGCCACGGCGTGCCGTCGGCGTCCTCCACCACACCGGGATCGATCGCGTTGTAGTCGGTGCCCACGGAGGTGATCACCTCACCCTGGTCGACCCACTCGTAGCCGGCGGCATCCGGGTCGAGGGTGCTGTTGGTCGCCAGCGCGATCACCGAGGTGTTCGTGCCGAACAGCGACGCCGAATAGTAGAGGTACCAGGTGCCGTCATGCTGGTAGAGCTCCGGCGCCCAGAAGTTGTCGACTCCGGGCACCGCCTCCACCAGCCAGGCCGGCTTCTCCTGCCAGACCTCGCCGACGTAGTCCCAGGCCAGCCCGTCGACGGACCGGCGGATCTGGATGTTGCCGTCCGCGATGTCCCCATTGCCGGTGGAGTACACGTACGACGCGCCACCGTCGGCTTCGGCCACGAAGGCCGGGTCGTGGGTGGCGAGGTCACCGCTGAGCTCGCGGGCCCCCGTTTCGGCCGAGCATCCGCTCAGCAGGAACAGGAGCACCGCGGCCAAGGCCAGGACGAGCAGGCCCGCGAGCGTGCCCGCCCGACCCGTTCGTCCTAACCGAGCGCGATCGCCGACCATGACACGGGCGGCAACGTCACCGTGAGCGTGCCCTCGGCCAGCGATGAACCGGTGAGGTCTTTCAGGCCTACCCGGTTCTGGTCGGCGAGGGTGTTCTTCGCGTACGGGTCGGCGTCGTGCAGGGTGACGGCTTCGGTGATGACGGATGCGCCGAGCCCGGCAACGTCGATGGCCACCTCGATCGACTCGGTCTGGCTGCGGTTCACCAGGAACACAGCCGCGGTGCCGGTTTCGGCGTCCACGGTCGCGACCGAGTCCACCAGCGGAGCGGCGCCGTAGACGGCGGTGTCGTAGCTGCCGACGTCGATGCGGGGCGTGAGCACCTCACCGCGGGCGAGCCGGGAGGTCACCGAGAACGGGAAGAACGTGGTCTGGCGCCAGGACGCTCCACCCGGTTCGGTCATGATCGGGGCGATCACGTTCACCAGCTGGGCCAGCGAGGCGCTGGTGACCCGGTCGTGGTTCTGCAGCAGGGTCATCAGCAGGTTGCCGAGCACGACGGCGTCGGCCACGGAGTAGACGTCCTCGAGCTGACGCGGCGCGAAACGCCACTCGTCGTTGACCTCTTCGGAGGCCTGGTGCTCCTCGAGGTACCAGATGTTCCACTCGTCGAAGGAGAGCTGGATGGTCTTCTTGCTGCGCAGCTTGTGCTTGACGTGGTCGGCGGTGGCCACAACGGTGTCGATGAAGTACTTCATCTCCAGCGACGACGCCAGGTAGGAGGCCAGGTCACCGTTCCGCTCCTGGTAGTAGGCGTGGCAGGAGATGTAGTCGACGGAGTCGTAGCTGTGCTCGAGCACGACGCGCTCCCACTCGCCGAAGGTCGGCATCGCCGAGCCGGAGGAGCCGCAGACCACGAGCTCCAGCGACGGGTCGGCGGTCTTCATCGCCGACGCGGTGCGGGCGGCGATCTTGCCGTAGTCGTCGGAGGACATGTGGCCGACCTGCCACGGGCCGTCCATCTCGTTGCCGAGGCACCACATGCGGATGTCGTACGGTTCGGTCTTGCCGTTCCGCACGCGCTCGTCGGCCAGGGCCGTGCCGGCCTCGCCGTTGGCGTACTCGAGCAGGTCGAGGGCCGATTCGATCCCGCGGGTGCCGAGGTTCACGGCCATCATCAGCTCGGAGCCGGTCAGCTCGCACCAGCGGCCGAACTCCTCCAGGCCCACCTGGTTGCTCTCCAGGGAGTGCCAGGCCAGGTCGCGGCGCACCGGGCGCCGGTCGCGGGGGCCCACGCCGTCTTCCCACTTGTAGCCGGAGACGAAGTTGCCGCCGGGGTAGCGGATGGTGGTCGAGCCGAGCTCCTTGACCAGGTCGACCACGTCGAGGCGGAAGCCGTCCTCGTTGGCGGTGGGGTGGTCGGGTTCGTAGATCCCGTCATAGACGCAGCGGCCCAGGTGTTCCACGAAGGAACCGAAGATGCGCCGGTTGATGGTTGCGACCACATTGCTGCGGTCGATGCTGATTCGTGCGGTGGTCATGGAGATCCTGTCCTATCTGTGCAACGTTGTAAAAAGGTGCGAAATCGAGTGCGTGAAAGTGGGTGGGCGGCGGCGGCTCAAGCGAGCGAAGCGCGCCGGGACGGAGCCAGTGGCAGGGCACCGTCTTCGTTCCGCACGGCGCCGTGCGCGGGATGCGCGGCGTCGAGGGCGGCGAGGCGGTGGTCGATGAGCCAGCCGGCCAGGAACAGCGGTGCGGACGCCCCGACCAGGGGAATCAGCACGCCGAACTGGAACAGGGCGAGGGTGAGGGCGCCCAGGCCGAGGATCAGCGACACGCTGAGTACCGGAGACACGAACGGCAGCACGAACGCATACCGCCAGATCGACCGGGCGGAGTCGCGGTAGCGGGTGCAGATCGTGATGGCCGAGAAGACCGCGAGCAGGGTGCCCACGGAGGCCACGACCAGCAGCACGAGCAGCACGGCGCTCACCGGACTACCGGCGGCCGCGGTGGTCTGGAACGCCACCAGGTCGAGGAAGATCAGCACGGCGGCGGCGTGGAACGGGATCGCCACGACATTCAGGTGCCAGAACTGGGCCCGGTAGGCGCTGATGAAGTCCCGCACCAGCCGGTCGCCGGGCTGGCCGGCGCGCAGCCGGCCGAGCAGGATGGCCGCGGCGGTCGCGGCCGGGAACACCCCGAGCACGACGAGCCCGGCGACGGTGCCCGCGATGAACAGCAGGTTGATCACCACGAGGGCGATCGCGAACCGCAGCCAGTGCATCACCTTGCCGGCCCAGCCGATGGCGTAGTCGTCCATGTCAGGCTCCTCTCGTGCCGAACCAGGCCACGCCGTCGGCGGCGAGGCCGCTGAAGGAGAGCGCGGGCCGGGCGTTGGCCCAGTCCCAACTGGTGAAGACGACGGCGTCGAGCTCGATGCCGGATGCGGCGGTGCCCGATGCGGCGGTGCCCGATGCATCGGTACCGACCACCAGCCGCACGGCCACGGGCTCGCCATCGAAGAGCCGGTCGGCGCCAGCCGCCGGTTCGGTGGGCACGAGCACAGTCGGCGCCAGCGCCACCGTGCCGGCGACGGAGTCCACCAGGACGGAGGACTCCGGGCCGAGGCGCACGACGTTCCACGGTCCGGCCAGGTGCACCGGCGCATCCAGTCGTTCGAGTTCGGCGCCGGCGAACGGCTGCGGGGAGACGACCGGCCAACCGGTCTCGGTGAAGAAGGTGCGCCGCAGCTGCACGACGTGCTGGTGGGGGTCCTCGGCGAAGCGCACGTGGTGCACCATGAAGTACTCCGGCGCCCGGTAGCCGTCGCCGGCCGGGTCGTCGGCGCCGGGCAGGCCGGCCTCGATGAGGATCGAGTTGTGCCCGGGGGCGAGCCAGCCGGTGTCGTCGCCGAACCGGTGACTGCCGAGCACCTTGGTGCCGATCAGCTCCGGCGCACCGTCCAGGTCGGTCAGCACGTGGCCGAGCAGGTCGGTGTACGGCCCGGTGATCTCCTCCGCCACGGCCACGCGCACGTTGTAGCTGTCGAAAAGCGAGTCGTAGGAGGAGAACAGCACGTAGCGGTCCTCTTCACGGCGGTAGACGATGAAGGCGCCCTCGATCGCGCGGTCCACCGACACGGGCCGGCGGGCGATGAGGGCGCCGAGGGCGCCCGGCGTCGCGGGCCGGCCGGTCACGGCATCCAGCGGCAGCGTGTAGAGGCCGGAGAAGAACGAGCCGTAGGTCAGCCACGGGGTGCCGGAGCGGTCGATCGTGACGGCCGCGTCGATGGCGTTCTGCGTGTCGGTGCCGGCCCGGGTGCCCACGACGATGCCGCGGTCCTCCCAGGGTCCGGCGAGGGTGCGCGCCACGGCCAGGCCGATGGCCGAGGTGTTCGAACCGAAGGTGGAGGCCGAGTAGTACATGTGCCACCGAACGTCGGCACTGTCTGTCACGGCGTCGTCACTCGCGGCGCCGGGCGCCGGCCAGCGCACGACCTCGGGGGCCCAGAGCCCGGGGGCCTGGCTCCACTCGAACGCGGCCGCGGGCACGCCGTCGAGCGCGGTGCCCACGAAGGTCCAGGTGACGAGGTCGTCGGAGCGGCGCACGTGCACGCCGGCGGCCACCGAATCGGCGCCGGCGGCGGCATCCGTGGAGAACATGTACCAGGTGCCGTCGGTGTCACGCACGACGGTGGGGTCGTGGGCGTTGCGGGTGCCCCAGTCGGCGGGGTCGCCGGCGGGGGCCGGGGCCAGGCTCTGCAGGGCGCCGGGCGCGGCGCCCGGGCGTTCGTCGAGGACAGTCATGGCTACCCCTTCCCGCCGGTGAGGGCGACGGATTCGATGATCTGGCGCTGGAAGATGATGAACACGATCAGCACGGGCAGCAGCGCGATGAATGACGCCGCCATGATCAGCGGGTAGTCGGTCTGGCTGGCGTACTGGGCGTTGAAGCTCGCGATCACGAGCTGCAGGGTCTGCTTCTCCGGGGTGTTCAGGTAGATGATCGGGGCCAGGTAGTCGTTCCACACTGCCATGAACCAGAGGATGAACTGGGCGGCCATTGCCGGGCGGATGGCCGGGAAGATCAGCCGCCAGAAGATCTGCAGGTACGAGGCACCGTCGAGCTTGGCGGCCTCGATGATCGAGTCCGGCACGTTCTCGAGGTACTGCTTGAGGAAGAAGATCATGATGATGTTGCCGAACAGGCCCGGCACGATCAGCGGCAGCAGGGTGTCGACCCAGCCGATCTCGGCGAAGACCATGAACTGCGGAATCATGATGGTCGGGAACGGGATCATCAGGCCGGCGAGCAGCATGAGGAACGCGGCGTTCTTGAACGGCATCCGCATCTTCGCGAAGGCGAAGGCGGCGATCGACGAGGTGAGCGAGCCGATCACGGTGACGGTGCCGGCCACGATCAGGCTGTTCCGGATGCCGCTGAGCAGCGGACCGGCCGTCCAGACGCGCAGGTAGTTCTCCCACACCACCGGATCGGGGATCCACTGCGGCGGCAGGGCGAAGATCGCGTCGTGGGTCTTGAGCGACGTGGAGAAGGTCCAGACCAGCGGGCCGAGCATCACGATCGCGCCGATCGAGAGGATCAACGTGACCAGCACGTTGCCGATCTTGTACCGCGAGGTGCGCGACAGCGCGGCGGGCGTGTTGCCGCGGCGGCCGGAGCGCACCGGGGTGCGGCCGGGGAGCCCGGCCTGCGGGTCGAGCAGCGGCGCGGCCGCGGTGGGGCCGGGGAGGGAAGTTGACGTACTCACGATGGCGGCCTTCAGTCGATCGAGAACTGGTTGCGGCGGTTGAGCCGGAATTGGATGACGGTGATCACGAAGATGATCAGCCCGAGCACGATCGACATGGCCGAGGCGTACCCCATGTGCAGGTTGTTGAACGCCTGGCGCCAGATGTACCAGACGATGGAGGCCGAGCTGAACTCCGGGCCACCCAGCGGGGTCATGATGTTGATCTCGATGAAGATCTGCGACCCGCCGATGATGCTCGTGACGACGAGGAAGAAGGTGACCGGGCGCACCATCGGCATGGTGATGTTGCGGAACTGCTGCCAGGTGCCGGCGCCGTCCAGCGATGCGGCCTCGTAGAGGTAACGCGGCACCGATTGCAGCGCGGCCAGGTAGAGGAGCATGGAGTAGCCCAGGCCCTTCCAGGTGGCCATGATGATCAGTGCGGGCTTGACGGTGTCCTTGTCGGCGAGCCAATTCGGGCCCTGGATGCCGAAGATGTCCAGGACCTGGTTGACCAGGCCGAAGTCACCGTTGTAGGCCCACTGCCAGAGGATGGCGATGGCGGCGATCGAGGAGATCACGGGCACGTAGTAGACGGTGCGGAAGAACGTGGTGCCGCGCATCTTGCGGTTGAGCCCGAGCGCCAGCGCCATCGAGAGCACCAGGCCGATCGGGATGCCGATCATCATGAACAGCGTGTTCCACATGGCCTTGAGGAAGTACGGGTCGTTCCACATCTTGATGTAGTTGTCGAGGCCGTTGAACTTCGGGGCGGCCAGGCCGTTCCAGCTCGTGAACGAGGCGTAGACGGAGTAGAGCAGCGGGTAGAGCGTGAAGAGCAGGAACCCGATCAGGGGGATCGCGATGAACAGCAGGGCGACCTGGTGCTCACGCCGGTGCAGTCGTGAGCGGCGCGGCTTGGTGCGGAGGATTTCAGTGGACATCAGCGATCTTCCTTGACTTGATTCCGATGAGCTGGGACCGGCCGGGGCCGGGGGCGGATGCCGCGGCCACGCGTAGAGAGCGCGGCCGCGGCATCCGGGCGGTATTAGCCGATACCGGCCTGCGCGTTGGCGTCGTCCAGGAAGGCCTGCATCTTGGGCTGGGCCTCCTTGAGGTAGTCGGCGGCGGTCTGCTTGCCGTCGAGCACCGGCTGGATGTTGGTGAACAGCTCGTCGTACCACTCGGCGTTGTAGGTGTTGTTCGCCGGCAGCGCGCGACCGTAGTCGTTGACGATGTCGAGGAACTCCTGCTTGTTGGCCGGCTTGGTGGTCGAGTCGGCCACCCAGGTGTCGGCCATGTCCTGGAGGTTCGGGATCTGCACACCGGCGTCGACGAGCGTCTGCTGCGCGGTTTCGTCGGCGGAGAGGTACTCGACGAGCTTCTCGGACAGCTCCGGGTACTCGGTGGTCGAGCCGACCGCGATGCCGAGCGAGCCGACCCAGGTGGCGGACTCACCGGTCTTGCCGGCCGGGTACGGGATCAGGTCCCAGTCGAAGTCCAGGTCGGCGTACGTGGAGACGTCCCACGGGCCCACCGGGAAGAACGCGATCTGGCCGCTCATCCAGCGCTGGTAGGTGTCGAGGGTCTGCGCCTGGGCGGTGGACGGCGTGACGCCCTCGACGTTGGACAGGTCGGCGAACCACTGCAGGGCCTCGGCGAACTCGGGGGTGTCGACCGTGACCTTGGTGCGGTCCTCGTTGAGGAAGTCGGCGCCGTTGGACCAGGCGAACGACTGCAGGCTCCACTGCACGTTCAGGCCGGTGCCCCACTGGTCGAGCTCGCCGTCGCCGTCGAGGTCCTTGGTCAGCTGCTTGGAGATGTCCACGAACTCTTCGAGGGTGAGGGGCACGTCCACGTCGGGCAGCGGGATGCCGGCGGCCTCGAACATGGTCTTGTTGTAGCCGAACGAGAACGGTCCGACGTCCTTTGGCAGCGCGTAGATCGCACCCTCGCCGACCAGGCTGCCGTCGAAGCGGTAGCTGTCGACGCCGTAGTCCCAGATGTTGTCGAGGTCGAGGGTTTCGGAGCTTTCGACGTAGTCGGTGATGTCGAGGACCACGCCGTTGTTGACGTAGGCCTGGATGTCGCCCTGGGCGATGTAGAACACGTCCGGGATCTGCTTGCCGGCGATGGCGGCCTTGAGCTTGGTGGAGTAGTCATCGGCGGTGGTGACGATGATCTTGACCTTGACGTCGTTGGCCTTCTCGAATGCCTTGATGGCCGTCGTGTAGGCGGCCTTCTCGTCTTCGCCGCCGCGGAACATGAATGTGAGCTGCTTCTCACCGGTGTCTGCTGCTCCTGCCGAGCATCCGCTGAGCAGAAGGCCGGTCGTAGCGATCATTGCTACGGAGGCGGCGATAAAACGTGACCTCTTCATCACGTAGTTCCTTCCCGATTGGCTGTGCTGTGAGTGGTGGATGCCACGGCCCGTCGGGTCGGACATCCGCGTCCTGAGTGTTTTACAACGTTGTAACAGTATGACAGGCTCGATGCAGACGCAACACTTCCCGGCATCAAAATTCCAACGTTGTAATATCGTTACCGTTCCGTAACCCGGTTCCGACCGGGTGCGGCCCGACCCCTTGCGGAGCCTGCCTTGACCCTCGAAAACCCTACTGACCTGCGACAGCACCCCGTTGCCGATGCCACCGCCCAGCGCCCGCCGATGGGCTGGAACTCCTGGGATTGTTACGGCACCACCGTCACCGAGGCCGAGGTTCTGGCCAACGCCGAATTCATGGCGACCCACCTGCTTCCCTTCGGCTGGGACACCGTCGTCGTCGACATCGCCTGGTACGACCCGGCCGCCCGCGCCGGCGGCTACAACGAGGCGCCGGGCATCGAGATGGATGCCTGGGGCCGGCAGCTGCCGGCGACCAACCGGTTCCCGTCGGCGGCCGGGGGTGCCGGATTCGCGCCGCTCGCGGCCCGGGTGCACGCGCTGGGCCTCCGCTTCGGGCTGCACATCATGCGCGGGATCCCGCGTGCGGCGGTGGCGGCGGCCCTGCCGGTCTTCGGGCTGCCCGGGGTGAGCGCCGCCGACATCGCCGACCCGGATTCGGTCTGCACCTGGAACCCCGACAACCTGGGCCTGGACCACGACCACCCCGGCGCGCAGGCCTACTACGACGCCCAGGTCGCCCAGTTCGCCGCCTGGGGCGTCGATTTCATCAAGGCCGACGACATGCTCGCGCCGTACCACACCCGGGAAATCGAGGCCTATGCCCGCGCCATCGCCCGGTCGGGGCGACCCATCACGCTCAGCCTCTCCCCCGGCACCGACCTGTCACTTGCGCACCGGGAACACCTGTCCGACCACGCCGAATTCTGGCGGGTCTCCGACGACCTCTGGGATCGCTGGGAGGACATCTACGACCAGTTCGGCCGCCTCGCCCGCTGGGCGCCGCACCAGCGCCCGGGTGCCTGGGCCGACGCCGACATGCTGCCGCTGGGGCGAATCGGCATTCGCGCCGAGCGCGGCGACGACCGACTGAGCCGGCTCAGCAATGACGAACAGCGCACCATGCTCACCCTGTGGTGCCTGGCCCGGTCCCCGCTGATGTTCGGCGGCGACCTGCCCTCCACCCCGGCGGCGACCCTGGCCCTGCTCACCAACCCGGCGGTACTGCGGATGCACCGGGATTCGCACGGCCAGCGCGAGCTTTGGCGGGAGGGCGACACCGTGGTGTGGAGCTCGGTCGCCGGGGCGCCGGCGGAGGCCGGCGCAGAGGAGGCCGGGGCAGCGGAGGCTGGCGAGGCGGCGGGGTTTGGGGCGGCGGGGCAACCGGCCCTCTACGTTGCCGTGTTCAACACCGGGGAGGCGGCGCGGGACATCCGGCTGCCCCTGACGGCACTGGGCGCCCCCGCGGGGGTCGCGGTCACCGACCTGTGGGACGGCGGTCCGCTCACCGTTGCGGAGGGCGCGCTCACCCTGGCCGTGCCGGCCCACGGCAGCCGGCTGGTGCTCTTCGGCGACCTGTCCGGCTGACGTGGGCCGGCCTCCCCTGCATAACTCCTGCAATTTTTCCGGTGCGCACCTGCGGATGCCGGAAACACGCGGCGGTGCACCGACGCGGCGAGAAATTGCAGGAGTTGTGCACCGGCGCGGGGTTCCTCTGTGCGACTACGGTGCGGTCGACTCCCGGTCGATGACGGTGTAGTCGGCCAGGTAGACCTCGGGCACCGGCGGGGTCACGCCCTCCTCGATGCGCTGCACGAGCAGCCGCACCGCAGTGTCGGCGATCTCGTCGCGACCGGGATCGATGGTCGAAAGGGTCGGCAGCGAGTACTGGGTCTCGTCGAGGCCGTCGAAGCCGATGAACATCACGTCCTCCGGCACCCGCAACCCGGCCACCTGGGCCACCCGCATCGCACCGAGCGCGAGGGCGTCGTTGAGCCCGAAGACGGCGTCGAAGGCCACGCCGGAGTCGATCATGGCGCGCATCGCCTCCGCGCCGTCCCGCCGGTGCCACAGGCCGACCTCGCCGATCAGGGCCGGATCGAACGGGATGCCGGCCTCGGCGAGGGCCTCCCGGTAACCCTGGACGCGGAGCACGGCGGAGCCGACCAGCTCGCCCTCGTGGGCGCCGATGACGGCGATGCGGCGCCGGCCCCGGCTGATCAGGTGCTGGGTCGCGGCCTTGGCGGCTTCCACGTTGTGCATGGTGACGTGGTCCACCGGGCTGCCGAACACCCGCTCGCCGAGCAGCACCAGCGGGTAGCCCACGTTGAGGAGCGCGGCATCGTCGGTGCTCATGCCCAGCGGGCTGAAGATCAGGCCGTCGGTGAGCTGCAGCCGCGGGCTGGAGAGCATGGCGATTTCGCGGTCGCGGTCGCCGCCGCCGGTCTGCTCGAGGAGCACGACGAGGTGGCGGCGTTCGGCGGCCTGGATGATCGCGTCGGCCAGCTCGGCGAAGTAACTCAGGCTGAGCTCCGGCAGGGCCAGCCCGATCACGCCGGTGCGGCCGGACCGCAGGCTGCGGGCGGAGATGTTGGGCTTGTAGCCGAGCTCGTCGATGGCCGCGCGCACCTTGGTGCGGGTTGCCGGCCGGATGTGCTCGAAGTCGTGGACGACGTTGGAGACGGTCTTGATCGACACCCCGGCGAGCGCCGCCACATCGCGCAGTGTTGCTGCCATTTCGCTCCCTGGTTGGTCGGTGCCGGACGAGTTGCCTCGTTCGGGGGGCCACGGTGATCGAGGCCACCGTCGCACCGCTCGGCGCGCACCCTACTCTTCTCTATGCGAACTTACCGCGTGCATTACAACGTTGCAGACCTAAACACCTGTCCGCGCCAGCGTGGCGGGTCCCGATGGTCCTCGCGCGCTCCCCGCGGCACGAGGTGCGCCCGGCGGCCTGCGTTACGCCCGGCGGCCCGCGCGCGTCCACGTGCCCCCGGGACGAACACGTGCCGCGAGGCGGTGACGGCCGCGGGCAGAGGCGGGACGGGCGCGCTAGGGGGCGGTGGCCAGTCGGGCCGCGGCGAGCTGCAACCACCGCAGCGGGTCCGCCATCGCGGCCGCGCCACCACCGGCGACGTCGGTGAGGGACACCACCGCGCCGAACAGGTCCGGATGGGCCCGCAGGGCGTCGGCATCGATCGCGCCAGCCACGAGCAGGGCGCGCGCGCCCGCGTCCTTCGCCAGCTCGGCCAGGTAGGCCGGCACCTTGCCTGCCGCCGACTGTGCGTCGAACCGCCCTTCGCCGGTGATCACGACGGATGCCCCCGCGACGGCCGCCGGCACGCCCAGCGCCTCGCCCACCGCGGCCGAGCCCGCACTGATGCGGGCCCCCCAGGCCAGCAGGCCGAACGCGGTGCCGCCCGCAGCCCCGGCGCCCGGGGTCGTCGGGTCCACCGGAAGCAGGCCGGCCAGCCGGGCCAGGCCGGCATCCAACTGGGTGACCTGGGCGCTGCCGGCGCCCTTCTGCGGCCCGAACACACAAGCGGCGCCGCTCGGGCCGAGCAACGGATTGGTGACGTCGCTGAGAATCAGGGCACCGCCGGCCGGCAGCTCCGGCAAGCCGCGCAGGTCCACGGCCGTCAGATCGGCCATGCCTCGGCCACCGGAGCGCACCGGGTTGCCGGCCGCGTTACGGAAGACGGCGCCCAGCGCCGTCAGCGCGCCCACCCCGCCGTCGGTGGACGAGCTGCCGCCGAGCGCCAGGTACAGCCGGGTGACGCCGTGCTCGAGGGCCGCCGCGATGGCGGTGCCGAACCCGATGGTGTGGGCGTCGAGCGGCCGGAGCGGATCGAGCAGGGTGATGCCGCTGGTGCAGGCGAGCTCCACCACGCCGGTACCGTCGGGCAGGAGCAGCCACGACGTGTCCACCCCCCGGTCGTCCGGGCCCGGCACGGCCACGGGCATCCGCCGGGCGCCGGGCACGGCCAGCTCGAACGCATCGAGGGTGCCCTCCCCGCCGTCGGCCATCGGCATCAGCACGAGCTTGTCGGCCGGGCGCACGGAGGACCATCCGGCGGCCAGCGCCCGCGCCACGTCCGGGGCGGTGGCCGTGCCCTTGAACGAGTCCGGGGCGATCACCACACGTTCGACGCTCGTCATCGGGCCACCTCGTCCTGTCAATTACCGCTCGAAATACGGGCCGAAGCGGCCCCAGCAGAGGAAAACGTTTCCCCAGCTTGTTCGGGAGGATGCCCGTTGTCAAGCACCTGCACCCAGTGCCAAGCGTCGGGCGACCCCAAATTCATCGCCCACCATTGCGCCCGACCGGGACCCTGTCCTACACTTTCGGTAAACGCTTTCCTGCACGCTCGGCGGAGAGTCACCCTCAATGAAGAAGGACAACCTCGTGTCTCAGACCCTCGGCATCATCGTCAACGGCGCCTCCGGGCGCATGGGCTACCGGCAGCACCTGGTGCGCTCGATCCTCGCCATTCGCGAGCAGGGCGGGGTCCTGCTCCGCGACGGCAGCCGGGTGCAGGTCGAACCGATCCTGGTCGGCCGCAACGAGGCCAAGCTCAAGGAGCTCGCCGGCAAGCACGGCATCGAGCACTACACGACCGACCTCGATGCCGCGCTGGCGGATGACCGCTGGCAGGTCTACGCGGACTTCCTGGTCACCAAGGCCCGGGTGAGCGCCCTCAAGAAGGCCATCGCGGCCGGCAAGGCCATCTACACCGAGAAACCCACCGCGGAGACCTTCGAGGAGGCCCTCGAACTGGCCGCGCTGGCCACGGCCGCCGGCGTCAAGAACGGTGTCGTGCACGACAAGCTGTTCCTGCCCGGCCTGCAGAAGCTCAAACGCCTGATCGACTCCGGCTTCTTCGGCCGCATCCTCTCGGTACGCGGCGAATTCGGGTACTGGGTGTTCGAGGGCGACTGGCAGCCCGCCCAGCGGCCCAGCTGGAACTACCGCGCCGAAGACGGCGGCGGCATCATCGTGGACATGTTCCCGCACTGGAACTACGTGCTGGAGAACTTGTTCGGCCGGGTCGAATCGGTCTACGCCCAGGCCGCCACCCACATCCCGGTGCGCGTCGGCGAAGACGGCGAGGCCTACCCCGCCACCGCAGAGGACGCCGCCTACGCCGTGTTCCAGCTCGAGGGCGGCATCGTCGCGCAGCTCAACTCCAGCTGGACGGTGCGGGTCAACCGCGACGAACTCGTCGAGTTCCAGGTGGACGGCACCCACGGCAGCGCCGTGGTCGGCCTGTTCAGCTGCAAGATCCAGCCCCGCAACGCCACCCCGAAGCCGGTCTGGAACCCCGACCTGGCCGAGGAGCACGACTACGCCCAGGACTGGCTCGAGGTGCCCGTCAACGACGTCTTCGAGAACGGCTTCAAGACCCAGTGGGAGGACTTCATCCGCCACGTGGTCGAAGACGGCCCCAACGAGTTCGACCTGCTGGCCGGCGCCCGCGGCGTGCAGCTGGCCGAGCAGGGCCTGCTCAGCTCCGCGACCGGCCGCCGCATCGACCTGCCGGTCGTGACCCTGCCCGCCGTAGCGCCGGCCACGCCCGCCGAGCCGGCCGCCGCCACGTCATGACCGAGCTGCCGCTGCTCGACGCCGCCGGCGCCACGCGCAGGGTCGGACTGAACCCGGCCCCGGCGTTCAGCAAGCCCACCCGGCCGCTGACCTCGCGGGTCGCGTACGCTGCCGCGCACGTGATCCCCCGCCCGTTCGCCGAGAACGTGCCCGGCGCCCCGGCCGACATCGACTGGGACGCCACCCTGGCCTTCCGGCACCACGTCTGGTCGTGGGGCCTCGGCGTCGCCGACGCCATGGACACCGCGCAGCGCAACATGGGCCTGGGCGCCGAGGCGACTCGCGAGCTGATCAGCCGCAGCGCCGCCGAGGCCCGCTCGGTGGGCGGCGCCCTCGTCGTGGGCGTGAACACCGACCATGTCCACGACGAGCAGATCTCGCTGGATGCCGTCATCGACGCGTACACCGAGCAGCTGCACTTCACCGAGGAGGCCGGCGCCGGAGTGGTGCTGATGGCCAGCCGGCACCTGGCCCGCGCCGCCGAAACGGCCGAGGACTACCGCCGGGTCTACCAGGCTGTGCTCGGCGCTGCCACCACCCCGGTGGTGCTGCACTGGCTCGGCGCCGCCTTCGACCCGAGCCTCGCGGCGTACTTCGGTTCGACCGACAGCGCCGTGGCATCCGACACGGTGCTGCAGATCATCGAGGAGAACCGGGACAAGGTCAGCGGCATCAAGATGAGCCTGCTCGACGCGGATGCCGAGATCGCCCTGCGCTCCCGGCTGCCCGAATCAGCCACGATGTTCACCGGCGACGACTTCAACTACGTCGGCCTGATCGCCGGCGACGACTCCAGCGGTGCGGCCGGTGCCCCGGCCCGGCACTCCGACGCCCTGCTCGGCGCCTTCGCGGCCGTCGCCCCGAACGCGTCGGCGGCCATCGCGGCCCTCGACGCCGGCGACCCGGATGCCTACCACCGCATCCTCGGCCCCACCGAGGCGCTGTCCCGGCAGGTGTTCGCCGCGCCCACCTTCTATTACAAGACCGGGGTCGCGTTCCTGTCCTGGCTCAACGGCCACCAGGACGCGTTCAGTATGGTGGGCGGCCTGCACGCCGCCCGCAGCCTGCCGCACCTGTCCGAGATCGTGCGCCTGGCCAACGACGCCGGAGCCCTGGAGCGGCCCGAACTCGGGGCCGCCCGCTGGAGCAGCTACCTGACCCTGAACGGAGTCACCGCATGACCTCGACCCTGCCCACCCCGGCCGCGCCGGCTGCATCGGCTGCATCGGCCGCGTCGGCCACGGAGGCGACAGAGCCGACGGCGGCGCATCCGCGCCTGTCGATCAACCAGGCCACCATCAAGTACGCCGACCTGGCCACCGCCCTCAAGGTCACCGCCGACGCCGGCGTGCAGAGCATCGGCCTGTGGCGGGAGCCCGTCGCCGAGGTGGGCCTGGACACCGCGGTGCGGATGGTCGCCGACTCGGGCCTGCGCGTCTCCAGCCTCTGCCGGGGCGGCTTCTTCACCAGCCCGGAGGGACCGGCCCGGCGGGCCGCGATCGAGGAGAACCGCCGCGCCATCGCCGAAACGGCCGCGCTCGGCGCCCCCACCCTGGTGCTCGTCGCCGGCGGGCTGCCCGAGGGTTCCCGCGACCTCGTCGGCGCCCGCGAGCGGGTGCGCGACGCGATCGGCGAACTGGCCGACGAGGCCCGCGCCGCCGGCGTGACGCTCGCGATCGAGGCGCTGCATCCGATGTACGTATCCGACCGCGCCGTGGTCTCCACCCTCGGCCAGGCGCTCGACATCGCCGAGCAGTTCGGGGCGGATGCCGTCGGCGTCGTCGTCGACACCTTCCACGTCTGGTGGGACCCGGACCTGGCCGCGCAGATCGCCCGCGCCGGCGCCGGCGGCTACATCGCCTGCTACCAGGTCTGCGACTGGGCCACCCCGCTTCCGGCCGACGTGCTCCTCGCCCGGCACTACCCGGGTGAGGGCGTCATCGACTTTGCCGCCATCTCAGAGCTCGTGCGCACCGCCGGCTACACCGGCGACGTCGAAGTGGAGATCTTCAACCAGGGCATCTGGCACACGCCCCCGGCCGAGGCCGTGGCCCGTACCGTGGCATCCTTCGGCACGTCGGTCGCCCCGCACCTCTAGCGTGACTCCCGCGCCGCGCCTTCCCTCGCCCCGAGCCCGAGCCCGAGCCCGCGGCCGCGGCTCGCGGCTGCGGCACGCGGCACGCGGCACGCGAAGATGCTCGCGGCACGCGAAGATGCTCGTGGCACGCGAAAGTGCTCACGGCGTGGGTTAAGTAGCCATTAGCCCACGCCACGAGCACTAACCCACGCCACGAGCACTTTCCGACGCCACGGCGGGGCCGCCCGGATCCCTCCCGGCGCACCTTTGGCATCGCGGCGCAGGTTAGAACCTGCGCCACGAGGAACAACCTGCGCCACCGGCACGAACCTGCGCCACGAGGCCACCACGAACGGGCCCGGGCCGGGGCGGGGGCTCGTGAGTAGGCTGGTTGGGTGAATGCCTATGCCTCCGCGCCCGTCGACCCCGAATCCACCGCTACCCTGACCGAGCGTGGCCTGAGGCTCGACGTGGTCGACGCATCCGACGACCCCGGCCTCAAGCGCTGGCTGTTGGCGGATGCGCGCGGCTTCCACGAGATCACTCCCACCGCGAGCACCCTCGAGGTGCAGGTCGAGGACATCGCCACCGACCGGGTCACCGGTGTGTGGGACGCGACCCAGGCCGACCCGGAGACCCCGGTCGCCACCGTGCGCTCCTGGGAGATGGGCCTGACCGTTCCCGGCGGCGCCGCCCTGCCCAGCTGGGCGATCAGCTCGGTCACCGTCTCCCCCACTCATCGCCGCCAGGGCATCGCCCGCGCCATGCTCACCGCCGAGCTCCGCACCGCCGTGCGCCTGGGCCTGCCGATGGCGATGCTCACCGTCTCGGAGGCCACCATCTACGGCCGGTACGGCTTCGGGCCGTCCGCCCGGCAGTCCTCCTACATCGTCGACACCGCGCGCGCCCGCTGGATCGGCCCCACGCCCGCCGGCCGGGTGCAGTTCGTCAGCCCGGAGTCGCTCCTCACCGACGGCCCCGCGGTCTTCGAGCGCACCCGGGAGCGTTCCCCCGGCGAGGTCGACCGCCGAGAGATCTGGTGGAAGCGCGCCCTCGGCCTGCTGCCGAACGAGCCCGACGCACACAAGCGCGGCATCCGTGCGGTGCGGTACGACGACGCCGACGGCGCCATCGCCGGTTTCGCGCTCTACGAAATCGCGCTGCAGGACGTGAGCCAGCCCGGCCGGCTCAAGCTCGTCGACCTGGTCGCCGCGACCGACGACGCCTACGCCGCGCTCTGGCGCTTCGTGATCGAAATGGACATGGTCAACGAGATCGCCGCCGGGTTGCGCAGCGTCTCCGAGCCCGTGGCCTGGCAGGTCTCCGACCACCGCGCCGTGCGCAAGACCGGCGAGCGCGACCACCTCTGGCTGCGCATCCTCGACGTGCCCGCGGCGCTCAACGCCCGCCGATACACCGCGCCGGGCGACTACCTGCTCGACGTCACCGACGACCTCGGCTTCGCCAAGGGCCGGTTCCTGCTCACCGTCGCGGCCGACGGGTCCGGCCAGGCGCAGGAGCTCGTCGGTGCGCACGGCGCGATCCCGGCCGGCGCCGTGGAGGTGGCCCTGACCGCGGCCGACCTGGCCTCGCTCTACCTGGGCGGCACCAGCGCCGTCGACCTGGCCCGCGCCGGCCGCATCACCGAGAAGACGGCGGATGCCGCCATCCGTCTCGACACGGCCCTGCACTCCGCCTATGCCCCACACCTGAGCACCTGGTTCTAGGCCGGAAGGCCCGGTTCGAGCGCCCGCCAGGAGGTCTAGGCTCGTTCTGAGCCCCCGGAAGGCACCCCTCCCAGCGGGCTCACAGCACCCGGCAATCGACCTCATAGTTTCAGTCGGTAGCGTCGGGTGAGACCTTGTCCCGACGAAACGGCAAACGCAGTCCATGAATGCACACACCCCCGGCCAGCCGCTCCCCCCGAAGAAGGACCGCCGCGAGGTGGCCCGCGAGACCGCCCGCATCCAGCGCGAAGAACAGAAGAAGCGTGACGCGCGAAACCGGTGGTTCCTGCGCGGCGGCATCGGCATCGGCCTGATCGCGATCGCCGCGATCATCGCGTTCGTCGTGGTCGGCAGCATCAAGCCGCCCGCGCCCGGCCCGTTGAACATGGCCAGCGACGGCATCCTGCTGCAGGGTGACGGCACCGCCATCAGCGCCGTGCCCACCGAGGCCACCGCCGCCGACGCGGACCCCGTCGCGACCGATGTGAGCGCCCTCACCGACACCGTGAACATCGCGGTGTACCTCGACTACCTCTGCCCGTACTGCAACCAGTTCGAGACCGCCAACGCCGACCAGCTCACCAGCTGGCTGACCGCGGGGAACATCACCCTCGAGGTGCACCCCATCTCGATCCTCGACAACTCGTCGAACGGCACCAAGTACTCCACCCGGGCGGCCAACGCGGCATCCTGCGTGGCCAACTACGAGCCGGACAAGTTCCTCGACGTGAACGCCGCCCTGTTCGCGAACCAGCCCACCGAGGGCACCAGCGGACTCACCGACGACGAGCTGGTGAGCCTGGTGGAAACCGCCGGCGTCACCGACGAGGCCGTGGCCACCTGCATCACCGAGCAGGAGTTCAGCTCCTGGGTGGGCACCGCCACCGACCGCGCCCTCGAGGGCCCACTGCCCAACTCCTCCCTCGAGGCGCTCACCGGCACCCCGACGGTGCTCGTGCAGGGCGTGCAGTACCAGGGCGACCTCAGCGACGCCGCGGCGTTCGAGACCTTCGTCATGGAGCAGGCCACCGCCACCACCGACACCAGCGGAGACACCGGCGAATAGCCATCCGCACGACGACCCGGCTCGGCTAATGTGGCCGGTGCGGACAATTGGTCCCGGCACACCGGGTGCAGTTGTCCGCACCGGCCACAGTTGTTGGCGGAAGAGTTGTCGGCGAAAGGACCCCTCGTGACCGACGGATCGGGCACCACGCACGTGTACGGCGCCGTCGTCGACGACGCCACCCGGTGCGTGCACTGGAACGGTCCCACCGACATCGTGGCGATCAAGTTCCGCTGCTGCGGGCGCTTCTACCCGTGCTACCAGTGCCACGCCGAGGCCGAATCGCACCCGGCCACACGCTGGGCACCGGCAGAGTGGGCGGAGCCGGCGATCCTCTGCGGCGCCTGCGGGCACACCCTGGCCATCGACGTGTACCGCGGCGTCTCCGGATGCCCGGCCTGCGGGTCGGCCTTCAACGACGGATGCCGCCTGCACGCCCACCTGTACTTCGAGGTCCCGGCACCGCCGGATTGACCGGCCGGGGCCCGGCACCGCCGGAGTGACCGGCCGGGGCCCGGCACCGCCGGAGTGACCGGCGGGGGCCCGGGCGACCACACGGCCGCCCGGGCTGCCTACATCGGTCCGGCGTGCTCTACGAGCCAGCCGTAGGGGTCGATGGCGTTGACGCCGTCCAGGTGCAGCTCCAGGTGCATGTGCGGCCCGGTGCTCTGACCGGTGCTGCCGACGTTGCCGATCAGCTGGCCGGCCACGACGGACTGGCCTTCGCTGACGGCGGCTGACCCGGCGAGCATGTGCCCGTAGGTGCTGGTGACCTTCTGGCCGTCGACGACGTGGTCGATCATGACGTGCACGCCCAGCCCGCCGTTGTCGTTGGCGGTGACGGAGCTCACGACGCCGTCGGCGATCGAGCCGATCGGCGTGCCGACGCCGGGGTTCATGTCGAGGCCGTCGTGGAAGGTCGAGCATCCGGAGCAGGGCGCGGAGCGGGGGCCGTAGCCGTCCGAGATCCGGGTGACACCGGCGAACGGCCAGCGCACGGCACCGGCGACGTCAGGGGCCGCGACGGCGGCAACGGCGGCGACAGCGGCCGGCGCCGGCACAACCACGGGCGGGGGCGGCGGGATCTCCTTCGCGGTGAAGGTGTCCACGTCCACGGCCACGGCCGCCTGGGCCGTCACCGTGAGGCTCTGCACGGGTCCGGCGGCCAGGCGGGTCGCTGCCGCGGCGTCTGCGGCGCGATCCGCGGCCGTCGGCATGCTCACGGTGGGGTCGAGGTACGCAGCCTGCGCGGGCAGGGCGCCCATCGCGGTGAGGACTGCGACGAGGGACATGGCCGTGACGGCGGCGGCCTGGCGGCGACGCGGCCGAACGGGCGGCGCGACGAAACCGCTGCGCCTAGCCCCGCGCATCGGCCGCCCGGGTCGGGCGGCAGGCGCGCGGGTGTGAGGTGGGAGTGGACATGGCGAAGCTCTCTGGTCGAGGTGGAACAGGACTGGGGATCCACGAGACCTCGACAGAGGTTCACTCGCCGGCGGGCACGCATCGAGCGCGCCGGAATAGGGCAGGAGCAGCGGGACCGGGGCCGGTTCGCTGAGTGGGATCCAGCGCCGCGGCGGCATCATTGGCCCGGGCGCAAGAAAGTGACGTTACATCAGTTTTCTGGGTATCCCGTGTGCATCCATGCATATGCACGCATCAGCGGAGAGCCTCCGCCGGGTCAGACGCTGACGACCGAGTGCGCCAGGGCGTCGAGGGCACCGGGCACGAGCCGGTAGTAGGCCCAGGTGCCGCGCTTGTCGCGCGAGAGGATGCCGGCGTCCACCAGCACTTTGAGGTGGTGGGACACCGTGGGCTGGCTCAGTCCGAGTGGTTCGGTGAGGTCGCAGACGCACGCCTCGGCGTCGTCGTGGGCGGCCACCATCGAGATCAACCGCAGACGGGCCGGGTCGGCGATGGCCTTCAGCGTGCGGGCGAGCTTCTCCGCCCCCTCGGCGGCGAGCGCCTCGCGCACCGGCGGCGCGCAGCATTCCGCTGCCTCGGCATCCGCTGCGCTGGTGAGGAGTTCGATGTTCGCCATGCTTCCATCCTGCCACCTGAATTGACATCCATCGATGCGATCGCCACACTTTATATCGACGTTCATCTATTTCTTATCGCCCCGATGGAGCTCCATGCCCGCCGCCACCCAGCCTTCCCCCGCCGAGCACCCCGCCGCGCACCTCGGCAGGACCGACCGGCTGCTGCCGGTCTGGATCCTCCTCGCCATGGGCGCCGGCCTGTTGCTCGCGGTGGTCGCGCCGGGTTTCGGCGATCTGCTGCACGCCTTCTCGATCGGGTCGGTGAGCGTACCCATCGCTGTGGGCCTGCTCGTGATGATGTATCCCGTGCTGGCCAAGGTGCGCTATTCGGATGCCCGCGCCGTCGCCGGCGACCGGCGCCTGCTGGTCTCGTCGCTGCTGCTCAACTGGCTCGTCGGCCCGGCGCTGATGTTCACGCTGGCCTGGATCTTCCTGCCCGACCTGCCCGAGTACCGCGCCGGCCTGATCATCGTCGGTCTGGCCCGCTGCATCGCGATGGTGCTGATCTGGAACGACCTCGCCTGCGGCGACCGGGAGGCCGCCGCGTTCCTCGTCGCGGTGAACTCTGTCTTCCAGGTGGTGGCCTTCGCCGCCCTCGGCTGGTTCTACCTGCAGATCTTGCCTGCGTGGCTCGGCCTGGCCACCACCAGCGCCGAATTCTCGATCTGGGCGATCACAGCGAGCGTGCTGGTCTTCCTCGGCATCCCGCTCGTGGCCGGCTATCTGTCCCGCCGCATCGGGGAGGCCACCCGGGGCCGAGCCTGGTACGAGGACCGGTTCCTGCCCCGGGTGGGGCCGCTGGCGCTCTACGGCCTACTGTTCACCATCGTGCTGCTCTTCGCCCTCCAGGGCCGTCAGGTCATCGACCGTCCGCTCGACGTGCTGCGCATCGCGTTGCCCCTGTTGGTCTACTTCGCGCTGATGTTCGCCGCGGGCTTCGGCGCCGGCCGGCTGATCGGGCTGCCCTACGCCCGCACCGCGACGCTGGCGTTCACCGCGGCCGGGAACAACTTCGAGCTGGCCATCGCCGTGGCCATCGGCACGTTCGGGGCCACGAGCGGACAGGCCCTGGCCGGAATCGTCGGCCCGCTGATCGAGGTGCCGGCGCTGGTGGCCCTCGTCTACGTGTCGCTGTGGCTGCGCCCACGGCTCTTCGGCCCGGAACAGCCCGCACCCGGCTCGTCATCGCTCCGTTCACCCGAATCGTCTATATTGACCCCTGTCGATCGATCACCAGCCGAAGGAAGCACCCGTGTCTGACCCCATCACCCCGACGCCCGCCGCGAAGCCCACCGTCCTGTTCGTCTGCGTGCACAACGCTGGCCGGTCCCAGATGGCCGCCGGGTATCTCACCGCACTCTCCGCCGGTCGGGTCGAGGTGCTCTCCGCCGGCTCCGAGCCCAAGGACCAGATCAACCCGGTCGCCATCGCCGCGATGGCCGAAGACGGCATCGACATCGCCGACAACGTGCCGAAGATCCTCACCACCCAGGCGGTCAAGGACTCCGACGTCGTCATCACCATGGGCTGCGGCGACGCCTGCCCGATCTTCCCCGGCAAGCGCTACGAGGACTGGGAACTCGCCGACCCGGCCGGCCAGGGCATCGAGGCGGTGCGCCCGATCCGCGACGACATCAAGGCGCGCATCACCCAGCTGCTCGCCGAGATTCTCCCGGCCTAGCGTCGCCCACCGCGAGTTGCCCCCGCGCGGTCGAGTTGCCCCGGCGCAGCGGGGCAACTCGTCCGCACCGGGGCAGGTCGCGTTGACAGAATCAGGCGCGCGTCACCGGGATCTTGGCCCGGTGCTCTGACCGCTCAGCGACGGGCACCCGCACTTCGAGCACGCCGTCCCGGTAGCTCGCCGAGACGTCGGAGTCCTTGCTGCCACTGGGCAGCGGGATGTCGCGGGCGAACGACCCGTAGCGGAACTCGGTGCGATACCCGCCCTTCTCCTTGTGCTCGGTGCGTTCCTGGCGCTCGGCCTGGATGTGCAGCACCCCGTCGGCCACGGAGATGTCCACGTCCTTCTCCGGGTCGATGCCGGGCATCTCGGCCTTGACGACCATGGTGCTGCCCTCCTGGTACTCCTCCACCCGCAGGGCCGGGGAATCCCAGTCACCCTCGAAAAAGCGCCGCACCGAGTCGGGCAGTTCAAATCGGTCGCGGCGAGCAACTCCTCCAGCCATCATGCATCTCCTTGAGTCGGCCTGTTTTTCGCTGCACACAGTACCCCCGCCCCCAGGCCCGCGCTGGCGCCATAGGGCCCCTCAGAGCAGGTTCGCGGCGCGCAGATCGGCCTTCAGCCGTGGGGTCACCGGGTCGGCCAGGTCGTCGTACTCGCGGTGGCCGCGCAGGTACGACGCGGTGAACGGGCAGATCGCCACGACCCGCAGGTTCCTGGCCCGCACATCCGCGAGGGCGCCGGCCACGAGCGTTGACGCCAGGCCCTTCCCGGACTGGCCGAGGTCGATCTCGGTGTGCACGAACACGCGCTGGGCGCCGTGGTCGACGTAGGTCGTGAAGCCGACGCGCACCCCGTCGAGCAGCAGCACGTAGCGCCGTTCGGCCTCAACGAGTTCGACCGTGCGCTCGTCGTCGGCTCCGTTCTGACCGGCCGGGGATGGGATGCTCATTCCCCCAGTCTGCCCACCGTGCCCGCCGACGCAACCCCGTCGACGACCTCGTCCTTGCGCTTGCCGCGCCGGAAGGTGGACCGCTTCGGTTGCTCCTTGAGCTGGCGGCGCACGTCGTCGAGGATCTCGGTGACCGTCATCAGATCGGTGTGGCTCAACCGGTCGAAGAGCATCTCCCGCACCAGGTTGACGTAGCCCGGGATGCCCGCCCGGAGCACGTCGATGCCGGCGGGGGTGACCTGGGCGATCACCGACCTGTCGTCGTCGGGGGCCGGCCCCCGCAGCACGAGCGCCTTCCGCTCGAGTTGGCCCACCTGGTAGGTGAGGCCGCTGCGGGAGACCGTGAGGGCGTCGGCGATGTCGGTCATGCGGCGGCCATCCGTGCCGGCCTCGCCGATGCGCAGGAGGATCTCGAACTGCGCCAGGGTGAGCCCCACGGTGTCGCGCAGATTGCGGTCGGCCGCGTACTGCACGATGTTCGAGGTCTCGAACAGCGCCGCCCAGGCGCGCATCTCATCGGCGGAGATGGATGGTTCGGGAATTCCCATGGGCGGTCCTAACGTTGCCGTGAGTATAGAGTTGTTTCGAATCCGAAGCACTTTGTGTGAGTGTGCCCGATTCGGGCACACAGTCCAGTGTCCTCCGCTCTACCTGAAAGAAGACAATCATGACCACCGCCATTTACACCGCATCCGCCACCTCCTGGGGCGGACGCACCGGCAAGGTCGTCACCAGCGACAACAAGATCGACCTCGACCTGTCGATCCCGAAGGACATGGGCGGCGACGGCGGCCCGGGCACCAACCCCGAGCAGCTCTTCGCCAGCGGTTGGGCGGCCTGCTTCCACAACGCCCTCAAGGCCACCGCCCGGCAGAACAAGATCGACGTCTCCGAGTCGGCCGTCACCCTCACGGTGAACCTGGTCGGCAGCATGGCCACCGGCCTGGACTTCGAGGTCACCATCGAGGCGCAGATCCCCGGCGCCGACCCGGTCACCGCCCAGGCCGCCATGGAAGCCGCGCACGCGGTCTGCCCGTACTCCCGCGCCACGCGCGGAAACCTCGCCGTGAAGCTGAGCGTCGTCACCGACGAGGACTAACCGGCACGTAACTGGTCCCGAAACGGACAAATGGTCCCGGCGCACCGGGACCATTTGTCCGAACGGGGCACAGTTGGCCCGGAAGAGGTGGGGCTAGGCGGCCTGCGGGGACCCGACGGCGACGACGACGGCCGCGACAACCTCATTCAGCTGCTCGACCACTTCGGCGTCATCCTTGGGGTGCACGTCGGCGAATCGCACGACGGAGCCGGGGATGGCCAGCTTGAC
Organism: Cryobacterium sp. AP23; assembly: GCF_054075385.1. Classification (NCBI taxonomy): domain Bacteria; kingdom Bacillati; phylum Actinomycetota; class Actinomycetes; order Micrococcales; family Microbacteriaceae; genus Cryobacterium; species Cryobacterium sp. AP23. Next base: position 3,233,596 of record NZ_CM133415.1, on the reverse strand, counting down.
GTCGGTCAGCACGGTGGCGCCGGCGATGCCGAGCGCCTTGCGGGCCTCGTCCTGCGCCCACACCCCGCCGAACTGGCCGAATGCGCTGCCGATGACGGCGACGGGCTTGCCGATCAGCTGGCTGGCGCCGTACGGGCGCGACGCCCAGTCGATGGCGTTCTTGAGCACGGCGGGAATGGTGCCGTTGTGTTCGGGGGTGACGACCAGGACCGCATCGGAACCGCCCAGGGCGTCGCGGAAGGCGACGACGGACACCGGAACCGTGTCCTCGGTGTCGATGTCCTCGTTGTAGAAGGGCAGCTGGGCGATGTCATCGAACACGGTGAGGGAGACGCCCTCCGGTGCGTTGTGCGCAGCGGTTTCGGCGATCTGCTTGTTGGTCGATCCGGCGCGGAGGCTGCCGACGAGTACGAGGATTTCAGTCAATGTATTTCTCTTTCTGGGGTACCGGGCGCGGGGCGGATGCGCATCCTGCGCCGTGACGGGAATCACTGTTCCACACTGATCCCAACCATCGGCGGGTAAATCTATTCCGCTGCGGTCGGCCCATCCCAGGCGTCAGCCACCTCACGCGGCAGGGTGCGCAGGCGCTCCCAGCGCTCCGGCACCACCAGGCTCGGCAACACGAACGACCACATTTCCACGACCCGCTCCATCAGGTCCGCACGGCCGGTGAGCACATCGGACACGACCTGCACCCCGGTGAACGCCGGGCTGATGAACCGGGCGGCGGCGGCGACGTCGACGTCCGCGCGCACGTCGCCATCGAGGATCGCCCGGCGCAGCAGCACGTCGCAGGCCCCGATCCAGTCCTCATACGGCGTCACCACGGGCGTGCTGAGGTTGCTCGACTCCATGGTCAGACGGATGCCGGCGCGCGACACCGGGTCGGTCCGGAGCTGCTTGGCCAGCTCGAACGTGAGCACTAGCAGCACCTTCAGGCCCGGCTGCTCACTGTGCAGCAGCCCATCCCCAAGCGCGATGGCCCGTTCGTGCTGAGCGCCGATCACGGCCAGCGCGAGGGCCTCCTTCGACTCGAAGTGGAAGTACAGCGCGCCCTTGGTCAGGCCGGCCGCGGCACAGATGTCCGCCATCGAGGAGCCGCCGTAGCCGAGAGCGCCGAAGACGTCGGCCGCGGCGCGGATGATCGCCGTCCGGGTTTCGACGGCGCGGGCCTGCTGGGTCATGTCGCTCCTCGAGTCGGAAGGGGCGTCATCCGGCTCGGCTCCGGATTTCGTTGCCACATCGTCATCATAAGAAGCATACCGTTTGGTATGCTTTGGGCAGGCCGGGCGAACATTCCGGGGGGAACCTGTTTTCCCGGCCGACGACTATCGCACGACCGCACCACCGCACCATCCGCCCGCGACGCCGCTGGGCACCATCTGCCGGGATCGAGGGGAAACCGACGAATGAACACCAGCACGCTCCGTCTGGTCGCGTATCGCGACTCCACGTCCGGCAACGTATTGGACGGCGCGGGGATGGATGGCGCCCAACTCGGCGCCGTCATCGGCCTCACGCTGCTGGTCCTGGCCGCGCTCGGCGCGGTCGTCCTCATCGTGGCCGCCCTCGTGCAAATCACCCAGGCCGTGCACCTGCGCGAACCCGCCCGCACCCGCTGGGTGTTGTCGGTGGTCTTCGCGCCGGTTTTCGGCGCCATCGCCTGGTTCGCGGTGGGCAACCGCCCGCAGGCCGGCTGAACCGGCACCCCTCCGACCGACCTCGTCACGCTGGTCAGGAGTGCATGGCCCGGGGCGGCACCACCAGCACGGGGCAGTCCGCGTGCCGCACGCACTGCTCGCTCACCGAGCCGAGCAGCATCCCCGCCAGTCCCCCGCGCCCCCGCGAGCCGACCACCAGCATCCGCGACCCCTTGGACACCTCGATCAGGGTTTTCGCCGCGCCGCCCAACGCCACCCGGTACTCCACGGTCACGTCCGGATGCAGGGCCAGGCCGGCACTGACGTCCTTTTGGAGCCGCTCCGTCACCGCGCCCGCGTAGTCGGAGTAGGAGGACACGTAACCGAACTCCCAGTTCGCTGGGCGCGGAGCCGTGTCGATGGACCACGCGCGCACGATGGTCACCGGCACCGACAGCCCGGCGGCGAGGTCGAGGGCCACCGTCAGGGCATGGTTCGCGTCGGCCGAGCCATCGTGCCCGACGACGATTCCGGTGCGCGGCCCCGGCTCCTGGGGTGGTTGGGCGGCCGCTTCGGCGTGCACGGAGGCGGCATCTCCGGGAGTGCCCGGCCCGCCGTTCGCGGTTCGGCCCACGCCCTGGTCCGTGTCAGCATCCATGATGACCTCCTGCCGCGGCGCCCGGCGACTCCGGCTCCCGTGGTTGCTTCCCATTCAACCGCTCCGCACCCAGCGCCGGAAGAGCGCGGGCGGATTCGTTACCCGACCAGCCCTCCCGCTGCCCGGCGCTGGCACCGGTCAGCCCAGCATCGCCCGCCGGTCGAGCGACGCCTGGCGGCTGTCCAGCCGCAGCTCGAGTTCGCTCATCACCATCGCGGCGAGGTCCTCCAGGGTGGCGAGCTGCCCGGGCGTGAACTCCCTCGGTTCGTAGTCGATCAGGCAGAACGTGCCCAGGTTGTGCCCGTCGCGGGTGGTCAGCGGCACCCCGGCGTAGAACTGCAGGCCCATTTCGCCGGCCACCAGCGGGTTCGCGAGCGCACGCGGGTCGATCCGGGCATCCGTCACCACCCACGGCTCGTCGTGCAGGATGGCGGATGCGCAGAGGCCTTCGTCGCGGTCGATCTGCGGCACCTCGAGGCCGAACCGGGACTTGAACCAGATCCGGTCGTAATCCACCACGCTCACCAGCGCGATCGGCACCTGGAAGATCCGCGCGGCCATGCCGGTGACCCGGTCGAAGGCGCCGTCCGGCGGGGTGTCAAGCAGGTCGTAGCGCCGAACGGCGTTCATCCGGCCTTCCTCGTCCGCGGCCTCGGGAGCGCCGGGCCGGGTGTGGTGGGGCGTTGGGGCCAGTTGCAGCGGCGCTTCGGCGCGGTGCCGGCCGGATGCGCCGATGATCAGCTGGCGCATCGCCAGCACCAGGTCGTTGACCAGCGGGCGGTCCCGGGGGTCGCGGGCGGTCATGGCCGCGATCAGGCCGGCCCAGGCCTTGGGCACCGAGTCGGGAATGGCCGGGTCGTTCATCAGCCGGGCCAGCGCCGACGGCACCGCTGCGCCGGGGAAGGCGACCTCGCCCGTGAAGCACTCCAGCAGCACCAGGCCCAGGGCGTAGACGTCGCTGGCCGGGCCGACGGGGTCACCCATGGCCTGCTCCGGGCTCATGTAATGGGCGCTGCCGGTGGCCGTGCCGTCCGCGGTGAGTCGGTCGGACTCGGCGAGCAGAGCGATCCCGAAGTCGGTGAGCTTGGCCCGGGTGCGGGAGTTGTCGCCGTTGTAGTCCACCATCAGCACGTTCGCCGGTTTGACGTCGCGGTGCACCACCCCGCGGGAATGGATGTACTCGAGTCCCTCGGCCAGGTCGTAGCCCAGTTGGGCGATCTGCCGAACCGGCAGCGGCCCACCGGCGAGCTTGCGCTGCAGGTCGGCGCCCTCGACGAGTTCCATCACGAGGTAGATCCGCGGCAGCGCGGGCACGCTGCGGTCGACGGCGGCGTCGAGCAGGGTGACCAGGCTGTGGTGGTTGAGCGAGGCGAGGATGTTGACCTCGTCCTCCTGCCGGCGCACATCGGCGGCCGAGGTGGCATTGGCGAGGAAGATCTTGATGGCCACATTGCGGCCCAGGAACTCGTCCCTGGCCTTGTACACGGCGCCCATGCCGCCCTGACCGATCAGTTCGAGCAGCCGGTACCGGCCCCGCAGCAGGCCCGTTGCCGCACCGTTCTCCGGCACATTGCCCGCCTCTCCCGAAGAAGCAATTCTATCCAGCCGGATGCCTCGCTCCGCAGGTTCCCCCGCGCCCGCGGCAATCGTTAGGCCCCCGTAATATCTGGCCGACGCCGCTGGCGCGGGACGGCGTTGGTCGGCCTCCCGCCCGTCAACCGCCCTGCACGGTGAGCCGGTCGAGCATCGTATGCCGGCTTTCCAACCGCAACTCGAGTTCGCTCATCACCATCGCAGCCAGGTCATGCAGCGTGGCGAGTTCACCGACGGAGAACTCGCGCGGCTGGGAGTCGATCACGCACATCGTGCCGAGGTTGTACCCGTCGCGCGTGCTGAGCTGCGCCCCGGCATAGAACTGCAGGCCCATCGCCCCGGCGACGAGCGGGTTGGCCAGGGTGCGCGGGTCCATCCGGGCATCGGTCACCACCCACGGCACGTCCTGCAGAATGGCGGAGGCACACAATCCGGGATCGCGGTCGATCTGCGCGGCGTCGAGGCCGTGGCGCGACTTGAACCAGATCCGGTCGTGGTCCACCACGGTCACGAGGGCAATCGGCACGTTGAAGATGCGGGCGGCCAGGGCGGTGATGCGATCGAAGGCCCCGTCTGGCGGGGTGTCGAGCAGGTCGTAACGGCGCACGGCGTTCATCCGACCTTCCTCATCGGCCGCCGGCGGCGCGTCCGGCCGCACGGCGGCGCGCGGGGCGCCCAACTCCGGCGGCGCATCCGCCCGATGTCGCCCGGCGGCCCCGAGGATCAGCTGCCGCATCGCGAGCACCAGATCGGGCACGAGCGGACGGTCGCCGGGGTCCCGCGCCGTCATCGCACCAATCAGGCCGGCCCACGGGGCGGGCACCTCCTGGCCGTGCCCCGCCGTCTTTGCGGAACCGGCGAAGCACTCCTGCAGGACCCTCCCGAGCGCGTAGACGTCACCCGCCGGCGCCGATGGATCACCCCCGGCCTGTTCCGGACTCAGGTAGCGGGTGCGGGCGGACGCATTGGTGGCTACCGGTGCGGGATCCACGAGCTCGCCGATGCCGAAATCGGTCAGCCGGGCCCGGGTGCGGGACTCGTCGCCGTTGTAGTCCACGAGCAGCACATTGGCCGGTGTGATGTCGCCGTGCACCACTCCACGGGAGTGGAGGTATTCCAGGCCTTCCGCGAGGTCATAGGCCAGCCGCGCGATGTCCGGTTCGGGGATCCGTCCGCGATCGAGCCTGCGCCGCAGGTCCGCACCCTCGACCAGCTCCATCACCAGGTAGACCCGCGGCTCGTTTGCGGCGCTCCGGTCGACCCCGGCGTCCAGCACGGGGATCAGGCTGTGGTGGTTGAGCGAAGCAAGGAGGGCAACATTTTCCTGGCCGCGCGCATCAGCGGTGCCGGCGGCTCGGAAGACCTTGATCGCCACCCTGCGGTCCAGGGTCTCGTCGATAGCCGAGTACACAGCGCCACTGCCACCCAGGCCGATCCGTTCCAGCAACCGGTATCGACCACGGAGGAGACCGGCGGCAGGATCATCCAGCAGGTCCATGTCAAAGCCTTCCTAACTGCACAGTGTAATCCGATTGCACCCCCTGAACGGGGGTGGCAGAAAATGGTGGAAAGTTGGCTCGGGCTGGCCGGTCGCACCGCACCGGCCCGGCCGGGGACCCCGCGCTCCCACGCACTGTCGGTGCGCCTTCGGTAGTGTCGGATCATGAGGTTTTCCGAGCGCCACCGTCTCCCAGCGCTCGCGACCGCGGCGGTCCTCGTGGTCGCCCTGGCCGGTGCGGCCCTCGTCTCCGGCGCCGTGCGCGCGCAGCCGGCCATTGCCGAGCCGGTCGCGGCCATCGCGACCGAACAGGTGGACATGGCCGGGTTCGACGCCGGCCGCATCGTCAGCGACTTCAGCTTCTTCAACGCCGACGCCATGACCGAAGCGGAGATCCAGACGTTCCTGCAGTCGCGCAGCTGCACGAGCACCGACGACTCCCCCTGCCTCTGGGAGTACCGCGAAACCACCGTCGATCAGCCTGACGCCGGGGCCGGCCACTGCGACGCGTACGTCGGCGCCGAGCACGAACGCGCCAGCCGCATCATCAGCAAGGTCGCCACTGCCTGCGGCATCAGCCCGCGGGTGCTGCTGGTGCTGCTGCAGAAGGAGCAGTCCCTGCTCAGCCGGCCGACCGTGGACGGGTACCTGCGCGCCACCGGCTACGGCTGCCCGGACACCGCCGACTGCGACACCGACTTCTTCGGCTTCTTCAACCAGGTCTACAGGGCCGCCTGGCAGTTCCGGCAATACACCCAGGAGCCCGACCGCACCTACCAGATCGGCGACGTTGAGGTGGGCTACAACCCCGACGCCGACTGCGGCGCCAGCGTGGTCGGCATCCAGAACCAGGCCACAGCGAACCTGTACAACTACACCCCGTACCAGCCCAACAAGGCCGCCCTGGCCGAGTCCGGCCAGGACGGCGACGGCTGCTCCACCCACGGCAACCTCAACTTCTGGCTGTTCTACACGGCCTGGTTCGGCTCGGCGGACACCGACCCGTACCCCGACGTGTTCGACTCCTGCCTCAACCTCGCCGGCGGCCAGCCCTGCCGGGCGCCCGAGCTCATCCCCTCGCTCTGATCCGCAGCACCCAGCCGAACCCAGGAGGACAACATGGTGGAGATCCCCGCCGGCCGTCACCTCGTCTACCAGACCAGCCTGATGAGCGCCCTCCTGGACGGCATCTACGACGGTGACACCACCGTGGCCACCCTGCTCGAGCACGGCGACTTCGGCCTGGGCACCTTCAACGCGCTCGACGGCGAAATGCTGATCCTCGACGGCGTCTGTTACCGGATGCGCGTGGACGGCACGGTGGCGCCCGCCGCCGGCGACGACCTCAGCCCCTTCGCCGTCGTTACGAAGTTCGTGCCCACCGTTACCATCCCGATCGACGGCACCACCACCCGGGACGAGGCGGTGGCGCTCATCAACGAACGCCTGGAGTCCGCGAACTACCTCTACGCGGTGCGGCTGACCGGCGAGTTCGAGTGGGTGCGGGTGCGGGCCGTGCAGAAGCAGGAGAAGCCGTACCAGCCCATGTCCGAGGCGATCCGTGGTGAGAAGACCCTCGAGTTCGGCCGCTCAAGCGGTGTCGTCGCCGGTTTCCGCACCCCGCTCTACGGGCAGGGCATCGGCGTCCCCGGCGGCCATGTGCACTTCATCGACGCCGACCGTCGGCAGGGCGGCCACGTGCTCGACTTCGAGCTGACCTCCGGCACCATCGAGATCTGCATCGGCACCGACCTCCATCTGGAGCTGCCGCTCACAGCCGAGTTCAAGAACGCGGACCTCAGCCCCGACAACCTCGCCGACCAGATCGAGCAGACCGAGAACCACCGCTGACCCAGCGGGATCTGGTCGGCGAACGTCACATTGCCGAAACCAAATCGTTCCCCCGGCTCACTAGCGTCGAAGCATGACCCATGCAGCCCGCGCCCGGCACCTCTCCCGATGAGCATCCTCCCCCGGTCGGAGACGGCCCAGACCGAGCTCGCCACCGCCCGCCTCGGCGAGCGCCTGCGCCGCGGCCACACCATGCAGAAATCGCCGCACCGGGTGTACGCACTCCTGCGCGCCGCCATCCGTTCAGGCGAATTGCCCGCCCACTCCAAGCTCGACGAAGCGGCCCTGGTGCGCGATCTCAGCACGAGCCGGAACGCCGTGCGGCTGGCCCTGCAGAACCTGGCCCTCGACGGGCTCGTCAAACGTCAGCCCGGCGTGGGCACCGTCGTGGTGTCCGGCATCAACGCGTTCCCGATTTTCGAGTGCATCGAGGCGGTCATCGGCGCCACCGCGGCCCTGCACCTGCTGGAGACCCGCGACGTGTCCACCAACGCCTACCTGCGCAGCCGGTTCGGCGACAACGGTGCCACCCTGCGGATGTCCGAGTTCCTGATCCGCACCAACGGCGTCACCGTCGGCATCTTCTCCCGCTACGGGCTGGGCCCCGCCCCGGTGCTCGAGGCGGCGGAGCCCGTGCTGTCGCCCGGCACCATCAGCTGGTACCGGCGCATCCATAACGAGCCGCCCGGCGACATCAGCGTCACCGTGGAGGCGACCAGCGCCGACGAGCGCACCGCGGAGCTGTTGGATGTGCCCCCGGGCTATCCCCTGCTGGTGCGGGAGACCCTGTACTCCGACCTCGACCTGCGCCCGGCCGAGCTGCACATCGCTCACTTCGACAGTCGCAAGGCCGCCGTGACGGCCAACGCGGGTGCCCTCAAGCACGCCTGGACAACGGCGTAACTCCCGCCCGCCGATCGCCGATACCGGCGCAGGCCGCCCGGAACGGCGCCGATGCCGCCAAATCAGCCTGTGGGCACCCGGCGTAGACGGCGTAACTAGAACGACACCCTCGCGCAATCAAACCACGCACATCCGGTCCGTAGCGTGTCACGCACACTGCGATTGCTGAACCCCAGCACCGACCCGATGATTGCGAGAGGCCCCCCATGCGCGAACCCCGACGGCTCCACCCCTCCAAGGCTCGATGGGCTGGCACCGCCGCGCTCGCCACGGGCGCCCTGCTGCTCTCCGGCTGCGCCACCGGGACCACCGCCGCCAGCGACACCGCCGCGATCGAGTGCGAGACCACCACCGAGTCGAGCCTGCTGCTCTCCACGGCCGACCTCGACATCTCCTACATCCCGTACGGCATCCTCGCCGACGAGCTCGGCTACTTCGACGACGAGTGCATCGATATGACCATCGATGTCACGGCCACCGGCGGACCGCAGTCCCTGCTCGCCGGCCAGACCGACTTCGCCATGACCGGCCCAGAGCAGCTCGTCGCCGCCAACAACGGCGCGGCCTTCGGCGCCAAGACGATCTACAACTACATCCCCAACCTCAACATCTACCTGGGCGTGCTCGCCGATTCCGACATCGAGTCCACCGCAGACCTCGCCGGCGCGACCATCGGCCTCGAAGGCACCAGCCCCATGTATGACGCGTTCCTCACCAAGTCGCTCGAACCGGACGGCTTGGGCCTGGCCGACATCAGCACCATCGTCACCGGCTACGGCGCGACCCCGGCCGAGGCACTCAAGTCCGGCGACGTCGACGCCGTGCTGTACTGGCCGGGAATGTTCACCTCGTGGGAGGCCGCCGGTTACGACACCCGCATCCTCGAGGGCACGGAGTGGAGCGCCGGCTTCGACGGCATCGGCCTCTCGGCCACCGACGAGACCATCGCGGACAAGCCGGAACTGGTCGAGGGCGTCTCCCGCGCCATCGCCAAGTCGATGGTCTACCTGCAGAAGTTCCCGGAGAGCGCCGTGAAGATCTTCTGGGAGGCCTACCCGGAGCGCGCGCCGCTGCCCGGCGCCGACGAGGACGAAGCCCTCGAGCGCGACCTGGCCGTCCTCGACTCCACCCTCACGACCATGGGTGCCAAGGACCACGACGCCGACTACACCTGGGGCATCCAGACCCTCGAGCGTTGGACCAACCAGATCGCCTACATGCAGGCCGCCGGCACCGTCGACGCCTCCACCACGATCGACCCCACCCTGTTCTTCACCGCCGACCACATCGAGGCCGCGAACGACTTCGACCACGACGCGATTACGGAGCAGTAGGGATGAGCCTCCTCGACAGCCGAAGCAGCAACAGCGTCCTCCGGCGTGACGGCTCCATCGACGTGCAGGACGTCTCGATGGAGTTCAACACCCGGGACGGCGGCACCATCCACGCCCTGACCGAGTCGAACCTGAAGATCCCGTCCGGCCAGTTCGTCTCGGTCCTCGGGCCCAGCGGATGCGGCAAGTCCACACTGCTGCGCATCATCGCCGGCCTGGCCGACCCCACCAGCGGCTCGGTGCTGATCGGCACCGAGCACGTCAAGGGGCCGAGCCGGCAGGTGGGCATCGCCTTCCAGACGCCTTCGCTGCTGCAGTGGTACACGGTGGCCGAGAATATCGGCCTGCCGGCCAAGCTGGACAAACGGAACGACAAGGCCACGGTCGACGCCAGGGTCGAGGAACTGCTCGACATGGTCAAGCTGTCCGGCCTCGGCGCCAAGTACCCGCGGGAGCTCTCCGGCGGCATGCGGCAGCGGGTGGCCATCGCCCGCTGCCTGGTGAGCGACCCGGCGGTCATCCTGATGGATGAACCGTTCGGGGCGCTGGACGCCATCACCCGCGAGCACATGCACGACGAGCTGCTCTCCATCTGGCAGGCCTCCGGAGCGACTGTCTTCTTCATCACCCACGACATCAGCGAAGCGGTCTACCTCTCCGACCGCGTGATCGTGATGTCGCCCCGCCCGGGGCGCATCGTGGCCGACCTGGAGATCGACCTGCCGCGTCCCCGCGACGCAGACACCCGCCTGATGCCCGAGTTCGCCCGGCTTGCCGCCGAGCTGCGCCAGCACATCAGCCACTGACCCACCAGCAGCCCGAGGAGTTATCATCGCCGTGCTCACCAGCCCCATTTCCACCTCCGCTCCCGTCACCGCTCCCGCCCAGGCGCGCGGTGCCCGGGCCGGCCGATCCGCCCGTTGGGCGCTGCGTCGCGTGGCGGTCTTCCTCGCCTACGTGCTCGTCGCCCTCGTCGCCTGGCAGGCCGTCGTCTCCATCTTCCAGATCGAACCGCTCGTGCTCCCCGGCCCGATCCCGGTGCTCGACGCGCTCTGGAGCCAGGTGCAATCACCCGTCGTCTGGTCTGCCACCTGGGTCACCTTCCAGGAGGCCATGGTCGGGTTCGCTGTCGGGGCGGCGGCCGGCATCCTGCTGGCCGTTGCGCTGGCGGAGTCCGACACCCTCTACCGACTGGCGAATCCCTACATCGTGGCCTTCCAGGCCGTGCCGAAGGTCGCGCTCACGCCATTGTTCATCGTCTGGTTCGGTTTCGGCATCTGGTCGAAGGTCGTGCTGATCGCGGCGTTCGTCTTCTTCCCGGTGATGGTGAACATGTACGCGGGACTCCGCAGCACCACCGACGAAGAAGAAGAACTGATGCGGGTGTCCCACGCCACCCGGTGGCAGCGCCTGCGGCACCTGCGGCTTTACAAGTCGCTGCCGTTCCTCTTCGCCGCCTTCGAGGCCAGCTTCGTGCTCTGCCTCACCGGCGCGGTCTTCGCCGAACTGCTCGGCTCCGGCACGAGCGTCGGTCTGGGCACGATGCTGCAGATGTATACGGCGCGTCTCGACGTGGCCGGCATGTTCGGCATCATCACCCTGCTCGCCCTCTTCGGGGTGCTGCTCGATGTCGTCGTGAAGCTCGCCGCCCGCTACTACCTCCGCTGGGACCGCCCCGTCCGGTAGATACCCGCGCGTTCCCGCACCTCCTTCGCACCATCCTCACGAACGGACCTCCGTCATGCCCTCATCCGAGTTCAAGCTCATCTGCGACCTGTCGCTCATCCACACCAACGCCAAGTGGCGCTACCCCGGTTCGTGGAGCGGCTACGCCCCGTACGGCGACCCGGCGATGTACCTGGACATCGCGCGTATCCTCGAGCGCGGCAAGTTCGACGGCGCCTTCTTCGCCGACGTCGCCGGCACCCCGATGGTGAACGGGTCGATGGACGAGACGGTGGAGCTCGGTGTGGCCTGGCCACGGCACGACCCGATCCCGATGGTCGCGGCCATGTCCACGGTCACGCAGCGGCTCGGCTTTGTCACGACGATGTCGATGACCTACAACCACCCGTTCCACACCGCCCGCATGATGGCCAGCCTCGACCACGTCACCCGCGGCCGGGTGGCGTTCAACGCTGTGGTCAGCGGGTTCCCGCAGGAGGCGCAGAACTACGGCTACGACACCACCCCCGACCACGAATGGCGGTACGAACGCGCCACCGAGTTCCAGGAGGTGCTCACCAAGCTGTTCAACTCGGTCGAGCCGGATGCGATGCTGTGGAACAGGGAGACCGGCCAGGTCGCGGACCCGGCCAAGGTGCACCGGATCGACCACGTCGGCGAACACTTCAAGGTGATGGGACCGCTGCCCACCGCGCCCTCACCGCAGGGCCGGCCCATGCAGGTCATGGCCGGGCAGTCCGGCAGCGGCATGAAGCTCGCGGCCACCTACGCCGACCTGCAGTTCGCCCAGGCGAACAGTGCCAAAGGCAAGGCGGCCCACCGGGCCAAGCTCGAAACGGCTGCGATCGCGGCCGGTCGCGACCCCAAGAGTGTCGGCATCGTCTGGGCCGGCGCGTTCGACGTGGTGTCGGGTCCGTCCGAGGCGAACGAGAACGCCCGTCGGTACCGCGAGTCGTTCCCCGACCGCATGCCGCACGTGTTCCTCAGCCAGTGGTGGGGTCTGGACGGCTGGCCGCTCGAGCCGGACGCCTACGTGCACGAGACCATCAACGCCGTCCGCGCCGCGGGAGCCGCACCCAACTGGGGCTACCTCGACATCGCCATGGAGGCATGCACCCCCACAACCACCATCAAGGAGTACGCGCTGCAGTGGCTCGTGGAGGGCGCCGAATATGTCGGCACCCCCGAATTCCTCGCCGACTACATGGAAGAGGCCTTCCAGGCCGGCGGCGGTGTCGGCGGTTTCATGATCGCGCCCCGCTCCGGCGCCCCCGCGGGCATCGCCCGCTTCGTCGACGAGGTCATCCCGGTGTTGCAGCACCGCGGGCTGTTCCGCAAGGAGTACAAGCACGCCACCATGCGCGAGAACTTCCAAGACCAGTGAGCGCGTCTGAACGCCTGAGAGGGCCAGACGCCGGGTACGCCGGGGCGGGGAGCGGCAGGACGCGCGACCTCGCTTTCGGTGCCCTCGTACTGTCGATGTTCTTCGCGATGGCATCCAACACCATGGTGCTCACGGGCATGCCCCAGCTCATCGGTGATCTCGGCGGCAGCCAGACCGAGTACACCTGGATCGTCACGACCTCCCTACTCACGCTCACCGTCACCACCCCGGTCTGGGGCCGGCTCGCCGACCGGGTCTCCCGCAAGCGGCTGGTGCAGGTGGCGATCGTCATCTACTGCATCGCCACCATCACCGCCGGCCTCGCGGTGGCACCGTGGATGATCATCGCCTGCCGCGCCATCATCGGCATCGGCGCGGGCGGGATCGTCACCGTTGTGCAGCTGATCGTCACCGACCTCACCACCCCCGACGAGCGGCCCCGCTACTTCGGTTACGTCGGCGCGGTCATGGCCGCCGCAGCGGTCGCCGCACCCGCCCTCGGCGGCCTGATCGTCGACGCGGGCGGATGGCGGTGGATCTTCTTCGCCACCATCCCACTCGCGGTGATCGCGTTCACCCTGATCACCGCGCTCGTGCGCCTGCCCCCACCGACACCACAGGCCGCGACACCGTTCGACCTGGCCGGTGCGCTGCTCACCCTGGGCACCGTGCTGCTGGCCATGATCTGGATCACCGTCATCGGCCCGGCCGCCGGCTGGTTCTCCACCGGCTCACTGCTCACCGTGGCCGGTCTGGTCGCACTGCTGCTGGTCGGCCTCATGGTGGAACGCCGAGCCGTTCGCCCGTTGGTTCCGCCGGCGTTGCTGGCCCCCGGCCCCTTGCTCAGCGTCCTCGTCGCATCCGTCACCGTCGGGGTGGCGACCTTCGCGGCCTCCGTCTACCTGGCGATGTATTTCCAGAACGGGCTCGGCCTCAGCGCCGGCGCCTCCGGGCTGCTGCTCGTACCGATGTCGGCGGCAACGCTGACCGGCTCGCTGCTGGCCGGCCGCCACATCTCCCGCACCAGACGCGACAAGCCCGTGCTCCTGGCCGGCGCGATCACCGTGGCCGTCGGGCTCGCGCCACTCGCCCTGATCCAGGACCCGACCCACCCGTTCGTCGCGGCGGCCGCGGGCCTGGTGATCGGTGCCGGGGTGGGAATGCTCTCGCAGCAGCTCGTCGCCACCGGCCAGCGGTTCCTCAAGCCGGCCGACCTGGGCGTGGGATCGTCGCTGATCCTGTTCGTGCGGAGCCTCTCCACCGTGCTCGCGCTGTCGGTGTTCGGCATCGTGATCGCCTCCGCCCTCGCCGGCCAGTCCGGCCCGGCCGGGTACCTCGCCGGCACCCAGGCGGTCTTCCAGGTCTGCGCTGTCATCGCGCTCGCCGGCGTCGCGGCTGTGGCCGCGCTGCCCGGGTCTCGACGCATCCCGGTCGCCGCGCCCACCGCCCCGACCCGCACGCTCGACGCGTGAACCGGGCATCCAGCCCCGCCGCCTTCGTGACGGCGGGCGCCTCCGGCATCGGCGCGGCCATCGTGCGCCGGTTGGTCGACCGTGGCGCCCGGGTGGTCGTCACCGACATCGACTGGGAGGGCCTCGACCGGTTGCGGGCGGAACTCGGCGACCGAGTGCATCCACTCGTCGCCGACGTCACCGCCGAGGCCGACATCGCGGCCGCCGCCCAGGCGTCCGCCGCGCTGGTGGGGCCGATCGACCAGCTCTACGTGGTAGCCGGCGGCGGCCGCGGCTTCGGCCCGCTGGTGGAGTTCGCGGTCGAGGACTGGGACTTCACCATGGCCCTCACCCTGCGCAGCTGCTTCCTCACCCTCAAGCACGTCGCCCCGCTGATGACCGACGGCGGCGCCATCGTCACCGTCGCCTCGATCAACTCGCACGTGCCGTTCTACCGCTCCAGCGCCTACTCCACCGCCAAGGCCGGCGTCGAGATGCTCACCAAGAACGCCGCGCTCGACTTCGGGCCCCGGCTCCGCGTCAACGCGGTGCTACCCGGAATCGTGCGCACCGCGTCCACGGTCGACTTCACCCGGGACGGCTCGGCCGAACTGCGTGATTACCTCGAGCGGAGCCTGCTCGGCCGGGTCGCGGACGCTGACGACATCGCCCTGCCCGCGCTGTTCCTGGGCAGCGCGGATGCCCGGCACATCACCGGCGCGAGCCTGGTCGTCGATGCCGGCACCGAGATCTCCGGTTACCCGGACCCTCGCCGGCTTCGGCTGCCCGCCGCACCGGCATCTCCACGAGAGGACACCACGTCATGACCACGCTCGCAGGACAACGAATCGTCGTGACCGGCGGCGCCAGGGGCCTCGGTGAGGCCATGGCCGTCGCGCTCGCGCAGGCCGGCGCCACCGTCGTCGTCGCCGACATCAACCCCGCCGCCCTGGCCGAGATGCTCGACCGGCACCCGGGCGAGCAGGCGCTGCTGCACCCGAAGGTGCTCGACATCACCGACGAGGATGCCGTCGCCGACTTCGCGGAGAGCCTGTTCACCGCGGACGGCGGCGTCGACGCCGTCTTCGCCAACGCGGGCATCGTGCTGGTTCGGCCCTCCGCCGAACTGCGCAACGCCGACCTGCAGCGGGTGTTCGATATCAACGTGCTCGGCACCTTCGCCACCGCGCGCGAGTTCGGCGTCCGCATGCTCGCCCAGGGCCATGGCAAGATCATCATCACGGCCTCGCAGGCCGGCACCAGCGGTGCCGCCGAGTGGACCGCCTACTGCGCGAGCAAGGCCGCGGCGATCAGCATCACCCAGTCGCTCTCTTCGGAGTGGGGCCCGACGCTCACCGTCAACGCCATCGCGCCCGGTGCCGTGCGCACCAACATCAACGCCCACGTGATGAACGACGATGCCGCCGCAGCGATCGTCGCCGGCACCCCGGCCGGCCGCCTCGCGGAGCCCGACGACTTCGGCCCGCTCGCGGTCTTCCTCGCCGGCCCCGGCGCGGACATGATGTCCGGCGCGGTCATGGTCATGGACGGCGGCGCCCGCTAACCCGGAGCAGAGAGCCCGTCAGCGCGTGGTCTGGTGGCCCGGCCACAGCGCCGCATCCAGCCCGCGCTCGAGCTTGGCGATGGTCTCCATGTCCGGCCAGGCCCGCCCCTCGAGGATGCCGATCAGGGTGGCGTGGTTCATGCCGCACGCCTCGGCCGCGGCGCGGATGCTCTTCTCCCCCATCGCCTTGCGCAGGTTGCCCGCGAACAGGCGCGCGACCTCCCCGATCGGCTCGTCGGCGGGTCCATCCGGCCACGACGCAACCAGCTCATTGGGCTTCAGGCGCATGGTGCGAGGCATGCCCCCAGCGTAAGCCGCGCCCGCCCCACCGCAGACCCTTCTCGAACATGAGCCGCTGTCGGGAAACCCGCTTCAGCCGGGTCGCCGACTGCTATCATTCACGAGGCTCAAGGCGGAGCATGGCCTCACCCGGGCAGCCCGCAGCACGTGATTGTGAGGACACCCCTTGATATTGACTTCCCTGATCCTCAGCCACGCCAGGCCGTACCGGTCCTGGATCGTGTGGGTCTTCGTGCTGCAGCTGATCTCGACCATCGCGGCGCTGTACCTGCCGAGCCTGAACGCGCAGATCATCGACGAGGGCGTCACCCGCGGCGACACCGACTTCATCTGGTCCACCGGCATGACCATGCTGATCGTCTGCCTGGTGCAAGTGGTCACCGCCATCGGCGGGGTCTACTTCGGCGCCCGCACCGCCATGGCCATCGGCCGTGACCTGCGCCGCGAGGTGTACCGCAAGGTCGACTCGCTCAGTTCCCTCGAGCTCGGCGGCTTCGGCACGGCCACCCTGATCACCCGCGGCACCAACGACGTGCAGCAGGTGCAGATGCTCGTGCTGATGACCCTCAACTTCATGGTGTCCACCCCGATCATGTGCGTCGGCGGCATCATCATGGCCCTCCGCGAAGACGCCGGCCTGTCCTGGCTGGTCTGGGTGTCCGTGCCGGTGCTGTTCATCATCGTCGGGTTCCTGGTCTTCCTGTTGCTGCCCCTGTTCCGGCTGATGCAGGACCGCCTCGACGGCATCAACAGCGTGCTGCGCGAACAGATCGTGGGCATCCGGGTTGTGCGCGCCTTCGTGCGGGAGCCCTTCGAGTCCGAGCGGTACCGCAAGGCCAACGAATCGATCACCGCCGTGTCGGTGAAGGTCGGCAACATCTTCGTGCTGATGTTCCCGGTCATCATGATGGTGCTGCACCTCGCCACCGCCGCCGTGCTCTGGTTCGGCGGCCAGCGCGTCGACGCCGGCGACATGCAGATCGGCTCGCTCACGGCGTTCCTGCAGTACCTGTTGCAGATCCTGATGGCCGTGATGATGGGCGTCTTCATGGTGATGATGATCCCCCGCGCGATCGTCTGCGCCGAACGCATCACCGAGGTCTTCAGCACCGTCAGCAGCCAAGCCATCGCCTCCGACGCCCAGGTGACCGCGCCCACCACCGGCGTCGTCGAGTTCGGCGGGGTCAGCTTCGGCTACCCGGGCGCTGAGCGTCCGGTGCTCGACAACGTCGGCTTCACCGCGGTGCCGGGCCAGACCACCGCCATCGTCGGCTCCACCGGCGCCGGTAAGAGCACCCTGATCAACCTGATCGCCCGGCTCTACGACGCCCAGCAGGGCGCCGTCACCATCGACGGCGTGCCCGTCTCCTCCCTCACTCGCGGCCAGCTGGCGAAGGTCGTCGGGCTGATCCCGCAGAAGCCGTACCTGTTCTCCGGCACCATCGGCTCGAACCTGCGCTTCGGTCGGGCGGATGCGACGGATGCCGAACTGTGGGAGGCGCTGCGGATCGCGCAGGGCGAGGATTTCGTGCGCGCGATGCCGCTCGGCCTCGACGAACGCATCGCCCAGGGCGGCACCAACGTGTCCGGCGGGCAGCGGCAACGGCTCTGCATCGCCCGGGCGCTCGTCGCCAAACCCCGGGTGTACCTCTTCGACGACTCGTTCTCCGCCCTCGACGTCGCGACGGACGCGCGGCTCCGCGCCGCCCTCGGCGACGCGACCAGGGACGCCACCGTCATCATCGTGGCCCAGCGGGTGTCGACCATCACCGAGGCCGACCAGATCCTCGTGGTCGACAACGGTGTCATCACCGGCAGCGGCACCCACGAGGAGCTGCTGGAGAGTAACGCCACCTACCGCGAAATTGTCGAATCCCAGCTGAGCGTTGAGGTGGCGTAACCATGGCCAAGCGAACCAACAAGCGGGCCGCCTCGGAGTCCTCCGACACCGTCCTCGCCGCCGTGGCGGCCGTTGACCTCGAGGAGGAATTCGTGCCCACCGAGGCCGACGGCGACATGTTCGGCGGCACGCCGGCCCGCAAGGCCGAGCATTTCCTGCCCTCCGCGAAGCGTCTGATCGGCCTGATGCGTCCGGAGCGGATGAAGATGATGATCGTCATCGCCCTGGTGGTGGTGTCGGTGGTGCTCACGGTGCTGGCGCCGAAGATCCTGGGCCAGGCGATGGACGCCATCTTCAACGGTGTCATCGGCATGCAGCTGCCCGCGGGCGTGCCGCTGGACGACGTCGTGGCGCAGGCCCGCGCCGACGGCAACGACCAGTTCGCCGACATGCTGCAGGGCACGTCCGTCGTGCCCGGTGAGGGCGTGGACTTCACCGTGCTGAGCCGCCTGATCATCGTGGTGCTCGCCATGTACACGGTCGCCTCGGTGCTGTCCTGGGCGCAGGGGTTCATCCTCAACGGCCTGGTCATGCGGGTCGTGTTCCGGCTCCGCCAGGACATCGAGGAGAAGCTCAACCGGCTGCCGCTGAGTTACTTTGACACCCGTCAGCGCGGCGACCTGATGTCCCGGGTCACCAACGACGTCGACAACATCCAGCAGGCGCTGCAGCAGGCGTTCTCGCAGCTGGTGCAGTCGGTGCTCACGGTTCTCGGCATCGCCGCGATGATGTTCATCGTGTCCTGGCAGCTGGCCCTGATCGCGCTGATCTCGCTGCCGCTGTCGGCCATCATCGCCGGCGTCATCGGGGTGCGATCGCAGAAGCTGTTCACCGCGCAGTGGAAGAACACCGGCGCCCTCAACGGCCACATCGAAGAGACCTTCTCCGGCCAGGAGATCGTGCGCGCCTTCGGCCGCGACAAGGAGATGCTCGAGGAGTTCGACAAGCGCAACGAGGAGCTTTACACGGCCTCGTTCGGCGCGCAGTTCGTCTCCGGCATGATCATGCCCGCGATGACCTTCGTCTCCTACCTCTCCTACGTGCTCATCGCCGTCGTCGGTGGCCTGCGGGTCGCCTCCGGGCAGATGACCCTCGGCGACGCGACCGCGTTCATCCAGTACTCCCGGGAGTTCTCCCAGCCGATCGGGCAGATGGCCGGCATGGCCAACATGCTGCAGTCCGGCGTCGCCTCCGCCGAGCGCACCTTCGAGCTGCTGGATGCCGATGAGCAGGACCCGGACACCCAGACCGCCGAACTGCCCGAGCGCACCGACGGGCACGTCGAATTCGATGGTGTCTCCTTCGCGTACAGCGCCGACAAGCCGCTGATCGAGGACCTGTCGTTCTCGGCCGAGCCCGGCCACACCGTCGCGATCGTCGGCCCCACCGGGGCCGGCAAGACCACCCTGGTGAACCTGGTGATGCGGTTCTATGAGCTCACCGGCGGCCGCATCCTGCTCGACGGCGTCGACATCACGGCCCTGTCCCGCGGCGAACTGCGTTCGCAGGTGGGCATGGTGCTGCAGGATGCCTGGCTGTTCAACGGCACCATCCGGGAGAACATCCGCTATGGCCGGCTCGACGCCACCGACGAAGAGGTCGTGGCCGCCGCGGAGGCCACCATGGTGGACCGGTTCGTGCGCCAGCTGCCCGACGGCTACGACACCGTGCTCGACGCCGACGGCGGCAGCGTCTCCGCCGGCGAGCGGCAGCTGCTCACCATCGCCCGGGCGTTCATCGCCAACCCGTCCCTGCTGATCCTCGACGAGGCGACCTCCTCGGTCGACACCCGCACCGAACTGTTGGTGCAGCACGCGATGGCCGCGCTCCGCGCCGACCGCACCTCGTTCGTGATCGCCCACCGGCTCTCGACGATCCGCGACGCCCACACCATCCTGGTGATGGACGGTGGCCGCATCGTGGAGCAGGGCAACCACGACACCCTGCTGGCCCGCCGCGGTGCCTACTACGACCTCTACATGTCCCAGTTCATGGGTGGCGACCCGGCCGACGATCCCGAGGCCCAGGCCGGGACCGCCGCCGAGGCCGTGCCCGACCCCTAGCTGCATAACTCCTGCAATTTCTCCTTCCGCCTGCTCACTGCCCCGTATTTCCGGGCGCGCACGGACGAGTGCCATCTAAATTGCAGGAGTTATGACTAGGGCGTCCACCATGGGCGCAACGGCAGCTCGGCACTGCCGTGCGTGTCGGGCCGGTTCAGCAGGACCTGGTGCAACTGGATGCCGTTGTTCTCGAACCCGAGCCGTGATCCGGCCATGTACAGGCCCCACACCTTCGCGGTGGGCAGCCCGACCTCGGCGACGGCCTCGTCCCAGTGGGTGACGAGGTTGGCGCACCAGTCGCGCAGCGTCATCGCGTAGTGCTGCCTCAGGTTCTCTTCGTGCACCACCTCAAGGCCGATGTCCTGCGCGTCGCTGATGATGCGGCCGGACCCGGCAAGTTCCCCGTCGGGGAAGACGTACCGGTCGATGAATCCGCCCGCTTCCGGCTTCTTTCGGTTGTCGGGCCAGGTGATGCTGTGATTGAGCAGCAGCCCGCCGGGGCGCAGCCGGGACTGCAGAAAACCGAAGTACGACGGATAGTTGCGCACGCCGATGTGCTCGAGCAGCCCGATCGACGACACCGCGTCGTAGCCGGTTTCCGTGATGTCGCGATAATCGGCGTGACGGACCTCGGCCAGGTCAGCCAGGCCCTCGTCGGCGATGGCCCGTTGCGCCCACCCGGTCTGCTCGGCCGACAACGTCACACCGGTCGCCCGCACGCCGCGGCGGGCGGCGTAGCGCACCATGCCGCCCCAGCCGCAGCCGACGTCGAGTAACCGGTGGCCTGGCGCCAGCCGCAGCTTCTCGAACACGAGCCGGTACTTGTTCTCCTGCGCCTCCTCGAGCGTCGCGCTCGGGTGCGGGTAGCACGCGCAGGTGTAGGTCATCGACGGGCCGAGCACCCACTCGTAGAAGGTGTTCGAGACGTCGTAGTGGTGGTGCACCGCCTCGGCGTCCCGAGTCTTGCTGTGCCGGAGCCCCCCGGCGATTCGCTGCCACCGGGGCTGCCCTTCCTGGGGTGGCGGCGCTATCGGGCGCAGGTGCCGGGCGCCGATGGAACGGATGATGTCGACCATCATCCGTGCCGGTGGGCGGGTGAAGACGAGGCTGTCGGCGAGCGCCTTGAGCAGTTCATAGGGGTCCCCCGGGTGCACCCCGCTGATATCGAGGTCGCCGGCAATGTAGGCACGGGCAAAACCGAGGTCGCCGCGGCCGGTGGCGAGGTAGGTGGTGCCGCGCGGGGTCCGCAGATCCAGCCCGAACGGAGCGTCCGACGGTCCGGTCGCACTCCCGTCGTAGGCGGTGAAGCGCAGCGGAAGCCGACCGCCCGCCAGAACCTCCACGACCTCGGCGAGGGAGAACTTCCCCGCCGGTCCCGTTGTGGCCGGCGCACCCGTCGGCGCATCCGACGTGGTCGAGGGTTCCTTGAACGTGGTCATCGTCGTTGCACCGCCTTGGCATAGAGGTCGAGGAGTCGTGAATCAGGGTCGTATGTGTTCTTCACCGCCCGGTAGCTGTCCCCGCCGTAGAGGTCGTCGAACTCTTCCCGGGAGTAATAGGAGTCGGAGTACAGCGACTTGTGTCCGTCGACGGCGGTGACCGTGCGCTCGATCAGCCGGTTCGTCTCGCCCTCCTGCCGCCCGACGGGCACCGTACCCCAGAAGCCCACGTTGACGTAGGTCTGGTTCGGCTGGATCGGGTACAGGGGCCAGCCGTCGCCGCCGGCGTCACGCAGGCGCAGCGGGCACAGCCAAATCGGCTCGATCGGCACGGTCGCCAGGAACCAGTTGAGGTACTCGGCACACCGCGCGAGGGGAATTTCGACATCCTGCACGACGCGTTCGCGCGGCGGCCGGCCGGCCAGCTGTTCGATCCGGTCGCCGATCCGAAATCGTTGTTCGTAGGTCATCAGCGTCGAGTAGAACCGGCTGCCCCGGTAACGCTTCGGCCAGATCCGGCGGAGGCGTGGATTCTGCGCGCCGAACGGCTCGGAGCACCAGAACCAGTCGGTGTCCCACCGCCACAGGTAGTCGTGAATGGTGAGGCGGTCATCGGTCACGCCGGTGTCGTGCCGGATCGAGCGGTAGTAGATCTGCTGGCCGGTGTAGTCGCTGACGGTACCGGGGGCATCCGTCTGCACACCGACGCAGAGGTAGCTCTCGCCGGCGCTGAACACCACTGAATCGAGGTAGTCGATCGCCACCCCGTCGAGCCGGCCGGTCCGGGTGATGCGGCCCATCATGGTGACCAGGTCGTCGAGCGAGTGGAACCGCAAGTGCCGCAAGGCGACGAATGGTTTGACGGGTTCCAGGTCGATGCAGAGGCGCACCGCGTACCCCAGCGTGCCGTACGAGTTGGGGAACGCCCGGTACAGATCCGCGTGCTCGGTGGGCGACACGGTGAGCAGCTCCCCCGTGCCGGTGAGGATGTCCATCTCGAGGACCGACTCGTGCGGCAGTCCGTTGCGGAACGACGTCGACTCGATGCCCAGGCCGGTGACGGCGCCGCCGAGCGTGATGGTCTTCAACTGCGGCACCACCAGCGGTGCCAGGCCGGCGGGAAGGGTCGCCGCGACGAGGTCGTCGTAGGTGCACATGCCGGCGACCTCCGCCGTCCGCGCCTCGGCGTCGACGCTGATGACCCCCGTCAGCCCGGAGGTGTCGAGGCCCCTGACCCGGGCCTTGGTGCGCGTGCGAAACAGATTGGATGTCGGTTTGGCCAGCCGCACCGGCTCCGTCGCCGGCACGGCCCGGTAGCTCGCGAGAAGTCGCTGCACGCCCTCGGCGTGAGCGACCCGGGTATCAGCTGGAGCGACGGACACGCCCCCACGGTAGCCCGCAACCGCGCTGGAGGCGACGGCGAAAAGGGCGGATGCCGAAGCATCCGCCCTTTCACCGGTCAGTCAGCCGAGGAGACCTAGAAGTCCCAGTCGTCGTCTTCAGTGTTGACGGCCTTGCCGATGACGTACGAGGAGCCCGACCCGGAGAAGAAGTCGTGGTTCTCGTCGGCGTTCGGCGACAGGGCCGACAGGATCGCCGGGTTCACGTCGGTGACGGCCTTGGGGAACATGGCCTCGTAGCCGAGGTTCATCAGCGCCTTGTTGGCGTTGTAGTGCAGGAACTTCTTCACGTCTTCGGTCAGCCCGACCTGATCGTAGAGGTCCTGCGTGTACTGCACCTCGTTCTCGTACAGCTCGAACATGAGGTTGAAGGTGTAGTCCTTGATCTCGTCCTTGCGCTCCTGCGTGGCGCCCTCGAGACCCTTCTGGAACTTGTAGCCGATGTAGTACCCGTGCACGGCCTCATCGCGGATGATCAGGCGGATGAGGTCGGCCGTGTTGGTGAGGCGGGCGCGGCTGGAGAAGTACATGGGCAGGTAGAAGCCGGAGTAGAACAGGAACGACTCGAGCAGCACCGAGGCGACCTTGCGCTTCAGCGGGTCGTCCCCCTGGTAGTAGTCCATCACGATGGACGCCTTCTTCTGCAGGTTGACGTTCTCCGTCGACCAGCGGAAGGCCTCGTCGATCTCCTTCGTCGACGCGAGGGTCGAGAAGATCGAGGAGTAGCTCTTGGCGTGCACCGACTCCATGAACGCGATGTTCGTGTAGACGGCTTCCTCGTGCGGGGTGATCGCGTCGGGGATCAGCGAGACGGCGCCGACGGTGCCCTGGATGGTGTCGAGCAGGGTCAGGCCGGTGAACACGCGCATGGTGAGCTGCTGCTCCACCGGGGTGAGCTGGTTCCAGGACTGCACGTCGTTGGAGAGCGGGATCTTCTCGGGCAGCCAGAAGTTGTTGACGAGGCGGTTCCAGACCTCGACGTCCTTTTCGTCTTCGATCTTGTTCCAGTTGATCGCGTCAACGTGGGAGACGAGCTTGAGCTTGTCAATCATGGTGTTTTCCTCTTGGTGTTACGTCGGTGATCGAGCTTGTCGAGATCTCGAGAGTTATCTACGTGGTCTCGACAAGCTCGACCACCGATTATGCCGCTACTTACTCAGAGGGCGCAGGAAACACAGCCCTCCACCTCGGTCCCCTCGAGGGCCATCTGGCGCAGTCGGATGTAGTAGATCGTCTTGATGCCCTTTTTCCAGGCGTAGATCTGGGCGCGGTTGATGTCGCGGGTGGTGGCGGTGTCCTTGAAGAACAACGTCAGCGACAGGCCCTGGTCCACGTGCTGGGTGGCGGCGGCGTAGGTGTCGATGACCTTCTCGTAGCCGATTTCGTAGGCATCCTGATAGAACTCGGTGTTGTCGTTCGTCATGAACGGCGCCGGGTAGTACACGCGGCCGAGCTTGCCTTCCTTGCGGATCTCGATCTTCGAGGCGATCGGGTGGATCGACGCGGTCGAGTTGTTGATGTACGAGATCGATCCGGTCGGCGGCACGGCCTGCAGGTTCTGGTTGTAGATACCGTGCTGCATGATGGATGCCTTGAGCTCGGCCCAGTCGGCCTGCGTGGGGATCTCGACGTTGGAGTTCGCGAACAGCTCGGCGCCGCGGACGGTGCTGGGTGCCCAGACCTGGTCGGTGTACTTGTCGAAGAAGGTGCCGGAGGCGTAGGTGGAGTTCTCGAAGCCCTCGAAGGTGATGCCGCGTTCGATGGCGATCTTGTTCGAGGCGCGCAGGGCGTGGAACAGCACCGTGTAGAAGTAGATGTTGGTGAAGTCGATGCCTTCTTCGCTGCCGTAGTACACCCGCTCGCGGGCGAGGTAGCCGTGCAGGTTCATCTGGCCAAGGCCGATGGCGTGCGACTTGTCGTTACCGGTCTCGATCGAGCGTACCGACGCGATGTGGCTCTGGTCGGAGACGGCGCTCAGTCCGCGGATCGCGGTGTCGACGACCCGGCCGAAGTCGGGCGCATCCATGGCCAGCGCGATGTTCATCGAGCCGAGGTTGCAGGAGATGTCCTTGCCGATGGTGTCGTAGGAGAGGTCCTCGTTGTACGTGGTCGGGGTGTTGACCTGGAGGATCTCGGAGCACAGGTTCGACATGTTGATGCGGCCCTGGATCGGGTTCGCCTCGTTCACGGTGTCTTCGAACATGATGTACGGGTAGCCGGACTCGAACTGGATCTCGGCGAGGGTCTGGAAGAAGTCGCGCGCCTTCATCTTGGACTTCTTGATGCGCGGGTCGTCGACCATCTCGTGGTACTTCTCGGAGACCGAGATGTCGGCGAACGGCACGCCGTAGACGCGCTCGACGTCGTACGGGGAGAACAGGTACATGTCCTCGTTGTTCTTGGCCAGCTCGAAGGTGATGTCGGGGATGACCACACCGAGGGAGAGGGTCTTGATGCGGATCTTCTCGTCGGCGTTCTCCCGCTTGGTGTCGAGAAAGCGCATGATGTCGGGGTGGTGCGCCTGCAGGTACACCGCGCCGGCGCCCTGGCGGGCTCCGAGCTGGTTGGCGTAGCTGAAGGAGTCTTCGAGCAGCTTCATCACGGGGATGATGCCGCTGGACTGGTTCTCGATCTGCTTGATCGGCGCGCCGGACTCACGGATGTTGGAGAGCAGCAGGGCCACGCCGCCGCCGCGCTTGGACAGCTGCAGCGACGAGTTGATGCCGCGGGAGATGGACTCCATGTTGTCTTCGATGCGGAGCAGGAAGCAGGAGACGAGCTCGCCGCGCTGGGCCTTGCCGGAGTTGAGGAACGTGGGGGTCGCGGGCTGGAAGCGGCCGGCGATGATCTCCTCGACGAGAGCGATCGCGAGTTCTTCGTCACCCTGGGCCAGGCCGAGGGCGCTCATCACGACGCGGTCCTCGAAGCGCTCGAGGTAACGCTTCCCGTCGAACGTCTTCAGTGTGTAGGAGGTGTAGTACTTGAACGCGCCGAGGAAGGTCTGGAAGCGGAACTTCTTCGAGTAGGCGAGGTCGTTGAGCTTGGTGATGAACTCGAAGGAGTACAGGTCGAGCACGGCCTGCTCGTAGTATTCCTTCTCCACCAGGTAGTCGAGGCGCTCACGCAGCGAGTGGAAGAACACCGTGTTCTGGTTCACGTGCTGCAGGAAGAACTCCCGGGCAGCTTCGCGGTCCTTGTCGAACTGGATCTCCCCGCTCGGTCCATACAGGTTGAGCATGGCGTTCAGGGAGTGATAGTCCATGTCCAGGCCCGACGGCGGGCTGATCGGGGTGACCTTCACGGCTGTTGCTTCCAAAATTGTTCCAATCCTTCGTGAACGGCGGCTACGTCGTCCGGTGTGCCGAATACTTCAAAGCGATACAGGTGGGGCACACCGCACTTCTGCGCGATGATGTCCCCGGCGAGGCAGAACGCCTCACCGAAATTCGTGTTGCCGGCGCCGATGACGCCGCGGATGAGCGTGCGATTGCGCTTGTCGTTCAGGAAGCGGATGACCTGACGCGGCACGGCCGGCCCCAGGTTGCCGCCACCGTAGGTGGGCAGGACGAGCACGAACGGCCGCCGGGCCACGAGTGGCGCATCCTTGGCGTACAGCGGGATGCGCGCGGCCGGCCGGCCGAGCTTCTCGACGAACCTGGCGGTGTTTCCCGAAATACTCGAGAAATAGACGATGTCCACATCCCCGGCATCGATACCCTCGACTGCCCCGCCGGTCACGCCAGCGGTGGACTCGCGAGTGGAATCAGCCTGAAGCAGCATGGGTCCCCTTTTCGTGCGAGTTGTGCGAGTCGAGCGGTCGGCGCACCCCAGGCGCTGTGTCGGTTACGCCAGGCGCGCGGCGAGTTCGTTGATCTTGTCGGGGCGGAAGCCCGACCAGTGGTCCTCGTCGGTGATGACGACGGGCGCCTGCAGGTAGCCGAGCGCCTTGACGGCCTCGAGGGCGTTCTCATCGGCCGACAGGTCGAGGATGTTGTATTCGATGCCCTTGTTGTCCAGGGCGCGGTACGTCGCGGTGCACTGCACGCAGGACGGCTTGGTGTAAACGGTGATTGCCATCGAAGAGGCCTCTCGTATCGTTCTCGTCGTTCAGGACCTTGGGCACAGCTATGCGAAATCCGTGGGTAAGACGTGTTGGAAATGTGGTGGAAATGCACTCGTAAAGTGCGAAGTTCTTTGTGAAGCGTTGTGCGTTTGCTTGGACTTCAATACTACATCTAGTGATCCCGGAAGGGAACGGCCACTACATGCGGGAATTACAATTATGTACTTATCCACCGACATTGCACCGGTTGTCAACAGGCCGCCGGGGCCGGAAGCCGCAGAATCCCGCGGTCCGGGTGAGAGTTATCCACAGGCGGGACAATTTGCGGAATTCGCCCTGTGGAATCTTTCGCCGGGCGCGTCGGCCGCGCCGGTGCCTATCCGGCCGGTGCGGCGGATGCTCGTGGCGGCGCCGTCGAGGCGCGGATGACCAGTTCGGGCACCATCGGCGGCACCCCGGAGGAGTCCTCGTCGGCGAGGACGGCCAGCAGGGTGAACAGGATGTCCCGTCCCAGGCTGTCGAAGTCCTGGCGCATGGTCGTCAGCGGCGGGGCGAAGAACGCCGACTCCGGGATGTCGTCGAAGCCGATCACGCTGACGTCGTCGGGAACGGTGAGCCCGTGCCCGGCGAGAGCGTGCACCAGGCCGAGCGCCATCTGGTCGTTGCCGGCGAATACCGCCGTGAAGTCCAGCGGGGCGCCTTGCCCCGCCAGCGCGGTACCGAACTCGAATCCGCTGGCCGGCGACCAGTCCCCCACCATCGGCTCCACCGCCACCAGCCCACGCGCGGCCAACTCGTCGCGCCAGCCGCGCACCCGTTCGATCGCATCCATCGAGTCGGCCGGTCCGGCCAGGTGGCGGATGCGGGTGTGGCCGAGGCCAGCGAGGTGGGCGACGGCGGCCCTGGCCCCGCGGTACTGGTCGATGGCCACACTGTGGAAGCCGCGGCGGCCGCTGGAATCCACCGCGATCAGCGGCACGCCCAGCTCGATGCCCTGCACGGTGTCGAGGGCGCCGCGGTGCGCGGCGATCAGCACGATCGCCTCCACGTTCTGCCGCAGCAGCAACTCCACCGCCGACCGCAACGAATCCGGGTCGGACTTGAGCATGCTCGCCATGCTCACGGCGTAACGGGAGGACCGGGCCGCCTCGTTGAAGTGCAGCACGGCGCTGGAGGGGCCGTAGTCCGGCCCGCCCGTCGTGATCAGGCCGATGGTTCGCGACCGCCGGGTGACCAGGGCGCGGGCGGCGGGCGACGGCCGGTAGTTCAGCGCCGCGATGGCCTTCTCCACCCGCTGCCGGGTCGCCGGCCGCACGTTGGGCAGGTCGTTGAGCACCCGGGACACGGTCTGGTGCGACACCCCGGCGAGCCTGGCCACGTCGAAGATCGTCGCGACGCGCGTCCTATCGTCGTCGATCACAACCACCTCCTGCGGCCGGCGCCTGCGCACCGGTGCGCTGACATCCGCGCACTACTATTCTCTCGACTGCTGGGCGCGGGCATTACCGCCGCAGTGTTGTCAGGAGTCGTTGCAGCACGATGAAGACCAGCAGCAGGGCGCCGATCACGATCTTCGTCCACCAGGAACTCAGGGTGCCCTCGAAGCTGATGATGGTCTGGATGATGCCGAGCACGAGCACGCCGAGCACGGAGCCGAGGATGAACCCGGAGCCGCCGGTGAGCAGGGTGCCGCCGATCACGACGGCGGCGATCGCATCCAGTTCCATCCCCACCGCGGTGAGGCTGTAGCCGGAGAGCGTATAGAAGGTGAAGAGCACCCCGCCGAGCGCGGAGCAGAACCCGCTGATCACGTAGACGAGCACCCGGGTGCGGGCCACGGGAAGGCCCATCAGCATCGCGGACTGGCCGCCGTTGCCGATGCCGTAGACCGTGCGGCCGGTGCGGGTGTAGTGCAGCACGAAGAAGGCGATGGCCACCACGATCACGGCGATGATGACGCTCGGCGTGATCGCCAGCCCGGGACCGAGCGGGATGCGGGTCTGCGCCATGTCCACGAAGAACGGGTTGGTGATGGAGATCGAGTTCAGGCTGATCACGTAGCAGAGCCCGCGGGCCAGGAACATGGCGGCGAGGGTGGCGATGAACGGCTGGATCTCGAAGAAATGGATGACCAGGCCCACCAGCATCCCGAGGGTGGAACCCACGACCAGCACGATCAGGATCACCACCAGGGGCGGCCAGCCGGCCCGCAGCAGCGACGCGGCGATCATGGTCGACAGGGCCACAACCGAGCCCACCGACAGGTCGATGCCGCCGGTGAGGATCACGAAGGTCATCCCGACCACGAGCACCAGCAGGAACGAGTTGTCGATCAGGAGGTTCAGCAGCATCTGCACGGAGAGGAAACCACGGTACCGAGTGGCGCCGACGCCCCACATCGCGATCAGCAGCACCAGGGTCACGAGCACCGGCGTATACCGGGAGCCGAGGTTGAACCGGCCGCGCGGGCGCACGAACCGGGGTCGGGAGGCGGGCTTGTCGATGGTGCGGATGCTCATGAGAGGACCCCTCCGGTGGATGTCGTGACGGGTCTGCGGCGCAGCGACCCCAGGCGGGTCTGCAGGGCGGGTGATTGCAGCAGGCACACGATGATCACCACGAGCGCCTTGAACACCAGGGTGATCTCGGGGGCGATGCCCACCGTGTACACGGTCGTGGTGAGGGTCTGGATGATCGCGGCGCCGATCAGGGTGCCGCCCAGCGAGTACCGCCCGCCGGCCAGCGAGGTGCCGCCGATGACCACGGCGAGGATGGCATCCATCTCGATCCAGAGGCCGGCGTTGTTGGCGTCGGCGGCGGTGACGTTGGAGCTGATCATCAGGCCGGCGATGCCAGCGCACAGGCCGCTGAAGATGTACACCATCCAAATGATGCTGCGGCTGCGGACGCCCGCTATGCGGCTGGCCTGTGGGTTGATGCCCACCGACTCGATCAGCAGCCCGAGCGCGGTCTTGCGGGTGAGCACCGCAGCGATGGCGAACATGCCCAGCGCGATGATGATCGAGGCGGGCAGCGCCAGCCAGTACCCGCCGCCGATGACCTTGTACGGCGCGGAGTTGATCGTGACGATCTGGCCCTCGGTGATGAGCATCGCGAGTCCCCGGCCGGCGGTCATCAGGATCAGGGTCGCGATGATCGGTTGCACCCCGATCACCGACACCAGGAACCCGTTCCAAGCGCCGAGCACCAACGCCAGGACGAGGGAGATGCCGACGGCGACCAGCACGGTGGTGGGGCTGTTCGGGTCGGAGGAGCCCGCGATGATCGAGCAGGCCAGGGCGCCGGAGATGGCGACGACGGCGCCGACCGACAGGTCGATGCCGCGGGTGGCGATCACCAGGGTCATGCCCAGCGCCACCAGCAGGGTGGGGGCGCCGTTGCGGAGGATGTCGACCAGGCTGCCGAAGAGATGGCCGTCCTGCACCCGGATCGAGAAGAACGCGGGATACACGGCGACGTTCAGCAGGAGCAGCGCCAGCAGGGTGGCGATCGGCCAGAACAGCCGGTGCTTGAGGGCACGGGTCACGGTGGGGTTCATGATTCGGCTCCACTTGCGATGAGGGTCATGACCTGGCCGACGGTGACGTCGTCGTTGACGATGTCGGCCACCTTCTCCCGGTCGCGCATCACGACGATGCGGTGGCTGAGGCGCAGCACCTCCTCGAGTTCGGCGGAGATGAACACCACCGACATCCCGTTCTCGGCCAGGTCGGCGACGAGTTTCTGGATTTCGGCCTTGGCGCCCACATCGATGCCGCGGGTGGGTTCGTCCAGGATCAGCAGGCGCGGCGCGACAGCCAGCCAGCGGGCCAGGAGCACCTTCTGCTGGTTGCCGCCGGAGAGGTTCTTCACGATCGCGTCCGGGTCAGGGGGACGGATGTTCAGCGCCTGGATGTAGCTGGCGGCCAGTTCGTCCTGCCGCTTCTTCGGGATCCGGCGGAACCAGCCGCGGTCGGCCTGCAGCGCGAGCACGATGTTGTCGCGCACGGTGAGGTCTTCGATGATGCCCTCGCTGCGCCGGTTCTCCGAGGAGTAGGCGATCCGTGACTTCAGCGCCATCCGCGGGGTACGGAGCCGCCGCGGCCGGCCGCCGATGGTGAGTTCGCCGCGGTCGGGCCGGTCGGCGCCGGAGAGCAGCCGGGCCAGTTCGGTGCGGCCGGAACCGAGAAGGCCGGCCAGGCCGACGACCTCGCCCTCGTACACGCTGAGGTCCACCGGGGCGATGGAGCCCTTGCGGCCCAGCCCGATCGCCTGCACGAACGGGGCTTCCTCGCTCTCGTCGCTGATCGGCGCGCGCGCCTTACGGTCGAGGTCGGAGAGCACGGCGATGTCCTTGCCGATCATCTTGTGCACCAGTTCGATCCGCAGGATCTCCTCGGTGAGGTACTCGCCCACCAGCTGGCCGTTCCGCAGCACGGTGAGGCGGTCGGAGATCTCGTAAACCTGCTCGAGGAAATGCGAGACGAAGAGGATGGCGACCCCGTCCTCCTTAAGGGAGCGGATGACACGGAACAGTTCGGAGACCTCGTCGACGTCGAGGCTCGACGTCGGTTCGTCGAGGATGAGCACCTTGGCCTGCACGTCGATGGCGCGGGCGATGGCCACGAGCTGCTGCACGGCGAGGGAGTGCGTGCCCAGCTGCGAGGACGGGTCGATGTCGAGGTTGAGGCCGTCGAGGATCTCGGCGGCCCTGGCGCGCATGGCCCGCCAGTCGATGGCGGCGCCGCGGCGGGGTTCGCGGCCGAGCATGATGTTCTCGGCCACCGACAGGTTGGTCAGTAGGTGCACCTCCTGGTACACCGTGCTGATGCCGGCTTCCTGCGCCTGCGCGGGGCCGGTGATCACCAGCGGTTTCCCATCGAGCAGGATGCTGCCGGAGTCGATCGGGTACACGCCCGTGAGCGCCTTGATCATGGTCGACTTGCCGGCGCCGTTCTCCCCCATCAGCGAGTGCACCTCGCCGGGGAACATCCGGAAATTCACCCGGTCGAGCGCCTTCACGCCGGGGAAGGAGATGGAGATGTCCGTCATATCGACGACGGGGACCTGAGTGGTCATGCCTGGCTCTCTTCATTGAGACGGATCTGGGACTGATGGTGCGCGGCAGCGGAGTGCCGGGGTGGTGCAGCTGTGGGGTGCCGCCGGCGCCACGGGCCGGGCCGGTGTGGCGCCGGCCCGCGACGGTCGAGCGGGGGTTCGATGTTGCCTGGAGCGGTTGTGCGGTGCTTCTGGTGAATCTAGTACTGGCGGTCGGGCAGCGCGGCCACGGCCTCTTCCTGGGTGAAGGTGGTCTCCTCCGTGACGATGCGAGGCTCGACGTCTTCGCCGGCCACGACCTTCTCCACGATCTCGACCAGCTGGTTGCCGAGCAGCGGCGAGCACTCCACGATGAAGTTGATCTTGCCGTCCGCCAGCGCCTGCATGCCGTCCTTGACCGCGTCGATCGTCACGATCTTCACGTCCACGCCCGGCTTCAGGCCGGCCGCCTCGATGGCCTCGATCGCGCCCAGGCCCATGTCGTCGTTGTGCGCGTAGATCAGGTCGACGTCCGGGTTGGACTTGAGCAGCGCCTCGGTGACCTGCTTGCCGCCGGAGCGGGTGAAGTCGCCCGTCTGGCTGGCGACGATCTCGTACTTCGGGTCGCTGCCGATGACATCGGCGAAACCCTCGGCGCGGTCGATCGCAGGTGCGGAACCGGTGGTGCCTTCCAGCTGGATGATCTTGACGGCGTCCGCGTCCGCGAACTCCTCCGTCACCCACTCACCGGCCTTCTTGCCCTCTTCGACGAAGTCCGAGCCGAGGAACGACACGTACAGCGACTTATCCGCCGAGTCCACCGAACGGTCGGTCAGCACGACGGGGATGTCGGCGTCCTTGGCTTC
Source organism: Cryobacterium sp. AP23 (assembly GCF_054075385.1). NCBI lineage: Bacteria > Bacillati > Actinomycetota > Actinomycetes > Micrococcales > Microbacteriaceae > Cryobacterium > Cryobacterium sp. AP23. The sequence continues at coordinate 3,200,963 of NZ_CM133415.1, read as the reverse complement.
CTTGAGCACGGTGTCCCAGCCGGATTCCACCACCGGGGAGAACGCGATGACGTCCACGCCCTGCTGGATGTAGGAGCGGATGGCCTTGATCTGGTTCTCCTGCTTCTGCTGCGCATCCGAGAACTTCAGTGGGATGCCGGCCTCCTCGAACGCCGCCTGGATGTCCTTCGTGTTGGCGGCGCGCCAGCCGCTCTCCGCGCCCACCTGGGAGAACCCGACGACGAGGTCTTCGGGTGCGGGGGCTTCGCCCTCGGCGCTCGAGGAGCCGCCGCCCCCTGAGCATCCGGCCAGGGCTAGGAGCATCGCGCCGGCCGCGGCCATTCCAATGATTTTCTTCATGTAACCAAACCTCCTTGTTTAGTTTCCCGGCGCAACCATGCTGCGTGCCCTTGGTGCCGGGGATCAGGCCATTCTGATCTTGCAGGAATGTTAGCGCTCACAAGTTAGCGCTCACAACCCCCAAAATAGCCCGATTTCCGCCCTCCCGCCCGGCGAGAGTTTTATCCTCCCCGCACCGCTGGTCAGGCGCGCGGCACCCCCCGTTCCGTCAGAAATGCGTGGAACCGTTCGGCTGACAGCGCCAGGTCCCAGCCCCACCGGTCCAGCCGAGCCCCCTCGAGCCCTCCCGGCGGCACGCGTAAGTGCCGGTGGCACGCGTATGACCCCGCGGCACGCGTTGCAGCGCGGGCCGCCGTGCCGAACACGTGCCGCGAGCGGACGCGCCCCAGCCGTCACGGGCGTGGCACACCCCGTTCGGTCAGGAAGGAGAAGAACCGTTCCGGCGAGAGCGCCAGGTCCCAGCCCCAGCGGTCGAAGCTGTTCACCCGGGCGCGCAACGCATCCTCCCTCTGCTTCTCCTGCCACACCACCGAACCCGGATCCCGGCCACCTAATACCGGGCCGACTCCATACTTGAGGAAGCCGTCGAATTCACCGATCTTGCGCACCCGCCGCCACCAGAAATCCGCGTAGGCATTGCCGCCGAGGATGTTCGGAAAACACACCTGCAACTCCGGCAACTCGAAGCCAAGTTGAAAGATTCGCACCCTGCTGAGGGTCTCACCCGGGTTGGCCGACAGCGGGCTGGCGAACGCGATCGCCTGCTCGGCTTGGCGCCGACCGGTGCGAGGGTTCACGATGGCGAGCTCTTGGTAGAGGTCGGCCTTGGTGAGCACCCCCGGGCCCGCAACCCGCCCGAGGCCAGTCCGACTCCTTTCGGCGCGCTCCTGCTCAACACGTAGTGCATGATCCAACATCGTCACGCCCACCAACAAGGAGGATGACGACGCGACATCCACGAGCGTGCGGGCGAGAGAGGTGACCTGGCACCCGTCGATGACCTGCAGGGAGTCCGGCGGCGCACCCCGGTGGGCGGTGGTTGCCCGGGTGGAGCTACCTCCGCCAGCCTCGGGAGTGCTGGTATGCACGCTGGCGGACCAGGCCCCTATGATCGGCAGGCCGTGCAACACCGCGGCGGACTGGTGCGACAGCACTGGCGGGCGTACGGCGGCCAGGGCCGTCGCCCGCACGAGCAGGCGGTACCGCTCATTCGCATCCGCGGTCCGCCACCGCTCCGCCGCGACATACACGCCGCGTCGGATGTTGCTCAGCGCACCCTCCGTGCAGAGCTGCTGAATACCCCTCCGCGAGATGCCCACCTCCAGCAGCGCGCCGGCCGGCAGAAGCCCGCCGTAGCGCGCACCTACGATCTCGGCGAGGGCAAGTACGGAGGGCGTGTGACCCGGCCGTGCTCCGCGGTGGAAGGGCGTGTGGTTAGGGGACGGTTGATTGACCATGCGGCAGTTTCCCTCCACCTCGCAGTGCTGCCCCACGTAGGCCAGGACCGGTGCGGCAAACGCCCCGCCGGGGCCTGTGGAGGACCCGTCCGCGCCCACCACGCACGAGCCCACCCCGCCGGCGCCTACCTCAGCCGCGCGTACCCCGGCCCGGCACGCCGCCTGGCCCCGTCCGCCCGATCTCCCCCGCCTTGTGTTCGTCCGCCAGGGCACTGCTTCGTCCCGGTGGCACTAGTTCATCCGCTCGGGGCACGCTCTCGTCCCGGCGGCACTAGTACGTGCACCTGCCTCCGGGCCTAACTAGTGCCGCGAGGTTTGGGAGGGCCCAGGACGGGCAGGGCGCGGAAAGGCCGCTGGCCCCGCATCCGAAGGGATGCGGGGCCAGCGGCCGTGTGTTGCGAAAAGGGTTAGCGTCCGCCGGAGCGACGCTTGTTGTAGACGTCGAAGGCGACGGCCAGGAGGAGCACGAGGCCCTTCACGGCCTGCTGCCACTCGATGCCGATGCCCATGATCGACATACCGTTGTTCAGCACACCGATGATCAGACCACCGATGATGGCGCCACCGATGGTGCCGACACCACCCTGAACGGCCGCGCCACCGATGAAGGCGGCGGAGATGGCCTCGAGCTCGAAACCGTCACCGGCCTTCGGGCCGGCCAGGTTGAGGCGGGCGGTGAAGATCAGGCCGGCGAGAGCAGCGAGCACACCCATGTTCACGAACAGCCAGAACGTCACGTTGCGGGTCTTGACACCCGACAGCTCGGCGGCGTGCAGGTTGCCACCGATTGCGTAGATGTGGCGGCCGAAGACGCTGCGGTTCATGATGACGCCGTAGACCAGCACCAGCACGGCCAGCACGATCAGGGTGACCGGGATGCCCTTGTAGGAGGCCAGCGCGTAGGCGAACATGCCGATGACGACGGTGATCAGCACGAGCTTGGCGACGAACCAGACCAGCGGCTCGACCTCCTGGCCGTACGAGGCACGGCCGCGGCGGGTGCGAACCTGCTGCACGATCAGGGCGATGATCGCCAGGGCTGCGACACCGAGGGTGAGCGGGTCAAGCTCGAACTCACCGAACAGGTCGGTGAGGAAGCCGTTGCCCAGGGCACGGTACTCGGCCGGGAAGGAACCGATGTTGGCGTTGCCGAGCACCGCGAGCGCGAGGCCGCGGAAGATCAACATGCCGGCCAGCGTCACGATGAACGCCGGGATGCCCACGTAGGCGATCCAGAAGCCCTGCCACACGCCCACCAGGGCGCCGACGAGGAGCGACAGGATGACCGACAGCCACCAGGGCAGGCCCCAGTTCACCGCGAAGACACCGGATACGGCGCCGACGAACGCGGCCACGGAACCGACCGACAGGTCGATGTGGCCGGCGATGATGACCATCACCATGCCCACCGCGAGAACGAGGATGTACCCGTTCTGCACGATCAGGTTGGAGATGTTCTGCGGCCGCAGCAGGATGCCGTCGGTCAGGAAGCTGAACAGCACAACCACCACGATCAACGCGATGAAGATACCGTTCTTGCCGAGGTCGGTGACGACGTGGCTGAGCCAGGTCCCCACCTTGGAGGTGCTGGGGTTGATTTGTCCGCCTGCGGCCGTTGTGCTCGCCGGCTTGGTTTCGAGATCACTCATTTTGACGTTTCTCCTTTGCCGATAGCGCCGACGCTAACGGGCCTTTTCCATGGTCATGTGCTTGATAAGGGTCTCCGGGGTGGCGTCAGTGATCGGGAATTCTCCCGTGATGCGTCCCTCGGAAAGGGTGTAGATGCGGTCGCAGATGCCGATCAGTTCCGGCAGCTCAGACGAGATCACGATGACACCCTTGCCCTGTGCGGCGAGGGCGTTGATGATCGCGTAGATCTCGTACTTGGCGCCCACGTCGATGCCGCGGGTGGGCTCGTCGAGGATCAGCACGTCGGGGTTCGAGTAGATCCACTTCGACAGCACGACCTTCTGCTGGTTACCGCCGGAGAGCTTCCCGGTCTTGGCCAGCACGGTCGGTGCCTTGATGTTCATGCTCGTGCGGTACTCGTTGGCGACCTTGAATTCCTCGTTGTCGTCGACCAGTCCGCCCTTGACGAGCTTGTCCAGCGAGGCCATCGAGATGTTGCGCTTGATGTCCTCGATGAGGTTGAGACCGTAGGTCTTGCGGTCCTCGGTGGCGTAGGCGATGCCGTTGTCGATCGCCTCGGTCACCGTGCGGGTCTTGATTTCCTTGCCCGCCTTGAAGACCTTGCCCGAGATGCGGCTGCCGTAGGTGCGGCCGAACAGGCTCATCGCGAACTCGGTGCGCCCGGCGCCCATGAGACCGGCGATGCCGACGATCTCACCGCGACGCACGTTCAGGTTCACGTTGTCCACCATCACCCGGGTGGGGTCCTGGGGGTGGTGGGCGGTCCAGTCCTCGACCCGCAGGATTTCCTCGCCGATGTTCGGCGTGTGGTCCGGGTAGCGGTGCTCGAGGTCGCGGCCGACCATGTCCTTGATGATGCGGTCTTCGGTCACGTCGGACTTCGCGATCGTCTCGATGGCCTTGCCATCGCGGATGATCGTGACGGCGTCGGAGACCTTCTTGATCTCGTTCAGCTTGTGGCTGATGATGATCGAGGTGATGCCCTGGCCCTTGAGGTGCAGCATCAGGTTGAGCAGGTGGTCGGAGTCCTCGTCGTTGAGGGCGGCCGTCGGCTCGTCCAGGATGAGCAGCTTCACGCGCTTGGAGAGCGCCTTGGCGATCTCCACGAGCTGCTGCTTGCCGACACCGATGTCCATGATCTTGGTCGTCGGGTTTTCGCGCAGACCCACGCGGGCGAGCAGCTTCACGGCCTCGCTGTTGGTCTTGTTCCAGTCGATCAGGCCGAGGCCGCCACGCTGTTCGTTGTTGAGGAAGATGTTCTCCGCAATGGAGAGGTAGGGACTCAGAGCGAGTTCCTGGTGGATGATCACGATGCCCTTGGCTTCGCTGTCCCTGATGTCCTTGAATTCGACGACTTCGTCTTCGAAGACGATGTCGCCGGTGTAAGTGCCGTGCGGGTAAACGCCGCTGAGCACCTTCATCAACGTGGACTTGCCCGCGCCGTTCTCACCGCAGATGGCGTGAACTTCGCCGCGAGCGACGTTGAGCGTCACGTCCTGCAGCGCCTTGACGCCGGGGAAGGTCTTGGTAATACCGCGCATCTCGAGGATGTTGGTGGTCACGTGCGTTCCTTTCTTGGTCGTAATTTGTAGTGCGGACCGGCCGGCGGGGCGTGTCGCCCCGCCGGCCGGTCCCAATACGGGACTGTTAGCCGTCGATCTCGGCCTGGGTCCAGTAGCCGCTGTCAACCAGCTGCTCGGTGATGTTGTCCTTGACCACGATGGAGGAGTCGAGGAGGTAGGAGTCCACAACCTTCTTGCCGTTGTCGTAGTCGGTGGTGTTGTTGACCTCGGGCTCTTCGTCGTTCAGCAGGGCGACGGTCATGTTGACCGCAACCTCGGCGAGCTTACGAGTGTCCTTGAAGATCGTGGCGTACTGCTCGCCGGCAACGATGGCCTTGACCGAGTCGAGCTCGGCGTCCTGGCCGGAGATTGCAGGCCAAGCGTCGCCGACCGAGTAGCCGGCACCTTCGAGGGCGGAGATGATGCCTCGTGAGATGCCGTCGTACGGGGAAAGCACGCCGTTGATGGCGGTGCCGTCGGAGTACGTGGACGTCAGGATGTTCTCCAGGCGGCTCTGTGCCTCTTCACCGTCCCAGCGCAGGGTTGCAACCTGCTCGAAGTCGGTCTGGCCACTGCCGACAACCAGCACGCCGGAGTCGATCAGCGGCTGGAGGGCATCCATCGCGCCGTCGAAGAAGAACGTCGCGTTGTTGTCATCCGGCGAACCGGCGAACAGCTCGATGTTGAACGGTCCGGCCGGAGCACCCTCGATGGGCGCGCCTTCCAGGTCGGTCAGGCCGAGGCCGTTGAGCAGGGACCAGGCCTGCTGCTGGCCGACCTTGAAGTTGTCGAACGAGGCGTAGTAGTTCACGTTCTCGGTGTCGCGGATCAGGCGGTCGTAGGCGATGACGGGGATGTCGGCGTCTGCGGCGTCCTGGAGCACGCTGGTGAGCGTGGTTCCGTCGATGGAGGCGACGATCAGGGCTTCTGCGCCCTTGGTGATCATGTTCTCGATCTGCGAGACCTGCATGGGGATGTCGTCTTCTGCGTACTGCAGGTCGACCTTGAAGCCCTCGGCTTCGAGCTGCTCCTTGACGGCGTTGCCGTCGTTGATCCAACGCTCGGAGGACTTCGTGGGCATCGCAACGCCGACAAGTCCGCCGTCGCCGGCTCCCGAGCTCGAGTCGGAGTCTCCGCTGGAGCAGGCTGCCAGGGAGATAACCATGGCTCCGGCTGCGAGTGTCGCGAGGAGTGCTTTCTTCTTCACTGTGGTTCCTTTCGTATTTTCAATCGACTTTGATGTCAAATCTGTGAAGCGAATGTGGTGCGTGTGATTACAGGCAGTGCACCAGGCGGTTCGCCTGGTTCCAGCGCGCCCGGCGGGAGACGTCCCGCTGGGTGGTGGTCTTATCGGTCGCCGGAGGCTCGAGGTGAGCGACCGGCGCGAATTCGTGGAGGAGACGCCATTACTTCAGCTCTCCCTGCGGCGCTTGGCCGTAGACGTTCTGGTAGCGGTTGAAGAGGGAATCGATCGCGTCCTGCGGGATGGGGAGCAGCTCCCCGCCCTGCCGGGCGATCTGAACGGTGCGGGCGACGTCTTCGACCATGACGGCGGCCTTGACCGCGTCGCGGGCGTCGGAGCCGATGGTGAACGGGCCATGGTTCTGCATCAGCACCGCGCGGGAGCGGTGTCCGGTGAGCGCCTCGACGATGCCCTGGCCGATGGTGTCGTCACCGATGATCGCGAAACGGCCGACCGGGACGGGGCCACCGAATTCGTCGGCCATGGCCGTGATGACGCAGGGGATCTCTTCGCCGCGGGCCGCCCACGCGGTGGCGTAGGTGGAGTGGGTGTGCACGACGCCGCCGACCTCGGGCATGTGCCGGTAGACGTAGGCGTGTGCGGCGGTGTCGCTGGACGGCGACCGGTTGGAGCCGGGCGTCTCGGGGATGACGTGGCCGTCGAGGTCGCAGAGGATCATGTTCTCTGGGGCGAGGTCGGCGTAGTCGACGCCGGAGGGCTTGATCACGAAGAGGTCCGCACCGGGCACGCGGCCGGAGACGTTGCCGCCGGTCCAGACGACCAGGCCGTTGCGGGTCAGCTCGCCGTGCAGTCGAGCGATGTCGGCACGGACGCGGGCGATCGCGACCTCGATCTGTGGGCCGAAGGTGCTCATGCGCGAACCGACGCAGACTCGGCGCCGGCGGTGAAAAGCGCGGTGGTCAGGCTCACAGGATCGACTTCCTTGTCTGGGGTGCTGCGTGGTGCTGGATGAGAGCGTCAATGTGAACGGTCACATTGCAGTCCTCATGTTAGCCGCATCCGGCAAACTTCTGTCAAGTCCCGATTGTCACCATTGGGTAACGCCCCTCGACGGGGGCCGGGACGGGCCGGATCAGAAGGCCGGCGGTCCCGTCGATGCACGCACGATGAGCTCCGGCATGATGGCGCTGCGGTCCACCACCGGGCCGGCGGTGATCTCATCCAGCAACAGGGCGATGCAGCGCCGGCCCAGTTCGGCGAAGTCCTGGCGCACCGTCGTGAGCGGTGGCCAGAAGTGCGCGGATTCCGGAATATCGTCGAAGCCCACCACGCTGATGTCGCCGGGGATGCTGAGGCCGGCGTCCCGGATGGCGTGCATCAGGCCCAGCGCCATCTGGTCGTTGGAGGAGAAGATCGCGGTGAAGTCGCGCACCCGCAGCAGTTCCCGGCCGGCGTAGTACCCGAAGTCCGCGGTCCAGTCGCCCAGGATGGGTGCCGTCGTCGGCACGTCCATGGCGCCCATCTCGTCGAGGAAGCCGCGCATGCGCGCCTCCGCCTCGATCCAGTCCTGCGGGCCGGCGAGGTGGTAGATGTTGCGGTGGCCGAGGTTGATCAGGTGCCGGGTGGCCAGCCGGGCTCCTGCGATCTGGTCCACCGAGAGGCCGTGGTCGTTCAACCCGCCGGTGGATTGCAGCGTCACGTACGGCACCGAGATCGACAGCTGTTCAAGAGCGTCGAAGACCCGCATCTGCGGGGCGATCACGACGATCCCCTCCACGGACTGCAGCATCAGGTGGTCGAGGGCCGCTTCGATCGATTCGGGGTCGACGGTGGTGAGGTTGGCCGTGTTCACGTAGTACCCGGCCTCCCTGGCGGCATCCTGGATGGCCGCGATGCTGCTGGCCGGCCCGTACTGCGAGCTCGACGCCGAGAGCACTCCGATGGTGCGGGAGGTTCCGCGGGAGAGCGCCCGGGCCGCGCGGTTGGGCCGGTATTGCAGGTCCTCCATGACCTGCTGCACCCGGGCCTTGGTCGACTCGCGGATGCTGGGGTGGTTGTTCAGCACGCGGGAGACGGTCTGGTGGGAGACCCCGGCAAGGCGCGCGACATCCCGGATGCTGGGTGCGCGACTCTTGGGCAGATCAGCTGGCACGGGGATGGCCTCGTTCGAATGTGCACGGTCACAAATGTGGTCGCACCACAATTATGCACGTGCGGGGCCCGTTGGGATACGCGCCATGTGACAGTCACATTTCGGTCCGATCGGATGTGACTGTCACATTCCGGGCGAAGCATACCGGCCGCTCAGGCGCTGTCGCGCACCACCAGGTCGGTGGGCAGCACGATTGCCGCGGGGCGTTCGCCGTCGATCACCCGGAGGAGCAGGCGCACCATCTCCTCGCTGATGCGTTCGAACGGTTGGTGCATCGTGGTCAGCGCCGGTGTCGTGGTGGTCGCCACCGGGGCGTCGTCGAAGCCGCCGACCGCGACGTCTTCCGGCACCCGGCGTCCCGACTTCAGCAGCACATCGATCGCGCCGGCGGCCATCACGTCATTGGCCGCGAACACCGCGTCGAGGTCCGGGTGCCGGTCGAGCAGTTCGGCCATCGCCGCCGCACCGCTGGCACGGCTGTAGTCGCCGCGGGCCACGTAGCTCTCGTCGTAGGCGTCGCCGAGTTCTTCGGCATAGGCCTGGTGGCGGCGCATGCCGCCAGAGGTATCCTCCGGCCCGGCGATCGTGGCGACGCTGGAGCGGCCGAGGCCGCGGAGGTACCGCACCATTTCCCTTGCCCCGTCGTAGTCATCCGCGGCCACGTAGCCCATCTTGCGTTCGAACCCCAGCGGCACCCCGCAGGCGATCGCCGGCACGCCGGCGGCGATGATCTCGGAGATCAGGCCGCGCCGGCCGCTGTGTGAGGAGACCAGGAGCACGCCGTCGACGTGGCCGGCGGTGATGAACTCGGTCGCGCGGCGTTGTTCGTCCTCGTTGCCCGCCATGATCAGCACCAGGGAGATGTCGTGGGCCGACAACGCGCGCGACGCCCCGCGCATCAGCACGGCGAAGTTGGGGTCCTCGAACAGGCGGTCGTGCGATTCGGTGAGCAGGAACGCCACCGAGTTCGCCCGGCTGGTGGCCAGGCTGCGGGCGTGCGGGTTGACCCGGTAGCCGGTCTTCTTGATCGCGGCGTTCACCGACGCCAGGGAATCCGGGCTGACCCAGTGGCCGCCGTTGAGCACCCGCGAGACGGTTCCGCGGGACACACCGGCAGCGGCGGCCACATCATCGATGGTCGGCCGGCGCTTGGCGGGAGGCGGGGTCACGACTGAAGCCTAGCGACCGTCAGGCCTTGACCGCACCGGCGGCGAGGTCGACCTTCCAGTAGCGCTGCAGCACCAGGAACAGGATGATGAGCGGGATGATCGACAGCAGCGCGCCGGTGATCACCAGCGTGTACATCGACGGGGCGCTCGCGCCCTGGTTGAGCAGGCCGCTCAGGCCCACCGTCACCGGGAAGAGCTGGTCGTCGCCGAGCATGATGTAGGGCAGCATGAAGTTGTTCCAGACCGCGACGAACTGGAACAGGAAGATCGTCACCAGGCCGGGGCCCATCATCGGCAGGGCGATGCGGTTGAAGATGTAGAGCTCGCCCGCACCCTCGGTGCGGGAGGCCTCGATAACCTCGGTGGGTACCGACGCGGCCGCGTAGATGCGGGCGAGGTAGATGCCGTACGGGCTGATGATCTGGGGCAGCAGCACCGACCACATGGTGTTGGTCAGCCCCACCTCGGCCAGCAGGAAGTACTGCGGGATGGCGAGGATGACGCCGGGAACGAGTACGCCCATCAGCAGGATGGAGAAGACGACCTTCTTGCCGGGGAACTCGAACTTCGCCAGCACGTAGCCGGAGATCGCCGAGATCCAGGTGGAGGCCAGGGCGCCGACGCCGGCGTAGATCGCGGTGTTGAGCACCCAGCGCCAGAACAGGCCGCCCCGGTACTGGCTGAGCTCCACGATGTTGTCCCACAGGTGGGTGCTGGGCGCCAGCGTGAAGGTGGAGAACAGTTCCGAACTGTCCTTGCTCGAGGCCATCAGCACCCAGAACACGGGGAACAGGCAGTAGATCGCGCCGATGATGAGGATGCCGGTGGAGACCGGGCTGGCCTTCTGCCGGAAGACGCGGGCCGAGGCGCGGGCGGCCTGGCGCTGGGCGCGGTCCGGCCGGGCGAGGGTAGATGTGGTCATGGGTCAGTCCTCCTGGCCGAAGGCACGTTTCTGCACGACGCGCAGGAACAGGAATGAGAAGGCGAAGGTCACCAGGGCGATGACGATCGAGGTGGCGGCGGCCGAGTAGATGTCGTCGCGGGTGAAGGCATCCCGGTAGACCAGCATCAGCGGTGACCAGCTGGTGGACAGCGAGTTGGTGAGCGGGCGGAGCGTGGTGGGTTCGGCGAACACCTGCAGCGTGGCGACCATGGAGAACAGGGCGGTCATCACGATCGCCGGGGCGATGATCGGGATCTTGATGCGCAGCGCAATCTGGATCTCACTGGCGCCGTCGAGCTTGGCGGCCTCGTAGATGTCGGAGGGCACCGATTTGAGCGAGGTGTACATCACGATCATGTTGAAGCCCACGCCGCCCCAGAGGGCGATGTTCGCGATGGCGAACGTGATCCCGCCGGAGGACAGCAGCGACGAAACATCCCAGCCGAGCTTGTCGAAGACGAAGTAGAACGGGCTCACCGCCGGCAGGTACAGGAATCCCCAGAGCAGGGAGCTGATCACGGCGGGTACCGCGTAGGGCAGGAAGATCGCGGTGCGGGAGAAGCCCGCGGCGCGGGTGCGGCGGGAGTCGAGAAGCAGCGCGAACAGCAGCGCAAGGCCGAGCATCAGCGGGATCAGGATGAAACCGTAGAGCAGCACGCGGCCGACGCTGGCCCCGAACTCGGTGTTCGTCAGGGTGGTGACGTAGTTGTCGATCCCGGCGAAGACAGTGCTGCGGGCGCCGGAGCCGAGCCCAAGGCCCGACACCTTGGTCTTCTGGAAGCTCAGGTAGAGCGTGTAGAAGATCGGGGCGGCCATGAAGGCCACGAAGAGGATGATGCCGGGCGCCAGCATCGCGTACGGCACGAGCACCCTTGAGCGGAAGGTACCGCGACCGCGGCGTACCGGCGGCGTGGTGCTCCTGGTGGCCACGGGGGCCTCTGTCACTGTCACGGGTTGTCCTCAATCGACGGGAGAGTGTGGGGTGATGGGTGGTGCGGAGGATCCGCCGGGTTGCGGCGGATCCTCCGGGTGCCGGCTTGAGCCGGGCCGGCCGTGGGGCCGGACTACTTGACGGTGAAGCCGCTCTTCTTCATGTCGTCGGTGGTGATCTTCTGCATCGCGTCGACGGCGGCCAGGAAGGCGCTCTGGGTCTTGGCGTCGGCGGCCTTGGCGAACTCATCGTTGTAGGCGCTGTAGGCAACATTCACGTTCGGTCCGTAGGTGAACGGGCTCACGGTGTCCGCCACCTCGGCGGCAACGTCGTAGAAGTCGGGCTGGTTGCTGAAGAACTCCGGCGGCGCGGTGAGCGCGGCCTTGGCCTGGGCGGCGTCGGCGGGGTAGATGCCCGACGTGGTGACCAGGGCCTGCACGGCCTCTTCGTCGGTGTTCAGCCAGGTGGCGAACTTAGTGGCCGCCTCCTGGTGCGTGGACTGGGTGGTCACGGCGGTGGAGGATCCACCCCAGTTGCCGGTGGCGGGCGCGTCAACGTCCCACTGCGGCATCGGGGCGGCCTTCCAGAGGCCCGCGGTGTCGGCCGCGTTGCCGCCGAGCACTCCGGGAGCCCACACGGCGCTCAGCCAGCCGACCTGCTCGCCGTTGTTGAGGCCGGCGTTCCACTCCGGGGTGTACATCGGCTTGTTGTCGATGACGCCCTCTTCGACGAGACCGCCCCAGTAGCCGGCGACGGTCTCGGTGGGCGTCTCGGCGATGTCCACGCTCCAGGACTCACCGTCGATGCCCCACCAGGAGGCTCCGGCCTGCTGCGCCATTCCAGTGAACCAGCCGGCGTCGTTCGAGGAGAACGTGCCGAGGTACTTCGCCGGGTCGGAGGCGTGCACGGCGCGGGCGACCTCGGCGTACTCGTCCCAGGTTGTGGGAACGGCCAGGCCGAGCTGGTCGAAGATGTCGGCACGGTAGTAGAACATCATCGGGCCGCTGTCCTGCGGGATGGCGTAGATCGCGTCGGAGCCCAGGGTGACGGAGTCCCAGACGCCCGCTGCGAAGGAATCCTCGATGTCGCCGGCGCCGTACTCGGACAGGTCGGCGAGGGCGTCGGAGGAGACCAGGGTGGGGATCTTCTGGTACTCGGCCTGGATCAGGTCGGGTGCCCCGCTGCCGGCCTTGATGGCCGTGAGCAGCTTGGTGATGGCGGGGTCGCCGCCGTCCTGCTTCTGCACGGTGACCTGGATGTCGGGGTTCTCCTCGTTCCAGATGTCCACGACCTTCTCGAGGTTGGGTGCCCAGGCCCAGTAGTTCAGCTTCACCGGTCCCTCGTCACCCCCACCCGTCTGGGCCGAACAACCTGACATGAGCAGGGTGGCGGCGGTGGCCATGGCCACTGCCCCGATTCGAATCGACGTGCGCATCTCGTCCTCCTTGATGAATGCTGGTGCTGTGAGTGGCGTCCCGGCGGGTTTCGTGCGCGAGTGCGACGAGGACTGGGAGCGGTACTAGTAATCCATACTCTCAATCCATTGTCAACAAGGGATGCACGTCTGGCTTCTGTCGCTCGGCTGTGTTAGAACTGGGAGCGCACACAGTAGAAGGAGCCCGCGACCAATGTCGATCCAGACCCCATCCCCCACCGATTCCCCCGCGATGCAGCGGTTGCTGCACGGAACGACGGGGATCCGCTACGGCGGCGACTACAACCCCGAGCAGTGGCCGCGCGCCACCTGGCTCGAGGACATCGAACTGATGAAGCAGGCCGGCATCAACCTGGTCAGCCTCGCCATCTTCGCCTGGGGCATCCTGGAACCGCGCGAGGGTGAATACGACTTCAGCCAGCTGGACGACATCATCGGCCTGCTGCACGAGGCCGGCATCGACGTCGACCTGGCCACGCCGACCGCCGCACCGCCGGCCTGGTTCTGGAAGAAGTACCCGGACTCCCGCCCGGTCACCCGGGGCGGCATCACCCTGGGCAACGGCTCCCGCGGCATGGTCAGCCCGTCCAGCCCCGACTACCGACGTGCCGCCGCCGCGATCACCGAGCAACTCGCCCGCCGATACGCGAACCACCCCGCCCTGGTGCTCTGGCACGTGCACAACGAATACGGCGCCCCGATCAGCGACTCCTACGACGACCACTCCGTCGCCGCCTTCCGCACCTGGCTGCAGGCTCGTTACGGTACCCTCGATGCCCTCAACGAGAAGTGGGGCACCACCTTCTGGGGCCAGGTCTACGGCGAGTGGGACGAGATCGACGCGCCCCGGCAGTCGGCCTCGGTGACCAACCAGGCCCAGCGCCTGGACTTCCACCGGTTCACCTCCGACGCCCTGCTCGCCTGCTACATCAACGAGCGCGACGTCATCCGCCGCTTCACCCCCGACATCCCCATCACCACCAACTTCATGGCCACCAACTGCCTCTCCGCCGACTACTGGCGCTGGAGCCAGGAGGTGGACGTGGTCTCGAACGACCACTACCTGGTCGCCGAACGCGCCGACAACCACGTGCTGCTGGCGATGGATGCCGACCTCACCCGGTCGCTGGCCGGCGGGGCGCCCTGGATCTTGATGGAGCACTCCACCGGAGCAGTCAACTGGCAGCCGCGCAACATCGCCAAGCGCGCCGGCGAACTGGCCCGCAACTCGCTCTCCCACCTCGCCCGCGGCGCCGACGGCATCCTGTTCTTCCAGTTCCGCGCCTCCCGGTTCGGAGTGGAGAAGTTCCACTCCGCGATGCTGCCGCACGCCGGCGCCGAGACCCGGATCTGGCGGGAGGTCGTGGCCCTGGGCCAGTCCCTCGGGTCGCTCGCGGACGTGCGCTCCTCCCGGGTGCGGGCCCGCGTCGCGCTGCTCTGGGACACCGAATCGTTCTGGGCGCAGGATTTCGAGTGGCGCCCGAGCGTCGAACTGGGTCACCGCGAGCGCATCGAGGCGTTCTACACGGCGCTCTGGAACCGCAACGTGACGGTGGACTTCGCCCACCCCACCGCAGACCTCAGCGGCTACGACCTGGTCATCGCGCCCAGCCTGTACCTCGCCGGACCGGCCGCATCGGAGAACCTCACCGGGTATGTGCGGGCCGGCGGCCACCTGGTGGTCTCCTACTTCTCGGGCATCGTGGACCTCAACGACACCGTCTACCCCGGCGCGGCGCCCGGCGCGCTGCGTGAGGTCCTCGGCCTCACCGTGCCCGAGTTCCTGCCGCTGCACGAGAGCGAAACCGTCACGCTCAGTGACTCCCGCACCGGCACCGCCTGGACCGACGACATCCAGGTGTCGACGGCCGAGGTGCTGGCCCGGTATGTCGACGGGCCGGCGGCCGGTGGGCCGGCCATCACCCGCAACGCTTTCGGCGCCGGGGCGGCCTGGTACGTGTCCACCAAGCTCACCGGCGACGACCTGGATTCCCTGCTCCTTGACGTGCTCAACGGGGCCGGAATCGACGCCGCCCGCGGCATCGACGGCGTCGAGGTGGTCACCCGGTCGACCGACACGGAGGATTTCCTCTTCCTGATCAACCACACGGATGCCGACCAGGCCGTGACGGCCACCGGCACCGAGCTGCTCACCAACACGACGGTCGACGGAACCCTGCTCGTCCCGGCCGGTCTGACCCGGGTGGTGCGCACCTCCCGCTGACCGCGCAACTGTTCCCCGTGCGGACAAGTGGTCCCGGCACACCGGGACCACTTGTCCGGTTTAGGAACAGTTGGCGGAGGGTCAGGGCAGCAGGGCGAACGCGCGCACCGGGAAGGTGCCGAAGTCCCGCACCCGCGGCGGCACGGCGAAGAAGCGGGCTCCCCGGTCGGGGAGGCCGCCGAGCCCGGTGAGGTGTTCGACCACGGGGATGCCCGCGGCCAGCAGCAGCGAGTGCGCCGGGCGGGTTCCGCCGGACTCGGTGTCGTCGATGTTCAGCGAGTCGATACCCACCAGCGCCACACCGGCATCCACCAGCGCCCGGGCACCGGCCTCGGTGAGGAACGGTGCCCCGCCGGCGTAGGCGGGTGTGCCGAAGTGCCGGTCCCAGCCGGTCTGCAGGAGCACGGCCGCGCCGACGAGGTCCTGCCCGTCGAAGACGGCTGCGTCGATGCCGCGCCCAGAGTCGTGCCGGAAGACCACGGCCTGCAGGTCGGCGAGTGAGCCCAGCGGCAGTCCGGCAAGGTCGGTGCCGCCGGCATACCGGTGGAACGGGCTGTCGATGTAGGTTCCGGTATTGCCGATCATGGTGATGGTGTCCATCGCGAATTCGGTGCCGGCCGCGTAGTGGCTGCGCGAGTCCTCCCTGGTGAGGTGCGGGGTGATCACCGGGGCGGGCAGCCCGGGGTAGGTCACCAGGCCTGCGCTGATCTCGTGGCTCAGGTCGACCAGGCGGGAGGCGGGAGCGGTCATACGTTGTTCTCTCTTTCTGCGGGGATGGTCCGGGGCACAGTGGTGGAGTGCGGGCGGCGGCGCAGCGCGCCGACCAGCACGGCGACTGCCGCGAGCGCGGCGGGCACGAGCAGGAAGACGCCCGCGAGCAGCAGCAGCCCGGTGGTGAGCAGCACCGACAGCACGGCCAGCCACCATCCGGCCGACCGGGTGCGCAGCAGACGCAACGCGGCGACCATGCCGAGCACGTAGATGGCCACCATCGAGCTGGTGTGGGTGAGGATGAACGGCGTCAGTTCCATGCCCGTCGCCAGCATCAGGGCGAAGTAGACGGCCACCAGTGCGGCGACGATCGACAGGGCCCGCCGCGGCACGCCGCCGGATTCCGCGCCGGGGGCCAGCCAGGCCGGCAGGTCGCCGTCCCGGCCGAGTGACGCGGCCAGCTTGGCGAACGCGCCGGTGTAGACGTTGAGCACGCCGAGCACCACGATGGCGGCGATGGCGGCCACGAGCGCCGGGCCGAGGCCGTTGGTCGACGTGGCGACGAGGTCCAGCAGCGGCACCCGCCCGGTGCCGGCGTCGGTGCCGAGCACGCCCACGGTGACGTACTGCAGGGCCAGGTAGGAGACCCCGACGATCACGAGGGCGATGGCCGTGGCCAGCGGGATGGTGCGGCGCGGGTTGCGGAACTCGCCGGCGATGTGGGTGCCGACCTCCCAGCCCGCGAAGGCCCAGACGAAGAGGCTGATCGCGGCCCCGACGCCGCCCCAGCCGTGGGTGAGGAAGGGGATGAAGTTGCCCGGGTCCGCGGCCGGAGCCGCGACCGCCACGACACCGATCACGATGGCCAGCAACAGGCCGGTAAGGGCGAGCTGCGCCACTCCCGATACCCGCACGCCGAAATAGTTCGCCACGAACGGCGGCACCAGCATCCCCAGCGCCAGCCACGGCACGACGGCCCGGTCCGCGCCCGCGATCGCCGCGACGTAGTCGGCGCCCAGAACCGCCACGACCGGCGCCCCGGCGCTCACACCGAAGAAGAACCAGTACCCGGTCATCCGGGCCCAGGTGCCGCCGAGCGCGCGGCGCACGAAGCTGGCCACTCCCCCGGCATCCGGGTAGCGGGCGGCGAGGGCCGCGAATGTGCCCGCCAGCGGGATGGAGAGCAGGAACACCGCGGCGACGGCGACGACGGATGCGGGTCCCGCGGCCTGGGCCGCCAGCCCGGGCAACACCAGGATTCCGGTGCCGAGCACCGCCGCCACATACAGGGCGGTGCCCTGCAGCACACCGAGCCGCCCGCCGGTCGCCTCCGGGTTCATCACGGATGGCGCCGGTCGGGTGGACGGTTCGGCTTTGGGCACCGTCTCATCGTGCCCGGTCGGCCCCAACCCCCGCCATTGGCAGAAACGACATTGTCCGTCGATTTACTGCCAGGTGGCGGTCAGCTGGCGGGGAGGGCCTGCGCGAGGTCGGCGAGCAGGTCGTCGATGTCCTCGATGCCCACCGACAGCCGCACGATGTTGGTGGCCACCTCGAGCTCGGTGCCGCGCACCGACGCGTGCGTCATCTCGGACGGGTAGTTCACGAGGGACTCGACACCGCCGAGCGATTCGGCCAGCTGGAAGAGGTGCATCGACTCGGCGAACAACCGGGCGGCGCTCTCCCCGCCCGCGAAGGCGACCGACAGCATCCCGCCGAAGGCGCTCATCTGGGCCTTGGCCAGTTCGTGGCCGGGGTGGCTCTCCAGCCCCGGGTAGTAGACCTTCTCGATCGCTGGGTGGGTCTCGAGGTACCGGGCGATGGTGAGGGCGTTGCTGCTGTGCCGTTCCATCCGCACCGCGAGGGTCTTGATGCCCCGCACGGTGAGCCAGGCGTCCAGCGGCGCTGAGACCGGGCCGGCGGCGAACTGGATGAACGCGGTCTTCTCGGCGAGCTCGTCGTCGTTGATGACCAGGCCGCCACCGATGACGTCGGAGTGGCCGCCGAGGTACTTGGTGGTGGAGTGCACGATGACGTCGGCGCCGAGGGCGAGGGGCTGCTGCAGGGCGGGCGAGGCGAAGGTGTTGTCGACGACGACGATGACCCCGTGGCGGTGGCCGATCTCCACCAGGCCCGCGATGTCGCTGATCTTCATCAGCGGGTTGCTGGGCGTCTCCACCCAGAGGATCTTGGTCTCACCGGGAATGATGGCAGCCTCGACGGCGGTGAGGTCGCTCATCTCCACTGTCGTGTTGCGCACGCCCCAGGCGCCGTGCACCCGGTTGATCAGCCGGTGGGTTCCGCCGTAGACGTCGTTGCCGAGCACGACGTGGTCGCCGGGGGTGAGGATCGCGCGCAGCAGGCTGTCCTCGGCGGCGAGGCCGCTGGCGAAGGACAGGCCGTGCTTGCCGCCCTCGAGCGCGGCGAGCATGGTTTCCAGTGACGTGCGGGTGGGGTTGCCGCCGCGGCTGTACTCGTAGCCGCCGCGCAGGTTGCCGATGCCGTCCTGCACGTAGGTGGAGGTCTGGTAGATCGGCGGGATGACCGCGCCGGTGGTCGGGTCGAACTCCTGCCCGGCGTGGATGGCGATGGTGCTGAAGTTCTGCTTGTCTGACGTGCTCATGGTGCGGTCTTCTTTCGGGGAAATCGTGTCGGTGGTCTGGCGGGGCCGGGCGCAGAGTTGCGCGGGCGCGCCTTAAACGCTGAGGTAAGTGAGGAGGTCGTGCCGGGTGATGACGCCGAGCGGTTTGCCGCCGTCGGTGACGAGCAGGGCGTCCTGGTCGGCGAAGGCGGTGCGCGCGGAGCCGACGGGCTCGTTCACCCCGATCAGCGGCAGCGGGTCACCGATGATCGAGCCCACCTTGTCGGTGAGCTTGGTCTCGCCGGAGAAGACCCGCCCCATCAGGCTGCGTTCGTCGAGCGAGCCAAGGACCTCACCCATCACGACGGGCGGCTTCGCGGCGAGGACGAGCAGCTGCGACACGCTCGACGACGTCATCGCCTCGATCGCGTCGCGCACGGTGTCGTTCGGGTGCACGTAGACGAAGGCCGGCAGCACCCCGGTCTTGGATTGCAGCAGGTCGGCGACCGTGTGGCCGGCGGGCGCGTTGGAGAAGCCGTAACTGCGCATCCAGCCGTCGTTGAAGATCTTGCCGAGGTAGCCGCGGCCGCCGTCGGGCAGGAGCACCACTACGACGGCGTCGGCGGGCAGGTCCTTCGCCGCGCGCAGGGCAGCGACGACGGCCATTCCGCTGGAGCCGCCGACGAGGATGCCCTCTTCGAGTGCGAGGCGGCGGGTCATGGCGAAGGAGTCGGCGTCCGAGACCGCGATGATCTCGTGAGGCACGGCCGGGTCGTACGCGGCCGGCCAGAAGTCCTCGCCGACACCCTCGACGAGGTACGGGCGCCCGGTGCCGCCGGAGTAGACCGAGCCCTCCGGGTCGGCGCCGATGATGCGCACGCCGTCGTTCGACACCTCGCGCAGGTAGCGGCCGGTTCCGGTGATGGTACCGCCGGTGCCGACGCCGGCCACGAAGTGGGTGACGGTGCCGGCGGTGTCGCGCCAGATTTCGGGGCCGGTGGTCTCGTAGTGGCTGAGCGGACCGTTGATGTTGGCGTACTGGTTGGGCTTGAACGCGCCGGGGATCTCGCGGGCCAGCCGGTCGGAGACGCTGTAGTACGACTCGGGGTCGTCGGGCGCCACGGATGTCGGCGTCACGACGATCTCCGCCCCGTAGGCGGTGAGCACGTTCCGCTTGTCCTCGCCCACCTTGTCGGGCAGCACGAACACGCACTTGTACCCGCGCTGCTGCGCGACCAGGGCCAGGCCGACCCCGGTGTTGCCAGAGGTGGGCTCCACAATGGTGCCGCCGGGCAGCAGGTCGCCGTCGCGCTCGGCGGCGTCGATGATGCGGGTGGCGATGCGGTCCTTGGCCGAGCCACCCGGGTTCAGGTACTCGAGCTTGACCAGCACGGTAGCGGAGACGCCCTCGGTGACCTTGTTCAGTTTGACCAGGGGCGTGTTGCCGATCAGGTCGAGGATGGTGTCAGCGATTTTCATGAATGATCCTTCGTCTGGGAGACGTGGCGCGGGCGGCGTTGCCGCAACTGCAGGTGGACGGTCCGGGAACCGAGAAGTGAAGGGTGTGCGAGTCGGCTAGCGAAAGCAGCAACAGGGACACGACGTCAGGATGATCACACCCTCACTCTAGTCCGCGACCCGGGCACCGGGACCAGCCTGTGAACCATCTGTGAGATGCGGCCCCCGGGAAGAGCACGTCGCGGTGCATACGTTCGAATAGGAGAACAGCAAACGAAAGAGGCCCTCGTGACCCCTGCCCCGCCCACCGGCCCGTCCGGATCGTCCTCGGCCAAGCCCGGTGTGAAACAACAGCGTGCCCAGCAACGCGCCCAGAAGCTCGAGCAGTATCACCGGGAGCAGAAGCGCAGCGCCCGCAACCGGCGAATCGCCCTGATCGTGGGCATCACGGCCGCCGTGGCGGTCGTCGGGCTGGTCATCACCTCGATCGTGCTCACGCCGCAGAGCGCCAGCTACTCCGCGGGCGGCGAGGGCACCGACATCGACGGTGTGGAGACCTTCGAGAACGCCTCGCTGCACGTCGAGACCCCGGTCACGTATCCGCAGACGCCCCCGGCCGGCGGCGAGCACAACCCCACCTGGCTCAACTGCGGCGTGTACAGCGAGCCGGTGCCGAACGAGAATGCAGTGCACTCCCTCGAGCACGGCGCCCTCTGGGTCACCTACGACCCCGCCATCTCCGCCGACGAACTGACCACCCTCAAAGCGGCGCTGCCGTCGACATACGTCATCCTCTCCCCCTTCGAGGACCTGCCGTCCCCGATCGTCCTGAGCGGCTGGAACGTGCAGCTGCAGGTCGACTCTGCCGACGACGAGCGGGTGGCCGCGTTCTTCGAGGAGTACTGGAAGAGCAATGACGTCCCCGAACCCGGCGCCCTCTGCACCGGCGCCTACGATGCCCCGGGCAAGGCGTAGCCCGGGCGTCCGCCGTGTCCTGCTGATCGTCACGGCGGCCGTCGCGGCGGTCGCCGTGGGGCTGGTCGGGTTCTCCGTGGGCCGGTTGAGCACCATGGCCAACCCCACGCCCACCTCGACCAGCGCCGAGGCCGGCTTCGCCCGCGACATGCAGGTGCACCACCTGCAGGGCGTCGAATTGGCCATGCTCATCCGCGATCGCACGGATGACCCGGATGTGCGGCTGCTCGGCTACGACATCGCGACCACCCAGTCGCAGCAGGCCGGCCAGCTCTACGGCTGGCTCACCGAGTGGGACCTCTCCCAGGCCGGCCCCGAACCGTCGATGACCTGGATGAGCCGGCCCGGCCGCTCCGATACCGGGCACGCGCACACCGACGGCGCCCACACGCCGGGCGAGCCGATGCCCGGACTGGCCACCCCCGAGCAGATCGCCGAGCTCACCGCGGCGAGCGGTGTCGACGCCGAACGCCAATTCCTCACCCTGATGATCGCCCACCACCTGGGCGCCGTCGAGATGGCCGAGGCCGTCGCCGACCGTGCCAGCAACACATCGATCCTCGGATTCGCGAACTCGGTGATCATCTCCCAAAACGCCGAGATCACCCTGATGGAGTCGATGCTCGCAACCCGCGAGCCGTGACCTCAACCCCGAAAACGCGCGTTTTCGGGGGCCTGGCTCACGGTTCGCGGACCTGTTGGGGGGCTTGTTCGGCGTAGAGGGAGGCGTAGGTGCCGTGGCGGGCCAGGAGCTCGTGGTGGGTTCCTTGTTCCACGATTCGGCCGGCGTCGACCACGAAGATCACGTCTGCGGTCACGATGGTGGACAGGCGGTGCGCGATCGCGATGGTCGTGCGACCGCGGGAGGCCGTGTCCAGCGCCGACTGCACCACGCGCTCCGAGATCGAGTCGAGGGCGCTGGTGGCTTCGTCGAGGATGAGCACCTCGGGGTCCTTCAGCAAGACCCGGGCGATCGCCACCCGCTGCTTCTCCCCGCCGGAGAGCCGGTAGCCCCGCTCGCCGACCACGGTGTCGTACCCGGCCGGGAACGACGCGATGGTGGTGTGGATGTTCGCCGCCCGCGCGGCGATCTCCAGCTCCGCATCCGTCGCATCGGGTTTGGCGTACCGGAGGTTCTCGGCGATGGTCGCGTGGAAGAGGTAGGTCTCCTGGCTGACGATGCCGATGTGGGAGACCAGTGATTCCTGGGCCAGGTCGCGAACGTCGACCCCGGAGAACAGCACCCGGCCGCCGGTGGCCTCGTAGAAGCGCGGGATCAGGTACGACACGGTGGTCTTGCCCGCACCGCTCGGCCCGACGAAGGCGGCGAACTCGCCCGGCTCTATCGCGAAGGACACGGCGTCCAGGGTCGGCCGGGCGTCCGCCGGGGCATCCGGGTAGGCGAAGGTGACCCCGTCGAACTGCACCCGGCCCGTGACGACGGGGACCGGCCCGGCACCCGGGGCGTCGCTGATCGCCGGCACCAGGTCGAGGTACTGGAAAATCCGCGCGAACAGGGCGCTGGAGGTCTGCAGGTCCAGCGCCACCCGCATCAGGCCGAGGAGGGGGAAGAGCAGCCGCGCCTGCACCGTGGTGAACGCGACGACGGTGCCGGCGGTGATGTCGGTGGCACCGTTGGTGAGCAGCACACCCGCCACCAGGTACACGATCGCCGGGATGCTGGAGAGGAAGATGCTGACCATGGCGAAGAACCACTGGCCGCTCATCTGCTGGCTCACCTGCAGGCGCACCTGGTTGTCGTTCTCGCCGGAGTAGCGGGCGATCTCGGTCTTCTGCCGGGTGAAACTCTTCGACAGCAGGATGCCGGACACGCTCAGGGTCTCCTGCGTGATCGCAGTCATGTCGGAGAGCGACTCCTGCGTCTTCGCCGCGATCCGTGCCCGCACCTGGCCGACCCGGCGCTGCGCGAAGACCAGGATCGGCATCAGGATCACGGCCACGATCGCCAGCTGCCAGTTGAGCAGCACCATCGCCACGAACGCGGCGATCACCGTGACGGCGTTGCCGAGCACGCTCGAGACCGTGTTGGTGAGCACGCTGGCCACGCCGCCCACGTCGTTCTGCAGCCGGGACTGGATCACACCGGTCTTGGTGCGGGTGAAGAAGCTCAGCTCCATCGCCTGCAGGTGGGTGAACAGCCGCACCCGCAGCGCCCCCATCACCGAGTTGCCCACGGTGGCGGTGAGCCAGGTCTGCCACACGCCCAGCAGCGCGGTGGTGACGTAGGCGGCGATCATCAGCACGACCAGCACGGTCAGCGCCGGCAGGTTCGGGCCGCCGGATGGCGGGAACAGGCCGTCGTCGAACGCCCGTTGGATCAGCAGCGGCGGCAGCACGGACAGCCCGGCCGATGCGAGCACCAGGATCACCGTGACGGTGAGCTTGCGCCCGTGCGGGGCGAACAGCTCCCGGATGCGGCCGAGCAGGTTGGGGATCTCGGGCGCTTCGGCGTTTTCCGCCTTCTGGGCGACGGCATCATCGTTGCTGACCCGGTTGCGGCGCCCGCGGAACTCCTCCGGGGGACGACCTCCAGCGCCGTGCGTTCCACTCATGGCTTCACTCTAAGACGTGCGGACCGGCCCCGATTTCCCGGGGCCGGTCCGCCTGGTTCAGACTGCTCTGGCTAGCCCTTGGTCGAGCCGGCCAGCAGTCCACGCACGAAGTAGCGCTGCAGGCTGAAGAACACGATCAGCGGAACGATCAGCGACACGAACGCCGCCGCCGTCAGGCGTTGCCAGTCCTGTCCTCTGGTACCGGTGAGCTCCGCCAGCCTCTGCGTCAGCGGCGCCACATCCTGGGTACCGCCGGAGAAGATCAGCGCCACCAGCAGGTCGTTCCACACCCAGAGGAACTGGAAGATCGCGAAGGACGCCAGGGCGGGAACGGCCAGTGGGAGCACGATCCGGAAGAAGACCTGGCCGTGGCTGGCGCCATCCACTCGCGCAGCCTCGATGACCTCGCCGGGAATCTCCGAGATGAAGTTGTGCAGCAGGAAGATCGCCAGCGGCAGCGCGAAGATCGTGTGCGCGATCCAGACCGGCAGGTAGCCCTGCTCGGGGATCATCGGGAGGATGCTGTGCACCCACTCCTGGCCGGGGCGCAGGAACTGGGTGAACATCTGCAGCAGCGGGATCAGCGCGAGCTGCAGCGGAACGATCTGCAGCGCGAAGATCAGCACGAACAGGGCGCCGCTGCCCTTGAACTTGATCCAGGCGAAGGCGTAGGCGGCCATCGCGGCTATCACCAGCGGGAACAGGGTGGCCGGGATGGCGATGGCCAGCGAGTTCACGAAGTAGGCGCCCAACTGCGGCGACGACTGTGAGGTGCTGAGCAGCACGTCCTGGTAGTTCGCCAGGGTGAAGCCGGGGTTCTGGAAGATCGTCCACCAGCCGGTGGTGCTGATCAGGCCGGCGGGCCGGAACGACGAGATGAACAGGCCGAAGGTGGGCAGGGTCCACAGCACGGCGATGACCAGGGCCACCACCGTGGCGGTGCGGGAGGTGAGCCTGCGCTTCACCCTGGAGGCCTTGCCGACGACCTCGGCGCTCGTGTTGACCTTCGTCGACGGCGCTCCGGTAAGGGGCAGGTCGACCACATTGTCGCTCATCGGATCTCCCTCTGCTGACGCAGGACCTTGACGTTGTAGATGACTATCGGAAGCACCAGGAGGAACAGGACGATGGCCAGTGCGGCGCCTCGGCCCTGCTCGCCGGCGCGGAACGCCTGCGTGTACATCTCGTTGGCGATGACGCTGGTGTTGAAGTTGCCGGCGGTCATGGTGCGCACGATGTCGAACACCTTGAGGGTGGCGATCGAGATGGTGGTGATCACTACGACCAACGACCCGCGGATGCCCGGCAGGGTCACGTTGGTGAACCGCTGCCACGGGTTGGTGCCGTCGAGCTGGGCCGCCTCGATCTGCTCGGTGGGGACACCCTTGATCGCGGCGGAGCAGATGACCATCGCGAACCCGGTCTGGATCCAGATCATCACGATGATCAGCAGGAAGGTGTTGATCGGCGAGGTCTGCAGCCACTGCACCGGCTCGGCGCCGAACCAGACCAGGATCTGGTTGAGCAGGCCGATCTGCGCGTTGCCGCCGGACTTGTAGTCGTAGACGAAGCGCCAGATGATGCCGGCGCCGACGAAGGAGATGGCCATCGGCATGAAGACCAGGGCCTTGAAGTACTTCTCACCACGGGACTTGTCGATGAACATCGCGTAACCCAGACCGATGACGGTGGAGAGGATCGGCACGACGACGACCCAGATCACGGTGTTGCCGAGAGTGACGAGAGCGGCCGGCTGGGTGAACATCCAGACGAAGTTCTCGCCACCGACCCATTCGCCGGAGCTGTTGCTGAATGCCAGCAGCGACGTGCGGAAGGCCGGGTAGATCAGGCCGACCGCGAGGAGGATCAGGGCGGGGAGGAGGAAGAAGGCGAGTTGCCAGTAGTCGCGCCCGCGTTTGGGCGCCTTGTCGATAAGGAACAGCACGAGCCCGATAACGAGCGAGAAGGCGGCGAGTGCCGCTACCACCTGAATTATCTTGCCGAGCAGATCTGCGGTCGTCATTGGCCGGACCCTTCTATGGTCTCGAGGAGGGGTGGTGGAAAGTGTGGGGGGGTAATGCGGGGGTGGGCCCGCCTCGCGGCGGACCCACCCGGAACTGCTGGTGCTAGCTCTTCGGCCAGCTCGACTCGATGGTGTCGACGACCTTCTTGGTGTCGTCACCGCTCAGCCAGGACACAACGCCCTTCCAGAAGGAGTCGGTGCCGACGGCACCGGGCATCAGGTCAGAACCGTCGAAACGGAAGACCGTGTTCTCGTCCTGCAGGATCTCAACGCTCTGCTTCAGGATGTCGCTGGAGGCCAGCGAAGCGTCGAGGCCCGTGTTGGCACTGATGACACCGCCCAGTTCGACCCGGTTGTTGGCCCAGGTGTCGCTGGAGAGGTAGCTCAGCACTGCGGTGATCTCGTCGCTCTCCGCGAATGCGCCGACCAGTTCGCCACCACCGGTGACGGCCTGCTCTCCGCCAGTCTCGGCGGGCGGCAGCAGGAAGGCGTAGACGTCGCCGTCGGGGGCGACGGTGACCTTGGACTCATCCGCGTTCTTCCAGAAGCCCTCGTAGAACGAGGCCTGGTGGTGCAGGGCGCAGGATCCGTCGAGGATCGGGAGACCGGCGTCGCCGAACTCCGTGGAGATGATCGACGACACGTCGCCGAGTCCGGCGTTGACGTAGTCCGGGTTCTTCAGGATGTCGCCGACAGAGTCGAACGCGGCGACGATCGCGGGGTCGTTGAACGGGATCTCGTGCGAAACCCACTTGTCGTAGGTGTCGGCGCCGGCCTGGCGGAGGACGTAGTCCTCAACCCAGTCGGTTCCCGGCCAACCGGTGGCGTCACCGGATCCGACACCAGCGCACCACGGCACAGTGCCGTCGGCGGCGATCGTGGCGGTGAGGTCCATCATCTCGTCGAGCGAGGTGGGGATCTCGTAGCCCTTCTCCTCGAACATCGTGGGCGAGTACCAGACGTAGCCCTTGATGCTGGCCATCAGCGGTGCGGCGTAGAAGGTGCCGTCGGCTGCGGTGCCGTAGCCCTTCCAGTCAGCGGACCACCATTCGTCGACGTTGGCTTCAACGGCCTCGGGGGCGGCCTTGAGGAATCCGGCGTCGGCGAGCTTGTTGAACAGGCCCGGCTGCGGAATGATGCCGATGTCCGGGGCGCTGCCGCCCTCGGCGAGAACGGCGATCTGAGCCTCGAACTCCTTGGTGCCGGTGTAGTTCACGGCGATGCCCGTGCAGGCCTGGAAGTCGGCCCAGGAGGAGACGAGGCGGTCCGCTTCGTCATCCTGGATGGTGCCACCGATGGTGACCTCGGGGTTGCCTTCGAAAGTTCCGTAGTCGGTGTAAGCCGAGCAGTCGGTGTCTTCCGCGGTCTGGGCGGCGATGTCGCCGGTACAGCCGGTCAGGGCGAGTCCCATCACTGCGGCTGCAGCGACCGGGACAATGAGCCGGCGGCGCTGTTTAACGCTCATGCAAATCCTCCTCGTTGAGTGTTGCTCGTGGCCGTGCCGGCGAAAACCGGTCTGGCCGAAATGTGATGCGGTGTGCTCTGGTGGTGAAACTGGAAACGATTGCATAAGGAACCGGTTCCACACCACAAATTACGGCACAGAACCCGGCGCCACAAGCCCAGAATCATCACAGATTGACAAAGATCGCGCTCTCACGACAACGAGTCTTCTATTTGGTCTCAACTTAGCGGCGAAAACGGGAACCGGTTCCAGCCAGTGCGGGGAGCGGATATGGTGTGCACAGCGGTTCCAAGGACGGAGGCTGGCAGTGAGCGCAATCGCGGATGTCGCACGCCTTGCCGGCGTCGCCAAGGCCACCGCCTCCCGTGCCCTCAGCGGTCGCGGCTACGTCTCTGAGGAAACCCGCCGGAAAGTCGTCGCCGCGGCGGCCCTGATCGGCTACGTCGCCTCGCCCAATGCGGCCAGCCTCGTCACCGGCCGCACCCAGAGCGTCGGGGTGATCATCCCGTTCATTAGCCGGTGGTTCTTCGCGGAGATTCTCGAGAGTCTCGAGCGGGCCCTGCTCGCCCAGGGGTACGACATGACCCTGTACAACCTGCCCGCACCCTCGGATGAACGCGAACGGGTCTTCGACTTCTTCCTCGCCCGCAAGCGGTTCGACGGGGTCATCTCGGTGGGTGTGGAGCTCACCGACGCCGAGGTGGAACTGCTGCACCGGCTGGGCCGCCCGCTGGTGGGGATCGGCGGGGAAATCCCCGGCGTGCACACCATCGCCATCGACGACATCGGCGCCGCCCGCCTGGCCACGGAGCACCTCCTCAGCCTCGGGCACACCGACATCCGGCACATCGGCGGCGACCAGATCGACCAGATGGACTTCGCCGTGCACACCCAGCGGCTGACCGGCTTCACCCAAGCGATGCAAGATGCCGGGCTGCCCACCGCCGGGTGCTTCTCCCCCTGCGCCTTCACCATTCCGGGTGGCTACGAGGTGGGCCTGGCCCTGTTCGGCGACCCGCACCAACGGCCCACCGCGGTGTTCGCCGCGAGCGACGAAATCGCCATCGGCCTCATCATCGCCGCACGGGACCTGGGCATCCAGGTGCCGAGCGAGCTCTCGGTGATCGGCATCGACGGGCATCCGTATGCCGAGATGTTCCGGCTCACCACCATCGAACAGCACCCCCGGAATCAGGCCAGGATGGCGGTTGACATCCTTCTCGCGGCACTGGAGTCGCCCGACGAACCCGGGGCGGCGGAATTCACCCGCGCCCCGACCAACCTGGTTATGCGCTCCAGCACCAGCGCACCCCGGTAGCTGACCGGTAGCTGCCCGGCCGGGTGCCGGCTGGCAGGGGCGGAATCGGTCAGCGCAACGTCACCCGCTCGGGTTAACCTCGAGGGGATGAATTCAGATCCCGCCGGGGCGGTCACCCGCTACACGCCGCGACGACCCGTCGATCTGGCGGCCACGATGGCGCCCCACCGGCGGGGATCCGGCGACCCCACCTTCCGCGCCGACTCCGCCGGAATCTGGCGCACCCAGCGCACCCCGCTGGGGCCGGCGACCCTGTTGTTGCGGCAGGGCACCGACGGCGTGGTGGATGCCCGGGCCTGGGGCCAGGGCGCTAGCTGGAGCGTCGACCAGGTTCCCGCGTTGCTCGGGCAGCACGACGATTGGTCCGGCCTCGACCTCGGCGCGCATCCCGCCCTGGCCGAGGTGCGCCGACGTGCCCCCGGAGTCTGGCTGGGCAGGTCCGGGCTGGTTTTCGAGTCACTGATCCCGGCGATCATCGAGCAGAAGGTCACCATCGTCGAGGCGCACCGGGCCTGGTACCGGCTGATTCGCCGCTACGGCGAGCCGGCGCCCGGGCCCACGCCGGAGGGGATGATGGTCTCCCCCGGCCCGGAGCGCTGGCGGCTGGTGCCCTCCTGGGAATGGCACCGTGCCGGCGTCGACCCCCGCCGTTCCCGCACGGCCGTGACCGTTGCCACGGTGGCGACGTCTCTCGACCGCCCCGTGGACGTCATCACCACCGCACGCCGGCTGCAGTCGCTGCCCGGCGTGGGCCGGTGGACCGCAGCCGAAGTGACACAACGCTCGCATGGCGACCCGGATTCGGTGAGCGTGGGCGACTACCACCTCGCCGCCCAGGTGGGCTGGGCGCTCACCGGCTCCCCCGTCGACGACGACGGCATGCTCGAACTACTGGCGCCGTTCGCCGGGCACCGGCACCGGGTGGTGCGCCTCATCCTGGGCAGCGGCTACCGCGCACCCCGGCGCGGGCCGAAGATGACCATCCAGGACCACCGCTTCCACTGACGGCTCGGCGCCGTCAGCGTGAGGGACTCCGCCCCGCCCTAAACGTTTTGGGTTAGAATCGGCCGATATCTCGGAAGCGGGAGAGACCATGCCACGGAAAGCTGCCGCGACAAAGCCGGTCGGCATCGAGGACGTGGCACGCGCGGCATCCGTCTCAATCACGACGGTGTCACACGCACTGAGCGGGCGTGGCCAGGTTGCGCAGGCCACTCAGGATCGTGTTCGCCGGGTTGCCGATGAACTGGGGTATGTTCCGAATCGGCTTGCGAGCGCTCTGCGTGGCCGGCGGTCGCACATCCTCGGGTTCGTGTCCGATGACATCGCGACGACGCCGTTCGCGACGCGGGTGGTTCTGGGCGCACAGGATGCTGCGGCCGACCGGGGGCAACTGCTGGTGGTGGTCAACAGCAACAACGACCGCGCGATCGAGTCGAAGCAGATCTCACGCCTCCTGACCGCACAAATCGATGCGGTCGTTTTTGCACGGATGTTTCACCAGGGCGCATGGGCGCTGCCGCACGAACTGCACGGCATCCCGACAGCGCTGGTGGATACCACCGACCAGCTCGGCGTCATTCCCTCCATTGCACCGGACGAGAACCAGATCGGCCGGCTGGCGACGGAAACCCTCCTGGCTGCGGGCCACACGCGGATTGCGCATCTCACGGTGTCTGCGGCAGGTCGCAGCAGCGCGGGGAGGCAGGCCGGCTATACAGAGGCGATGATGGCGGCCGGACTCGAGCCGCGTGTCTTCACGGGCGGGGACCCGGGCACCTCGGCGACCGGGCGGGCAGCGTTCGCGGCGATGCTTGGCGCTGGCGCCGACGATGTCACCGCGGTCTTCTGTTTCAACGACCCGATGGCGATGGGCATCTACCAGGGTGCGATCCGGGCTGGAGTGTCGATCCCGGACGACCTTTCAGTGGTCAGCGTCGATGACTTCGTCCCCATCGCGGCGGCCCTCCTTCCGGGACTGACCACCGTGTCCCTTCCGCTTTATGAAATGGGGCGCTGGGGCGTGGAGACGGCATTGGCGTTACTCGACTCCACGGAGCCGCTCGATCTTCCCCTGGAGACTCGGATGCCGGGGACGTTGGTGACCCGGCAGTCGGTGTCGACGCCGCGCGCGCGCGCTGGCCTTGTCGCAACCGCCGCGGGCTGATCTCCCGGCCGGGTCCGGCTGGCCATCGTTACTTCGTCGTTACCCCAAGCCGATTTGAGTTTTTTGGTGACCTGACTATAGTCACCGGCAACAAAACGTTTTGGGAGATCCCATCCCCCCACGAGAGGATGAAGTGAAGATGCTTCGACACCGGATTATTAGCGTGGTAGTCGCGGCCGCGACCGTGAGTTTGTTGGCCGGGTGCACCAGCGGGGGCGATACGGGCGGCGACAAGGTGACAATCATGGGGGCGTTCACCGACGCCCAGGCCAAGGCGTTCCAGGACGACCTGGACAAGTGGTCGGAAGGAAAAGGGATCACCGTCACCTACGACGGCAACACCGACTTCCAGACCGCGGTGGTGGCGCGGGCGACGGCGGGAAATCCGCCGGACGTCGCGATCTACCCGCAGCCGGGTGTGTTGAAGAGCCAGACCCAGTCGCTGTTCCCGCTCGAGGACCTCGGCATCGACGTTGACGCGATTACCGCCGATGAGGCCAACGGTCTCGGCACGATCGCTGAGGTCGATGGCCAGACCTTCGGACTGCCCTATTCCATCAACGTGAAGTCGCTCGTCTGGTACAACCCGGCAGCGTTCACGGCGGCCGGACTGACGGTTCCGACGACAGATGCCGAGCTCACCGCCGTGCAGCAGCAGATCATCGACAAGGGCCTGGGTTACCCCTGGTGCGTGGGCCTTGAGGCGGGTGCCGCCACCGGATGGCCGGCCACCGACTGGCTCGAGGAGTACGTGCTGCGTTACGGCGGCCTCGATGAGTACAACTCCTGGATCGCCGGCGACGTTCTCTTTGCGAGCCCGCTGGTCACCCAGGCCGGTACGAAGGTTGCGGACGAGGTGCTCGCGCCGAACCAGGTCAACGGGGGCGGGGCCGCAGCGGCCACCACTTCCTTCCAGACCGCCGGGAACCAGCTGTTCGTCTCCGGGGCTGCCAACGGTCAGTGCTTCATGATGCGTCAGGGGTCGTTCATCTCGGACTTCTTCCCGGATGACATCAAGGCGCAGATCGCAAACAACGACCTGTCGAACATCAACTTCTTCCAGCTGCCCTCGCCTGAAGGCACGGACGTGTCGATGCTGGGCGGTGGCGACCTGGTCGGAGCCTTCACAGATTCCGATGCGACCAAACAGGTCGTGGAGTACATCACCAGCAAGGAATTCGGTACCAACGGGTACGCCAGCCAGGCGATATTCCTTTCCCCGCACAACGAGTTCGACGCGTCGAACTACACCACCGAGTTCCAGAAGAATGCACAGGACCTGCTGAAGAATTCCGCTGTGTTCGGTTTCGACGCTTCGGACCAGATGCCGGGTGAGGTTGGTTCCGGCGCCGAGTGGACCGAGCTGACCAGCTGGTTCGCTGGTCAGAAGACGATGGAACAGGCCTTCCAGGACATCGACTCCGCCTGGCCTCGGTAAGCGAGTTCCACCTCACGATGTGTCGGGCGGCGTCACCGCCGCCCGACAGGCGACCTTTTCATCCTCACAATGACGTCAGGCGGCTCCGATGGCTATCTTCAGTGCAGTGATATCCGTGGTCTTGGGTCTTGGGCTCTCGTTCCTGATCTTCTGGTTCTTCAACTGGGTCGTCGAAAGGCAGCACGACAGGACGAAGGCGCGGCTACTTCCGTACGTCTTCCTGCTGCCCGTGATCGTCCTTGTCGCCGTCTTCCTCCTCTACCCGGCGTTGCGCACCTTCGTGGAGAGCTTCATGGAGCAAAGCAAACGCCGTGGCGAAGGGGCGACCTTCGTTGGACTGGACAACTACATCTCGCTGTTCACCGATCCGAACTTCCTCGGCGTCCTGCTCAACAACCTTCTCTGGGTGATCGTCGTGCCAGCCGGAGCAGTCCTGATCGGGCTTCTGGTCGCGATCCTCACCGACCGACTCGGCCAACGCCGCGAGCAGTCGTTCAAGGCGATGATCTTCATTCCGATGGCGATCAGCGGTATTGCAGCGGCCGCCACCTGGCGCTTCATCTACTTCTACGCCCCTCCCGGCAATCCACAGATTTACTTTCTCAACGCCGTCTGGACGCGCCTCACCGGCAATGACCCGGTGCCGTGGCTCACGATCGATGCGGCGCGCGTCAACAGCTTCCTCTTGATGTTCATCGTCATTTGGCTGCAAGTGGGCTTCGCGATGGTGCTCCTGTCGGCGGCGGTCAAGGGCGTCCCCGAGGAGACGATCGAAGCCGCCCGCCTGGACGGCGCGAACGAACGACGGACATTCCTCCTGGTGATCGTTCCGCAAATCCGCGGCACCGTCCTGGCCGTCTTCGTGACGGTCACCATCTTCGTCATGAAGAGCTTCGACATCATCTACGGGATGACCGGCGGGCAGTACAACACCAGCGTGCTGGTGGTCGACTTCTACTCGCAGCTGTTCAGTTTCC
The DNA here is from genome assembly GCF_054075385.1 of Cryobacterium sp. AP23. Taxonomy (NCBI): domain Bacteria; kingdom Bacillati; phylum Actinomycetota; class Actinomycetes; order Micrococcales; family Microbacteriaceae; genus Cryobacterium; species Cryobacterium sp. AP23. Next base: position 3,168,211 of record NZ_CM133415.1, on the reverse strand, counting down.
AGAATCCGGGCAAGGCCGCGGCGGTCGTGATCATCCTGATGATCGCGGTTGTGCCACTCATCGTCTACCAAATTCGCAGTTACAAGTCGCAGGAGGAACTCCGATGACCGTGACACCGACCCCCGTCGTCAAGGAACCCCGCAGGACGAAGAGACGCAACAATGCCGGCGCCGAGCAGGAGAAGCCCCACGTCATCATCACCATCATCATGGGGGTCATTGCCGTTGCCTGGCTGTTCCCCCTCCTGGGGCTCCTCATCACAAGCTTCCGCACCAAGGCTGATGCGGATTCGACCGGCTGGTGGACCGTCTTCCTCGACCCATTCGGGCAGGATTGGACCGTGCAGGCCTTCGGTGACGCCTGGGAGGCCCTGGATGCCGGGACCACGTTCTGGAACTCGGCGGCGGTGACGATACCGGCCACCGTGCTCCCGGTGATGATCGCCGCCATGGCGGCCTATGCGTTCACCTTCCTGCAGTTCCGCGGCAAGGAGATCTACTTCGCGGTCATCCTGGGCCTCATGGTCGTGCCGATCCAGATCGCGGTCATCCCCATCCTCCAGCTGTTCGTCTGGTTCGGTAACGCCACCGGCATCCCGATCATCGGGCAGTATCCGGCGGCCTGGATCGTGCACGCGACATTCGCGATGCCGCTCGCGATCTACATTCTGCGCAACTACATGCAGACGTTGCCGAATTCCCTGATTGAGGCGGCGCGCGTGGACGGTGCCAGCCACTTTCAGATCTTCTGGCGGCTGGTCGTGCCGATGTCGGTGCCCGCGCTGGCGTCGTTCGCGATCTTCCAGTTCCTGTGGGTGTGGAACGACTTCTTCGTGGCGTACCTGTTCATCCAAAGTGGACCCAACCAGGTGCTCCAGCAGGGGCTTTACTCTCTCTTGGGCCAGTACGGCCAGGGCTGGCAGCGCGTGGCCGCAGGATCGTTCATCGTCCTCGTGGTGCCGCTACTGATCTTCTTCCTGCTCCAGCGGTTCTTCGTGCGCGGCCTGACGGCGGGTGCGGTCAAGTAGCCGCGCTGCGCCCGACCGGGTTAGGCCGGGCGACGGCGATGCGCCACGAGCAACCACCTGCGGCACGACGGGGGCGACGGTGCCGTCGGTCAGCTGTCGCCGGCGCCGATCGCTTCGGCCTCCTCCAGGGCATCCTCGACGGTGCCGTCGGCCCTGGCCAGGTGGCGCCGGCCGAGCACGATCAACAGCAGGGCCACGAGCACGGATGCCGCCGCCGCGAAGAACGGGGTGCCCGAGGTGAATTGGTCGGCCAGCAGGGTTGCCGCCGGCGGGGCGATGGCGCCACCGAGGAAGCGCACGCCGGAGTACGACGACGAGGCGACGCTGCGGGGCAGGTCGGTGGCCTCCATCACGCTCTCGGTGAGCACGGTGTTGAGCACGCCGAGAAGCAAGCCGCCCACGATCACGCAGGCCACCAGGCCGGCCGCGCTCGCCACGAACAGGCCGGCCGCGGCCAGGTCGAGGGCGAGCAGGGGCAGCACTAGCCAAAGCACCCGGCTGCGCCGCATCCGCCGGGTGAGCAGCGGTGCCACCCAGACGGAGGTGACCGCGAGGGAGATGCCCCAGCCGAAGAACACCAGGCCGAGGCTCACGGCGCTGCCGAGGCCCAGCGGCACGAGGGCGAACGGGGTGTACGCCAGCAACACGAAGAAGCCGATGTTGTAGAACAGGGCGGCGGCGGCGAGGATGCCCAGGCCCGGGCGGGCGAGCGCACGGAACGGGGCCGACAGGCGGGTCGGAACCGGCTTGGGCCCCTCGGTCTTGAGCAGCACGACGATGGCGATGAAGCCGACGGCCATGAGGGTGGCGCTGCCGAAGAACGGCCCGCGCCAGCTGATGCTGCCCAGCAGCCCGCCCAGCAGCGGGCCGATGGCGATGCCGAGGCCCAGCGCGGCCTCGTAAAGGATGATCGCGGAGGACGTTCCGCCGGCCGCTGCGCCCACGATGGTGGCCAGCGCGGTCGAGATGAAGAGGGCGTTGCCCAGGCCCCAGCCGGCGCGGAAGCCGATGATGGACTCCACGTCCTGGGAGAACCCGGCGGCGAGGGCGAAGACCACGATCAGGGCGAGACCGATCAGCAGGGTGCGCTTGGCGCCGATCCGGCTGGAGATCCAGCTGGTGAAGAACATGGCGATGCCGGTGACGAGCAGGTAGCTCGTGAAGAGCATCTCGGTCTCGGTGGGCGTTGCCGCGAGGTCGGCGGCGATGGCCGGCAGGATCGGGTCGACGAGGCCGATGCCCATGAACGCGATCACACAGGCGAAGGCGACGGCCCAGACGGCCTTGGGCTGGTGCAGGATGCTCGTGCCGGTGGGGGCACCGTGGCCGGCCGGCGCGCCGTGCGGACGGGCCTGGGCAGTGCTGCGGCTCATCGGGCGACCACCGTGGTGTCGGTGGCGCTGGGCCCGGCACCGGGCCGCGGCGCATCCGGTCGCTCGGTGGCCTCGACGCGGTCGCGCAGGATGGCGACGGCTCGCTCCAGCGTGTCCACGTCGGCGGCCGGCAGGTCGGCGAAGTAGGGCAGCAGCGCGGCGGCCAGCTCGGTGCGCCAGGCGATCAGCGCGGCCTCCCCTGCCGGGGTGCTGGCGATGAGGCTGACGCGGGCGTCGGACGGGTCGCTGGTGCGTTCGATCCAGCCGCGGCCGACGAGGCTGCCGACGAGCTTGGTGGCGGTGGGCTGCGAGACGCGGCTCAGGTCGGCCAGCTCGCCGAGGCGGATCGGACCGCTGGTGAGCAGCACGCTCAGCGTGCGCCACAGCGCGGGCGACTCGGCGCCGCGAGCGGCGCGGGCGGCCACGCGCGTCAGCCGGTGGTTCACGGAGACCAAGTCCCCCAGAATGTCGTGTAAGTCAGAAGCCATTCCCCAACTATATACATAGCCAAGCTATATATCCACCGGCCCCTTTCATGACTGGCCCATTTTTGCTAGTGGAGACGCCCCGCACACTAGCAAAAGTGGGCCACTCTCAGCAGTGGGGCTGCCCGGGCCGAGTGATCATCCACGATTCGAATCCCGGGCTGTGGACAACTTCAGCGGCCGGATCACGGATGCGGAACAGTCTCCGCATGAGCGCACGACTCCCCCTGCCACCCGACCTGCCGACGCCGGCCTTCAGTGTCGGTCACGCGCAGCGCGCCGGTGTTCCCGGACACAGGCTGCGCGCGACTGACCTCAACGCCGAGGTGGCCGGCATTCGGTCTTTTCGGCACGACCTGACACTGCCCGAACGATGCGCGCTTTTCCAGCTGCGACTCGCACCGGAGAGCTTTTTCAGCCACAGCACCGCCGCAGCGCTCCACGGGATCCCGGTGCCGTATGAGCTGGCGACCGACGGTCGCGTTCACATCTCACTCCCCGCCCCACACCGCGCACCGCACGCGCGCGGCATCGCCGGCCACTCGCTGCTGGTTGAAGCCCACGATCTGATGACGAGCGCGGATGGGCTTCGTCTGACCACGCCTCTGCGCACCTGGTTCGACCTGGCGCACAGTCTCGGCCTACTCGACCTTGTCGCCGCCGGCGACGCGCTCATCCACTGGCAGCGACCGTTGGTGTCAGCCCTCGATCTGGCTGATGCCCTCAACCGCCCGCTCAACAGACGCGTGCAACGCAAGCTGCGACACGCCGGCAAGCTACTGAACGATCGTTCGGAGTCTGCTCCGGAGTCGATCCTCCGGGCAATCCTGGAACTGGCCGGACTGCCGGTATCCCGGGTGAATCACGTCGTGACCGACAGGTACGGCGAGTTCGTGGCCCGAACCGATCTGCTCATCGAGAGGTATCGGATCATTCTGGAGTATCAGGGCGACTATCACCGAACGAAGAGGGGGCAATGGCGGGCCGACATGACGCGGCGGGCAAAACTCGAGGCTGAGGGTTGGCGGGTGATGGAGCTCAACGCCGACGACTTGAGGAATCCGACCGAACTCGTGCAGCGCATCCGCGCTCTCGCCCAGCTGCCCCACCTGCACGTCGCCCCTTGACCGGCCCGAATTCGCTAGTGCGCAGGCCCCACGACTAGCAAAAATGGGCCAGTCACCGTCGGGTCGACGATGAGTTGCCCGGAATTGCTAGTGCGGGAGGGGCGACGACTAGCAAAAATGGGCCAGTCATGGAAGGTCTGACGCGGGTCGCGCACGGCTCGCGGAGGGTTAACTGCGACGGGCGCCGCACCCCGAAGGATGCGACGCCCGTCGCGAGTGAAACAGCTTGCGCGTTACACCTGAAGTAGAACTGCCCCTTGCGGGGACCGACTACTTGAGGGTGACGGTTGCGCCAGCGGCCTCGAGGGAAGCCTTTGCCTTCTCGGCAGCTTCCTTCGCAACGCCTTCGAGGACGGCCTTCGGCGCGCCATCGACAACGGCCTTGGCCTCGCCGAGGCCCAGGCTGGTGAGCTCGCGCACAACCTTGATGACCTGGATCTTCTTGTCGCCGACGGCGTCAAGGATGACGTCGAATGCGGACTGCTCTTCGACCTCTTCGGCAGCGGCGGCGGGGCCAGCGGCTCCGGCGACGGCGACGGGTGCAGCCGCGGTGACCTCGAAGGTCTCCTCGAATGCCTTGACGAACTCGGAGAGCTCGATGAGGGTGAGGCCCTTGAACTGCTCGAGCAGCTCTTCAGTGGAAAGCTTTGCCATGATTTTTCTCCTATTAGTTTCTAAGTTACTCACCGCGGTACAGGCAGATGCCTAGTTCGCGGACTCCTGCTTTTCACGCAGCGCTTCGATGGTGCGAACAGCCTTCGACAGCGGTGCGTTGAACAGATATGCGGCTCCGAACAGCGAGGCCTTGAAGGCGCCGGCAAGCTTGCCGAGCAGAACTTCACGGGACTCGAGGTCGGCGAGCTTGCCTACCTCTGCGGCGGTCAGGGGGTTACCGTCGAAGTAACCACCCTTCACGACCAGGAGAGGGTTTGCCTTGGTAAAGGCACGCAGCTTCTTTGCGACGGCGACAGGGTCACCGTGCACGAAAGCAATTGCGGACGGGCCAACGAGCTCCTCGTCAAAAGACGTGATGCCGGCGTTGTTGGCCGCAATCTTGGTGAGCGTGTTCTTTACCACGGCGTACGTGGCGTCCTCACTGATGGAAGTGCGCAGCTCCTTGAGCTTTGCGACAGTGAGTCCGCGGTACTCGGTGAGCAGTACGGCGGTCGAGCTCTGGAACTTGTCCTGCAGCTCGGCGACCGTTGCTTCCTTGTTCGCCATGGCGCTCCTCTAAATATTCATGTGCCGGTAGCCCGGGGCGCAGACATGAAAAAAGCCCCAGCGCAAGCGCCGGAGCTGAGGTCGGATGCAATCCGACTAACTTCGAACACCTGCGCGGGCCGTTCACGTGAATGAACCTTCGATCGCTTTTCCATTTCTGGGCAGCGACAACCGGCGGTCTTTGGCTGTTCCCCACCTTACGGGATCTCCTGCCCCCGGCGCAAATCGGCAGCCAGGGAGCCGTGGCCCCAAAACTGGTTGACCAATGTTCATCAAACTAGTTGACAGAAGTCCACTATGTATTTATAGTTGACATCTGTCAATCATCTAGTTGGAGTTTCATGTCACGCCGTTCTCGTCCCACCTCTCCCCCGAACCGGGCCATCACCGCCGACGGTTCCATGACGCAACGCCAGGTGCTCGAGGCCCTCTCCGGTCTCCTCCTGGGCATGTTCGTCTCGATCCTCGCCGGCACCGTGGTGAGCACCTCGCTGCCGATCATCATCTCCGACCTCAAGGGCGACCAGTCCGCCTACACCTGGGTCATCACCGCCACCCTGCTGGCCACCACGGTCTCCACGCCCATCTGGGGCAAGTTCGCCGACCTCTTCAACCGCAAGCTGCTCATCCAGCTCGCCCTGGCCACGTTCGTGATCGGCTCGGCCCTGGCCGGCTTCTCGCAGGACACCGGCACCCTCATCGGGTTCCGCGTACTGCAGGGCCTCGGCGCCGGCGGCCTCGCCGCCCTCAGCCAGATCATCATGGCCGACATCATCAGCCCCCGTGACCGTGGCAAGTACGCCGGCCTCTTCGGCGGCGTCATGGCCCTCGGCACCGTCGGCGGCCCGCTGCTCGGCGGCGTGGTGACGGATGCCTTCGGCTGGCGCTGGAACTTCTTCATCGCCCTGCCCGTGGCCATCGTCGCCATCGTCCTCCTGCAGCGCACCCTGCACCTGCCGCCGCGCGTCAAGCGCGTCGTGAAGATCGACTACCTCGGTGCCGTCCTCATCGCCGGCGGCGTCTCGCTGTTGATGATCTGGGTCACCCTGGCCGGCAGCCAGTTCGAGTGGGCCTCCGTCGAGTCGTTCGCCATGGTCGCCGGTGCCGCGCTGCTGCTCATCGCAGCGGTCATCGTCGAGTTCAAGGTGACAGAGCCGATCATCCCGCTGTCCCTGTTCAAGAACCGCACCTTCACCCTGGCCACCGTCGCCAGCATCTCGGTGGGTGTGTCGATGTTCGGCACCTCCGTCTTCCTCAGCCAGTACATGCAGCTGGCCCGGGGCGCAACGCCGACCCAGTCCGGCCTGCTGACCATCCCGATGATGGGCGGGTTGCTCATCTCCTCCACCCTGTTCGGAACGGTGATCAGCCGCACCGGCAAGTGGAAGGCCATCATGGTCTCCGGCGCGGTGCTCGTGATTTCCGGTCTCCTGCTGCTGGGCACCCTGCAGTACGACACCAACCTGATCCTCGTCGGCATCTTCATGGCCGTGCTCGGCGCCGGACTCGGCATGCTGATGCAGAACCTCGTGTTGGTCGTGCAGAACTCGATCGAGGTCACCAACCTCGGCGTCGCCACCAGCGCGGTCACCTTCTTCCGCAGCCTCGGCGGCACCATCGGCGTCTCGGTGCTCGGTTCGGTGCTCGGCACCGTCGTCTCCCAGCACATCAAGGACGGCATCCCCGCGCTCAGCCCGGCCGACCAGGCCGCGGCGGTCGAGACGCTGGGTTCCGGCGTCATCCCCCACGTCAGCAGCCTGCCCGGAGCGATCCGCGTGCTCGTCGAATCTGCCTACGGCAGCGGCGTGGGCACGGTCTTCCTGCTCGGTGTGCCGCTGGCTGTGATCACGCTCGTCATGGTCGCCCTGATGCCCAACGCCGCGCTCGGCACCCAGAACGCCATTGCCCTGGCGAAGGCCAAGGCGAAGATGGATGCCGACGGCAACCCTGAGGCCACCGACCTGCGTGAGCTCGAAGACGCCGAGGACATGCTGATCGAGGTTGGTGCGGCGTCCGCCGGCCTCACCCCGGTGGGCCTGGCCCACCCGACCGGCTCGATCCGCGTCATTCGGGACAACGAAAACACGTCGGAAACTTCGAGCACGGGTCGCTAGTGTGATCGTCATGACCCACCCCGGCGAACTCACCCCGGCCACCGGGCCCGGTGACACGGCCCCCACGGCCGAAGTCGCCGACGCCCTGGCCGAGGTGGAAGAGCAGATGATGGAGCTGGCGGCGCATGTGCGCAGCGCCATCCGCGAGGCGGCGACGCACGTGGACCCGGCGCTCCAGCCGTTCGGCCTCAAGATCCTGCGGATGCTGCGACGCTGCGGCCCCACGCACGCCAGCGTGCTGGCCGAGTCGCTGGATGTCGACCGCAGCGTAATCAGCCGGCAGGCCAGGCTGCTCGAGGAACTCGGCCTGCTCGAGCTCGCCGCCGACCCGGCCGACGGGCGCGCCAAGTTCCTCGCCCCGACCCCATTGGCCGTCGAGAGGATGTCGGCCGTGCCCGGCAGCGAGAAGAGCTTCGTGAACGCCCGGCTCGCCGGCTGGTCCGAGACCGACCTGCACGAGTTCACCCGGCTGCTCAAGCAGCTGAACTCGCCCGACGCCGGCCCGACCAGCCCCGCCCCGTAGCGGTACGCCTCGGCGACCGGGCGGCCCCTGCGGGCATGATGGGTGCATGACCATCAGTGCAGGGGCCATCAGTGCAGGGGCCGTTCCGAGTGATTTCCGAGCCAGCCGGCAGGATGGCCGGTACCCGCGGCCGCAGCTCGTGCGCCGGCACTGGCACGAGCTGGCCGGCCCGTGGGAATTCGCGTTCGACGACGCGGACGCGGGCCAGGCCGGCCGCTGGTATGCGCAGCCGCGGTTCGACCGCACCATCCAGGTGCCGTTCCCGTTCGAATCCTCCGCGTCCGGCATCAACGACACCGGGTTCCATCCGGTCGTCTGGTACGCGCGCCGGTTCGGCACCGCCGAGCTGGGCGAGGCCGGCTATGGCACGGATGCGCCCGGCGGGCAGCGGCTGCACCTCCGGTTCGGCGCCGTGGACTACCGGGCCCGGGTCTGGGTCGACGGCAGTTTCGTCGGCGAGCACGAGGGCGGCCACACCCCGTTCTCGTTCGACATCACCGACATCCTCGACCCGGCCGTGGCCGAGCACACCGTTGTCGTACGCGCCGAGGACGACCCCCTCGACGCCGCCCAGCCGCGAGGCAAGCAGGACTGGCGCCTGGACCCGCACGTGATCTGGTACCACCGCACCAGCGGCATCTGGCAGCCGGTCTGGCTGGAAGCCACCGCCGCGACCGCCGTGACGCTGCTGCACTGGACACCGGACCTCGTCGCCGGCACCGTGCGGGTGCGCGTCGACCTGGCCCGCCGACCACCGGCCGGCAGCGTCCTCTCCTATGCGCTCAGTTTTGACGGCATGCCGGTGGCAGAGGCCAGCCACACGGTGTCAGAGGCGACTGCCACCACCACCATCACCCTGCCCGCGCAGGCGAACGGCCAGGCCTACGAGGAGCTGCTGTGGAGCCCGGAGCACCCGCGGCTGCTCGACGCCACGGTCACACTGTCGACCGGGGGCGCCGTCGTTGACGAGGTGCAGTCCTATCTAGGGCTCCGCTCGGCGGCCGTCGCCGGCGGCAGGTTCCTGCTCAGCAACCGGCCGTACTTCGTGCGGTCGGTGCTGCAGCAGGGCTACTGGCCCACCTCGCACCTGGCCAGCCCCACCCCCGAGGCGCTCCGCCGGGACGTCGAACTGATCAAGGAGCTCGGCTTCAACGCCACCCGGGTGCACCAGAAAATCGAGGATCCGCGCTTCCTCTACTGGGCCGACCGGCTGGGCCTGCTGGTCTGGGGCGAGGCGCCGGGCGCGTTCGCGTTCAGCGCCGCGGCCGTGCGACGCACCACCGCGGAGTGGACGGCCGCGTTGGAACGCGACCACTCGCATCCGTCGATCGTCACCTGGGTGCCGATTAATGAGAGCTGGGGGGTGCCGCACATCGCGCACGACCCGGCCCAGGCGGCGTTCGCGCGAGCGCTGGTCGAGCTCACCCGCACCCTGGACCCCTCCCGTCCCGTCGTCTCGAACGACGGTTGGGAACACGTCGACTCGGACATCCTGACAGTGCACGACTACGACGCCGACGGGGAGACCCTCGGCGCGCGTTACCTGGACGACGCCGCGCTCGCGCGGCTGCTCGGCGGCACGGGCCCGGCGGGCCGGCTCCTCGTGCTGCCAGGGCAGGAGCTGACCGGCCGGCCGGTGATGCTCAGTGAGTTCGGGGGCATCTCCTTCCCGCGAGAGGACGCCGATGCCGACTCCTGGGGGTACTCCAGCGCCATCTCAACGGATGACTTCCTCGGCCGCCTCGCCGCCGTGCTGGGCGCCGTGCACGACAGCGGGGTGCTCGCGGGCTTCTGTTACACCCAGCTGACCGACACCCTGCAGGAGACGAACGGGTTGCTCGATGAGACCCGCACGGCCAAGGCCCCGATGAACCGGCTGCGGGCGATCATCACCGGTGACCGCCCGCACTGATCCCCGGTCAGGACAGCGGCAGGGCCACGCGGAAGCTCGTGCGGCCCGGCCGGCTGTCCACGGTGACCTCACCGTGGTGGGCGGTGACGACGGCCTGCACGATCGCGAGGCCCAGGCCGGTGCTGCCGCCCGTGCCGCGGAACCTGGAGCTGTCACCTCGGGCGAAGCGCTCGAACAGGGTCGCTCGCAGGTTCTCCGGAATGCCGGGGCCGTCGTCGGTCACCGTCACGACGGCCTGCTCGCCCTCGATCCGCAGGGCGACCTCCACCCGGGTGCCGGGGTCGGTGTGCACCCGCGCGTTGGCCAGCAGGTTGGCGAACACCTGGTGCAGGCGCGGGCCGTCGCCGGCGGCCAGGACGGGCTCCTCCGGCAGGTCGAGGTCCCAGGTGTGGTCCCGGCCGGCCGCGTGGGCGTCGCTGACCACGTCGACGAGCAGTCGGGTGAGGTCGACCGGTTCGTGCTCGAGTTCGCGGCCCTCGTCGAGGCGGGCGAGCAACAGCAGGTCTTCGACCAAGACGGTCATCCGCACCGACTCCGACTCGATCCGGCCGATGGCGTGGATGGTGTCCGGCGGCAGTTCCTGGCCGCTGCGCCGGGTCAGCTCGGAGTAGCCGCGGATTGACGCGAGCGGGGTGCGCAGCTCGTGGCTGGCATCCGCCACGAATTGCCGCACCTTGTTCTCGCTGGCCTGCCGGGTCTCGAGGGCGAGGTCGACGTGGTCGAGCATGCGGTTGAGGGCCGACCCCACCCGTCCGACCTCGGTGCGCGGGTCCGTGTCGGCGGCGGGCACACGGTCGACCAGCAGCACCTCACCGCGGTCCAGCGGCAGTTCGGAGACCCGGGTGGCCGTTTCGGTCACCCGTTGCAGCGGGCGGAGGGCCAGCCTCACGATCGCGGTGGCGAGGAACGCCACGACGATGATGCCGGCCAGCGACACGATTCCGATGATGAGGGCCAGTTGGGCGGCCGTTCCTGTGACACTGGAGGTGGGTAGGCCGATGAGGTACAGCTCGCCAGTGCGCGCCGTTGCGGCGAGCACGCGGTACTCTCCGACGTCCCCGCCGAGGTTCACGGTGAACGGCGCCGAGGTGCCGTCCTCCTGCACGGCGGCATCGAGTTCGGTGAGCAGCTGGGTGATCTGGTCGTTGCTGAGGGCGACGATGGTGCCGCTCTCGTCGGTGTAGCCGGCCGTGACGGTGGTTCCGTCGTAGACCAGGGCGAGGGTGCCGGACGGCTGGCCGGGCCCGTTGAGGACGTCGCTGGCCGTGGGGTTCGCGATCACGAAGCCACCGTCAGGCCGGCCACCCATCGCGGTTTGGGAGCGCTGGGCGGCATTGTCCAGTTGGCCGTCGAGGCCGTCCATCAGGTTGGCGCTGAGGATGGCGACACTCACCACCCCGATCACGAGGCTCACCAGGGCGAGCATCGCGACCATGGCCACGACGAGCCGCCGGCGCAGGGTCCACGGCGCGCGGCCGGTGCGGGTCGGGATGATCGGGCCCGCCTCCCGGATGCGCCGTGCCATTACGCGATCTTCAGCATGTATCCGGCGCCCCGGACGGTGTGGATCATGGGGTCCCGGCCGGCGTCGACCTTCTTGCGCAGGTAGGAGATGTAGATCTCGACCACGGAGGACTTGCCGCCGAAGTCATAGCTCCACACCCGGTCGAGGATCTGGGCCTTGCTGAGCACGCGGCGCGGGTTCCGCATCAGGAAGCGCAGCAGCTCGAACTCGGTCGCGGTCAGTTCGATCTGCTCGCCGGCACGGAACACCTCGTAGCTGTCCTCGTCGAGGGTGAGGTCGCCCACGGTAATTCGCGGGTCCGTGGAGTCGGAGACGGCCATGGTGGAGCGGCGGATGAGGCCGCGCAGCCTGGCCACGACCTCTTCCAGGCTGAACGGCTTGGTGACGTAGTCGTCGCCGCCGGCGGTGAGCCCGGCGATGCGGTCGTCGAGCGAATCCTTCGCGGTGAGGAACAGCACCGGCGTTTCGTAGCCATCCGCCCGCACCCGCTGTAGCACCTGCAGGCCGTCGATGTCGGGCAGCATGATGTCCAGCACGATCGCGTCCGGCCGGAACTCGCGCGCCAGGGTGAGCGCCGCACGACCCTCACCCGCGGTCCGCACCTCCCAGCCCTCGTAGCGCAACGCCATCGAGAGCAGGTCGGTGAGGGTGGGTTCGTCGTCGACGACGAGCACCCTGATGGGGGAACCGTCGGCCTTGTGGAGGCGGGGTCCGTGGGCCGACTGCTCGTTCGTTCGTGTGGTCATGCCTTCAGTATCAGTGTCCTTTCTATGAATCGGCTATACGTCGCCCACGGTGACCCTGTGAAAGCGACGCAGGGCAGATTCATAGTCTCGCCATAGTCGCCCCATAATCCGCTTCCCTAACTTCGAACTCATAGAGGCGGGATCCTCCCTGCCACCGGACTGGAGAATCGATGTTTGTCACCTATTTGCGACGTGAACTGGCAGGTCGCCGCAAGCAGACCGCCATCGTCGCCATCGGCATGGCCCTCGCCATCGCCCTGGTCATTATCGTGAACGCCGTGTCGAGCGGAGTGCAGTTGGCCCAGTCGACCGTGCTCGCCTCGGTCTACGGCGTCGGCACCGACATCACCGTCAGCCAGACCCCCGCGGCCCCCACCGAGGGCGAAGAGGGCACCGGCGGACCCCAGAACTTCGACTTCGGCGCGGATGACGGCGCCACCACGGACGGCACCACCACCGTCAGCCAGGCCCGACTCTCGGTCGACCGCGGCACCACCTCCTTCGACTCCACCGCACTCGACACCGTCAGCGGCGTCGACAACGTCACCGCGGCCGCCGCGACCCTGTCCCTGAGCAACACCACCTTCGATGGCGCACTGCCCGAGCGCTCCACCACCGACACCGGAACCGCCCCGACCGGCGGCGACGCTGCGGCGGGAGGAACCCCGCCCAGCGGCGGACCCGATGGCGCCGGCGGCAGCTCCTTCAGCGTCGACTCATTCACTGTCCTCGGACTCGACCCCGCGGATGAAGCCGTCGGACCGCTCTCCGCCGTGACCCTCACCGACGGCCGCAGCCTCGAGAGCACGGATGTCGGCACCAACGTCGCCGTTCTCGACGCCAGCTACGCCACCACCGCCGAACTCGTCGTGGGCGACACCATCGCCATCGCCGGCACCGACTTCTCCGTCGTCGGCCTGGTCACCGCATCCTCCGCGGATGCCGCCACCGCCTCAAACGTGTACATCCCGCTCGACATCGCCCAGTCGCTCTCCGGCCTCGACGGGCAGGTCACCGACATCTACGTGCAGGCCGCGTCTTCCACCGACATCGACCAGATCCAGGCCGACGTTGAGACTGCCCTCCCCGACGCCACCGTCAAGACCCAGGCCGACCTCGCGTCGAGCGTGTCCGGTTCTCTCTCCAGCGCCTCCGACCTGGTCAAGAACCTTGGCCTCTGGCTGTCGCTGATCGTGCTGGCCGCCGCGTTCCTGATCGCCATCCTGTTCACCATCTCCGGCGTCACCCGGCGCACCCGCGAATTCGGCACCCTCAAGGCGATCGGCTGGTCGAACGGCCGGATCGTGCGGCAGGTCGCCGGCGAATCCCTCATCCAGGGCCTCATCGGCGGGGTCGTCGGCATTGCCGTCGGGCTGGTCGGCATCCTGGTGATCAACCTCGTCGCCCCCACCCTCACCGCGGGTGCCGCCACCACGGATGCCGCATCGGCAATGGGCGGCGCAGGCGGAGGCCCCGGCGGCGGCGGGTTCGGGCAGGCGGCTGTGGAAGCCACCACCTCCGACATCGTCCTGCAGGTTCCGGTGACCCTGTCGGTCATCCTCATCGCGGTCGGTCTGGCCGTACTCGGCGGACTGCTGGCCGGAGCAATCGGCGGCTGGCGCGCCTCGCGCCTCAGCCCGTCCGAAGCACTCCGCAGCATCGCCTGACCCTCCACGACCGACCCCAAGCGAATTGAGTTCTCATGTACGAACTGACGAATGTCACCAAGAAATACGACCAGGGCAAGAGGTCGGTGACGGCACTCAACAAGGTCACACTGTCCATTCCCGATGGCCAGATGGTCGCCATCCAGGGCCCGACCGGCGGCGGCAAGTCGACACTGCTGCAGATGCTCGGCGCGCTCGACCGGCCCAGTGAAGGCACGGTACAGCTGGGCGCCTCGGACCTGTCCAAGCTCGGCCAGGGCCCGCTCGGAGAAATCCGGGCCCGGGAGATCGGGTTCGTGTTCCAGGGCTTCAACCTGATCCCCACCCTCACGGCGCAGGAAAACGTGGAAACCGCCCTCGCCCCTCTCGGGGTCTCCTCGGCGGAGCGCACGTCCCGGGCCGCTGCGGCACTCGAGTCGGTTGGGTTGGGCGAGCGCGGCAGCCACCTGCCCGCTGAGCTCTCCGGTGGCCAGCAACAGCGGGTGGCGATCGCTCGCGCACTGGTCAAGGAGCCGGCCGTGCTCCTGGCCGATGAGCCCACCGGAAACCTCGACGAGCAGACCAGGGACGAGATCATGGAACTGCTCGAGGGCCTCTGGCGAGACCGCGGTCTCACCCTGATCGTGGTCACCCACGACTCCGCGGTGGCCAAGCGTGCGCAGCGACGCCTGCTGATCAAGCAGGGCGTGGTCAAGGAAGTCGCCTAGCCTGCGTTTGCAACAGAAAGAGGACACCCCGGGCGAATATCGCCCGGGGTGTCCTCTTTATGACCGGCCTATCTCCGGCCTGAGGTTAGGCCCGGCGGAACCGGCGGGTCAGCATCAGTCCGGCACCGAGGAGTACCGCGAGGAAGCCGGCACCCAGCACGATGGTGGTCCAGCTGGACACACCCGTCGAGGCGAGTTCGGTGCTGGTCGACTTAGCGGTCGTCGTCGGCGGGGTCGACGTCGTGCTCGTCGGCGGAGTCACGACGGTCGGCGGGTTGGCCGATGTCGTGGTGGTGGGCGGGGTGACCTTCACTGTGGGCGGCGTGGCCTCGGTGGGAGGAGTCGTGTCCGCAGGAGGAGTCGTGTCCGCAGGAGGAGTCGTGTCCGCAGGAGGAGTCGTGTCCGCAGGAGGAGTCGTGTCCGCAGGAGGAGTCGTGTCCGCGGGAGGAGTCGTGTCCGCGGGAGGAGTCGACTCGGTCGGAGGCGTGGTCTCGGTCGGAGGCGTGGTTGCGGGCGGCTCCGTGGTGGGCGGCTCCGTGGTCGGAGGCTCAGTCGTCGGCGGCTCCGTGGTCGGCGGCTCCGTGGTCGGCGGCTCCGTGGTCGGCGGCTCCGTCGTCGGCGGCTCAGTCGTCGGAGGCTCAGTCGTCGGAGGCTCAGTCGTCGGCGGCTCAGTCGTCGGCGGCTCCGTCGTCGGCGGCTCCGTGGTCGGCGGCTCAGTCGTCGGCGGCTCCGTCGTGGGCGGCTCAGTCGTCGGCGGCTCCGTCGTGGGCGGCTCAGTCGTCGGCGGCTCGGTCGTCGGCGGTTCCGTCGTGGGCGGCTCACTCGTCGGCGGCTCCGTCGTCGGAGGCTCAGTCGTCGGAGGCTCAGTCGTCGGAGGCTCCGTAGTCGGCGGCTCCGTAGTCGGAGGCTCAGTAGTCGGCGGCCCAGTCGTCGGAGGTTCCGTGGTGGGCGGTTCCGTCGTCGGAGGTTCCGTGGTCGGCGGCTCCGTCGTCGGCGGCGTTGTCGAGTCGTCAACGACGCACTTGGTTGACGTGCCTTCGAAGGTCTTGTCGTAGTTGTCGTGGGCATCGAGATCGATGAAGTAGGAGTGCGCCTTGGTGCCGTCCCACTCGATGGTCTTCGTGTAGCTCGTTCCGAAGTCCTCCACAGCGACCTCGACATCATCAATGGTGATCGTGACCCTGTTGGGGGTGCTGTCACCGGTGACGGTGGTGTAGTTGGAGAACGTCATGCTGAGCGATTCACAGGTGGCGTTCACGGCGGGGGTGTGGGCGAACGCCGGGGCGATCACACCTCCAAAGGTGAGACCTCCGACGAGGAGGACCGATCCGGCGACGGTTGCCGCGATCTTGGGTGTTCTATTCATGTGGTGCCTTTCGGGTGGCATCGTGCATGTGCTGGTAGGCCTCGGTTGAGGGGCAGCGTTTTCCTGGGATTCTCAGGGCGCGTCATCACGCTTCGGTAGGCACGCCACAGACCGCTCTGGCGTCGAGCTGGACTTGGCGGAGTGCACAGCAAAGAAGCTGGCCAGCGGCCAGATTCGATTGCCTTGCCACTGGTCGGTGGCAGGTGCGCGGGCCGCGTACGGCCGTCTTGATCTCGGTCGATTACTTATCGGCCGGTCCCCCTTTATGAGGACAAGCCTACGGAGGCCTTTTCGCCCAGCGCGCCCCCACAACAGGTCATTTCGGCTTGCATTTGCCCCCATAACAGGTCATTTGTCACGTCTTCGGGGGCCACGTTTTCTGGTTTCTGAGGCCGTTTCAGCTAATTTTCGGCCCTCGCTCCAGGTTGGGCCGTGCCCGGCGAGGTGTCCGCGCAGGCCGCCGAAGCAGAGCAGAATGGAGTTCGTGCCCCATTCGCTGCTGTCCCTCTTCGAGCTGGATGAGCAGACCCCGATCGCCCCGCCGGCCCCCGTCGTGACGCCCCGGCTGGGTCATCTCGGTCGCATCGTGGCCGATTCCACCGACCGGGTCGCCTGGCTGCGGGCACGCAGCCAGGGCATCACCGCCACGGATGTCGCCAAGCTCGCCACGGAGAAATCCGTGCACAACGCCGCCAGGGAGAAGATCAACGGCAGCGGTTTCGGCGGCAACCCGTACACCGACCACGGCCGCGCCAGGGAACCGGAGATCGCGGCCTGGGTGCTGGCCAACTACGGCATCGAGCCCAGCACCAACCTCTTCCATGCGGCCGGCCAGCGTCGCCACCTCGCCACCCCCGACGGCCTGGGCCTGGGCGGCAACGGCGTCTTCGAGCTCGCCGAGATCAAGACCACGAGCAAGCCGTGGCGCAGCATCCCGCGCTCGTACCTGCGCCAGATCTGGTGGCAGCAGTATGTGCTCGGCGCCGACCGCACCCTGCTGGTCTGGGAGGAGCACGACAACTTCGTGCCCCGCTCCGCTGTACCGGAATGCCGGTGGATCGACCGGGACGACGACCAGATCAGCATCCTGGTCGGCTTTGCCGACCAGCTGATCGACATGCTCAACCACCAGCGCGAACGCGAGCGGGCGGATGCACCGCCGCCTTACGACTACCAGCGCGACCGCGGGTACGACGCCGCCCCGCCGCCGTACGACTACGGGCGCTGACCCGACGGCAGGTCAATCCCGCCAATATTCGACCGATATAAGTCGAGTGTTGTGATTTGATGGTGCCATGATCGACATAAGTCGCGGCGATGCGCTGGGCTCCTCGGGCACGAGTGACCTGTTCCAGATCTTGCGCGATGGACGTTCGCGCACTCGCACGGAACTGGCGAACCTCACCGGGCTCGCCAGGTCCACGATCGCGCTGCGCATCGATTCGCTGGTGAAGCTCGGTCTTGTCGGCCCGACATCTGATGCGCCCTCCACCGGTGGCCGGCCGTCGACCCAGGTGGCGCTCGCGACGGGGATGAAAATCGTGTTCGCGGTCGACATCGGCGCCTCCCATGTGCGCCTCGCCGTCAGCGATCTCACCGGCCGCCCGCTGTTCGAGACCTCAACCGAGCTGGCGATTGCCGAGGGCCCCGATGCGGTGCTCGGCTGGGTGATCGAGGCCGGCGACGCCCTGATCCGGGAGTCCGGCCGCTCGCTCGCCGACCTGCTCGCGATCGGGGTGGGCCTGCCCGGCCCCGTCGAGTACAGCAGCGGTCGCCCGATCAACCCTCCGATCATGCCCGGCTGGGACCGGTTCGATGTGCGCGGCACTCTGGACAAGCATTTCCACGTTCCGGTGTTGGTGGACAACGACGTGAACATCATGGCCCTCGGCGAACGGGAGACGGCCTGGCCGGACGTGGACCATCTCATCTTCGTCAAGGTTGCAACGGGCATCGGGTCCGGGTTGATCTCCGGCGGGATCCTACAACGCGGCGCCCAGGGTATCGCCGGCGACATCGGCCACGTGCAGGTGCCACGCGGGGTCGACGTGCCCTGCCACTGCGGCAACCGTGGCTGCCTGGAGGCGTTGGCGTCCGGTCCGGCGCTGGCGGACGCGCTCCGCGGTCTCGGCCTCGATGTGGAGACCAACCAGGATGTGGTCAACCTGGTCAAGCGCGGAAACCTCGAAGCCATCCAGGCGGTGCGCCAGGCCGGCCGGGACCTGGGCGAGGTGCTCACCGCCTGCGTCAGCCTGATCAACCCCTCGGTGATCGTGATCGGCGGCTCGATGGCGCAGGCCGGGGAGCAACTCATCGCCGGCGTGCGCGAAGTGGTCTACAGCCGCTCGATGCCCCTGGCCACCCAGCATTTGCAGATCGTGCAGTCCGGTGCCGGGCCGGATGCGGCCGTGATCGGAGCCAGCATGCTGGCCATCCACCACGCCCTGTCGCCGGCGCGGGTCGATGCCATGGTGCTGGACCTGATGGAGACCGCCGCTCTCGCCAAGTAGCTCGGCCGGCCGCTCGCGGTCAGCGGCTGCTGAAGGCCGCGTCGAACGACGCCGTCGGCGGGTCGAAGACCAGGGACCGCACGAACGCCAGCGCTTCGGGCGCGCCGACAAGACGGTCCATGCCGGCGTCCTCCCACTCCACCGAGATGGGGCCGTCGTAGCCGATGGTGTTGAGCATCCGGAAGCTGTCCTCCCACGGCACGTCGCCGTGGCCGGTGGAGATGAAGTCCCAGCCCCGGCGCGGATCCGCCCAGGCCAGGTGCGAGCCCAGTCGGCCGTTGCGGCCGTTCACCATCCGCTTCTTGGTGTCCTTGCAGTCGACGTGGTAGATCCGGTCCTTGAAATCCCAGAGGAAGCCGACCGGGTCCAGATCCTGCCACACGAAGTGGCTCGGGTCCCAGTTGAGGCCGAACGCCGATCGATGCCCGATGGCTTCGAGGGTGCGCACGGTGGTCCAGTAGTCGTAGGCGATCTCACTGGGGTGCACCTCGTGCGCGAACCGCACGCCCACCTCGTCGAAGACGTCCAGGATCGGGTTCCACCGGTCGGCGAAGTCCTGGTAGCCCGCGTCGATCGCCTCCTGCGACACCGGCGGGAACATCGCCACGTACTTCCAGATCGACGACCCGGTGAAGCCGATCACGGTCTTCACCCCGAGCTTCGCGGCGAGCCGGGCGGTGTGCTTCATCTCCTCGGCGGCCCGCCGGCGCACCCCTTCCGGGTCGCCGTCGCCCCACACCACATCGGGCAGGATGTCCCGGTGCCGCTGGTCGATCGGGTCGTCGCACACCGCCTGCCCCTTGAGGTGGTTGGAGATCGCGTACACGGTGAGGTTGTACTTGGCCAGGATCGCCAACCGGTCGGCGATGTATTCCTCGTCGTCCCAGCGCCAGGGATCCAGGTGGTCGCCCCAGCAGGCGATCTCCAGGCCGTCGTACCCCCAGCCCGACGCCAGCCGGGCCACTTCGTCGAACGGAAGGTCGGCCCACTGGCCGGTGAACAGGGTGATGGGGCGGGGCATCGTCTTCTCCAGGGATCGGTGGAGCGTGGGAATTCAGGGGTGGATGGCGCTCCCGGCGAGTTCCGCCGGCGGATTGTCGATGGTGGTCCAGGCGCTGCCGGTGTCCGCGCTCTGCTCCACCGCGGCGAGCACCCGTTGCACCTGCAGCCCGGCCGAAAACGACGGCTGCGGCTGGGTGCCGGCCACGATGGCCTCCACGAAATCCTTCGCCTGGTGGGTGAAGCCGTGTTCGTAGCCGAGCATGTGGCCGGCCGGCCACCAGGCCGACAGGTACGGATGCTCCGGCTCGGTGACCAGAATGCGGGTGAAGCCGCGTCGCGTCGCCGTGGCCGTCGCGTCGTAGAAGCCGAGGGCGTTGAGATCTTCCAGGTCGAACGACACCGCGCCCAGGGAGCCGGCGACCTCGATGCGCAGGGCATTCTTGCGGCCGGTGGCCATGCGGGTGGCCTCGAATGAGCCCAGCGCACCACCCTCGAACCGGCCGGTGAACAGGGCGGCGTCATCCACCGTCACCGCCCCGCGCCGGCTGGACGCAGTACCGGCCAGGCCCGAGGAGCTGGCGAGCAGCGGCCGCTCGGTCACGAAGGTCTGCAACAGCCCGCTCACGCTGGTGAGGCGCTGGCCGGTGATGAACTGGGCGAGGTCGATGGCATGGGCGCCGATGTCGCCGAGCGCCCCGGAGCCGGCCAGCTCCTTCTGCAGCCGCCAGGCCAACGGGACCTCCGGGTCGACCAGCCAGTCCTGTAGGTACACCGCCCGCACCTGCCTGACCTCGCCGATGGCTCCGTCGGCCACGAGGTCGCGGGCGAGGGTGGCCGCCGGCACCCGGCGGTAGGTGAAGCCGACCATCGCGAACACCCCGTTCAGGGCGGCGCGCTCCGCCGCATCCGCCATCGATTCGGCCTCGGCGACGGTGTTGGCCAGCGGTTTCTCGCACAGGACGTGTTTTCCGGCCGCGAGCGCCGCGATGGCGATCTCCACGTGGCTGGCGCCGGGCGTGACGATGTCGACGATGTCGATGTCGTCCCGTTCCACCGCCGAGCGCCAGTCAGTGCTGGTTTCGGCCCAACCCCAGGTCCCGGCGGAGACGGCGACGGTGTCGGGATTGCGGCCGACGAGCAGGGCCATCTCCGGTCGGGCCGGCAGGTCGAAGAAGCGGGGCGCGACCCGCCAGCCCTGGGAGTGTGCCGCTCCCATGAAACCGTGGCCGATCAGGGCGATTCGAAGGCTGGGCGTGTCCACGGGTCCTCTTTTCGACGAAGGTCTACGTGCAGGAGAGTCGAAGGCGGGATGCCCGCGGCCGAGACCGCGGGCATCCCGACCGGTCAGGACTCGAACGCGGTCGGCAGGTACTTGTCGACGTTCTCGCTCGTGACGACGGGGGCGTTCAGCACGATCCGGCTGGGCACCTCCACCTCGACGAGGTCGCTCATCGCCTTCTCCTGCACCAGCAGCCGGGCGAGGCGGATGCCGTCGGCGGCCTGGGTGGAGGGGTAGATGACGGTGGCCTGCAGCACGCTGTCGCCGGACTGGATCTCCCGCATCGCGTTGGCCGAGCCGGCACCGCCGACCATGATGAACTCGTCCCGGCCGGCGGCGTCGATCGCCGCGAGCACGCCGACGCCCTGGTCATCGTCGTGGTTCCAGAGGGCGTCGATCTGGGGTGCCGCGGACAGCAGCTGGGACGCTGCCGCCTCACCGCCTTGCACGGTGAAGTCCGCCGCCACCCGGTTCGTGACCGACAGACCGCAGTCGTCCAGGGCATCGGCGAAGCCCCGGCTGCGGTCCTGGGTCAGCGGCAACGAGTCGATCCCGGCGATTTCGGCGACCACGGCGTCGGGGTTGTCGCCGACCTCTTCACAGATGTAGGTTCCGGCGCTCACCCCCATGCCGTAGTTGTCGCCGAGGATCGTCGTTCGGGCGGCGAAGGTGCTCGAAAACTCCCGGTCGACGTTGATCACCGGGATGCCCGCCTCCATCGCCTGGATGGCGACCTCGGTCAGGGCCGCGCCGTCGGTGGGGAGCAGCACGATGGCGTCGACCTTGTCGTTGATGAAACCTTCCACCTGGCTGATCTGCAGGTTGGCGTCGTTGGTGCCCTCTGCCACCCGCAGGTCGATGTCCGGGTACTTCTCGGCCTCGGCGATGGCCGCGGAGTTGATGGCGGCCAGCCAGCCGTGGTCGGCGGCGGGGCCCGAGAAGCCGATCACCACGGTGTCGCCGGCCTCCGCGTTGCCTTCCAGCGACGCGGAAGTGGAATCGTCGGTGGTGTTCGTCGTGGTTCCGGGGGTGCAGGCCGCGAGCAGTCCAACCACGGCGAGCGAGGTGCCGGCGGCCAGGAGCGTCTTGTGGCGCCGGGTACGTAGTGCGAGCATGTGGTCCTCCTTATTGGTGAATCGCAGTATTCGCCAACGAAGAGAGGGGCAGCAGACCGGGCGATGGGTGCATCCCGGGTCCTTGTCAACGCTGACGCGCACACCATAGCAGAAGTCCAGCAAAAATCGACGACTTACTCCTCTGTCTCGACGTATGTGTGTGTTATGGTGCCTGCATGATCGCCGACGACCATGCGACGCCCCTGTTGAGGGTGACGGAAATCACCAAGGCGTTTGCCGGGGTGCAGGCTCTCAAGGGAGTCGACCTCGAGGTGCGCGCGGCCGAAGTGCACTGCGTGCTCGGTCAGAACGGGGCCGGAAAATCCACCCTGATCAAGGTGCTCTCCGGTGTCCACCAACCCGAGGGTGGCGTCATCCGGTGGCAGGGCGAGGAGGTGACGATCGCGCATCCGGTCGCCGCACTCGGCCTCGGCATCGCCACGATGTACCAGGAACTCGACGTCGTCGACGGCCTCACGATCGCCGAGAACATCTTCCTCGGCCACGAGCGCGCCACCGGCGGGGTGCTCAAGGTGACGGAGGCCAACCGGGCCACCCGCGAACTGCTCCAGCGGCTGGGGCACGGCAACCTGTCGCCCAGCACCGAGGTGGGCCGGCTCTCCGCGGCCAACAAGCAGATCGTCAGCATGGCGCGTGCCCTCTCGCACGACACGAAGCTGATCATCATGGACGAACCCAGCGCGGTGCTGGACTCCGAGGAGGTCCGCAACCTGTTCCGGGTGATCCGCGAACTCACCGCGCAGGGCGTCGCCGTGGTGTACATCTCCCACCGGCTGGAGGAGATCCGGCAGATCGGCGACCGCATCACGGTGATCAAGGACGGCCGGAGCACGGCCGTCGGCCTGAACGCCCAGGACACCCCCACTCCCGACCTCATCACCCTGATGACCGGGCGGGCCGTCGCTAACGTCTTCCCCGACCGGGTGCCGGTGCCGGCGGATGCCCCGGTCCTGATCGACGTGCAGGGCCTCGGCCTGCGGGGACACTTCGCCGACGTCAGCCTCACCGTGCGCGCGGGCGAGATCGTGGGTCTCGCCGGTCTGGTCGGCTCCGGTCGCTCCGAGATCCTGGAGACCATCTACGGGGCCAGGAAGGCCACCGCCGGTCAGGTCAGCGTGGTGGGGACCGCGCTGAAGGCCGGCTCGGTGCGCGCGGCCGTGCACGCCGGCATCGGCCTGGCGCCGGAGGAACGCAAGAGCCAGGGCCTGATCCTCGACGAGCAGGTCTACCGCAACGTCACCCTGGCCGCCTTCGCCCGGTTCGCCCGCGGCGGCTTCCTCGACGAGCGCCGCGAACGGCAGGTATCCCTCGAGCAGATGCAGGCCCTGGAGTTGCGGCCGGCCGACCCGGACCGGACCACCCGCACGCTCTCGGGCGGGAACCAGCAGAAGGTGCTCCTGGCCCGCTGGTTGGTACACGGCACCAAGGTGCTGCTGCTGGACGAACCCACCCGGGGTGTCGACGTGGGCGCCCGCGCCGAAATCTATGCCCTCATCCGTCGCCTCGCCGCCGCCGGCACCGCCATCATCCTGGTGTCCAGCGAGATCGAGGAAGTCATCGGCCTGGCCGACCGGGTGCTCGTCATCGGCGACGGCGAGGTGCTCAGTACAACTGACGCGCACGCCATCGACGAACGCGGCGTTCTGGACCTGGTCATGAAAGGAGCTGCAGCGTGAGCGAACAGAACGGCGCCGTCGCCGCCACGACCGGCGGGGACCCCCAACACGAGAACCGGCCCGGCGTCATCCGGCGCATCCTCAGCGGATCGGTGGGCCGCAACCTCGGCCTGGTGATCGCGCTCGTGCTGCTCGTGATCGTGGGCACCATCACGGCCGGGGACCGGTTCGCGAGCTACGACAACTTCCTCACCATCCTCCGCCTCGCGTCGATCATCGGCGTGATCAGCATCGGCCTGACCTTCGTAATCACCGCCGGCGGCATCGACCTCTCGGTCGGATCGGTGATGGGGCTCTCCACGGTGATCGCCAGCCTCGCGGCAGTGCAGGCCGCCGCCACCCAGAGCTCCTGGCTGCTGATGGTCCTGATCCCGATCGGGGTGGGCATCGCGGCCGGGCTGGTGAACGGGATCGTGATCGCCTACGGCAAGGTGGTGGCGTTCATGGCCACCCTGGCCATGCTCGTCGCCGCGCGCGGCCTGGCCGAACTCATCTCCGGCCGCCGCACCCAGATCGTGATCGAGACCGGGTTCCTGCAGTTCACCCGCTCGAGCATCATCGGCGTTCCCCTGCTGATCTGGATCTTCCTCATCGTCGCGATCGTGGCCTGGTTCCTGCTGAACCGCACCACCTTCGGCCGCCGCACCGTCGCCATCGGCGGCAACCAGGAGGCCTCCCGGCTGGCGGGCATCCGGGTCAAACGGCACCTGGTCTACGTTTACGTGCTCAGCGGCCTGACCGCGGGGATCGCGGGCATCATGATGCTCGGCCGCACCACCGCAGGAACGTCCACGCACGGCACGCTCTACGAACTGGACGCCATCGCCGCCGTCGTGGTCGGCGGCACCCTGCTGATCGGCGGGCGGGGAACGATCGTGGGCACGGTGCTGGGCGTGCTGATCTTCACCACCCTCACCAACGTGTTCACCCAGAACAACCTGGACACCTCGGTGCAGGCCATCACGAAGGGCTTCATCATCGTGGTCGCGGTTCTGCTGCAGCAACGGTTCGCCTCCCGCGACTCGAGCGGCACCTGACCGGGGGCCGGCCCGACCGCGCCTACCCGGGCCCTGTCAGTCGCGTGCCGCAGAATAGGAGCATGCCCACCACACCGGTCCTGCCCACGCAGATGCGCGCCCTCGTCATCGACCGCACCGGCGGCCCGGACGAACTTCACCTGGCCGAGCTGCCCCTGCCCCATGCCGTCGGCGATGAGCTGCTCATCCGCGTCGTGGCCGCGGGCATCAACCCGATCGACGCCAAGACCCGCTCCGGCTCCGGGCCCGCCGCCGTGATCCCCGGCTTCCCCGCCGTGCTCGGCAACGACTTCAGCGGCATCGTGGTGCGCTCCCCCTTTGAGGCTTTCCCGTTGCAGCCCGGCGACGCGGTCTACGGCATGGCCCGGGCGCCGCGCATCGCGGGCACCTACGCGGAGTATGTGGCGGTGTCGAGCCTGTCGGTCGCCCGCAAACCCGCCGCGATCAGCCACACCGAGGCCGCCGGCATCCCGCTGGCCGCCCTGACGGCGTGGGGCATGGTGACGCTCGCCGAGGCGCGCCCCGGCCAGCGGATGCTGGTGCACGCCGGCAGCGGCGGCGTCGGCCACTTCGCGGTGCAGTTCGCCCGGCACCTCGGCGCCCACGTGACCGCGACCGGCTCCACCGCGTCGCTCGATTTCCTGCACCGGCTCGGCGCCCACGAGGTGATCGACTACAGCAGCAGCCGGTTCGACGACCAACTGCGGGACATCGACTGCGTCATCGACCTGATCGGCAACGTGCACGACAACACCGGCACCCGGTCGCTCACCGTGCTGCGGCACGGCGGCCTGCTCGTGAACGCGCCCACCGGCAGCTGGCCGACCATGCAGGAGGAGGCCGAGGCATCGGGCGTGCGCGCCACCTCGTACAAGGTGCCGGCCGACGGCCGGGTGCTCGACACGATCACCACCCTGATCGACAACGGCTCGGTGCGGGTGAACATCGACCAGGTTTTCGACCTGGCCGACGGCGCCGCCGCGCACCGCGCGCTGGAGGGCGGGCACACACGCGGCAAGATCGTGCTGCGCGTCTCCGACCCCGAGCAGGATGCCGCCACCACCAGCGCCACGGACGACACCGCCGAACGCACCCCGACCGATGGAACGGAGGGCGCAGCATGACCGCCAACGGAACTCCGGCCGCACCGGTCTCTCTCTCGCCGGCCCGACCGGACGGCCCCTCGCTAGTCTGGCTGCGCGACGACCTCCGGCTGGGCGACAATCCGGCGCTCACCGCCGCGATCGAACGCGGCCGCCCGATCGCGCTGGTGTACATCCTCGACGAGGTCTCCCCCGGCATCCGCCCGCTCGGCGGCGCCGCGCACTGGTGGCTGCACCAGAGCCTGACCTCCCTCGCCGCCGACACCGCGAGCCTCGGCGCCCGCCTGGTGCTGCGCCGCGGAGCCGCCGAACCCCTGATCGGTCAGCTGGTCGAGGAACTCGGTGCGGGCGCGGTGTTCTGGAACCGTCGTTACGGCGCCGCCGAACGGGACGTGGACACCGCCATCAAGACCCACCTCACCGAGGCAGGGATCGTGGCGCACAGTTTCGCCGGGTCCCTGCTTTTCGAACCGTGGACCATCCGCACCGGTGGCGGCACGCCGTACACGGTGTTCACGCCGTTCTGGCGGGCCTGCACGGCCGGGCCGCCGCCGCGGGCGCCCTACCCTGCGCCGACCGCGCTCGACGACGCCGCCAGGGGCCTGGCCAGTGACGATCTCGCCGGCTGGGCGCTGGAACCGACCCGCCCGGACTGGGCCGGCGGCCTCCGGGAGGCGTGGACCCCCGGCGAGGCATCCGCCCACGACTCCCTCGCCACCTTCCTCGACGAGGCGCTCCCGCAGTACGGAACCGACCGCGACCTGCCCGCCCAGCAGGCCACCTCTCGCATGTCGCCGCACCTGCGCTGGGGCGAGATCAGCCCGCACCAGATCTGGCACGCCACCGACATCGCCCGCTGCGGGCTCACCGGCGCGGCCGCCACCAGCGCCACCCGGTTCCTCACCGAGGTCGGCTGGCGCGAGTTCGCCTACCACGTGCTGTTCCACGCGCCGGATCTGGCCACCGCGAACCTGCGCCCCGGTTTCGACGCGTTCCCCTGGCCGCCGCTCGACGAGGGCGCGCTCACCGCCTGGCAACAGGGCCGCACCGGTTTCCGGCTGGTGGATGCCGGCATGCGGGAACTCTGGCGCACCGGCAGCATGCACAACCGGGTGCGCATGGTCACGGCGTCGTTCCTGATCAAGAACCTGCTCATCGACTGGCGCGAGGGCGAGCAGTGGTTCTGGGACACCCTCGTCGACGCCGACCCGGCCAGCAACCCGTTCGGCTGGCAGTGGGTGGCCGGTTCGGGGGCGGACGCCGCGCCCTACTTCCGGGTGTTCAACCCGGACCTGCAGGCGGGCAAGTTTGACCCGAACAACGAGTACGTGCGCCAGAACGTGCCCGAATGGGGCACCGCGCAGTATCCGACGCCCATTGTCGACCTCGGCGAAACCCGCCGGGCCGCCCTCGCCGCCTACGAGCAGGTCAAAGCCGCCCGCCCCACCCCCGACTAGCCGCTCGCCTCGCTCCGCCCCGCCCCAACTGTTCCCCGTGCGGACAATTGCACCCGGTGTGCCGGGACCATTTGTCCGCATGGGGAACAGTTGCAGGGCGGGTTAGAGGGGGCGCTCCAGGACGTAGTCGTCTTCGTAGCGGGTGCCGACGAGGAAGTGCTTGGTTCCGACCCGCTCGTAGCCGTGCTTGCCGTAGAAACGCAGCGCCCGGTCGTTCTCCTCGTTCACGCCGAGCCACGAGCCGGCCGCTCCACGCTCGCGGGCGACATCCAGCGTTGCCGTCATCAGCGCCGCCGCGGTTCCGGTGCCGTGCGCCTCGGCGCGCACATAGCACTTGCTGAGTTCGACGGTGGGGCGGATGCGGATCGCCGCGGCGGCATCCGCGTCGGACGGTTCACCGAAGACCAGCATCGTGTACCCGGTGAGGGCGCCCGTGCCGTCGTCGGTTACCAGCAGGAGCCGGTCAGGGTCAGCCAGGTACGACTCGAAATTCGCCGGGGCCAGCACGGTGCGGATGAAATCAGCGATCGCCTCGGCGCTGGTGTGCGGCGGGCAGGCCAGGGGAAAGGTGGCGGCGGCCAGCTCGGCGAGCGCCGCGGCCTCGTCGGTTCTGGCGGTGCGCACCCGCACGGTCGGGGACTGGGCTGGCACGGTTTCGGTCACCCATCCAGCTTCACATGCCACCCCGCCGGCACGCAATCGGCCCCGTCGCGGTGACGACGGGGCCGAGCGCGGGATGGCTGCGCCTACAGGTAGCGGGCGTACGCGGCCACGGTGAGGAAGGTCGGGAACTCCGGCTCCAGCGCCGCCGTACGGAAGACCTCGATCGCGTCGTCGAACCGGTCTCCCGCCGTGCGGGGCAGGCCGGCCAGTTCCTCGGTGATGACGCCGGCCACCCAGTCGGTCTCGATCAGGCGGCCCTCGGCGGTGACGGTGCCCTGGTGGATCCACTGCCAGATCTGGGAGCGGGAGATCTCCGCGGTCGCGGCATCCTCCATCAGGTTGTCGATGGCCGCCGCGCCCACACCGCGCAGCCAGGACTCGATGTAGCGGAGGGCGATGCGCACGTTGTCACGCACCCCCGCCTCGGTGACCTGACCGCCGGCCGAGCCGATGTCGAGCAGTTCTGCCGCGGTCACGCGCACCTCGTCCCGGGTGCGGTCCAGCTGGTTGGGCCGGTCACCGAGCACGGCGTCGAACTCGGCCCTGGCCGTGGGGATGAGGTCGGGGTGCGCCACCCAGGTGCCGTCGAACCCGTCGCCGGCCTCCCGCCGCTTGTCGGCGGCGACCTGCTCGAGTGCCCGTTCGGTGACCTGCGGGTCACGCCGGTTGGGGATGAACGCGCTCATCCCCCCGATGGCGTAGGCCCCGCGACGGTGGCAGGTGGCCACCAGCAGCTCGGTGTACGAGCGCATGAACGGCACCGTCATCGTGATCTCCTTGCGGTCCGGCAGCACGAACCGTGCTCCCCTGGCCCGGAAGGTCTTGATGATGCTGAAGATGTAGTCCCAGCGGCCGGCGTTCAGCCCCGCGCAGTGGTCGCGCAGCTCGTAGAGGATCTCCTCCATCTCGAACGCGGCCTGGATGGTTTCGATCAGCACGGTGGCGCGGATGGTGCCGTGCCCGAGGTCGAGGTGGTCCTCGGTGTGGCTGAAGATGTCGTTCCACAGCCGGGCCTCGAGATGGGTCTCCAGTTTGGGCAGGTAGAAGTATGGCCCGCTGCCGTTTTCCACCAGCCGGTGCGCGTTGTGGAACGCGTACAGGCCGAAGTCGACCAGGCTGCCGGAGGCCGGCATCCGTCGGTTGGCGCGGTCGACGAAGGTGAGGTTCTTCTCCACCAGGTGCCAGCCGCGCGGCCGCATCACGATGGTCGGCGTGGTTCCGGCGCGTGGGCCGGTCGGGGCCCCGGTGACCCGGTATTCCTTGCCGTCGGGGCCGTCGAAGGCGAGGGTGCCGCGCACCGCGTCGTGCAGGGTGAGTTGGCCCTCGATCACGTTCGCCCAGGTCGGGCTGGTGGCGTCCTCCTGGTCGGCCAGCCAGATGGCGGCGCCGGAATTGAGCGCGTTGATGGCCATCTTGCGGTCGGTCGGGCCGGTGATTTCCACCCGCCGGTCGGTGAGCCCGGGGCCGGGGCCGGCCACCCGCCAGGACGGGTCGGCGCGGATGTGCGCG
Organism: Cryobacterium sp. AP23; assembly: GCF_054075385.1. Lineage (NCBI taxonomy): Bacteria > Bacillati > Actinomycetota > Actinomycetes > Micrococcales > Microbacteriaceae > Cryobacterium > Cryobacterium sp. AP23. The sequence continues at coordinate 3,139,046 of NZ_CM133415.1, read as the reverse complement.
GTCTCGGGCCGGAACCGCGGGTCGCGGCCGTTCGCGGCATCCACCCGGGTCTGCAGCCGGGCAGCCAGCAGGTCGTGCCGGGTGCCGGCGAAACGGTCGTGCAGTTCGGCGAGGAACTCGAGCGCCGCGGGGGTGAGGATCTCGTCGTACCGGTGGCCGAGCGACCCGGTGATCTCGAGGTGCGGGCGGATGGTGGCGAAGCTGCCGGTGCTGGTGCTGGGCTGGGGCGACGGCCGTTCGGCGGTCGCCTGGGTGGGTGTATTCATGGTCGGTTCTCCTTCGAAGCGATGCGGATGTGTGGGGCGAGGCCGGTCAGAACTGCTCGGCCTCGGTGGATCCGGCCAGGGCGAGGGTGGCGCTGGTGGGGTTGAGCGCGGTGGCGATCCGGTCGAAGTAGCCGGTGCCCACCTCCCGCTGGTGGCGGGTGGCGGTGTATCCGTCGGCCTCGGAGGCGAACTCGGCCTCCTGCAGGTCGACGTAGGCGCTCATCTGACGCTCGGAGTAGTCCTTGGCCAGGGTGAACATGGAGTGGTTCAGGGCGTGGAAGCCGGCCAGGGTGATGAACTGGAAGGCGTAGCCGCAGGCCGCGAGTTCGCGCTGGAACGCAGCGATCTGGTCGTCGTTGAGGTGGGATTTCCAGTTGAACGACGGGGAGCAGTTGTAGGCCAACTTCTTGCCGGGGAACTGGGCGTGGATCTCCTTGGCGAAGCGCTGGGCGAGTGCGAGGTCGGGCTCGCTGCTCTCCACCCAGAGCAGGTCGGCGTACGGCGCGTAGGCCAGCCCCCGGGCGATGACGACATCGGGTCCGTTCTGGGTCTCGTAGAACCCCTCTGCGGTACGGCCGCCGGTGAGGAAGGCCTGGTCGCGGTCGTCGATGTCGCTCGTGATGAGGGTGGCGGCGAGCGAGTCGGTGCGGGCGATGATGATCGTCGGTACACCGGCGACATCCGCCGCCAACCGGGCCGCGTTGAGGGTGCGGATGTGCTGGCCGGTGGGCACGAGCACCTTGCCGCCCATGTGGCCGCACTTCTTCTCGCTGGCGAGCTGGTCTTCCCAGTGCACACCGGCGGCGCCGGCCTCGATCATGGAGGCCATCAGCTCGTACGCGTTCAACGGGCCGCCGAAACCGGCCTCGGCGTCGGCGACGATGGGCGCCAGCCAGTCGATGCCGCTGCCGTCACTGGTGGCGTTTGCGCCGGATGCGGCCGCCTCGGCGCCCTCGATCTGGCCGGCCCGCAGCAGCGCGTTGTTGATCCGCCGAACGACCGCCGGCACCGAGTTCGCCGGGTACAGCGACTGGTCGGGGTAGGTCTGGCCGGAGAGGTTCGCGTCGGCGGCGACCTGCCAGCCGGAGAGGTAGATGGCCTTGAGCCCGGCACGCACCTGTTGCACGGCCTGGTTGCCGGTGAGGGCGCCGAGCGCGGAGACCCACTCGGGGTTCTCCGGGGTGCCGTTGTCGTGGATGAGTTCCCAGAGCTTCTCGGCGCCGCGGCGGGCCAGGGTGCGCTCTTCCCGCACGGCACCACGCAGGGCGATCACGTCCTCGGCGGTGTAGTCCCGGCGCACGCCCTCCCAGCGCGGGTCGGCGGCCCATTCCAGGGCGAGCTCGGCGGCGGTCTGGGTCTGGTCGCCAGGGCGGGTTGCGATGGGGCCGGATGCGGTCGGGTCGGATGCGTCTGGGTTCGTCATGGTGTTCTCCTCGGTTTGCGTCGTTGCATGCCTGGTGCGAAAAATCTGGTGCGGATGTTCCGGCGGATGGGCCGGTCGTGCTGGTGTCTGCACCCACTCTGCGGCGGCGCACCGGCCGCACCCCGCACCCGATCCGAAGAAGAAAACGAGTTCTTCCGGTTGTGTGAACAATCGCCTCGTGTGACCATGGGCACATGGTCACCGTCGATCCGCCCCGCTCCCCTGCCACCCCGAACGCCGTGCAGCACGGCGGCGCCGAACCGGGCGATGGCGGCCTGGATGCGATCACCCTGGGGCGGCGCATCCGCGCGCACCGGCACCGGCTCGGCCTCACCCTCGACACCCTGGCCGCGGCCGTGGAGCGGGCGCCGTCGCAGATCTCGATGATCGAGAACGGCAAGCGCGAACCCCGGCTCTCGATGCTGCGCCTGATCGCCGCGGCCCTGGACACGACCGTCGACGAGTTGCTCCGCCCCGATGCGCCCAACCCGCGGGCGGCGCTGGAGATCGCCGTGGAGCGCGCCCAGCGCGGGCCGGTGTTTCCGGCCCTCGGCCTGCCCCGCTTCCGGGTTGGGCCCGGGCAACCGGACGAGACCCTGCAGACCATCCTCACCCTGCACAACGAGATCGAGAGGTTGCACCGGGAGCGGGCGGCGACGCCGGAGGAGGCCCGCCGGGCCAACGCCCAGCTGCGCGCCGAGATGCGCGCCAGGGACAACTACTTCCCCGATCTCGAGGCTCAGGCGCTCGAGCTCCTCACCGCGGTCGGCCATTCCGGCGGGCCGGTCTCCCACCAGGTGGTCGCCGATATGGCCGCGCACCTCGGCTTCACACTGCACTACGTCGGCGACCTGCCGCACTCCACCCGGTCGGTCACCGACAAGCGGAACGGCAGAATTTATCTGCCCACCGAGCAGGCGGCGTCGCGGGACAGCCGCTCACCGATCCTCCAGGCGTTCGCCAGCCACCTCTGCGGTCACGCCGAGCCGGAAAACTACGCCGAATTTCTGCGCCAGCGAGTGGAGACTAACTACCTCACCGCGGCGATCCTGCTCCCGGAGACCGACACCGTGCGGCTACTGAGCGAGGCCAAGGCTGCGCACCGCATCTCGCTCGAGGACCTGCGGGATGCGTTCAGCGTTTCCTACGAGACCGCCGCGCACCGGTTCACCAACCTCGCCACCGCGCGGCTCGGCATCCCGGTGCACTTCATGAAGGTGCACGAGTCCGGCACCATCATCAAGGCGTACGAGAACGACGACGTGCAGTTCCCGAGCGACGCCCTCGGGGCCGTGGAGGGGTCAACGGTGTGCCGGAGCTGGACCGCCCGCACCGTGTTCGACGTGCCCGACCGGTTCAGCCCCTGGTACCAGTACACCGACACCCCTGCCGGTACGTTCTGGTGCACCTCCCGCATCGAGAAGGCCAAGGAGGGCGACTACTCGGTCAGCGTGGGGGTGCCGTTCGCGCACGTCAACTGGTTCCGCGGCCGCGAGACCGCCAACCGGGCCGTGTCCCGCTGCCCCGACGAATCCTGCTGCCGCCGGGCACCCGACGATCTGTCCGGCCGCTGGGCCGGCCAGGCCTGGCCGGTCGCCCGCACCCCCACCAGCCTGCTCGCGGCGTTGCCCACCGGCACCTTCCCCGGCGTCGACCCCACCGAGGTCTACGAGTTCCTCGAGGCCCACGCCCCCGCCTGATCCCCGATCCAAGACTGGCCCACTTTTGCTAGTCGGGACCCCTTCCGCACTAGCAAAAATGGGCCAGTCACTGAAGAGCGCGCCGAGAGTGGCCCAGTTTTGCTAGTCCAGACCCCTCCCGCACTAGCAAAACTGGGCGAGTCTAGACGGCGGCGCGGGTGAGGTCGGGCAGGCGGTGCAGGGCGTCGACGAGGGGGCCCAGCTCGGGTTCTTCCTCGGCGGCCGCCAGGGCGCCGGCGAGGGCGTCGTCGTAGACCGGGCGAGCGCGGGCGAGCAGCGCCTTGCCGGCCTCGGTGAGCTCGGTGTAGATGCCACGGCGGTCATCGGCGCAGAGGATGCGGGTGAGCAGCGCCCGGTCTTCCAGCCGGTTCACCAGGCGGGTCGTCGCGCTGCTCGACAGCGCTGCGGCGCGGGCGAGCTGCTGCATCCGCATGTGCCAGCCGTGCTGCCGGCTGAGGGCGTCGAGTACCGTGAACTCGACCACCGAGAGGTCGAAGCCGGCCTGCAGGGTCTTCTCCAGCACCGCCTCGATGCGCCCGTGCAGGGCGGCCAGCGTGCGCCAGCCCTGTGCGCGAACCTCGACGGCGTCGTCTTCGATGCTCATCAGTGCTGCTCCCTCGTACGGCGTCGGTGATCACCCGGCGACAGGTATGCCGCGCGTGCAACTACCAGTGTACGCGGTCCGGCCGATCAGACGCGGCGGGCGTTCAGGACTCCCGGGTGATCTCCACCTTCACGAACAGCTGCGACCCGCCGGAGCCGGCGTACACCCCACGCAGCGGGGCGATGTCGTTGTAGTCGCGGCCGCGGCCGACACCCACGTGCCGGTCGCCGATGTCGATCAGGTTGGTGGGGTCGTAGCCGCGCCAGTCGCCGCAGAACCACTCCACCCAGGCGTGCGACTCCCCGGTGACGGTCTCACCGATCGCAGCCTGCGGCTTGGGGTGCAGGTAGCCGGAGACGTACCGGGCCGGGATACCCACCGAGCGGAGAGCCCCGAGCGCCACATGGGTGATGTCCTGGCAGACGCCGCGCTTGTCGGCCCAGGCCTCGCGGGCGTTGGTCTTCACCCCGGTCACACCCTGCACGTAGGCCATGTTCTCGCCCACGAACCGGCAGATCTCCTGCGCCGCGTCACACGGGTCCAGCCGGCGGGCGATCTCGGCGGCGGCGTCCACCACCTCCGCCGGCGGCTCGGTGAGCGGGGTCTGCCAGGACTGTTCGACCGACGAGGTCGACCGGGCCACCAACGCCGCCAGGTCGTCCCACGGCATCGGGTGCAACGGATGCTCCCGCGGCGACACCTCCACCAGGCTATTGGCCGTCAGGGTGAGCTCGGCATGCGGGGTGAGCACCTCGAACGACGACACCCGGGTGCCCCAGTAGTCCACGTAGTTGTGGTTGCTCGACACCGGGCTGATGTCGAGGTTGGAGTAGAGCACGAACTGGTCCGGTGAGGTGACGGGCAGCATCCGCGCCTCGTTGTACGACGTGGCCACCTCGCCGTTGTACCGGTAGCCGGTGGTGTGCCGGATGCGCAGCCGCTTCACGAGGCCTCCCCCGTCCAGGTCGGGACCGCGCTGGTCGGGAAGTAGCGGTTCCCGATCGACTCGGACGCGGTGCTGGTGGCGTCCTGCACCATGTCCATGTGCTTGGGCAGGTCGCTGAGGATCTCCATGATCGGGCGGTACTCCAGTTGGCTGCGGATCTGTCCGAGGATGCGCGCCGACGAGTCGGAGACGCCCACCCGGTCGGTGCGCGGTTCCAGTTCCTGCAGGCACTGCTCGGCGCGGGTGATCGAGTACACGATCGACCTCGGGAACAGGCGGTCCAGCAGCAGGAACTCGGCCGCGTTCCGCGCCGACGGCACCCCGCGATAGGTGCGCAGGTACGACTCGTACGCTCCGCAGGAGCGCAGGATCGTGGTCCAGGACGGCCCGCTGTTCTCGGTCAGCGACCGGGTGGCCAGCAGCCGGGCGGTCATGTCGGCCTGCTCGAGGCTGCGACCCAGGGTGAAGAACTGCCAGGCGTCGTCCCGGCTGGCGCTGGACTCCACGATGCCGACGGCCAGGGCGGCGCGTTCGCGCACCCAGCCGAAGAAGTCGTGCGTCTTGGCGCTGGCGATGTTCTTGGGCATCTTCGTGTAGGTCGTGTTCAGGCACTCCCACAGCTCGGTGGAGACGATCTCCCTGGCCCGGCGGGCGTTCTCCCTGGCGGCGCCGAGCGAGTAGGCGATCGAGGCCGGATGCGTGCGGTCGGCCGCCAGGGTCGCGAGCACGTCCTTGCGGGTGAGGTCGCGGTCCGGGGGGACCGGGCTGCCCATCAGGTGCAGCAGCGACCGGCAGGCCAGGTTCTCCTCGATCCACGGGTCCTCCAGCAGCAGCTGCAAGTGCACATCCAGGATGCGCGCGGTACCGTCACTGCGTTCGATGTAACGGCCGATCCAGAACAGGCTCTCGGCGATGCGGCTCAGCATTCGAGGGTCCCTTCGGCGTGGGTGGCGGGTGCGGGCGTGCTGCGTTGTTGCTGTTGTTGCTGTTCCTGATCCTGATCGCCGCCCGGCGGGGTGTCCTGCGGGGAGTGGTCCACGGAGCGGGTCGGGATGATCGAGATCGACTGGGTGTTCGCGGCCTGGTCGGCCACCAGCCCCTGGATGTTCTGCGCGGAGGACCGGCCGTGGAAGTCGGGTTCGAGGCCGATCACCCAGGTGTCCTTCGAGCCGCCACCCTGGCTGGAGTTCACCACGAGCTCACCCTCCGGCAGCGCCACCCGGGTGAGGCCGCCGGGGAGCACCCAGACGTCGGTGCCGTCGTTCACCGCGAACGGGCGCAGGTCCGCGTGCCGCGGCCGCATCCCGTCGTCGACGAGGGTGGGGATGGTGGAGAGCTGCACCACCGGCTGGGCGATCCAGCCGCGGGGGTCCTTGAGCAGCTGCCGACGCAGGATCGCCAGCTCCGCCTTCGACGCCGCCGGGCCCACCACGAGGCCCTTGCCGCCGGAACCGTCGACGGGCTTGACCACGAGTTCGTCGAGCCGGTCGAGCACCTCCTCCAGCGCGATGGGGTCCTCCAGCCGCCAGGTGTCGACGTTGGGGATGATCGCGTCCTCACCGAGGTAGTACTTGATCAGGTCGGGCAGGTAGGTGTACACCAGCTTGTCGTCGGCGACGCCGTTGCCCACGGCGTTGGCGATCGTGACGTTGCCCAGGCGCGCGGCCATCAGAATGCCGGGCGAGCCGAGCTGGGAATCGGCGCGGAACTGCAGTGGGTCCAGGAACTCGTCGTCGACCCGGCGGTAGATCACGTCGACCCGGGTGGGGCCGGCGGTGGTGCGCATCCACACCCGGCCGCCGGAGCAGAACAGGTCCCGGCCCTCGACGAGCTCGACGCCCATCAGCCGGGCGAGCAGGGTGTGCTCGAAGTAGGCGGAGTTGAAGACGCCAGGGGTGAGCACCACGATGTTGGGGTCGTCGACCCCGGCCGGCGCGGAGGCGCGCAGGGCCTGCAGCAGCTTGTTCGGGTAGTCGCCCACCGGGCGCACCCGCATGGAGACGAACAGTTCGGGCAGGGTCTGCGCCATCACGCGCCGGTTGGAGATGACGTAGCTGACCCCGCTGGGCACCCGCACGTTGTCTTCGAGCACCCGCCAGGCACCCATCTCGTCGCGGATGAGGTCGATCCCGGACACCTGGATGCGCACGTTGTTCGCCGACGTGATGCCGGCGGCCTGGCGGTGGAAGTGCTTGGAGGAGGTGATCAGTCCGGCCGGGATGACACCGTCGCGCACCGCGGCCTGGGGCCCGTAGATGTCGGCGAGGAAGGCCTCGAGGGCGAGCACGCGCTGCTTGATGCCGGCTTCGACGTTCACCCATTCCGGCTGCTCGATCACCCGGGGCACGGCGTCCAGCGGGAACGGCCGCTCTTCGCCGGCGAAGTCGAAGGTCACGCCCTGCGCGAGGTACGAGCTGGCCAGCGCGTCGGTGCGGCCGCGGAGTTCTTCCTGCGTCATCTTGGCGAGCGCGCCGTAGACATCTTTATACGCCGCCCGCGCCTCCGACGGTGACAGCGACGACGGGTCAGGGAACATCTCGTCCCAGGCCGACGCCTGCCCTCGATTGCGGGGCGGTGCGGAGGTAGCGCCATAGCCACTGAAGAGGTCAACCATGTTTGGGATGCTAGTCGCCCGGTGTTGCCAGCTTGTTTCCTGTTCCCGGCGCGCCGCCGCGCTGCTCGCCGACGGCGGATCCGTCGGGGCGTTGACCGGGGATTTTCTGCGGCCGGGGCCCAACATGCATACAACACGCGTCGCCACCCCCGTGGTTTGGGGCCGGGAATCCGCCAAAAATGGCGGCGGTTGGGGGCTTTTTTGCATACAGTTAGCAGAAGTCCGATTCTGACGTTCGCGTCCGTTCCGTTTCGGCCGCACCAAGAGATTCGAGCACTCATGCGCATTGCGGCAGGGCCCCGATGGCTGGGTGCGCTAATCCTGTCGGTCGTCCTGGTGGGTGCGGTGGCCCTGGTGGCCTGGCTGGCCGGCCCCGGCGTCGCGCTGCTGCTGCCGCTATCGGCCCGGCTTCCGCTCGCCACCGCCGGAACCGTTGCCTCGCCGATCCTGTCCGGCCTGCTGGGCATCGGTGGCGGCCTGCTCGCCGCCCGGCACACCCGGTGGATCAGCCAGCGGCTGCGGGCCCTCGTCCTGGCCGGTTGCGTGGTCTGTGTGGTGTGGATGGCGCTGGTGAGCACGTTCTGGTTCGCGGTCCAGGGCGAACTGTTGAACCTGCTCGCCCTCGACGAGAGCGAGCGCGCCGGCGTGAGTGCCCTGAGCACGCTGCTCCTGCCCTCCACCGCCGTCATCTTCGGCGCCGCGGCGGTGATCGCGGTTCGGGTGCGCGCCGCGACCCCCGTCGTCGCCTTCGAAGGGCACGTGCAGACCGCCCAGAGCCAGGGCCGGCGCACCATTCCCCTGGTCATCCGCCGGGTGGTCGAACGCACGCTGCCGCTCATCCTGATGGTGTTGATCATCGAGTTCCTCGCCCTCTACGGCGGCTCCCTGACGGTGCAGGCCGTGTTCGGCACACCGTCCCTCGTCGCGGTCCTGCCCCCGCTGCTGCCGGCCGAGAGCCTCCCCTACGTGCTGGGCGCCACCCTGATCTGCATCATCGGCCTGGTCGCGGCGGTGGTCGCGCGCGCGGGAACGGTCACGGGTCCGCCCACGTCCCCGCTGCCGCTGCGTGCCGCGCCCGGGCGGCGTGGAGCGGCGACGGGCACCCGCTCGGGCGCCTCCCCGCTGCCGTCCACGCGCTTCCGCTCGGCGGACCTGCTCGACATCAGGGCCCTCCGTCTCCACTCCGGTGCGGGCCCGGCGGGCAGCGGCTCCACGGCCGGCATCAACCTCACCGTCGCCAGGGGCCAGGCCCTGGCGATCGTCGACGGCGGCGATGACGGCGCCTCCCTGCTCTGCCTCGCCATCGCGGGGCTGCTCCCCCCGCGCTCCGCCATCTCATCCGGGTCGATCCTCTTCGACGGCACCGAACTGGTCGGCCTGCCCGAGCGGCAGTTCCGGGGGCTCCGGGGACGCCGAATCGGGTTCCTCGCCGCATCCGGAACCCACCGCCTGGACCCCGGGGTGCGCATCGGGCGCCACCTCGCAAGGTTGGCGGCGAGCCGGCCCGGAAGCACCCGCGCCCGCGCCCGCGCTGACGCCCTCGCGCTCCTGTCCGGAGTCGGCATCGACGACGCGGCCACGGTCTTCGCGGCGTACCCGCACCAACTGTCGGCCGCGACCGCCCAGCGGGTGCTGCTCGCGGGCGCCCTCGTGCTGACGCCGCAGCTGATCGTGGCGGACAACCCCACCGGGTGCCTCGATGCCGCCGACGAGGCCTCCTTCCTGGATGTGCTGCACGCCCTGCAACGCGCACACGGCTTCACCCTCATCGTGGCGTCCGCCAGGGCCGCGAACGTGGCACGATGCGACCGGGTCGCGGTCATGAGTGACGGCACGATCGTCGAATACGCCGCCGCCGACGAGCTGCTCACCAATCCCCAGCACCCGCACAGCCGGCGCCTCCTCGCCGACGATTCCCAGCCCGCCCCAACCGGACCCCGCGTCGAGCGGTGACCCGTCAGTCCGCGGTGACCGCGTTGCGGGCGCCGAGGATGTGGGAGCGCATGGCCACTTCGGCCCAGATGGCGTCCCCAGTGCGCAGCGCCGTCAGGATGTCGCGGTGCTGGTGGTTGCTCCTGGACCGGTACTGCACTCCCTGACGCCGGAAGGCCGCTGCCATCAGCGGGACCCGGGAGACGTTGGAGGTGAGCATCATCAGCTGCGGGGTGCGGGATGCTGCCACCACGATGCGGTGGAACTGGGCGTTCAGCCGGCCCAGCTCCGCGATCCCGTCGTCATCGACCGCGGTCACCAACGGCTCCATCGCGTCGATCAGGGCGGCAAGGGCGTCGAGTTCCTCCGCGGTTATGCGGGTGGCGGCAAGCCCGGCGGCCCTGCTCTCCAGCCCGGCCCGCACGAAGTACGTTTCGCGTACCTGCTCCATGGTCCACTCGGCCACGGTGGCGCCGCGATTGGGGACGAAGGTCACCAGGCCGGCCTCATTGAGGCGGCGCAGGGCCTCCCGCACGGGAGTGCGGCTCACGCCGAGTTCGGCGGCAAGGGCCTGTTCCCGCAGCATCGTGTTCGCACCCAATTCGCCGGAGAGGATCCGTGCGCGCAGAGTCAGGTACACCGTTTCACCGCCGGTTGACGCCACGATTCCCCTCCCTGGGCCACGGGCGCGAGACACCCGATGCTTCGACCTTGGCACAGTCCGTGCGCCAGAATACGCGAAGGCAGGGATTCCGCCCGAACTGGCCCCAGATTTCGGGATTCTCCTGCGGATTTGCGGCCGGGAACGGCAGAAGGGCCCGTCTCGCGACGGGCCCTTCACAAGCCATGCGCTTCTGACGAAGCGCGTTAGCGGGATGCTTAGATGCTGTTCACATCGAGCGGGATGCCAGGACCGAAGGTGGTCGAGACGGCGCCCTTGGTGATGTAGCGGCCCTTGGAGGAGCTCGGCTTGAGGCGAACGATCTCCTCGAGTGCTGCACCGATGTTCTCGTTGAGCTGGTCAGCGGTGAAGGATGCCTTGCCGACGACGAAGTGCACGTTGGAGTGCTTGTCGACGCGGAACGCGATCTTTCCACCCTTGATGTCGTTCACGGCGCGGGCCACATCGGGCGTCACGGTTCCGGTCTTCGGGTTCGGCATCAGGCCACGCGGGCCCAGGACCTTTCCGAGACGACCGACCTTACCCATGAGCTCGGGGGTCGAGACGGCGGAGTCGAACGAGGTGTAGCCGGCGGCCACCTTCTCGATGAGCTCGTCGCCACCGACCTCGTCGGCGCCGGCAGCGATGGCTGCGTCGGCCGCGGGGCCCGTTGCGAAGACGATGACGCGGGCGGTCTTGCCGGTGCCGTGAGGAAGAATCACGGTGCCGCGGACCATCTGGTCAGCCTTGCGCGGGTCGACGCCGAGCTTGAGCGCGACCTCAACGGTGGAGTTGAACTTGACGGAGCCGGTCTCGCGGGCGAGGGTGACGGCTTCGGTGGGGGTGTAGAACTTATCGGCTTCGATCTTCTCGACCGCGGCGCGGTAGGCCTTTGACTTGGGTGCCATTTTGAATCTCCTGTAGATGCATGTGCTGAGAGCGTGGTTTTCGTGAGCCTGGCTGGCTCTTCCACTTGATGCCTGTCGGCAGACCGAGACGGTCTGTCCTGTCGGCTAGGTGTTCGACGAATCGAACGTAAGGGGTATTAGCCCTCGACGGTGATGCCCATGGAGCGGGCGGTTCCGGCGATGATCTTCGACGCGGCGTCGAGGTCGTTGGCGTTGAGGTCAACCATCTTGGCCTCGGCGATTTCGCGGACCTGCGCCTTGGTGAGCTTGGCAACCTTGACGGTGTGCGGGGTTCCGCTGCCCTTGGCGACGCCGGCGGCCTTCTTGATGAGCTCCGCTGCGGGCGGGGTCTTCAGGATGAACGTGAACGAACGGTCGTCGTACACGGTGATCTCCACCGGGATGACGTTGCCGCGCTGGGATTCGGTCTGGGCGTTGTAGGCCTTGCAGAATTCCATGATGTTCACGCCGTGCTGTCCAAGCGCCGGCCCGATGGGCGGTGCGGGGTTGGCGGCGCCGGCCTTGATCTGAAGCTTGATCAGACCAGTAACCTTCTTCTTCGGTGCCATTGTTCTTCCTTCGTTATTGATGTTCGAGCGGCCGCGAAGGTCGCTCTCCCGGTGGCCCGGATGGGCCCCGGTGGTTCAGGGTCCTGCTAGAGAAGCGTGCAGAACCTAAAGCTTGGTGACCTGGTCGAAGCTGAGCTCGACCGGGGTCTCACGCTCGAAGAGCGACACGAGCACGATGAGCTTGCCGCTCTCCGGCTTGATCTCGCTGATCGAACCGGGCAGGCCCGCGAACGAGCCTTCCTTGATCGTGATGGTCTCGCCGATTTCGTAGTCGATCTCGGCGGGCAGGACGCGCTGGGCGGCCTTGCCGGGCGCACCGGACTTGGTGACCGGAACATCCTTGATCTCAACGAGGCCCTTGAGCATGCCGAAGGCTTCTTCGAAACGCAACGGGGTGGGGTTGTGCGCGTTGCCCACGAAGCCGGTGACCCCGGGGGTGTGACGCACGACAGACCAGCTGTCTTCGTTGAGGTCCATACGCACCAGCACGTAGCCGGGGATGCGCACTCGGGTGACCATCTTGCGCTGGCCGTTCTTGATCTCGACGACGTCTTCCATCGGAACCTCGACCTGGTAAATGAAGTCTTCCATGGCCATCGACTGCTTGCGGTTCTCGATGTTCGACTTCACGCGGCGTTCGAAGCCGGCGTAGGAGTGGATGACGAACCACTTGCCGGGCTGGAAACGCAGTTCCTTGCGGAACGCCTCGTACGGGTCTTCCTCTTCGGCTTCTGCGTCGCCGTCAACGGCGGCCTCAGCGTCGGATGCGTCGCCGTCGATTTCCTCTTCGTCGTCGACGGCCTCAACGGCAGCCTCGGCCTCGTCGGCGGAGTCGATGTCGAGGGCGTCTTCGACGATGGCGTCGGCCTCGGGGTCGGATGATTCGGCGAGGGCGTCAAGCGCGGCGTCGAGATCGTCTTCGATATCGGCGTTCTCGTCTTCGACGTGCAGGGCAACCTGCTCGGCGGCTTCGACGGAGGTTTCGTCGGCGGCGAGGGTGTTGCCCTCTTGTGCCTCGTCGTCGTTGGCGGACTGCTCGGCGGCAGTGGCCCAGTCGACGTCGTCGCGATTGGTCTCAGTCACTAAATATCAATCCTTCTTCTATTGCGTGGGCGTGAGGCTGCTCCGTTGGGATGCTCACCGATCCACGTTCATGATCAGTCCGGGTGCCGCTCGCGCGGCACGGATCAACTTGGAGTGCCGAAGACGTACGTGACGACGAGTGCGAACACCCAGTCGAGTCCCGACACCAGCGCCATCATGATCACGACGAAAATGAGAACCACTGCGGTGTAGCTGAGCAGTTCCTTGCGGGTCGGGGTGACGACCTTGCGGAGTTCGGCCAGGACCTGCGAAATAAACAGGGACAACCGAGCAAATGGACCGCGCTTTGCTTCGCGAGCCACTCTGGCGTTGGCGACGATTTCCTCGCTGGGTTCGTCGATAACTTTTCGGGCCACCTGTTACACCTTTCGTGGGCCGGCGGAAATACCACCGACTTGCAGGGCGGACAGGACTCGAACCTGCAACCTGCGGTTTTGGAGACCGCTGCTCTACCAATTGAGCCACCACCCTATGCAGCGAAACCGTCTCGCTCAATCGACCAAAATAGGCGCAAAAAAGCTTGGCAGATTTCAACTACCGGAGCAAGTCTAGGTGACGGAGGGTGCCCTGTAAAGCCAGCGCCCTTCCTGCGGGCGGAGAGGGGGCTGCGTGCGGCCGCAGGCGGGGCACTGTCGGGTGGCTCGACTGCCCCGTATGCTCGAAGCGTGGCACACGACATCAAACGGATCTCCACCAGAATCGGCTCCATTGCGGAGTCCGCGACCCTCAAAGTCGACGGCAAGGCCAAGGCGCTGCAGGCTGCCGGGCGTCCGGTGATCAGCTTCGCCGCGGGCGAACCCGACTTCCCCACCCCGGCGCACATCGTCGAGGCGGCCCTGGCAGCGGTCACCGACCCGCGCAACCACCGGTACACGCCGGCCGCCGGGCTGCCCGACCTGCGCGAGGCCATCGCCGCAAAGACGCTGCGCGACAGCGGCCTTGCGGTGCCGCCGACCCGGGTACTCGTCACCAACGGCGGCAAGCAGGCCGTGTACCAGGCCTTCGCCACCCTGCTCGACCCGGGCGACGAGGTTCTGCTGCCCACGCCGTACTGGACCACCTACCCCGAGGCCATCCGCCTTGCCGGCGGCGTGCCCGTGGACGTGTTCGCCGGCAGCGACCAGGGCTACCTGGTCACCGTGGAGCAGCTCGAGGCCGCCCGCACCGAGAAGACCAAGGTGCTGCTCTTCGTGTCGCCGTCCAACCCCACCGGCGCCGTCTACTCCGAGGCACAGACCCGCGCGATCGGCGAATGGGCCGAGGAACACGGCCTCTGGGTGATCAGCGACGAGATCTACCAGAACCTCACCTACGACGGCGTGCGCGCGGTCTCGATCGTCGAGGCCGTCCCGGCGCTGGCCGACCGCACCATCCTGGTCAACGGCGTCGCCAAGACCTATGCCATGACCGGCTGGCGGCTGGGCTGGATGGTCGGCCCGCAGGATGCCATCACCGCCGCGGCGAACCTGCAGTCCCACCTCACCTCCAACGTGTCCAACATCTCCCAGCGCGCCGGCATCGCCGCCCTCAACGGGCCGCAGGACGACGCCGAGGCGATGCGGGTGGCGTTCGACCGGCGCCGCAAGCTCATCGTCGCCGAGCTCAACAAGATCCCCGGCATCCGCACGCCCACCCCGCAGGGCGCGTTCTACGTCTATCCCGACGTCACCGGCCTGCTCGGCCGCACCTGGGGTGGCGTGACGCCGACCACCTCGCTGGAACTGGCCGACCTGATCCTCGACCAGGCCGAGGTGGCCGCGGTTCCCGGTGAGGCGTTCGGTCCCAGCGGCTTCCTGCGCCTGTCGTACGCCCTCGGTGACGACGCCCTGCTGGAGGGCATCCAGCGCCTGCAGAAGCTGTTCTCCTAGGCGACAACCAAGGAAATAGTGAGGATATTAGGACGCGTGCGGCTCAAGCGTCCCGATATCCTCACCACGTCCTACTAAACAGCTGCCGGTCTACTCGAAGACGACCGCGGACTGGCCCAGCAGGTCCTCGAAGGGGCTGTCGCCGGAGTCGATCACCGTGGCGGGGCAGCTCACCACGAGGTACAGGTACGCCTCGGGGACCGGCATGGCGCGCATGGCGATGTCGTTGATGTAGCTGCTGCCGTCCTGCGGGTTGATGTACTCGACCCGGCTGGTCGCGAATTCGAGGCCCTCCGCCGAGTCGGCCATGCCGACGGCGACGTCGATGCTGCCGAGTTCACCGACAACTTCCGCTTCGTCCACGGAGTCGAGCATCAGCTGCGTGAGGGTCTCGATGGTCTCCTCGGTGTCGCTGCGGTCTCCCGTAGCGGCGGTGTCGATCGCGGCCTGGCGGTTCTGCGAGGTCGTGAACAGGCAGCCAAGCTCGGCATTCTCTGCCTGGTTGACGCCCTCCTGGTCGAACACGCTCATCTCCCAGCCGTCCACGATCGGGAACGACCAGAACGGCGTCCCGAAGTCGGCCTGGACGTCGAGGCTCGTCACCGTACCGGAGCCGGCGCTGTCCGTGGGCTTGACGGAGGGCTTCGTTGTGGCGGCCTCGGTCGGCAGCTCGGACTCGGTCGCGTCAGACGTGGGGGCAGCGAACGGCTGGTCACCCTCGGCGGTGGAGCTGACGGCGCCAAGGACGGTGTTGACCACCATCACGATGACGACCACGATCGCGATCATCACGAGGGCGGCGCCACCGATCAGCACCCATGCCCAGCGGGGCAGTCCGCCCCGGCGGGGAGGCTGTGGCGGCGGTGAGCCGGCTGCTGCCGTGCCCGGCGCCCCGGTGTAGACGGCGTGGGCGGAGTTCGGTGGCAGCGGCACCCCCGGTTCGCCCGGTTCGCCCGGCGCAGCGGATGCGACCGGTGCAGCTGGCGCGACCGGCGGCGTGGGTACGGCAGCGTCGGTCGGCGCATCCGGTTCGGTCGGTTCTGTCGGTGCGGTCGGTTCTGTCGGGTCGGTCGGTACGTTCGTCAAGATTTCCCCCCATGGCGTTGTTGTCGAACCTTATCGACTCCACCGGTCGGTGGATACCACGGTCGGTCAGAAGGGTGTTGCCGCATCACGCTCCGGGGACGAGTCTGAATGCATGACAACTATTCCTCCGGCGGTGCGCGTGGCGCGGCTGAGCAAGTCCTACGGCGACGTCGACGCTGTCGCCGACATCAGCTTCGACATCCTGCCCGGCGAAACGTTTGCACTCCTCGGACCGAACGGGGCGGGAAAGAGCAGCACCATCGAGATCCTCGAGGGATACCGCGACCGCTCCGAGGGCGACGTCACCGTGCTGGGCGAGGACCCCCAGCACGGCGGCCTGGACTGGAAAGCCCGGATCGGCATCGTGCTGCAATCCAGCGGCGAGAGCGGCAACGCCACGGTACTCGAGCAGCTGCGGCACTTCGCCGGGCTCTACCCCAACCCGCGCTCGGTCGACGAGGTGATCGCCGCCGTCGGGCTCGAGTCCAAGGCCAAGACCCGCATCCACAAGCTCTCCGGCGGGCAACAGCGCCGGGTCGATGTCGCGCTCGGCATCATCGGCCGGCCGGAGCTCCTGTTCCTCGACGAACCGACCACCGGGTTCGACCCCGAGGCCCGGCACCAGTTCTGGGACCTCATCCGTTCGCTCAAGGCCGAGGGCACCACGATCCTGCTCACCACGCACAACCTCGACGAGGCGGCAGAACTCAGCGACAGGGCCGGCATCATCGTGGGCGGCAAGCTCATCGACATCGGGGCCATCGGCGAACTCGGTGGCCCCACGGCCCGCACCCCGCTGGTGCGCTGGCGGGACACCTCCGGCGTGCAGCACGAGAGCCGTACCGACACCCCCGCCCGGCTGGTGGCCGAGCTCGCGAGCGCGGCCGGCGGCGAACCCGCCGACCTGCAGGTCATCCGCCCCAGCCTCGAAGACATCTACCTGGGCCTCGTGCGCCGGCACGCCGCCGCCCAGACCAGCGACGCACAGACCACGGAGGTGCTCGCATGAGCCAGACCCTGTCCACCCAGCGCGGCAGCAGCCGCACCGACCGGGGCCGCACGGCACGGCACGGCATCCTGACCCTGGGCCTGGCCCGCATCGGTTTCGAAATCAAGTTGTACTTCCGCTCCACCGACACTGTGTTCTTCACGTTCCTGTTCCCGTTCATCATGCTGGGCATCTTCACGGCGGCGTTTTCGGCGCAGGGCAACATCGGCACCAACCCGGACGGCTCCGGCGGGATCAGCGTCGGTGCGTATTACCTGCCCGGCATGCTGGCCGCCGGGATGCTGCTCTCCGGCCTGCAGAATCTCGCCATCGACATTGCCGGCGAGAAGGGCGACGGCACCCTCAAACGGCTCGGCGGCACGCCGCTATCGCCGCTGAGCTACTTCATCGGCAAGATCGGCCAGGTGCTCGTCACCGGCACCGTGCAGGCGGTCCTGCTGCTGCTCGTGGCCAGGTTCGCTTTCGACATCGCCCTGCCCACCGAACCCGAGAAGTGGCTGACCTTCGTCTGGGTCTTCCTGCTCGGAGTGATCACCTGCGCCTTCCTCGGCATCGCCCTCTCCGCCCTGCCCCGGTCGGGCCGCAGCGCCTCGGCGGTCGTGATCCCGATCGTGCTGGTGCTGCAGTTCATCTCCGGTGTCTACCTGCAGTTCAACGCGCTGCCGGAGTGGATGCAGAATCTCGCCGGGCTGTTCCCGCTCAAGTGGATGGCGCAGGGCATGCGCGCAGTGTTCCTGCCCGACAGTTTCGCCGCCCAGGAGCAGAACGGGGCTTGGGAGCTCGACCTGGTGCTGCTTGCCCTCCTGATCTGGCTGGTCGTCGGGCTGGTCGGTAGCCGGCTCAGCTTCCGCTGGATCCGCAAGGACGCCTGATGCGCCGGGGGCATGGGATGCTTAGCGCATGAACGCGCGGCGGTGGTGGGACCTGATCGTGGCCGGGTCCCTCATCGTTTTGGCACTCCTCACGATGGACGGCTCCGGCTCCGGCCCTGGCTCTGGTCCGGGCACACGCGCGGGTGGGGTGCTCTCGCTGGCGACCATCGGTATCGCCTACCTGATCTGGGGCCGGCGGATGCTCGGCTCGCCGAACCTGCCGGGAAGCGCCGGCGACTCCGGCTTCGACCACGAGGCGTTCCCCGCCGCCGCCCGACTGTTCCAGGTCACCCTGATCGTGGCCTGCGGCGCCGCCGCGGCGTTCGACCCCAGCCTGGCCACAGCGCAGACGCTGGCCTTTCCGATCCTCTGGGCCCTGGCGTCGTCGTTTTCCGGCGCAGTGGTCCTGAGCGCCCTGTTGTCGTTCTCGGCCGGGCTCGGCCTGTGGGTCGGCATGGGGCGCACCGCTGACACGGCCGTCCAAGCCACGGCGATCGAGGCGATCTCCTTCGTCTTCGCGCTCGCGATGGGCACCTGGATCACCCGCATCGCCGACGCCGGCGCTGCCCAGCGCCGGCTGGTGGACGAGCTCACGGCGGCCCAGAAGGAACTCTCGGTCCTGCACCGCGATGCCGGCAGCGCAGCCGAGCGGGAACGTCTGGCCCGCGAGATCCACGACACCATCGCGCAGAGCCTGACCAGCCTGGTCATGCTCGCCCAGCGCACCCGGTCCGAACTCGCGGCCGTGCCCGGCGACACCGCCGCCGTGGCCGACAGCATCGACCTGATCGAGTCGACCGGCCGTGACGCCCTCACCGAGGCCCGCGCCCTCGTGGCGTCGATGGCGCCGGTGCGGGCCGGCGACGGGGACCTCGCCCACACCGTGGCGCGGCTCGCGGAACGTTTCGAACGAGAGACCGGGATCACCGTGACACTCGACCTCGCCGGACTCGATCCGGCCCAGCACGGCCGGCCGCCCGCCGGCCCGCTCGACCGGGCACTCGAGGTCGTGCTGCTGCGCTGCGCCCAGGAGGGCCTGGCCAACGTGCGCAAGCACTCCAGGGCCGGCGCGGCCACGATCGGGGTCGAACGCAGCATGGAAGCCGTGACCCTCACCGTGACCGACAACGGCCGCGGGCTCGGCGACTACCGGCCCGAAGCCGAGAACGGCTTCGGCCTGGCCGGCATGCGCGACCGGGTGCACCTGGTGGGCGGACGACTGGACGTCGAGGGCACCCCGACCGGCGGAACGGTGCTGCGGGTGACCCTGCCGACCCCGGCCGCAGAGGCCCTGGCGCTGCTGGGCGGCGCCGCGTGATCCGGGTGCTGGTCGCCGACGACCATCCGATCGTGCGCAGTGGCATTGTCGGCCTGCTCGGTGCCGCCGACGACATCAGCGTGGTCGGGGAGGCCGCCGACGGGGCCGCCGCCGTACTGCTGGCCGCGGAGCTGCGCCCGGACATCGTGCTGATGGACCTGCGGATGCCGAACCTGGACGGCGCCGCGGCGACCGCCGCGATCCTCGCCGAGAACCCACTCGTGCGGGTCCTGGTGCTCACCACCTACGAAACCGACGACCAGATCCTCGGCGCCATCGCCGCCGGCGCGAGCGGTTACCTGCTCAAGGCCGCCCCGCAGGCCGAGATCATCGAGGGCGTGCGGTCCGTCGCCGGCGGCCAGACGGTGCTCGCGCCCGTGATCGCCGCCCGGCTGGTGCAACGGGTGCGGGCGGATGCCGCCCCGGCGCCGCGGCTCTCGGCGCGCGAACTCGACGTGCTGCGCCTGGTCGCCGCCGGGGAGAGCAACCCGCAGATCGCCCGGTCGTTGTTCATCGGCGAGGCCACCGTGAAGACGCACCTCCTGCACGTCTTCGAGAAGCTCGGCGTGGGCGACCGCACCCGCGCCGTCACCCTGGCGATGGAGCTGCGCCTGCTCTAGCCGTCTCCCGGTGCCCGGGTGCCGTGAGAACACTCTTCGCCGAGTCGCCGCAAACTCCCCCTTGAGCAGCACCGAAGGGCGCTTGTGCCGCAAGTCAGTGCGGGCTCCGCGGATGCCGAGCGCGGTTAGGAGAAGAGCGAGAAGCCCACGAAGACCGGTTCCGGCTGCAAGATGACGCCGAAGTCGGCCTGCACCCGCTGCTGCACGTACCGGGCCAGCTGGCCGATCTCATCCGCTGTCGCGTTGCCGGTGTTGGTGATCGCCAGGGTGTGCTTGCTGGAGATGGCGGCGCCGGATCCGGGCAAGCGGAACCCGCGGCGGATGCCGGCGTTCTCGATCAGCCAGGCGGCGCTGAGCTTCACCGTGCGCAGCACCTCGGCGCCGGGCATGGGGCCGACCCCGGCGTACTCGTCGAGCGGGATGACCCGGTCCGGCAGCTCGACGTCGGCCTGCTTCCAGCGCGGGGCGTCTGCGGGCAGGGTGCGGGCGAAGCTCTCGGTGACGATCGGGTTGGTGAAGAACGAGCCGGCGCTGTAGGTGTCGGGGTCGGCCGGGTCGAGCACCATGCCCTTGCCGGCGCGCAAGCCGAGCACGCTCTGGCGCAGGTCGGCCAGCGGCACCCGGTCGCCCAGTTGCACGCCGAGCGCCTGGGCCAGCTGCGGGTAGCTGACCGGCCGGCTCAGGGCGCTGCCGAGCACGGCAGCCGTGGTGGTCATGTCGCGCAACTCGAGTTCGATGGCAAGCACCACGCCGCGCCGGCCCTGTTTGAGCACCGAGGTGCGGTAACCCAGGCCGAGGTCGGCGTTGCTGAGGCGCTGCACCTCACCGCTGTCGTAGTCGAGGAAGTCGATGGCAACGAGGCTGCTGGCGATCTCCTGGCCGTAGGCGCCGATGTTCTGCACCGGGGCGGCGCCGCTGGTGCCCGGGATGCCGGAGAGGGCCTCGATGCCCGCCCAGCCGTTGGCCACCGTGTGGGCGACGAGGTCGTCCCAGGGTTCACCGGCCTGCACCCGGATGCGCACGGGGCGGCCCGCTGGCGCCGCGTCGGCGGTGTCAGCATCATCGGCATCCGTGCCCGCCCCGAGCACCTCGATGCCGCGGGTGCGCACGTGGATGACGGTGCCGTCGAAGCCGGCGTCGGCGGCGACGGTGTTCGACCCGCCGCCGAGCAGCAGCCAGGGTTCGTCCGAGCTCCAGGCGTCGAGGGCGGCCTGGACCAGGCCGGCCTCGTCGGCGGGCGCGACGAGGTGCGCGGGGGCGCCGCCGACGCGGAGGGTCGTCAGGCTGGACAGCCGCACGGGTTCGGTCATGGCCGCCTAGACCAGGCTGACGCGGGCTTGCGCCTTGCCGAGAACGGTGACGGCGTTGAACGTGGCGGTGAGGTCGATCCGGGCGATGCCGGCGTCCGCGTCGAGCGCGCCCACCTTCGCGACCACGGTGACCACGGCGCCGAGATCGGCATCCACCGGCACCGGCCGGGTGAACCGCACCTGGTAGTCGACCACCCGGGCCGGGTCGCCGACCCAGTCCACGACCGGCTGGATGGCCAGGCCCATGGTGAGCATGCCGTGCGCGAGCACGCCGGGCAGCCCCACCGAGTGCGCGACGTCGTCGCGGTAGTGGATCGGGTTGAAGTCGCCGGAGGCGCCGGCGTAACGCACGAGGGAGTCCCGGGTGAGCGGGAAGCTGCTCTCGGCGACGATGTCACCGACGGTGA
Organism: Cryobacterium sp. AP23; assembly: GCF_054075385.1. Taxonomy (NCBI): domain Bacteria; kingdom Bacillati; phylum Actinomycetota; class Actinomycetes; order Micrococcales; family Microbacteriaceae; genus Cryobacterium; species Cryobacterium sp. AP23. The sequence continues at coordinate 3,117,829 of NZ_CM133415.1, read as the reverse complement.
GGTCGGCGAGGGCGGGCGTGACGGGTGCGGTGTACGAGGTCATTCGTCTCCCCTGACGACGAGGGTGGAGGTCGCGGTGACCACGTGGGCACCGGATGCGTCGACGACGTTCGACTCGGCGGTGACCATCGAGTGGCCGCCGAGGCTCTTCACGCTCGCGACGGTGAGCGTGGCGGTGAGTTCGTCACCGGCCACGATCGGCCGGCTGTAGCTGAAGCGCTGGTCGCCGTGCACCACCCGGGTGAAATCGATGCCGGCGTCGGGCTCGGCCAGCAGCTGGGCGAGCGTTGCCTCCTGCACCACGACAGCGAAGGTGGGCGGAGCGACGATGTCGCTGTGCCCGGCGGCGCGGGCCGCTTCGGGGTCGAAGTTGATCGGGTTGGTCGCGAAGACGGCACGCGAAAACTCGCGCACCTTCTCCCGGCCAACGAGATACGGCGGCACGGCGGGAAAGACCCGGCCCTGGATTGCTGGATTCACAGACACGTACCGAGTGTACTTGCGCCACGACGGCGAACGCTGGTGCGCGCCCCGACCCCGGCCGGGGGCCACCGGAATTGTGAGCTGAGGGAGTCTCAGGCAGACTGGGCCCGGTGGATTACCGACAAGTCGCCCTGACCGCCCCGGAGGTCGCCCCTCTGCTCACCGGCCTCCGCCAGGAATACGAGGCCAGGTACGGTCCCGGCGCCGGCGAGTCAGTGCTCGACGCCCCGGCGAGCGAGTTCGAGGCGCCCACCGGGGCCTTCGTCGTGCTGCTCGACGAGGGCACGACCGTCGCCGGTGGCGGCATCCGTCGCATCAGCGACAGCGTCGTCGAGGTCAAGCGGATGTGGACGAACCCCGACTATCGCCGGCAGGGCCACGCCGTGCGGATGCTGCGGGAACTGGCGGGACTGGCCGCCCAGCTCGGCTATCACACGGTGCGCCTGGAAACCGGCTACGCCCAGCCGGAGGCGCTCGCGCTGTACCGCGCGCTGGGTTTCGCCGAGATCGACCCCTACGGCCCGTACGAGAAGGCCACGGCCTTCGAGCTCGACATCACCGCCGTCACGACGACGCCCCGCCACTCCCGGCAGTAACGGGAGGGCGGGGCGGTTGCCGGCTCGGTGAGCCGGCCCGTTCAGGATCGGTCTCAGACGGACGGGATGACCAGTCCGCCCCAGGTCTCCTCCATGTACGCCTGCGTCTCGTCGGAGAGCAGCAGTTCCTTGAGCTTGAGGACACGCGGGTCCTTCTCGAGCTCGGGGGTGGTGGCCAGCACATTCGCGTAGGGGCTGTCCTTGCCCTCGATCAGGATCGCCTGGTCGGCGGTGAGGCCGGCCGGCAGCGCGAAGGAGATGGTGACGAACGCGGCGTCCACATCCTGCACGGCCTGCGGCAGGGTGGCGTTCTCGATCTCGCGGAACTCGTAGTCGTTGGGGTTGTCGGTGACGTCGGCGATCGACGTCGGCTCCTCGGTCGTCTCGATCAGGCCCTCGGATGCGAGGATCTTGAGGGCACGGCCCTCGTTGGTCGGGTCGTTCGGGATGGCGATGGTGGCGCCGTCCTTGAGGTCGTCGAGGGACTTCACGGTGTCGCTGTAGAACGCGGCACTGGGCAGGTAGATCTCGCCCACGCTGACCAGGCTGCCGCCGGCCTGCGAGTTGTAGGTCTCGAGGAAGGTGGCGTTCTGGAACAGGTTCGCGTCGATCGAGCCGTCGGACAGGGCCACGTTGGGCGTGTTGTAGTCGGTGAACTCCTGGAACTTGATCTCCAGGCCCGCGTCGGCCGCCAGGTTCTCTTCGACGAACTTGAGGATGTCGCCGGCCGGCGTGGCCAGGGCACCGACGGTGATCGTGCCCAGGTCGTCGCCGGCGGCGGCCGGGGCGGCGGCGGGCTCGTCGGCCGTGCCGGCGCAGGCGGTGAGGGCGAACAGGGCGGAGATGGCAACGGCGGCACCAGCAAGGCGCGTGCTGCGGGGAGTGAACTGCATGGGAGGGACTCTTCTCGGTGGGGGTGGTGTCCGCGCCGTCATGCTGACTTCGGCGCGGTCGGGATGGGTCTGGGTCAGGCGCCGGAGATGACGCTGGCGCGGAGGGCCGGCAGGGCCTTGTCGGCCCGGGTCGGCCGGGACTTGTGCGCGAACCGCTTGGCCAGCAGCGTTGCCAGCCCCTGCAGCACCATCACGATCACGAAGATCACGATGATCACGGCGACCATGTGGATGGTGCTGTAGCGCTGATAGCCGTACCGCACGGCCACATCGCCCAGTCCCCCGCCGGCAACGGTGCCGACCATGGCCGAGAAGTTGATGATCGACGTCACCGTCGTCGACAGGCCCAGGATCATCGGGGACAGTGCCTCGGGCACGAGCACCTTGGACACGATCTGCCAGCGGGTCGCGCCGAGCGACTCGGCCGCCTCGATCAGGCCGGTGTCTACCTCCTTGATCGCGATCTCCACCATGCGGGCGAAGAACGGGATGGCCACGACGGCCAGCGGCACGATCGCGGCGGTGGGGCCGATGAAGGTGCCCACCACGAGCCGGGTGAACGGGATCAGGGCCACCATCAGGATGATGAACGGCACGCTGCGGCCGAGGTTCACGATGAACTCGAGGACCCGGTTGATCACCCGGCCGAGCCGGCGGGACCCGAACGGGCTCTCGAACAGGCCGCCGGGTTCGGTGCCGACGAGCACGATGCCCAGCGGCAGGCCCACGATGATCGTGATGAGCAGCGAGACGCCGACCATATAGAGGGTCTGGCCGGTGCCGACGAGCAGCACCTGGAACAGGCCCGACCAGAAGTCGGGTGCGGATGGATCGATCACGGTTACTCCCCCACGATTTCGACGAGCATGCCCTGGCTGCGCAGGTCCTCGATGGGCCGGGCGTTCCCGGCCGGGCTGCCCGGCAGGGCCAGCCGGGTGCGGCCGGCCTGGTTGCCACCGATGGTTTCGATGGCGGCGCCGAGGATCGACACGTCCAGGCCGTAGGTGCGGGCCAGCTGCGCGATCACTGGGGTGTCGGCCGACCCGCCGCTGAAGGTGATGTCGATGACGGTGTCGCCCGGCCGGGCCGGGGCGTCGCCGAGCGGGAAGAGCTCGTGCGCGAGGCGAGACCCTGCGGTGGAGATCAGCGAGACGATCCGGCCCGATTCGATGATGCGGCCGTTCTCGATCAGCGCGGCCGAGTCGCAGATGCGCTTGACGACATCCATCTCGTGCGTGATGAGCAGCACGGTCAGGCCCAGGTCGGTGTTGAGCTTCTTGACCAGGTCGAGGATCGACCGGGTGGTCTCGGGGTCGAGCGCGCTCGTGGCCTCGTCGGAGAGCAGCACCTTGGGGTTGCCGGCCAGTGCCCTGGCAATGCCGACCCGCTGCTTCTGCCCGCCGGAGAGTTCGGCGGGGTAGGCGCCGGCCTTGTCGTTCAGGCCGACGAGGTCGAGGATCTCCAGCGCCCGGCTGCGGCGCTGGGCGCCGTCGACGCCGATGATTTCCAGGCCGAGTTCCACATTGCCGCGCACGGTGCGCCCGGCGAGCAGGTTGAAGTGCTGGAACACCATGCCGATCTTGCGGCGGGCGGTTCGCAGCGCGGCGGGCGAAAGCGCGGTGAGCTCGTCACCGTCCACCGTCACGGTGCCGGAGTCGGGTCGTTCGAGCAGGTTCACGGCCCGGATCAGGGTGCTCTTGCCCGCGCCGCTCTGGCCGATCACGCCGAAGATCTCTCCCTCGGCGACGTCGAGGGAGACGTCCTGCAGGGCAGCGGTGACAGTGCCACCGGAGCGGAAGGTCTTGGAAACATGGTCTACGGATATCACGGTGGTCCTGAGGGTTCACGGCGGCCTACTACCGCAGTCCTTCCGAGTGTGTCAATCCGCGCGCCCGCGACCAAATTAATGTGACAAATTGTGTCGACAGCCGAGGATGCGGCCTGGACGGCGGCCCGGACCCGCGGATTCCTTGCGCCGACTGGGCACACGCATTCGTCGGCGACCCGGTGTGAGGGATAACGTGGACTCGTTATGCATAACAAATTGACCCCCCACCCTGAACTCCCGATCGACCTGCCCACGGCCGAACGCCTCGCCAAGGCCGTCGAGCACTACGGCGAGTCGGTCGTCGTCGATCACTCCGTCGCCCTGATGCGCGGCAAGAACGCCGGCAAGGACTTCCTGCTCTACGTCGGCGGCCGGCACGCGCTCGGCATCCTCGAAGGCGCCCCCGCCCTCTACTGGCCCGAGCTGTGGGGCGCCCGCGCCCTGCTGCACGTCTGGAACGACTCCGCGGCCCCGTACGTGGTCGTCGGCCTGAACAACGAGGCCTGGCGCATCCGCGAGATGTGCGCGAAGGTCGTCATGCTGCGGAAGCTCGATGTTGCGCCCAAGCTCGTGAAGGCCACCACCGACGAGGTGCCCCGCGTGCGGGTCGCCGCCCTCAACGCCCTCGCCCTGCAGGGCCGCGAACAGGACATCCCCACCATCTCGGTGCGCCTGCGCGATCCCGACAAGGACGTCCGCCGCGCCGCCCAGCAGGCCCGCGACGCCATCGTCACCCGGCTCAACCTCCCCAAGGAGTAACCCACGAACGCCATCCCCGCTCCGCAGCAGACCGACCCGCAGGCGAGCCGACAGCCGTATCGCCGGTATGTGGCGATCGGTGACAGCTTCACCGAGGGCGTCGGCGACGACCTGCCCGACGGCCAGGTGCGCGGATGGGCCGACCTCGTCGCGCTCGGCCTGGCCGCGGCCGCGGCCGAGCCGGTGTCGTACGCGAACCTCGCCATCCGGGGCAAATTGCTCGGCCCGATCGTGAACGACCAACTGGAACCGGCGCTCGCGCTCAGGCCCGACCTGCTCACGGTCTGCGGCGGCGGCAACGACATGATGCGGCCCCGGGTCGAGATCTCCTACGTCGTCGACCTGCTCGACCGGGTGGTCGACCGGGCAGTGGCCGACGGCATCCACGTGGTGGTGCTCAGCGGCGGCAACCCCTCCCGCCACCTGCCGCTCGGCTCGCTCATGCAGAAGCGCGGCGACAAGCTCGCCGAGGCGGCCCGGGAGACCTTCAGCAAGCCCGGCGTGACGCTGGTCGACAATTGGGTCGACGCGGACCTCTCGCAGAGCCGGTTCTGGTCGGCCGACAAACTGCACCTCAACGCCTGCGGGCACACCCGGGTGGCCACGAACGTGCTGACCGCGCTCAATGTGCCGATCCCGGCCGGCTGGGCCGAGGGTGAAGCCGGCGAGGCCCCGCCGCGCGAACGCATCCAGGACACCGCCGCGTACTACGCCGCCTACGTGCTGCCCTGGATCGGCCGCCGGCTCACCGGCCGCTCCTCCGGCGACGGCCGGCCGCCCAAGCGCCCCGAGCTCACCGTCGTCGAGGCGCCGTAGGCCGAGTCCGGCAACGAGAACGGGCCGCGTGGTTACCCACGCGGCCCGTTGCTGTGTCGGGGAGGAATCAGACCTTGCGGCCAGAGATCGTCCGGAGCAGGAAGACGATGACGGCGATCACTGCCAGGACGATACCGACCCAGAGCAGGAATTGGAGCGACTCGACGAGCCCGCCGGTGATCAGCAGGATGACGGCCACGACGGCGATGATAATAACGAGCAGATTCATCTTTGGACCTTTCTCGGAACTGAGGGTTTTCCTCGTGTTCGAGATCGTAGACCTCTGGCGCCCCTGATCGCACGCTATTTCTGAGTTATCGTCAGCGTGTCGCCGCGACCTGGCCGGCGAGGTATCCGCCGAATCCGCCGGGCACCCGGCTGTCCAGCCGGCCGGAGGTGAGCACCGGGATGAGCGCGGTGCGGCACTCCCGGGCGCCCAGCTCGCGCAACGCCGCCACCAGCAGCACATCCTCGTCCGAGTCGACCTCGCTGAAGCCGTTCGCCTGCTGGTACCGGTCGGCGCGTACACCCAGGTTGGCGCCGTGCACGTGCGGATGCCCGTCGACCAGCGTGTGCGACCCGTGCCAGCGGGCCCGCTCCACCGCCGACAGCTCCGCGTCGGGCAGCACAGTGCCGAGCACCAGCTCGGTGCCGGCCTCGGCCAGGGCCAGTTGCACGGCCAGCCAACGCCGGGGAACCGCGGAGTCGGCATCCGTCGTCGCCACCCAGGTGTGCGCATCCGCGGCACCCTGCAGCAGGTGGGCCACCCCCTCGCGGCGGGCGGAGCCGACCGAACCGGCGGAGCACTGCAGGGCCTGGAACTGCGGCCACCGGGCCACCACGTCGGCCGAACCGTCGGTGCAGCGGTCGAGCACCACGACGACGGTGATGACCGGGGCGTCGGCGCCGAACTCGGTCTGAACCGCGTCGACGGCGTCGGCGAGCGCGGCCAGGCACCGGGGCAGTCGGCTCTCCTCGTTGCGCGCCGGCACGATAACGACGAGCCGGTCGATCCGGGTGTTCACGACACCAGCCCTTCCCGCTGGGCAACGGACGGTGCGGGCGCCGGTTCGTAGACCTCCAGGATGAAGTCGCGTTCGACGTGCTGCACGGTGCGTTCGAGTCCGGGCAGGGCGGCGAGCGCCGCGTGCACGTCGTCTCCACCGAGCGGGTACTCACCCACCGGATGCCGCCAGTGGCAGGCGACCAGGGCGCCGCCCGGGCGGAGGCTCCGGCGGCAGTGCTCGAGCAGCACGGCCAGGTCGGCCGGCGAGCAGTAGTAGCCGATCTCCGACAGCACCACCAGGTCGAACGTACCGGCCGGCCACTCGGCGGGCAGGGCGCGCTGCTCCACGGTGACGCCGGGCAGGCCGGCGAGCCGGGCGCGGGCCACGGCCAGGGCCTGCGCGTTGATGTCGGTGGCGAGGAGGGTGTCGCAGCGGTCGGCGAGGTCGCGGCTGAGCACGCCGATCGAGCAGCCCAGCTCCAAGGCGGCGCCGTACCGGGCCAGCGGCAGCGCGGCCAGGGTGACGGCGCGTTTGCGGGCCTCGTACCACCGGGTTTCGAACCCCCACGGGTCGGTCGCCCCGGCGTAGAAGTCGTCGAAGAAGCCCGCGGTGAGGCTCTCCGCCGGGGTCCCGGTCGGCTCCGGCAGGCCGGCGTCGGCGGCTGCGCCGAGGAACAGCTCGTAGTCCCGCTCGAAGTGGGCGGCGAAGCCCGGTTGCACGATCGCCTCGTCGCCGGGCTGGTCGGAGAGCGCCTCGACCTGGCTGCCGTGCGCGGCCAACGCGGTGCGCTTACGGGTGCGCGCGGTCTCGTCCAGCTCCAGCCGCCACGCGGCGACCGGGCCGGACCCGCCGGGCCAGATCGCATCCTGCGGGGTCGACCAGTGCCAGGCCCAGATCGGGTACTCCAGCAGCCGGGCGCCCGTGCGTTCGGCCACCCGGGCGGCGGCCGTTCCGGCAGCGGTGTGATCGGGATGCCCGTCCTGCCGCCACGGGGCCACCAACCAGGTGGATGCGCCGGCGTAGGTCGCCGCATCCGTCGCGTCGGTCTCGCCCTGCGCTGCGCTGCGCCCCACGGCGGGCGTCTCGCCGGGCGTCTCGTCCCGCACGGCCTCGTCCCAGATCGCTTCTTCCAGGCTGTGGTGGTGCTGGGCCAGGTCGCCGTCGGGCAGGTCGAGCAGCCGCACCCGGGCCTCGGCGGCGAGCGCCCGCACCGCGGCGACCACCTCCACCCGGCGCACCGCGGCGAGGTCGGCCGGGGTGTGGGTGGGTGAATGCGGATGCGAGGCCTCGCCATGGGTGGCGACGATCACGGTGACGGGGATTCCCTGCCCCGCGGCGGCGCTGATCAGGCCGCCGGCGCCGAGGGACTCGTCGTCGGGGTGGGCGGCCACCACGATCAGGCGGGCGCAGCCGGTCAGGGCCAGGGTGCGGGCCCCGGCCGGCCACGCGTCCTGCTGCCAGAGCCGCTCGCTCGTGCCGGACTCGTCGTGGCTGAAGCTCACCACGACGCGACCCCCGCGCCGAGCAGGCGTGCACCGAGCGCGGCATCGTCGCGCTCGGCGTGGTGCTGGCGCACGTAGAGGGTGAGGTCGGCCGCGCGGCGGGCGTGCCGGGCGTCGAGGGCGAGCGGGGCCGGGCCGAGCGCGTGCCCGACCCGGCCGAGGACCTCATCCACAGAGCGGGCCACGAGCCCGCGCACCCGGGCGGCCAGCAGAGTTCCGGCCTCCCCGACGGCGTCGCCGTTGTCGATCGCGGCGGCCGCATCCGCCAGGGCCGCACCGGCCCCGATCAGGGCAAGGTCAATGGCGCCGAGATGCGCCAGCATGATCTGGTCCGGTTCGCGCTCGAGGGCGGCCGCCCGCAGGCGCCGGGCGATGCCGACCGCGCCGCCCCACCAGCATGCCGCCACCTGGACGCCGCCCCAGCTGAACCCGGGCCGGGTGAGGTACCAATCGTCGGCGCCGACGGGCACGGCCGGCACGGCAACGAAGGAGACCGGGCCGCTGGGCACCTGGGTCAGGCCGGTGGCGACCCACGCTCCGTCCTGCACGGTGACGCCGGGTGCCGTCAGATCCACCTCGAACAGCCGCCGCCGGGCGGGCTCGGCGCCTTCCGGAGTGGTGTGCGCCGTCACCAGGGCGCGACCGAGCGAGCCGGCCAGCGAGCACCAGGGCTTTCCGCCGTCCAGGCGCCAGCCGCCGTCTACCCGGGTGGCGCTCACGCGTTGCCCGGGCGCCTCGGCCGCGAAGACACCCCAGGCGGACTGCACGCGGGACGCCGCGATGTGCGCGTCGCCGGCATCCACAGCCGCCGGTGTTGCGTCGACCGGTGCTGCGTCGGCCTGCGCCAGGATCGCGAGGGCATCCGTGTGTGCCTCGAGCACCCGCGCCGCGGTGAGGTCGGCGGCGGCAACGGTCGCCAGGGCATCGAAGAGTTCGAGGGTGCGCCCGGTGCCCGGCTGCGGCAACGCGGCCGCGGTGCGGATGGCGAAGCCGATCGCCCGGTCGGCGTTGCCGTCCACCTGCCAGGCCGCGTCGGCCAACTCGTCCAGGGCCGGCGCGCCGGCTCGCCCGGCCCGGCGCACGCCCCCGAGCAGAACCGCCGTCGAGCTCGTCTCCGTTGCCATGCCACTCCCCCACGATTCACCGGGCGGCCCGGTCAACGATTCGCGCCGGATCCGCCCGTCAGGACTGTCGGGCGGAGCCGCTGTTCTGCCGATTGAACGCCCTGCAGCACATCCTGCCAAAACAAATCGCAAATCGAAAAACGACCGCCGGGAGACCCCTGTCCGCGGGACGGCATTGGTACTATGATGCCCCTCAGACGGGGGTGTTCCCCGAAGTGTGGCCCTGAGGCACCGTTGACAGGGCCCGACCGAGGCCACACCCGAAGCACTCCCGCATGGGGCGGGCCGTCATCGGGGTGGCCCGCTCCTTCCTTCGCCCATTGGCGGCAGCGCCGGCGGTTCAGCGTCGATTCGCCGGCGCGCGGGAACCGCGCTGCTCGGTCAGAGGCGCGCCGCCTCGGCCTCCCCCACGAGGACCGGTTCCGCCGAGCGCTCGACCTCGCTCCGCACGTACCGTTCGTCGGCCAGGGTCACCCGGTACACGGGGCCGGTGAGCACCGTCTCCGTCACGGTCTCCTTGACCGCACACGACGGGCCCACCCACAGTTCCACCCGGCCGGGCTCGACGATCCGCTCGTGGCTGAGGCCGGTGAACGCCAGCCGGGCCGTCGGAACGTCGAAGCTGACCACGGCCTCCTCGCCGGGCTCGAGGGCAACCCGGCGGTAGCCGAGCAGTTGCGCGACCGGCCGGGTCACGCTCGCGTGGATGTCCCTGGCGTAGAGCTGCACCAGGTCGGTCCCGGCCCGGTCGCCGGTGTTGCGGATGCGCACGCGCGCCGAGAATGCGCCGCCGGCGGCCACCTCGGGGTCGGCCTGCAATGCCGTGCGTTCGAAGCTCGTGTAGGTGAGCCCGTGCCCGAAGGGCAGCACCGGGGTGCTGTCGACACTGGTCACGTCCGACGGGCCGCCCAGGATCGGGTGCAGGTAGGTGTACGGCTGGGCCCCGGCCGACCGGGGCAGGGACACGGGCAGGTGCCCGCTGGGTGCCACCGCGCCGGAGAGCACCGCGGCGATCGCCACCGCGCCCTCCTCGCCCGGGAAGAACGCCTGCAGTGCCGCTGCCGGCGCGGATGGTCCGTCGATGGCCCAGGACACGGCGTAAGGCCGGCCGGTCATCAGCACCATGACCACCGGGGTGCCGGAGGCGACCAGCGCCTCCACCAGGTCGCGTTGCACGCCGGGAAGCTCGAGGCTCTCCACGTCGTTGCCCTCGCCCACGGTACCGCGGCCGAACAGGCCGGCCCGGTCCCCCACCACCACGATGGCCACGTCGGCGGCACGGGCCGCCTCGACCGCGGCGGGGATCGCGGACCGGTCGGTACCCTCCACCTCGCAGCCCGGGGTGAACACGAGGTCCGCCGCGGGGAACTCCGTGCGGAGCGCCTCGAGCACCGTGGGCATCTCCAGCTCAGCCGGCACCCCGGGGTGGTGGGCCAGCACGTGGTTCACGAACGAATAGCAGCCCATCAGGGCCTCGGTCGAGTCGGCGTTAGGCCCCACGACCGCGATGGTGCGGGGGCCCGGCGCGACGCCTTTCCGCAGCGGAAGCACGCCGGAGTTGGTCAGCAGCACCAGCGACTCCTCGGCGAGCACACATGCGACCCGGCGGTGCTCGGGCGAGTCCAGGTCGACCTCGGTCGGCGGCACGGTGAAGGTCTCGTCGAGCAGGCCGAGCTCCTCCTTCTGCGTCAGCACCCGCAGCACGGCGCGGTCCACCAGAGCCTCATCGGTCACCCCGGACCGCACCCGCTCGAGCAGCGGCGCCAGGAAGGCGTCCCCGGTCGGCAGCTCCACGTCGATGCCGGCGGCCAGGGCCAGTTCGGCTGCCTCCCCCCGGTCCGCCGCGACGGCGTGCATGAGTTCCAAGAAGGCGACCGAGAAGTAGTCGGAGACGACGACCCCGTCAAAACCCCACCGGTCGCGGAGAATCCCGGTCAGGTACTCCGGCGTCGCGGCGACCGGCGCCCCATCGATCTCGGCGTAGGAGTTCATCACTGACCGCACCCCGCCGTCGAGCACCGCCATCTCGAACGGCGGCAGGTAGACGTCGTTGACCTCGCGTGGCCCGGCGTGCACCGGGGCGTGGTTGCGTCCGGCCTGCGTCGCGGAGTACCCCACGAAGTGCTTCAACGTGGCGTGCACCCCCTCGGACTGCAGTCCGCGCACATAGGCGGTGCCGATCGTGCCGACGACGTAGGGGTCTTCGGCGATGCACTCGTCCACCCGCCCCCAGCGCGGGTCCCGGATCACGTCCAGCACCGGGGCGAGGCCCTGGTGAATGCCCAGTTCCCGCATCGACCGGCCGATCAGGGCGCCCATCTCCTGCACCAGGTCAGGGTCGAAGGCCGCGCCCCAGGCCAGCGGAGTGGGGAAGGTGGCCGCCTTCCACGCGGCGAGCCCGGTTAGGCACTCCTCGTGAACGATGGCGGGGATGCCCAGCCGGGTCTGCTCCGTCAGCCGGCGCTGCTCGGCCCACAGCCACTCCGCCCGCTCCACCGGGTCCACGGGCCGGGTGCCGTACACCCGGGTGAGATGGCCGAGGCCGTGCGTCGTTGCTTCGTCGTAGCGGGTCGAGGAGGCCATTTCGCCGGCCAGCGGCGCGACGACTTCACCGCCCTGGTCGACCCAGTAGCCCACGAGTTGGGCGACCTTCTCCTCGAGGGTCATCTGGGCGTGCAGGGCACGCACGCGGTCGGACACCGGCGGTAATTCTGGGTAGGTCACAACGTTCTCTTTCTACTTCGTAGACTTCTCGGGCTGCACCGCGGGGCGCCGCGTCAGCCCTTGACCGCGCCGGTGAGCCCGCCGACGATGCGGCGTTCGAACAGGGCGAAGAACACCAGGGCGGGAATCATGGACAGCGAGGTGAAGGCGAGCACCTTCGCCGTGTCCACGGAGTACTGCGAGGCGAAGGACTGCACTCCCAGCGGCAGCGTGAACACCGCCTCGTTGTTCAGGATGAACAGCGGCAGCAAGTAGCTGTTCCAGCTGGCGATGAACGCCAGGATGCCCACCGTGATAACGCCGGGCATGGCCAGCGGCACGATCATCCGCCAGAAGAAGCCCAGCCGGCTGCAGCCGTCGATGAACGCCGCCTCCTGGATCTCATCCGGGATGGCCCGCAGGAACGGGACCAGGATGATGATGGTGGTCGGCAGCGCGAACGCGATCTGCGGCAGGATGACACCGCCGAGCGAGTTCATCAGGCCGAGGTTCTTGACCACCAGGTACAGCGGGGTGATCGCCACGGTCATCGGGAACATCAGGCCGGCAGCGAACATGGCGTACAGGATGCCGCGGCCGCGGAACGAATACCGGGCCAGGACGTAGCTGGCCATCAGGCCGAGCAGCACGACGCCGAATGTGGTGGCGAGGCCGGCGATCAGGGAGTTGCCCACCAGTCGCCAGAACATGCCACCCGTGAGTACGTCGAGGTAGTTGCCGAAGTCCCACACCGACGGCAACCCGGACGGGTCGGTGGTGATCTGGGCGTTGGTGCGGAACCCGCCGATGATGATGAACAGCACCGGGGCGAGCATCAGGCCGATCACGATCACGGCGACGACGTAGGCGACCGGGGTGCCCCAGCGCCGGGTGGTCTTGATCGGTGCCGGCGGATCGGCCGGCGGCAGCGCCACAGCGGGTGTCGTGAGGACCGTCATCGGCTCTTTCCCTTCCTAGTGATGGCGCCCTCGGTGTCCCGGCGCAGCACGTAGCGCTGGTAGATCAGCGCGACCACGAGGGAGATCAGGAAGAGCACCACGGCGACGGCGTTTCCGTAGCCGTAGTTGCCGGCGTTGCGGCCGTTGGCGACGAGGTAGGTCGCCATGGTCGAGGTGCCGGCGGTCGAGGCGATGTACTGGCCCCAGATGATGTAGACGAGGTCGAAGAGCTGCAGGGCGCCGATGATCGACAGGAACGCCCAGATCCGCAGCGTGGGTGCCAGCAGCGGCAACGTGATGTGCCGTTGGATCTGCCAGAACGACGCCCCGTCGATGGCGGCGGCCTCCGGCAGTTCCTCCGGGATGCCTTGCAGCCCGGCGAGGAAGAGGATCACGGCGAAGCCGACGTACTTCCAGGTGATGATCACCATCAACGTCCAGATCGCGATGTCCGGGTTGGACAGCCAGTCCTGGGTGAACGCGCCAAGGCCGACCTTCTCGAGCAGGCCGTTCACGGCACCGTTGGTCTGCAGCATCAGGCTCCAGCCCGTGCCCACGACGACCTCGGAGATGACGTAGGGGACGAAGATCAGCACGCGGATGAGTGACTGCCCGCGCAGTTTCCGGTTCAGCAGCAAGGCGAGGAGGATCGCGACCGGCCCCTGCAGCACCAGCGACAGCACCACGATGATGCCGTTGTGGGTGAGCGCTTCCTGGAAAGTGGGGTCCTGGAGGATGGTGACGTAGTTGCGGAACCCGACGAAGTCGGTCGGCGGGCCGTAGCCCTGCCAGCTGAAGAAGCCGTAGTAGGCCGCCATGACGACGGGGAAGATGACGAAGCCGAGGAAGACGATCAGCGCCGGGCCGACGAGGACCGCGATCTCGACCCGGGCTGCGACCGACGTGCGGCGGCGCCGCACGGGCGGGAGCGCGGGCGTGACACCCGTGCTCCCGCCGTTCGCGAGATCCACCTCTGATCGCGTCGGGGCACTCTCGCGAACTGTCATGGGACTGCCTAAGCCTTCTTGGCCGCGTCGTTGACCGCCTCGATGAGCTTCTCCGGGCTGCCCTTGCCGGCGAGCAGGTCGACGACGCCCACGTTCAGGGCGTTCCCGACGTTCTGGCCGTAGACGGTGTCGAGCCACTGGGAGACGTACGGGGCCGCGTTGTAGGCCTCGATGATCTGCTTGAGGTACGGCTCGGTGACGGCTTCCTGAGCCACGGTGTTCACGGGCGGGGCGTTGAAGGCCGCGTAGTACTCCTTCTGTACGTCGGAGCTGCCGATGTAGTTGAGGAAGTCGAGGCACTCTTTCGGAGCGTCGACCGAGCAGGAGTAGCCGTCAACACCACCGAGGATCGAGCCGGGTTCGCCGTCGCCACCGCTGATCTCGGGGAACGGGAACCAGGCCAGGTCGGCCAGGGGCTTGGCGTCGGGTGTCAGCGAGGCGATCACGCCGGGGTTCCAGGCGCCCATGAGTTCCATGGCTGCCTGGTGGTTGGCCACCAGGCCGGCAGAACTGCCGGCACCCTGCTGGGCGGCGGTGGTGAGGAAACCCTCGTTGTAGGGTTCGGTGTCGGCGAAGCTCTGCAGGTCTTCGCCGGCGCGGATCCAGCAGTCATCCGAGAAGTCCTTGGTGTCGGCTGCCTCGGCCAGGACATCGGAGCTGCATTCACGCAGCGCGAAGAAGTAGAACCAGTGCGCGGCAGGCCAGGCGTCCTTGGCGCCCAAGGCGATCGGGGCGACGCCGGTGGCCTTCAGTTTCGCGGCGTCTTCTTCGAGCGCGTCGATGGTCGTGGGGGTCTCGGTGATCCCCGCGGCGTCGAAGAGGTCCTGGCTGTAGAAGATACCGCCGGGGAGCACGGCCACGGGCATCGCGTAGATCTTGTCTTCCAGACTGTTCGCGATGAACGAGCCCTTGGGGATTTCCTTGTTCACCTGGTCGGAGATGCCGCCGGTGATGTCCATCAGCTGGCCGGCGGCGACCATGGCGGCCATCTTGCCGCCGCCGCGCTGCAGGAAGATGTCCGGAGCGTCGCCCGAGTTCAGCGCCGTCTGCAGCTTGCCGTCCAGGTCTTCGTTCTGGATCGCCTGCACGTCGATGGTGACGCCGGGGTTGTCGGCTTCGAAGTCGGCGACGGTCTTGTCCCAGAACTCCTGGCCGGGGCCGGTGGTGGAGTTCTGCCACAGGCTCATCTTCACGTCCCCGCCGGCGGATCCGCCGTCCGAGGCACCGGCGCTGCAGGCGGTGAGCCCGAGCGCCCCGAGGACCAGGACCGTGGATCCGGCGAGGATCCGTTTCGTTCTCGCGTGGTTCAACTTCATGGGGTCCAACCTTTTCTCTTCATTGAGTGACGCCAGCTCTACTGGTGCGCTGGGGGAATTGCATCAGTGTCACACCGCAAAAAATAAGTGTCAAACGTTTTCGAAATCAGTTTCCAAAACCGCTTATGCTGATCCCATGACTCCTCGCGCCACGATCCACGACGTCGCCGCCGCGGCGGGCGTGTCGGTGGCGACGGTCTCGAAAGCGGTCAACGGCCGCTACGGCATCTCGGCGGCGACCACCGCCCGGGTGCTCGACGTGGTGCAGCAGCTGGGGTACGAGTCCAGCCTGGTGGCCAGCAGCATGCGCTCGCGGCGCACCAGCGTCATCGGCATCCTGGTGGCCGATTTCGAGCCGTTCAGCGCCGAAATCCTCAAGGGCGTCGGGGTCGCGCTGGCGGACTCCCGTTACGACCTGCTCGCCTACAGCGGCTCTCGGCAGCGGGAGACCAACGGCTGGGAACGGCGCTCGCTGAGCCGGCTCAGCGGCACCCTCATCGACGGCGCCATCATGGTCACGCCCACGGTCGACACCACCTCCGCCGAGATCCCGGTCGTGGCCATCGACCCGCACACCGGCCGGGCCGACCTCCCCACCGTGGAATCGGACAGCTTCGGCGGTGCCCTGCAGGCCACCCGGTACCTGATCGAGCTCGGCCACCGCCGGATCGGGTTCCTGGCCGGCCGCCCCGACCTCCGCAGCGCCACGCTCCGCGAGGCCGGCTACCGGCAGGCCCTGGCGGATGCGGGCATCCAGTTCAACCCCGCCCTGGTGCGGGTCGGCCTGTATAAGCGCGACACGGCCAAGGCGCCCGCGGCGTCGCTGCTGTCGATGACCGACCGCCCCACCGCGGTGTTCGCCGCGAACGACCTGTCGGCGATCGCGATCATCCAGGTCGCCGCCGAACTCGGCCTGGAGGTGCCCGGCGACCTGTCGGTGATCGGCTTCGACGACATCCCGGAGGCGTCCCAGATGAACCCGGCGCTCACGACCATCCGGCAACCGATGAAGAAGCTCGGCGCCACGGCCGCGGGGATGCTTGTCTCGCTGCTGAACGGGGAGACCCTGCCGCAGAATCACATCCGGCTGCCCACCGGGCTGGTGCGCCGGGCGACCACGGCACCGCCCCACATCTGACATTTCACAAGGTTCGGCGACGAGGAGGTTGGCATGAAGGCACTGATCGTGCGCGGCGGCTGGGACGGCCACCGGCCGGTGGAGAGCACCGAACTGTTCGTCCCGTTTCTGCGGGACAACGGCTTCGAGGTGCGCATCGAGGAGTCTCCGGCGATCTATGCGGATGCGGGGGTGATGGCCGCGACCGACCTGATCGTGCAGTGCGTCACGATGAGCGAGATCACGGCAGAGCAGGTGGCCGGGCTGCAGGGCGCCGTCGCAGCCGGCACCGGCCTGACCGGCTGGCACGGCGGCATCGCCGACTCCTACCGGGCATCCGCCGATTACCTGCACCTGGTGGGCGGCCAGTTCGTCACCCACCCGGGCACGGAGCCGGCCGGACGGGTGGGGGCGGAGCAGGACAACTACCTGGAGTACGTCGTCTCGATCAGCGAGCTTGGGCGCTCCCACCCCATCACGGCGGGCCTCGACGACATCACCCTCACCACGGAGCAGTACTGGGTGCTCAACGACGACCTGTGTGATGTGCTCGCGACGACCACGCATCCGGCCGAGGCCTGGCAGCCGTGGCACCGGCCGGTGACGTCGCCGGCCGTCTGGACCCGGCAGTGGGGCGCGGGCCGGGTCGTCGTGACGACGCCCGGGCACAGCCTGGACGTGCTCGAGGAGCCGTCGATCCGCACCATCATCGAAAGGGGCATGCTGTGGGCGAGTCGCACACCGGCCGAGAGCTGAACCCGCATCGTCTGGGCATCGTGGGCCTGGGCGTCATCTCCGCCGCCTACCTCGAGACTCTCGCGACTTGTGACGCCGTGGTCATCACGGCAGTGGCCGATCTGGATCCGGACCGCGCGGCGGTCGTGGCTGCCGCTCTGCCCGCCGCCCGCGCGCTGACGGTGGCCGAGCTGCTCGCCAGCGACGACGTCGACACCGTGCTCAACCTCACCACCCCGGCCGCGCACGCCGAGATCGCGCTCGGCGCCATCGCCGCGGGCAAGCAGGTCTACGGCGAGAAGCCGCTCGCCGTGACCTTGGCCGAGGGCCGCAGCATCCTCGCCGCAGCGGCCCACGCGGGCGTCCGGGTCGGGTCGGCGCCCGACACCGTGCTCGGCACCGGCATCCAGACCGCAAGGGCCGCGATCGACGACGGCCTGATCGGTCGCCCGGTGGCAGCGTCGGCGGTCATGGTCACCGCCGGTCACGAGCTCTGGCACCCCAACCCCGACTTCTACTACCGCGAGGGCGGCGGCCCGCTCTTCGACATGGGCCCGTACTACATCACCGCCCTGATCCACCTGCTCGGCCCGATCCGCACGGTCTCCGGCGCGTCCAGCCGACCGCAGGACCACCGCATCATCCGCACGGGGCCGCGGGCCGGCGAGAGCATCCCGGTCCTCGTCGACACCCACGTCACCGGGGTGCTCGAACACGTCAACGGCGCGCTGTCGACGATCACGATGAGCTTCGATTCCGCCGCCACCGTGGCGTCGCCGATCGAGGTGCACGGCACGGAGGGCACCCTCGCCGTGGCCGACCCGAACACCTTCGACGGCCCCACCAGCCACCGGCGCGTGAACGATGGCGGCTTCCATTCGCTCGACCCGCTGGCCGGTTACGTCGACGGCGCCCGCGGCATCGGGCTGCTCGACCAGATCCGGGCGCCGCACCGCACCGATGCCCGCGCCAACGGGAAACTCGCCCTGCACGTGCTCGACGTGATGGAGTCCCTGCAGCGCGCCGCCACCGAGGGCCGCCGCATCGACCTCACGACGGATGCCGAGCGCCCCGACGCCGTGCCGCTCACCCCGCGCGCCGAATGGCTCGCTGGGGGAGCATAACTCCTGCAGAATCTCGTCGCCGCGGTGCGCTCCCGCGTGTTTACGGTAACCGTGCATCGCCGCCGGGAAAATTGCAGGAGTTATGCACGAACCGGCGGAGGACAGAAAAAGGCCCGAGCTTCCAATGGAAGTTCGGGCCGTGTGTAGCGGGAGCGGGAATTGAACCCGCGACACCACGATTATGAGCCGTGTGCTCTAACCAACTGAGCTACCCCGCCACAGACGCAGGAGCCTGGGCTCCCAAGTCTGAGCCCCCTGTGGGAATCGGACCCACTACCTCTTCCTTACCAAGGAAGTGCTCTACCAATGAGCTAAGGGGGCAAAACTTCATAGTTCTGAAGCTGAACCGTGCTTTTGGCAACCGGTAAACATTATCACCTCGCGGGACCCGTCGGCGACACGAGGGTGCCATCCGAGGGAATTGTGACGCCGGGAAGGGCCCACGCGGTGAAAGACGGGCCGGTGGCGACCAGCCGGATGCCGTCGCCGACGACCGTGGCCAGGGCGGGGCCGACCAGGGCGGGCAGGGTTGCGGAGACGCCGACGGCGGGGAGAACTCCGGCCGGCAGCATCACGTCGGCGCCCGCGCGGGTCGCCAGCAGCAGCACCGACTCCTGCTCGCTCTCGCGCACGAAGACGAGCGCGTCGTCGCCCACGTGCAGCCAGCGCAGCCCTCCCGTGCTGAGGGCCTCGTGGGCCCGGCGCAGGCCGATCAGCCCCGCGTACAGGTCGACCGTGGCGGCGACCTCTGGCTCGGTCACGCTCCCCCAGGGCATGGGCGTGCGGGAATGCTCGCCGTCCACGCCGACCAGGCCGAACTCGTCGCCCGCGAAGACCACGGGGATGCCCGGCAGGGTCATCGACAGGCCCACCGCCACCGGCACCACGGCGGCGTCCGCGTGGGTGCGGAACCGGGCGGTGTCGTGGGTGTCCAGGGCGTTCATGGTGGCCAGCCGGGTACGCCACGGGAATCCGGCGGCGAACCGGGTGTGCGCGCGGTGGAACTGCTCGCCCGTGTAGTGCGGGATCGTGTCCAGCGGCAGCCCGAAGAACGACGGCACCGCATCCGGCCGGCACAGCCAGGCCCAGAGCGGCCGGGTGAAGTTGGCGTACGTCATGGCGCCGTGCCAGGCGTCGCCCTGGAAGTCGGCCGAGGCGTCGTTGGTGAATTCGCCGAGCAGGATCGTGTCGGGATTCACGTCGATCATGGTGCGGCGGATGGCCTGCCGCACCTCGGCATTGAGGTCTTCGTTTCCGAGCCGGCCGGTCATGTTCGCCACGTCGATGCGCCAGCCGTCCAGGGCGAACGGTGGCTCGAGCCAGCGGGCCACCACCGAGTCGGGGCCGTCGATGAACCGGCGGCGGAGCTCGTCGGAGTTCCAGTTGAACTTGGGCAGCGCCGGCACGCCCAGCCAGGACATGTAATCGCGCTGCTCGGCGTCTAGCCAGTAGTAAAAGTCGCTCTCGGGCGCCGCCGGGGTGTGGTGCGCGGCCCGGAACCACTCGTGCCCGTCACCGGAGTGGTTGGCGGTGAGGTCGCCGATCACCTTGAACCCGCGAGCGTGGGCGGCCTCGACGAGACGGATGAGGGCGGCGTCGCCACCGAGCAGCGGGTCGACCTCGGTGAAGCCGGCCGCGTCGTAGCGGTGGTTGGAGCGGCCGGGGAACACCGGGGTGAGGT
The DNA here is from genome assembly GCF_054075385.1 of Cryobacterium sp. AP23. Lineage (NCBI taxonomy): Bacteria > Bacillati > Actinomycetota > Actinomycetes > Micrococcales > Microbacteriaceae > Cryobacterium > Cryobacterium sp. AP23. The sequence goes on along the minus strand of NZ_CM133415.1, from coordinate 3,098,179 downwards.
AGAGCAGGGTCACGCCGAGGCGCTCGAGGTGGTCGAGGTGCTCGGTGATGCCGTCGAGGTCGCCGCCGTAGAACTGGTGCGACCGGCCCGGCGGCAGCTGCTCGACGGCGTCCTCCCACTCGGCGGGCATCGCCCAGTCCGGCGCCGTGCGCTGGTCGGCGGCGGCGGAGCGGGCGAACCGGTCGGGGAAGACCTGGTACATCACGCTCGTGGCAGCCCAGTCCGGCGGGGCAGCGTGGGCGACGAGCTTGAAGTCCTCGGAGTCGAGCGTTTCGATGTCGTGCAACCCGCTGGCGTTCAGCCACTGGTGACCGCCATCGGCGAGGGTGAGCAGGAACCGGTAACCGTGCACCGGGTTCTCCACCACCAGGTCGGCGGCCCACCAGACGGAGCCATTGGCGGAGCCCAGCAGCCGGGCCTCGTCGAAGCGCGGCTCCTGGTCGGGGTTGGAGCGGGTGTGCACCATCGCCACCGGCCCGAAGGCGGCGGGGATCCGCACCCGCACGGTGACGACGTCGCCGAGTTCCGGCGCCTGGATGGAGACGTACAGGGGCGAGCCATCATGATGCGGAAGGGCGAGGTGCGCTGAAGGGCTGTGCGGAAGGGCGACGTGCGGGAGCATGTGGCGCTTACTTGACCGACCCGGCCGTGAGGCCGCCGACGATGTACTTCTGCAGCCAGAGGAACAGCGCCATGACGGGCAGCGCTGCGAGCACCGCGCCGGCCGCGAAGACCGAGTAGTTGCTCGAGAACTCCTGCGACACGAACTGGTACAGGCCCACCGCGAGGGTTTGCTTCTCCGGCGTGATCAGCACGATGCTCGCGATCACGAACTCGTTGGTGGTTCCCACGAACGACAGCAGTCCGACCACCGCGAGGATGGGCGCGACCAGGCGCAGGATGATCGTGAAGAAGATCCGGGCGTGCCCGGCGCCGTCGAGCTTGGCCGCCTCGTCGATGGAGGCCGGGATCGTGTTGAAGAAGCCGTACATCAGGTAGGTGTTCACGCCGAGGGCGCCGCCGAGGTACACCATGATCAGGCCGATCTGGGTGTCAAGGCCGATCGCCGGGAAGATGTCGGAGATGCCGTTGAGCAGCAGGAAGATGGCCACCACAGCGAGCAGCTGCGGGAACATCTGCACCAGCACGAGCATCAAGAGGCCCGCACGGCGGCCGGTGAAGCGCATCCGGGAGAACGAGTACGCGGCCAGGGCGCCGAGGAACACGGTGCCGGCCGAGGTGATGCCGCCGATCAGCAGGGTATTGCCGTACCAGGCCGCGTACGGCTGCTGCGGCAGGTTGAACAGGGTGACGAAGCTGCCCAGGTCCACCTCGCTGAACAGACCGTTCGCGGTGATCAGCGTTCCGCCGGGGTGCAGCGACGCGGAGAGCACGTAGAGCAGCGGGAAGGCGGAGAAGACCACCATCACGGCGCCGATCAGGTGCCGCCAGCCGGTGGCGCGGAACCAGCGGCCGAAGTTGAAGGGGTGCTTCACCGGGATGTACTCGGTGTTGTGCGGGGCTGCGATTGTCGTGGTCGCCATCTCAGTTCAACTCCTCTAGCGCCTTGGTCTGTCTGAAGCTGATGATCGAGACCAGCGCGACGAGCACGAAGATCAGGATCGAGAACGCGCTGGCCAGGCCGTAGTCGCGGTTGGCGCCGACGAAGGCCACCTTGTAGACCATCGAGATGAGGATGTCGGTGGCGCCGACGTTCACCCCGGCGGTCACGTCCCTGGGTCCACCGTTGGTGAGCATGTAGATCAGGTTGAAGTTGTTGAAGTTGAACGCGAACGACGCGATCAGCAGCGGCGAGACGGAGACCAGCAGCAGCGGCAGCTTGATCAGCCGGAACACCTGCCAGGGCCGGGCGCCGTCGACCGTGGCGGCCTCCTGCAGCTCGTCGGGGATCGACTGCAACGCTCCGGTGCAGACCAGGAACATGTACGGGAAGCCCAGCCAGAGGTTGACGAAGATGATGCTGAACTTGGCCAGCCACTCGTTGGTGAGCCAGGGGATGTCCGCCCCGCCGAAGAGCACCTGGTTGATGAACCCGAATTGCGGGTTGAGCATGCCGGCCCAGACCAGGGCGGAGAGGAAGGCGGGGAACGCGTAGGGCAGGATCATGACGACCCGGTAGACGTTGCGGCCGCGCATCCGCATGTCGTTGAAGACGATGGCCAGGAACAGGCCGAGGGCGAAGGTCGTGGCCACCGACAGGAACGCGAAGGCGAAGGTCCACAGGGTCACGCTGATCAGCGGGCCGCGGATGGAGTCGGTGCCGAAGGCCTTGGCGAAGTTGGCCAGGCCCACTTCCACCTTCCAGCCCGGCTGCAGGTCGGCGCCGTCTTCGGCGACGAACGAGCCCTGGGCGGGGTCCTCGGTGTAGACCACGCCGGTGCTGGCGTCGGTCATGGTGCCGGCGGCCTCGTCGTAGACCAGGTCGGAGAGGTAGAGGTAGGCGGCGGAGCCGTCGGGGGTGCGGAGGCTGCCGTCGTTGGGGTCGTCGGAGACGGGCACGGCCAGGGCGGCGATGGCCTCCTGGTTGGCCACGATGGCGGCGAAGTTCAGGGTGGTGTAGCCGGGCAGGGCGATGGCCTGGCCGGAGGCATCCGTCTCGGCGTCGGCGGCCGGTTCGAGGGGCGACTCCGGGCTGCCCACGGAAATATCGCCGTCGGGGTCGGTGACCAGGAAGCTGTAGGCGCCGGCCCGCTCGAGCACGGTGACGGCGTAGCTGGGCGAGTCGGGCACCCGCTCCTGCGAGGAGAGGATCAGCGAGTTGACCGCGTCGTCCTTGGTGCTGTTGTGCCCGGTGCCGTAGTTGGTGAAGGCGATGTAGCCGGAGTAGCCGATGACGAAGATCTGGAAGATGATCAGGAAGATCAGGCCGGGGGCGAGGTACTTGGCCGGCAGCCCCTTGGCGCGGAAGTAGATCCAGTTGACCACGACGGTCACGAAGAGCACGAGGCTGAAGACGAGCCAGTCCTCCTTGGCGAAGAGCACGAAGAGGGCGTAGACGCTGATGGCGTCGACGACGCCGAGTACCAGGACCTTGATCAGGAGCACCTTGATGCCCGCCGACGCGGCTTCGGCGATGCGGCCGGCCTGGCGTTGCTTCTTGGCGGCCTGGATCTGCGCCCGATCGTGCCCGGTTGCGGGGGTAGTCATCATTGTCTGCTCTCTGCTCCCCCGGGTGAAGGGGCGTGGGGGGGGGGGGGGTTGGTGGGGGGGGGGGGGGGGGGGGGGGGGGGGGGGGGGGGGCTTTTTTCTTTGGGGGTTCCGTCCGCACCCGGTACGGCGTGTTACTCGATGGCGGCGGCGATGTCCGCCGTCATCTTCTGCCACAGCTCAACGGGGTCACCCTCGTTGCTCATGATCGCGGCCTCGGTGACGCCCCAGAACTGCCAGACCTTGCCCATCTGCGGAATGTTGGGCATGGGCACGGCGGTGGCGCCGACGGCGCCGAAGCCGGCGGTGATCGGGTCGGAGCTGGCGGCCTCGAACGCGGCGGTCAGTGCCGGCGGGCGGCCACCGACCTCGTAGAGGGCGGTCTGCACGTCTTCGCTGCCGATGTAGTTCACCAGGAACTCGTTGGCGGCGATGGCGTTCTTGGTCTTGGCGCTCACCATGAAGCCCTGCACGCCCACGAACGGCTGGGCGGGCTGGCCGCCGGCCGACGGCACGGCGTCGACGGACACGTCGATGCCCGCGGCCTGGGCGTCCGGAACGTTCCACGGCCCGGTGAGCAGGAACGGCGAGGCTCCGGCGTAGAACTTCTCCTTGGCGATGTCGCCGGTGAGGTTGACGCTCATCCGGCCCGCGGCGCCTTCGGCGGCCAGCCAGGTGGCGAAGGCTTCGCCGCCGGCGTTGCCCACGGTGAGGTCGTCGGGGTTGTAGCTGCCGTCGGCGCTGGTGCCGAAGACGGGGGCGCCGAACGACGTCTGGAACGGGTACAGGTGGTACGGGTCGGCCTCGGGGCCGGCCTGCACGAGGTAGGGGAACTCGGTCCCGGCGGCGGTCCCAGCGGCGACCATGTCCTCGAACGTGGCCGGGGCGGTGGGCGCCAGGGCGGTGTTGCGGAGCAGCGCGATGTTCTCGATCGAGTACGGCACGCCGTAGGTCTTGCCCTCGTAGCTCATGGCGGTGACGGCGACCTGCTGGTAGCCGGCCGCGGTGTCGCCGAGTTCGACGGGCTGGACCACGCCGTTGCTGACGAAGTTGCCGAGCCAGTCGTGCGCGGCGATGGTGATGTCCGGGCCCTTGCCGGTGGGGACCTGGGCGATGAACTCTTCCTGGATCTTCGCGAAGTCCTTCTGCACCAGCTTCACCTTGACGCCGGATTCCTTGGTGAACGCCGCTGCGGCGTCCTTCAGCACGGCGGCGCGGTCGGCGTCCACCCACACGGTCAACGTGCTGGAATCGGCTTCGGTCGTGGTGCCGCCGGATTCAGATCCAGCCGCGCATCCGGACAGGGCCAGTGCGGCGGCGACGGCAATCGCGCCCGCGGCGAGCAGGCCATTCTTCTTCACCATCATTGGTGTGCCTTTCATAATCAACATTGACATTTGTGCAAGCGGTTACATGTATACCTGTGAAATCCTCGGTTGGCAACCCAGACTGTGGTTATCTACGGCTTGAACGCCCAATTCATGACTTCGGTTTGTGGAAGCGCTTGCAGACATCGGGAAATGCCGTAATGTGTCCGTCATGACAGGCACAGAGTGGTGGCGTACCGCCGTTATTTATCAGATCTACCCACGGTCGTTCGCTGACGCGAACGGCGATGGCATGGGCGACCTCGCCGGCATCCGTTCGAGGCTGCCGAAGCTCGCCGAGCTGGGGGTGGACGCCATCTGGTTGTCGCCCTTCTACACCTCGCCGCAGCGGGACGCCGGCTACGACGTCTCCGACTACTGCGACGTCGATCCGCTCTTCGGCACCCTCGCCGACTACGACGCGATGCAGGATGCCGCGCACGCCCTCGGCATCCGCGTGATCGTCGACATCGTGCCCAACCACTCCTCCAGCGACCACCCCTGGTTCCAGGCCGCCCTGGCCGCCGGTCGCGGCAGCGAGGAACGCACCCACTACATCTTCCGCGACGGCCTCGGCGAGAACGGCGAGCTCCCGCCGAACAACTGGGAGTCGGTGTTCGGCGGTCGCGCCTGGACCCGCACGGTCAACCCCGACGGCACCCCCGGCCAGTGGTACCTGCACCTCTTCGACGCCACCCAGCCCGACTTCGACTGGGACAACGAGTGGGTGCGCACGCAGTTCCGCGACGTGCTCCGGTTCTGGCTGGACCGCGGCGTCGACGGCTTCCGGGTGGATGTCGCGCACGGCATGATCAAGGCCAAGGGCCTGCCCGACTACACCCCGCCGGCCGACGGCGGCAGCATGGGCGGCGCGACGTCGCTTGAGCCCGGCGTCACCGCCGAGCCCGTCGCCGGCGCCCCCTACTGGGCCCAGGACGGCGTGCACGACATCTACCGCGACTGGCGCATCGTGCTCGACGAGTACGACGGCGACCGCATCCTGGCCGCAGAGGCCTGGGTCGACCCGCTCGACCGGGTCGCCCAGTGGGTGCGCCCCGACGAGATGCACCAGGCGTTCAACTTCGCCTACCTGGAGACGCCGTGGCACGCTGAGCCGCTCCGCCGCGTGATCGATGACTCGCTGGCCGCGTTCAGTGCCGTCGGCGCTCCGAGCACCTGGGTGCTCTCCAACCACGACGTCGTGCGCCACGCCACCCGGCTGGCCCTCACCGCCGACAACCTGCAGGGCCACGGCATCGGCCCGAACAGCAAGGGCCTGCCGGACACGGCCGTCGGCCTCCGCCGCGCCCGCGCCGCGTCGGCACTGATGCTTTCGCTGCCCGGTTCCAGCTACATCTACCAGGGTGAGGAACTCGGCCTGCCCGAGGTCATCCACCTGCCCGACTCCTCTCGCGAGGACCCGACCTGGTTCCGCACCAACGGCGAACGCTACGGCCGGGACGGCTGCCGGGTGCCGATTCCGTGGGAAGCCGCCGAACCGTCCTACGGCTTCGGTCCCACCGCGGCCAGCTGGCTGCCCCAGCCGGCCGAATGGGCCACCCTGGCCCGCGACGCCCAGGAAGACGTGGAGGGCTCGACGCTCTCGCTGTACACCAGCGCCCTCGCGCTCCGCCGCGAGCACGCGCTCGGCCTGGGTTCGGTCGAGTGGTTGCCCTCCGCCAGCGCCGACGTCTTGGTATTCCGCAACGGGAATGTCATCGTCGTGGCCAACACCGGGGATCAGGACGTCGAGCTGCCCGCCGGCGATGTCCTGCTCAGCAGCGAACTGCTCATCGGCCGCACCCTGCCCGGCGACACCACGGCCTGGTTGCAGGCCTGACTCCCAGCCGACGGATGTCTTGCACCCCCTGCACTCCCACCTCGCTCCCAGCGAGTACGGATGCAGGGGGTGACAGACTCTAGGTGGCCGCCGCCGTCTGCGGGGCCATCGTTGAGCAAGGAGCACCCGTGACCGACCAGGACGTCGATTGGCCAACCGACCTCCAGGCGATCCGCACCGAGCTCACCCGGTTCATGATGTCGTACAAATTCGCGACCGACGAGATGATGACCAAGGTCAACATCCTCAAGGAAGAGTTCAGCGCGATCCACGACTACAGCCCGATCGAGCACGTCAGCTTCCGGTTGAAGTCACCGGAGGGGATCCTGAAGAAGGCCAACCGCAAGGGTTACCCGCTCGACCTCGAGGGCATCCGGGAGAACATCCAGGACATCGCGGGCATCCGCATCACCTGCAGCTTCATCTCCGACACCTACCGGGTGCTCGAGATGCTCACCAGCCAGCGCGACATCACCGTGCTGCAGGTCAAGGACTACATCAAGAACCCCAAGCCGAACGGCTACAAGAGCCTGCACCTGATCGTGGCGATCCCGGTGTTCATGTCCGACCGGGTGCAGCCGGTGACCGTCGAGGTGCAGATTCGCACGGTGGCGATGGACTTCTGGGCCAGCCTCGAGCACAAGATCTTCTACAAGTACGATGGCGCGGTGCCGCCCGCGCTCGTCGGCGAGCTCAAGGAGGCCGCTGACGTGGCCAACCGGCTCGACGTGGACATGGAGCGCCTGCACGACCAGGTGGTGTCGCTGGGATCGACCGCGGAGCCCGTGGCTGCCCGGCCGGCACTGACGACGCAGCACAACGCCGACGGCAAGATGCCGTTCCCGCTCCCGCGGTCCCTGCTCGAAGCGTTCCTCGCCAAAGCCGTCTGATCGCCTCGCGCGAGTAGCCCGCCGACGCCGCCACGTCGCTGGTCGAGCCTGTCGAGACCCGCAAAGCCCGCCCTCGCAACCACGTCGCTGGTCGAGCCTGTCGAGACCCGCAAAGCCCGCCCTCGCAACCACGTCGCTGGTCGAGCCTGTCGAGACCCGCAAAGCCCGCCCTCGCAACCACGTCGCTGGTCGAGCCTGTCGAGACCCCGCAAGCCGGCCCGCAGACGCGGGCTAGTTCGTGTTGGCGTAGAGCCAGGGCAGCGGCGCGACCTTGGTGCCCTTGATGCCGCCGATGCGGATCTCGAAGTGCAGGTGCGGGCCGGTCGACATACCGGTCGAGCCGACCTTGCCGATGACCTGGCCGACCTTGACCACGTCACCGGTCTCCAGCAGCATCGAGCCGTGGATCATGTGGGCGTAGACGCTGGAGACCAGCTCGCCGTCGATCATGTGATCGATGACCATGTGCACGCCGAGGCTGCCTTCGCCGTCTTCGGTGAAGCTCACGACGCCATCCGCGATCGCCTGGATCGGCGCGTTGATGCCCGGGTTGAAGTCCTGGCCGCCGTGGTTGGCGGAGCAGCCGGCGCAGTTACGCGGACCGAACTGGTCGCCGACGTGCACGCCGACGGCGAACGGCCACTGGATGGTGCCGTTCGGGTTGTTGGTGAACGAGTCTTCGAGGCGGATGCCGCTGGCCGCGGCGACCTCGGCGATGGAACGCGCCTGGTAGCTGTCCTGCTCGACCGTGATGGTGTCGGTGCCGGCCAGGCTGATCGTCTGGGCCGGTTCGGTGCTGACGGGCTTCTTGGCCTCGAGCGCGGCGGCTTGCACGTCGCTGGACGACAGGAGTGCGTCGGCGGGCAGCGAGGTGGCCACGGCCATCAGGGCCACGATCGACATCGCCACGATGGAGCCGCCCTTGGTGGCCAGCATGCGCATCCGGTGGTGGCCCGAGCGCACTGACGCCGGGGCCCGGTTCGCCGGGGCGGGCTTGGCGCTGGCGCGCGGCACGAAGTCGGGCAGTACGCGCTCGGGGGCGACCGGCGTCTGGCGGGGCGCTGCGGCCTCGGCGGGAGCCAGGGGGGCCGGTGCGTCGTTGGTGGTCTGCTCGGCGCGCAGCTGCGCACGCAGGGCCGCGCGGGAGGGCAGCACGATGGTGGTCGTGGTGGTGTTCGGCGACACGTCGCTCGGGATCTGCTCGTACGCCGGTTCGGCGGGCAGTGAGAGGTCGGGGGCCTTGATGACGACGTGCTCGAGGTTCGGTTCCGCCAGCTCGAGGCCGACCAGGACCTGCGCCTCGGGGGTGAGCCCGTCTGCGGGGAGCTCGACGGGGGCGTCCTGCTCCGCGGAATCGGCGGCCGGTTCGGCCGCCTGCGCTGCCGTGCGGCGCTCGAGTTCGCGCAGCTCGCGACGCGTGAGTACACGCGCGGGCGAGAGTTCGTCCGTGGTCACGTCGCTTTGTGTGGGGTCACTCGGGTCGGCTGCGGAGGCATCCGGCTGCGGGGAGTGAGGTGACAAAGGAGGGGTACTTTCGGCGCGATTGACGGGACGAGATGCTCGTCATTCCGGCCAAGCGAAAGTAACGAATAGGTAAAGGCTAGCGGGCGGGCCGCCTCTGCGCCATCTCGGGACGCCGCAAAACCCACGATTCCGTTCCACACCGGCCCTCCCGAGCCGTCGTCGCCGACCCTCGAGGGCACCCGAAAACCGAGTGCTGGCCTGCAATTGCTTGGGATCCGGGCCGCCCAGCAGCGGCCTCATCCTCATATGTCGTCGTCGGCCATAAATTCGTTGAAAAGATTCATCAGGATCGGCTCGGTCGTGGCGTACAGATCCGGCGCGGCGGCGATGAGAAGGTTGATGCCTTCACGGTCGTCCCCGAACGCGCCGACCCGGGCCCCGGCCTCGGCCGCCACGAGCCCGCCGGCGGCGTGGTCCCAGGGGTTGAGTCCGCGTTCGTAGTACAGGTCAAGCCGGCCGGCCGCGACCGAGCACAGGTCGAGGGAGGCCGCGCCCATCCGGCGGACGTCGCGCACCTGGTGGATGAGGCCGTGCAGCACCTTGGCCTGGCGGCTGCGCCGCACCGAATCGTAGGAGAAGCCGGTGCCGAACAGGGCGAGCGACAGCGGCACCCCGGTCTTCACCTGCAAGCGGCGCCCGTTCAGCTCCGCCCCGCCGCCGGCGTGCGCGGAGAAGAGCTCGTCGATGGCCGGGTTCCGCACCGCGCCGGCCAGGGCACGCCAGCCGGCCGGGTCGGCGTCGCCCTCGACGACGGCGATGCTCACCGCGTAGAACGGGATGCCGTAGAGGTAGTTGACGGTGCCGTCGATGGGGTCCACCACCCAGGTCAGCCCCGACGTGCCGGCGGTGGCGGTGGATTCCTCGCCGTGGAAGCCGTCGTTCGGCCGCGCGTCGGCCAGCAGGCCCCGGATCAGCGCCTCGGTCTCCCGGTCCGCCAGGGTCACGACGTCCTCCGGGGACGACTTCGAGGCGGCGATCTCCACCCCTTCCACGCGTCGCCGGTGAGCGAGCTCCCCGGCGGCGATGGCGGTCTTCTGGGCGAGGGCGAGCAGTTCGCGGGCGGCGGGAGTGGTCATCCGCCCACGCTACGCCCCACGGCCCGCCGGCGACAGGAGCCGCACGTGACCGTGCCGTTAACGCAGGAAACGCGCCGGCGGACGGCGCGTTTCCTGGTGTTTTTTCACTACTTCACTGCTGTGGCGAGTGCGAGATTCGAACTCACGAAGGCTACGCCGTCTGATTTACAGTCAGATCCCTTTGGCCGCTTGGGTAACTCGCCAGTGCATACCCGACCATATGTAACCACGTGACCGGAGACGCTCAGACAGAATACAAGCCAGAGGGCCCAAGTGCGAAATCAGAGGGGGCAGCCGGTCATCGAAGCGGTGGATATGATCACTTCACACCCCTCTTGCGCGCCGGTTAGGAACCCGAATGGTCGGAATCGACGAGGTCGCCCGTCGAGCGGGCGTCTCCACCGCCACGGTCTCGCGCGCCCTGAGCGGAAACGGGCACGTGTCCCCGGCGACCCGGCTCAAGGTCAAGGCCGCGGCGCTGGAGATGGGCTACGTCGTGTCGTCGAACGCGTCCAGCCTGGCGTCGGGCCGGATGAAGAACATCGGCGTGGTGGTGCCGTTCCTCAACCGCTGGTTCTTCTCCAGCGTCGTCGAGGGCGCCCAGAAGGCGCTGCTGCACAACGGCTACGACCTCACCCTCTACAACCTCACCGGCGGCGGTGAGGAGCGGCGCAGCGTGTTCGAGCACTTCCTGCTGCGCCAACGGGTGGATGCCGTCATCGCGATCTCCCTCGAACTGACCGAGAGCGAGGTGGCCCGGTTGCATGCCCTGGGCAAACCGCTCGTCGGCGTCGGCGGCCCGATCACCGGTGTGCGCACCCTCACCATCGACGACGTCGCAGTGGCCCGGCTCGCCACCGAGCACCTGCTGGCCATGGGCCACACCCGCATCGCCCACATCGGCGGCAACAAGGACTTCGACCTCGACTTCCACCTGCCCACCAACCGGCGGTTCGGTTACGAAGCGGCGATGGAGGCAGCCGGCATCGGCACCTTCCCCGAACTGTTCCAGCCGGCGGACTTCACCATCCGGGGCGGCTATCAGGCCGCCAAGCAGCTGCTCGGCAGCCCGCACAACCGGCCGACGGCCATCTTCGCCGCGTCCGACGAGATGGCGATCGGCTGCATCCTGGCCGCCCGCGACCTGGGCCTGATCGTGCCGCGGGATGTCTCGGTGATCGGCATCGACGACCACGAACTGGCCGACTTCTTCGGCCTGAGCACCATCGCGCAGTTCCCGCAGGGCCAGGGCGCCACGGCCGTCGAGATCCTGATGGACCAGCTGCACCCGGGCCAGCACGACCAGGCGGTGCTGAACACCCCGATGCCGTTCGAGCTGATCGTGCGCTCGAGCACGGCCCGGCCCGGCGACTGACCGGCGCGGGCCTGTGGCGCCGCGGATGGGCGGCATCCGGCCCTTCTCGGTAACATGGCTCCCATGGCAGATTCTACGTTCGACATCGTCAGCAAGGTCGACCCCATGGAGATCGACAACGCGCTCAACCAGGCTCACAAAGAGGTGGCGCAGCGTTACGACTTCAAGAACGTCGGCGCATCCATTGAAATGAGCGGCGAGAAGGTGCTCATGAAGGCCAACACCGAGGAGCGCGTCAAGGCGATCCTCGAGGTGTTCGAATCGAAGCTGATCAAGCGGGGCATCTCGCTGCGCAGCCTCGACGCCGGCGACCCGTACCCGTCCGGCAAGGAGTACCGCATCGAAGCCAGCATGAAGGCCGGCATCGACCAGGAGAACGCGAAGAAGATCAACAAGATCATCCGCGACGAGGGCCCCAAGGGCGTCAAGAGCCAGATCCAGGGCGACGAACTCCGCGTGTCCTCCAAGAGCCGCGACGACCTGCAGTCCACGATGGCCCTCCTCAAGGGCAAGGACCTCGACGTGGCCCTCCAGTTCGTCAACTTCCGCTAACCCACCCCAGGTCACGCGAGCCGTGAGCTAAGCCCCAAAAGCGCGCGATTTTTGAGGCTTTCCTCACGCCTCGCCAGGTGCGTGGGGCGCGTAGGTGCGCAGCCACCGGGTTATCGCGGAGTAGGCGGCTTGGCGGGGAACCTCCGCGGAGAGGATCACGTCGTGCAAGGCGCCCTCGATGCGGGCCACCGTCACCGTGGAGCCCAGCCGCACCGCGGCGCGGGCGATGTCGTCCACCACCAGGACGCTGTCCGTGTGCCGCATCTGCTCGTGCCAGCGCGGCAGGATCGTCGAGCGTGCCGAAAGCAGAGTGAGGATCGGCACGCCGATGCCCAGCCCGGCCGCCACGGCGGCGTGGCCCTCGAGCACAGCGTTCAACCAGGCCCGGTGAGCCGGGAAACCGCGTGCCGGTCGCCAGCGCGTCTCGTAGGACCACTCGCCGCCGAACTCGGCCGAGACCGACCGGGTATAGAAGCCCAGGTCCACCTGCGGCAGGGTGCCCAGCGGCTGCACCCGGGCGCCCAGCTGCACCAACGGCGTGATGAAGGCCCGCCCGGCGCCGCCGGTCTGGAACTCCAGCCAGGGACTGTTCAACACCAGGGCCTCGGCCCGGCCCGGATGCCTCGCCGCCCACAGGCTCAGGGTGAGCCCGCCCGTGGAGTGCCCCATCAGGATCAGGCGCCGACGGGAGGGCCGGTCGGTCGCCTCGCCGTGGCCCATCGCAGCCAGGGCGGCCTCGATATCGGCGTCGTAGCTTGCCAGGTCGGCGATGTAGCCCGGGGTCTGGTGATCGCCGAGGCTGCGCCCGTACTTGCGCAGATCGAGGGCGAAGAACCGGGCACCGGCCCTGTGCCAGTACTCGGCCAGGCCGGCCTGGAAGAAATAGTCCGACCAGCCGTGCACGTAGAGCACATCGGTGCCGTGCGCCGGGCCGAACGGGGCAACGAGGTTTCTCAGCGGCGGCCGGTAGCGCACCAGTGTGGCGACAATATCGCCCTCGCCGTCGCTCCCCAGCTCCAGCGTCAGCGCCTGGAAGTCACTCCCGAGGATGTCTTCCCGCCACCCCGTCTCCCCCATAAAGCCCACCCTAGAACGCGAGCCGTGAGGCCGGCTAGATTTCGGCAGGCACCTGGGGGCGGGAGACCTCGACCATTTCGTGGCGGGGCACAACCTTGATGCGTACGCGGCCCTGCTCGGCGCCGAGGGCCAGCTCGTGCTGGTCGAGGCGGTGCCAGCCGTCGAGGTTGGTGTAGGCCACGCCACGGGACTCGAGAAGCTCCACGATGCTCTGCTCAGCGGGGGATTCCGGGCGCCACCAGTTGCCGACGTCGTTGATCAGGTGCCGCACGGTCTCCATGGCATCGGACTTGGTGTGCCCGATCAGGCCCACCGGTCCGCGCTTGATCCAGCCGGTGGCGTAGACGCCGTACATCTGCTGGCTGGCGGTGCTGGATTCGAATCCGGGCTCGCCCTTCCAGAGCACCTGGCCCTCGCGGTTGGGGATCACGCCGCGCTTCTTGTCGAACGGGATGCCCGGCAGCGACGAACCGTAGTAGCCCACGGCCCGGTAGATGGCCTGGATCGGCAGTTCGCGGATCTCGCCGGTGCCGACAACGCCGCCCTGGCCATCCGGTGCGGTGCGCTCGTACCGGAAACCGCCGACGTGGCCGTTGCCGTCGTCGGTGACCTCCACGGGGCGGGCGAAGAAGTGCAGGTGCAGCCGGCGTGACGCGGCACCGGTCTCGCGCTTCCGCCACTGGTTGAGCACCTTGTCGATCACGAAGACCTGCTTGTTGCTGGCCACGGCCGCGCGGGCGGCATCGTCGTAGTCGAAGTCCTCGTCGTGCACGATGATGTCCACGTCGTTCAGCTCGCCCAGCTCACGCAACTCCAGCGGGGTGAACTTCACCGAGGTGGGGCCGCGGCGGCCGAAGACGTGCACATCGGTCACGGGTGAGGCCTTGAGGCCCTCGTAGACGTTCGCGGGGATCTCGGTGGGCAGGAGGTCGTCGGCGTGCTTGGCGAGCATGCGGGAGACGTCGAGGGCCACGTTGCCGTTGCCGATCACGGCGACGGACTTCGCCTCTAGCGGCCAGGTGCGCGGCACGTCCGGGTGGCCGTCGAACCAGCTCACGAACCGGGCGGCGCCGTAGGAGCCCTCCAGTTCGATGCCGGGGATGGCCAGGTCGGCGTCGTGCACCGCTCCGGTGGCGAAGATCACCGCGTTGTAGTGCTTCTTGAGGTCGTCCAGGGTGATGTCGGTGCCGAAACGCACGTTGCCGAACAGGCGGATGTCCCCCCGGTCGAGCACGTCGCGGAGCGCGTTGATGATGCCCTTGATCCGCGGGTGGTCTGGGGCCACGCCGTACCGCACCAGCCCGTACGGGGCGGGCAGGTGGTCGAACAGGTCGATCGACACGTCGAAGTTCCGCTCGGCCTTCAGGAGGATGTCTGCGGCGTAGATGCCGGCGGGGCCCGCACCGACTATGGCCAATCGCAACTTGGTCATGGAAGCCTTTCTAGCTGGATCGCTCGACGATGGTCTCGGCGAAGCGGGTGAGCGCCTTCTTGACCGAGCCGTTCGGCAGCGGGGCAAGGGCGGCAACGGCATCACGGGCCCATCCGTGGGCCTCCGCGAGGGTCTGGGTGGTCACGTCGTGCTCGCGCAGGGCGGTGATCGCGGCGTCTGCGGCCTCGGTGGCCACTCCCTGGCTCTTCATCACATCGGCCTCGAGCCGTGCGACGAGGTCGGCGGCGCGCGCATCCGTGCCGGCCCGCTCGCGCAGGCGCAGCAGCGGCAGGGTGGCCACGCCGGCCCGCAGGTCGGTGCCGGGCACCTTGCCGGTCTCCTTCGGCTGCGGGGAGAGGTCGAGCACGTCGTCGATGAGCTGGAAGGCGACGCCGATCCGCTCGCCGAACTGCACGACGGGCTCCTCGAACTCCGCGGGGGCGTTGGAGAAGATGATGCCGGCCTGCGCGGCCGCGGCGATGAGCGAGCCGGTCTTGTCGGCGAGCACCTGGATGTAGTGGTCGACGGGGTCTTCGCCGTCCTTGGGGCCGATAGTCTCGTGCAGCTGGCCAAGAACCAGGCGTTCGAAGGTGTCGCCCTGCAGGCGCACGGCGCGTTCGCCGAGCCGGCCCATCAGCTGGTTGGCGCGGGAGAAGAGCAGGTCGCCGGAGAGGATGGCGATGGAGTTGCCCCAGACCACCTGGGCGCTGGGCACGCCGCGGCGCTTGTCGGCGTCGTCCATCACGTCGTCGTGATAGAGCGAGGCGAGGTGGGTGATCTCGATGGCGGCGGCGGCCTTGATGACATCGGGCACGGTGCCGTTGCCGAGGTGCGAGGTGAGCAACGCCAGCATCGGGCGCACCCGCTTGCCGCCGGCGTCGAGCAGGTAGCGGCTGGTGACGGAGGCGATCTCGTCGGCGAAGACGAGCTCGCCGAGCAGGGTCGTCGTGACGTCGTCGAGGCCGGACTCGATGCTCGCGGCCAGGCCGCGGTCGGCGGAGGTGGAGAAGATGCGATCGCTCAGGCCCAGTTGCGACGTTACCGACGGGCTCCGGCGGGCCACGGGGGCGGTCAATTTCACTCTGTCAGCCTAACGATCGGATCTGGGAGTTTCAGGAGGTTGATTCTGGGGCGTGCGCGGTCTTGATTCCGCGGTGCAGAGCCACGATACCGACAGTGAGGTTGCGGTAGGCGACGGCATCGTATCCGGCGTCGCGCAGCCACGCGCTGAGGGTGGGCTGGTCGGGCCAGGCTGCGATGGATTCGCCCAGGTAGTCGTACGCCTCGGCGTTGGAGGACGCGAGCTTCACGATGCGCGGCATCACGTGGTTGAGGTAGGCGAAGTAGCCCACCCGGATGGGCGTGAACGGCGGGGTGGAGAACTCGCAGATGACGACCCGGCCGCCGGGCTTGGTGACCCGGTAGAACTCGGCGATGGCCTTCCTTGGCTCGACGACGTTGCGCAGGCCGAAGGAGATGGTGACGGCGTCGAACTCGCCGTCCGCGAACGGCAGCGCCGTCGCATCCGCCTGCACGAACTCGACGTTGGGGTTGTCGCCGTGCCGTTCGCGGCCGACCTTGATCATGCCCTCGGAGAAGTCGGCGGCCACGACGTGCGCGCCGGTGTGCGCCAGGGCCACACTCGAGGTGCCGGTGCCGGCGGCGATGTCGAGGATGCGCTCGCCCGGTTGCGGGTTCACGGCCCGGGTGGTCGCGACCCGCCACAGGGAGGCGTTGCCCACGGACAGCAGCGCGTTGGTGCGGTCGTAGTGCGTCGAGACCAGATCGAACATGGCTGCGACCTGTGCTGGCTGCTTATTAAGATCTGCTCTACTCACCGGTCCAGTCTAGATTGCGGGGCCGTGGCCCGGGTATCCGCGGGCGCGGGCGTAGGGTAGACGAGTGAATGCGCCTGCTCTAACGGTTGAAACCTCCCCGATTGCCGACATTCGCCAACTGATCCTGTTGCTCGACGAGCGGCAGCCGCTGCTCTGGATGCGCCGCAACCAGGGCCTCGCCGGGATCGGCACGGCCCTCCGCCTCGAGTTCTCCGGGCCCACCCGCATGACGGATGCCGCCGCCGCGTGGCGCGACGTCGTCGCGGCCGCGACCGTGACCGACCCGTTGGTGCGTACCGGGACCGGCCTGTTGGCGTTCGGCACCTTCGCCTTCGACGACTCCTCCAGCCAGACCAGCGTGCTCATCGTGCCCGAGGTGATCGTGGGCCGCGAAGACGGCCAGTGCTGGGTGACCCGCATCTGGCCCACCGGCCAGGCCGCCCCGGAGATCCCGCTGGCGCTGCATCCGCTCGGCCACGAGTACCGCATCTCGCTGCTGCCCGGGGCGCTCAAGCCCGACGGCTACCGCGTGGCCGTCGGCTCCGCCGTCGCGCACATCGGCGCGCAGGACGTGAGCAAGGTGGTGCTGGCCCGCGACCTCGTCGGCCGGCTGCCCGCCGAGAGTGACCTCCGCCGCGCCCTGACCGAACTCGCGCTGGGCTACCCGGACTGCTGGACCTATGCCGTCGACGGCCTGGTCGGCTCCAGCCCGGAAACGCTCATCCGCGCCAACCACAACGAGGTCAACGCCCGGGTGCTCGCCGGCACGATCTCGCGCGGGGTGGATGCCGCGGCCGACATCGAGGCGGCCCTCGCCCTGGCGACCTCGAGCAAGGACGGCGACGAGCACGAGTTCGCGGTGCAGAGCGTGCTGGCCGCGCTCCGGCCGCACACCTCGGTGCTCACCACGAGTGAGATCCCGTTCACCGTGAAACTGCCCAACCTGTGGCACCTGGCCACCGACCTCGAGGGCACCCTGAGTGACGGGTCCACTTCCCTGGACCTGATCGCGGCGATGCACCCGACCGCGGCTGTCGCCGGCACCCCCACGCAGGACGCGCTCGCGCTCATCCGCGAACTCGAGCCCTTCGACCGCGGCCGCTACGCCGGCCCGGTGGGCTGGGTGGGCGCCGACGGCGACGGCGAATGGGCCATCGCGCTGCGCTGCGCGCAGGTCTCCCCCACCGGCGACGTCACCGCTTACGCCGGCTGCGGCATCGTGCTGGACTCCGACCCCGACCGCGAACTGGCCGAGACGAAGATGAAGTTCCGCCCCGTCGTAGAGGCCTTCGGCTAACCCGCCGCGCCCTCCGCCGCAACTGTTCCCCCTGCGGACAAATGGTCCCGGTGTGCCGGGTGCAATTGTCCGGATTGGGAACAGTTGGCCGGGTGATCGGGGTCAGCCGGGCAGGTTGTTGGCCTGGGTCACGATCGAGACGATCACGATCACGTCGACCACCAGGTTGGTGAGCACGGCCAGGATCGAGAGGACCAGGGCGGTGGTGCCGAGTGCCGGGCGGTTCGAACGCCGCCGGGCCAGGACGCCGAGGAAGACACCGACCACGCCGAGGATGAACCCGAGTACGGGCAGCACACCGCACAGGAAAGCCAGGATGCCGGTGATCATCGCGGCGAGGGCGAGCCAGTCGGCGCGCGGGCGGGCAGCCGGGCCGGCCGGCGCCGGTACTGCGGTCCTACTGGGCATCACGCGCTCCTCCACCGTTCCCGCACAACGAGTGCGGCACGGCAACGGTACCAACCCGCCGGCACAACTGTTCCCCGTGCGGACAAATGGTCCCGGCACACCGGGTGCACTTGTCCGAACCGGGAACAGTTCGGCGCGTGACCAGCGCGGCTAGCGCTCGAGCGGGACCTCGACCAGGGTGGGGCGGGTGACCGGCGCCGTCAGGGCGCTCTCCAGGGTGCTCCGGGTGGCGGCGCGGGTGTGGTCCCAGCCATAGGCGGCGGCGAGGGACTCGAGGTCCGCCTGCTGCGGGGTGAACAGCACCCGGTCGATCGCCGTGGGGGCGGCCGTTGACGCCACCTCGAGGCCGTCGAAGATGGTGCCGCCGCCGTCGTTGCCGACGATCACCTGCAGTCGCGGGCGCACCTCGCCGGGTGCGATCAGCATCGAGCCTGCGTCGTGCAGCAGGGTGATGTCGCCGACGAGCAGCCGGGTGGTGCCGGTGGAGCGGGGCTCGGGCCCGGCCTGGCTGGCCAGCGCGATGCCCAGTGCGGTGGCGATGGTGCCGTCGATCCCGGCCAGTCCGCGGTTGGCGTGCACGGGGATCTTCTTGCCGGTGACCCGGGTGTCCAGTTCGCGAATGAGCCGGGAGGCACCGAGCACCAGGCGGTCGTGCGGCCAGGAGGCGCGCCAGACCGCGTCGGCGAGAATCGCGCGGGTGACGGGGGCCTTCATCGCGGCGAACTCGGCCTTGGTCATGCCGTGGACGCCGAACCCGGGGGCATCGAGCTGGGTGTCGGCGGCGAGGATGGAGCGGCTGGCCATCACCCAGCGGCCCGCCCAGGCCCGTGCGTCCCTGGTGCCGGCGGCGGCAAGGGTGGCGGCGTCGGCGGCGACGGCGCGCGTGAACCGGGCCACCCGGTGGCCGGGGTTGTACCACTCGGCGCCGGCCGGGGCCACGACGATGGTCTCCACGTCGTCGCGCAGGACGAGCGCCGGGACTTCCCGGCTGAGGGTGGGGTGGCCGAACACGATCACCCGTTGCACCAGGTCGCCGAAGTCGGCGTCCCGCAGCAGCTCGCGGTAGGCCACGACGAGGTTGGGGCCGAACCGGGCGCCGCTGGACACCTCGGCCAGCAGGGGCCAGCCGGCGGCGCGGGCGAGTTCCTCGGCGGCCGGGCCGGCACCGGCGCCGGCGACCACCACGGTGCGCGGGCCGGGGGCGAGCATCAGCGCCGGGTCGACCTCGGTCGCCATGGCTGCCGGGCGGTCGGGCACCATGTCGCTGCCGGGTGCCAGGTTGAGTTCCAGGGCGGCCGAGAGCGGTTCGCGGAAGGCGAGGTTGAGCTGCACCGGCCCGGGATTGCTTGTTCCGGCGCCGATCGCAGCGCCATGGGCCTCTAGCGCCATGGCGGTCGCGGCGTCGGCTTCGCCCGCTGCACCGTCCGGAGCAGGCACGTCCTGGCAGAGTCGTACCGCGCCGGCGAAGATGCCGGGCTGCACGGTCGTCTGGTTCGAACGGATGCCGCGCAGCTCGGCCGGACGGTCGGCGGTGAGCAGGATCATGGGCACGACGGAGTGGTGGGCCTCGAGCACCGCGGGGTGCAAGTTGGCCACGGCCGTGCCCGAGGTGCAGACCACGAGCGCGGGATCACCGGTTTCGATCGCGAGCCCGAGCGCGAGAAACCCCGCGCCGCGTTCGTCGATTCGCACGTGCAGCCGCACCAGCCCGAGCCGTTCGAACTCGGCCGCCGCCAGGGCGAGGGCCTGGGATCGCGAGCCGGGACTGAGCACGATGTCCTGAACCCCGAGGCGCACGAATTCGGCCAGCAGGGCGACGCTGAAGTCGGTGGCGGGGCTGCCGCTGGTGCTGAAGT
Source organism: Cryobacterium sp. AP23 (assembly GCF_054075385.1). Classification (NCBI taxonomy): domain Bacteria; kingdom Bacillati; phylum Actinomycetota; class Actinomycetes; order Micrococcales; family Microbacteriaceae; genus Cryobacterium; species Cryobacterium sp. AP23. The sequence goes on along the minus strand of NZ_CM133415.1, from coordinate 3,078,479 downwards.
CCCGGAACAGGTCCTGCCGGGTCGTCTGCGGTGCCGCCTCAGGCATCCCGTCGGCCCGGCTGGTCACCCTCACCGGGGTCGGTCTTCTTGGGATCCACGCCGGCCGTGCCGGGGCGGGAGGACGGCCCGTCTTCGGGCGGGTCGGTCTTGTCGAAGTCGGCCAGCTCCTGCTCGAGGTCGCGGATGCGCTGGTTCTCGTTCTTGGCCCGGTCCAGGCCGCGGAGGAAGTCGGGGTCGTCGTCGGGCGCCACAGAGCGCATGACGCGGCCGCCGGCCGGCCCGGCCGTGCTGCGACGGCCGCGGCCGATCAACAGCCAGAGGATGGGACCGATCACCGGCAGGAGGATTATCAGGAAAATCCAAACCCACCGGGGCACACCGCGGATGCGGTTGCGATCGAACACCGCGCAGTCCACCACCGTGTAGATGGTGAGAATGACGACGACGACTCCGAGGCCGAACAACAGGCGGAACATGCTGCAATTGTAGGCCGGTCAGCCGTGAGATCGGTGAGTGCGCTCTGGACCCACGGTTTAAGCTGGATCTATGAAAGCTTTTCCAGCCTGGTTGGTGTTCACGGTGCTCCGGGTGCTGATGTTCGTGGTCCCGTTCATCCTGCTGCTCGCCCTCGGGATCGCGGGCTGGCTGGCCGCGCTCCTGGCCGCGCTGATCGGCTTCTGCCTGTCCTACATTTTCCTGCGCACGCCGCGGGACACCGTGGCGCGCGGCCTCTACGAGGTGCGCCACCGCGAGAAGGAGCCCGTGCACCCCGACGCCGCCTCCGAAGACGCCGCGGTCGACCGCGCGAGCGCCGCCGACCAGGACCGCACGAACTGACTGTTGGCGGTCGGGCCCGCTACAGGGCGAAGGCCAGTCCCAGGATGATGCCGTAGAACAGCGCCGCCATGCTGGTGAGCTTGAGCGCAAGGATCAACTCCTTGGCCGTCTTCGCGGTGGCCACGATCAGGCTGGCCGGCAGCGCCAGCAGCAGCACGAACATCGTGAACCAGGCCAGCGGGTAGAACAGCGCGAAGAACGCCGCGATGCCGAACGGCACCAGCAGGAACACGCAGAACACCACGCGGGAGGCCCGCGCGCCGATCCGTACGGCGAGGGTGCGCTTGCCGGCGACCTTGTCCGGCTTGATGTCGCGCAGGTTGTTCACCATCAGTACGGCGCAGGCGATCAGGCCGATAGCCACGGCGCTGAGCCAGCTCTCCAGGTTGACGGTGCCCACCTGCACGTAGGTGGTTCCCGTGGTGGCGACGAGTCCGAAGAAGACGAACACGAAGATCTCACCCAGGCCGAGGTAGCCGTACGGGCGCTTCCCGCCGGTGTAGAACCAGGCCGCCACGATGGCCGCAGCGCCGACGATCAGCAGCCACCAGTGCTGGCTGGCCACGATGAGCGCCAGGCCGGCGAGGGCGGCGATGCCGAAGAAGGCCAGCGCCACGATGAGCACGGCGCGCGGCTTGGCTGCACCGCCGCCGGTGAGGCGGGCCGGGCCGACCCGGTGGTTATCGGTGCCGCGGATGCCGTCGGAGTAGTCGTTGGCGTAGTTCACGCCGATCTGCAGGCTCACCGACACCAGCAGGGCGAGCAGGGCGCGCACCCAGTGGAACTCGCCCGCGTCGCCGGCCACGACAGCCGCGCCGGTTCCGAGTGCTACCGGGGCGATTGCCAGGGGCAGGGTGCGCAGGCGTGCGCCGGAGATCCAGGTGCCGAGACCGGCCGAGCCGGTGGGGGCGGAGGCTGCCGCCCCGTTCCGGCGAGCCGGGTTGCCGGACTTGGCCGCGTTGTGCGGCCGGGCGGGCTGCTTCGCGCCGGCCTTGGCGCCGGTTGCCCGCGCGCCGCCCTGGGGGGATTTCTGCTGTTTGGGGCCGTTCGGCCGCGCTCCTTGTGCCACCTCTTCATGCTACTGGCCCCGGCTGGCGAACCGGCCGGGCCGGAGGCCGGCCTATCCGGCGGCGAGTGCCGCCAGCGCCTGCCGGTCGGGCTTGCCGGACGGCAGCACCGGAATGACCGCGACGGTGACGATGCGAGCGGGGCGGGCGGGATTGCCGAGAGCGGCCGCCACCGCCGTGCGCACCGCGTCCAGGCCGGGCACGTCGGGCCCAGCGTCTGCGGCCAGCACCAGCACCGGCACCTGCCCCCACATCGGGTCGGCGGCGCGCACGACGACGGCCTCGCCCAGGCCGGGCAGGCCGCGCACCACGGTTTCCACGGCGTCGAGCGACACCTTCTCCCCGCCGGAGATGATGACGTTGTCGGCCCGTCCGGAGACGCTGACGGTACCGTCGGCGGCCACGGCGCCGAGGTCGCCGGTGCGGTACCAGCGCACACCGTGCTCGTCGATGAACCGATCGCGGGTGCGGTCGGCGTCACCGAGGTAGCCCTCGGCGAGCACCGCGCCGCTGATCTCCAGCTGGCCGTCGACGGCCCGCACCACGGTGTTGCCGATCGGCCCACCGTTGTAGACGCAGCCCCCGGCGGTCTCCGACGACCCGTAGGTGCGCAGCACCCGGATCCCGAACCGGTCGGCGCGGTCGATCAGGTCGGCCGACACCGCTTGCCCGCCGACGAGGATGCCGGTGAACCGGGTGAGGACCGCGAGGACGCCGGGGTCGGTGGCCGCCGCATCCAGCAGCCGGGCCAGTTGCACCGGCACCAGGGAGGTGAACCGCAGTGGGTGTTCGAGCCGGCCGGCGTACGCGGCGAAGACGGCGGGGTCGAAGTGGCCGGGCGGCAGCAGCACCGGTTCGGTGCCGGCGGCGATGGAGCGCACCAGGACCTGCACACCCGCGATGTAATGCGCGGGCAGGGCGAGCAGCCACTGGCCGTCGCCGCCGAGTGCGACGCTTGACGCCGCGCTCGAGGCCAGCAGCGCGTCGGTGCTGAGCATCACCCGTTTCGGCACGCCGGTGGAGCCCGACGTCTCGATCACCACGGCGACGTTACGCGGCACCGGGCCCAGCCGGTCGCGGTCAGACGGCGCCTGCGCCTCGGCCGCCGGCACCGGCAGCAGCGCCTCGTCGGTCTCGGACAGCGCCAGGCGCAACTCGGCCAGGAACACCGCCGGGTCCACGACCGGCGCGACGCGCACCTCTCTCATCGCCGCGCCTAGAACTGCCAGGGGTATGGTGCCCAGTCGGGCTCGCGCTTTTCCAGGAACGAGTCCCGCCCCTCGACGGCCTCGTCGGTGCCGTAGGCCAGGCGCGTCGCCTCGCCGGCGAAGATCTGCTGGCCCACCATGCCGTCGTCGACGGCGTTGAAGGCGAATTTGAGCATCCGGATGGCCGTGGGCGACTTGGTCAGGATGGTGCGCGCCCAGTCCAGCGCCTCATTCTCCAGCTCTGCGTGCGGCACGACGGCGTTGATCGCCCCCATCTGAAGGGCGCGCTCCGCTGAATACTCGCGGGCGAGGAAGAAGACCTCCCTGGCCGCCTTCTGGCCGACCTGGCGGGCGAAGTACGCGCTGCCGTAGCCGCCGTCGAACGAGCCGACATCGGCATCCGTCTGCTTGAACTTGCCGTGTTCGGCGCTGGCGATCGTGAGGTCGCACACGACGTGCAGGGAATGCCCGCCGCCGGCCGCCCAGCCGGGCACCACCGCGATGACGACCTTGGGCATGAACCGGATCAGCCGCTGCACCTCCAGGATGTGCAGTCGACCGCCCCTGGCCTTGTCGATGCCACTGGCGGTCTCGCCGTCGCCATACTTATAGCCGTCCCGGCCACGGATGCGCTGGTCCCCGCCGGAGCAGAACGCCCAGCCGCCGTCTCGCGGGCTCGGGCCGTTGCCGGTGAGCAGCACCACGCCGATCTTCGGGTTGGTGCGGGCGTCCTCGAGCACCGCGTACAGCTCGTCGACTGTGTGCGGCCGGAAGGCGTTGCGCACCTCCGGCCGGTTGAACGCCACCCGGGCGATGCGCCCGCTGAGGTCGTGGTGGTAGGTCACATCGGTGAGCGCGTTGAAGCCCTGCACCAATTGCCACTGGCTGGGGTCGAAAATCTCTGAAACCTGTTCGGGCATACGCCCAGCCTACGCGGCGGTGCGTGACCGCTACGGTCTCGTTTCGCCACACGGCTGAGACCGGTCACACAAGATGAGACCTCTTCAGGTCTACCTCTTCGGCGCTGCTCCCGTCAACCCCTTGAACGGCTCTGGCTGCGAGCAGTGTACTTATCTCACCCGAACGACCGGAGGTGGTCATGTTTCACAGCAGCCCCTCGGCACCCGACACAGCGTTACCCGAACACGCAACTGTCACCAGCGCCGAACCCCAGCACCGTGTCCAGCATTACAAGATTCCCGCCGGCACCACGTTGGTTGCCGATCTCCTCGCCGGCCCCGATCCGTCGGACGTCGAGATCACGGCCATCTCCCCCACCGAATGGCGAATCGCCGACCACGCCATCGACCAGGACGACCCAACCGCCCTCCTGGGATTCATTCAGATCGTCGGCACCGCCTTCGAGGTCACCAACCTCGGTCGTCCGCGCGAACGCGCGTATTTCACTTCCTTTGACCGCGCCACAGCCAGTCTTCTCCCCCGGGGGGTCCTCGCATGAGCACCATCGTCCACACCAATGACACCCGAACCACCACCAGCCGCCCCACGGCCAGCCGCGCCGCCGCGAAGCCGGACACCGCGGAACGACCGGTTTCCGAGCCTTCCAAACCGCTGACCCCGTCGGCGGCGGCCAGCGCCGCCGCCACCTCGAGGTACAGCCGGGCGTCCACGGATGCCTTCGGCGACTACCTGCGCCGCATCGGTAAGGGCCCGCTGCTCTCCGCCGAGGACGAGGTCGACCTGGCCCGCAAGATCGAGGTGGGCCTTTTCGCCGAGGAGAAGATCAACCGCGCCGAGGCCGACGGCAACCCCGTCAGCCCCGAATTCAAGCGCGAACTGATGACACTGGTCTTCGAGGGCCGGCGCGCGAAGAACCACTTCATCGAGGCCAACCTGCGCCTCGTGGTGAGCATCGCCAAGCACTACTCCGGCCGCGGAGTGCCGATCATGGACCTCGTGCAGGACGGCAACATCGGCCTGGTCAGGGCGGTGGAGAAGTACGACTTCATGACCGGCTTCAAGTTCTCCACCTACGCCACCTGGTGGATCCGTCAGGCGATCCACCGCGGCATGGCCGACAAGTCGCGCATGATCCGCATCCCGGTGCACACCGCCGAGAAGCTCAACAAGATCAAGCGCATCCGCCGTGACCTCACCAGCACCCTCGACCGGGAGCCGACCCTCAAGGAGATCGCCGAGCTGTCGCAGATCGCGGTCCGCGACGTCTCCCGCCTGCTGCAGTACGACAACGAACCCATCTCACTGCACGCCCCCGTCGGCGACGGCATCGGCGACATCGCCGAGCTGATCATCGACGACGACCTGCCGCAGCCCGACGAATGCGCCACCATCACCCTGCGCGCCGCGGACATCACCTTCTACCTGGACGCGCTACCCGACCGGGAACGCTCCATCCTCACCGCCCGCTTCGGCCTCACCGGGGATGAACCGCGCACCCTCGACCAGATCGCCGTGATTCAGGGCGTCACCCGGGAGAGAGTGCGTCAGATCGAAAAGCGGGCCTTGGCCCTCCTAAAGGTGCCACGACTCGAACGCTATCTCAGGGACTAAAAGTAGAAATCGGCGTAGCGTGACAGCTAACCCAACTAACGGAGCGGTGCAATGGGCAAGCTGACGTACGACTCCAGCCTCACGGCGGACTTCGATGATCGCGTCCTCGCGCATATCCAGGTGGTCATCGGCGCGAAACTACGCCGGGGCGAGGCGTTCTACTTCACCTGGCGAGACGACCCCCAAGGTGGTGACGGCCGCAGCACGATCTGGATGCATCCGAGCATCCCGCTGGCCTACAAGTACTTCGGGGGTCGTTCGCCCAGCCTGAACCGGGACTGGATCGAAGCCCTGATGCTCACCGCCAACTCATCCGGGGGGCTGCAGATCGTGCCGGAACCGCACCGGCTGGGCACCACGTCAATCGTGAAGGATGACTCGTGAACCGCATCGACATCGTCTACGGCGGCAAGCCGTACACACTGGGTGATCGCACCGTCGAGTCGTTGCGCGCCGAGATCACCGACGCTGTCACCTCCGGCGTGCCGGCCTGGTTGCGGGTGAACAGCGGGGCCGGCCGCTACCAGGATGCCTATCTGCTGATTTCTTCCGGCACCGCGATCGCCGTCGTCGACGTGCAGCCGAACGGCCCCGATGTGGTCCTGACCGACGAAGAAACCTTTATCGCCGATTCCACCGAATGACCAGGCATCCAGGGATTTCCCGCGCCGGGCGCCGGACCCGGATGCTGGCACACTAGAGCCATGCTCCCCTCACTGCACGACGTGCTCGCCACCGCCCGCGTGGTCGACCTTCCTCTTGTCACCCGGTTTCGCGGGCTCACCAGCCGTGAAGCCGTGCTGATCGAGGGTCCCGCCGGTTGGACGGAGTTCTCCCCGTTCGTGGAGTACGCCGACGAGGAGGCCGCGGCGTGGCTGCGGGCCGCGCTGGAATTCGGCTGGCAGGAGACGCCGGCGACGCTCCGCGACCGGGTGCCGGTGAACGCGACAGTTCCGGCCATCGACGCGGCGGAGGTGCCCGCGCTGCTGGCCAGGTTCCCCGGCTGCCGCACCGCCAAGGTGAAGGTCGCCGATCCCGGCCGGACCCTGTCCGAAGACGTGGAGCGGGTGCGCGCGGTGCGGAAGGTCCTCGGCCCGGAGGGACGCATCCGCGTGGACGCGAACGGGCTCTGGAACGTCGACGAGGCCGAACACGCCATTCACGCCCTGGCCGAGTTCGACCTCGAGTACGTTGAGCAGCCGTGCGCGACCATCGAGGAGCTCGCCGAGATCCGCCGCCGCACCGACTACCTCGACCTGCCGATCGCCGCGGACGAGAGCGTGCGCAAGGAATCGGACCCCCTGCTGGTGTCGCGTTCCGGCGCCGCCGACCTCCTCGTGGTGAAGGTGCAGCCGCTCGGCGGCATCCGCGCGGTGCTCGCCATCCAGGCTGAGACCGGCCTGCCGCTGATCGTCTCCAGCGCCCTGGACACGTCGGTGGGAATCTCGATGGGTGCCTTCCTGGCGGCGGCGCTGCCAGAACTGGACTACGACTGCGGCCTCGCCACGGCGTCGCTGCTGGCCGCCGATGTGACCCGCGAGCCGCTGCTGCCGGTTGACGGCAGCATCCCGGTGCGCCGGGTGGTGCCGGATGCTGACCTGCTCGACAGCTACGCCGCCTCAGCGGAGCGCCGCGACTGGTGGCTCGCCCGCATCACCCGCGTGCACGCTCTGCTCTCCGACTAACGACACACACTTACGTCGCGAGGTCTCGACAAGCTCGACCAACGATCGGGCACTACACACACGGACGTCACGACGGCGACCCCGGAACGCAACCACTCGCCGGTCGAGCTTGTCGAGACCCCGCGAGACGGCCTCGCCAAACGCGGGGGTTAGAGGCCGGAGTAGGCGTGCAGGCCCTTGAAGAAGACGTTCACGATGCCGAAGTTGAACATCACGGCGGCGAAGCCGACGATGGCCAGCCAGGCCGAGCGCGTTCCGCGCCAGCCGCGGGTGGCCCGCGCGTGGATGTACCCGGCGTAGATCACCCAGATGATGAAGGTCCACACCTCTTTGGTGTCCCAGCCCCAGTACCGGCCCCAGGCGCGTTCCGCCCAGACCGAACCGGCCATGAGGGTGAACGTCCAGAGGATGAAGCCGATGATGTTGACCCGGTAGGCCAGGTTCTCCAGGGTGAATGCTGACGGCAGCGTGGAGAGGAACCGCAGCCGGCTGGGCTTGTCGGATCCGACGCGCTCCTCGCGGCGGGACTGCAGCAGCTGCACGAACGACAGCGCGAACCCGAGCGCGAAGAACCCGGTGCCCAGCGACGCCACGAACACGTGGATGACCAGCCACACCGACTGCAACGCCGGCGGCAGCGGGGCGACCTCGACGTAGTACTTCAGGGCACCGATGCCGAGCAGGATCAGGATCAGCCCGGTGACGAAGGTGCCCAGGAAGCGCAAGTCGATGCGGGTGAGCACGATCAGGTACACCGTGACGATGAGCAGCGTGCCGGTCATCGCGAACTCGTACATGTTCGCCCACGGCACCCGGTCGGCGGCGATGCCGCGCAGCACGGCGGCCACGAGGTGCAGGCCCCAGGCGAGGATGGTCAGCGAGACGCCGACCCGCAGGCTGGCCGAGCGGCCGTACGGGGTGGCCGCGTCGTTCGCGATCCGCGCGCTGATCCGGGTGAGCGTGGCGGTGCCTCCCCCGGTCCCGGCCGTGCCGGCCACTGCGGAGGCGTCCCCGGCGGAGGCGGCGGCATCCGCGGAACCCGCGGCGGCGCTGCGCTTGGCCAGGTCGATGGCGAAGGCGATGAACGCCAGCGCGTACACAGCCATGGCCGAGTACAGGCTGAGGATCGAGAGCTCGTTCAGATTCACGCTTTACAGCCTAAGCGGGTTCGGTCGATTTACCGACCGGGCTGTTTCGCTCCAGCAGGGCGGTGTGCCGGTCGGCGAGGGCGGTCACCGCGGACTCCAGTGCCGGGTCCTCGCCGCGGGCGAGGCCGGCGTATTCCAGCCGCACCGTCCCATCCGGCTGCTCGATGGCCTTCACCCACAGGCGCCGGCGCGGCACGAACAGGGAGGTGAGCAGCCCGCCGAGCACGAGCACGGCGAACAGCAGCACCCAGCCCTGGGTGGGGTCGTGGTGAATGTCGAACGACGCGAATCGCAGCACCGAACCGGAGTAGTCGCCCTCTGCCGCGTCCGGGGTGGCGTTCTCGAAGGTGACCGAGCCCAGCCCGTTGGGCAGTTCCTGGGTCTCGCCGGGCTTGAGTTCGAGCGGTTTGATGTCGCTGGTGCGGGTGGCCAGCGGCTCCATGGTGTCGGTGTCGAGGGCGTACACCGAGGTGGGCACGCCATCGTTGATCCCCAGGTCGCCCGCGTACACGTTGAGGGTGAGCACCGGGTATTCGAGGTCGGGGAAGCTGGAGAAGTATGAGCCGGTGCTGGTCTTGTCCTGGGTCGGGTAGAAGAAGCCGACCAGGCCCACCTGCTCGGCCAGGCCGTCCGGCACCTTCACGATGCCCAGCGAGGTGAGGTTGGCGTCCTGCGGCAGGAACGGCACGGAGTCGGTGAAGACGACGGTGCCGTCCGGGTCTTTCACCGTGATGGTGGGCGCGTAGCCGTTGCCGAGCAGGTAGACGCTGGTGCCGCCGGTGCGCAGCGGGTCGTTGACTCGCACGGCGCCCGGGTCGGCGTCGCCGCCGCGCGGCGTCACGGTGACGTCCGCGGTGAAGTCGACCGGCTGGCCGAACGCTTCCAGGTTCTGGGTCTCGTAACTCACCTCGAAGTCGTCCAGGGTGAGCTTGTACGGGTCGAGGCCGGTGTCGTTGAAGAACCGGCCCGGGTTGAACGAGTCGTAGGCCAGCAGCGTGTTCACGAAGGTCTGGCCTTCCACGAGCACCCGCTGGCCGCTGAAACCGAAGCCGCTGCCGAAGCCCACGACCACGAGCAGGCCCACCAGGGCGGAGTGGAAGACGAGGTTGCCGGTCTCACGCAGATAGCCGCGCTCGGCCGAGACCGAGAACTCCTTCGGGCTGTCGAACAGGGCGACCCGGTACCGGCCCTGCTTGAGCAGGGTGCGGGCGGATGCGACGGCGGTGGCCGCATCCATGCCGGCGGGAGCCGTGCGGCTGGTGAACCCGGCCAGCCGGCCGAGGCGGGCGGGGGTCTTGGGTGGTTTGGCCCGCAGCGCCTGGAGGTGGTGTTTGGTGCGCGGGATGACGCAGCCGATCAACGAGATGAACAGCAGCAGGTAGATAGAGGAGAACCAGGCCGAGGAGTACACGTCGAACGCCTGAACCTTGTCGAGGATCGGTGCGAGGTCCGGGTTGTCGGTGAAGTACTGGGTGACGCCGTTCGGGTCGGAGCTGCGCTGGGGCACCAGCGAGCCGGGCACCGCGGCGATCGCGAGCAGCAGCAAGAGGAACAGCGCGGTGCGCATGCTGGTGAGCTGGCGCCAGAACCAGCGCAGCGTGCCGACGAAGCCGAGCTTGGGCTGGGTGATGCCGTCGCCGGAGGGCGCCGGGGCGGAATCGATGTGGTCAGATGGCCGGGACATAGCTGCCAATCACCCCTTGCAGGTTCAGGAGCCAGGCATTCCACACGCCGCTCACCATGAGCACCCCGATAACGATCAGGAGCACGCCGCCGAACAGGTTGATTGCCCGGATGTGACGCTTGAGAAAGGCTACGGCCCCGGTGGCCCAGTTCAGGCCGAGGGCAATCAGCAGGAACGGGATGCCAAGGCCGAGTGCGTAGAACAGCGCCAGCAGGCCGCCCTGCCAGGGCGAGCCGGTGCTCAGGCTGAGCGAGTTGATGGCGGTGAGGGTGGGCCCGGTGCACGGGGTCCAGCCGACCGCGAAGACCGCGCCGAGCACCGGGGCTCCGGCCAAGCCCATCCGTGGCCGCCAGGAGGTTTTGATGGTGCGCTGCATGGCCCCGAACTGGCCGACGAACACCAGGCCGAGCAGGATCACGATCGCGCCGGCGATGCGGGTGATCAGGTCGCGGTACTGGTTGAGCCAGAAACCGGCGAAGCCGAAAACCACCCCGGTGAGCACGAAGACCAGGGTGAAGCCGAGGATGAAGAGGGCCACGCCGAGCAGCAGCCGGTTGCGTCCCCGGCGCGCGGAGAGTTTCGAGCCGCTGCTGCCGTCGGCGAACCCGCCAATGTAGGCGAGGTAACCGGGCACGAGCGGCAGGATGCAGGGCGAGGCGAACGAGACCAGCCCGGCCAGCACCGCGATCGGGATCGCCAGGAACAGTTGCCCGCTGAAGACGATCTCGCCGAAGGGATTGCCCACGCCTAGCCGTCCTCGGCAATCGTGTCTTTAACCAGGGTTTCCAGGATGGACGGCGAGGTGACCTGGCCGAGGATGCGCGCGGCGACCCGGCCGGAGGAGTCGAGCACCAGGGTGGTGGGCACGGCGTTCGGGGGAATGTCGCCGCTGAAGGCGAGCTGCATCCCACCACCGTCGACATCCATCACCGAGGGGTAACTGATGCCGTAGCTGTCGTTGAAGGCGATGGCGCTGGCGGCCTGGTCGCGCACGTTCACGCCCAGGAAGCTGGCACCCTGATCGGCGAATTCCTCGCTGATCTCCTTGAGGTCTGGAGCCTCGGCGCGGCAGGGGGCACACGCGGCGTACCAGAAATTGACCACCAGGACCTCGCCGGCATAATCGGCGGAGCTGACCGTCGACCCGTCTTCGAGGGTGCCGTCGAACTCGACGGGCTCGCCGCGGTCCTCAGCGGCGATCTCGGTGACGCTGCCGTCACCGGCGATGTAGCCCTTGCCGCTGCCCTCCGTGTACTGCCTGGCCAGGTCGTCGGAGCTGGTGCAGCCGGCCAGGGCCAGGGCGCAGACGAACAGGCCGGCGAGAAGTGCCGGGACCCGGCGCGGTCGGCGGTTCACACGGCCCCCACGTCGTTGGCGGCCACCAGGAGGGCGGCGGCGGGGCTCGAGTAGGCGACCTCGACCGGCGCGTCACCGCGCCAGGACAGCGTGGTGATGCTGGACAGGTCGCAGCGGCGCTTGCGCGGGTCGTGGGCCAGACGTTCGTTGGCGAGGGCCCTGTGCACCATCCAGATCGGCAATTGATGGCTGACCAGCACAACGTCGCCGTCGTCCACCGACTGGAAGGCGTCGTCGATGGCGGCGAGCATCCGGCCGGAGATGGAGCGGAACGGTTCGCCCCAGCTGGGCCGGGCCGGGTTGGTGAGGCTGGGCCAGTTGCGCGGGTCGCGCAGCGCTCCGCCCGGGCCGCGCATCCGCTTGCCCTCGAACCGGTTGACCGGTTCGATGATGCGGTCGTCCACGTCGATGGGCAGGCCGAAGGCCGCTGCGACGGGTGCGGCCGACTCCTGGGTGCGCTGCAGCGGCGACGCGATGAGGCGCACGACGGGGCGTCCGCGTTCGACGAGGTCTGCGGCAGCCGCCTCGGCCATCTGGCGGCCCAAATCGGACAGCCGGAAGCCGGGAAGTCTGCCGTAAAGCACGTGCTGGGGGTTGAAAACCTCACCGTGACGCACGAGATGTACCTGGCTAGCTACCACGTCGTCCAGTCTACGGAGGGGTCACCCGCGAATTCGCCGAGAGCTGTGCGGCTAAACTTGGGGGGTGAATGCTCGCGTACTGATTAAGAACCTCGCTGCCCTCGACGACGGTCTCGTCTCCGTGTCCGGGTGGGTCGAAACCGTCCGAGACCAGAAGAAGGTGCAATTCGTCGTTCTGCGCGACGAATCCGGCGCCGTGCAGCTGGTGAATCCACGCACCACGGATGCCGAGGGAGTCGTTGTCGACGACGAGCCGGCCACCACCATCTCCTCGCTGTCCCAGGGCAGCTTCGTCACCGTGACCGGGCAGCTCAAGCACGACGAGCGCGTCAAGCTCGGCGGCATCGAGATCAAGCTGGCGTCCCTCGAGGTCGTCACCCTGGCGATCCCGGAGACCCCGATCGCGGCGGACTCCAGCCTGGACAAGCGCATGGACTGGCGCTTCCTCGACCTGCGCCAGCCCAAGGCCAACCTCATCTTCCGCATCCAGACCACGTTCGAGCACGCGCTGCGCACGTACTGGATCGAGAACGACTTCATCGAGCTGCACACCCCGAAGCTGATGGCCAGCGCGAGCGAGTCCCGCGCCGAGCTGTTCGAGGTGGAGTACTTCGAGCGCAAGGCGTACCTGGCGCAGAGCCCGCAGTTCTTCAAGCAGATGGCGCAGTCCTCCGGTTTCGGCAAGATCTTCGAGGTGGGGCCGGCGTTCCGGGCCGACCCGTCGTTCACCAGCCGCCACGCCACCGAATTCACCAGCGTCGACTCGGAGATCAGCTGGATCGACAGCCACGAAGACGTCATGCAGCTGCACGAAGACCTGCTCGTGGCTGCGTTCACCGCGGTCAAGGCCAAGCACGGCGAGGAGGTTCTCGCGCTGTTCGGCGTCGAGGTCACCGTTCCGAGCACCCCGTTCCCGCGCATCCCGCTGGCCGAGGCCAAGGAGATCGTCAAGAGCCGCGGCTACGAGGTTCCCCGCGACGACGACGACATGGACCCCGAGGGCGAGCGCCAGATCGCCGCGTACGTCGCCGAGACCTACGGGCACGAGTTCGTGTTCCTCACCGACTACGCGTCGAGCATCCGCCCGTTCTATCACATGCGCCACGAGGGCGACGCGAGCGTCACCAAGAGCTACGACCTGATCTTCAACGGCACCGAGATCTCCACCGGTGCGCAGCGCGAGCACCGCATCGACGTGCTCGTCGAGCAGGCCATCGAGAAGGGTCTCGACCCGGCAGAAATCGCCGGATACCTGGACTTCTTCCGTTACGGCGTGCCGTCGCACGGTGGTTTCGGCATGGGCCTGGCCCGTGTGCTGATGCTAATGCTGCACCAGGCGTCCATCCGCGAGGTCACCTACCTGTTCCGCGGCCCGACCCGCCTGGAGCCGTAACCTCCGCATCCCGCTTCCCACGTCGCGCCTGTCCTCGGACAGGCGCGACGTTACGTTAACCCGGCCAGCCAACCTCGCCAGCCCAACCACCCCCGCCGGTCGAGCCTGTCGAGACCCCGCCAGACAATCCCGCCAACGCCCCCTCGACAAGCTCGACCAACGAGGGGGAACGACACGCACGCACCTCACCAGGTCTCGACAAGCTCGACCAGCGTGGGGGCGCGACGTGCAGGCACGTTACGGCACCGCTCTGGCCGGCATGCGGAACTTTTTTGAAAAGGACCAAACCTTTTCTGGCCTGGGGCCGAACCACCTGCATACCAAGCAACACCCCGCAGGACTCCCCCACAGCAAAGGACAACATCATGCGCAGCTTCACCAAGACCGCACTCGGACTCACCACCGCCGGCCTGCTCATCACCGGCCTCGCCGCCTGCTCCACCCCCGCAGCCGAGACCTCGACGTCGTCGTCCAGCTCCTCCAGCTCCGCCGAGGCCACCCCCACCCCGGTCGCCTCCATCCCCAGCCTCACCGGCGTCGACACCGCCGTCCTCCTCGACGCCGACTTCGCCGCCGCCCTCACCAGCCTGGGCCTGACCCCCGGCACCGTCGGCACCGCCACCCTCGAAGAGGGCAGCCTGCACTTCCCGATCACCGGCGGCAACGTGGACTACTACGACCCGGCCGAGGACTACCGCCCCTACGTCCAGGGCAACATCGAGCACGAAGGCTCCGGCTTCTCCCTCACCGCCGGCGACACCGTCGTCGAACTGACCAACTTCACCATCGACCCCGGCACCTCCGAACTCTTCGGCGACGTCACCGCCAACGGCGAATCCGCCGCCACCCAGGTCAAGCTCTTCGACCTCTACGGCGGAACCCTCAAGCCCCTCCAGATGGACGGCGACAACGCCATCCTCACCGGCACCACCGTGCACATCTCCGCCGACGCCGCCGGCCTGCTGAACGACACGTTCAAGACCGACGCCATCGCCGACCAGCTCCTCGTCGGCATCGCCACCATCACCGTCAACACCAAGTAACACCCACAGCACACGAACGGCCGAGCAGATGCTCGGCCGTTTCGTGCGTCCGGGCACACCGCTGCACCCCGGTCAGACGACGAAGTCGACGGCCATCCGCTCGGCGGTGACCGACTTGACGTAGGCACCCGCCTCGACGTGGGCCGGATGCACCTGGTAGCGGGCCAGCGCCGCCTCGTCGTCGTATTCGGCGACCAACGCGATGTCCCAGTTGGCACCGCCGACCACGTCGGGGCCGATGCGCAGCGAACGGATCTCTTCGATCACGCCGACGAGAGCACCGAGCCGGGCCGCGATCTGGGCCGCGTGCTCGGCCTTCTCGGCGGGGTCGGTGGCCGCCAGCTTCCACGACACGATGTGCACAATCGTCATTTGATCTCCATCAGAGCGGTTCGCAGGCGCACCGGGTCGATGCGCCAGTAGTTGTGGACGCGCCCGTTGATGAGCAGCACCGGGATGTCTTCGACATGGAGTTCGTGCAGCTCGACGTCGTCGAGAATCGACTTCTCTTCCAGCGACACCCGCGGCGACCCGGGCTCGGAAACCAGGTCGGCGAGCACCGTCGTGACCACCGCCCTGGCGTCGTCGCAGAGGTGGCAGCCCGGCTTGCCGATGAGGGTGAGGGTCGCGGTGGCCATGCTCCCAGCCTAGGGCCGCGGCACGATCGTGACCTTGACTAGACTCAGGCGCAATGTCCGAAGAATCCGGCCCCCGCGCAATAGCGTTCTTCGACGTGGACAACACCCTGCTCCGTGGTGCCAGCCTGTATCACGTGGGCGTCGGCGCCTGGCGGATGCGGTTCATCTCGCTGTCGGACATCCTCTCCTTCGGCTGGAATCAGACCCGGTTCCTCACCGTCGGCGAATCCGGCGTCAACATCGCCCGGCTGCGGTCGCGGGCGATGGAAATCGTCACCGGCCACACCCGCGACGAACTCGTCGCGCTCAGCCACGACATCTTCGACAGCCGGCTCATTCACCGGCTGTGGCCGGAGACCGTGGCCGTGGCGCACGCCCACCTGAAGGCCGGGCGGGAGGTGTGGCTGGTCACCGCGTCGGCCCAGGAGGTCGCCGATGTGATCGCGGAGCGCCTGAACCTCACGGGCGCGCTCGGCACCCGGCTTGACACCGTCGACGGGGTCTTCACGGGGCGGATAGCGGATGGCATCTGCCACGGCAGCCGCAAGGCTGTCGTCGCTCGGGACCTCGCCCGGGCACGCGACATCGATCTGGCCCACTGCTGGGCGTATTCCGACTCGCACAACGACATTCCGTTGCTCGAACTGGTCGGCAACCCCGTCGCGGTGAATCCGGACACGATCCTGCGCCGGTACGCGCTGGCGCGCGGCTGGCCGATCATGCACATGAAGGTCGCCCAGATCAGGGCAGCCAAGACCACGGCCGCGCGCGCAAGCAAAAAGCGCTAGGTCACAGACCTAGCGCTCAGCTTCAAAAAACGGTCGAGACCGTCTACTTCTTATTACGACGCTGGTGGCGAGTCTTACGAAGCAGCTTGCGGTGCTTCTTCTTCGCCATACGCTTGCGTCGCTTCTTGATTACAGAACCCACACGGACCTCACAAAGTTTTGGTTAAGCCGCGGGATTCGCGACCGACACGAAAACACCATTCTAACGGAAAAAGAAAGTCCCGTCCTACGCACTGCCCGCAATCGGTGGTTCGATCGCCTTCAGGACGGCAGATTCCGGTACCCGGAAGGACCGTCCGAACCGGACAGCGGGCAGTTCACCGGCGTGCACGAGGCGGTACACCGTCATCCGGGAAACCCGCATCATGAGCGCCACTTCGGCAACCGTGAGGAAGTGAAGATCCTCCAGCCGCGGGTCGGAGAGCTCGCGTGACATAGGCGGCCCCCTCGGTTCGGTGAATCTGCCGCAACTCTAGAGCGAACCGGTTGTGGCCGCTAGTCGTTCTTGCGCCACTTCTTCACGCTCTTCTTCACGCTGGATTCCTTGACCACGTTCGACATCTGGAAGGACGTGTCGGCGAAGGCCTTGCCGATCGCGGCCGCGAAGGCGCGCTGCTCCTGCTTGAGGACTTCCGTGTCGTCGATCCCGGTGGTCGTGGTGTCCACGTCGATGCTGAGGAACGGGATCAGCCAGTCCTCGATCTCCTCGAGGGGGGCGTAGTCCAGGTGGTAGTACCGGTGCTGCCCTTCCTCACGCACGCCGACCAGTCCGGCCTCCCGCAGCACCTTGAGGTGCTTGGAGACCGTCGGCTGGCTCAGTCCGAGCGAACTGACGATGTCGGAGACGCTCAGTTCCCCCTTGGTGGCGTGGGACTGGTTGTAGCGCTCGAGGAGAATGCGTAAGATATCGCGTCGGGTCGAGTCCGCCACCACGCCAAAGATGTCTGCCATGCCCCAAGGGTAGTCATTCCCGGTGCGGGTACTATGACAAGTTGTCAGCGACCACCGGCCAGTCTCGGGGATTCAAGTGAAAACGCAGGCCCCCACCGTACGATTCACGCACCATTCCAACAATTGGTATGGGCGCGTTCGGGACACCATCGACGGTTTGGTGCGCAAGTCGCCCTCCCGGTTCGCCCTGCTCGTCTTCACCGCGCTGATCCTGGTCTTCACCCTCCTGTTCTCCCTGCCGATCGCCTCCGCCGGCGACACCGAGACCCCGCTGCACGATGCAGTGTTCACCGCGGTCTCGGTGATCTGCGTCACCGGCCTGAGCACCGTCGACATGGCTACGCACTGGTCGGCGTTCGGCAATGTGCTCGTGGTCGTCGGCGTCAACATCGGCGGTGTCGGCGTGCTGACCCTGGCCTCCCTGATGGGCCTGGTCATCTCCCGCCGGCTCGGCCTCCGCGCCAAGCTGATGGCCGCCAGCGACTCGAACCCGTCGCGCATCCACATGGGCCCGGTCAACGAGGGCCAGGCCGTGCGCCTCGGCGAGGTCGGCAGCCTGCTGCTCACCGTGGCGATCAGCACCCTGGCCATCGAGGCCGCCGTGACCGCGTTGCTGTTCCCGCGGATGCTGATCGACGGCGTCCCCTTCGGCGAAGCACTGTGGCAGAGCGTCTATTACGCCGCCATGGCCTTCACCAACACCGGGTTCAGCCCGAACGCCGCCGGTATCGACCAGTTCGCCAACGACTACTGGTTCCTCGGGGCGCTCATGGTAGGGGTGTTCCTCGGCAGCCTCGGCTTCCCGGTGCTGATGACCTTCGCCCGGCACTGGCGCACGCCCCGCCGGTGGTCCGTGCACGTGAAGCTCACCCTGTGGACGACGACCCTGCTGATGATCCTGGGCATGATCATCTACATCATCCTGGAGTTCGACAACCCGAAGACCTTCGGCTCGTTGAACGCCGGCGACACCATCTTCCAATCCCTGTTCATGTCGGTGATGACCCGATCCGGCGGTTTCGCCACCATCGACATCGCCGACCTGCACGGCTCGAGCCTGCTGCTCAGCGACATGCTGATGTTCATCGGTGGCGGCTCGGCCTCCACGGCCGGTGGCATCAAGGTCACCACCCTCGCCGTGCTGTTCCTGGCCGCCTTCGCCGAGGCCCAGGGCAAGGAGCAGATGGAGGCCTTCGGCCGCCGCATCCCCAGCGACATCCTGCGCCTGGCGGTCAGCGTGGTGCTGTGGGGTGCGACCACGGTGGCGGTGTCCAGCATCCTCATCCTGCACATCTCCAAGTCGTCACTGGACCTGGTGCTGTTCGACGTCATCTCCGCGTTCGCCACCGTCGGCCTGTCCACCGGACTGACCGCAGAACTGCCCCCTGAGGGCGTGTACGTCCTCGCGGCAACGATGTTCATGGGCCGGGTTGGTACAGTGACACTCGCGGCGGCGCTGGCAGCGAGCCAGAGCAGACAGTTGTTCAAACGCCCCGAGGAAAGGCCCATCGTTGGTTGACCGGATCAAGCACGACGCTCCCGTGCTCATCATCGGCCTCGGCCGCTTCGGCGCGGCGACAGCCGGCAAGCTCGACCGCCTCGGCCGCGAAGTGCTCGCCGTCGACAGCAGCGAGGCCCTCGTGCAGAAGTGGTCGGAGCGCATCACCCATGCCGTGCAGGCCGACGCGAAGTCGATCGACGCGCTGCGCCAGATCGGCGCGCAGGACTTCTCGGTCGCCGTCTGCGCGGTCGGGTCTTCCGTCGAGGCCAGCGTGCTCATCGTCGCGAACCTCGTCGACCTCAAGATCCCGCAGATCTGGGCCAAGGCCATCTCGCAGACGCACGGCAAGATCCTCGAACGCATCGGCGCCAACCACGTGATCTACCCCGAGGCCGACTCCGGCGAGCGCGTCGCCCACCTCGTCTCCGGGCGGATGCTGGACTTCATCGAGTTCGACGACGACTTCGCGCTGGTGAAGATGTACCCGCCCAAGCCGATCCGTGGCCTGAACCTCACCGAATCCGGCGTACGCACCAAGCACCACGTGACCGTCGTGGGCGTGAAGAGCCCCGGCCGGCCGTTCTCCTACGCCACGGCCGAGACCGTCGTCTCCGACCACGACCTGATTATCGTGGCCGGCACCGAGGGCGACATCGAACGTTTCGCGGCCCTCGGCTCCTAGCCCTCGCGGCGTCTAGGACGCGGCGAGTTCCCGCGCCCGTGCGAGCGCGGCATCCGTTGCCCGGTCGAACAGCTCCTTGATGCCACCGGTCTCCAGCTGCTGCACGGCCCGTTCGGTGGTGCCCTTGGGGCTCGTCACCTGGCGGCGCAGTTCGCTCGGGGTGAGGTCCGAGACGGCCAGCAGGGCGCTGGCTCCGAGGAAGGTGCCGTTGACCATGGTCGCCGCCTCCTCCGGGGTGAAGCCCTTGTCGATGGCGGCGAGGGTGAGCTGCTCGATGAGGTAGAACACGTAGGCCGGACCGGACCCGGAGATGGTGCTCAGGGCGTCGATCTTGTCCTCCGGCACCACCAGCACCTCGCCCACGGTCTCGAACAGCGCTGTCGCCAGCTCCATCTGCGCGTCGGTCGACCGGGTCCCGGCGCTGAGCCCGGTGACGGCCATGCCGACCACGGCGGGGGTATTCGGCATCGACCGGATCACGGCCACTGCGGCGGGCAGGTGCTTTTCGAAGGTGGCGATGGTCACGCCGGCCGCCACGCTCACGACCAGGGTGCCGGGTTCCAGGCTGTCGGCGATCTCGGCGAGCAGGTCGGGCACCATGGCGGGCTTCACGGCCACGATCACGATGCCGGCGCCGGCCACGGCGAGGCGGTTGGCGTTCGGCTCGGTCTCGGTCGCCCACGCGGTGACCCCGTCGGTGCCGGCGAGTTCGGCCGCCTTGGCCGCCGAGCGGTTGGTGGCGCGGATGCCGCCCTGCACCGTGACCCCGGGCTTGAGCAGCCCGGCCAGGACGGCCCTGGCCATCGAACCGGCCCCCAGGAAGGCGATGGTGGGCAGGGTGACGGGTTCGGTCGAAGTCATGCTCCCAGTGTAGTTTTCGCGCCCTTCCGGGGCGGGAGAAACCTGGCCTGCCCGCGCCGGAGACCGTTCTAGGATTGGTCGCATGAGCGCATCAGGCGGAAACAAGGCGATTGTGGCGGCGCTGCTCGCCAACCTCGGTATCGCGGTTACCAAGTTCATCGCATGGTTCGTATCCGGGTCCTCGTCGATGCTCGCGGAGGGCGTGCACTCCCTCGCCGACTCCGGCAACCAGATCCTGCTGCTGATCGGCGGGCGCAAGTCCAAGAAGGCCGCCGACACCGACCATCCATTCGGCTACGGCCGCGAGCGGTACGTCTACGCGTTCGTGGTCTCGATCATCCTGTTCTCGGTCGGTGGCGTGTTCTCGATCTACGAGGGCATCGAGAAGCTCCGGCACCCGCACGAACTCGAGAACGCCTGGCTGCCGATCCTGGTGCTGGTCATCGCCATCGGCCTGGAATCCTTCTCGCTGCGCACCGCGGTGAAGGAGTCGAACCACACCCGCAACGGCGAGAGCTGGGTGAAGTTCATCCGCCACGCCAAGGCCCCCGAGCTCCCCGTGGTGCTGCTCGAAGACGTTGCCGCCTTGACCGGCCTGGTCCTGGCCCTGCTCGGCGTCGGCCTCACCGTGATCACCGGGGACGCCACCTGGGACGCGATCGGCACGCTCGCGATCGGCGTGCTGCTGGTGCTCGTCGCCATCGTGCTGGGCATGGAGACCAAGAGCCTGCTCGTGGGCGAGGGCGCCAACGTCAAGGATGTCGAGGCCATCAAGGCCGCCATCCTGGCCGGCACCGAGACCAAGACCCTGATCCACCTCAAGACCCTCTACCTGGGCCCGGACGAACTGCTCGTCGCCGCGAAGCTGGCCTTCGACTCCGGCCTGCGCTTTTCCGATGTGGCCGCCGGCATCGACACCATCGAAGAGCGCATCCGGGCGGCAGTGTCCAGCGCCCGGGTGATCTACCTCGAGCCCGACGTCTACATCGACCCCGCCACGGTGAGCCCGCCGACCGACGCGATCGTCATCAAGGGACTGGAGTGACCGCGTGACCCGGATCGCCCTGGTGCTGCGGCACTCCGACGAGATCCATCTCGGCAACCTCGAGCAGGTGCTGCTCGACCATGACTACACGGTCAGGTACGTCGACACCCTCGGCGCCGACGGTGTGCAGGGCATCGACCCGGCCGAGGCCGACCTGCTCGTGGTGCTCGGCGGCGACATGGGCGCCTACGAGACCGACGACTACCCGGTGCTCAGCGACGAGATCGACCTGCTCGCCGGCCGGCTCGAAGCCCGCCGGCCCGTTTTCGCGGTGTGCCTGGGCGCCCAGCTGATGGCCAGCGCCCTCGGCTCGCCGGTCTACCGGGGCGCCAGCAACGAGATCGGCTTCCGCCTGGTCGAGCCCACCGCGGCCGGAATGGCCGGGCCGATGCGCCACGTCAGCGGCATCCCGATGATGCAGTGGCACAGCGACACGTTCGACCTGCCGGCGGGCACCACCCGACTGGCCGGCTCCTCCGCCTACGGCAATGAGGCATTCGCGATCGAGGACTGGGCCCTGGCGGTGCAGTTCCACCCCGAGGTGACCGCGGAGATGCACGAGACCTGGCTGGCCTCCTCGGAGGCCGAGGTGCGCGCGGAGGGCCTCAACCCCGACGCGCTGCGCCAGGAACGCGCCGAGCACTCCGACGCGATGCAGACCGCCTCCCGCGCCCTCTTCAGCGAGTGGCTGGCGGCCCTGCCGGCCGACGCTGCGGGTCCTCGAAGAACTCCCTGAGCAGTCGGCCGCACTCGGCCTCCTCCACCCCGGAGACGACCTCCACCCGGTGGTTGAGCCGGCGGTCGCGCAGCACGTCGTAGAGCGACCCGGCGGCGCCGGCCTTCTCGTCCCAGGCGCCGAACACCACCAGCGGCACCCGGGCGGCCACGATCGCCCCCGCGCACATCACGCAGGGTTCAAGGGTCACCACGAGGATGCATCCGGTGAGGTGCCAGTCCCCGGTTGCCGCGGCGGCCTCGCGGATGGCCACCACCTCGGCGTGCAGGGTCGGGTCCTGGTGGAGCTCCCGCTCGTTGCGGCCCCGCCCGATCACCCGGCCGGCCGCATCCAACACCACGGCGCCCACCGGAACGTCCCCGCTGGCCAGCGCGCCGTGCGCCTCGTGCAGGGCCAGCCGCATCCAGGCGGTGTGTTCGTCGCTGTGCCGCACCACACCACCGCTTTCTGGCCGCTCCACGAGAGCCGGATGCCCTGTGAGCTAGTAGATTGAGCCTATGCGAGTCCACGTAGCCGACCATCCGCTCATCACCCACAAGCTCACGGTGCTGCGTGATCAGAGCACCTCGTCGCCGATGTTCCGGGCGCTGGTGGAAGAGCTGATGACCCTCCTGGCCTATGAGGGCACCCGCGGCGTGCGCGTCGAAGAGGTCACCGTGCAGACGCCGGTGGCGATCGCCCGCGGTGTGAAGATCAGCGACCCGAAGCCGCTCGTGGTCCCCATCCTGCGGGCCGGCCTCGGCATGCTCGAGGGCATGGTCAAGCTGCTCCCCACCGCAGAGGTCGGCTTCCTGGGCATGGCCCGCAATGAAGAGACCCTGCAGCCCACCACGTATGCCGAGCGGCTGCCCGACGACCTATCCGACCGTCAGTGCTTCGTGCTCGACCCGATGCTGGCCACCGGCGGGTCGCTCATCGCCGCCATCGAGTTCCTCTTCGCCCGCGGCGCCGTCGACGTCACGGCGATCTGTATCCTGGCCGCCCCCGAGGGCCTCGCGGCCGTCGAAGAGGCGCTGGCCGGCCGCGAGGTCACCATTGTGCTCGGCGCGGTCGATGAGCGTCTCGACGAGCACGGGTACATCGTTCCCGGCCTCGGCGACGCCGGCGACCGGCTGTACGGCCTGGTCTAACTGGGGCCGCTCCGGGCACCGTCACATTCGGCGTGCCCGGGCGCCGCAGATCCTGCGACCGACGCCACGCCGGTGCCGGAAATATTCATGAAACTTTGAAACCCCTCCGCTTGGAGGGGTTTTCTTTTGCAGAATCGGCTTTTGTGCGAGATCCTCCGATTTCGCGCAAGCCCCGTGAACGTGTTGCAACGCCTTCCTGCGTAATCTGCGTCATTGAATTGACACAACTCGTCACAGTCGGCTTTACTCACAGACATGACTTCCTCCACACGCATCCCGACCTCCCCCGAGGCTTTGGGCACAGCCGGCATGATGATGCCCGGCAGCGTGATGGCGTGTTGCCGAATGTGTCGCTAATCAACTGACACCGCAGCCAAGCCGATCGCCCTTCACCCGCTTCGATAGCCGCTGAAGACTCGACTCCCGGGCACTCCGCCCGCATCACCGGCCCGTCGGGCCGCCCTTTCTCGAACCCGTGAGCGCAGAGCGCCGGGTCACTCGCATCATCACACTCAAGGATTCCTCCCATGTCACTCGCACACATCGACTCAGCCCGTTCCGTCCAGTCCTACCGCCCCGAGCTCACCCTCGCCCCTGCACCCGCACCGGCCGCCCCGCGCATCCGCGCCGTGCCGGACGGCACCCAGGCCCGCGGCTT
This sequence comes from Cryobacterium sp. AP23, assembly GCF_054075385.1. Taxonomy (NCBI): domain Bacteria; kingdom Bacillati; phylum Actinomycetota; class Actinomycetes; order Micrococcales; family Microbacteriaceae; genus Cryobacterium; species Cryobacterium sp. AP23. The sequence continues at coordinate 3,054,895 of NZ_CM133415.1, read as the reverse complement.
CGTGCTCTACGTGGGCATCGATGAGGCAAAGGCCGCTGCCGCCGGCACGAGCCTGCACCGCATCGTCGAGGAGCTCAAGAAGCTGACCCAGGCGATCGCGCCGGCAGCCGAGACCCACGCCGCCGTCGCCCTGGCTCCCGACGGCGTCGGTGGACGCGACGTCGACGTGGTGCGCCTGGCCTTGCAGGACCCGGCCGCCCTCGCCAAGCACCGCAACCCGGCCGATGACGCGGACCGCGCGCCCGGCGGTGTCGTCGTGGACATCTCCCGTAAGCGTGTGATCCTCGACAACGAGACCGCCGCGCTCACCTACAAGGAGTTCGAGCTGCTGCAGTACCTGGTGCTGCGCGAAGGCCGCACCATCGAGCGCGCCGAGCTGATCTCGAAGCTGTGGGATGCGGACAGCGAAGAGGATGCGCCCAACGAGCGCACCATCGACGTGCACGTGCGCCGCCTGCGCTCCAAGCTGGGCCGCTACGAAGACATCGTGCGCACCGTGCGCGGTGTCGGCTACCGCTTCGACCGTCACGCCGACGTGTCGATCCGCCAGGCCAGCACCCCCAGCCCCGACCGCTTCTAGTCGCTCGCGGGTCCCGCCAACGCCACCACTCCGTCGGTCGCGCTGTATGGACGCCGCGCTGAGCTCGTCGAAGTAGACCCCGCAAGACGACCTCCCGAACGCACCCCGCCCGCTGGTCGAGCCTGTCGAGACCCCCCAAGACGACCTCCCGAACGCACCCCGCCCGCTGGTCGAGCCTGTCGAGACCCCGCAAGACGACCTCGCGACCAGCGGCAGACGATGAGGCCGCGACCCATACGCACGTCACGAGGTCTCGACAAGCTCGACCGACGACCGGTCTCTACCCACACTTACGTCACGAAGTCTCGACAAGCTCGACCAACGAAGACGGCACTTTCAGACGCGCGCCTCTACCGGCCGTTAACGTGATTGAGGGCCGGTCGTAGAGGCAAACGACCGACCCTCTTCCCTTGCACCAAGAGTGTCCTGCAATCACATTCGCGTCTTCCGCCACAGCAAACGGTTGACGCACTACGAATATATAACGAAGAGGTAACGGAACGCCAGTTATCTAATCGTTATTTTCCTGCGAGTTCACCGAGCGTTCGCTTTCACCCTTCTATCGAGCCCGGAGCGCACTCGCGGGCCCTCGTGTAGGTTGGCTCGCGACAGCGCGCCCCGGACGTCGCTTCCGGGGCCTCGAGGCGAAGGAGCCGCCATGGAGATCACCCGCTTGCAACCCGACGGGCTCGTGCACAGCCCGGCGTTCAGCCATGTCGCGATCGTGCCGGCCGGTGCGACGACGGTGTACCTGGGCGGCCAGAACGGTGTCGACGAGACCGGCGCCGTGGTCTCGGCCGATGTCGCCGAGCAGTCCCGCCGTGCGATCGACAACGCGAGCGTGGCCCTCGAAGCGGCGGGCGCCTCCCTCGCCGACGTCGTGCAGTGGACGGTGCTGATCGCGGCCGATGCCGACCTCGGCGCCGCCTATGGCGCCATCGCACCGCGACTGGCCGGCGCCGGCGCCCCGCCGCTCGTCAGCGCCGCCCGCGTCGCCGGGCTGGGCGTGCCGGGCGCCCTCATCGAAGTGAGCGCCATCGCGGCGATCGCGCCGGCCTGAGATGCAGCTGACCGCCCTGCCTGCGCAGGCGAGCTGGCGGCACCGCGGCCTGCAGTGCGGGTACGAGGTCATGTTCCCGACGACCTTGCCCTCGGGCATCCAGCTGCGCGGCAGCACGACGGCGGTGGAATCGGGGTCGGCCTGGTCGGTGGCCTACCGGATCGAAGCCGACCGGCGCTGGCAGACCCGGCGGGTGGACGCGAGCAACTCGACCATGCGCGGCGAGCGGCGCGTCTCGATCCATCGAGCCGCCGACGGCCACTGGGAGGTCGACGGCCACCCCCGGGCAGACCTCGACGGATGTGTCGACGTCGATTTCGAGTCGTCCAGCGCCACCAACACCCTCCCCGTGCACCGGATCCGGTTTGCGCCGGGTGAACCGGTGCAGGTCCCGGCTGCCTTCGTACGCGCCGAGGACCTCCGGATCGAGCGGATGGAACAGGAGTACACGCTCACCAGCGCCGACGACGCACCGCTGGCCTTCCACTACGAGTCGTCGACCTTCGGGGTCGCGTGCGAGCTCACCTTCGACACCTCCGGATTGCTGCTGCTGTATCCCGGCCTCGCCCTGCGGGATCGCTGACCGCACCGGAAACCACGCGGCGCGGGCCGACCGATCAACGACACCGGGCTAAGCTGCCGCGGGGCACGTTGCGCGTCCCATATTGTTGAACACAGGATGCCCCCGGGCACGCTGAGGAGGCGACATGGTTGATCGAGCGGTAGCCGTCGGCGCCTGGGAGTCGCTGTTCCGGGCGCAGGTCGCGATCATGCGCAGTTTGGCCGAGGAGTTCCCCTCCCGGGAGATCTCGATGAACGAGTACGACGTCATGTTCAACCTCTCCCGGCAGCCGGAGCGCAGCATCCGCCTGCGGGAATTGAACAAGCACGTGCTGCTCACCCAGCCCAGCGTCAGCCGCCTGGTCGACCGGCTGGCCTCGCGCGGGTATGTGCACAAGCACGCCGACCCCGACGATGGCCGCGGCGCCATCGTCGAACTCACCGACGCCGGCTACGCGCTGTTCCGCCAGGTCGCCGTCGACCACATGGCGTCCATCACCTCCCGGGTCGGTGACAGCCTCACCAACGACGAGCTGCTGCAACTCGCCGCGCTCTGCGACCGGCTGCGGCTGGGTCCGGACAACCACTAGCCCCACAAGGCCTGAAGCCCGCGGGACGGATGAGGCCGGAGGGTTGGCGGCGAGGCAAGGGCCCTACCCCTCGCCCCGCCGTGGCACTCCCTCGCAGGACTGCCTCCCCGGTCTGGCGACCCGAACGTTGCCTGGCCGGGAATCTCTGGGTGGCGAACGACCGGGTGGACTGCCGCGATTCTGCCGCGGGTCCACCGCCGCCCCCGACGGCACGCCTCGTTCGCACAACGAAACTAAGATTAGCTCATTTTATCTCCGGCTCCCGTCCACCGTGGAGCCCTGTCCATCCTGCGGGGGCGAGCGTAGCCTGCCCCACAGGAGGTGAGCGTCATGCGCGCAACAGAAAACGACCGGATTATCATTCGAGGCAAGACCGACTCGACACCCGACCGACATGGAACCGTTCGCGAGGTTCGCGGCCAGGACGGGGAGCCGCCGTACCTGGTCACATTCGACGACGGCCACGAGTCCCTCGTTTTCCCGGGGTCGGACTTCATCATCGAACGCGTGCACTGACGGCACCGCCGGTCACGCAACTGTGCCCCATCCGGACAATTGCACCCGGCGCACCGGGCCCATTTGTCCGCACGGGGAACAGTCAGGGGCGGATACCCTCGGATATGGCCTCCGCAGCATCCTCCGCAGCATCTCGCGCACCCGCTCCCGCCGCCGACCTGATCGCCCGGCTGCAGCAGTGGATTCCGCTCAGCGGCGCGCAGGCGACGCTGCGGAATGACTACCTCCGATTCGTCAGCGACTCGCCGGCGACGGCGCTGGAGCGGGATGGCGGGCCGGAGCACGTGACCGGCAGCTGCTTCGTCTTCACCCCGGATCTCACGCGGGTCCTGCTCTGCTTCCACCGGAAGGGCCAGTTTTGGGTGCAGCTCGGCGGTCACATCGAGTCCGCCGACGGATCGGTGGCGGCTGCCGCGCACCGCGAAGCCCGGGAGGAGTGCGGCATCAACGACCTCTCCCCCATCGGCGGGCTGCTCGACCTCGACCGGCACGAGCTCGGCGGCGGTTTCCGTTGCAGCGCCCACTGGGACGTCGGTTTCGCCGCGATCGCCCGGCCGGAGGCTGCCCCGGTGGCCAGCGCCGAGAGCGAAGACGTGGCCTGGTGGCCGGTGGATGCTCTGCCGCAGAACGTGCCGCCGCACTTCGGCCGCCGGCTGGCCGGCGTGCTCGCCGAGCTCGCCCACCAGCGCGCCTGACAAACGGGCCGACCCGGCCACATCTGTTCCCGAAGCGGACAAGTGCACCCGGTGCGCCGGGTGCACTTGTCCGCATGGGAAACAGAAAACCCCGCGACCTGTGCGATCGCGGGGTGGTGCCGGCCTGTTCGCCGGATTTTTCTCTGTGCGCCCGAAGGGATTCGAACCCCCAACCTTCTGATCCGTAGTCAGATGCTCTATCCGTTGAGCTACGGGCGCAGTGGTGACTTCTGCAGCGCGAACGCTCGAAGACAACTTGAAAACTATAGCAGTTTTTCTGACCCGCCCCGTGCCGTATCGGCTCGCCAAGGCTCCAATTTCGCCAGTTGCCGCTGCAAGGCCACCTGCCGGTAGGAGGTTTCGACCAGTTCGGCCAGTTCCACCCAGTCGGTTTCGGGCGAGCCGAAGTCGATGGCGAGCCAGCCCGCCGGCCCGTAATACGGCGGGATGAAGAACCGCGGGTCCTGCACGAGGGCCATCCGCTCCTCGGGATCCGGCTTGAAAACGATGCTGTGCGGCCGGTCCATGCTCGCGCCGGCGGTGACGAAGATCTTCTTGCCGGCGCGGAAGGTGGGCCGGCCCCAGGCGAGCACCTCAACGGCCTCGGGGAACGCCAGGCACAGTGCCCGCAGGCGGTCCAGCGCCGCATCCGGTTCGTCGAACACCAGCGGGTGAGTCATGGTCAGGCCGGTTCCCCGACGGCCGCGGCCGTCGCATCCGTTGTCGGCGCGGGTGTGCGGATGCCCAGCCACGACACGATGCCGCCGGCGAACATCAACGCGGCCACGACCACCATTGCGCGCTGGAACCCGGCCACGTCCAGCGCCGACCCGACGATGCTGCCGGTCATGGCAATTGCGACCAGGCCGGCTACCCGGGCCACGGCGTTGTTGACGGCCGATCCGATGCCGGCCTGACCGGGGTGGATCGAGCCGAGCACCGCCGACGTCAGCGGTGCCACGGTGATGGACAGGCCGAGACCCACCAGCACGATCCCCGGCAGCACGTGCAGCCAGAAGTCGACCGGCGGCACCGCGGTGAGCAGGATCAGGAATCCCCCGCCGGCCACGAACGGGCCCACGGTCATGAACAGGCGCGGCCCGTACCGGCCGGCCAGGGTGCCGAAGGTCGTGGCGAACAGGATCATCATCACGGTCGCCGGGATGCCGGCGAACCCGGCGAGGGTGGCCGAGAACCCGCCCACCTCCTGCAGGTAGAGGGCGAAGAGGAAGAAGCCGAGGTTGAGGGCGGCGTAGATCCCGACGGTGGCGAGGTTGCCGACGGCGAAGTTGCGCACCCGGAACAGCCCGAGCGGCATCATCGGGTGCGGGGCCCTGGCCTCCCACCAGAGGAACGCGGCGAGCGCGACCAGGCCGATAACCATCGGCAAGTAGACCACTGGACTGGCCCAGCCGAGCCGGCCCTGCTCGATGAGCGCGAAGACCGGCCCGCCCAGGCCGATCACGGCCAGGCAGGCGCCGATCACGTCGACCCGGGCGCCGTCGGCGGGACGGGCGGGCTCCTCCACCCGGCGCAGCAGGAACAGGGTGACCGCGATCGGGATCACGTTGATGAAGAACACCAGCCGCCAGGTCGACGAATCCACCAGCAGGCCGCCCAGCACGGGCCCGGTGATGCCGGCGGCACCGGTCCAACCCGTCCACGCGCCGATGGCCTTGCCCTGCGCGACCCCGCTGAACCGCGAGGTGATCAGGGCCAGCGAACTCGGCACCAACAGTGCCGCCGCCACGCCCTGCAGCAGCCGGGCAATGACCAGGACGACCCCGGTGGGCGCCAGGCCGCAGGCCACCGATGTGATGCCGAACCAGATCAGCCCCGCTCGCAACACCCGCACCCGGCCGAAGGTGTCCGAAAGCGACCCGGCCACGAGGATGAGCGCGCCGAGGCTGAGCAGGTAACCGTCGACCACCCACTGTTGCAGGGCCAGCCCACCGCCCAGTTCCCGGGAGATGGCCGGCAGCGCCACGTTGATGATCGAGCCATCCAGGAACGCCACGAACGACGACAGGATGGCCACAACGAGGATGCGCCGCTGGCTGGGGGTCATCCCCTCAGTCAACCCCACCACGGGCGTTGTACACCAGCACATCGGCCTCACCATATTCGCGGAAGACCCGCAGCGCCTCGTCCCGGCCGACATCCTGCACCACCGTGATGCCCCTGGCCTCGAATTGCTCCGCCCAGTCCTCCCGCATCGGGCCTTCGTCGAAGCCGGTGAGCGCCTCGAGCTCGGCGCCGGAGCCGGCCACGACCAGCCGGCGCACCCCTGACCACATCGTGGCGCCGTAACACATGACACAGGGCCGCCAGTTGACCACCAGCTCCAGCGGGCGGGCCGGGTCGGCACCGAGGTCCCACGACCCGGTCGCCCGCTGCGCCAGGCCGAGGGCCATGATCTCGGCGTGCGCCCCGGCGATGCCGGAGGAGAGCACCACGTTCACGCCGACGGAGATCAGCTCACCGGTGACGGCATCCACCACGATGGCGGCGAACGGGCCGCCGTTGCCCTCGCGGTAGTTGCGGTCGGCGAGAGAGTTCACCAGCGCCATCCGGTCGTCGAGGGTCGCCAGCGTCAGCGGCAGGCCGGGCATCAGCGCGGTGAGCCACGGCGGCAAGGACAGGGTGAATTCGGTCTCCATGGGGGCCTTCCGATCGGGTGTGCGGGCGGGGCCGCACTGCGCGGTCGCCGGGACTGACAGCGTACGAGGCCGATGTTTCGAGCAGGTTATGAGGCCGCGCGTGTCCGTCGTCGAACGGTTGTGTTTCATGCCGGTAAAGCCCCGGGAAATCGCTTGTGCGGTGGCGTGGGGTACGCGAGATTGAGGGAGTTGGACAAGTGTCCAAGTCGTTTGACCCACTGGAGCTCCCGTGACCCCCGCCGTTCCCCGCCGCGTTGTGCTCATCACCGGAGCCAGCTCCGGCTTCGGCAGCGCCTTCGCCCGGCGCTTCGCCAAGCAGGGCGCCAACCTGGTGCTCGTGGCCCGCCGCCGCGACCGACTGGAAACCCTCTCCCGCGACCTGGGCGCCGCGTTCGGCACCTCAACCACCGTGATCGCCGCCGACCTCAGCCTGCCGGGCGCCGCCCATGCCCTCGTCGACGACCTCGGCGAGCGCGGCCTCACCATCGACGCGCTCGTCAACAGCGCCGGCTTCGGCACCGCCGGCCCGTTCGCCGAGGAAGACCTGGGCCGCATCACCGACGAGATCCAGGTCAACGTGATGGCGCTCACCCAGCTCAGCCTGCTGCTGCTGCCCCAGTTACTCGCCTCCCCCGCCGGCCTTCTGCTCAACGTGTCGAGCACCGCCGCGTACCAACCGCTGCCCAACATCGCCGTCTATGCCGCCACCAAGGCCTTCGTCACGGCCCTCACCGAGGCCATCTGGCAGGAGTCCCGCGGCAGTGCGCTGCAGGTCCTGGCGTTGGCGCCCGGCCCGACCCAGACCGAGTTCTTCGCCGCGGCCGGTTCCGAGCGGTTCAAGGTGGGGCAGATGCTCACCGTCGACCAGGTGGTGGATGCCGCCTTCGTCGCCCTCGGCCGCCGGTCCTCTCCGCCGTCGCTCGTGGTCGGCAGGCGCAACCGGGCCACCGCCCTGTTCGCCCGGCTCGCCCCCGCCCGGCTGGCCCTGCTCGTCTCCGCACGGCTCACCGCATGAGCGCCGCACCGTCGCCCGCGACCCCGCCCCGGCGGCCCCTGGCCCGGCTGGCCCTCGCGGACCGCCGCGCCGCCCTGATCGGTGCCGCCGTGCGCGTGATCGCCCGTTCGGGCCTGGCCGCGGCCACAACCCGCGCCATCGTCGCCGAGGCGGGCATGCCGCTCGGCAGCTTCCACTACGTCTTCGACTCCCGCGACGACCTCGTCGCCGCGGTCATCGAGGCCGTCACCGCCGAGGAACACGATGCCGCCCTGGCCGCGCTCCCCGGCACCGAGCACCCGGGCGCCGACCTCGCCGACATCCTGCGCCAGGGCCTGGACAGCTACCTCGACCTGCTCGTGGCCGATCCCCAGCGCGAGCAGGCGCTGCTCGAACTCAGCCTCTACGCCATGCGACAGGCCGGCCCGGCACCCCGGCCAACCGCCCAGTACAGCGCCTACTACTCCGCCGCGGCGCACAGCCTCCAGGTGGCGGCGACCGCCAGCGGCACCCAGTGGTCGGTGCCGCTGCCCCACGCGGCCCGCCTGTTGGTGACCCTCACCGACGGCATCACCAGCACCTGGCTCGCCGACCGCGACACCGCGGCGGCCCGCGCCACCGTCGTCTTCGCGGCGGACGCCCTCGCCCGACTGGCCCGGCCGGCCGTCGCCGGCCCGGACCTCGAGTCGGCTCCCACCCCGTCCCGCAAGGAGCAGCCCAGTGCTGATTGACACCGACCCGCGCGTGCACGCGCACATCAACCTCTTCGCCGTGCTCGGCACGCTGCCGTTGCTCGTCGAACGGGTACCCGCCGCGCGGGCCCTGCTCGCCGGCACGCCGACCCCGGTCGGCATTCGCTTCGTGGTGCCCGGACTGCCCCGCGCGGTGCTCACCGTCGACGCGACCGGGGTGCGCTGGGGCCGGGAGCCCCAGGCCCCGCTCGTCACCCTGGCCTTCACCTCGGTGGCGCATTTCAACCGGATGATCGACGGCGCCGCCCAGCCGATCCCGCTCGCCGCCCCACACCGGCTGCGCTTCCTCACCGGGGTGTTCGCGCCGCTCACCGACCTGCTCGGCCGCTACCTGAAGCCCACCGCGGCCGACCAGGTCGACGCGGAGTTCCGGGAGACGAGCACCATCCTCACCCTGCACGTGGCCGCGGCAGCCCTCGCCCAGGTGGCCAACGAAGACCGCAGCGGCAGGTTCAGCGCCCACCACATCCCCGACGGTGACATCGCGCTCGAGGTGACCGGCACGCTCGCGTACCACCTGGCCCTCCGCGACCACCACGCCACCTTCGTCGCCGCGCCGTCGCCGCACCCGCGCGGCGCGCTCACCTTCTCCACCCTCGAGGTCACCGGCGGCATCCTCGCCGGCGACCTCTCCGCCATCGCCTGCATGAGCGACGGCCGCTTGGCCATGCGCGGTGTCATCTCCATGGTCGACAACGTCAACCGCATCCTCGACCGTGTCGGTCACTACCTCGGAAAGTAAGCGCCATGAGCCTCGTTCCCGCGCGCACCGCGCCCACCACCCCGTACACCTTCGAGAAGAGCCGCGCCGCGTTCGCCCGCGCGCTGAACGTCATCCCCTCCGGCATCTACGGCCACCAGGGGCCCACCGAGGGCTGCTACATCCCGCAGACCTCGTTCCCGCTGTTCTCCTCCCGGGCAGAGGGCACCCGGTTCTGGGACCTCGACGACAACGAGTACATCGACTACATGTGCGGCTACGGGCCCAATGTGCTCGGCTATGCCGACCCGGATGTGGACGCCGCCGCGGCCAGGCAGGCCAGGCTCGAAGACGTGGTCACCATCCCGTCCGCGATCATGGTCGACTTCGCCGAGCTGCTCGTGGACACCGTGGCGAGCGCCGACTGGGCCTTCTTCGCCAAGAACGGCGGCGACGCCACCACCCTCGCCGTGCTCACCGCCCGCGCCGCCACCCGGCGCAAGAAGATCGTCTTCATCAACGGTTTCTATCACGGCGTGGCGCCCTGGACCCAGAAGCTCGACTACCCGGGCGTGCTCGAGGAGGAGGTGGCGAACAACCTCTACGTCGACTTCAACGACCTGCCCGCCCTGGAGCGCCTGTTCAGCGATCACCGCGGCAGCATCGCCGGCCTCATCGCCCAGCCGTACATGCACGGCAACTTCACCGACAACACGCTGCCGGAAGCGGGCTACTGGCAGGCCGTGCGGGCGCTCTGCGACGCCCACGGGGTGGTGCTCATCGTCGACGACGTCCGCGCCGGGTTCCGTCTCGACCTGGCCGGCTCCGACCACTACTTCGGCTTCAAGGCCGACCTGATCTGTTTCTGCAAGGCCCTCGCCAACGGCTACAACGTCTCAGCCCTCTGCGGCCGCGAGTCGCTGAAAGACACCGTGAGCAGCCTGCACTACACCGGCAGTTACTGGATGAGCGCGGTACCGTTCGCGGCCGGCATCGCCACCCTCACCAAGCTCAAGCAACTGGATGCGCCGGCGCAGTTCCAGACTCTCGGCACCGAACTCACCACCGGGCTCACCGCCGCAGCGGCGGACAACGGCTTCACCCTGATAGCCTCCGGGGCACCCGCCCTGTTCTACCTCCGCATCGCCGACGACGACTCGCTCATGCTGCACCAGGAGTGGGTGGCCGAATGTGTGCGGCGCGGGGTGTTCTTCACCTCGCACCACAACCACTTCCTCAACGCCGCCCTCACCAGCGCCGACATCACCCGCACCCTCGAGATCGCCCACGAAGCCTTCGGCATCGTGCGCTCCCACCACCCCGAACTGGAGCCGACAGCATGAGCGCACCGACGATCATCCACTCACCGGTCAGCATCCGGCGCTCCCGGGTGGCGGTGAGCGCCAGTTACGCCGCCCAGGGCTTCGGCTACGCCGTGGTGGTCACCTCGCTGCCCAACCTCAAGAGCCGGTACGGCATCGACGACACCGTCGTGTCGCTGATCGTGCTGCTGGTCTGCCTGGCGGCCGCGGGCGGCTCCATGCTGGCCGACCGGCTCGCCCTGCGCTGGGGCAGCCGGGTGGCCCTGGTGGTGGGCCTGCTGCTCGAGGCCGTCGCCCTGCCGTTGATCGCCTCCCCGGTGGGGCTGCCCGCCTTCATCGCCGCGTTCGCGATCTACGGCGCCGGCCTGGGCATCGTCGACGCCGCCGGCGCCATGCAGGGCGTGCTCGTGCAGCAACGCGTCGGCGTCTCCGTGATGGCCGGCTTCTTCGCCTGGTACACCGGCGCCGCCATCCTGGGCGCGCTGCTCATGTCGGCCGTGGCCGGCACCGCGGCCAACGCCGGCATCGCCCTGGTGACGGGCGCCTGCGTGGCACTCATCATCGCGATCGTGGGGGTGCGCGGCTTCGACCCCCGGCTGACCAAGCTGACCCCGGCAACGGATGCGGCGCCTCACGGCAAATTGCCGGGTCGCGGCATCGCCGTGTTCGGCGCCGTGGTGCTGGCCGCGTTCGTCGTCGACTCCGCGGTGAGCACCTGGAGCACGGTGTACCTGCACGACGTGCTGCTCACCGGTGCCGCGATCGCCCCGCTGGGTTACGCCGCGTACCAGGCCGCCATCCTGGTCACCCGCATCGGCGCCGACCTGCTCGTACGCCGGTTCGGCCGGGTGGTCCTGGCCGTCTGCACCACGGTGCTGGCGATCCTCGGCTGTCTGCTCGTGGCGCTGGTTCCCGTCACCTGGGCGGCCGTGGCCGGCTTCGCCCTGGCCGGCTTCGCCGTTGGCGCCCTGGTGCCGCTGGCGTTCAGCGCAGCGGGCGAGTTGCACGAAGCCCGCAGCGACGAGGTGATCGCCAGGGTCAACCTGTTCAACTACGCCGGCGCGGTGCTCGGGGCCGTGCTGGTCGGCCTGCTCGCGGACACCACCGGGCTCGCGCAGGCGTTCCTGCTGCCGATGGCGCTGCTCGTCCCGGTGCTGTTCCTGGCCCGCCACTTCGCGCCGCGCCACCCGCAGACACCCGCCTGACCCGCTGAGACGTTTCATTTGCGTACTTCCGCCCTTCGTTTCGCAAACGAAGGCGGGAAGTACGCAAATGAACGGAATTGAACACGACGGGCGGGCGGCAACACCGGGCTAGACGAGGCCGGGGGCCGGTGCTTGACTGCCCTCATGGCGACGACGCGGAACACCCAGGCCTCGTTCGAGTACCACGGCCTGCGCGCCCTGTTCATCAACTGCACCCTCAAGCGCAGCCCCGAGATCAGCAACACCGAAGGTGTCCTCGCCCTCAGTGCGCACCTGATGCGCGCACAGGGCGTGCACGTCGAGGAGTTCCGCGCGATCGACCACGACATAGCCACCGGTGTGTACCCCGACATGACGGAGCACGGCTGGGCAACGGATGCCTGGCCGGCCTTGTTCGACAAGGTCATGGCCGCCGACATCCTGGTGATCGCCGGCCCGATCTGGCTCGGCGACAACAGCTCGGTCACCAAGCGGGTGGTCGAACGGCTGTACGCGATGTCGGGCGAGTACAACGACAAGGGCCAGTACATCTACTACGGCAAGGTCGGCGGCGCCATCGTCACCGGCAACGAGGACGGTGTGAAGCACTGCTCCTCCAACATCCTCTACAGCCTGCAGCACATCGGCTACACCATCCCGCCCGCGGCGGATGCCGGCTGGATCGGCGAGATCGGCCCCGGCCCGAGCTACCTCGACCCGGGCTCCGGCGGGCCGGAGAACGAGTTCACCAACCGCAACACCACGTTCATGACCTGGAACCTGATGCACCTGGCCGCGATCCTCAAGGCCAACCGGGGCATCCCCGCCTACGGCAACCTGCGCAAGGAGTGGGACGCCGGCGAGAGGTTCGGGTTCGAACCGAACCCGGAGTACCGCTAGGAGACGCAGCGCCCCGCTCGGACCGGGGCAGGAGGGAAACACGATGTTCCGCCCTCTGCCGGAGAACGCCCCGGCGAACTTGCCAGCATCCGCTCCCCGTTCCTGGCCGCTGGAGGTGCGCGTCACCGGTGGCCTGGTGCGCGGCAGCCGACCCGACGACGGGGTGCAAACCTGGCGCGGCATCCCGTACGCGGCCCCGCCGGTGGGTCGGATGCGGTTCCGCGCACCCCAGCCGGTGATCCCGTGGGCGGGCGTCCGCGACGCCACCGCCTACGGCCCGGTGGCCCCGCAGGACCGGGGCACCCAGTTCAAGGGGGTGAGCCGCCGCACCCGGATGGGCGAGGACTGTCTCACCCTGAACGTGCAGCGGCCGGCCGCCGTGCCTCATGCCGCCAACCTGCCGGTGATGGTCTTCATCCACGGCGGCGGCTACACCGCGGGTGCCTCTCAGGACTTCACCGAGCGCAGCCAGGCCATCGTGCGCTCCGGCCAGACCATCTACGTCGCCCTCAACTACCGGCTGGGCGCCCTCGGCTACCTCGACTTCAGCCGGTTCAGCACCCGCACCCGCACCTTCGAGAGCAACCTCGGGCTGCGCGACCAGGTCGCCGCCCTGGAATGGGTGCAGGAGAACATTCGCTCGTTCGGCGGCGATCCCGCCAACGTCACCGTGATCGGCGAGTCCGCCGGCGGCAATGCCGTGGTGACGCTGCTGGCGACGCCCGCTGCCGCCGGACTGTTCGCCAGGGCCATCGCCCAGAGCCCACCGTCGAACGCCGCCTACTCGCCCGCGCTGGCCGGCCGGTGGGCCTCCGAGTTCGTCGAGGTGCTGCGGCAGGATGGCGCGCCGGAGCTGGCCGGCGGGCGGCGCCCCGCGGCCGAGCTGCTGGACACCGCGCCGTGGCCCGCCCTGGTGCGTGCCGCCCTTGTGCTGCAACGCCGCACCCCTGACGTCGATCCGGGCACCTTCTGCATGGCCCCCGTCGTCGACGGCGACTTCCTGCCCGAACGCCCGCTGGACGCCTTCCGGCAGGGCCATGCCCAGCCGGTGCCGCTGATCATCGGCACGAACGACCGGGAAGGCTCGTTGTTCCGCGGCCGGATCGACATCCTGCCGCGGTCGATCACACGCATCCAGTCGCTCTTCGACGGGGCACCGCCCGACTCGCACGAGGGGATGCGGGTGGTGTACTCCGCCCTGCCGGCCCTGCGTGCCGAAATGGATTTCGGCGCGGACTACGCGTTCTGGTTTCCCAGCGTGCAGGTCGCTGAGTTGCATTCCCGTTCGGCGCCGGTCTACCTGTACCGCTTCGACCTGGCCCCCCGGTTGTTGCGCGTGCTCGGCTACGACGCCACCCACGGGCTCGAACTGCTCGCCCTCTCCACGTCGCGCAGCGACCGCCAGCTGCGCCGGCTCACGGCCCTGGGCGGCCGGGAGAGTTTCCTGCGCACCGGCGACCGGATGCGCGCGCACTGGTTGCGCTTCGCGGCCACCGGTCTCACCGGGCCGGAATGGCCGGTCTACACCGAGGGTGAGCGCCTCACGCTGATCTTCGACGAGGAGGACCGGGTGGAGTCGGATCCCCGCGGCGACCGGCGGCTGGCCTGGCTGCAGTTCCTGCCCAACCTCTGAGCCCGGCCCAGGGGCCGCCCGGCCGGTCTCAGCGGTCGCCCACGATATCGCCGGCGTTCGCACCGACCCAGCGCACCAGCGGGATGAGGTGCGCGGCCAGGTCGTGCCCGCGATCAGTGAGGCTGTAGTCCACTCGCGGCGGGATGGTCGGTTGCGCTTCCCGGTGCACCAGACCGTCGGCCTCGAGGATGCGGAGGGTCTGCGCGAGCATCTTCTCGCTGATGCCCTCGATGCCTCGGCGCAGCTCGCCCCACCGCAGGCTGGTCTCCGACAGCGCCACCAGCACGAGCACGCCCCACTTGCTCGTGACGTGATCGAGGACCACCCGGCTGGCGCAGCCGGCCGCGAAGACGTTCGCCGCCGGCGCCCCGTCGGCGGACGGCACTGCATCGCCCACCAGGCGGGCCAGGCGGTCGCGCACGGCCCCGTCGACGGCGGGTGGAGTAAGCACGGGAGGGGTCATGCACCCAACTTACCAAAAGGTGGGTACCTGCGGTTGGGAAGTATTGGGCCAGGTCGCCGGTTACACCCCCCAGAAGGCGCGCGACTGCGCGCTACGAAAGGAACGCGCATGTCTATCGTCGTCACCGGAGCAACCGGCCAGCTCGGACACCTCATCGTCGAGCACCTCATCACCCGCGGCGTCACCCCCGCGGAGATCACCGCCGTCGGCCGCAACACCGCGCGCCTGGCCGACCTTGCCGCCACGGGCGTGTCCACCGCCGTCGTCGACTACTCCGACGAGGCCAGCCTGGCCGCCGCATTCTCCGACGCCGACATCCTGATGCTCGTCTCCGGCAGCGAGGTCGGCCAGCGGGTGGCGCAGCACACCAACGCCATCACCGCCGCGGTCGCCGCCGGCGTCAGCCGCATCGTGTACACGAGCGCTCCGGCCGCCACCACCTCCGCGCTGATCCTCGCGCCGGAGCACAAGGCCACCGAGGAGGCCCTGCAGGCCTCAGGGGTGCCCTTCACCATCCTCCGCAACGGCTGGTACACCGAGAACTACGGCGCCGCCATCGAGCAGGCCCGCGACAACGGCGTGTACCTCACCAGCGCCGGCGACGGTCGTGTTGCCAGCGCGTCCCGCACCGACTACGCCGAGGCCGCCGCCGTGGTGCTCACCACGCCGGGCCACGAGAACGTCATCTACGAGCTCGCCGGCGACGTGGCCTGGACCGGATCCGAGATGGCCGATGCGCTCACCGAGCTGGTCGGTCGCCCCGTCGTGTTCAGCTCGGTCAGCCCCGAAGAGCACACCGCGATCCTCACCGGCGCCGGCCTTGACGGCGGCACCGTCGGCTTCGTCGTCGCCCTGGACGGCAACACCCGCGACGGTCTGCTGGCCGGCGGCTCCACCGAGCTGGCGACCCTGATCGGCCGGCCCACCACCCCGCTGATCGACGGTCTGCGCGCCATCGCGTAACTCCCCCAGTGCGCAACGCCTCCGCCCCCGGCTCGCTCGACGCGCCGGGGGCGCAGGCGTTGAGCCCGGGAAAAGGCTCGGCTACGCTGTACGGATTATCGGAGGGAGATCATGAAACCACTATCTGCTGCCGAGATCCGCGGCTCCATCGTGAATGCCACCGCCGACGAGATCGCCCGGATGCCGCTGCCCGGGTTGCACGAGACCATCTGGGACCAGCGCGAATACCTCGGCTGGCGCGACCCGCAGCACGCCCAGCGCGGCTACATCGTGTTCTGGCGCGGCGATTCCCCGCTGGGCATGGTGCTGCGCGCCGCGGCCCGCGGGCCGGGACGCTCGATGTCGGCGTTCTGCTCGCTCTGCCGTACCCAGCAACCGGCCCACCAGGTGAGCCTGTTCAGTGTGCCCAAGGCCGGCCAGGCCGGCCGGGACGGCAACACCGTCGGCACCTACATCTGCTCCGACCTGGCCTGTTCCACGCTCATCCGCATCCTCCCGCCGCCGTCGCAGATGCAACCCAATCCGGCCGAGATGGTCGCGGCCCGCGGCGCCGGCCTGCTCGCCCGCCTGGAGGGGTTCACCAACGAGGTCCTCAAGCCCGCTGATTAGCCGATGCCACGTGTTCGGGGGTGGAGCGGTAGATTGAGCACAGCGCGGTGATGTTGCCGAGCACTGGGGTCAGGGGGCGGCGCATGAAGCGCTCTCCTCGGCGCTCGGGGGTGGGTTACCGCCCCGGGCTGTTCAACGCCGCCGACTCGGCCGGCATCCTGCTCGGCATCGCGCAATTCGGCTTCGGGGTGCCGCTCTTCCTCTACGCCGGCTTCGGCATCGCGCAGAACGGCGACCCGTTCGGGGTTCTCCTCGTCGCCGGGGCAACCCTCCTGGCCACCGGGGTGCTCACGGTCTGCTTTCGTCACCGGATGCGCGTGCCGCTGCGCCACGTGGCGCTCTGCTGGATGGGGGCCATGGGCATCCTCTGCCAGGCCGTCACCGGCGATCAGCCGATCACGTTCACCTTCGCCTGGTCGCCGAGCCTGCTCGCCCTGGTCGCCTTCGCGGTGATCCCGGCCGCCCAGTCGCTGGCTTACCCGGTCGTCTTCATCCCCCTGGCGCTCATCACCCTCGCCCTCCACCCCGGTGCCCGCCCGGCCGATGTCGCCATGTCCGCGATGCTCATGCTGGCCACGGGCCTCGGGCTCACCTGGTTCGCCCGCAGCGCCCTCCTCGCCGAGACCGACGAGCTCACCGGCATCCACAACTTCGCCGGATTCGAGCAGGTGCTCAGCGCCGCCATGCGGGATGGGTCACCGTCTGAGCCGCTCTCGCTCGTGCGGCTGGACATCAACGAGTTCGCCCTGGTCAACCGGCAGGCCGGCCTGGCCGGCGGCGACGCGGCGATGGTCGCGTTCGTCAACGGGGTCAGGGCGGCGCTGCCGGCCACGGCCACCATGGCGAGGATGGAGGGCGACGCGTTCGCGATCCTGCTGCCCGCGCACACCTCCGCCGAGGCCGGGGACCTGCTGGATCACGTACAAAGCCAGGTGGTGGGATTCTCGGCCGGAATCTCCTCGCGCGAAGGCGATGAGTCCCAAACCGAGTTCTTCGGCCGGGCCGGCAAGGCGCTCTTCGAGGCACAGCGCATCGGCCGCGGAAAGGTCATCGTCCACGGCGGCTACTACGCCTCTCCGGCGGCGGTGCGGGACGGGCTGCGCAACAACGAGTTCTTCCTGCTCTTCCAGCCGGTGGTCGAGCTCGCGACCGGCGTGGCCGTCGGAGCCGAGGCCCTGGTGCGCTGGCAGCACCCCAGCCGAGGATTGGTGCCGCCGAGCGAGTTCATCCCACTGTGCGAGTCGAGCGGGTCGATGCAGGTGCTCGGGCGCTGGGTTGTGCGGGAGTCGGTCGCCGCGGCGGCGAGCTGGCGGCGGCTGCGCCGGTGGGATCGCGATCCGGTGAGCGTGTCGATCAACGCGTCCCCCCGGGAGCTGGCCTCCCCCGGGTACGGCCTGTTCGTGCTCGGTGAATGCGCGGATGCGGGTCTGCCGCCCGACCTGGTGCGCATCGAGGTCACGGAGACGGACTTCGGCAGCGATGCCGTCGCGGTGCGCGACAACATCCGGGTGCTGCGGGACGCCGGCGTGCTCATCTCGATGGACGATTTCGGTACCGGGCACTCGAGCCTGTCCAGGCTCACCGAGATCGACCTCGACCTGATCAAGATCGACCAGTCCTTCGTGGCGGTGATCGAGGCGGGCGGCGACTCCCCCGTGGCCGATCTCACGATCAAGTTGGCGGCGTCGCTGGGGCTCATTGTCATCGCGGAGGGCGTCGAGACCGAGGTGCAGGCCGAGTGGCTGCGGAACCGGGGCTGCCGGTACGCGCAGGGCTACCTGTACTCCCGGCCGGTTCCCACCGACGAGTTCGTGGCCAGGTACCTGCGGTTGCGGACGACCTCGCTGTCCTGACCCGGCGAAAGTGTCCTACCGCGGCGGGAGCGGGACCAGCGTCACCTCGGAGAGCCGGCCCGCATCGGCGACGGCCGTGAGGTAGGTGCCGGCCGGTTGGCGCCGCCGGTCGGTGGGTGACCCGGGGTTGAGCAGGCGCATGCCCGCCGGCGACACGGTGTCCCAGGGGATGTGGCTGTGCCCGAAGACGAGCACGTCGGTGTCGGGGAAGGCGACGTCGGCACGCGCCTCACGGCCCGCGGCGTCACCGGTTTCGTGGATCATGGCGAACCGGATGCCCTCGATAGTTTCCCTGGCGATCTCCGGCATCACCGCCCGCAGCCCGGCGCCGTCGTTGTTGCCGAACACGCCGAGCAGCGCCCGCGCCCGCTGGGTCAGTTCCTCGAACAGGAGAAGGTCCACCCAGTCCCCGGCATGCAGCACCAGGTCGGCATCGTCCACGGCCTGCCACAGTTCATCGGGCAGGCGCCTGGCCCGCTGGGGAACGTGGGTATCGGAGATTAATAGCAGTCGGGTGGCCATGCCCCATTCTGCCCCGGCTACCCAGGCCACCGCACCGGGGCTAGGTTCACAGCGTGGCCGACCGATTCAACACCGCCGCCGATATGCGCGATGCCGTCTTCTTCGACGGGTCGTCCGCCGGCGCGCGGTATTCCCGGTTCTGGCTGTTGCTCGTGCTGGCCTCGATCATCGCCGCGGCGGGCGTGGTGGGAGATTCGACGGCCACCGTCATCGGCGCCATGATCGTGGCTCCCCTGATGACCCCGATCCTCGGCACGATGCTGGCGACGGTGCTGGGCGACCGGGCCAACCTCGCCCGGTCGCTGCTGCTCGTGGTTGCCGGCGCCGCGGCGGCCGTGCTGATCGGCTTCGCCGTCGGCCTGCTCGTGCAGACCGCGGTGCTCGCCGGCACGAACGCCCAGGTAGCCGGCCGGGTGAGCCCCCGACTGATCGACCTGCTGGCGGCGTTGGGCACCGGCGTGGTCGGCTCGGTGGCGCTGGTGCGCCGGGACATCTCCGACACCTTGCCCGGCGTCGCCATCGCCATCTCCCTGGTGCCGCCCCTCACCGTGGCCGGCCTGGTGCTCGAGTCCGGGTCGGTCGACCAGTTCCTGGGCGCCCTGCTGCTGTTCCTCACCAACGTGGTCGCCATCCTCGGCACCGGCATCGTGGTGATGTCGGTGTACGGCGTGAGCCGGTTGACCCGTCGACGGGCACCCGGCGACCACAGCACGCCGAGCCTGGTGACACCGGTCGCGCTCCTGGCCGCGATGCTGCTCCTCGTCGGGGTGCCGCTCACCGTCACGAGCGTCACCGTCACCGCTCAGAGCAACCTGGAAGGCGCCGTGCAGGCCGTGGGCACGGAGTGGGCCGCCGGGGTCGGCTGGTCCGTCACCGGAGTGTCGACGCAGGGCACCGAGGTGATCCTGCGGGTGCAGGGGAAACCACCGATCCCGGGCACAACCGAGTTGGAGACCGCCCTGGTTGCCGCCGGCATCGACCCCGACCGGGTCACCGTCGACCTGTCCCCCGTCAACGTCGTAAAGCTCACCGGTACAAACAAAAAACCCACCTGATCAGCTGATCGGGCGGGTTTTTTCGAAGTGCGGAGACGGAGGGATTTGAACCCTCGGTGCCCCGTGAGGGGCACTCCACCTTAGCAGGGTGGTGCACTAAGCCGGGCTATGCGACGTCTCCCGAGCGGATGCTTGCACAAACGCACATCCACCATACTAACGGCACCGCGGCATCCGTTTGCACATCGGCGATACGGATGCCGCGGACAGCGGCGCTACTGGTCCTCGAGGGCCCGGCCGGCCGAGCAGGTGAGCTGTGAGGCGTCCTGCCCGTAGACGTTCGACGGCAGGGCGGTCGCGGTCTCGGTCGGTTCCGCCGCGGGGTCAACCGGGGCAGCGGGGTCGACGGGCTCCTCGGTGGGGGTGGCGGCCGGATCGGCGACCGAGAGGTAGTCGGCGTCGCCCGGATCCAGCGTCGGGGAAACGTCGGCGTTGATGTCCGCGATGAGGTCTGCGGCAGCGGCCTCATCCGGTTCGACACCGCCGTCGACGTAGTTGATCGGGTACTGCACGAAGACGACCTTCTCGAGCGGGATGTCCTTCAGGGCCATGGCAATGGAGACCATGGTGTCCATGCTCTGCAGCGAGGTCGACAGTTCCATGTTGTCGACGGCGGCCTTGGCGATCGAGTACAGCTTGATCGGGTCGCTCAGCGTCTCGGCGCTCTTCAGGGTGCGCACGAGCGCTGACAGGAAGACCTGCTGGTTGCTGATGCGGCCCAGGTCGCTGCCGTCTCCGACTCCGTGCCGGGTGCGCAGGAATTGCAGCGCCTCGAGGCCCTTGAGTTCGTGCTCGCCGGCGCTGAGGTTGAGGTCGGTGTACTCGTCGACGATGGGCTCGGCGATACACACGGGCACACCCCCGACGGCCTCTGACATGGCGGCGACGCCGTTGAACTGGATGAGGGAGGCGTACGGGATGGACAGACCGGTGAGGGCCTCAACCGTCGAGACGGTGCAGGCCAGCCCGCCGTAGTTGAGGGTGGTGTTGATCTTCTGGCTGCTCATCGAGGAGTAGGTCTCGCCGTCCGGGCCGGTGCACTCAGGGATCGGCACGAAGGTGTCGCGAGGGAAACTGATCACGGTGGCGCTGCTGTGGTCTTCGGCGATGTGCATGAGCATCGTCACGTCGTTGAGCACGGCGGTTTCCTCGGTCGGGTCACCGAATCCGTCGCCCTGGCCCTGGCGGCTGTCGCTGCCGACGAGCAACAGATTGGCGCCGCCGTCGATGGAGTCGATCTGGGGCACGGGGCCGTCGGTCTCGTTGTCGAGCACCACGGCCGGCTTCACGCTGGCGGCCACGTTGAGGGTGGCGAGGGCGGCAACGGAAACGCCGCTGACCATGACGACTGCCAGGGCGGCGGCGAGGACCTTGGCGACGTTGGCGAACGCGTTGGAGCGCTTGAGCCGGCCGTGACGGGCGATGGGGCTGATCTGCTTCGATCGTTTCGAGCGGGGGCGCAATTGGTCGCTCACGCAGGTCCTTTCGTCGTTATGCAGGTACAGCGCCTCGCAGCGCGGAGGGCGTGGGATTCGAACCCACGAGACATTTCTGCCCACCAGTTTTCAAGACTGGCTCCATCGGCCGCTCGGACAGCCCTCCCGTGTTCGAACTGGATGCGCCCCGTCGCAGGGAAAATCCAACTTCGAACTGCGCCCGATCTTAGCCGATCACGGAATGTGCAGCCTGACACCGTGATCTGGCAAGGTTCTGAACGAGGGCAGCATCCGCATACAAGGACGTAGTGAGTATTTCAGGACGCACTGGCCACGGGGATCCTTATATCCTCACTAATTCCTGGTTAGAGGCTGCTCAGCACCACGGCGAGGCCGTCGTCGTAGACGCTCACGGTGAGCTCGCTGGCGGCCTCGAGCACGTCCTCCGGCGACTGCCCCATGGCCACGCCGCGTCCCTGGGCGCCCGCCCAGAGCAGCATGTCGATGTCGTTGCGGCCGTCGCCGACGGCCATCACCCGGCTGCGGGGCACGCCGAGTTCGGCGCGCACCCGTTCCATCGCGGTGGCCTTGTTCACCCCGTCGGGGGCGATGTCGAGCCAGGCGGTCCAGCCGATCGCGTAGCTCACCCGGTTGAGGCCCATCTGTTCCACCACGGCCAGGAAGTCGTCCATGTCGTGGTCGGGCGACACCACGACGACGCGGGTGGCGTCGCGGGTCAGGAGCTCCTCGAACTCGACGTGCTCGCTGTCGATGCCGATGGTGGCGTCGGGAAAGGCCTCGGTGTAGCGGTAGTAGCCGTGCTCGTCCTCGACGGCGTACCGTGCGGTCTTCAGGTGCGAGCGGATGGAGAGGAGCACCTCGCTGGGGTTGAAGGTCTCGACCCATTCCCGGCGGTAGCCCATCGGCGCATCCGGGTCGCGGTGCAGCGTGATGGCACCGTTGGAGCACACCACGTAGCGCGGCGTGATCTCCAGCCGGTCGAGCACGGGCAGCGTCGCGGCGGCGCTTCGGCCGGTGGCGAGCATGATCTCGTGCCCGGCCTCTGACACCCGCCGGATCTGCCTGATGACGGCCTCGCTGATGGTGCCGTCTTCGTGCAGGGTCGTGCCGTCGATGTCGAGGGCGACAAGCCAGGAGGTGTCAGTCAGGACGGTCATCGGATGGGCGTGAGCACGTCGAGCCCGCCGAGGTACGGTCGCAGCGCCTCCGGCACGATGACCGAACCGTCGGCCTGCTGGTGGGTTTCCAGGATCGCGACGATCCAGCGGGTGGTGGCCAGGGTGCCGTTGAGGGTGGCGACCGGCGCGGTCTTACCGGACTCGGTGCGGTAGCGGATGTCGAGGCGCCGCGCCTGGTAGGTGGTGCAGTTGCTGGTGCTGGTGAGTTCGCGGTAGGCGTTCTGGGTGGGCACCCAGGCCTCGATGTCGTACTTGCGGGCGGCGCTGGAGCCGAGGTCGCCGGCGGCAACGTCGATCACGCGGTAGCTCAGGCCGAGGGCCTGCAGCATCTGCTCCTGCAGGGCCACCAGGCGGGTGTGCTCGGCCTCGGCGTTCTCGGGCAGCACGTAGGTGAACATCTCGAGCTTGTTGAACTGGTGCACCCGGATGATGCCGCGGGTGTCCTTGCCGCCCGAACCCGCCTCGCGCCGGTAGCAGGTGGACCAGCCGGCGTAGCGGAGCGGACCGTCGTTCAGGTCGAGGATCTCGTCGCTGTGGTACCCGGCCAGGGCGACCTCGCTGGTGCCGGTGAGGTAGAGGTCGTCGGCGGGCAGGTGGTAGATCTCGTCGGCGTGCTCGCCGAGGAACCCGGTGCCGTCCATGATCTCCGGCCGCACCAGGGTGGGGGTGATCATGGGGATGAAGTCGGCGGCGAGCGCGTGGTCGAGAGCCATGTTCATCAGCGCGATCTCGAGCCGGGCGCCGATGCCGCGCAGGAAGTAGAAGCGGGCGCCGGACACCTTGGCGCCGCGGGCCATGTCGATGGCGCCGAGCATCTCGCCCAGTTCGAGGTGGTCGCGGGCTTCGAAGTCGAAGGTGGGGATCTCACCGTGCGTGCGCAGGGTGGCGAAGTTGTCCTCGCCGCCGGCGGGAACGCCGTCGATGATCGGGTTGGCGATGGTGCGCATCACCTTGGTGAACGTGGCCTCCGCCTCGGCGGCGACGACACCGGCCGCCTTGACCTCGGCGGCGAGGCTCTGCGCCTGGGCGACGAGGGCCTTCTTCTCGGCGGGCGGGGCCTGGGCCACGGTCTTGCCGAAAGCGTTCTGCGACGCACGCAGCGCCTCGAAGCTGGTGATCGAGGACCGGCGCTCGGCGTCGGCTGCGAGCGCCGCGTCGACGGCGTCGACGGAATCACCCCGCGCCTCCTGCGATCGCTTGACGAGGTCGGGATTTTCGCGTAGCAGCACCGGATCAATCACCCGGCCAGTCTACAAGCGCCGCCTGGGCTGCCTTGCTAGCCTGTGCGGGTGCAGCCCTCCAGTTCGGCCCCCATCGACGACATCCCCACGCAGCGTCGGGCCGCGGTGGTCTACAACCCGGTGAAAACGGATGTTGTGCGGCTGCGCGCCGGCGTGACCGCCGCCGCCGAGGCCGCCGGCTGGGCCGAGACGCTCTGGTTCGAGACCTCGGTGGAGGACCCCGGCCAGCGGGTGACGCGCAAGGCGCTGCACAAGGGCGTCGACCTGGTGCTGGCCGCCGGTGGTGACGGGACCGTTCGTGCCGTGGCCGAGTCGCTCCGTGGCGCGGAGGTGCCGCTGGGCGTGCTGCCGGTGGGCACGGGCAACCTGCTGGCTCGCAACCTGAAGTTGCCGCTGACCAGCATCGATGATGCGATCGGCATCGCCTTCAGCGGTGAGACGCGGGCGATCGACCTCGGCGTAGCGTCGGTCACCTACCCGGACGAGCGGATCGACGATCACGTCTTCCTGGTCATGGCCGGGCTCGGCCTGGACGCCCAGATGATCGCCGCCACCCGCCCTGACCTCAAGAAGCAGGTGGGCTGGCTGGCCTATGTGGACGCCGGGATGCGCGCCATCCCCAAGGCGGAGCCGTTCCGGATCCGTTACAACCTGGGCACCCGCAGCGAACACCAGGCCACGGTGAGCACCATCCTGATCGCCAATTGCGGGCTGCTGCCCGGCAACATCCAGTTCCTGCCCGATGCCCTCATCGACGACGGGATCCTCGACATCGCGGTGCTGCAGCCCAAGGGCGTGCTCGGCTGGCTCAAGATCTGGCGGCGGGTCACCTGGCAGAACGGCGTCCTGCGCCGCTCGGCCGTGGGCCGGCGCATCATCGAGTTCACCGAGGAAGACAACGAACGGTCGATGACCACCCTGCTGGGCACCGACATCCGGATCGTGCCCGAGAAGCCGCAGGAGTTCGAGCTGGACGGTGACGAGTTCGGGTTGGTGAAGAGCGTGTTCCTGCGGGCGGATGCCGGCGCCCTGTTGGTGCGGGTGGCCGCGGGCCAGCAGTCGGCTGCCTGAGCCGGGTCAGGAACCAGCGGGCAGGCGCCGGGCCCGCCAGGCCCACGCGTGCCAGAACAACAGCCCAGCGAGTGTGACCAGGCCTGCGATCAGCATCGGTGATGCCACCGAGTAGCTCAGCTGCTGGATCAGCATCTCAATCGGCACGGGCCCGTTGCCGTCGTAGAAGCTGTTCGAGTTCGAGAGGGTCGCGGCTTGTACCTGCAAGACGACCGCACCGCCGATGAAGACAACCACGACCAGCCAGAGCAGCGCGATGAACGGGTTCCACCTGGAGGGTTCCAGCTCGTCCTGGAAGAGCTCGGGGTCGAAACCATCGAGGTCCGGGATATCGGCCGAGTCCTCCGGCTCGGCGGCGGCCGATGCGGGTGCGACGGTCGGGGCACCGACCGGCAGCGATAGCGGGTCGTGACGCGGCTGCCGCGCCACGGGAGCCGCGTCACCGGCCTGGTAGCCACGCTGAAAGCGCGGGTCGTGACGCGGGTCGAAGACCGGCCGGTCGGTTCCCCCCTGGCCGGTCACGCCGTCGGCTCCCCCGAAATCAGGCCGCGCAGCCAGTCCCTGGCTTCGATGAACACCCCGTCGTCGTACCGCGAGGTGAACTCATTGGGCTGCTTATCGGCCCGGGGATACGAGCCGAGGAAGATCACCTTGGGGCTGAACCTGCGCAGGCCCAGGAGGGCATCCGCCACGCGCTCGTCGGAGATGTGCCCGTCGGCGTCGATGACGAACCGGTAGCGGCCGAGGGCATCGCCGATCGGCCGGGACTGGATCAGGCTGAGGTTGACGCCGCGGGTGGCGAACTGCTCCAGCAGTTCGAGCAGGGCGCCGGCGTGGTCCTCCGGCAGTTCGACGATGACGCTGGTCTTGTCGGCGCCCGTGGGCGCCGGGATGACCGTGGTGCGACCGACGAGCACGAACCGGGTCACGGCGTTGGGGTTGTCGCCGATGTCGCGGGCCAGCACGGTGAGGTCGTGGTGCTTCTCGATGCCGGGCGGCGCCACCGCGGCATCCGCCGGCGTGCCCGGTTCGAACAGGGACGCCGCGGCGGCGACGTTGCTGGAGGAGGGGATGTGGCCGTGCCGGGGCAGGGTGGCTTCGAGCCAGCTGCGGCACTGCGCGTACGCCACCGGATGCGCGTTGACGATCTTCACGTCGTCGAGGGTGGTTCCGGGCCGGGCGACGAGCACGAAGTTGACCGGCACCAGGTACTCGCCGATGATCCGCAGGTTCGGCACGCTCGCCAGGGCATCCTGGGTGGCGCTCACTCCGCCGTCGACCGAGTTCTCGATCGCGATCATGGCGGCGACGCTGCGGCCGCTCACGACATCGGCGAAGGCCTCGCCCACATTGTTCACGGCCCGCCACGGCAGGCCCTGGGCGTCTGGCACCTGCGCGAGGGCGGCCTCCGTGAAGGTTCCCGCCGGGCCCAGGAAGCTGTAGTGCACATCGGGAGTCTCTGGCATGGCTCACAGCCTAGTTGGAGTGCAAGACTGGGGACCATGAGCGAACGCGCAGGCACCCCGGCCCAGAAATCCGATCTGATCGACGTTGAGGCCCTCATCAGGGCCTATTACGACCTCAAACCGGATGTCTCGATTGCCACCCAGAAAGTCGTCTTCGGCACCTCCGGCC
Organism: Cryobacterium sp. AP23; assembly: GCF_054075385.1. NCBI lineage: Bacteria > Bacillati > Actinomycetota > Actinomycetes > Micrococcales > Microbacteriaceae > Cryobacterium > Cryobacterium sp. AP23. The sequence continues at coordinate 3,028,701 of NZ_CM133415.1, read as the reverse complement.
ACCGCGGCAGCTCGTTGAACACCGCCTTCAACGAAAACCACATCCTCGCCACCACCCAGGCGATCGTGGAGTACCGCACCGGCCAAGGCATCACCGGGCCGCTGTTCATCGGCGCTGACACCCACGCGCTGAGCGCCCCGGCCACCACCAGCGCCCTCGAGGTGCTGGTCGGCAACGGCGTGCGCGTGCTCGTCGACGAGTTCGGCGACTTCGTGCCCACCCCGGCGCTGTCGCACGCGATCCTGGCCTACAACCGGGCCGGCAACGACGACCAGGCCGACGGCATCGTCGTCACCCCGAGCCACAACCCGCCCGCTGACGGCGGCTTCAAGTACAACCCGCCGCACGGCGGACCGGCCGACAGCGACGCCACCTCCTGGATCGCCAACCGCGCCAACGAGATCATCGCCGACGAGATGCGCGCCGTCCTCGCGGCCGAGCCCAGTGCCGTCGAGACCTACGACTTCCGGGGCAATTACGTCGCCGACCTCGAGAACATCATCGACATGAAGGCCATCAAGGCCAGCGGCATCCGCATCGGCGCCGACCCGCTCGGCGGCGCGAGCGTGAACTACTGGGCCGCGATCCGCGACCGGTACGAACTCAACCTCACCGTGGTCAACCCACTCGTCGACCCCACCTGGGCCTTCATGACCCTGGACTGGGACGAGAAGATCCGGATGGACCCGTCCAGCCCCTCCGCCATGGCCTCGGTGCTGGCGCACAAGGACGACTACGACATCCTCACCGGCAACGACGCCGACGCCGACAGGCACGGCATCGTCACACCGGACGCGGGCCTGATGAACCCCAACCACTTCCTGGCCGTGGCCATCGAGTACCTCTACAGCCACCGCGACGGCTGGCGGGCGGATGCCGCGATCGGCAAGACCCTCGTCTCCTCCACCATGATCGACCGGGTTGCCGGGTTCCTCGGCCGTGAGCTGTGGGAGGTGCCGGTCGGCTTCAAGTGGTTCGTGCCCGGCCTGATCGACGGCTCGGTCGCCTTCGGCGGCGAGGAGAGCGCCGGAGCAAGCTTCGTGCGTTTCGACGGCACCGTCTGGACCACCGACAAGGACGGCATCCTGCTGGCCCTGCTCGCGTCGGAGATCGTGGCCGTGACCGGCAAGTCACCGAGCGTGCGCTACGCCGAACTGGCCGAGCACTTCGGCGCCCCCGCCTACGAGCGCATCGACGCCGTGGCGACGCCGGCGCAGAAGTCGGCGCTCGGCAAGCTCGACGGCGCGGCCATCACGGCCACCGAGCTCGCCGGTGACAAGATCATCGGCGCGCTGAGCAACGCCCCCGGCAACGGTGCGGCGATCGGCGGCGTGAAGGTCTTCACCGAGTACGCCTGGTTCGCGGCCCGCCCGAGCGGCACCGAAGACGTCTACAAGATCTACGCCGAGTCCTTCAAGGGCCCGGAGCACCTCAAGCAGGTGCAGGTGGAGGCCAAGGCCATCGTCGACGCCGCGATCAGCTGACCCCAGCGCTTGACTGGCCCACTTTTGCTAGTGCGGGACCCCGCTCAACTAGCAAAAGTGGGCCACCCATAGGCCTGTGGGTTACGGGATGCTCCAGTAGTACGCGGTGCCGCCGGGGTGCTTCTCGGTGATCGCGTAGTCCACCGAACGGTAGTCGGTGTCATCGGTGTGCCCGGCGTAGTAGATGACGATGTCGTCGCCGGTGCCCTCGATCTTGGACACGATGGCGGTGTGGTCGCGGTCGCCTGAGTTGTCCCAGTCGAACTGCACCACGTCGCCGAGCTTCACCTGGTCGCGCTGGTCGTCGGTGAGCGCGGTCGCCCGGCCCGAGTCCGCCATGTAGCGCATGAACGCCGTCGAGCTGACCCACGGCGACGAGAAGTCGAAGTCAGAGCCGGTGCCGGATGCCCACCACGCGTCGTCCATGGTCCAGCCGCGTTCGATCAACGACTGGCTGGTGAAGTTGACACAGTCGGTGCCGGTGACCACGCCGTACACGTCGGTGTTGTAGTCACTCCAGTAGGTGAGGGCGTAATTCAGCTGGGCCTGCACTGCCGCGTCCACGGCGACCGGTTCGGCCGTCGCGGCGGGCGTCTCACGGGGTTCGGCGGTGGCCGTGGGCGTGGGCGTGGCTGTGGCCGAGGCGGAGGCCGTCGTCGGCGTGGAATCCGCCGTCGGGGTGCGGCTGCCCCCGGATGTGGCCAGGGCCACCGATCCGACGACGATGCCGCCGAGAACGAGCGCGGCGACGCCGATCCGTGCTGGTCGAACTACAGCCACAACTACCTCTATTCGGGGGGACGAATTCTCAAGCAAACCACATCATGCCCCGAACAGTCTGGGACTGGCCGATGAGCCGCCACCGGTGAGGCAAAGTCACCGATTCAACCCGCCGATAGTGGTGTGCGGGGGCTTAGACGACGCTCCAGTAGGTGACGCTGCCGCCGGAGAGGGCCAGGGATTCGTCGACCGAACGGTAGTCGGTGTTGTTGGTGTGCCCGGCGTAGTAGATCTCGACGCCGGTGGCCGTGCGCTCCACCCTCGTCACGATTCCGGTGTGGTCCTTGTCGCCGGAGTTGTCCCAGTCGAACTGGACGATGTCGCCGACCTTCACCTCGGCGCGCTGCGCCGCGGTGAGCGGAGTGGCCCGTTCCGGGTGCGCGGTCAGGTATGCGGCGAAGGCGGTCGAGCTGGCCCACGCGGTGCTGTACGTTCCGGCGGTGAAATTCCATTCCGCGTCCATGGCCCAGCCGCGGGCGATGAGCGACTGGCTGGTGAAATTGACGCAGTCGTTGCCGGAGATCGATCCGTAGGCATCCGTGTTGTAGTTCTGCCAGTGCGCGAGCACATAGTCGATCTGCGCGGCGATTTTCGGATCGGGCACATAAGTGAACGTGAGGGCGGGCGCTGCCGCCGGGGCGGTGGTCGCGGCGGGGGCCGTGATGGCGCCCTCACCCGTCGGCTCGATGGCCTCGGCGAGCACCGAGGTCGCTGCCGCGCTGGCGGATGTGCCGTCGCCGGTCGTTCCGCCCGCCACGGTGACCGCCGCACCGGTGCTGTCGAAGAGGCTCACCGTCACCGGGCCGGTGGCCAGGTCTGCGGCGGCTGGCGCCTGCAGTGTCACGGTATCCGCGGTTGCCGACACCACCTGCGCCGCGTTGTCGCCGAAGCTCGCCGCGGTGACGGCGGCCAGGTCGGTGCCGGTGACGGTAACCACGGTGCCGCCGGTGACAGGGCCGGCGGGGGTGCCATCCGCGGCGATGACAGCGCTGCGCACGATGGGCGGAGCCGGTTCCACGGTCGTCTCCATGGCGATGGTGTCAGTGGGCACCGGGGTGGGTGTCGCGGTGGCGGTGGTCGCCACGGCACCTGCGGAGGCGCGGACGTCGGCAGCGTCGATGGCGAGGCCGGCGACGATCGCCACGACTGTGGTGCCGGCGGTCAGTGTCGCCACGATGGCGATGTGGAGCCTTCGCCGGGTCCGTTTCCGGTGCCGTTTGAGTTGGCGTCTGGTGAGCGTTGGGGAGTCGGGAAGTGGAACGGGGCGCACAAAATCGTTTCTCGTCGGCGGGGTGGGGCCCGTCAGTCAAGCATCCGCTCTTGGCAAGGTCCTGTACGGAGCCTGCACAACCCATGCACGCGCATTGATTCAGCCGTAGCTGGGTGCGGCCGGCAGGCCGAAGAACTCCTCGAGTGTGCTCACGCCGGTGTTGCGCATTTCGGTGGCCAGCTCGATCCCGATGTAGCGGTAGTGCCAGGGCTCGAACTCGTAACCGGTGATCCCGACCTTGTCGGCCGGGTACCGCAGCAGGAACCCGAATCGCCACGCGTTCGCGGCCAGCCACTGGCCGTGCGGGGTGTCGCCGAAGCAGGCGGAGAGGGAGCATTGGCCGGGCAGGGCGCTGATGTCGATGGTCAGGCCGGTCTGGTGTTCGCTGGTGCCTGGGCGGGCGGTGCTCAGGTCGGCTCCGGCCTGGCCGAGGGTGGCGATGTCGCCGTCGTAGACCCGGGTCTGGGCTTCGAAACTGCGGTACGCGCTCTGCGACTGCAGGGCCAGCCCGGTTTCCGAGGCGAAGGCGGTGAACAACGAGACGACGGCATCGGAGGCCTCTTGCCGGAGCCGCGCCGGGTTGGCGAATGCCACGGGCACGTCGACGAGGTCAGCGGGGGTGTAATCGGTGGGGGTGAGCGGACGCAGCTTGTCCACGACCACCCAGATGCTGTCGGGGTCGTCGATGGAACGGGCGGCACGATCGAACGTCGGCGCCGGTGCCGGCTCCGGGGATGCCGTGGGCGACGGCCGTGGCGGCTCGGTGGGCGCTTGGGCACTCGGAGTGTTCTCCGGGGAGGCGCTGGTGGGTTCGGTTCCGGTGAATCCGTTGACGAGGACGGTGGCGAGGAAGGCCACCACGAGCAGTCCGCCGACAACGGCGATGGCGCGCCGACGACGCACGCGCGGCGACGCCCCCCGGCGCGATTGTACTGACACGCTGCAGAGCCTATCTTGCGGCGGGTCAGGGAATTCCACCGGCCACTGTCCTGTTGTCCTTGATATGCGAATTGTTATAGCAGGTGGACATGGAAAAATTGCTCGCTCCCTTACGCGGGCCCTTGTGGGCGACGGTCACACCGTCATCGGGCTGATCCGTTCCGAGCAGCAGAGCGCGGATCTCCTGTTGGACGGTGCACAGCCCGTGGTCCTCGATCTCGAGAGCACCTCGGTCGAGGATCTCGCCGCTGTACTGGCCGGGGCGGATGTCGCGGTCTTCGCGGCCGGCGCCGGTGCGGGAAGCGGTGACGCCAGGAAGGGCACGGTCGATCTGGGTGCCTCTGTGCTCCTGGCCGATGCAGCCGAGGCAGCGGGTGTCGGTCGGTTCGTGCAGATTTCGTCGACCGGAGCCGATCTCGTCCGCGACGGTGCCACGCCCGACGGGGTGCCGACTGACTTCCTGGCCTACCTCCAGGCCAAGCTCGGCGCCGAGGTCGACCTGGTGGGCCGCGACCTCGCCTGGACCATCGTGCGACCCGGCACCCTGACCGACGATGAGCCGACCGGACTCGTTCGGCTAGAGCGCACCGGCCCGGACGAGAGCGGTACCGTGCACCCGGAGCCGGCCGGCAAGATCCCTCGCGCCGATGTGGCCGCGGTGCTTGCCGAACTCATCCGTACCGGAGCCGGAGCCCGCGCCACCCTGCACCTCATCTCCGGCCCGGCCACTGTGGCGGAGGCCGTGGCGATTTTCGCCTGATCGGCGTCGCCGCCGCTCCTCCACAGGTGGGTGCTTTTCGGGTTCTCCACCAGTGATTCACTGGGATCGGGAGTGTCAGTGGTGCATGGTTCTATGGGCGTATGGCCACCTCAGATGCCACACCCGAAGACACCCCCAACGACGCCCCCGATGCCGCCGTGGATCCGGTCGCGGATCTCGTCGCGCAGGCGATCAGTGCGGTCATCGACCCGCTGATCGAGAATGAGAAAGCCCTCGCCGGCTGTTACGCCGAGCGGGTCCGCCTGCTCGCCGAACTGGACCGGCTCGGCCACCAACCCCGCATCCTCGCCGGGCTGCGGGGCGACCCGATCGAGTCCGGCCACAACGACCCGGACACCGCCGCGCACGGCCCGGCCTGGGACGACGACGAGCTCGCCCGCCGCAGCATGGCGGCCGAGGCGGCGATGGTGTTGCGGGTACGGGCGAACACCGCCGGCAGCATGATCTTCGACGCCACCCGGCTGGCCGGTGACCTGCCGGCGTTCCACCAGTCGCTGACGGCGGGCCGGATCACCTGGGGGCACGCGCTGAAGATGCTCGAACTCACGGTAAACCTGCCCGAGGAGGTACTGCCGCGCTTTGAAGCGGCGGTGCTGGGGGCGGCCGAAAAGCGCACCTCGACTCAGTTCGCCAAGGCCGCTCTCCGGATCCGGGAGCGGATGCACCCGGTCCCGCTGCAGGAACGCGCCGACGCCGGCTTCGCGACCCGGCGGGTGGTGTTCCGGCCCGACGCCGACGGGATGGCGTGGCTGAACGCCTACCTGAAAGCCGATGAAGCGCAGGCGGCGTATGACCGGCTCAGCCGCATCGCGGCCGACCTCGACCGGGACGACAACGCCGCCCATGACGCACCCGGTGCCGCGGACGGCGGTGCGGAGGAGCCGGTGCAGGCCCGCACGAAGGACCAGCGCCGGGCGGACGCGTACAGGGACCTGCTGCTGGACGGCGTCGGACCGGGCGGCCTCGGCCGTGGCATCCGCGGCACCGTGCACATCACCGTCCCGGCGCTGACGTTGCTGGACCGCAGCGACGAACCCGCGATCCTGGAAGGCTACGGGCCGATCGACCCGGAGACGGCCCGGCAGATCGCGGGAACCGCGACGAGTTGGACCCGGATCCTCACGCATCCGGAGACGGGGGCCCGGCTGTCCGTCAGCCACGAGCAGTACGCGCCGACGGCGGACATGCGCCGGTACGTGGAGATCCGAGACGAGACCTGCCAGGGCATCGGCTGCAACCGTCGCGCCACGCTGAGTGAGATCGACCACACCCAAGCCTGGAACACCGGCGGTAAAACTCACGTCGACAATCTCGTCTGCCTCTGCAAAGGCTGCCACCGACTCAAACACCAATCCAGCTTCACCACCCAGCAAGGTCCCGGCGGTGCCCTGACCTGGATCAGCCCCGGCGGCAAAAAATACACCAACACACCCGACATCACGGGCTCCGGTCTGGGAACGAAGTTGACCCCCGAAGTCCCGGCACCGCAGCCGCCCAAGCGTGCAGCCGAAGGGCCACCACCTTTCTGATCCGGGGCCGCTGGCCCCCGGAATGGGCGCATCCAGGCCGCAACGGTAACGAAACGAGCATGATCGCCTCGCCGAGAGAGCGCTCTCTTGACATCCCGGAAGTCGCGTCCTATGGTGGGCATCACACGTGAGAGCGCTCTCACAGCAACTTTCGGCGGCGCTCCACACCACCAGCACCACACACACAAAGGAGTGACCGTGAAGCGTTTCCCGCGCCCCACGATTGTGGCCGCCGTTGCCGGCGCCGCAGCAATCGCCTTGCTTGCCACGGGCTGCACGCCCGCAAGCGACTCGGGTGGAACGGACGGCGGAAAGATCAAGCTGACCGTCGCCACCTTCAACGAATTCGGCTACGAGGGCCTGTTCGAGAAGTACATGGAAGAGAACCCCGACATCACCGTCGTGGCGAAGAAGGCCGCCACCTCGAACGAGGCCCGCGACAACCTCACCACCCGGCTCGCAGCCGGCAGCGGTCTGAGCGATGTCGAAGCCATCGAGGTCGACTGGCTTCCCGAGCTCCTGCAGTACTCCGACCAGTTCGTCGACCTCTCCAGCGACGAGGTCGAGGGCCGCTGGCTCGAGTGGAAGGAATCCGCGGCAACGGACGCCGACGGCAACCTGATCGCCTACGGCACCGACATCGGCCCGGAGGGCGTCTGCTACCGCTCCGACCTGTTCGCCGCCGCCGGTCTTCCCACCGACCGCGCCGAGGTCGCCACGCTCCTCGGCGACAGCTGGGACAGCTACTACGCCGCCGGTGAGAAGTTCACCGCGGCCGGCACCAACGTGCCGTGGTTCGACTCCGCCGGAGCCACCTGGCAGGGCGTCATCAACCAGTTCGACAACGCCTACGAGGAGAATGACGGCACCGTCATCGCCACCGAGAACCCCGACGTGAAGGCCGCGTACAACAGCGTCCTCGACGCCAGCAGCACCCTCTCGGCTCACCTCCAGCAGTGGAGCGACGACTGGACCGCGAGCTTCCAGAACGACGGCTTCGCGACCATGCTGTGCCCGGGCTGGATGCTCGGCATCATCGAAGGCAACGCCGCCGGCGTCACCGGCTGGGACATCGCGGACACCTTCCCCGGTGGCGGCGGCAACTGGGGCGGTTCCTACCTGACCGTTCCCACGCAGTCCGAGCACCCCGAAGAAGCCAAGGCGCTGGCCGCCTGGCTGACCGCACCGGAGCAGCAGCTCTCGGCGTTCGCCTCCAAGGGCACCTTCCCGAGCCAGGTCGACGCTCTCGAGAGCCCCGAACTGCTCGACTCGACGAACGAGTTCTTCAACAACGCACCGGTCGGCGAGATCCTCGCCACCCGCGCCGCGGCCGTTGAGGTCACCCCGTTCAAGGGCGTGAAGTACTTCCCGATCAACGACGCCATGCAGCAGGCCCTCACCCGGGTCGAAGACGAGACCATGACCCGCGAGCAGTCGTGGGACCAGTTCGTCACTGACGTGAAGGCGCTGGGCTAACCCTCCGCCCCACACCTGCGCACATGCAGTACCCGCCAGGTGGAGGCACCTGCCTCCACCTGGCTCCCTTTTTTCACCCAGCTCCCACCCTCAAGGACTCGAATGACAGCCGCGACCGAAGTCGATGCCCGCGCGATCCGCCGCATCGCCTTCAACCACCGCCTTTCCCACTGGGACGTGAAGCTCTCCCCGTACCTGTACATCTCACCGTTCTTCATCGTCTTCGCACTCATCGGCCTGTTCCCACTGGCATACACGGCCTGGGTGTCACTGCACGACTGGAACCTGATCGGCGGGCAGGGCGACTTCGTCGGCCTGGAGAACTTCCAGACGGTACTCGCGCAGCCCTACTTCTGGATCTCACTGCGCAACACGTTCAGCATCTTCCTGCTGTCGGCTGTCCCCCAGGTGATCGCGGCCATCGCCATCGCGGCGGTGCTCGACTTCAACCTGCGCGGCAAGACCTTCTGGCGCATGGGCGTGCTGCTGCCCTACGTCGTGGCCCCGGTCGCGGTCGCCCTCATCTTCAATGACCTGTTCGGCGACAAGTACGGCATCATCAACCAGCTGATCAGCACCGTCGGCCTCGAGCCGATCCGCTGGCACGTCGACATCCTTCCCAGCCACTTCGCGATCGCCACGATGGTCAACTTCCGCTGGACCGGCTACAACGCCCTGATCTTCCTGGCCGCGATGCAGGCCGTGCCGCGCGACTACTACGAAGCCGCCATCATCGACGGTGCCGGCCGCTGGCGCACCTTCTGGTCGCTCACCGTTCCGCTGATGCGCCCCACCATCATTTTCGTGGTCATCACCTCCACCATCGGTGGCCTGCAGATCTTCGACGAACCGCGCATGTTCGACCAGTACGGCCAGGGCGGCGCCAGCCGGCAATGGCAGACCCTCACCCTCTACATCTACGAGTTGGGCTGGAACCAGCGGAACTTCGGCCGGGCCTCGGCGGTCTCCTGGCTGCTGTTCCTGATCATCATCCTGATCGCCGCGCTCAACTTCTACATCAGCCGGCGAATCAGCGCCACCAGCGACAAAGCCATCAAGGTTCGACCCATCAAGGCACGAGGAATCTCATGAGAAAGACACGTTCAATCGGCGGACACGACCGCCGCCCGGGCTTCTGGGTCTACGGCGTTCTCATCGCGGTGCTGGTGGGGTCGTTCTTCCCAATCTGGTGGTCCTTCCTGATCGGCAGCCAGGATGCGGCAGCCATCAACAAGAACGGCATGATCTTCGTCCCCGGCGGCAACTTCTTCGCCAACGCGGCCACCGTCATCGACAGCATCCCGTTCTGGAACGCGCTGCTGAACAGCATCATCGTGTCGTCGGCCGTCGCCCTCAGCGTGGTCGCCTTCTCCACCCTGGCCGGCTACGCCTTCGCGAAGCTCAAGTTCCGCGGTCGCGAGGGCCTGCTCGTCTTCGTCATCGCCACCATGGCCGTGCCCACCCAGCTCGGCATCGTGCCGCTGTTCATCGTGATGTCCAGGCTCGGCTGGACCGGCAGTCTCTGGGCCGTCATCGCCCCCGGCCTGGTCACCGCGTTCGGCGTGTTCTGGATGACCCAGTACCTCAAGGACGCCCTGCCCGACGAGCTCATCGAGGCCGTGCGGATGGACGGCGCGTCGATGATCCGCAGCTTCTGGCACGTCGGCCTGCCCGCCGCCCGGCCGGCCGCGGCAATGCTCGCCCTGTTCGCCTTCATCGGAACCTGGACGAACTTCTTCTGGCCGTTCATCGTGCTCGACCCCGGCAACCCCACCCTGCCCGTGGCGCTGCAGCAGTTGCAGGCGGCGTACTACGTCGACTACTCGCTGGTCCTCTCCGGCGTGGTTCTCTCGATCATCCCGCTGATCGTGCTCTTCGTCTTCCTCGGCAAGCAGCTGGTCGCCGGCATCATGCAGGGCGCGGTCAAGGGATGACCGACTCCGCCACCGGGCGGCGCGGCTTCCCGGCCGGTTTCCTGTTCGGGGCGGCAACCGCCGCGTACCAGATCGAAGGCGCCGCCCACGAAGACGGCCGCACCGACTCGATCTGGGATGCCTTCAGCCGGGTACCGGGGGCAGTCGTGAACGCCGACAACGGCGACGTGGCCTGTGACCACTATCACCGCCACGGCGCCGACGTGGAGCTGATGAAGGAGCTGGGGCTGCAGACCTACCGGTTCTCCACCTCCTGGTCCCGGGTCCGCCCCGATGGCGGGCCGGTGAACCCGGCGGGCATCGACTTCTACTCGCGGCTCGTCGACGAGCTCCTCGGCGCGGGCATCAAGCCGTGGCTCACCCTGTACCACTGGGATCTGCCGCAGGCGCTCGAGGAGAACGGCGGCTGGGTCAACCGCGACACCGCCGAATTGTTCCGCGACTACGCCCTGTCCGTGCATGACGCCCTCGGCGACAGGGTCGGCGTCTGGACGACGCTCAACGAGCCGTGGTGCTCCGCGTTCGTCGGTTACACGGCCGGCGTGCACGCGCCGGGGCGGCAGAGCAAGTCCGACGGGCTCGCCGCCGGACACCACCTGCTTCTCGGCCACGGCCTCGCCGTGCAGGCGCTGCGCGAACGCGACAGCAGCCTGGAGCTCGGAATCACCCTGAACCTCACCGTGGCCAAGCCGGTGGACCCGGCCCGCCCCGGTGACGTGGACGCGGCCCGGCGGATCGACGGCCAGCTCAACCGCTTCTTCCTCGACCCGATCTTTCGGGGCAGCTACCCGGCCGACGTGCTCGAGGACGTCGCCCATCTGGGCTTTGCCGGGGTCGTGCACGACGGTGACCTCGCCCTGATCAGCCAACCGCTGGACAGTTTCGGGGTGAACTATTACAACGGTTCTCTGGTCAGCGACCGTCCCACCGAAGCCCCGCAGCTCTCCCACGACCCCACCGGTCGGGTCACCAGCTCACCGTTCCCGGCCGCGGACGGCGTGTTCAACCATTCCCAGGGACTCCCGGTCACGGCCATGGACTGGGAAGTCCAGCCGGACGGCCTGCGCGAACTCCTGGTGCGCATCCAGGCCGAGTACACCGGCCCGGCCGGTACCGACCTCTACGTCACCGAGAACGGGGCGGCCTACGACGACGTCGTGGCGACGGATGGCGCGGTGCACGACGCCGACCGCACCCGGTTCCTCGAGCTGCACCTCGGCGCGGTCCTCGACGCCATCGACGAGGGTGTGGACGTGAAGGGGTACTTCTACTGGTCTCTGCTGGACAACTTCGAGTGGGCCTGGGGCTACGCGAAACGGTTCGGCATCGTGCGGGTCGACTACGACACCCAGGTCCGCACGATCAAGGACAGCGGGGCCGCCTATGCGGCCATCATCTTGTCCCGTTCCCTGCCCGCAGCGACGAACGCGCCGACGAACGCGGCGTTCGCAAAATAGAATGACATCCATGACAACCGGAACGCGCCAGACGCGTCCAGCGCAGCCGACTCTCGAGTTGGTGGCTGAGGCCGCTGGCGTGTCCCGCGCCACGGTGAGCCGGGTGGTGAACGGCTCCCCCAAGGTGAGCCCCGAGATCGTCGCCGTCGTGACCGAGGCCATCGACCGGCTCAACTACGTGCCGAACCGGGCGGCGAGGTCCCTGGCCAGCCGGCAGACCCAGGCCGTGGCCCTGATCGTGCCGGAAGACATCACCCGGTTCTTCGGCGACCCGTACTTCGCCGCCGTGGTGCAGGGCATCACCCAGCGCCTGGATGAGAGCGAGTTCATCCTCAACCTCCTGGTCGCGTCCAGTGATCCGTCCCACAAGACCATGCGGTACCTGCGCAGCGGCAATCTCGACGGCGCCCTCGTGGTGTCCCACCACACCCGCGACAAGTTCCTCGCCGATGTGGAGGCGCGGATCCCGCTGGTGTTCGGTGGTCGGCCCGCGAACGATTCCGGCCCGAACACCTACTACGTCGACGTGGACAACATCGCCGGCGCTGAGACCGGCACCCAGTACCTGCTCGACATCGGCCGCCGGCGCCTGGGCTCCATCACCGGCCCCATCGACATGCCCGCCGGAATCGACCGGTTCACCGGCTTCCAGCGCACCCTGGAGCGGGCCGGCCTGCCCGCCGACGCCGTCGAACACGCCGACTTCACTGCCGTCTCCGCGGCCGCAGCGATGCGCCGGCTGCTCGAGCGGAGGAGCGACCTCGACGGATTGTTCGTCGCGAGCGACCTGATGGCCACCGGCGCCCTCGACGTGCTGCGTGAGCAGGGTTATGCGGTTCCGGATGACATCGCGATCGTGGGCTTCGACGACAGCCCGGCCGCGGTCGGGGCCGCCGTGCCGCTGACCACGATCAGCCAGCCCTCCGCGGAGATGGGATTCGCCATGGCCGACATGCTGCTGCGCCTGCTCGCCGGCGACGCCGACGTGCCGCACCGCAACATCATGCCGACCCGGCTCATCCGGCGCGCTTCTGCCTGACCCGCACCGCCGGTCAGTCGAGCTGCGGTACGACCTCGCGGGCGATGAAGTCGAGGTGGTCGAGGTCGGACAGGTCCATGATCTGCAGGTACACGCACTCCACGCCGTCGGCCGCGAGGGCTCCCAGCCTGTCGACGACCTCGCTGGCCGTTCCGGCCACGCCGTGCTCACGCAGTTCGGCCGGCTCACGGCCGACGGCAGCGGACCGGCGGGCGAACTCGGCCTCGTCGGCTCCGGCCACCGCGATCAGCGCGGTCGAGTAGACGAGCTCCCGCGGGTCGCGGCCCACGGCCTCGCACGCAGCCCGCACCCCGGCGAACTTGGCCGGGATGTCGGCGAACTCGGGGAACGGCAGGTTGAATTCGGTGGCGAACCGCGCGGCCATCGCCGGGGTGCGCTTGGCTCCCCCACCGCCCACGATCACGGGCACTCTGGCCTGGGTGGGCTTGGGCAGGGCGGGTGAGTCGACGAGTGTGTAGTGCTCGCCGGAGAAGTTGTAGGTCTGCCCGACGGGGGTCTCCCACAGTCCGGTGATCACCTCGAGCTGCTCCTCGAGCATGCCGAAGCGCTTGGCCGGGAACGGGATGCCGTACGCGAGGTGCTCCTGTTCGAACCAGCCGGTACCCAGGCCGAGCTCGACCCGGCCGCCCGACATCTGGTCGACCTGGGCGACCTGGATCGCGAGGATCCCGGGCGGGCGGTAGGTGAGCGAGGACACCAGGGTGCCGAGGCGGATGCGCTCGGTCTCGCGCGCGAGGCCGGCCAGCGTGGTCCAGGCATCCGTCGGCCCGGGCAGCCCCGAGAAGTGGTCGCCCATCACCTGGTAGTGGTCGGAGCGGAAGAAGGCATCGAAACCGAGCTTTTCGGTGGCCTGGGCCACCGCGAGGATGTCGTCGTAGCTGGCGCCCTGCTGGGGCTCGGTGAAGATGCGGAGTCTCATGCTCCCAGTCTTGCCGCCCGCTCGTCGTCGACGAAATCGACCCCGGGCAGGGCGCCGAGCCGCTCGTGCATCACGGCGAGCGACTCCGGGTTCTGGTCGATCAGCAGGAACTTGCGCCCCAGGGCGGCCGCCACCGCACCGGTCGTGCCGCTGCCGGCGAAGAAGTCCAGCACCCAGTCGCCCTCGCGGCTGGATGCCTGGATGATGCGGCGCAGGATCCCGACGGGCTTCTGGGTGGGGTAGCCGGTCTTCTCCTTGCCCGTCGGCGAGACGATGGTGTGCCACCAGACATCCGTGGGCAGCTTGCCCTTGGCGACCTTCTCGGGCGTGACCAGGCCCGGCGCCATGTACGGCTCCCGATCGACGGTGCTGGAGTCGAAGTAGTACGCCCGCGGGTTCTTGACGTAGACGAGGATCGTGTCGTGCTTGGTGGGCCAGCGGTTCTTCGACTTCGCCCCGTAGTCGTAGGCCCAGATGAGTTCGTTGAGGAAGCAGTCCCGGCCGAAGAGCGCGTCGAGCAGCACCTTGGCGTAGTGCGCTTCCCGGTAGTCCAGGTGCAGGTAGAGCGTGCCGTCGTCGGCGAGCAGCCGCCAGGCCTCGATCAGGCGGGGCTCGAGGAACGCCCAGTAGTCCTCGAACTGGTCGTCGTAGCCGAGCAGGTCGCCCTTGATGCGCTCGTAACGCTGCCCCTTGAACCCGGTGATCGTGCCGGAGGCGTGCGCACCGCTGGCCAGGGTGCTGCGCACCGAGGTCGTCGCCTGCCGTTTCTGGATCCGTCCGGTGTTGAACGGCGGGTCGAGATAGATGAGCGTGAATGCGCCGTCGGGCAGCGTGGGCAGAATCTCCAGGTTGTCCGCCTGGATGACCCGGCTGGGAGAGGACTGAGTCCACGCGTTTGGCATTCCCTCATTCTGTCAGTCGGCCTACGCTGATCCGATGACGATCGACAAGTTGACACGTGAGGACACCGCCGGGGACGCTGCCACCAAGGTGGTGCACGAACCGGACCTCTCCCGCTACACCCTGTGGCTGGACGGCGAGCCGGCCGGCCTGGCGGACTACCAGATGATGGGCGAGGAGATCCGGTTCACCCACACCGAGGTGGACCCGGCCAAGCGGGAACACGGCCTGGCCGGCATCCTCGTGGAACAGGCGCTGGACGACGTGCGGACGCGCACCGATCTGACCGTGGTGGCGGCCTGCCCGTTCGTGGCGGGCTGGATCGACCAGCACGCCGAATACCAGGACCTGCTCAGCCGGGGAAAATAGCGCCCGGCGTCAGGGAACGCGGCCGATCCACTCGTCGGTGCTGAACTTGCTCTCGACCAGGTCGGCGGCCTTGGCGTATTCGTCATCGGTGATCTCACCGGGCACCGCCCCGTAGAGGCTCGTGAAGGTCTGCTTCATCCGGTCGATGATCTCGGCGCGGCTGAGACCGGTCTGGCTGCGCAGCGGGTCCACCCGCTTGGCGGCGCTGGTGATGCCCTTGTCGCTGAGCTTCTCCCGGCCGATGCGCAGCACCTGCACCATCTTCTCGCCGTCCATGTCGTAGCTCATGGTGACGTGGTGCAGCACAGCGCCGCTGCCGAGCCGCTTCTGGGCGGCGCCGCCGATCTTGCCGGTGGGGCTCGTGATGTCGTTGAGCGGCTGGTAGTGCGCGTCGATGCCGAGGGACTTGAGCGCCGTGATGACCCACTCGTCGAGGAAGGCGTAGGAGTCGGCGAAGGTCATGCCGTGCACGAGCTCGGTGGGCGCGTAGATCGAGTAGGTGATCACGGAGCCGGCCTCCATGAACATGGCGCCGCCGCCGGAGACCCGGCGCACGACGGTGAAGCCGTGTTTCTCGGCGTTGACCTGGTCGACCTCGTTCTTGAGCGACTGGAAGCTGCCGATCACGACGGCCGGTTCGTTCCACTCCCAGATACGCAGGGTGGGCTTGCGGCGGCCCTCGCCGACCTCGACGGCCAGCACCTCGTCGAGCGCCATCTGCATGACCGGCGGCTCGGCCTTGGTGTGGATGAGCTGCCACTCGTAGTCGCGCCAGCCGCTGGCGTGGGCGAGCGAGCGACGGATGGCGACGGCCACCGATTCCGGGGAGAAGCCGAGCAGGGTGGCCTGTGGCGGCAGCGCGGCCCGCACGACTCCCGCGATGGTGGCGGCGTCGCTGTCGGCGGCAAGGCCGTTCACCGCCGCATTGATGTCCTCGAGGGCGTCGTCGGGCTCGAGGAAGAAGTCGCCGGCCAGACGGAAATCGGTGATGACGTTGTCGACCACGTCGAGATCGACCACAACGAGCTTGCCGCCTGGAACCTTGTATTCACCATGCATGATCCCAGCCTAATCGTCGGCCGGATTCGGCCGGGCGGGCACCGGGAGCTGGACGTCGAGCCAGGCGACCAGGTCGGCCAGCACCTCGTCGCGGTTGGTCTCGTTGAAGACCTCGTGCCGGGCGCCGGGGTACACGATCAGGCGCACGTTCGTGAGGCCGGAGCGGCGGGAGTAGGCGTCGACGAGCTTCAGGGCGCTGCGCTCCCCGCCCACCGGGTCGTCGCCACCCACCTGGATGAGCATGGGCAGGGCCGCGGGAAGCTGCCGGGCTGGGAGGCCCAGGATGCGGGCCGCGTCGCGCAGGCCGAAGAGCTTGGCCAGCGGCACGCTCGTCGTGAGCGGATCGGCCACGAACGCCGCCGCGACGGCCGGGTCACGGCTCAGCCACTCCGCACCGGTCGAGCCGAGGTGCTTGTGCCGGGCGTTGAGGTCGCCGCTGTTGAGGTACCCGGGCCAGCGGAAGGCAGTGCCGGTGAGCACGACGGCCTGGTAGTCATCCGGATGCGCGTTGAGGATCATCTGCGCCATGAATGAGCCCCAGCTGTGGCCGAGCAGCACCAGCGGCACCGGTGCGTCCCCGGGCTCCGCCTGCTGCGCCACCGTCTGGCGGATCACCTCGGTGAAGGCGTGCACGGCCGCGACGGCGGCGCGGAGCCCGCCGGGGCCGAGCTTGCCGAGCTGGTCGGCGTCGCCGTGGTGCTGCAGCATCCCGGTCTGGCCGTGGCCGCGGTGATCGTCGGCGTAGACCGAGTACCCGGCCGCGTTCAGGGCGCGCGCCACCTCCCGGTAGCGCAGGGCGTGCTCCCCCACCCCGTGCACGAGCTGCACGATGGCGCGCGGATGGTCGACCGGCCAGGCGTAGTAGACGATGGGCACGCCGTATTCGTCAGTGAAGGTGGGCACGCGCTCATTCTGCCGCACATCCCACCCAGCCGCCCTCCCCCGTTTCCCACGCCCATTCCCACGCCCGTTTCCCGCGCCGCAACTGTTCCCCGTGCGGACAAACGGGCCCGGTGCGCCGGGCCCATTTGTCCGGAACGGGAACAGTTGTGGGGATCGGAGGACGAAATCGCAAGCCGGGAATGATTAGCATGGCTAATTTGTTAGGCTAAGTAATCATGACTCTTCTTCCTCCGCCCGCACCGGGGCACGCGCCCGGGCATACCGCTGCCAGTGCGCACGCCAAGCGTCGAACGGTGGCGGAGCTCAGCCACGATTTCCGCCTCGCCAATGGCCGGCTCGCCCGGCGCGTGCGGCAGGAGCAGGCGGAGAACGAGCTCACCAGTGGGCAGTTCTCCGCCCTTGGCGCGGTCTTCCGGCTCGGCCCGATGACGCTCAGCGCGCTCAGCGAGGAGGAACGGGTCACACCGCCGTCGATGAACCGCACCGTCAACGCGCTCGTCGAGGCCGGCCTGGTCGACCGGGCCGGTTCCGTCGAAGACGGCCGCAAGGTCGTGCTCACGGTCACCGACACCGGCCATGCCCTCGTGCGCGAGACCCGCAAGCGCCGTGACGACTGGATCGCCCAGCGCATCCTGCGGCTCACCCCCGAACAACGCCAGGTCCTGGCCGCCGCTACCGAAATTATGAAGGAGCTCTCCAACAGTTGAGTGCAATGTTCCGCTCGATGAGCGTGGTCAATTACCGGATCTGGTTCGCCGGCGCCCTGGTGTCCAATGTCGGCACCTGGATGCAGCGCACGGCCCAGGACTGGATCGTGCTGACCCAGCTCACCGACTACAACGCCACCGCGGTGGGCATCGTGATGGCCCTGCAGTTCGGGCCGCAGCTGGTGCTGATGCCCTGGTCCGGGCTCATCGCCGACCGGTTCGACCGGCGCAAGCTGTTGATGCTCACCCAGACCCTGATGGGCCTGCTCGCGCTCGGCCTCGGCCTGATCACCGTGACCGGCGTCGTCGAACTCTGGCACGTGTACCTCTTCGCCCTTGGCCTCGGCATCGTCGCCGCCATCGACGCGCCCGCCCGGCAGACCTTCGTCTCCGAGCTCGTGCCCGACGACAGCCTGTCGAACGCGGTGGCGCTCAACTCGGCCTCGTTCAACGGTGCCCGGCTGATCGGCCCCGCCGTGGCCGGCCTGCTCACCGTCGCCGTCGGCGCGGGCTGGGTGTTCATGATCAACGCCGTCACCTTCGCCTTCACCGTCGTCGCGATGACGCTACTGCGCACCAAACAACTGCGGAAGCAGCCGAGAGCTCCCCGCGAGCGCGGGCAACTGGTGGCCGGCTTCCGGTACGTCTGGAAGCGCCCGGACATCGTCGCGGTCCTGATCACGGTGTTCCTGGTGGGCACCTTCGGCTTCAACTTCGCGATCTTCACCTCCACCATGGCCACCGTCGAATTCGGCATGGGCGCCAGCGAGTTCGGCATGCTCAGCTCGATCATGGCGGTGGGAAGCGTGGCCGGAGCCCTGCTCTCGGCCCGGCGCAGCCGGCCCCGGATGCGGCTGGTGGTGGCCGGCGCCTTCTTCTTCGGCCTCACCTGCACGATCGCCGCTCTGATGCCCAACTACATCACCTTCGCGATCTCGCTCGCCTTCGTGGGCCTCACTTCGCTGACCCTGATGACCACCGCGAACGCCTACGTGCAGACCACCACCGAGCCCGCCATGCGCGGCCGGGTGATGGCGCTCTACATGGCCATCTTCGCCGGCGGCACCCCGCTCGGCGCTCCGCTGGTCGGCTGGGTCGCCGACCAGTACGGGCCGCGCTGGTCGATCGGCGTCGCCGCCGCCTCCGGACTGATCGCCGCCGCCGCGGTGATGTTCTGGATGGTCAAGTACCAGCGCCTGCGCGTGCGCATCCGGCCGCGCACATCACCCCGCGCCACGCCCCGGCTGCACATCCGGCACCGCGGCGACGGTCACCCGCTGACGTCGGCCATCCGTACCGTCACCGCGGTGACGCCCAGCGCAGCGGATGCGGCCCGGCAGGACCACGACCGGGAAACCGCCACCCGAGAGATCGCCGTGGTCGAGGCGACCAGCCCGCGCTAGCCGTCAGCGTGACGGGCGTTTCCACGCACGACTAGATCCCGCCGTACTTGCGTTTGGTGAGCCCGTTCAGCAGCGACGCGAAGATCAGCACCACGCCCAGCGCGAGCAGCTGGAACTGGGTGCCGTTGTTGCCGGGCAGGGCCAGCAGGATGCTGGCGTTGATCCAGACGATCAGCAGGGTGGAGAGCACGATGCCGGACACCCGGCCGATGCCGCCGGTGATGGCCACGCCGCCCAGCACCGCGATGGTGATCGAGGGCAGCGCCATGCCGTTGCCGCTGGTGCCGGCGTCGGGCCGGGCCGAGGCGAACTGGGCCACCGTGACGACGGCGACCAGCCCCGAGATGACCCCGGATGCGATGTAGACCGCCATCCGGTTGGGCTTCACGTTGATGCCCGACCAGGTGGCGGCCACGTTGTTCGTGCCGAGGGCGTAGAGCCGGCGGCCGAAGGTGGTCTTGTTCAACAGCAGCCAGACGATCACGATGGTGGGAATCAAGAAGGTGAAGATGCCCAGCGGTACCAGCGGCAGCGAGCCACCGATCAGGGGAAGCTCCACCGACTGGGCCGCAGAGTAGAAGTCCTGGATCACCGGCGAGTTCACCGGCTTCTGGTCGCTGACCACCAGGGCCAGCGAGCGGTACGCGTAATACGTGGCCAGGGTGGCGATCAACGGCGGGAAGCCGATATAGGCCACGAGCACCCCGTTCACCGCGCCGCAGAGCCCGCCGACCACGACGGCCAGCACCAGGGACGCCACCAGGCTCCAGCCCCATAGGCCGTAGGCAAAGCCGAAGGCCACCCCGGTGAGCGACACGATCGACCCCACCGACAGGTCGATGCCGCCCCGGCCCGACAGGATCACCATCAGCTGGGCAAGGCCCAGCATGGCCAGCGGCACCGCGCTGATCAGCGCGGAGGCCAGATAGTCCGAGTTGAACGATCCGCTCAGCATGTCGGCGGCATCCAGGATGCTCATCACCACCACGAGCAGCACGATCAACACGACCAGCAGCACCACTCGTTGGGTGAGCAGGGCCTCGAGGCCGCGGGAGAACCAGCCACGGCGCTCCTGGGGCGCAGGCTTGGGGGCGGCCGGCGACGGATGTTCGGTGGTGGCGGTCATGATGCCTTCCTGGCCCGCTGCCGGAGGAGGTCGGTGCCGACGGCGATGATGATGAACAACCCGACGAAGAGGTTGGCCAACTGCGACGGCCAGCCGATCTGGGTCACCCCTGAGGTGACGGTCTGCACGAGGATCGCGCCCAGCAGGGTGCCGATCACCGAACCGCGCCCGCCGAGGATGGAGGTGCCGCCGATCACGACGGCGGCGATGACGGCCAGCTCGCGACCTGACCCCACGGCCTGGTCCAGGGTGGAGGTGCCGGCGGCGATGAAGAAGCAGGCCGCGAGCCCGACCAGCGCACCGGTCAGGGCGTAGGCGGCCAGCACCCGGGGTTGCACCGCGATGCCCGCCAGCCGGGCGGCCTGCGCGTTGCCGCCGATGGCGAACAGGTTGCGGCCTCCGGAGGTGTGCCGGAGGTACCACCAGGCCGCCGCGACCACGACGACGGTGATCAGGAAGCTGTGCGGCACACCGAAGGTGCGGCCGGCCTCGCCGCGGCCGAACACGTCGAAGGTGCCGGGGATGCCGTTGACCGTGGAGGAACCGAAGACCCGCAGCGCCAGGAATTGGAACACGTTCGCCGTGCCGAAGGTGATGATGATGGCGTGCACCCGGCCATAGGCGATGAGCACCCCGTTGAGCAGGCCGAGCAGCAAGCCGAGGCCGATGGAGAGCCCGATGGCCAGCGGGAGGGCAAGGTCGAGGTCGACCAGGCTTTTGGCCGTGACCACAGCGCAGAGCATGATCGCCCCGCCCACGGACACGTCGATCCCCGCCGTGATGATGATGAAGGTCATGCCCACCCCGATGAGCGCGATCGGCGCCACCGACACCAGCAACGGCCGGATCGACCCGGGGGTGAGGAACGCCGGGGTGAAGATGCCCAACAGCACCCACAGCACGATGATCACTCCCACCAGCACGAACTCCTGGCCGGTCACCGGTGGGGGCAGGATGCGGCGCGCGGTGGGCCGCACTGCGGGCGCGGCCGCTCCGCGCTGGTCGACGCTCATGCGGACTCCTTCGCTTGACTGGACGGTGGTTCGGCGGATTCCGCGCCCGACGCGGCGGCCAGGATCTCGACCTGTGTCGCATCCGGCCGGAACACGGCCGCGATCTCGCCGGAACGCACGACGAGGATGCGGTCGGAGATGCGGAGTACTTCGCCGAGGTCGCTGGTGACCACGAGCACCGCGGTGCCCTCATCGGCCAGCTTGGAGATGATGCGGTGGATCTCCTCCTTGGCCCCGACGTCGACTCCCTGGGTCGGTTCGACGAGCACCAACAGGCGGGGCCGTTTCACGAGTTGCCGGGCAAGCACCACCTTCTGGGCGTTGCCGCCCGACATCGCGCTCAGCGGTTGGTTCTGGCTCGGGGTCTTCACGGCCAGCCGGTCGATGAAGTCGCGGGCGATGTCGCGTTCCCGCCGTCGGGTGACCCAGCCGGGCAGCTTGCTGAGCAGCTTGAGCTCCCCCGCGGTGATGTTGAAGGCGATGCTCTGGAACGAGAAGGATCCCTGGGCCGACCGGTTGGCGGGCAGCAGGTGGATGCCGAGCCTGCGCGCCTTCGCCGCGGAGTGGATGGTCACGGGCTGGCCGGCGAGCAGGATGCGCCCGGCGCTGGGCCGTTCGATGCCGTACACGACGCTGGCTATCTCACCGGCTCCGGATCCGACAAGGCCGTACAGGCCCAGGATCTCGCCGGACCGAACCGTGAGGCTGACGTCGGTGAACCGGCCGGGGCTGGAGAGCGCGTCGAGCTCGAGGACGACCTCGCCGCGTGCCGCGCTCTCCGCCGGCCGGGATTCGCTGATCACGCCGCCGACCATGAGTTCGGCGATCTGGCGCACCGAGAGGTCGCCGATCGCCTCGGTGGTGATCGTGCGGCCGTCGCGCATCACGGTCACCACGTCGGCGATCCGGAAGAGCTCGTCGAGGCGGTGCGAGATGTAGATGACGGCGACTCCGGACGCGGTCAGCCGGCGGATGACGGCGAAGAGCACGTCGATCTCGGAGTCGGTGAGGATGGCACTGGGTTCGTCGAGGATGAGCACGGTGGCCTCCCCGGCGAGCGCCTTGGCGATCGACACCTGCTGTTGCTCGGCGATCGACAGCTCGCCGACCGGGACGGTGGCGATCCGGTCGGGCAGCCCGACGGTGCTCAGGAGTTCGTGCATGTGGTCGGCCTGGGCGGTCCAGTCGATGCGCAGGCCCCGTTTGAGTTCCCGGCCGACGAAGACGTTCTCGGCCACGGTGAGCTCGGGGAACAGCTGCGGTTCCTGGTAGACGGTCTGCACGCCCAGCTTGATCGCATCCGCGGTGGAGGCGATCGTGCTGGTCTCGCCGTCGAAGGCGATGGTGCCGGCGTCGGCGCGTTCGGCGCCGGCGATGATCTTGATCAAGGTGGACTTGCCGGCCCCGTTCTCACCGACGAGCGCGTGAACGGTACCGGGCCGCACGGCGAAATCCGCATGCCGGATGGCGCGGACGCCGCCGTAGCTCTTGACGATGTCGCGCAACTCGAGCCGGAGGGCGGGCTCGAGCGCGGGCTGGGCTGTCTCTGCACTCACGGCCGGCTCCTCAGGACGTTGGCGGGTGGGACGCGGGCCGGGGCGGCAACGCCCCGGCCCGCGGAAGGATCAATAGTCGAAGTCGTCGACGTTGTCCAGGGTGATCTCCAGGGGCGGCCCGAGCAGCAGCACCTGGGTGTCGGCGTCGTATTCGACGGCCGGCAGGTCAGCGCTGACATCGTTGGTCGCCTCGAATTCGTTGCCCTCGATGAGCTGCAAGCCGGCCCAGGCGGTGAGGTACCCCAGGTTCTCCACGTTCCACAGGATGGATGCGGACGACGACTTGTCTTCGAGGTAGGGCTTCATCGACATCGGCGTGCCCAGGCCCACGGTGAAGACCGAGCCGATCTTGCCGGCGTCCTTGACCGCCTGCGCCACGCCGGGAGCCGACGAGGTGCACTCGCCGACGAGGCCGGTGAGGTCGGGGTTGGCGTTCATCAGGTCCGTCGCCATCGAGGTGGCCGCGGCCTGGTCCTCACCGGCGTAGACGATGTCGACGATCTCGGCGTCCGGGTACTTTTCGGCCGTGTACGCCTCCTGCACCTCGATCCAGGAGTTCAGGTTCGCCGCCGTCTCCCCGCAGGAGACGATCGCGTACTTGCCCGCGCCGCCCATGGCGTCCATCAGCGAGTCGGTCAGGCCCTGGCCGATCCCCTCGACAGAGGCCTGGTTGACGAACACCTGGCGCACCGAATCGGGGGCGTCGGTGTCGCTGGTGGCGACCTGGATGCCCTTGTCGGCGGCTTCCTTCAGCAGAGGGGCCATGGAGTCGGGGTCGTTCGGGGCCACGATCAGGGCATCGACGTCCTGCTGGATGAACGAGCGCACGATGTCGGCCTGGGCCGCCGCATCCGCCGTGGTGGGGCCCTGGTAGAGCCATTCGAATCCGAGGTCGTCGGCGGCCTGCTGGCCGCCGGCGTTCATGGCCTCGAAATAGGGCACGCCCTGGAGCTTGGGCACGAAGGCGACCTTGACGGGCTCGTCGGAGCCCGAGGTCGACCCACCGCCGCCGCCCGAGTCGTCGTTGCGGCTGGTACAACCGGCAATGGTCATGGTGGCGACGAGCGCGATGGCGCCTGCTGCGAGAACTTTCCTGGCTTGGATCACTGTTCTGTCTCCTCGGTCTAGTTCAGGGAATGGACGGTGCTCACGATGGTGTTCGGGGACGCGACGTGGTTCGTGGAAGGGACGGGCTCCTCGACCCGGGTGACCGGCACCCCGACCGCTGCCCACTCGGCGACGAAGTCGTCTCCGGTGTGCGCGTCGGTGAACAGGCCGGTCAACTGGCCGGGCTCGGCGAAGGCATGCAGCCCGAAGGCGCCGATCTTCGATGACGTGACGAGCCCGTAGACGGCGTTGCAGGCACTGATCAGGCTGCGTTTGGTGGCGGCCTCCTCACTGGAGAGCTCGAGCAGGCCGAGGTGGGTGGACAGGGTGGCGACGCCGAAGAATCCGGTGGCGATGCGACCCCGGCCCATCAGCACGTTCGAGAACGCGCCCACCATCGACCCGGAGGCCCGCCGGAGAACCCCGCCCGGCATCACGACGGTGGCGTCGGAGTGGTCCATGAACAGCGTGGCCGAACGCATCCCGTAGGTGACCACCATGAGGTCCCTGCGGTCGAGGAGTTCCTGTGCGAGGTAGTAGGCGGTGGTGGAGGAATCGATCGCGATGACGTCGCCGTCGTGCACGAGCGCCGCCGCCCGGCGACCGATGTCACGCTTGGCGCCGGCCTCCTGCCGCAGCCGATCGCTGAATGAGCCCTCATCGCCGATCGGGGGCAGAACCGCGCCGCCGCGCACCCGGCGCAGCAGGGCGCGCTGCTCGAGGGCGTTGAGGTCCTTGCGGATGGTCACCGCCGACACACCGAATCGCGCGGCGAGGTCGTTCACCCGGACCCGGCCGCTCGAGGCGAGCTCGTGCAGGATGACTTCCTCACGGACGAGATCGAAACGTTCGGGCACGGCTCCTCCGATCGACAACTCTGGCGATGGACTGCGGCAACAAAAATTGCGGTGACAGCGGGGAACATAACTTGACGGAACCGCCCCGTCAATGACCGAAAGCCAAAGGCAACCGAATAGGTTTCGAAGCGAAGCCCGCGGGTTGACAGCCGTGGTCGCTGCTCCTACAGTCCCCGGTACCGCCAGAGACGAAGGAGTTCTCCATGCTGATTGGCTGCCACGGACTGGTCTGGTCCGGCACCTTCGACCGGGCGGGTTTCGACCTCGCGGTCGGCAAGACCCTCGACGCGGGCTTCGACCTGCTCGAAATCCCGCTGCTCGACCCCGCCGGCTTCGACCGCGCGGCCGCGAAGCAGAGCCTGGCCAACCGGCCCATCACGGTGAGCGCCTCCCTCGGCCAGAGCGCCGACACCGACATCAGCAGTGAAGACCCTGACGTGGTCGCGGCGGGGGAAAAGAAGCTGATCACGGCGGTCGAGATCCTGAGCGAGCTCGAGGCGGAGTATTTCGTCGGGGTGCTGTACAGCCAGCTGGCCAAGTACCCGGAGCCCGCCACGGCCCGCGGCCGCACGAACAGCATCGAGGTTCTCCGGCGGGTCGCCGAACGCGCCACCGGTCTGGGCATCCGGCTGGGCCTGGAGGTCGTCAACCGGTACGAGACGAACCTCCTCAACACCGCCGCCCAGGCGCTGGAGTACCTGGACGAACTGGGCCATCCGAACGTCGGGGTGCACCTGGACAGCTATCACATGAACATCGAGGAGTCCGACATGGTGGGCCCGGTGCTGGCCTGCGGCGACAGGCTCAGCTATGTGCACATCGGCGAAAGCCACCGCGGCTACCTCGGCAGTGGCACCGTCGATTTCGACGGGCTCTTCCGGGGGCTCCGCCTGATCGGCTACGACGGCCCGATCGCGTTCGAATCGTTCTCGACGGCGGTCGTGCACCCGTCGCTGAGCCGCAGCCTCGCGGTCTGGCGCAACCTGTGGCAGGACTCCGACGACCTCGGCGCCCACGCCAACGCGTTCATCCGGGGCAAGCTGCGGGCGGTGGAAACCATCGACCTGCAGTAGGACGTTTGCACGGTACGCGGCGCACTGGACGTGCGTGACTCCGGGAGTAGACTCGAATCACTGAAACGATTCAATAGTCGACGATAAGGAAGTCACGACCCATGAGTAATCGCATGATCTGGAACCAGACCGCCCACTTCGGTGCGGGGGCGATCCGGGAGATTCCGGGCGAGCTCGCGAGCCGGGGGTTCACCAAGGCGTTTGTGGTCTCCGACCAGGTCCTCGTCGACACCGGGGTCACCGGCCGGGTCACCGCGCTGCTCGACACCGCGGGATTCCCGTACGAGGTCTACTCGGACGTCACCCCCAACCCGCCCATCGCCGCCGTGCAGCAGGGTGTGGCCGCCTTCGCGGCGTCCGGCGCCGACGTGCTGATTGGCATCGGCGGCGGTTCCCCGCAGGACACCTGCAAGGCCATCGGCATCATCACACGCAACCCCGAATTCGCCGACGTACGCAGCCTCGAGGGCGTCGCGGCGACCACGCACCCCTCGGTGCCGATCATCGCCGTGCCGACCACGGCCGGCACCGCCTCCGAGACCACCATCAACTACGTCATCACCGACGTGGAGCGCTCCCGCAAGTTCGTCTGCGTCGACCCGCACGCCATCCCCGTGGTCGCCGTGGTCGACTCCGAGATGATGTCCTCCGCACCCCGCTCGCTCAAGGTCGCCACCGGCCTGGATGCCCTCACCCACGCCATCGAGGGCTACACCACGAAGGGCGCCTGGGAGCTCTCCGACCTGTTCCACCTCAAGGCGATCACGACCATCGCCGAGTCCCTGCGCGCCTCGGCCGACGGCGACCCCGAGGCCGCCGATCGCATGGCGCTCGCGCAGTACATCGCCGGCATGGGCTACTCCAACGTGGGCCTCGGCCTCGTGCACGGCATGGCCCACCCGCTGGGCGCGTTCTACAACGCCCCGCACGGCGTGGCCAACGGCATCCTGCTGGCCCCGGTCATGGCGTTCAACGCCGAGGCCACCGGCGAGCGTTTCCGCGACATCGCCGTGGCGTTCCAGGTGGCCGGCGCCGCCGAGTTGTCGATTACGGATGCCCGCACCGCGGCCGTCGACGCCGTGTCGGCGTTCACGCGGGCGCTGGGCAACCCGACCACGCTGCGCGAGATCGGCGCCAAGGAGGCCGACCTGCCGGCCCTGGCCCAGGCCGCGTTCGATGACGTCTGCACCGGCGGCAACCCGCGCGACGTGACCGTCGAGCAGATCCTCGCGCTGTACACGTCGATCTACTGACCCGACGGGGCACTAACACGAAGCGTCCGGCCCCTGGGCCGGACGCTTTCTTGGTCCCGTATCGGCCCGAGGGCCACCGGGTTACTGGCGGACCAGCGACCGGGCCGGGGTGTATGCCTCCGGCACGAAGCTCCGGGCGACGAGGGCGCGCAGTTCCTCCAGGGATCCGCTGACGAGCCCCTGGGCACGGGCCTGGATCAGCACGTTGCCGATCGCGGTCGCTTCCACCGGGCCGGCGAGCACCGGCAGGCCGAGGCGGTCGGCGGTGAGCTGGCAGAGCAGGCGGTTCTGCGAGCCGCCGCCCACGATGTGCACTTCGCGCACGGTCTTGCCCGAGAGCAGGCCGGCCTGCTGAACGCCGCGGGCGAACGCATCCGCGAGGCTTTCGAGAATGCTGCGCACCATCTGGGCCTTCGACTGCGGCGGCGCGAGGCCGTTCTCCACGCAGTACGCCCGGATGCGGGCCGGCATGTCGCCGGGGGCGAGGAAACGCTGGTCGTCGGCGTCGAACACCGCCACCGGAGTGGTCACCGCCGCGGCCTCCCGGAGCAGCTCGGCCAGGACGATCGGTGCGCCGTCCAGCTCCCAGGTGCGGATGGATTCGCTGAGCAGCCAGAGGCCCATCACGTTGTGCAGGTAGCGCACCCGGCCGTCGACGCCGCCCTCGTTGGTGAAGTTCTGCTCGCGGCTCGCCGCGCTGAGCACGGGGCCGTCGAGCTCCACGCCCACCAGCCCCCAGGTGCCGCAGGAGATGTAGGCGAAATCGTCGCCGGCGGCCGGCACGGCGACCACGGCGGAGGCGGTGTCGTGCGACCCGATCGCGGTGACGTCGATCGGGTTGACCGCCCGGATCTCGTCGGCCACCCCGGGCAGGAGGCTGCCGATCCGGGTGCCGGCGTTGACCAGCGGCGGGAACAGGCTGCGGTTGAAGCCGAGCCGGTCGATCAGGGCCTCGTTCCAGTCGGCGGTGCGCACGTCGAGCAGCCCCGTCGTGGAGGCGTTGGTGCGTTCGGCGGCGCTCACCCCGGTGAGCCAGTAGTTGAGCAGGTCGGGTACCAGCAGGAACTGGTCGGCGAGGCTCAGGGTGCCCGCCTCCCGGTCGGCGGTGAGCTGGTAGAGCGAGTTGAAGGGCAGGAACTGCAGCCCGTTGGCTTCATAGAGGCTGGCGGGACCGGCGACGGCGTGCACCGCATCGACGGCCGGCCGGGTGCGGTCGTCGCGGTAGTGGTACGGCACCTGCAGCATCCGGCCCTGCCGCAACAGCGCGTAGTCCACGGCCCAGGAGTCCACGCCGATGCTGACCAGCCCGGGTTCCTCGGCGACCGCGTCGCGTAGGCCCGCGAGCACGTTCCGGTACAGCTCCACGATGTTCCAGTGCAGGGCGGCCTTGCCGTCCTCGTGCACCCGGGTGGGCCCGTTGGGGAAGCGCGCCACGGAGCGCAGGCGCAGTTCGTTGCGCCCGACGTGGCCGAGCATCACCCGGCCGCTGGTGGCGCCGAGGTCGACGGCCGCGACGACAGCGTCGGGGGTGAGTTTCGTCATGGTTGTGCTCTCTCTTCGTCGTGCTGGTGTCGGTGCTGCGGAGCGGTGCTGCGGAGTGATGCTGCGGCGTAGATGCGGAGACAACTGTTGCCGCTGCGGACAATTGGGCCCGGTGTGCCGGGTGCAATTGTCCAAAGCGGCAACAGTTGGGCGGGCTAGGCGCCCCAGCTGGCCTGCTGGCCTCCCACGCGGTCGGCGGAGATCTTCTCCTGGTAGCCGGATGCGGCGAACGCGGCCATCGGGTCGCCGGCCAGGCCACGGGATTCACGCCACGCGGCCAGGTCGGGCCGAACGTCGGCGTAGAACGCGTCCATCATGATGCCGTTGGCTCCGAGTACGTCGCCGGCGGCCTGGGCCGTGGCGAGGGCGTCCTTGTCCACGAGCAGTGCGCGGGCGGTCATCTCCTGCACGTTCAGCACCGAGCGGATCTGGCCCGGGATCTTCTCCTCCACGTTGTGGCACTGGTCGAGCATGAACGCCACGGTGGAGTCCGGTCCGAGGCCGCCGCCGCGGATGACCTCATAGAGGATCCGGAACAGCTGGAACGGGTCGGCCGCTCCGACGATGAGGTCGTCGTCGGCGTAGAACCGGGAGTTGAAATCGAAGGAGCCGAGCTTACCGAGCCGCAGCAGCTGGGCGACGATGAATTCGATGTTGGTGCCGGGGGCGTGGTGGCCGGTGTCCAGGCACACCATCGCCCGGTCGCCGAGGGCGCTCACCTGGGCGTAGGAGGTTCCCCAGTCGGGAACGTCGGTGTGATAGAACGCCGGTTCGAAGAACTTGTACTCGAGCACGAGCCTCTGGTCCTGGCCGACCCGGGTGTAGATCTTCGCCAGCGAGTCGGCGAGGCGGTCCTGGCGGCCGCGGATGTCGCCCTGGCCGGGGTAGTTGGTGCCGTCGGCCAGCCACACCTTGAGGTCGCGGGAACCGGTCGCATCCATCACGTCGATGCACTCGAAGTGGTGGTCGATGGCCTTCTGGCGCACGGCGGGGTCGATATGGGTGAGGCTGCCGAACTTGTACGCGTCGTCCTGGAAGGTGTTGGAGTTGACGGTGCCGAGCGTGACCCCGTGGTCCTCGGCGATCCGGCCGAGTTCGTCGTAGTCGTCCACCTTGTCCCAGGGGATGTGCAGGGCGACGCTCGGGGAGAGCGCGGTGTACTTGTGCACCTGGGCGGCATCCGCGATCTTCTCCTGTGGAGTGCGCGGGGTGCCGGGCGTGCCGAATACCTTGAACCGGGTGCCGGAGTTGCCGAACGCCCAGGAGGGCAGTTCGATGGCCTGGGTTTCCAGGAGGGAGAGGATGTCTGCGGATACCGTCATGGGGTCACTTCTCTGTGGGTGCGTGTCGGTTCAAAGCTTGAATCGGCTGGTGGTGCGTGCGTGCGGCCCCGGTCCGGGGCCGCCTGGTGTCGCCGGCGGTACAGCCGGCGGCGGGTTCGGTGGGACTAGGGCAGGCGGGCGCCCTCGGGGATCACGATGTGGTCCAGCTCGAGGATGTTCGGGGTGCCGAGCGCGAGGGCGCCGTGCAGCACCTGCGCGTTGGCTTCGACCGCTACGGCAACCTTGAAGGCGCCGGCAACATCTTCGCCGACCGAGATCATGCCGTGGTTGCCCCAGACGACGGCGTTGGTGTCGTCGCCCATGAGGGCCGCACTCAGCTCGCCGAAGTCGGTGTTGGTGGAGAACTCGAACGGCATGATCCGCACGGCGCCCTTGGCGTAGAGCACCATGTTCAGCAGCACCGGGTCGATGGTCTTACCGACGGCGCCGAACATGTTGGCCCAGGGAGATTCGGTGTGCACGATGGCATTCACGTCGGGACGGCGGCGGTAGTGCGCGAGGTGCACATCCGTTTCGGTGGAGGGGAACAGGTCGCCTTCGAGGACGACGCCGTCATAACCGACGACGACCATCTGGTCGATGGTCAGCACGTCGTAACGGATGCCGGACGGCGTGATCACGATGGCCTCGTGCTCGGGCAGCCGGATGGAGATGTTGCCCTGGGTGTTGAAGTTCAGTCCGGTGCGTACCGACTCGCGGCACCAGTACAGAATCTCTTCGCGAAGTGCCTTGCTTGCCCTGCTCATGGAAATCCTCGTCCTTAGTGGAATCTTCGGTGATTCGTGGTGATTCGCTCGGTTGATTGAATCGTTTCAACACCCTGAGCATAACCCCGGATTCCGGATCGGGTCAACTCCCCAGGGAATTGGTTTTCCCAGGCCGCGCACCCGCGTTAGGTGATCGGTGCCGCGGAGGCGTAGTCTGCACTCGCGTCCGTTGAATCGTTTCATAAATCTCCGGATCCGGCGCCCCTGCGCCACGCATCGCGTCCTCATCGCTGAGGCCACGAGCCTCTGCATCAATGACGACAGCAAAGGAGGACCCCCGTGGTCCGATTGGGAAAAAAGAGCATTTCGAAAAGAACGGCCACGATTTCGGTGGCCATGTCGAACTACATCGAAGCCGGATCGATCATCGCGATCGCGACCAGCCTGTCGCTCTGGCAGAAGGAGTTTGGCATCGACGACTTCGCGGTCGGCCTGCTCGCGGCCCTGAGCGCCAACGCCTTCGGCGCCGCGGCCGGCGCCCTGATCGGCGGCCCCCTGTGTGACAAGTTCGGCCGCAAGTTCATCTACACGTACGACCTCATCCTCTACATGATCGGTGTGGCCCTTGCAGTCTTCGCCGGCAGCTACTGGATGCTGCTGGTCGCCTTCATCATCACCGGCATCGCGGTCGGCGCGGGGGTTCCCGCCTCCTGGACCTACCTCTCCGAGCAGGCCCCGGCCGACGAGCGGGCCAAGCACGTCGGCGCCGCCCAGCTCGCCTGGTCCTGCGGCCCGCTGATCGGCTTCCTGCTCGCCGTCCTCGTCGAGCCGCTCGGCCTCTTCGGCAGCCGGCTCATCTTCGCCCAACTCTTCGTCGTGGCCTTCATCACCTGGTACATGCGGCAGGGACTGCCGGAGACCGAGATCTGGAAGGAGTCGAACGCCAAAGCGACCTCGACCTCCCTCATCCACGGCGTCCGCCAGCTGTTCAGCAAGAAGGCCAACATCACGGCGATCTTCTTCCTCATCGGCGTGTACTCGTTCTGGAACATCGTCGCCGGCCAGGCCGGTATCTTCATGCCGCGGGTGTACGCCGCAGCCGGCGTGGAAAGCGCGACCGAGCAGTACCTCTTGCAGGCACTGGTCTGGGGCCTGACGGTTCTCACCACCTACTTCGGCTTCATGAAGCTGGCCGACAAGTACAACCGCCGGCTCCTCTACATCGTCGGCTCAGTGCTCGGCATCGCCGCCTGGGCCGTGCTCGTCTTCGCCGAACCGACCATGCCGGCGCTGCTGTCCTTCGCCGTGCTCTGGGGCGTCGCCGCCGGTATCGGCGCGCAGGCGTTCTACGGCCTGTGGGCCAGTGAGCTCTTCGCCACCCCGTACCGGGCCAGCGCGCAGGGCATCCTGTTCTTCGTTGCCCGCATCATGGTCGGCCTGCTCAGCATGGTGTTCCCGATCCTGCTCACCTCGATCGGGCTGTCCTGGCTCGGCATCATCCTGATCGGATTCCTGGCCGTGTCGCTCGTGGTCGGCGCCATTTGGGCACCGCGCACGCAGGGTAAGTCATTACAGGCGATCGAGCGCGAACGCTACCCGGAGGAGTTCGCCGACGAGGCCTCGCACCCCGCGGACGAGCCCGTCGGGGCGGGCATCCGCTAACCGTCGCGGGCCTGCCCACCCGTCGTGCCCCCTGGGTCACGGCGGGTGTCGTCGTGTGCGCCTGGGACGGCAGAAGCTGGCTCAGCCGGCGGTGGAGGCGCGCACGACGAGTTCGGGCTGGAAGACGACCTGCTCCGGCTCGAAGTCGTCGCCGGCCTCTGCCTCCCGCAGTAACAGTTCGACGGCCGTGGAGCCGATCAGCGCGCTGGGCTGACGGATCGACGACAGTGGCACCACCGCGGCGGAGGCGAAGGCGATGTCGTCGTAACCAAT
The DNA here is from genome assembly GCF_054075385.1 of Cryobacterium sp. AP23. NCBI lineage: Bacteria > Bacillati > Actinomycetota > Actinomycetes > Micrococcales > Microbacteriaceae > Cryobacterium > Cryobacterium sp. AP23. Next base: position 2,996,219 of record NZ_CM133415.1, on the reverse strand, counting down.
CAGGGCGATGTCCTGCGGCACACGTATTTCACCGAGCATGCTGAACGCCTGCAGCACGCCGAGGGCAAGCAGGTCATTGGCCGCGAAAACCGCGTCCGGCCGGTCGGTGGCCGCCCGCGCCCGAATCGCCTCGCCGGCACTCCGGCCCTCCAGAACCGTCAGCGAGGCGGTATCGATGGCCTCCAGTGTGACGCCGGGGTGCTCGGCCACGGCCCGGCGGGCGCCTTCAAGCCGGTCGGCGACCTGGCGGATGCCGTGCGGGCCGCCCACGAAGGCCAGCCGGGTGCGCCCGATGCTGATCAGGTGGCTGGCGGCGAGGTGGCCGCCGGCGACGTCGTCCACGGCAACAGAGGAGAAGCTGTGGTCCTCGATCTGGCGGTCGACCAGCACGGTCGGCGTGCCACGGTGGCGCAACCGGGTGAGCTGGCCGCGGGTCTCGCCGAGTGGGGAGATGAGCACTCCGTGCACCCGCTGCTCCTCGAACAGGTCCAGGTAGGCGCTCTCCCGCTCGATGGATTCGTCGCTGTTGCCCAGCAGCACGGTGAGCCCGGCCTGGGCGGCGCGGTCCTCCGCGCCCCGGGCGAGGTCGGTGAAGAACGGATTGCCCACGTCGAGCACGACCAGGCCGATGCTGCGGCTGCGACCGGCCCGCAGCTGGCGGGCGGCATCGTTACGCACGAACCCGAGCAGTTCAATGGCGGCCTGCACCCGGGAGACCGTTCCGGCCGAGACCTTGTCGGGCCGGTTGAGCACGTTGGACACCGTGCCGACTGAGACTCCCGCCTCTGCCGCCACTTCGCGCACGCTGATTGATGCCACCCGATACTCCTTCGCCGCGAATTCGATAGAAGTTTAGCGGCCAGGGAGTGAAACGAATCAATTTCGACAGGATATTGGCACCAAGCATTGACGAATCGGGACCTACGCCTCTATCGTCGTCAATGCACCGACGGATGAAACGATTCACGATTCCCCGCATGCGCTTGCGTGTGCCGCATCGCTGAGTCATTATTGAATCGATTCATTCTTGAATCCCGATGGAGCAGAGGCCCTCAATGACGAGCACGACCCCCCGAGAACGAGTGTGTTTCCAGCTTCAGGTGAAGCCGGAATGCATTCCCGAATACACCCGCAGGCACGCCGCGGTGTGGCCGGACATGCTTGAGGCCCTGGCCGCCACCGGCTGGCACAACTACTCGCTGTTCCTCCGCCCGGACGGCCTACTGATCGGCTACCTCGAAACCGACGACCTGGCCGCGTCGCAGGCCGGCATGGCCGCCACCGAGGTCAACGCCCGCTGGCAGGCCGAGATGGGCGACTTCTTCGTCGCCCTCGACGGCGCCCCCGACACCGGCTTCGTCCGGCTCACCGAAGTCTTCAACCTCGATTCCCAACTCGCCGCCCTCGCCGCCGCACCAACAGAAAGAAGCGCCCCGTGAGCATTCCCACAGAGACCCTGGCCCAACTCGCCACCCAGGTAATCGAGCTGCCCTCCTGGGCCTTCGGCAATTCCGGCACCCGGTTCAAGGTGTTCGCCACCCCCGGCACCCCGCGGACCATCCAGGAGAAGATCACCGACGCCGCCCAGGTGAACACGTACACGGGCCTCTCCCCCAAGGTTGCGCTGCACATCCCGTGGGACAAAGTGGACGACTATGACGCCCTTCGGGTCTTCGCCGCCGACCTCGGCCTGGCGCTGGGCACGGTCAATTCGAATACGTTCCAGGACGACGCCTACAAGTTCGGCAGCCTCACCCACGTCGACCCCGCCGTGCGCCAGAAGGCCATCGACCACCACTTCGAGTGCATCGACATCATGCACGCCACCGGGTCGCAGGACCTCAAGGTCTGGCTCGCCGACGGCACCAACTACCCGGGCCAGGGCGACATCCGCGGCCGCCAGGACCGCCTCGCCGACTCGCTGGGCAAGATCTACGAGCGCATCGGCGACAGCCAGCGACTCGTGCTGGAGTACAAGTTCTTCGAACCGGCGTTCTATCACACCGACGTTCCCGACTGGGGAACCTCCTACGCCCAGGTCTCCGCCCTCGGCGAGCGCGCCCTGGTGTGCCTGGACACCGGCCACCACGCCCCCGGCACCAACATCGAATTCATCGTCGCCCAGCTGCTGCGGCTCGGCAAGCTCGGCTCCTTCGACTTCAACTCCCGGTTCTACGCCGACGACGACCTCATCGTCGGAGCGGCCGACCCGTTCCAGCTCTTCCGGATCCTCTATGAGGTCATCCGCGGCGGCGGCTACGGACCGGACTCCACCGTGGCGTTCATGCTCGACCAGTGCCACAACGTCGAAGACAAGATTCCCGGCCAGATCCGCTCGGTGCTGAACGTGCAGGAGATGACCGCGCGCGCGCTGCTGGTGGACCGCACGGCCCTCACTGCGGCCCAAGACGCCGGCGACGTGCTCGGCGCCAACGGGCTCCTGATGGATGCGTTCTACACGGATGTGCGCCCGGCGCTGGCCGAGTGGCGTGAGTCCCGTGGCCTGGCCGGCGACCCGATGACGGCCTATGCGGCGTCCGGCAACCAGGAGAAGATCGCGGCCGATCGCGTGGGCGGCCAGCAGGCAGGGTGGGGCGCCTGAGCATGACCGACCGGCTCATTCCCGGCCCGCATGGGAGCATTCCCGTGCGGATCTACCCGGCGCAGGGTGTCGACGGGGCAGCGCCCGGACTGGTCTGGCTGCACGGCGGCGGGTTCGCGTACGGCGACCTGGACATGCCGGAGGCCGACTGGGTGTCCGGGCAGCTCGCCGCCCGCGGCATCGGCGTCGTCTCGGTGTTCTACCGGCTCGCTCCCCCGCTGCCCGTCGACCCGGCCGGTGAGCTCGCCGAGACCGGCTGGCACTTCCCGGTGCCCTCCGACGACGTGATCGCAGCGTTCGAGTGGACCCTCGCGCACGCCGACGAACTGGGCCTGGACGTGCAATCGACCTCGCTCGGCGGGGCGAGCGCCGGCGGCGCCCTGGCGGCGGCGGCCACGCTTCGCCTGCGGGACGCCGGGATCCACAGCCCCTCCCGGGTGCTGCTGGCCTACCCGACCGTGCACGCTGCGCTGCCCGCGCTGAGCGCCGAGCTGGCGGCCACGCTCGACGGCCTGCCGGAGGAGTCCCGCTTCACCCCCCACGCGGTGGCCCGGATGAACCTCAACTACGCCGGGACCCCTGCCGCCCTGGCCGATCCCCACGCCTTCCCCGGCGGCCACGACCTCGCCGGGCTGCCGCCGACCCTCATCATCAACTCCGACCGCGACAGCCTCCGCTCCTCGGGCGAGGCCTACGCCGGCGAGCTGCGCGCGGCCGGCGTCGACGTCACGTGCCTCCGCGAGGACGGCACCGTGCACGGCCACCTGAACACCCCCGAGCACCCGGGAGCCGTCGCCAGCATCACGACGATGGCGGCCTGGCTCCTCACCCCTCGTGCCATCAGCGCAGAATCCCATGTCCCCTCCAGCATCAAGGAAGCCTCATGACCAACTCCACAGCCGCAGAGCTGATCTCCCGTTCCAACCGGCTCGGTGCCGACCCGAAGAACACCAACTACGCCGGCGGAAACACGTCGGCCAAGGGCACCGAGATCGACCCGGTCACCGGCGAGACCATCGAACTGCTCTGGGTGAAGGGCTCCGGCGGCGACCTCGGCACCCTCACCGAGAGCGGCCTGGCCGTGCTGCGCCTGGACCGCATGCGCGCCCTGACCAACGTCTACCCGGGTCTCGACCGCGAAGACGAGATGGTCGCCGCCCTGGACTACACGCTGCACGGCAAGGGCGGAGCCGCCCCGTCGATCGACACCCCCATGCACGGGCTCGTCGACGCCGCGCACGTGGATCACCTGCACCCCGACTCCGGCATCGCCATCGCGACCGCCGCCGACGGCGAAGCGCTCACCCAGACCATCTTCGACGGCCGCGTCGTCTGGGTGCCCTGGCGCCGCCCGGGCTTCCAGCTCGGCCTCGACATCGCGGCCATCAAGCAGAGCAACCCGCTCGCCATCGGTGCCATCCTCGGCGGCCACGGCATCACCGCCTGGGGCGACACGAGCGAGGCCTGCGAGGCCAACTCGCTCTGGATCATCCAGACCGCCGCGGCCTACATCGCCGAGCACTCCAGCGCGGAGCCGTTCGGCGAGGTGCTGGCCGGCTTCGAACCCCTCCCGGAGGCCGAGCGCCGCTCCCGGGCGGCCGCCCTCGCGCCCACCCTGCGCGGGCTCGTGTCCACCGACAGCGCCAAGGTCGGCCACTTCACGGATTCGCCGGAGGTCCTCGACTTCCTCTCCCGCGCCGAGCACCCGCGCCTGGCCGAGCTCGGCACCAGCTGCCCCGACCACTTCCTGCGCACCAAGGTCAAGCCGATGCTGCTCGACCTGCCGGCCGGCGCCTCGGTCGAGGACTCGATCAGCCGCCTGCAGGAGCTGCACGAGGCCTACCGGGCCGACTACCAGGGCTACTACGACCGCAACAAGAGCGAGGACTCCCCCGCCATCCGTGGCGCCGACCCGCTGGTCGTGCTGATCCCGGGCGTGGGCATGTTCAGCTACGGCGCGAACAAGCAGACCGCCCGGGTGGCCGGTGAGTTCTACCTCAACGCCATCAACGTCATGCGCGGCGCCGAGGGACTCTCCAGCTACGCGCCGATCGATGAGGCCGAGAAGTTCAAGATCGAATACTGGGCGCTCGAAGAGGCTAAGCTGCAGCGGATGCCCGCCCCCAAGCCGCTGGCCACCCGGGTGGCCCTCGTCACCGGCGCCGCCTCCGGCATCGGCAAGGCCATCGCCACCCGCCTGGCCGCCGAAGGCGCCTGCGTCGTGATCGCCGACCTCGACCTGGCCCGCGCCCAGGCCGCCGCCGCCGAGATCGGCAACACCGACGTAGCCATCGGCGTGCAGGCCAACGTCACCGACGAGGGTCAGGTGCAGGAGAGCGTTGACGCCGCCCTGCTCGCCTTCGGCGGCCTCGACCTGGTCGTGAACAACGCCGGGTTGTCGCTGTCGAAGTCCCTGCTCGAGACCACCGTCGCGGACTGGGACCTGCAGCACAACGTGATGGCCAAGGGCTCGTTCCTGGTCTCCCGGGCGGCCGCGAAGGTGCTCATCGACCAGAAGCTCGGCGGCGACATCATCTACATCTCGTCGAAGAACTCGGTCTTCGCCGGCCCGAACAACATCGCCTACTCGGCCACCAAGGCCGATCAGGCACACCAGGTGCGGCTGCTGGCGGCGGAGCTCGGCGAGTACGGCGTGAAGGTGAACGGCATCAACCCCGACGGAGTGGTGCGCGGCTCCGGCATCTTCGCCGGCGGCTGGGGCGCCAAGCGCGCCGCGGTCTACGGCGTCGACGAGGAAGACCTGGGCAAGTACTACGCCCAGCGCACCCTGCTCAAGCGCGAGGTGTTGCCGGAGAACGTGGCCAACGCGGTGTTCGTGCTCTGCACGGCGGACCTCAGCCACACCACCGGGCTGCACATCCCGGTCGATGCCGGCGTCGCCGCCGCCTTCCTCCGGTGACCGGCGCGGTGCCCACGCGGGCCAACTGTTCCCGTTCCGGACAATTGCACCCGGTGCGCCGGGTGCAATTGTCCGCACGGGTAACAGTTGTGCGCTGGGAGCGGGCGTCGTGACCGGCGCGGGCGGCTTCGTCGCCGCGGTCGACCTCGGCGCCTCCAGCGGCCGGGTCATGCTCGGCGAGGTCGGGCCCAACCGGCTGGAGCTGCACTCGGTGGCCCGGTTCCCGAACAACCCCGTGCGCACCGTCGACGGCCTGCACTGGAACATCCTCGAGCTCTACCGCAACGCGCTGCTCGGCCTGCAGGCCGCGGTGCGCGAGTCCCCCGGCCTGGCCAGCGTCGGCATCGATTCCTGGGCGGTCGACTACGCGCTGCTGCGGGGCGACCGGATGCTGGGCACCCCGTTCCACTATCGCGACGATCGCACCGCGGCCGGCGCCAGTGCCACCCACGCCCTCGTGCCGCCGGCCGAGCTGTACAGCCAGAACGGCCTCCAGGTGCTGCCGTTCAACACCCTGTACCAGCTCGCCGCCGACCGATCGACCGGTGACCTCGCCGTGGCGGACGGCCTGCTGCTAATTCCCGACCTGCTCGGCTTCTGGCTCACCGGCCGGCGGGTGGCCGAATGCAGCAACGCCTCCACCACCGGGCTCTTGCACGCCGGCACCGGGGCGGATGCCCGCTGGAACGACGCGCTGATCAGCCGGCTCGGGCTGCCCCGGGGGCTGTTCCCCGAGCTGGTCTCCGCAGGCGAGTCCATCGGACCCCTGTTGCCCGGCGTGGCCGCGGAACTGGGCTCGCCGCGGCTGGAGCTCGTTGCGGTGGGGTCGCACGACACCGCATCCGCTGTCGTCGCGGTACCGATGCTCACCGACGACTGCGCCTACATCTCCAGCGGCACCTGGTCCCTCGTCGGCGTGGAACTGCCGGCGCCGGTGCTCACCGAGGCCAGCCGGGCCGCGAACTTCACGAACGAGGGCGGCGTCGACGGCCGGGTGCGCTACCTGCGCAATGTGATGGGGCTGTGGTTGCTCAGCGAGTCGATCCGCGGCTGGGAGCGGGACGGCGAGCCGATCGACCTAGCCGCCCTCCTCGCCGAGGCGGCCGCGCTGCCCGGCCCCGGCCTGCTCTTCGACGTCGATAACGCCCGCTTCCTGGCGCCAGGGGACGTGCCCGCCCGGATCGAGGCCTATTTCCAGGAGCACGGCCGGCGACCCCCCGGCAGCCGGGCCGAGCTGGTGCGCAGCATCGTGGAGAGCCTCGCGGCCGCCTATGCCCGCACCCTCCGCACCATCACGGAGCTCTCCGGCCGAACCATCCGCACCGTGCACATCGTGGGCGGCGGCTCGCAGAACGAGCTGCTCTGCCGGCTCACCGCCGACTACACGGGGCTCCCGGTGCTGGCCGGGCCGGTCGAAGCGACCGCCATCGGGAACGTGCTGGTGCAGGCCCGCGCCCAGGGTTTCGTGACCGGCAGCCTGGAGAGCCTGCGGGACCTGGTGCGCCGGGCCTATCCGCCACGCAGCTACCAGCCGTCGCCGTCGGGCCCGGTTCTGCACGATAACATTTCACCGTAGGCAGAGCGACGGGAACGGCGGGCACGGGTGGACCTTCACGACATCGTCTCGATGCTCAGCGAGATCTTCACCATCGTCGGCCTGCTCGTCGGCATTCCGCTCTACATCGCCGGCCTGTCGATGCGCGGGTTCGGCGGTCGTTGGCTTGAGACCGACGGCGTCATCGCCCAGACCGCGCAGGGCCCGGTCATCCGCTGGTTCGACACCACCGGCGAGGTGCACGAGGCCCTGGCCGACAGCCACGAGTCCGTCAGCCTCGAACCGGGCGACGACATCACGGTGTGGTTCCGCTCCCACGCGCCCGAACGCTGCCGCACCCATTCGCCGGACCATGACGGCAAGGCGCTGCGCCTGACCGGGCTCATCCTGACCGGCATCGGCGTCGGATCGGCGATCCTGGGGATCGTTCTGCTGTTCGTCTGAACCGCAGGGTTGTGGCCGGCAGGCCGCGGGCGGATGCTGGCTCCGAGAAGCCGAATCCCCAACAGCAGAGGTATGCCATGGACAAGATCATCATCCTCACCGGAGACGCCGCAGAGACCCTGGAGGTGTTCTACCCCTACCAGCGGCTGCGCGAGGCGGGCTACGAGGTGCACATCGCCGCCCCCGAGAAGAAGACACTGCAGTTCGTCGTGCACGACTTCGTCGAGGGGTTCGACACCTACACCGAGAAGCTCGGCCATACCCTTGCTGCCGACATCGCGTTCCGGGACGTTGACCCGGCCGACTACCTGGCGGTGGTGATTCCCGGCGGCCGTGCGCCGGAGCACATCCGCAACAACGAGGATGCGCGCCGCATCGTGCGGCACTTCTTCGACACCAACGCTCCCGTTGCGGCACTGTGCCACGGCCCCCTGCTGCTCGCCGCAGCCGGTGTGCTCGAGGGGCGCACGTCGGCGGCGTACCCGGCGTTGCAGATCGACGTGGAGCTGGGCGGCGGAACCTTCGAGAACGGCGCGGCCGTCGTCGACGGGAATCTGGTCTCCGGGCGGGCCTGGCCAGACCACCCCGAGTGGATGCGGGAGTTCATGAAGCTGCTCGATGACGCCCGCGTGCAGAGCCGCCCGGTGGAGGCCGTCGCGACCGCGTAGCCTGTAGGCAGGTGCGCGACCGGCGCGCACGGCTGAGAGGATGCCCGTGGACACCACACTGCTCCGGCGTTTTGTCGCCGTCGCCGAGGAGCTGGACATCGTCCGTGCCGCGAAGAACCTCAACGTGTCGCGCACGACACTGATGAAGTCCATCACCGCCCTCGAAACCGAACTCGGCGTTCCGCTGTTCGAACCGGCCTCAGACAACCCCTACCTCACCGAGGCCGGCATCGCCCTGCTCGCCGAGTCCAAGGGGCTTCTCGCGCACATGCCCCCGGCCGGCGGGCCGTCGCAGGGCTCTGGCAATGCGTCGGGCGGCGGCGGCAAGGCCAAGGCGTCCAAGGGCCGCGGGCGCGCGCCAGCGGTGAAGGGCCAGTCCGCGCCCGGAAAGCGCCGCCAGTCTCGCTGAGCCACTAATTTCAGGGTGGCTTTTCGCCTCCTCGCTGGCTAGGCTGTGTGGTCAGACCACATAGGTCCCGCCCGCACTCGACCCACAGCCCGCCAATGAAGGAGGACACCGTGACCGTCGACGACCGCCGCGCCTGGGAGACCGTGCTCTCCGCCATCGAAAACGACCTGCTCTGGGGCCGGCTGAAGCCCGGCGACCGGCTCCCCGGCGAGCGCGCCCTGGCCGCCGACCTGGGCGTGGGCCGGTCGAGCGTCCGCGAGGCCATCCGGGTGCTCGAGGTGCTCGGCCTCGTGCGCACCAACGTCGGCTCCGGGCCGACGTCCGGCGCGATCATCGTGGCCCTTCCCGGCGGCGGCATGAGCGCCCTGATGCGGCTGCAGGTCGCCGCGCAGGGCTTCCCCGTGGCCGACATCGTCAAGACCCGCCTGGTGCTGGAAACCGCCGTCGCGGCCGAGCTCGCCGAGGCCGTGCTCTCCGCCGCGCTGCTGCGCCCAGACCGGGCGCATCCGGACCGGCAGGATCCCGATCTCGGCCGGTGCGTGCAGCTGCTCGACGCCATGGATGCCCCCGGCATGGGCGGAGACGAATTCCTCGCCCTCGACGCTGCTTTCCACCTCTCCCTGGCGGAGGCGTGCGGCAACCAGGTCGTGATCGCGACCATGGCCGGGCTGCGGAACGCCATCGAGGGGTACGTGCGCGCGGGGGTCGCCCGGCTGGTCTCCTGGCCGGACACCTCGGCCCGGCTGCGGGCCGAGCACCGCGCCATCCTCGCCGCCATCGAGGCCGCCGACCCGGTCGCCGCGCACGACCTGGTGCACGCCCACATCTCCGGCTACTACGCCGAGACCCGGCTCACCGCGCCGGCCCACTGACCGTATTCCGTACTGCCCCACCGCCACCGACCCCCGCGAAGAACAGGACCCACCCATGGTTGACCGCCGCCTTCCCAAGATCAAAGACCTCGCGCCGCTGATGCAGTTCAAGGTTCCGGAGCTGAACGCGAAGAAGCGTCGTCTCGAGTCCGCCCTCACCATCCACGACCTGCGGGCCATTGCCAAGCGCCGCACCCCCAAGGCCGCGTTCGACTACACCGAGGGCGCCGCCGAGGCGGAGATCTCGCTCACCCGCGCCCGCCAGGCCTTCGAGGACATCGAGTTCCAGCCGTCGATCCTGCGTGACGTGTCCACGGTCTCCACCGGCTGGGACGTGCTCGGCGCGCCCGTCGCGCAGCCGTTCGGTATCGCGCCCACCGGGTTCACCCGGATGATGCAGACCGAGGGTGAGATCGCCGGGGCGCATGCGGCGGCGAAGGCGGGCATCCCGTTCTCCCTGTCGACGATGGGCACCACCGCCATCGAGGACGTCAAGGCTGCCAACCCGAACGGCCGCAACTGGTTCCAGCTGTACATGTGGAAGGACCGAGACCGGTCGATGGCCCTGGTGGAGCGAGCCGCCGCGGCCGGCTTCGACACCCTGCTCGTCACCGTCGACGTGCCCGTGGCGGGCGCGCGACTGCGCGACAAGCGCAATGGCTTCTCGATCCCGCCGCAGCTCACCCTCGGCACCGTCGTGAACGCGCTGCCCCGCCCGGAGTGGTGGATCAACTTCCTCACCACCGAGCCGCTCGCCTTCGCCAGCCTGGACCGGTGGAGCGGCACCGTCGGTGAACTCCTCGACACCATGTTCGACCCCACCGTGACCTTCGAGGACCTGGCCTGGATCAAGGACCAGTGGCCGGGCAAGGTCGTCGTGAAGGGCGTGCAGAACCTGGCCGACGCGAAGAAGCTCGCCGACCTCGGGGTGGACGGCATCACGCTGTCCAACCACGGCGGCCGGCAGCTCGACCGGGCGCCCATCCCGTTCCACCTGCTGCCCAGCGTGGCCCGCGAGGTGGGCAACGACCTCGAGGTACACCTGGACACCGGCATCATGAGCGGCGCCGACATCGTCGCCTCGGTGGCGCTCGGCGCACGGTTCACCATGATCGGCCGCGCCTATCTGTACGGCCTGATGGCCGGCGGCGAGGCCGGCGTCGACCGGGCCATCCAGATCCTCTCCGACCAGGTCGCGCGCACCATGCGGCTGCTCGGCGTGAACTCGCTCGAGGAGCTGGAGCCCGCCCACGTGACCCAGCTCACCCGTTTGGGCCGCATCGACCCGCTGGCGGCCCAGGCCGTGGACTCGCTGCCCGGCCGCTTCTAACGACCGGATGCCCCGAGGTGCCCCCGTCCGGACGAGTTGCCCCGGTATACGGGGGCAACTCGTCCGCAACAGGGCAACTCGCGGCTGGAGGGGACGCTTACGCGGCGCCGAACTCCTCGAGCACGGCGGCGAGCTGGTCGACCGCCCAGTCCAGGTCCTCGGCCTCGACGACCAACGGCGGCGCGAGGCGGATGGTGGAACCGTGCGTGTCCTTGGCCAGCACGCCGCGCTCCATCAGCGCCTCGCAGACCGCGCGGCCCGAGGCCAGGGCCGGGTCGATGTCAATTCCGGCCCAGAGGCCCGCACCGCGCACCTCGAGCACACCGTGGCCGACCAGGCCGAGCAGACGCTCATGCAGGTGCGCGCCGAGGTCCTGCGCACGGCGCTGGTACTCGCCGGTGGCCAGGAGGTTCACGACAGCCAGGCCGACCGCCGCGGCCAGCGGGTTGCCGCCGAAGGTGGAGCCGTGCTCGCCCGGGCGCAGCACACCGAGGATGTCGGCGTTGCCGACCACGGCCGACACGGGCACGATGCCGCCGCCGAGGGCCTTGCCGAGCAGGTAGAGGTCGGGCACCACGCCGGCCTGCTCCACGGCGAAGGTCGCCCCGGTGCGGCCGAGGCCGGACTGGATCTCATCCGCGATGAAGAGCACATTGTGCCGGCTGGTGATCTCCCGGACCGCGGGCAGGTAGTCGGCGGGCGGCACCACGATACCGGCCTCACCCTGGATCGGCTCGAGCAGCACGGCAACGGTGTTCTCGTCGATGGCCGCCTCCAGCGCCGCCGCGTCACCGTACGGGACGGTGCGGAACCCGGGTGTGAACGGGCCGAAATCGGCGCGCGCGGACTCGTCGTCGGAGAAGCTGATGATGGTGGTGGTGCGGCCGTGGAAGTTGCCGCCGGCGACGATGATGTTTGCCATCCCCGCCGCGACGCCCTTCACCCGGTAGCCCCACGCACGGGCGACCTTGATGCCGGACTCGACGGCCTCGGCGCCGGTGTTCATCGGCAGCACCATGTCCTTGCCGGCCAGCTTGGCCAGCGCGGTCACGAACGGGCCGAGCTGGTCGTTGTGGAACGCGCGGCTGGTGAGGGTGATCCGGCCCAGCTGCGCGCGCGCGGCATCCAGCAGCACCGGGTTGGAGTGGCCGAAGTTGACCGCGGAGTACGCGGCCAGGCAGTCGAGGTAGCGCTTGCCGTTGATGTCGGTGACCCAGGCGCCGTCACCCGAGGCCACGACAACGGCCAGCGGGTGGTAGTTGTGGGCCGCGTGCGCGTTCTCCTGCGCGATGGCGGCGGTCTGGTCGGTCAGGCCCACCTGCGCGGTGAGGCCGGTCGCGTCGGTCAGGGCGCTCATCGGCGCAGCTCCAGAGTGCAGCACTTCACGCCTCCGCCGCCGAGCAGCAGCTCGGACAGGTCGACGCCGATGGGGTTGTAGCCGCGGGCGCGCAATTGGCGCTCGAAGTCCTTGGCCCGGGCGGCGATCACCACGTTGTAGCCGTCGGAGTAGGAGTTGAGGCCGAGGATGGCGGCATCCTCTTCGGTCACGATCACGGCATCCGGGTAGCGCTCGCGCAGGATGGCCAGGCTCGGCTCGTCGAACGCGCTGGGCAGGTAGGCGATGTTGGTGTCGTCGAGCACGGCGACGGCGGTGTCGAGGTGGTAGAAGCTCGGGTTGACCAGCTTGAGTGTGATCACCGGGCGACCGTAGATCGCCGAGACCTCTTCGTGGCTGTTCGACGCGCTGCGGAAGCCGGTGCCGGCCAGGATGACGTCGCCGACGAGCAGGAAGTCGCCCTCGCCCTCGTTGATCTCGACGGGTTCACGCACGTCGAAGCCATTGGCGCCGAACCAGTCCATGTAGGCCGGGCCTTCCGGCTGACGCTGCGGGTAGGTGAAGTTGGCTCCGTAGGCGATCCCGTCGATGACGAAGCCCCCGTTGGCGGCGTAGACCATGTCGGGCAGGCCGTCGATGGGGTCGATCAGGTGGACGTCGAAACCGAGCGACAGGTAGGTGTCGTACAGGGTCTGCCACTGGGCGACGGCCAGGCTCGTGTCGGTCGGCAGCGCCGGGTCCATCCAGGGGTTGATGCGGTAGACCACGTTGAAGAACGCGGGCTTGCACATCAGGATGCTGCGCTTGACGGGGGTTCGGGTGGGCACGGCGGGCACCGCGGACTCATCCGGGGTTGCGGCTGCGAGATCGAGTGACACGGGAGCTCCTCTGCTGGCGCTCCGCCGGCGGGCGCGAGGCGGAATGCGAATGTATGGCGGACCAGGTCGCTCTCGTGAGCCCGGCGCAATTCGGGGAAACCGAAGTGCACAGGGACGCCGCTTCTAGTGTCACACAGCACGAATCAACGTTTCATGCGAATTCGCGCAGGGAACGCGCGTTGCGACCCCGATGAGCGCAAATTCGCCGCGTACACTGGGCAAATGGACAACCTCGATCGCGGCATTCTCGACCTCCTCCGCCAGAACGCCCGTGCGGGTTACGGCGACATCGGGTCGGTGGTGGGGCTGTCGGCCTCCGCGGTGAAGCGCCGGGTCGACCGGCTCGTCGCCGACGGCGTCATCCGCGGCTTCACCATCCAGGTGGATCCGACCATCGACGGCATGAGCACCGAGGCCTACGTGGAGCTGTTCTGCCGCGGCACCGTCGCGCCCGACGAGTTGCTGCGCATCCTCTCCGGCGTGCCCGAGGTCGTCGATGCGGGCACCGTCACCGGCAGCGCCGACGCGATCGTGCACATCCGCGCCCGTGACATCCCGGGCCTCGAGGCCGCGCTGGAGAAGGTGCGACTGGCCCCGAACGTGGACCACACCCGCAGTGCGATCGTCCTCACCCGGCTGATCCACCGCGGCCCGGAGTAAGGGGCACCGATGCCGGGCCTGAGCCTCCTCATCGACACCGAGTCGACCACCCCGCCGTACGAGCAGATCCGGATGCAGGTGATCGACGCCGTGCGCACGGGCGCGCTCGCGCCCGGCGACAAACTGCCCACGGTGCGCCGGCTCGCCGGGGACCTGGGCCTGGCCGCGAACACCGTGGCACGCAGCTACCGCGCCCTGGAGCAGGACGAGGTGATCGAGACCCGCGGCCGACTCGGTTCGTTCGTCGCCGCGACCGGGGATGTGACGCACAAGCAGCTGCAGCTGGCCGCCGTCGCCTACGCCGACCGGGCGAAATCGCTCGGGGTGGATGCCGATGAGGCCATGGCCATTGTGCGCGCCGCGCTCGGCTTGGGCGCCTGACCCGACCGGACGGCCCCAGGCCGGTAGCCGGAGTGTCAGGCGCCGTTGAGCTCGGCGAGCACGGCGTCCAGCCGGCGCTGCCGGGTCGCATCGGTCTTGGCGCCCTCGATCGCCAGGACGTGCCGGCGCTGGTTACTCACCGACAGCTTGTCGAAGGCCGTTCGCGCGGCCGGGTCCGTCGCCAGCGCGGCACTGAGCACCTCGGGTTCGTCGACGGTGCGCGGTTGGTCGTCGAGCTCGATGGTCACATCCACCTCGTCGCCTCCCGCGACGCCGGCCTTGTCCCGGTTCTCGGCGCTGAGGGCGATCATGTACTTCCCCCGGTACGGCGCGACCGAGCTGCGGTAGCTGTGCCCGTTGATCGTCACGGTGATGGCGTGCCGTTTGCCCGGACCGAGGCCCGCGACGACCTCGTCTGGCACCGGGATGCCGGTGGCGGTGGCGCCGGATTGTTCGATGACGGTGCGAAAGTCCATAGGGCGAGTATGCCGTCAGCCCCGTGCGGCGGCAACCGTCCGGGCCGGACCTCCCCATGGTGCTTCGCGAGATGACAGGCGGGACTACTTGCAAGCGCGGGAACCGCCCTCAAGTGGCTTCTCGCGGAACCGCTCCCGCGACTTGCGGGAAAGTGCCCCTTCAGAGCGCCCCAAGGGGCACTTTGCGGCAACTCGCGAGCGGCCGGCAGGTGAGTTGCCAGTTCGTGCCCTCTCCGGGCGGCGCAATGGGCACCAACTGGCAACTCACGGACCGCCGGGCGGGCGGGTGAGGCTGGCTTGCGGATGCGGGCGGGTCGGGCGGGCCAGGCGGGTCAGGCCGTGCGGTAGTGCTTGGCCAGGCGGGCCAGGCCCTCGTCAAGGGTGACGGACGGCATCCAGTGCAGGTCCGCGCGGGTGCGGCGCTGGTCGAACCAGTGCGCGGTGGAGAGCTGCTCGGCCAGGAACCGGGTCATCGGCGGTTCGTCGTCGCCGGGAAAGACCCGCCACGCCGCCTCGATGACGGAGCCGGCCGCGCGGGCGACCCCCGCGGGCACGCTCCAGGCCGGCGCGGCGACGCCGGCTGCTGCGCAGATTCCCGCGAGCAACTCCGCCACCGGCCGGGGTTCGCCGTTGGTGATCACATAGGCGTTGCCGTGCACCGCATCCACCCGCTCGAGGGCGGCGGCGATGGCGCTGGCCGCGTTGTCGACGTAGGTGGTGTCGATCAGCGCGGCGCCGTGGCCGAGCAGCGGCAGCCGGCCCGCCCGGGCGCGCTCGACGATGCGGGCGATGAGCTGGGTGTCACCCGGACCCCAGACCAGGTGCGGCCGCACGGCGACGACCCGCAGCTCGGGCGAGTCGGCTGCGAGGGCCAGCAACTCGGCGGCGGCCTTGGTGCGGGCATAGTCGCCGCGGGCATGCGCCGGGTCGGCGGGCAGCGCGTCGCTGCCGGTGATGGAGGCGCCGGAGTGCGCCACCGAGGGCGACGAGACGAACACCAGACGCGGCACCCCGGCGGTGCGGGCAGCGTCGAGCAGGGTGCGGGTGCCGCCCACGTTCACGGTCTCGAACTCGGCGGGCGCGCCGGCCAGCGAGACCTTCGCGGCCAGGTGCACGATGGCGTCGACCCCGGTGACGGCCTCGGCGACGGCGGCCGGGTCGGTGACCGAGCCGAGCGCATCCTCGGCGCCGGCGACGCCACTGGGCCGGCGCTGGAAGCAGCGCACCTCGTGGCCGGCGGCCAGGATGGCGGCAGCGACCGCGCGGCCGAGGAAACCGCTGGCTCCCGTGACGAGAACCCTCATGGCTGGGTCAGCCTGGCCCCGGTGAGGATGCCGTGCGCCCAGCCGGCCAGGCGGGTGCGGTCGATCTTCGAGTTGTGGCGGATGTCGGTGGGCAGGTGCGGAACCACGAGCACCGCGGCGACCGGGTGGCCGGCGACCATCCGCACGTCCTCGGCGAGTGCGGTCTCGGCCAGGCCCACCCGGGCCGCCGGCGGAATGGTCTCGACGACGATGACGACCTGCTGGTTGCCGGCCGGCCCGACGCCCACGGCGGCGGCGCGGGCGACATCGGTCAGCGCCGATGCCGCGATCTCGGGGCCGACGGGGGTGACGACGCCGAGGGCGGTGGTGATCACGTGCGGCATGCGCCCTTCCACCCACAGCCGGCCGGCGGCATCCAGGTGCCCCACATCACCGGTTCGGTGCCACCGTTCGCCGGCGGTGACCTCGCGGGTCGCAGCCAGGTCGGTAAGCCACAGCCGGTCGTAGTGGTCCTTCACGTGCGGTGCGGAGACGACGATCTCTCCGGTCACGCCCGCGGCTTCGGACAGCGCGCCGACCGCGGCGCCCGTCTCATCGAGGGCGCTGATGCGCACCCGGGTGGTCGCGGCCGGGCGTCCGACGCAGACCCCGCCGGGACCGCGGGCCACGTCGTCGCGGGCGGCCTCGCGGATGCCGTCGAGGGTGATGTCGGTCATCAACAGGCCCTCGGTCATGCCGTAGGGGGTGTGGGCGCTGGCGCCCGGCATGAGGGCAGCGGCCGAGGCGAGCAACGGCTCGGACACGGGGGCGCCGGCCGAGAGGAAGCTCTGCACCCGGGCCAGGGCGGCGTGCTCGTCGGGGCCGAGTTCCCCCTGCGTGGCCACGACGTTGGCCAGGGCGGCCGGCGACAGGAACACGACGGTGGCGTCGATCGCCGCCACCGCGGCGGCGACGGCCGTGGCGGTGAGGGTCTTGGGCGCCGTGACGTCCATGTCGGGGGTCACCGAGCGGGCGCCGAGCGCCGGGCCCAGCAGCGCGAACGGTGCGAAACCGGCGACCAGGCCGGTGCCGCGGCCCACGCCGTACTGGTTGTGCAGCGCCTGGCTCACCGCGGCCAGCTGGCCGTGGGTGTACACGACGCCCTTGGCGGGGCCGGTGGATCCGGAGGTGAACAACACCGCCGCGACGTCGCCGGGTTGCGGCGGCTCGGGGAGCTCTTCGTCGCGGCCGAGGGAGATGAGGTCGGCGAGGGCGTACGAGACGCCGAGGGCTCGGCGGCTCGCACCGGGCAACCGGGCGGTGGAAATCTTCTGGCCCGGCCAACCGAGGGCGCGGGCGGCCATCAGCCCGGGCAGGGCGCCGATGACGTGGTCGGGACGGGCGCCGCGGACCGCGCGGGTGAGCCCGGTCAGGCCGAGGCCGGCGTCGGCGACGACCACGATCGCGCCGAGGCGGAGGCAGGCGTAAAGCACCGCGGTGAGGTCGGCGCTGGGCGGCACGAGCAGGGACACCCGGTCACCTTTGCGGACACCGACCTGGCGGAGGCCGGCCGCGATCTCGCGCACCCGGCGGGACAGCAGGTGCCAGCTCACGACGCGGGGGCCGGCGCCGGAGCCCGGCGCCATGTCGATGAGGGCGGTCTCGTCGCTGTCCTGCAGTTCGTCGAGGTAGTACCAGAGCGGGCGCGGGTCGGTCGACGTGGTCTCGACAGGCTCGACCAGCGCGGACGGCTCGGCCGGCGAGGACGGCAGCGAGGACGGCTCGGCCGGCGGGGAGGGCTCGACTCGCTCGACGGCGAGCCAGGTGAGCGCGGACCCGGCGTAGTCGACGTCCTCGGCGATCAGGTGCCCGGCGCCCTCGAAGCGGTGCACGTCGGCGTGCGGCAACCGGTCGATGAGGTCGTCGAGGTACCGGTCGCTGAAGATCGGGTCCTGCGGGCCCCAGAGCATCAGGGCGGGCACCGTGAGCGCGCGGAGCGCCTCGGCGATGCGGTCCAGTTCCGGGTAGCTGTCGTGCCCGGCGTCCACCGGGATGTCGGCGACGAACCCGCCGATGCCGCCGCGACGGGCCGCCGTGCGATACGGCGCCCGATAGCCGTTCTTGACCTCACTGGTCAGGGCCGGGTGGCCGAGCGCCAGGGTGGTGTCGAGGAACGCGGTGGTGAGCACGGTGCCGGCACCGAGCACACCCTTGGCGAGGGCGAGTCGCAGCGGCGCCGGGATCGGCTCCGCCTCGCTCTGGTGGATGGCCGTGTTCAGCAGCATGACGCCGGACAGGAGTTCCGGGTGGTCGACGGCCCAGCCCAGCGACACCACTCCGCCCCAGTCGTGCCCGAAGGTGACCACGGGGCCGGCGAGGCCGAGCGTGCGGGTGAGGTCGTCGAGGTCTTGCACGCGGCGGGCGAGGGGCCGGGCGACGCCGGTGCGCTCGGAGAAGCCCATGTCGAGCTGGTCGACCGCGATGACCCGCCAGGCCGGGCGCCCGGCTGTGGCCAGGGCGGTGGCCTGGGCCACCAGGTCGCGCCAGAGGTACGACCAGGTGGGGTTGCCGTGCACGCACAGCACCGTGCCCACCGGTTCGACGCCGAGCGCGGTCAGCTGCTCGCCGTTGTCGAGGAGGTGCCAGGCGTGAGTGGTCTCGCCGCCGCTCTCCACCACGTCCACGATCCGCGACCACTGCGGGTCGAGCCCGGGAAGTCCGCTGGGAGGAATGCTCGCCGGAGCCAGGGCCGTCGCGACGCGCGGCAGCCGGTAGCTCACCACGTGATCTCCATCATGGCCGTGTTCAGGCCGGAGCCGACGCCCATCAGCAGGACCCGGTTGCCGGGCACGAGGCGCTCGGCTTCCTGGGACAGCGTGATCGGGATCGAGGCGGGCCCCACGTTGCCGTAGGTCGGATAGGTCAGCGGCACCCGGCTGCGGTCGAGGCCCGTGGCCTTGACGATCGCGTTGGTGTGCACGTCCGAGACCTGGTGCAGGATGTAGCGGTCCATGCTCGACCAGCTCCAGTCCCGCTTGGCTTCGGTCCACGCCGACACGACGAGTTCCATGCCGCCCTTGAGCAGGGCCTTCGCGTCGGTGAACATGCCGTCGACGCTGCCGACGCAGAGGTCGTTGAACTGGGTGGCGGCCCGGGTCACGCCGCCCAGGATGCGGTGGCCTTCCGGATGCGCGTCTGCCGGGCCGAGCACCGCGGCCGCGGCTCCGGACCCGAGGGTGAGACTGGCGAACTCGCTCATGAAGTCCTTGCGGCCGATGTCCGGCCGGCCGAGGCGCTCAATGGTGTTGGTCTGGATCTCGTCGGCGTCCTCGCCGTCGATGATCACGGCGTACTTGATCTGGCCGGAGTCGATCAGCTGGGCGGCCAGGGTCATCCCATTGACGAAGCCCAGGCAGGCGTTGGCGATGTCGAAGTTCGTCGCCGACGACGGCAGGCCGAGGCCGTGGTGGATGCGCACGGCGACGGAGGGCTCGAGGTGCTTGCGGGTGACCGAGGTGTTGATCATCAGCCCCACCTCGCTCGGGTCGACCCCGGCCTGGGCGAGGGCGCGCTTGCCGGCGGCGACGGCGGCGTCGTCGAACGCCTGCCCCTCGGCCCAGTTGCGACGCTCGTGCACCCCGGCCACACGCTGCAGCAGCCCCTTGGGCAGCCGCAGCCGCTTGAGCGCCGGCTGCAGGCGCCGGTCGATGTCTTCAGAGGTGGTGATGCGGGGAGCGATCGTCGTGGCGACCGACAACAACGCGACATTGCGGTGCATCGTTGTTGCGTTTCCGTCCAACGGGGTCCCCTGTCGAGTTTTGAGTGGCGACAAATCTAGTCCTATCGATTTTCTCTCAGAAGTCTGAGTGGCAACCGTGCGGTAGCTGATACCCGCAGCGACCGCGCTTTTCCGGTGGACTCCGCCACGGCTACCCTCCATTATCAGCCCTTTCTCTGAGCATCCCGGCATTGAGACCGGTGTACTCCGATTAGGCGATTCAGGCCAGACGACGCTAGACGACCTCGTCCGTGAGGGTGCTCGGGTTACCGAAGCGATGGTTGGTGATCGAGATCGCCTGTTCCCGCAGGAACGGCAACAGTTCGACCCGCCCGGACTGGGTGACCGGCTGCGCGTAGACGGCGATGTCGGGGCTGCCGCCCAGCGCGTGGACCAGTGCCCTGGCAGCGTCGGAGGCGCCGGCCAGCGGATCGCTGCCGACCAGCCGTACCCGGCTCGTGGAGATCTCGCCCGCGGCGGCCCGGGCCAGCCACTCGGCGTCGGTCTCGATAATCACTTCGATACCTCGCGGCGCGAGCACCGAACGCACCCGATCCGGCACGTCGAGGGCGCTGGAGACCACGAACTTCGACTTGGACAACAGGCCGGCCGCGATGACGCGCAACAGCAGCGCCAGGTTGCCGTCCTCACCCAGCCGCACGGTGACGGGCAGGGGAAGGTACCGGAACACGTTGCGCTCCAGCCCGATCGCCGAGACGTCGGTGACGGCGGCGAATTCCTCTCGCCAGGCGAGGGCGTCGCTCAGGGCGGAACGGCGGAGCACGTCGAATTCCTCGTAGGGCAGCGAGGGCTGGGATGCCTCGATCAGGTCGGTGATCCGGTCCTGCAGGCCCCGCAGGTGCAGGGTGGAGCTGTTCCGCCCCGGGTCGGTCACCCAGCCGCCCAGCCCGAACAGGTAGTTGGGTCCGCCGGCCTTGTTTCCCGGCCCGACGGCCGAGCGCTTCCACCCTCCGAACGGTTGCCGTTGCACGATCGCGCCGGTGATGCCGCGGTTCACGTAGAGGTTGCCGGCCTGCACGGTGTCCACCCACTCGGTGATTTCCTGCGCGTCGAGCGAGTGCAGCCCTGCGGTGAGGCCGTAGTCGACGGCGTTCTGGTAACGGATGGCTTCGGCCAGCGTGCGGGCGTGCATGACGCCGAGCACCGGCCCGAAGAACTCGGTCAGGTGGAAGTACGACCCGGCGGAGACGCCGGAGCGGATGCCGGGCGACCACAGCTGGCCGACCCCGGTTTCCAGGGGGTCGTCGAGCAGCTTCGGTTCGACCAGCCACCGTTCGCCGGCACCCAGCTCGGTGAGCGCGTGCAGCAGCTTGCCGGAGGCGGGTTCGATAATCGGCCCCATCTGGCTGTCGGGGTCGGCGGGACGCCCCACGCGCAGCGAGGTGGCTGCATCCACCAATTGGCCCAGGAACCGGGCGGACCTGGCGACGGACCCGACCAGGATGACCAGGCTGGCGGCGGAGCACTTCTGGCCGGCGTGGCCGAACGCGCTCTTGATCACGTCGGCGGCGGCGAGGTCGAAGTCGGCGGACGGGGTGACGATGATCGCGTTCTTGCCACTGGTCTCGGCGAGGAGGGGAAGGTCCTCGCGCAACCCACGGAAGGTCTGCGCGGTTTCGTACGCGCCGGTGAGGATCACCCGGTCGACGGCGGGATGGCCGAGCAGGCGGCTGCCGAGGGTGCGGTCGGGCAGGTCGACGAGGGCCAGCAGCTCCCGGGGGACCCCGGCCTCCCAGAGCGCCTCGACGAGCACGGCCCCGGTGCGCTGGGCGAGGGTGGCGGGCTTGATGATGACGCCGGATCCCGCGGCCAGGGCGGCGAGGACTCCGCCGGCCGGGATGGCGACGGGGAAGTTCCACGGCGGCGTGACCACGGTCAGCCGGGCCGGCACGAACGTGGCGCCCTGCACCCGGTCGAGGTCGCGGGCGCGTTCGGCGTAGTAGTGGGCGAAGTCGATCGCTTCGCTGACCTCGGGGTCGCCTTCCGCAATGGTCTTGCCGGTTTCGGAGGCCATCACCTCGATCAGGCGGGCACGATTGGCGGCGAGGCCCTGGCCGGCCCGGTGCAGCACGGCGGCGCGTTCGGCGCCGGACTTCCGCGCCCAGTCGGCGGCCGCGCCGGTGACGGTCTCGATGATCTCGTCGAGCCTCTCGGCGTCGTCCACGCGGGCGCGGGCGATCGCCTCGACGCCCAGCCGGGAGTGCTCGACCTGCGCGAGGATCGCACGGCCCCAGGCACGGTTCGCCGGCAGCGACGGGTCGGTGTCCGGTTCGTTGCGGAACGCGCCGAGCACCGACAGGCTGCGGGAGACCGAGCCGCGGGTGAGTCCGAGGACCATCGCGGTGAGGTTGGGGTCGTCGTCGGGGGCCGGCGGCGTGGTCAGCGCGGGGGTGGGCGTCAGACCGGACACCGGCTCAAGGGGCACGACGACCGTGCGGTCCTGCCGCCGGTTGGGTGATGGCGGCGACACCGTTCCTCGTTGCGCGCTCGACCCCGACTCGAGGGCGGCGAGGGAGTCGAGGAAGCGCTCCTTCTCCCGTTCGAACAGGGCCGGGGTGTCCGCGAGTTCGAAGACCGCGGACATGAAGTTCTCGTCGCTGGCGTTCTCTTCGAGCCGGCGGATGAGGTAGTTGATTGCAACGTCGAACTCGGCGGGGTTCACCACCGGGGTGTACAGCAGCAGCCGGCCGACATCCTTCTTCACGGCCTCGGCCTGGCTGGTGGCCATGCCCAGTAGCATTTCGAAGTCGACGCGGTCGTCGACGCCGCGCTGCCGGGCGAGGAGGTGCGCATAGGCCAGGTCGAAGAGGTTGTGGCCGGCGACACCGATGCGCACCGCGTCGGTGTTCTGCGGCGTCAGTGCCCAGTTCAGCACCCGCTTGTAATTGGTGTCGGTCTCCAGCTTGCTGGAGTACGTCGCCAGCGGCCAGCCGTGCACGGCGGCGTCGACGTGTTCCATCGCCAGGTTGGCACCCTTGACGACGCGCACCTTGATGGGCGCCCCGCCACCGGCGCGGCGCGCGTGCGCCCACTGGGTGATCTCCTGCAGCGCGCCGAGCGCATCCGGCAGGTAGGCCTGCAACACGATGCCGGCTTCGAGGTTGTGCAGGGCCGGCTGGTCGAGGATGCGTTCGAAAACCGCGATGGTGAGGCCGAGGTCGCGGTACTCCTCCATGTCGAGGTTGATGAACTTGGGGGTGGGTGACGCGGCGGCCAGTTCGTACAGCGGGGTGAGGCGCTCGACGACCCGGTCGACGGCTTCGTCGAACGCCCACATCGAGAGCTGGCTGATAATGGCGGAGACCTTGATCGAGACGTAGTCGACGTCGTCGCGGGCGAGCAGTTCCCTGGTGCCGTCCAGGCGCCGGAGCGCCTCCTTCTCCCCGAGCACGGCCTCACCGAGCAGGTTGATGTTCAGCCGGTTGCCGGAGGCGCGCAGGAGTTCGATCGCGGGGCCGAGCTTGTCCGGGGTCGCATCCACGACGAGGTGACCCACCATCTGGCGCAGCACCTTTCGGGCGGCGGGGATGACGACCCACGGCAGCACCGGGCCCATCACGCCGCCCACTCCGATTGCCCCGCGGAGCACCGGAGGCAAGAAGGCGGGGGCGAGTTTGGCCACCCGTTGCAGGTTGTAGCCGGCCACCATCACGTCCTCGGGGCGCATCACGCCGTCCACGAAGCCCACCGTGAAGTCCAGGCCGTTCGGGTCCTTCAGCACACCGGCCAACCGCTCCGCCGACACGTCAGCGGGAATCATGGCGCTGTCCTCCAGCCACCGGGATACGAGGGCCACAACCTCCGCACCGAGGTCCTGCTGCACGTTCGGGATGGGATTGGTCATGCTCCTGAGATTAGTCCCAGCAACCCCTCGAGGTGCTCGTCCACGGCGGCGACGTACCGGCGTTTCTCAGCCTCGGGCAAGAATGATGCCAGGAACGAATTGCGCGCCAGGGTGGCCATCTGGTGGGGGTCCAACCCGAACTCGCGTTCGACCGCGGCGAGGTTGTCATCGACATATCCCCCGAAGTAGGCAGGGTCATCGCTGCTGATGGTCACGAGCAGTCCGGCGGCGAGCATGGCCGGCAGCGGGTGCACGTCGAGGGTGGGTGTGGCCTGCAGGCAGACGTTGGACAGCGGACATACCGTCAGGGGAATCTGACGTGCGAAAAGGGTCTCAACGAGCTCCGGATCCTCGATGGCGCGGATCCCGTGGTCGACCCGTTCGACGCCGAGCAGGTCGAGCGCCTCGTGCACGTAGTCTGGCCCGCCTTCTTCGCCGGCGTGGGCCACCCGGTGCAACCCCAGCGCGCCGGCCCGGGCGAAGACCTCGGTGAACAGGGAGGGCGGGAAGCCCACCTCGGCGGAGTCGAGTCCGACGCCAATGAACTGGTCGCGGAACGGAACGGCGGCCTCGAGGGTCTCCAATGCGGCCTCGCCGCCGAGGTGGCGCAGGAAGCAGAGGATGAGGTCGGCCGAGATGCCGAGGTCCTGGCGGGCGTCGGTGAGGGCGCGGGTGAGTCCCGCGAAGACGACGGCCAGCGGGATGCCGTTGGCCAGGTGCGTCTGCGGGTCGAAGAAGATCTCGGCCCGGCGCACGCCGGCCGCAACAGCCCGGGTCAGGTACGCCATGCCCAGGTCGTAGAAGTCGTCTTCGGTGCGGAGCACAGCAAGATTGGCGTAGTAGATGTCGAGGAACGACTGGAGGTCGGTGAACCGGTAGAGGTCCCGCAGTTCGTCGGGGTCGTAGCTGGGCAGCGGCACATCGTTGCGGCGGGCCAGGGCGACGAGCAACTCGGTCTCCAGCGTGCCCTCGATGTGCACGTGCAGTTCGGCAACGGGCCAGGGGCCAACGGTCATAGTTCCCTCCCAGGGTGAGTCCCCACGGTACAGCTTCAGCGCCCCGTGACCTGAACCCACAAACGAGGTCGGCTCGCGGGGTCTCGACAAGCTCGACCGACGACGCGGAGCGCGCCGTACGCCGGCTCGCGGGGTCTCGTCAACCCCGACCGCGGTGGGGGTTAAACGCAGAAAAGCCACCCCGTGGGGTGGCTTTTCTGGTGTTGCTAAGTTAAGTCCGGCGGTGTCCTACTCTCCCACAGGGTCCCCCCTGCAGTACCATCGGCGCAAAGAGTCTTAGCTTCCGGGTTCGGAATGTGACCGGGCGTTTCCCTCTTGCTATAGCCGCCGAAACACCTGATGATGCTGGTGAATCGAATCTATATTTTTAGTTATAGAACACTCCCGTGGGAGTGTGTTTGTTCTCGACCGTACATCGAGAACCACATAGTGGACGCATAGCAGCTTATTCAAACTGAGTGTTATCAAATTATCGGCTTATTAGTACCGGTCAGCTCCAAGAGTCTTTAGTCCTCTCTTCCACATCCGGCCTATCAACGCAGTAGTCTAGCTGCGAGCCTCTCCCCCTAAGGGATGGAAATCTCATCTCGAAGCCGGCTTCCCGCTTAGATGCTTTCAGCGGTTATCCGTTCCGAACGTAGCTAATCAGCGGTGCTCCTGGCGGAACAACTGACACACCAGAGGTTCGTCCATCCCGGTCCTCTCGTACTAGGGATAGATCTTCTCAAATTTCCTGCGCGCGCAGCGGATAGGGACCGAACTGTCTCACGACGTTCTAAACCCAGCTCGCGTACCGCTTTAATGGGCGAACAGCCCAACCCTTGGGACCTACTCCAGCCCCAGGATGCGACGAGCCGACATCGAGGTGCCAAACCATGCCGTCGATATGGACTCTTGGGCAAGATCAGCCTGTTATCCCCGAGGTACCTTTTATCCGTTGAGCGACAGCGCTTCCACAAGCCACTGCCGGATCACTAGTCCCGACTTTCGTCCCTGCTCGACTTGTCAGTCTTACAGTCAAGCTCCCTTGTGCACTTACACTCGACACCTGATTGCCAACCAGGTTGAGGGAACCTTTGGGCGCCTCCGTTACTTTTTAGGAGGCAACCGCCCCAGTTAAACTACCCACCAGGCACTGTCCCTGAACCGGATCACGGTTCGAAGTTAGGTATCCAATATGACCAGAGTGGTATTTCAACGATGACTCCACCTGAACTAGCGTCCAAGCTTCACAGTCTCCCACCTATCCTACACAAGCCACACCGAACACCAATACCAAGCTGTAGTAAAGGTCACGGGGTCTTTCCGTCCTGCTGCGCGTAACGAGCATCTTTACTCGTAATGCAATTTCGCCGAGTTCGCGGTTGAGACAGCTGGGAAGTCGTTACGCCATTCGTGCAGGTCGGAACTTACCCGACAAGGAATTTCGCTACCTTAGGATGGTTATAGTTACCACCGCCGTTTACTGGGGCTTAAATTCTCAGCTTCGCCTTGCGGCTAACCGTTCCTCTTAACCTTCCAGCACCGGGCAGGCGTCAGTCCGTATACATCGTCTTGCGACTTGGCACGGACCTGTGTTTTTAGTAAACAGTCGCTTCCCACTGGTCTCTGCGGCCTTCGAACGCTCCAGGAGTAAATCCCTTCACGCCTCAGGCCCCCCTTCTCCCGAAGTTACGGGGGCATTTTGCCGAGTTCCTTAACCACGATTCTCTCGATCTCCTTAGTATTCTCTACCTGATCACCTGAGTCGGTTTGGGGTACGGGTGACTAAAACCTCGCGTCGATGCTTTTCTTGGCAGCATAGGATCACTGATTTCGTCCGTGAGGACTACCCATCGGGTCTCAGGCTTAATGAACGACGGATTTGCCTATCGTTCGCCCTACATCCTTAGACCGGGACAACCATCGCCCGGCTCAGCTACCTTCCTGCGTCACACCTGTTAATACGCTAACCGCACCAGCATAGGGTCGCACGCTAGGCCTCACGCTTCACCCCGAAGGGATCCATCTAGAGGATTCAGATGCTTAGCATTACTGGATTAGCTTGGACGGTTTTTCATCAGTACGGGAATATAAACCCGTTGTCCATCGACTACGCCTGTCGGCCTCGCCTTAGGTCCCGACTTACCCAGGGCGGATTAGCCTGGCCCTGGAAACCTTGATCTTTCGGAGGACGGGTTTCTCACCCGTCTTTCGCTACTCATGCCTGCATTCTCACTCGTGTAGCCTCCACGGCTGGTTTACACCGCCGCTTCGCTGGCCACACGACGCTCTCCTACCCATCAACACGGCTGAACCAACACCACAAGGGTGCGGCTTACCAAAAATATCAATGCCACAACTTCGGTGGCGTGCTTGAGCCCCGTTACATTGTCGGCGCGGAATCACTTGACCAGTGAGCTATTACGCACTCTTTCAAGGGTGGCTGCTTCTAAGCCAACCTCCTGGTTGTCTATGCAACTCCACATCCTTTCCCACTTAGCACGCGCTTTGGGACCTTAGATGGTGGTCTGGGTTGTTTCCCTCTCGACGATGAAGCTTATCCCCCACCGTCTCACTGCTGCGCTCTCACTTACCGGCATTCGGAGTTTGGCTAACGTCAGTAACCTTTTAGGGCCCATCGGCTATCCAGTAGCTCTACCTCCGGCAAGAAACACGCAACGCTGCACCTAAATGCATTTCGGAGAGAACCAGCTATCACGAAGTTTGATTGGCCTTTCACCCCTATCCACAGCTCATCCCCTCCATTTTCAACTGAAGTGGGTTCGGTCCTCCACGACGTCTTACCGTCGCTTCAACCTGGCCATGGATAGATCACTTCGCTTCGGGTCTAGGACATGCGACTGAATCGCCCTATTCAGACTCGCTTTCGCTACGCATTCCCCTCTCGGGTTAAGCTCGCCACATATCACTAACTCGCAGGCTCATTCTTCAAAAGGCACGCTGTCACACCAACAAAGGGTGCTCCAACGGTTTGTAAGCAAACGGTTTCAGGTACTATTTCACTCCCCTCCCGGGGTACTTTTCACCTTTCCCTCACGGTACTTGTTCACTATCGGTCATGTAGGAGTATTTAGGCTTATCAGGTGGTCCTGACAGATTCACACGGGATTTCTCGGGCCCCGTGCTACTTGGGATACTCTTCGCGCCATCGCTGCATTTCGACTACGGGGTTCGCACCCTCTATGACCAGGCTTTCAATCCTGTTTGTCTATACAACTTTGTAACGCTCACTGTTCGGCAGAATCAGCAGAAAAGTCCCGCAACCCCGACCATGCAACGCCTGCCGGCTATCACACATGATCGGTTTAGCCTCATCCGGGTTCGCTCGCCACTACTAACGGAATCACTATTGTTTTCTCTTCCTGTGGGTACTGAGATGTTTCACTTCCCCACGTTCCCTCTACCCGCCCTATATATTCAGGCGGGAGTCACCAGGTCACCTTGCGGGCCTGGCGGGGTTTCCCCATTCGGACATCCTCGGATCACAGTTCGTTTATCAACTCCCCGAGGCTTATCGCAGATTACTACGTCCTTCTTCGGCTCTACATGCCAAGGCATTCACCGTTTGCTCTTGAAAATTTGAAATCACATGAGTTTGAATCGATTAAGTATCCGGAATAAATTCCGGATCGAAATTGACCAATGATCTAATTGCTTAGATCTTTGTAATTGACCGCAGCATCCGAAGATAACTGCGGCAAATTTAAGATGCTCGCGTCCACTGTGTAGTTCTCAAAGTACGGGCGGTACCCCTTACGACCAGCGACCCCCAAAGGAGTACGACTGCTGACCGAAAAAGGTCCAGAGGAAAAGTCCACGCCTCACCGAAGTGATTCGTGTTCCGGTCCCTCAGGACCCAACAGCGTGCATATGCAAACCCGCCTGGAGCAACCTTTTCCATTCACTAAAAGTGAAGTACTGAGATCGAACCGATTGGTTCTGCATCAATGTCAATGTTCCACCCATGAGCGCCATCGAAGAACATTCGTCTTCGTATGACTTGGCAGTGTTACTCCGCTGTATACAGACGGCACTGCTGTGCTCCTTAGAAAGGAGGTGATCCAGCCGCACCTTCCGGTACGGCTACCTTGTTACGACTTAGTCCTAATCACCGATCCCACCTTCGACAGCTCCATCCCTTGCGGGTTTGGCCACTGGCTTCGGGTGTTACCGACTTTCATGACTTGACGGGCGGTGTGTACAAGGCCCGGGAACGTATTCACCGCAGCGTTGCTGATCTGCGATTACTAGCGACTCCGACTTCATGAGGTCGAGTTGCAGACCTCAATCCGAACTGAGACCGGCTTTTTGGGATTCGCTCCACCTTGCGGTATTGCAGCCCTTTGTACCGGCCATTGTAGCATGCGTGAAGCCCAAGACATAAGGGGCATGATGATTTGACGTCATCCCCACCTTCCTCCGAGTTGACCCCGGCAGTATCCCATGAGTTCCCACCATTACGTGCTGGCAACATAGGACGAGGGTTGCGCTCGTTGCGGGACTTAACCCAACATCTCACGACACGAGCTGACGACAACCATGCACCACCTGTATAGAGACCTTGCGGGGCGACTGTTTCCAGCCGTTTCCTCTATATGTCAAGCCTTGGTAAGGTTCTTCGCGTTGCATCGAATTAATCCGCATGCTCCGCCGCTTGTGCGGGCCCCCGTCAATTCCTTTGAGTTTTAGCCTTGCGGCCGTACTCCCCAGGCGGGGAACTTAATGCGTTAGCTGCGACACGGAGACCGTGGAATGGTCCCCACATCTAGTTCCCAACGTTTACGGCATGGACTACCAGGGTATCTAATCCTGTTCGCTCCCCATGCTTTCGCTCCTCAGCGTCAGTTACGGCCCAGAGATCTGCCTTCGCCATTGGTGTTCCTCCTGATATCTGCGCATTCCACCGCTACACCAGGAATTCCAATCTCCCCTACCGCACTCTAGTCTGCCCGTACCCACTGCAGGCCCGAGGTTGAGCCTCGGGTTTTCACAGCAGACGCGACAAACCGCCTACGAGCTCTTTACGCCCAATAATTCCGGACAACGCTTGCACCCTACGTATTACCGCGGCTGCTGGCACGTAGTTAGCCGGTGCTTTTTCTGCAGGTACCGTCACTTTCGCTTCTTCCCTACTAAAAGAGGTTTACAACCCGAAGGCCGTCGTCCCTCACGCGGCGTTGCTGCATCAGGCTTGCGCCCATTGTGCAATATTCCCCACTGCTGCCTCCCGTAGGAGTCTGGGCCGTGTCTCAGTCCCAGTGTGGCCGGTCACCCTCTCAGGCCGGCTACCCGTCGTCGCCTTGGTGAGCCATTACCTCACCAACTAGCTGATAGGCCGCGAGTCCATCCCAGACCGAAATTCTTTCCAACTCCTAGCCATGCGGCTGAAGCTCATATCCGGTATTAGACACCGTTTCCAGTGCTTATCCCAGAGTCTGGGGCAGGTTACTCACGTGTTACTCACCCGTTCGCCACTGATCCAAGGAGCAAGCTCCTCTTCACCGTTCGACTTGCATGTGTTAAGCACGCCGCCAGCGTTCGTCCTGAGCCAGGATCAAACTCTCCGTAAATGTTTAATAGCCTCACCGAGCAAGCTCAGTGGGCACATCTAGTGCAGACAGCCGCCGGAATAGGCGAACAATCTGCAAGTTTGAAACTGACAGAACAAATCATTACTGACTTGCTTTGTTGTTTAAATGTTTTCCAAAGGAATCTCCTAGCTCTTCACCGCTAGAAACGGATCCAAACCACGAGGTTTTTGGCATTTGACATTGTGCACGCTGTTGAGTTCTCAAGGATCGGACGCACCCGACTTCAGGCCAAATGGCTGTCGCTCCGGGGCACTTCGATGTTGTTTCTTGTTATCCGCTGCAATCCAGTGACTGGATTCGAAGCGAACTTCATCAAGCTGTACAAAGCGAAGAATCGCTTTCTTTTCTGCTTGGATTTGGTCCCGCTTGAGGCCGGTAGCTCTTCGGCTTTCCGAACCTGTGGGGTGACGAGAGATGACTATACGTGGGTTTCGGAGGGCCCCGCAAATCGCATTTGCATCCCGGGCGTGTCGGCCCGCCGGAGCTAGGGTCGAGGCACCAGCATCGCCGCCGTCCGGAAGGTTTTCCATGCACACGACAACCGACATCGTCATCGTGGGAGGCGGCCATAACGGGCTGACTGCCGCCGCTTACCTGGCCAAGGCCGGCAAGAGGGTTCTCCTCCTCGAGCGCGACGATCATGTGGGTGGCGCGGCGGTGTCGGCGACGGCGTTCCCCGGGGTGGATGCCCGCCTCTCCCGATACTCCTACCTGGTGAGCCTGCTGCCCACGCGCATCATCGACGAGCTCGGCCTGTCCATCGAGCTGGCCCGCCGCCGCTATTCCTCCTACACACCGGACCCCGCCGGTCCGGCTCGTGGCCTCCTGGTGGATTCCGGCGACGCTGCCGCGACGCGGGTGTCTTTCGACCGGATCGGGGCCGGAGGTGACGCCGATGCGTGGGAGCAACTCGGTGAGGACCTCGGCCGGGTGGCCCGCGCCCTCTTCCCCACGGTCTGCGAACCGCTGCCCACCCGCTCGGAGGCCCGCCGGTTGCTGAACGACGACGCTCTCTGGGCCGAGCTGA
This sequence comes from Cryobacterium sp. AP23, assembly GCF_054075385.1. Lineage (NCBI taxonomy): Bacteria > Bacillati > Actinomycetota > Actinomycetes > Micrococcales > Microbacteriaceae > Cryobacterium > Cryobacterium sp. AP23. The sequence continues at coordinate 2,965,164 of NZ_CM133415.1, read as the reverse complement.
TCGAGCAGCCACTCGGCGACATGCTCACCCGGCGTTTCGGTAACGACCTCGTGCGCGGGGTGGTGGCCACGGACGGGCTGATCGGCACCTTCACGTCGGTCAACGCTCCCTCGTTCGACGCCAACAGGTGCTTTCTCTATCACTCCATCGGGAACGGCACCGGGGACTGGGACGTGCCCATCGGCGGGATGGGCGCGGTGACCGGGGAACTGGAGCGGGTTGCCCGGCAGGCCGGGGCAGACATCCGCACCGGCGCCGAGGTCACCGGCATCGACCCGGACGGCACCGTGAGGTACCGGGTCGGCGGTGAGGACGCCTCCGTCGTCGGCGGGCAGATTCTGGCGAATGTGGCGCCGTGGGTGCTGCAGGGCCTCCTTGGAGAACCGCTCGGGGCCAAGCCGGAGGGCGCCCAGGTGAAGGTGAACCTGCTGCTGCGCCGCCTGCCCCAGCTGCTCGACACAGCGGTCTCCCCCGAGGCCGCGTTCGGCGGCACGTTCCACATCAACGAGACCCTCAGCCAGCTGGAATCCGCGTACGACGAGGCGAACGCCGGCCGCATCCCCGGCACGGTGGCCTGCGAGATCTACTGCCACTCCCTCACCGATCCGAGCATCCTCTCCCCCGAGCTTGTGGCCGCGGGCGCCCACACCCTCACGGTGTTCGGCCTGCACACCCCCGATCGGTTGAGCCGGACCGACAACACGGCCACCCGCGCGCAGTTGCAGGCCGCCGTGCTCGCCTCGCTGAATTCGGTGCTCGCCGAACCGATCGAGGACCTGCTGTTGACGGATGCCGCCGGGGCGCCCTGCATCGAGACGAAGACCACGGCCGATCTTGAGGCGGCGTTGAACCTGCCCGGCGGCGACATCTTCCACGGTCTGCTGTCCTGGCCCTTCCTCGAGGATGACGAGGCCAACCAGACCCCCGCCCAGCGCTGGGGCGTGGCGACCGGGCATCCGAGGATTCTGCTCTGCGGCGCGGGCGCCCGTCGGGGCGGCGGCGTGAGCGGGATCGGCGGCCACAACGCCGCGATGGCCGTTCTCGAAGGGGACTGATCTCTGGCGGGGGTCCGGAAGTAGGCATAGCCTCAGAGAAAGGCTCGTGTTCACTCACCGTGGAGGTCACAATGCCCACTCAACCCCTGCCGGGTCCGTCGGATATCGCGCATGCCACCGGGCGGTTCGCCCACCGGCATGACGGGCTCTACCTCCTGTTCGACCGGATTTTCACGGCGGCCCCCGAGTACATCTGGGAGGGCCTGACCAAACCCGAGGCGTTGCACGCCTGGATCGGCACCTTCACCGGATCCCCGCTGACCGGGGCTGTGCGGTTCCGGATGGAATCCAAGCACGACTCGCAGTGGGAGTACGTGAGCATCCTCGAGTGCGACGCGCCGAACCGGTTGGCGCTGGACATCGGCGAGGGCGACGAGGCGTGGAGAGTCCTCGCGCACCTCAAGGACGGCTCAGGCAAGACCGTGCTCACCTTCGGCCTCCGGCTGGACTCTCCGGCGGAAGCGGCCACGTTCGGGCCGGTCTGGGACTACTACCTGGATCGCTTCGCCGCCTCCCGCACACACCGGCCGATGCCGGTCTTCGGCCGGTACTACCCGGCACTGAAGGCGCACTACCAGGACCTCATCGTGCCCAAGCGCGTTCCTCCGCTGGAGAGCACCGACTCGATCTGACCCGCTACTCCCACACGCTGGGTGCGGGCGCCCTGGTGGCCGGCATGGCGACGTCCGCGCTCCAGTCGAGCAGCCAGGCGGGCACCGTGAGTTCATCGGGCACGGCACCGACGGCGGCCGTGAGCTCCTCGATGCTGACGACGCCGCCGGTGCGCTTGAGGAACCGGCCGCGGATGAAGCCGCGCGCGTAGACCTCGACCTCGCCGGCGACGGCATCCGGGCCCTCGGTGGGACGCACGAAGCGTTGCTCGACGTAGACGGCCTTGTCGTCGAAGCCCAGGATGCGTGACTCGACGGTGAACCGCTGGCCGAGCGTGAGGGACTTGCGGAAGCTGATGGTCTCGGCCACCACCACCGGGTACCAGCCCTTGGCCTGGAAGATCGCCCAGATGCCGGTGCGGTGCAGCATGTCGAACCGGGCGATGTCCATGATCGACAGGTACACGCCGTTGTTCATGTGGCGCAGGATGTCCTGGTCGGTGGGCAGGGTGATGAACCGGGTGCGGGCCACGTCGTAGTGCCCGAGCCGGGGGCCGAAGCGCGACAGCAAGGAGTGGAGCAGGGTTCGAAAGAACATATGCACCCGCTGATGCTAGCGGGCTGCGGCCTCCGCGAGGTCGTGCAGAGCAGTTTTCTCGTTGATCGTCTGCAGCACCCGGTCGCGCAGCACGATCCGGCCCCTGGCCACGGTGTGGCGCACGTCCGTGGCGGTGGCCCCGTAGACCAGGGCCGACCACGGGTCGGTGGTGGGCCGGGCATTGAGGGTGTCGATCCGGACCACCTGCAGGTCGGCCTGCATGCCGGGTTCGACGGTGCCCACGTCGGTCAGGCCGATGGCGCGGGCCCCGTCGACGGTGCCGAGCCGCATCGCGCGTTCGGCGCTGATCATGGTGGGGTCGTTGGTGGTGCCCTTGTGCAGCAGGGCCGCCATCCGCACCGCGGCGAACATGTCCAGGGCGCCGGCCGATGCGGCTCCGTCGGTGCCGAGGCCCACGGTCGCGCTGTGTTGCAGGAGCTCCGGCAGCCGGGCTATACCGCAGCCCAGCTTGAGATTGGACACCGGACAGTGCGCCACCGCGGCTCCGCTCTCGGCGATGCGGGCGATCTCGTCGTCGCTGAGGTGCACCGCGTGGGCGAGGACCGTGCGGTCGTGCAGCAACCCGGATGCGTCGAGGACGGCGATGGGCCGGTCCCCGTTCACCTGCACGGTGAGCGCGAGTTCACCGAGGCTTTCGGAGGCGTGCGTGTGGATGCGGGCCTGGAACTCGGCCGCCAGCGCCCGGATGCCGTCGAGCTGGTCGCGGCCGAGCGTGTAGGCGGAGTGCGGCATCACCCACAGGTCGTCGGCGGGCGCCTCGGCCCGGTTCGCGGCGAGGATGTCGCGGGCCTCGTCGAGCATGCCGGCGAAGTCGCGGCCGTCCGGGTCCTTGTCGCCGAGGAAGATGGGGCCGTTCAGCAGCCGGAACCCGGCCGCCGCGGCAACCGCCCGGGTGGCCTGCGGGTACCAGTACATGTCCAGCGCGGTGGTGGTGCCGCCGGCCAGGCACTCGGCGATGCCGGCGCGCGCGCCGATCGCGACGGTAGCGGCGCTCAGCGTACGCAGTTCGGCGCCGACCATGCGTTCGAGGAAGACCTCGAGGGTGACGTCGTCAGCCGCACCGCGGAACAGGTTCATGGCCAGGTGCGTGTGGGTGTTCACCCAGCCGGGCGCGATGACACAGCCGGGGCTCTCCAGCACCTCCGCCGCGGCGTAACGGTCGAGCAACTGGGCGGCGGGCCCGACGTCCACGATCACACCGGCACGGATGGCGACGGCGCCGGCCTCGATGATCGTGCCGGCGGCGTCGACCGTGAGCACCGCATCCGCGGTGAGGATCAGGTCGACCTGCTCCGCCGGCATCAGACGAGCTCGGGCAGGGCGACGAGGGCGTCGAGGGTGACGGAGACTCCGCGGGCGACGCCGTCGGCCACCACGTCGCGGTGCGGGTCGTACCCGGCGCCGTCCACGAGGTCGTCGGCGTTGGCGCCGTCGATGACGAGGCCGCCACCCGCCCGCACGCCGCGGGTGGACGCGAGCACCAGCAGGGCCGAGAGCTCCATCTCGATGGCGAGCACGCCGAGCTTGACGTAGCCGTCCTGCTTGAGGTCGATCATGCCGGGGTAGAAGGCGGCCCGGGTCCAGACCACGCCACGGTGGTGCGGTGCGTCGTGGTGCCGTGCGGCCGCGGCCAGCGCGACCACGACCTCGGGAGTGGCGGCGGCCGGGTAGCTCTCGGGCACGAGCTGGTGAGTCACACCGTCGTCGCGGATGCAGGACTCGGCGATGATGAGGTCACCGTCGCCGATGCCGCGCAGCATCGCGCCCGCGGTACCGAGCCTGATGATGGTGTCGACACCGGCATCCATCAGCTCCTGGAAGAGGCAGATGGCACCGGGGGCGCCAACGCCGTGGGAGGAGACCACGACCGGGGTGCCGTTCCAGTCGCCGACGAACGAGCGATATTCGCGTTGGTGTGCAACCTCGCGCACGTTCTCGAGTTGGTGGGAGATGCGCTCGGCGCGGAACGGGTCGCCGACCACCAGGGCGCGGGTGGGCAGGCCGGTGCGGGGCAGTCCGGTCACCGGGAACGTGTCGGCCTGGGTCATGTGAACTCCTTCGTGGCGCGGCCCGGGTGGCCTGGCAGGTATCGAACTTGTCTACCATGCGCAGGACCGCCGGTGCGGCCGAGGGAGCCGGGGCGGCTAGGCCAACGCGGGCTGGACCTGGGCGGGTGCGGCCAGCGCGGACTTGGCCAGGCCCTGGGCGGCGGCCGGTAGGGCGGCCACCGAACGCACGAACGAACCCAGGCGGCGGTAGACCTCCTGCGATTCCGGATGCCGGGCATCCTGCTGCCAGGTGTGCCGGGTGTTGGTGCGGTGCCGGCCGTAGATCACGGTGTCCACCAGCACCGAGCGGCGGCGCAGGGCCTCGATGAAGTTGAGGTTGGCGCGGTAGAAGTAGTCGCGCTCCGAGGTGGTGATGAACACGGGCGGGAAGCCCTTGTCGAGCCATTCGATCGGGGAGAGGAACTTGGCGGCGTCGCGCAGGGACATGCCGCGACCGCGCTCGGGCAGCAGCATCCGCAGGAAATTGAGGCTGAGCACGAAGCCGCGCTCGAACATCACCGAGAAGTCGGCGATGCTGCAGTGCTGCACCAGGCCGCGCAGGTGACCGGGCTCGATCGCAAGGTCGATGTTGTAGTGCTCGGCGAGTGCTTCGTCGTTGGCCGCGGCGGTGAGCAGGGCGGCGATGTGCCCGCCGGCCGAGTCCCCGCCGATCACGATGCGGGTGGGATCGCCGCCGTAGTCGACGATGTTGCGGGTGACCCAGGTGAGCACGTCGTTGGCGTCGTGCAGCATGTGGCCGATCTTGAAGCGGGTGGCCATGCGGTAGTTGGCGTTGACCACGACCATGCCCTCGACGGCCTGGCTGGCGGCGTACTTGGTGAGCGGGGCTTTGTCGCCGGAGGTCCAGCCGCCGCCGTGGAAGTAGATGTAGACCGGCAGCGGGGCCGCCGGGGCGTCGGTGTGGGCGTCGGTTTCGGCGTGCGGCACGAGCACGTCGAGGCGGTGATCGCGGATGCCGTCACCCACGTAGTCGAGGTCGAAGTGGTAGTCCACCGCATCGATCGGGTCGGCGTTGAACTTGTGCAGCTCGCCCGGCGCGACCCGGGTCATGATTGCTTTCCACAGCCACACCGGCACCCTCGACAACCCGGTCTCCCGGTGGGTGAGGTGCGCGTTGGCGGCGGGACCGGCGGCGGGATCGAAGTTGGTACTGGAAGGTGACGAGTGGAACATGGTGCCTTACTGCCGATGGGGCGCTACCGGAAGCGGCTTCGAAGTGCCGATCTGGCGTTGGTAGCGCTTGCATCGTTTTTTTGCCGCGGGACGACCCTAGGCGTCACACCCTGAGATCACCTGAGAATCCCTCAACTCGGTGATGCCGCGACCCGGCGGACGCGGCGCCGCGCGGGAGCGGCGCCGTTTCGCGGGCGGCGTGCCACCCGCGAAACGGCGCGTTGCCCACGCCTCGGTGAGGTCGGCAGGGCGGCGCGCGCTAGGCGGCCGCCGCGGCGCCGCCGGCGACCCCGGTGGCCTCGAGCACGGCCCGGGCCAGGGTGTGGAAGTGCACGTTGAAACCCAGCACGGCCGGGGTCGCGGAGGGGTCCACGCCGAGATCGGCGACATCCAGGGCGTGCAGCACGAACTGGTACCGGTGGGTGCCGGTGCCAGGGGGCGGGCCGGCGCCGATGAAGGTGGGCTGGCGAGCCTCATTCGGCATCACGACGGCGCCGGCGGGCAGCAGCACCGAGTTCTCGACGCCCGCGCCGGTGGGCAGGCTGTCGACGTCGGCGGGGATGTTGAAAATTGCCCAGTGCCAGAAACCCGAGCCGGTCGGGGCGTCCGGATCGAACACGGTGAGCGCGAAGCTCTTCGTCTCGGCCGGGAAACCGCTCCAACTCAGGTCAGGTGAGACGTCCGCCCCACCGGCGCCGACGCCGTACTGGGCCGCGGCCAGCGGGCCGCCGTCGGTCATCACCGAACTGGTCAGGCTGAACTGGGGCACCTCGCCGAAACGGGCGAAGGGATCGATCGTGGTCATACACACTCCATAGATCTGGTGGCGGTCTGGTTGGCTCAGCCTACGGGGGCCACCACCGGGCGACCAGGACGCGGCCTAAAATATGACGGTGGCCATTCCGAAGATCCTGCTCTACTACGTCTTCACGCCGCTGAGCGACCCGGAAGCCATCCGCCTGTGGCAGCGCGACCTCTGCGAGTCCCTCGGCCTGCGCGGGCGCATCCTCATCTCGAAGGACGGCCTGAACGGCACCGTGGGCGGCGACCTGCCGGCCCTCAAGCGGTACGTGCGCAAGACCCGCCAGTACGCACCATTCGCCGGGATCGATTTCAAGTGGAGCGAAGGCACTGGCATCGACGAGTCCGGGGCGAGCCTGGACTTTCCCCGCCTGGTCGTGAAGGTGCGCGACGAGATCGTGAGCTTCGGCTCCCCCGAGAGCCTCACCGTGGATGCCGGCGGCGTCATCGGCGGCGGCACCCGGCTGGCGCCCGCCGAACTGCACCAGCTCGTGGCCGAGCGGGGCGACGACGTGGTCTTCTTCGACGGCCGCAACGCCTTCGAGGCCGAGATCGGCCGGTTCCGTGGCGCGGTCGTTCCGGATGTCGCGAACACCCGGGAGTTCGCGGCCGAGCTGGACAGCGGCAAGTACGACCACCTCAAGGGCCAGCCCGTGGTGACCTACTGCACCGGCGGCATCCGCTGTGAGGTGCTCAGCTCGCTGATGAAGGACCGCGGCTTCGGCGAGGTCTACCAACTCGAGGGCGGCATCGTGCGGTACGGCGAGGCCTACGGCGACGACGGCCTCTGGGACGGGTCGCTCTACGTGTTCGATCAGCGGATGTCGGTGGACTTCAGCGACCATGCCGCGGTGCTCGGCCAGTGCCAGGTCTGCGGACAGGCCACCAAGAACATGCTCAACTGCCGCGACCTGTCCTGCCGGGAACAGCTGGTGGTGTGCGCGGACTGCGTGGCCCTGGCGGCCCCGGCCTGCGCCACGCACGCCGCCTGACCCGGCCGGCCGCTCCCGGCGGGACGCCGCCCGGTGGCTGGACGCTCTCGCGAGGTAGTTGCTTGCGCACTTACCTAGCGTGTGCAATCATTTAGTGCGCGCCTGCAACTACCAGCGTAAGCGCCATAAGCTCCGCCAGTGAAAACTGAGCCACACCACGTAGGGACACCCCATGCCCATTGGATTGATCGCACTCGCCCTCGGCGGCTTCGGAATCGGCCTGACCGAATTCGTCATCGCCGGCCTGCTGCCCGAGGTGGCCGCCGACTTCGCCGTCAGCGAGGCCGCCGCCGGCTGGCTGATCTCCGGCTACGCGCTCAGCGTCGCCGTCGGCGCCATCCTGCTCACCGCCGCCGTGACCCGGCTGCCCCGCAAACACGTGCTTATCGGCCTGATGGTGCTCTTCATCATCGGCAACCTCGTCTCGGCACTCGCCCCCACCTACGCGATCATGCTGCTCGGCCGCATCATCGCCGCCCTCTGCCACGGCGCCTTCTTCGGCATCGGCGCCGTCGTCGCGGCCAGTCTGGTCCCGGCGAGCAAGAAGTCCGGAGCCATCGCCATCATGTTCACCGGCCTCACCCTCGCCAACGTGCTCGGCGTGCCGTTCGGCACCTTCATCGGCCAGAGCTTCGGCTGGCGGGCCACGTTCTGGGCGATCACCGTGATCGGCGTCATCGCGCTGGCCGGAATCGTGGCGCTCGTGCCCCGGGCCACCGACGACACCGCGCACGTGAGCAACCTGCGCGGCGAGCTGCGCGCGTTCCGCTCCAGCCAGGTCTGGCTCTCCCTCGTGGTGACCGTGCTCGGCTTCGGCGGCATGTTCGGCGCCTTCACCTACATCGCCTACACACTCACCGAGGTCAGCGGCTTCGGCAGCGCGGCCGTGCCGTGGCTGCTCGTGGTCTTCGGCGCCGGGCTCTTCGTGGGCAACATCCTCGGCGGCAAGGCGGCCGACCGGCGCCTCGACCCCACCCTGGTGGTGCTGCTGATCGGGCTCACGATCGTGATGGTGCTCTTCGCCCTCACCGCCGCGAACCCGGTGGCCACCGTGATCGCCCTGGTGCTGATGGGCGGCTTCGGTTTCGGCACCGTTCCGGGCCTGCAGACCCGCATCATGCTCTACGCCGACACCGCGCCCACCCTCGCCTCCAGCGCCAACATCGCCGCCTTCAACGTGGGCAATGCGCTCGGCGCCTGGATCGGCGGCATCACCATCAGCGTGGGCCTGGGCTACACGTCGCCGCTGTGGGCCGGCGCCGCCATCACCGCTGCCGCCGCGCTCGTGATGATCGTGGCCGCCACCCGCCGCAACGTACTCACTCCGGCGAGCGCCGCGGCAACCGCCGCCCCGCTCGTCAGCACCGCCTCCTGACCTCCCCGACCCCGACCTCCCCGACGCAAAGGACCACCGCATGAGCATCCCCACCATCACCCTGAACAACGGCGTCGCCATCCCCCAGCTCGGCTTCGGCGTCTTCCAGGTGCCCGACGACGAAACCACCGCCGCCGTGACCGCCGCCCTCGCCGCGGGCTACCGCAGCATCGACACCGCTGCCATCTACGGCAACGAGGCCGGGGTGGGCCGCGCCCTGGCCGCGTCGGGCATCCCGCGCGACGAGCTGTTCATCACGACCAAGCTGTGGAACAGCGACCAGGGCTTTGCGAGCACCCTCGCCGCCTATGAGGCCAGCCTGGCCGCGTTGGGCCTGGACTATGTCGACCTCTACCTGATCCACTGGCCGGCGCCGGCCAACGACAACTACACCGAGTCGTGGCGGGCGATGGAACAGCTCCTCGCCGAGGGACGCGTGCGGGCCATCGGCGTCTCCAACTTCGCCCCGGAGCACCTCGAACGGCTCGCGCAGACCTCGACCACCGTGCCCGCGGTGAACCAGGTCGAGCTGCACCCCAACCTCAGTCAGGTGGAGGTGCGCGCCCGCAACGCGGCCACCGGCATCGCCACCGAGGCGTGGAGCCCGCTGGCCCAGGGCGGCCTGCTCGCCGATCCCACGATTCTCGACATCGCCGCCAGGGCGAACCGCTCCCCCGCGCAGGTCATCCTGCGCTGGCACCTGCAGCAGGGACGCATCGTCATCCCCAAGTCGGTCACACCCAGCCGCATCGCGGAGAACCTGGCCGTCTTCGACTTCGAGCTCAGCGCCGCCGACCTGGTGCTGATCGACGGGCTGAACACCGACACCCGGATCGGCCCCGACCCGGTCGAGTTCAACGGCTGACCGTCACCGCGCCGCCCGGGCCGCCCGCACGGCCCGGGCGTAGAGGCGCGCCTTGGTGCTGGAGAGCGCCAGCAGGATCAGGATGTCGATGGTGACACTCACCAACGAGGTGCGCAGGGTGATCTGGGCGCCGTTCACCGCGTAGTCGGCGAACGAGAGCAGGATGCTCACCGAGGCGAACGACATCGCCACCACCCGGGCCCAGTTGCGACCGGTGAACACCAGCACGGCCAGGCCCAGGTAGAGCAGCAGGTAGAACCCGTAAGCCCCGAGCAGCCAGCCCAGCACTGCCCCGGCGGTCTGCGGGCCGTTCCGGGCGCCCGTGTCGCCGGTGACCACGATCGTGGCCACAAAGGTGTCCCACGACGTGAGGACGGTGAGGATCGCAAACCCGCCGGTCAGCGCCCGCACCCCCATCAGCAACACCCCGCCGATCACCGACGGGGGCCGCTTCACCCTGGCCCGGGCATCCGCCCGCGTCACGACAGCCCGGTCAGTTCGACGACGGCGCCGGCCTCCCCCGGCACCGCGCGCAGGTCGATCACCGGCAGGTCGCCATCCGTCTGGATGGTGTCACCACCGCCGTTGCGGGAGTGATAGCCGGTGGCGAAGTCGCGAAGCAGCACGATGCGGGTCTGCGGCACCGCGCGCCGGATGCTGGCCACGACGTGGTCCCGCTCGATGTCGGTGTGCTCGTCGATCTTGTGCGTGACCTGCAGGGTGAACAGGGACAACCCCACCGCCCGGTCGAAGGTGCCGGCCGCCAGCCAGTCCACCCGGTGCCCGCCGGGCAGCATCCAGCCGTCCGGACAACGCCAGAAACGCACGTGGTGCCGCTTGGCCGGGTTGTTCTCAACCTCCTGTTGGTAGGCGAAGTCCTGGATCCGGTCGAACAGGAGCAGCGGGCTGACCGGCGCCTGCAGGTAGCTGCGCCGGCGCACGGTGGAGGAGATGATGCGCAGGCTCGAGGCGACGGTCACGTCGTCGGCCCTGGTCCAGCCGGCCGCGGCGAACGCGGCGTGCAGCTGGCCGGCGCTGCCGTTCACGGCCAGGTTCACCGGGTCACCCAGCAGGCCGTCGCTCGTGCGGGTGCGGCCGATGAAGTAGTCGGGCACGTACAGCCGGGTGAGGATGCGGTGCAGCCGCGGCAGCACCAGGTAGGCCAGCAGGGCCCAGAACAGCACGGCGAACCAGAGCAGCCCCCACCCCAGGCCCAGGCTTTCGGTGCCAAGCAGCACCGCCAACCACACGGATGCGAGGCCGGCGAGCACGAAGAAGAACGAGTCGAGGGCGGCCCCCACCTGCATTCGCCCACGGGCGGCGGGCACGGCTGTCGTGTCGGACATGGCGACATGGTAATTCGCCCGTCGCCATCACGGTGGGCCGGAGGAATATAGATGCTTGGATAGCCGGGTGACCTACGACGTCGACGCCATCCGCGCCTCCTTCCCCGCCCTGTCCGCCGGTTCAGTGCACTTCGACAGCCCCGGCGGCACCCAGACCCCGCTCGCCGTCGGCCAGGCCATCCTCGACACCCTGACCGGGCCGCTGTCGATCCGCGGCCGGCGCAGCCCCTCGGAGCGCAATGCCGATGACGCCGTCACCGGGTTCCGCTCGGCGATGGCCGACCTTTTGGGCGCCGATCCGCTGGGCATCGTCTACGGCCGCAGCGCCACCCAGCTCACCTACGACTTCTCCCGTCACCTCTCCCAGGGCTGGGCGCCGGGCGACGAGGTCGTGGTCTCGCGCCTGGACCACGACGCGAACATCCGCCCCTGGGTGCAGGCCGCCCAGCGCACCGGCGCCACCCTGGTCTGGGTGGACTTCGACCCCGCCACCGGCGAGCTGCCCGTGGCGGCCGTCGCCGCCGTGCTGACCGCGCAGACCCGGCTCGTGGCCGTGACCGCGGCCTCCAACCTGATCGGCACCCGGCCGGATATCGCCGGCATCGCCGCCGTGGTGCACGAGGCCGGCGCCCTCTTGTTCGTCGACGGCGTGCACTACACCGCCCACGCCTACGTGGACCTCGCCGCGCTCGGCGCCGATTTCTTCGTCTGCTCGCCGTACAAGTTCTTCGGCCCGCACTGCGGCGTACTGGCGGCCGACCCGGCGCTTCTGGCCGGCATCCGCCCCGACAAGCTGCTGCCGTCGACCGATGTGGTGCCGGAGCGGTTCGAGCTCGGCACCCTGCCCTACGAGACGATGGCCGGTGTGACCGCCGCCGTGGACTTCCTCGCCGGGCTCGGCGACCTCGCCACCGGGGTGCCGTCCCGGCCGAGCATCAGCCGCCGGGCCCGCCTGCGGGCGTCGCAGCGCCTGGCCGAGGCGCACGAGGACGCGCTTCGCTCCCGCCTCGAAACCGGCCTGGCCGCCGTTCCCGGCGCCACCGTGTATTCCCGGGCGGCCGAGCGCACCCCCACCGTGCTGGTGCACTTCGCGAGCCGGCCCGCCGCGGACGTGGCCGAGTTCCTGGCCGGACGCGGCATCCTGGCCCCGGCGGGCTCGTTCTACGCGCTGGAGGCCTCCCGGCACCTCGGGCTCGGCGACGACGGCGCCCTGCGCATCGGCCTGGCGCCGTACAGCACCGTCGCCGAGATCGACGCGTTACTGGCCGGCATCGCCGAATTCATCCCCGCTTAGGGCGTTCCGGCCGGTTTATCCCGGTTCTGGGCGGGAAACCCGGGCGGACCGGCCCGTTTCCCAATAAACTGACGCCAGCGACAGAGGAGACACGAATGCCCATCGGCGCTGTCATCGAGTTCAAGAACATCACCAAGAGGTTCGGCCCCACCACGGCGGTCAACGACCTCTCGTTCACCGTCGAACCCGGCCGGGTCACCGGTTTCCTCGGGCCGAACGGCGCCGGCAAGACCACCACCCTGCGGATGCTGCTGGGCCTGGTCTCGCCCACCTCGGGCACCGCCACCTTCGGCGGGCTGCGCTACCGCGACCTGCCCCGCCCGCTCGACACCGTGGGCGCCGCGCTCGAGGCGGCCAGTTTCCACCCCGGCCGCACCGCCAGCAAGCACCTGGCCGCCTACACCCTGGCCGCCGGGCTCCCCCGCACCCGCGTCGCCGAGGTGCTCGCCACCGTCGGCCTGGCCGCACACGCCGACCAGCGGGTCGGCGGCTACTCGCTGGGCATGCGCCAACGCCTCGGCCTGGCCTATTCGCTGCTCGGCGACCCGGGCGTGCTCGTGCTCGACGAACCGATCAACGGTCTCGACCCCGAGGGCATCAAGTGGATCCGCGGGTTCCTCAGCAGCATGGCCGCAGAGGGGCGCACCGTGCTGGTCAGTTCGCACCTGCTCAGCGAGGTGCAGCAGAGCGTGGACGACGTGATCATCATCGCCAAGGGCGAACTCGTGCACTCCGGGCCGCTGTCGAGCCTGGACACCAACATCGCCCCCCAGGTGATCGTGGACTCCCCGGACCGGGACGCCCTCGGCGCGGCCCTCACGGCTGCCGGGCTGACCTTCACCTCCGGCCGTACCGGCCTGATCGTGGCGGTGCCCGACCCCGGCCAGGTGGGTCACATCGCCTTCGCCGCGGGCGTGGAGCTGAACGTGCTGCACCGGCAGAAGGCGGGCCTTGAGGACTCCTTCCTCGCCCTCGTCGAGGGAGGGGACTCGCTGTGAACCTGATCCTGCGCCCCGTGGCGGCCGAATTCAGCAAGATCTTCAGCACCCGCATGTGGTGGATCCTGGCGCTTGTGCTGTTCGCCTACATCGCCCTGCTCGCGGGCGGCCTCGCCGCCCTGTTCGGCGCCGTCGAGAGCGGCGCCCTGAGCCCCGACTCCGTCAACACCGGAGGGGGTGCCGGCGGCCTCTCGGCGCTCGGCAGCCTGCCGCCGCTGATCTACAGCTTCGCCGCATCCGTCGGTTACGTCTTCCCGGTGCTCCTGGGCGCCCTGGCCACCACGGGCGAGTTCCGCCACCAGACGCTCACGCCCACCTTCCTGGCCACCCCGCGCCGCGGCCGGGTCCTCGCCGGCAAGATCATCGCCCTGTTCGTCGTGGGGGCCGGCCTCGGCGTGGTCGGCTTGCTCGCCTCCGTCGGCGTCGGCGGCTTGGTTCTGGGCGGCTTCGGCGTCGACCCGCTGCTCGCCGACGGCGAGACCTGGGCGCTCATCGGCCGGGTTGTGCTCGCGATGGCCCTGTGGGCCGTGATCGGGGTGGGTCTCGGTGTCCTGGTGCCCAGCCAGGTCGCCTCCATCGTGATCGTGCTGGCCTTCACTCAGTTCGTGGAGCCGCTGCTGCGCTTCGCCGCGGCGTTCACCGACGTGACGGCGGACATCGGCAAGTTCCTGCCCGGCGCCGCCTCCGACGCGCTCGTGGGGGCGAGTTTCTTCACCCTCGCCAGCCCGGGCGGGGCGGTGCTGACCAGCTGGCAGGGCGGCCTCGTGCTGCTGGCCTACGGAATCCTCGCCACCGCCGGCGGCTACTTCACCAGCTGGAAGCGCGACGTCACCTAGCCCCCAGCCGGGCAGAAAGGCCCGGTGACGCCCGGATCACCGGCAGAGGCCGGGTCTAGGGTGAAGACATGGCTGCTAACGAATTCCGCGCGATCATCGTCACCCGCACCGAAGACGAGGCGGGCAAACGCACCCAACGCTCCGCCCTGAGCACGGTCGGTGAGGATGCGCTGATGGACGGTGACGTCACCGTGGCGGTGGAGTTCTCCAGCATCAACTACAAGGACGGCCTGGCCCTGATGGGCAAGCCCGGCGTAGCCCGGGTGTGGCCGCTGATCGCCGGCATCGACCTGGTCGGCACCGTCGAGTCCAGCCTGGACCCCCGCTGGGTGGCCGGCGACCGCGTCATCCTCAACGGCGCCGGCATCGGCGAGAGCCACCACGGCGGCCTCGCCGAGCGCGCCCGCGTCTCCGGGGCATCCCTCGTGCGCCTGCCGGATGCCGTGAGCGCCTCCCGCGCCGCCGCCATCGGCACCGCCGGATTCACCGCCATGCTCGCCGTGCTCGCCCTCGAACGCGGCGGGGTGACCCCGGAGTCGGGCGATGTGCTCGTCACCGGCGCTGCCGGCGGGGTGGGATCGATCGCGATCGCCCTGCTCGCGGCCCGCGGCTACCGTGTCGTCGCCTCCACCGGCCGCGGCGAGGCGCTCGGCGAGTACCTCCGCGGACTCGGTGCGGCCGAGATCCTCGACCGGCATACCCTCGACGAAGCCGGGAAGCCCCTGCAGACCCAGCGCTGGGCCGGCGCCGTGGACTCGGTCGGCAGCTTCACCCTCGCCAACATCCTCGCCCAGACGCACCAGGGCGGCGTGGTGGCGTCCTGCGGGCTCGCCCAGGGCGCCGACCTGCCGACGACGGTGATGCCGTTCATCCTCCGCGCCGTCACGCTGGCCGGCATCAACTCGGTTGAAGCCCCGCTGGCGCTGCGACAGCAGGCCTGGGCCGCCCTGGCCTGCGACCTGGACCTCGAGCTGCTCGATGGCCTGACCGAGGTCATCACGCTGGAGGAATCGTTCGGAGCGGCCGAGCGCATCCTGGCCGGCCAGGTGCACGGCCGCACCGTGGTGGATGTGCGCCGGTAGCCACCCGGCGGCGCGGGCGCCCGGCTAGGCTTTTGGAATGGCCATTGTCGCATCCGTTTTCGTCGCACTGGCGGCGCTTCTGCACGTCTACATCTTCCTGATGGAGAGTGCCTGGTGGACCCGCCCGGCGATCTGGCAGCGCTTCGGCCTGGCCAGCCAGGCGGACGCGGAGACGACGAAGCCGCTGGCTTACAACCAGGGTTTTTACAACCTGTTCCTGGCCGTGGGCGCGATCCTCGGCCTGATCCTCTATTTCAGCGGGCTCGAGCAGGCCGGTACGGCCCTGATCCTGTTCAGCACCGCGTCGATGTTCCTCGCCGCGATCGTTCTCACGACGACGGGACCCGGACGGGTGAAGTCTGCGCTCACGCAGGGTACGCTGCCGCTGATCGGATTCATCCTGTTCCTGTTCGCCTAGGCGCACGGCCTGGGCGGACCTTGCCGAAAGGACCGTTGTGACCCACGTCATCCTCTTCCACCACGCCCAGGGCCTGACCGACGGGGTGGAGGAATTCGCCCAGCGGCTGCGGGACGCCGGCCACGACGTCGTCGTTCCCGATCTCTACGAGGGGCGCACCTTCGACTCGCTCGACGACGGGGTCGCCAATGCCGAGGCCATCGGCTTCGAGACCATCATCGAGCGGGGCCGGCTGGCCGCGGAGGACCTGCCCACGGACACGGTCTACGCCGGCTTCTCGCTCGGCACGCTGCCGGCCCAGAAGCTCGCCCAGAGCCGGCCGGGAGCGCTCGGCGCGCTGCTCTTCCACGGCGGTATCCCGGCGGCCACGTTCGGGTCGGGATGGCCCGCGTCGACGGCGTTGCAGGTGCACGTCGCCGAGGGTGACGAGTGGGTGGAAATGGACGAGGTGGAGCAGCTGGCCGGGGAGGCCGGCCACGCCGAGCTTTTCATCTACCCCGGCTCGGCGCACCTCATCGCCGATTCCAGCCTCGCCGAGTACGACGAAGAGCTTTCGGAACTCATCCTCGAGCGCTCCATCCAGTTCCTCGACCGCCTGGCCTGAGTGGCAAGAGGGCTTGCCGGTCTGGCAGGATGGGTGGCATGACCAGCGACGCACCATCCGTCTTGCAGACCGTGGGCGCACGCCTGCGGGAACTCCGCCTGCAGAGCGGACGCACCCAGGCGCAACTCTCGGCCGCCACCGGCATTTCGGAGAGCACGTTGTCCCGGCTCGAGTCCGGCCAGCGCAAGCCGACCCTCGAGCTGTTGCTCGCGCTTTCGACCGCGCACGACGTCACCATCGACGACCTGGTGCACACTCCGGCGGAGGACGACCCGCGCCTCGACCAGCGCCCGTTCACCCGGCACGGCAAGACCTTCATCCCGCTCAGCCGCACCCCCGGTGGGCTGCAGGCGTACAAGATGATCCTCCCGGGGCGCACCGATGATGACACCTTCGAGCAGCGCACCCACGAGGGCTACGACTGGTTCTACGTCCTCACCGGCCGGCTGCGCCTGGTGCTCGGCGACCACGACCTGATCCTCGGGGTGGGCGAGGTCGCCGAATTCGACACCAGGGTGCCGCACGCGTTCGGCAGCGCGGGCGCGGAGCCGTCGGAGATCCTCACCCTGTTCGGCCAGACGGGCGAGCGCATCCACGTTCGGGCGAGCACCATCCGCTGATCCGCCGCAGAGGGGTCCGGCGACCTACGCGGTTGCCTCTGGAGCCTCGGGCGCGTCGATCGAGGCGGGCGTGCTGACGGTCGCAACCTTCTTCGGCGCCCGCACGCGCTTGACCGGCTTCTCCGCCGGGGACGGCTCGGCCGCGTCGGCGGGCGCACCCTCGTCGGCCGGCGCCACCGCATCGGCCGGCTTGGCCGGCTTCGCGACCCTGGTGCGCTTGACCGGCTTGACCGGCTTGACCGGCTCGGCGGGTTCGCTCGGTTCGGCGACCTCGACAGGCTTGGCGGGCCGGGCCGCGCGCACCCGCTTGGCGGGCTTGACCGGGACAGCGGCTGCCGCATCCTCGACCGCGGGCTCGGCGGCGCTCTCGTCGAGCTCCGGCACATCCTGCGCGTCGGTGGCGTCGAGCTTGAGCGAGGCGATGAGGTCCGGTGCGTGGTTGGTGGACAGGATCACCCGGGCGAACTCGTCGCCGATCAGGTCGATCACCACGGCCTGACGGCGGCGCTTGATCGCGAGGAAGTCCTTGCCGCCGTGGAACTTCCACACGCCGATCGCCAGCACCAGCGGCACGAGGGCGCCGGGAGCACGGATGCCGCGCACCCAGATCCACGGATCGTCCGTGATCGTGACCGAGCGGATGGTGTCCCGGGAGATCACCAGGTTCTCCCGGCGGAACGCCAGCGTTTTCTCCGCGGGCGTCAGGTGAATCTCCAGCCGGTCGGGGTGCACGCGCAAGGAAGCCATTCCCCCAGTCTGCCCGGTCCGGCTGGAAATCCCCCTGTCGCTTTCCTCACAAAGGCATAACGCCACGGCCGTGGGCCGCTGCCCGACCCCAACTGTTCCCCCTGCGGACAATTGCACCCGGTGTGCCGGGTGCAATTGTCCGTTTTGGGAACAGTTGGGGCGGGGGGGACGGCGGGCTAGGCGGCCGGGCGGGCCGCTGCTGCGGCCTTCGCCGCGGCCGGCAGGGCCTCGAGGATGCGACCGATCGAGTCGCCGTCGTGGGCGGCGGAGACGAACCAGGCCTCGAACACCGACGGCGGCAGCGAGACGCCGCTGCTCAGCATCGAGTGGAAGAACGGGCCGTACCGGAACGCCTCCTGGCGCTGCACCTCGGCGTAGCTGCGCGGCGGGGTGATCGCCGCGTCCTGGCCGAAGACGAAGCTGAACAGGTTGCCGGCGTGCTGCACGCTGTGCGCGACCCCTTCGGCGTAGAGGGCGCTGGAGACGGCATCGGAGAGCAGCTCGGCGGTCTCGTCGAGGCGGGTGTACACGGTGGCGTCCGCCGCGGTGAGGGTGGCGATGCCGGCGGCAACGGCCACCGGATTGCCCGAGAGGGTTCCGGCCTGGTACACCGGGCCGGCCGGGGCGAGGAAGTCCATCACGTCGGCACGGCCGCCAAGCGCGGCGACCGGGAGGCCGCCGCCGATGACCTTGCCGTAGGTGAAGAGGTCGGGCGTGTAGGTCTCGCCGTCCTCGGCCTGCAGGGCCCAGTAGCCGCCCGGGTTGACCCGGAAGCCGGTGAGGACCTCGTCGACGATGAGCAGCGCACCGTATTCGTGCGCGAGGTCGGAGAGCCCGGCGTTGAAGCCGGCATCCGGGGCGACGACACCCATGTTGGCGGCGGCGGCCTCGGTGATCACGGCGGCGATCTGGCCGGGGTACGCCTCGAATGCGGCGCGAACCGCCTCGAGGTCGTTGTACGGCAACACCAGCGTCTGTGCGGCGGTGGCCGCGGTAACGCCGGCCGAGCCGGGCAGCGCGAGGGTGGCCAGTCCGGAGCCTGCCTCGGCCAGCAGGCCATCGGAGTGCCCGTGGTAGTGGCCGGCGAACTTGATCAGCAGGTCACGCTGGGTGAACCCGCGGGCCAGCCGGATGGCCGTCATGGTGGCCTCGGTGCCGGTGGAGACCAGGCGGAGCTTCTCGATCGCGCCGACCCGGCCCTTCACGAGTTCGGCCAGCACGGTTTCGCCGGGGGTGGAGGCGCCGAAGGAGAGCCCGAGCGCGGCGGCCTCCTGCACGGCGGCGACCACGGCGGGGTGGGCGTGGCCGAGGATTGCGGGGCCCCACGAGCTCACCAGGTCGACGTAGTCGCGGCCGTCGGAGTCGGTGACGTAGGCGCCCTGCGCCTTCACCAGGAACAGCGGGGTGCCGCCGACCGAACGGAAGGCCCGCACCGGCGAGTTGACGCCGCCGGGGATGGAGAGCTGGGCGCGGGCGAACAGGTCGTCGTTGTGGGTGGTGTGCGTCATCGGGCATCCGTTTCGGTGAGCCAGGCGGCGAGTTCGACCGCCCAGTAGGTGAGAATCGCGTCGGCGCCGGCCCGGCGGATGCTGAGCACCGACTCCTCGATGGCACGGCGGCGGTCGATCCAGCCCTGCGCGGCGGCGGCCTCGATCATGGCGTACTCGCCGGAGACCTGGTACGCCCAGACGGGCACTTCGCTCATGGCGGCGACCTCGGCGAGCACGTCGAGGTAGCTGCCGGCGGGCTTGACCATCACGACGTCGGCGCCCTCGTCGATGTCGATGCGGGCCTCCCGCACGCCCTCACGACGGTTGGCGGGGTCGAGCTGGTAGGTGCGGCGGTCGCCGACCAGGGTGGACTGCACGGCCTCGCGGAACGGGCCGTAGTAGGCGGAGGCGTATTTGGCGGAGTAGGCGAGCACCGCGGTGTCGGCGTAGCCGGCGGCGTCGAGGGTGCCGCGCACGGAGGCGACCTGGCCGTCCATCATGCCGGAGAGGCCGAGCAGCGCCGACCCGGCCTCGGCCTGCGCGAGGGCCATGCCGTTGTAGCGGATCAGCGTGGCGTCGTTGTCGACGTGGCCGTCGGCGGCGAGCACGCCGCAGTGGCCGTGATCGGTGAATTCGTCCAGGCACAGGTCGGTCTGCACGACCAGGGCATCGCCCACCTCGGCGACGACGGCGCGGGTGGCGGCGTTGAGGATGCCGTCCGGGTCGGTGGCGCCGGTGCCGGTGGCGTCGCGCACCGAGGGAACACCGAAGAGCATCACGCCGCCGATGCCGGCCGCGGCGGCCTCGGCCACGGCCCGGCGGGCCCCGTCGATGCTGTGCTGCACGATGCCGGGCATCGAGGAGATCGGGGTCGACTCCGCTCCTTCACGCACGAACAGCGGCAGGACGAGCTCGGCGGGGTGGACACGGGTTTCGCTGGCCAGGCGACGCAGTGCGGGGGTGCTGCGCAGTCGTCGCGGGCGGATGACGGGGTTTATCACCCGACCAGCCTAGGCCTCCCGCCTGAGAGCAGTGGTGCCGCCGACCCCGGTCGGTTCCGCACGCCGACTCGTCGCCAGAAAACACAACTCCTGCAGAATTCTCGCGTGGTGGCGCCGACTCGCGGAATTCCGGCATCCGCGGGCCGCCGGGTGGAAAATTGCAGGAGTTATGCAACTCGAGACCGCTCGGGAGCGGCGCGGCGGATGAAGGCGGCTAGAGGTCGCGGGGGGCGAGGCGCACGAGGGCCTCGATGAGGGACTCCGCATTGGCGGCGGCAGCGACGACGTCAACGTGCAGGCCGATGACCTCGGCATCCTTCGCCGTGCGCGGGCCGATGCAGGCGATCAGGGTGGTGCGCGGAATCGGACCGAGCTGGTCCTGCACCTGCTGCGCGACGCTGCCGCTCGTGACGAGCACGGCATGCACCCGGCCGGCCTTGACGTCGGCGACGACCCGGTCGGCGACCGGGACACCCACGGTGCGGTACGCGACGACGGACTCCACGTTGTGGCCGATGCGGCGCAGGCCCTCGGTCAGCAGCGGCTTGGCGATCTCGGAGCGCAGGGTGAGCACGCGCAGCGGGATGACGCCCTGGGTGGCCGCTTCCCACTCCGACAGCAGGCCCTTGGCCGAGTTGTCTTCCGACGGCACGATGTCGACGTGGTAACCGGCGGCGATGAGTGCGGCGGCGGTGGTCTCGCCCACTGCCGCGATGCGGGTGCCCGGTGCCACGACAGCCCGGTGCGACGACAGGACGTCGACGGTGGTGGCGCTGGTCACGGTCATCCAGTCGAAGTCGCCGTTGGCGAGCTTGGCCAGGGCCGTCTCGAGCGCGGGGGCGTCGTCGGTGGGCGCGAAGTTGATCATCGGCGCCACGATCGGCAACGCACCGCGGGAGCGGAGGTTGGCAGCGACCTGGTCGCCCCAGGGGCCGCCGCGCGGAACGAGCACGCGCCAGCCGGCCAGGGGTTTATCGGGATTGTGGCTCATGAGGTCACTTTCAGCGGGGCGAATTCGGCGGCTCCGCCGGCGAGGAGCTCCGTAGCGGCGCGTTCGGCGACGTCGAGCGCGGCATCCTGCAGGTCGGCAACGGAGTGTGATTCGGGGGTCGCCGCGTGCGAGGCCGTGATCCGGCGGGTGCCGTCGGGGCTGTACACGGTGGCGGTGAGGAAGAGCAGGCCGTCGTCGATCACGGCGGTCGCGCCGATCGGGGCGGCGCAGCCGGCCTCGAGCCGGGCGAGCACGTGGCGCTCGGCGGTCACGGTGGCCTGGGTGGTGGCGTGGTTGAGCACGGCGAGGGCCTTGGTGAGCAGGCGGTCGGGCTTACCCTCGCGCACCTCGACGGCCAGGGCACCCTGGCCGGGCGCGGTGGGCCAGTCGGAGAGCTCGAGGTAGTCGGTGGCCATGTTCTCGAGCAGGCCGAGCCGGCCGAGGCCCGCGGCGGCGAGCACGACGGCGTCGAGCTTGTCGTCGGTGATCAGGGCGAGCCGGGTGCCGACGTTGCCGCGGATGTCGACAACCTCGAGGTCGGGGCGCTTCTCCCGCAGCTGGGCGGCTCGGCGGGGTGAGCCGGTGCCGACCTTGGCGCCTTCCGGCAGGGTGGCCAGGGTGAAGCCGGCGCGGGCGCAGAGCACGTCTCTGGCGTCGGCGCGCTTGGGCGTTGCCCCAATGACCAGGCCCGCGTAGGGGTCGGTGGGCAGGTCCTTGAAGGAGTGCACCACGACGTCGCACTCGTCGTTCAGCAGGGCCTCGCGCAGCGCGCTCGCGAAGACGCCGGTGCCACCGAGGCTGGAGAGCGACTCCCGGGAGACGTCGCCGTGCGTGGTGATCGGGATGATCTCCACCTCAGCGCTGGTCGCCGCCTGGATGCGGTTGGCGATGGTCGTGGTCTGGGCCATCGCGAGTTCACTGCCGCGGGTGCCGACGCGGATGGTGCTCACGGTGCCACGCCCGCAACCGCCGGTTTGAAGCCGAGGCGCACGTTCTCGCAGCAGCCCGGCCGGCAGACGTCGTACCAGGGACCCAGGTTGGTCAGCGCGGGGCGGTCCTCAGCGGGAACGTCGTTGAGGCGTTCCTCGACGAGGTCGATGAGGCCGGACACGTAGACGGGGTCGGCGCCGGGGGTGGGCACGCGCACTGAGAACAGGCCGTGCTCCTTCGCCGTCTCGGTGGCCTCGTTGTCGAGGTCCCACATGACCTCCATGTGGTCGCTGACGAAGCCGAGCGGCACGATGACCACGGCGCGGATGCCGCGCGCGGGCAGCAGCGCGATCGCGTCGTTGATGTCGGGCTCGAGCCACGGCATGCTGGGCGGGCCGCTGCGGGACTGGTACACCAGCTGCCACGGCGACTCGAGGCCCTGCATGACCACGTCGGCCACGGCCAGGTGCTGGGCGGCGTAGGCGCCGTCCGGCCCGAAGCCGCGGTCGGCCGGGCCGCTCTTGGCGGCATCCGTGGACGGGATCGAGTGCGTCGAGAACAGCACCTCCACCTCGGTGGCGAGGTTGATGCCGGGGATCTGGGCCTCGACGTCGGCCAGGCCCTGGCGCACACCGGTGATGAACGGGGTGACGAAGCCGGGGTGGTCGAAGAATTGGCGGATCTTGTCGATCTGCACGGTACCGGTGAGCCCGGTCGAATCCAGCGCCGCCGCGAAGTCCTCGCGGTACTGCCTGCAGCCGGAGTAGGAGCTGTAGGCGCTGGTGGCGATGGCGAGCAGCCGGTCCTGGCCGGCGGCGTGCGCCTCGGCGATGGTCTCCGGCAGGTACGGCGCCCAGTTGCGGTTGCCCCACAGCACGGGCAGATCGATGCCGCGACGCTCGAGTTCGGCCTGCAGGGCGGCGCGGAGCACCCGGTTCTGCTGGTTGATCGGGCTGATGCCGCCGAAGTGCCGGTAGTGCACCGCAACCTCTTCGAGGCGTTCTTCCGGGATGCCACGGCCGCGGGTGACGTTGCGCAGGAACGGGATCACGTCGTCCTGGCCTTCAGGGCCGCCGAACCCGGCGAGCAGGATGGCGTCGTAGTTCGGCATTACTGGAGGACCTCCACCAGTTCGGCGGTGGTGATCCGGCGGCCGGTATAGAACGGGACCTCTTCGCGCACGTGCATGCGGGCGTCGGTGGCGCGGAGTTCCCGCATCAGGTCGACGAGCTCGGTGAGCTCATCCGACTCGATCGGCAGCAGCCACTCGTAGTCGCCGAGGGCGAACGAGGAGACGGTGTTGGCGATGGCTCCACGGAACGCGGCACCCTTGCGGCCGTGGTCGGCGAGCATCTTGCTGCGCTCGGCCTCCGGCAGCAGGTACCACTCGTAGCTGCGCACGAACGGGTACACGGTGAGCCAGCCCTTGGGCTCGACGCCGCGGAGGAAGCCGGGGACATGGCTCTTGTTGAATTCGGCGTCGCGGTGCACTCCCATGGCGTTCCAGGTGGGCAGCAGGCTCTTGAGCAGGCGGCTGCGACGCAGTTCGCGGTTGGCCCACTGCAGGGTCTGGGCCTCGTCGGCGTGGGTCCAGAGCATCACGTCGGCGTCGGCGCGGAGGCCGGAGACGTCGTAGATGCCGCGCAGGGTCACACCCTCGGCTTCGACGAGGGCGATGATGTCGTCGAGCTCGTCCACGAATCGCGGCACGTCGCGGCCATCGAGGTCGTCGGGGTTGGACGGGTCCTTGCGCAGCACGGTGAAGAGGGTGAATCCGGAGGGGGAAGCCTCGGTGGGTTCAGCCTCTGTCGAGGTGTGTGAATCGGGGGTGGGCACGGTCATGTCTACTGCCTCTCCGGCAGCCGGGTGAGTCATGTGTACTAGTCTCCACCGCTTTGCCCGGAGAGCCAAAAGTAGACCGCCGGCCGCCCCGACCGACGCCGAATCCCGACCATTGGTCGGCTGTTGTCGGCTGCCGGCTGGAGGCACGACGAAGGGGTGCCGGCCGAAGCCGACACCCCCGTCACCGCTGGCTGCTGTGCCCGGATTACGCCGGGGTCAGCGGCGGTCGAGGACCGTCTTGAGTCCCCACCACACGCAGGTGCCGACGGCAGCGGCCGCGGCGAAGGCGATGCCGGCGAGCGCGGCCGGGTTGTCGTCACCGAGCCGGTGCAGGCCAAGGGTGACGCGCCGGGTGTTGATCTTGACCTGCTTGGGCACGTTGAGCTTGTACTCGATCGCGTCCAGGGTGCCGGCGAGCGCGGCGCGGGCGCGGTCGGCTTCGGCGCGCAGTTCGGCGGTGCTGTGGTGTTCCTGGGTCTCGTCAGTGCTCATACTGGCCAACTCCCTTGAATGCGTCGACGTCTTTCTGGATGCTTGCGGTCACGCCGTCGGGGTCGTGCGTGGTGCCCTTTTTGACCCGGTTGAGCCCGATCAGGGCCAGGATCACCGCGACGAGGAGCAACGCGACGGCCACGATCAGGGCGGCCAGCCAGAGCGGGAGCACCAGGTCGAGTGCGATGACAGCCAGCGCGATGAAGACGATGACGGCGAAGAACGCGAACACCGCGGCGCCGATGAACAGGCCGAGGCCGATTCCCACGTTCTTCGCCTTGCCGGAGATGTCAGCCTTGAAGGCGTCGATCTCGGCCTTGATCAACGCGGTGATCTGGCCGGGGAGCTCACTGAGGAGGGTGAACAGAGACTGCTTGCTCTTGGGGTTGTACCCGCTGGTGCTCACTTGCATCCTTCCTGGACGTCGTCGGCGATGGTTACTGCGCGTCGCTGTCGGAGGCGGACTTGGCGTCCTGGGCCGCGGAGGTCGCGGACGCAGCTGCCGCCTTGGCGGACTTGCTGGCGGCGGCCGCGGCCTTGGTCGCCGCGGTGGCGCTGCCGGCCTCGGTGGGCGTGGTCGACTTGCCGGACTTGGCGGTCTTGTCCTGCACGGCCGAGACGACCTTCTTGCCCGCGTCGATAAGTGCACCGGGAACGTCACCGACGCGCTCGAGTGCGAAGTCCTTGACCTCGTTCACCCGTCGCTGCACCGGCGGACGGTTCCACAGGTCAGAGGCGGCCGATGCGATCTGGTCGTAGCGCTGGCGACCGGCGCGAGCGCCAAGCACATAGCCGACGAGCCCGCCCGTGATGAAAAGAAGCTTTCCCCGCATTGTGACTCCATTCCGTTACGTTCATGTTTTTCCCAGCGTAACCCCCCGAACCGGCGAGGAACATGTGCGCCGGGGGAAGAACAGTCCTGATCAGAGGTCTAGCACTGCCCGCCTGCTGCGGATACCCGCCTGGATCGCATCGGGAATCACCGACGCCAATCCGGTGCCGGAGAGCCAGCCGCCGGTGACGTCGAGCCCGGTGGTCTGGTCGACCGCCTCGCGAACCAGGCGGATGCGTTCCGGCGCGCCGATCGTGGCCGGCGACAGCCCGTCGCTCCACAGGGTGCGGGCGAAGCCGCGCACCTGGGACGCGGACAGTTCGACCCCGAGGATGGCCGCGGCATCGTGCAGCGCGAGGTCCCTGAGTTCGTCGTCGCTGAGGCCGAGGGTGGGCACGGGTGCCCCGGACCGGCCGAAGGACAGCCGGACGACGTGCCGGCCGGGCGGGGTCTGTGCGTCGAGCCAGGCCCACTTGGCGGTGGCATGGGTGAGCGCCTTGGCCGTGACACCGGGGGTGCCGGCCGCGACGAGGACACCGGTGCCGCGCGGGTGCGCGTCGAGGGCGGGGGCGTCGAGCACCAGGGTCGCGAGCTCCACGGCGGCCGGGGCGGGCCAGGCGGCGGCCGCCACGGCGGCGAAGTCCGGCCCGAGCGGGGCGAGCAGGGCGAGGGCAGAGGCCGCCGGAACCGCGAGGATCACGTGGCGGGACTCGAGGGTGCGCGGCGCGGCGTCGGCGGGCACGGCTGGGTCGGACGCGGATGGGTCGGACGCGGCGTCGGCATCCGCCGCCGGCTCGAGCTGCACCAGCCAGGTGCGCTCGGTGGTCACACTGCCGTCGTCGGCGACGATCTCGGTGTCGACGGGGCGGAAACCGGTCACCGGGGCGCCGGTGAGGATGGCGGCGTCGAAGCGTTCGAGGTCGGCCACGAGGGCATCGACCAGGCGGTGCATGCCGCCGTTCAGTCCCCGCACGGCCGAACCGGCCGGGGCGGCGGTGCGGAGGGCCAGGACGGCACCGGACAGCGACCCGACGGTGGTGAGCGCGTTGTTCAGGCCCGGCGCGACGACATCCACCTCGAGGTCGCCGGCGTCGGTGGCGTAGACGCCGCCCGCGACGGGGCTGACCAGGCGGTCGAGCACCTTGGTGCCCATCCGCTTCCCGACCAGTTCGCCGAGGCTGTGCTCCCGGCCGATCTTGAGCACCGGCATGAGCCGGTCGGCGTAGGCGCGCAGGGCGCCGGACCAGCCGATGGCACGGCGCACGTCCTCGGCCAGGGGGGAACCGGGGATGCCGAGCACGCCGGCGGCCGGCAGCGGCACCGTCACCGGGGCGCCGCCGGCGCGGGTCGGCGGCAGGTGCAGCCACGCGCCGGCCGGGTTGGGCTCGAGGATCTCCTCGGTGAGGCCGAGGTCGGCGAGGAACGCCGCCACGGTGTTCCCGCGCACCGCGAAGCTCTCCGCCCCGCTGTCCAGGCGCAGGCCGGCCACCTCGTGGCTGCCGACCGCGCCGCCGACGGCGTCGGCCGCCTCCAGCACCGTCACGCTGAGCCCGAGGTGGGCGCACTCGCGGGCCGCCACCAGCCCGGCGACACCGCCGCCGATGACCAAGACGTCTTTCATGACCGTGCCTTCCGCCCGGGGCGCAGACGCCGCGGGCTCAGTGCTCGCTACAGGGCGAGTGAGGGGGTGGAACTGGTTTCGTGCACGAACTGCACCAGGCGGGTGAGCACGTCGGGGTTCGTCTCCGGCGGCACGCCGTGGCCGAGGTTGAGCACGTGCGCAGGCGCCGTGCGGCCGCGCTCGAGCACGTCGAGAACGTGCGCCTCGAGCACCGGCCAGGGCGCGTTGAGCAGGGCAGGGTCGATGTTGCCCTGCACGGGCACGACCCCGCCGAGGCGCCGGCTGGCCTCGTCGAGGGGCACCCGGTAGTCCACGCCGACGACGTCGGCGCCGATGCCGTGCATGGCCTTGAGCAGCTCGCCGGTGCCGACACCGAAGTGCACAACGGGCACGTTGCGGCGGATCGACTGCGGGTCCGCGGCCTCGTCACCGGTCGACTCCGAGTAGGTGAGGTCACGCACGTGCGCGATCGCGGCGGTCGAGGCCGGGGCCACGAACCGGGAGTAGTCGTCGAGCGAGAGCGCACCGGCCCAGGAGTCGAACAGCTGCGCGGCGCTGGCGCCGGCGAGCACCTGCGCGCGCAGGAACCGGCCGGTGACCTCCGCGGTCCACGCCATCAGCGCCGCCCAGGCATCCGGGTCGGAGTGCATGAGCGTGCGGGCGTGGATGTGGTCCTTGGACGGACCGCCCTCGACGATGTACGCGGCCAGGGTGAACGGCGCCCCGGCGAAGCCGATCAGCGGGGTCGAGCCCAGCTCGGCGACGGTGCGGGCGACGGCCTGCCGGATCGGTTCGAGCGCGGTGTCGAGCACGGCGGGGTCCAGCGCGGTGAGGCGTTCGACATCCGCCGCGGTGCGGACCGCCTCGGAGAGCACCGGGCCCTTGCCGGCGACGATCTCAACGTCGACGCCGACGAGCTTGAGCGGCACGACGATGTCGCTGAACAGGATGCCGGCGTCGACGCCGTGCCGGCGGATCGGCTGCAGGGTGATCTCGCTGGCCATCTCGGGGTCGAGGCAGGCGTCGAGCATGCGGGTGCCCACCCGCAGCTCGCGGTACTCCGGCAGCGACCGGCCGGCCTGGCGCATGAACCACACCGGGGTCACTGCGGGCCGGGTGCCCTGGTAGGCCCGGATCAGGCGGGAGTCGGAGGTGCGTCCGGCGGCAAGAGGGTGAAACTCGTCAAGGTTCATCACCATCAATTGTCTCCTAAATCCGTGACCCAAACGATTCCTGGGCACACTGCTACACAACGTAGAATCAAGCAGTGCTGATTTGTCTGTCCGCGAACCACAAGAACTCCAGCTTTGACGTGCTCGAAAAGCTCTCCGTCGGCGCGGACGCCGCCGCCGGTGGCATGCTCACCGGGCACGACGCTCTCAGCGGAGCCGTTGTCGTGGCCACCTGCAACCGGTTCGAGGCCTATCTCGACCTGGACGAACCCTTCGGCGTCTCCCCGTTGCCCGCGGTTTACGCCGCCATCGACGCCGTCAGCGCCAGCACCGGCGTGAGCGCCGACCTGCTGCGCGACACCCTCGACCTTGTGCACGGCAACGGCGTCGCCGAGCACCTCTTCGCCGTCACCAGCGGGCTCGAATCCGTCGTCGTCGGCGAGGGCGAGATCGCCGGCCAGGTGCGCCGCTCCCTCGAGGAAGCCCGCGCCCAGGGCACCACCAGCCCCGAACTGGAGCGTCTGTTCCAGCGCGCCTCGCAGACCTCCCGCGGCGTGAAGAACCGCACCGGCATCGGCGCCGCGGGCCGGTCGCTCGTGCGCCTGTCGCTTGAACTGGCCGAGAGCCGGGTCACCGACTGGGCGCACACCCGGGTGCTGCTGGTGGGCACCGGGCGTTACGCCGGCGCCTCGCTGGCCGCCCTCCGCGACCTCGGCGTCACCGACGTGCGCGTCTACTCCCCCTCCGGCCGGGCCGCCCGGTTCGCCGGCTCGCACGACATCGCCGCGGTACCGACGGATGCCGACGCGCTGGCCACCGAGACCGCGCTGGCCGACCTGATCCTCACCTGTACCACCGCAGAGCACCACGTCATCGACGCGGCCATCCTCACAGCCGGCCGCCAACTGCTGGCCGCCCGGCACGCCGCCGCGGCCCCCGTTGCGAGCCTCACCGGCGAGGGGCCCGCCGTGCGGTCCTGCCCGGTCGGCGACACCGAGACCGCGCGCCAGCTGGTCATCGACCTCGGCCTGCCCCGCAACGTCGACCCCGACGTGAGCGAGGTGCCCGGTGTCGAGCTGCTCGACCTCGAGACCATCCGCATCCACGCGCCGCTCGAACAGCTCAACGCCACGAGCGAGGCACGCAAGCTGGTGGGCCGCGCCGCCAAGAAGTTCTCGGCCGTGGCCGAGGAGCAGAGCCTGGCGCCGGCCGTCGTGGCGTTGCGCTCCTATATCTTCGACATCCTCGACGCCGAGATCGAGCGCGCCCACGCCCGCGGCGACAACAGCGAACAGACCGAATCCGCCCTTCGGCACCTCACCGGGGTGCTGCTGCACACGCCGATGGTGCGTTCGCGTGAGCTGGCCAGGGCCGGTGAGCAGGCCGCGTTCCTCGGCGGGCTCGACGCCCTGTTCGGCATCGACGTGACCCTGCCCGAGGTGGCAGAGGCGCCCATCGAGCTGCCCGGCCCGGCCGGCGCGGCCGACGCCGCCTCCTGACGTGCGGGCCGTCTGGTTCGACGAGTTCGGCGTGCTGCCGGAACTCCGCGAGGTGGCCGACCCTGAGCCCAGCGCCGCCGGCGTCGTGGTGCGGGTGGAGGCCACCGGCCTGTGCCGCAGCGACTGGCACGGCTGGCTCGGCCACGACGACGGCATAGCCCTGCCGCACGTTCCCGGCCATGAACTCGTCGGCGTCATCGACTCCGCCGGCCCCCTCGTCACCCGCTTCACGGTGGGGCAGCGGGTCACCGTGCCCTTCGTCTGCGCCTGCGGCGACTGCCCGGAGTGCGCGAGCGGCAACGCCCAGGTCTGCCGCAACCAGACCCAACCCGGCTTCACCCACTGGGGCTCCTACGCCGAGAAGGTGGCGCTGCACAACGCCGACGTCAACCTTGTCGCCGTGCCGGACGACCTCGATGCCGGCGCCGCGGCCCTGCTGGGCTGCCGGTTCGCGACCTCGTACCGCGGCCTGGTGCACCAGGCCAAGCTGGCGGCCGGCGAAACCCTCGTGGTGATCGGCTGCGGCGGCGTGGGCCTGTCCGCCGTGATGATCGGCCAGGCGCTCGGCGCCCGGGTGATCGCCGTGGATATCAGCGTGGACGCCCTCGCCGCCGCCGCCAGGGCCGGCGCCGCCTACACGGTGAACTCCACCGGGATGAGCGACGATGCGGTCGTGGACCGCGTCCGGCTGCTCTCCGACGGTGGCGCCCAGGTGTCGGTGGAGGCGCTCGGCCGGGAGAACACGGTGGGCATCGCCATCCGCTCGCTGGCCACCCGCGGCCGGCACGTGCAGATCGGCCTGCTCGCCGAGGACCCACGGCTGCCATTAGGCCTCGTGATCGGCCGCGAGCTGGCCGTGCTCGGCAGCCACGGTATGCCCGCGAGCGACTACCCGGAGCTGATGGCGCTCGTCGCCGGCGGCACGCTGCGCCCGCAGGACCTGATCGCCGACCGCATCCCGCTGGCGGATGCGCCGGCGGCGCTGGCCGCCATGTCGGCGCCCCGGCCCGAGGCCGGCGTCACCCTGATCGACCTCACCCTCCCCTGAGCACAACTCCTGCAATTTCTGCGACTTCGGGGTAAAACACCCGGTTTGGGGCCGGTTTCCCAAAAATTGCAGGAGTTATGCCACCCCGGCCGAGTTGGAGGGCGGCCGGGGGGGGGGATGGCGGGTTACGCTCCGCGCAGGCGCACGGCCAGGTAGGCGTCGAGCTCGGCCAGGGGCACGCGCTCCTGCGCCATGGTGTCGCGGTCACGCACGGTCACGGCCTGGTCGTCGAGCGAGTCGAAGTCCACCGTGATGCAGTACGGCGTGCCGATCTCGTCCTGGCGGCGGTAGCGACGGCCGATGGCGCCGGCGTCGTCGAAGTCCACGTTCCACGATTCGCGGAGCCGCGCGGCCAGCGAGCGGGCCATCGGCGAGAGGGCCTCGTTACGGCTCAGCGGCAGCACGGCGGCCTTGATCGGGGCCAGGCGCGGGTCGAGCTTGAGCACGGTGCGCTTGTCGACGCCGCCCTTCGCGTTGGGCACTTCTTCCTCGTGGTACGCGTCGACCAGGAACGCCATCAGTGAGCGGGTGAGGCCCGCCGCGGGCTCGATCACGTACGGGATCCAGCGTTCGTTCTTGGTCTGGTCGAAGTAGGAGAGGTCCTTGCCGGAGGCCTCGGAGTGGGTCTTGAGGTCGAAGTCGGTGCGGTTGGCCACACCCTCGAGCTCGCCGAACTCGCTGCCGGTGAAGCCGAAGCGGTACTCGATGTCGACGGTGCGCTTGGAGTAGTGCGAGAGCTTCTCGGCGGGGTGCTCGAACAGGCGCAGGTTCTCGATGTTGATGCCGAGGCCGGTGTACCAGCTCATCCGCTGGTCGATCCAGTACTGGTGCCATTCCTCGTCGCTGCCGGGCTCGACGAAGAATTCCATCTCCATCTGCTCGAACTCGCGGGTGCGGAAGATGAAGTTTCCGGGGGTGATCTCGTTGCGGAAGCTCTTGCCGATCTGGCCGATGCCGAACGGGGGCTTCATGCGGGCGGCCTGGAGCACGTTGGCGAAGTTCACGAAGATGCCCTGCGCGGTCTCGGGGCGCAGGTAGTGCATGCCGGCCTCGTCGTCGATGGGGCCGAGGAAGGTCTTGAGCAGGCCGGAGAACGCGCGCGGCTCGGTCCAGGTGTGCCGGTTGCCGCAGTTGGGGCAGGCGATGCCGTCGATGCCGCCCTCGGGGGCGCGGCCCTTCTTCTCCTCGAACTCCTCGATCAGGTGGTCTTCGCGGAAACGCTTGTGGCAGCTGGTGCACTCCACCAGCGGGTCGGAGAAGACCTCGACGTGGCCGGAGGCCTCCCAGACCTTGCGCGGCAGGATGACGGAGGAGTCCAGGCCGACGACGTCGTCGCGGCTGGTGACCATGAAGCGCCACCACTGCTTCTTGATGTTCTCCTTCAGCTCCACACCGAGGGGCCCGTAGTCCCAGGCCGACTTGCTGCCGCCGTAGATCTCACCCGCCTGGAACACGAAGCCGCGGTGACGGGCGAGGGCGATGACGGAATCAAGACGGGAAAGTGCGGCCACGGTGGCTCCAATGGTCCAAAAGGATGGTCAAAATACCGGGCACAGGCCCGGGAACGGATTCGTTCATTTTAGCGAGCCGGGCACGGCCCCCGCTTACGGGCGTTGCCGGGTGACGCCGCCGGCGCTATCTTCGTCTCGTTCGACCTTCGTTCCCGGGCCGTCCAGCGTTCCAGCTGAACCATCGACAGGCTCCGGGGGGAGGACCGCCGTGCGGCACGACCCAGACCCGGCGTCGGGCTCCGCCGTCACCCGCCGCACCGCGCTCGCGGCGCTGGGCCTCGCCCTCGCCCTGGCCGGCTGCACGGCCCTCGCGCCCCTCCCCCGGCCGGCCGGCCCGGCAGCGACGACGCCGCCTACTCCCACCCCGCTCCCCCGGCCCCTGCCCGGCGCGGTGCCGCCGCCGGCCCCGCTCCGCGACCCCGCGCCGAGCCTGGCGCGGGTGCCCGTGCCACCCGGAACCCTCTCGGGGCTGCCCGGCGACGGCAGCCTGCTCGCCTGGACCGTCGACGACGGGTCGAGCAGCGAGGTGCTGGCCCGGTACATCCGCTTCGCCGGCGAAACCGGCACCAGGCTCACCTTCTTCGTCACCGGCTCCTACGGCGCCTGGACCGACAACGCCGACCAGCTGCGCCCGCTCGTGGCCAGCGGCCAGATCCAGCTCGGCAACCACACCTGGTCGCACCCCGACCTCAGCAACCTCGCCGACGCCGCCGTCACCAGCGAGCTCAGCCGCACCCACGATTTCCTCACCGACACCTTCGGGGTGGATGCCCGCCCATTCTTCCGGCCGCCGTTCGGGGTGCACAACGACAGGGTGGATGCCCTGGCCGCCGACCTGGGCTACACGGTCCCCACCACCTGGTACGGCTCGCTGTCGGACTCCGGGCTGCTCAGCGAACAGCAGGTGATCGACTTCGCGACCGCGTGGTTCCTGCCGCAGCACATCGTGATCGGCCACCTCAACTACGAGCCGGTCACCAACGTCTTCCCCCAGCTGCGCACCCTGCTGCACGACCGCGGCCTCGCCACCGTGACCCTCAACGACGTGTTCAGCACCGCCGCGCATCCATGAACAAAAAAATCCCCGGTCTCCGCCGCTATCCCCCGAACACGGGACTTAAGACACCTGGGCAGCGCCCGGCGACTGTTACGGTTGCCGAGTAACCCGGCAACATGCTGTGAGTTTTACGAGTATCTCAAAGGGGAGTACCAATGGGCGCGACGTCCAGTACCAGCGGCGGAACGATTGAACCAGACCTGACCCAGGACCCGGCCCTTCCGCCGGTTGCGCTGGATCCGACGATCCACGAGGCCGAGGAGGCCCGCTGGACCCCGGTGAAGATCGCCATCTGGGTGGCCATCGCGCTGCTCGGCGGGTTGAGCTGGGTGATGCTGGCCGTGGTGCGCGGTGAGACCGTGAACGCGATCTGGTTCGTCTTCGCCGCGATCTGCACCTATCTGATCGGGTACCGGTTCTACTCCAACTACATCCAGAAGCACCTGCTGCGCCCGGATGACCGGCGGGCGACCCCCGCCGAGTACAAGGCCGACGGCAAGGACTACGCCGCCACCGACCGCCGGGTGCTGTTCGGGCACCACTTCGCCGCCATCGCCGGCGCCGGCCCCCTCGTCGGCCCGGTGCTCGCCGCGCAGATGGGCTACCTGCCCGGCACGATCTGGATCATCGTCGGCGTCGTCTTCGCCGGCGCGGTGCAGGACTACCTGGTGCTGTTCTTCTCCATGCGCCGCGGCGGCCGCTCGCTGGGCCAGATGGCCCGAGACGAGCTCGGCCGGGTCGGCGGCACCGCCGCCCTCATCGCCACCCTCACGATCATGGTCATCATCGTGGCCATCCTCGCCCTCGTCGTGGTCAACGCCCTCGCAGAGAGCGCCTGGGGCGTCTTCTCCGTCGGCATGACCATCCCGATCGCCCTGTTCATGGGCTGCTACCTGCGGTTCTTCCGCCCGGGCAAGGTCACCGAGATCTCCATCATCGGCTTCGTGCTGCTCATCGCCGCCATCGTCGGCGGTGGCGCCATCGCCGGCACCGAGTGGGGCGCGGCGTTCTTCCACGTCGACAAGCTGCCGCTGGCCATCGGCATCATCGTCTACGGCTTCATCGCCGCCATCCTGCCGGTCTGGCTGCTGCTGGCCCCGCGCGACTACCTCTCCACCTTCATGAAGATCGGCACCATCGGCATGCTCGCCCTGGCGATCGTGATCGTGCGGCCCGAGATCTTCGTGCCCGCGGTGAGCGAATTCGCCACCAGCGGCACGGGCCCGGTGGTGAGCGGTTCGCTCTTCCCGTTCCTCTTCGTCACCATCGCCTGCGGCGCCCTCTCCGGCTTCCACG
Organism: Cryobacterium sp. AP23; assembly: GCF_054075385.1. Classification (NCBI taxonomy): domain Bacteria; kingdom Bacillati; phylum Actinomycetota; class Actinomycetes; order Micrococcales; family Microbacteriaceae; genus Cryobacterium; species Cryobacterium sp. AP23. The sequence continues at coordinate 2,930,877 of NZ_CM133415.1, read as the reverse complement.
CCTTGATCGCTTCCGGCACCACGCCCAAGCTGATCGAGAAGGAACGCCAGACCCGGTTCATCGGCTACGGCGGCATGCTGATGGAGTCGTTCGTCGCGATCATGGCCCTCGTGGCCGCCCTGTCGATCGACCGTGGCATCTACTTCGCCATGAACTCCTCGCCCGCCCTCACCGGCGGCACCGTCGAGGGTGCGGTCACCTTCGTCAACAGCCTCGGCCTGACCGGCGTGAACCTCACCCCGGACATGCTCACCCAGACGGCCAAGGACGTCGGCGAAGCCTCCATCGTCTCCCGCACCGGCGGCGCGCCGACCCTGTCGGTGGGCCTCGCGCACATCATGCAGCAGGTGGCCGGCGGCAGCGGCATGATGGCGTTCTGGTACCACTTCGCGATCATGTTTGAGGCGCTGTTCATCCTCACCGCAGTGGATGCCGGCACCCGCGTGGCCCGGTTCATGCTGCAGGACAGCCTGGGCAACTTCTTCCCGAAGTTCAAGGACACCTCCTGGCGCACCGGCGCCTGGCTCACGACCGCGATCATGGTCGCGGCCTGGGGCGCGGTGCTCGTGATGGGCGTCACCGACCCGCTCGGCGGCATCAACACGCTGTTCCCGCTGTTCGGCATCGCCAACCAGCTGCTCGCCGCGATCGCGCTGGCCGTCTGCCTGGCCATCGTCGCCAAGCGCGGCCTGTTCAAGTACCTCTGGATCGTCGCTCTGCCGCTCACCTTCGCGGCCGTGGTCACCATCACGGCGTCGATCCTGAAGATCTTCTCGAGCGTGCCGTCGGTGGGCTACTTCGCCCAGAACGCCGCGTTCTCCAACGCCCTGGCCGCCGGGGAGACGAGCTTCGGCACGGCCACCTCGGTCGAGGCGATGGAGGCTGTGGTGCGCAACACCATGGTGCAGGGCATCCTGTCGATCGTCTTCGTCACCCTCGCCGTCATCGTTATCTTCACCGCGCTGCAGGCCACCTGGCGTGCCTGGCGCACCCGGTCGAACGCGACCAGCGAGGACCCGGCCGTGCCGTCGCGCATCTTCGCGCCGAGCGGCCTCGTCGCCACGCCGGCCGAGAAGACCACGCAGGCCGAGTGGGATGCCCGCCCGAGCACCGGCACGCGCAAGGTCCGCGGGCACTGATGGGTGTGGCCACCGCGGTGCGCTCGGCGGTGGCCGGGCTCGCCTGGTATGTCAAGGCGGTGTCCGGTGAGGATGCCTACGAGCGGTACCTGGCGCACCACGAGTCGGTGCACGGCACGGCCGACGCGGTGCCGGCCATGACCGAACGCGAGTTCTGGCGAGACCGCACCGACCGGCAGGACACCAACCCGCAGGGCCGCTGCTGCTGAGCACCCCACCGGCATGACACGGCCCGCCCGGCTGAAAACCCGGGCGGGCCGTACCATTGAGGCGATGACTGATACAACGAAGCCCCCGCTGAACAAGGACACCCGCCTCTGCATGTCGCTGGCCGCACGGCCGAGCAATTTCGGCACCCGGTTCCACAACTACCTCTACGAACAGTTCGGGCTGGACTTCGTCTACAAGGCGTTCACCACCACCGACCTGGCCGGCGCCATCGCGGGCGTGCGGGCCCTGGGCATCCGCGGCTGCTCGGTGTCGATGCCGTTCAAGGAAGACGTGATCGCGCTGGTCGACGAGCTCGATGCCTCGGCCACGGCCATCCAGTCGGTGAACACGATCGTGAACGACGACGGCTACCTGCGGGCGTACAACACCGATTACATCGCCGCCGCCGACCTGATCACGAGCAACCGGCTCGACCCGGCCACCCCGTTCCTCCTGCGCGGCTCCGGTGGCATGGCCAAGGCCGTCGGTGCGGCGTTCCGCGACTCCGGCTTCGCCTCCGGCACCATCGTGGCCCGCAATGAGCAGAGCGGCCGGGCCCTGGCCGACGAGCTCGGCTACAGCTGGCTGGCCGAGCCGGGCACCGCCACCGCGCCGCTGCTCGTGAACGTCACCCCGATCGGCATGGCCGGTGGGGCGCAGGCCGCCGATTCGGCGTTCAGCACCGCCGCGATCACCGCCGCCGACACCGTCTTCGACGTCGTGGCCCTTCCCGCCGAGACGCCGCTGATCCTCGCGGCCCGCTCGATGGGCAAAACCGTGATCACCGGCGCCGAGGTCATCGCCCTGCAGGCCGCCGAGCAGTTCGAGCGCTACACCGGCGTGCGCCCCACGCCGGAGCAGGTGCAGGCCGCGTCGGCCTTCGCCCGCGCATGACAAGCCCGGCCGCTGACATCCTGGTGGCGGCGGTCGCGCTGATCCGCGACCGCCGGGTGCTCATGGTCACCGCCCGCGGCCGCGACGTCTGGTACATGCCCGGCGGCAAGATCGACCCGGGCGAGACCGAGGCGGATGCCGCCGCGCGCGAAGCCTGGGAGGAGGTGACGGTGCGCCTGGCCCCGGCCGACCTCGTCCCGCTGTTCACGGTGCTGATCCAGGCGCACGGGGAACCGGAGGGCCGGCTCGTACGGATGAGCGTGTTCGGCGGTGAGAGCCCGGACGAGCCCACGGCGAGCGCCGAGGTGAGTGCCGTGCACTGGGCCGGCTCGGCCGACGAACCGCGCTGCCCGCCCGCCGGGGTGGAGGTGCTGCGGCGCCTGCACGCCGCCGGCCTGATCGACTGAGCACCCGCTCACGCATCCGTTCCCGACCCGGTCGGTGCGCAGCCGGGGCGGCGGGCGTACCGTGTCAGCATGACCGACGAGCAGCCGCTGCCCTGGGCCGAAATCCGGCTCTGGGAGATCGGCATGCTGCAGCGGTTGACGGGCAACGGGCTCGAACACTGGCTCGCCCGCATCCGCGAGCACGACCCGCCGAACGACAACGCCCTGCGCAACTGGCTCACCACCGAGGGCGTCACCGGGTACCCCCGGTCGCTGCTGGTGCACGAGTACTTCGGCTACCCGCACTCCACGGTGCGGGCCGCGGACGAGCTGATCGACGGTCAGTACGCCGATCGCCCGACGCTGCGTCCCATCCTGGACGCGGTACTCCTCTGCGCCGGCGAACTCGACGATGTGAGCATCCAGACCCGCACGACGCACGTGGCGCTGACCGGGCCGCAACGGATCTTCGCGGTCGTGCAGCCCACCACCCCGACCCGGGTGGACCTCGGGTTGCGTATCGACCTGCCCACGCCGCCGCCGAGCACCCGGCTGCTGCCCACCACCGAGCTCGGGGCCGATTTCCCTGCCCGGATCGCCCTCACCTCGCCCGCCCAGGTGGATTCAGAGGTCGCCGCCTGGCTGAAGCACGCCTACGACGCGACCCTCTGACGGGGTCCTGACCTAGGCGGGCGAGTTTGGCAAGGGGGGTGTGAGCCAACCGCCTTTGGCCATAGGGTCGACGGATGAAACGAATCAGCTACAACGGCGAGTCGCTCATCACCGGCACCGACGTGTCCGACGCGCTGGTGCACTACGTCACCCACGTGGCGGGCATGACAGCCGCCATCGCGATCGATGTGCCCGTGCTGGAACACAACGGCACCGTGCAGGCGCACACGCTGATCCTCAGTGCCGCCACGCAGCTGGCCGTCATCGACGTGGACGGCCTGGCCGGGCAGGACGAAGAGGCCCGTTTCCCGGTTCCCGAGTTCCCGACGGTCGGCGGGCACGCATTCGCGATGGCGACGGAGGCCATTGAGAACGATGCGCCGTTCCTGGACGAAGACCCGCTGGACCTGGCCCGGCACTGAACCGAGCCGGCCCGGTCAGCCGCCGTTCGACGCTGGTTCGGCACTCAGCAGCAGCCCCTGGCCGCTGTTGGCCGACCGGGTCAGCGTCTCGATCCAGGCGCGGTTCAGGCTCGGCGTCTTGCCGCCGTAGTACTTGAAGTACAGCGGGATGCTGGCGTGCAGCCAGACGCTCGACCGGCCGTCGCCGATCGCCGGTGAGTCATTCCAGGAGAGGAAGAAACTCTCCCCGCGGCGCAGCTTCGACCCGATGACGATCTGCAGGTGGACGAGGGCACGGTCCTCGAATTCGATCTCGATTCCGTCATAGATGAGCTTGCCCACTGCGTTCCCTCCCTGCGGAAGCGCCTCCCAGCGACGCGCCCCTGCGTGTTCATATTTTATGGCCGCGACTCAGCCGCGAGCGACACCATTCGGTGCGGCGCGCCAGCCCCGTCTGGGGGTCACACCGGGGACTGGAGGAAGGCCCCGGCGGCCCCGTTCGCCAGCCGGAGCGCCGGGATGGGCGGGCGGCCGGCGGCGAGCGCGGCGATGAGCGCCCCGGTGTGGGCATCGCCGGCGCCGTTGGTGGAGACGACGGTGGCCGGCACCGCGCTGACGAGGAACGGCGGGCGGCCGCGCGCGGCGAGGATGCAGCCCGCCGCGCCGATCCGCACCACCGCGTACGCCGGTGAGCTGGACGATCCCTCGGCGTGAGCTCCGGCGCCGGCCAGGCGTTCGGCCAGTCGTTCGGCCAGGGCCGTCGCCGACGCGGCAGGGTCGGCCTCGCCCGTGAGCAGGGTGGCCTCCCTGGCGTTGCAGACCCACCAGTCCGCCCGGCCGAACAGGGCGGCCAGGTCGGTCGCGTCGAGCTCGTGGCCGAGCGGGCCCGGGTCGACGACGAGGGTGGCCGTGGCCGGCAGCGCGGCGACGGCGGCGAGGACGGCCCGCCGGGTCACCGGATGCACGAGGCCGTAGCCGGACACCAGGACCGCATCCGTGTCGCCGAGGGCAACCCGGCCGAGGGCGCCGGGATCGAGCATCCCCTCCGCACCCGGCAGGGTCACGAAGGTGCGCTCGCCCGACGGTTCCACCAGCACCAGGCAGAGGCCCGTGTCCATGCTCGGCAGTGGCGCCAGTACCGTCCTGATGCCGGCGGCGGTGAGGGCGGCGCGGGCCAACTCGCCGAACGGCCCGGTGCCGGTCAGGCCCGCGTGCACGGTGGGCAGGCCGCCGCGCCGCGCGGCCGCCATGGCGGTGAGTCCGCCGCCGGTCTGCAGCGTGCCGTGGGAGGCGAAGACGTCGCCGCCGCTCTCGGGCAGCGCCGGCACGAAGGAGACCACGTCGACCACCACGGTGCCGAAGCTCACCAGCCGCCGGATCGGGCGGGACTCCGGCTGCGCGGGCAGGACGCCGGTCATCGGCGGCGCAACGCCAGCAGCGCGGTGGCGACCGGCGCCAGGTCGAGGTCGTTCACCTCACGGACCGTCGACACCGCGGCGGCGGGGAACCCGGCGGTCCCCCAGACGGCGCCGCCGACCGCCCCGGCCATGGCGGCGATGGTGTCGCTGTCGCCGCCGAGGGACGCGGCGGCCAGGCAGGACCGCCAGGGGTCGTCCGGGTAGAGGGCCAGCACCGCGAAGGCCGCCGGCACCGACTCCTGGCTGGCCAGGCTGGTGCCGACGAGGGCGTAGACCAGGTCGAGGGAGTCCTGCGGCCGGCGGGCATCCATCAGCCCCACCGCCCAGCGGATCCGCGGCGCCACCTGCCCGGCGGCCACCCAGAAGCCCCGCTTGGCGCCGAGCCGGGCGGCCTCCTGGGCCACGGCGGTCGCCTCCGCCGTCGTCGCGCCGTCGATGCCGGCGCTCACCGCCGCGGCGACCGCGGCGGCCCCGGCGATGGCGACCCCGGTGTTGTGGGTGGCCAGCGCGCTCTCGACCACCCGGTCCACCAGGGCGGGCAGGTCGTCGGCGGGCATCACGATGCCCACCGGCGCCACCCGCATGGCGGCACCGTTGGTCACCCCGAACCGGCCGGACTCGGCCGTGGACTCCCCCGCCAGCACCCGGGCCAGGGCGCCCCGGGTGGACGGCCCGAGCAGGTCGAGTGACCCCTTGGCCCGCATCGCGCTCTCCCACTCCAACAGCGCCCTGGCGTATTCGGCGGTGTCGATGTGGCCGGAGCCCGCCACCAGCATCCCGGCCAGCAGCAGGGCCTGCTCGGTGTCGTCGGTCACCGAGCCGGCCGGCATCCCGGCGGCGAGCGGATGGTCGGCGGCCGCCGCCGCGAACCCGGTCACGCCGGCCGCGCCGAACCGGCGCAGCAGCTCGGGCCGGGACATCATCTGGCTCGGCATGCCCAGGGCGTCACCGACGGCCAGGCCGGTGAGGGCGCCGATGGACCGGTCGAGCGCCCCGGTGGGTGTCACCGGGCGAGCCCGCGTTCGGCCAGGATCTCCTCGATGGTGGTGATCTCGATCAGCGGACCGTAGAGCGCCATCGTGTCGAGGGCGCGCTGGTGGTCGGTGGCGCTGAGGCCGGCGCAGGCATCCGCCACGACCCGCACCCGCACGCCGTCGTCGGCCGCGGCGAGGGCGGTGGAGAGCACACAACAGTCGGTGGAGACACCCGCCAGGACGATGTCGCGGGTGTCGCCGAGGGCAGCCCGGGTGGCGGAGTCCCACTTGCCGAAGGTGGGCCGGCTGATGACCACGGCGTCGTCCGGCGGCAGCGCCGGCACCAGGTCGTACAGGTCGGCGTTGCCGGGGTCGAGCGCGAACGGCCACTGCGCGTAGTAGGGCACCCAGGCGCCCTCCGGGTTCTCCGGCGCCACGAACCGGGTGAGCGCGGTGCGGCCGGGGAAGAGCTGGCGCAGCCGCACCGCGCCGGCTTCGGCGTCGGCGAAGCGCGGGGTGAACCACTCGCTCTCTGGTTCACCGAAGATGCGCTGCAGGTCGATCAAGACCAGCCAGGAGCCGTTCGTCATGCCCCGGCCGCCGCATCCTGCTCGTCGGTGAGGTGGTCGCCGGGGGCCAGCGGCAGCGCCTCCTGGCGGCGCACCGCGGCACGGCCGAAGAGCAGCGTGCCGCCGAAGCCGATCACCAGGGCCACGAGCACGCCGAGGTTGGCGTAGGCCCACTCCCCCGTCCGGCCGCCGAGACCGAGCGGTTCGAGCAGGTAACCCTGCCAGGCCAGCCAGGCGGCGAAACCGTTGGTGACCATGCCCCAGCCGATCACGGCGCCGAGCACGATGAGCACGATCGCGCTCCACCGCACGCTGCCGTACCGGCCGGCGGGGTCGAAGAGGTCCCTGGCCGCGTAGCCCTTGCGGCGCATCAGCACGTCGGCCATGAAGATCCCGCACCAGGCGGCCACCGGGACGCCGAGCGTGATGAGGAAGCCCTGGAACGGCCCGAGGAAGTCGGCCGCGAAGAAGACCACGTAGATCGCGCCGAGCACCATGATGACGCCGTCGATGCCCGCGGCCACGGGGCGGGGAACGCGGAGGCCGGTGCTGAGCAGGGCCAGGCCGGAGGAGTAGATGTCGAGCACGGCGCCGCCGACCAGGCCGAGCACCGCGGTGAGGGCGAACGGGATGAGGAACCAGACCGGCAGGATGGTGGTGAGCGCGCCGATCGGGTCGATGGCGATGGCCGCGCTGAGGTCGGGTGACGACCCGGCCAGCAGCAGGCCGAAGAGCAGCAGGATGAGCGGGGCCAGGGAGGCGCCGAAGGTGGTCCAGCCGACGACGCCCGCGCTCGACGCCGTGCGCGGCAGGTAGCGGGAGTAGTCGGCGGCCGCGTTGACCCAGCCCAGGCCGAAGCCGGTCATCATGAACACCAGCGCGCCGATCACCTGCGGGGTGGAGCCGGCCGGGATCGCGGCGAGGGCGGCGCCGTCGATCTGGTTGAAGGTGAGCACGATGTAGACCACGGTGAGCACACCGGTGACGATGGTGATCCACTTCTGCAGCTTCATGATGAAGTCGAAGCCGAGGATGCCGCCGGTGACGATCAGCGCCGCCACCACGATGAGCGCGACGACCTTGGTGGCGTCGCCGCCCTCCCAGCCAAGCTCGCCGAGCACCGTCGCGGTCGCCAGCACGGCGAGGGAGGCGAGCACCGTCTCCCAGCCCACCGTGAGCAGCCAGGACAGGGCGGAGGGGACCCGGTTGCCGTTGACGCCGAAGGCGGCGCGGCCGACGGTCATGGTGGGCGCGTGCCCGCGCTTGCCGGCCAGGGCGATGAAGCCGCAGAACAGGAACGACACCACGATGCCGACCAGGCCCACGATGGTGGCCTGCCAGAACGAGATGCCGAAGCCGAGCAGGAAGGAGCCGTAGCTCACCCCGAGCACCGACACGTTGGCGGCGAACCACGGCCAGAACAGGTCGCGCGGATCCCCCCGATGCTCGCTCTGGTCGATCGAGTTGATGCCGTTCAGTTCCACGCTCAGCGCGGAGCCCTGGTCGCTGCCCTGGTCCCTCAGGTCGCTGCTCTGGTCGCTCATGCGACGACATTACTCGCGCCCCGGGAGAAAAACCCCGAAAACGGGAGGTTTTCGGGGTTCAGGTCACGGCTCGCGGATGGTCAGTGCACGTATTCGAGGATGTCCAGGCCCACGGAGCGCATGCCGTCGAGCACGGAGAGGCGCGAGGAGAGGTTGTGGTCCTCGAAGAAGACCGACACGGCATAGGCCACGCCGGCCCGCGGGCCGCGCAGCACACCCACTTCGCTCCGCACCCCGTCATCCGTGCCGGTCTTGTTCACCAGCAGCACGCCGTGCGAGGGCTCCCGGTGGGCGTGCGGCGACAACCCGAAGGCGCTGGCCACCATGGAGAGGTCGGAGTTCAGCGACAGCCAGCCGAGCACACGTTCGCTGCCGTCGTCGTCGAGGATCTCGCCGCGGGCCAAGGCGGTGAACAGCCAGGTGAGCTCGTTGGCGCTGCCGATCGAGAGGTTGGGCGCGTCGTCGGGGCCGCGGCTGTCGCGCACCAGGTCGAGCAGTGAGGTGCGGCCCAGGCCCAGCTCATCGGTGCGGCGGCGCACGGCCTCGAGGCCGACGGCGCGCAGCAGCACGTTCGTGGCGAGGTTGTCATTGGTGGCGCCGACGAGGGCGGCGAGGTCGGCGACGGGCAGAGACGGCGCCTGCAGGTGCTGCCACAGCCCCGAGCCGGCCACGGAATCGCTCACCGTGCGGTCGAGGATCGTGTACGCGCCGAAGTCGGGGTCGCGCAGCCGCGACGCCACCTCGATGAGCAGCAGCACCGTGCCGACGCCCGCCATCGGCATCACCACGTGGTCGTCGACGGAGAACAGGACCCGGCCGGTGGCCAGGTCGGTGGCGCGGGCGGAGACCTGTGCTCCGCCCATCGCGAGCTCACCGAGCGACTGGAAGCCGCGCGCGAAGCTGGACGGTGCCGCGGCCTCGCGGTGCTTCCCCTGCCGCTCGACGGCGTGCCGGGAACGTCGTTCCGATTCCTGTGCTGGCGCGACCACTGCTGCTGGTGTCCTTACGGTTCTTCCGGGCTGGGCTCAGCCTTCGGAACACCCTAACTCACCGGGTCCGACACCGCGCCGGCTGCTACCAGATCGTGACGCGCTTCTCAGGGGCGAGCCACGCGGCATCCGCCTCGGTGACACCGAACGCGCTGTAGTACTCGTCGATGTTGCGCACGATCTGGTTGCAACGGAACTCGTTCGGCGAGTGCGGGTCGATGGCGAGCAGCCGCACGGCCTCCTCATCGCGCAGCTTCATCTGCCAGGCCTGGGCCCAGGAGAGGAAGAACCGCTCGGCGCCGCTGAGCCCGTCGATGACGGGCGGCTCGGCGCCGTCGAGGGAGAGCAGGTAGGCCTTCCAGGCGATCGACAGGCCGCCGAGGTCGCCGATGTTCTCGCCGATGGTGAGCGCGCCGTTCACGTGGTGGTCGGGCACCTGCGCCGGGGCGAGGGCGTCGTACTGCTCGATCAGCGACGCAGTGCGCTGTTCGAACGCGGCCCGGTCGGCCTCGGTCCACCAGTCGGTGAGCCGGCCGTCGCCGTCGTACTTGGAGCCCTGGTCGTCAAAGCCGTGGCCGATCTCGTGGCCGATGACCGCGCCGATGGCGCCGTAGTTGGCGGCGGCGTCGCGGTTCACGTCGAAGAACGGCACCTGCAGGATGGCGGCGGGGAAGACGATCTCGTTGAAGCCGGGGTTGTAATAGGCGTTGATGGTCTGCGGGGTCATGAACCACTCGTCGCGGTCGAGCGGGTTGCCGATCTTGCCGAGCTCACGGTGGAACTCGAACTCGCCGGTCGCGCGCACGTTCCGGATCAGGTCGCCCGGCTCGATCTCGAGCGAGGAGTAGTCGCGCCACTTCACCGGGTAGCCGATCTTGGGGGTGAACTTGTCGAGCTTCTCCAGCGCCCGCGCCTGCGTCTCGGCGGTCATCCAGTCCAGGCCGGTGATGCTGGCCCGGTAGGCCTCGACGAGGTAGCCGACCAGCACGTCCATGCTGGTCTTGGCGTCGGGCGAGAAGTGCCGCTCGACGTAGATCCGGCCGACGGCCTCGCCGAGCGAGCCCTCCACCAGCGAGACGCCGCGCTTCCAGCGGGCACGCATCTGCGGGGTGCCGGTGAGGGTGCGGCCGTAGAAGTCGAAGTTTGCCTCGACGAAGTCGCTGGAGAGGTACGACGCGCTCGAGCGGATGACCTGCCAGCGCAGCCAGTCCCGCCAGGAGTCGAGCCGGTCCTCGGTGAGCATCTCGGCCAGGCCGGTGACGAAGCTGGGCTCGCGCACGACGACCTCCTCGAACGCGACCGCGGGGGCGTCCAGGCCCTCGAGCCAGAGGTCGAGGTCGGCACCGGCGGCGAGCGCGGAGAGCTGGCCCCAGGTCTTGAGGTTGTAGGTCTTCTCGCTATCGCGGGTGCGCACGTTGTCCCAGTGGTGGCTGGCGAGCTCGGTTTCGAGCGCGAAGACACGGGCGGCACGGCCGGCGGGGTCGTCCACGCCGGCGAGGGTCAGCATCCGCTCGACGAAGGCGAGGTAGGCGCCCCGCACACTGGCGAACTTCTCGTCCCGGTAGTAGGACTCGTCCGGCAGGCCCAGGCCGGCCTGCTCGACGAAGACGAGGTAGCGCTCGGGGTTGCCCGGGTCGTTGTCGACGTAGAGCTGGAAGGTGCCGGCGACGCCGGCGCGCTCGAGGCGGCCGAGGGTGGCCAGGAACACCGGGACGCTGCTGATGCCGTCGACGGTGGCGAGGTCGGCGGCGAGCGGGGTGGCGCCGAGCTGTTCGATGCGCTCCTCGTCCATGAAGCTGGCGTACATGTCGCCGAACTTGCGCTCCTCGGACCCCTCGGGGGCGGTCTGCGCCTCCAGGATGATCGCCTGCACGGCCTTCTCGGCCTCTTCGGCGAGGAGATAGAAGGACCCCCAGCGGGCCTTGTCGCTGGGGATCTCGGTGCGGGCGATCCACTTGCCGTTCACGTGGCGGAAGAGGTCGTCCTGCGGGCGCACGCCCGGGTCGAGTTCGTCGAGGTCGATTCCGGATGCAGTCACCTGATCAGTCATCGCACCAGCCTAAACCTCGCCGCGATGTGGTGGGTGATGCCACGGGCATGGGACCTTGGGCCGTGGTGCGGATGCGGCGGGTCTGGGAGCCTGAAAAGCACGGCGCTCCAGACGGGTCGCCCGCGAACCGACCCAGGAGTATCCCATGCGCGTCATCACCCTGCCAGAGTTCGGCTCCGCCCTCGAGCTGGCCGAGATCGACACCCCGCAGCCCGCAGCCGGCGAGGTGCGCGTGCGCGTGCACGCGGCATCCGTCAACGGTTTCGACCTGGCCGTGGCCGCCGGGTCCCTCGAAGGCCTGCTGGAGCACCGCTTCCCCGTGGTGCTGGGCAAGGATTTCGCCGGCATCGTCGACGCCCTCGGCGACGGCGTGACCGAGTACGCGGTCGGTGACCGGGTCTTCGGCGTCGTCACCAAGGCGCACCTGGGCGACGGCTCGTTCGGCGAGTTCGTGGTCGTGCCCACCGCCACCGGGCTCGCCACGCTGCCCGCGCAGATCGACTTCGCCCGGGGCGCTGCCCTCGGCCTGGCCGGCACCGCAGCCGCCGCCGCGGTGGATGCCGCCGAGCTCGGCGCCGGCAGCACCGTCCTCATCGTTGGCGCCACCGGCGGCGTCGGCAACCAGGCCGTACAACTCGCCGCGGCCACCGGCGCCACCGTGATCGCCACCGCCCGCACCGCCCTGGGCATCGCGCAGGTGCGCCTGCTCGGCGCGACCGAGGTCGTCGACCACACCCAGAACCTCACGGCGGCCGTGCTCGCCGACCATGCCGACGGCGTCGACGTGGTGCTGCACTTCGCCGGCGATGCCGCCACCGTGCTGCCGGCACTCCGCGCCGGCGGACGCTTCGTCTCGACCCTGATCGCCTCGCCCGACCAGCTCGACACCGACACCGTGACCGTGGTTCCGATCTACGCCGACCCGACCACCGCTGTGCTCACCGGCCTGGCCGAGAGCCTGGCCGCCGGCCGCGTGTCCGTGACCGTGCAGGGCAGCTACGCGCTGGAAGACGCCGCCGAGGCCCTCGACGACTTCGAGTCCGGCGCCCGGGGCAAGCTCGTCATCCTCCCCTAGCCCGCCCAGCCCGCGAGCCGTGAGCCAAGCCCCGAAATCCACCCGATTTCGGGGCTTTCCTCACGGGCCGCGAGGACGCCTAGTTGGCGGCCAGCAGGTGGGTCATCTGCTGGTAGAAGGGGGCAGGGTCGCCGGCCAGCGACGCCTTGACCATAGCGGTCCAGTCGTCGACAACCACCTCGATCGCTCCTGCGGTGAGGCCGTCGAACGACGACCGGGGAACATCGCGAGGATCGATCTTGGGACCGTCGTAACCCGAGGAGATGTCGGTGTCCGCAGCGCCGAGCAGGACTCCCTGCACAAACGTGGACTGCGACGCGAGTTCGAGACGCACCCCATTGGTCATGTTCCACTCGGCCGCCTTGGCCGCCGCGTATGAGCCCGACCCCGGGGCGGCGAACCAGGACAGCGCCGACAGCACGTTGACGATCGCGCCGCCGCCGTTTGTCGCGAGGACCGGCGCGAAGGCGCGAATGATGTCGAGCGTGCCCCAGAAGTGTGTGTCCATCTCGCGGCGGATCTCGCTCAGATCACCGGTGACCAGCGAGGCACCGGTCGCGATCCCGGCGTTGTTGACCACCAGGGTCACGTCCTGGGCGCGGGCCGCCGCCGCGACGACGGATGCGTGGTCGAGGAGGTCGAGCCGCACCGGCACCACCCGGTCATCGCCGAAGTCGACGGTCTCCGGACGTCGGGCAGTCGCGTAGACCTTGCTCGCCCCGCGCTCGAGGAGTTCGAGAACGAACTCCCGGCCGATACCGCGGTTCGCTCCGGTGACGAGGGCGATCTGGTTCGTGATGTTCATGTAGTCCGTGCTTCCTTCTCGTGTCGGCCGGGCACGTGCGACCCGGCATCGACTACGCTAAATGTTGACGTTGACGTCAAGGGCAAGTCATACGGACAAGTGGATCGAACAGGGGAGGCCGGATGCGAATCGGCGACGTCGCGCACCGAGCAGGAGTCAGCACGCGGGCTCTTCGGTATTACGAGGAACAGGGGCTGCTTGCCTCGGAGCGCACCGTGTCGGGTCAACGCATCTACCCGGAATCGGCTGTCGAGCGGGTGCGGATGATCCAGCAGTTCTTCACCGCAGGGCTGGCGAGTCGGACGATCCTGCAGATGCTGCCGTGTGTCGAGACCGGAACGGCTTCCGCCGAAGTCTTCGAGATTCTCGAGCTGGAGCGAACCCGTATCAGTGCTGCCATGGCAGATCTGGCCGCCGCGCGCGAGGCGCTTGACCGCATGATCGAGATCGCGCACCATCCGACGCCTGAACACTGCCCGGCCCTGCGCGAACCCGGCTGGGGTCCCTACAACGCTGCCGCGCCCCAGGCGATCCCGGCCGGCGCCGGAAACTAGAGTCGAAGCATCAGACTTCTACGCCGCCAGCCGATCGACCGGGAGATCCTCCGGTTGGCCGTGCCTGCCCTCGGGGCGCTCGTGGCCGAGCCGCTGTTCCTGCTGGCCGATTCGGCCATGGTCGGCCACCTCGGCGCCGTCCCCCTGGCCGGTCTCGGCCTGGCCAGCGCGGTGCTGCAGACCATCATCGGGCTGATGGTGTTCCTCGCGTACAGCACCACCCCGGCCGTGGCGCGCTGGCTCGGCGCCGGCGACCGGCGGAAGGCCGTGTCGGTGGGCGTCGACGGGCTCTGGCTGGCGTTCGGCCTCGGCCTGGTGCTGGCCGTGGCCGGCTGGTTCACCGCGCCGGCGCTGGTGGCCGCGTTCGGCGCCGAACCCGAGGTGACCCGCGCGGCGGCTGACTACCTGGGGCTGTCTATGCTCGGCGTGCCGGCGATGCTGCTCGTCTTCGCCGCGACCGGCCTGCTCCGCGGCCTGCAGGACACCCGCACCCCGCTCTGGGTCGCCGGAATCGGCTTCCTGGTGAACATCCTGCTCAACCTCTGGTTCATCTACGGCCTGGGGCTCGGCCTGGTCGGCTCGGCGCTGGGCACCGTCCTCGCCCAGTGGGGCATGGTGGCCGTCTACCTCGTCGTCGTCGTGCGGCACGCCCGCCGCGAGCGCGCGCCGCTCCGACCGCACCGCGGCGGGATGCTGCGCGGCGCAACGAGCGGCGGCTGGCTGTTCCTGCGCACCGCGAGCCTGCGCGCGGCGATGCTCCTGGCCGTGTTCGTGGCCACCAGCCTCGGCTCCCCCGAGCTGGCCGCGTTCCAGATCGGGATGACCCTGTTCGCCGCACTGGCCTTCGCGCTCGATGCCCTCGCCATCGCCGCCCAGGCCCTGGTGGGCCGGGCCCTCGGCGCCGGCGACGCGCAGCAGGTGCGGCAGGTGCTGCGCCGCTGCCTGGAGTGGGGCATCGGGGGTGGCGCCGTTCTCGGCCTGGTCGTGCTGGCCGCCAGCGGCGTGCTGGGCCGGGTCTTCACCAGTTCGGTGGAGGTCACTGCGCTGCTGCCGGCCACCCTGTTCGTGCTCGGACTGTCCGTGCCGCTCGGCGGCCTCGTCTTCGTGCTCGACGGGGTCCTGATCGGGGCCGGCGACGCGCGCTACCTCGCCCTGACCGGCTTGCTCAACCTGGCCGCGTTCGTCCCGATGGCCGGGCTGGTGCTGCTCTGGGCGCCCGCCGGGGCCGCCGGGCTGGCCGCCCTGATGGCCACCTTTGTCTTCGGCTTCCTCGGCGCCCGCGCCGTGACGCTCTCCCTCCGCGTCCGCGGCACCGCCTGGGTGCGCCTCGGCGCCCACTGACCGACCCCGAACCGTGAGCCGGGCCCCGAAAAATCGGAATTCGCGGGGCTTAGTCACGACTCGCGGGGAGCGGTAGCGTGGGTGAAATGACGAACACCCGTGGCCGGCAGGCCCTCACCCGGTGGCGGAACGCCGTCTTCGTGTTGTTCTTCGTGAGCGGACTCGGGCTGGCGTCGTGGGTGTCGCGGATCCCGACCGTGCGCGACGACCTCGCCCTGCGCACCGACCAGGTGGGCCTGCTGATCTTCGGGCTCTCCGCCGGCTCCGTCATCGGGCTGGTCTCTGCGGTCTGGCTGCTGTCGGCGTTGGGGGCCCGCCGGGCCCTGGTGGCCGGCATCGCCACCTCCTCGCTGGGCCTGGTCCTCGTCGGCGCGGCCGCGACGGTGTGGGGCTCGTCCCCGCTCGCGTTCGCCGCCCTGGTCCTGGTGGGCTTCGGCATGGGCTCCACCGACGTCATGATGAACGTCGAGGGCGCTGCGGTGGAGCGCGAGCTCGGGGTGACCGTGATGCCCCTGCTGCACGCCTGCTTCAGCCTGGGCACCGTGGTGGGGGCGCTGCTCGGGGCCGGCGCCGCCAGCCTGGACCTGACGGTCGGTTGGCACCTCAGCCTCATTGCCGCCCTCGGGCTGGCGGCCGCCGTGCTCGCGGTGCGATTCGTGCCGTTACGGCCGGCTCTCGGCGATGCGAGCGACCCCGGCGACCACGCCGTCGTGCGGCCGCACTGGCGCGAGCGGATGCGCGCGAGCCTGCGCGTGTGGCGGGACTCGAGCATCCTGCTGATCGGCGTGATCGTGCTCGGCATGACCTTCGCCGAGGGCTCGGCCAGCGACTGGCTCGCCCTCGCCGTCGTCGACGGCCACGGCCAGAGCGACGCCACCGGCGCGCTCGTCTTCGGCGTGTTCGTCTCGGCGATGACGGTGGGCCGGGTGCTCGGCGGCCCGGTGCTCGACCGGTTCGGCCGGGTGCCGGTGCTGCGGGTCTGCTCGGTGCTGGGCGTGGCCGGGCTGCTGCTGGTGATCCTCGCGCCCGCGATCTGGCTGCTGCTGGTCGGCACCGTCCTCTGGGGACTGGGCGCGTCCCTCGGCTTCCCGGTGGGCATGTCGGCCGCCGCCGACGACACCGCCAACGCGGCCGCCCGGGTGAGCGCCGTGGCCATGATCGGCTATTTCGCCTTCCTGGTCGGCCCGCCCGTCCTCGGCCTGATCGGGGAACAGCTCGGCATCCTCAACGCCCTCTACGTGATCGTGGTGCTCATGGCGCTGGCCGGCCTGGCCGCGCCGGCCGCCCGCGAGCGCGCGAAGACCTCCGTCGCCGGTTAAGCTCGTTCAGTGCGCCTCGTTATAGCCCAGTGTTCAGTTGACTACGCCGGACGGCTCAGCGCGCATCTGCCGCTGGCCACCCGCCTGCTCATGCTCAAGTCCGACGGCAGTGTGCTCGTGCACTCCGACGGCGGTTCGTACAAGCCGCTGAACTGGATGAGCCCGCCGTGCAGCCTGGCGATCTCCGCGCCGGACGAGTTGCAGTTCGAGGCCGGCATCACCGAGCTGTGGACCGTGACGCACGCCAAAACCGCGGACCAGCTGATCGTGAGCATCTACGAGGTGCAGCACGACTCCGCGCACGAACTCGGCATCGACCCCGGCCTGATCAAGGACGGCGTCGAGGCGCACCTGCAGAAGCTGCTGGCCGAGCACATCCACCTGCTCGGCGACGGCCACACCCTGGTGCGCCGGGAGTACATGACGGCGATCGGCCCGGTCGACATCCTGGCCCGGGATGCGCAGGGCGCCTCCGTGGCCGTCGAGCTCAAGCGCCGCGGCGACATCGACGGGGTCGAGCAGCTCACCCGCTACCTCGAGCTGATGAACCGCGACCCGCACCTCGCGCCCGTGGTGGGCGTGTTCGCCGCGCAGCAGATCAAGCCGCAGGCCCGCACGCTGGCCGAGGACCGCGGCATCCGCTGCCTGGTTCTCGACTACGACGCCATGCGCGGCCTGGACGACACCGCCTCCAAGCTCTTCTAGCCGGCCCCAGCCCCGCCAACTGTTCCCCATCCGGACAAGTGCACCCGGCACACCGGGCCCAATTGTCCGCTTCGGCAACAGTTGTGTAGCCGGCGTCGGGGCCGCAGCGTTCGGGCTGACCAGCGGTGGGTTTGTGCGTCGGCGGGGCGGCCGGAACGACCGCCGGACGGCCCCTCGCCTATACCCTGAATGGGGTTCAGGTGCAAGAGATCGGCCCATCCGGCCCTAGGATATTGCGAGTGAACCCCACCTTGACGCGCACCTGGAGCGCGATCCTCTTCGATCTTGACGGAACCATCACGGATTCCGCCCCCGCGATCACCAACTCGCTGGCCCGCACCTTCGCTCTGCTCGGCCGCCCAGTACCGAGCGACACCGAGCTGATGGCCTACGTCGGCCCGCCCCTGCTGGCCGCCTTCGGCGAGTACGCCGGCATGACGCCCGACGAGGCCCTCGAGGCCCTGGCCGTGTACCGTGCCGACTACCAGGGCCCCGCGTCGTTGGACACCGCGGTGTACCCCGGCGTCGCCGGCCTGCTCGAGCGCATCCACGAGTCCGGCATCCCGCTCGGCCTGGCGACGAGCAAGCCCGAGCACACCGCGATCGCGATCCTTACGCACTTCGACCTCGCCAAGTACTTCACCATCATGGTGGGCGCCACCGAGAACGAGTCCCGCAGCAGCAAGGCCGACATCGTCGCCGAGGCGCTCGTGCGCTTCCAAGCCGCCGACGTCGACACCTCCGCCGTCGTCATGGTCGGCGACCGGATCTACGACGCCGAGGGCGCCAACGCCAACGGCGTTCCCACCATCCTCGTCGAGTGGGGCTACGGCTCCCCCGCCGAGGCCGCCCTGGCCACCGCCGTCGTGCACTCCACCGACCAGCTGGCCAAACTGCTCCTCGGCTGACCGGCGCGATCAGGTCACCCACTTGCGCGAAAATCCCCCTTCAGGGGCACTGAAGGGGGATTTTGGCGCAATTGGCGGAGCTGATGCGGCCGTCAGTCCCGGGGCAGCCGGATGGTGGAGGTCCAGCCGAACTCCGCGACATCCGTGCCGCCCTGGGCCGCTGCGGCCCGGGTGACATGGCTGCGGGCGTGTTCGATGGCGGCGTCGAGCTCGGTGAACAGGTGGTTGCGGTGCCGCAGCGACGTGATCACGCCCACCCGGGTGACGAGCTTGAGGTGCCGCGACTGGATGCCCTTGACGAGCACCGTGATGCCGCGCCGTTCGAGCGCCTGGATCATCTCGGTGATCACCCGCGCTCCGGTGGCATCGAGGATCTGCAGCTGCGACATGCGGATGATCACGACGGTGATGTGGCTGGTCTGGTTGACGCGTTCGAGCATCCGCTCGGCCGCACCGAAGAACAGGGCGCCGTCGAGCCGGAACAGGGCGATGCGTTCGTCGCCGGGAGCCGCCGAGCCGGGCAGTTCCTCCCGGTGCACACCGCTGGAGGCCGAGACCGAGCGCAGCGCGAAGAACGCCGCGACGAGGATGCCGATGCCCACCGCCACGATCAGGTCGACGGACACCGTGACCAGCGCCGTGATGACGAAAACGGTGGCGTCGGAGCCGGTCGAGCCGATGATGCTGCGCACCGTGGCGATCGAGATCATGCGGGCCGCGGTCATCATCAGCACCCCGGAGAGGGCGGCCAGAGGGATCTGCGAGACCACGCCGGTGGCCAGGTAGACCACGCCGATCAGTACGAGCGAGTGCACGATCGCGGCCAGCCGGGTGCGGCCGCCCGAGCGGATGTTGACGGCCGTGCGGGCGATCGCCCCGGTGGCGGGCATGCCGCCGAAGAAGCCCGACGCGATGGAGGCCAGGCCCTGACCCACCAGTTCGCGGTCGGCGTCGTACGGGCCGGTGTCGGAGAGCGACACGGCCACCCGGGCCGACAGCAGCGACTCGATGGCGGCGAGCGCCGCGATGGTGAGCGCGGGGCCGACCAGCGAGCCGAGCAGGCCGAGGTCGATCTGCGGCAGCATGGGCATCGGCAGGGAGCTCGGCAGCTCGCCGATGCGGGCCAGCGGCAGGTCGGCGAGGTTGGCGATCACGGTCACCACGATGATGGCGACGATCGACCCCGGCAGCTTCCTGTGCACCTTGGGCGCCAGCAGCATGATCGCGGCGACGACGAGCACCATGGCCACGGGCACGATCACGGTGGACCAGTCGACGGTGCCGAAGGACTGCACGGCGGCCACGAAGGCGTTGCTGCTCGGCCCGGCGTGCGAGCCGATCGCGGCGGGCACCTGCTGCAGGAAGATGATCACGGCGATGCCGAGGGTGAACCCCTCGATCACCGGCCAGGGAATGAAGGTGACGGCCCGGCCGAGCTTGAGCGCGCCGGCGGCCACCACGATGAGCCCGGCCATGAGGCTGAGCACCGCGACGACACCCACCCCGTGCGAGGCCACGACGGGGCCGAGCACCACGACCATGGCACCGGTAGGCCCGGAGACCTGGATGTTGGAACCGCCGAAGACGGCCGCAATCACCCCGGCGACAATGGCGGTGATGAGCCCGCTCTCCGCACCGGCGCCCGAGCTGACCCCGAAGGCCAGCGCGAGCGGCAGCGCGATGATGCCCACGGTGAGGCCGGCCACGAGGTCGCCGCGCCAGGTGCGCTTCACATCGCGGTAGTCCTGCCAGCTGGGCAGCAGGGCGCGAACGTAGCGCCCGGTTGCGGATGCGGCGGTGCCGACCGCGCTCACCGGGTCACCGCGTCGCTGCCCACGACACTGCTCAGGTTCTTCTGCGTGGTGTCGAGGATCTCCACCAGGAGCTGCCGGGCAACCGCGAGCAGGTCGGCGACCTGCGGGTAGGCGAGCCGGTAGAAGACCAGGCTGCCGCGTCGCTCGGCCAGAACCAGGTTGTGCCGCCGCAGTACCGACAGGTGCTGGGAGAGGTGCGAGGCTTCGAGGCCCGTGTCGCTGAGCAGGTCGGAGACCGACAGGTCGGCCTCGGCGTTCGCGAGCACCTCCAGCACGCGCACCCGCACCGGATGGGCGAGGCCCTTGAAGAGATTGGCCTTCACCTCGTAGAGGGGGCGATTCTTGTCCGTGAACGGGTCGGAGACTTCCTGGATCAGTGGTTCCATAAATTCATCATATCGCTTAGTCACGGGCGCTTCTGGGGGCGAAGGTCCCGACCCGTCATCCCGGAAGCCGGGCCGGCCGCGCGGTCTGCCGACCGGAGAACGGCTGAAGCGTGGCGCAATGCTCCCGATACACACCGGGCCCCGGAACCCAGGCGGCGCAATCCGGCCGCAACATGACACTGCAAAGCTCGTTCTCGACCGAGGAGAATTGTGACCGCATCGAAGACGCAGGCAGACCAGATCCCCCGACCGTCACTCCGCCCGATCGTGGCACCGCTGAGCGGACTCCTCATCGCCCAGTTCGTCGCCGGGCTCAGCGCCACGATCGTCGCCACCTCGATCCCGTCCATCATGCGGGACCTGCCCGGGCCCACCGCGCACTCCACCTGGATCGTCGCCGCGACCATCCTGGGCAACACCGCCACCACCCCGATCTGGGGCAAGCTCGGTGACCGGTTCAATCCCAAGGTCATTCTGCAGGCGGGGCTGGTCTTCTTCGCGGTCGGCTCGCTCGTCGCGGCCCTGTCGCTCAACACCACGCAACTCATCGTGGGCCGGGCCCTGCAGGGCGTCGGCCTGGGCGGCATCCTGTCGCTCGTTGTGATCGTCGTCGCCGCGCTGGTCGAGCCCCGCCAGCGCGGCCGGGTGAACGCCTGGCTGAGCAGCATGCAGACCACCGCGACGCTCAGTGGGCCGGTGCTCGGCGGGTTGATCGTGCAGACCCCCGGCCTCGGCTGGCAGTGGTGCTTCCTGCTCAGCATCCCGGGCGCGCTGGCATCGGTCATCGTGATCGCGGCGACCCTGCGCATCGTTCGCACACCCCACCAGCGGATGCGTGCCGACTTCGCCGGCGCCGGCCTGATCGCCCTGGGCGTCACGGCGTCGCTCGTCTGCATCTCGGCGCTGCCGAACGCCGCCACCTCGGTCTGGCTCGTCGCGGTCACGGGCGCGATCGGGTTGATCGCCCTCACCGTGGCCGTCTTCGTGGAGCTCAGAGCGGAGGATCCGATCCTGCCGCTGCGCCTGCTGGCCGCCCGCACTCCCCTGCTGTGCATCACCGCGGCCTTCTTCTCCGGGACCACCCTCTTCAGCGGTTCGGTGTTCATCACCCAGTACCTGCAATTCGGCGTCGGCCTGGCACCGGCCACGGCCGGGGTCCTGCTCACCCCGATGGCGTTGGGAACCGTGGCAACGGCCTTCGCGGCCGGGCGCTACATCAGCCGCACCGGCCGGGTGCGGCCGGTGGTGGTGGTCGGCGCGGTGGCGCTGGTCACCGGCAACGCCGTGCTGTCCCAGATGCACTTTGCGCCCATCGCGATGGCCGTCATCGGCACCGTCCTGATCGCCTGCGGCCTGGGTGCGGTGATCCAGAACCTGATCCTCACCGCCCAGACCACGGTGTCGTTCCGCACCGTCGGGTCGATGAGCTCGTCGGTGTCGTTCTTCCTGTCCCTCGGCGGCACGATCGGACTGGTGGTGCTCGGTTCGGTGCTGACCTACCAGGTCGACACCATGCAGGCGGCCGGGTCGACCCAGTCCGAGGCGTACCTCGTGGGCATGCCGATCATCTTCGGGCTTTCGGCCCTCATGGTCGTTCCGGCGACCGCGGCCGCGCTCGCCCTACCGGCCATCCATCTGCGCGGCGGGCAGAAGGCCGGCAACGGGGGCGGGAACGCCGACCCGACCGATAGCGCAATGCTGCACAGCGCGTAATCCGGCGCCGGCTCTTCCTGGTGCGCCGAGGCGACTGTTGACCGGTCGACTACTCCGCGTTCGGGTCCGCGACCTTCGCGGCCGGGGCGGTGCGGGTGCCGGCGTTGACAGGCTCACCGCGGTGGGTGCGCATGAAGAACTCGCGCTTCAGGCTCTCCCAACGGAAGGTGCTGACTGCGTTTGCGGACTTGGTCTCGGACACGAGGTGCTCTTTCTTCGGACGTACATTCACACAGCAGAACGGGGTTCGTCTGCGTGAGGCAGGGCGTCAATCAGACTGGAAAAAGTCGCCGTGAATTGCGTGGCGCCACTGTCGGTGGGTTCGGTCACCATCGACCAGCTCGGCCCTGGTGAATTCTTGAGGCCGTGAATCCAGTCTAAAAACGTCCCCCAGTTTCTGACAGGGACCAAGGTCCTCATTCCGGCCCGTGGAGCCCGGCGGGATCCCCACGATTCAGCACATACATAGGTGGAGGGTCCAGACTGTACGAGGCCCGAACCGAACTGGAGATTTCTGCGTGCGCACCCTTCCTACTTTTCTTACCCTGACGGCGATCACCGCCATCGCACTGTCCGGATGCGCCGCATCGCCGGACACGGAGGCGACGCCCTCCGCGACCACCGCCGCGATCGCGTGCACGGACCCCGGAACCACCTCGGACGCCGTGACCGTCACCGGTGATGCCGGCGTCGAACCGACCGTGACTTTCGAGAGCCCCCTGGCCGCGAAGCAGACCGAGCGCACCGTCATCACCGAGGGCACCGGCGACGCCGTGAAGGAGGGCGACTCCGTCTCCATCGCGTACTCCGCGTACAACGCCACCTCCGGCGCCAAGCTCACCGCCGGCGGTTTCGGCGATGACGCCGGCCTCACGGTCAACGTGGCCAGCAACCAGGCCGCGATCGCCGGCATCCTCAAGGGTGTGGCCTGCTCCAACGTAGGCGACCGCGTGGCCGTCGTGATCACGCCGGAAGACGGCTTCGGCGACACCGGCAGCACCGACCTCGGTGTGGCCGCGACCGACCAGATGCTCTTCGTCATCGACGTCAAGGAGAAGCTCGCCACCCGCGCCACCGGCGAGGACCAGGAGCCCACCGAGGGCTTCCCCACCGTGAAGCTCGCCAAGGACGGCGAGCCCACTGTGACCATGCCCAAGACCGACCCGCCCACCGAGCTCGGCGTTGAGGTGCTCAAGAAGGGCGACGGCGCCACCGTCACCGACGCCTCCACTGTGACCGTGCAGTACAGCGGATCCATCTGGGCCACCGGCACCGAGTTCGACTCGAGCTGGGCTTCTGGGCCCACCTCCTTCGCGGTGTCCGGCCTCATCACCGGCTTCACCCAGGGGCTGGTCGGCCAGACCGTCGGCTCGCAGGTCGTCATCGTGATCCCGCCGGGCCCGCTGGGCTACGAGGGCGGTAACGACCAGGCCGGCATCAGCGCCACCGACACCCTGGTCTTCGTCGTCGACATCATCTCCGCCGCCTAAGAACCGCACCACCCGCACCGTCCGGCCCCGCCGGCCGAGACCGACACCGTCGGTCCCAGCCGGCGGGGCTGTGTCGTGTCCGCGGCGGATGTGCCGGCGCCGGCGTGCTGAGACGGTGCACAGGCTGAGCGGCTAACCTGTTTACAGACCGCTTCCCCGCGGTTCCGGACGACGGATCAGTACCCGGCACGCGACAAGACTGGCCACAGGAGATTGTCATGTCGTGGATCGTTTTGATCGTGTCCGGCGTTCTGGAAGCCGTCTGGGCCACGGCCCTCGGGAAGTCCGCCGGCTTCACCAGGCTCTGGCCCACTGTGGTCTTCGGTGCCGGCCTGGTGCTGAGCATGGGCGGCCTGGCTTTCGCAATGCGCACCATCCCGATCGGCACCGCCTACGCGGTCTGGGTGGGAATCGGCGCGGCGCTCACGGTGCTGTACGCCATGATCTTCGGCGGGGAACCGGCATCCCTGATCAAGATCCTGCTCATCCTGGGCCTCGTCGGTTGCGTCATCGGCCTCAAGCTCGTCGACGGCGGCCACTAGCCCGGCGTCCGGCGGATGGCCAAGCGTCGCTCGCTGGTCGAGCTTGTCGAGACCCCGTAACGTGCGTGCGGGTCGCGCGCACTCGCTGGTCGAGCTCGTCGAGACCCCGCGACGTGCGTGTGTGTCGTGCGCAATCGCTGGTCGAGCTTGTCGAGACCTCGAGACGTGCATATGTGTCGTCCCCACTCGCTGGTCGAGCTGGTCGAGACCCCGTGACATGCATATGTGTCGCTGCCGCGGCCTCCGAGAATCACCTCACCAGGTCTCGACAAGCTCGACCAACGAAATGGTTGCGTTCCGCGCACCGCCTCGGGCGGCCGTGGAGCAGGCTCAGTGCCGGTCGTGCTGCTCGTGGGCTGCGGGGCTCTTGCTGCGCAGTTGAATGAGCGTTTGTCCGGGATCGACTGCGGCTGGAGGCCGGAGCCAGTAGGTGCCGTGGTGTTCGAAGATCTGCCAGCCCTGGTTGTGTAACAGCAGGTGGTGCGGGCTGCAGAGCAGGATGCCCAGGCGGATGTCGGTGCTGCCGTGGTCGCGGAGCCACTGGTCGAGGTGGTGCACCTCGGTGCGGGACGGGGGTTTGTCGCAGTCTCCCCACATGCAGCCGCCGTCGCGGGCGGCCAGGGCGATGCGTTGGGCTTGGCTGAAGATGCGTTCTTCCCGGCCGAGGTTCAACGGTTGGCCGACGGCGTCGAAGGTGACCTCGACGGTGCCGGAGGAGCAGATGATCCGGTCGATGGTCTCCTGGGAGACCGGGGCCGGGTTGCCTTCGAGAAAACCGTGGCCGGTGCCGTCGGGGATCGCGACCAGGGCCTCGGTCGGGTCCGCTGCCGGAGCCTTCGGGGTGGCCGTGGTCAGGATTCGCACCGCGGGGGTGCGGCCGCCGAGCATCCGGTCGGGGTTGACGCTGCTGCCGGCTTTGAGGAGGTCGAGGAACCCGTCGGCGGTGAGTTGGTCGGTGGTTCGGGGGTCGTCCTGCACTGCTTTGGCCCAGGCGGCCCGGTCGGGGTCGACGAAGCGGACGCCGCCGCGGCGGGGGCCGGTGAGGCTGTCGTAGAGGTCCAGAATGTACTGGCCTTGCTCCGGCGGGAACAGGCCGTGGAGGTGGACCTGGCCGGTGTCGATTTTCCAGACCTTCAGGTAGCGGTCGTCCCAGGCCTTCTTCTCCCGCACGGCGATGCCGGCCTCGTCGAGGCTGTCGCGCATCCGGCGGGAGCGCTTGAGCAGCTCATCCACGGCCATCCGGGTCGCCTCGGCAAGGAGGGTGTGCACGGCATCGGCGAGCTTCTCCGCGGTGACGACGGTGTCGATATCGCCCAGGCCGGTGCGGATCGCATGCGCGGCCGCGACCGACAGGGCTCCGGTCGCGGTGGCGCGGGAGATCGGGGCGTACCAGGGCAGGACGGCGGGCTCCGTGTCGATGGCGGTCTGGTCGAAGAGGCCGGGTGGCGTGCCCGCTTCGCCCGAGTCGTCGGCCCCGTCGGTCCCGTCGGTCCCGTCGGTCCGGTCGCGCAACTGCCGCGCCTCTTCGTCCGCCGCGGCCGCGTCGGCCGCCTCGGTGTCGGCGAGCATCCGGCCCACGTCCACGAGCTTCCGGGCGTCCTGACGGGTGGAGCCGGTCAAGTCCTGGATCAGGTCAGCCGGGTTGAGAAAGCCTTGCTGCTGGGCCAGGCCCTGCTGACCCAGCTCGGGCCGGGACCGGTGCTGGAGCGTTTTCGCCATCCAGGTCTGCCGGGTTTCGACCAGCTGCCGCAGCCGGGCCAGGTCCTTCTGGCCGGCGAGCAGTTCGGCATCGGAGAGGGTGTCGTAGTCGGTGCTGCAGGCCCCCAAATGTTCCACCGCTTCGACCGCGGCGACCAGTGAATCAGCAGGCACAGCGGCCTCCGGCACGGTGTCTAGCGCCGTGCCGGGGGCGAATGTTTCTGCGATGGTGGACATGTACTGAGAATAGCTCAGTATCGGAGATCTGTCTGGTCAAACTGAAACTGTGGAGAACTTTTTTCGCCTAGATCGGGATCAGCAGGGTGACCTCGACGACGTCGCCCAGCTCGAGTCTTTCGCGCTCCCGGAGCGCCTTCTTGAGCGGCACGATGTAACCGCCGTCCTTGGGCCACAGCGACGTCGTCGTGTCGGTGCGACCGATGCGCACGGTGACCGGGATCATCCCCCAGCCGTAGCTGACGGCGGGGGCGAGTTCGGCAATGGCGGCGCTCTCGTCCGCCGTGACGGTCACAAAATGGAAGGGTGACGGCCCCCGCCAGTACCAGATCTCGCCCTGAAAACTGAGTTCCATGGGCTCACGCTAGTGGAGTGGAGTCAGACGGCCAATGGCGGCCGCTGCACGTCATCGCCGACTGCTTCGGCCGGGTCGCTCCCGACGAACACCGGATGATTCTGGGCATCCACGTGCACCACAGTGGGCACGTAGGCCCTGGCCTTCTTCGTTCCCATCTGGGCATAGGAGATGATGATGACCAGGTCACCCTCGTGCGCCATCCGCGCTGCGGCACCGTTGACCCCGATCACGCCGCTGCCGCGCTCACCCGCGATCAGGTAGGTCTCAAATCGGGCGCCGTTGTTGACATTCACGATGCTCACGAGTTCACCGGGCAGCAGGTCGGCGGCATCGAGCAGATCGAGGTCGACCGTCAGCGACCCCACATAGTGCAGGGCCGAGTGCGTCACGGTGGCGCGGTGGATCTTGGACTTGAACATGGTGCGTCGCATGTGCGCGGGCCTTTCGAGGATCAACTTCTCCACGATACGCGCCCCTCGCCCATGGGCCGAATGTCAGGGGGTCAAACTAGAGTCGTTCGAATGCCGAACACCGTCGACACACCGCCCATCACCGACCCCAGCAGCACCTCCCCCGGCGCCCACCCCGGCGCCGACGGTTTCGTGCGCGTGCGCGGCGCGCGCGAGAACAACCTGCGCGACGTCAATGTGGATGTGCCGCGTGACGCGATTGTGGCGTTCACCGGGGTTTCCGGCTCGGGCAAGTCCTCGCTCGCGTTCGGCACCATCTTCGCCGAGGCGCAGCGCCGGTTCTTCGAGTCCGTGGCGCCGTACGCTCGCCGCCTCATCCAGCAGGGCCACACCCCGCACGTCGACCTCATCACCGGCCTGCCGCCGGCCGTCGCGCTGCAGCAGCGCCGCGGTTCGCCCAGCTCCCGGTCCAGCGTGGGCACGGTCACCACCCTCTCCAACTCGATGCGGATGCTCTACTCGCGCGCCGGCACCTACCCGGCCGGGTCCGACCTGCGCCTGGACTCCGACGCCTTCTCCCCCAACACCGCCACCGGCGCCTGCCCCGAGTGCCACGGCCTGGGCATCGCGCACACCGTCACTGAGGCGTTGCTGGTGCCCGACCCCAGCCTGAGCATCCGGGACGGCGCCATCGCGGCCTGGCCCGGCGCCTGGCAGGGCAAGAACCTGCGCGACGTCACCGCCGGCCTCGGCCACGACATCGACGCGCCCTGGTCCTCCCTCACCCGCGAGTCGCGCGACTGGCTCCTGTATACCGAGGAGCAGCCCGTTGTCGAGGTCACCCCGCAGCGGGACCGGGTCGCCAAGCCCTACAAGGGCCGGTTCTGGAGCGCCAAGAGCTTCGTCATGCACACCCTGAACGATTCGAAGAGCGCGCAGATGCGGCAGAAGGTGCTCGCGTTCGTGGAGACCGGTCCCTGCCGGCTCTGCGGCGGCAGCGGCCTGAAGAAGGACGCCCTCGCCGTGCTCTTCGCCGGCCGGCCGATCAACGAACTCAACGCCCTCACCCTCAGCGAACTCGCCGAGGTCCTCCGGCCCACCGCCGAACTCACCGGTGCCACCGGTTCGCACCGCTCCGCCCAGTCCGGCGAGGTCACCGAGGTGGCCGTCACCGTGGCCGGCGACCTCGTGCGCCGCCTCGAGGTCCTCATCGACCTCGGCCTGGGCTACCTCAGCCTGAACCGCGCCACCCCCACCCTCTCCCCCGGCGAGATGCAGCGGCTGCGCATCGCCACCCAGCTGCGAAGCGGCCTGTTCGGCGTCATCTACGTGCTCGACGAACCCTCCGCCGGCCTGCACCCCGCCGACGCCGAACCGTTGCTGGTGGTGCTCGAGCAGCTCAAGGCATCCGGCAACTCGGTGTTCGTGGTCGAACACAACATGGACGTCGTGCGCCGCGCCGACTGGCTCGTCGACGTGGGCCCGCGCGCCGGCGACGGCGGCGGCGAGGTGCTCTACAGCGGCCCGGTGGCCGGCCTGGCCGAGATCGACGCCTCCGTCACCCGCGACTACCTGTTCCCGGGCGCGGCAGGCGCGGCGGCGCCCGCCCGACGCGAGCCCGGCGCCTGGCTCGGCCTGGCCGGCGTCACCCGGCACAACCTGGTCGACCTCGACGTGTCGGTGCCGCTCGGCGTCTTCACCGCGGTCACCGGCGTCTCCGGATCCGGCAAGTCCACCCTGGTGAGCAAGGTGCTGGCGGATGCCGTGAGCCGGGAACTCCGCCAGGGCTCGGTCGACGCCGCACCCGCCGGCGCCGCCGCGGACGACAGCGCGGATGAGCCGGGCACCGACGAGGAGGAGGCCGGCACCGACCGGGCCACGACCGTGGTCGAGTCGATCACCGGCGCCGGCACCATCGACCGGCTGGTGCGCGTGGACCAGAAGCCGATCGGCCGCACCCCGCGCTCCAACCTCGCCACCTACACCGGCCTGTTCGACGCAATGCGCTCCACCTTCGCGGCCACGGATGCGGCCAAGGCGGCCGGCTTCGGCGCCGGCCGGTTCTCCTTCAACGTGGCCGGCGGGCGCTGCGACACCTGCCAGGGCGAAGGCTTCGTCGCCGTCGAACTGCTCTTCCTGCCCGGCAGCTACGCCCCCTGCCCGACCTGCGGCGGCTCCCGGTATAACGCCGAGACCCTCGCGGTGACCTACAACGGCAAGACCGTCGCCGACGTGCTCGGCCTCACCGTTGACGCGGCCGCCGAGTTCCTCGCCGACGTGCCCAGCGCCGCCCGCAGCCTGGCGACCCTGCGCGAGGTGGGACTGGGCTACCTGCGGCTCGGCCAGCCCGCCACGGAGCTCTCCGGCGGCGAGGCCCAGCGCATCAAACTGGCCACCGAGCTGCAGCGCGCCCGCCGCGGGCACACCCTGTACCTGCTCGACGAGCCCACCACGGGCCTGCACCCGGCCGATGTGGCCCTGCTGATGACCCAGCTGAGCCGGCTCGTCGACGCCGGCAACACCGTCGTCGTGGTGGAGCACGACATGGGCGTGGTGGCCGCGGCGGACTGGGTCATCGACCTGGGCCCCTCCGGCGGCAGCGCGGGCGGGCGCATCGTGGCAGAAGGCACCCCGGCCGCCGTCGCGGCGCATCCGCACAGCCGCACGGCGCCGTACCTCGCCGAACGCTTAGAGGCAGCTGTGTAAAGCGCGCTTCGCCCGGTCACACGGGACCTAAGGCCCCATTCCCGGCTCAGCGCCGAATCTAAGCTGAGCCGGGAGTTGAGATTCATGAAGCGCAGCACGCTGTTCCGCAAGCCCGCCGCCGCACCGCTCGACGCGGGCAGGGCAGGCGACTTCGGCTATCTGGAACCCGGCGAGATCTACCTCGACGCCGCCTGCCAGAGCCTGCGCCCGCAGCCCGTGATCGACGCCCTCACCGACTACTACACCAGCTACAACGCCTGCGGCGGCCGGGTGAAGTACGCCTGGGGGCAGAAGGTCGACGCCCAGGTGGCCGACACCCGCCGGGCGGTGCTCGGCCTGCTGGGGCTCTCCGCCCGGAGCTACGCCGCCTCGTTCACCCTCAACACCACCTACGGCCTCAACCTGCTGCTGCAGCAGCTGCCGATGGGCCGCTTCAATCGGGTCATCACCAGCCACATCGAACACAATTCGGTCTTCCTGCCCACCATCACCGCCGCCCGCCGGCTGGGAGTCGACCGGCTGGTCCTCGACCGCGCTGCCGACGGCGCCCTGCTCTACCAACCCGCCCAGCTGGAGAAGGCCGTCGTCGTCGTCAACGCCGCCTCCAACATCGACGGCCGCCGGCTCACCAACCTCGCCGAGCTCGTCCGCGACGCCCACGCCCGCGGCGGCATCGTCATCGTCGACGCCGCCCAGGCCATGGGCCACAATCGGGCCCTGCTGCAGAAGACCGAGGCGGATGCGATCTGCTTCTCCGCCCACAAGATGTACGGCGCCAGCCTCGGCGTCGTCGTCGCCCGGCACGAGCTTCTCGCCTCCCTCGAGCTCGGCTTCGTCGGCGGCGGCATGGTGTCAGACGTGCGCGAGGAGGACTTCGACCTGGTGCAGGGCGACCCGGGAGCGCTCCTCGAACCGGGCCTGCAGGCCTGGGGCGAGATCATCGCGCTCGGCCGCGCCATCCGCTGGCTCGGTGAGACCCGGCCCGGCGGCCTGGCGCCCGCCGAGCACCTCGCCGGCCTGTCCCGGCAGCTCTACGCCGGGCTCGCCGAGATCCCCGGGCTCACCCTGCTCAACCACGAGCCCAGCCCGGTGATCAGCGTCTACGCGCCCGCGCAGGACTCCCACCGGCTGGCGGTCTTCCTCTCGCACTCCCAGGTGATGGTGCGCAGCGGCTACTTCTGCGCCCACCACCACCTCAAGCAACAGCTCGGCCTGCCCCCGCTTCTGCGGTTCTCCCTCGGCCTGCACTCGACGACCTCGGACGTCGACACCGCCACGCAGGCCCTCACCCGGCTGATGAAAGGCCTCTCCTAAGTGTTCTGCATTGCCGCATTCATCGTCCTGGTCGTCATGGCCGCCTTCTCGGCCCGGTACCGGCGTTACGTCGGCAAGGCCTGGAACTGCGTGTGGCGCCGGGTCACCTTCCGGCCCTGCGACACGACGTTCAAGCAGGACGTGAAGGACCACATCCTCGCCCCGATCGCCGCCCGCCGGCCCGGCCTGGTCAAGCCCGCCAGCATCACCCTCGAGGTGCTCGCCGTGCTCGTCATCCTCACCACCATCTGGTCGGGGTACACGGTGGTCAAGAGCGCCGTCAACCTCTACGTCTACGGCACCTGCAACAAGCAGGACTCGGCATCCTGCACCCTCGGCGCCGAGGCCTGCTCGATCCCGGACGAAACGCCCGGCTTCATGGAATCGCTCGGTGCGTTCGACGTGGTCGGCGCGTTCGGCAACGAGTTCGCCAGCCTGGGCGAGACCTTCGCGGCCATCCCGGCCCGATTCCAGACCTGGACCGCCGAGGACTACCTGCCGGCCAACGCCAGCTACCTCACCGAGGACGCCGCGAACCCGGTCGCGCTCGAGGTCATCGACCCGGGCTGTACCTTCTGCCGGGCGCTGTTCCAGAACATCGAGGAGGCGGGCTTCGAGGACTCGTACAACCTCAGCTACATCGCCTACCCGATTGCCGGCACCGACGGCTACAAGTTCCCCAACTCGCTGCTTGTGACCCAGTACCTCGAGGCGCTCCGCCTGCACCCGCTGGACGGCGCGGAGACCCCGGTCGACTGGCAGATCCTCGAGCGCATCTTCACCGAGAAGGCGGAGACGGGCCTGCCCTGGCAGGACACCATCAACGCGATGACCGCCGACGAGGCCACCGCAACCCTCACCGGCTGGCTGGGCGAGTTCGGCCTGAGCGCCGACGAGATCGACGTGGTCGTCGCCGAGGCCGGCTCAGATGCCGTGACGGATGTCATCGCCGCCAACAAGACGATCGTCGAGGACGAGATCAATACGATCAAGATCCCCACCATCATCTTCGACGGCCGCCGCCACGACGGCCTGGTCTCGGTCGACGGCCTGCAGTAGCCCGCGACCCGTGAGCCAAGCCCCGGGAATCCCGACTTTTCGGGGCCCAGGTCACGGCTCGCGGGCGGGTTGGGCCTCCTGCAGGAACTCGTTGAGGGTGGCCTCGATCGTCTCGTAGGCCCAGCGGTAGGCGGCATCCTCGTCACCGGAGACGATGGCCTCTGCCAGGTCGTTGTGCCGGTGGGCGGAGGCGGGCGTGTAGTCGGTGATCGTCAGGCGTTTCTCCTGCTCCCTGGTGCGCAGCAGCGCCTCGACGGTCTTGGCGAAATGCCCGATCACGGCGTTGCCGGAGCCCTGCAGGATGAGGGTGTGGAACTCGACGTCGGCATCGAGGTACCGGCGGCCGTCGTGCGCACGGTCGGCCTGCACCATCACCGCGGCGCACCGGGCGACGGCCGCGCGCTGATCGTCCGTCATGAGCCGGGCGCTGAGCCGCGCGGCCACCGGCTCGATGCCCAGGCGCACCTGCAGCATCTCCCGCATCTGGGCGAAGTAGTCCCCGCGGCCGCGCCACTGGATGACCTGCGGGTTGACCAGGTCCCACGACCGGCGGGGCAGCACCTGCGTGCCCACCCGCTGCCGGGGCTCCACCATGCCGGCGGACTGCAGCACCCGCATGGCCTCGCGCAGTACCGAGCGGGACACGGTAAAGCGTTCGCTGAGCCGGTCGAGATTCAGGATGTCGCCGGCCGCGTAGGTGCCGTCCACGATCTCCTGGCCGAGGGTGTTCACCACCTGGGAGTGCAAGCCCCGGTCGCGCCATGTTTCGTCGCCCAGTGCAGCCATCTGTCACACCTTCACTCCCCCGGTGCGGTTCAGTGCACCGATTCGACTGGGCCTGCGCCGGCGCAGACCGTTCTCGCGGAGATGTTGACCGCATCACCACGTTGTGTAACACTTCATAAATCCGATTAATCAGATTAATCAGATTACGTATGTCCTCCTTCACTATGCCGCATCCGGCGACATGAGGGAGACTTGCGTGTTCACCACATGACGAAGGGGTCGCAGGGACGCGGCCTCGGAACGGATTCTCGAGATGAATGTGACCCGCGCGATTCAGGCGGTGGAACCAGTGGTTCCGGCCGGCAGCACCCTGCAACTCATCCTCGCGGCGATCATCGGCGTCGCCGTGATCATCGTGCTGATCACCTGGCTCAAGGTGCACCCGTTCCTGGCCCTGTCCATCGGCGCCGTCGGCGTGGGCGTGGGCGCCGGCATGGCCCCCAACGCCGCGGTCACCAGCTTCGGCGCGGGCTTCGGCTCCACCATGGCCGGCGTGGGCGTGCTCGTGGGCTTCGGTGCCATGTTCGGCAAGCTTCTGGCCGACTCCGGCGGAGCCGACCGCATCGTCGACGCGCTGGTCAGCCGTTCGAGCGTGCGCACCCTGCCATGGACGATGGCGCTCATCGGTGGCCTGATCGGCCTGCCGATGTTCTTCGAGGTCGGCCTGGTGTTGCTCATCCCCGTGATCATCCTGGTCGCCCGGCGCAGCGGGCAGTCGCTCATCCGCATCGCCATCCCGGCCCTCGCCGGACTCTCGGTCATGCACGGCCTCGTGCCGCCGCACCCCGGCCCCCTCGTGGCCGTCACCACCCTGAACGCCAACCTCGGCCTCACCCTGGCGATCGGCGTACTCATCGCCATCCCCACGGTGATCATCGCCGGCCCGCTGTTCAGCAAGTTCGCGGCCCGCTGGGTCAAGGTGCCCGTCCCCGAAATGTTCATCACGGCCGCCGACCAGGGCCTCGACGAGAACATCAAGCGCCCGAGCTTCATCGCCACCGTGACCGGCATCCTGCTCCCCGTTGTGCTGATGCTCGCCCGCTCGATCGCCGACGCCATCAACCCCGGCTCCACCGACCCGCTCAACTCCATCCTGGACTTCCTGGGCACCCCGATGATCGCGCTGGGCATCGCCGTGATCTACGCCATGATCGTCTTCGGTCGCGGCGGCGGCATGGACCGCGCTGCCGTGGCGAAGTCGCTCGGCGACTCGCTTCCCCCGATCGCCGGCATCCTGCTCATCGTCGGCGCCGGCGGTGGCTTCAAGCAGGTGCTCATCGACACCGGTATCGGCACCGTCATCGCGGACGCCGTTAACGGCTCGAGCATCTCCGTCCTGCTGCTGGCCTGGGTCGTCGCCGCGCTCGTGCGCGTCGCCACCGGTTCCGCCACCGTCGCCACCGTGACCGCCGCGGGCATCCTCGCCCCGGTTGCCGCCAACCTGGGCGCCACGGATGTCTCGCTCATGGTGCTGGCCATCGGCGCCGGTTCGCTGTTCCTCTCCCACGTCAACGACGCGGGCTTCTGGCTGGTCAAGGAGTACCTCGGCACCAGCGTGCCGCAGACCCTGAAGACCTGGACCGTCATGGAGTGCCTCATCTCCGTCACCGGCCTGGCCGGCGTCCTCCTCCTGAACATCGTGATCTAGCCATGTTCGAGAATCAGCAACCCGTGCTCGTCATCATGGGCATCTCCGGATCCGGCAAGTCCACCGTCGCCGGCATCCTCGCCGGCCAGCTCGGCTGGGACCTCGAAGAGGGCGACGACCTGCACCCGCAGGAGAACATCGACAAGATGTCCGCCGGCGAACCGCTCAACGACGAGGACCGCGCCCCGTGGTTGGACACCATCTCGTCGTGGATCATCGAGCACACCATGGCGGGCGTGCCCGGCATCATCACCTGCTCGGCGCTCAAGCGCCGCTACCGCGACGTGCTGCGCGAGCACAACGTGATCTTCGTGCACCTGACCGGGTCGAAGGACCTGATCGGGCGGCGCCTGGCCACCCGGCACGACCACTACATGCCCACCTCGCTGCTCGACTCGCAGGTGGCCACGCTCGAGGCGCCGGAGCCGGACGAGAACGCGATCACCATCGACGCAGGCCGGAAGCCCGCCGAGGAAGCCGCGGAGATCGTGCGCCGGCTGGGCCTGACCCCGAGCCCCGGCTCGTCGGCCCTGGGCGCACCCGACCCCGGCCGGTCCTCGGTCGGCCGCCCCCAGCCCTAGCCGCCAGCCCCCTCCCCCACCCAACTGTTCCCGTTGCGGACAATTGCACCCGGCACACCGGGTGCAATTGTCCGTTTCGGGAACAGTTGTGTGTGCGGCGCGCGCGGGTCAGGCCAGGTCGGGATGCCCGGCGGGCAGGGCGTGCCGCTGGCCGGCGGCGTGGAGCTTCTGGTTCTTCGTCTCCCAGTCGCCGAGCGCCTGGCGCACCGGGTTCAACGCGCGAGCCTCGGGGCACTTCGCGGCCGACTTGCCGCATCCGCAGTGCTGCGGGTCGGCCGGCGAGACCCGGTGCAGCCGGTCGATCTGCCAGAGCACGGCCATCGCGGCATCCGTGCGGCGCTGGCCCAGCTCGGCCTTGCGCTCGGCGCGCTTGAGCACCTCGGTCTCGAGCAGGCCGCGCAGGCCCGCATCCGGACCGCGGTCGAACCGGCCGGCCACGATGCCGGTGAGGTCGGCGACCTGTGCGGCGAGCGCCGCGATCTCGGCATCCCGGTCGGCGATCGTCGCCGTGGTGGTGGCGGTGAGCTCGCGCAGCGTCTCCTGCAGCTCGGCGAACTGGCCCAGCCAGAGTCTGATGTGGTCGGCGTCGCGCTGCTCGGCCTTCTTGGCGCCCAGGTGCCGCAGGCAGTGCCCGCACACCACCTGGTCGGTCGCCGAGGTGAAGTGGAACGGCTGCAACGACTGGCAGCAGAAGCACTGCGCCAGCACGTTGACATAGAGCGGATACGAGTGGGCCACGGGCTCTCCTGGATCGAGGTGCTGCTCAGAGCCTAACGGGCAGTCCGTGCCTCAGTGCAGGCCGGCCCGCTGCGCGAGGCCCCGCACGTAGGCGGCTTGGCCGGCGTGCTCCAGGTCGTCGGCGATGACGCTGACCAGTCGCACGGCCAGGGTCACCGGCGGGGTCCACCGGGTGTCGACCACCCGGCTGAAGTCGTCCTCGGTGAGGGTGTCGAGGTAGGCCAGGGTGCGCTCGTGCACGGCGTCGAAGTAGCCGAGCAGCAGGTCGGCACCCGCCCTGACGTCGGCCACGTCGCCGGCGCTCTGGCCGTAGCCGGTCGCGGCGGCCGGGAAGGGCAGGTTGAAACGCTTCTGCCAGCCGTCCGTCCAGACCTGCGGCTCCTCGGCGAGCGCCGCGATGTGGTCGTCCTGGACGCGCGTGAGGTGCCAGATGAGCCAGGCGATGGTGTTCGCCTCATGGTCGACGCGGTAGCCGAGCAGGTCGGGTCCGGCGCCGACGAGGCTGGCGTGCACAGTGCCCTGCACCCGGGAAAACGCGTCGCGCATCAGGTCGGTCGACAACATCCGCGGTCCTCCTGGGACTCTGGGGCCGGCACGCCCGGCCCTCGCCCTCCCACCGTAGCCCCGCGAGGGCCCGCGCCAGGAGGTGCGAGCCACCCCGAACTGTCTCGTATACGAGACACCAGGTGTCCGAACGGCGCTGCGCGGATGCCGCGGCTGGAGTCAGATGGAACCATGCACCCCCACGACACCGTTCTCTCCGCCGCCGGCCTCCACTCCGGCGCCCGCAGCTCCGACACCCGCAGCTCCGACGCCACGCCCGCACCGGTCACCGTGGGCACCGGGCCGGTGTCCGTGGCGGATGTCGTGGCCGTCGCCCGGTACGACGCCCCCGTGCTCATCGGCGACGACGCCCGCGCCGCCGTGGCGGCCAGCCGCGCCACCATCGAGGTGCTCGCCACCGACGTGGCCCCGCACTACGGCATCTCCACCGGCTTCGGTGCCCTGGCCACCACCTTCATCGACGCCGCCGACCGCACCCGGCTGCAGCAGAGCCTGGTGCGCTCGCACGCGGCCGGATCCGGCCCGGAGGTGGAACGGGAGACCGTGCGCGCCCTCATGCTGCTGCGCCTGTCGACCCTGCTCACCGGGCGCACCGGCATCCGCCTGTCGACCGCGGAGGCCTACGCCGACCTGCTCAACACCGGCATCACCCCGATCGTGCGCGAATACGGCTCGCTCGGCTGCTCCGGCGACCTGGCCCCGCTGGCGCACTGCGCCCTGGCGCTGATGGGCGAGGGAACCGTGCGCGACCGCACCGGCGCCGAACTGCCCGCAGCGGAGGCCCTGCACGCGGCCGGCCTCGAACCCGTGCTGCTGGCCGAGAAGGAGGGCCTGGCCCTCATCAACGGCACCGACGGCATGCTCGGCCAGCTCAGCCTCGCGCTGCACGACCTGCACACCCTGCTCGCCACCGCCGACGTGGCCGCCGCCCTGAGCATCGAGGCCCTGCTCGGCTCCGACGCGCCCTTCGCCGCCGACCTCGCCGGCCTCCGCCCGCAGCTGGGCCAGCAGGCATCCGCCGCCAACCTGCGCCGGCTGCTCGACGGCTCCCCGATCGTGGCCAGCCACAAGGGCCCGGAGTGCACCCGGGTGCAGGACGCCTACTCGCTGCGCTGCGCCCCGCAGGTGCACGGCGCCGCCCGCGACACGATCGACCACGCCGGTCGCATCGCCGACCGCGAGCTCGCCAGCGCGATCGACAATCCCGTCGTCACCGTCGACGGCCGGGTCGAGTCCAACGGCAACTTCCACGGCGCCCCGGTCGCCTACGTGCTCGACTTCCTCGCCATCGCCGTCGCCGACGTGGCCAGCATGTCCGAGCGCCGCACCGACCGGATGCTCGACCCGGCCCGCAACCAGGGCCTGCCCGCATTCCTCGCCCACGATGTCGGGGTGGACTCCGGCCTCATGATCGCCCAGTACACCGCGGCCGGCATCGTCTCCGAACTCAAGCGCCTCGCCGTGCCCGCCTCGGTCGACTCGATCCCGTCATCGGCCATGCAGGAGGACCACGTCTCGATGGGCTGGCACGCCGCCCGGAAGCTCCGCACCGGCATCGACGGGCTCGCCCGGGTGCTCGGCATCGAGGTCATGACCGCGTCCCGCGCCCTCGACCTGCGCGCACCCCTGCTGCCCGGCGCGGCTACCGGCGCCGTGCTCGCCGAGGTGCGCCGCGAGGTCGCCGGCCCCGGCCCCGACCGGTTCCTCTCCCCCGAGATCGAGTCCGTGGCGGCTTCCGTGCGAAGCGGCGCCGTGCTCGCCGCGGCCCAGAGCATCACCGGCGACCTGTACTGATCACCCATCCCTCAGCTCTCGAGAAAGCAGCCCCGCTCATGCCCGACCTGACCGAGACCAGCCCAACCACCGGCACCGCAGCGACGGATGCGCCGGCGACCGACGCGCATCCGCCGCGGGTCGTGCGCGCCGCCCGCGGCACCACCCTCACCGCCAAGAGCTGGCAGACCGAGGGCCCGTTGCGGATGCTGATGAACAACCTCGACCCCGAGGTCGCCGAGCACCCGGAGAAGCTCGTCGTCTACGGCGGCACCGGCAAGGCCGCCCGCAATTGGGAGGCCTACGACGCCATCGTGCGCACCCTCACCACGCTGGAGAAGGACGAGACCCTGCTCGTGCAGTCCGGCAAGCCGGTGGGCGTGTTCCGCACCCACGAGTGGGCGCCGCGGGTGCTGATCGCCAACTCCAACCTCGTCGGCGACTGGGCCACCTGGCCCGAGTTCCGCAAGCTCGAGGCGCTCGGCCTCACCATGTACGGCCAGATGACCGCCGGCTCCTGGATCTACATCGGTACCCAGGGCATCCTGCAGGGCACCTATGAGACCTTCGCCGCCGTGGCCGCGAAGATCGCCGCCCGTCAGGACGGGAAATACAAGCACAGTGGCGGCACGTTGGCCGGCACTCTCACCCTCACCGGCGGCGCCGGTGGCATGGGCGGCGCCCAGCCGATGGCCGTCACCCTCAACGAGGGCGTCGTGCTCATCGTCGACGTCGACCCGTCCCGCCTGGCCCGCCGGGTGGAGCACGGCTACCTCGACGAGATGACCGACGACATCGACGACGCCGTCGCCCGGGTGCTCGCCGCCAAGGCCGAGCGCCGCCCGCTCTCGGTGGGCCTGGTCGGCAACGCCGCCACCGTCTTCGCCGAGCTCTACGCCCGGAGGGTGCCGATCGACATCGTCACCGACCAGACCAGCGCGCACGACCCGCTGGCCTACCTGCCCGAGGGCGTCACCGTGGCCGACTGGCACGCCTACGCGGCCGAGAAGCCGGAGGAGTTCACCGACCGGGCCCGCGCCGCGATGGCCAAGCAGGTGCAGGCCATGGTCGACTTCCAGGATGCCGGCGCCGAGGTCTTCGACTACGGCAACTCCATCCGCGCCGAGGCGCTGCTCGGCGGCTGCGAGCGGGCGTTCGACTTCCCCGGCTTCGTGCCCGCCTACATCCGGCCGCTCTTCGCCGAGGGCAAGGGCCCGTTCCGCTGGGCGGCGCTCTCCGGCGACCCGGCCGACATCGCGGCCACCGACAGGGCCATCGTCGAGCTGTTCCCCGAGGACGACCACCTGCGCCGCTGGATCACCGCCGCCGGCGAGAAGGTGCACTTCGAGGGCCTGCCCGCCCGCATCTGCTGGCTGGGCTACAAGGAGCGCCACCTGGCAGGGCTCAAGTTCAACCAGATGGTGGCGTCCGGCGAACTCACCGCCCCGATCGTGATCGGCCGTGACCACCTCGACTCCGGCTCGGTGGCCTCGCCGTACCGAGAGACAGAGGCTATGAAGGATGGCTCCGACTCCATCGCCGACTGGCCGCTGCTGAACGCGCTGCTCAACACCGCCTCCGGCGCCACCTGGGTCTCCATCCACCACGGCGGCGGGGTCGGCATCGGCCGCAGCATCCACGCCGGTCAGGTGATCGTGGCCGACGGCACCCCGCTGGCCGCCGAGAAGATCGAACGCGTGCTCACCAACGACCCCGGCACCGGTGTGATGCGGCACGTCGACGCCGGCTACGAGCGCGCCGAAGAGGTCGCCCGCGAACGCGGCCTGCGGGTGCCGATGTGGGAGAACGATGCGCCGGCGGATGCGCCGCGTGCCTGACCAGGTCGCGCACGGCCTGCTCGCGGGCCTCGACGAGATCGCCGGCACCGGCCGGAACCTGCGGGCCGGCGGCTACTCCCGGCACCTCTGGGAGCCGGCCGAGCACGAGCTGCGGGCCTGGTTCACCGAACGGGCCGCGCGGCTGGGCCTCGGCGTGGAGACGGACCGCAACGGCAACATCTGGGCCTGGTGGGGCACGCCGGGCGCGGATGCTGTCGTCGTCGGCAGCCACCTCGACTCGGTGCCCGGCGGTGGCGCCTACGACGGGCCGCTCGGCGTGGTCTCGGCGCTCGACGCCGTGGACCGCCTGCAGGCCGCCGGCTTCGTGCCGACCCGGCCGTGCGCCGTACTGGTCTTCGCCGAGGAGGAGGGTTCCCGGTTCGGGGTGGCCTGCCTCGGCTCCCGGCTGCTCTCCGGCGCCATCGACGCCGACACCGCCCGGGCGCTCACCGATCGGTCCGGTATCACCCTCGCCGAGGCCGCCGTCACGGCCGGCCTCAACCCGGCCCACCTCGGCCGGGACCAGGAGTCACTCGACCGCATCGGCATATTCCTCGAACTGCATGTGGAGCAGGGCCGCGGCCTGATCGACCTCGGGCAGCCGCTCGCGGTGGCCTCCTCGATCCTCGCGCACGGCCGCTGGCGGCTCAGCTTCACCGGCCAGGGCAACCACGCCGGCGCCACCCTGATGACCGACCGCCGCGACCCGATGGTCGCCGCCGCCCACGCCATCGTCGCCGTGCAGAAGGCCGCCCTGGCCAGCCCGGGATCCCGCGCCACCGTCGGCCGGATCGAGGCCGTGCCCGGCGGCACCAACGTGGTCCCGTCGGCGGTGCACGCCTGGCTCGACGCCCGCGCGGAGACCGACGCCCAGGCCCTGGCCGTGGTCGCCGACATCACCGCCCGGGTGCAGTCCCCGCACGCCGGCTGCGCGGCCACAGTGGTGCGGGAGTCCTGGACGAGCACCGTCACCTTCGACCCCGAGCTCGCCGCCCGGCTGGCCCTCGCGCTCGGCGGCATCCCGGCCCTGCCCACCGGTGCCGGGCACGACGCCGGGGTGCTCGCCTCGAGCGTGCCTACCGCGATGCTGTTCGTGCGCAACCCCACCGGCATCTCGCACTCGCCCGAGGAGTTCGCCACGCTGGAGGACTGCCTCGCGGGCGTCGAGGCGCTGCAAACCGTGTTGCGGGAGCTGCTGTGACGACCCTGCCGCCGGCCGCGTCGTACTGGTGCGAGGTCCTGCTCGTCGACGGGCAGGGCGTGCCGGGGGTTCGGCTGACCGTCGACGCCCACGGGCGCATCCACCGCCGCGCCGACGACGTGACCCCCGAACCCGGCGACGTGCGTCTGGGCACTGTGCTGCCCGGGTTTGGCAACGCGCACTCGCACGCGTTCCACCGGGTCCTGCGGGGCCGCACCCACGATCAGGGCGGCGACTTCTGGCGCTGGCGGGAGTCGATGTACGCCGCCGCGCACGTCCTTGACCCGGCGCTGTACCGACGGCTGGCCACGGCGGTGTTCGCCGAGATGCTGGTCAGCGGCTACACCGCGGTGGGCGAGTTCCACTATGTGCACCACCAGGCTGGCGGCACGCCGTACCCGCAGGCGCATGCCATGGAGCTCGCCCTGGCCGGCGCCGCACGCGACGTCGGCATCCGCCTGGTGCTGCTGGACACCAGCTATCTCGCCGGCGGCATCCACCGGGCGGTGCTACCCGAGCAGGCCGGTTTCAGCGACGGTTCCGCGGCGGGCTGGCTGGCCCGCTGGTCGGCGCTCCGCGACGCCCTGGCAGCGGATGCCGCGGCGCGGCCGGCCGGACCCGACCTGGTCACCCTCGGCGCCGCCCTGCACTCCGTGCGCGCGGTGCCGGTGGAAGCCATGCGGGAGATCCTCGCGAGCCTGCCCGCCGACGTGCCCCTGCACATCCACCTCTCGGAGCAGCCGCAGGAGAACACCGACTGCGTGGCCGCGTACGGGGCCACTCCCACCGAGCTGCTGGCCGGGCTCGGTGCGCTCCGCCCCCGGCTGAGCGCAGTGCACGCCACCCACCTCAGCGACACCGACCTGGGCCTGCTCGGCGCGAACGGCGTCTCCGTGGTGATGTGCCCCACGACCGAGGCGGACCTCGGCGACGGCATCGGCCCCGCCCGCGCCCTCGCGACGGCGGGCGCGCCGATCGCAATCGGCTCCGACCAGAACGCCGTGGTCGACCCGTTCCTGGAGATGCGTGGGCTGGAGATGGGCGAGCGCCTGGCCTCCGGGTCGCGCGGCCGGTTCGCCCCCGCCGAACTGCTGCGGGCGGCGAGCACGAACGGGTACAGGTCGCTCGGCCTGTCCGGCGGCATCCTGGTGCCCGGCGCCCCTGCCGACCTCGTCGAGGTCGACCCGCAGAGCCTTCGCACCGTCGGCGCGCGGGTGGACCAACTCGTGCTCGCCGCGACCGCCGCCGACGTGCAGCGGGTGATCGTGGCCGGCCGCCTCGTCGCGGACCGCGGCTGCCTGGTCGGCAGCGCCGCAGCCACCGCCACGCCCGGCGGCTCCCCCGCCCGTCTCCTGCACAACGCCCTGGCCGCCCTCGACGCCAGCGACGAACAGGCCGCCGGATAATGCCCCAAGCACGAGCCAATAGTTCCCAAATCGGACAAATGCACCCGGCACACCGGGACCATTTGTCCGCACGGGGACCAGTAGGGTCAAGCCACAGCATCCCCGACGCCCTCCCCGACGCCCGCTCCGACGGAAAGGCCACCCGATGACCGCAGAGCTGATCACCGGAATCTCCGAGCTGACCACCCAAGCCGCCGAAACAAGCCACGACGACGACCGACTTCTGGATGCCGCGCTCGTGATCGAGAACGGCCGCATCGCCTGGATCGGCCCCGCCACCGAGGCACCCGCCGCCGACACCTCTACCAACGTGGGCGGCCGGGCCGTGCTGCCCGGCTGGGTCGACACCCACACCCATCTGGTCTTCGCCGGCGACCGCGCCGCCGAGTTCGAGGCCCGCATGGCCGGCGAGCGTTACACCGCCGGCGGCATCGCGACGACGATGGCGGCCACCCGCGCCGCGACATCCGCCGACCTGATCGGCAACGCCAGGAGGCTGCGCCGCGAGGCCGAGGCCCAGGGCACCACGTTCCTGGAGACCAAGACCGGCTACGGCCTCGACCTGGCCGGCGAACTGCGCTCGGCGCAGGCCGCGGCCGAGGTCGCCGACGTCGTCACCTTCCTCGGTGCCCACGTCGTGCCGCCCGGAATCGACCGGCGCGACTACCTCGACCTGGTCACCGGGCCAATGCTGGCGGCCGTCACCCCGCACGTCGACTTCATCGACGCATTCTGCGAGGACGGCGCCTTCGACGTGGAGGAAAGCCGCGAGGTGCTGCTCGCCGGTCGCGCCGCCGGTTTGGGCCTCCGCCTGCACGGCAACCAGCTCGGCTTCAGCGGCGGCGTGCGCCTGGCCGTGGACCTCGGCTGCGCCAGCGTGGACCACTGCAACCACCTCGACCAGGCCGACATCGACGCCCTGGCCGGGTCGGGCACCGTGGCCACCCTGCTGCCGGCCTGCGACCTCTCCACCCGGCAACCGTTCCCACCGGCGCGCTCCCTGCTCGACGCGGGCGCGCACATCGCCCTGGCCAGCAACTGCAACCCCGGCACCTCGTACAGCACATCGATGCCGTTCTGCGTGGCCACGGCGGTGCTGCAGATGGGCCTCACCGTGCGCGAGGCGGTCTGGGCGGCCACCCGCGGTGCGGCCAGGGCCGTCGGCCGCGAGCACGGCCCGGATGCGGTTGGGTCGCTCAAGGTCGGCGGCCGCGCCGACCTGCAGGTGCTCGATGCGCCCTCGGTGGCGCACCTCGCCTACCGTCCCGGCGTCCCGCTCTGCGTGGCCACCTGGACCGAGGGCACACGCGCCTCACAGCCCGCGAGCCGCGATCTGAACCCCTGAAATCGCGAGATTTCGGGGCAGAGGTCACGGCTCGCGGATGCGTGGGGTGAGTTAGGCGACCGGCCAGCCGTGGCGGGTGAGGGCCTCGCGGGCCAGGGCTCGGGCCGAGTATGGCGTGCGCACACCCTGGATGTCGCGGTAGTCCTGGTGGCCGGGGCCGGCCCAGAGGATCGCGTCGCCGTCGCGGGCCAGGTCGACCGCGTAGTCGATGGCGGCCTCCGGCGGGGTGATCTCCACGATCTGCTTGCTGGGGAACGCTTCCCTGGCGGCGTCGACGAGCATC
Source organism: Cryobacterium sp. AP23 (assembly GCF_054075385.1). Classification (NCBI taxonomy): domain Bacteria; kingdom Bacillati; phylum Actinomycetota; class Actinomycetes; order Micrococcales; family Microbacteriaceae; genus Cryobacterium; species Cryobacterium sp. AP23. Next base: position 2,887,034 of record NZ_CM133415.1, on the reverse strand, counting down.
CGGCGGATGCTGGCCGGGTCTTCGAAGCGGGGGTGGTGGTCGGTGATCACGACGATGTCGGAACCGGCCGCGGCCACCCGGGCCATCTCCGGACGCTTCACCGGGTCGCGGTCGCCGTCGGCGCCGAAGAGCATGATGACGCGGCCGGTGGTGACGGCCTTGACGGCGCGCAGGGTCTTCTCGAACGCGTCCGAGCTGTGACCGAAGTCGACGTAGACCCGGGGGCCCGTCGGGCCGGAGACACTCTCGGTGCGTCCGGGGATGTAGACCTCGATGCCGTCCTGCAGCGCGGCCTGGACCCGGTCCGCGGCGTAGCCGGCGTTGATGATCATCGCGACCGCGAGTCCGGCATCCGCGACCAGGTGGTCACCGAGCAACGCGACCGTGGTCTCGACGGCGTCGCCGGACCGGTTCGTGATGCGGAACCGGGTGGCCTCGGGCAGGGCCTCGAGGATCTCCAGGCGCCAGTCCGGGTCGGCGTCGGGGTCGGCGGAGATGGAGGACACCGGGATGGTGGGCTCGGCCAGCAGGCGCGCGCCCCACGAGGTCTCCAGGCTCACGACCGCGGCGCGGGCACGCTCGGGGTGGAACAGGAGCTCCTTCGCGTCGAAGTAGTTCTCCATGGTGCCGTAGTCGTCGAGGTGGTCGATCGAGAGGTTGGTGAAGCCGACACTGTCGAAGACGATGCCGTCGACGCGGCCGTGGGTGAGGCCCTGGGCGCTCACCTCGAGGACAACGGCCTCGACCTTCTGCTCCTTCATGCGCGCGAGCAGCGCGTGCACGTCGGTGGCCTCGGGCGTGGTCAGCCGGGAGACGAAGACCTCACCGGCGATGTGCCGCTCGGCGGTGGTCGACAGGCCGGTGACCAGGCCCATCTGGCGCAGCACGGCCTCGAGCACGTAGGCGGTGGTGGTCTTGCCGTTGGTGCCGGTGATGCCGAAGATGGTGGGGGCGTTGTCGGCGGTGCCGTAGATGAACGCGCTGAGCTCGCCGAGGCGTTCGCGCAGCCGGTCGCTGATGATGGTGGGCACGCCGGCCGCGCGGGCCGCTTCCTCGCCGGCAGCGTCGGTGAGCACGGCGACGGCTCCGGCCTGCACGGCCCGTTCGGCGAACTGCGCGCCGTGGCCGTTCTTGCCCGGCAGCGCCACGAACAGGTCGCCCGGCTGCACAGACTGGGTGGACAGGGCGATGCCGGAGACGATGGTGCCCGCGTCGGCTGCGGACGCCGACGTCTGGGCGCAGGAGGCGACATCCGCCAGGGTCACGCGCGGCGGGTTGCTCGGCCTGACGACGGGCGGGATACTTTCACTGGACAAACTGGGCCTCCACTATCAACCCCCCAGACGAGGGCACAGTACTACCGTATGCGGTCGCGGCAGCTGACCCTCGCAGGTGCCTCCGAAAGCGGCCAGACTCATACCAACCTAATAGGAACCGCAAAGGTTTCGGCGGCCGTTCGGACCGCTGCGGGTCGGGTGCCGGTCAGCTCAGGATGTCCTTGGTGAGGAACCGGCCGTAGGCCAACGCCCCGAAAACGAGCAGGTAACCGCCCTGCAGCAGGGCGTTCGCACCGAACGACGAGAAGTCGACCGGTTGGCGCAACAGGTCGGCGAAGTCGAGCCAGTAGTGGCTGAACAGCCACGGATGCAGCCACTCCAGCTGCGGCAGCGAGTCCAGCACCTGCGCCACCACCGAGAGCACGATGGTCGCGGCCATCGCCCCGACGGGCACCACGGTGAGGGTGGAGAAGAACAGGCCTATGGCCGAGAGCCCGAGCAGCGACACGGTGACGTAGCCGGCGATGAGCAGGGCGCGCAGGAATGATTCGGCCAGGCTGATCGTGTCGCCGGAGAGCAGGGTCAGGGGCCCGACCGGGAACAGGGCGAGGCCGGCGAGGACCCCGGCGGTGACGACGGTGACGGTGGCCGCCAGGCAGAACGCGGCGGCGCCGAGGTACTTCACCACGAGCAGCCAGGCCCGGCCGGCCGGCGCCACCAACAGGTAGCGCAGAGTGCCGAGACCGGCCTCACCGGCGATCGTGTCGCCGGCCACCACCCCCACGGTGAGCGGCAGGAACAGCGGGATCGACACGATCAGCCCGGTCACGGCGACGAACAGGCCGTTCTGGGTGACCTGGTCGAGGAAGGGCGGCCCGCGTCCCGGCCGGGGCTCCTGCGAGGACAGCCGCACCGCGACGGCGATGAGCACGGGCACCGCGGCCAGCGCGAGCAGCAGCGCCCAGGTGCGCCGGCGCCGGAAGAGCACGGTGAGTTCGGACACCAGCAGCGCCCAGGCGCCGCCCGGCCGCACCGGATGCGTCGCCGCGGTGTCAACCGGGGTCGGGGCGCTATCGGACAACATCGAACCCCTCCCCGGTGAGCGCCACGAACCGGTCCTCGAGGCTGGTGTTCTGCACCTCGAAGCCGCGCACCCGCACCCCGCCGGCCACGAGCGCGGCCACCAGCTCCTCGGGCATGGGCATCTCGCCGAGTTGCCCCGCTGCGGACGAGTTGCCCTGCTCTGACGGGGCAACTCGTCCGGTACGGGGCAACTCGAGCGGGGCACTCACCCACGGGTCACCGGTGCGGTCGCCGAGGTCCCCCGGCGCCGGCTCCACCGCCGCGGCGAGGCCGGCGGCGACGAGCACGCCTGTCGCGGCCGCCGCATCCGGGGTGCGCACCCGCACCCGGGACTCGCCGGCGCGCAACTCGTCGAGGGTGCCCTGCGCCACGAGACGCCCGGCGCTCATGATGGCGGCGTGGGTGCACATGTGCTCCACCTCCGCCAGCAGGTGGCTGGACACGAACACGGTGGTGCCCTCCCCGGCCAGCGAGCGCACCAGGGCGCGCACCTCCCGGGTGCCCTGCGGATCCAGGCCGTTGGTGGGTTCGTCGAGCACCAGCAGACGCCGCGGCATCAGCAGGGCGTTGGCGATGCCCAGGCGCTGCTTCATGCCCAGCGAGTACGCAGAGACCTTCTTCCCGGCGGCGTTCGACAGGCCGACCCGTTCGAGGGCGCGGTCCACCCGGGCCCGCCGGCTGCGGCCGGGCGCGGCGCCGTCGGCGGTGTCGAGGCGACGCAGGTTGGCGGCGCCGGACAAAAACGGGTAGAACGCCGGGCCCTCCACCAGCGCGCCCACCTGCGGCAGCACCCGGGCGAGCCGGCCCGGCATCGACTCGCCGAGCAGGCTCACCGCACCGCTCGTCGCGGCGGCCAGGCCGAGCATCACCCGGATGCTGGTGGTCTTGCCGGACCCGTTCGGGCCGAGGAAACCGAACACCGAGCCCATCGGCACCGCAAGGTCGATGGAATCGACGGCGATCTGCTGGCCGAAACGCTTGGTGAGTGCCCGGGTCTCGATGGCCAGGTCGCCGGCCCGGGCGGCGCCGCTCACTCCTCGGCGACGGCCTGCAGCCGCTCCACGGGGACCGAGCCGGCGAAGACCCGGCCGTCATCGGTGACGAGCACCGACACGAGCGTTGTGCTCACGGCCCGGCCGCCATCCACGGCCTCGGTGAGCTGGGTGTACAGGGGTGAGGCGGTGAGGTCGGTCAACGCCGACGCATCCGCGCTGGCCGGCACGGCCACGACGGCGTCCCAGCCGGTGCCGATGACGGTGGCGCCGCTCTCGTCGGCCTTCGGGTGGGTGCCGTCGGCCGGGGTGGGAAGCGTCTCCTCGGTGACGGTGGCACCGGCCGGCGGTGTGAAGGTGAAGAGGTCGGCGGCGGGGGCGTCGAGGCTGAGTGAGGTGAAGCCCACGCTGACGGCGGGCTCGGCGGCGTCCCGCGCGGTGACCTGCACGCGCAGCGGCAGGCCGGTCTCGGCGTCGACGGCGATGGCGACCGACCCGACCAGGGTGTCGGCGGTGTTCGGGGTGAGCACGAGCTCGTATGCGCCGCGGCCGGCGACCTCGGTGTTCTCGCCCAGGCTCACGATCGTGCTGGGGGTGACCTCCGCGAGGAAGGTGTCGGCGAGTTCACCGGGCGTGTAGCTCTTCTCCGGGCTCGCCTGTGCGCCCGCGTCGGCGGGCAGGGTGGTGTGCGCGGCGGTGTTGTCGGCGGAGTCGTACAGCCAGACGTCGGCGCCGTTCCGGATGAGGTTGCGCTCGGACATGGTGTCCTGCACCTGCACCCGGCTCTGGTCGTCGCCGCTCTGGTAGACCCGCACGGTGTGGCTGCCGGTGAGCAGGTCGAGGGCGTCGGAGAACTCGCTGGTGGCGGCATCCCCGGTGCTGGGCAGCTCCGGCAGGCCGAGGTCCGAGGACTGTTCGAGGGTGCCGGAGAAGGTGTCGACGGTGCTGCCGGCGGCCAGCTCGAGCACACCCTGCGGCGTCTTCTCGGGCAGGTCGGCGGCCGCGCCGGCCTGCAGGGGAACCGCCAGGACTCCCACGGCGATGACGGCGGGAACCGCGACGGCGGGCATCCACTTCAGCCAGGTACGGGACATGACGAGCAACCTCCAGTGTCACCACATAGAACAGCGCAATGCGTATGCCCGACACTACGCTTCGATGCTGGATGTTCCACTCGAATTGTGAACGAGGCTCAGGCTTTGATCAATCGCTCCGCCACCTGCCGGGCGGTGCGGGCGTGCCAATCCGGTGGGGCGTCTGGCCGCACCCAGGTGAGGGAGAGGCCGCACCAGGCAATGGTCCACTCCGCAAGCACCTTCGGGGCGATCTGCGCCAGGCGGCCGATGGTCTCCAGGCGCGCCGTGAGGTTGTCGAGCGCGCCGGCCTCGCTGGGGTTGCAGAGGAGGTTGGCGAAGTCGAAGGCGCGATGGCCGAGCAGCGCCTTCGGGTCGATCGCCGCCCAGCGGTCACCGAAGTCGAGCACGTTGCCGTGATGGATGTCGCCGTGCAGCACCACCACATCCGCCGCCGCCGTCGCCGCCAGCAGACGCTCGGCCAGCAGTGCCGCACGGCGCAGCAGCGGATCACGGGTGTCCGCGACCAGCAGGTCGTGGAACCAGTCCCGGAGCGGGACCAGTTCCACACCGTCATGGGCGGTCGGCGCCGGGTGGTCGTGCAGCGCCAGGGCGGTCCGCACGAGGACTCCGGTCGCCGCGGCGTCGTGCCCGGAGGCGACCATGGCACCGAGGTCCCTCGGCCCAGTGGCCCGCATCATCAAGATGGCGTTCCCCTCGCGTTCGAGCACCGTCGCGGCGCCGCGGCCGCCCCACCAGTCCAGCAGTGCGCCGCCCCTGACTTCCTCGTCGACCAGGGCGATCTTCAGCATCACCGGGAGGCCATCGCGGATTGCAGGGAGAAGTTCACTCGACGGGGTGCGCTGCGCCGGGCCGGCCGGCGCCACGCCCCACGCGGCCACCCGCCGGCGCATCTGGATCGACGGCTCCTGCATCCGCTCAGGCTATCCCCCTGCTGGAATTACCACGCGGACGGGGCAGAACCAGGACTTCCTGCCGCCTGGCGTGAAGCTGGGAGTACCGGGCGGCAGGTCTTTGGTCACTACGGTGGCCGAGCGGATGCGCCCACGCTGGAGGGATGAATCGTTCACGAACCGTGGCCAGCCTCGGCGCAGTCATCTTCCTCCTGGCCCTCACCGCCTGCACCGGCGGCGGGCCGGCTGCCGTCTCGACCGGGACCGGCGCATCCGCCGGCCTGGGCGTGGAGGCCGACGCGATGCTCGCGCAGTACGACATCTCGGCTCCGGCTACCGCGACCGACCTGATCGAGCAGCTGCAGGCGCAGCCGCTCGCGGACCGCCCGGACGGCCTGATGGCCTCCGTGCGGGTGGACGAGCTCCTGCTGGCCAGCGGAGACGACGAGGTCAGCCTCGCGCTGCCCGAGGACGAGTTCCACCTGTCCATCGCGCCGTACCTGACCGACACGCACGAGTGCTTCTATCACTCGCTCACCACCTGCGTCGGCGAACTCGGCGACGAGGACTTCCATGTCACGATCACCGACGACGCGACCAATGACGTGCTTCTCGACCGCGACGTGACCACCTTCGAGAACGGGTTCTTCGACGCCTGGCTGCCGACCGGGCTCGACATCACTGTGCTCATCGACGACGGTGAGCGCTCAGTGAAGCTGCCGCTGGGAACCAGCACCGACGACCCCACCTGTGTCACCACGGCACAGCTGAGCTGAGCTTCACCGGAGGCAGGCACTCGCTGCGCCCCCTACGGCGGGTCGCGCCCGCTATAGCGGGCGCGGTCGGCCACAGGGGGCGCGGTGAACGCCCCGTGCGCCCTCAGCCGCGGAGCGCCGGCGCCAGCGCCAGCATCCGCGCCCGGAGCGCCTCGACGACGGCAGCGATCACCGGCTGGCGCAGGGCCTCGGGGCGCAGCACCATCCAGTACGGCAACTCTTCGACGAACTCGTCGGGCAGCAGCCGCACCAGGTCGTCGTGCCGGTCGGCCATGAAGCAGGGCAGCAGGCCGATGCCGCCGCCCACCCGGGTGGCCTCGATCTGCACGAACACGTTGGTCGAGCTCAGGGCCCCGCGCATGGTCGGCACGCGGCGGCGGGGCGCATCGAGGTCGTCCACCTGCAGCATCGAGTCGACGAAGTAGACCAGCGGATGCTCCACCAGCTCGGCCACGCTCGCGGGCGTGCCGCTTCGGGCGAGATACTCCCGGGACGCGTACATGCCCAGCGTGTACCGGCCCAGTTCGAAGGCCTCGGCCCGGTGCGCCTGCGGCCGACCCACCACCACCTCGATATCGAGGCCCGAGCGGTGCTGCAACGCCTGCCGGGTGACCGTGACGATCTCCACCCGCAGCAGCGGATGCGCGCGCTGCAGTTCGGCCACCGCCGGCGCCGCGATGAACGCGCTGAAGCCATCCGTGGCCGAGAGCCGCACCACGCCGGAGAGCGGGCGGTCTGACTCGGTGGGGCCACCCAGCAGGTCCAATGCCGCCTCCACGTTCTCTGCCGCCCGCACCGCGCGGGTGCCCAGGTCGGTCAGTTCCCACCCGCCGGCGGTCCGGGAGAGCACCCGCCCGGCGAGCGCCGTCTCCAGCGCACTGATGCGACGGGAGATGGTGGTGTGGTTCATGCCCAGGGATTCCGCGGCGGTGGTGAACCGGCCGGTCCGGGCCACGGCCAGCAGCACCAGCAGGTCGTCGGGGTTGGTTGCAGGCGTCTGATCGGACATATCTGCAATTATGCACAACGGGAGTGTGGAAGTGGTTATTGCTGCAGGGTGGTTGTGCCGCAATACTCAGGGAAGCCATTCACCGTCCCGCCGATTCCGCGGGTCGACCCGGCAGGCCTTCCCCCACCCAGTGTCAATGCCGATACTCAAGGAGATCACCATGAGCGCTACCTCCCGTGTCCAAGCCGGAAGCGGCACCTCCCCCACCAGCGAAACCTCCGGTCTGAAGAAAATCGTCGCCGCCTCCATGGTCGGCACCGTCGTCGAATGGTACGAGTTCTTCCTCTACGCCACCGCCGCGAGCCTGGTCTTCGCCACGGTCTTCTTCCCCAACGCGGGCAGCCAGCTCGACGGCATCATCGCCGCGTTCCTCACCTACGCGGTGGGCTTCATCGCCCGTCCGCTCGGCGGCATCGTCTTCGGCCAGATCGGCGACAAGCTCGGCCGCAAGCACACCCTGCAGGTCACCATCGTCCTGGTCGGTGTCGCCACCTTCCTGATGGGCTGCCTGCCCGGCTTCGACACCATCGGCTACTGGGCGCCGGCCCTGTTGGTGGCGCTGCGCTTCATCCAGGGCTTCGCGGTCGGCGGCGAATGGGGCGGCGCGGTGCTGCTCGTCGCCGAGCACAGCCCGAACCAGTCCCGTGGTTTCTGGTCCAGCTGGCCGCAGTCGGCCGTTCCGGTGGGCAACCTGCTCGCCACGCTGGTGCTGCTGACCATGTCGTGGACCCTCCCCGCCGACCAGTTCCTCAGCTGGGGCTGGCGCGTGGCGTTCTGGCTGTCCGCCATCATCGTCGTGGTCGGCTACTACATCCGCACCCACGTCAGCGAAGCGCCGATCTTCCTCGAGGCCCGCGCCCAGGTCGAGGCCGAGAAGGCCATCAGCTACGGCGTCATGGAGGTCGTGCGCAAGTACCCGAAGGGCATCCTCGGTGCCATGGGCCTGCGCTTCGCGGAGAACATCCTCTACTACATCATCGTCAGCTTCTCGATCGTCTACCTGGTCACGGTGTGGGAGTACAACACCAGCAGCCTGCTGCTCGCCCTGCTGATCGCCCACGTTGTGCACTTCCTGGTGATCCCGCAGGTCGGCCGGCTGTCCGACCGCGTCGGCCGCAAGCCCGTCTACCTCGCCGGCGCCATCCTCGGTTCCACCTGGGCGTTCTTCGCCTTCCCGATGTTCGATACCCAGAACCCGGCGCTAATTGTGCTGGCCATCACCATCGGCCTGTGCTTCCACGCCCTGATGTACGCCGGCCAGCCCGCGATCATGGCCGAGATGTTCCCCACCCGGATGCGCTACTCGGGCGTCTCCCTCGGCTACCAGGTGACCTCGATCCTGGCCGGCTCGCTGGCCCCGATCATCGCCACGGCCCTGCTCAAGGAATTCGACTCCTGGATTCCGGTGGCCCTCTACGTCGCCGCCGCCTGCGTCGTCACCCTGGTCGCCGTGGTGACCCTCAAGGAGACCCGCGGCATCTCGCTCCGCGAGGTCGACGCGGTGGATGCCAAGAAGCACGGCCTCACCCCCGTCGCGGTCGACTGATGCTGAGCGATCTCACCGGCCAGACGGCCCTCATCACCGGCGGCGCCGGCGGAATCGGGGCGGCCTGCGCGGCCGCCCTGGCCGCCAAGGGCGCGCACGTCATCATCGCCGACCGCGATGCCGAAGCCGCCGAACGGGTGGCCGGCGAGGTCCGCGGCGAGGCCTGGGCCGTCGACCTGCTCGACACCGGGGCGCTGGAGAAGCTGGCGCTTACGGCCGACATCCTGGTCAACAACGCCGGCTACCAGACCATCAGCCCGATCGAGGCGTTCGAGCCGGCCGAGTTCCGCCGGATGCTCACCCTGATGGTCGAGGTGCCGTTCCTGCTGATCCGGGCCGCTTTGCCGCACATGTACGCCAAGGGGCACGGCCGGATCATCAACATCTCCTCGGTGCACGGGCTGCGCGCCTCCCCGTTCAAGTCCGCCTACGTCACCGCCAAGCACGGCCTCGAGGGGCTGTCCAAGGTGACCGCCCTCGAGGGTGGCGACCACGGCGTGACCAGCAACTGCGTGAACCCCGGCTACGTGCGCACCCCGCTGCTGGAGAGCCAGATCGCGGCGCAGGCCGAGGCGCACGGCATCCCGGCCGACGAGGTGATGCACGAGGTGATCCTGGCCAAGAACGCCATCAAACGCCTCGTCGAACCCGACGAGGTCGCCGCCCTGGTGGCCTTCCTCGCCTCCCGCGACGCGGCCATGGTCACCGGCTCGTCGTACGTGATGGACGGCGGCTGGACCGCCTGAGCGGCCGGCTGCCCCATCCTTTCCCGACCCACCCCACGGAGGAGAATCCGATGACCACCCTGCACCTCAGCGCCGCCGAAGCCCTGGCCGGCACTCTCACCGACGGCTGCGTGCTCGCCGTCGGCGGCTTCGGCCTCAGCGGCATCCCCGCCGACCTGATCGAAGCCGTCCGCGACTCCGGCGTCACCGGCCTCACCGTGGTGTCCAACAACATGGGCGTCGACGGCCTCGGCCTGGGCCTGCTGCTCGAGGCCGGCCAGGTGCGGAAGGTGATCGCCTCCTACGTCGGCGAGAACAAGCTCTTCGCCGAACAGCTGCTCGACGGTCGCCTGGAGGTGGAGTTCAGCCCCCAGGGCACCCTCGCCGAGCGGCTGCGCGCCGGCGGTGCCGGCATCCCGGCGTTCTACACCAAGACCGGCGTCGGCACCCTGGTCGCCGAGGGCAAACCGCACGCCGAGTTCGACGGTGAACGCTACGTGCAGGAGCGCGCCATCATCGCCGACGTCGCCCTGGTGCGCGCGCACACCGCCGACACCGCCGGCAACCTCACCTACCGGTACACCGCCCGCAACTTCAACCCGATGGTCGCCACCGCCGGCCGAGTCACCATCGTCGAGGCCGAGCACATCGTGCTGGCCGGCGAGCTCGACCCCAACCACGTCATCACTCCCGGCGTCTACGTGCAGCGCCTGGTGCCGGCCACGGCCCGGGAGAAGTCGATCGAACAGCGCACGGTGCGCCAGCGCGCCACCGTGACCGAAGGAGCACTCCGATGAGCTGGACCCGCGACGAGATGGCCGCGATCGCCGCCACCGAGCTGGAGGACGGCGACTACGTCAACCTCGGCATCGGCATCCCCACCCTGGTGGCCAACAACCTGCCGGATGGCGTCAGCGTGACGCTGCAGAGCGAGAACGGGCTGCTCGGAATGGGGCCGTTCCCGTTCGAAGGCGAGGAGGACGCCGACCTGATCAACGCCGGCAAGCAGACCGTCACGGTGCTGCCCGGCGGGTCGGTGTTCGACTCCGCCACCTCGTTCGGCATGATCCGCGGCGGCCACGTCAAGGTCGCCATCCTCGGTGCCATGCAGGTGTCCGGCAACGGCGACCTGGCCAACTGGACCATCCCCGGCAAGATGGTCAAGGGCATGGGCGGCGCGATGGACCTCGTCGCCGGCACGCCGCGCGTGGTGGTGCTCACCGAGCACATCGCCCGCGACGGCTCCGCCAAGATCGTCACCGAGTGCACCCTGCCGCTGACCGGGGTGGGCGTGGTCGACCGGATCATCTCCGACCTCGCCGTCTTCGACATCACGGCGGCCGGACTGGAGCTGACCCGCCTCGCCCCCGGTGTCACCGTGGACCAGCTGCGCGCGTGCACCGAGGCCGTGTTCACGGTTGCCACCTCGGCGGAGGTGACCGCATGAGCCTGTCCGACCGGTTCGGCACCGACGTGCTGCTCACCGGCTGGGGGCACAGCCGGTTCGGCAAACTCACCGACGACACCCTCGAATCCCTCATCGTGCAGGTCACCCGGGAGGCCATCGCGGGCGCCGGCATCGACGCGGCCGAGATCGACGAGATCTACCTCGGCCAGTTCAACTCCGCCCTGGTGCCGCTGGGGTTCCCGTCCTCCCTGGTGCTGCAGGCCGACCCGGTGCTGGCGAACGTGCCGGCCACCCGGGTGGAGAACGCCTGCGCGTCGGGGTCGGCCGCCTTCCAGCAGGGCGTGAAGTCGCTGCTGGCCGGCACCGCGAAGACGGTGCTGGTGATCGGCGCCGAGAAGATGACCCATGCCCCGGCCGACCGGGTCGGTGCGGCACTGCTCGGCGCGGACTACGACCTCGCCGGCACGCCATCCAGCACCGGGTTCGCCGGCCTGTTCGCCGTCGTCGCCGACGCGTATGCCGAGCGCTACGGCGCCATCGGTGACGTGCTCGGTTCGATCGCCGCGAAGAACCACCGCAACGGCGTCAACAACCCGTACGCGCAACTGCGGAAGGACCTCGGCGAGGAGTTCTGCCGCGCCGTGTCGGAGAAGAACCCGATCGTGGCGGGGCAACTGCGCCGCACGGACTGCTCCCCGGTGTCCGACGGCGCCGCCGCGGTCATTCTCAGCACGGATGCGCGGCGCGGTTCGGGCGCGGCCACCGACCCCGTGCGGCTGGCCGGCTTCGGCCAGGCCAACGACTTCCTGCCCGCGGCCCGGCGCGACCCCACCGCCTTCGCGGCCACCCGGGTGTCCTTCGAACGCGCGCTGACGATGGCCGGCGTGGGCCTGGACGACCTGGACTTCGCCGAGCTGCACGACTGCTTCACCATTGCCGAACTGGTGCTCTACGAAGCGATGGGCCTCACGCCGGCCGGCGAGGGCCGCCGGGCCATCGACGAGGGCTGGGTGCAGCCGGACGGCCGGCTGCCGGTCAACCTGTCCGGCGGGCTCAAGGCCAAGGGGCATCCGGTCGGCGCCACCGGGGTGTCGCAGCACGTGGTGTCGGCCATGCAACTCACCGGCACCGCGGGCGACATGCAGCTGCCCGGCGCCCGTCGCGCCCTGGTGCAGAACATGGGCGGCGTCGGAGTGGCCAACTACGTGAGCGTGCTCGAGGCCCTCTAACCCTCAACTGTTCCCGCTGCGGACAAATGGTCCCGGTGCGCCGGGTGCATTTGTCCGCACGGGCAACAGTTGCGGCGGGGCGCGCGGGTCAGATCAGGCCGTGGCGGCGGAACGCGTTCCAGACGCCGTCGTCGAGCACGCCGGTGGTGACCTCGTCGGCGTGCGCCTTGACCGCATCCGTGGCATTGCCCATCGCAATGCCGACCCCGCAGACCTGCAGCATCTCGATGTCGTTGGTGCTGTCGCCGATGCCGATGGCGGATGCCGCGTCGAGGCCGAGCTTCTCGAGCAGCTGCAGGATCGTCGAGCCCTTGTTCACACCGCCGAGGGTGACCTCGCCGCTGCCCTTGCCCATGTGCGGGATGGTGCCGGTTATCACGTGGAAGTCGCCGCTGAGCGCTGCCGACACCCGGTCGAACGCCGTCAGGTCGCCGGCGAGGAACACCGACTTCGCAATGCCGGTGTAGCTGAGCGGGCGTACCCGGGCGAAGGCCTTCAGGGCCGGGTGCTCGTCGGTGTCGGTCACCGATTCCAGGTCGCCCCGGGCCTGTCCGCGGCGCTCCTGGTCGTCCTCGAGGTAGGTCGCGAACCGGCCGCGTACGCCGGGGCTCGGGTAGAGCTCGTCGAACGCCTGCAGGTAGAAGTCGTAGCCGGATTCCTCGTAGAAGCCGACCATGCGGGCCACGGCGTCCTCGGGCATGGTGCGGGAGATCACGAGCTCGTCGCCGATCTCGGCGAACCCGCCGCCGGCGCTGATCGCGCCGTCGAAGCCGATGTCGCGGATGGCGGGGTAGATTTCCACCGACGCCCGCCCGGTGCTGAGGTAGACCAGGTGCCCGTTCGCCCTGGCGGTCTGCACCGCCTCGATGGTGGACGGGGCGATCACCTCGCCTGAGTCGATGAGGGTGCCGTCGACGTCGAGGAACGCGATGCGCGGGGAAACCATGTGGTGCTCCAAACGAGGCGGTCTCCGGGACTGGAAAAACGTTCCGGAGACCACCCAAGGGGTTAATACGTATACATCGACGCTAGCGGGTGAGGCTGGCGCCGTTCGACTCGATGACCTCGGCGTACCAGCCGAAGGACTTCTTCTTGTACCGGTCCAGGGTGCCGGTGCCGTCGTCGTTGCGGTCCACGTAGATGAAGCCGTAACGCTTGCTCAGCTGTGCGGTGCTGGCGCTGACGAGGTCGATGCAGCCCCACGGGGTGTAGCCCATGACCTCGACGCCGTCCGTGATGGCCTCGCCGACCTGCACGAGGTGGTCGTTGAGGTAGGTGATGCGGTAGTCGTCGAGGACGGTCTTCTGACCGTCGACCTCGACGAGCTGGTCCTTGGCGCCGAGGCCGTTCTCCACGATGAACAGCGGCTTCTGCCAGCGGTCCCAGAACTGGTTGAGTACCACGCGCAGGCCCACCGGGTCGATCTGCCAGCCCCATTCGGATGCCTGCAGCGTCGGGTTGCGCACGCCGCCCATGATGTTGCCCTCGCCGATGACGCGCTTCGAGTCGTCGGCGGTCTCGGCCACGCTCATGTAATAGCTGAAGGAGACGAAGTCGACGGTGTACTTCTTGAGCAACGCGCGGTCCTCATCGGTGATCGTCAGTTCGACACCCTGGTCGCGCAGGCTCCGCAGGTAGTAGCCCGGGTATTCGCCGCGCACGTGGATATCGCCGAAGGCGAGGTTGGTGCGCTCGGTGGTCAGCGCCGCGAAGACGTCGTCGGGGTCCGGCGACAGCGGGTAGGCGGGCATCGCCAGGACCATGCAGCCGACCTGGGCGTTCGGGGCGAGCTCGCGGGCGGCCTTGGTGGCCAGGGCGCTGGCGACCAGTTCGTTGTGGATGGCCTGGTACAGGTCGGTCTTGGAGAGCTGGTCCTTGGGGGTGTTGATGCCGCCGGACATCAGCGGGGCGTGCAGCACCGAGTTGATCTCGTTGAAGGTGAGCCAGTACTTGACCCGGCTGCCGTAGCGGGCGAACAGCACGCGGGCGTAACGCTCGTAGAAGCCGATCAGGTCGCGGTTGACCCAGCCGTCGTAGGTCTCGGTGAGGTGCAGCGGGGTCTCGTAGTGCGACATGGTCACGAGCGGCTCGATGCCGTGCTTCTCACACTCGTCGATGACCCGGTCGTAGAAGGCGAGGCCCTCTTCGTTGGGCTCGGTCTCGTCACCGAGCGGGAAGATGCGGCTCCAGGCGATGGAGAAGCGGAAGGTCTTGAAGCCCATCTCGGCGAACAGGGCGATGTCTTCGGCGTAGCGGTGGTAGAAGTCGATAGCCACCTGCTTGAGGTTGTCGTCGGTGGGACCCTCGGTGCGCGGGGTGGTGATGCCCTGCGGCATGACGTCCTGGATGGACAGGCCCTTGCCGCCCTCGTTGTAGGCGCCCTCGATCTGGTTCGCGGCGGTGGCGCCGCCCCAGAGGAAGTCGGCGGGGAAGGGGGATGTGGACTCGGTCATTCTGGTACTCCTTTTATTACGCACTTCATGGGGTGGAGGAGCAGCGGACCGCTCCTCCACCGGTAGGTAGTTCTTTACTTCGCGGCGAGGGCCAGGTCTTCTTCGGCGATGGCCAGGAAGAGGGTGTCGCCGTGGGCGACCGGGCCCGACGCAGGCGAGCCGATGGTCGGGTACTTCTTGGGGTTCGTGATGATGACCGGGGTGGTCACGTCGTAGCCCGCCGCGGTGATGGCGGGGATGTCGAACTCCACCAGGAGGTCGCCGGCGGCAACCTGCTGGCCCTTTTCGACCTTGAGGCTGAAGTGCTTGCCGGCCAGCTTGACGGTGTCGATGCCGATGTGGATCAGCGCTTCAGCGCCGTCGGCGTGCTTGAGGCCGATGGCGTGCCCGGTGGGGAACGCGGCGACCACGGTGGCGTCGAACGGGGCGTACAGGGCGCCGATCCGGGGGCGGATGGCCACACCCTGGCCCAGGGCACCACCGGCGAAGACGGCGTCGGGCACCTCGCTGAGCGGAACGGCGGTGCCGTCCAGCGGGCTGAGCACCTGCAGGTCGGTGCTTTCGATCGGGGCAGCGACCTCGGCGACCGGGTCCTTGAAGCCGACGATGACGGTGAGGAGGAACGGCACGATGATCGCGACGGCCAGGCCGAGGAACAGCATGACCAGGTTGCCCTGGCTGAGCAGCGCCGGCAGGGCGAGGCCGGACGGCAGGACGAAGGCGTTTGCGGCGATGCCGCCGGCGGAGATCAGGCCACCACCGATGACACCACCGATGACGCCGTACACGAACGGGCGCTTCAGCGGCAGGTTCACGCCGTAGATGGCGGGCTCGGTGACGCCGGCCAGGAATCCGGACAGCGCAGCCGGGGCCGCGAGGGACTTGAGGTTCTTGTCCTTCGTGCGCACCCAGACGCCGGTGACCGCGGCAGCCTGCGCCAGGACGGCGGCGAACAGCGGGGCGACGAGGTAGATCAGGCCGCCGGTCTGGAGTTCGGCGGTCATCAGCGGCACGAAGCCCCAGTGCAGTCCGAAGATCACGAAGACCTGCCAGAGGCCGCCCATGATGGCGCCGCCGAGCCACGGCACGACGTTGAAGATCCAGCCGATTCCGCCGGCGAGGCCGCCGCTGATCAGGTTGGACAGCGGGCCGATGACGAGGAAGACCAGCGGAACCAGGATGAGGACCAGGAGCATCGGGGTGACGAAGCGGCGGATGGCGGAGGGGAGCTTCGCGTAGAGGAACCGCTCGGCGTGGCTCTGCAGCCAGACGACCACGATGATCGGGATGACGCTCGAGACGTAGCTGACCATCGTGACCGGGAGGCCGAAGAAGGTGATGTCCGGTACACCGTTGAGCGCCACGATGGACGGGTAGACGAGCGCGCCGGCGATGGCGAGGGAGGTGAACTGCTGCGCGTTGAAGTACTTCGCGGCGGTGATCGCGAGCGCGAGCGGCAGGAAGTTGATGAACGCATCCGAGAGTGCGTTGAGGAGCACGTAGGTCGTGGTCGTGTTGTCGAGCCAGCCGAAGGTCACTGCCGCGGCGAGGAACGCCTTGAGCAGGCCGGTTCCGGCCAGGGCCCAGAGCAGCGGGGTGAAGATGGCGGAAATCATGGCGATGAAGCGGTTGAGCAGGTTGCCCTTCGGGGCATCCGACGCCGTCTTGTCGTTCGACGCGGGTCCGGCGAGCTTGGAGATCTTGGCGATCTCGGCGAACACCTCGGGCACCTCGTTGCCGATGACGACCTGGTACTGGCCGCCGGCTTCGGCGGTGGCGATGACGCCGGGCGTGGCCTTGACGCCCGCCTTGTCGACCTTGGCGTCGTCCTTGATGACGAACCGCAGTCGGGTTGCGCAGTGCACGAGCGACGAAACGTTCTCCTCGCCGCCGACGCCCTTGAGGACCGCAGCAGCAGTCTTGGAGTAGTCCATCCGGAATTCACCTTCCGCCGCGACATCGCGGCTGTATTCATGGAGAGAAGCGCTTCACGGGGGTTTTTGGGCAAAAAAAAGACCTGAACTCGACCGTCGTCTTTCGACGTGGTGAATTCAGGTTTTGCCCGCTTACGCGGTAACAATCCGTTGATGCTTCGCAGGTCGTCCTCGCCCTGCACCGATCACGCTAGCACACGATCAGGGCCGTTGGCCATCGACCACCTGGTTGGCCAGGCGCTCCACGTGCACGATCACGTAGAGCAGTTCCTCGTCGGTGAGTTCGGATCCGGTGGCCGCGGTCACGTAGGCCTTCACGGCGGTGGCGATGACGTAGGAGCGCGGATAACTGAGCTTGGCGAACTCGAAGAATGACGTGTCGGAACCGCGCAGCATCGACTTCGCCACCAGCCGCTGCAGCAGGAACTGCACGTGCAGGATGAACCGGGCGTAGTCCGGACTCGCCGGATCCAGCTGCACCCCGAGGCCGCCCTCGACCGTGGTGACGACGTGCTGCACCCGGCGGAACAGCAGCGCGGCGGTGCCGTTCGGTTCATCCCGGGTCGCATTGAGGATATGCATCGTGAGGAATACGGCTTCTTCCTCGGGAAGCTCCGTCTCCAGGCTGGCACTCACCGAGCTGGCCATGGCCGTCGCCGCGGCGAACTCCTGCGGGTGCAGCACGCGCAGTTCGGGCATCGCGGTGCTCGGGATCCGGATGCCCTTGTCCATGCGCTCCAGGACATACTGCACGTGGTCGATGACCGCGATCAGCAACCTTCGGCCCAGGCTACGACCCAGCGTGCGTTCGGCTTTGTCGACGGCCCGGGTGACGGCCTCGATCACGGGATAGGGAACAGACGCGAGCAACTGGCGGGCATGGTCCGCCTCGCTGCCCTGGTCGAGGATGAAGGTCTTCTCCACCTTGGCCGGGTCGATGGTGTCGGTCGGCGAGAGCTGGAAGCCCAGCCCGCGACCCATCAGCACCCGCTCCTGGCCGGTGGCGTCCACGGAGATGACGACGTTGTTGTTGAGCACCTTGTGTGCCACAACTGCGGGCGTGCGCGCCACATTGCCATCCGTCGCCATGGCCGCAGTTTACAGGCTGGTAATCGGCGAGCAACTGTTACCCGTGCGGACAAATGGTCCCGGTGTGCCGGGTGCAAGTGTCCGCACGGGCAACAGTTAGCGGGCGGATGGGTCGGCCGGGGCGGGTCAGCCGGCCACGTCGTGCAGGTGGTGGGTCGGGTCGTGGATGAAGTACTGGGCCAGGGTGGTCACGGTGAACCGGGCACCGTCGCTGCGGCGGCCGGTGCGTTCCCGTTCGGCGGGCGGCACGGCGGCGAAGGCCTCCGCCACGGATGCCGCGGCCGCGGCCAGTTCCTCCGCGACCACCCCCGGGTCCTGCTCGTTGTAGCGCTCGGCCACGGCGGTGGCGTCCTGGTCCCAGTTCGCGAACTGCGGGTCATCTGCGGTGAGCATAAGGCTCAGCCGGGTGCGGAAGATGCGGAACACATCGCGCACATGGGCCGCATATTCCAGCGCCGACCAGGTCGCGTCGTCGGGGCGCACCGCCACGTCGGGCCGGGCGAGCACGGGAGCCCAGGCGGCGGCGTTTTGCTTGACCAGGTCGGGGATCTCGTCGTAGCCGAGGTCGGCGGATGAGAATCCGCATTCCGCGCAGGGGCGCTCGAGCACCCAGGTCCAGTCTTTGGTGTCGGGGGTGATCGGCATGTTCACAGCGTAGGGACGGCCGGCCGGTCAGGCGCGGTGCGGACTGCCATAAATCGGGTATCCGCTGCCAACCTCGCGCGTCCCGGCTGCCGCATCGCCGCAACTGGTCCCGGACCGGACAAGTGGTCCCGATGTGCCGGGCCCACGTGTCCGCACGGGGCCCAGTTGCTCTCAGGTTGCCGCGGATTCGTAGCGGCGCGGCTTCCCCTCGCCGAGGTCTTCGAGACGGGGCACCGCCCGCACTACGACCGGTCGGCCCAGCAGCCGGCCGAGCGCTTCGCCGATCTGGCCGGCATCGCCGCCCACCACCGTGGCGGTCACGGTTCCGTCCCCCGCCTGGTGCACAACCCAGCCGTGGGCACCGCCGGCCTGCAGGTGCTGGGTCAGGTCGACGGAGGGCACCAGCGAGCCGTCCGACGCCAGGAACCGGGTGGCCTCGCGGCCCTCCAGATCGGCCAGTGCGGGCCGGCCGGCCACGTCGACGAGGCGTCCGAAGTCGCCGGTGCGGTACCGCACCAGCGGCAACAGCGGGTTCTCCCCCGCGGTCACCACGATCTCGCCGCGCTCCCCCGGTGACACCGGCCGGCCGGCGCCGTCGAGCACCTCCACGTGCACCCGACGGTCCAGGATGACGAACGGCCCGCCGTTGGAGCTGGCGGCGATCGGCCGGGTCTCGTGCAGCCCGTACACGTCGATCACCGGGCAGTCGTACGCGTTTTCCAGGTCGCGGCGCAGCACCGAACTCAGCGCCATCGCGCCGCTGAACAGCGCCAGCGGGCGGAGCCCCGCCACCAGGTCGGGGTGCAGCAGCTCGGCCAGGCTGGTGGGGTTCCCGGTGAACACCTGCGGCTGCTGGGCAAGCAGGAACCCGGTGCGCTGGCCGTCGGCCGTCCACTGGGACGGGTGCAGGTTGAGCCGGGCCATGGGCGCCTGCCCGAAGCTGCTGATCGACGAGGTGTAGGTGAAGGCCTGCCGCTGATGCACCACGTAGGCCAGCGCCATCCGGTGGGGATCGGGTTGCCAGTCGATGCCCTGCTCGGCCACGAGACGCACCAGCAGGTGGAAGGTGCGGGCGACCTCTTCGACGTCGTCGGGAATCTGCAGCGCCCGCCCGGTGGTCCCCGAGCTGGACCCCTCGACCATGCGGTCGAGGTCGGCGTCCAGCGGCACGAACGCCGAGACGTCATCGAGCAGGTCGTCCCGGGTGACGGTTGGCCAGCTGGCCAGGTTGCCGAGCCGGGCCGCGTTCCGGCGGTAGGCGGGCAACCTTCGGGCGGTCGCGAGGTGCTCGGCCAGCCAATCGGTCACGGGAAGCGGAGCCTGAGCCCGCCGCACGCCGTCGGCGCTGAGCCGGTCACCGGTGCGGTGCACCCAGGCGGGGGCGAGCGGATGCCCGCTCACACCCCGCAGGCGTTCGGCGCCGGCCGCGTCGAGGGTGGGCCACCTCTCGGCATCGGTGAGCGCGACGGCGATGCCCGGCGCGTATTCGGCCAGCGCGAGCGGGTCGTCGGGATCAGGCGCCTGCGCGCCGGCCCGGCCGGTGTTACTCACTGGAGTACCGGGCGGCCGCCTCACGGGCCCGGGCTTGCTGCAGGCGGCGACTCACCTCGAGCCGGTGTTCGTGGTCGGCGAGGGTCTGGGCCAGCGCGGCGTTCTGTTGCAGGGAGTCGCGCATGGCGAGGATCGACCTGGCCGTGGCTTCGTCTTCGTCGGCCGGAAGATGCCCAGACCAGAAAAGGAATTGACGAGCGGCCTCATCCCGCCGATCGGCGTCCCGCACCCACTCGGCGGGGTCGACCACCGATGCCAGCCGGAAGGCCAGGGCTGCCAGCGCCCGATCGCGCGCCACCACGGACAGCGGCACCGACAACGGGCCGTGCAGGTCGTCGCTTGCCCACAGCCACAGCGCCAGGGCCGCACCCCGGCGGGCAGCGCTCGATCCGGTGGACCGAACCTGGTCGGCGGTGGCGAGCACCCGCTGGGCACGGAGGTCAGCACCGGAGAGCAGTTTCGCACCATATTCCACTTCCAGAATATGCTCCGCAAGTGGCAGGATCGCCACCGGGTCAGCCAGGAATGCAGGGGGAACCAGGGAGAGCCGGGTGGCGATTTCGGCGACGCCCGGCCCGGGCACGCACTGGCGCCACGCGGTCTCGACGTCATCCTCGCGGGCGAACCACAGGTCGAGCAGTACCTCGGCCTCGTGCACCGGCACGGGCTCCGGCTCGACATCGGTCTCGTCCGCCGGGTCGGCCGAACCGGCCGGAGCCGCCGGTGTCGGCGGTGTCGGCGGTGTCGGCGGGGCGGGCCGCCCTGCGCCAGGGGCGGCCGGCGGTGCCTGGGCGGCGGTCCTCGCCGGCAGCTCGGGTTCAGACAATCCGACCGCTTCCGCGAGTTTCCGCCAGAACGGGATCGGTTGGTCAACCACGGAATCCTCCTCGAATAGTGCTGGGGCGGCCGGAGGCCAGCGGGCTCTCCGCCAGGCGCCGGGCGAGCCGGGCGCACGCTGCCGGCGCATCGGTCATCTGCTCGATGTACTCGATGTCATAGCCGGCCGCGGCAGCGGGCCCGGCGACCGACCGGCGCGAATCCTGCAGGACGAGGGTGGCGGTGTCGAGCCCGCGGCGCACCCGGGCCGCGACGTCGGCGAACTGCGGCTGGCCGGTGCCGAACATCGATTGCAAACCCTCATCGGAGAGCACCACGACGTGGCGGCGCACCCTCGCACTGGCTCGGCCGAGGCCGCGGTAGCGATCGCCGTACAGGTCGAGCGGGAAGACGGTGCCGCCACCGAAGTAGGTGGTCAGGTCACGAAGGGCCTCGAGGCGGTCGCGGGTGAACCTCGCGCCGCCGGCGACCTGGCCGGCGGCCGAAAACGAGGTCACCCGCACCCGCCCGCCGCCGCGCAGCACCGACAGGATCAGGATGGTGCCGGCCAGTACGGCCGGCGACTCGAATTTCGGGTTCCTCATCGAACCTGACGAGTCGATGTACAGGTCCAGGTCGAGGCTCACCGAGGCCACCGGCGGCACATCGGGCAGGTATCCCCGCTGCCGGGTGGTCACCCCGGGCACGATGACGGGGCTGCGCGCCATCGACGCCGCCCAGTCGATCTCGGCCAGGTCGTCGCCGAGCTCCCACGATTCAAGCGGTCCGGGGATGTCGGTGCCGGCCGGAGGCGCGGCCGCGGAGCGCTGCAGCAGTGGGCGCACGTAGCCGCGCGCCCGGGTCTGGTACCAGGCCGCGATCACGTCGTTGGCGCCGCTGTCGCGGTACAGCTCGAGGGTCTGGGCGAGGCCGTACCCCTGGCCGGCCGACCCCGCCGGCGTGCCGGCCGACGCTGCCGGATCGCCCGACGTGCCCCCAGCGCCCGCGGCGTCCAGGCCCCTGGCCTTGACCACGGCCGGATGCTCGGGGGTGTCCTGCAGGCGGGCATCCCCCAGCACCGCCACGAGTTCACCGGCCGTCGCCGGGTTCGCACCGGACTCCCCGTCGCAGAGGCCGGCGCGGCGGACCGGGCGGCCCCGCTCCGGTGCCGCGTCCGCTCGCACGAGGTAGGGCGCCAGCAGCATTCCGAAGCGCAGGGCGCCGCTGACCGGGTCGTCGCCGAAGGTGCGCACGGTCTCGGCGAGCAGGCCGGCATCAAGCTGGGGGTTGGTCGCCGCGAGGGCGTTGAACTCCCGCTGTACGTCGCGGGCGGCGTCCTGGGCTTCGAATTCAGCCGCCTGCTCGTCGACCCGGCGCTGGTTTCCGGCGGCCGTGAGCTTGTCGAGCACGATCGTGCGGTGCTGTGACGTGGAGTGGTCCTCGCGTTGGCGCCGCTTCTCCTCGGCCGGGTCTACGGGAACGGCGGGCGGTTCGGCCGGGCAGAGCGAGCCCGCCTTGAGCACCCAGAGGATCTCGTAGGCCCGCATCAGCACCCACCAGAGCCGGTCCTCGGTGCCGTTCCACCCCAGCACCACCCACATCCGCACCATCTCCGGCGGCGTCGCCTGGCCATCCCGCCGGCGTTGCAGCTCGGCCACGCGCACGTTGATGAGCATGTCCGACCACAGGTTCGAGAGTCGGTGCACCTCGTCCGGCGCGTTCAGGATGCGCGTGGCGTCGGTGGCCGCGAGGGCTCGCGCGAGCTGGTGCGCGATCTTCAGGCCGGTCAGCCGGGTCGACGGCGACAGGGCGTGGTGGCCGATTTCGTGCGCGAAGATGCTTTCCAGGAAGCCGCCGACACCGAGTCTCTCGGCCAGGGGCAGGTCGAACGTCACCTGCGGTGGAAAGCTGAACCAGGCGAACGACCGCTCCTTCGCGTTCGGCTTGAGCTCGGGGTCGTGCAGTTCGACGCCCCACAGCGCCTGGGCGGTGCGCCAGGCCAGCCGCTGCCCGGCGGTGAGCTGGGTGCGGGTACTCATTCCGTGGCCCCCGGCAGCCGCAGTTCGGCGGTATAGGCGTGGATGCGCAGGATGGCGCCGGCCGCGCCGGACTCGGCCGGCCCGGCGGCGGTGTCGCCCGCCGTGGCCCAGCGCGCAGTCTCGGCGGCCATCGCCGCGGCGGTCTCCTCGGCCGCGAGCCGGACCAGGGTGTGCCCGAAGACGTCCGCGGTGAGCAGCCAGTCCTCCGCGGCGGCGGCGCTGCCGGCGGCCGTGCCGGCGGCGTAAGTGCGGACCAGGAAGGTTCCGGGCCTCTCACCGGGCAGCACCGCGACGGGCGGGGCCAGCCAGGGTCCGAAGAGGCCGCGGAACCCGCCGACCACGGCGAGCAGCTCCCCGGGTGCGTGCCGGCCGGGCCAGCCGAACCGGGAGGCGCGTTGCAGCTCGGCGAACGGGCCCAGACCGCCTTCACCCAGGCCCAACGCCGCGGCCGTTGCGGCCGGTCGGGTGTCGTCGCCGGCCAGGGCCAGGTCGAGGCGACGCAACGCATCCGTCCGGAAGCCGAGCGCGCCGCTTCTCCAGGCGGCGAGGGCGGCGTAGGTGAGCAGGGCGTCCCGGTCGGCGTCGGGCTGCACCGCAAGGGCCCGGCCGAGGAAGTGGCGATACCGGGCGCCGGCCGGGGCGCCGTGCCGGTCCTGGATCCGGCTCGCCGAGAGGGCGAGGTCCACCGACGTGGTCTCGGGCAGCGGCTCGTCGGTGAGTACCAGAGCCTCGTTCACGAGGTGCAGGGGGCGCTGGGTCACCCGCCGAACCCCAGCCAGCTCACGTAGTTGGTGTAGCGCTGGTGCAGGTATTTCAGGGCGAGCAGGTCGTCGAAGTGCCGGCCATAGAGCTTGCCCTGCCTGGCGATGCCGGCGATCAGCGATTCGATGCCGGTGAGCCGCTGGGCGGCCTGGGCGGAGGTGACGTCGTCCAGGCCCTGGTTGAACAGGTCGAGGGCCTCGCTGACCGGGTCGTGGCTGTCCAGGCCGAGGGCGGTGAACTGGCGGCGGGACTCGGCGAACAGGTCGGCGAGCCAGCTGATCGAGTCGGTGGCGAGCTCCCGGTCGGCGCCCACGTCGAAGCGGGGGTGGAGTTCGTTGGGCAGCAGCTTGCCGCGCAGGGCGAACGGCAGCACCGCGGCCAGGTCGTCCAGGCCCACCACCGGCCGGCCGCGGAAGTAGGCCATGGCTTTGGCGTAGCGGATCAGGGTCTGCAGCGACCGCACCGAGAGGCTGTTGCTGGTCTGCGAGCCGAGGTCGACCTGCAGGTCGGCGCCGGAGTTGGCCTCGATCACCTCGGTGACTTCACCGCCGCCGGTGCGCACGGTGTCCTTGGTGCGGTACTCGAACCGGCGGCCGCCCTGCTGCACGAATTCGAAGTGGCTGGCGAAGAATTCCAGCTGCCGGCGCACGGCCCCGGGCAACGGCACGGCACGGATGGCCGCCTCGAGCAGCCGCTGTTCGTCGGCGTCGAACACGAGTTCGGCGGGCAGGTGGTCCTCGGGCCGTTCGCCGGCCTCGACCCGGGCGACGAGCTCGTCGAAGAACCGGTTGTTGAAGCCCTGCGCGGCGACGGTCACGTCCATCCGGTCGCGGAGTGCCTGGATTACGGGGAAGGTGCCGCCGCCGGCGTCGTCGTTGGCGGTGAAGAACCAGCTCTCCACCCCGGATTCCGGCGCGGTGGAGTGCATCTGGTCGTGGCTCTCCACGTAGCCCTCGGCGACCATGGTCAGCAGCGCCGACTGGGTCTTGGTGGGGATCCGGTTGTACTCGTCGATGATCTTCACCGGCTGGGTGAGCCAGCCGCGCCAGGCGATCTCGATCTCGGCGAGGCTCCCGGCGGTGACGAGGTCGCGCGGCAGCGGCATCCCGACCAGGTCGCTGACGGTGACCTGCGGCTGGCCCTGCTGCACGTTGCGGCGCACCTCGCGGGCGTTCGATCCGGCGAGCACGCCCATCAGGATGGCCAGGGTGGTCTTGCCGCGGCCGGGCCCGCCCACGAGGAGGCACTTGCCGCCGACGGCGAAGGTGAGCAGCGGCAGCAGCACGTTCGACGAGTAGGACTGGTCGGTGGGCAGCTGCAGCTCGGCGCCGGCGTCGCCGAGCGCGAAGGTGACCGGTGAGCCGGCGGAGAATTCGACGTCGTAGAACGGCGAGATCACGGCCCGGTTCACCAGCCAGAAGTAGGCCTGGCGGAGCTTCTCATCCAGGGCCGTGTCGGCCACCGGTGGCGCCTCGGTGAAGAGGTCCTCCGCGGTGAGTTCCTCGCCCAGGGCCGTGGCGGCCGTGCGCGTCGGTGATGCGGATACCTTGTTCCAACGATTCCCCTGCGCCATGGAGTGCAGCCTATCGGGCGCTCTGGGCGGCGCGGTCGTGCGCGGCCTGCTGCTCGAGCGGCAACGCGAACACGAAGGCGCCGGCGAGCATCCGGTCGACGGCGGCGGATGCCTGCGCGACGCGGTCGGCCACCGACCCGGTCACCTCGAGCCAGGGCACCGGTTGGGCGGCGAGGGTGTCGCGGAAGTGTTGCTGCATGGCGTGCCGGATGTGCTCGCCGTCGCGCAGGCCGTCCTGCACGAACGGGATCTCGTCGCCGGTGAGCAGATACAGGGCGGGCGGGTGCGCGGCCGCGCGGGCCAGGAGGTGCGCCGGGGTCGGTCCCACGTAGCGTTCGTGCCAGAGGGTGGTGGCCAGCACGTCGGTGTCGCAGATCAGCAACGGCCGGGGCACCCGGCGAAGCGCCTGGTTCTCCAGATTGATCTGCCGGTCCACGATCAGGTCGAACTCGTCGCTGCGCCACGGGGTGTCCAGTCCGCCCGGCCGGGTTTCGCTGTGTTCCCGGCCGTACTCCGGCACGACCTCGGTGCCGTACTGCCCGGCGAGCGCGGCGGCGAGGGTGGTGCTACCGGTGGATTCGGCGCCGAGCACCACCACGCGAGGGGTCAGCCAGGCGCGCACCGCGGGAGCCAGCGCCCACCAGTTCCCGGGCACATCCGCGCGGATCGCGGTACCGGAGACGGGAGTGTGCCGCCGGCCGGGGTCGACCTGCACCCACTCGGCGCCGAGGCGCAGGGCGAGCTCGGCTCCGTACGGGTCGCTGGAGAAGACCGCGTCGACGGGGGCGTCCAGCAGCGCCCGGATCGGCACCATGTGCGCCTCCCAGGCGTCGGACGAGTCGAAGTCGACCGGAGCGTCATCCATGGCGCTGACAAGGCGGGCGGTGGGGTGTTCCTCGCGGAGCCAGGCTTCGCGCACGGTCAGCGGAATGGATTCCTGGCTGGCGCCGAGCAATTGCACGGTGACCCGGTCAGAGCGGGCCAGCGCGGTGCGGATAAGCGCCGAATGGCCGGCGTGCAGCGGGTAGAACTTGCCCAGCACCAGACCGTGCCGAAAGCGCCGGTCAGGGCCCTGATCAGGCACCGGTGACCGCGCCCTGCCGGGGCGCGGGCAGGTCGGCCGGGCCGTGCGGCAGGTCGCTGTCGGCTTGCCGCGCGCGGGCGCGGGTCCAGCCGCGCAGGCCGAACACGCACAGCCCGATGAAGAGGAGGTACAGCGCGGCGGTGATGTTCAGGCCCTTATAGAGGAACAGGCCCACATAGGCCACGTCGACGGCGATCCAGACGAACCAGTTCTCCAGCCAGCGCCGGTTGAGCATGTATTGCGCGACCAGGCTCACTGCGGTGGTCGCGGCATCCGCGATCTCGGTCGTGGAGTCGGTGTAGGAGTGCAGCGCGAACGCGATGATCACGGTGCCGGCCACGGCGGCACCGGCCAGTGGCAGGATGCTGCGGGCGGGCATCCGGGTGATCAGGGCCCGGGAATCGGCGGCGCGGTGCCGGGCCCAGCCGAGCCATCCCGTCACCCCGAGCACGAGGTACACGACCTGCAGCCCGAGGTCGGCGTAGAGCGCCGCCCCGAAGAACAGCACGATGAAGACCAGATTGTTGGCGATCCCCAACGGAAAGTTCCAGATGTTGCGGCGCGCGGCCAGCAACACACACGCCGCCCCGGTGCCGAATCCCAGAACCTCGGTCCAGTTACTTGCCAGCCATTCCCCCATGGTCCCAATCCTAGAAGTCCCCGTTGTCCCCGCCTGCCCCGCCTCACCCGCCAACTGTTCCCTGTGCGGACAAAAGGGCCCGGTGTGCCGGACGCAATTGTCCGATTCGGGAACATATCCGGCGCAGTCTGGTTGACACATGGGTACCTCATACTGGGGTCGCACCTGTGCCCGTTCGTTAGGACCCCGATGACCGACTCCACCGTCACCACCGCCCCCTCCCCCGTCCGCGCGGGCAATGCCCCGGATGCCGCGGGCACCAAGCTCGTCATCTCGCTGCTGCTGGTCTCCGCGTTCGTCGTCATCCTGAACGAGACCATCATGGGTGTGGCACTGCCGCACCTCATGACCGACCTGGACATCACGGCCGGCGCCGCCCAGTGGCTGACCACGGCGTTCATGCTCACCATGGCGGTCGTGATCCCGATCACCGGGTTCCTGCTGCAGCGGTTCAACACCCGGCCGGTATTCCTGGCCGCGATGACCCTGTTCAGCGCCGGAACCCTCATCGCCGCCATCGCGCCCGGCTTCGAGGTGCTCATCGTCGGCCGCGTCGTGCAGGCATCCGGAACAGCGATCATGATGCCGCTGCTGATGACCACCGTGATGACCCTGGTGGCCCCCGCCGCCCGCGGCAAGACCATGGGCAACATCTCCATCGTCATCTCGGTCGCCCCGGCGATCGGCCCCACCATCTCCGGCCTCATCCTCAGCGTGCTCGACTGGCGCTGGATGTTCATCCTGGTCCTGCCCATCGCGCTCGGCTCCCTCGCCCTCGGCGCCGCCCGCATCAAGAACGTCACCGAGCCCACCAAGGTGCCCCTCGACGTGTTCTCGGTGATCCTCTCGGCGTTCGGCTTCGGCGGGCTCGTCTACGGCCTGAGCAACCTCGGCGAATCCGCCACCGGCAACGCCGCGGCCGGCCTGGTGCCGCTGGGCGTCGGCCTCATCGCGATCGCCGCGTTCATCTGGCGCCAGATCGCCCTGCAGCGGAGCGACCGCGCCCTGCTCGACCTCCGCACCTTCGTCTCGCGCACCTTCAGCTTCTCCATCGTCATGCTGGCTGTGAGCATGATGGCGCTGTTCGGCACCCTGATCCTGCTGCCCATCTACATGCAGACCGTGCTGGGCCTGGATGCGCTCACCACCGGCCTGCTGCTGCTCCCGGGTGGCCTCACCATGGGCCTGCTCGCCCCGTTCGTCGGCCGGTTCTTCGACCGCTTCGGCCCGACCGTGCTGCTGGTGCCCGGATCGATCATCGTCAGCGGCGCGTTCTGGTTCCTCACCATGCTCACCGCCACCACGCCGTTCTGGTGGGTGCTCGTGGCCCACGTCGCGCTGAGCTTCGGCCTGGCGTTCCTGTTCACCCCGCTGTTCACCTCCGCGCTCGGCTCGCTCAAGCCCAGCCTGTACTCACACGGCAGCGCCGTCGTCGGCACCATCCAGCAGCTCGCCGGCGCGGCGGGCACGGCCCTGTTCATCACCGTGATGTCCTCCACCGCGGCCGCCCAGCTGGCCGGCGGCGCCCCCGACGTCGCCGCGACCGCCACGGGCATCCAGGCCGCCTTCTTCTACGGCGCGATCATCTCGCTGTTCGCGATCCCGCTGGCCTTCTTCATCCGCCGGCCCGCGGCATCCAGCACGGATGCGCATGACGCCCCGCTGATGGCGCACTAGTCACGACGCACCCCGCCTTCCTCGCCCCCTTCCTCTTACAAGGAAAAAGTGCGTTGAGAAGGACTCCCGTGGCTCCTGGGACCTAAAAAACCCACGAAATCCTTGCATTCGGACGACGAATCCGCATCGGAAGTGCCTTGCGAAAACGGCCGGGACCGGCCCGTGCACACACCCGCCTCGCCGATTGGCAACAGAACGTTAACACTCCAACCCCATTCCGGCCCGGTCGAAGTTCTAGGATCGATGGTGCACCGCACGACCGATCCCAGCCCCGACCCGTCGGCGGCGTCCGGGAGATTTCGTGATCAGCCGAGCTAGTGACAAGCTCGACTACCCGGTCTAGCCATCGTTTGCACGCTCCTATCAAGCAGGGCTCCCTATATTGACTTCCCCCCACTCCCCCCTTTCCCCCGCGCAGACCCGTGACCGTGTTCTCGGCGCACGCGGTGTGCTCTTCGACCTCGACGGTGTGCTCACCCCCACCGCCGAGGTGCACATGAGCGCCTGGTCCCGGCTGTTCACCCCGTTCCTCGCTGGACACGACGTGAAGCCGTACACCGACGCTGACTACTTCGCGTTCATTGACGGCAAACCCCGATACGACGGGGTGCGCTCCCTGCTCGCCTCCCGTGGGCTGACGCTGCCCGACGGCGAACCAGAGGATGCGCCGGAGCTGGAGACCGTCTGCGGTCTCGGCAACCGCAAGAACAAGGCCTTCAACGAGACGCTCGCCGAGGACGGCGTGAGCGCGTACCCCGGTTCGCTGCGGTTCCTCGACGCCGTCGTCGCTGCCGGCCTGCAGGTCGCCGTGGTCACCAGCTCCCTCAACGGCCAGATGGTGCTCACCGCCGCGGGCCTCCGCGACCGGTTCGAGATCGTCGTCGACGGCGTACGCGCCCGGGCCGAGAAGCTCGCCGGCAAGCCCGCCCCAGACACCTACCTGTTCGGCGCCGAACTGCTCGGCCTCACCGCCGCGGAGTGCGTCGTCGTCGAAGACGCCGAATCCGGCATCCAGTCCGGCCGGGCCGGCAACTTCGGCCTCGTGCTCGGCGTCGACCGCGGCGTGGGGTCCCACGTCCTGTTCGAAGCCGGCGCCGACACGGTCGTGTCCGACCTCGCTGAACTGCTTCCGCTGACGTACAGCACCGTCCCGTCCGCCCCGACCGCGAATGGAGTCCCCGCATGAGCATCGATACCTCCGTCACGGCCCTGACCGACCCGCTCGACCGCAGCCGCTTCCCGCTCGACGAGTGGGCCCTGGTCGAAACCGACTTCTCCGGCGACGACATGGGCCGCACCGAGACCCTGTTCGCGGTCGGCAACGGCTACCTGGGCCTCCGTGGCAACGTGGACGAGGGCCGCGACGGCCACGTGCACGGCACCTTCATCAACGGTTTCCACGAAACCTGGCCCATCCGTCACGCCGAAGAGGCGTTCGGGTTCGCCCGGGTCGGCCAGACCATCGTCAACGCCCCGGATGCGAAGATCATCCGCATCTACGTCGACGACGAGCCGCTGGTGCTCACCCTCGCCGAGCTGCTCAGCTACGAGCGCCGGCTCGACTTCGGCGACGGCATCCTCTCCCGCTCGCTCGTCTGGCGCACCCCGTCGGGCAAGCAGGTGCTCATCCGCTCGCGCCGCCTGGTCTCGTTCACCGAACGCCACCTCGCCGTGATCGAGTACGAGGTCACCATGCTCGACGCCGACGCGTCGGTCGTCATCTCCAGCCAGACCCTCAACCGGCAGGACGGCATCGGCGAGTACGACCGGCCCAAGTCCGGCTCGACCAACGACTGGGACCCCCGCCGCGCCGAGACCTTCACCGACCGGGTGCTGCAGCCGCGCTTCAAGCGCGCCAACAACGGCCGGTACATCCTCGGCTTCCGCTGCACCAACTCGGGCATGACCATCGCCACGGCGTCGGACCACTCGATCGACACCATCAACGACTTCGACGAGTCGTCGCAGCTCGGCGACGACCTCGCCAAGCACGTCTACAAGGTGAAGGCCAAGATGGGCAACCCCATCCGCATCACCAAGCTGCTCAGTTACCACACCTCGGCCGGGGTGCCCACGCACGAGCTCGCCGACCGCTGCGACCGCACCCTCGACCGCGCCAAGGAGACCGGCGTCGCCGCGATCATCCAGGAGCAGCGCGACTGGCTCGACGCGTTCTGGGCCCGCACGGATGTCGAACTGCCCGGCCAGCCGGCCCTGCAGCAGGCCACCCGGTGGAACTTCTTCCAGCTGGCCCAGGCGTCCATGCGCGCCGACGGCCAGGGCGTCTCGGCCAAGGGGGTGTCCGGTTCCGGTTACGGCGGGCACTACTTCTGGGACACCGAGGTCTACGTGCTGCCGTTCCTCACCTACACGTCGCCGAACGCGGCCAGGAACGCTCTGCGCTTCCGGCACGGCCTGCTCGACCACGCCCGCGCCCGCGCCACCGAGCTGAACCAGCTCGGCGCGCTGTTCCCGTGGCGCACCATCAACGGCCTCGAATCCAGCGCCTATTACGCGGCCGGCACGGCGCAGTACCACATCGACGCCGACATCTCCTATGCGCTCAGCCAGTACGTCTCGGCCACCGGCGACGAGGACTTCCTCGCCCGCGAGGCCATCGACATCCTGGTGGAGACCGCCCGGATGTGGGCCGACCTGGGCTTCTGGCGCGGCAACGGCAACGACGTCTTCCACATCCACGGCGTCACCGGGCCCGACGAGTACACCACCGTCGTCAACGACAACCTGTACACGAACATCATGGCGCGCTCCAACCTGCGCGCCGCGGTGAAGAGCGTGCGCCGCCTGTACTCGGTGGACCGGGCGTCGTTCGACTCCATGTCCGCGCGCCTCAAGCTCGACGAGGCGGAGGTGATGGAGTGGTCCTTCGCCGCCGAGGCGATGCACATCCCGTTCGACCGCAACCTCGGCATCCACCCCCAGGACGCCCAGTTCCTGGAGAAGGAGCGTTGGGACCTCGCGTCGACGCCGCGGGAGAACCGGCCGTTGCTGCTGCACTACCACCCGCTGGTGATCTACCGCTTCCAGGTGCTCAAGCAGGCCGACGTGGTGCTGGCCCTCCTGTTGCAGGGTGACCAGTTCACGCCGGAAGAGAAACGACGCGACTTCGATTACTACGACCCGCTGACCACGGGCGACTCCACGCTGTCGGATGTCGTGCAGTCGATCATCGCCGCCGAGGTCGGGTACCACGAGCTCGCGCTCAAGTACTTCACCTCCGGGCTGTTCGTCGACCTCGCCGACCTGCACCACAACGCGGCCGACGGTGTGCACGTCGCATCCGCCGGTGGTGTGTGGAGCGCTCTGGTGATGGGCTTCGGAGGGCTCCGCGACCACAGTGGCCGCATCACGCTCGACCCGCGCCTGCCGGAGGACTGGGACGAGCTGATCTTCCGGGTCACCCTCAAGGGCAGCCGGTTGCGCGTGGCGATCACGCAGACCAGCGTGCACCTGAGCATCGAGGAGGGCACCGAGGCCCGGCTCACCGTGCGCGGCCTGCAGGTCGTCGTGACGGCCGGCATCCCCGAAACGGTCCCGCTGTCGCACCAGGGCGCCCGTGACGCGGGTGCACCCACGGTGGCGCTCATCGAGGGCAACCGTCGCGCCGACGGCACCGTCATCACCTCGTCGATCCCCACGATCGCGCACATCACCGAGCAGATGCCCACGCTCGACTGACGTTCGTACGATCGCAGGGTCGTTTCGCTGGTCGAGCTTGTCGAGACCGCGGGGCGGCCCTGCTACGTTAATGCCACGAGAATAGCCCGTGGCCTCAGGCCACCCGTTGCAAGGATCCGCATGACGATTCAGGCGTATTTCGACACCATCAAGGCCAAGACCGGCCTCGACCCGGAGGACTTCCACCGGCTCGCCGCCGAGCGCGGGCTGCTCGGGCCCGACGCCAAGACCGCCGACATCGTCGCCTGGTTGAAGGCTGACTACGGCCTCGGCTCCGGGCACGCCATGGCCCTCGTCTCGGCGCTGGGCCAGGTGAGCGGGCAGCGCCTGCCCGTCGACGACAAGGTCAACGCCCAGTTCACCGGCGCCAAAGCGCACTGGCGAGACACCTACGACACCGTGCTGGCCCACGCCCGTCAGTTCGGCGAGGTGAACCTGGCACCCACCAACACCTACATCAGCCTGCGGAAGGGCGGCGGCAAGTTCGCCATCGTGCAGGTCACCGCCGCACGCCTCGACCTCGGCCTCAAGCTGCCCGGTGTTGCCGGCACCGAGGCGCTCGAGCCCTCCGGCAGCTGGAACAGCATGGTCACCCACCGCATCCGCCTCGCCGACCCCGCTGACCTCACCCCCGAGGTGCTCGACTGGCTGCGCCGGGCCTACGAGACCGCCTGACCCCGCCTGAGCACAACTAGACCGCAACGCGCATAACTCCTGCAATTTGTCATAACGACGAGCAGCGGATGCCGGAATCACGCGGGAGTTCGCCGCCGCGGCGAAATTCTGCAGGAGTTGTGCGGCTCAGCGATACTGGGTGAGCACCCCGTACCCAAGGAGATCATCGTGGATTCCGACACCGTCGTCGCACCCGTCCCGCCCGCCACCGCCACCGGCACCATCCGAGGCGCCGTCCTGGGGGCCACCGGCGCCCCCCGGCCCTACGCCGAGTCCCGGCCCCTCGAGAACGTCGACCTGCAGCTCGAGGGCCCCGGCGCCGGCGAGGTCCTGGTCCGGATCGAGGCCGCGGGCCTCTGCCACTCCGACCTCTCGGTCGTCACCGGCAGCCGGGTGCGTCCCACCCCGATGCTGCTCGGCCACGAGGCCGCCGGCCGGGTCGTCGAGCTGGGCGCGGGGGTGGACGACCTCCGGGTCGGCCAGCGCGTGGTGATGGCGTTCCTGCCGCGCTGCGGCGAGTGCGCCGGCTGCCTCACCGACGGCAAGCTGCCCTGTATCCCGGGCAGCGCCGCCAACAACGCCGGCACCCTGCTCGGCGGCGACCGCCGGCTCAGCCGGGACGGCGCCTCCGTGCACCACCACCTCGGGGTCTCGGCGTTCGCCGACCACGCCGTGGTCAACCGGTTCTCGGTCGTGCCCGTCGACGACGACGTACCGCCCGACATCGCCGCGGTGCTCGGCTGCGCCGTGCTCACCGGCGGCGGAGCTGTCATCAACGCGGGCAAGCCCGGGCCCACCGACACCGTCGCCATCGTCGGCCTCGGCGGGGTCGGCATGGCCGCGCTGATCACGGCACTCTCCCTCGACGTGGCGAGCGTGATCGGCATCGACTCGGTCGACGCCAAGCTGCAGCAGGCCCTCGGGCTCGGCGCCGGCGCGGTCTACACCCCGGAGCAGGCGCTCGAGCAGGGGGTGACGGCGAACGTCGTGATCGAGGCGGCCGGGCATCCGCGGGCGTTCGAGACCGCGGTGCGCATCACCGCGCCCGGCGGCACCACCGTCACCGTGGGGCTTCCCGGCGCCGACCAGCTCGCCCAGGTGTCGCCGCTCACGATCACCGCCGAGGCCCGCACCATCATCGGCAGCTACCTCGGCTCGGCCGTGCCCGCCCGCGACATCCCGTTCTACGCCCAGCTCTGGCGGGAGGGCAAACTGCCCGTGGAGAGCCTGATCTCCAGCCACATCCGGCTCGAGGACATGAACGCAGGCATGGACACCCTGGCCGACGGCAACGCCGTGCGCCAGATCATCCTCTTCACCTGAGCTCCCCGCTCCCGCCCGCCACAGCTGTTCCCCGTGCGGACAATTGCACCCGGCACACCGGGTGCAATTGTCCGCAGTGGGAACAGTTGGGCGGGCCGGCGAGCGGGCTTAGACCGGGGTGACCAGGGTGCCGTCGGCCTGGAAGCGGCGGACGTTCTCGAGCGTCAGGTCGGCCATCGCCCGACGGGTCTCCCGGGTTCCGCTGGCAATGTGCGGCAGCAGCACCACGTTCTCCAGCCCGATCAGGGCCTCCGGCACCCGAGGCTCGTCCGCGAAGACGTCCAGGCCGGCGCCGGCGATCCGCCCGTCCAGCAATGCGTCGATGAGGGCGGGCTCGTCGACGACGGAGCCGCGGGCGATGTTCACCAGGTAGCCCTGCGGCCCCAGGGCAGTCAGCACCTCCGCGGTGATGATGCGCTCTGAATCGGCTCCGCCGGCGGCGGCCACCACGAGGGCGTCGCAGCCCGCGGCGAGCTCGGTGATCGAGGCGGCGTAGGCGTAGGGCGACCCGGGCACCTGATGGCGGTTGTGGTAGGAGATCTCGCAGCCGAAGCCCTCCAGCCGGGTCGCGATGGCGCCGCCGATCCGGCCGAGCCCCACGATCCCGACCCGTTTGCCCGAGAACCGGGTGGCCAGCGGAAAGTTGCCCGCGCTCCACTTCCCGGCCCGCAGGAACGTGTCGGCCAGGGTGATCCGGCGGAAGACGTCGAGGAGCAGTGCCAGCGCGGTGTCGGCCACGCAGTCGGTGAGCACGTCGGGGGTGTTGCTCACCCCGATACCCCGCGCGTGGGCCGCCACCACGTCGGTGGTGTCGTAGCCGACCCCGAAGTTCACGATCGCGGCCAGGTTCGGCAGCGCGTCGATCAGGGCCGCATCCACACCGACCTTGCCAGAGGTGACAACCAGACGGATGCCGGCGCCGGACTCGGCGAGGAACGTCGCCCGGCTCTCGTCCTCCGGCAACCGGCGGGCGGCGAACTCGGCGGCGATCTCCGCCTGCAGCGCCGGCAGGAGCGGGCCCACCTGCAATACGGACCCGATCAGGGTCGTCGGTCGGGACGTCTGGCTGGCGGTGCTGGTGGGTGTGCTCACCCTCGAAGGCTAGGCTTCGGCGGCCACCACCGTCCATGACGTAATTCGAATAGATCGATACCCTGCCCGCATGAAATGTCCCTCAGACGTCAAGATCCGCATGATTCCGTGCCTCTCCAGGTGCTATCGGATGCCTCCGGCCGGCTCCGGACGGCCACCTGGCGGCTTGGTCCCGGTCGGCGGGGACATCCGTCCTTGACGTACTCCCCCGGCTCCACTCAAGCTGAACCTGTCTACGAGTCGAGACCTTAGCTTCACTTGTAGACGTGACAGGCGGGTAGCTTCCCGGCCCGTCTACCCATTATCCGGAGGAACCAATGTCGTCTTCTTCTATTACTTCTGCCAACCACAAATTCAGGGCCCCGCGCTCCGGGCTCGTCGGAGCCGCCCTCGCGGCCGGATCACTGCTCCTTCTCAGTTCCTGTGCGGTGGCCAACTCGGAGCCCAGCACCGGCGGGACCTCGGCGGATCTGGTGCGCATCGTGCTCCCCCAGGAACCGCCCACCCTCGAACCCTGCGAGGCCAACCTCACCTCGACCGGTGTCGTGGTCCGCTCCAACATCACCGAGCCGCTGGTGGAGCGAAACCCCACCACCGGCGACCTCGACCCGCTGCTCGCCACCGAGTGGGAAGCCACCGGCGACACCGAGTGGACCTTCACCCTGCGCGATGACGTCACCTTCCAGGACGGCACCCCCTTCAACGCCGAGGCTGCCGCGTTCGCCATCGACCGGGCCGTCAACTCCGACCTCGGCTGCAACGTCGAGGGTTACGTCTTCGGTGACAACGACCTCGAGGTCACCGCCGTCGACGAGACCACCCTGACGGTGAGCACCGTCAGCCCCGACCCGATCCTGCCGCTGCGGCTCTCCTTCGTGGAGATCGTGCCGACCAGCACCGACACCGCCGCCAAGGTGCGCGAGCCCGTCGGCACCGGCCCGTACAAGGTGAAGCAGTGGGATGCCGGCACCAAGCTCACCCTCGAGCGCAACGACGACTACTGGGGTGACGCCCCCGCCTACGCCGAGGCCGAATACCAGTGGCGCGCAGAGGGCACCGTTCGCGCGGCCATGATCACCAGCGGGGAAGCCGACCTGGCCATGGGCCTCGGCGCCGACGACGGCGCGGGTGACCTCGGACTGGACTACCCGAACAACGAAACCGTGGCGCTCCGCCTCACCGCCGAGATCGCACCGCTGAACGACATCCGGGTGCGCCAGGCGATCAACTACGCCATCGACAAGCAGGGCATCACCGACTCCCTCTACCAGGGCGCCCACATCCCGGCCGCCCAGCTCGTGCCGGAGGGCATCGTGGGCCACAACCCCGACCTCGAGCCGTGGGAGTTCGACGTGGCCAAGGCCAGCGCCCTGGTCGCCGAGGCCAAGGCCGACGGCGTGCCGGTCGATGAGAAGATCACCATCGTCGCCCGCAACGCCCAGTTCCCGAAGGTCTCCGAGATGAGCCAGATCCTGCAGGAACAGCTCACCCAGGCCGGCCTGAACGTGGAATTGAAGATGGTCGACACGTCGCAGCACCTGCAGTACCAGCTGCGCCCGTTCGTCTCCGACGAGGGAGCCATCGCCCTGCTCATCCAGCACGGCAACCAGGCCGGTGACGCCGCGTTCAGCGTCGAGCAGTACATGACCACCACCGGTGCGCAGAGCGTGTTCGGCACCCCCGAGTTCGACACCATGCTCACGGATGCGTCCGTGCTCACCGGTGACGAGCGGGAGAGCGCCTACCAGGACATCTTCGCCTACCAGAACGAGGAGATCGTGCAGTTCGCGTTCATCTCGCACCAGACCGGAGTGATCGGCAAGTCCGCCGCGGTGGACTACACGCCGAACTCCTCGTCGGGTGACGAACTGCGCGTCGCCGAAATCACCCCCGCCGGCTGAGCTCCCGCTCGGTAGCCGATAGGAAAAGAGAAACTCGTGTGGACCTTCCTCAGACGCAGGATCATCTCCAGCGCCATCCCGCTGATCGTGGTCATTGTCGGTGTCTTCGCCCTGGCACGGTTGACCGGTAACCCGGCCAGCCTGTACCTGCCCCTGAACGCCACCGAGCAGATGCGGGCGGACTTCACCGAACGCAACGGCTTCGATGACCCGCTCCTGGTGCAGATGGCGAACTACTTCGGCGGCGTGCTGCGGTTGGACTTCGGGGTTTCTCTTCGCACAGGGGAGCCCGCAGGCGAAATGGTCCTGCGGGCCTTCCCGGCCACCCTGCAGCTGGCCGGGGTGACGATGCTGTTGGCCGTCGTGCTGGCCGTGATCGTCGGCAGCTGGGCCGCCCTCAAGCCCAACGGCATCGTCGACCGGATCTCCAGCTTCGCCTCGATGGCCGCGGCGAGCATCCCGGACTTCTGGCTGGCGATCATGGGCATCTGGGTCTTCGCCATCACCCTGGGCTGGGTGCCCACCTCGGGGGTGAGTAGTCCCACCTCCTGGCTGCTGCCGATCGCGGTGCTGCTGATGCGCCCGTTCGGTGTGCTGGTGCAGATCGTGCGCGGCGCCATGGTCTCCTCCCTCTCCGAGCCGTACATCAAGCTGGCCCGCAGCAAGGGCGCCAGCGAGGTGCGGGTGGTCAGCCGGCACGCGCTGCGGAACGCCGCCGCCCCCGCCCTCACCGTGGCCGGCGACCTCGCCGTGGGCCTGATCAACGGCGCCGTGGTGGTCGAGTCCATCTTCGGCTGGCCCGGCATCGGCAAGCTGATGATCGACTCGATCCTGCAGCGCGACTTCGCCGTGCTGCAGGCGGCCGTGCTCCTCACCGCCGTCTCGATCTTCGCCCTGAACATCCTGATCGACCTCGGCTACGCACTGCTCGACGCCCGCGTGCGGCCGACCACCCGGGCCAGGAAGCGCCGGGCCGCACCCGCCGCCGCCGCCCAGGAACGGAAACTCAATGTCCAGCCCACTCGCTAACCCGCAGCTTCCGCCCGGCGGGCGGTCCGTCACCCCGCCGAGCACCGAGGTCATCGCCCTGCCGCGCAACCTCGTCGCCACCAAGCCCGGCCTGTTCCACCTGCTCCGCAAGGACCGGTTCGCCACCGCGGCGGCGATCGTGCTCGTGCTCGTCGGGCTCACGGCGCTCTTCGGCCCCACCCTGATGGGCGACCTGGCCACGAAACAGAACCTGTCGGCCACGAACCAGCCGCCGTTCAGCCTCGCCGAAGGCTGGCAGTTCATCCTCGGCAGCGATTCCCTCGGCCGCAGCATGCTCGCCCGGCTCGTGGTCGCCACCCAGACCACCCTGTCGGTCGCCCTGCCCGCCGTGGGCATCTCCCTGGTGATCGGCTCGCTCTGGGGCGTCTGGGCCGGCTTCCACCGCGGCTGGCGCGAGACCATCTCGATGCGCATCGCCGACGTCATCATGAGCTTCCCGTCGCTGCTGCTGGCCGTTGTCGTGCTGTACGTGTTCTCCCCGAGCGCGGCCAACATCGTGCTGATCCTGGCCCTCACCCGCATCCCGATCTACCTGCGCACCGCCCGCGCCGAATCGGCCGAGCTGCAGAGCCGCACCTTCGTGGATGCCGCCCGCACCTTCGGCACCAAGCCGGCCGCGATCATCCGCCGGCACGTCATCCCGGTCGTGCTGCCGACCCTGCTCACCCTCGCCACGCTCGAGTTCTGTTACGTGATGCTGGCCGAGTCGTCGCTGAGCTTCCTCGGCATCGGCATCCAGCCGCCGGACGTGAGCTGGGGCCTGATGGTCGCCCAGGGCCGGCAGTACCTGCAGACCGCCTGGTGGCTGTCGCTGTTCCCGGGCCTGGCCATCGTGATCACCACCGTCGCTGCCAACGTGCTCGCCGCGTGGCTCCGCATCGCCACCGACCCCGCCCAGCGCTGGCGCCTCACACTCAAGCACAAGCGCAAGCGCTTCATCGCCCGCATGCCCGTTAAGGAGGTGGCGTGATGAGCACCATCACCCAGACCGTCGGCGACACCGCCGTGCGCGCCGAGAACCAGCTGGTCCTGGATGTCGACGGCCTCGTCGTCGAGATCCGTACCCCCAAGGGCACCCTGCGCGCCGTCGACGAGGTCAGCTTCCAGGCCTTCTCCGGCCGCACCATCGCCCTGCTTGGTGAATCCGGCTGCGGCAAATCGATGACCGCCAAGGCCATCGCCGGCTTGCTCGACCCCGTCGCCGACGTGGCCGGCGGCGAGGTGCGCCTGAACGGCACTGACCTTGCCCGCCTCAAGCCCAAGGAGCGCCGCAAGTTCGCCGGCCCCGAGCTCGGCATCGTCTTCCAGGACGCCCTCACCGCGCTCAACCCGGTGTACACCGTCGGCACTCAGCTCGGCGAGGCGTTCCGCATCCACCACGGCCTGTCGGCGAAGGCCGCCAAGGTCAAGGCCGTCGAGCTGATGCGCCGGGTCGGCATCCCCGAACCCGAGTCCCGGGTGGACTCCTACCCGCACCAGTTCTCCGGCGGCATGCGCCAGCGGGTGCTCATCGCCATGGCCGTCGCCCTCAACCCGCGGCTTCTGATCGCCGACGAGCCCACCACGGCGCTGGACGTGACGGTGCAGGCGCAGATCATGGCGCTGCTGCGGGACCTCCGCACCGAAACCCACATGGCCGTGGTGCTGATCACGCACGACCTGGCCCTAGTGGCCGAGGAAGCCGACACCGTGGCGGTGATGTACGCCGGCAAGGTGGTGGAGACCGGCCCGGTGCGCGAGGTGTTCGCCACCCCGCACCACCCGTACACCCGGGGGCTGCTGGACTCCGTGCCGGCCAACATCGGCCGCGGCGAAGACCTCAAGTCCATCGCCGGCTCCCCACCCGAACTTCACAACATCCCGGTGGGCTGCGTCTACCAGTCCCGCTGCCCGCTCGTGCAGGACATCTGCCGCGCGGTCAGCCCGCCGCTCGAACCCGCCGGCGCGGACCGCACCGTCGCCTGCCACTTCTCGAAGGAGCTGGACCATGTCTGAAGCACTGCTGGATGTCCGTGAGCTCACCAAGAATTTCCACGTCCCTGGCGGCAAGGGCAACAACACCCTGTGCGCCCTCGACAAGATCGACCTGTACGTGAACCGCGGCGAGACCCTCGGCCTGGTCGGTGAATCCGGCTGCGGCAAGTCCACCCTCGCCCGCACCCTGCTGATGCTGGAAACCCCCGACAGCGGCACCGTGCGCTTCGACGGCGTCGATCCGTTCGGCCTCAAGCGCAGTGAGCTGCTCGCCTGGCGCCGCCGGGTGCAGATGGTGTTCCAGGACCCGTTCGCATCGTTGAACGCCCGCATGACCGCCGGCGAGATCGTGTCGGAACCGTGGGCCACCCACCGGGACCTGTACCCGACCAAGGCGGCCCGGCAGGCCCGGCTGAGCGAACTGTTCACCCTGGTGGGCCTGCGCCCCAGCGACGCCGGCAAGTCCCCGCAGGAGTTCTCCGGCGGGCAGCGGCAGCGCATCGGCATCGCCAGGGCGCTGGCGCTCAACCCCGACGTCATCGTGCTCGACGAACCGGTCTCCGCGCTGGACCTCTCGGTTCAGGCGCAGGTGCTCAACCTCCTCAACGACCTCCAGCAGCGCCTCGGCGTGGCCTACATCTTCATCTCGCACGACCTCTCCGTCGTGCGCCACGTCGCCGACCGGGTCGCGGTCATGTACCTCGGCCGGATCGTGGAGACCGGCACCGCCGAGGAGGTCTTCGACCGGCCCAGCCATCCGTACACCGCGGCGCTGATGTCCGCCTCCCCGCACCTCGACGTGACCGCGACGGCCCCACGCCAGCGGATCATCCTGGAAGGCGAAATGCCCTCCCCGCTCGACCCGCCGTCCGGCTGCCGGTTCCGCACCCGCTGCTGGAAGGCGCAGGACATCTGCGCCACCCTGGCGCCGGAGCCGCGGGCCGCCCTGGACAACCCGGAGCACATCGCGGAGTGCCACTTCCCCATCCAGCCCACCAGCGACGAGCCGGAACAGCTGGCCCGCGCCTTGTGAGCTGGCTGGAGATCAGCATCATCGCGGTGACCCTCATCGCGGCCTCCGCCCTGCAGGCGTCGATCGGGTTCGGCATGGGCATGCTCGCGGCCCCGGTGATCGGGCTGATCGATCCGACCCTGCTGCCCGGCTCGATCATCATGCTCGCGGTCGTGGTCACCGCCATGGTCGCGGTGCGGGAACGCGCCGCCCTGGACCTCAAGGGGGCCGGCTGGGCGCTGGTGGGCCGGATCCCCGGCAGCCTGGCCGGCGCCTGGCTGGTCGCCGTGCTGCCCGCAGAGGGACTGGCCTGGCTGGTGGCCCTCGTCGTCCTCGGTGGTGTGATCCTCGCCTTCGCCGGCTGGGCGCCGGTTCCCGGGCGGATCTCGCTCATCTCGGCCGGGGCGGCGTCGGGGGTGATGGGCACCACCACCTCGATCGGCGGCGCCCCGATGGCCCTGATCTGGCAGCGTTCGCACGGGCCGCGGCTGCGCGGCACCATGTCCGCGTTCTTCCTGGTGGGCTCGTCGATCTCGCTGGTGGCCCTGGTGGCGGTCGGCGCGGTGACCCGGCAGACCGTGAGCCTGGCGCTGTGGATGATTCCCGCGGTGCTCGTGGGCTACCTGCTCTCCCGGTACGCGAACCGGCTGCTCGACCACCGGCGCCTCCGCCTGGTGGCCCTGAGCGTCTCCACCCTGGGCGCCGTGATGCTGATCGGCGCCCAGCTCGTCGGCTGAGCTGACCCGCAGGCTCAGGCCCGGTGCGGCGTCCGCACCTGGTTGATCAGGGGCCGAGCCGCAGCCACGTTGCGCACATTCGCGGCGATGTCGGCGGCCCGCAGCTCGAAGGTGGTGCGGGCGTGACCGGAGTGGTGCGGGGTGAGCACCACGTTCTCCAGCGTGGCGAAGCGCTGCGTGGCCGGCGGGGCGCTGGCGCCGGCCGGGGCACCCCACCACACGTCGATGCCGGCGCCGGCTATGTTGCCGGCGGTGAGCGCCGCGAACAGGGCGTCCTCGTCGATCACGGCCCCGCGGGCCACGTTCACCAGGATCGCGGTGGGCCGCATCACGGCCAGGGCGGCCGCATCCACCACCCCGCGGGTGCTGTCGCTGAGCGGGATGGTGACCACGACGATGTCGGAGGTGCTCATCAGCCGGGGCAGGTCGGCCAGGCCGCCGACCCAGGCCAGGTCGAGGTCCTCGGGCACCGGGCCGGCCGGGTCGCGCCGGATCGCCTGCACGGTCATGCCGAGGGCGCCGGCCAGCCTGGCCACCTCCTGGCCGATCCCGCCGAGGCCCAGCAGGCCGACGGTGCGGCCGGCCAGCACGCCGTGGAAGGCCACGTCCGGGTCGGTGGCCACCGTGAGCCAGCGACCCGCCCGCATCTGGGCATCCGCGGCGAGGACGTGCCGGTTGAGCATCAGCGACACCATGAGCACGTGTTCGGCGATGGGTCGGCCGTGGTGGAAGGTGTTGGCGACGGCCACGCCGGGGGCCAGGTCGGCCAGCGGGATCTTGTCGACGCCGGCGCCGGTGACCTGCACCAGGCGCAGGTTGCGGCCGGCCGCGGCCATCTCCGGGGTCATCGTCGAACAGACCAGCACGTCGGTGCGCGGCAGTTCGGCCAGGACCTGCTCGGCGCTCCAGTCCGGGGCAATGGTCCAGCGGGCGGTGTCGTCGCCGCGGGTGAGTTCGGCCTCGAACCGGCTGAGGATGCGGTCGGTGACGAGGACGTTGAGTGGCGCGCCAGGCGCGGTCCCGGTGCTCACCAGCGGGGGGTGACCAGTTCGTAGTCGGGCTGGATGCGTTGCATGTAGCCGGTGTCGTCGCGGTTACGCAGCCCGCAGGCGAGGTACTGCTCGTGCAGCCGGGCGAGGGCGTCACGGTCGAGTTCCACGCCGAGTCCCGGCAGGGTCGGCACCCGCACGGAGCCGTTCTCGAACCCGAGCGCGCCGGGCACGATGACATCCTCGTCGGCGTCCTTCCAGGGCCAGTGCGTGTCGCAGGCGTAGTCGAGGTTGGGGGTGGCGGAGGCGAGGTGCACCATCGCCGCGAGGCTGATGCCCAGGTGCGAGTTGGAGTGCATCGACAGGCCGAGGCCGAAGGTCTCGGTGATGCCCGCCAGGGCCTGGCTGCGACGCAGGCCGCCCCAGAAGTGGTGGTCGGAGAGGATGACGTCCACGGACCCGGCGGCGACCGCCGGGGCCACGTCGTCGAAGCTCACCACGCACATGTTCGTGGCCAGGGGCATGGGCACGTCCCGGCGCACCGCCGCCATTCCGGCCAGCCCGGGGGTGGGGTCCTCGAGGTATTCCAGCACCCCCTCGAGGGCCTGGCCCACCCGCACCGAGGTCGGCACGGTCCAGGCGGCGTTGGGGTCCAGTCGCAGCGGGTGGTTCGGGAAGGCCTTCCGCAGCGCCAGGATCGCGTCGACCTCTTCCTCCGGTTCGAAGACCCCGCCCTTGAGCTTCAGGGCGGAGAAGCCGAAGTCGGTGACCATCCGCTGGGCCTGGGCGACGATGCCGGCCGGGTCGATCGCGGCGCCCCAGGCGTCGTCGGCGTGGCCGGGGTGACCGGCCCATTTATAGAAGAGGTAGCCGCTGAACGCGACCTCGCTGCGCACCGCGCCGCCGAGCAGGTCGCTCACCGGCCGGCCGACGATCTTGCCCTGAATGTCGAGCGCGGCCACATCGAACGG
Source organism: Cryobacterium sp. AP23 (assembly GCF_054075385.1). NCBI lineage: Bacteria > Bacillati > Actinomycetota > Actinomycetes > Micrococcales > Microbacteriaceae > Cryobacterium > Cryobacterium sp. AP23. The sequence goes on along the minus strand of NZ_CM133415.1, from coordinate 2,843,316 downwards.
CGACAGCACCCGGTCGGGGGTGCTGGATCCCGTCACCATGCCGCTCATGCCGTGGCCGCCCACGGTGGTGTCGCCGCGCAGCGCCTCGATGATCCGCAGCCGCATCACACCGATGCTGAACACATCCACCCCGATCAGGGCCCGCGCGGCCAGCTGCAGCCGGGCGAGGTGCGGGGCGTCGCCGTAGGTCTCCCCCACCCCCGAGACGCCCGAGTCGGTGACGATCTCCACGATCGCGCGCAACGCGAAGGTCTCGTGCACGCCGACGGTGTTCAGCAGCGGCAGGTCGCGGAAGGCGACCGGGGTGATCACGATGTCGGTGATGAGGTGGTGTTCCACGGGTACTGCTCCTTTGTGTCGCGCCTGTCGGGCAGGCGTCAGGTCCAGGCGGCGTCCTTGATCGGGCGCACGATGTTGCCGATCTTCTGGCTGGCCAGCCGCAGGCCGGCGATGAGTTCGCGTTCCCTGGTCTCGGTGAGCCGGGACAGCGGGAGGGAGACGCTGATGGCGTCGGTGGCGGGTTCGGAGTACGGCAGGGCGAACGCGAAGCAGCGCAGGCCCATCGTGTTCTCCTCGTTGTCGATCGCGTAGCCGCGTTCGCGGGTGGCGGCCAGGTCGGCGTCGAGGTCGGCGCGGCTCACCAGGGTGTGCGGCGTCAGCGCCACGGGCTCGCGCTGCAGGTGCGCGGCGAGCTGCGCATCCGTCCGGTCGGCCAGCAGCGCCTTACCCAGCGAGGTCGCGAACGCGGGCAGCCGCCGGCCGACGCGGCTGTAGGCACGCAGGTACCGGCTCGACTCGCGGGTGGCGAGGTAGACCACGTCGGTGCCGTCGAGCCGGCCGAAGTGGAAGGTCTCGTCGTGCTGGTCGTTGAGGTCGTCGAGGAAGGTCTGCACGACCGGCAGGTACGGGTCGGAGTCGAGATAGCTGGTGCCGGCCAGGAGCGCGCGGATGCCGATCATGTACATCGACCCGGTGCTGTCGCCGCGCACCCAGCCGTGTTTGGCCAGGGTGCGCAGCAGCGCGTGCAGGCTGCTGCGGGGCACGCCCATCTCCTCGCTCAGCTCGCGGATGCTCGTGGGCCGGTTCTGCCGGCTGCTGAGCACCTCCAGCAGCTCCACGGTGCGCGCGGCGGACTTCACGTCCCGCACACCCGTTTCCGGGATCGGTGATGCTGCCATCTCAAACTCCTTCGGTCGGACGCAGATGCGGCCGAGCCTATCCGAGCAGCACCCCGCCGTCTACGTAGGAAGATGGCGTCTGCCCCTGTGGCGCATCCGTGCCGGTCCGGTCGGCGAGCACCCGGCGGCCGGCGGCGATGATCTCGACCAGCTCGGCGCGGTGTTCCGGCGCCATGTCCACCAGCGGCGGCCGCACGTGCCCGGCCCGGATGCCGCCGAGCTCGGCGCCCGCCTTGACCAGCGACACCGCGTAGCCGGGAACCTGGTCGCGCAGGTGCACGATCGGGTGGAAGAAGGCGCGGCTGAGCTGTTCGGTCAGCTCCGTGTCGCCGCTCTCCAGTGCGTCGTAGAAGGCCACGGCCAGCTCGGGGGCGAACGCGAACGAGGCGGACGAGTATAGCGAGACGCCGATCGCCCGGTAGGCGTTCTGGGACGCCTCGGCGGTGGGCAGGCCATTGAAGAAGGTGAAGGCCTTGCCGGTGGCTGCGGTGCTGTCGACCACGGCGCGCACGATGCGGGACATCAGGTCGAGGTCGCCGACGCCGTCCTTGAAGCCCACGACCGTCGGCAGCGCGGCGACCTCCACCGCGCTGGCGACCGTGAACCGGGCGTTGCCGCGGTGGTAGACGATCACGGGCAGGTCGGTGACGGCCGTGACGGCCTTCACGTAGTCCACCAGGCCGGCCTGCGGGCTGCCGACCAGGTAGGGCGGCAGCAGGAGCAGGCCGTCGGCGCCGGCCTCGGCGGCCGCGACGGCCATCTCCTTGGCCAGCGCCACCGGCCCGCCGGCGCCGGCGAAGACCGGCACCCGGCCAGCCGTGGTCCTGACGGCGGTGCGCACCACTGCGCTGAATTCGCGGGGGGCCAGGGCGTGGTATTCGCCGGTGCCGCAGGCGATGAAGATCCCGCCCGGTCCGTAGCCCAGGCCGCGCTCCAGGTGCTCCGCGAGCACCTCGTGGTCCACCTGGTCGTCTGCGGTGAAGGGGGTGAGCGGGAAAAACAGTACGCCGTCGAACACTGAGCACTCCTCTGGTCAGCTGCCGAAACAGCTTGTCGCCTTGCAATAACAAGAACGATAAAGTGCAATCGATTCAGGTCCAAGCTAATATATGCACAGTTTGATTCAAGGAGTAGATCGATGTTTTCCCTAGTCCAGCTCGAATGCTTCGTGGCCGTGGCCGAGGAGCTGCACTTCGGTGCGGCCGCCGATCGCCTCCGCATCACCCAGCCGCCGCTCAGCCGGCAGATCCAGCTGCTCGAGCGCGAGATCGGCACCCTGCTGTTCAACCGCACCAGCCGGCGGGTCAACCTCACGGCCGCCGGGCAGTCCCTACTCCCCAACGCCCGCCGCATCCTCGACCTCGCCGCCAAGGCGGCCGTGGACGTGCGCCGGGTCGGGTCAGGGGCCACCGGCACTCTCACAATCGCGTACACCGCCATGGCCGCCATGAGCGCGCTGCCGCTGTTGCTGCGCCGGGCCGCCGACGAGATGCCCGACGTCAGCCTCGTGCTGCGCGAGCTGGTGACCACCGACCAGATGGACGAACTGGTCAAAGGCACCGTCGACCTGGGCCTGCTGCGCCCGCTCGTCGGCCGGCCCGGCATCCTGACCCGCCCGGTGATGACCGAGCACCTGGTCGCCGCGGTGCCGATCGGCAGTCACCTCGCCGACAAGCCCGAGCCGCTCTCCCTGCTCGACTTCCACGGCGAACCGCTGCTGATGTACTCGCCCAGCCAGGCCCGGTACTTCCACGACCTGCTGCTCAACCTGTTCGCCGCGGCCGGCAGCCAGCCGGTGATCATCCAGTACGCCAGCCAGGTGCCGGCGCTCCTCGCGTTCGTGCAGGCCGGGCTCGGCCTCACCCTCGTGCCCGCGTCCGCCCAGCGCTTCGTGCCCGACGGCGTCGTGTTCAAGACCCTGGACATTCCGCCATCGTTGAGCGAGCGCACCCGGATCGAACTGGATGTGGCCTGGCGGGAGGACAACGACAACCCGGCGGTGCAGAAGGTGCTGGAGATCTTTCAATCCGCGGTCGAAAATCCGTGAGTTCAATGCATCCCGTGAATCGATGCATGCAGATTTCATGTTGGCGCCGCCGCCGGTCCTTTCTACGCTGAAACGAGCGCAGTTACGCGCCTGAGCCCCAAGGAGTGTCTCGATGACCATCCAGAGCGATCCGATTTCCCTGCCGCAGAGCAGCCCCGAAACCGGCCTGACCGGCTCGTCCCTGATCGGCGGCCGCCCTGTGCAGGGCGGCAACGGTGAGGTCTTCGGCACCGACCCGGCCACCGGCACAGCCCTGGAGCCCCGCTACGGCCTGGTCGGCACCGCGGAGGTCGACGAGGCCGCCGAGCTGGCCTGGGCCGCGTTCGCCGGCTACCGCAAGACCACGCCAGAGGCCCGGGCGGCGTTCCTGGAGACCATCGCCGACAACATCGCCGCCCTCGGCGACGTGCTCACCGACCGGGTGATCGCCGAGACCGGGCTGCCCCGCGGCCGGGTGCAGGGCGAGACGGCCCGCACCACCGGCCAGCTGCGCCTCTTCGCCGGGCTGCTGCGCACCGGCACCTTCCACGACGCCCGGATCGACCCGGCTCTGCCGGAGCGCAGCCCGCTCCCCCGCGCCGACATCCGGCTGCGCAAGATCTCCGTCGGCCCGGTGGCCGTCTTCGGCGCCAGCAACTTCCCGCTCGCCTTCTCGGTGGCCGGTGGCGACACCGCCTCGGCGCTGGCGGCCGGCTCCCCCGTCGTGGTCAAGGCGCACAGCTCCCACCCGGGCACCTCCGAACTCGTCGGCCGGGCGATCAGCGCCGCGGTCGCCGAGCACGACCTGCACCCGGGCGTGTTCTCGCTGCTGTTCGGCGGCGGCGCCTCCGTGGGCATCGCCCTCGTCAGCCACCCCCGCATCAAGGCGGTCGGGTTCACCGGCTCGCGCACGGCGGGCATGGCCCTCGTCGACGCGGCCCGCAACCGGCCGGAACCGATTCCGGTGTTCGCCGAGATGAGCAGCGTCAACCCGGTCTTCGTACTCCCCGGCGCCCTGGCTGCCTCGGCGGCCGAGCTCGGCGCCGCCTGGGTCGCCTCCGTCAGCACCGGCAACGGCCAGCTCTGCACCAGCCCCGGGCTGGTCTTCGTGCCCCGCGGGGCACCGGCGGATGCCTTCACCGCGGCCGCCGCCGACGCCGTGAGCCAGGTGGCCGGTGCTGCCATGCTCAGCGCGGGCATCCGCGACGCCTTCGACCGCGGCGCCGCCGTGCTCGACCACCACCCCGCCGTCACGAACCTCGCCCGCGGCGAGGCCGCCCCGGCCGTGTCGGTTTGCGGGGTCCCGCAGCTCTTCGTGACCGACGCGCACACCTTCCTCACCGACGAGACCCTGCAGGAGGAGATCTTCGGCCCGGCGAGCCTGGTGGTCACCGTCGACGACACCGAGCAGATGGCCGAGATCCTGGCCGGCCTCGAAGGCCAACTCACCGTCACCATCCACTCGGACGGCGCCGAGCCCGGCGCGCAGGCGCTACTGGACGAGGCCGAGCTCCGCGCCGGCCGGGTGCTGTTCAACGGCTGGCCGACGGGCGTCGAGGTCGGCCACGCCATGGTGCACGGCGGCCCCTTCCCCGCCACGTCGAACGGCCAGACCACCTCGGTGGGTTCGCTCGCCATCGAGCGGTTCCTGCGCCCGGTCAGCTACCAGAACCTGCCGGCCGGCCTGGTGCCGGACGTGCTGCAGGACGACAACCCGCTCGGGGTCTGGCGGCAGCGCGACGGCGAGCTCACCCGCGACGGCGAAACCGCCCGCTGATGAGCACCCTCGAAACACCCGTCATCGAGTCGATGCGGGTCGTGCCGGTCGCCGGTCACGACAGCATGCTGCTCAACCTCAGTGGGGCACACGGCCCGTACTTCACCCGCAACATCGTGCTGCTCACCGACAGCAACGGCAACGTGGGCGTGGGCGAGGTGCCGGGCGGTGAAGACATCCGGCGCACCCTCGAAGACTCGCGCGAGTTCGTCGTCGACGCCCTGCTCGGCGCCTACCGCACCACCCTCAACACCGTCCGCACGCACTTCGCCGGCCGCGACTCCGCCGGCCGGGGGCTGCAGACCTTCGACCTGCGCACCACCATCCACGTGGTCACCGCGCTGGAATCGGCCCACCTGGACCTGCTCGGCCAGCACCTTGGCGTGCCCGTCGCGGCGCTGCTCGGTGACGGCCAGCAGCGCGACGCCGTGGAGATGCTCGGTTACCTCTTCTTCGTCGCGGATGCCGCCGCTACCGACCTGCCCTATCGCGGGGCCGAATCCGGCGGCGATGCCTGGTCGGTGGCCCAGCACCGGCCGGCGCTCGACGCCGCCGGCATCGTGCAGCAGGCCGAGGCCGCGCACGCCCGGTACGGCTTCGCGGACTTCAAGCTCAAGGGCGGCGTGCTGCCCGCCTGGGAGGAGGCGGAGGTCGTCACCGCCCTGGCCGACCGGTTCCCGGAGGCCCGGGTGACGCTGGACCCGAATGGCGGCTGGCTGCTCGAGGAGGCCGTGGCCGTGGGCAGGTCCCTCCGCGGTGTGCTCGCCTACGCCGAGGACCCGGTCGGCGCCGAGGGCGTCTACTCCGGCCGGGAGGTGATGGCCGAGTTCAAGCGGGCCACGGGCCTCCGCACCGCCACCAACATGATCGCCACCGACTGGCGCGAGATGGGCCACACCATCCGCTCGAATGCCGTCGACATCCCCCTGGCCGACCCGCATTTCTGGACCATGAGCGGGTCGGTGCGGGTGGCGCAGCTCTGTGACGACTGGGGCCTGCAGTGGGGCTCGCACTCCAACAACCACTTCGACATCTCGCTGGCGATGTTCACCCACGTCGCCGCCGCCGCTCCGGGCACGCCCACCGCCATCGACACGCACTGGATCTGGCAGGACGGCCAGGGCCTGACCGAGAACCCGCTACAGATCCGCGGCGGCCGGGTACAGGTGCCGACCGCACCGGGCCTGGGCGTGACGGTGGACGAGGAGAAGCTGGCCGCCGCGCACGAGCTTTACCTGCGGGAGGGGCTCGGCGCCCGGAACGACGCCATCGCCATGCAGTACCTGGTCAAGGACTGGTCCTTCAACCCCAAGCGTCCCGCCCTGGTGCGCTGACCCGCTCAACTGTTCCCCCTGCGGACAATTGCACCCGGCACACCGGGTGCAATTGTCCGTTTGGGGAACAGTTAGCGGACGCCGCGGGCCGGCGACTCAGTCCGCGAGCCGGCGGAGGGTGTCCAGCACGACGGCGGCGGAGCGGTCGGCCGCGTCATCGACGTGGGTGAGGTGGTCATCCACCGGGCCGCACAGGTCGGAGATGCCGCGGATGGCCACGAACGGCACCCCGTAGACGAAGCAGGTCTGGGCGATCCCGACCGATTCCATGTCGGTGGAGAGCACCCCGGGAAACTGCACGCGCAGGCTCTCGGCGAGTTCCGGCCCCACGAACTTGTCGTTGGAGACCATCAGCCCGCGCTGCACGACCAGGGCCGAACCGTCCGGCATCCTCGCGGGCGCCTCCGCGGTAGCGAGTGCCGCGGCCGCACCCGAATAGCGGGCCGGCATGCCGGGCACCTGGCCGAGAGCGTAACCGAAGGCCTGGGCATCCGCATCGCTGTTGAGGTAGTCGCTGCCGATCACGACCTCGCCCACCCGCACCTGCACACCCACTCCCCCGGCCGATCCGGCGCTGATCACCAGGGGCGCAGCCGCCGGGTCGGAGGCGCGGACGGTGAGGATGGCGGATGTCGTCGCGCCGGCCGCGTTGACCAGCCCGATGCCGCCCTGGACGAGAAGCACCGGCCGGCCGGCCAGGGTCAGGCGGTACTGCAGGGCCTTGCCCACGGCGACCGCCGGGGCGACGTCGGTGCCGGCGGCCAGGAACGGCGCGGCCTCCTCCGCCATGGCGACGAGGATGATCGCGTCAATAGCGCTCGCCTCACTGGTGCCGGGGCCGGCGGTGCCGGGGCCAACCGTGCTCACGAGGTGACGTTCGACCAGCCCGCACGGCCGGCCAGGAAGACCGTCACGGCCTCCTGGGCGGCGCTGAGGGAGTGATTGGCGCCCCAGCCGCACTGCACCTCGTTGGCGGCGGGCACCTCGGAGGCGCCGAGGATGTCGGTCATGGTCGCCGCGATCAGCTCGAGCACCTCGCTGAACTCCGGCTGGCCCTGCAGGATCAGGTAGAACCCGGTCTGGCAGCCCATCGGCGAGAAGTCAATGACCCGCGTGGAGTGGTTGCGGGAGTACTCGGCGAAGAGGTGCTCGATCGAGTGCACCGCCGGCATCTCCAGGTGTGCCACGTTCGGCTGGGTGAAGCGCACGTCGTACTTCACAATGACGTCGCCCTGGGGCAGCACCTTCGTATCGGCCAGGCGCACGTAGGGCGCGACGACGGTGCGGTGATCGAGGTTGAACGATTCGACGTTCATGCGCGGCTGGTTCACGTGATCTCCCTGAAAACAGTGGTGTCAGCCCGGTGCGGGGTGACCAAACGACAGTAACAGGCGTCCCCGCCCGCTCCCAGACCGGCCCCGCGCCCCGCAACTGTTCCCCGTGCGGACAAGTGGTCCCGGTGTGCCGGGACCACTTGTCCGCAGCGGGCAGAGTTGCACACCGGATGCGCGGGCCAGCCGGGCGGGCGAGCGCGCGGGCCGGATGCGCCATACTGGCAGCCTTGGCGATTTCGCCTGGGGGGATTCGGGGGAAGCCATGTTCAGACCTACGTTCACGCTGCCGATTGCGGCTCTGGCGCTGCTGGTCACGCTCACCGGCTGCACGCCGGAGGCGGCCGCTCCCGCACCGGAGAGTGACGCCGAGGCCACCATCCGGGAGCTCGAAACCGTCGCCACGCCGGACTGGACCATCGATGCGTCCCTGGTCGGCCAGCCCGTCGCCGCCGATGGGGTCGTCCTCTCCTACACGAAAGCGTCCTCAGGGACTCTGCAGATCGTGGCCTGGGACTCGGCAACGGGTGACGAGCTCTGGAGCGACACCGCCGTGACCGGGGCGGTCACGCCCGGTGTGCTGGTGACCGCCCACATCGTCGAGGACGGCGACAAGCACCTCGCCGTCTACCTCCGCCCCGGCGACGAGAAGGGCTGGCAGGACCTGGTGCTGGCCGACCTCGCCACCGGAACCGCGGTCGCGGTGCCCGACAACCGGGTGTGGGCGACCAGCCGGCCGTCGACCTGTGCCGACGGCACGGACGTATGCTTCACCGGCTATAAGCAGTCCGCCTACGACGCGGGCAGCGTGAGCTACCGTTTCGCCGCCAGCGGGGGCGAGATCAGCCAGGATGGCGACATCGTGCTTCCGGCGTCGGCTCGCCTCCTCGGCAACCGCGTCTATGCCACGAACGCCCGGGCGCCCGGCGGCACCGAGGTGCTCGGCGCGAGCGCCGGTGGCCAGACGCTCTGGGAACGCACCTACGCGGACGTTTTCGGTGCCGGTACGTCATCCGACGGCGGCTGGGCCTGGGACGACGACGACGACAACGAGGTGATGCTCGGTGCCGGCTACGTCATCGACGTCGCCGCCCGCTCGAGCGACTCGTTCACCACCGATGCCACCCAACGGCGGGTCGTCGCGCTGGACCCGCAGACCGGGGAAACGGTGTGGAGCATGGACGGAGCCGACTTCTGCGACCTCGCGGTCAGCGACGAGGAACGCGCCGAGGGCAAGCGCACCCTCTGCCTCTACAAGGCGGGCACCACGGCCGTGACCAAGAAGGCCGACGGGACCGGCTACGACAGCCTCAGCACGGACTTCGACGTCGACCTCATCGGCGTGGACGAGGCGACCGGGGAGATCGACTGGACCGTCCCGCTCGGGGGCGACCGGTTCAACGGTGCCAACACCGACAGCAGCTTCGCGTCCTTCACCGCCGAGCAGGTCATGCTCATCGACGGTGAATCGGTGGTCGTGAATGTTGTCACCGGTGACCACGCGACATCGTCGAAGGACTCGACCTACGCCTGCTCCACCGCCCGCGACCCGCTGATGGCGGCCTACCCCGGCCAGAGCGAGAACACAACGTTCACCGCCGGCTCGGACTACCAGGGGTGCGACGCGAGCGGCACCATCACCGACACCTTCTCCACCGGTTCGGTGCGGATGGTCGGGGTCGACGCCGACGACGGCTCGGTGATCGTCGCCGCCCCGGGGAAGCTGCTCGGATTCACCGTCGAGGAGTAGCCGGTCACCCGGGTCGGCTGCCTATAGTGGGTCTATGAATTCTGACAACACGAGCGACCAGAAGACCCCGGACGGTTCCACCGACGTCAGCAGCGCCGAGAAGGCCAAGGCCGACGCGTTGCCGGATGGGTCCCAGAGCGACGGCACCCCCGAGACCGACGAAGACACGGTCTCGGGCGGCCCGGCGGACTAGCCACCCCGCTCCCGGGAACGCCCGGGGACGACGAAAGGCCCCGGTTTCCCGGGGCCTTTCGTCGGTTCAGATGAGCTAGCTTGCGGCGGCCGCGTCGAAGAGCCAGCGCACCTCGGCCCCACCGGATTCGAGCACCGAGCTCACGCGCGCGATCGGCAGCGTCTTCTCGCCCAGCGCACGGGCCAGCGCATCCTTCTTACCGGCTCCGGTGGCGAAGATCACGGCGTTACTCGTGTTGGTCAGGGATTTCGTCGTGAGGGTGATGCGGTCCGACGGCGGCTTCGGTGAGTTGTGGATCGGCACGACGAGGTCCTCGTCGTTCTCGTTGAACTCGGGGTGACCGGGGAACAGGGACAGGGTGTGACCGTCCTCGCCCACGCCCAGCCAGACCAGGTCGAACCGCGGGGCGGTCTCGCCGGCGCCGACGAGTGTCCCGATCTCCTCGTTATACTGGGTCGCCGCGATCTCGGCGCCCTGCTCGGTCACCGGGCGCAGCCCGCGCACGGCCTGGGTCTCCGGCGTGCCGAACAGCAGCGGGGTGACCTGGCCCCAGTTGGAGTCGGGCGAGTCGACGCCGACGGCGCGCTCATCACCGATGACCGCGACGACCTTGGACCAGTCGAGGGCGTCGGCGTACTCGGCCACGATGATCTTGTACGCCGCCATCGGGGAGCTGCCGCCGGCGAGCACCCAGCGGGCCTCACCGAAGGTGTCAATTGCCTGCTTCAGAACCGCGATCGCCGAACGCGCGGCTTCCGCGGCGACGTCTGCGCTGGTGTCGTACTTTTCGATTGATGCCACCGGATGGCTCCTTCTCTGTTCGTATTACCTTGCTGCGGGGTTCACGCGACCGGTGAAAAGCATCCGGCGGAATGACGAAAGGCCCCCGGTTTCCCGGGGGCCTTCCTGTTCGCGCAGATTTTTCATCCTTCGTGCACTCACATACTGTGCGCGAGGGGGGACTTGAACCCCCACATCCTTTCGAATACTGGCACCTGAAGCCAGCGCGTCTGCCAATTCCGCCACTCGCGCGAACTTGGAAATCCTAGCATTCCCCAGGGCCCGAACGCTATTCGGTGCGATCGGCCCCCGCTGACCCGTCAGAACTCGGCTGCCGGCAGGTCCGGAACACCCCCCGTTGGTGGTCCAGCGGAACTACCCCCGTAGGATGACTTCCCGTGCCCCGACCCGCCCATTGGGCGAGTTAACACGTGGGGCAAGTAACATGCACATAGCCAAACGGACCGGATCGGGAGACCTGTGGGCATACTGGACAGCTTTGAGAAAGGTCTTGAGCGCGCCGTAAACGGTGCTTTCGCCAAGACCTTCAAGTCGGGCGTGCAGCCGGTGGAAATCACCTCGGCGCTGCGTCGTGAGCTCGACACCAAAGCCGCCGTCGTGTCGCGGGACCGCATCCTCGCTCCCAACCGCTTCACCGTGCGCCTGGCCGACGCCGACTACCGTCGCATGACCGACCTGGGCCCCGCCCTCGTCGACGAACTCAGCCAACTCGTCCAGCAGCACGCCGCCTCGCAGGGCTACCAGTTCACCGGCGCGGTGTCGATCGCCTTCGCCGTGGACGAGAGCCTCAGCGAGGGCATGGTGCAGATCGATTCCACCTCGGTCAAGGGCACCGTCGCCTGGACCCCGGTGGTCGACATCGGCGGCCAGCGCCACCAGCTCGTCAAGTCCCGCACGGTCATCGGCCGCGGCTCGGATGCCGACATCACCATCGACGACACCGGCACCTCCCGCCGCCACGTCGAGATCATCTGGGACGGCGCCCGCGCCCAGGTGCGCGACCTCGGCTCCACCAACGGCTCCCAGCTCAACGGCGCCCCGGTCAAGCAGGCCATCCTCGAACCCGATTCGGTCATCACCATCGGCCGCACCCGCATAGTCTTCCGGGTCGTCGCCGAGGCCCAGGCCGACCACACCGAGGCCCGCCGGGTCGACGACGCCACCCAGCGCCACGACATGGGCGGATTTTGGGGGCCGAACGCATGAATCCCAGTGAACTGACCCTGTTGGTGCTGCGCCTGGCGTTCCTGCTGGTGCTGTGGCTGTTCATCTTCGGCATCGTCTATGCACTGCGCAGCGACCTGTTCGGCCACCGGGTGCGCAAGCTGGCCACGGATGCGCCGGCCGCGGCCGCGGCTCCCGGAGCCCCGTTCGCCACCCCGCCGCCCGCCCCGGTTGCCGCGGCACCGTTCGTGCAGGCGCCCAGCGCGTCGGCATCCGCCCCGACCGAGCAGTTCTCCCGGCAGAATGCGGCACCCGCCGCCCCGGCCGGACCGGACAAGGCCACCACCCAGACAGCCACCCGCCTGGTCATCACCTCCGGCCCCAAGGCCGGCACCGAGTTCCCGCTCGGCTCCGAACCGATCACGATCGGCCGGTCCAGCGACTCGAGCCTGGTCATCCGGGACGATTACACCTCCACCCACCACGCCCGTCTGATGCTCTGGCACGACGACTGGATGTTGCAGGACCTCGACTCCACCAACGGCACCTTCCTCAGCGGCAAACGCGTGGCGGTCCCCACCTCGGTGCCGTTGAACACCACCGTCAAAATCGGCGCCACCAGCTTCGAGCTGCGGCGGTAGTGCATGGCAACGGTTAGTCACAGCGCAGCCGCGTCCAACGTTGGCAAGATTCGATCCAACAACCAGGACTCCGGGTACGCCGGGCACACCCTGTTCGTGGTGGCCGACGGCATGGGCGGGCACGCCGGCGGGGACGTCGCCTCCGCCATCGCCACCAAACGCATCATGGAGGCCGACAAGGTCTACCAGTCGCCGCAGGACGCCGAGTTCGCCCTGCAGGCAGCCCTGATCGCCGCGAACTCCCAACTGGCCGAGACGGTGTTCGAGCACGCCGAACTCACCGGCATGGGCACCACCGTCAGCGCCCTCGTGGTGCTCGACGGCCAGGTCGCGATCGCGCACATCGGCGACTCCCGCATCTACCTCCTCCGTGATGGTGAGCTGTCACAGATCACCATCGACCACACCTTTGTGCAGCGACTCGTCGACAGCGGCCGCATCACCGAGGCCGAGGCCATGGTGCACCCGCGCCGCTCGGTGCTGATGCGGGTCCTCGGCGACGTCGAGGCGTCCCCGGAGATCGACACCTCGATCCTGGCCACCCGTGCCGGCGACCGCTGGCTGATCTGCTCCGACGGTCTCAGCGGCGTGGTGTCGAACACCGGCATCGGCAACGCCCTCAAGGCCCCGCTCGACGCCCAGGCGGTGGCCGACCGGCTGGTCAAGGAGAGCCTGGACGGCGGCGCCCCCGACAACGTCACCATCGTCGTCGTCGACATCGGTGACGGCGAAGAACGCAAGGGCGACCCGGTCGTGGTCGGCTCCGCCGCCGCACCGCTGGCGTTCGGCGAGGAACCGGTGCGCACCCGCGCCCCCCGCATCCCCTCGCTGCGGCTGCACCCGGTGCGGGAGACCCACTTCGAACCCGACTCGCAGGACTACCTCTCCGAGCTCATCGAGGAGGACGCCCGCCGGGCGCTGCGCCGCAAGATCACCTGGCTGGCCGGCATCGTCCTGCTGGTCGTCGCCATCGTCGGCGCCGCCGTGCTGGGCTACCAGTGGACGCAGAGCCGCTATTTCGTGGGCGTCGAGGGCAGCACCGTCGCCATCTACCAGGGCATCCAGCAGGACCTCGGCCCGATCAAACTCTCCAGCGTCTACGAAGACACCGACCTGGAACTGAACCAGCTGCGCGTCTACGACCGCCAGCAGGTGGAGCGCACCATCAACGCCTCCTCCCTTGAGGACGCCAAACTCATCGTGGAACGGTTGAGCAATGCCCCGGCAGAGTAAGCCCGCCACGGATGCCCGCGCGGCCGCCCCGCAGACCGGTAAGATCCGCCGGTTGCACCTGCCGCAGAAGCTGCGCAACCTTGAACTGTTCCTGCTCGTCATCGCCTGCGGCATCAACCTCGGCGCCGTCGTGCTGGTGCAGCTGGGCGCGCTCGGCCTGATCGACACCACCCTGGTGCTGCTCGGCGCGAGCCTGTCCGGCCTGGTCATCGCGCTGCACTTCGTGCTGCGCTTCGTCGCCCGCGAAGCCGACCCGTTCCTGCTGCCGATCGCCACCCTGCTCAACGGCATCGGCATCGCGATGATCTACCGCATCGACATCGCCAACAACGAGAGCGGCTGGGCCAGCGCCGCCGTCCGCCAGACGGTGTGGAGCGGGCTGGCCATCGCCTGCGCCATCGCCGTGATCCTCATCATCCGCAACCACCGGGTGCTGTTCCGGTACACCTACGTGGCCGGGTTCGTCGGTGTGGCGCTGCTGCTGCTGCCGCTGGTGCCGGGTCTCGGCCGTGAGGTCAGCGGCGCCAGGGTCTGGATCGGCTTCGGCGACTTCGCCACCTTCCAGCCCGGTGAGATCGCGAAGATCGCCCTGGCGGTGTTCTTCGCCGGCTACCTGGTGCGCAACCGCGACAGCCTGTCCATGGTGGGCAAGAAGTTCCTCGGCATGCGGTTCCCGCGCCTGCGCGACCTCGGCCCGATCCTCGTCGTCTGGGCCCTGTCGATGTCGGTCATCATCTTCCAGCGCGACCTCGGCACCGCCCTGCTGTACTTCGGCCTGTTCCTGGTGATGCTCTACCTCGCCACCGCCCGGCTCAGCTGGGTGTTGCTGGGCATGTCGCTGTTCCTCGGCGGCGCCCTCATCGCCAGCCAGACCCTCGACTACGTCAACGGCCGGTTCACCAACTGGCTGGATGCGCTGAACCCGGCCGTGTACGACGCCGACGGCGGCAGCTATCAGCTGGTGCAGGGACTCTTCGGCCTCGCCAAGGGCGGCCTGATCGGCACCGGCCTCGGCCAGGGCCGCCCCGAGCTCACCCCGGTCCCGCAGAGCGACTACATCATCGCCAGCCTCGGCGAAGAACTGGGCCTGGCCGGCCTGTTCGCCATCCTGGCCCTGTACCTGCTCTTCGTCGCCCGCGGGTTCCGCATCGGCTTCGCCGGCCAGGACGACTTCGGCAAGCTGCTCGGCGTCGGTCTCTCCTTCGTCGTGGCGCTGCAGTGCTTCATCGTCATCGGCGGCGTCACCCGGGTGATTCCGCTCACCGGCCTGACCACCCCGTTCCTCGCCGCCGGCGGCTCCTCCCTCGTGGCCAACTGGATCATCGTGGCCCTGCTGCTGCGCCTGTCCGACACCGTCCGCAACCAACCTCGGCTGGTGGTCTAGATGAATCGTGAACTCAAGCGCGTCAGCGTCGTGGTGCTGCTCATGTTCGTGGCGTTGCTCTGTTCCACCTCGATCGTGCAGGTTTTCCAGTCCGACAACCTGGCCGCGGATGACCGCAACACCCGCACCCTGCTCGACAGCTACTCCGTCGAACGCGGCGCCATCCTCGCCGGCGGCCAGCCGATCGCCCAGTCGGTGCCGGTCGACGACAACTTCAAGTTCCAGCGCACCTACAGCGACGGCCTGTTGTACGCCCCGGTCACCGGCTTCATCCCCGTCAACGGCGCACCCACCGGCCTCGAGCAGGCGCTCAACGGTGAGCTCAGCGGCACCTCCAACGCCCAGTTCTTCGACCAGGTCTCCAGCCTCGTGACCGGGCAGGACCCCAAGGGCGCCGCCGTGGAGACCAGCATCGACCCCGTCGCGCAGCAGGCCGCCTGGGACGCCCTTGGCGAGTACACCGGCTCCGTGGTCGTCACCGAGCCCGCCACCGGCCGGGTGCTGGCCATGGTCTCCAAGCCCAGCTACGACCCCAACCAGCTGGCCGTGCACGACAGCGCCGCCGTCAATGACACCTACGACGCCCTGGTCAACGCCCCCGGCGACCCGCTGATCAACCGGGCCATCAACTCGCTCAACCCTCCCGGCTCGGTCTTCAAGCTCGTCGTGGTGGCCACCGCGCTCGAATCCGGCCAGTTCACCCCGGAGAGCACGTTCCCCAACCCGGCCACCTACCAGCTGCCCAACTCCAGCTCGATCGTCACCAACTCCGGCGGCGGCACCTGCGGCTCCGGAGACACCGTCACCATCGCCACGGCCCTCCGGCTGTCCTGCAACATCCCGATGGCCGAGCTCGGCCTGCAGCTCGGCGATGACGCCATCCGCAAGATGGCCGAGAAGTTCGGGTTCAACTCCGACTTCACCATCCCGCTTCCGGTCACGGCCAGTGTCTACCCGACGGACCCCGACGACGCGCAGACGGCTCTCTCGGCCTTCGGTCAGACCAGCGTGCGGGCCACACCGCTCCAGATGGCCCTGGTGTCGGCCACGATCGCCAACGGAGGGATTGAAATGCAACCCAACCTCGTCGACCAGATCCTGGCGCCGGACCTCAGTCCCCTGCAAACGTTCGAACCCGTCGCCGCTGATCGCGTGATCAGCGCCGAAACCGCGGCCACCATGACCCAGATGATGATCAACGGAGTCCAGGACGGTGCCGCGAGCAATGCAAGAATAGACGGAGTCGACGTGGCGGGAAAAACGGGGACTGCGGAAAACGGCGACGATGACCCATACACCTTGTGGTTCACCGGATTCGCCCCCGCGGATGACCCGCAGTACGCGATTACCGTTCTCATCGAAGATGGCGGGGGACTCGGTCAGACGGGGTACGGCAACTTGCTTGCCGCACCGATAGCGAAACAGGTACTAGAGGCGGTGCTGAATAAATGAGACCCACAGCAGGGCTCACCTTCGGGGGACGTTACGAGCTGCAATCCCGCATCGCCATCGGCGGTATGGGCGAGGTATGGCAATCCGTCGACCTCGTCATCGGCCGTACGGTCGCCATCAAGATCCTCAAGGACGAGTACCTCGGCGACCCCGGATTCCTCGAGCGCTTCCGCGCTGAGGCCCGGCACGCCGCGCTCGTCAACCACGAGGGCATCGCCAACGTCTTCGACTACGGCGAAGAAGACGGCAGCGCCTTCCTCGTAATGGAGCTGGTGCCCGGTGAGGCGCTCTCCACCATCCTCGAACGCGAGCACACCCTGCCCGCCGACAAGGTCCTCGACATCGTCGCCCAGACGGCTGCCGCGCTGCACGCCGCGCACGCCGCCGGCCTGGTGCACCGCGACATCAAGCCGGGTAACCTCCTGATCACGCCGGAGGGCCGGGTCAAGATCACCGACTTCGGCATCGCCCGCATCGCCGACCAGGTTCCGCTCACTGCGACCGGCCAGGTCATGGGCACCGTGCAGTACCTCTCGCCCGAGCAGGCCAGCGGGCGTTCGGCATCGCCGACCACCGACATCTACTCGCTCGGCATCGTCGCCTACGAAAGCCTCGCCGGTCGTCGCCCCTTCACGGGCGAGTCTCAGGTGGCCATCGCGATGGCGCAGATCAACGAACAGCCGCCGCCCCTGCCCGACACCGTGTCGGAGCCGGTTCGCAACCTGGTGATCTCCTGCCTGGCCAAGAACCCGGCCGACCGGCCGGCCTCCGCCGCGCACCTGGCCCGGGCGTCGATCGCCCTGCGCCGCGGCGACGTCGCGGCGGCAGCGGCCTCCGTGCCCGCCGTCATGGCCGGCATCACCCCCACCGCCGCCACCCAGCTGATGCCCGGCGCCGGTTCGAACCAGACCACCATGCTGATGCCGTCCGCAGCCGCAGCCGCGGGTGCCCAGCCGGCCACGCGTGCCGAGGCCGCGGCCGCCGCAGCCGCGACCACTCCGGCGAAGAAGAAGAAAAAGCGCAGCCCGTGGACGTGGCCGTTGATCGCCCTGATCTCGATCCTTGGCCTGGTGCTCGCCGGTACCGTCTTCACGATCCTCACCGACCAGACCACCACCCCGGACCCGGCACCCAGCTCGCAGACGCCGGCCCCGGAGGTGTCGGAGACGCCGACACCCACGCCGACCCCCACACCGACGACCGTGCGGATCAACCGGGACGACTTCCTCGGACTCACCAGCGGCGAGGCGCGCGACAAGCTCGCCGAACTCGAGTTGAGTGCGAACGTCGTCAACGACCAGCGTGCCGCGGAGACCGAAGACCAGATCGACCGCGTCTACGAGATCAACCCCACCGGGTCGGTCGCCAAGGGCACCACGATCACCGTCAGCGTCTACGGCGGGTTGGCCCTCCCCACCGCGCCGTCGGGCGCGCCGACCGCCGACCCCAGCACGGTCGAGCCTGCCGGTGAGGTCACCGTCTCCTGGCCGGCACAGTCCTGCCCCACCGGCCAGGAACTCTCCGGCTACGAGGTCATCGCCGAAGGCAACGGCGCCGTTTCGCCCGCACCCACCGGCGCGGATGCGACGACGGCCACCGTCACCGCCGGCACCGGCGACTTCACCGTGAAGTTCCAGTACTTCTGCGGTGATGTCTCCTCCGGGTACTCCCCGACCACCTCCGTGGTCGTGGAAGCCGAAGAGGCACCCACGCCGACTCCGACACCGACACCGACGGCCAAGGCGACGGTCGCGCCGGCCGCGCCCGCCCAGTAGCGGAATGCCGACCGGCCGCACGGGCGGCCGGTCGCAGCCGGCACCCAGAGTAAAATGACTGACATTGTCCGCGAGCAGGGAGTTTTGCATTGACTGATGAGGGCCGACTGCTTGCTGGTCGTTACCGCGTCGGCGCGTCGATCGGACGCGGCGGCATGTCCGACGTGCACATCGGCACCGACTCCCGTCTGGGCCGCACCGTGGCCATCAAGCTGCTCAAGTCATCCCTCGCCGCCGACCCCTCCTTCCGCACCCGGTTCCGCCAGGAGGCGCAGGCCGCCGCCCGCATGGCGCACCCCACCATCGTGCGGGTCTTCGACGCCGGTGAGGAAACCCTCACCGAGGACGACGGCACCGAGACGCAGATTCCGTTCATCATCATGGAGTTCGTCGACGGGCGCCTGCTCAAGGACATCATCAAGGAAGGCCCGATCGAGACCACCGAGGCCGTCCGCATCATCGACGGGGTGCTGACCGCGCTCGAGTACTCGCACCGGGCCGGCGTCGTGCACCGCGACATCAAGCCGGGCAACATCATGATCACCAAGGCCGGCCAGGTCAAGGTGATGGACTTCGGCATCGCCCGCGCGATCTCCGACTCCGCCACCACCGTCGCCCAGACCACCGCGATCCTCGGCACCGCGGCCTACTTCTCCCCGGAGCAGGCCAAGGGCGAGTCAGTGGATGCGCGCACCGACCTGTACTCCAGTGGCGTCGTGCTCTTCGAGATGCTCACCGGCCGGCCCCCGTTCCGCGGCGACACCCCTGTCGCCGTCGCCTACCAGCACGTCAGCGAAGCGCCGGTCCGGCCGAGTTCGATCAACCCCAAGGTCTCCCCGGCCCTCGACACGGTCGTCGTGCACGCCCTCGCCAAGGACCGGTTCGACCGCTACCAAAGCGCCGTCGAGTTCCGCAACGACGTCGAAACCGCCGGCGCCGGGCACATCCCCGTCCGCCGTCCCGCCGACGACATCGCCGGTGGCCTGTTCGGCGCGCCACCCGAGGTGGCCTCCACCTCGGAACTGGCCCTCAAGCAGCTCGCTGAGGACCAGACCATGGACCGCACCCAGCGGCGCCCACCGGTGATCTGGATCTGGGCCGGCATCGTCAGCGTCGTCGTCATCGTCATCGCGGTGATGTTCTGGGCGTTGAGCCTGAGCCCCAGCGATGAGCTGCCCGACGCGTCCCGGCGGGTACCCGTGCTCGTGGGCACCAGCTACGACGACGCGCAGGATGCCCTGCTGGAGCTGGACCTGGCCGCCACGAAGGCGGAGGAATCCAGCGCCACCGTGGCCAAGGACCAGGTCATCCGCACCGATCCGCCCTCCGGCACCATCGCCCCGCCGGCGACGGTGGTGAAGGTATTCGTGTCGACGGGTGCCGAGCTCGTGGAGATGCCGGACACCACCAACCAGCCGTTCACGGCCGCCGAACCGTTCCTCACCGAGCGGGACTTCATCTCCGGCTCCGTCACCACCCAGAACTCACCGGATGTGCCGGAGGGAATCGTCATCGACACCGTTCCGGAGCCGCACAGCCAGACCGCGCTCGGGTCGACCGTGGACTTCACCGTGTCCACCGGCCTAGTCACGATGCCCAATGTGGTCGGTCAGTCCCTGACCGCGGCCAACCAGCTGCTGATGACCTCTGACCTGCAGCTGGAGCCGACACCGATTGCCGACTACACCTGCGACCAGCTGACCGGTTCCCCGATCGTGCGGCAGTCACTGGCCCCCGGAGACGTGCCGCAAAAGTCCGAGGTAGAACTCACCTACTGCGCCGGCTGACGCCAACACCACAGCGGCCGTGGGGGGGCCTCAGAGTTTCTGAGGCCCCCCCACGGCCGCTTTCGTAGCTCGGTCAGCCCTGCTTGAGCATCGGGGTGAGGTGCTTGGCCGTCTCCCGCGCCTCGGGAAGGCCGGCCAGCGCCAGCCAGTTCGCCACCATCAGGTAGCCACCCTCGGTCAACACCGACTCCGGGTGGAACTGCACACCCAGGATCGGCGCGGAGACGTGCCGCAGGCCCATGATGACCCCACCGGCGGTGCGGGAGGTGACGACGAGGTCGCTCGGCACGGTGCCGTTCACCACGGCCAGGGAGTGGTACCTGGTGGCGGTGAAGGGCTGCGGCACCCCGGCGTAGAAGTCGCTGTCGTCGTGGGTGATCAGCGAGGTCTTGCCGTGCATGAGCTCTTCGGCATTGGTCACCGTGGCCCCGAACGCCTCGGCGATCGCCTGGTGGCCCAGGCACACACCGAACAGGGGCAGGTTCGTGGCCAGCGCCACTTCCACCGCCGGGATCGACAGCCCCGCGTCAGCCGGCTTGCCCGGGCCGGGCGAGACCAGCACACCGTCGAATTCGGCCAGCCGGGTGGTCATCTCCTCGGCGGGGAACGCGTCGTTCCGCACGACCTCGGTTTCGGCACCGAGCTCCCGGAGGTATCCGTTGAGGGTGTAGACGAAGCTGTCGTAGTTGTCGATCACGAGAATGCGGGTCATGGGGCGCCCACCGTCACTTCCTGGTTGTCAACGATTGCATTCACCCAGGGGAATACCCAGGTGGCGAGGGAGTAGAGCACGACACCCAACAACACGAGCACGAGCAGGATGCGCACCCAGACCGGTCCGGGCAGGAGGCGCCAGAGGGCTGCGTACATGGTGTCTGTCCTCGATCTTGTTGGTCTGGGTGGTCGCTGGTGTCGGCTGCGGCTCAGCCGGCCGGCATCATCGCGGCCAATTCGGCCGGTGGCCCGGCAGAGGTCGGCTGCCAGGACTCGAATACACCGTATGCGATGATGCGTTCGGCCGTCGAGAGCAGCGGGTTACAGGTGGTGAGGGTGATGAGCCGGTCAACGGGGGTGGCGCCCGGATCGTGCGGAACCGGCGCGATCGCCTCGATCGCGCTCGGGGGTACGTACTCGAAGTCACGAAAGCGGTAGGTGTAGTAGCCGTCGGCCGTCTGAACGTAGATCGCATCGCCCAGCTGCAGCTCGTTGATCACGTGCATGCCGCCGCCGTTGGCGCTGCGGTGCGAGGCGATCGCGAAGTTGCCGACTTCGCCGGGCATCTGGCTGCTGGGGTAATGCCCGATTCCCAGTGCGGCACTGTTGAGGACGTCGGTGCCGGTGCCCTGCGCGATGGTGCGGTGGTAGTCGGCGCCGAACCGCGGCACGTACAACACGGCGAACGCGGTCGCGTTTCCGGGCGCTTCGGCCACGACCGGGTCGCCGTAGCCCTCCTCGGTGACCGGCGCGGGGTCGGGGTCAAGGGCGACGTCCTCGGTCCAGCCCTGGCTGATCGACTCGGCGGCGCGGGACTGCGCCGCGGCCATCACGGCGTCGTTCCACCACAGCTGCCAGGCGAGGAACAGGAGCACGATGACGCCCCCGGTGATCAGCAGCTCGCCGAGCACCCCGGCCACGCTCACCCGGCGCCGCACCCGCAGCCTCGACGCTCGCTCGGCCCTGCGCCCGGTCGGGGCCGGAACTTCGGGCTGGGCCGGCTCGGTCATGCAGTCGATTCTAATCGGGCCCACCCCGAGTGAGGTTTCGGCAGGTGTCTACAGGCGGTGACGCTAGAATCTCAGGCATGGCACGCACAAATCCCCGAACCAAGCCCGCTCGCCCGGAGGCCCGCTCCGGCGAGGACGCCCCGAACGCAGTCTGGTTCAAGCCGGTCATGTTCGGATTCATGCTCATCGGGCTGGCCTGGATCATCGTCTTCTACGTGAGCCAGGGCGCACTGCCGGTCGCCAGCCTCGGATCCTTCAACATCCTCGTCGGCTTCGGAATCGCCTTCATCGGCTTCCTGATGACGACCCGCTGGCGCTGACCCACCCCCCCACTCTTCATCACCTGTTCCGCGGGAATTAACCACCCGTTCGGGTAGTCAATTACACCGGTGTAATTATCCCCAGTGTGGAAACTCCTGTGGATAACTTTTCCTCCAGGTGTGGATAACTCCTGTGGAAACCGGTGCGGCCGCTCTTAGACGAACAGCTTGGTGAGGCTGAGCGCCACGAGAACCGCGGCGAAAGCGCCCAGCAGCACGAGCTGGAGCACCCGCTGGTTGCGCGAGCGGGTCTGCACGAAGATCAGCCCGATGACGGCACCGCCGATGAGGCCGCCCACGTGGGCCTGCCAGGCCACGTTGAGCCCGGGCAGGAAGCCGATCACCAGGTTGATGCCGACCAGCACCAGCAGCTGGGTGGCATTGCCGCCGAGCTTGCGCTGGATGACCAGGAACGCGCCCATCAGGCCGAAGATCGCACCGGACGCGCCGACGACGGCCACGGTGGGAGCGGCCAGGAACAGGACACCCAGCGATCCGGCCAGCCCGCTGAGCAGGTAGAGCGCCAGGAAGCGGCCGCGGCCGAGCATCCGTTCGAGGATCTGCCCGAAGATCCACAGCGTGTACATGTTCAGCAGCACGTGGAAGATGAAACCGGTGGAGTGCACGAAGACGCTGGTGAGCATGCGCCAGGGTTCGAAAGCGACCGGGTAGGAGTAGATGCCCGCGTACAGCAGCCGGTCGGTGACATCCAGACCGGGAATGAGCTGCAACAGGAAGACCACGAGGGTCAGCGCGATGATCGCGTAGGTGACCGTGGGCTGGCCGGGAGCCGTGAGTCGGCTCAACCGGGTGCGGGCGGCCGACTTGGTGCGCGGCGCGGACTGACGCTGGTCATTCATGCACTCGGGGCAGATGACGCCGACCGCGGCCTGGGTCTGGCACTCCGGGCAGATCGTGCGCCCGCAGCGCTGGCAGAGGATAAAACTCTGCCTGCCCGGATGCCGGTAACAGAAGTTGGCGGCGGTTCCGGGCAGGCTGGTCATGATCGAGGGGTCCTAGACCTGCTCGACGGTGATGCTCTCGATGACGACATCGGTGAGCGGACGGTCGCGGCCGTCGGTGGGCACGGTCGCCAGCTGGTCGACGATCTTGCGGGACGCCTCGTCCTCGACAGCGCCGAAGATGGAGTGCTTGCCCTGCAGCCAGGTGGTGGGCACGACGGTGATGAAGAACTGCGAACCGTTTGTGCCGCGGCCTCCCTGGATGCCGGCGTTCGCCATGGCGAGGACGTAGGGCTGGGTGAAGTCGAGCTCGGGGTTGATCTCGTCGTCGAACTGGAAGCCGGGGCCGCCGGTGCCCTGGCCCAGCGGGTCGCCGGCCTGGATCATGAAGTCCTTGATGATGCGGTGGAAGACCGTGCCGTTGTACAGCGGGTCGGTGGAGGTCTTGCCCGTGGCCGGGTGCTTCCACTCGATCTCGCCGGTGGCGAGACCGACGAAGTTCTTGACGGTCTTCGGCGCGTGGTTCCCGAAGAGGTTGACCTTGATCGGTCCGAGGGTCGTATTGAGCGTTGCGACTGCAGTGTGCTTAGACATAGGGACAATTCTTGCACAGCAGCATTGGCCGAATCCGTCTGCCTGTCAGGCATTCAGAGCGCTCACAGGCTATTCAGTGGCAAGATGGTCAGTGTTTACCACACGAATCGATGGAGGGTCCAGATGAGCCTGTCACGCAAGCGCCGAAAGGAACTCACTCGTCTGCGCAAGAGCGCGGACGAACTGTGGAGTCACCAGCAGGATGTTCTCAACCGCGCAAACGAGATTGCACGTGAGGCCGGCCACCAGGCTGGTGTGCTTACTCGTGAAGAAGTTGTCCCCCGCGTTCGCCAGGGATATGAGCAGTACCTACTCCCCGGCGTCAATGCCACCCAGGATTTCGCCGGTGGGGTCCGGCACCAGGTTGTCGACAAGGTCCTTCCGGGCATCGGCACCGCGCTGGGCACGGTTCTCTCCGTTGGTGACATCGCCAAGGAAGCCCGCGTCTCAGCTCTGAACCGGGTTCGTTTCCAGAAGCCGGTCGTCGTGCAGAAGCAGGGGCTGGGTGCGGGAACGTACGTCGCCATCGGTGTGGGCATCGCTGCCGCCGCTGGTGTGGCCTACGCCATCTGGCAGACCTTCCGCGCCGACGATGAACTGTGGGTCTCCGAAGACGAGTCGCTCCTCGATTCGCCGATTGAGAAGTCCACGGACATCTAGTCCGCAGCACTAACACCCAAGGCCCTCGTCTCTGACGGGGGCCTTGTTGCATGCCTGGGCCCTGTACGGCCCTGTGTTCGGGTATGAGCGGATGAGGCCGGCGCCGGCGCCCAGGGCGCCGCCACGCCCTCCCGACGCCGTGAGCGCCCACCAGGGGGCGGCGGCGGTGCGCCGACTCGTCCTGGGGCCGTATCACTCCCCGGCATCAGTTCGATTCTTGACAGTTAGATATCTAACGGTTAGAGTTCTAATCATGGACGAACAGCGACTCGCACTCACCACCAGCCTCGAGCTGGTCCGCTGGATCGGCTGGGCTCAGATGAAGGCCGGCGAGGAATGGATCAGGGAGCGTGAGCTCAGTCACGCCCAGAGCTTCGTGCTCGGGTACCTGGCCCAGAATCCCGGTGCGATCCAACGCGACATTGCCGAGATCAGCCGCACCAGCGCCGCGAGCGTCTCGAGCCTCCTGCAGGGGCTCGAGCGCCGCGGCCTCGTCGAGCGTAGAGCGGATGCGGGCAACGAGCGCGTCAAACGGGTCTACGCGACCCCGGCGGGCACCGAGTTGATCGCCGGGTTCGCCACCGCCATGGCCGCGGCGGACGAGACCATCCTCGCCCCGCTGAGCCAGGACGAGCGCGCCGCCCTGCACGAGCTGCTCACCAAGATCACCGCGGAACTGCCGCAACCGACCCGCTCCTAGCCCCGGCCTCCCGCCCAGGACAACCACCGCCGTTCCGGCGGCCTTCGGCGCGCCCTGAAAGACCTGAATCAGCCTCGCCGTGCCGGCGTTCGTCGGCGCGCGCTCGAACCTGCCCGAAAGGACCACTCATGAGCTCCGCCCCATACCTCGAACCCGCAGGCCGGCCAGACCCTGTCCACACCAACCGGTGGTACCTCTCCTCGGCCCCGGTCATCAGCGCCCTCGTGCATCTCTGCGTGCCGATGGCCGCCGCGATGATCGTCGGCGCCATCTACAACCTCGTCAACGCCGGCGTCATCGGTTCCCTGCACGACACCACCCTGTTGGCGGCCATCACCCTGGGTTCCCCCATTCTCGGCCTGATCATGGCGGTCGGAAACGTCTTCGGCGTCGGCGGCGGCGCGATGATCTCGCGTCTGCTCGGCCGCGCGGAGCAGGACCCAGCCCAGCTCGCGGGCATCAAGCGGGTGTCCTCGTTCGCCGTGTGGGGCGCCGTGATCACCGGCGCCGCGGTCGGCGGCATCGGGCTGCTCCTGCTGCATCCCCTGGTGGCGCTCCTCGGTTCGAACGCCGCCGCCGTGCCCGCCACGACAGCGTTCGTCGCCGTCATGCTTGCCTTCGTACCCGTGCTCGCCGCCGCCGTCTGCCTGGAGCAGATCGTGCGAGCCGAGGGCGCCGCGCGCCAGGTTATGGTCGGTCTCATAGCGTCGGTGGTGGCCAACGTCGTGTTCGACGTGGTGTTCATCCTCGTGCTGCACTGGGGCGTCGCCGGTGCAGCCCTGTCGATGGGTCTGGCCAATCTCGGCGTTGTCGGCTATTTCTCGGTCTGGCTGACGCGGCACAGCGACCATGTCAGCCTCTCGCCACGATGGTTCACCCTCTCACGCACGGTGCTGAGCCCGGTGCTCGGCGTCGGCATCGGCACCCTGTTGCAGTCAGCTTTCCTGATCGTCACCGCGCTCGTCCTCAACAACCTCGCGGCGACCTACGGAGACGGCCCGCTCGCGGCCATGGGCGTGGCGGTGCGTATCGCGCAGGTTCCGGAGTTCCTGTTGATGGGTGTCACCATCGGCGTGCTCCCGCTCCTGGCCTACTCCTTCGGCAAGGGCGACAAGGCACGGCTCACCGCGGCGGTGCGTGCAGCCTGCATCGCCGTCGGCAGCATCGCCCTGCTCTTCTCGGCGGCCGTGTTCGCCTTCCGCGAGGCGATCTTCTCGGCCTTCGTCGCCGACCCCGCTGTCCTGGTCATCGGCATGAGCATCATCTCGGCGCAACTGGTAGCGATGATCGCGAACGGCTTCACGGGCCTGATCACGTCGCTCTTCCAGGCCACCGGGCTGGCTCTGCCGGCCACCGTGATGTCGGTGACTCAGGGGATCCTGTTCATCCCGATCGTCATCCTCGGCAACGTCTGGTTCGGCTTGCCCGGCATCATTTGGGCGCTCACCGTCACCGAGGGCGCCGTGCTGGTCGTCGGCATCCTGATGTGGGCTGCGTCCCGTCGGGCGATCGACTCCGGCCTCGCCGGCGGCAGCCCGGAACGCGCGGAGGAACTCCTCGAGCAGACGGCAGCGTGATCAACCGGAACGAGAAAACCCCAGCCGGCGCGAGCCGGCTGGGGTTTCATTCTGTGGAGCCACGGGGAATCGAACCCCGGACCTCCTGCTTGCAAAGCAGGCGCTCTACCAATTGAGCTATGGCCCCGAACCGCTCCCCACGAGGTGGGGATCTGGCGGAGATGTAAGGCTATTTGTAAATACGTGGGGATACCGGGATTTGAACCTGGGACCTCTTCGTTATCAGCGAAGCGCTCTAACCAACTGAGCTATATCCCCCTATTGGGCAGGTTTCAGACTAACGGAAACCGGCGAAAAGTCCCAATCGAGGCCGCGAGGCGACCCCGATCGGGAATCCGACGATCAGTTGTTGGTGAATCCGACGAGCAGGCCTCCGGTGACCTTGACGCTCAGGTTGTACAGCACGGCGAAAATTGCGCCGAGCGCGGTGATGACGACGGTGTTGATGACCGCCACGACGACCGCGAAGCCCATGACGTTGCCGATGGACAGGATCGTGGTCAGCTGCGAAGAGCTTCCCGCGATATCCGTGTACAGGGCGTCGATCTGGGTGAAGATACCGGTTCCATTGAGCACCGTGAAGGTGAGGAACGTCGCGACGATGGTCACGACGGCCAGGCACACGGCGATCAGGAAGGACAGCTTGACGGCCGACCAGAAGTCGACATACACGAGCTTGAGACGTACCTGCTTAGACGTGGTTGCACCTCGGCTCGACTTCTTGGCCAGTTTTTCGGCGACACTACTCATCTGCTGATTCTACTTTCCCCGGCTCGCTTTCCGTTGCAGCCTCAATTTCGACTACCAGATTGCGCTCGGTGTTCTTCGCGATCGCGATGATCCTGTCTTGCTCCGCGAACTTTGCGAAAACGACGCCCATGGTGTCCCGGCCCTTGGCCGGCACTTCGGCGACGTCAGAGCGTACCACCTTGCCGCTGGCAAGTACCACGAGAACCTCGTCCTCGCCGTCGACGATGATGGCCCCGACCAGGTCACCGCGGTCGTCGTTGAGCTTGGCGACCTTGATGCCGAGGCCGCCACGGTTCTGCAGGCGGTACTGGTCAACGGAGGTGCGCTTGGCGTAGCCGCCCTCGGTGACGACGAAGACGTAGCCGTCGTCGGAGACCACCGAGGCGTCGAGCAGGGTGTCGTTGCCGCGGAAGTGCATGCCGATGACGCCGGAGGTGCTGCGGCCCATCGGGCGGAGGGCCTCGTCCGACGCCGTGAAGCGGATGGACATGCCCTTCTTCGACACCAGCAGCAGGTCGGAATCCTCGTCGACCAGCAACGCGGAGACGAGTTCGTCGCCCTCGCGCAGCTTGATCGCGATGATGCCGCCGGTGCGGTTGGTGTCGTATTCGGCCAGCGCGGTCTTCTTGATCAGGCCCTCGCGGGTGGCCAGGGTGAGGTACTGGGCCACACCGTAGTCCCGGATGTCCAGGATCTGGGCGATTTCCTCGCCCGGCTGCAGCGCGAGCAGGTTCGCCACGTGCTGGCCCTTGGCGTCACGGCCGGCTTCGACCGCCTCGTACGCCTTCGCGCGATAGACCCGGCCGGTGTTCGTGAAGAACAGCAGCCAGTGGTGGGTGGTGGTGACGAAGAAGTGCTCCACCACGTCGTCGGCGCGCAGCTGGGCACCCTTGACGCCCTTGCCGCCGCGGTGCTGGTTGCGGTAGTTGTCGCTGCGGGTGCGCTTGATGTAGCCGCCGCGGGTGACGGTGACCACCATCTCCTCTTCGGGGATGAGGTCTTCGATCGACATGTCGCCGTCGAAGCCGAACATGATCTCGGTGCGGCGGTCGTCACCGAACTTGGCGGTGATGTCGGTGAGTTCCTCGCTGACGATCGTGCGCTGACGCTCGGGGCTGGCCAGGATCGACTTGAATTCGACGATCTGCAGTTCCAGCTCGGCGGCCTGGTCGATGATCTTCTGGCGCTCGAGGGCGGCCAGGCGGCGCAGCTGCATGGTGAGGATCGCGTCGGCCTGGAGCTTGTCGACCGTAAGCAGGTCCATCAGGCCCTCGCGGGCGTCGTCCACGGTGGGGGAGCGGCGGATCAGGGCGATGACCTCGTCGAGCGCGTCGAGCGCCTTGAGGTAACCGCGCAGGATGTGCGCATCCGCCTCGGCCTTGTTCAACCGGAACTGGGTGCGACGCACGATCACGTCGATCTGGTGGGCGACCCAGGCGCTGATGAAGCCGTCCAGGGCCAGGGTGCGCGGGATGCCGTCGACGATCGCGAGCATGTTCGCGCCGAAGTTCTCCTGCAGCGGGGTGTGCTTGTAGAGGTTGTTCAGCACCACCTTGGCCACGGCGTCGCGCTTGAGCACGATCACGAGGCGCTGGCCGGTGCGGCCGCTGGTCTCGTCGCGGATGTCGGCGATGCCGGTGATCTTGGCGTCCTTGACGAGGTCGGCGATCTTGATCGCCAGGTTGTCCGGGTTCACCTGGTACGGCAGCTCGGTGATGACCAGGCAGGTGCGCCCCTGCAGTTCCTCGATGCTCACCACGGCCCGCATCGTGATCGAGCCACGGCCGGTGCGGTAGGCGTCCTGGATGCCCTTGATGCCCAGGATCTGCGCGCCGGTGGGGAAGTCCGGGCCCTTGATCCGCTGGATGAGCGCTTCGAGCAGCTCCTCGCGGGTGGCGTCGGGGTTCTCCAGGTACCAGAGGGCGCCGGCGGCCACCTCGCGCAGGTTGTGCGGCGGGATGTTGGTGGCCATACCGACGGCGATGCCGACGGAGCCGTTCACCAGCAGGTTCGGGAACCGGGCCGGCAGCACGGTCGGCTCGAGGGTGCGGCCGTCGTAGTTGTCCTGGAAGTCGACGGTGTCTTCGTCGATGTCGCGCACCATCTCGAGGGCCAGCGGGGCCATCTTCGTTTCGGTGTATCGCGGTGCGGCGGCGCCGTCGTTGCCGGGGGAGCCGAAGTTGCCCTGGCCGAGCGCGAGCGGGTAGCGGAGGCTCCACGGCTGCACGAGGCGCACGAGGGCGTCGTAGATGGAGGAGTCACCGTGCGGGTGGAACTGGCCCATCACGTCGCCGACGACGCGGGCGCACTTGGAGAAGGCCTTGTCGGGGCGGTAGCCGCCGTCGTACATGGCGTAGATGACCCGGCGGTGCACGGGCTTCATGCCGTCACGCACGTCGGGCAGCGCGCGTCCGACGATGACGCTCATCGCGTAGTCGAGGTAGGAGCGCTGCATTTCCAGCTGCAGGTCGACCTGGTCGATCTTGCCGTGCTGGGTGCGGTACTTGGCGGCCGCCTCCGCCGCTGCCGCCGCGTCGGCGGTGTCGGGCGTGGTGCCGGTGGTGTCGTCAGATGTCAAGGAAACGCACGTCCTTCGCGTTCTTCTGGATGAAGTTGCGTCGGGATTCGACGTCTTCGCCCATCAGGGTGGAGAAAATTTCATCGGCGGCTGCCGCGTCGTCCAGGGTCACCTGGAGCAGGGTGCGGGACTCGGGCGCCATGGTGGTTTCCCACAGCTCCTTGTAGTCCATCTCACCGAGACCCTTGTAGCGCTGGATGCCGTTGTCCTTGGGGATCCGCTTGCCGGCGGCGGCGCCGTCGGCCAGCAGGGCATCCCGCTCGGCGTCGGAGTAGACGTACTCGTGGGCCGAGTTCGACCACTTGAGCCGGTACAGCGGCGGCTGGGCGAGGTAGACGTAGCCCAGGTCGATCAGCGGGCGCATGTAGCGGAACAGCAGGGTCAGCAGCAGGGTGGTGATGTGCTGGCCGTCCACGTCGGCATCGGCCATCAGCACGATCTTGTGGTACCGCACCTTGTCCGGGTTGAAGTCCTCGCCGAGGCCCGCGCCGAACGCGGTGATCATGGCCTGCACCTCAGCGTTGGCGAGGGCGCGGTCGAGCCGGGCCTTCTCCACGTTGAGGATCTTGCCGCGCAGCGGCAGGATCGCCTGGGTCTCGGGGTTGCGGCCCTGCACGGCGGAACCGCCGGCCGAGTCACCCTCCACGATGAAGATCTCGGAGGAGGCGGGGTCCTTGCTCTGGCAGTCCTTGAGCTTGCCCGGCATGCCGCCGCCCTCGAGCAGGCCCTTGCGGCGGGCGGTCTCCCTGGCCTTCCGGGCGGCCATGCGGGCCGTGGCGGCCTGCAGCGACTTCCGGATGATCTCGCGCGCCTGCACCGGGTTGCGGTTGAACCAGTCGGAGAGCTGATCGCCGACGACCCGCTGCACGAACGTCTTGGCCTCGGTGTTGCCCAGCTTGGTCTTGGTCTGGCCCTCGAACTGCGGTTCGGCGAGCTTGATCGACACGACGGCGGTCAGGCCCTCGCGCACGTCGTCACCGGAGAGGTTGTCGTCCTTCTCCTTGAGGATGCCCTTTTCCCGGGCGTACTTGTTCACCAGGGTGGTCAGCGCGGCGCGGAAGCCCTCTTCGTGGGTGCCGCCCTCGTGGGTGTTGATGGTGTTCGCGTAGGTGTGCACGCTCTCGGTGTACGCGGTGGTCCACTGCATGGCCACCTCGAGCGCGATCTTGCGGGTGGTGTCCTCGAACTCGAACGAGATGATCTCGTCGTTGACCAGCTCGGCCTTCTTGGCCCGGTTGAGGTAGGCCACGTAGTCCATCAGGCCCTGCTCGTACATGAACGAGTTGGTCAGCGGCTTGTCCTCGACGTCGCGGCTCTCGGCGCGCTCGTCGGTGAGGGTCAGGCGCAGTCCCTTATTAAGGAACGCCATCTGCTGGAACCGGGCACGCAGCGTCTCGTAGTCGAATTCGATGGTCTCGAAGGTCTCGGCGCTCGGCCAGAAGGTGATCGTGGTTCCGGTTTCGTCCGAAACCTCGTCCTGGGTGAGCGATTCGTTCGGCACACCGTTGTGGAAGCTCTGGCGCCAGACGTGGCCCTGCCGGCGCACCTCGACCTCGAGGCGGCTGGAGAGGGCGTTCACCACGGAGCTGCCGACGCCGTGCAGTCCACCGGAGACGGCGTACCCGCCGCCGCCGAACTTTCCACCGGCGTGCAGAACGGTCAGCACGACCTCGACGGTCGACTTGCCCTCGGCCTTGTGGATGTCGACGGGGATGCCGCGGCCGTTGTCCTGCACGCGCACCGCACCGTCGGCGAGAATGCGGATATCGATGGTGTCGCAGTACCCGGCGAGGGCCTCGTCGACGGAGTTGTCGACGATCTCGTAGACGAGGTGGTGCAAACCGCGGGGCCCGGTTGAACCGATGTACATTCCGGGGCGTTTGCGAACAGCTTCGAGGCCTTCGAGAACCTGAATGTCCTCTGCGCCGTATGCGTGCTCCGGCTCGGTTTTCGGTTCAATTGTCATGTGAAATTGGGCTCCTGACCGTCGCACAGGCGACCCTTCAGCCTACCAAACACCCCGACGGCCAGAGGCCAAATCCGCCGTTTGACGCGTTTTATTCGCACGGTTGACCTGATTTGTCTCCCTACCCGTAGGTATCGCGTGGACCCCGCCCTGGAATTGATCTGGGACCCTTTTTCCAGGAGGGCGCGTTAGGCCCCTGAAAACGAATTGCCGCGATCCCCGCGTCGGGGAACTTCTGCATGATGTGCGTCATGATTTCGACCCGCATCATTCGCAGCTGAGTCGCCCACGCGGTGGACTCGCAGTGCACGGTGAGAATGCCCTCGTCGATGCCCGCCGGGGTGGAGTGCTTGGCGGTTTCCTCGCCGGCGAGTTCGATCCAGGAGCCGAGCAGGTCGGATTGGGCCATCGGGGAGTTCCAGCCCAGTTGCGCGGTCAGGGAGTTGATGGTCTCACCGAGCCCGCGAGGGTCGCGGCCGGCGCCGAACGGCACGCTCGAGCCGATTTGCGGGCTGGCCTTGCGCCGGGTGCGCTTGCGGGCGGCGTTGGGGTCGCCGAACACGTCCTTGAATCGGAGGTAGACCTTGGCGGCCTCGCTGTGTTCAGCCACGGTCCGGCCCGGTTTCGGCGTGAATCTGGTCGGACACCGGACCGTCCACGACGGCGCCGGCGTGAATATGAACAGCGTGCGCGGCCAGCACCGCGGGCACGTCCTCGAACACGGCCGCGGTGATGAGCACCTGCTCGTACCCGGTCACGGCTGCCGCCAACCGCTGGCGCCTGGACTGGTCGAGCTCGGCGAAGACGTCGTCGAGGATGAGCACGGGGTCACCGCTGGAGGAATCCCGGCGGAGCAGTTCAGCGGAAGCCAGCTTGAGGGCCAACGCGAACGACCACGATTCACCGTGGCTGGCATACCCCTTGGCGGGCAGGTTGTTCAGTTCGAAGACCAGGTCGTCCCGGTGCGGGCCGGCGAGGGTCATGCCGCGGTCCAGTTCCTTGCGGCGGAGGCCGGCCAACGCGGCCCGGAAGGTGCCGGCGGTGTCGCTGCCGCCGGCCGGGGCATCCGCCGGAGCGGCACCGGCAGCGTCGGGCGCGTCTGATTCTTCGTCGGCACCGAGGATGCTCAGGGACGCGACCAGGTTGGGTCCGTGGTCGGCGCCGGCCACGGCGCGGTACGCCGCACCGAGCGGGGGCAGGAGTTGGCGCACGAGTTCGGCGCGTTCGTCGATGATCTCGGAGCCGAGCGCGACGAGCCGCTCATCCCAGATGTCCAGGGTGCCGAGCTGGGAGGACTTGACACCGGACGCCCTGGCGGATTTGAGTAGGGTGTTCCGCTGCCGCAACACCCGGTCGTAGTCGGTGAGCACGCCGGAGAGCCGGGGGCTGCGCAAGATGAGGAGCTGGTCGAGGAACCGGCGCCGGCCACTGGGGTCGCCGCGCACGAGGGCCAGGTCTTCGGGGGCGAAGAGCACACTCGAGAAGTAGCGGGGGAGTTCCCTGGTCTTGATCACTGAGCGGTTGACCTGCGCCCGGTTCAGGCCGGAACGGTTGATCTGCACCTCGGTGAGCAGGTCGCGCCCGTTGTACTCGAGGCGGGCGCGGATGATGGCGGATTCCGCACCGGATCGCACCATTGCACCGGTCTGGGACACCCGGTGCGAGCCGAGGGTGCTCAGGAAGCCGAGCGCCTCCACCAGGTTGGTCTTGCCCTGCCCGTTCTTGCCCACGATGAGGTTGGGGCCGGAGCCAAAGGGGACCTCGGCTTGCGCGTAGTTGCGGAAGTCGGTGAGGGAGAGGTGTGTGACCCGCACGCCGGAATCAGTCTGCCTTCTTTATGGCATGGCCGCCGAACTGGTTGCGCAGCGCTGCCACGGCCTTCATGGCCGGTGAATCCTCCTGGCGGGAGGTGAATCGGGCGAAGATCGAGGCGCTGATGGCCGGAACCGGCACCGCG
This sequence comes from Cryobacterium sp. AP23, assembly GCF_054075385.1. Taxonomy (NCBI): domain Bacteria; kingdom Bacillati; phylum Actinomycetota; class Actinomycetes; order Micrococcales; family Microbacteriaceae; genus Cryobacterium; species Cryobacterium sp. AP23. The sequence continues at coordinate 2,809,702 of NZ_CM133415.1, read as the reverse complement.
TTGCTGATCGCTTCCTCGATGGTCCAGCGGCCCTCGCCGGAATCCTCGACGTAGCCCTCGATGTCGGCCAGCTGCGGGTCGTCCTTGAGGGCACGCACCAGGAGTTCGAGCAGCCAGGAGCGCACGACGGTGCCCCGCTGCCAGGCGGTGAACACGCCGGGAACGTCCTGGATCAGGTCGTCGCGCTTCTCGAGCAGTTCATAACCCTCGGCATAGGCCTGCATCAGCGCATATTCGATGCCGTTGTGCACCATCTTGGCGTAGTGGCCGGCGCCGACCTTGCCGGCGTGCACGAAGCCTTCTTCGCGGGGACCTTCGGGGCGCAGGGCATCGAAGACCGGCATGGCCCGTTCCACGTCGACCGCGGCGCCGCCGACCATAAGCCCGAAGCCGTTGGTTGCACCCCAGATTCCGCCGGAGACGCCGGCGTCCACGTAGTGCACGCCCTGTTCGGCGAGGAGCGCCTCGTGGGTGAAGTCATCCGTGAACCGGGAGTTGCCGCCGTCGATGACCAGGTCGCCGGGGGAGAGCTTCGTGGCCAGGTCCGCGATCACGGCCGTGGTGATGGCGCCCGCGGGAACCATGACCCAGACCAGTCGCGGTGTCGGCAGCGCAGCGACGAGGTCGACGGTCGATGCCACGTCGGACACGGCGGGGTTGCGGTCGTACCCGGTGACCTCGATGCCGGCGGTGCGCAGGCGGTCCCGCATGTTGGCACCCATTTTGCCGAGGCCGACGATTCCGATGTGCATAACTGTCCTTCGTGGTTCGAGTGCTGGTGGAGCTGTCGTGCTAGCGCAGCAGCAGGTTCGGCTGCAGCAGGTACCGGTAGCTGTCGGCTCCCGGCTGCTCGCGGGAGGTCTGGCTGGTGATCAGCACGGGTCCGGGCTTGTTGGGGTTCTCGGTCTTGGTGAACGAGATCCGCACGAACTCCGAGTGCACGGCGCCGAGGCCGTCCAGCAGGAACTGCGGCTTGAGCGAGACCACGGTGTCGCCGCCGGAGAGGATCGCGTCGATGGTCTCGGACGCCTGGGCCTGCTCGGAGCCGATGGCTTCGAGGGTGAGTCCGTCGGCGGTGAAGCTGAACCGCAGGGCGGCTTCCCGCTCGAGGACGAGCTGCACACGGCGGGTGGCTTCGATCAGTTCGGCGGTGTTCATCACCGCGTAGTTGTCGACATTGTCGGGGAACAGCCGGCGTACGGGCGGGTAGTTGCCCTTGATCAGCAACGACGTGACGGTCTTCTTGTCGGCGGTGAATGCGATCAGTTCGCGGTCGTCGGTGTTCGTGATCGCGACCGAGATGGTGCCGCTGTGGCCGAAGGTCTTGCCGACCTCCTGCAGGGTGCGGGCGGGCACCAGCGCGGTGATCGGTTCCTGGGCCTGATTGGCTCCCGGGTCCCAGTCGATTTCCCGGACGGCGACGCGGTAACGGTCGGTGGCCACCAGGCTGATGCTGTTCTCGGTGATCTGCAGCTGCACGCCGGTGATGACCGGCGTGACGTCGTCGCGGGACGCGGCGACGGCGACCTGGGACACGGCGGCGGCGAATTCCTCGGCGGGAACCAACCCGGATTGGGCGCTGACCTGGGGAATACTTGGATATTCCTCTACCGGCATAGACAGCAGGGTGAAGTTCGCGGTGCCACAGCTCACGGTGATGCGGGACTCATTGGTCGAGAAACGCACCGGTGCATTAGGCATCCGGCTGGCGATTTCGGCGAGCAGGCGTCCGGACACCAGCACCTTGCCGGTCTCTTCGACGTCGGCGGCGATTTCGGTCTGCGCCGAGACCTCGTAGTCGAACGACGACAGGATCAGGCCGGTCTCGGTCGCTTCGATCAACACACCGCTCAAAATGGGCAGGGTGGTGCGCTGGGGAAGGAGTTTTACAGCGAAAGATACGGCTTCGCTGAAGACGTCCCGGTTGGCCTGAAATCTCACGAAGTCACTCCTGTCGATGGGAGACCTGGATACGGCCTCAATGCTAGTCGGGTTTGTCGGCGGCACTTTTCTTGTGCGAGCCGGCGAGTAAAGGTTGTTGGACCTGGAGCTAATGAAGTTAATCGTTAATCTTCTTAACCGGTGTGGAAACTGTGGATAACTTTGTGGATCCCGCTCTACGACTGGAAACCACATTCTTGTAACTTGTGGACGGCCTGTGAGCGTTAATGCCAATGAATCACACGAAGTTGCTTCTGTATTTCCGAGTTTTCACAAGTTGCCGAAGAGTTTCTACAGGACCGGCGGAGTTGTCGGGAGACTTTCCACAGGGTTATCCACAGGTACGAAACCCAAAAAAATTTTCTCTTACTTGTAACGGTGATCCTGTTTGATGCGGTTTGTCAGTTCCGTCACCTGGTTGTAGATGGAGCGTCGCTCCTTCATGAGCTCGCTGATCTTCTTGTTCGCGTACATGACCGTGGTGTGGTCCCGGTTCCCGAACAGCTGGCCGATCTTGGGCAGGGACAGGTTAGTCAGCTCGCGGCACAGGTACATCGCGATCTGCCGGGCGGTGGCGACGGCCTGCGAGCGGGAGGAGCCGTACAGGTCGTCGACGGTGAGTTTGAAGTAGTCGGCGGTGTTGGTGATGATGTCCACCGGCGCGATCACGTTGTCCTCGTCGAGGGTGATGACGTCCTTGAGCACGGTCTGGACCAGGTTCATGTCCACCGGTGTGCGGTTGAGGCTGGCGAACGCGGTCACCCGGATCAGGGTTCCCTCGAGTTCGCGGATGTTGGACGACACCTTCGATGCCATGAATTCGAGGATGTCGTGCGGCACCTGCAGCTTCTCGCTCTGCGCCTTCTTGCGCAGGATCGCGATGCGGGTCTCCAGGTCGGGGGCCTGCACGTCGGTGATCAGGCCCCACTCGAAGCGGGAGCGCATCCGGTCTTCGAACCCGGTGAGGGCCTTGGGCGGCAGGTCGCTGGTGATCACCACCTGCTTGTTGTGGTCGTGCAGGGTGTTGAAGGTGTGGAAGAAGGCTTCCTGGGTTTCCGCCTTGCCCTGCAGGAACTGGATGTCGTCGATCATCAGGATGTCGATGTTGCGATACCGGTTCTGGAACGCGGAGCCGCGGTTGTTGGCGATCGAGTTGATGAAGTCGTTGGTGAATTCTTCGCTACTGACATAACGAACACGGATGCCCGGGTAGAGGCTCATCGCGTAGTGGCCGATGGCGTGCAGCAGGTGGGTTTTCCCCAGGCCGGACGAACCGTAGATGAAGAGGGGGTTGTAGGCCTTGGCCGGGGCTTCGGCGACGGCGACCGCTGCCGCGTGGGCGAACCGGTTGGACTGGCCGATCACGAAGTTGTCGAAGCTGTACTTGGCGTTGAGCCGGGTGTCGTGCACGCTGTCCGGCACCGGGTTCTCGAAAACCGACTGCGGGGTGGCGGGGGTCTCGATGTCGGGTGCACGTTCGATGGGTTCCTGGACCGGGCGGAGCGACTCCTGCTCCAGTTCGGGATTGACCACGACATAGAAGGTGGTGACCGCGACGGATTCGCTGAGCTTGCTCATCGCGGTGAGCAGCGGCACTCGCATGCGCACGTTGAGCATGCTGGCGGTGAACTCGTTCGGCACCTCGAGGTAGAAGGTGCCGGCTGCGATGCCCTTCGGTTCGACCAGGTTCAGGAAGCCGTACAGCATGGGAGTGACGGTGTCGTCGGACTCCAGCAGCGTCAGTACTGACCGCCAGGTTTCGCTGATGGGCTGTTCCCCGTCTGGCATGGTTCCCCACATTCTTGATCTTTACGCGTTACCGCCGAGTGAAGACGAGCGGATCATCGACACAGAATGTCAAACCGAACGATTCATCCACAAGGTTATCCACCGCCTGTGGGTAAATAACGACTGGATTCTCAGGCTTTACCCACACCCTGTGGATAACTTGTCCTCACGGTAGTCAATGAGCGGCGGTCAGGCCAAATTAGCTTGATAAACACCAGCGTGTCTGAGCCGCAAAAAGGAATTCAGTGGGCAGAATCGTCAGTTTGGGCGCCTTCAGTTTGACCGGGGGCGAGCGAAGCCGTAGTTTTAATCAGTTGACCCCAGCCCGTGGGCTACCTCACTCTTTCCCGGCCGCTCGTTTAGGCCTGCGGAGATCCAATACGTGGAGATTGAACAATGAGCAAGAGAACGTTCCAGCCGAACAACCGCCGCCGCGCCAAGGTGCACGGCTTCCGCCTTCGCATGCGCACCCGCGCCGGCCGCGCCATCCTCGGTGCCCGTCGTCGCAAGGGTCGCACCGAACTCTCCGCGTAAGCACTCTCGTGCTCGCTCACGCCAATCGCATCACGAGCGGGAGCGACTACAAAGCTGTCGTTCGACGAGGTGTGCGGGTCGTCGGCCCGCACACAGTGGCGTACCTGCGACGCACCGCCGAACCCACTCCGGTGCGGTTCGGGTTCATCGTCGCCAAGAACGTTGGCGGCGCTGTGGTGCGGAACCGCATCAGGCGTCGGATGAAAGCGGCAAGCTTCGACCTCCTTCCCGGCGTTCCCGCCGGGACCGAGGTCGTCTTTCGAGCACTGCCCGCCTCGGTTGGCGCAAGCTGGCCGGAGCTCGTGGCGGAGCTGTCGAATGCACTCGTCAAAGGCCAACGCGGCCGATGAAGAGGGCGATGATCACGCTGTTCCTGATCCCCCGAAATCTCGGGGTTCTGCTTCTGCGTGTCTATCGCGCGGTAATCTCACCGTTGTACGGTGATGTGTGCCGGTACTACCCCTCGTGTTCGGCGTATGCCCTCGGCGCTGTTCAGGAATATGGCCTGATCATCGGCTCTTTTTTCGCCGCACGTCGAGTCTTGCGTTGCCACCCTTGGGCTGAAGGCGGAATCGATGACGTTCCCCTGAAAAAACATCGTCGCTTCACGGTGACGTCGTTTGGATTTGTAGTTCCTTTAGCCATGGAAAGGGCTGACCCGCACGTATGGACCTCATAGGTACTATCCTCTGGCCGCTGAAATGGGCCGTTGAGCTTCTGCTCGTCGCCTTCCACTGGCTGTTCTCCAACCTGGGCATGGGCTACGACGACGGCCTCACCTGGGTGCTGTCCATCGTCGGCCTCGTGCTGGTGGTGCGTGCCGCGCTGATTCCCATCTTCGTCCGGCAGATCAAGAGCCAGCGCAAGATGCTCGAGGTCGCCCCGCAGCTGAAGAAGATCCAGGACAAGTACAAGGGCAAGAAGGACCAGTTCTCCCGCGAGGCGATGTCCCGCGAGACCATGGAGCTGTACAAGCGCACGGGCACCAACCCGTTGGCGTCCTGCCTTCCCCTGCTGCTGCAGATGCCGATCTTCTTCGCGCTCTTCTCGGTGCTCAACGACGCCCAGAAGTCCAACGCCGGTGTCGGACCGCTGAACCAGGACCTGGCCACCAGCTTCGGTAACGCCACCCTCTTCGGTGTCGCCCCGCTGCACGACACCTTCGCGCAGCAGTGGACGCTGTGGACGGGCGGGCAGGAATTCAACCTCTCCGTCATGATCATCGCGGCGACCATGGTCGTGCTGATGACGGCGTCGCAGTTCATCACGCAGCTGCAGATCGTCTCCAAGAACATGTCGCCGGAGACCAAGGCCAGCCCGATGTTCCGCCAGCAGAAGATCATGCTCTACCTGCTCCCGCTCGTCTTCGCCTTCTCCGGCGTGGCCTTCCCGCTCGGCGTGATGTTCTACTGGCTCACCTCCAACATCTGGACGATGGCGCAGCAGTTCCTCGTCATCCGCAACATGCCCACCCCGGGAAGCGAGGCCGCCAAGGCTCGTGAAGAGCGTCTGGCCCGCAAGGGCAAGCTCATCGCGACGGATGGCGACATCATCGTGGTCGACGAAGTGAAGAAGCCGGCCCAGCGCCAGCAGCCCGTCGGCAAGAACCGTGCCAAGAAGCAGACCGGCCCCAAGAAGTAAAAGGGATGGACAACGTGACTGAGAACACTGACGTGATCGCCGCGGAGGACGTGGCCCCGGCCGCGCCGACCATCGACCAGCTCGAGCAGGAAGGCGACATCGCCGCCGACTACATCGAGGAATTCCTCGATATCTGCGACCTGGATGGTGACATCGACATCGATGCCCGCAACGGCCGCGCCTACCTGTCGGTGAACTCGTCTGAGCCGGGCAACCTGCGGTTGCTGTCCAAGCCGGACACCGTCAATGCGCTGCAGGAGCTCACCCGCCTGGCCGTGCAGAACAAGACCGGGTCGTTCTCCCGCCTGATCCTCGACATCGGTGGATCGCGGGAAGCGCGCCAGGCCGAACTGACCGACCTCGTCGGCCGCGCCATCGAGCGCATCGAAGCCGGCGCAACGGAGGCCTCCCTCCCCCCGATGTCGTCCTACGAGCGCAAGCTGGTGCACGACATCGTGTCGGAGCGTGGCTTCGTGTCCGAGTCCCAGGGTGAAGGCCGGGACCGCCACACCGTCATCACCGCCGCGTAGTACCGCCCTGTAGATGATTGACACTCTCGAGACCGAACCGGTCGTTGCCGCGCAGCTCTTCGGCGATCGCATCGACGTCGCCCGTGAGTTCACCCGGCACCTCGCCGAGCAGGGCGAAGAGCTCGGCCTGATTGGCCCCCTCGAGTTGCCTCGGCTCTGGAGCCGGCACATCCTCAACTGCGCCATCGTCGCACCGCTGCTGCGCCCCGGCCTGGTGGGCGACGTAGGTTCCGGAGCCGGCTTGCCGGGTTTGGTTCTCGCCGTGGCGCGGCCGGACGTGTCCTTCATCCTGATCGAGCCGATGGAACGCCGCGTGGCCTGGCTGACCTCCCAGGTGGCTGCGCTGGGCCTGTCCAACACCACGGTGTTGCGTGCCCGGGCGGAAGACGTTCGCCTCCAGACGCCGCTCGACCAGGTCACGGCCCGCGCGGTAAGCGCTTTCAAGACACTCATCCCGCTCACGGCACCGCTTCTTCGCCCCGGGGGCGAACTCGTGGTGATGAAGGGGGCCGGAGCCGCCGGTGAGGTCAGCAATGCGATCAAGGCGATCGCCCGGTTCCGGCTGCGGAATGTAGAGGTTCTTACCCTCGGTGAGGGCGTGCTGCAGGACGTTACCCGGGTCATTAGGGCTACAGTGGAGTAGTCCCAGGCTGCGCTCCCTCCCCGGGAAACGCTAGCTCCCGGGTGGCTCATCAACCGTCGAACGCAAAGGTTTCACGTGAAACAACCTGGCGAAGACCAGCAGGCCGGCTCCCCCGGCTCCGGCCTCGACACGCCCCTGGCCCGGGAGATTTCCGACCTGACCCGTCGTCGTCAGGTGATCGCCGCCGACCGACTGCCCAAGCCGGCCAGCACCCGTGTCATCACCATCTCCAACCAGAAGGGTGGGGTGGGTAAGACGACCACAGCGGTGAACCTGGCGGCCGCTCTCGCTCGACAGGGCGCCCGCGTCCTGGTGATCGACCTCGACCCGCAGGGAAACGCATCCACCGCTCTGGGCGTCGAGCACAGGGCCGAGACGCCCAGTGTCTACGACGTGGTCATCAACGATCTGCCGATGGTGGATGTCGTGCAGAAGAGCCCCGAATTCGGCGCCCTGTACTGCGTTCCCGCCACCATCCACCTGGCCGGCGCGGAGATCGAACTCGTGTCCCTCGTGGCCAGGGAGCAGCGGCTGCGGCGTGCGCTGGACCTGCACATCAAGGAGATGACGGACCCGTACGACTACGTCTTCATCGACTGCCCGCCATCGTTGGGTCTTCTCACCATCAACGCGTTTGTGGCCGCTCGCGAGGTGCTGATTCCGATCCAGTGCGAGTACTACGCCCTGGAGGGGCTCAGCCAGCTCCTGAAGAACATCGAGCTGATCGAGAAGCACCTCAACCCGCAGCTGGTGGTGTCGACGATCCTGCTCACCATGTACGACGGCCGGACCAACCTTGCCAACCAGGTAGCCCAGGATGTGCGTGATCACTTCCCGAAACAGGTGCTCGATACTCTGATTCCGCGCTCTGTGCGGGTGTCAGAGGCGCCCAGCTACGGCCAGAGCGTGATCAGTTACGACCTCAACTCGGCCGGGTCACTGTCGTATCTCGAAGCAGCGGCAGAGATCGCCCGTAGGGGCGTTCCACGAACAGGAGAAGAGCAGTAATGGCGAAACGCACAGGCCTTGGTCGGGGCATCGGGTCACTGATCCCGGTTCAGGACAACCCGTCTCAGGCGCGTCCCGTTGATGTGTTCTTCCCGTACAACGAGACTCCGCACGCCGAGGGAACTGCTGGTGCCTCCCCCGTTGCCGGCGCGACCCGGGTCGCGGAAGCCGCACCGGTTGCAACCGACGCCGTTCTTGAGGACGACTCATCTCCTGAGCTGCTGCCCGTACCCGGTGCACGGCTGGCGCACCTGAATCCCGCCGACATCGTGCCCAACGCGGTGCAGCCGCGCAGCGTTTTCGACGAGGAAGACCTCGCCGAGCTTGTGCACAGCATTCGTGAGGTGGGAGTCCTCCAGCCCATCGTGGTTCGGCCGCTGCAGGAGCAGCCCGGCAAGTACGAACTCGTCATGGGTGAGCGTCGCCTTCGGGCCACCAAAGAGGTGGGCCTCGACAGCATTCCGGCCATCGTTCGGGACACCGCCGACATCGACATGCTGCGCGATGCCCTGCTGGAGAACCTGCACCGCGCCCAGCTCAACCCTCTCGAAGAAGCATCCGCGTACCAGCAGCTGCTCTCCGACTTCGGTATCACCCAGGAGGAGCTGGCCACTCGCATCGGCCGATCACGCCCGCAGATCACCAACACCCTGCGTCTCCTCAAGCTGCCCGCCTCGGTGCAGCTCCGGGTCGCCGCCGGCGTGCTGTCGGCGGGTCATGCCCGCGCGGTGCTGTCGGTGGGCGACCTGGACGGCATGCTGCGCCTGGCGGACAAGATCGTGAACGAGGATCTGTCGGTCCGCGCGGCTGAAGCCGCCGCCGCGGCCGGTCCGAAGCCCGTGGTGGCCAAGCCGGCCCCCGGAAAGCGCCAGGGGCACCTGGACGAGATCGCCGAAACCCTGGGTGATCGTCTCGACACCCGCGTCAAGATCAACCTGGGCGCAAGAAAAGGCCAGATCACAGTGGATTTTGCGACAATCGGGGACCTCAACCGAATCCTCGGCGTCCTCGGGCAGCCCGGCTTTGGAGCCAGCTAAAGACGCTCAGTGTTTCACGTGAAACGTCATTTTACGATGACAGGTTTCCCACACTAATGCGCATTGGTGGCCCCGTCTGGCCCTAAGAGTGGCGTCTGCGTACGACCAAAGACGCGCCTGATGGTTCTTCAAACTGGTAAAAAGTGTGGTCGGGTATGCGAAATGCCGCCCGCTGTCCCCCGCGGCAGTGCTGGAGGGAACCATCGAATTTCCCCGTTTCACGTGAAACGTCAGCCGGCCTCGCTCCTGGAAACTGTCGCCACTGCCTCGCTGGCCGAGCCTTCGCGAGGTCCGTCGGTGACCCTCACACGTCGTTGGTCGAGCTTGTCGAGACCTGGTGACGTCCGCGTGCGACGCTCCCGAATCGCTGGTCAAACCTGTCGAGTCCCAATGGCATGAACAGCTAAGTGTGGCGCCGACGTCGAGCTGTGATGTTTCACGTGAAACATGGGCTACGGGAGGGCCCATAACGTCTGGGTCGAGTCACGCTCAGGAGCAAAAGTGGCTCTTTTTGTCGAAAAAGCGGGATCTTTCGAGTCGTCAGGATCGATCCTAAGCCGCGGGCGCCCGGATGCGCTCTGCCAACCTAGTTCTCCAAACCAGGGAACGACGCTCTAGACGGCCCACCCGAGAGCAAATGGGCCACCAATGCAACGAAATCTGCTTCCTATCCATACTCGGGGCACCGGCGCGGACGCACTGACCGACATGTTTCACGTGCAACATCTCGTCTAGCGCGGCTGTATCACCAGGCCTGAATGTTGACGACCGGCAAAGATCTGCAGAGGCATGGTCCATCTGTCCATGTTTCACGTGAAACAGGCGGACCTGCATCATTCCGAGACATCTTTGACCGGCCGCGCGTGTGCAATCTGCGCGAGCGGTATCGACATCTATACGAGAGTAACCATAGCCGCGAGGTAATGTCCACGTTGAGCGGGCGCGCGTTCGGGCAGGGACGGCGCCAGGCGCCCAAAAACCGCCGCCCGGTCGAACACGGTGCGGGCAACGCTGTTCGATGTTTCACGTGAAACAACCCATCGCCTGCGGCGGGTGAAGACATTTCATCGTCGGAAGCTCAGCGTTCACCCTAGCTATACGTGGACTCTCCAGGCGTATTTGGATCCGCGAGATTGTGCGCGTCTCAGAGGAAGATCTTCACACATGCATGTTTCACGTGAAACCTGCGGTCTCAACAGCTCTCTTGGGCCCAAAATGTCGGCCATTTCGGCGCGTCAGGACGGATTCTAAGCCGCTAGCGGGACTGGCCGGATCGCGTGTCGACCCCACATGGTGAGGGAGACGGTCCCTGCTGCTCGAAAATATCCGTGAAGAATGCAGAATCGGTCCGGTGCCGGAGCGATAGTGCGGGACTGTGGGCGCATTCACGGCGTGGGCGCCCACTGTTTCACGTGAAACATGCATCCATCCGACGCGAAATGGCGCACACCGCACGGCGCTGTTGCCCTGAATATCCGTCAGCCCCTGGGGATGATGTTGGAAGAGTGGGCTTAGCTGCACTCGTCGGCGCAGGCGGCTACTGTTTCACGTGAAACATTCGTCTATTGGGGCCTGGTCCAGCTCATAAAGCCCGCCCCGTGATGCATGAGAGCGTGAGCAACCTGGACTGTTGGCGATTCCTGGATACTGGCAGCCGTGCAACGGACTCAGACCATGCATGGGCCCAGACACGGATACCGCCAGCCGAAATCACCACCGACTGGTATGTGTTTCACGTGAAACATCGCCGGCACTGCTCAGAGATGCTTGAGATCCCATGGATTGAGGTCTTCGGGGCGCGGTCACTGTCGCGTAGACGCTCTGAGATGGGTGATATCTTCGACGCAGTGAGGGCGCGGCCGGGGCATGGCCAGCGACGGTCATTGTGCCGATGTTTCACGTGAAACAATCCCGCCGGGGCGCCTACCGGGGGAGGGGTTGGTCCAGAAGCGCATGTTTCACGTGAAACATGACCTCAGCGCAGGCTGGTGGAAGCAGCGCGAGCCAGGGCGGCGTAGACCGATCCGAGGGACTCTCCGGACGCCTCGATCGACTGGGGGGCGAGCGATGTCTCGGTCAAGCCGGGGAGCACATTAGCCTCCAAGAACCAGGCCACCCCATCGGAATCGACCATGAGGTCGATCCGCGAGAGCTGTGCCAACCCGAGGAGGCCGTGGATTGCCACTGCGGTGTCGGCAACGCGCTGGGCCACCTCTGGCGCAATGCGGGCCGGCGTGAAGAACAGCGTTTCACCGGCGTTGTACCGTGCCTCGAAGCTGAAAACACCGCTGACCGGCACAATTTCCACGGCCGGCAGAGCCTGGGGGCCGTCGCCGGTGTCGATGACGGTGACGGCGAGCTCGGTTCCCTCGATTTTGGACTCCACCAGGGCGGTGTCGGCGTAGGTGTAGGCGTCGACCATGGCGCGGGGGAGCCCCGCCGCTGTCTCGACGATCGTGACACCCTGGGCGGAGCCACCCTGCGCGGGTTTGACCACAAGCGGTGTGCCGAGGGCGCTTACCAGGTGCTCCAGGACACTGGCGGCGCCGAGATCGCGGAACGTCTCCCGTGACAGGGCGATCCAGGCCGGCGTGGCATAACCCTCCCGGCGGACGAGCTCCTTGGCCGTCGGCTTCGACCAGGCCAGCCCGGCGGCTGTGCCACGCGGACCCACGTGCGGGATGCCGGTGGTCTCGAGTAGTGACAGCAAGGCGCCGTCCTCGCCGGTGGCTCCGTGCAGAACCGGCCAGATGACGTCGGGCTGCCGTCGAGCCAATTCTGTGAGGAGGCCAGCCTGGGGATCCAGAACGGTGACGGTGTGGCCGAGGCTGGTCAATTCGTCGGCGACGCGTCGCCCGCTACGCATGGAAACATCTCGCTCGTGGGAGATACCGCCGGCTAGCACAACAATGTCAAGAAACTCGGATTCGCTCATGATCTGGGGTTTTCCTTGGGTCGAGGCGAGGGAGAGGAGGATTTAGTTGCTGTTGGGCGGCGGTGCGCCGAAGCGCCGACCATCGTGGGCCGGTGACAGTGACCCGGTGCCGGCGAAAGTGTCCAGCAGTTCGAGTTCATCGCGGATGACCGTGGCGAGCCTGCGAATGCCAAGCCGGATGTGTTCCGGCGTGGGGTAACAGAAGGAGAGCCGGATGTTCTGGCGGCCCTGTCCGTCCGCGAAGAACGCGGTGCCCGGGGTGTACGCCACGAGTTCCTTGACGGCGCGCGGCAGCATCGCCTTGGAGTCGAGGGTGTCGGGCAGGGTGAGCCAGACGTAGAACCCGCCGTTCGGATTCGTCCAGGTGAGTTCGGGCAGGTATTCGGTGAGGGCGGAGAGCATGGCGTTCTTACGCTCCCGATACACCCCGCGGAAGGTGTTGATCTGACCCTTCCAGTCCGCCGTCGACAGGTACTCGGAGATCACGAGTTGGCTGAACGAGCTGGGGGAGAGCACGGCGGCCTCGTTGGCAAGAACCAACTTCTCTCGAATGGCGTGCGGGGCGAGGGCCCAGCCCACCCGGAAACCGGGTGCCAGGGTCTTGGAGAAGGTGCCGAGGTAGATCACACCGTCGCGCTCGACCGAACGCATGGCGTCCGGCGCCTTCTGGTCGAAGTACAGCAGACCGTACGGGTTGTCCTCGAGAACGAGGATCTGGTTCTGGCGGGCGATCTCCAGGATCTCCACCCGTCGGGCCCAGCTGAGGGTGACGCCGGCCGGGTTGTGGAAGCTGGGGATCGTGTAGAGGAACTTGATCGCGCGGCCGGCGGCCTTGAGCCGCGTGATGTGCTCGCGCAGCGCCTCGGGAATCATGCCGTGCTCGTCCATCGGCACGTGATCGACATCCGCCTGGTAGGACTTGAAGATCACCATGGCGGTGACGTAGCTCGGGCCTTCGGAGATGACAACGTCGCCGGGATCGAGGAAGAGCTTGCTGACGAGTTCGAGGGCGTGCTGGGAGCCGGTGGTCACGACGACGTCGTCGGCGTGGGCGCGGATGCCTTCAAGCGCCATGACCTCGAGAATCTGCTCCCGGAAGAAGGGAACTCCCTGACCAGAGCCATATTGCAGGGCCACGGGGCCCTGCTTGCGCATGACGTTCTCCAGGGCGCCCATGACGAGGTCCTGGGGCAGGGCGGCAACGTACGGCATGCCGCCGGCCAGTGACACGACCTCGGGGCGGGAGGCGACGGCGAACAGTGCGCGGACCTCGGAGGCGCGCAGGGCGGCGGCTCGCTCGGCGTAGTGGTGGTACCACGGGTCGAGGTTGTTGCCGGCCTGGGAGTTGCCTATCGCTGTCACGTCATATCCGTTCTGGTGAGGCCTTAATCGTATGGGGTGGGGCCCGCGGGATGCGCATCGGCCCCGAAGACAACAAAAACACCCGCCCGGCGTGTGCCGGGCGGGTGTCGGGTTCGCTTGAGAACCTTGCCGCGGCTACTGGAGGTAGGCGGCCAGGTCGGCTTCGAGCGCGGGCTTCGGCTTGGCGCCGATGACGGTCTTGACGACCTCGCCCTTCTGGAAGACCTTCATCGCGGGGATGGAGGTGATCATGTACTTCGCGGCCAAGGCCGGGTGGTCGTCGACGTTCAGCTTGACGATGTCGATCTTGTCGGAGTTCTCGGCCGCGATCTGGTCGAGGATCGGGCTGACGGCGCGACACGGGCCACACCACTCGGCCCAGAAGTCCACCAGGACGGTCTTCTCGTTGTTGATGACTTCCTGGTCGAAGGTGGCGTCGGTGACGGCGCGTGCTGACATGTAGTGCTCCTTAGTTGGTGACAGTTGCAAATTCGGGGTCGCCGGCGGCAGCCAGCAGATCCTCGGGAAGGGTAGCCAGGTAGTGCTCGGCGTCCAGGGCGGCCACGGTGCCGCTGGCGGCCGCGGTGACCGCCTGGCGGTAGGTGGGGTCGATGACGTCTCCGGCGGCGAATACGCCCGCCTGGCTCGTCTTGGAGGACCGGCCGGCGACGGCGATGGTGCCCTCGCTGGTGAGGTCGAGCAGGTTGTGGACGAGGTGGGTCCGCGGGTCGTTGCCGATGGCGACGAACAATCCGCCGACCGCCAGTGTGCTGTCCGCACCGGTGACGGTGTCGCGCAGGCGCAGGCCTTCAACGGCCTCTTCCCCATCGATGCCGACAACCTCGGCGTTCCAGAGGAACTCGATCTTCGGGTGCGACAGGGCACGCTCCTGCATGATCTTCGAGGCGCGCAGGGTGTCCTTGCGGTGGATGATGTACACCTTGCTGGCGAACCGGGTGAGGAAGGTGGCTTCCTCCATTGCGGAGTCACCGCCGCCGACAACGGCGATGACCTTCTCCTTGAAGAAGAAACCGTCGCAGGTGGCACACCAGGACACACCCCGGCCGCTGAGGCGTTCCTCGTCGGAGATGCCGAGCTTGCGGTAGGCGGAGCCGGTGGCGAAGATGATCGACAGGGCTTCGTACTTCTCGCCGTTGCCGAGGGTCACCGACTTGACGGTGTCGCCGAATTCGAGCTTGGTGACGTCGTCGTAAATGACCTCGGTGCCGAACTTCTCGGCCTGCTCCTGCATCTTGGCCATCAGCTCGGGGCCCTGGATGCCGTCGGCGAATCCGGGGAAGTTCTCCACGTCGGTAGTGTTCATCAGTTCACCGCCGGCCTCGACCGAGCTGGCGATCAGGAGGGGCTTCATGTTGGCCCGTGCAGCGTAGATTGCCGCGGTGAAGCCGGCAGGACCCGAACCGATGATGATGATCTGACGCACGCGGAGACTCCTTGAAATCAATGGGAGAGACGCCCTTCGGCGCCTCACATTCGGGTACAACACATCCTAATCGGATGGTATTCCGCGCCGGCGGAGTGTCAGCGCTGGAAGCGGGCTCTCACCGGTGCCAGGAACCCGTGCAGTTCCTGGCTGCGCATCAGGAGCAACAGGCCGAAGTACAGGCCGGACATGACCAGCCCGATCAGCACCATGCTGAGGATCGCCTGGGCGATGCCGGACACCGCGAAGCCGCCGTCGGTCGTACCGCCCAGCGCGAGCAGCACGCCGACGCCCGCGGCCACAGGAACGATGACGGCGACGAAGTACTTGCTCAGGCTGCGCAGGATGCGACGGCCATCGATTCCGCCCAGGCGTTTGCGGAGCAGCCAGGCGGCGAAAACCGCCTGCAGGATGCCCGACAGTGTCACCACGAGTGCAATACCGAACGCGGTCCACTCGCGCGGCAACAGCGTGCAGCCGAGGACGCCGATGATGACCAGCACCACCTGGAACAGGGTAAAGAAGAAGGGAGTGCGAGTGTCACCGAGAGCGTAGAAGGTGCGCTGCACGACGAAGAGAACACAGAACGCGACCAGTCCCAGCAGGTAGGCGATGATGACGTTTCCGATGGCCTGCGTCTGGCTGAAACTCTCGTGCACGAAGACCGCCGCGAACGGATACGCGCAGACCATGATGACGGCACTGGCGAGCACGATCAGCAGTGTGGTTCCGCGGATGGCGGAGGACGCATCCGTGCGCAGGCTCATGGTGTCGCCGCGAGACGCGTGCTCGCTCATGCGGGTGAAATACGCGGTGGCGACCGAGACCGTGATGATCGAGTGCGGCAGCATGAAAATCAGCCAGGCGGTGCTCAGGACGGCGGTCGAGGCGTCCTCGCCCGACGCGCCGGAAACCACCTGGGTCTCGATGATGCCCGCTCCAGTCGTGAGGAGCAGCATGCCGAAGGTCCAGCTGGCCATTTTGCCCGCCGCCCCGAGGCCGACACCGCGGAATTTGAAGTCCGGGCGATAGCGCAGCCCGATCCGTCGCCAGAAGTAGTACAGGACCACGGCCTGCAGCACGACGCCCAGGGTGGCGCTTCCGGCCAGCAGCGCGATCATCGCCGGCGTGAAGTCCGTGGCCAGCCGGTTGCCGAGAGGGTCGGCGCCGAACAGCGCCATGAACACGAGCAGCCCGCCGATGGCGATCACGTTGTTGAGCACGGGCACCCAGGTGAAGGGGCCGAACGACTTGCGGGCGTTGAGGACCTCTCCGAATACCGTGTACAGGCCGTAGAAGAAGATTTGCGGCAGGCACCAGTAGGCGAAGGCGATTGCGAGCGACATCTGCTCCGGCGAATAGCCGAGGCCTATGAAGCGGGTGATGAGGGGCGCCAGCAGGCTCGCGGCCAGCGTTGTGATCGCCAGGATGCCCAGGGCCAGTGTGACGAGTTTGTTGATGTATGCCGTACCGCCGTCGTCGTGAAGGCTGGCGCGCACGATTTGGGGCACGAGGACGGCGGTGAGTACGCCGCCGGCGACGATCGTGTAGACGGTGTTCGGCAGCTGGTTGGCCAGCGCGAACGCGTCGGCGCTCTGGCCGAACTGGCCGATCACCCGGGCGAAGACGATGACCTTGAGAAACCCGAGCAGGCGGGAGACCATGGTGCCGGACGCGAGGATCGCGCTGGCGCGGCCGATACCGCTAGCCACGGGGCGCCGCCGGTAGGTCGTCGGGCGCGGTGGGGGTCGTCGCCGGGATGGTGTCGACGGGGCCGGTGGGTGAGGCGTCGGGGCCGGCTTCGAGGTCGGCGTCCGGGTCGGCTTCTTCGCTGGCGGCTCGGCTGCGATCGCTACGGCGGTGCACGATGTTGCGCCACACGCCGAAGCCGAAGAACAGCACCACCAGGGCGGCGAAGATGCGTGAGCCGATGCCTTCCCAATCCGCGCGCACGTTCACGGGGATCAAGGAGGGCTGGTCCATCGTCGAGCCCGAGGGGGTGTACAGGATGACGCGCAGGGTGACGTCACCGTTTCCGACGGCTGCAGTGACCGGTATCGACACGGTCCTGGCGGAGTCTGCGTCGATGACGGTTTCCACGTCGTTTCCGACCACGAGTCGCCCGTTCGACGGTACGACCTGCACGCGCACCGTGGCGGCCTGGTCGAGGGAATTGTTCAGGGTGATTGGGATGTCCACCTTGCTGCCGACGACGTTGATGGGGCCGGTGGTGCTCACTGTCACCGAGCCAAGCAGCTCGTGGGACGCGGCCAGGTTTTCGCCGACGGCGGTACGCCAGTCCGTGGGAGCCGACGCCCACGATGTGGCGAGCAATCCGAGGAGTGACAGACGGTTCGGGGCGGTGACCGCGCTGGGATCCGCCAGCGCACCGGCGAAGTCGATCACCTCCGCCTCACGGTCGATCAGTCGGCTGGCGAGGTCGACGCTGGCGGCGGGCTCGGCCTGGGGCACGAAGCTGACAGCGGTCGACACCGGGGTGGCGGCCGCAGCCGTGAGAGTGGTGGGGCCGTACCACGGCAGATTCGCCAGGTTGTCCAGAGTCTGGCTCAGCCGCGCGGCGGTCGGCGGCCAGCCCCGGTCCATTGTGGCCAGTAGGGTGAGCGCCTCGTCCGGGTTCGCTGCCGCGACGACGGCGACCTGCGAAGAGAGCTCGGCCATGGCTCCGCGCCAGGACGCGTCGGTGGTGGCGGTGATCGCGCGGCGCAACGCCTGCGAGATGCCGGTGTCGGCGACCAGCCCCACCTGGTCGGAGCCCAGGTCGACGGTGGTGCTCGGCGTGAGCGCGTCGTCGTCGGCGACATTGCCCGACGCCAGGATGGTGCTGGTGAGCCCGGCAGCCGAGAAGGCGCTGAGGTCGGCCTGGGCGACGACGTTGTCCGCGGGCCACGCGATGGCGGTCGTGCTGTAGTCCCAGGCGAGCAGCTGACCGAGCGTCGGTGCGGTGCCGGACTCGTCGGGCTCGGGTTCCGCGGTAGATGTCGGTGTTGGAATATTGGGATCCGCGGTCTCCTCGTCCCCCGCCGGAGGTTCGGCCGGGGCCGTCGGGGTGAACAGTGAGGGATCGGTGGCGAACTGCAACGACGTGGGTGAGAGCGGGCCGGTTGCACCCGACTGTGTTGCCAGAGACGGGTCCGCGTCTGCATAGCCGAGCGGGAATATATCGTTCGGGGCCTGCTGGAGGCGGTTCAGCCAGTCAATAGCGCTAGCCGGGGCGGCCGAGCCAAGCACCCGGATCGACGCGATGATCATCGGGTCGATGGCGATGGCCACCGCCCGGTCCGCGACGCCGTCGAGCTGCCGGGTGAGGATTCCGGATTCTGCGGTGTAGGCGGTGAGGTCCTCGGCACTGATCAAACCGGTGCTCGACGGTGGCGTGGTGATCGGCATGGCGACGGCAAGGTTGAGCGGGGTCACCGTCGGGGGCGTGGATTCGCTCGTGTCCGGGTACCAGACGAAGGTGGACTGTCCGGTCGCCCGCACGGTGTCCTCAGCGCTCAGGGAGGCCGCGATGCCCCGTGGCCCCCACGGGCTCCACTCGAACAGGCCGAGCGATTCACTGGGCACGCTGACCGCGACGCTGACGGTGCTGTGTGGCAGCACCGGCGCCGTGAGCGGAACGCTGGTCAGCAGGTCGCCGAAGTCGCTGTCCTCGTCGGGGTCGAGCCAGTCATTCAGGGCCGTGCGAGTGGTGAGCGCACGCTCGGCCAGGAACACTTCCACCGACCCGGCGGGAACGGCCGTGTCGGTGTCATTGGTGACGGTGGCGGTCAGTTGCAGGGGCTGATCGATGTGCAGGATCGAGGAGCCACTGGGGGCGACGTCGATCGTGACGGTCTCGTCATCCGTGGCCGCGGCCGCCGTTGTGCTCGTCGTGCGCGCGGCCGAAACGGCGGATGCGGGGCCCGTCCCGGCCAGAACCGGCCAGAGCACCAGGGGGGCAGAGAGGACTGCGGCCAGAATGCGCCGTCGGATTCCGGGGAGCGCGGGCCGACGCGCGTGAATCGGATCGGCCACCATGTACGGGATTCTACGGCGTTGACAGGGGAGAACCCTCCAGGGCGGCCGCGACGGAACGCCCGGCTCGGGGCAAGCAACTACCATGGGGTCATGCAGAGCGTCGCGGCAGCCCTCGCAAGACTGGGCGACCTGGCTGCCTCCCCCACGGTGTCCCGACTGGCGAATTCGTTCGCCAAGGCCGGTTTCGAATTGGCCCTGGTGGGAGGTCCGGTCCGGGATGCGTTCCTCGACCGGATCACCAACGACCTGGACTTCACGACGAACGCCACACCGGACCAGATCCTCGCGATCGTGAAGCCGATCGCCGAGGCGCACTGGGACATCGGCCGCGCCTTTGGAACGATCGGTGCCCAGATCGCGGGCGAAAAGGTCGAGATCACCACCTACCGGGCCGACAGCTACGACGGCCAGACCCGGCATCCCGACGTGGTCTTCGGCACCAGCCTGGACGACGATCTGCTCCGGCGGGACTTCACCGTCAATGCGATCGCGCTGCGGCTGCCCCAGGTAACACTCGTCGATCCCTCCGGCGGCATCGACGACCTACTTAAAGGAGTGCTGCGCACTCCGACGGCACCCGAGATCTCCTTCGGCGACGACCCGCTGCGCATGATGCGGGCGGCCCGCTTCACCGCCCAGCTGGGATTCTCCCTTGACCTGGACACCGCGATCGCGATGGCAGCGATGGCGGAGAGCATCAGCATCATCTCCGCGGAGCGGGTGGGTGACGAGCTCGGCAAGCTGCTGCGCTCGGCCAACCCCCGTGCCGGCATCGAACTGCTCGTTGATTCTGGCCTGGCCGCCATCGTGCTGCCGGAGATCCCTGCCCTGCGGCTCGAGGTCGACGAGCACCATCACCACAAGGACGTCTACCAACACACCCTGACCGTGCTGGACCAGGCCATCGGATATGAGCGTTCCCGCAAGAACCTCACCGAACCCGACCTCGTGGTGCGCCTGGCCGCCCTGCTGCACGACATCGGCAAGCCGTCCACCCGCAAGCTCGAAGCTGGCGGCGTGGTCAGCTTCTATCACCACGACGTGGTCGGCTCGAAGCTGGCCAAGAAGCGGCTGCGCGCGCTGCGCTTCGACAACGACACCATCTCCGCCGTGTCCCGGCTGGTCGAACTGCACCTGCGGTTCTTCGGCTACACCGAGGGCGCCTGGACCGACTCCGCCGTGCGCCGGTACGTGCGCGACGCCGGCGACCAGCTCGAACGGTTGCACATCCTCACCAGGGCGGACGTCACCACGCGCAACCGTCGCAAGTCGGACCGGCTCGCCTTCGCCTACGACGACCTCGAGCAGCGCATCAGCGAACTCGCCGCCCAGGAGGAGATGAACTCCGTTCGCCCCGACCTCGACGGCGAACAGATCATGGCCATCCTGGACCTCAAACCCGGCCGTGAGGTCGGCGAGGCGTACCGCTACCTGCTGGAGCAGCGCCTCGATGACGGCCCCCTCGGTACCGAGGAAGCCACCCGCCGCCTGCAAACCTGGTGGACCGCCCGCAGCGCCTGATCCTCTCCACCCGAGTTGCCCACCTGCGGACGACTTGCCCCGGTACACCGGGGCAAGTCGTCCGCAACAGGGCAACTCGCGGTTGTACGCCGGTCCTCCACAGGCCGCACCTAGCGCGGTTGTGCACCGTCCACGGTGACCCCGGCCCCGCCGCGAGGTCCAGCGGCGAGGCTGCTCGGCATGACAGATGACACCCAGCCGCCGTCGGGCCTCCAGCTCGGCGGCCTCCAGCCCGACACTGATGGCCGTGCCCAGCGCCGCGAGCATGAGCGCGGAGGCACCGAGCGCCTGCGCCGCGGCATCTACGTCGCGCGGAACGTGTGGTCGAGCGCCGACGCGGATGCGCGCTACCTGATGCGCATCCATGCTGCGGTGCTGTCCCGGCACACCCGGCCCGTCGTCAGTCACCTGTCGGCGGCACGCGTCTGGGGGCTGCCGATCCTCGGGCAGTGGCCAACCGAGGTGCACCTGCAGGGTGGCACCGGGCAGACCCGCAGCTCGAAGAACTGGATCGCCTGGCATCATGACCCTCTGCCCGACGAGGACGTCACCGAGATCGACGGACTGCTCGTCACGACGAGGCTGCGCACTCTGGTCGATCTCGCCCGGAGCCAACCGTTCCGCTCGGCTGTGATCAGTCTCGACGCGGGCATCCAGGAACGGTTCCTCCTGCCGGGCGGGCGCCTGATGCCCATTGTCACCCGCGATGAGGTGATGGAGCAGGTGCTCCGCCTCGGATCCAGGCGGGGTACCCGGCGTGCACGGCATGCGGTCGGGTTTTCCGATGCCCGGTCGGGGTCGGTCGGAGAATCGCTGAGTCGAACTGGCATTCTGCTCGCCGGGCTGCCGATGCCTGAACTGCAGGTGGTGTACCCCCACGCCTCGGGAGAAGACCGGGTGGATTTCCGTTGGAAACGACGGTTCCACGTGAAACGGATGCCACTGCTGGGCGAGTTCGACGGTGAGGTCAAGTACACCAGAGGTGAGTTCATGGACGGGCGCGCGATCGAAGAGGTCGTCTGGGCCGAGAAACGCCGGGAAGATCGACTCCGCGCCCCTGGCCGGTCGATGGCGCGCTGGCTCTGGGCGGATGCCCTGCGTCCTGAGCGGTTGCGGGCCGTATTACTCAACGCGGGCCTGCGGCCATGACGCACGCGACTTGCCCCGCAACGGACGAGTTGCCCCCGTATAACGGGGCAGCTCGTCCGCAGAGGGGCAACTCGGCGAGAATTCCCGGTGCGGAGGGCATCGGGAGGGAAAGGTGGCGCAGGGTCACCTATTCCAGTAGTCTTGGCAGGTTGTCTGTGTGCCGGATCCCGGCCTCCACCTTCAACACATGCACAACCCTCCTGTTGCAGAAATACTGCAGCCGTTTTAGTCCGAAGGAGGTGGGTTAGTCATGCACCAGTACGAATTGATGGTTATCCTCGATCCCGAGATCGATGAGCGCACCGTAGCTCCCAGCCTTGACAAGTTCCTCAACGTTGTTCGCAACGATGGCGGAACCATTGACAAGGTTGACGTTTGGGGTCGCCGCCGTCTCGCATACGAGATCAACAAGAAGGCCGAAGGCATCTACGCCGTCGTCGACTTCACCGCAAACGCCGCAGCAACTGCCGAGCTCGACCGTCAGCTGAAGCTGTCCGAAGCCGTCATGCGCACCAAGGTGCTTCGCGCAGAAGAGGGCATCGCCCAGGTTGCCGTCGCAAGCAAGCTTGCCGCCGAGAAGGCCGCCCGCAAGGCAGCCAACCCGAAGGCTGCTGCTGCTCCGGTCAAGGCCGACGCTCCTGCCGCAGCACCCGCTGCCAAGGTCGCCGCATCCGCCAAGCCTGCAGCTGCCCCGGCAGCTCCGGCCGCCGTGGACGCTCCTGCCGAGGCAGACGCCGACAAGGCAAGCGACAAGTAGCCCATGGCCGGCGAGACCGTAATCACCGTGGTGGGCAACCTCACCAGCGATCCGGAACTGCGTTACACGCAGAACGGGCTGGCGGTAGCCAACTTCACCATCGCCTCCACTCCGCGCAATTTCGATCGCGCAACCAGTGAGTGGAAAGATGGCGAGGCACTGTTCCTGCGCGCGAGCGTTTGGCGTGAATTCGCCGAACACGTGGCCGGTTCACTGACCAAGGGTTCCCGTGTCATCGCTTCCGGGCGTCTCAAGCAGCGTTCGTATGAGACCAAGGAAGGTGAAAAGCGCACGAGCATGGAGCTCGAGATCGACGAAATCGGTCCTTCGCTGCGCTACGCCACCGCCTCCCTCACCCGCGCGCAGTCATCCTCTGCCCCCCGCGGCGGCGCGCCCGTCGCGCAGCAGCAGGGTAACGACGAGCCCTGGGCCCCCAGCGCCCCCGCAGCCAACACCGGCGGCGGAGATGTCTGGAACACCCCGGGTAACTTCAGCGACGAGACCCCCTTCTAAGCCCAACCTCACGGTTGACGGCTGCACTCAAACGTTTAAGAAAGTAAGGAAATCATGGCTGGAAAGTCGAGCGGCGACCGCCGCAAGCCGCTCCGCGGTGCTAAGGGTGGCAAGAACGCCGCCCCCGCGAAGTCGATCCGGGTTGGTGTCATCGATTACAAAGATGTCCCCACTCTTCGGAAGTTCATCTCAGAGCGTGGAAAGATCCGCGCCCGCCGCATCACCGGCGTCTCCGTCCAGGAGCAGCGCCTGATCGCGCGCGCCGTCAAGAACGCCCGCGAAATGGCCTTGCTGCCCTACGCCGGCTCAGGCCGGTAAGGAGCCCTCACATGTCGAAACTGATTCTGACGCACGAGGTCTCCGGCCTCGGTACCCCCGGTGACATCGTTGATGTCAAGAACGGGTTCGCTCGCAACTACCTTCTCCCCCAGGGCTTCGCTGTTGCGTGGACCCGCGGTGGCGAAAAGCAGATCGAGCAGATCAAGGCCGCCCGCGTAGCCCGCGAGCACGCCACCCTCGAAGAGGCCCAGGCTCTCAAGGTCACCCTTGAGAACACCAAGGTCAAGCTGGTCGTCAAGGCCGGCGCCGGCGGACGCCTGTTCGGCTCCGTCAAGACCACCGACGTGGCCGACGCGGTTGCCGCGGCCGGCCTCGGTGCCATCGACAAGCGCAAGATCGAGCTCAGCCCGATCAAGGCGACCGGTGAGCACACCGCGACGGTTCGTCTGCGCGACGAGGTCAGCGCGACCATCAACCTCCAGGTTGTAGCCGCCAAGTAAGCGTTTCACCACGGGGTGTGGCGGTGGTTCCGAAAGGAATCACCGCCACACCTCTTTTTAACGCCCCGGCAACGAGCGCGACCCCCACTTCCGGGCTGATTTAACCCCTCATTGCACCGCTTTGTGCACAGGTGTCCACCTATTTCACCAACATTCAACACAGCATTGAAACTAGTTTCCTCACACCCCTGTGTATAAAAAATAATGCAGGTCAAAAAGGGTTTCGAATTTAATACCCGTGAGTTGTCCACAGGACAGTGCACAGGTTGTGCACAAGTCACGCGGCGTTTCGCGCAGATTACTCACATTGTTATCCACAGGCTGGTTTGGCAGGGCAGGTGAGTCTCTCTAGGGTGGGCAAGCGGGTACATCGAGACCCGCCTGCGTGCCGGACCGGCCTTGTCAGTGGGTCCTGATACACCTGAACCACACCAACACGAGGAGGCTCGGCGTGTCGATCGCTCACCTGGGTTTGGCCGACCAACGCTCGGACCAACGCGGCTCCGACTACCGGGGCAGTTCCGAGCCCCGCCACAGTGAGCGGACCCCGCCGCACGACCTCCTGGCCGAGCAGAGCGCCCTCGGCGGCATGATGCTGAGCAAGGATGCCGTCGCCGACGTCGTGGAGACCGTCAGGGCCGCGGACTTCTACGTGCCCAAGCACGAGATCATCTTCGACGCGATCCTCTCGCTCTACGCGCAGGGTGAGCCCACCGACGTCATCACCGTCACCGACGAACTCACCAAGCTCGGCGAGATCTCCCGGGCCGGTGGCGCCGACTACCTGCACACCCTGACCAGCCTCGTCCCCACGGCAGCCAACGCGGGCTTCTACGCGACCATCGTGGCCGAGCGGTCGATGCTGCGGAAACTCGTCGATGCCGGCACCCGCATCGCCCAGATGGGCTACGCGGGCGAGGGCGAGGTGCTCGACCTGGTCAACACCGCCCAGGCCGAGATCTACTCCATCACCGGCAGCACCGAGACCGAGGACTACGTCCCCCTCACCGACGCCGTGACCGCCGCCATCGAGGACATCGAGGCCGCCAAGCTCAAGGACGGCCAGTTCACCGGTGTGCCCACGGGCTTCGCCGACCTCGACGAGCTCACCAACGGTTTCCACGGTGGCCAGCTCATCATCGTCGCCGCCCGCCCCGCACTGGGTAAGTCCACGCTGGCCCTCGACTTCGCCCGCGCGGCGTCCATCCACCACGACATGCCGAGCATCTTCTTCTCGCTGGAAATGGGGCGCAGCGAGATCGCCATGCGCCTGCTCGCCGCCGAGGCCTCCGTGCCCCTGCAGAGCATGCGTAAGGGCAATGTCGAGGCCCGCGACTGGACCACCATCGCCGCCACCCGTGGTCGCATCAACGATGCCCCGCTCTACATCGACGACAGCCCCAACATGACCCTCGTCGAGATCCGGGCCAAGTGCCGCCGCCTCAAGCAGCGCGTCGGCCTCAAGCTCGTCGTGATCGACTACCTGCAGCTGATGACGTCGGGCAAGAAGGTCGAATCCCGCCAGCAGGAGGTCAGCGAGTTCTCCCGGGCGCTCAAGCTCCTCGCCAAGGAACTGCAGGTTCCGGTCATCGCGCTGTCCCAGCTGAACCGTGGCCCGGAGCAGCGCGCCGACAAGATGCCGGCGATCTCCGACCTCCGTGAGTCCGGCTCGCTGGAGCAGGATGCCGACATGGTGATCCTGTTGCACCGCGAGAGCGCCTACGAAAAGGACAACCCGCGCGCCGGTGAGGCCGACCTGATCGTGGCCAAGCACCGTAACGGCCCCACCCGCACCGTCACCGTGGCCTTCCACGGCCACTACTCCCGCTTCGCCGACATGGTGGCCGGCGCGTAGCTGTCAGCCGACTGCAGGATGTGTCGCGGCCCTAGCCCAGGGCTGCGCGGCGCGTGGTGTGCCGGGTGGGTACGGCGGACCAGGGGTCCTCCGGCCAGGGGTGCTTCGGGTAGCGTCCGCGCATCTCCGCTCGCACCTGCGAGTACGGACCTGCCCAGAAGGATGCGAGGTCGTCGGTCACGGCAAGGGGATGCCCGGCGGGGGAAAGCAAGTGGAACAACACCGGCACTCGTCCTCCGACGATTCGTGGGGTCTCTGCCCATCCGAAGCATTCCTGGAGTTTCACAGCCACAACAGGACGGGCCGACGAATCATCGGCGGGTGGGTAGCTGAGACGGACATGCGAACCGCTGGGAACCCGGAAGCGCTCAGGAACCAGAGCGTCAAGGTCGACCGCGGCAGGCCAGGGCAGGGTACGGCGGAGTGCAGGGGCCAGGTCGATGCGCGCGGCCGGAGTGCCGGCGGCCAGGTCGCTCAGCTCGGGGCCGAGCCAGTCATCGAGTGTAGCGAGCAGAACGGTGTCTGAGACATCCGGCCAGGGCGATCCTAGCTCGCGATGCAGCAGCGCGAGGCGACGCCGCAGAGCGTCCGCGGCGTCTGACCAGATGAACACTCCGAGGCCGTGCGCAGTGACGGCACGGCGGACGGCATCCCGTCCGCCATCGTCCGCCGGTACGCGCACCGGCACGGACGAGCGAATGATCGCACCGATCCGACGTTCGCGGCGGGCCACGACGCGCCCGTCCACGAACCGTGCTTCGACCTGGTCTGTGCAGAGATGGGGCGCCACCTGCTCCGCCTGGTTCTCGGAGATGACGGCGGCGGAGCGGATGAGTGCTCCGGTTCCTGCGGCCGCTCGTCCCTCTGCCCGAGTGACGTCCGCCACCGCCAACCAGTCGGCACTCGCGAGCTGACCGGTGATCCCGGCACGGGTGCCGGAGGCGAGAAGAAAGGTTGCACCGTTGGGCGATTGATCGACGCGGCGGGCGATCCACTCGGGAAAGGCGAGCGCGATGATCAGTCCGGTCTGATCAGCGCCTCCGCGCGCCGTGTCATTCGCCCCGGCGAAGCGCTCGAGACGGCGGACATCCTGTTCCCATCGGCGGGCCTCCGGGCTTCGTCCAGTGCGCAGCGCGTTGAGAGTGGCCTGGGCGTCTCCGTCGTGAACGCGGAGGTCACCTGTGAGCAGCGCGATGACCTCGGCCGCTGTGCGCCCGCCGACCAGGTCACTCCCGGCGCGCAGTGCGCGGGCGAGGCGCGGAGGTGTCGGGACGCGGGCGAGCGCTCGCCCTTCGTCGGTGGCGCGGCCATCGGCATCGATCGCGCCGAGCCCACGCAGCGCGGCGAGGGCCTCGCCAAGGCTGCTAGACGGGAGCGGATCGACCAGCCGCAGGCCCACGCCACTTGGGGCGCCCCAGCAGGCGAGGAGCAGGGCTGCATCGGTGAGATCTGCCGCCTGGATCTCGGGGGCAGCGTGCGACGGCGCCGTGGCGAAGGTGCGCTCGTCGACGCAGCGGACCACGACGCCAGGCCCCTGCCGGGTGGCGCGCCCCGAGCGCTGGATGGCGGAGGCCTTGGGCGTCGGGCCGGTGACGAGACCGCTCATGCCGCGCGCAGCATCCCGCTGCGGAGCACGAGACAGGCAGGTGTCGACGACCAGGCGTACGCCGGGCACGGTCAGAGAGGATTCGGCCAGTGACGTCGTGACGATGATCCGTGCTGCAGCATCGGGGCTCCGCCCACTGATCACCGTATCCTGCTCTGCGGCGGGGATCTGGCCGTGCAGTTCCCGCACGTCGAACTCGGCGGCGAGACCACGGATGCGTCCGGCGATCTCGGAGACCTCACGCGCACCCGGCGCGAAGACAAGAGCATCGGCGGCCGGATCGGTGCGCACGAGGGCGCGGTGTGCGGCAACCGCGGTGCTCGCGACGTGGTCGAGGAAAGCCCAGGTGACCCCCCGCTCATCCAGTCGAGGTGTGGGACAGGGCACCCAGCGCACCTCGAGCGGATGGGCCGGTGCGCTCTGGGTCACGATCGGGGCCGGGCACGCATCCGTACCGAGAATTGTCGCGAACCTCTCGGCGTCGAGGGTCGCGGACATCGCGACGAGGACGAGGTCGTCGCGCAGCTCGCGGACCTCGCCGAGTAGCCCGATCAGCAGGTCCGTCTCCAAAGCCCGTTCGTGCACTTCGTCGATAATGACCGCATCGATCCCGTCGAGACCAGGGTCATCGAGCAGTCGGCGCAGAAGCACGCCGGCGGTAACGAACTCGATCAGGGTGGATGGACTCACCTGGCGTTCGCCACGGACGGTGTATCCGACGCGAGAGCCGAGAGAGGATCCGTCCAACTGCGCGAGTCGTCGGGCGGCAGCGCGGGCGGCGACCCGGCGTGGCTGAGTGACGATCACACGACCCGGAACCCGATCGGCGAGGATGGGCGGCACGAGTGTGGTCTTTCCCGTGCCCGGCGGCGCGCTGACGACCACGGTGCGGCTCCGATCAAGCGCAGCACTCAGGTCATCGATCGCCGCGGCGAATGCGAGCCCGCGACCGAGTCTGGACGGATCGAACGAAAGACGGGTCACATTCTCAGTCTGTCGCGTTTGGGTGGTGTGTGTGCTCACGCCTAGGTCATGCATCTCTCCGATCTCCTCCGGGGTGAGCTCGCCCAGGTCGAGGCGGTCGACCGGGGGGCGGCAGTGCGGGAAGATCGTGCGATTCGAGAAGGGGTGGGTGCCGGACACGGCGCGGCCAACCCTCCCCCTAGGTCGTCGGACCGGCCCAAGGCCAACCGGGCAAGATCGCAGGCAGGGTCTAAGGGCCCGGAAAAACGCCCCAGGCCGGGAAACCCCGACGGTACGCTGAGATCGCCCTGGGACGCGCGAACGACCCCGTTTACGCTCGTCCGGTGGCAGATGCGTCAAAAGGAGTGGTTACCCGTGAAGGTTGGCATTGGGCGTGAACGCCGAGACGGCGAAAAGCGCGTAGCAGCAACACCGGAGACGGTGACTCAACTCGCAGGACTCGGGGTCGACGTGACCGTCGAGGCCGGCGCCGGCCTCGCCTCGGGGTATTCGGACGCCGCCTACGAGAAGGCGGGCGCCCGTCTCGTGACGGACTTCGACGCGAGCGCGTTCGACGTGCTCTGCCACGTGCGGCCGCTGAGCCCGGAGCTGGCCGCCGCGCTGCCCGCCGGCACCATCACCGTCGGCCTCGCGTCGCCGGCATCCGAGCTGCCCACCGTGGCCGCCCTCGCGGCCGCGCAGGTCACCGCCTTCGCCCTCGAGCTGGTGCCGCGCATCTCCCGGGCGCAGTCGATGGACGCCCTCACCTCCCAGGCCCTCGTCGCCGGGTACCGGGCCGTGCTCGAGGCCACCATCCGGTTCCCCCGGTTCTTCCCGTTGTACATGACCGCCGCCGGCACCATCCCGCCGGCCCGTGTTCTGGTGCTCGGCGCCGGTGTCGCCGGCCTGCAGGCCATCGGCACCGCCAAGCGCCTCGGCGCCCGGGTCTCCGCGTACGACGTGCGCCCGGCATCCGCGGATGAGGTCACCTCGATGGGTGGCACCTTCATCACCCTCGACCTCGACGCCGTCGAGGGGGCCGGCGGCTACGCCACCGAGCTCGCCGAAGACCGTGCCGTGCGCCAGCGCGAACTGCTCGCCCCCCATGTGGCCAAGGCGGATGTGCTCATCACCACCGCCGCGATCCCCGGCCGACCCGCCCCGCTCCTGGTGACCCGCGAGATGGTCGCTGCGATGCCGGCCGGCTCCGTCGTCATCGACCTCGCCGCCGAAACCGGCGGAAACGTGGAAGGCGTCCTTCCCGGCGTCGACCAGCAGGTGCCCACGACCGCCGGCGACGGTGTCGTGACCCTGGTCGGCATGCGGGACGCCGCGTCCGCGATGGCGTCCGACGCCTCGCGCCTGTACGCCAAGAACGTCGCCAACCTGCTCGCGCTGATGACCAGTGACGGCCAGGTCGTTCCCGACTTCGCCGACGAGGTCATCGCCGGCGCCTGTCTCACCTCCGGCGGCGAGGTGCGCCACGCACCCACCGCGGCCGCGTTGGAAGGAAAGAACTGATGGATCCGATCACCCTCCTGACGGTCATCGTGTTGACCGTCTTCGTCGGCTTCGAAGTCGTCTCCAAGGTGTCCAGCACCCTGCACACCCCGTTGATGAGCGGCGCCAACGCCATCCACGGCATCATCCTGATCGGCGCGATCATCGTCGCCGGCCAGCTGGACGATCCGTGGCTGATCGCCGTGGCGCTGCTCGCGGTCGCCCTGGCCACCGCCAACCTCGTCGGCGGTTTCGTCGTCACCGACCGGATGCTGGGCATGTTCCGCGGCCGGAAGCCCGCCGCCACTTCGAAGGACACCACCAAATGAGCATCCTGAACGCCGAGTGGACCGCACTGCTCTACCTCGTCGCGGCCGTCTGCTTCATCCTCGCCCTCAAGGGCCTGAGCTCCCCGCGCACGGCCCGACGGGGCAACCTGATCGGCGCCGCCGGCGCCACCCTCGCCGTGATCACGGTGTTCCTGTCGTCCAAACTCGACAACATCCCGCTCATCCTGCTGGCCATCGCGGTCGGCTCGGCAATCGCGGCACCCATTTCCCGCCGGGTGCAGATGACCCAGATGCCCCAACTGGTGGCACTGTTCAACGGTGTCGGTGGCGGCGCTGCGGCGCTGGTCGCGATGCTCGAGCTGGGCCACAGCGACGGCCCGTGGGTTCTCGTGGCCGTGGTCTTCACCATGCTCGTCGGCGCGGTCTCCTTCGCCGGGTCCGCGATCACCGTCGCGAAACTGCAGGAACTGATCACCACCCGCCCGGTCGTGTTCCCCGGCATGAAGTGGGTCATGACCCTCGCCGTGCTCGCCGCGCTCGTCGTGGCCGGCTTCGTCGTGGCGACCGGCTCCACCGCTTGGGCGATCCTGTTGCTCGTCCTCGGGCTGGCCGTCGGCCTCCTGCTCGTGCTCCCGGTCGGCGGCGCCGACGTGCCCATCGTGATCTCGCTGCTCAACGCCTTCACCGGCCTCGCCGTCGCGGCGTCCGGCGTGGTGCTCGACAACGTGCTGCTCGTGGTGGCCGGCACCCTGGTCGGTGCCAGCGGTACCATCCTCACCCGCGCCATGGCCTCCGCCATGGGTCGCGGCGTGAGCGGCATCATGTTCGGCGCCTTCCGCGGCGGCTCCACCGCCGGGTCGACGGTGCAGAGCGACCGCCCGGTGCGCTCCTCCAACCCCGAGGACGTCGCCGTGATGCTCGCCTACGCGCAGCGTGTGGTGATCGTGCCCGGTTACGGCCTGGCCGTGGCCCAGGGCCAGCACACCATTGCCGAGCTCGCCACCACCCTCGAGGCGCGAGGCGTCGAGGTCGACTTCGCGATCCACCCGGTCGCCGGCCGGATGCCCGGGCACATGAACGTGCTCCTCGCCGAGGCCAACGTGCCCTACGAGTCGCTCAAGGAAATGGCCGAGGTCAACCCGGAGTTCAAGAACACCGACGTGGTGCTCGTCGTCGGCGCGAATGACGTGGTCAACCCGGCCGCGAAGACCTCGCCGGGATCGCCCATCTACGGCATGCCGATCCTCGAGGTCGAGGAGGGCCGCCAGATCGTGTTCCTCAAGCGGTCGATGCGCCCCGGCTTCGCCGGTATCGAGAACGAGTTGCTCTTCGACCCGAAGACCACGCTGCTGTTCGGCGACGCGAAGGACTCGCTCACCAAGGTGCTCGGCGCTGTCAACGCGCTCTAACCGCCCGTTCGTCGCCTAAGAATTGCCCCGTGACCTCAGGTTCACGGGGCAATTCTCGTCAGAGGGGCCGCTCAACCGATGGCTCCCCAGAGGTTGTGGTCGGCCAGCACCGCACGAAGCCGGGCCTTCGTGAGATTCGACCGCACGATCCACCGGGCATCCGGGTCATCGCTGGCCGTCAGCGCGCGGAAACCGGTGAGCCCGGCCTCCGGGCTGGCGGCGATCGCCACGCTCCACGCGTAGCCGAGAGCCTGGCGCAGCACCCGGTGCGCCTCGCGTGCCCGGACCGGATCAGCGGTCGCGGGGGGTGCGCCGTCCAGCAGCAGGGCCGTGCTCCTGGCGCAGACGCGCAGGGCCAGCGCCTGGGCGGCGTCGGAGTGCAGCAGCCGCGGTTCGCAGATCCCGGCCACGGCCGCCCGGACGAGCCAGGGATCGGGAATCGCCGACCAGTCCTCGACGATTCCGTTCATCAGCGCCGGGTCGGCGTCGCCGATCAGCTGAAGCGCGCGGGCGGTGCCCTCCCGCACCCGCCAGCGCTCATCGGCGGCGGCCCGGCGGAGTGCCACGAGGGCGTCGGAGCGCACGGCCGGATCCAGCGCCAGCCGGCCGGGGCCTTCGGTGCCGCACAGGGCCAGGTACTCGTCGGGCGACTCCGCCAGCCGCCAGATCAGGTCGGGCGGTGCCGTGGCGGCACAGGCATCCGCGAGGGGCAGGTTGGCCCGCGGTCCAGGCAGGCCGCTGTGGCTGCTGAGGTAGCCGGGCACGTCGCCCGGGGACCGGGCGACCAGATCGGCGAGCTCCGTCGATTGCTCGCCGGCACCGATGCTCACAGCTGTGCGCGATCCTTCATCACGACCCCCTGTCCCGCTCGACCGTAGTCGCCCGGGTGGCGGCCCGCTACGGGTGGGCCGGTTGCCGTCGTGGCCCGCGCCTCCGCAGGGATCGACGGGGCCGGCGGCGAACCGTGACGGTCACGGAATGCGCGGTTCTGCCGCCGCGTAGACTGGAGGGACTCCCTGCGACGAAAGAGGTGCCCGCGTGGCGCATGCCCCGGCAGCCGCCGTGACCGGCACCCGGTACTGGTCCGTTCCCTTGGCGCGTGCGCTGGTGGCGTTCGTGCCCGCGGCCGTGATCACGTTCACCGCCGACCACTCCGCCCAGTTCGGGCTGTTCGTCTTCGGCGCCTTCGCCGTCGTCAGCGGCCTCGTCACCGCCGGGCTCAGCTGGCGCACCGTGCTCGACCCCAGGGACCGCACCCTGTTCGTGGTCCAGGGCATCGTCGGCGTCATCGCGGGCGCCCTGGCCCTGGCCCTGAACGCCGGCGGCCTGGGCTTCTTCCTCTACCTCGTCACCGTCTGGGCGGCTGTCACCGGAGTGCTCGAACTGTACACGGGCATCCGGGTGCGCGGCCGCGGTCAGGTCACCAGGGATTGGCTTGTCGTCGGCATCCTCACCGCCGTGCTCTCGCTCACGTTCCTGCTGCTCCCACCGCACGCCGTGGTCTCGGTCGGGCTGCTCGGTGCCTACCTGGTGATCACCGGCGTCTACCTCGCGATCGCGGGAGTCTCCCTTCTTCCGGCCCGCGCGGATACACAGCGCGACCTGGCCCCCTCCTCCACAGATTCGGATACACCGTGACCCAGAACTCCCCGCACAAGCCCACCAGGAGCGAGATCCTCAAACCCGTCGAGTTCGTCGGCATCTCCGCCGTGATGGGGCTCTTCGTGGGCCTCACGATCCTGCTGGCCACGCGCAACTGGGCGCTGTCGTCGATCGCGCTGGGCATCACCTTCATCGTGGCCCTGGTGGTCATCGCGATGCTCGCGCTGGGCATGAAGCCCGACGCGGCCGAGAAAAGCGACCTCGACGAGCAGAACCACCGCGGCGACGACACCGGCCACTGAGGCCATCCCGCCGCCGCGGCGGGGCGCTCAGCCCAGGTAGTCCACCAGCGGGTCGGCCAGGCCGACATAACCGCCGGGTGTGAGCTCGAGCAGGCGGGCCTTGGCGGCGTCGCCGATCTCCAGTTCCTGCACGAAGGCGACCAGGTCGGCGCGGTTGATGCGCTTGCCGCGGGTGAGTTCCTTGAGCAGCGCGTACGGGTCGGCGATGGTGGACCGGCCGGCGCTGACCTCGGCCCGGATCACCGTCTGGATGGCCTCGCCGAGGATCTCCCAGTTGGTGTCCAGATCGTGCGCGAGCAGGTCCCGGTCCAGGTCGATCTCGCCGAGCCCGCGCACCAGGTTGTCGAGCGCGAGCAGCGAGTGCCCGAAGCCGACGCCGATGTTGCGCTGGGTGGTCGAGTCGGTCAGGTCGCGCTGCAGTCGTGAGGTCACCAGGGTCGCCGCGAGGGAATCCAGCAGGGCGCTGGACAGCTCGAGGTTGGCCTCGGCGTTCTCGAACCGGATCGGGTTGATCTTGTGCGGCATGGTGGACGACCCGGTGGCCCCGGCCTGCGGCACCTGACGGAAGTAGCCGATCGAGATGTAGGTCCAGATGTCGGTGGCCAGGTTGTGCAGCACCCGGTTGGCGTGCGAGACCTTCCCGTAGAGTTCGGCCTGCCAGTCGTGCGACTCGATCTGGGTGGTCAGCGGGTTCCAGCCCAGGCCAAGTCCCTCGACGAACTCACGGGACACGGCGGGCCAGTCCACGTCGGGGTCGGCGGCAACGTGCGCGGCGAAGGTGCCGGTGGCGCCGCTGAACTTGCCGAGGTACTCGTTCGCCTCGACCTGCTTCTGGATGCGCTCGAGCCGGTAGACGAACACCGCCAGCTCCTTGCCCATGGTGGTGGGCGTGGCGGGCTGGCCGTGCGTGCGGGCGAGCATGGCGTCGGCCCGGTAGTCGGTGGCCAGGCCGCGGAGGGCGCCGATCAGGGCGCGCAGCTTGGGCAGCCAGACCTCGCGGACGGCTTCGGACACCGTGAGCGCGTAGGCGAGGTTGTTGATGTCTTCGCTGGTGGCGGCGAAGTGGGTCAGTTCACTGATCGACTCCAGGCCCAGCGGCACCAGGCGGCGGCGCACGAGGTACTCCACGGCCTTCACGTCATGCCGGGTGACGGCTTCGAGGGCGGCCAGCTCGTCGATCTCGGCCTGGCCGAAGTCGGTGACCAGTGCCTTGAGGCCGCTCTTCTGCTCCGCCGTGAGCGGGGCGGAACCGAACAGGCTGCGGTCGGTGAGGGTGATCAACCACTCCACCTCGACCTTGACCCGTGCCCGGTTGAGTCCGGCCTCTGACAGGTGCTCGCCCAGTTCGGTGACGGCGGCCTGGTAGCGGCCATCGAGTGGACTGAGGACCTGCGGGGGTAGAGGACTCATCGGACTCCCTGTCTGATTGCGGGTGCGAGTTGCGCGAAGAGCGCAAAATTGGCTCTCTCAATCATGCCTAAAACGGCGTCAAACAGCGCATCGTCGGAATAGTACGGGTCGGGCACGTCCTGCAGGACGGCCTGGTCCCGGTCGAAGCTGAGCAGCAGCCGCACCTTATTACGGTCGCGTTCGGTGGCTGCCCAGTTGCGCAGGATGCGTTCCTGCGAACGGTCGAGCACCACCACCAGGTCCAGATCGTCGAACCAGGCGGCATCGAACTGGCGGGCCCGGTGGTGGCTGCCGTCGTAGCCGCGCTTGGCCAGCGCGGAGATGGTGCGGGTGTCGGCCTGCTCGCCGACATGCCAGTCGCCGGTGCCGGCGGAGCTCGTGGTGATGAGACGGCCGAGTCCGGAGCGCGTGATGAGGTCGCGCAACATCACCTCGGCCATGGGCGACCGGCAGATATTGCCGGTGCAGACGAAAATGATTCGGAATGGCGTGGACTCATCTGGACTGAGCGCCGCGAAATTCATGTGTCCATTGTGTTCCACATTCCCCTCCTCCACATCAGCCCGTCCAGGGGACTTCTCCCGGTTTGGTCCGGCGCCGGCCGGACGCACCCAGGGTGGCACAGTCTGGGCGGGACGAGGAGGGCTGATGGACACCGGGAGCGAAAACATCCTGCCGGCGTGGTGGGCAGAGACGGCCGCCGCCGCCGAGCTGGCCCGGTTGCGTGAGCAACGCTGGCGGCTGGGCAGGGTGCGTGACGACGTGGAGGCGACGAGTCGCCGCCTGGCCGCCCAGGCCGTCGGCGCCGGTTGGCGGTCCCCGGCGCAGCAGGCCTACGAGAGGCGCCTGGCCGACCTGGTCGGCGTGCTGGAGGGGGCCGGGCGGGCCGTGGACGATGCCCTGTACGCCGTGGATGTGGCCATCGAGCGGGTGAAGGCGGCACGATGACCGGCTCAGGGGACAGCGGCTCAGGGGACAGCGGCTTAGGGGACAGCGGTTCCGGGGACGGCGCCGCCGCCGGCGGGGAGCTGATGATCTCCGGCGGCGGCAGCACGATGGTGGCCACCGATGTCGTCTTCGCGGAGGTGGCCACCCTGCGCCTGGTGCAGGACGAGGCGGAAGGCTGGCAGGGGCAGATCGCCCAGGTGCGCCAGCTGGGGATCGGACCGGCGCCGGACTGGCAGCCCGCCCACCTCGGGGAATGCGTGTTCAGCGCCTCCAACGCGATCGACGCTGTCGCAGAGGGCAGCCGCCGGCTGGCCGACAGGCTCGTCGAGGCGGCCGAGGAATACGGCCGGGTGGAGACGGCGCTCGATACCGGGCTGCGAAGCACGGGGTCCTGGTTGGGGTTCATGCTCGGCGCGCTGCGCCCCCTGGCCCCGTTGATCGCGCTGTCCCTGGCCCCACCGCTGGCCTTCCTGGCCGCCACCTCCCTGATCAGCAACGCGATCCTCGGCCGGGATCCGTCGGTGGTGCCGCCCGTGTTCGCAGACTGGTTGCGGGACAACCCCGGGCTGCTCACCGACCCGGTGATCGTCACGCTCGTGCGCACGCTGGTGTCATCGGCCGACGACGCGGCCCTGGGCGCTCTGGGCGTGCCGTACCCGGTGGCCGCGTTGCTGGGGGACGACGGGGCCCGGGTGCTCGGGGCGCCGGATTCGGCGTTCGGCCTGCTCGTCGCGGCGCAAGCGGCGGGGATGCTCCGGGAGACGCCGGTCCGGGTGCGCCAGGTGGGCGGGTCGGCGGGTCCGGTGGCGTCCGCCGGACCGGCCGGCCGGACCGGCTCGCGGTCGGGACCGCAGGCGGGCAAGGCGCCCGGGGTTCCGCCGGGCGGCCCGACGACCGTGCCGGGGCGGAGCCGGAGTGCCCGGGCCCGGCCGGCTCCCGTCCCGGTGCGCGCCCCGGCCCCCCGGGTTGCCGCGGCGCCCCGGTCCGCGCCCACGCCGGCCGGGAAGCCGGGACCCGGCCCCGCATCCACGCCGGCATCCGACCGGGTGGCCAGGCTGCCGGCGCCGCGTCCGCCGGCCGGTTTCGCCGACCTCGCCGACCGCATCCCCACGGCGGACGACGGCGGCCAGGTGCGCATCGAGCGCTACGGGGACCCCGCGCATCCGTCCTGGCTGGTCTACCTCGGCGGCACCCTGGAGTGGAGCCCGGCCGGGTCGACCGAGCCGTGGGACATGACCTCCAACGTCAACGCCGTGGCGGACCAGGAGGCCGGCTCCTACCGGGCGGTGCTGGCGGCGATGCAGGCGGCCGGTGTGCAGCCGGGCGACCCGGTGGTACCGGTTGCGCACTCCCAGGGCGGCCTCATCGCGGCGGAACTGGCCGCCCGCGGTGACATCAATGCGGTGGGGCTGGTCACGTTCGGGGCGCCGGCCGGCCAGGTGGCGATCCCCGACGGCCTGCCCGCGATCGCGGTCGAGCACTCCGACGACATCATCCCGGCGCTCGGGGGCACGGCCGCGGAGGACGACGCTCGCCTCTACGTGCGCCGGGAGGTCTTCGCGGGCGTCGAGGTGCCGACGGCCGAGGCCCTGCCGGCGCACCAGCTGGCGAGCTACCGGGAGACGGCGCGCCTGGTGGATGCCTCGGTCGAGCCACGGCTGCTGGCGTTCCGGGAGCAGCTCGGCGGGATCGTCGGCACGACCCCCGGTGAGCAGAGCATCTGGCGGGCGGAGCGGACCGACTGACCGAGTCCCGCCGCCGCGGGCCTAGGAGCTGGAGTTGTTCAGCGGCCGCACCAGCAGGCCGAACAGCCAACTGAACACGCCCAGCACGAAGGCGCCGAACACACCCCACCAGAACCCGTCGATGACCAGGCCGAAGCCGAACAGGCTGGAGACCCAGGCGACGAGCAGCAACAGCAGGCCGTTCACGATGAAGGAGAGCAACCCGAGCGTGAGCACATACAGCGGGAAGGCCACGATCCTTACGAAGCCGCCGATGAACCCGTTGACGAAGCCGAAGATCAGCGCGATCAACAGATAGGTCAGCACGATGGCGATGGTGTCAGGCCCGTACGGCTCGACCCGGACCCCGGCCACGATGAGAGTCGTCACCCAGAGGGCGGCGGCGTTGACGATCAGTTTGACGAGGAAGCTACCCATGGCTCCACTATGACATCGGAACACGTGACATCGGATCGCGTGACATCGGTTGCCCTCCCGCCGAGGGTTTCCGACGCGGCATATACGCCGCGAGCATGCGGCATCCCGAATATGTCCCGGCGTAGACTCGCGGAGTGAGCCCTTCTGACCAGCCATCAGTCCGTCTGCGACCGGAGATCGTTGCCCTTCCGGCGTACCGGCAGGGCAAGGCGGCCAGCGCGTCCGCCTTCAAACTCTCCAGCAACGAGAACCCGTTCGACCCGCTGCCCGGCGTCGTCGAGGCCGTCAACGCGGTCTCCGCGTTCAACCGCTACCCGGATGCCTCCGCCCTGGCGTTACGCGAGCGCCTCGCCAGCCGGTTCGGGGTGTCCACCGACGAGGTGCACGTCGGCGCCGGATCGGTGGCGCTCCTCGCCCAGCTGATCCTCGCCGCCGCGGGTCCCGGCGACGAGGTGCTGTACTCCTGGCGCTCCTTCGAGGCCTACCCCAGCCTGGTCACCGTGTCCGGCGCCACGAGCGTCACCGTTCCGAACCGCACCGACCACGGCCACGACCTGCCCGCGATGGCCGCCGCGATCACCCCGCGCACCCGCGTCGTGATCGTCTGCAGCCCCAACAACCCCACCGGAGTGATCGTCACCGCCGACGAGTTCGCCGCGTTCATGGCGCTGGTGCCGGCGGACCTGCTCGTCATTCTGGACGAGGCGTACGTCGAGTTCGTGACCGACCCGGCCGCCGTCACCGGCCCGGGCCTGCTCGAGCGCTACCCCAACCTCGTCGTGCTCCGCACCTTCTCCAAGGCCTACGGCCTGGCGGGCCTCCGGGTCGGCTACGGCATCGGCCCGGTCGGCATCCTCAACGCGGCCCGCGCCACGGCCATCCCGCTCTCGGTGACCGGGCAGGCCTCCGCGGCGGCCCTGGCCTCGCTCGACGCCGAACCCGAGCTGCTGGCCCGGGTCGGCGTTCTCGCCCAGCGCCGCGACGCCGTGCGCGCCGCCCTGGTCGAGGCGGGCCTGAACATCCCGCTCTCGCAGGCCAACTTCCTCTGGCTGCCGCTGGGTGAGGCGACGAACGCGACCACCACCCGTTTCACCGATGCCGGACTCGTCGTCCGGCCCTTCCACCCGGAGGGCATCCGGGTCTCGATTGGCGAGGAGGAATCTGTGGCGACGCTCCTGCAGGTCTGCGCTGAGATTGTTCAGGAACTTCCAACGGGGCATCCGGCCCGGCGGCTAGGTTAGTACGGTGCCAGTGACCTCCAATGACGCACCAGTGCGCACCCTCGCCTCGCCCACCGTGCAGCTCCTCGCCACGGATGGCACGTTCTCGCCGTCCGAATCGGCCGCGGAATTCCTGCCCTATTTCGACCGCCTGACCGAGGCGGACTACCGGAAGTTCTACCGCGACATGGTCGTCGTGCGGAAGTTCGACACCGAGGCCGCGAACCTGCAGCGGCAGGGCCAGCTCGCCCTCTGGGTGCCCAGCCACGGCCAGGAGGGCGCGCAGGTCGGCTCCGCCCACGCCACCCGCGCGCAGGACCACGTCTTCCCCTCCTACCGGGAGCACGTCGTCGGCATGATTCGGGGCCTGGACATGGTCGACATCCTGCGGATGCTGCGCGGGGTGACCCTGGGTGGCTGGACGCCGGAGGAACACGGCAACTTCCACCTCTACACGCTCGTGCTCGCCTCGCAGACCCTGCACGCCACCGGCTACGCGATGGGCATGCAGCTGGACGGCGCCACCGCGACCGGCAACCCAGAGACCGACCAGGCCGTGATCGTCTACTACGGCGACGGTGCCTCCTCGCAGGGCGACGCCAACGAGGCCCTCGTCTTCGCGGCCAGCTACCAGACCCCGCAGGTGTTCTTCATGCAGAACAACCACTGGGCCATCTCGGTGCCGGTGTCGCGGCAGTCGCGCACCCCGCTGTACCTGCGCGCCGGCGGCTTCGGCATGCCGGGCATCCAGGTCGACGGCAACGACGTGCTCGCCAGCTACGCCGTCACCGCCAAGGCCATGGACGACGCCCGCGCCGGGCTCGGCCCGTCGCTGATCGAGGCGCTCACCTACCGGGTCGGCGCCCACACCACGGCCGACGACCCCACCAAGTACCGCGACCCCGACGAACTCGCCTACTGGGTCGCCCGCGACCCGATCGTGCGCTTCCGCAGCTACCTCAAGGGCCTCGGCATCGAGCAGGAGTTCCTCGACTCGGTCGACGAGGAAGCGGCTGACCACGCCGCCGACGTGCGTCGCCGCGCGCTGGACATCACCGCCCCCGACCGTTCGGTCATCTTCGACAACGTCTACGCCGAACCGCATCCGCTCATCGTGGAGCAGCAGAAATGGCTCGACGCCTACGAAACCTCGTTCGACGGGAGTGAGTCCTGATGACCACGACGGCCACCACCGCTCCGACGACCGCGACCCTGCCGATGGCGAAGGCCCTCAACGCCGGGCTCCGCCAGGCGATGCTGAACGACCCCAAGGTGCTCATGATGGGTGAGGACATCGGCCCGCTCGGCGGCGTCTTCCGGGTCACAGAGGGACTGCACGCCGAGTTCGGTGAGAAGCGGGTGCTCGACACCCCGCTGGCCGAATCCGGCATCATCGGCACCGCCATCGGCCTGGCCATGCGCGGCTTCCGGCCGGTCTGCGAGATCCAGTTCGACGGGTTCGTCTTCCCCGGCTTCGACCAGATCACCAGCCAGCTGGCCCGGATGCGGAACCGCCACGAGGGCGGCGTGATCATGCCCGTCGTGGTGCGGATCCCCTACGGCGGACACATCGGCTCGATCGAACACCACCAGGAGAGCCCGGAGGCGTACTTCGCGCACACCCCGGGCCTGCGTGTGGTGAGCCCGTCGAACCCGCACGACGCCTACTGGATGATGCAGGAGGCCATCGCGTCGAACGACCCGGTGATCTTCTTCGAACCCAAGAGCCGCTACTGGCCCAAGGGCGAGGTGGACCTCACGAGCAGCGGCACCCCGCTGCACGCCAGCAAGGTCGTGCGCACCGGTACCAGCGTCACCGTCGTCGGCCACGGCGCCATGGTGAGCGTGCTGCTGCAGGCCGCCGAGCTGGCCGCCGCGGAGGGCATCAGCCTCGAGGTCATCGACCTGCGCTCGATCTCCCCGATCGACTACGCGCCGATCCTCGAGTCCGTGCACAAGACCGGCCACCTCGTGGTGGCGCAGGAGGCCGCCGGCTTCGTCAGCGTCGGCTCCGAGATCGCCGCGACCGTCACCGAGCGGGCGTTCTACTCCCTCGAGGCCCCCGTGCTGCGCGTCTCCGGCTTCGACACCCCGTTCCCGCCCGCCGCGGTGGAAACCCACTTCCTGCCCAGCCCCGACCGCGTGCTCGAAGCGGTCGACCGGGCCCTGGCCTACTAAACCGAACACCTGCCCCGAAAGGCACCTCATGAGCGTCTCCCGATTCACCCTGCCCGACGTGGGCGAGGGCCTGACCGAGGCCGAAATCGTCGAGTGGAAGGTCGCCCCCGGCGACACCATCTCGATCAACCAGGTGCTCGTCGAGATCGAGACGGCCAAGTCCCTCGTCGAACTGCCGTCGCCGTACGTCGGCGTCGTCGGTGAGATCCTCGTCGAGCCCGGCACCACGGTCGACGTGGGCACCGTGATCATCACGATCCTCTCCGAGACCGGTGCCGAGGAGACCGAGGCCGCACCGAATGCCGCCCCTGCCGACGACGACCTCGCCGCGGCAGCCCAGGACGCCGGCGGCACCATCTCGCAGGAACCCGCCGAGGAGTCACCGGCCGTGCTCGTGGGCCGTGGCGCCGCCGCGTCGATGCCCACCCGCCGTCGCCGTCACGTCGTGCCGCCCGCCGCCCACGAGGCCATCGCGTCCGCCCCCACCGCGCCGCCGCAGGGCGGCCCGGCCGCGTCCGGCCCGCGCACCAACACCGCCAGCACCGGCCCGGCCCGCACCACCCCGCCGGCCCGTCCCACGGCTCCGCCCGCCGCATCCGCCGCCCCGCGGATCGCCCGCCCCGCCGGGCCGGTCATCACGAAGCCGCCGATCCGCAAGCTCGCCAAGGACCTCGGTGTCGACCTCAGCCA
The DNA here is from genome assembly GCF_054075385.1 of Cryobacterium sp. AP23. NCBI lineage: Bacteria > Bacillati > Actinomycetota > Actinomycetes > Micrococcales > Microbacteriaceae > Cryobacterium > Cryobacterium sp. AP23. Next base: position 2,767,947 of record NZ_CM133415.1, on the reverse strand, counting down.
GGTGGAACCCACCGGCCGGTTCGGCGACGTCACCCGCGAGGACGTGCTGCGGGAGGCGACCCAGGCCAGCGTGTTCCGCAACATCCAGACGCCGGAGTGGCCCACCGACCGCGAGGAGCACATTCCGGTCAAGGGCGTGCGCAAGGTGATCGCGCAGACGATGGTGAAGAGCGCCTTCACGGCCCCGCACGTGAGCCTGTTCGTCGACGTGGACGCCACCCGCACGATGGAGTTCGTCAAGCGGCTCAAGGTCTCCACCGACTTCGCCGGCGTCAAGGTGTCGCCGCTGCTCATCATGGCCAAGGCCATGATCTGGGCGGTGCGGCGCAACCCCACGGTCAACTCGGTCTTCACCGACGAGGAGATCGTCATCAAGCACTACGTGAACCTCGGTATCGCCGCGGCCACGCCGCGCGGACTGATCGTGCCGAACATCAAGGAAGCCCAGGACATGAGCCTGCTCGAGTTGGCCGGCGCCCTGGAGAAGCTCACCCTCACCGCCCGCGACGGCAAGACCAGCCCGGCCGAGATGGCCAACGGCACCATCACCATCACCAACATCGGTGTCTTCGGCATGGACACCGGCACGCCGATCCTCAACGCCGGCGAGGCCGGCATCGTGGCGCTGGGCACCATCAAGCAGAAGCCCTGGGTGGTGGACGGCGAGGTGCGCCCGCGCTTCGTCACCACCATCGGCGCGAGCTTCGACCACCGCGTGGTCGACGGCGACGTCGCCAGCCGGTTCCTGGCCGACGTGGCGAGCATCATCGAGGAACCCGCGCTGCTCCTCGAGTAGCCGCTGCGTTTCGGCCGAGCCCGCCGCGGCGCTCGCCGCACCCCCTGTGGCTGACCGCGCCCGCTATAGCGGGCGCGGCGCGCCACACGAGGCGCAGCGACGGCGCTGGGGCCACCCGACCGGGCCGGGTCAGGCCGCGCGGATGCCGATCACCACGGTGGCGTCCAGCGCCCGGGAGTGCGCGACCCGCGGGGTGAGGCCGTGCCGGGTGAAGATCGCCGCGGTCAGCGGTGCCTGCGCGGCGCTGGTCTCCACCAGCAGGTGGCCGCCCGGCGCCAGCCAGTCCGGCGCATCCGCCACCAGCCGGCGCTGCACCTCGAGCCCGTCGGCGCCGCCGTCCAGCGCGACCCGGGCCTCGTGCAGCCGGGCCTCCGGCGGCATCAGGTCGATGGCATCCGTCGGCACGTAGGGGGCGTTGGCCACGATGACGTCGACCTGCCCGCGCAGCGCCGACGGCAGCGGGGTGAACAGGTCGCCGGTGAAGACGGTTCCGCCGCGGGCGGCAACGTTCTCCCTGGCACAGGCCGCCGCGACCGGGTCGATATCGACGGAGTACAGCCGGAGCGCCGGCTCACCGGCCACCAGTGCCGCGCCCACGGCGCCGGATCCGCAGCACATGTCGAGTACCACGGAGGCCGGTCCGGCCAGCCGGGCCGCCCGGCGCACCAACAGGCCGGTGCGGCGGCGCGGAACGAACACCCCCGGCCGCATGGTGAGCCGGAGGCCGTAGAACTCGACCCATCCGAGCACCTGTTCGAGCGGTAGGCCGGAGACGCGCCGGCTGAGCAGCCGCTCCAGCTCAGCGGGTGTTCCGGCGGCCTCGACCAGCAGTCGGGCCTCGTCTTCGGCGAAGACGCATCCGGCCGCACGCAGGCGCTCGAGCACCTCGGGTGGGGGCACGGTGCGCGGCGACACGACGGTCAGTCCGCCAGGCTCTGGCGCCAGGTGCGGAGCAGGGCGAGCTCGGTCTCCGCCAGCCCGGCCGCCGCGAGCACGGCCGGCAGGTCGAGCCCGGCCAGCGCGGCGCGGAACGCGCCCTCCGTCGTGGTGCCGTGGCGGCGGCAGAGCTCGTCGCTGGCCGCCTCGTCGTTGGCGCGGCCGGATGCGGCGGCCCGCTGGTCGCCGCGGCGCACGGTCTCGAGGTAGTCGTCGACGATGGCGTCCGGCTCGGCATCGGCGATGGCGAGCAGCAGCAGGACGATCTGGCCGGTGCGGTCCCGGCCGGCCATGCAGTGGAAGAGCACCCCGCCCGGCGCCGCCGTGGCCAGCGCCGCCAGCGCGGCGCCCGTGCGCTCGGGCATCGCGGCCAGGTGCGGCAGGAAGTACAGCGCCGTGCCGACCAGCCCGGTGTCCCAGTAGTCCGCCCAGAACGCCCTGTTCTCCAGCCCGTCCAGGTCCACGGCCACCGTGGTGAGCCGGCCGGGCCGCGGCCGGGTGTCGCGGGCGCGCTCGCCGGGCTGGCGTAGGTCCACGACGGTGCGGATGCCGGCCGCGTGCAGCTGCTCCCAGCCGGTCTCGGTGGCCTGGTCCAGGTTCTCCGACCGGTAGAACACGCCGAACGGGGTGGGGGTGCCGGTGCGGCGCGGGATTCCGCCCAGGTCACGGGCGTTCGCCAGCCCGTCGACGGCCAGGTTTCGTTCGGCCGCGAGCGGCGGCGGGAATGACGACCGGTCGTCCATCGGCCCAGCCTACGAGGTGATGGTGGGCAGCAGGTGGAATGGTGGCGGTGAATCCGTGCGGAGCCTGGCGTGGGTTTCCACATCGAAGCGCTCGGTGCCGTACTTCAGCTTCTGCCGCTCGACGCCCTCCGCCGCGAAGCCCGCCCTGGTCGCGACCCGGCAGGAGCCCGGATTGTTGGTGCGGTGCCCGAGCTCGAGCCGGTGGAGGCCCTGCTCGGTGAAGGCCCAGTCGGCGATGGAGGCGAGCGCGAGTGTCGCCAGGCCCCGCCCCCTGGCCTCGGCGGAGACCCAGTAGTACACCCAGCCGGTGCCGTGCCGGTGTTCCATGCTGCCGATGCCGACGTTGCCCACCGCGACGCCGTCGACGCTGATGGCGAAGTTCTGCCGCGACACCGTGGCGGTGGCGAGGTTGTCGGTGATGAAGTTCTCGCAGCGCGAGACCGTGGACAGTTCGATGGCGCCGAGCTGGGCGGCAAGGTCGCCGCTGACGGTGAAGGCGGCCTGCAGGCTGCCGGCGTCGTCGAGCCGCCACGGCCGCAGCATCGCGTTCGGCGCAGGCGCAGGCGCAGGCGTCGGTGCGACCACCGGTGCGGGCGCGGTCCTGCCCCTGCCCTTCCCGGTTCGCACTCTCATTGCATCAGAGTAGACGGGAGAGCGTCGCAGCCGCGAGTTGCCGCAACCTCCCCCTTCACGCCTGATGAAGGGGAACTTTGGTGGAAGTCGGCACCGGTCGGCTCGCCGACGTGCCGCGAAATGCCCCATGCGCCGGGCTGAAGGGGAACTTTGGCGGAAGTCGGCGGGGGCGGGGCAAGATGGGGCATGGCCTTCGAGAGCATTCCCCTGCGCCGGGTCGAGGAAGACCCGCAGCATCCGCTCGACCGCAGCACCTGGCCGGCCACGCTGGCGCCGGTGGCCCAGCTGCTCGAGAGCGGGCTGGACCTCGGGCCCGCGACAGTTTTCGTCGGCGAGAACGGTGCCGGCAAGTCCACCCTCGTCGAGGCGATCGCGCTGGCCTGGGGACTGTCGCCGGAGGGCGGCTCCACCGGGGCGCGCAATTCCACCCGGGTCAGCGAATCCGCCCTGCACGACCACCTCCGGCTGGTGCGGAGCGGCGGCAGCACGCGCCGCGGCTACTTCCTGCGCGCCGAGACCATGCACGGCTTCTTCACCTACCTGGAGGAAAACCCGGGCAGTCGACCAGAACCGGCCTTCCATGAGATCTCGCACGGCGAATCGTTCCTCGAACTTGCCGTCGACCGGTTCCGCGGCCGGGGCCTATGGGTGCTCGACGAGCCCGAGTCCGCCCTCTCCTTCTCCGGCTGCCTGGCCTTACTCGGCCATCTCAAGGCGCTGCTGGCGGAGGGCGGCTCCCAGGTGATCATGTCGACGCACTCGCCGCTGCTCGCCGCGCTGCCCGGCGCGCGCATCCTCGAGGTGGGCGAATGGGGACTGCGGGAGCAGGCCTGGCGCGACCTCGACCTGGTCACCAACTGGGCCAGCTTCCTCGACGCCCCGGAGCGGTACCTGCGCCACCTCTGACCCCGGGCCGGCGACAGCGGCTAATGGTTTTGACAATCATTATCAATAGGCGTAGCGTTTCGACCGTGACCACCCCCAGACTTCTGCTCCCCGCCCTGGCCGTTTCCGCCTCCCTCGTGCTGGCCGGATGCTCCGCGTCCGGCAGCGCCGCGTCCGCCGGGTCGGCGGACGACCTCAAGGTCGTCGCCACCACCACCCAGATCGCCGACCTCACCCGCAACATCGTCGGCGACACGGCCGGCGTCGAGGTGACCCAGCTGATCCAGCCCAACCAGAGCGCCCACAGCTACGACCCCTCCGTCGCCGACCTCACCGCGCTCGGCTCCGCCGACGTGCTCGTGATCAACGGCGTCGGCCTGGAGGAATGGCTCGACGACGCGATCACGGCCTCCGGCTTCGACGGCGTGACCATCGACTCCGACGAGGGCATCGCCATCCAGGGCGGCGAGGCCGGCCACGAGGAGGAGGCCCACGACGACGAGGCCGCCGGCACCGACGACGCCAGCACCGAAGCTGGCACCGAGGAGCACGACCACGACGGCGGCAACCCGCACATCTGGACCGCCGTGAGCAACGCCGAGACCATGACCGCCACCATCGCCGACGGCCTGGCCGCGGCCAGCGCCGGCCACGCCGCCGACTTCGAGGCCAACGAGGCCGTCTACGCCGGTCAGCTTGCCGCGCTCGACGGCTGGATCCACGAGAACATCGACGCCGTGCCCGCCGACCAGCGCCTGCTGGTGAGCAACCACGACGCGTTCGGCTACTTCACCGCCGCCTACGGCATCACCTACGTCGGCAGCGTCATCCCCAGCTTCGACGACAACGCCGAGCCCAGCGCCGCCGAGATCGACGCCCTCGTCGACGCGATCACTGCCACGGGAGTCAAGGCCGTCTTCTCCGAAGCCTCGATCAACCCCAAGGCCGCCGACACCATCGCCGCCGAGGCCGGCGTCACGGTCTACTCCGGCGACGACGCGCTCTACGGCGACTCGCTCGGCCCGGCCGACAGCGACGGCGCCACCTACATCGCCTCCCAGCTGCACAACGTGAGCCTGATCCTTCAGTCCTGGGGCGTGACGCCCAGCGCCGTGCCCGCCGACCTGCAATAGTTGACTCGTGAACGAGAACCCTTCTCAGCAGCAGGTGCCCGCACCGCTCGCGCTCCGCGTCTCCGGGGCCTCGTTCGCGTACGCCCAGACTCCCGCCCTCACCGGCATGGACTTCAACCTCCGCGCCGGTGAGGCCATTGCACTGATCGGCCCGAATGGTTCGGGCAAGTCGACCCTGCTCAAGGGCATCCTGGGCCTGATCCACCGCACAGAGGGCACCGTCGAGGTGCTCGGCCAGGCCACGCCTCCGGCCGGCAGCATCGGCTACGTGCCGCAGACCGACGAGCTCGACCCCGAGTTCCCGGTGAGCCTGGAGCAGGTCGTCATGATGGGCCGCTATCGGCAGCTCGGCTGGTTGCGCCTGCCCGGCAAGAAAGACCGCGCGGCCGTCGCCGCGGCCCTCGAAACCGTCGGCCTGGCCCACCGGGCCAAGACCCGGTTCGGCGAACTCTCCGGCGGCCAGCAACAGCGCGGCCTGCTCGCCCGCGCCGTGGCCGGCGGCCCCCGCCTGTTGCTCCTCGACGAGCCCTTCAACGGCCTCGACCAGACCAACCGTGAGGCCCTCGTCGGCACCGTCGAGCGGCTCAAGGCCGACGGCGTCGCCGTGCTCGTCTCCACCCACGACCTCGAGCTGGCCCGCGCCGTCTGCGAAAGTGTGCTGCTGCTCAACGGCAGCCAGGTGGCCTTCGGCCCGCGCGACGAGGTGCTCACCCTCGACAATGTGCAGCGCACCTTCCACGAGGTCGGCGTCGAACTCGACCAGCACACCCTCGTCGTCCCCGGCCACGAAGGCCACTGATGACCGACCTGCTCGGCCCGCTCTTCACCGCGTTCACGCTGCCGTTCATGGCCAGGGCGCTTGTGGTGCTGCTCGCTCTCAGCCTCGTCGCCGGGATCGTGGGCGTGCTCGTCAACCTGCGCAGCCTGGAGTTCATCAGCGACGGCCTCACCCACTCCGTCTTCCCCGGCATCGCCATCGGCTTCGTCTGGGGCGGCCGGGACGGCCTTTTCGTGGGCGCCATGGTCGCCGCGGTCCTCGCGGCCGTCGTCCTCACCGTCATCACCCGCCGGGCCGTGTCCGGCGACGCGGCCATCGCCATCGTCTTCACGGCGATGTTCAGCATCGGCATCCTGGTGGTGTCCCGCGAGACCGACTACGCGGGCCAACTGGAGCAGCTGCTCTTCGGCCGGCTGCTCACCGTCACCGGCACCGAGGTGACGCAGACCCTCATCATCTGCGCGATCGCGCTGCTGCTGGTCGGCATCACCCTCAAGCAACAGGTCTACCGGGCGTTCGACCGCACCGCCGTCGCTGCCGCCGGCTACCGGCCGCTGCTGCTGGACCTGGTGCTCAACGTGGCGATCGCGCTCGTGGTGGTGGCGGCCTCCAGCGCCGTCGGCAACCTGCTCGTGCTGGCCGTGCTCATCGTGCCCGGCGCGGTCGCCCGGCTGATCACGGTGCGGCTCTGGCTGCTCTTCCCCCTGGCCGCCGGGTTCGCGGCGTTCTGCGCGTGGGTCGGGTTGGCGCTCGGCTTCGAGGCATCCGTCAGCGCCGGCATCGACCTGCCCAGCGGGGCGACCGTCGTGCTCGTGCTCGTCGCCGGTTACCTGCTCGTCCTCCTGGGTCGGGTCACCGCCGACCGGATGCGCGCACCCGCTGCCGCCGGGACCGTCACCGTCGCAGAGCGAGAGGCGGTGAGCCGCTGATGGGCTACTTCGAGAAGGCGCTGCTCGCCGCCGTCGTGATCGGCGCGCTCAGCGGCCTGGTCGGCACCCTGGTGCTGCTGCGCCGGCGCACATTCTTCGCCCAGGCGCTCACCCACGCCACCTTCCCCGGTGCGGTCGCCGCGGCCCTGCTGGGCGTCAGCATCCCGCTCGGTGCGGCGCTGGCCAGCGCCCTGATCGTGGCGATCATGACCCTGCTCGGCCGGGTGCGGCGGCAGGGCAGCCAGGTGGCGTCCGGCATCATGCTCACCGCCGGCTTCGCGCTCGGGGTGCTGCTGCAGGCACTGAACCCGTCGCTGCCCGTGCACGTGGAGTCCTACCTGGTCGGCTCGGTCCTCACCGTCACCGACGGTGACGTCCTTCTGGCCGCCGCCGCCCTCACCGTTGCGGTGGTCGTGGCCGTGTTCTGGGGCAAGGAGATCCTGTTCTCCACCTTCGACCGCACCGGGTTCCGTGCGGCCGGCTACCGGGAGTGGCCCATCGAACTGCTCACCCTGGTGCTCATCACGGCCACCGTGGTCACCGCGATGCCTGCCGTCGGCGCGATCCTGGCGATCGCCCTGATCGCCGCACCGGCGGCGGCGGCCCGGCTGCTGGTGCGCACCGCCGGACGCATCGCGCTGCTCGCCCCGGTCATCGGCGCCGGGTCCGGGGCGGCCGGCGTGCTGCTGTCCCGGTCCCTCGATGTGGCGGCCGGTCCCGCGATCGCGCTCACCGCGGCCGCCTGCTTCCTGCTCGCCCTCGGCGTGCGGGCGCTCCGCACCCGCATCCCGGGGGTTCACGCGTCCGCTCCGGCGGGGCTACGGTTGGAATCATGAAGCGAAACACCTGGCAGCGAGAGGCCGTGCGCACCGAACTCGGCCGCGCCGAAGGATTCGTCAGCGCCCAGGGCCTGCACTCCGCGCTGCACACCAGCGGCTCCCCGATCGGCCTGGCCACGGTGTATCGGGCACTGGCCGACCTCGCCCTCGAGGGCGACGCCGACTCGCTGCAATCCCCGGACGGCGAGAGCCTCTACCGGGCCTGCACCACCACCGAGCACCACCACCACCTGATTTGCCGCAACTGCGGTCTCACGGTGGAGATCGAGGTGGATGCCATCGAGCACTGGGCCACCGAGGTGGCGGCCGAGCACGGCTTCACCGAGGCCGCCCACGTCGTGGATGTCTTCGGTCTCTGCGCGGCCTGCACCGCGCTTGCGTCGGCCCGCCCGACCCCGTAAGGTTGGTAGCTGCTGCGCATATCTGTGCGTGCATTGCTCGTTCGTGACTTTTCCTCCCACCGAACCAGCCGCCGAAATTCACTTTTCTGCCGGCCGCTTCCGGGTGGAATCCATCGCGAGCTGGCCGACAAGAGATCTTGGGAAGGGCAATCGCCCTTCGGTATTGGAGGAAAACCATGGCAGCAACCTGCCAGGTGACCGGAGCCGTTCCCGGCTTTGGACACAACATTTCACACTCGCACCGGCGCACCAAGCGTCGTTTCGACCCGAACGTGCAGACCAAGAAGTACTTCGTGCCGTCGCTTCGCCGCAACGTCACGCTGACCCTCTCGGCAAAGGGCATCAAGGTTATTGATGCTCGCGGCATCGAGTCGGTCGTCAAGGACCTGCTCGCACGTGGGGAGAAAATCTAATGGCTAAGGCACAGGACGTACGTCCGATCATCAAGCTGCGTTCGACGGCAGGAACCGGTTACACCTACGTGACCAAGAAGAACCGTCGCAACAACCCCGACCGTCTCGTGCTCAAGAAGTACGACCCCGTAGTGCGCAAGCACGTTGACTTCCGTGAGGAGCGCTAAAAATGGCGAAGAAGAGCATGATTGCCAAGAACAACCAGCGCAAGGTTATCGTCGAGCGCTACGCCGCCAAGCGCCTTGAGCTGAAGAAGGCCCTTGTCAACCCGGCCGGCACCGACGAGTCCCGCGAAGAGGCTCGCAAGGGCCTCCAGAAGCTGCCCCGCAACGCCTCGCCGGTTCGCCTGCGCAACCGCGACGCGGTTGACGGTCGTCCCCGTGGCCACCTCTCCAAGTTCGGCATCTCGCGGGTACGTTTCCGCGACATGGCGCACCGCGGCGAGCTGCCCGGCATCACCAAGTCCAGCTGGTAACCAGCTGCTGATCGTGTAAACGATCGCGACGCATCCACAGGGATGCCGGCTCCGGCCGGCATCCCTGTTTTGTGTCCGCCCCCACCGGGCGCCCCGGACGGCCCCGCACGGGGGCCGCACAGTTCGCGCACAGCGAAAAGTCACCCAATTCGCCCTGCAAAGCGTCCCGAAACGCCGTAAATCCGCGGAATCCCGCGGATCAATGCTAGATTCAACGCGGTCGAACCGACCAACGGAGGCGCTGTCTCAGCGTCGCCCGCTTCACGTGAATACCTGTTTTTTTACAGACGAAGGTCCGAGGAGGACACTCAATGGCTGATAAGTCGCTGAACAAGACCGAGCTCGTTGCCAAGGTTGCTGCAGACTCTGGCCAGAGCCAGGCTGCTGTCGATGGCGTTCTGAACGCTTTCTTCGCAACCCTCGCCGACACCGTTGCCAACGACGGTAAGGTCACCATCCCGGGCTGGCTCGGCGTCGAGCGCACCGCGACCGCTGCTCGCACCGGCCGCAACCCGCAGACCGGCGAAGAGATCGCCATCGCAGCCGGCCACCGCGTCAAGCTGACCGCTGGTAGCAAGCTCAAGGCCGCCGCCAAGTAGGTTGCAGGTCTCGTAGTTCCGGTGGGCGTCGACTTTCAGTCGGCGCCCATCACTCGTTAACTCACCAATCGTTTACCAGGCCCCCCCACCCCACCGGCCGAATTCGCCTTCCGCCTCCGGTTAAGCTGGGATGGTGCCCCGTTACGTTCGTATCGTCGGGCCGGCAGCCCTGCTGCTGGTCGCGATTCTGGCGACGCTGGCCGGCCTGGCCTACGGCGGCGGGGCCGAGGCCCAGCTTCTCGCCGACCCGGGCGCCGTCGTGCGCTGGGGACTCCCGGTGGCCAAGCTGCTCGTCAACCTGGGCGCCGCCGGCACCATCGGGGCGCTCGTCCTCACCTGCTTCGCGCTGAGCCCCACTGAGCGCGAATTCGGCACCGCCATCGACCTGGCAGCCGCGTCGGCCGCGTTCCTCACCATCGCCTCCGCGATCACCGGCTTCCTCACCTTCCTGCAGGTGACCAACGCCACGGTCAGCTTCAACGACCAGTTCAGCGCCACCGTCGGCCAGTTCTTCAGCCAGATCGAGATCGGCCAGGCCTGGCTCACCACCACCCTGATCGCCGCGGCCGTCACCGTGCTCTGCTTCGCGGTCCGCAACCAGACCGCCCTGGTGTTCGTCACCGTGCTGGCCCTCCTCGCGCTCCTGCCGATGGCCCAGCAGGGCCACAGCGCCGGCGCTGAGGGCCACGACGCGGCCATCACGGCCCTCGGCCTGCACCTGGTCTTCGCGGCAGTCTGGCTGGGCGGGCTTCTCACCATCATCCTGCTGCACCGGCAACTGGCGCCGGGCCGGCTGCGTGAGATCGTGGGCCGGTATTCCACCCTCGCGCTGGTCAGCTTCGTCGTGGTTGCCGCCTCCGGCTACGTCAGCGCCGAGTTGCGCATCGGCAGCTGGGACAACCTGCTCACCGGCTACGGCTTGCTGGTGCTCGTCAAGGTGGCCGTGCTCCTCGTGCTCGGCGGCTTCGGTGTGCTGCAGCGCCGATACCTGATCGGCCGGATGCGCACCGCGACCGGAACCGCCGACACCTTCTTCTGGTGGCTCGTCGTGGGCGAGATCGCCTTCATGGGCCTCGCCTCCGGCGTGGCTGCGGCCTTGGCCCGCACGGCCACCCCCGTGGCGCAGGTCGTCACCACGGCGATCCCGGCGGCCACACCTGCCCAGATCCTCACCGGCGAGGTGCTGCCGCCGGAGCTGACCTTCGCCCGCTACTTCACCGAGTGGAACTTCGACCTCGCCTGGGTGCTGTTCTGCGCCTTCGGGATCTTCTTCTACCTGGCCGGCGTGGTGCGGCTGCGCCGCCGCGGCGATACCTGGCCGCTGCACCGCACCATCTTCTGGGTGGTGGGAATGGTCACCCTGTTCTACATCACCAACGGCGGCGTGAACGTGTACGAGAAGTACCTCTTCTCCACCCACATGCTCGCCCACATGGCCCTCACCATGCTCGTCCCGGTGCTGCTGGTGCCCGGAGCGCCGGTCACCCTGGCGGCCAGGGCCATCCGGATGCGGCGCGACGGCAGCCGCGGCCCGCGCGAGTGGATCCTGCTGGGCGTGCACTCGAAGTTCGCCGGTGTCATCTCCAACCCGATCGTGGCCGCCCTGCTCTTCGCCGGGTCGCTGTGGGTGTTCTACTACACGTCGATCTTCAGCTGGGCCACGACCGACCACATCGGCCACCAGTGGATGATCGTGCACTTCCTGATCACCGGCTACCTGTTCGTGCAGTCGCTGATCGGCATCGACCCGGTTCCGTACCGGCTGCCGCACACCTTCCGGTTGCTGCTGCTGCTGGGCACGATGGCGTTCCACGCGTTCTTCGGTCTGGCCATGATGACCGGCACCGGGCTGCTGCTGGCGGACTGGTACGGCGCGATGGGCCGGAACTGGGGCGTCAGCGCCCTCGCCGACCAGCAGGCCGGTGGCGGCATCGCCTGGAGCGTCGGCGAGATCCCCACGATCGCCCTGGCCATCATCGTGGCCATCCAGTGGGGTCGCAGCGACGACAAGGAAACCAAGCGCCGCGACCGCAACGCCGACCGCACCGGCGAGGCCGAGCTGAACGACTACAACGAGCGCCTCGCCCGCCTGGCCGCCCACGACCGCTAGCTGAGCCGCGTCTGCGCTAACGCAGCTGGATGGCCAGGGAACCGTCCGGCGCGATGGTGACGCTGATCCCCACCGAGAACGGCACGTCCTCGTCCCTGGTGCTCAGGTCGCCGTCGTAAAGCGACTGCACGTCGACCACGATGTGCGCCTGGCCCTCGGTGGCGGGCATGTCGAACGAGGCCTCGCCGCCGGTGAGGGCGACCTCCGGGTACGCGGAGATGGACCAGGCCGGTGCCGACTTGACCCGGTTGTCGATCTCGATGCCGAACGGGCAGTTCGACGGCTGCAGCACCTTCTGGGTGGCGCACTCGTCGAGGAACTCGTTGAGTTTGGCCTGCACCTGGCTTGTGAACGTGGCGTTGGGGGCGGCTTCGACCGAGACGTCGGTGGCGCCGGAGGCGACAACGGGCACGCTCTGAACGGGCGCGGTCAGCAGGGCGGACTCGTGCGAGATGTCGTAGACCGCCGGGGCGAACGCCAGGTAGGCGCCCTGGTTCGAGAATGTGGCGGGCGCGTCGGCGGCCGCGTGCGCGCGGGTGTCGAGGGTGAGGCCGTTGACGGTGAAGTGGGCCTCGTTCAGCACCGTCACCTGCAGAACGGCGAGCGGGCTGGTCGCGAACGCCCAGGTGGTGAAGATCCCGGCTACGGTGCCGGCGGGCTTGACGCTGAATTCCATCGACGTCCTGGCGCCGTCCAGCGTGAAGTCGTACACGACACTGTGGGTCTTGCCCTCGGTGGCGGATCCGGCTTCGTCGCTGACCAATTCGATGTCGGCGATCTCGCTCAGCACCGCGGGGCGCAGGAGCGTGTCCGGCAGGTCCTGGGGAAGACCGGCGGCCTCGAGGGCGGCATCGGTGGGTACGGCGCCCGGCAGGTCGAGTGCGGTGTGGGTGTCGCGGGAGGCGAGGGCTTCGAGGTACTGCCGCACGAAGCCGCCTGCGCTGTACACGTCGCGATTGAGCGAGCCGATGGCTGCAGCGAGGGCGGCGCCGAGCAGGGCCAGGACCACGCAGACGGCGATGGTGGCCCGGGCGTAACGCCCCCGCCGCACCCCGATTCCAACCCCGTTGCTCACCTCAACATCCTACGGTGCCGCCCTTGGCGTTCGCTCTGGCTGAGCCGTCCCGGGGGCAGCCGGGGGAGCGCTCCGGAGCTACAATTCCAGCATCCACCCAAGGAGATGATCACCGTGAACACCCCGCGACCGCATCGTCGGGCGCACCTCCTGGCGTTGCTTCTACTGGGGTCACTTGCCGCCTGCACCCCCGGCTCGACGCCGTCAGCGTCACCCACTCCACCCCCGTCGGAGTCGCCCACGACGACACCGACCGAGTCGCCCTCATCCTCAGCGAGTCCGGCGCCCACCGACACCGGCGCATCCGGTACGCCGACGCCCCCGTCCAGCTCCTCACCGGCGATCGTCATCGAAGACCCCGCCGCGGATGCGAGCGTCAGTACCCCCCTCAGCGTCAGTGGCCGGTTCAACACGTTCGAGGCGGCGCTCACCGTCCAGCTCGTCACCCCGGTCGGGGACACCCTGTGCATTCGCGAGGTCCAGGCGACCTCGGGCTCCGGCACCGAAGGGACGTGGCAGACCATTCTGGGATTCATGCCGCCGGAGTTCGACACTCCCGCGACCCTGCGGGCCTTCGAACGGAGCGCCCAGGACGGCACGCCGGTCAACGTTGTCGAGCAGGGCGTCGTCATCACCCCGGAGCGGCCGCCGATCTTCATCTACCAGCCCGTCTGCGGTGACCGGGTGGCCCCCGGCGACCCGATGTTCGTCAAGGGTCGGGCGTTTGTGTTCGAGGCCCAGTTCAGCCTCGACCTGCGCACCTCCTCTGGTGAGGTCGTGCAGACCCAGCAGGTGACGGCGGAGAGCGGTTCGGAGGAGTCGAACTTCGATGCCACGGTGACGATACCCGCCGGCCTGCCCGCCGGGTTCTACGACCTGGTCGCCTACGACAACAGTGCAGAGGACGGCAGCATCCAGAACGAATTCCCGGTACAGATCGAGGTGCGGTAGCAACGTTTGTGCGCACCACGGATGCTCCCCGGAGTTATGCACCGGTCGGCCGGCGAGTGGGCCGTCCGGTGCCGGGCGGTTACAGTGGAAGTGGACTCGATCGCCCCCGATCCGGCCTGCCCACACCCCACCGCATACCTCAGTGAAAGATCCCCGTGACTGCGATTCCCCCCGAGATTCCGCTCTCGCGCGAGCAGGCCGAGGTGTTCGCCGCCATCGAGGGCACCAAGCAGAACGTGTTCGTCACCGGCCGGGCCGGAACCGGTAAGTCGACGCTGCTCAACCACCTGTCCTGGAACACCGACAAGCAGATCGTGATCGCCGCACCGACCGGGGTCGCCGCGCTCAACGTGGGCGGCCAGACCCTGCATTCGCTGTTCCGGCTGCCGATCGGTGTCATCGCCGATCACACCATCGATCAGAACGATCAGCTGCGGAAGCTCCTCAACACCATCGACACCGTGGTCATCGACGAGGTCTCCATGGTCAACGCCGACCTGATGGACGCCATCGACCGCAGCCTCCGCCAGGCCAGGCAGCGCCCGCACGACACCTTCGGCGGCGTGCAGATCGTGCTCTTCGGCGACCCGTACCAGCTGGCCCCGGTGCCGGGCGATCCGGAGGAACGGGCCTACTTCGCCGACACCTACCGGTCGATGTGGTTCTTCGACGCCAAGGTGTGGCAGAGCGCCGAGCTCAAGATCTTCGAGCTCACCGAGATCCACCGTCAGCACGACGCCGGCTTCAAGACCATGCTCAACGCGGTGCGGTACGGCCAGGTGACCCCCGAGATCGGCGGTGCCCTCAACGGTGCCGGCGCCCGCAAACCGCCCACGGAGGGTGTCATCACCCTGGCCACCCGCAACGACGCCGTCAACCGCATCAACGCGGCGGCGCTCAAGCGCCTCTCCGGAAAATCCCTCTCGGCCAAGGCCGAAGTCACCGGCGACTTCGGCGGCCGCACCTACCCGGCCGACGAGGTGCTCGAACTCAAGGTCGGCGCCCAGGTGATGTTCCTGCGCAACGACAACCCGCTCGACGGCGGCCCGCGGTGGGTGAACGGCACCATCGGCACCGTCACCCGGGTGGATTCCACCGTCTATGTGGACATCGACGGCACCACCCATGAGGTGGAGCCCACGGTGTGGGAGAAGTACAAGTACACCTACAACGCCGCCACCAAGAAGCTCAGCAAGGATGTCGTGGCCGAGTTCACCCAGTTCCCGCTGCGGCTGGCGTGGGCGGTCACCATCCACAAGTCGCAGGGCGCCACCTACGAGAAGGCGATCGTTGACCTGGGCGCCCGGGTCTTCAGCCCCGGCCAGACCTACGTGGCCCTCAGCCGCCTGACCAGCCTCAACGGCCTGTACCTCACCCGCCCGCTGCGCCCCAGCGACATCATCGTGGACGACAACGTGCTGCGCTTCATGGAGGGGCTGAGGGTCACCCCGCCGCTGGAGCAGGGCGCCGTCTAGAAGACGACCGGTTCAGCCGCGAACGCGCCGGCGCGCACCAGCTGCACGGCGGGGTCATCGCAGCCGTCGATCGGATGCGGTGCGGCAACCTCGGCGGTGGTGTCGCCCGCCGGGAGGGTGACCGCTAGCGACGTCACCGGGACCACCGGGCAGCCGTAGGCCCCCGCCTGGGTGAGGTGAAGGAGGCTGTACGCCGAGTCTCCCGGTTCGAGCCGAAGCTCCGCCGGCGCGGCCCGCGGTTCCCGGCCGGAAGCCGCGCCCACCGGCTGTCCGGTGTCCACATTGATCAGGACAACGCCCGGGTAGCCGTCGACCAGGCACGGCCGGTCAGCGGTGTTCCTGAGGCGAAGATCCCAGAAGAAGCTGCCGGCGCCGCTGTCCCCGGGGCGGTCGGTGACGGTGAACGTCGCGTCGGTCGCCGAGCAGGCGGCCGCGGTATCGCCGGTGGTGGACGGAGGGGTGCCCGGAGCGCTGGGTGGGGTGGGCGACGGCGTGCCGGTCGGAGCCGGCACCGGCGTGGGAACCGCGCTGGGAATCGCGGTGGGGGTGACGACGGGTGGCAACGTGGGGATCATCGGGGTGTCGCAGGCGGTCAGCGCCAGGGAACAGCCGGCGAGCACGAGCAGGGCTCCGCCGGCCCGCCGGAGCCGGACCCGCACGGGGTGCCCCATCCGCGAGCGGATCATACGGACAGTATCGCACCGTCCGGCCCGGGGCGGGTGGGCCAAACGCCACACCCCGGCCCTTGGTACACTCCTGGCCAACAGGCTCATTCGGCGCCTCCCTCTGGGCGGCGTGCGGGGGCGGGCATGGGGTGGCCATGAGTGGTGAACAGGCGGGGCACAGCAATGGTCGTGCGCGCACCGGCGGGGCCGGAACCGGCTTCCGGACCGGGGACCGGCGGCGGCTCGCGTTTCTGGACCTGGCCCTGCTGATGGCGCTGGTGCTTCCGCTGGGCGGCTGTGCCGAGGCGGCGGTGCCGCAGCCGTTCGGACCGGAGCAGGCCACCGGCACCCTGGCACCGGACACCGTCGCGGCCCTCGATGCCGCCCTGGCCGATGGGATGGCGCTGGCCGGCGCATCCGGGGCGATCGCAGGCGTCTGGGTGCCGTGGGCCGGGCAGTGGCTGGCGAGCCCGGGGACCGTCGGCGCCCAGGTCGACCCCGAAACGGGCCGCGCCGCCGGCGGGGGTGCGCTCACGCCGGAGATGAGCTTCCGGATCGGCACGCAGACCACCGCGATGACCTGCACCGTCTTGCTCCGGCTGGTGGACGAACAGCGGGTGGGCCTGGACGACCCGGTGTCGCACTACCTCAGCCGGCAACCGGGGGTTGAGGGCATCACACTGCGCCAACTCTGCCAGCACACCTCCGGTCTCGGCCAGGGCCAGCTCGACTCCGAGTTCGTGAAGAACCCCACTCGCCGCTGGCCGACCCTTGAGTTGGTGTCCGCCGGTCTCGGCGCCCCACGGGTGGGCCCGCCCGGCCGGGCGTTCAGCCGCTCCGACGCGGGCATCCAGCTGCTCGGGCTGGCCCTGCAGGCGGCGACGGGCGACGACTGGGCGACCCTCCTCGGCCGGTACGTGTTCGACCCGCTCGGCCTGGCCGCCACCTCGTACCCCGGCGCCGGGCAGCTGAACGTGCCCGGCGCGCATCCGCACGGCTGGACCGCGGCGGTCGACGCGGCGGGCCGGCCCGACTGCAGCCGGATGCTCGACGTGACCCTGCTGTCCCCGTCGATCTCCGGTGCGGCCGGGGGCGCGGTGTCCACGCTCGCCGACCTGAAGACCTGGTCGCGCGCGCTCGCGGCGGGAAGCCTGCTGGAGCCTGAAACGGCGGACGAGCAGTGGACGACGGTGCCCGAGGCGGGGATGCCGTACTGGCGCGGCTACGGGCTGGGCGCCGAGCAGCTGGGCCCCCTGCGCGGAGCGGCGGGAGAGATTCCGGGCTACCTGTCGGCGACGCTGGCCGACCCGGAGAGCGGCCTGACGGTGGTGGTGATGGTCAACGATTCCAGCGCCGGTGCGGAATTCGCCCTCGACCTGGCACGTCGGCTCGTGGCGATCGCGGCCCTGGCCCCGGCAGCTGACGGCGAGGCGGGCCAGCCGGCTCCACTGCCCTGGACGGCGGACGACGCGGCGGCGCTGATGCGCACGAACGCGGTCTGCCCGACCGGCGCCGCCGAGGATCCGACGGTGCCGGCCGGGTGACCGATCCGGTTACTTCTTGAACGCGTCCTTGACGTTCTCGCCGGCCTTCTTCAGGTCGGCTCCGGCCTGGTCGGCCTTGCCTTCGGCGACCTTGGAGTCGTCGTTGGTGGCCTTGCCGAAGGCTTCCTTCGCCTTCCCGGCGAGGTCCTGGGCGGCGTTCTCGATCTTGTCTGATCCACTCATGGTGTTCTCTCTTTCTCTAGGGGGTGGTTCTGGGGGTCGGTGAGGTGGGAGGGCCGCAGGGACTCGTACGCCAGTGCATCCGCGATCGCCTTCTCGGCGGTGAACCGGTCGGGCGCGATTCCGGCGACCGGCCGGGCGGGCACGGTCGCGCGGTGGCGTGACCCGGTGGTGCTCGCGCCGGCAGCTGCGGCGGCGGGAGGGACGGAAGCCGGGGTGAGGGGAGCGGGGCTGGATGAAGCGGGGCCGACGGCGCCCGCCGCGACATCATCGGCCGGCTGGGCGCCGGCGGCGGCGGCCTCGCGGCGGGCGCGGCGTCCCGCCACCAGCACGAGCGGGACACACGCGAGTGCGACCACGACACCCAGGGCGAGCAGCACCGGGGGAGCAACCTCATTGACCTGGCTGACGTAGCGCACCACGTCCGTCGGCGCGGCGATCAGCGGCGCCCGGTGCAGCAGCTCGAGCACGAGTTCGGTGCCGGTGTACACGCATCCGGCGATGATCACCGAGGCCAAACCGATGGCCACGACCGCGCGTGGCGGGCTGGCCTGCTGAGGCGACTGCAGCGTGTGGGTGGACCGGGTGGCTGTGACCCCCGGTTTGTGAGGCTGCGGCACGGTGACCCTCAGGCGCGCCGGGGCGAGACCCGCCGACTGCGCTCTGTTGATCATGTCGTTCACGGTGTGCCGTTTCGTCGTTGTGCCGGGGTGGTGCGGATGCGCCGGGGTCAGTCGCCCTGGCCGGGGAGGCGCAGGAGGGGCTTCGTCAGCCGCACGGTGACGCCGCCGAGCGGGACCCCGGTGAGCTCGCCCACGGAGTCGCGAACCTGCTGCTCCGCCTGCTCGGTGCGGGTCTCGGTGGTGTCGTTTCCGGCGGTGTCCGCCGCGTCGCCGGGTTCGTCCGGCACCGCTTTGAGGGGTGCGCGAACCGTGACGTCCAGGCTCCCGGCGCTCTCCTCGAGGTCGACGGAGACCTGACCGGTCGTCACCCCGAGAGCCTCGGCGGCCACGGCCGAGACGACCCGGGTCATCGCCCGGGAGCTGATCTGGGTGTGCCCGCGCGAGGTGTCACTCCCGGGAACATCGACGCTGCGAGGAGCGCTCACGGAACCGGTACCTCGTCCGTCTCGGTGGCGCCATCGGGCAGGTGCACGTCGTTGATGGTCACGTTCACTTCGGTGACCTTCAGTCCGGCGAGAGACTCGATGGCGTCGATGATGGCCGTGCGGGCGTCATCGGCGACCTGCTGCAGGGCAACCGGGTAGTCGGCGACGAGGGACAGTTCGACGGTGACGTCGTTTTCGTTCACTTGGACGCTGATGCCCTGGCCGTGATCGGTGTTGCTGATGGCCTCGCGGATGGCGCCGAGCGCGCGGGCGGCGCCACCGCCGAGGGCGTGCACGCCGGGGACATCGCGTACGGCCAGGCCGGCGATCTTGGTGACGACGGAGTCGTTGATGACCGTCGTGCCGCGACCGGCGCCGGACGGAGCCGTCCCGGCGT
The DNA here is from genome assembly GCF_054075385.1 of Cryobacterium sp. AP23. Classification (NCBI taxonomy): domain Bacteria; kingdom Bacillati; phylum Actinomycetota; class Actinomycetes; order Micrococcales; family Microbacteriaceae; genus Cryobacterium; species Cryobacterium sp. AP23. The sequence continues at coordinate 2,748,882 of NZ_CM133415.1, read as the reverse complement.
CGGTTTCGGTGGCGGAGTCAACGGTGGGGAGGGGGCTGGGGGAGATGGCGGTCATGAGTGCTGCTCCTGTGATCGGCCGCGCGTGGCGGTGCGGTTGTGACAAAAAAGCGGGATGGTGAGATAGTCACTATGTCGCACGGTTCTCGCTTTGGGGTGAATTTCTCTTGCCCCGAAACTCATTGATACTGTTCAGACGCGATTCAGAGCGGGTTCGTCATGAAATTCATGCGATCCTGCCGGGGCGCGGGGCTCGGGTTTAGAGAGAGGACTTCGGTGTCAGTGGTGGAGTCAGACGAGCGTTCCAGCCTGGGCGACGCTGCGGATGCGATTCTCGCAGCGCGGGCCGTCGACGGCGACGTGCGTGCCTTCGAGGTGATCGTTCGGCGGCATGGGCCGCTGATGCGCGCATACGCCACCAGGATCCTGGGATCCAACGGCGACGCCGACGATGTCGTGCAGGACACCTTCATCACGGCCTGGGAACGGCTGCACGAACTGCAGGACCCGGCCGCCACGAAGGCCTGGCTGATGCGCATCACGAGCCGGAAGGCCATCGACCGGATCCGCGCCCGCCGGTCCGACCAGCCCCTGGGCGAGTGGGATGTGCCCGCGCCGGAATCCGAGTCACCCCACCATCAGGCCGAAGCTGCGTCACAAAGGGAGCGGCTCACACGCGCACTGGGTACTCTGAGCGAAGCACAGCGTGAATGTTGGACGTTGCGGGAGATCGGCGGGCACAGTTACGCCGAGATCGCCGAGGAGCTTGACGTGCCTCCGTCGACGGTGCGCGGGCTGTTGGCCCGGGCCAGGCAGAAACTCATGCAGGAGATGGAGGAATGGCGATGATTCCCTCTCCTGACGACCAGAACTACGACCTGATCGCCCATCTCAGCGACTACCTCGACCGCGGCGAGAACCCGCCGGACGAGTTCCTCAACACCGCGCCGGAGAACCGGATCGCCTTCGACGCGCTCACCCGGTTCCGGGCGATGGCCCAGGACATCCTCGCCGAGGACGTCTCCGCCGAGCCCGCCCGCGACGACAGCTGGGTGACCAGCATCCTCAAGAACATCCACCGGGAATCCCGCGCGGGCCGGACGATCCCGGTCTCGCACCCGTCACCCAAGGCCGCGCTCAGCCTCACCGAAGGCGCCGTCAGGGGCCTGATCCGTTCGGCGGGCGACTCTGTCGCCGGCACCTTCATCGGTAAGTGCACGCTCGAGGGTGATGTGACCACGCCGGGCAGCCCGGTCACGGTCAACGTCGAGGCGAGCGTGTTCTGGGGCGAGCGGATGCCGCAGACGGCGCACCGCCTGCGCACCGCCATCACCACGTCGCTGCTGCACCACACCGAGCTGGACATCCAGGCGGTGAACGTCACCATCACCGACGTGCACCTGCGCCGGAACGCCAGCACGGATGACTAGCGCAGTGGACTAGCGCAGGCGACTACAGCGGAGGACTGACGCGGGCGGGGCCGTCAGGGGATGCGGCGTGCCGCGATCAGCTGCTGGTACCAGAGCGCGCTGTCCTTGAGGGTGCGCTGCTGGGTCTCGTAGTCCACCCGCACGATGCCGAACCGCTTCGAGTAGCCGTAAGCCCACTCGAAGTTGTCCATCAGCGACCAGACGAAATACCCGTGCAGTTCGACGCCGGCCTGGATGGCCCGGTGCGCGGCGGTGAAGTGCCGGCGCAGGTAGTCCACCCGCTCGGCGTCATGCACGCTCGTGACACCGTGTTCGTCCACGGTGACGACGTCCTCGAACGCCGCCCCGTTCTCGGTGACCATCAGCGGCAGGCCGGGAAACTCGTCGCGGGTCGCCTCAAGCAGTTGCAGCAGCCCGGACGGCTCGATGTTCCAGTCCATCTCGGTGAACGGCCCCGGCTGGTCGAGCCGCGGGATGTCGTCGGTGCCGGGGAACGCGGACGCCCGGGAGGCCGCTCCGGCGGCCGAGTCCGCCGCATCCGCCGCCCCGGTCGCCGGGCCCACCAGGGTGGTGTTGTAGTAGTTGATGCCGAGCATGTCGATGGGCTGGTGGATGAGCCCGAGGTCCCCGGGCAGCACGAACGACCAGTCGGTGATGGCGCGGGTGTCCTCCAGCAGGTCGGCCGGGTAGGCGCCGTGCAGCATCGGGCCGGTGAAGATACGGTTGCCGACCGCCTCGATCCGGCGCACCGAGTCGGCGTCGCCGCGGATCACGTGCAGGTTGTGTGTGACGGAGATCTGGGCGGTAGCGCGGACGACCGCGCGCAGTGCGCTCACCCCGAGGCCATGGGCGAGGTTGAGGTGGTGCGCCACGGTGAGGGCCTCGGCGTTGTCCTGCCGGCCCGGGGCGTGCTCGCCGGAACCATGGCCGAGGAAGGCGGAACACCACGGCTCGTTGAGGGTGGTCCAGACAGCGACCGTGTCGCCGAGCGCCTCGCCCATGATGCGGGCGTAGTCCGCGAACGCGTAAGCGGTCTCCCGGTTGCGCCAGCCGCCCTCGTCTTCGAGCGCCTGCGGCAGGTCCCAGTGGTAGAGCGTGGCGACCGGGGTGACGCCGCGCTGCACGAGGCCGTCGACGAGGCGCTGGTAGAAGGCCAGGCCGGCCGGGTTCGCCGGTCCCCGCCCGGTCGGCTGGATGCGCGGCCAGGCGATGGAGAACCGGTACGCGTCCAGGCCGAGCGCTGCGATCATGTCGAGGTCGGCGTCGAGCCGGTGGTAGTGGTCGTCGGCGATGTCGCCGGTGTCACCGTTCTGCACGGCTCCCGGTTCCCGCGAAAAGGTGTCCCAGATCGAGACGCCGCGCCCGTCCTCCCCGACGGCACCCTCGATCTGGTACGCCGCGGTGGCCGATCCGAAAACGAAGGTGTCGGGGAATCGCAGACCGCTGTCGCGATAGTCCAGGGTGTCTTCGGTCATCGTGGCTGTCATCCATTTCTCTGCTGGGTCTGCGTGGGCATGGCGCACGAAAACAACGGTGACTAGACTTTATCAAGTTGCCAAAATTAGTGGTAACGCTGACCATCGCTGCTCAGGAGAGTGCCATGCCCACCGACGCCCGACCTCCCGCAATCGCCTGGCCCACCGCCGCCCTCTCCTTCGGGGGTGACTACAGCCCGGAGCAGTGGCCGCACGACGTCGTGCTCGAGGACCTGGCGTTGATGCGCGAGATCGGCGTGAACCTCGTCACCCTCGGCGTCTTCTCCTGGGTCAAGCACGAACTGAGGGACGGGCAGTTCGACTTCGGCTGGATCGACGGGATGCTCGATTTGCTGCACGCCAACGGCATCCGGGTGGACCTGGCCACGCCAACGGCCGCGGTGCCGATGTGGCTGCACCGGCTGCACCCCGAGATCCTGCCGCAGGACGAGTTCGGGCATCCGCTCGCCCCCGGCGGCCGGAACGGGTTCTGCCCCTCGTCGCCGGTCTACCGGGAGTTCTCGCTGCGGCTCGTCGAGGCGCTCGCCGGGCACGTGGCCGGCCACCCGGCCATCGCGATGTGGCACGTCGGCAACGAGCTCGGCGGCGGCAACGCCCGCTGCCACTGCCCGGTCTCCAACGCCCACTTCCGGCGCTGGGTGGCGGAACGCTACGGCTCGGTGGCAGCCCTGAACGAGGCATGGGGAATGAGCTTCTGGGGCAACAGCTACTCGTCGTTCGAGGAAATCACCACTCCGAGCACCCAGACCGCGCACAATCCGGGCCAGCTGCTCGACTACGAGCGGTTCTCCTCCGACGCCCTGCTCGAGCAGTACCTGGCCGAGAAGGAGGTGTTGAACCGGCACACCCCGGGGGTGGCCGTGACGACGAACTTCATGGTCGGCCTCGGCCCGGACGTGGTGGACTACGCCCGCTGGGCACCGCACATGGACATCGTGGCCAACGATCACTACACCTACGGGCCCGACCCGCTACGGCACCAGGAGCTGTCGTTCAGTGGCGACCGCATGCGCGGGATCTCCGGCGGCGGCCCCTGGATGCTGATGGAGCACGCGGCCGGCGCGGCCAGCTGGCACGCGATCAACCAGGCCAAGAAGCCGGGCGAGCTGATCCGCCACGCCCTGGCGCACGTGGCCCGCGGCTCCGACAGTGTGATGTATTTCCAGTGGCGGGCGTCCAGGTCCGGCACCGAGCAGTTCCACTCGGCGATGCTGCCGCACGCCGGCCGCGACTCCCGCATCTTCGGCGACATCACCACCCTCGGCGGCCACCTGGCCAGCCTGGCCGAGGTCGCCGGCAGCACCGTCACGGGCGCGCAGGTGGCCATGCTGCACGACAACGAGGCCGGCTGGGCGCTGAAGAGCGGCCTCAAGCCGACCAACAACCCGGTATACGCCGACACCGCCCGCGCCATCCACGGTTCCCTGTTCGAGCGCGCTGTCACGGTCGACGTGCTGCCCGCCTGGCACGACCTCTCCGGCTACAAGCTGGTCATCGTGCCCGGCCTGTTCCTGGTCTCGGCGGAGAACGCCCGTGCGGTGGCCGACTTCGCCGCCGGCGGCGGCACCGTCGTGGTGACCTGGTTCTCCGGCATCGTCGACGAGCGCAACACCGTGATCACCGGCGGATACCCCGGCGCCTTCCGCGACCTCCTCGGCGCCTGGAGCGAGGAGTTCTACCCGCTCACGCCGGCGGAGTCGGTCGAACTCGACAACGGCTGGCGCGGCGTCCGCTCGAGCGAACTCGTGCACGCCGACGGTGCCGAGGTGATCGCCGGCTACAGCTCGGGCGACGTCGCGGGTTACCCCGCGGTGACCCGGCGGGGACTCGAGGGCGGCGGGTCGGCCTGGTACGTCTCCACCGACCTGGACCCGGCCAGCCTGGGCGAGCTGCTCGACCGGGTGCTGGAGGACGCGCTGGTCACCCCCGCTGCCCGGGTGTCCGCCGGGGTCGAGGCGGTGCGGCGGGCCTCACCGGCCGGCTCCTACCTGTTCCTGCTCAACCACGCATCGGCGGAGGGCTGGGCCGACGCCGCCGGCGTCGACCTGCTCACCGGCACCCGCCACGAGGCCCGGGTGCCGTTGCCGGCTGGCGGGGTCGTGGTGATCAGGGAAGAGTGACGTTCGCGTTCAGCGGGCCGGCGGCGGAGCCGTGGTCCCGCGCGCCACGACCTGCGGTGCCGGCGCAGGAATCGAACCCGGCGACCGCCCGGCCAGCAGTTCCTGCACCATCTCCGCCGCGGCCGACCCGAGCCAGTGCACATCCCGGCGCATGACCGACAACGGCGGCGTGGAGAGCCGGCACAGGCTGGAGTCGTCCCAGGCGAGCAGCGAGAGCTCCTGCGGCACCGCCAGGCCGGCTTGGTGGGCGTAGGCGAGGCCGCCGATCGCCATGAGGTCGTTGTCGAACAGGATCATGGTCGGTTTCCGTGGTTCGCTGAGCAGTTCCCGGGTGCCGTCGAAGCCGCTCTGCTCGGAGTAGTCGCCCGTCACGGTCAGGGCGGTCGCGTCGTTGGCCGTGATGGCCTCGGCGAACGACCGTGCGCGCACCCCCGTGTGCACCAGGTGGCCCGGGCCGGCGACCCGGCCGATCACGCGGTGCCCGAGCCCGACCGCGTAGTGCACGGCCAGGGTCACGGCCTGGAAGTTGTCCACCTCGAGGGTCGCGACGCCGGCTTCGCTGGCGTGCAGGGGATCGCCGAGCACGAGCGCGGGCAGGCCGAGGTCGTGCAGGATGGCCGTGCGCACGTCGTCCTCGGTGAGGTCGTGCACCACGATCGCCGAGACGTGGCCGGATGCGGCCCAGCGGTGGTAGCTGGCGATCTCGTCCTCGAGGGTGTCCGCGATGTGTACGAGCACCGACCCGTTCGTCACCCTGAGGGTGTCCTCCAGACCGGCGATGAACTCGGCGTAGAACGGCTCGACGCCGCGGAACCGGGGCGAGCTGCGCAGGACGGTGCCGATGGTGATGGGCTCGGACTGCTGAGGCGGATCGAAGAGGGCGGGCACAGTGTCATTGTGCCGCACTCGCGGCAGTTCCCGGATGGCCATTCGCCCCGATCCCCACTTCTTTTGGACACTTTATTAAGCGAGTCAACTCTAGAATGGGAGCAACGAGGAGGCTGGACATGACGCGCGCTGGAGCCAACCTGACACTCACGACCAGTCGCGCCCTCGTGCTCGACTTCGTGCGCTCGGCCGGCCCGATCAGCCGGGTCGAACTGGCCACCCTCACCGGGCTCACCCCCGCCACCATGACCAACGTGATGCGGCAGCTGCTCACCGACGGCCTCGTGATCGAGGTCGGCCGCGACCTCTCCACCGGCGGCAAACCACGGGTGCTGCTCGACATCAACCCGACCGCCCGGTTCGCCGTCGGCATCCAGCTCGGCGCGGACTCTCTCACCTACGTGGTCACCAACCTCGGCGGCGCGATCGTCGGCCGGCTCCGCACCCGGGGTGCCGAAGACTCCCCGCCCGCCGACGTCATCGCCCGGATGGCCGTGAGCGCCAACCAGCTCATCGACGACCTCGGCATCGACGGGCAGGCGGTCATCGGCGTGGGACTGGCCGCGCCCGGATCGATGGACATCGACCGGGGCGTGCTGTTGGCCCCACCCACGCTGCGGCTGTGGTCGGACTACCCGCTGCGCGACGCGCTGGCCGAGGCGACGGGCCGGCCGGTGCTCCTCGACAACGACGGCACCGCATCCGCCGTGGGGGAGTTCTGGGGCGGGGACGTGCCGGATGCCTCGACGGTGTGCGCGGTGTACATGGGCGCCGGCATCGGCGCCGGGATCCTCCTCGGCGGCACGGTCTTCCGCGGGGCGAGCTCCAATGTGGGCGAGCTCGGCCAGATGTGGATGACGTCTCCCCGGAACGGTGCCGCTCCCGACACCCTCGAGCGCGTGGCGGGGCCGGCCGGCGTGGTCGCCGCGGTGCAGCGCGCCCTCGACGGCGGCGCCGAGTCGTCGCTCCGGCTGGTGGGCACCGACCCGATTGCGGACTTCACCCAGATCTCGACGGCGGCGCTTCTGGGCGACCCGGTGGCGGTGACGGCGATCACCCACTCCGCCCAGGACCTGGCCGAAGCCGTGCTCATCGCCGCGAACCTGTTCGACCTCGACTGCGTGGTGCTCGCCGGGCCGTCCGTGGCCATCGCCGGGTCGATCTACGCCGAGATCCTGCAGAAACGGCTCAGCGAGGGGTTCTTCGCCAAGAACCGGCACGGCATCGAGGTGCGCCTCTCCACGCACGCGACGGACGCCGCGGCCGTCGGCGCCGCCGCCCTGGTCCTCCAGCACCAGCTGGCCCCCCGCTCCTTCGGCAGCTGACCGACCACTCGGTTCCGGACTTCGCACACTGCCGAGCCCGCAACACTGTGCGAAGTCCGTAAATCACCGTGGCCGGGGCCGCGGGGCGACGCATCCGCTCGACTCCAGGGCTCGACCCTAGGGTGGGAGCATGACGGGGATCGTGCAGCGGATGGAGCGCCGGCAGGTGGCTCTGTACCTGGCCGCGATCGGGCTCGGTGCGCTCGCCGGGTGGCTGGCCCCGGCCGAAGCGCCCGCACTGGCGGCCACCATCACGCCCGTGCTCGGGCTGCTGCTGTTCGCCACCTTCCTGAGCGTGCCCCTCGTCGACGTCGGTCGGTCGTTCCGCGACCTCAGGTTCCTCGGCGCTGTGCTGGCGGTCAACTTCGTGGCCGTACCGGTGGTGGTTTTCGGCCTGAGCCGGTTCGTCTCGGACGACCGGGGGCTCCTCACCGGCCTCCTGCTGGTGCTGCTCACCCCGTGTGTGGACTACGTGATCGTGTTCACCGGGCTCGCCGGCGGCGCCCGCGACAAACTGGTGGCCGCCACCCCGCTGCTGATGCTGCTGCAAATACTGCTGTTGCCGGTCTACCTGCTGCTCTTCGCCGGCCCCGACACGACCGGTCTGATCGACGTGGCCCCGTTCCTGGAGGCGTTCCTGCTGCTCATCCTGCTGCCGCTCGGCGCCGCGGCAGCCGTGCAGGGGCTGGCTCGGCGGTGGGTGGCCGGGCACGTGATCCAGGCCACCATGCAGGCGCTCATGGTGCCACTGATGATGGTCACCCTGGCCGTCGTGGTCGGCTCCCAGGTCGCGGCCGTGGGGGCGCAGGCCGCGGCGCTGCTGGCCGTGATCCCGATCTACGTCGTCTTCCTGGTCGTGATGGTCGGGCTAGGGGTGCTGGCGGCCCGGCTGTCCCGGCTCGACGTGCGGGCGGGCCGCGCGCTCGTCTTCAGCGGCGCGACCCGCAACTCCCTGGTGGTGCTGCCACTGGCTCTCGCCCTGCCGGCGTCCCTGGCCCTGGCGCCGCTGGCCGTGGTGACCCAGACCCTCGTCGAACTCGTCGGGATGGTGATCCTGGTTCGGCTCCTGCCGAGGCTGGTGCCCCACCCCGTTCCGGTCGCCCGCCATGTTTCGTTGTGTGACGATTCCTCGTGACAGTGGGAAAACGCGAACCTACACTCGTTGCAATAGCCGCGCACTCGCTCGCGAAGGAGGTTCACATGATCACGCAACCGCTGCACACCCAGCAGTGCAACCACACCGGTGATGCCGTGTGCGCCAATCGCGGAGCCGGCCACGCCCTCCAGCCGATCCAGGCGCGCGTAGCCGCCGCCACCCCGGGCAAGTGGGTGGACGGCATCATCGCGAGCGTGTCCGCCGACGGCTGGGTCGGCATCCGGCTGCTGGGAGCACCGGGCGCAACCGACCTGCTCGACCTGCCCGACGATACCGAGACGGTCTGGGTGTGGAACCACACCGACCTCACGGCACGCCTCGGCACGGGTCAGCCCGTGGCCGTGCATGCCCTGTACAACGTGCTCGCGAGCGGCCGGGACCGCATCAGCGTCATCCGGCTGTAACTCATCGCCCGGCGGCAGGACCGCCGGCGGTAAACCGTGGAACGGCGTCGACTCAGCTGGTCGGCATCATCCCCTTCATCGCGTCCATCATCTTCTGGCAGGCCATCGCGCACTGGCGGCAGGCCTCGGCGCACATGCGGGCATCTTCACTCATGCTCGCGAACTTCATACACTCCTCGGCGCACGCGGTCGCCATGGTCATGCTGGCCATGTGCATGGCCATCATGCTGTCCGTGTGCATCCCGCCCGGGCGCAGCATGGCGCGCATCATGGTGCTGGCCATGTCGGCCGTGTTGGCACACATGCTCCGTGCCATCGCCATGTCTTCGCCCATCATCGAGTCGGCGCACATGGTGCAGGCCTGCTCGCAGGCGGACGCGGCCTCGATGCAGTCCTGCATCATGCTCATGTCCATGCCCTGCATCGGCATGTCCTTCATGTGCATTTCCATCATCTGCATGGTCATGTTCATCATCTGGAACCATCCCTAACGCGGGAGACCGGGCACAAGCCTCTGCCAACGCCGACAACGGCCCCCGCCACGGCCGATGCTACGCCGGGACCGGCCCGATGTCAGCAGGTCGGCGAGCCGACGCACGGAACCTGCGTCGGCGGCATCTGTCTACAATTGGCGCATGGTGAGCATGGCCGACCGTCCCATCTACGATTTCACGATCGAGCAGTGGGAGGCGTACCTGGCCGACAGCCCGGACGACGGCGGGGTGCGCCTGAAGCTGCGCAAGAAAAGCTCGTCGGCGCCGGGCATGACCTGGTCGGAGGCCCTGGACGTGGCCCTCTGCTACGGCTGGATCGACGGGCAGGCGAACCGGTTCGACGAGGACTACACGCTTCAGGGATTCTCCCCGCGGCGGAAGAACAGCTCGTGGTCGCAGATCAACCGGGAGCACGTGGCCCGCCTCATCGAGGAGGGGCGGATGCGCCCGGCCGGCGTCGCCGAGGTCGACCGGGCCAAGGCGGACGGCCGCTGGGACGCCGCGTACCGGCAGCGGGATGCGGTGGCGCCGCCCGACCTGCAGGCCGCCCTGGACGCCGACCCGGCCGCGGCCGCGTTCCTGGCCTCACTCACGAAGTTCGACCGGTTCCAGATCTACTTCCGGCTGACCAACATCAAGACGCCCGCGGTGCGCGCGGCGCGCATCCGTGACGTGGTGGAGAAGGCCGCCCGCGGGGAGCGGCACTATCGCTGAAGCACCGAGTTGCCCCGCTTCGGACGAGTTGCCCCGGTAGAGCGGGGCAACTCGTCCGAAAGGGGGCAACTCTCGGGCGGGTGGCGGCTACGCCGGGCCGCCGGGCACCAGGAGGCCCGACTCGTAGGCGATGATCACCAGCTGCGCGCGGTCGTGCGCGCCGAGCTTGGTCATCATGCGGTTCACGTGGGTCTTGGCGGTGTGCGGGGAGATCACCAGCTCGCCGGCGATCGCCGCGTTGGCGTGGCCGCGGCCCACCAGCAGCAGGATCTCCCGCTCCCGCTCGGTGAGCAGCGCCAGCGCGGCCGGCACGACCAGCTCGGTGGGCTCGGCGGGCGCGGTGTACCGGTCGATCAGGGCCTTTGTGGCCCGTGGCGAGAGCAGGGCCTCGCCGCCGTGCACGGTGCGGATGGCGTTCATCAGGTCGCGAGCCTCGGTGCCCTTGCCGACGAAGCCGCTGGCCCCCGCCCGCAGCGCCTGCAGCACGTACTCGTCCTCCTCGAAGGTGGTGAGCACGATGATCCGGGTCGCCGCCAGGGCGGGGTCGGCGCAGATCGCCGCGGTGGCCTGGATGCCGTCCATCACCGGCATCCGGATGTCCATCAGCACGATGTCCGGCCGCAGCTCGCGGACGAGCTCCACGGCCTCCCGGCCGTCGCCCGCCTGCCCGGCCACGCTGAAGCCTTCCTCGTGCGAGACCAGTTCGGCCACGGCCGTGCGGATCAGGGACTGGTCGTCGGCGAGGACCACGGAGATCATGAGGCACCATTCGGTTGGGAGTCTGAGCCGGAACCGGCGGCCGCGGGGGACGGGCCGGCGGTGGAGGCTGGGGCGGTGGTGGTGGCGGTGGTGCTGGCGGTGGGCAGCCATGCGGTGAAGCGGAAGACCGGGCCGGGTCCTCGGGCCGCGGCGAGCCGGCCGCCGACCGAGCTCACCCGTTCCCGGGCGCCCAGCAGGCCGTGCCCGGCGCCCGCCGCGGGCGAATTCGCTGCCGCGTTCACTGTCCCGGCCGTCCCGGCCCGGGGCTGCGGATCCACGGTGTTCGTCACGGTGATCTCCACCCCCTCGGGCTGGTAGTCCAGGTGCAGCAGTGCGGAATGGTCGGCGCCGTGTTTGTGCGCATTGGTCAGGGCTTCCTGCACCACCCGGAACGCCACCATGTCGACGGCGCCGGGCAGCGGGCGGGTTGTGCCGGCCACCCGGTGGTCCACCTGCAGGCCGCTGCGCTCGAAGTCGACCAGCAGCGCCTCGAGGTCGGCGAGCCCGGCGACGGGCGCGGTCGACACGCCGGTCCCGCCCGCATCCGTGGCGCGCAGCACGCTGAGCAGGCCGCCGATCTCGCCCAGCACGTTGCGCGCGGCCTCCCGGATGGTCGCCAGGGACTTCTCGGCGTCGTCCGGCCGGTCGGGCAGCGCCTGGGAGGCGACGCTGGAGTGCAGGTTGATCACCGCGATCTGGTGGGCGAGCAGATCGTGCAGGTCACGGGCGATGCGCAGCCGCTCCTCGGCCACCCGGCGCAGCGCCTCGGACTCCTTGGTCTCCTCGGCCCGACGGGCCCGCTCGGTGATGCTGCGGATGTACGCCACGTGCGACCGGTTCGCGTCACCGGCGGCGGTGGCGAACCCCACGAACGCCGCCAGCTGCAACATGGCGCGGGCGTCGTGCCAGGAAGAGTCGAGGAACGCCAGCATGGTGCCGGCCAACAGCAGCACGGTGGCGCCGGAGAAGATCAGCGAGGTACGCCGGGATTCGCGCCTCGCGACGGCGAACACACCGATCAGGACCGCTATCAGGTGCGAGACGATGGGCCCGTCCACGGCCAGGCCGAGTACACAGGCGACGACCGCCACGGATGCGCCGACCAGCGGCGCCCGCCGGCGCAGCAGCACCGTGCCGGCCGAGATCGCCCCCAGCACCGCCGCAGCCGGGCTGGAGGTGATGTTGCCGCTGAACTCGGTGCGGGCGAAGCTCGGGCCGAGCACCAGCAGCACCAGGACCGCGTCGCGCAGCCATTCCGGCAGCCGGGACAGCGGGGAGAAGGTGCCCGCGGCGTGGTCCGGTTCGGCGCGGTGATCCGTGGCCGGGCGGGCGCGGGGTGTCGGTGCGGTGTGTATCGGTGCGGTGTCGGGTTGGCTCGGCATGCTGTCCTCCTGCCCGCTGATCGGGGCTGACCCCTATTCTGTCAACCGATCCGCGCCGGGTCTGCCCGCTGGCGTGGGCGTTCGGCGTACTGCGTTGGTGGTAGCCGAGGCCCGCCGATGGTCTCCAGCGGGCCGGCCGCGGTACGCCCAGGTTCCTACGAGCGGAGGACGCCCGGCCCGGGCCCGATGACGAGACTGGAGTCGTGCCGTTGGGCCGGTCCGAAGTGGGCCGGTCCGGCCGGCACGCCAACTCCCGCTGCCCGCCGCCGTGCAGCCCGCAACCGCAGCCACGCACCCACCAGGAGACGACCACCCATGACCGTGCCCATTCTCGCCGCCCGCGACATCCACAAGTCGTACGGTCGCGGCGCCACCCGGTTCGACGCCCTCAAGGGCGTCTCCCTCGACATCCAGCAGGGCGAATCCGTCGCCATAGTCGGCAAGAGCGGCTCGGGCAAGTCCACCCTGATGCACCTGCTCGCGCTGCTCGACAACCCCAGCAGCGGTGCCGTCGAGCTCAGCGGGCGCGACGCGATCGCCCTCTCCGGCCGGGTGGTCAACCAGACCCGCAACGAGACGTTCGGCTTCGTCTTCCAGCAGTTCTTCCTCACCCCGGGCACGAGCGTGCTCGACAACGTGACGCTGCCGCTGCAGATCGCCGGCATCCGCGGTGCCGAACGCAAACGCCGCGGAATGGCCGCGCTCGAGCAGCTGGAACTGGCCGACAAGGCCAAGAACAAGGCCACCGACCTCTCCGGCGGGCAGAAGCAGCGGGTGGTGATCGCCCGGGCACTGGTGAACAACCCCAGCGTGATCTTCGCCGACGAACCCACCGGCAACCTCGACTCCGCCACCGGCAAGGTGGTGGAGGACATCCTCTTCTCGCTGCAGAAGGAGAAGGGCATCACCCTGATCATCGTCACCCACGACGAGGAACTCGCCGCCCGCTGCGACCGCCGGGTGTACATCCGCGACGGCCTCATCACCGACACCCTGCACGCGGTGCCCGCCACCCCGGTCTCGGCCGCGACTGCCGAGGAGGTGCGCGCATGAACGTCTTCGACCTGATCCGCTCGGCCGTGAAGAACAGCCTGCGCAGCAAGACCCGCACCACCCTCACCGTGCTGGCCATCTTCATCGGCGCGTTCACCCTCACCCTCACCAGCGGTGTCGGCACCGGCATCAACCAGTACATCGACACGACGGTGGCCTCGATCGGTGCCGACGACGTGCTCACCATCACCAAGGCGGCCGAAGACACCGCGGATGGTCCGGTCGAGTACGACCCCGACGCCGTGGCGATCGACTCCCCGAACTCGCCACCCGGTGCTCCCGGATCCAGCCTGATCGCTCTCACCTCCAACGATCTCGACACGATCGGCGCCGTCGACGGTGTTCTTTCGGTGCAGCCGCAGCTGAGCGTGAGCCCCGACTTCGTCCAGGTCGCCGACGGCACCGCCTACGAGGCCAACGTGGGAAGCTTCATCCCCGGCATGGCGCTGGACCTCGCGGCTGGCGCAGAGCCCGACGCGGCGAGCAGCGACTACCAGGTCGCCGTCCCGGTCTCGTTCGTCACGCCCCTGGGCTTCGCGGATGACGCCGACGCCCTTGGAGCCACGCTCACCCTTGCCATCACCGACGTCACGGGTGCCCAGTCCGAGCTGACGGCCACCATCGTCGGCGTTTCAGAGGAAGGACTGACGGGTTCGACGGCGTTCACGGCCAACGAGGTGCTCACCGAGGCGCTCTATGACGCCCAGAGCGTCGGCCTGTCCGAGACCAGCAAGGACAGCTACGCGCAGGCCGTCGTCCGGTTCGATCCGACCGGCACCGAGGCCGACCTGGCCATGCTCAAGGCCGACCTGGCCGACCTGGGCTACACCGGCACCACGGTGGAAGACCAGATCGGCTCGTTCAAGGCCGTCATCGACGGCATCGTGCTGGTGCTCAACGCCTTCGCCGTGATCGCCCTGCTGGCCGCCGGGTTCGGCATCGTCAACACCCTGCTGATGAGCGTGCAGGAACGCACACGGGAGATCGGCCTGATGAAGGCGATGGGCCTGGGCGGCGGCAAGATCTTCGGCCTGTTCAGCCTGGAAGCGGTCTTCATCGGCCTGATGGGCAGCGCGATCGGCGTGGGCGTGGGCATGCTGGCCGGCCTGGGCGCCAACGCCCTGCTGGCCGACACCCTGCTGGCCGACCTGCCGGGCCTCACCCTGGTGGCGTTCGACCCGGCCGCGCTGGCCACGATCGTGCTCACCGTGATGGGCCTGGCGTTCCTGGCCGGCACGATCCCGGCACTGCGCGCCGCCCGCCAGGACCCGATCGAGTCCCTCCGCTACGAGTAGGGCCGGTCGGGTCACGGTGGCGCGAAGGCGTCCAGAGCGGGAAGGCCGCGACCGGACGCGTCGAACAGGGTGAGGTTGTCGTAGGCATTGCCGATGTCCCGGCTGATGCCGACGCCGGCCAACCAGGCCGGCTCCCAATCCAGGAAGCCGGCACCGTGGCCACCGGGAACAGCCAGCAACACGGCACGCAAGGCCTGGAAGTAGGCGCGCTGGCCCGCGGGCGTCGGCGGGTACAGCGCGGCCTCCGGCAGCTGGTCGGCACTCGTGACGATGTTGTCCGACCCGGCGGGGTCCGCGTCTTCGAGCGTCCAGGGGTAGGAGGTCTCGGCGATGACGATGTCGCGGTCGTAACGCTCCGCGAACTCGGTGAGCATGGCCTGCAGGTGCGGCAGGGTGCCGTGCCAGAACGGGTACCAGGTCACGCCGATCAGGTCGAACGGGATGCCTTCGGCCACCAGATGATCGAAGAACCGGGTGCCGTCGGCGACGGTGCCTCCCGTGTCGAGGTGGATCATGACGCTCGGCGGATGCCGCAGGGCGCCGCTGTGCGCGCCGCGTTCGGCCGCCCGGAGCAGCCCGTCGAACGCGGCCCAGTCCTGCCCGGCGCTGCCGGAGAGCCAGCCGGTCGGCCAGAGCATGCCGTTGGTGATCTCGTTGCCGAGCTGCACGATACCGACCGGTGTGCCCTGATCCTCGAAAGCCAGCAGGACCTCGCGGGTGTAGTTCTCCACGGTGGTCTGCAGTTGCTCCGGGCTGAGCTGGCGCCAGGCGGCGGGAGTCTGCTGGTTCGTGCGATCGGACCAGGAGTCCGAGTAGTGCAGGTCGAGCACGATACTCAACCCCGCGGCCGTGGCCCGTTCGGCGAGGGCAAGGCCGGCCGCCAGGTCGTTCGTGCCCGGTTCCGGGTCCACCCACACCCGCACCCGGGCGTAGGTCGCGCCGTGGTCGGCGAGGATCTGTTCCACCGGTCGCACGATGCCGCCCTCGGATACCGTGGTGCCGGCAGCTTCGCTCTGCAGCGCGAACGAGACGTCCGCGCCGCGAATCCGAAGGGGCGCCGGGGTGCTCGCTGCGGCCACGACGAGGCCGGTCCCTACCATCGCCGACACCGCGAGCGCGGCTGTGCCGGCCACGATCCAGCGGCGCCTCGTCACGAACTCGGCCGCTCGCGCGAGAGCAGTACCGCGGCCTGGCCGCGCCGTTCGAATCCGAGTTTCGCCAGCACGATCGACACGTAGTTGCGCACGGTCTTTTCGGCCAGGAAAAGGTCCTGCGCGATTTGGCGGTTCGACATGCCCTGGGCGATTCGAGTCACGATCCGTCGTTCCTGGTCCGAGAGCGCGGCGAGTTTCGAGTCGAAACCGGCCACACCGTGCCGTCGCTCGGACAAACGTGGCGTCTCGCTGACGACGACCTCGCCGGCCAGCACCCGCCGGACGGTCCCGACGAGCTCGTCGCTGCCGACCCGCTTGGACAGGTAGCCGGCGGCGCCGCTCGACAGCGCGGCGAACCGCGCGTCCGTGTCCGCGTCGTCGGCGAAAATCACGCACCGAACCCGAGGAGCGGCCGAGCGGATCTGCCGACAGGCGTCCGCGCCGGTGCCGTCGGCGAAACGGTTCTCCATGATGACCACGTCGGGGCGGAGCGCGGGGACGCGCCTGAGCGCATCAGCGACGGAGCCGGATTCGCCGACGACGCGGATGCCGGCGCGGGCGAGCAGGTGGCGCACCCCGTTCCGCATGATTTCATGCTCGTCGAGCAGGAACACCGTTGGCTCGGGGCGTGAACCGTCGGGGCGGGGATGCGCGGGCAGGTCGGATTGCGCGTCCACTCGGGTCCTCTCGATCGCTGCGTCTCGGGTGGGGGCGGGTGAGGGAGGTGGCTTGTTGTGTCGTGATTACGGGTGCGGAGAATCGCGTGGTCGTCTACGTATATCCGGACCCCGTGGGGCGCACAAGGGCCAGAACGCTCGCTCGTCTGATCCCGTCATTCGGGACATTTGTCCCTAGATTGCGCCCGCAATGACCCGCAGTCTTACTGATCTAGCCCAACGGAGGGATGCCCTCCCGTTGGGCTTTCCTTCGCGTACCGCCTGTGACCGGCGTACCCCACTCGCTGCCGGCTCGCAGCCACCCGACGACGCTGCGGACACGCCTAGCCGCGTTGTTTGTCGCGCTCGAAACCGAAGGAGAACTGGACCATGCGTGTTGTGATCACCGGAGGAGCCGGATTCCTGGGTTCCCACCTTTCTGAAGCACTTCTCGACCGCGGCGATTCGGTGGTGTGCGTCGATGACCTGTCCACCGGGCAGCTGAGCAACATCGAACCGTTCCTCGTCAACCCCCGCTTCAGCTTCCTCGAGGCGGACGTCAGCAACCCGCTTCCCCTCACCGGCCCGGTGGATGCGATCGCGCACCTCGCCAGCGCCGCCTCACCCCCCGACTACCACCGGATGCCGCTGGAGACCCTGGCCGCGGGCAGCCGCGGCACCGAGAACGCGCTCAAGGTGGCCCTCGAGCACGGCGCCCGCTTCGTGCTCGCCTCGACGAGCGAGATCTACGGCGACCCGCTGGTGCACCCCCAGCGCGAGGACTACTTCGGCAACGTCAACTCGATCGGGCCGCGCAGCGTCTACGACGAGGCCAAGCGCTTCGCCGAGGCGATCTCGATGGCCTACGCCCGCACCCTCGGCGTGGACGTGGGCATCGTGCGCATCTTCAACACCTTCGGCCCCCGGATGCGCCCCGGCGACGGCCGGGTCGTGACCAGCTTCATCGCCCAGGCCCTGAACGGCCAGCCCCTCACCATTTACGGCGACGGCAGCCAGACCCGCAGCTTCTGTTACGTGGACGACCTCGTGCGCGGCATCGTCGCGATGATCGACAGCGAGGAGCGCGGCCCGATCAACCTCGGCAATCCGGTCGAGAAGCGGGTCGACGAGCTGGCCCGGCTCGTCCTCGAGCTGACCCAATCGGACTCCTCGATCGAATTCCACCCGCTGCCCGTCGACGACCCCACCCGGCGCAAGCCCGACATCAGCCGTGCCGCCGAACGGCTCGGCTGGCGGCCGGCGGTCGAGACCGCCGAGGGCATCCGCCGCACCCTGGACTGGTTCCTGTCGAACCGCCAAACGGTGACCGAGGCTGCCGAGCTCATCGCCGGCGCCCAGTTCGAGGGCAGCCCGACGCCCGTGCGGCTGCCGGTTGCGACCCTGGCCGGCGAGCCCGCGTTCACCGAGCCCCTCTCCGCCTGACGCCCGCCCCCCACCCCCGGGGCCGAAGCCCTGCCCCCGCATCCCCTCGGCGCCTGCGCCGGTGCCCCTCGCACTCCCTGCTCCACCCAGACATCGGAGACTTCTCATGCGTATGACCGTTATTGGCACCGGTTACCTCGGTGCTGTCCACGCCGCCGCAATGGCCGAGCTCGGCCACGACGTGCTCGGAGTCGACTCCGACCCGGGCAAGATCGCCGCGCTCGCCGCGGGCCGGGCGCCCTTCTTCGAACCGGGCCTGCCCGAGCTCCTGATCCGGAACGTCAAGGCCGGGCGCCTCAGCTTCTCCACCTCGCTCGAGCAGGCCGCCGCGTTCGCCGACATCCACTTCGTCTGCGTGGGCACGCCGCAACTGCCCGGCTCGCACGCCGCGGACATGGTGCACGTGAACGCCGTGATCACCGGCCTCGCCCCGCACCTGTCCCGGCCCTGCCTCATCGTGGGCAAGTCGACGGTGCCGGTCGGCACCACGGCGCGGCTGGCCGACCTCGTCGCCGAACTGGCGCCGGTCGGGGTGCAGGCGCAGGTGGCCTGGAACCCCGAGTTCCTGCGTGAGGGCTTTGCCGTGGAAGACACCCTGATGCCGGACCGGATCGTGGCCGGAACGAACTCCCACGAAGCCGACGCGATCCTGCGGGAGGTGTACGCCGACATCCTCGCCGCCGGCACGCCCTACATCACCACGGATGCCGCCACCGCGGAGCTCGTGAAGGTGTCGGCGAACGCGTTCCTGGCCACCAAGATCTCGTTCATCAACGCGATTGCAGAGGTCTGCGACGCCGCGGGGGCCGACGTGCTCACCCTGGCGGATGCGCTCGGCCACGACGCGCGGATCGGCCGCCGGTTCCTCTCGCCGGGCCTCGGCTTCGGCGGTGGCTGCCTCGGCAAGGACATTCGCGCCTTCCAGGCCCGCGCCGGAGAGCTCGGCGTCGGCGAGGCGCTGGCCTTCCTCGACGACGTCGACGCGATCAACCTGAACGGCCGCGCCCGCATCGTGAGCCTCGCCGCGGAGCTGCTCGGCGGCACCGCCGCGGGCAAGCGCATCGCCGTGCTCGGCGCCGCCTTCAAGCCGAACAGCGACGACGTGCGCGACTCGCCGGCCCTGCACGTGGCGGAACAGCTGCGCCTCGCCGGGGCGACGGTGCGCGTGCACGACCCGGAAGCGCTGGTGAACGCCCGCCGGGCCTACCCGCAGCTCGAGTACGCGACCGAACTCGCCGCCGTCTTCGAGGATGCCGACCTCACCCTGCACCTGACCGAGTGGAGCGAGTACCGGGAGCTGGACCCCCGCACCGTGCACGCCGTGGCCCGCATCCCGCAGATCATCGACGCGCGGCACACCCTCGACCCGAAGAGCTGGCAGGACGCCGGTTGGACCGTGCGCGCCATGGGCCGCCCCATGCTCGGCGGCACCGAGGTGGCGAACCTGGCGGCCCTGCTGTGACCGTTGTCGCGAACCGGGACCGGGCGCGAACCGGGCGGGTGCGCAGCACCGTCGTGGCCGTCACCGCGTCCGGGCCGGTGCTGTCCGGCCGGCGCGCCCCGACCCGGCGCACCCGCGCCGGCACCTTCACCCACGTCCTCGATGTGCGGCAGCGCGTCATTGTCGCGCTGCTGACGGCCGGCTGGTTCGTCGCGTTCGTCGCGTTCTGGTCGTGGTGGCTGCAGCCGGACCACCGGGTCGGCTGGGTGGGCCTGATCGTGAACACCCTGCTGCTGTTCTACGTGGCCTACCTGCCCTGCTACCTGCTCGTCGCCGTCAACCGGATCCGGCAGGTGGACCCGCGGTTGCCGGTGCCGGACCTGCGGGTGGCGTTCGTGGTGACCAAGGCTCCGTCGGAACCCTGGGGAACCGCGACTGCGACCCTGGAGGCGATGCTCGACCAGGACTACCCGCACCCCTACGACGTGTGGTTGTGCGACGAGGACCCGACGCAGGCGACCCGGGAGTGGTGCCGTGCCCGGGGCATCCGTGTTCTCAGCCGCCGCGGCGTGGCCGACTACCACCGGCCGGTGTGGCCGCGCCGCACCAAGTGCAAGGAGGGCAACCTCTCCTATTTCTACGACATGGTCGGCTATCGCCACTACGACGTGGTGTCGCAACTGGACTGCGACCACGTTCCGGCCCGCGGCTACCTGGCCGAGATGGTGCGGCCCTTCGGCGATCCGGCCATCGGGTACGTGGCGGCGCCGAGCGTGTGCGACTCGAATGCCGCCCAGTCCTGGTCGGCCCGCGGACGCCTCTATAAGGAGGCCACCTTCCACGGCGCCTACCAGAGCGGCCTGTCGGACGGCCTCGCGCCGATCTCGATCGGGTCGCACTACGCGGTGCGCACCGAGGCGTTGCAGGACATCGGCGGGGTCGGCCCGGAATTGGCCGAAGACTTCTCCACCAGTTTCCTGCTCACCTCGGCGGGTTGGCAGGGCGCGTTCGCGGCCGGGGCCGAAGCCCACGGCGACGGCCCGCTCACCTTCAGCGCTATGGTGACCCAGGAGTTCCAGTGGTCCCGGAGCCTGGTGGTGTTGTTGGCCACCACGGTGCCGAGGCACCTGCCGCGGCTGTCGCCGAACCTGCGCTTCCGGTTCCTGTTCGCGCTCTGGTTCTACCCGCTGCTGGCCGTGACCACGATCGTGGGACTTGCCCTGCCGCCGGTCGCGGCCGTGACCGGGGTGTCCTGGGTGAACGTGAATTACCTCGAGTTCCTGATGCGTTGGGCGCTGATCGGGGTCTTCCTGGTCGGGCTGGCCTTCACCCTGCGGCACTGGGGACTGTTGCGTCCCCGCCGGGCTCCGGTGATCAGCTGGGAGAACTGGCTCTACATCTTCGCCCGCTGGCCGTTCATCGCATCGGGGGTCCTGGCCGCCCTCGTTCAGGCGCTGCGCCCAGGAGCCGTCGTCACCTTCCGGGTGACGCCGAAGAGCAGCAACGGCATGGAGACCCTCGGCGTCCGCCTGGTCATCCCGTTCTTCGCCATCACGGCAACCCTCTCGGTGGCCGCCCTGATCGGGGAATCGTCGCCGGGCCCCCGGGAAGGCTACGTGTTCCTCTGTCTCCTGGGAGCGCTCTGCTACGCGGTCGTGAGCCTGGCGTTGCCGGTGCTGCACGTTCGCGAGGCGGCCCGGTCGGCCGGCTCGTCATTTCGCGTCGCGGCCCTGCGCATTGCACCGGTGCCGCTCGCGCTCGGCGTGGCCGCGGTCGTGTTGTTCGGATTCGCGGCCGCTCCGTTCCCGGCCTACGTCGAGCCCGCGCTGGCCCACGTGCTGCCGGTCTTCTGATCCCTCAAACCCGATCCCGACAAGGAGTCACCCATGACCGAACCCACCGCTTCCCTCGCCACCGGGTCGCCGATCGGAACGGTGCTCGTCACCGGCGGCGCCGGCTTCATCGGGAGCCACACCAGCGTTGAACTCCTCGAGCACGGCTACGACGTGGTCGTGGTCGACGACTTCTCGAACAGCTCCCGTGGTGCGCTGGGCCGCATCGAGCAGATCACCGGTCGCCCACTGGCCGGGCGGTACGAGTTCGACCTGCGCGACGCCGCCGCCCTGGCGGCCGTGTTCGAGCGCCACGACATCGACGCCGTCATCCACTTCGCCGCGAAGAAGGCGGTCGGCGAATCCGTCGGCATCCCGCTCGAGTACTACGACCTGAACGTCGGCGCCACAGTGCGGCTGCTGCAGGCCATGGTCGCCCACGGCGTGTGCAACCTGGTGTTCTCCTCGTCCTGCTCCATCTACGGGGACACGTCGTCGGCACCCGCTGCGCTGCCGTTGAACGAAGACAGCCCCGCGAACCCGACCAACCCGTATGCCAGGTCCAAGTGGATGTGCGAACAGGTCCTGGCCGACACCTGCCGGCGCTACCCCGAACTGCGGGCGATCGCGCTGCGCTATTTCAACCCGACCGGTGCGCATCCGAGTGCGCTGCTGGGGGAGGACCCGCGCGGCGTCCCGAACAACGTGATGCCCTACCTCACCCAGCTCGCCGTCGGCCGGCTCGAGCAATTCCAGATCTTCGGCGACGACTACGACACCGTCGACGGCACGTGTGTGCGGGACTACATCCACGTGGTCGACGTCGCCGGCGGGCACCGGGCGGCGCTGGATCACCTCGGTGACGCAAGGGGTCTGCAACGCTTCAATCTCGGCACCGGCGTCGGCACCACGGTGCGGCAGTTCACCGAGGCATTCCAGGCCGCCTGCGGCAGCCGGCTGCCGATTCGGATCGCCCCTCGCCGGGCGGGCGACGTGGCCACGCTGATCGCCGACCCGTCCCGGGTGGCCGCGGCCTGGGGATGGCGCACCACCCGCGACCTGGACGACATGTGCGCGGATGCCTGGGCCTTCCAACAGGCCAACCCGGTCGGCTACGACGACCGCGCCGTCGAGCCGGCCCTGATCCCGACCTAGGGGGAGCACCCGATCGAGGCCCGGCGGGATTTCCGCGTGCCAGCACCGAAACCTCCGTCGAGCGGGCACACTGGGCAGATGTCCATTGCGCAGCACGGCCCGGACCTCGCGTCTCGGATCGTGCGCGGCCGGGGCCGGGAACCGGTCGCGGTCACACCGCTCGGCGGCGTGGTGAACGAGGTCTTCCGGGTGCAGGGTGCGGGCTTTGACTGGGTGGTCCGGTTCTCGGCGGACCCGGAGCGTCCCAACGAGTTCCCGGTCGAGGTGTGGGCCATGCGCGCGGCCCGGCAGGCGGGCATCCCGGTGCCGGATGTGGTCGGTTCCGGCCGGCTCGACGGCCGGCCGTACCTGGTTCTGCAGTACTGCGAACCCATGCTCGACGGCCCGGCGGACCCGTGGACCTGGCTCGGCCGCTACGCCCGGTCGGTGAGCCGGCTGCCGCTGGACGGTGCGCCAGAGGCGGTGTTCTCCCGGTTCGGCCGCGACCTGCCAGCGGCCTGGCGGGCGCACCTGGCGTACAACCTCGACGCGCTCGGCGCGGATGATCCGCTGCAGCGGGACGGGGCCTATTCTGCGGGGGAACGGTCCGGCCTGCGGGCGCTACTGACGGATCTCCAGACGGCACCATTCGACTTCGGCCTTGCGCACGGTGATCTGGCGCCGCGGAACCTCATCGCGCCGTTGCGCCCGGCCGCACCAGTGCTGCTCGACTGGGGTGCGGCCAGCACGGGACCGGCACCCTGGACCGACCTGCAGCAGGTCTACCAGTGGGCGGTGCACGACCGCACGATCGCGCCGGCCGCGCTGGCTGCGTTCGCGGCCGCCGCGGGCACCCCGATGACCGAGGCGACCGAGCGGACGCTGGTGCGGTTGACGGTGCTCCGCTTCCTCGACCTGGCCCGGTGGGCCCGTGAGCGCCGGCCCGAGCTCTACCCCGACTACCTCGCCGCCTGTGCGGCCGGCATCCGCGCCACGCTGCGACGCTGACTCCCAGCCGCCATTCTCGCGGCACTCTTCCGTCCCGCCGGCACGCGCTCCAACGGTTGCCGGCGGGACGCACACGGGCCGCGACGGCGCATGGCCCGCGCCACGCATCCGGGCCGTGCTCTTGTGCGCGGGCCGCGCATCCGTTCTGATAGGTGGCATGAAGGTGACGAGTGTGACCGTGGCGCTACCGGTACGGGATCTGCAGCCGGCCGAGGACTGGTACCGGAAGGTGTTCGAGCTGACCGGTGCGGCGGTCGAGCCGATGCCCGGGTTGGTGGAACTCACCCTGGGCTCGATCGACCTGCAGCTGATCGAGGATCCGGCCGGGCAGCCGGCCGCCCGGAACGGCCTGCGGGTGGGCGTCGACGACGCCGCCGCCGAACACGAGCGCCTCACCGGGCTGGGCCTCGACCTCGACCCCGTGGAGCACGTTCCGGGCGCCGTCGACTACTTCGACTTCACCGATCCAGACGGCAACACCCTCGGCGTCTACTCGCTCAACTCCTGACGGCTAGGGGATGAGACGCTCGGCGCGGTACCGGTCGAACAGGGTGAGGAACGCCTCCTCGGTGTTGCGGTAGCCGGTGAAGCCGGCGGCCCGGCTGCGGCCCATGTCGGCGAACACCTCCATGGTGCGGCCGAGGTCGGCGTCGCTGTGCCACCAGGACGCCAGCCGGGCCAGGTCGCCCTCGACGAGGCCGTACTGGTCGACGACGCGGTCCCAGACCGGCTGCGCATCCGCCATCTGGAGTTCGAGCGGGCGCGGTGCGTCGACGAAACCCTCCGGTTCGACGCCGAAGTACGCGGCCAGGCGCGGCCACAGCCAGCGCCAGCGGAAGGTGTCGCCGTTGACGATGTTGTACGCCGTGTCGGCGGCGGCCGGGGTGGTGGCGGCCCACACCATCTGGTCGGCGAGCAGGCCGGCGTCGGTCATGTCGGTGACACCGTTCCACTGGGTTTCGGAGCCGGGGAAGATGAACGGGCGGCCCTGTACCTTGCAGATGGCGGCGTAGACAGCGAGGGTGGAACCCATGTTCATGGCGTTGCCGACGGCGTGGCCGATCACGGTGTGGGCACGGTGCACCGACCAGGTGAAACCGCGTGCCCGGGCGGCGGCCCAGAGTTCGTCTTCCTGGGCGTAGTAGAAGTTCTCCACCGACAGGCGCGGCTCGTCTTCGTGGAACGGGGTGTCGGGCACCTCGCCCTGGCCGTAGGCCTCGAACGGGCCGAGGTACTGCTTGAGGCCGGTCATCAGGGCCACGTGCTGCACCGGGGCGTCGGCCAGCGCGGTGAGCAGATCGCGCACCATCGCCGAGTTGACCCGGATGTTCTCGGCCTCGGTGTCCTGGCGGAGCCACGCGGTGAAGAACACGTGGGTGGGCTGGTGCCCGGCCAGCGCGGTGCGCAGCGACTCCACGGAGCGTAGGTCTGCGCTCACCGGGATCACGCCGGGCCGGGCCGCGATGGGCGTGCGGGACAGGGCGATGACGCTCCAGCCCTGCTCGGTGAGGAGGTCGACCAGCGCTGAGCCGGCGATGCCGCTGGCGCCGGCGACGAGGGCCGTGCGCTGGGGCTGGTCCGCCGTGGCGGTCGGGCTGGCGGATTCGGAGGCGGTGGGCGGGACTTCAGTGGAGATAGGCATCCCGGGGTACAACGGTTTGCGCGGGCGGGGCATTCCATCCGGGTCAACAGCCGCCAGGCGGGCCGTGCTGACGCGGCTCAGGCCACCGAGTAGGACACCCGCATCTCGTGGCTCGCGCCGGGCGCCAGGGTGATGGCGTCGTCGCGGATGTTGCAGGTCTCCACGCACACCATGCCGGTGTACTCGTCGTCGCCGAAGTCGGCCATGGCGGCGGCCTTGTCGATCCAGGGGTTCCAGACGACGGTGCTGGCCGAGCCCTGCTTGGCGATGGTGATCGCCCGGCCGGTGGCGGCATCCGTCACGGTGGTGGTCGCCGTGGTGGCCTGGTAGATCCGGTCGGTTTCGGCGGCGAAGCGCACCGGCTCGGATTCTGCGGGGCGGGGGCCGGTGAGCCGGTCGGTGAACGGGGCGCCCTCGAGACCGGTGACGGTGGTCTGGCGGATGTCGGCGACCGCGAGGTAGGTGTGCAGCGCCTCCTCGAAACTCACCGGTTCGGCGTCCCGGTTGGTCACGGTGAGGGAGAGCCCGAGCTCGGCGCCGACGGTGATCGTGTAGCGGGCCTCGAACCGGTGCGGCCAGGCCGACGCCCGGGTGGCGTCGGTGTCGGAGAGCAGGAAGACGAGCACGACGTCGTCGCCGGCCTCGCGCGCCTCGACCAGCTGCCAGTCCGCGAGGCGGGCGAAACCGTGGGAGGGGGCCGTGGCATCCGTGGGGTGGCCGGCGAACCAGGGGAAACAGATCGGCACGCCGCCGCGCAACGGAACGCCGGGCGCGTACTCGCTCTGCTCGCTCATCCAGATCACCGGGGTGCCGCCGGTCGGCGTCCATGCGGTGACGTGGGCGCCGCGCAGGTAGACCTCGGCGGTGCCGGCCGGGCCGTACACGCGCGCGACGGCAAGCCCACCCTGTCCGAGTCCCAGTTCGACCGAGGACGGCAGTTCGATCGGGGTGGAGCTGATGGCAGACATGGTGACCTCCGTCGTTGGTGTTATCCCATCCTAGGAAGGTCGCCCCGGCTGTCAGTCCATGGCTGATTCGTAGGCGGCAATCACGCCGTCGAGGAAGGCGCTCGCCACCCGGCGCTCCTCGTCGTTCATCGTGGCGACAAGCTGATCGATCCCGGTGGCCATGGGCAGCACATAGCTGTACGCCCGTTTGATGGATGCGTCCGCGGCGGTGACCACTTGGCGGCGGCCGTCGGTGGGGTGGCGCTCGCGGCGGACGTGGCCGGCGGCTTCGAGGCGCTGCAGGACGAGACTCATGGCGGCCGTGGAGATGTCGAGTTCTCGGGCCAGTGCCGTGGGGTTGGAGGGGCCGCTCGACATGAGGTGGTCCATCACCTCCAGGCCCATCTCGTCGACGGCGATCTGATCGGCCAGGAAACGCCGAAAGGCCTGGTGCTGCAGGCCCAGCCGCTGCACACGAGCCCGAAGGTCGCCCTCTTCGAGTGGCCGGCCGTCCCGCCGCGAGGCCGCCCGGGAGGCGTTGTACTCATTCCCGAAGAGTTCGCTGCGATTCGTGTTGACATCCATGTCAGCAATGATAATACTAAATATTGCCAATTTGATTGGCTATATCTGCTTTCGCCCAGCTCAGGGCCATCCGTCATCCGCCCCTCGCGAGAGAGTCCTTCATGCCTCCTGCCGCCCGCGTCACCACCGACCCCTACCGCTACAAATGGCTGATCCTGGCCGTGATGCTCACAGCGGAGATCATCGACCTGATCGACGCGACCATCGTCAACGTCGCCGGACCCTCCCTCGAGGCGAGCCTGGGCGCCGGGTCGACCGGGCTCCAATGGGTGATCGGCGGGTATGCACTCACCCTCGGCGCCGGCCTCATCCTGGGCGGCCGGCTGGGTGACCGATTCGGACGACGGAACATGTTCCTGATCGGCCTCATCGCTTTCACCCTCACGTCTCTGCTGTGCGCGGCGGCACCCACGATCGGCACGCTGATCGCCTTCCGGCTCATTCAGGGCTTCTCGGCCGCGATCCTGCTGCCCCAGGGGCTCGGCCTGCTGCGGGCCGCGTTCCCGCCCGCCGAACTCGGCAAGGCCTTCGCCGTGTTCGGGCCGGTGTTCGGCCTCGCCGGCATCGCCGGACCTATCATCGGCGGCGCTCTCATCGAGGCCGACCTGTTCGGCCTCGGCTGGCGCACCGTCTTCCTGGTGAATGTGCCGGTCGGTCTCGTCGCCATCGTGATCGCCTGGGTCGTCCTGCCCCGCGTGGCCGGCGACCGCGCCATCACCATCGACCTCGTTGGTGCGGTCACCATCGTGCTCTCCAGCGGGCTGCTCGTGCTTCCCCTGGTGCAGGGCGAGAATGCCGGCTGGCCCGCCTGGACCTGGCTGTGCATGGCCGCCTCACTGGTGGGGTTCTACCTGTTCACCCGTCGGCAGAAGTACCGGCTCGCCGCCGGGAAGACGCCGCTGGTGACCCCGGGCATCTTCCGCAAGCCCGCATACGTGGTGGGCCTGGCCGGCATCGGCCTGTTCTTCTGCGGCACCGTCGGCGCGCAGCTGGTCTTCACGCTCTTCCTGCAGCTCGGTGAACAGTTCAGCGCGGGCGAGGCCGGGGTGAGCGGCCTTCCGCTTGCCATCGGCAGCCTGATCGGCGGCGCCGTCAGCGGGGCCGTGCTCGCTGACAAGTTGGGCAGGGCCGTGCTCCAGGTCGGCGGCGCCGTGCAGCTGGCGGGCGCGGCCTGGCTGTTCATCGCGCTGGGCGACATTTCACAGTTCACGATCTGGCAGCTCGCCCCGGGACTCGTTCTGGCCGGGATCGGCAGCGGGCTGGTGGTCGCGGCCCTGTTCAACATCATCCTGGGCGCTGTCGATGACGACGAGGTCGGTTCGGCCTCCGGGGTGCTCACGGCAGTCCAGTCGATCTTCTCCGCCGTGGCCGTGGCCGTGCTGGGCTCCGTCTTCTTCGCCAGCCTCGACGACGGCGATCCGGGCCAGGGCTTCCGCACCGCCCTCCTCGTGCAGGGCGGCCTCATCCTGGTGTTCCTGGTGCTCACGCCGCTCTTTCCCCGGCGCGCCCGGGCAGAGGAGCCTGTCGTCGAGGACGCGGCGGTCCTGGTCGACTGACGGGCTCGACGCCGGTCAGGCGGGCAGCCGGTTGATCAGCGTGAAGGCTGCGGCGGTGGCGAGGTCGCGGTCGTGGGTGAGCACGAACTCGTAGGAGCCCTCATCGTGGTTGCTGGCATCCACCTCACGCGCGGCCAGCACGGCGGCGAAATCGGCGGTGAGCACCACGACATCCCACTCGTCGATCAGCGGGTCGGCGGGGTCGATCGGGGCCACCCGGATGCGGCTGTCCCGGTCGAGCCCGGCCTCCCCGGCGAGGAACACCGCCACCAGGCCGGCCTCCGTGCTGAGCGCCTCATAGCGCCGGCGGGTGCCCGGGGTGAGATTGGCGTGGTGCTGGAACGTCGACAACACCACGGCGGAGTCGCCGCTGGCCTGGGCGCGGGCTTCCAGGAAGATGCTCATCTGCACCAGCAGGGCCCGGTTGGACGGGCGCGGCGTGCGCACCGGCGCCACCACGTCGTAGGGCGTGCCGCCGGCCGGCGGGGCCGCCGGGCCGGTGCTGAACCGGATGCCGGCCAGCGCGGCGGCGTCCGGCACCTCGCCGACCGGCCGGCCGAAGAGCCAGCCCTGGCCGTAGGTCGCGCCGAGTGCGAGGGCGGTGATGCGGTGCTCCTCGGTCTCGATGCCCTCGGCGAGCACCACGGCGCCGGTGCGCTCGGCGTGCGCGGCGACGGCACTCATCACCCGGGCAGCATCCTGGTCGGCCCGCTCGCGGATGAGCGCCATGTCGAGCTTGATCACATCCGGCCGCAGCAGCGGCAGCAGCGCGAGCGACGCCGGATCGGCGCCGAGGTCGTCCAGGGCGATGCGATAGCCGAGCTCGCGGGCCCGGTCGATGGCGTAGATCAGGCCGGCTGGGTCGCTCATCAGGGCCCGTTCGGTGACCTCGAGCACCGCCGGGGCGGGCGGATGCGGCGCGTCGACGAGGTCTGCGCGGCGCAGTGATCCCGGCTCCACATTCACGAAAAGCGAGTGCGGCGCGGTGAAGCCCTGCGCGGTGGCCGTGCGCACGCTGCTCAGCCAGCAGGCCAGGTCGAGGTCGATGACCCGGCCGGTGCCGTGCGCGTGGTCGAAGAGGGCGGCCGGGTTGTGGAAGACCGTGTCCTCGGGACCGCGGCTGAGCGCCTCGTAGGCGACCGGGGCGCCGGAGTCGAGCTCGACGATGGACTGGAACCGGGTGCTGATCAGCCGGTCGGCCAGGACCCGGGCGAACAGCGCATCCGCGGCGGTCTCCTGCTCGGTCACGCTCATGCTCACGCCCGTCCCCCATCCGCGCCGGAGCGCGTCGTTCCTGGGAGTCTAACGACCGCTCCTCCCAGCTTCCCCGTGCATAACTCCTGCTGTTTTTCTCAAACACCCCCAAAACCCGGTAGTTGCACCCGAGGCGGCAGAAATTGCAGGAGTTATGCGGTGGGGGCCGGGTCGGGGGCGAAGCGGTAGCCCATGCCGGCCTCGGTGAGCAGGTAGCGCGGGTGGGAGGGGTCGGCCTCGAGTTTCTTCCGCAGCTGGGCGAGGTAGAGCCGCAGGTAGCCGGTGTCGGTCATCTTGTGTTGCCCCCACACCTCGGCGTAGAGGGCCTGCCGGCTCACCAGCTTGCCCGGGGTGCGCAGCAGCAACTCCAGGATCTGCCACTCGGTGGGGGTGAGCCGCACGTGTTCCGGCCCGTCGGGGCCGGCGCGCACGATGTTCTTCGCCGGCAGGTCCACGGTGATGGCGCCGAAGGTGACCACCGGTTCGTCGCCGCTGGTGGGCATCCGCCGGGTGAGCGCGCGGATGCGGGCCAGCAGTTCGTCGATCGAGAACGGCTTGGTGACGTAGTCGTCCGCGCCCCGGTCGAGGGCCTCCACCTTGTCGGAGGCGCCGCTGCGGCCGCTCACCACGAGGATCGGCACGCTGTTCCAGCCGCGCACGGAGTCGATCACGGCGAGGCCGTCGAGGTGGGGCATGCCGAGGTCGAGCATCACCAGGTCGGGGTGGTACTCCACGATGGACTCCAGCGCGCTGGTGCCGTCGTGGGCCGTGATGATCTCGTAGCCGCGGGCGCCGAGGGTGATGCGCAGCGCGCGGAGGATCTGCGGGTCGTCGTCGGCGATGAGGATTCTCATGCGGTGGCTCCGTCTGAAGTCGTGGTGGCGGTGCCGGGCCGGTCCGGGTTGTCGGGTTCGCCGGCTGCGGGCCCCACCGCGGGCAGGGTGATCACCATGGTGAGGCCGCCGCCGGGGGTGTCGTCGGCGTCGAGGGTGCCGCCCATACCCTCCACGAAGCCCTTGGACAGGGCCAGCCCGAGGCCGAGGCCCGTGCTGTTGTCGGTGTCGCCGAGTCGCTGGAACGGCACGAACACGTCGCCGCGCCGGTCGGCCGGGATGCCGGGGCCGCGGTCCATGACGCGCAGCTGCACGGTGTCGGCGAACCGGCTGGCCGACACCCTGGCGGGTGTTCCGGTCGGGGAGAACCGCAGCGCGTTGCTGAGCAGGTTGACCACCGCGCGGTGCAG
Source organism: Cryobacterium sp. AP23 (assembly GCF_054075385.1). Lineage (NCBI taxonomy): Bacteria > Bacillati > Actinomycetota > Actinomycetes > Micrococcales > Microbacteriaceae > Cryobacterium > Cryobacterium sp. AP23. The sequence goes on along the minus strand of NZ_CM133415.1, from coordinate 2,718,474 downwards.
CAGGCCGGGGTCGGCGAGCACGGGGGAGAGGTCGCCGGGCAGGTCGAGTTCCACGCTGTCGGGGCCGAGGCCGAGTTCGTCCAGCGCGGGCAGCACCACGTCGGCCAGGTCCACCGGGCCGAGCGACACGGCCAGCGCCCCGGCCTGCAGCCGGCTCACGTCGAGCAGATTGGTGACCAGCGATGACAGGGTGTCCAGGCTCTCGCCGGCGGTGGCGAGCAGCTCGGTGCGGTCGGCCTCCGTCAGGGTGATGTCGGTGGCGCGCAGGCCGCTGATCGCGGTGGTCGCGGCGGCGAGCGGCCGGCGCAGGTCATGGCCGACGGCGGCGAGCAGGGCGCTGCGCATGCGGTCGGCCTCGGCGAGCGGGCCGATCTCGCTGGCGGTCTGGGCGAGGGCGCTGTGCTCGAGGGCGGCGTCGATCTGGCTCACGATTACGCTGAGCAGTCGGCGTTCGGATGCCGCGAGGTCGGGTCCGTGCAGCTCCAGGGTGGCCCGGGTGCCGACGGGCACGATGGTGCCGGTGACGATCGCACCGGGTACGCCGGGATCCGGTACCCCCGCATCGATCTCGCCCGCTTCGACCAACACCACTCCGTCGGCCAGCAGCCGCACCCGGCTCAGCCCGAACGCCTCGCGGGTGCGGGTGACCAGGGCCTGCAGCGCGTCCTCGCCGCGCAGCACACTGCCCGCCACGGTGGCGAGCAGCTCGGATTCGGCCGCGGCCCGCCGGGCGGTCCGGCTGCGCCGGGCGGCCTGGTCCACGACGTAGCTGACCAGGATGGCGTTGACCAGATAGAGCGAGAGCGCGAACAGGTGCAGCGGATCGGCGACCGAGATGTTGTACAGCGGTTGCACCAGGAAGTAGTCGAGGGTGAGGCCGGAGAGGAGCGCCGCGAACAGGGCCGGCCAGAGCCCACCGACCAGCGCCACGACCACGACGAGCAGCTGATAGCTGAGCACATCGCTGGTGATCGACTCGTCGCTACGGAAGGTGACGAGCAGCCAGGTGAGCAGCGGCCCGCCCGCCAGGGCCAGGGCGAAGCCGGCCAATCGCCGCCGCGGGGTGAGCGAGCCGCCCAGCCGGGGCAGCGCGAAGGTGCCGCCGGCGGCGGAGTGGGTGACGATGTGCACGTCGATGTCGCCGGACTCGCGGGTGATGGTGGCGCCGATGCCCGGGCCGGAGAGCGCCGCGGCGAGCCGGGGACGCCGGCTGACCCCGATCACCAGCTGGGTGGCGTTGGCGGCGCGGGCGAACTCCACCAGCGCCCGGGGAATGTCGTCGCCGACCACCTGGTGGTAGCTGCCGCCGAGCTCCTCGACCAGCGCGCGTTGGGCGGCCAGGGCGCCCGGATGCGGCGTGGCCAGGCCGTCCTGGCTGATCACGTGCGCGGCGATCAGCTCGCCGCCGGCCGAGCGGGCCGCGATGCGGGCGCCGCGGCGGATCAAGGTCTCGCCCTCGGGGCCGCCGGTGAGGGCCACCACCACCCGCTCGCGGGCCTCCCACTTGTTGGAGATGCCGTGCTGCGCCCGGTAACTCTGCAGCGCGGTGTCGACCTCGTCGGCCAGCCAGAGCAACGCCAGCTCCCGCAGAGCAGTGAGGTTGCCCAGCCGAAAATAGTTCGACAGTGCCGCGTCGATGCGGGCCGCCGGGTAGACGTTGCCCTCGGCGAGCCGGTCTCGCAGCGCCTGCGGGGCGAGGTCGATGACCTCCACCTGGTCGGCGCCGCGCAGCACCGCATCCGGCAACGTCTCGCGCTGCGGCACCCCGGTGATCTGCTGCACCACATCGTTGAGGGACTCGATGTGCTGGATGTTGACGGTGGAGATCACGTCGATGCCCGCGGCGAGGAGGTCCTCAACGTCCTGGTAGCGCTTGGCGTGCAGCGAGCCGGGGGCATTGGTGTGGGCGAGTTCGTCGACCAGGGCCACGTCGGGGTGCCGGGCCAGCACGGCGGCCAGATCGAGTTCGGTCAGTTCGATGCCGCGGTGCGCCACTACCGAACGGGGCAGCACCGTAAGGCCCTCGATCATGCGGGCGGTGGCCGCCCGCTCGTGGGTTTCCACGATCGCGACGGCCACATCCTTGCCTTCGCCCTGCAGGCGGCGGCCCTCGTCGAGCATGCTGTAGGTCTTACCCACGCCGGGGGCGGCGCCGAGCAGCACGCGCAGACGACCGCGTTTCATGGGTTAGCCCTTTCCCTGCTCCGACTCGAGCTGTGCGAGTGCGATGTTCAAGTTGAGCACATTCACGGTCGGTTCGCCGAGATACCCGAGGTCAGGCGTCTGTTCGGCGCCGTCCACCAGCGCACGCACGTCCGCTTCGGGCAGGTCGCGGGCGGCCGCGACCCGCTCTACCTGCAGCCGGGCGTAGGCGGGACTGATCTGCGGGTCGAGCCCGGAGGCCGACGCGGTGACGGCATCCGCCGGAATCTCGCCGACCGGCACGTCGTCCAGTGCGCTGATCGCGGCCTGGCGATCGCCGATCGCCTGGATCAGGTCGGCGTTTTCCGGCCCCCAGTTGCTGCCGCTGGACGCGCTCGCGTCGTAGCCGGCACCGGCCGCGGACGGCCGGGACTGGAACCATTCGGGCAGGGCCGCGCCGTCGGCATCCGTGAAGGACTGCCCGATCAGGCCGGACCCCACGACCTCGCCGGAGCTGCGAACCAGCGACCCATTGGCCTGCGCGGGCAGGGCGACCTGGCCGATCAGGGTGATGGCCAGCGGGTAGGCCAGGCCGAGCACAACGGTGAAGACGAGCATGGCGCGCACGGCCACCCAGTACTGCCGGGTGCCGGTGCGAGTGCGGGAGGTGCTCATGAGGTGAATGTCCAATTCAGAGTAGTGAGGCGGAGGAGTGTGACGAGGGGGATGCGCACGGCTAGAACCCCGGGATCAGGATCAGGGACACGACGAGGTCGATCAGTTTGATGCCCACAAACGGGGCGATCACCCCGCCGAGCCCGTAGATCAGCAGGTTGCGGCCGAGAACACTGGCGGCGCTCGCCGCGCGGTATTTCACGCCGCGGAGCGCCAGCGGAATGAGCACGACGATGATGATGGCGTTGAAGATGATCGCCGACAGGATCGCCGACGCGGGGGAGCTCAGCTGCATGATGTTGAGCACCGCGAGGCCCGGGAACACCCCGGCGAACATAGCCGGGATGATCGCGAAGTACTTGGCGATGTCGTTCGCGATCGAGAACGTGGTGAGCGCCCCGCGGGTGATCAGCAGTTGCTTGCCGATCCGCACGATGTCGATCAGCTTGGTCGGGTCGGAATCGAGATCGACCATGTTGCCGGCCTCCTTCGCGGCGGACGTGCCGGTGTTCATCGCCACGCCCACGTCGGCCTGCGCCAGGGCGGGCGCGTCGTTGGTGCCGTCACCGGTCATCGCCACGAGGTTTCCGCCCTCCTGTTCCCGGCGAATGAGGGCGAGCTTGTCTTCGGGCGTGGCCTCGGCGAGGAAGTCGTCGACGCCGGCCTCGGCCGCGATGGTGGTGGCGGTGAGGGCGTTGTCGCCGGTGACCATGACGGTGCGGATGCCCATCGAGCGCAGCTCCGCGAAGCGCTCCTTCATGCCCTCCTTCACGATGTCCTTGAGGTACACCACGCCGAGCACGGTGCGCTCGCCGGGTGTGCCATCGACGGCGGATGCACCGGTCGCGACCACCAGCGGGGTGCCGCCCAGCCGGGAGATCCGTTCCACCTCCGCGGTCAGCTCGGCCAGCACCGTGACGGCCACCGGGCCTCCCTCGCCCACCCAGGCCAGCACGGCGGAGCCGGCGCCCTTGCGGATCTGCCCGCCGCCGGTGCCGCCGCCGGTGCCGCTGTTGCCGGTCAGGTCGATGCCGCTCATGCGGGTCTGAGCGGTGAACGGCACGATCTCGCCGGCCAGGCTGTCCGGCCGGTGAAATCCCCGTTCAGCGGCCAGGTCCACGATCGACTTGCCCTCCGGGGTGGGGTCGCTCAGCGAGGAGAGCGCGGCGGCGCGCACCAGCTCGGCCTCGGTCACCCCGGTCAGCGGCGCAAACTCGCGGGCCTGGCGGTTGCCGTAGGTGATGGTGCCGGTCTTGTCGAGCAGCAGGATGGTGACGTCGCCGGCCGCCTCGACCGCGCGGCCCGACATGGCCAGCACGTTCCGCTGCACGAGCCGGTCCATGCCGGCGATGCCGATCGCCGAGAGCAGGGCGCCGATTGTGGTGGGGATCAGGCAGACCAGCAGGGCGATGAGCACGGGCAGGCTCACGGTGGCGGCGGAGTAGCTCGCGATCGGGTTGAGGGTGAGCACCACGACCAGGAACACGATCGAGAGGCTGGCCAGCAGGATGTTCAGCGCGAGCTCGTTCGGGGTCTTCTGCCGGGCGGCGCCCTCGACGAGGGCGATCATGCGGTCGACGAAGGTCTCGCCGGGTTTGCTCGTGATGCGTACCACGATGCGGTCGGAGAGCACCCGGGTGCCGCCGGTGACGGCGCTGCGGTCGCCGCCGGATTCCCGCACCACGGGCGCGGATTCGCCGGTGATCGCGGACTCGTCGATCGAGGCGATGCCCCACACGATGTCGCCGTCGCCGGGCACGAGTTCCCCGGCCACGACGATCACTGTGTCCCCGAGGGTGAGGTCGGCCGACGAGATCGTCTGCACCGGGGCGCCTTCTGCGCCCGGGTTGGTCTCGGCGTTGTAGTCCAGCACCTGGGTGGCGCTCGTGCTGGTGCGGGTCTGGCGCAGACTGTCGGCCTGGGCCTTGCCGCGGCCCTCCGCCACGGCCTCGGCCAGGTTGGCGAAGATCACGGTGAGCCAGAGCCAGATGGCGATGCCCACGGTGAATGAAGCGGGCACTGTGCTGCCGCCGGAATCGGCGGGGCCGCCCAGAAACGGCTCGGCGATCGCGAGCGCAGTGGTGAGCACGGCACCGATTTCGACGATGAACATCACCGGGTTCCGCCACATCAGGCGCGGGTCGAGCTTCTTCACCGCGCCGGGAAGCGCGGCCACGAGTTGGCCGGCGCTGATCGCCTTCTTCGGAGCCGCGTGGTGGTCCCCAGCCGGCGTGGTCGGGGTGTCGGGGGTATTTATCAGTGTGGTCATGGCTTACTGCAGCCCTTCCGCCAGGGGACCCAGCGCGAGTACGGGGAAATAGGTGAGTGCGGTGATGATGACGGTGACGCCGATCAACAGGCCAACGAACTGGGGCCGGTTGGTGGGCAGGGTGCCCGCGGTGGCCGGCACCTTGTCCTGCGCGGCGAACGAGCCGGCCAGGGCGAGCACGAACACGATCGGCAGGAACCGGCCGAGCAGCATCGCCACGCCGAGCGCTGTGTTGAACCAGGGCGTGTTGGCGGTGAGTCCGGCGAACGCCGACCCGTTGTTGTTGGCCGCGGAGGTGAACGCGTAGAGCACCTCGGAGAGCCCGTGCAGGCCGGGGTTCCAGATCGACGTGGCCTCCACATCCGCTCGCACGGCGGGGATCGCGAAGCTCAGCGCGGTGCCGGCCAGCACCAGAGTCGGGGTGACGAGGATGTACAGGCTGGCCAGCTTGATCTCCCGCGGGCCGATCTTCTTGCCCAGGTATTCCGGGGTGCGTCCCACCAACAGGCCGGCCACGAAAACCGCGATCACCGCGAGGATGAGCATGCCGTAGAGGCCCGAGCCGGTGCCGCCCGGGGCGACCTCACCGAGCATCATGTTGAGCATCGGCATCATGCCGCCCAGCGACGTGAACGAGTCGTGCATCGAGTTGACCGCGCCGGTGGAGGTGAGGGTCGTCGAGGTGGCGAACAGGGTGGAGCCGAAGATGCCGAACCGGGTCTCCTTGCCCTCCATCGCGCCCCCGGCCAGTGCCGGGGCGGTGCCGGCGCCGCCCAGTTCGAACAGCGTGAGGGCGGTGAGCGAGATGACGAAGATCGTGGCCATGGTGGCCAGGATCGTGTAACCCTGCTTTTTGTCGCCGACCATGGTGCCGAAGGTGCGCGGCAGGCTGAACGGGATGGCCAGCATCAGCACGATTTCGAACAGGCTGGTCCAGCCGCTCGGGTTTTCGAACGGATGCGACGAGTTGGCGTTGAAGAATCCGCCGCCGTTGGTGCCGAGTTCCTTGATCGCCTCCTGGGACGCCACCGGACCGCCGGGGATCGACTGGGTGGCCCCGGTGAGGGTGGACACATCGGTGAATCCGGTGAAGTTCTGGATCACCCCGCCGGCCAGCAGCACGATCGCGGCGAACACCGCCAGCGGCAGCAGCAGCCGCAGCACCCCGCGGGTGAGGTCCACCCAGAAGTTGCCGATGGTGCCGGAGCGGCGCAGCATGAGCCCCCGCACCAGAGCGACCGCCACCGCCAGGCCCACTGCCGAGGAGACGAAGTTCTGCACCGCGAGGCCGGCGATCTGCACCGTGTAGCCGAGGGTGACGTCGGGGGAGTACGACTGCCAGTTGGTGTTGGTGACGAACGACACGGCGGTGTTGAACGAGAGTCCCTCCGGCACCGCCGGGAAGCCGAGCGAGTAGGGCAGCACGGCCTGGGCGCGCTGTATGGCGTAGACGAACAGCACCCCCACCAGCGAGAACGCCAGCACGCTGCGCAGGTACGCCGGCCAGGTCTGCTGGCCGCGGGCATCCACCCCGATCAGGCGGTAGAAGCCACGCTCTACGGCGAGGTCCTTTCGGGAGGTGTAGATCGTGGCCATGTAGTCGCCGAGCGGCCGGTAGATGACGACGAGCACGGCAACGAGGGTGAGGGCCTGCAGGATGCCCAGCCAGACCGACACTAGAACCGCTCCGGTTTCACCAGGGCCAGCACCAGGTAGCCGAGGGCGCCGACGGCCAGCACCGCGGCCACGATGTCGAACACGATCACAGCTTCGCCACCCCCCAGGCGACGACGCCGATCAGTGCGAACACGGCGATCACGCCGAGCACGTAGACAAGGTCAAGCATGAAATTTCTCCGTCCGTAGGCCGCCGCGGTCAGCGGTCGGCGCCGTGCTCCCCAGGAGCACCAGACGAGTAGACACCCCGGTTCGGTCGCACACGGGATTCCTAACGACTCCCTAACGCCGAAATCCCGCGACCCGTGAGTTCGGCCCCGAATGTTCGCGTTGTGCGGGATTCAGCTCACGGTTCGCGGGCATGAAAAAAGCCCCGGTGCTGCTCGCGCTTTGGGGGGAAAGGGAGCTGGCACCGGGGCCAATCGTTGGAGTGGGGGAACTCCATGTGCAACAGTACGTGGTCTGCGCTGCGAGCGGGCTGGACGCGGCCTAAGAAGTTTCTATGTTCGCGATTTTTGTGCCCATGCCGGCCACACCCGGGACCGGTGGGTCAGAGGGCCACGCCGGCGAGTGAGCCGGTGGTCTTGTCCGCTCCCATCACGATGCAGAGGATCTCGCGGTCGCCGTTCTCCCAACTACCCTCGGTCGGCGAGAGGTAGTTGAAGTCCAGCGCGGATTCTTCGTAGGACGTGCCGACGAAGTTGGGGAATTCGGCGACACAGCCGTCTTCGGCGGCCTGGCTGATGACATCGTCGCCCGGGTAGGCTTCCTCGGCGCTCACGTCGAAGGCGAAATACGCCTCGTAGTCGTGGGCTTCGGAACAGGGGATCGCCTGGACGCTGTCGATCTCCTCGGCCTCCTCGTCGTTGAAACAATCGCCGACGGCGAGGGAGAAGACATCGGCCTCGCCGGCCTCGCTGATCTCCTGCGTGTCGGCGTCGCGGGCCGCTTCCTTAGGGAAGAGGTCGGTGATCGCGCTGCAGCCCGAGAGCGCCAGGGCGCCGACTGACAATACGGCGGCGACGAGGACCAGGCGCAGGCGAGGGACGGCGTGGGACATGGTGGTGCCTTTCGAAAGCGGGGACGGGCGTGCGGGACGGCACGAAGGGATGTGTGCCACGGCGAGACGCGATGGCCGCCGGCGCTCGAACCCCGAAAAAAATTGGCGCTGGCGGCGATTCCATATTGGCCGAATTCGAAACATCTGCGCAAGCATCCGGTCGTGAATTTACGGCGGGACCGACTAGGGTTCTGTCTGAAACAGGCGCGGCACGAGCTGGCCATTCGGCCGTCATCGTTCCCGCCGACGACGAAGGGAATCACCAATGAAGGCATCCGCAGAGCTCGGCAGCAACCTGCAGTCGGTGCTCGTCGACCTGATCGAGCTGCACGTCCAGGGCAAGCAGGCGCACTGGAGCGTCGTGGGTAAGAACTTCCGCGACCTTCACCTGCAGCTCGACGAGATCATCGACGACGCCCGTATTTTCACCGATGAGCTGGCCGAGCGGATGCGCGCGCTCGACGCCCTGCCCGACGGACGCACCGAGACCGTCACCAAGACCACGCACCTGCCCAAGTTCCCCGCCGGCGAGGTCGACACCACCGAAACGGTGATCCTGGTCACGGCGCTGCTGACCGCCACGGTCGACAACATCCGCGAGATTCACGAAGCAGTCGACGAAGAAGACCCGGCCAGTGCGGACATCTTGAACGGCTTCATTCTGAAGCTCGAGCAGTACATCTGGATGGTCAGCGCCGAGGACCGGAAGCCCCGGAAGGCCACCGCCAAGGATTCCACCCGGCCGGTCGGCACCGCCAAGATCTGAGCACCCGGGTAGGACCGCCACCTCAGCAGGGGAATAGGCGGATCGGGTGCCCGGCGTGACGAATCACCATTCGGCACCGTCACAGCAGTAGCACCAATTCGCACCATCGAGCTCGCGGCCGCCGCGAGCCACGACAACCCCGCGACACAGGACAGAGGATGACCCGATGACCCAGGTAATCGAAACAATCGACGTGGATGTTCCGGTCCGCACCGCCTACAACCAGTGGACCCAGTTCGAGTCGTTCCCGCAGTTCCTCGACTTCGTCGAGAGCATCAAGCAGCTCGACGACACCCACACCCACTGGAAGGTGAAGATCGGCGGCGCCGTCCGCGAGTTCGACGCCGAGATCTCCGAGCAGCACCCGGACGAGCGCGTGGCCTGGAAGAGCACCTCAGGCGACGAGCACCACGCCGGAGTGGTCACCTTCCACCGGCTCAGCGACACCACCTCCCGGGTCACCGTGCAGCTGGACTGGGAAGCCGAGGGCTTCCTCGAGAAGGTCGGCGCGGTGTTCGGCGTGGACGACCACGTGATCCGCAAGGACCTCAAGCAGTTCAAGACCTTCGTCGAGAACCCCGCCCACCAGGGCGAGGGCTGGCGCGGGGACGTCACCATCTAGGCTGACACGGTTCAACCTGACACGGTTCAACCTGACACGGTTCAACCCAACACCGTTCAACCCGACACCGTCGGCGCCGCGGGGAGTATTCCCCGCAGCGCCGACGGTGTTTCGGTTGGAGTGCTACATTCCCTGCTGACACGGTACGAGGGACTCGATCGGTGACCAGGGACCAGCAGAGCACTGCCGCCGTTGCCGCCACTGCGGCAACTCCCGCAGGCGTTGCCCGGCACGGCCGGCTCAAGCGGTCGAACCCGGTCACGAGCCTGCTGGCCATGGTGGCCGTGGCCCTGGTCGTGCTCCTCGTCAGCGGCGCCGCGGTCGCGGCGCTCTTCGTGTGGCAATTCACCAGCGAGGTGTCGGCCAACTCGATCGAATCACCGGCGACGGTGACACCCAGAAGCCGATCAACATCGGCAGCTACGAAGACGGGTTCAACATCCTCATCGTCGGCGTGGACAACGACGCCGCCCAGGGCGCGGCCTACGGCATCCGTGACATCGCCCTGAACGACGTGAACATCCTGGTGCACGTGTCGGCCGACCACGCCAACGCGGTGGTGGTGAGCATCCCCCGGGACCTGATCGTGGCGCATCCGGACTGCACGAACCCCGACACCGGCGAGCAGGTCGGCGAGGTGTCGGCCGCACCGATCAACCAGGCCATGGCGCGGGGCGGCCTGCCCTGCGTGGTCGACACCGTCGCCGGGCTGACCGGGCTGGACATCCCCTTCGCCGGACTCGTGTCCTTCAGCGGGGTCGTTCGGATGAGCGATGCGGTCGGCGGCGTGCCGATCTGCCTGTCCGAACCGATCAACGATCCCCTCGCCGACCTCAACCTCCCGGCCGGCACGAGCGTCGTCGCCGGCCAGACGGCCCTGTCGTTCCTGCGCAGCCGGCACGGCGTCGGCGACGGCAGCGACCTGTCCCGGATCTCGTCGCAGCAGCTCTACCTGGCCTCGCTGATGCGCACGGTGCAGGGCGACGGCACCTTCACCGACCTGCCCCGGCTGCTCTCCCTGGCCAACGCGGCGGCCCGCAACATCCAGCTCTCCACGACGCTGGCGTACCCGGAGACCATGGTGTCGATGGCCCTGGCGATCAAGGACATCGAGCCGGAGCGGATGGTGTTCGTGCAGTATCCGGGAACCACCGAGAACCCCGCCTACCCGGGCAGGGTGACGCCGCTCCAGGACCTCGCCGACGCGATGTTCGCCAAGATCACCGCCGACGAACCGTTCTCGCTCACCGCCGAGGAGCCGGCGGAGGCGCCCGTCGCCGACCCGCCGGGGGACACCCCGGCCGATCCGGCGGTCGACCCTGCGGCCGACCCCGCTACCGACCCGGCGACACCGGATGCGCCGACGCCGACGCCCGCGCCGGAGGTGCTGGACGGGCTCACCGGCCGGACCGCCGCTGATGAGTCCTGCGCGGAGGCGTTCAGCGGCTAGCGCAGCTCGGCGGGCTGGACGTGGTCCATGTCGTCGAACGCCTTGTTCTCGCCGGCCATCGCCCAGACGAACGAGTAGCTGCCGGTACCGAAGCCGCTGTGCAGCGACCAGCTCGGCGAGATGATCGCCTCGTTGTTGGCCACGACGAGGTGGCGGCTCTCGGTGGGCTCACCCATCAGGTGGATGACGCGGTGCTCGGCAGCGAGGTCGAAGTACAGGTAGCACTCGGTGCGGCGGTCATGGGTGTGGGCCGGCATGGTGTTCCACATGCTGCCCTCGCTGAGGACGGTCACGCCCATCACGACCTGGCAGCTCTGCACGCCATTGGCGTGGATGTACTGGTTGATGGTGCGCTCGTTCGAGGTGGTGGGGTCGCCGAGCTCGCGCACGGTGCCCTGGCCCTTGGCGACCAGCGTGGTGGGGTACGCGGTGTGCGCGGTGGCCGAGAAGAGGTAGAACGAGGCCGGTGCGGCCGCGTCGGCGCTGGTGAAGACCACATCGGTCACACCCCGGCCGATATAGAGGCACGCGCCCGGCTCGAGGTCGTAGCCGGTGCCGTCGACCGAGATCGTGCCGGCGCCGCCGACGTTGACGATGCCCGCTTCCCGGTTCTCGAAGAACGTGTCGGTGCGGAGCAGGTCGAAGGTGCCCAGCGTGATGCTGGTCTGCACCGGGCGGGCGCCGCCCAGCACGATGCGGTCTTCGTGGGTGTAGGTGGCGCGGAACTCGTCGTCAGCGAAGAGATCGTCGACCAGGTAGTTCTCCCGGAGCGCCGCGGTGTCGAATGTGCGGATCTGGGCGGGATTGGTGGAATGACGCAACTGCATTGTTTTTCTCATTTCCTGGGGAGGCATCTGCCGCGGGCCGCGGCGGCGAAGGCTGATGTTCCGTCTCGCGGAACAACATACCAGTAATCTATGCCCGTGCGGAACATTGCCGCCGAAATAAGGACTTAGGTCCCATGGTATATAGGCGCGCCGCCCGTACTCTGAGTCTGTACCACGGCCAAACATTCCGTCCAGCGGAATCCGCGGCGTGGGACTGAAGCTCAACGAGGAGGAACCAGTGAACCCGCCCGCCGCCCGGCCCGCAGCATCCGCCGCCGGCGCACGCACCAGCTTCGGCTGACTCCTTACGCGCCCGCCTGACCGGCGCATCTTCCCCACCCCGCCCGCGTGCCCGTCCTCGGCCGCGTCGCCCTCCACGCACACCCATGATTGCAACCGAAAGAGTGATAGCGCCCCATGAGTATCCAAGACAACATTGACGTCGTCCCGGACGCAGCGCCCGTCGTCGCAGCCGACGAGGCTGAAGGCACCCTCACCGGAAAGGAGAAGGTCGCCTACGGGTTCGGTGACCTCGGCAATGGGTTCATGTTCGACCTCGGCCAGGCCTACCTCACCAAGTTCTGGATCGACACCGCGGGCATCGGCCCGGCAGTCGTCGCGCTGATCTTCGTTCTGGTCAAGCTCTTCGACGCGGTGATGGACACCGTCGCGGCGCTCTTCATCGACGGCCGCAAGGTCGGCAAGCGCGGCAAGTTCCGCCCGGTGATGATGGTCTCCGCCTTCATCCTCGCGGTGATGACCGTGGTCACCTTCACCATGCCCGACGTGGCCATGGGCTGGAAGATCGCCTTCGCCGCCGGTACCTACGCCATCTGGGGCGGTGTCTACTCCTTCGTCAACGGCCCGTACGGTTCACTGGCCTCGGTGATGACCCGCAACATCAAGGAACGCGCCCAGCTCGCCACCTCCCGCCAGGCCGGTTCGCTCGGTGCCCAGTGGATCTGTGGCATCGCCTTCATCCCGATCATGATGATGCTCGGTGGCATGACCTCCAAGAACTACATGTGGGCCGCCCTGGTCATGGCCGTGCTCGGCATGGCCTCGTTCGCGCTCTGCTACCGCGGCACCAAGGAACACGTTGTCGTGAACCGGGAAGCCAACAAGGAGAAGACGAGCCTCAAGGACTACGGCCGCGCCGTGCTCACCAACCGGCCGCTGCTCGGCCTGGTGCTGATGAGCCTGTTCACCATCTCGTCGATGAACGTGAACAACATGATGATGATCTTCTTCGCCGAGTTCAACCTCGGCAACATCGCCCTGATGGCCGTGCTCAACTTCGTGATGATCGGTGCCTCCATCGTGGGCATCATGTTCATTCCGAAGCTGGTCGTGCGTTTCGGCAAGAAGCGCACCGTCATGGTGAGCTTCGCTGTTGCGGTGGTGGCCAACGGTTTGAACTTCATCATCCCGACCAACCTGTGGACGTTCATGATCCTCGTCACCATCGGGTACGTCGCCCTGTCCATCCCCAACGGCATCACCTGGGCCTTCGTCTCCGACACCATCGACTACGGCGAATGGCACACCGGCGTGCGCCGTGAGGGCATGACCTACGCGGCATTCAGCTTCTCGCGCAAGGTCTCGCAGTCCCTCGCCGCTCTGGTGGGCGCCGGCATGCTCGCCGTGTCCGGCTACGTGGCGCAGGCCACGACGCAGTCGGAAGGCACGCTGCTCGGGATCAAGGCCGTGATGACGCTGTACCCGGCCATCGCGCTCACCATCGCCGCCGTCATCATCTACTTCATCTACAACATGAACGACGACAAGTACCGTCGCATCGCCAAGGACCTGAACGAGGGCCGTTGGGAACACGGCATCATCGGCGAGAGCACCCGCGCCTCGCTCGCAATGAAGTAGTCCACAAACGCTATACCGCAGGGGGCGCCGCTGGTGCCCCCTGTTTCATCCCCGGCAACGTCAGGAAAGTAGCTCATGCGCATCGCTCGACTCGAAACTCCGACCGGCCCCCGCCACGCCGTCGCCTCCGGCGACAGCTGGAACCTCATCGACGACCCGTTCGCCGCACCACTGGTCTACACCGGGGAGTCCATCCCGACCGCCGACGCCGTGCTCCTCGCCGCAGTCGACCCGCGCGTGGTCGTCGGCATCGGCCACAACCAGCCGGGCAACCCGTTGCCGATGCAGGCCTGGCACAAGTCGGTGCACACCGTCGCCGGCACCGGCGACGACATCTTCGCCGTGCGCGGCGTGGGCACCGTGAACATCGAGGGCGAGCTCGCCGTGGTGATCGGCGCATCCGCCACGAACCTCACCCTCGACAACGCCTTCGATGCCGTGCTGGGCTACACCGTGGCCAACGATGTCACCAACGTCGACCAGTGCCCGATCGACCAGCGCAACTTCCAGGGCAAGAGCGGCAAGAACTACACCCCGCTCGGCCCGTGGATCGAGACCGATATCGCCGACCCCGAGAACGTGGCCACCGAGGTGGTCATCAACGGCGCCGTCGTGGTGAACTCGGGCTCGTTCAACCTGCCCTCCTCGGTCGCTGCCACGCTCGTCTACGTGACGAAGTGGCTCACCCTCGAGCCCGGCGACGTGGTGCTCACCGGGGCACCCGGCACCGACCTTCCCGTGCGCCCGGGTGACACCGTCGACATCACCCTCGCCGGTATCGGCACCCTGAGCAACACCATCGCCTAAGGAACAGACATGCCCAACATCACCGTTCAGCTACTCGCGGGGCGCGACATCAACCAGCGCCGAGCCTTTGTTCACGACGTCACCGACAGTGCCGTTCTGACCCTGGGTGCGCGCCGCGAAGACGTCCGGATCGTTTTCGAGGAGATCACGCCGGACATCGTCGCGAACGGCGGGGTCCTCGCCAGCGAAGACGAGAGCCGCGCAGCGGTCGTCAACCGTTTCGTCCCCGAGGCCAGCTCGTAACACCCCTCGCCCGGCGCTCGCCCAGCGGGGGCTGCTAAGTTCCGGTACTCAAGCAGCAGGATGAAGGGTGGGCTTTGCCGGTGAGTGAACGACGTGCGCAGATCAAGGGGATCGCCCGGCACGGGCGGTTGAGGCGAAGCGGCGCCGTGCGGACCATCATCATGATGGTCGCCGCGTCGCTCGCCGTGCTCCTGGTGAGCACCGTCGGGGTCGTGGGCATCGCCGTCTGGCAGCTCAGCAGCAAGATCACGGGCAACTCCATCGACATCGGGAGCAACGATGCGGCTGCGCCGCCGCCCAACCTCGGCGCCTACGAGAACGGATTCAACATCCTCATCGTCGGTGCCGACAACGACGCCGACCAGGGGCTGGCCTACGGCGAGCGGGATGCGACGCTCAACGACGTCAACATTCTCGTGCACGTGTCGGCGGACCACAGCAACGCGGTGGTGGTGAGCATCCCGCGTGACCTGATCGTGGCGCATCCGGAGTGCACGAACGCCGACACCGGCGAGGTCTTCAGCGCCATGTCGGCCGCCCCGATGAACGAGGCGATGGCCCGCGGCGGGCTGACCTGCGTGGTCAACACCGTGGAGGGCCTCACCGGCCTCGACATTCCCTACGCCGGGCTGACCTCGTTCAATGGTGTGGTGCAGATGAGCGACGCCGTCGGCGGCGTGCCGATCTGCCTCACCGAGGCGATTGACGACCCGCTGGCCGACCTCAGCCTGCCCGCCGGCACCAGCGTGGTCTCGGGCCAGACGGCGCTGGGCTTCCTGCGCAGCCGGCACGGCGTCGGCGACGGGAGTGACCTGTCCCGCATCTCGTCGCAACAGATCTACCTCGCGTCGCTGATGCGCACCGTGCAGGCCGACGGCACCCTCACCGACCTGTCGAAGCTGTACGGCCTGGCCACCGCCGCGTCGCAGAACATCAAGCTGTCCACGACCCTGGCCCGCACCGACACCATGGTGTCGATGGCGTTGGCGCTCAAGGACCTCGACCTGGAGCGGCTGGTCTTCGTGCAGTACCCGGGAACCACCGAGGACCCCGACTTCCCGGGCAAGGTGGTGCCGTCGCAGGACCTGGCCGACGAGATGTTCGCAAAGATCGCCGCCGACGTGCCGTTCAGCCTCACGCCGACCGTGCCGGCGGAGGAACCCGTCGTCGCCGATCCGCCGGTGGAGGCACCGGAGGGGACCGTTCCGCCGGAAACGGTGGAGGCGGCCCCGGAGGCGATCGACGGACTCACGGGCCGCACCGCCGGCGACGAGTCCTGCGCCCAGGCCTACAGCGGTTGACGCGCATCGGCTGACCGCCCGCGGCGCTATCCCGCCTTCGTCCAAGCCTCCCGCAGGCAATCGACCACCTCGTCGTCGAGGTCGTGAACGCTCCGCAGCTCGAGGTGGTGCATGAAGTGGTTGAGGGTGGGCTCGGCCACCTCCTTCCACCGGGGCGAGGTGTCGAACCTGTCGAGGTCGATGGTGAGCACCAGCGGGGCCACGGCCCCGGAGAGGTAGTGGCCGGGAAGCCAGGTCCACGCGAAGGAGCGGTCGCGGCGGAACGCGACCTGGCTCTTCGTGACGCGGACTTCGGCCTCGCCGATGGACAGGACGGCCGCGCACACTGTGTCGAAGAGCGTCCGCGCGAGCGGATCGCTCCCTTCGAAGTACTGCTCGAGCGGGATGGGCTTCGTCAATGCGGTCATGTGCTGCAGGGTAGTACCGACTGCCCGGTCTCGTGCGGGGTGACCACTATGTCTATAGTGATGGCATGGCATCAACCCGGGACCGGGCCCTCGAGGCGGCCGTCGACCTGCTCGGCCGGCAGGGCTTGCGAGCGCTGACCCATGTGCGGGTCGACGAGCACGCCGGGTTGCCACGCGGGTCGACGTCCAACTCCTTCCGCACCCGGGCCGCCCTGCTTGACGGGGTCGTCGCCTGGGTGGCTGAGCGCGAGCTGGCGGATTCCGCGGCCGGCATCGACCTGGCCACGCTCACCGCCGACCAGCTGGTGGATGCCTTTTGCGCGCTCCTCGAGGCGCAGACCGGCCCGTTCGGCACGCGCACCCTGGCCCGCTACGTCCTGTTCCTCGAATCGGCCAGTCACCCGGCGCTGCGCGCCCCGATGGTGGCGAACCGGCACAGCTTCGAAGAGCTGGCCACGGCCATGATGACGAGCCTCGGCGCGCCGGATCCGCAAACCGCCGCCCGCACCCTGATGGCCTGTGGCGAGGGGCTCATTCTGCATCGACTCACCGTCGACCCCGAACTGCCGTTGCGCCCCTCGGTCGCCCTGCTTGTGCGAGCCTGCCTGGCCGGGTGACCCTCCGGTGTGAGGCCACCGGCCCTTCACGACGGCCTCGACGAGAGTAGTTTGGCGGCGGAACGCTTGTTCAGGAGTGAAGGAAACATCCGCCATGTTGCGAAAACTGGGCGTGAGCGTCGCCCGCCATCGCCTCGTTTTCCTGTTGTGCTGGGTGGTGGCACTGGGCGCGTGCCTGGCCACGGCCCTCTTCGGGGCCACCGGGGAGAGCCTGTTCGACCGGCTCTCCAGCGAGGGCCCGTCGGTGCAGGGGGAAGCGCAAGCGGCCGCCGACCGGATCGACGGCCCGGACAGCGAACAGACCGAGTCGCTCTCGCTGCTCGTGCACCCCACCGATCTTGCCTCGCCCGACCTCGCGGCGATCCTGGAATCCGCGACCATCCGGCTCTCCGAGGTCGACGGGGTCACCCAGGTCATCAATCCCCTCGTCATCCCGCCCATGCCCGACGGCACCGTCAACCCGGCCGCCGTGCCGCTGCTCTCCGCGGACGGCGAGGGGATGCTCCTCACCGTGGAGATGGAGACCACGGACGGCTCCGTCAGCGACTCGCTGCTCGACTACGTGCACCGCTTGCTCCAGGTGTCGGCCGACGAGGTCAGCCAACTCGACCCCGCCGCCCGGGTGGAGGTGGGCGGGGCGCCCCTGGTGGTGGACTCCCTCGTCGCGGTCGCCGAGTCCGACCTGCAGAAGGGCGAACTGATCGCCCTGCCGATCGCGCTGCTGGTGATGCTGGTCATCTTCGGCGGCTTCCTCGCGGCCGGGATTCCCCTGGTGGGCGCCATCGCGTCGATCATCGGCGCGCTCGGGATGCTCTACGCGTTCACCTATGTTTCCGACATCGGCATCACCGTGATGAATGTGATCACCGTGATCGGGCTGGGCCTGTCCATCGACTACGGCCTGCTGATGGTCAGCCGGTTCCGCGAGGAGTTCCGGGCGCGGGTCGGTGGGGCGGGTCCGGGTGCGGCGCCCGGCCCGCACGGGGAGCCGGGCGCGGACGTGCCCGAGCCCGCGACCGGGCAGCTGGCCTTGCTGCCGCACCACCGGCATAGCCGGCACGAGCTCATGCTGCAGGCGGTGGGCAGCACGGTGAACTCGGCCGGCCGCACCGTGTTGTTCTCCGGGCTCACCTTCGCCATCGCCACCGCCGGGCTGCTCGTGTTCGAGCCGGCGATCATCCGCGCCATCGCCATCGGCGCCATCTGCGTGGTGCTCATCGCCATCCTCACCGCCCTGGTCCTGGTGCCGGCGCTGCTCGGCTACCTCGGCGAACGGTTGCTGCAACCCGGCCTGCTCACCCGCATCCCGGGCGTGGGCCGGTGGCTGATCCGGTTCGGGGACATCGCCCCGGAGGAGGGCGTCTTCTCCCGGCTGGCCCGCTCCGTTCAGCGCGCGCCGGTGCTCGTCTCTATCGCGGGGACCGCGGTGCTGCTGCTGCTCGGGAGCCCGGCGCTGGCGATGACGGTATCGAACAGCGCCGACGACGCCATCCCGCGCTCGTCCAGCCAGTACGACTTCCTCACCACCCTCACCGAGGAGTTCCCGCTGGCCACCGCACCCCGGGTTCAGCTGGTCTCAGACGCCGACGAGGCCGCAGCGACGGCGTGGGCCGACGAGGTCGCGGGCCTGCCGGGAGTGACGGATGTCACCGCACCCGTAGACATGGAGGGGTACCAGGTCTCCACGGTCACCGTCGACGCCCACCAGGGCACCGACGTGGTGCGGGAGATCCGCGCCGACCGGCCGTCCTTCGACGCCTGGGTCGGCGGCACCGACGCCCAGGCCGTCGACTACCTCGACTCGCTCGCGCGGGGCGCCCCGTGGGCGGTGCTGATCATCGCCCTGGCCACCTTCGTGCTCCTGTTCCTGATGACCGGGTCGGTGATCATCCCGCTCACGGCCCTGGTGATCAGCGCCATCTCCCTGGGCGCCGCCGCCGGCGTGCTGGTCTGGGGCTTCCAGCAGGGCAATCTGGCCGGGCCGCTCAACTTCGACGCCGCCGCCATCTCCGGCGTCGACGCCCTGGTGCTCACGCTCGTGCTCACCTTCGGCTTCGGCCTGGCGATGGACTACGAGATGTTCCTGCTCGCCCGCATCAAGGAGCACCACGACCGCGGCGAGGACACCCGCACGGCGATCGAGACCGGCCTGCAAAGCTCCGGCCGCATCATCACCTCGGCCGCGGTGATCATCGTGCTGGTCTTCGCCGGCTTCGCCACCGGGGAGCTGATGCAGATGAAACAGATCGGCACGGCCCTGGCCGTGGCAGTGCTGTTGGATGCGACCCTGGTGCGGGTGGTGCTCGTGCCGGCCGTGCTCACCGCGCTTGAGCGCATCCTGTGGTGGGCCCCGCGCTGGACCGCGCCCATCCACGCCCGCTTCGGCCTGAGCGAGTAAGCCGGGGCGCTGACGTGGTTGACTCGTGGCATGGCTACTCGGGGGCGCGCGGTTCAGGAGCGCGCCCGCCGTGACGGCCCGTTCGGGTTGGCCCCGTTCCGCTGGCTGCTCACGGCCCGCACCATCGCCACCCTGGGCAATGCCGCCGCCCCGATCGCCCTCGCCTTCGCGGTGCTCGACCTCACCGGGTCGGCCGTGGACCTCGGCATCGTGGTGGCGAGCCGGTCCATTGCCAACGTCACGGTGCTGCTGTTCGGCGGGGTGATCGCCGACCGGCTGCCCAAGCACATCCTGCTCGTCGGCACCTCGCTCGCGGCCGCGGCCACCCAGGCCGTCGTGGCCACCGTGGTGCTGTCCGGCTCGGCCACGATCCCGCTGCTCGTCATCCTCAGCGTGCTCAACGGGGCCGTGGCCGCCGTCAGCTTCCCGGCGTCGGCGGCGATCGTGCCGCAGACCGTGCCCGTGGCGCAGCTGCGTCCGGCCAACGCCCTGCTCCGGCTCAGCCTCAACGGCGGAGCGATCCTCGGTGCCAGCCTCGGCGCGATCCTCATCGCCGCGGTCGGCCCCGGCTGGGGGCTGGCGCTCAACGCCGCATCCTTCGCCCTGGCGGGTCTGTTCTTCGCCTTCGTGCGCACGCTGCCGGCCGGCCGCGCCGTGCCGGCCGCCGGCGCCGCGCCCCCGGCCAATATGCTGCGGGAACTGCGCGAAGGCTGGCGGGAATTCGCCAGCCGCACCTGGGTATGGGTGGTGGTGGCGCAGTTCGCGCTGGTGAACGCCGCCTTCGTCGGGGCGATCGCGGTGCTCGGCCCGCTCGTGGCCGACGCCACCTTCGGCCGGGCCAGCTGGGGGCTGATCATCGCCGCCGAAACCGTGGGTCTCGCGCTCGGCGGGCTGCTCGCCCTGCGCTGGCGGCCGCGGCACGCGCTAGGCATCGGCGTCGGCCTGGTGATCGTCACCGCGCTGCCCATCGTGGGCCTGGCCGTGTTGCCGCTCGTGCCCCTGCTGGTCGCCTTTTTCCTGCTCGGCGGCCTGGCCATCGAACAGTTCGGGGTGGCCTGGGACCAGTCCTTGCAGCAGAACGTGCCGCAGGAGAAACTCGCCCGGGTCTACTCCTACGACGCCGTCGGCTCCTTCATCGCGATCCCGGTGGGCGAGATCCTCGTGGGGCCGCTCGCGCACACCTACGGCACCACCCCGGTGCTGCTCGGCTGCGCCGCCGTGATCGTGGTCGCCAGCCTCGCGGCGCTCTCGGTGCGGAGCGTGCGCCGGCTCACCGTCGGCCCAACCGTGGCGGGGCAGACGAAGGCACCCGCATCCGCAGCCGTCGAACCAGACATCGAGCCCGACAGGACCCCCGCATGAGTCTCACCCCAGCCGCCGCCATCCGCGAGCTCGCCGACGACCTCCGCGCCCGCGTCAGGCAGACTGCCGAGCGCCAGATCATCGGCATCGTGGGCACGCCTGGAGCAGGCAAATCCACCGTCGCGCGGGCGCTCGCGGACGAGCTGGGCACCGACGAGATGGGGGCCGCCCTCTGCGTGGTGGTGCCGATGGACGGTTTCCACCTCGCCACGTCCATCATCGACGGCACGCCCCTGCAGCACCGCCGGGGCGCCATCGACACCTTCGACGCCGACGGCTACCTGTCGTTGCTGCGCCGGCTGCGCGCCCGGGACGAGGCGGTCGTCTACGCGCCGGAGTACCGGCGCGGGCTGGAGGAACCCATCGCCGCCTCGATCGCCGTTCCCGCCTCGGTGCCGATCGTACTCACCGAGGGCAACTACCTTCTGGCCGCCGCCGACCCGTGGCCGCAGATCGCCCGGCTTTGCGACGAGGTCTGCTTCGTCGATACCCCGAGCAGCGTGCGCCTCGCCCGCCTGATAGCCCGCCACGTGCAATTCGGCATGACGCAGGAGCAGGCCACGGCCTGGGCGAATGGGCCGGATGCCACCAACGCTCGGTTGATCGCGTCCACGCTCAGCCACGCGGATCGGTTCATCCCCTGGTCGTGACCGCCCGGCGACCGACCGGCATAGGGGTAGAAACTAGGCGGTGAGGATGGCGACGCCGCGGTCCCGCAGGTCGGCCACGGTGCGGTCCGCAGCAGTGCGGTCGGCAGCGTGGTTGTCGTCGGCGCGGTCGTACCCCGTGTCGGTGACGATGCCGGCGATCTCGCTGAACGGCAGCACCCGGTAGGGCGATGCCACCCCGATCTTCTCGGCGCTCGCCAGCACGTAGGTGTCGGCCGCCCGGTCCGCGAGGGCCCGCTTCATGGCCGCCTCTTCCACGTCGCCGGTGGTCAGGCCCGCGCTGGCGTGCACCCCGGTGACTCCCAGCAGGAACAGGTCGGCCGTGATCGCCTGGGCGGCCTCGACCGCGGCGGCGCCGCAGGTCACCATCGAGTGCTTGAACAGCCGGCCGCCGAGCAGGAACACGTCGATGCCCTCGTGTGGCAGAAAGGCCGCCGCGATCGTCGGGCTGTGGGTGATGACGGTGCAGCTCAGGTCACGGGGGAGGGCGTGCACCACGGCCAGGGTCGTCGTGCCGCCGTCGAGGATGACGGTGCTGCCCGGCACGACGAGTCGGGCGGCGCGGGCGGCGACCCGGTCTTTGCTGTCCGGCTGCACGAGAGTGCGCTCCGCGTACCGGGCGAGCGCGGGCGACACGGGCAGCGCCCCGCCGTAGACCCGCTGGCAGAGGCCCGCGGCGGCGAGCTCCCGCAGGTCCCGGCGCACGCTGTCGTCGGACAGACCCAGTTCGGCGGCGATCTCCTTTGCCACGATCGCGCCGTCTCTGGCGAGCCGGTCGAGCAGCAGCGCCTGACGTTCCGCAGCCATCATTCCGCGTTCCTTCCAGTTTGTGCACGTTCCTGCACGTTTGTACTACTCTAGCGGACATGACCGCCTCCGCTGATGAACACCAGCCCCTACGCCTCGGCGTCGACATTCCGGACGGCCGGGGACGCACCGGACTGCAGCTCGCGGGTGCCGACCTGACCGGGAACCCGGCCGTGACGGTGCAGCGGGTGGAGGTGACCAGCGACGGCTGGCATGTGCTCCGGCGCACCACCTTCGGCTATCGTCGGCGCGACGGCGTCGTGGAGACCCAGCAGCGCGAGACCTACGACCGCGGTAACGGCGCGACCATCCTGCTCTACGACCCCGCCCGGAGCACCGTGCTGCTCACCCGGCAGTTCCGCTACCCCGCCTACGTCAACGGCCATCCAGACGGCATGCTCATCGAGGCCGCGGCCGGCCTGCTCGACGACGACGCCCCCGACGTCGCGATCCGCCGGGAGGCCGGCGAGGAACTCGGCGTGGCCGTCGGGGAGCTGCGGCACCTGTTCGACCTCTATATGAGCCCGGGTTCGGTCACCGAGCGGGTGCACTTCTACGCGGCCGAATACGAACCAGCCGACCGGGTGGATGCCGGCGGGGGCCTGGCCGAGGAAGGGGAGGACATCGAGGTGCTCGAGGTGGCGTTCGCCGACGCCCTGGTCATGATCACCGACGGCCGAATCGTTGACGGCAAGACCGTCATCCTGCTGCAGTGGGCGGCGCTGTCCGGCCTGCTGTGACCGAGGTGCCGGTCGTTGTTCAGCCGGTTGTTGTTCAGCTGGCCGTTGTTCAGTCGGTCGGACGCCGGCCGTGCGTGGCGGCCTCGGCTTCGGCGAGCTCGGTGAGCTTGTCGAGGGACTTCGGCCAGACCTCGGCGAACATGTCGGCTTCATCCTCGTCTACCTCCAGGTCGACGGCGAGGGTGGTGACTCCGTCGGACTCGGTGAAGGTGTAGTTCTCGTGGGTGCCCTGGTGATTCCGGGCGTACTCGCTCTCGGTGTCAACGCCGCCGTTCATGATGACGCCGGTGTACTCGATCGACACGAACTCGTGCGGGCGGTGCTCGGCTATCCTGCCGACCATGCCGCCCATCGGTTCGTCGTCGTCGCTGTCGCCGAGGAAGCGGATCTCACTGCCCGGCAGCCAGGATCCCTCGAAGTGCGAACCGGGGAAGGACACGCCAGTCCACTGCCGGTAGGTGGCGTCCTCGAGCATCGTCTCCCAGACGACCTCGGCGGGGGCGTCGATTTCTGTGGAGAAATGTAGGGTTTTCATGCCGGGAGCCTAGCCCCGCCCGGCCAGCACCGACAGGTCAGGCGCTGTCGTCGTCGTGCCCGGCCGCGGCCTCGGCGAGGTCCTTGAGCTTGGCCAGGCCCTTCGGCCACAGCTCGCCGAAGAGTTCGGCGTAGGTGTCGGCCGTGTCCACATCGATGGTGACCGTCGTCACCCCGTCTTCCTCCCGGAATGAATAGGCCTCGCGAGCACCGATCAGCTGCCGGGCCTCGCGGCTCGTCGTGTCGTCGACGTCGTTCACGATCTGGCCCTGGTATTCGATCAGGACGTACTCGTACGGACGGTGTTCGGTGATCACCCCGTACATCCCGTTCATCCCGCCGTTCGGGTTGCTGCCGAGGAAGCGGATCTCGCTGCCCGGCAGCCAGTCGCCCTCGAAGTACGAGTTCGGGTTGAAGGCGCTCGTCCACTGCCGGTACGAGGTGTGATCGAACATTGTGGTCCACACGACCTCGGCCGACGCATTCACTCGGATTGAGAAATGCTGCGTCTCCATGCGGCGAGTGTAGCTCCGGGCGGGTTCGGCAACTAGTGGCCGATCGCGCGCGGGAATATTTCGAAGGTTTCTTCGGTGCGTTGCCTGTGGATAACCCTGTGCACAGTGTGTGGAAACCCCGCGAATACGGGCTGGAGGCTGTGGATTACGCTGTGGAATCGCTGGGGAGAGCGCTGTGCAGTTCGGCGGGAAAACGTCGGCGCGTCGATGGCTCGGCCGCGCCATCCCGTGCTAGAACTCTCGAAAACCCGTCCATCGAGGGCTTCCCGCGGGCGACCGGCCGCCCCGCGGTCACGAGTGGGTGCGAACTGGGTTTAGCCTGAGCTTCAGCGGCGCCTGACGGCCGTGGTGGGGTGCGCACCGGCGCGTGCCCCGGAAAGCAGCCAGTGAGCGCAACGGATGTAACCAGATCGGCGGAGTTCGACGCCTTCGGCCCCTGGGTGGACCAGGTGCACAATGCAACCGAGGTGCCCGGCCTGTACCGGGACTACCCGCTGGACTTCACGGCCAGCCGACTGGTGCTCAAGGTGCCCCGCAACATCACCCGCCGGGACGCCCTGCCCAGCATGGACCTCTACGACCATCTCGTCATCGCGGCCCCGGACGCGCTCGTCGTGTTGAGCCGCGCCGAGCGCGGGTACACCGAGAGCACGATGGGCTACAGCGATATCGTCGCGGTCACCGATGCCGTCGACCTCGTCGACGGCCGCCTCAGTATCCTGGCGCGCACCGGCGCGACCCTCACCGTTCCGTACAACGGGTCGTCCCAGACCGTGATCGACCGCCTCACCGCGCTCCTGGGCGAACTGTCGCTCGCCGCGACGCCGCCGACCTCCCCGGTCGTGCTGCCGGTGCCGGACGCCCCGCCGGCCGCCCTGGATCTGCTCGACCTGGGTAAGCAGGATGTGGGCCTGGTCACCGCCTACTTCGACCTGTTGCGCCATGCCTTCGGGGCGACGCTGCTCGCCGCCCACGGCCGCACCGGCCTGGACCCGCGCGGCGGCCTCCTCACCCGCGCGATGCACGCCTTCTACCCGATGACCCTGCACGGCGCGGTGCTGTGCCGCACCGACCAGGAATTGCACATCCTCGGCCGCCAGGCCTGGTTGGTGCGCGGCAAGACCCCCGACCTGTCCCGTTCGCACACCACGATCCCGCTGGCCGCGATCGAACAGATCAGTGTGGCGCCGCATCCGCTCTACCCGGGTGCCAGCGTGGTCGCGCTACGCCTGGGCGCGGCCGTCTTCGACATCGTGGTGCCGGAATCGTCGGCGGCCGAACGTGCCCTCACCGGGGCGCCCGCCGTGTGACGGCGGGGTCATTCCCAAGACGCCGTGCCGCGGTTATCGTCGGTGGCATGAAGCGCATCACGTACGCCGGCGGGTCGATCCTGACCGGTGATGACGTTGCGGAGGCACTACTCGACTACGTCACCGAGCACTCCCGCGGTGAGGACAGTGTGGCCGTGGACATCGTGGTGCGCGAACTCGACGGCACCACCCGGACGCACACGCTCGTGCTGGGCCCGGCCACCGAGCTCGACGTGGCGGATGTCGCGGAGGAGACCCTCGAGGGTGAGGGGGAGCTGTTCCCGCTGCCGATCTTCCCGCCCGGCCGCATCCTGGCCGTTGAGGTGCCGTCGGCCGAGTCCGAGGCCGAGGCGGAGGCGCATGCGGCGGACTTCAATCGGGCGGTCAATGAGATCGACGCCGGCGCCGACCAGGGATACGACGAATAACGCGTCATCGGGCGCTGTGGTCACCGGGCTCGCCGCGGCCTAAACTTTTCTCAGGGGGTGGGTCGCGCCGGATCGTGCGGGACCGACACCAGCAAACGAGGAATGTGATGGGCAAGTTCATCTACGGGTCGCCGGCGATCTCCGTGGACATCGACGACCGCACGCTGGCGCACCTCAAGGTCGTCATCGTGGCGAAACTGCGCCGCGGCGAGAGTTTCGCGTTCTCCTGGGAGAGGTCAAAGGATTCCGGCAGTGGGCACAGCTCCATCTGGCTGAATCCGGCCGTGCCCCTCGATTTCGAGTTCTCCGGCAAGCGCGAGCCGTCACTCAACCGGTCCTGGATCGACGAACTCGTGCAGGCGGCCAACACGCCGGCGGGCCTGCGCATCATTCCCGAACCGCCCGAGCGGCCCCACGCCACCTGACCGGCGTCGACCGGCTCAGGTGAGAGCGTCGAAGTCGCCACGCACCCAGTCCCAGTGCCGGTCGGCCGAGCGGCGCACGACCCCGCGGGCATCCTGGTCGATCACGTTGTCGAAGTTGCCGTACAGCCGGTCGAACTCGAACCGCTCCAGGGCGCGGGCGATGCGTTCGACCACCGGGCCCGACAGCGGTAGCCGGTTGGGGTAGCTGCGCATGAAGCTCACCGTTCGGCGGTCGGGGTTGGCGAACACCGTGTCGCCGCTGAGCAGCACGCCGCGGCCGGCGGCGCCCTCCTGCCAGTGGATGACGGCGCTGCCGGGGAAGTGCCCGCCCACCTGCACCAGCGTGACCCCGGGCAGCAGGGCCACCTCGGTCGACCAGGGTTCGATCACCGGGTCGGGCCGCGCCACCCAGGCCAGATCGGCCTCCGCGACCAGCACCGGCGGGCGGCCGAGGGCCCGGCTCCATTCCACCTGCACGCCGAACATGTGCGGATGGCTGGCCACGATCGCGCGCACGGGCCCGTGCTCGAGCACCCGGCTGGCGATGTCGTTGTCCACGAACCCGATCGGGTCCCAGAGCACGGTTCCGGTGGGGGTGCAGAGCAGCTTGGCCTGCTGCCCGATACCTACACCGGGGGAGCTGTGGATACCGAACAGGTCCGGCTCGAGCTGGCGGAGGTGTGCCTGGCAGCCCGCCTCGTGCAGGTCGTTGAGCGTCGTCCACTGCTGCCCGGCGGCGGGGACCCATTGGCGTTCGTCGGCGCAGATCGCGCAGACGCCGGCGTTGTCGGCGTGCTCGACGCCGCAGGTGGCACAGATCCAGAAGCTCACAGAGTTCCTTCCGCGGTGCAGCACAGACGGATGTTCCCGTCAGTATGCCGCCGCGATGCCGAATTGCCCACCTGCGGACGAGTTGCCCCGCTGGGCCGGGGCAAGTCGACCGCAGCGGGGCAACTCGGGTGTGTCTCTCAGTCGAAGGTGACGACGACCTTGTCCGCGGCGCCGGGCGTGTGCGCGGTCACGAGCGCCTGCTGCACGTCGGCGAAGTCGAACTGGTCGCTCACGATCACGGCGAACTTCTCCCAGTGCTCGGCGATCTCCTTCGTCACCTCGAAGATCTCGGTGGGGTAGCCCATCGACGTGACGATGTTCACCTCGGCGACGAGGATCGCGCCGAAGTCGACGCTGACCGGCTTCTTGTGCACGGCGACGATGCCCAGGGTGGCGTTGTGCTTGGCGGCCTTCAAGGCTGTCTCCACCACAATCGGGGCGCCGGCGGCGTCGAGGTAGATGTCGGTGCCCGCGCGCGGCGCGCCCATGGCGGTGGTGCCGGGGCCGTGCAGCTCGGTCAGGCGGGCGAGCACGTCTTCCTCGGTGGAGTTGATCACGGCGTCGGCGCCCACGGCGAGGGCCTTCTCCAGGCGGGAGGGCAGGATGTCGACGACCACCACGTGGGAGGCGCCGCTGATCTTGTAGCCGATGGCCGCGCCCAGGCCGATCGGTCCGGCGCCGAAGATGACGACCTTGTCGCCCGGCTTCGGGTTGGTGCGGTTCACCGCGTGCCGGGCCACGGCCATTGGCTCGTTGAGCGCGGCGACGTAGAACGGCACGTGCTTGGGCATGATGGCCAGGCTGGTGCCCAACACGGCGTTCTCGATGAGCAGGTACTCCGCGAGGGCGCCGCTCGCCCCGCCGCTGCCGATCATGGCTTCGCGGGAGGCGATGGGGTTGATCACGACGTGGTCGCCCACGGTGATGCCGGTGACGTCGGCTCCCACCTCAACGACCTCGCCGGCCGGCTCGTGCCCGAGCGGGGTCTTGCCCTGGCGGGGCGGGATGCCGCCGATCTCGACGTAGAAGCCGTCCGAGCCGCAGATGCCGCAGGCCCGCATCCGCACGAGCACGTCGGCCGGTCCGGCCGTGGGCTGGGGCACGTCGACAACTGCCGTTGTGCCGGGACCGGTAACCAGTACAGTCTTCATTTCTTCCACTCTCCACCCGGGCCCAACGGTCCTACTAATTCGAATTAGTTGACGCTAGCACCTATCGTCCGGGTCAACCCGGGAAGTGGCTGAGCGGTAGCTGAGCAATCGCATGCGGGCATCCGCCCACCCGTCGAGCGATAAAGTCGGGGAAACGGAGGGGATCATGGGCGCCAAACGAGCGACAATGCGGGACGTGGCCGCCGCCAGCGGCGTCTCACCCGCGACCGTGAGCTTCGTCCTCAACGGGGTCGCCAACCAGACCATCTCGCCGGCCACCCGCGAACGCGTCGAGCGCGCCGCCCGCAACCTGGCCTACGTGCCGCACGGCATCGCCAAGGCGTTGCGCGAGGGCTCCTCCCGCATCGTGCTGCTCACCCTCGACCCGGCGTTCGGCGGTGCGGGCAGCGAGGACTACATCCGCGGCCTCGACACCGAACTCACCCAGCACGGCTACGTCCTGCTGGTGCGGCACGGCCCCACCTCCCGCGCGTCTCTGGCGGCGATGGTCGACACCGTCTCGCCCAAGGCGGTCATCGACCTGGCGGCCATCTACACCTCGGGCGCCCCGACCGCGGATGACGGCGGCTGGGTCAACGGGCTGCCCGCGCACACCGCGGTGCAACTGCGCCACCTGGCCGAGTCCGGCCACACCGGCGTGGCCGTGGCCTCACCCGACGACGACGCGCTCGCCCGGCTGGCCGGCGTGCGGCTGGCCTCCGCGAGGGAGGCCGCGCCCGCCCTCGGCCTCGACCCCGTCGAGAGTCTCACCGTGCCCGGCGACGTGCCCGGAACGGTGACCGCGCTGCGGGAGTTCCTCGCCGCCCACCCCCGCATCACGGCCATCGCCGCATTCGACGACCGGGTGGCCCTCCGGATCCTCGCCGCCCTGACCGAGCTCGGCCGGCATGTCCCGCAGGACATCGCCGTGATCGGCTTCAACGACACGGAGCACGGTGCGGTGGCCACCCCGCCGCTCACCAGCGTGCACATCGACGCCGAGTCCTTCGGCCGCCTGGCCGCGCGCCGGGCGCTGGGCCTCGCCGTCGCGGACGTTGTACCGGCCCCCGCCCGCATCATCCGGCGCGCCTCGGCCTGACCCGCGCCGATTTGCCCACCTGCGGTCGAGTTGCCCCGTTCCACGGGGGCAAGTCGACCGCAGCGGGGCAACTCGGGGACGT
Source organism: Cryobacterium sp. AP23 (assembly GCF_054075385.1). Lineage (NCBI taxonomy): Bacteria > Bacillati > Actinomycetota > Actinomycetes > Micrococcales > Microbacteriaceae > Cryobacterium > Cryobacterium sp. AP23. The sequence goes on along the minus strand of NZ_CM133415.1, from coordinate 2,689,384 downwards.
CGGTCACAGCAGCAGCGCTACCCCGGTGGCCACCAGCCACAGCGACCAGACGATGTACGTCACCGGCGTGAGTCGGGCCGCGAGGGCCCAGCCGTGGTTTTCGAACGAGCCCACGAACTCGAACGAGCACAGCACGAGCACCGCCCCCACGACGATGCCCACCACGCCGAGCCACCCCGACAGCAGGTCGGTCTGGGTGATCGCGACGCCCACGAGCACACTCCAGGCGCCGGTGAAGAGCAGGCCGAGGTGCTCGCCGACCGCCACGCCCAGGTAGCGGTGGAACGATTGGAAGACGATGTCGACGGCCTGCTTGCGGCCGGGAGGCGCATCCGGGTCGGCGTTGACCCGGGCCAGGTAGGGCACCAGGAACGGCCACCGGATGAGCCCGAGGAACTGCACCAGGGCGGCCAGCACGCCCACTATCGTGCTGAGCGAGAGCACCGTGGCTGAGGCGCCCCGCAGCGCGGCCGGCAACAGCCCGGCCAGGACGGCCAGGAGCACCGGCGTCATCGCGAAGGCCCACCAGAGCAACACCAGGCGGGAGCCGCCCCGGCGGAACCGGGCGAGGACCTCCTCGGTGGGGCGGCGCAGGATGTCGGGATAGTCGAAGGCGATGGCCAGGCCCGCGAAAACCGCGTTGAAGACCAGCGGGAGCACGATCAGCAAGACGGCGGCCGCGACGGTCTCGGTCATGGTTCCACCTCCGCAGCGCGTTGAGCTGGGGCATCTTCAGGACTGGCCTTGGCGAGCCTAGGCAGGGCGCGACGAAGCCGCAAGGCCGGATGCGCGGCCACCGAGTTGTCCACCTGCGGACGAGTTGCCCCGTTCCACCGGGGTAACTCGTCCGCAGCGGGGCAGGTCGGGTGCGCAGCGGGGCTAGCGCGGTGTGAACGCCGCGTGGAACAGGCCCCAGGCCCGCCGGGCGACCTCGGGGCGGTCGGCGGCGTCGCTGCGGGCGAGCACCCCGGCCAGCATGGAGACCGCGAGGAAGACATCCGCCGCGGCGACGTGCTCGCCGATCCGGCCGGCCTCCTGTTCGCGGACGAGCAGCCGGCCGACGATCTCGTGGAACCGTTCGCCCAGGTGCTGGACCCGGGGTTCGTGCACGTCGGCGGCGATCAGGTCGATGAACGCGGTGGACGCCAGCGCCTGCTCGATCACCCGGTCGAGCAGGTCGTCGAGGGTGCTCTCCGGCCGGTCGACGAAGTCCTCCAGCGCGGTGATGTTCTCGTCGAAGATGGCGATCGCCAGGGCGGTGCGATCGGGGAAGTGCCGGTAGAGGCTGCCCTGCCCCACGCCGGCCCGCTTGGCGACGGCACTCAGCGGCGCCGAGAAGCCCTCGGCGGCGAAGACCTCCCGGGCGGCGGCAAGGAGGGCGCGGCGATTCTCCGGCCCGGCGCTCGGCCCGCGATTCGCTTTGGATTTTTGGGTCACCGAGGTAGGTTACATCCGGACAGTGTTGTCCGGATCGATCGAGGAGGAACGCATGACCGCTCACTGGGATCGCGAAGTAGACGTACTTGTAGCCGGATCGGGCGCCGCGGGTTTGACCGCCGCCATCACCGCCGCCGACGCGGGCCTCACCGCCCTCGTGGTGGAAAGCACCGATCGATGGGGCGGCACCACCATGCTCAGTGGCGGTGGCCTGTGGATGCCCACCAATCCGTTGATGAAGAAGCTCGGCATCCCCGACTCCCGCGCCGACGCGCTCACCTACATGGAGGCGGCGATCGGTGATGCCGGCCCGGCCAGTTCCACCGAACGCCGGGAGGCCTTCGTGGATGCCGTGCCGCGGGTGTTCGGCCTGCTCGAGGGCCTCGGGGTGCGCTGGTGCGCCGCCAAGGACTATCCCGACTACTACCCGGACCGGCCCGGCGGCCGGATCGGCCGCGGCATCGAGGTGCAACCGTTCGACGCCAAGAAGCTCGGCGACTGGGTCACGCGGTCCCGCATCAAGCAGAGCGTCCCGGCGCCGCTGAAGACCGATGACGTCTGGCTGCTGTCCCGGGCCTGGTCCACGCCGAGCGGCTTCGTGCGCGGCGCCCGGTTCGTCTTCCGCACCCTCGGCGGCGTTGTCACCGGCAAGCGCCTCTACGGCCTGGGCGCGGCGCTGGTGATGACGCTCATGGAGATCGTGCGCCGGCAGGGCACGGAGGTGCTGCTGAACTCCCCGGTCAGCGAGCTGGTGCTCGAGGACGGCCGGGTGGTCGGCGCGATCATCACCACGGATGCCGGACCGGTGCGTATCCGCGCCAGGGCCGGAGTGATCCTGGGCGCCGGCGGCTTCGCCCAGAACCAGGAATGGCGCCAGAAGTACCACGGCATGCCCGGCAACAGCTCCGCCGCCGACGGCGACCAGGGCACCGCCATCGACGTGGGTGTTCGCGCGGGCGGGGCGCTCGCCATGATGGACGACGCCTGGTGGGGCTCGGCCGTGCCCATGAACGACGGCACCGCGCAGTTCATGCTCTCCGAGCGGTCGATGCCGTTCGGCATCATCGTCGACCAGGCCGGCTCCCGATACCTCAACGAGTCGGAGAGCTACATCGACTTCGGCCACGAGATGATCGAGCACCACAAGCAGACCCCGGCGATCCCGTCCTGGCTGATCGTGGACGTTCGGCATCGCCGCCGGTACCTGTTCTCCCCGTTGCTGATGGGCGGCAAGTCGCTGCGCGACAGCGGCACCGTGGTCACCGCTGCCACCCTGCCCGAGCTCGCCGGCCGGCTGGGCATCGATCCGGCCGCGCTCACCGCGACCGTCGAGCGGTTCAACGGCTTCACCCGCAGCGGCGTCGACCTGGACTTCGGCCGCGGGCGCACGCTCTACGACAACTACTACGGCGACCCGGGCGTGAAACCCAACCCCAACCTCGGCCCGCTGGAAAAGGGGCCGTTCACGGCCGTGAAGGTGGTGCCGGGCGACCTCGGCACCAAGGGCGGCCTGCTCACCGACGAGCACGGCCGGGTGCTCACCGAGGCCGGGGCACCGATTCCCGGTCTCTACGCCGCCGGCAACACGACGGCATCCGTGATGGGGCACACCTACCCGGGCCCGGGCTCCACCATCGCCCCCGCGGTGGTGTTCGGCTACCTCGCTGCGCTGCACGCGGCCGCCACGCGCGCCTCCGACACCCCCGCCTCCCTTACCCCCGCCTCCGCGCCCCCTGCGGAGCCGGTCCTCCCCACAGAAAAGGACACCCTCGCATGACCCAGAGCACCCTCACCGCCGATTCCTCCGTCGGAAGCTGGCTCGACGACCCCACCGGTGGCCCGATCCTGCGGGACCTGCTCGCCCAGGCCGGCCAGAGCGCCGACGTCCTGCGCCCGGTGCGCAAGCTGGCGATCAAGCGCCTGGTGAAGCTCAGCAAGGGCCAGTTCCCGGCCGAGCTGATCGACGAGCTCGTGCGCCGGGTCGAGGCCGGCGACGTGCCGGCATCCACTGCGGCCACGGATGCGCCGGCTGCGGCGACCGCGGCGGCGTCCGCCGGTCCGGCCCCGGTCGAGCGTCCCGAGTGGGTGGAACGCCTCGACAGCGGCCGGTTCACCGGCAAGACCGTCATCGTCACCGGCGCCGGTTCCGGCATTGGCCGGGCCACCGCGTCCCGGGTCGCCCGCGAGGGCGGCCGGGTCATCGCCGTCGACATCTCGCAGGAGCGCCTCGACGACGTCGTGGTCGAACTGGCCGGGGCGGACATCGTGCCGGTGGTGGCGAACATCACCGACGACTCCGCCGTCGCGGCGATCCTCGAGGCCGCCGGCGGCCGCATCGACGCCCTCGCCAACGTCGCCGGGATCATGGACGACATGACCCCGGTGCACGAGGTGACCGACGCCGTCTGGAAGCGGGTGTTCGCGATCAACGTGGATGGCACCATGAAGCTCATGCGCGCCGTGGTGCCCGGCATGCTCGAACGGCAGTCCGGCTCGATCGTGAACGTGGCCTCAGAGGCGGCGCTCCGCGGGTCGGCGGCCGGGGTGGCCTACACGGCGTCCAAGCACGCCGTCGTCGGGCTGACCAAGAGCAGCGCGTACATGTACGGGCCCAGCGGCATCCGGGTGAACGCGGTGGCCCCCGGCCCCACGATCACCAACATCGAGGCCACCTTCGCGTCTGAACTCGGCGCCCAGCGGGTGCGCGCCGGCATGGCGCTGCTGCCCGATGCCGTCGAGGCGGATGCGCTCGCCGCGTCGATCACCTTTCTGCTCAGCGATGACGGCGTGAACGTGAACGGCCAGGTGCTGGCCAGCGACGGCGGCTGGTCGGTCGCCTAGCCGCCAGGTCTCGACAAGCTCGACCACCGCCCTGGTCGCGACCACACGCCGGTCGAGCTTGTCGAGACCCCGTGAGCCGCCGTTTCGACGCGGGGCGGGAACGCAGACACGGTCACCAGGTCTCGACAAGCTCGGCCAACGGAAGGGTCGCGGCCCCGGACACGTCGCCTGTAGGCGGTCAGGCGGCCGCGACGAGATCGGCGGACACGTCCCAGAGCCGGCGGGCGGTGGACGGGTCCAGTGCGTGGGGGAGCACGCCATGGATGCCGTCGACGATCGCCGGCACCACGGCCGCGGGCCGGCAGTCCTCGTAGTAGCCCGGCGCTCCCACGCCGAGCCTGGCCCGGGTGGCGACAAAGACCGAGGTCGCCGCCCCCTGCGCCGGACTCTTCCCCGGGTACCGGCGCTTCATGCCCGCCAGCACCTTCGGGTCCCAGTGCCGCTGCAGATTCGTCCAGATGCCGCCCGGCATCAGCGCCGCCGCCGCGATGCCGTCATCCGCCCACCGCCGGGTCGCTTCGAGGGCGAACAGCACGTTCGCGGACTTCGACTGGCCGTAGGCCACCCCCGAGTCGTAGGCATCCCGGGTGAAGAACAGGTCGTCGAACCGGATGCCGCTGGAGGCGTGCCCGCTGGAACTCACCGAAACGATCCTCGCCCCGCCGGCGGCGGCCAGCGCCGGATGCAGCGCCGTCGCGAGAGCGAAATGGCCCAGGTGGTTCACGGCGAACTGCATCTCCCATCCGGCGGGCGTGCGCGACAGGGGGCTGTGCATGATGCCGGCGTTGTTCACCAGGATGTGCAACGGTCCCGACCACGACATGGCCAGCGCCCGCACCGTGGCCAGGTCGGCCAGGTCGAGGTGGGCCACCCGCACGGCACCGCTGCCCGTGCTCGCCCGAATGCTCTCGGCCGTGCGCTCGCCGGCCGTCAGGTCCCGGACGGCGAGGGTCACGCTCGCGCCGGCGGCCGCCAAGGCCCGTGCGGTCTCCACGCCGATCCCGGAGCTTGCCCCGGTGACGAGAGCGGAGCGTCCGCCCAGATCGATGCCCCGCACGACATCCAGGGCGGTCGACTCGGCGCCGAAGGCCGCAGGTGCGGTTATCCCGGGCATCAGCTGACCCGGGTGTTGGCGATGCCGCCGTCGACGTCGAGCACGGTGCCGTGCACGAACGACGCCTCGTCAGAAACGAGGTACCGCACCGCGAAGGCGATGTCGACGGGGCGCACCGGTTGGCCTGCGACGGTCGCGGCGGTCATGACCGCGATCACGTCCGCGCTCCCGGCGTTGCCCGGGGTGCTCGTCGCGCCGGGAGCGACGGTGTTCACGCCGACGCCGCTCGGGCCGAATTCGGCCGACCAGGTGCGGGTCATCTGCTCGAGCGCGGCCTTGGAGGCCGTGTAGATGGCGCCGAAAGGCAGGCCCACCCGTGACATCCAGGACCCGATGTTCACGATCGACCCGCTGCCGCGGGTCGCCATCGCCGGAGCGAGTTCGGCGACGAGCACATGCGGCGCGCGGATGTTCGTGGCGAGCACGGCGTCGAGGTCGGCATCCGCAAGCGCGGCGGTGGGTGTGGCCGGGTAGATGCCGGCGTTGTTGACGAGGATGTCGACCCGGCCGCCCAGGACGGCGGTGGCCTCCTGCGCAAACCGGCGGATGTCAGCGTACGAGCCACCGAGGTTGCCGACCACCGCGTGCGCGGTGCCGCCGTCGGCGGTGATCTGGTCGACGACGGCCTGGGCACGCTGGGCGTCGCGGCCACTCACCACCACCTCCGCGCCGGAGGCGGCCAGCACACGGGCGATGGCCTCGCCGATGCCGCTGGTGGACCCGGTGACCACGGCGGTGCGTCCGGCGAGGCGGGAATCGGGGGACAGGGACTGGAGTTCTTCGGTATTGGACTTCACGGTCCATTCGTATCACAACATGGACCGCGCGGTCCAGTACGGTACGATCGAGGAATGGAGGAGAAGAAGATCACCGCTCGGGGCCGGGCGACCCGGCAGCGGATCATTGAGGCTACCGGCGAGCAGATCCTCGCAGCGGGCATCGGCGGCACCACCCTCGACACCGTGAGGGCCGCCACCCTCACCAGCAAGAGCCAGCTCTTCCACTACTTTCCCGGCGGCAAGACCGAACTGGTGCGCGAGGTCGCGACCTGGGAAGGTCAGCAGCTGCTCGAGGCGCAGGAACCGTACATCCACGACCTGAGCACCTGGGAATCCTGGAACGCCTGGCGTGCCGCGTTGGTGGACTACTACCTCGGCCTCGGCCGCTGGGCCTGTCCGATCGGGTCGCTGGCGACCCAGGCCGCGATGACCGACCCCGACCTCGAGGCCTTTTTCAGCGCCAGCATGGCCGAGTGGAGGGACACGCTGGCCGCGGGCGTGGCGAAGATGCAGGCCGGCGGCCTGATCGACCACGAGGTCGACCCCCAGCGCATTGCCGTGGTGATCCTGGCCGCCATCCAGGGAGGCCTCGTGCTCAGCCAGCCGATGCGGTCGGCCTGGCCGCTGGAGGCGGCCCTCGACTCGGCGCTCGAGCCCCTCCATCAGGCGGCTACCTGACCGGAGCTACCTCTCGGCCCCGGGTGCGGACACGCTCGCCCGACGGGGGCGGTAACGGCCGGAGACCACGCCGATGAGCCACTCGATCGGGCCCTTGCCCACGAACCGCCACCAGAGAATCCCGACCAGCGGCACCCCGAGCACGAGCACAAGCCAGGCCACCGGGTCGGTGGTGCCGAAGCTGATGCCGTTGGCGGACATCCACGCCACCACGGCCACCTGGAACACGTAGAGCGACAGCGAGATCGACCCGATCGCCTTGAGCGGCAGGAACACCGCCCGCACCACGGCGGCCACCCGCTCCTGCCGGATCGAGGCGAGCAGCACGATCACGCCGAGGGTGAACAGCACCAGACCGGCGTCGTGCAGGGTGTCGAGGTAGCTGCCCGACGGGCTGAAGCCGGCGTCGGTGGCACCGCGCCAGAGCGGACCGAGCCACCAGGCGGGCACCGAGAGCGCGAGCATGATCCAGCCCGCCCGGCGGCCGCCGAACCGGATGCGGAACAGCAGCGCCCCGAACAGGAACCACGGCAGCAGGTTGGTCACCCGGTAGTGCGGGCTGAGGAACAGCCATTCGAGGAGGAAACTCGCCGGGGACCGCTCGCCGGCGGTGATCAGTGGGCCGGTCGCGGCCAGCATGGCGTTGTTCAGCGGGGCGCCGATCACGAGGACCACACCGAGCACGATGACGAGCAGCCGGCTGCGCAGCAGCACCAGCGGCGTGCCGATCGCGAGCACGATGCCCAGGAACGAGAGAATGACCGCGATCCAGCTGCCCCAGGTGGACAACAGCAACCCGAGCAACACCAGGATCGCGCCGCGGATGACGTTCTGCACGATGACCGTCCGCACCGCGCGCGGATCGCTGCCGGCCTTGGCCAGCACGATGGCCGCGGCGGCGCCCATGGTTACGGCGAACAGCGGTGAGGCCAGGTCGTTCAACTGGCCCTGCAGGAATGCGGTGGCCGGCGGCTGGTCGACCATGATCGGGCCGGCGTGGGCGACGAGCATCGCCAGGATGGCCACACCCCTGGCCACATCGGGCACGAGGTAGCGGTCCCGCTGCAGACGCGGGGCGATCGGAACGACAACGGCGGACCCGGCCATGCGGTCACCTCTCGACGGCTGTCTGGCACCCGGGGGTGTGGAGTGGCTCCACCGTAGCAGTCGCCGGTTACCGCTGATTCAGGGGGCTGGGACCGGGTCGAAAGAAATTTCCTGACAAATTCTTGACAAATCATCGACCTGTCATAGATCCTATAGGAATCAAGATGTAGGAAATCAGGACATCAACACACGCCGCCCTCAACGCAGCGAAACACAATGGAGTGGAACAAGTGACCTATACACGCGAGGACTGGCCGATCGCCGCCGCGCTGCTGCAATTTCCGGGGCAGCTGCGAGACGGCTCATCGGTGCAGGACGCGAATCCGAGCGAGTGGGTATCGACCCTCGCCGAAGTGGCCTCGACCGGTTTCACCCACGTCGACCTCACCGACAGCTGGTTGCGGATCGGGGACCTGAGCCCGAAACGCCTCGACGACTTCGAGCTCGCCACCGTGGAAGCGGGAGTCAGCATTCCCTCCCTGTCGATCACGCGGAAGAGCGTCGTCGATCCCGAGTCCGGCGCCGACAACCTGGCCTACACGCACCGCACGCTCGAAGCGGCGGCGGCTCTCGGCGTGAACGTGCTTTCCCTGGGACTCCACCGCACCCTGACGGCGGAACAGAAATCGCGCCTGTGGTTCTGGACCGCGCAGGGCGCCGTCGACCCGGTGGGGGACCCCGACTTCTGGCAGCTGGCCGTCGACCGCATCCGTGACCTCGCTTCGCACGCCGAGGACTACAGCATGCAGGTCTCGGTGGAACTCTACGAAGACACCCTGCTCGGCACCGCCGACAGCGCGGTGCGACTGATCACCGACATCGACCGGCCGAACGTGGGCATCAACCCCGACATCGGCAACCTCGTGCGGTTGCACCGGCCGATCGAGGACTGGGCCGAGATGCTCGAAAAGACCCTGCCGTACGCGAACTACTGGCAGGTCAAGAACTACTTCCGGGACGAGAACCCCGACACCGGATCCATCGTCTCGATCCCCGCACCGCTGGCGCTGGGCTTCATCGACTACCGGCGCGCGGTTCACCGCGCCCTCGAGCTGGGCTTTTCCGGCATCTTCTGCTGCGAGCACTACGGCGGCGACGGGCTCGGTGTGAGCGCGATCAACCAGCGTTACCTCCGCACCCTGCTCCCTGAGGCCCCAACCAGCTCAGCCCCGAGGAGCCCCGCCCCCGAACGGCTGCCAGTGAAAGACCAGCTGCCAATGAAAGAAGAGACGAGATGACGCGCATCCTGAACGACCCGCACAGCTTCGCCGATGAGGCGCTGGCCGGGTTCGTCGCCGCGAACAAGCAGTACGTCCGCCGCATCGACGGCGGCGTGGTGCGGTCCACCCGCATCCCCACCGGCCAGGTCGGCCTCGTGGTCGGCGGCGGATCCGGCCACTACCCCGCCTTCGCCGGGCTCGTCGGCGCGGGCCTGGCCTCCGGGTCGGCCTGCGGCAACATGTTCGCGTCCCCCTCCGCCGGGCACGTCTACCGGGTGGCCCGGTCGGTCGACCGCGGTGCCGGTGTCATCCTCAGCTTCGGCAACTACGCCGGCGACGTGCTCAACTTCGGCCAGGCCGAGAAGCAGCTTCGCGACGAGGGCATCGACGTGCGCACCGTCATCGTCACCGACGACATCGCCAGCGGCTCGATCGACGAACTGCACAAGCGCCGCGGCATCGCCGGCGACCTCACCGTGTTCAAGATCGCCGGGGCCGCCGCCGAGGCGGGCTACTCGCTGGACGCCACCGAGGAGGTCGCCCGGCGCGCCAACTACCGCACCCGCTCCCTGGGCGTCGCCTTCACCGGATGCACCCTGCCGGGCGCCTCGACACCGCTGTTCTCGGTCGAGGCCGGAATGATGGCGGTCGGCCTGGGCATCCACGGCGAACCGGGCATCTCCGAGGAGCCGATCCCCACCGCCCGCGACCTGGCAGCGCTCTTGGTGGGCAAGCTCCTGGCCGAGAAGCCGCCGGAAGCCACCGACCGCGTGGTGCCCATCCTGAACGGCCTCGGCGCGGTCAAGTACGACGAACTGTTCGTGCTCTACGCCGCGGTGAGCGAACTGCTCACCGACGCCGGGCTCACGGTCGTGGCTCCGGAATGCGGCGAACTGGTCACCAGCCTCGACATGGCCGGCGTCTCCCTCACCCTGTTCTGGGTCGACGCCGAACTCGAAGACCTCTGGGAGCACCCCGCGGATGCCCCGGCGTTCCGCAAGGGCTCCATCCGGGCCGAAGCCGACGACAGCCTGCACGAGGACGACGCCCTCGTCGCCGCCGCCGTCACCGAGGGCGCCGAGCAGCACGCCGCCGCCCCGCTCGCGCTGGAATTGATCACGCTCGTGCGGGACACCCTGGTGCAGAACGAGGAGGCGCTCGGCCGGCTCGACGCCATCGCCGGTGACGGCGATCACGGAATCGGCATGGTGGCCGGCGCCCAGGGCGCGGTCGCCGCGGCCGCGCTGGCCCTCGAGGGTGGCGCCGGCGTCGGCCAGGTGCTCGAGGCGGCCGGCACCGCCTGGGCCGAAAGCGCCGGCGGAACCTCCGGTGCCCTCTGGGGCGTCACCTGGCGCGCAATCGGCAGCACACTCGGTGCGGCCGGGCACCTCGACCGCGCCACCCTCGTGCAGAGCGCCGGCGCCGGCCTGAACGCGATGACCGACCTCGGCGGCGCGATGGTCGGCGACAAGACCATCATCGATGCGTTCGCCCCCTTCGTCGCCGCCCTGGAAAACGGCCTCGAGGGCGGTGCCCTCAACAACGCCGACTCCGCCGACCGGCTCTGGCAGGACGCCGCGGCCGTCGCCACCGCCGCGGCCGCCGCGACGGCCGACCTCAGGCCGAGGCTCGGCCGGGCCCGGCCGCTCGCCGAAAAAAGTTTCGGCCACCCGGATGCGGGCGCCACTTCTTTTGCCCTCATCGCGACCGCCATCGGCGCGTCGATCACTCGCACCCTCGCCCAAACCCACAGCGAAGAAGGAAGTCTCCGATGAACACCCAACTGCGCATCGCGATCGGCAGCGATGAGGCTGGTTACGACTACAAAACCATCCTCAAGGCCGACCTCGAGGGAGACCCGAGGGTCGCACTGGTTGTCGACGTCGGCACGAACGCGGCGGCCGACACCACGGCGTACCCCCACGTCGCCGTCGACGCGGCCCGCCTCGTCGCGGCAGGTACAGTCGATCGAGCGCTGCTGATCTGCGGCACCGGACTCGGTGTCGCGATCTCGGCGAACAAGGTCAACGGCGTCCGCGCCGTCACCGCGCACGACAGCTACTCCGTCGAGCGCGCGATCCTGAGCAACAACGCGCAGGTCCTCACCATGGGCCAGCGCGTGATCGGCATCGAGCTGGCGAGGCGACTCGTCGGTGAATGGCTCGGCTACAGTTTCGACCCCCAATCCTCATCGGCGTCGAAAGTCGATGTCATCACGAGCTACGAAGGAACCAGCTGATGTCGAACGACACGTCGGTGCAGCGCCGACCACGAATTGCCCTCACCCTCGGCGACCCGGCCGGAGTGGGCCCAGAACTCGCCGCCAAGTTGCTGGCCCGCCCGCAGACCCTGGCCTCGGCCGAGGTGTACATCCTCGCCGACGCCTCCGAGGTCGCCGCGGCCGCCCAGGTGGCCGGCGTCACCATCCCGATCAGCGACACCCCGAAGGTCGGCTACGCCGTGGTCCTGGACGACGGCACCGCCCCGGCCGTGCCGATCGAAACCAAGAAGGTCAGCCTCGAGGCCGGAGCGCGGGTCAAGCACCAGCTGCACCGCGCCCTCGCCCTGGCCAACAGCGGTGACGTGGACGCCATCGTGTTCGCCCCGCTGAACAAGACCAGCCTGCACCTGGCCGGCATGCACGAGGAGGACGAGCTGCGCTGGTTCGCCAAGGAACTCGGACACACCGGGGTCACCAGCGAACTGAACGTGCTCCCCGGCCTCTTCACCGCCCGGGTCACCTCGCACATCCCGATCTCCGAGGTCGCCGCGAAGATCAAGACCCCCGCCGTGGTGGCCGCGATCCAGCTCCTGGACAGCGTGCTCAAGGACTCCGGCCTGCCCAACCCGCGCCTGGCCGTGTGTGCGCTCAACCCGCACGCCGGTGAGAACGGCAACTTCGGCCGCGAGGAGATCGACGAGATCGCCCCCGGGGTCGTGGCCGCACAGGAACTCGGTATCGACGCCTCCGGCCCGTTCCCCTCCGACACCGTCTTCCTCGCCGCCAAGCGCGGCGACTTCGACGGCGTGGTCACGATGTACCACGACCAGGGCCAGATCGCGATGAAGCTCATCGGGTTCGACAGCGGCGTCACCATCCAGGGCGGCCTGCCGGTGGTCATCGCCACCCCCGCCCACGGCACCGCGTTCGACATCGTCGGCAAGGGCATCGCCGACCTCGGCGCCACCGCGCACGCGTTCGACCTCGCGGTCGAGATCGCGTCCCGCCGGCTGCCGGTCACCGCGTAACCACCATCCACCATCAACCCGCTGAGGAGGACGACATGACCTTCACCACATCCGCTGCAGGGACTTTCGTCTTCGTCAGCACCAAGACCTACCTGGGCTACGCGCAGTCGCTCGCCTGGCTGGAGCGCGTTCGCGCCCTGGTCGGCGAGCGGCCATGGGTGGCGCAGTCGAACCTGCAGATCGCCGTCTTCCCCACCTTCCCGGTCATCCCCGCGGCGGTGGAGCTGTTCGCGGCCTCGCCGATCAGCGTGGGCGCCCAGAACGTGAGCATCGAAGCCGGACCGATCACCGGCGAGGTGACCGCCGGCCTGCTCGCCGAGATCGGCGCGGGCTACGCCGAGATCGGCCACGCCGAACGGCGCGCCCTCGCCCACGAATCCGACGAGGACATCGCCTCGAAGGTGCAGGCCAGCGTGGCAGCCGGCCTGATCCCGCTCCTCTGCGTGGGGGAACCCACCCGCCAGTCCACGGCCGACGCCGTCACCGTCGTCCTGGGCCAGATCGAGTCCGCGATCGCGCTCACCGGGCCGGACATCAGCCTGGTCCTCGCCTACGAACCCGTCTGGGCGATCGGCGCCAGCCGTCCCGCCGACGCCGGGTTCGTCAATGAGGTGGTCAGCGCCCTGCATGATCGGATGCCCCGGCCCTGGCCGGTGCTCTACGGCGGCAGTGCCGGACCGGGCCTGCTCGCCGACCTCCCAGCCGTTTCCGGCCTCTTCCTCGGGCGCTTCGCCCACGACCCCGACAACTTCGCTCGAGTCCTCGACGAAGCGCGCGACCGAACCGCGGTATCCACATGAACCCATCAACCTCACCCGCACCATCCCTCAGCAGCACCAACCCGCACCTGCGCACTATCAATACAAGGAGAACGACAATGGCGTCACGCATTCTGAAAGTTTCGGCCCTGGGCCTCATCATGGTTGCCGGCCTCGCCGGCTGTGCGGCCGGCGGCGCCGCCGGAGCCGAAGACGGCGAATTCGCCCCGTCGGCCGACGCCCGCATGATCGTGCCGTTCAGCGCCGGCGGCGGCAGCGACCTCTCCGGTCGCGGCATCGCGGCGGGGCTGGAGAAGGTCACCGACGTCAACGTGAGCGTCGAGAACCGCGAGGGCGGATCCGGCGCGGTCGGCTACTCCTACTTCCTGTCCCAGAAGGGCAAGGACAACTACCTCCTCGCCGCGGAGACCGCGCTGCTCGCGCTGCCCCTCACCCAGGACGTGGAATTCGACTACACCAGCTTCACGCCGATCATGAAGCTCGGCGATGACTACACGCTCCTCGTCGTCCCCCAGGACTCCCCGTTCGAAACCTGCACCGAGGTCGTTGACAAGGCCAAGGACGACCGCGTGATCGCCGCGGTGTCCGGCGCAACCAGCCTCGACGAGATCGTCTTCACCCTCGTCGAGCAGGCCGAGAACGTCGAATTCGACCGGGTGCCCTTCGAATCCGGCAGCGAGGTACTCGCGGCCCTCCTCGGCGGCAAGGTCGACGTCGCGTCGCTGAACCCCGGCGAGGTCCTCGGCCAGATCCAGTCCGGCGACCTCAAGGCCCTGTGCGCCTTCTCCGAAGAGCGTTACGAGTACGAGGAACTCGCCGACATCCCCACCGCCAAGGAAGAGGGCATCGACGTGGCCTTCGCCCAGTTCCGCGGCTTCATCGCACCGGGCGACATCTCGGAGGAAGCCACCGAGTACTGGATCGCCGCCGCGAAGGAATTCGAACAGTCCGAGGACTACACCACCTACATCGAGGACAACCTGATGCAGCCCAACGCCGTCTACGGCGACGAGTTCACCAGCTACCTCGAAGGCAACTCCGCCGACCTCGACAAAGTGATCAACAAGTGAATGAGACCCTCACGCACCGGGCGGGCATCGCCTGGGACGCCGTCCTCGGACTGATCGGCCTCTACGCCGTGGTCAGCGGCTTCGGCTACCAGGTGCTGCAGGAGAACGGCGAGATCGGCCCCGGCTTCCTCCCGGCGGTGGCCGGCGGCCTGGTGGCCCTCTTCGCCGCGATCGACCTGGTCAACAAGCTGCGCCGCACCCCGGAGCACGACGTCTACGACGACGACGCCGCCCTGATCGGCGACACCGCCGCGATCACCCTGCGGGAAGAGATGGAGCCGGCCGATATCGACATCTTCGGCCGCACCCAGCACCAACGCAACCGGATGCTGCTCGCGGTCCTCGGCATCATCATCGTCACCGTCGCCCTCGTGCCGCTCCTCGGCTTCCTCATCTCCTTCGGCCTGATGCTGATCGCCATTGCGGTCGCGGTCGAACGGCGCAAGTGGCTGCCCTCCCTGATTGTCACCGTGGTCGCCCTCGGCGCCACCTATCTGATCTTCGTCGTCGTCCTGCGGGTTCCACTGCCGCAGGGCCTGCTCGGCCTGATCTAGGAGCCAACAATGCTCGACAACCTCCTGCTCGGCTTCCAGACCGCGCTCACGCTCGAGAACATCTTCTGGTGTTTCATCGGCGTGGTGCTCGGCACGGTCATCGGGCTGATGCCCGGCCTCGGGTCCACCACCGGTGTGGCCATCCTCATTCCCCTCACCCTCACCCTGGAGCCGGTCACGGCGCTGATCATGCTCGCCGGCATCTATTACGGCGCGCAATACGGCGGCACGATCACCTCGGTGCTGATCTCGACACCGGGGGAGGCGGCAAGCGTGGTCACCACGCTCGACGGCTACCAGATGGCCCGCAAGGGCCGGGCGGGTGCCGCCCTGGCCATCTCCGCCATCGGGTCGTTCATCGCCGCGATCATCTCGCTCGGCCTGCTGATGGCGCTCGCGCCGCCGCTGGCCAAACTCGCGCTGAACTTCGGGCCGGTCGAGAACCTCGCGATCATGATCCTCGGCCTGGTCATCGTCGTCAGCTTCGCCGGCGGCTCCCTGGCTCGCGGCCTCATGATGGCCGCGATGGGCCTGCTCATCTCCACCGTCGGGGTGGCCACCGGCTTCAGCAACGCCCGGTTCACCTTCGGCAACATCGACCTGCTCGGCGGCATCCCCTTCGTCGAGGTCATGATCGGGCTCTTCGCCGTCGGCGAGGTGCTGCACCAGATCCGGGTCGGCGCCGCCGCACCGATCAAGGCGCGGTTCAAGGACATGGTCATCACCCGGGACGAGCTCAAGCGCAGCATGCCGTCGATCCTCCGCGGCAGCGGCATCGGATTCGTGCTGGGCATCCTGCCCGGCGCCGGGTCGACGCTGGCCTCGTTCATGTCCTACGGCATCGAAAAGCGCATCTCCAAGAACAAGGCCAACTTCGGCAAGGGCGCCATCGAGGGTGTCGCCTCCCCGGAGAGCGCCAACAACGCCGCGGCCAACGCCAACTTCGTGCCCACCCTGGCCCTCGGCATCCCCGGCGGCGGCACCACCGCCGTGCTGCTGGGCGCCTTCACCATCTACGGGCTCCAGCCCGGGCCGCTCCTGTTTGAGACGAACCCCACCCTGATCTGGGGACTGCTCGTGTCGTTCTTCATCGGCAACGTGATGCTGCTGGTGCTCAACCTGCCGCTCGCCCCGGTGTTCGCCCAGATGTTGCGGCTGCCGTACGGCTACCTCTACCCGATCATCCTGCTCACCAGCCTGGTCGGCGCGTACTCGGTCAGCAACAACATGTTCAGCGTCGTGCTCGTGGTGATCTTCGGTGTGGTCGGCTTCATCATGAAGGAACTGGACCTGCCCGTTGCCCCGCTGGTGCTGGGCCTCGTGCTCGGCCCGCTGTTCGAGAAGTCGCTCGTGCAGACCTCCGCACTCGGCCAGGGCAGCTTCTTCATCCTGCTCGAGAGCCCCATCGCGGTCATCGTGCTGGTGCTCGCCGTCGTGCTGGCCGCCGGGCCCTCCGTCGGCCGCCGTATCCACGAACGCCGCACGGCGGGCAGCCGCAGCCGTCAGCTCACCCGATGACCGATCGCGGTGAGTGCGGCACACAGGCGGGACGCCCGAATGCTCGTCGGCTAGGGTGAGACAATGTCGACGGGATCGTTCGTAAAAGGGGTGGCGTCCCGCCAGGTTTTGGCCGATCAGGTCTATGAAGAGCTGCTGGCCGCGCTCATCGACGGGCGCCTGGCGGCCGGCGAAAGCCTGAACATCGACGCGCTCGCCCGGGACTTCGGAATCTCACCGACACCGATCCGGGAAGCCCTCGCCCGGCTGGAATCCACCGGACTGGTGATCCGCGCCGCGCTGAAGGGCTACAAGGTCGCACCGCTGTTCTCGGTTGACGAACTCAGTGAGCTGATGGAGGCCCGGCTGGTGCTCGAACCGGAGAACGCCTTCCGGGCCTGCGGGCACTCCACCGACGAGTTCGTCACCGAACTCGACTCCTCCATCCAGCAGCTGTCCCGCTCGGCCGAGCGGAACGGGGCGGAGACCATCCGGCCGTACTGGCTGGCCGACGAGCGCTTCCACCGGCTCATCGCGGAGCAGTCCGGCAATCGTTTCCTGCTCTCCGCGTACACGGCCCTCGGCGGGCATGTGCAACGGTTCCGGCTCTTCGGCGGGCTCGTGGTGAGCGACGCCGACCGGGCCATCGCCGAGCACACCGAGATCCTGGATGCGATCCGGCTGGGCGACGCGGAGGCCGCGCGGGTGTCGATGGAGCGGCATATCAAGAACGTGCGCAACCGCGCGATCGACGATAAGGAACACCTGCCGCACTCCTGACGGCGGCGTACCGGTCAGCCGCGGTCGAGCGCCTCGAGCAGGCGCGTGGTGGTGCGCCAGCTGCGCACCGTCACCCGTTGGAAGACCGGCAGGCTCATGAACCGGGTGATGCGGGTCGTGGTGGCCCGCGCCGCCACCCGGGAGAAGTAGATCGCGTCGGGGCCCTTCGCCACCGCATCCACCCCCTCCCGCAGCTGCGGCAGCTGCGCCCACGCCTCGTCGACCGTGAGCGGATGCTTGAGGAAGAACACCTCGCTGCGCAGCTCCGCCGACCCGTGGTCGGGCGGTGCCGCGGCAACCGTGGCAGCCAGCTCCTGCCGGGAGCGCACAACCACCAGAAGCGGAATGCCGAAGCGCACGCGGAGCATCCGCTCGAGGGTGTCCTCCAGGCCGGTGTCCTCCAGGGCGGTGTCTTCCAGGGCGGTGGCGGCGGCCGGCGGTGCGGTGAACAGCACGTTCCCGCTCTGGGCGACCGTGCGGGCATCCGTGTAGCCCGCCTCCCGGAAGCACTCGGCCAGGGCCGGCATGGCGATCAGGTTGGTGCCGCCGACGTTGATCCCGCGCAACAGGGCGACAAACGGTGAGGTGGGCATGGTGACCCCGAGCGTACGCCTGCCGGGTTGGGTACTCTCGATGAAGCGCGTTGGCAGAACTGTCCACGCCGCTCGGCGGGCAAGGTCTCGTCGCACTCAGCTCGACCGCGAAGGAAACACCGTGTCAGATCACGCAAGAATCAAGGGCCACACCGTGACCCGCACCGTGCACATCGAGGCCTCCCGCGCGAGCGTCTGGGAGGCGCTGACCGACCCCGAGGTGATGGTGAAGTGGTTCGGAGACGGTGTGGGGTTCGCCGCGCTCGAGCCCGGGGTTACCGGCAGCATCGACTGGGAGGACTACGGCAGCTTCCCGATCGAAATCACCGAGGTAGAGCCCGGTGTCGCGTTCGGCTTCCGGTGGTCGGGCATCCCCGCCGAAGCACTCGACGAGTACTCGACGCACGTGCGCTTCACGATCGCCGATTCCGGCACCGGGACGGATGTCACGGTGGTTGAGTCGGGCTTCGACACCCTCCCCGGCGGCACCCGCTACCGTCGCGACCGTCTGGAGCAGAACCGAGAGGGCTGGGACGTCGAACTCGACGAGCTCGCGATCCTCCTCGAGGGTGCCGCCGAGTAGCTGGTGGTTTGGGCAGATTCTCGTCGGTGACGATGTCTCTGCTGACAGGTCCTGCCAGTACCTGCCCTGGCAGGACCTGTACCCACTTCACGCGAGCCACTTGACTGGAACACAGCCCCACCCGTTCCAGTGAAAGAAGCAGCATGACGACGACAGCACCCAGTGAGAGCCCCACCCGGGCGCATACCGGGGCGATCCTGGCGATCATCCTGGTCAGCTACTTCATGATCATCCTCGACAACTCGATCGTGTTCACCGGCCTGGCCCGCATCCGCGACGACCTCGGCTTCACGACCGCCGGGCTGTCCTGGGTGCAGAACGCGTACACCCTGGTCTTCGGCGGGCTGCTCCTGCTCGGCGCCCGCGCCGGCGACGTCTTCGGCCGCCGTCGCATGTTCATCATCGGGCTGAGCATCTTCGCGCTGGCGTCCCTCGCCATCGGCGCCGCCCAATCGGCCGAGTGGATGCTGGTCGCCAGGGCCGTACAGGGAGTCGGCTCCGCGATCCTCGCGCCGGCCACCCTGTCGCTGCTCACCGCCAGCTTCGCCGAGGGGCACGCGCGCACCCGCGCCGTCGCCGCGTACGGCTCCGTCGCCGGCATCGGCGCGAGCGTGGGCCTGGTGCTCGGCGGGGTGCTCGCCGACCTCACCTCGTGGCGGGTCGGGTTCCTCATCAACGTGCCGATCGGCGCGCTGATGATCATCGCCGCGCTGCGCTTCATCCCCGCGTCGACCCGCCAGTCCGGCCGGTTCGACGTGCTCGGCGCCATCACCTCCACCCTGGGCATGACGGCGCTCGTCTACGGCATCGTGCGCTCGGCCGAAGAGGGCTGGGCCGACCCGGTCACCCTCGCCGCGGTCGCCGCGGGTGTGGTGCTCCTGGCCCTGTTCGTGCTCGTCGAGTCCAGGGCCGCCCAGCCGATCATGCCGCTGCGTTTGTTCCGCAACCGGCAGCGGTCCGGTGCGAACGGCGCCCGGATGCTCTTCCTCGGCGCCATGATGGGCTATTTCTTCTTCATCACCCAGTACATGCAGGGAGTGCTCGGCTTCAGCCCGTTGCAGGCCGGACTCGGCTTCCTGCCGATGACGGTGGTGAACTTCGCCGTTGCGCTGGGCATCCCGCGCCTCACGCGCCGGTTCGGCAACTCGGCGCTGCTGGTCACCGGCATCGGGATCACCTTCGTCGGGATGCTGTGGCTCGGCCGGGTGGGCGTCGACAGCGACTACCTCACCGCCGTCGCCCTGCCGATGGTGCTGATCGGGTTCGGGCAGGGCCTGGCCTTCGCGCCGATGACCGCGGCCGGGGTCGCCGGCATCGAACCCCGCGACGCGGGCGCTGGCTCCGGACTGGTCAACGTGGCGCACCAGCTCGGCGGTTCGCTCGGACTCGCGGTGCTCGTGGCCGTCTCCGCCGGCGTCACCGGAGGAGGAGACGGCACGGCCGCTGTCGCCCAGGAGGCCTCAGCTGCGCTGACCACCGGGGCGCTGCTGCTCGCCCTCTCGCTCATCGTCGCCGCGGTCTTCGTCGCGGGCCGCAAGCGTCCCGCCGCGAGCAAGCGCGCCATGTCGAGCGAGCCCGCCGCACGCACCGCCGCGGACGCGTAACCGGCCCGGCCCGCCCTCGCGGCACTAGTTGGTCCCGGTGGCACGTGTACGTACACGTGCCGCCGGGACGAGCGCGTGCCGCGACGGGGCGAACGCGTGCCGACGGGACGAACGCGTGCCGCGAGGGTGCCGCGGCAGGTCAGCTGAGCGCGACGATGGTCGTGAGGACCGCCAGCAGCGCGCTCAGCGGCGCCATCGTCCAGCGCTCCGGCCGGGAACGCGACATGCCGTTCAGCAGGATGCCGAGCACGAAGTAGGCGGCGAGCACCCAGGTCGCCACGTCGGTGACGGCGGGCCAGGGAATGACCGCGGCCAGTCCGGCCCGCTGCAGCACCAGCACGCCGAAGACGAGGTATAGGCCGATCGAGATGGCGCTACCCAGACGTTTCTGCACCGGGAGCACGCGGTCCTGCCCGCCCCAGGCGAAGTGCCCGAGTGGTGCCCCGAAGATGAGGGCGGCCTGGAACACGATCAACCCGACCATGAGCACGCAGAACAGGATCGCGGCGCCGGTGACCAGCTCGGCGCTCATGACGACTCCGTCGCAGAGAGGGGCACGGGCGGCGTCGCCGCCGCGAGGCCGTCGAGAAGCTCCAGCGCCTCATCCGCCCACGCGATCGACGCCCGGGCGGAGTGCTCACCGGCGAGCACGGTGAGCAGGATGTACGGCGCATCCGGCCCGGTGTCGGCCTGCACTTCGGCCCGGATGCCGCGCATCCCCTCGAGTTCGGCCTCGGCCTTGGCCCTGGCCTCCTGCACCAACTCCCGGCAGGCGACGTCGCCGAGCTGGCGGCCGAAGAACAGCCGCAGCAGCAGTCCGTTCCGGGGCTGAGCGGACTGCGGGGGCTCGGCGAGCAGCTCGCGCAAGCGGATGCTGCCGGCCGGCGTGATCGTGAACACGGATGATCCGGCCCGCGCCGCCGCCTGGCGCTCGATCAAACCGTCGCGTTCGAGCGCCGCCAGCGCGGGGTAGATCTGGCCGAAGCTCTCCGCCCAGAAGTGCCCGAGCGCATCCCGGATCTGCTCCCGCAGGGCGTAGCCCGTCATCGGCGCGATACTCAGGCCGCCGAGCACCGCCATCTGGGTCTGTTCCGACACGGCCATGCGCGCCCTTCCTCTCTCTACGAGATATATCTATCAGATAGAGACGGCGGTCCGCAAGGGGGATTGGGCGGCCCTCGCACGGCCAACTGTTACCGCAGCGGACAAATGCACCCGGCACACCGGGTGCAATTGTCCCCACGGGGAACAGTTGGGCGATGGAGCGGGAGGTCATATCGGCAACACCCGTCAGACCTCGTCGGCGAGCAGGTTCTCTCGGCGGGGCTGCCCGAGGGCGGCCGGGCCGGCCAGGAACCGCATGCAACAGCCCGCGAGCAGCGCTCCGGCGCCGCCCCAGACCAGGTCGCCGATCGAGTCGGTGTAGCCGACGAAGATCTCGGGGTCGAGGAAGGTGTGGCCGATCCACTCGAAGATCTCCCAGAACACGCCGAGCGCCAGCCCCAGCGCCGTGGTGACCACGACGGTCGAAAGCAGCGGCCGGGGCAGGGTGGCGGCATCCGCCACGACCCTGAACTGCACGAGGACGATGTAACAGAGCGCGGCGCACAGCCCGTTGGTGACGAAATGCACCGGCAGGTCCCACCAGCGGGTGGTGACGTAGATGTCGAGCACGCTGCTCCACACCGCCACGAGCACCACGATCCCGAAGGCGATGTCGACGCTCGGCCGGAGGCCCAGGATGCGGGGGAGCAGCATCCCCCCGGCCGTGAGGGCGAGGCTGACCCCGGGGATCGGGCCCCAGCCGATGCTGGCGACCACGATGCCCGCCAGGGCCAGGGCGCGCAGCGCGTCGGCGGTGACCTCCGCGGCGCCGGTGGGGCGCCGCAGCTGGGTCTGAATCATGCCAGCACCCTAGCCGGATTGTTCCCCGGTCGGCGAGGGGGCCAGGCGCAGCACGGCCTGCACGGGTTCGTGGTCCGACGCCGCACGCCCGTCGTACCGGGCGGCGTTGATGCCGGCGCTGAGCACGTCGACGCCCGGTGCGGCCAGCACGAAGTCGATGCGCGCTCCGCCGCGGCGGCGGGGCTTGTAGTGCGAGAGGGTGCCCCACTGCGGCGTCAGCTGTTGGGCCGCCGCCGTCCAGGTGTCCCGCAAGCCGCCCTCCGTCGTCAGTCGGCGGTACACGGCCGAGTCGGCGGATGCGTTGAAGTCGCCGGTGACGACGACCGCGGCAGCCGGCTCGGCGGCCCGGGCCATGCGCACCCGGTCGAGCAGGAAGGTCGCCGACGTGAGCCGGGACCGCCAGGAGAGGTGATCGAAATGGGTGTTGAACGACAGCACCCGGACGCCCGTGGCGGTATCGGTGAAATCGGCCGACACCACCACCCGTCGCACCAGGTTGCCCCAGGACCGTGACCCCGGGGTCTCCGGCGTCGCCGACAGTGCCCATTGCCGCCAGTCGGTGAGCTCGAGCCGCCGGGAGTCGTAGAAGATCGGGTTGCGTTCGTCGCGTCCGTCCGCGTGACGGCCGCGACCCACCCAGCGGTAATGCGGCCCGAGGGCCTCGGCCACGACATCAACCTGGTCGGCGAGCGCCTCCTGCACGCCCAGCAGGGTGGGCTGTTCGGCCACGAGCAGGCGGCGCAGCAGTGGTTTGCGGGTGTCCCACCGGTCGGGGCTGTCCGGGCGCAGGGTGGGCAAGCGGCGGCGGATGTTGAAGGTCATCACCTGCAGGTCGGGTGCGGCGACCGCACCCACCAGCGCCGTATCCGCCATGACCCCACCGTACTCGCGCGGGTCGACCGGGGGCCGCGCCCCACCGCGTCGGCCTGCCATAAGATAGATGTTGCACTCAGTGCTACGTTGCACCCAGTGCGACGTTGTCATCAGTGCCACCCCGGCGCGCCGCTCGGCCGTGCCCCGCCATCCGCCCTCACCTCGGCGCTGGCACCCGCACCCGTTCCACAATGAATCGAGAGTCATGGCTTCGCTGCTCTACCGCCTCGGACGTGTTTCCGCCCGCCGCGCCTGGATCGTCATCGTCTCCTGGGTTGTCATCCTCGGCCTCGCCGTGGCCGGCTACCTCTCCTTCGGCGGAACCCTCGGTTCGGCCGTGTCCATTCCCGGCACCGCCACCGCGCAGGTCACCGACCAGCTCGCCGAGAAGTTCCCGAGCGCCAGCGGCGGCTCCGGCGCCCTGGTCTTCCACACCGCGGATGGCGCTGAATTCACCGCTGAGCAGCAGGCCGGCATCAGCGACCTGCTGGTGAGCGTCACCGAGGTCGACGGCGTCTCCGCCAGCACCGACCCGTTCACCACCCAGGCGCAGATCGACGACCAGACCCAGCAGGTCGCCGACGGTCAGCTGCAGATCACCGACGGCGCCACCCAGCTCGACCAGGCGCAGGCGCAGCTCGATGCCGCCGCTCCGCAGCTCGCCGCGGCACAGGCCCAGCTGGATGCCGCGCGCGCCCAGCTCGAACAGGCCGGCGCTCCCGCCGCCGCGCTCGAACAGCTTGCCGGCCAGCAGGCCCAGCTCGACGCGCAGCGGGCCCAGGCCGACGCGGGCCAGGCCACCCTCACCGAAAGCCGGGCAGCGCTCGACGAACAGGGTGAGACCCTCGACCTCTCGGCCGAACTGCTGGCGATGTCATCGGGCATCCGCACCGTCTCGGCGGACGGCACCGCCGCCGTCGCCAACATCGTCTTCGACGAGGCCCAGATGGAGGTGACGCCCGAGACCAAGGACGCCGTGGTCGAACACGTCGAGGCGGCCGTGCCGGCCGGCGTCGACGCCGAATTCTCCAACGACCTCACCCAGGGCATCCCCGAGATCTTCGGTGTGGGCGAGGCCATCGGCCTGGTCCTGGCCGCGGTCACCCTGCTGGTCATGCTCGGCACGATCATCGCCGCCGCCCTGCCGATCGTGAGCGCCCTGGTGGGCGTGGGCGTCGGCGTGGTGTCGTCGCTCGCGCTGTCGGGTGCGATCGAGATGATGTCGATCACCCCCGTTCTCGGTGTGATGCTCGGCCTCGCCGTCGGCATCGACTATTCCCTGTTCATCCTCAACCGGCACCGCCGCCAACTGCTCGAGGGTGTCGAATTGCAGGAATCCATCGGCCTGGCCAACGGGACCTCCGGCAACGCCGTGGTCTTCGCCGGCTCAACCGTGCTCGTGGCCCTGCTGGCGCTGAACATCACCGGCATCCCGTTCCTGGGCATGATGGGCACCGTCGGCGCCGTCTGCGTGGCCGTAGCGATCCTCATCGCCATCACCCTCACCCCGGCGCTGCTCTCGCTCACCGGCATGAAGGTGCTCAGCCGCAAGGCGCGCACCCGCATCGGCCACCCCGACGTTGCCAAGGTTCCCACTCAGCCGATGCGCACCGGCCGCGCCGTCGCGACGCTGATCGCCGGCGTGATCGTGCTCGTCATCGTGGCCCTGCCGGCGCTGTCGATGCGCCTGGGTCTGCCCGACGGCTCCTCCGAAGCGCAGGACTCCACCCAGTACCGGGCGTTCAGCCTGATCGAGGAGCAGTTCGGCGCCGGCGTGAACGGCCCGCTCCTCGTGGTGGCCGAGATGCCGGATGCCATCAGCGACGACGACCTGCTCGCCGAACAGGTGCGCATCGGCACCGAGCTGCTCGCCCAGAACGACGTCACCGCGGTCGCCCCGATCGGCGCGTCCGACGACAGCACCCTGCTGGCGTTCCAGGTCATCCCCGGGGACGGTCCCACCAGCGAGTCGACCGAACAGCTGGTGCGCGACCTGCGCGACCTGTCCCCGCTCGAGGGCGACGTGACCCTCGGCGTGGCCGGCAGCGCCAGCGGCAACATCGACATCTCCGAGAAGCTGGGCGCGGCGCTGCCCGGCTACCTCGCCGTGGTGATCGGCCTGTCGCTGATCATCATGGTGTTCGTGTTCCGCTCGATCCTGGTGCCGATCACCGCCACCCTCGGCTTCGTGCTGTCGCTGTTCGCCACCTTCGGCGGCATCACCGCGATCTACCAGTGGGGCTGGCTCGGCGCGGTGTTCGGCGTGCACGATCCCGCCCCGATCCTGAGCTTCCTGCCGACGATCCTGATCGGCATCCTGTTCGGGCTCGCGATGGACTACCAGCTGTTCCTGGTGTCGGGCATGCGGGAGGCGTATGCGCACGGCGCGCCCGCCCGCCTCGCCGTGCAGCGCGGCCTGCACGCCGGCCGCACGGTCGTGATCGCCGCGGCGATCATCATGATCTCGGTGTTCGCCGGGTTCATCTTCTCCAACTCCGCCATCATCCGCACCATGGGCTTCGGGCTGGCATTCGGTGTGCTCGTCGACGCATTCGTGGTGCGGATGCTGCTGATTCCCGCCGTGATGCACCTGCTGGGCGAGTCCGCCTGGTGGCTGCCCAAGTGGCTCGACCGCATCCTGCCGGATGTCGACGTGGAGGGCGCGTCGCTGGAGCGCACGCATCCGCACGCCGCGCCGGCTGACGTGCCGAATGATGTGCCGGAGCCGCCGTTGGTCCCGCGCCGATGACAAGCGCGCCGGCCCCGGACCGCCGGGTCGCGTTGAAGGAACGCCACCGCCAGGCGATCATCGACGCGGCCAGGCTCATCATCGCCGAGCGCGGTTCGCCGCGGTTCAGCGTCGACGAGCTGGCGGCCAGGGCCGACGTGTCCCGGCGCACCGTGTTCAACCACTTCGCGTCGATCGACGACGTGGTGCTCACCGTCTGCACGGACGTTCTCGGGGTCGTCATCGACGCCTTCGCCGCGGCCGCTGCCGCCACCCCGGTCGGTGACGGCTCGCGGGCCTCGATGTTCGACGAGATCGCGCAGACCCTCCGGGCCGCCGACCTCGTCTCCGCCATCGTCGCGCTCGCCCCCGCGGTCGGCCTCGACAACGGACCCCGCGCCCAGCAGTTCATGCAGGAGGCGTTCGCGCGCACGGCGACGACGCTGGCCGTCGAGGTGGAGCGGCGCACCCCCGGCGCGGACCCGCTGGACGTGGAGTTGCTGGTTTCCTCCCTGTTCAACGGTGTGACCGTGATCGCCCGGCACTGGGCCATCCGCACCGGCATGGCCGTGGACACGGCGTCCCGCCAGGCCTGGACGGATCTACTCGACCACCTGATCAGCAGCGTGCAGAGCGGGTACCTCCGCGCCCCGTAGCGCGGCATCCGCTCTCGTTCGCAAACTTCGGCCCTTCGTGGGTCGGGGCACCCGCGGAAGTCTGCAAACGAGCGCAGCCACTTGAGAAAACCCTTGCATCCGGCCTCAAATCGGGTAGCGTATGACGTCAGACGTTCTCCGCAGGAGTTCCTGCGATCCATACGTTCCCCATACACGAGAGGCGACATCATGCTTGCAAACCTCACCGGATGGCACATGGTCATCATCCTGGCGATCGTTCTGTTGTTGTTCGGCGCGCCCAAGCTGCCGGGCCTGGCCCGCAGCGTCGGCCAGTCGATGCGCATCTTCAAGAGCGAAGTGAAGACCCTGAAAGACGACGACACCGCGGATGCGTCCGACGCCGCTGCCGGACTGACCCAACCCGTGCTGACCCAACCCGGCAACCCGGTCGCCGAGCCCATCTCCCTCCCGACGCGCGCATCCACCCGGCTCTGACCCATCGTGACCACCGTCACGAAGGGAAAGTCCGCCCGCGACGGGAACATGACGCTGGGTGGTCACCTGATCGAGCTCCGCAAGCGCATCACCCGGGCGGCGATCGGCATCCTGCTCGGCGCCGTTCTGGGCTGGCTGCTCTCCGAGCCCGTGCTCGATGCCCTGCGCATTCCGATCAGCGCTATCGCCGAAGCACAGGGTCGCACCTCTGAACTGAACTTCACAACGATCTCGGAGGCCTTCGACCTGCGCATGCAGATCGCCATCACCGTGGGCGTTGTGATCTCGTCGCCGGTCTGGCTTTACCAGATCTGGGCGTTCTTCGTGCCGGGCCTGCAACGACGGGAGAAGCAGTACGCGATCTCGTTCGTGGCCTCTGCAGTGCCGCTGTTCCTGGCCGGCTGCGCGGCGGGCTGGTTCGTGCTGCCCAATATGGTGGCCCTGCTCACGTCATTCGCACCCGAGGACTCGGCAGCGATCATCAGCGCCAAGGGCTACTACGATTTCGTGCTCAAGCTCGTGGTCGCCATCGGCATCGCGTTCGTGCTGCCGGTGTTCCTGGTGCTGCTCAACTTTGCCGGCGTGCTGAGCGCCAAGTCGATCCTTGGGTCGTGGCGGATCGCCATCGTCGTGGTGATCATCTTTACTGCCGTCGCCACTCCCGCCGCCGACGTGATGTCGATGTTCATGCTCGCGGTGCCGATGATGGCGCTGTACTTCGTGGCCGGATTCATCGCCTGGCTCCACGACCGGCGAGCCCGGAAGGCATCCGACCGGATTGACCAAGAACTGGCCGGACTTCGATGATCGACCGGCCCTCAGCAGTGAAGGAGCTGCGTCCATGTTCGGTTTGACGTTCGACAAAGTCATCATCATCGTCATCATCGCGGCCTTTCTGCTCGGCCCCGAACGCATCCCGCACTACGCCGCCATGCTCGGCCGGTTCGTGCGCAAGGCCAAGGAAATGGCCAACGGCGCCAAGGACCGGCTCAAGGATGAGATGGGCCCGGAGTTCGACGAGGTGGACTGGAAGAAGCTCAATCCCCGCCAGTACGACCCCCGCCGCATCATCCGCGATGCCCTACTGGACGACGAGCCCGCCGGCCCCGGCCTCAGCCGGGCCGAACGGGTCACCGCGACCGCACCGCTCGACCCACCCGTTACCCCGTGAAAGGCACCATTTCGTGAAGATCGCACGCACCAGCACACCAGGCCTCGTCGTCGGCATCGGCCACAACGCCGACCCGCACACCACCCTGCCCGTGCAGGCCTGGCTGAAATCGGTACGCACTGTCGCGAACGACGGCGACGAAATCGTTCTGGCCGCGGATGCCGGAATAGTCGTGGCCGAGGGGGAGCTCGCCGTGGTCATCGGCCGGACGGCCACCCGCCTGACGGTGGAGAACGCGTTCGAACACGTGCTTGGATACACGATCGTCAACGACGTCACCAGCGCCGAGCGGAACGCCGTGGACAACAAGAACTTCGAGAGCAAGGCGGGCACCAACTACACCCCGCTCGGCGCCTGGATCGAGACCGAGATCGCCGACCCGGAGAACGTCGAGATCATCGTGGAGGTCAACGGCCGGGTGGTCGCCTCGTCGGGCACCTTCAACCTGCCCTCCCGGGTGGTCGACACCCTGGTTTACGTCACCCGCTGGATGACCCTGGAACCCGGCGACATCGTCATGACCGGATCGCCCAACACCGCGGCCGAGTTGAACCCGGGCGACGAGGTGGCGATCACCATCCCGGGGATCGGCACCCTGCGCAACACGGTCCGCTGAGCGTCCGGATGCTGTTGGACCTACCCGAAGCAGAGCTGCACGCCTACCGAAGCTCGCAGACGGACCCCGAGGATTTCGACGAGTTCTGGTCGGAGACCCTGCAGTCGTCCCGCCGACATCCGCTGGCTCTGGCCGTGCAGAAGGTCGACGCGGGCCTGGCCACCCTCGACGTCTATGACGTCACCTTCGCCGGCTATGCGGGGGAGCGCATCAAGGCCTGGCTGCGCGTGCCGGCCGGCACCACAGCCGCGCTGCCCACGATCGTGCAATTCCACGGCTACGGCCGCGGCCGGGGTGACGCCATCGAGAACCTGCTCTGGGCATCCGCCGGCTACGCTCACCTGGAGTTGGACACCCGCGGCCAGGCCTGGAGCGGCTCGCGGGGCAGCACCCCCGACCTGACCGGCTCCGGCCCGCAGGTACCCGGCTTCCTCACCCGCGGCATCGATGCTCGGGAGTCCTACTACTATCGGCGCCTGATCGTCGACGCCGTGCGGCTGGTCGACGCCGCGGCCGACCTGCCGCTCACGGATGCGGCCAGGGTGCTGGTCACCGGCATCAGCCAGGGCGGCGGACTGGCGCTGGCCGTCGCCGGCCTGATGCCCGGCCTCGGCGGCGTGGCGGCCCGGGTGCCGTTCCTCTGCGACTTTCCCCGGGCGATCATGATCACCGACCGAGACCCCTACAAGGAGATCGCGAATTACCTGTCCTGGTACCGCGACCGCGCCGCCTCTGTGTTGCAGACGCTGTCGTACTTCGACGGCGTCAACTTCATCAAGCGCGCCACCGCGCCGGTGTGGCTGTCTGCCGCGTTGATGGACCCGATCTGCCCGCCCTCCACGGTGTTCGGGGCGTTCAACGCCTACGACGGGCCGAAGGAGATCACCGTCTGGCCGTTCAACGGCCACGAAGGCGGTGGGGTGGACGACGAGCAGGCGGTGCTCGACATCGCCCGGCGCACCATCGCGGCGGGGTAGTTGGTTAGTCGGTGGCGCTCTTCAGCGCCGCCTTCTCCAACGAGCGTCGCAACGGCTGGTAGTGCGCCACGACGGCGGCCCGGTATGCGTCGAGGTCGCCGGCCTTGGCGGCCTCCAGCATCGCGCCGTGGGCGCGGGCGGTGTCGTCGATGTCCTCGGCCGGGGCGATGCCGAGTTTCGGGTACAGCACGGTGTTGATCTCCCAGAAGGCGGTGACGAGCTGTCCGACCAGGGTGTTGTCGAGATAGGCGAGTAACCGGGTGTGGAAAGCCAGGTCTTCCTCGGCGAACGCGGTGCCGGACGCCGACTTCGCCACCATGGTCGACACCAGGCCCTCGAGGACCTCATCCGTTTCTCCGTGCAATGCGTCGATGATCTGCTGGGCCATGACGATGTCGAGCGCTTCGCGCACCTCGATCACTTCACGCAGCGCGGCGAAGTCGTCCTGCGGGCGCAGGACGCCGCGGAAGACCAGACCCTCGACCAGGGGAGCGAGGGAGAGTTGGCCGACATAGGTGCCGTATCCGTGTTTGACTTCCACGATGTCAAGCGCCGCAAGGGTCCGGATGGCCTCACGAACGCTGGATCGGCTAACCCCCAGTTCAGCGCAGATTTCGGTTTCCGTGGGCATGAGGTCGCCGGACTTCAGGCCCTTGGTGAGGATGAAATCCTTGATCTGGTCGGTCACGGAACTACGTTTCCGGGACGTTTCGGAGGCGAAAACTCCTGCTTTCGATTCATCGATATTCAGCATCCGTGCTTGACCTTTCACTCGTGGGTGTATAACTTCAATCTAACACGTAGGACGTCTGACGTCTGATTAAGCTTTCCGAATATGAACGAAAGGCAATCCGATGCTTCAAGAAACACTTCAGGGGAAGACTAGTCGCAGGGTCTTCCTCCAGGTCGCAGGCGCAATGGGCTTGGTGGCAACACTGTCAGCCTGTAGCGGCCCCGCCTCCACCAACAGCGTGGCACCGACCACCGCCGACGGCCCGGGCGTTGACAAGAACGGAACCATTGAAGCGGGCATCTCCTATGCCCTCTCCACCGGTTTCGACCCGATGACCACCACCGGCGCCGTCACCGTCGCCGCCAACTGGCACGTGCTCGAAGGTCTGGTCGAGCTCGACCCGGTCACCCGCGAGGTCTATGCAGCACTCGCGACCGAGTTGCCGACGGTCAAGGGCAAGAGCATCACGGCGGTCTTGCGCGAGGGCGCGGTCTTCCACGATGGCAGCCCGGTAACGGCAGACGACGTCGTCTTCTCGTTCCAGCGCGTGCTCGACCCGGCAAACGCGTCGCTCTACCTGACCTTCCTGCCGTTCGTCGACTCCATCGCGAAGGTCGACGAGACCACGGTCGTGATCACACTCAAGCAGGAGACCGCCCTCGCGCTGGAGCGCCTCTCCGTCGTGAAGATCGTCCCCAAGGCGCTGGTCGAGGCCGACAAGGTCGCCTTCGACTCCCTGCCCACCGGCACCGGCCCGTACAAGATGCTGTCGGCCGTCAAGGACGACAAGATCATGTTCGAGCGCTTCGACGCCTACACCGGCGCCCGCCCCGCCCTGGCTGCGGCGATGACCTGGAACCTGCTCTCGGATGCCGCCGCCCGCGTCACCGCGGTGCAGTCCGGGCGGGTACAGGCGATCGAGGACGTGCCCTACATCGACGTCGCTTCGCTCAAGGACGCGACGGTGGAATCCGTGCAGTCCTTCGGCCAACTGTTCATGATGTTCAACACCTCGGTCGCGCCGTTCGACGACAAGCGGGTGCGGCAGGCGTTCCGCTACGCCATCGACTACGACAAGCTCATCAACACCGGCATGCTGGGCCAGGCCACCGCGGCCACCAGCTACCTGCAGAAGGAGCACCCGTCGTACCAGAAGGCCAAGACGGTCTACACCTACGACCTGCCCAAGGCCAAGAAGCTGCTCAAGGCCGCCGGAGTCGACGGCCTGACGATCACCCTGCTGGCCACGGACACCAGCTGGGTGAAGGATGTTCTGCCGCTGATCAAGGAAGACCTCGACGCGGCCGGCATCCTGACCACGATCGACACCAACCAGTCCGGGGCGCAGTACAAGACCGTCGACGAGGGCAACTACACCGTGATGGTCGCCCCGGGTGACCCGTCGGTCTTCGGAAACGACGCTGACCTGCTGCTGCGCTGGTGGTACGGCGCGGCCACCGTTTGGCCCACCAAGCGGTACCGCTGGGCCGAGTCGGCCGAGTTCGCCGAACTGACCGGCTACCTCGACGACGCCATGGCAACCTCCGATGCCGCCGCGCAGAAGAAGCTGTGGGGCAAGGCTTTCGACCTCATCGCCGAGGAATGCCCGGTGTACCCGCTGGTGCACCGCAAGCTGCCGACAGCCTGGAACGAAGACGCCATTACCGGTTTCAAGCCGGTTGCCTTCACCGGCCTGTCCTTCCTCGACGTCGCTCGCACGGCTCAGTAATCCAACGGGGGCCGGCCGACTGGCCGGCCCCCACTCCAATCCTTCTTAGAGGAGACATTTGTGACCGCGCTGCTCAGGCTCATGGCCCGAAGAATCGCCGTGCTCCCGATTATGATCCTGGGCATCACCGCCCTCGTCTTTTTCGTTATGCAACTCGCGCCGGGAGACCCGGCCATCAACGCCCTCGGGGAGAGCTCGTCAGAGACCGCCAGAGAGGCCTATCGCGAAGACGCGGGCCTCAATGACCCCCTGATCGTGCGCTACCTCACCTTCCTGGCCAATCTGGTGCAGGGCAACCTCGGGGTCACGGTGCCGCCGGCCAGCAAGGTGACCACCCTGATCGGCTCCGCCTTCCCGCTCACCGTGCAGCTGACCATCATGGGCCTGCTCATCGCCGTGGTGCTCTCACTCAGCCTCGGAGTGACCGCGGCGCTCTACCGTGACCGCTGGCCCGACCAGCTCATCCGGGTGGTCTCGATCGCCGGCATCGCGGTGCCGTCGTTCTGGCTCGCCATCCTGCTGATCCAGAACTTCGCCCTCGGACTCGGCTGGCTGCCCACCGGCGGCTACGTCAACATCAATGACTCCTTCACCGGCTGGCTGGGCACCATGATCCTGCCGGCGATCTCGCTCGGCATCCCGGTCGCCGCCTCCCTCACCCGGGTGGTGCGCACCTCGATGGTCGAGGAACTCGACCGGGACTATGTGCGCACGGCCATCGGCAGCGGCCTGCCGCGCAGCGTCGTGGTGAGCCGCAACGTGCTGCGGAACGCGCTCATCACCCCCGTGACGGTGCTCGGCCTGCGGGTCGGCTACCTCATCGGCGGCGCGGTCATCATCGAGGTCATCTTCGACCTGCCCGGCATGGGCAAGCTCATCCTCAACGGAGTGACCAACAACGACATCAACCTCGTGCAGGGCGTGACCCTCACCGTCGCCCTCGCCTTCGTGGTTGTCAACATCATCGTCGACATGCTCTACCTGCTCATCAACCCACGGATTCGGACGGTATAACGATGCGTCGATCACTCAACGCACGACTGAGCGTGCCCGCCCAGCGCTTCGGCGCCATGCCGCTCGGCTCCAAAATCGCCCTCGCCTTCTTCGGCCTGGTCGTGCTCGTCGCCCTGCTCGCGCCGGTCATCGCCCCGTTCGACCCGCTCAAGTCGGGCATCCCGGCACTGCCGCCGTCGTTCGAGCACCTCTTCGGCACCGACCGGAACGGCCGCGACATCTTCTCCCGGCTTCTCTACGGCGCCCGGTTCTCCCTGGCCATCGGGCTGGGTGCCACCGCCCTCGCACTGATCGCGGGTGCGATCATCGGGTCGATCGCGGCCACCGCGTCCCGCTGGCTCAGCGAGACCATCATGCGCATCCTCGACATCATCATGTCGTTCCCCGGCATCGCCCTGGCGATCGTCTTCGTCGCCGTCTTCGGCAAGGAGCTGCCGATCCTGATCTGCACGATCGCGTTCCTCTACGTTCCGCAGATCGCCCGGATCGTGCGCGCCAACGTGATGGCCCAGTTCGGTGAAGACTATGTCTCCGCCGAACGGGTGATGGGCGCCCGGCTGCCGCACATCCTGTTCTGGCACGTCGCCCGCAACTGTGCTGCCCCGATCATGGTGTTCGTCACCGTGCTCGTCGCCGACGCGATCGTCTTCGAAGCCAGCCTGTCGTTCATCGGCGCCGGCGTACAGGACCCGGCACCGTCCTGGGGCAATGTGATCTCCTCCGGCCGTAACCTGCTGCTCAGCGGCGGCTGGTGGGCCACGTTCTTCCCCGGCATGCTCATCCTGGTCACGGTGCTGTCGCTGAACATCCTCGCCGAGGGGCTCACCGACGCCCTGGTCAAGCCGGCCACGAAGAACGCCAAGGCCGTTGCGACGGTGTCAGCAGCCGACAGCGCCACCACGACGACCGTGTCCGTGGTGGAGGTGGCCGCGGCATCCGTGCCCCTCGAGGTGCACCTCGCCCAGCTGCGGTTGATCGAATCGACTCGCACCGACCGGCTGGTGTACACCGGTGACGCTGCTCCGCTGCTGGAGGTGAAGAACCTGAGCATCCGCTTCCCGAACCGGCACGGCGACATTGCCGTGGTCGACAACGTGAGCTTCTCGGTGCGGCCCGGCGAAACCATGGCCCTGGTCGGCGAGTCCGGCTGCGGCAAGAGCATCACCAGCCTGGCCATCATGGGCCTGCTGCCAGACACTGCCGAGATCACCGGGCAGATCCTCTTCGAGGGCCGGGACCTGCTGACGATGCCGCGCAAGGAGCGCCAGGCCCTGCTCGGCCACGAGATGGCAATGGTCTACCAGGATGCGTTGAGCTCCCTCAACCCGTCGATGCTGGTGCGCACCCAACTCGGCCAGCTGATCAAGCGCGGCGGCACCCGCAGCGCCAGGGAGTTGCTCGAATTGGTGGGCCTGGACCCGGACCGCACCCTGAAGAGCTACCCGCACGAACTCTCCGGCGGGCAACGCCAGCGGGTGTTGATCGCGATGGCACTCACCAGGAACCCGAAGCTGATCGTGGCCGACGAACCCACCACCGCGCTGGACGTGACCGTGCAGGCCCAGGTGATCGACCTGCTGAACGACCTGCGCGAGAAGCTCGGCTTCGCCATGGTCTTCGTGAGCCACGACCTCGCCCTGGTCGCCGAGCTGGCACACCGCATCACCGTGATGTACGCCGGCCAGGTGGTGGAGTCCGCACCGACGACCGCGCTGCTGATGAGCCCGCGCCACGAGTACACCCGTGGCCTGCTCGGCTCGGTGCTGTCGATCGAGGACGGCGCCACCCGGTTGCATCAGATCCCCGGCACAGTGCCCTCACCGCGGGACTTCGCCACCGGCGACAGGTTCGCGCCGCGATCGAGAAGCGGCGATGCGGTGCGGGCCCAACGCCCGGAGCTGCGCCCGGTGACCGGCACCCTGCACCTGGTGTCCACCCACAACGATGCCCTCCTGGCACCGGATGACGAACTGGAGACCACACGATGACCACCAGCAACGAGATCCTGCGGCTCGACGATATCCATGTCATCCACACCGCGCGCACCGGAACCCTGTTCCGTCGCGACAAGGTGCACGCCGTCAACGGGGTGAGCCTCACCCTGAACCGGGGCGAGACCATCGGCATCGTGGGGGAATCCGGCTGCGGCAAGTCCACCCTGGCGCGGGTGATGGTCGGGCTGCAGGAGCCGACCAGCGGCACGGTGTCGTTCAACGGCCGCAACATCGTCCGGCGCGACCGGGCCACGGCCAGGGCGTACGGCAAGTCGGTGTCGATCATCTTCCAGGATCCGTCCACGGCGTTGAACGCCCGGATGACAGTGCACGACGTGCTGATGGACCCTCTCCGGGTACACGGCATCGGCACGCCGGTGCAAAGGGAGGCCCGCGTGCGGGAACTGCTCGACCTCGTCGGGCTGCCCGCCTCCACCAGCGAGGTCTTCCCCGGCCAGGTGTCCGGCGGTCAGCGTCAGCGTGTGGCCATCGCCAGGGCGCTCGCTCTCGACCCCGACATCATCGTCGCCGACGAGCCGACAAGCGCCCTGGACGTGTCGGTGCGCGCCCAGATCCTCAACCTGTTGAGTGACCTCAAGGCGAGCCTCAACCTCGGCATGGCGTTCATCTCGCACGACATCCAGACCGTGCGTTACGTCTCCGACCGGATCGTGGTGATGAAGTCCGGCCGGGTCGTGGAGGAAGGCCCCGCCGAACAGGTCTTCCGCAACCCGGCCGATGCCTACACCCGCACCCTCCTCGGTGCGGCCCCCAGCCTTCTCATCCATAACTAAAGAAATCAGGAGTCCATCCATGTCAGTTCCCACCTTCGGCGGCGTCGTCCCGCCCCTCGTCACCCCGCTCACTGCCGACGGAGCGATCGACCTCGAATCCTTCGAGCGCCTGGTCAACCACCTCATCGACGCCGGCGTCGATGGCCTGTTCGTGCTGGGGTC
Source organism: Cryobacterium sp. AP23 (assembly GCF_054075385.1). NCBI lineage: Bacteria > Bacillati > Actinomycetota > Actinomycetes > Micrococcales > Microbacteriaceae > Cryobacterium > Cryobacterium sp. AP23. The sequence continues at coordinate 2,653,691 of NZ_CM133415.1, read as the reverse complement.
GTCCGGCGAGGTCGCCTTCCTCTCCGATACGGACCGCACCCTTATCCTGAGCGAGGCTGTGCGTATCTCCGCCGGCCGCGTCAAGGTGATGGCCGGCGTCAACGACATGACCCCCGCCCGCGTCGTGCAGCAGATCCGCCTGGCCGAGGCGGCAGGCGTCGACGCGATCGTGGCGACCGCCCCGTTCTACACCCTGCCCAACCAGGCTGAGATCGAGACGCACTTCCGTCTGCTGGCCGCCGCAACCGAGCTGCCGATCTTCGCCTACGACGTGCCGGTGCGAGTGCACAACAAGCTCGGCCTGGAGATGCTGGTGCGCCTTGGCACCGAAGGCATCATCGCCGGCGTCAAGGACTCCAGCGGCGACGACGTCGGTTTCCGCCGGCTGGTGATGGCCAACCGTGCCGCCGGCAGCCCCCTGGTGCTTTTCACCGGCCACGAGGTCGTCGTCGACGGCGCCCTGCTGCTCGGCGCCGACGGCGTCGTGCCCGGACTCGGCAACGTCGACCCGAAGCGTTACGTCGACCTCGTCGCCGCGGCCAAGGCAGGAGACTGGGACGCCGTGCGTCGCATCCAGGACGAGCTGTCCGAACTGTTCGAGATCGTCTTCCAGGCCTCCGGCGTCAGCGGAGAGGCCGCCGGGCTCGGCGCGTTCAAGACCGCGCTGGCGCACCTCGACATCATCGCAACCAACCGGATGTCCCCGCCTGTCCCCGCCCTCACCGGCGAGACCGTCGAGCGCATCCAGGCGATCGTCGACCGCGCGGGCCTCCTGGTGCGATGACCTTCACCATCGGCGTCGATCTCGGCGGCACCAAAACGGCTGCGGGACTCGTCGCCGTGGACGGCACCGTCCTCCGGCGGGTGTCAGCGCCCACACCGGCGGTACTCGGACCTGAGGCCATCCTCCAGACGATCGTCGATCTCGCCACCAACCTCATCGAATCCGCACCCGGCACCATCGCCGGGTGCGGGATCGGCGCGGCCGGCGTGATCGACCCGGTGAGCCGGACCGTGAAGTTCGCCACCAACTCGCTGCCCGGGTGGACCGGCACGCGGCTCGGCGCCGAGGTCGAAGGCCGGCTGGGCATGTCGGTCGCCACCGTCAATGACGTGCACGCGCACGCCATCGGTGAGGCGGTGCACGGCGCCGGCCGTGGCGAACACACCGTGCTGGTGATTGCGGCCGGCACCGGGATCGGCGGCGCGCTTGTGATCGACGGCGCGCTGCAGTCCGGCCGGCACGGCGCAGCGGGCCACTTCGGACACGTGCCCGCCGCGGAAGCAGCGGGCCTGGCCTGCACCTGCGGCGGTGTCGGGCACCTGGAGGTCATCGCTTCCGGGCCGGCAATCCTCGCGTCCTACCTGCACCGTGGCGGCGCGGTGGCCGGCGACACCCAGGAGATCTTCGCCAGGGCCGACGCGGGCGACGCGCTGGCGGCGGAGGTCATCGCCGTCGCCGCGACCGCACTGGGCCGCACTATCGGCGGCCTGATCAACAGCGTCGATCCCGACGTCGTCATCGTGGGCGGCGGCCTCGCTGCCGCCGGACCGCGCTGGTGGGACGCAGTGGAAGGCCAGGCCCGTGCAGAAGCGATGGGCCTGCTGACCGGTTGTCGCATCGTGCCGACCAGCCTTGGCGCGGACTCGGCCATCGTCGGCGCGGCCTCCCTGATTGCAGCAACGACTCTCGACACCGCCCTCACCGCCCCATGACCATCCGCACCGCCTGAAGCACCCCTTCCCTCGCAGCCCCTTCCCTCGCAGCCCCTGCACCGATCAACACGTGAACGGATTCCCGGAATGACCCACCCCCTCCTCGCCGCGCTCAAGGGCGGCCTCATCGTGTCGTGCCAGGCCTACCCGAACGAACCCATGCGGAACCCAGAAACGATGACCCAGATCGCCGAGGCCGCCGTGCGCGGCGGAGCCGTGGGCATCCGCGCCCAGGGCCTCGACGACATCGGCTCGATCCACCAGCGGGTGGCGCTGCCGCAGATCGGATTGTGGAAAGACGGGGCCGATGACGTGTTCATCACGCCGACCCTCGAGCATGCCCTGGCGGTGATCGGCGCAGGCGCCGAGATCGTGGCCATCGACGGCACCCGTCGCGCCCGGCCCGACGGTCTTTCCCTGGCCGAGACGATCGCCCGCATCCACGAACAGACCGACGCGCTGGTGATGGCAGATGTCGGCTCCGCGGCCGACGGTATCGCAGCCTACGAGGCCGGCGCCGACTGCGTGGGCACCACCCTGTGCGGCTACACCGGCGAGCGGACGAAGACCGACGGCCCCGACCTCGAGGTGCTGCGCATCCTCGCTTCGGTCTTGCCGATCCCGGTGATCGCCGAGGGTCGTGTGCACACTCCGGCGCAGGCATCGGCCTGCATCGACGCTGGGGCGTTCGCCGTGGTGGTGGGCACGGCCATCACGCATCCGACGACCATCACCACTTGGTTCGCCGACGCCGTTTCCCGGTAACCCTGCCCGTGGCGTTCGCCTAGCTGATGACCTCGATCGCCAGCGCGAAGGTGTCCACGGTCGCCAACACCTCGGAGCTGCGTGCCGAGGGGATGCCGCCGGCGGTGACGAACACATCGAGTTCGGCGTGCCGCCAGGCGTACTGGACCACGACCGACGGGTCGGTCGGCGAGCCGGCTGTGCTTTCGTCGCGCAGCGAGCGGATGCCCGTGCCGAGTGCTGTGCTGACCCGGGGTTCGATGGCGGCGGGCCCGCTGCCGGCGGGGGCATCCCGTGTGACGAGCTGGTCGAGCGATCGGTCCGGGTGGGCCTCGTCATGCCACACACTGACGAACATCAGCGGGAGTTGCACCGGGTCGGCGCTGTACACGAACCGGCTCTCGTCCTCGTGGCGCTCGGCCTCGACGGTACGCAGTGCCGCGACGATACGCGCCTCCGTGGCCTCGTCGGCTCCGCTGTGCTTGGCCTTGATGGCGCCCCACGAGGTGGCCCAGTCGTCGGCGTCGGTGTAGTCCCAGTCGCCCCAGGGCCAGACTTCCGGAACCTGGAGCCAGGCCATGAAGTCGAATCGCACCTGCACGCCCGCCCCGCTGGCCCCGGCCACCATGGCGGTGCCCATCGTGTCTTGGCTGGTCGGTTCCGGCTCGGGCAGGTCCGGTCGCCAGGACCACGGCACGAAATCCAGGCTGCCGAGAAAGTTGCGCACGTGGAAGAGCACCCCCGCGACCACGAGCAGGCCGGCTGCGCCGAGACCCACCAGCGCTCCGACGCCGGCATCCGGCGCATCCTGGAACGCGATGCTGGCCAGGAAACCCAGCACGGCCATGCCGTAACTCGTGACGTACAGGGTCGGGCGGTCAACGGTGCTCCCGCTGCCCATTCCCATCGGCATCGTCGCAATGGACAGGACGAACATGGTGACGGCGGGCAGCACGAGCAGCCAGGCCGCCTGCGGGTGGAACACCGGGTAGCCGTCGGCGGAAGCGAGCAGGTTCCACGGGTCGGCGGCCGACGTCGTGCCGGCGATGAGACCGATGACCATCACCAGGACCGTGGGCAGCAGGCAGACAACGACGAAGAACCCCACGGTGCCGAGGGCGATCCGGAAGACCAGCCCCTCGGTCTTGGCGGCCTCGGCCTCCTTGGCCTTGCGGGCGCTCACCATGTTGCGTCGTTGTCGGACATGTGTGCCGCCGGCTTTCCAGTTGGTGTCGGCCGGAGGGAATCAGCAGTGTTCGACCGCTCGGGAGCGACCGACCCCCGTCTGGTGCAACCCTAGCGACTCGGTCCTGACCCCACCCGCCACTTTCGGCGCGCGGACCGGGTCCGCCTACTTGGCGGCGAGCATCCGGGCCACCCGGGGCTTCACCTCGGTGGCCAGCAGGGTGAGCGACTCCAGCAGGTGGTCCTGCGGCAGGCCGCCGAAGTCGGCCTGGAAGAAGTGCCGCATGTGGCCCAGGTAGCCGTGCAGGTGCACGATGCGCTCGGCCACGTTATCCGGATCGCCCACGTAGTACGCGCCGGGCGCCGCGGCCTGGGCGTCGAACTGCCGCCGGTCGGGTGCAGCCCAGCCGCGCAGCCTGCCCATCTCCACGTTCAGATTGTGCCAGCCGGGGTAGAACCGCTCCAGCGCTTCCCGCTTGGTCGGCGCGACCAGCCCGAAGGTGGCCACCGACACCTTGATGTTCGTGTGCCCGGCCTGCGCCGCCGACCTGCGGTACAGCTCGGCCAGCGGCGCGAACCGGTGCGGCTCGCCGCCGATGATGCCGTACGAGACCGGCAGGCCCAGCTTGCCGGCCCGCGCCGAGGAGGCCGCGTTGCCGCCGGTGGCCAGCCAGATCGGCAGCCGCCCGGTGACCGGTCGGGGCACCACGGCGAGGTTGTCCAGGGCCGGGCGCACGCTGCCGGACCAGCTGATGTGCTCGGTGGGGCTGTGGTTGATGGTCATCAGCAGGTCGAGCTTCTCGGAGTAGAGCCGGTCGTAGTCGACCAGGTCGTAGCCGAACAGCGGGAACGTCTCCACGGACGAGCCGCGGCCGGCGGTGATCTCCACCCGGCCGCCCCCGGAGATGGCGTCGGCGGTGGCGAGCTGCTGGAAGACCCGCACCGGGTCATCCGTGCTGATGATGCTCGCGGCGCTGCCCAGGATGATCCGGTCGGTCGCGGCGGCGGCCGCGGCGATCAGGGCACCGGGGGAGGACGCCGGCATGCTCACGGTGTGGTGTTCGCCGATGCCGAAGTAGTCCAGCCCTGCCCGGTCCGCGTGCACGATGGCGTCGAAGAGGTTGCGGATGGCCTGCGCCGTGGGCTCTGAGCCCTCGGCCGGATGCAGCGGGGTGTCACCGAAGCTGTAGGCGCCGATTTCCATGGTGGTGTCTGTCCTCTGTCTCTGGAGCGGGGTGTCTTGTGCTGCGGGAGTCTGAGCAACTGTGCCCGAATCGGACAATTGCACCCGGCGCACCGGGTGCAATTGTCCGCACGGGGAACAGTTAGGCGGCCTCGGCCAGCCCCAGCTCGATCTGCAGTTCTGCCGCGGTGTGGCGGCCGCCGAAGATGGGCGAGCCCGGCTCGAATGCCACGCCGGCCTCCAGTGGGCCGGCGTACACCGGGTCGAAGCCGAACCGGTTGATGACCTCGGCCACGACGGCGGCGGATTCGGCGTCACCAGCGATCGCGAGGGCGTGCCGGTCGGGGTCGCCGGCGGGCCGGGCGTCGGTTTCGAGGTCGTGATAGCCGATGTGGTTCAGCGTCTTCACCAGGCGGGAGTCGGCGAAGAAGGAGCCGACGACCTCGCTGCTGCCGCGCGCATCCGTGGTGAATTCGTCGAGCGTGCCGTCGATCGGCTGCCAGTAGTTCATGGTGTCGATCACGACCGTGCCCGCCAGGGTGGCCGGATCCACGGTGCGGAACTTATGCATCGGCACGGCGAGTACCACCAGGTCGGCGGATGCGGCGACGTCCGCCGCCGACATAGCCACGGCGCCCGGGATGACGATGTCCACGATCAGCTGGATGTCGGCCGCGGGCCCGGAGCCGGCGATATGCACGGTGTAGCCGGCCTTCAGTGCGGTGCGGGCGATGGCGGAGCCCACGCGGCCCGCTCCGAGGATGCCGATCGTTCTGACCATGGGGGCCTTTCTGCTGGTGTACCGGCGGCGTTCGAGTTCGACCCGCCGAGTTTCAACTATGCACACTCTCGCTGCCGATGACCACCGGGTGGTAAGCTGCTAATAAATAGTTAGTGAGGTGTCATGAGCGAGTCCACCTTCGCCCTCGACGAGGAAGAGTGCCGCCGGTTCCAGATCTCGGTGGAGCTGGCCGGCCGCAAATGGAGCGCCGCGATCCTGATGGCCGGTGCCCGCGGCGCTCGCCGGTTCTCCGAGTACCGAGCGCTGGTGGAGGGCATCTCGGACCGGGTCCTCGCCGCGCGGCTCAAAGAGCTCGAGCAGGAGGGTCTGATCGAACGCGATGTGCAGCCGACCACCCCGGTGTCGATCAGCTACAACCTCACACCCTCGGGTCGCCAGCTGATCTCCCTGCTGCATCCGCTGGTCACCTGGAGCCGCACCCGCCAGGCGGCGACGGCCTCCTAGCCGCACCTCGCTAGCCGCACCTCGCTGGTCGCACCTCGCTGGTCGAGCTCGTCGAGACCCGGCAGACGCGCCCGCTTGCCGACCTGCTATTTCTTGCGACGCACCAGCGCAGCCGTGGACCATAGCGCCCAGGCGATCAACACCGGCTGGCCGAACAGTCGGCCGATCCGCTTTCCATCCGAGTCCAGCCCGAACGCGTCCCTGTGGTGCACGGCCTGGGCGATGTTGCCGGGGAAGATCGCCGTGAAGAAGGTCGCGGCCAGCAGGCCGACCTTGCCGCGCAGGCTGGTCGGGGCGAACAGCAGCGCGCTGCCGAGCGAGATCTCGGCGATCCCGGACAGCAACACCGTGGTGTCTTCCTTGAGCGGCACGAACTCGGGCACCTGGGCGCGGAAGTCGTCGCGCGCGAAGGTGAGGTGGCTCGTGCCGGCCAAGACGAGGATCGCGCCGAGCGCGATTCGGCCGGCGGTGCGGGCCTTGGAGGCGGGCGGCCGATGGTTCGGTGTCATGGATGCTCCTGTGTCGGATACGAAACGAAGTCGGATACGAAATGAACGAACGCTACGCCCTCGCGGCTAGCGCAGCCCCGCGATGCGCTCCAGTCCGGCACGCAGGATGAGTTCCTCCGGGTCGGCGAGCAGATGGTGGTTGAGGTAGAGCCCCTCCAGCCATTCGAGCACTTCGGCCTCAGGCAGGCCGACGGCCTCCCAGTCCACCGCGGGCCGGGCCAGCACGGCCGGCTGCCCGGTGGCGGGGTCGGTCCAGGCCGTGGCCAGCGGCTCGGTGGGCTCGTCGTGGTCCGGGTTCCAGAGCAGCGCGATGGGGTGGTTGGGGCCGTCGATGTGGTCGTGACCCACGTGGCCGGCGCCCAGCCAGGGCAGCATCAGTTGCTCGCCCTCGAGCTCGAGGTCCACGACCTCCAGCTGCACGGGTTCGGGTGGGCTGGTGGCGTACACGGTGAGACCCAGCGCGCTCCACTCGGCCGCTTCGGCCGCATCCATCGTGAGCTCCTCGAGCAGCTCGCTGACGTGGCGAACGAACGGGCCGGCCCAGGCCAGCAGGCCCTCGGTATCCGCCGCCGGCCAGGGGCTGATGTCGCTGTCGACGCCGTCGGCATTGTGGAAGTGGTGCTCGATGCCCTGCGGCGTGACGTCGAAGTGCAGCTCACCCTCCTCGAAGCCGACATAGATCGCGGCGCCGTCCTCGAACCACTGCGCATCCAGCACCGGCTCCGCGAACCGCGGCGGCAGCGGCGGCGCCACCAACGGGAGCACCCCCAAGTGGAGCACCGCACAGAACTGCGTATTGGGCAGGCGAAGGCTGGGGTCTGACACGATCTCGTCTCCGGGGGTAGAGGCGGGCCGTCGCCCGCATTCCCAGTATGACGTAGGGCCCCGACGTCGCCCGCTTCCCGTGCTGGTTGAGGCCGTGCTGGTTGAGGCCGTGCTTGTTGAGGCCGTGCGGGGCCCGCCGGTGCGGACCCCGCGACGGGTTTAGTCTTCGACCTGCAGCGCGGCAGTCCCGCCGACAACCACCCGGTCACCGAGCGGCTGCGTCGGGCGCGCGTTGTGGCTGTGTGCGCCTTCGAGCGTGCCGATCTGTTCGGTCGACATGGAGATCGGCGTGCCCATCACCACCCACTGCACGTCCTCGGTGCACGGCGGCGTGGTCAGGCTGCCCGAGTACTCGTAGTTCTCCAGCGACGCCGGCAGCACGGCCGCGACATCGAGGGTCACGTCCTCTTCATCCGCCGCATGGGTGGCTGCCTCGATGAACGGCGCCAGCGCGTCGGATGCCGCACCCTCGGTCACGAGGATGCCGAGCACCAGCAGGTCGCCGCCCGCATCCGCGTTCACCAGGTGCAGCTCGGCCGCCGCCGGCTGGCCGTTCACGGTGTGCTCGGACGGCACGTGCGCGTGCATCTGCTGCAGGCTGTACTCCGCACCGCCGAAGGTGAGGGTCTCGCCCTCACCGTCGGACTCCAACTCGACCGCGTGCCCGGTGTCGAAGACGTCACCGTCGGTTTCCTCCGCGCTCAACTCGATGTTGGTGCTCGGTGCGGGCACGGCCGCGGGCAGGTCGATCGGGGACTGGTCGGTACCGACAGCGCAGGTCTCGAAGCTGGAGTCCACGTCGGCCCACGACGCCGGGCCGGTGTCGCCGTCGTACGACCAGTGCGCCGGCTCCGCCGCCGGGGTCGCGCTCGGTTCGGGGGCGGCTGGTGCGCACCCGACAAGGGTGACGGCGGCCACCGCGAGCGCTGAGGTGATGAGCCAGGATCGTGCGGACATGGGAACTCCTAGAACTGCATAGACGACGCCGCACCGAAACATGCGACGTGACCACTCTCCGGAGAGAGGCGCCTTCCTGAATCATCCTCTCGGCGCGAAGCGCCTACTGCCGCTGGCGTAGGACCTTCGGTCCCATCGCGATCCTTGCCCGCGGCAGCGGATGCGTCGTCACTGCACCTCCTGTGGGCGACCGCTACCGCTATAGCGGGCGCAATCGCCCATACGAGGTGCGTCCGTTAGGGCTCGTCCGATCATTGCCTCGCTTGGTCTCGACAGGCTCGACCAGCGAGACAGGCTTGACCAGCGGGAGAGGTCGAGCACCGGCTGCTAACTTCGAAGGATGGGTGGGAAGCAGTATTCGGGCAACGGCTATTGGGCCGGGCAGCTGGGGAGCACGGGGGTGCTGGGCCTCGCGTTCGTGATCGGCGGTCCCGTCGGCATGGTCAGTGACCCTGAAGAACCGGGCCGCTGGCTCATTGTTTTTCTGATCGGGGTCGCGTTACTGCTCACCTTCGTGTGGTTGCTGCGCTCGTTCCGCTCGTCGAGTAAGAAGCAGCGCGCGGTCTACGCGTGGGCCCTCATGCAGCAAAATGGTGCGCTCTCCCGCGACGGTGTGAAACCGACGAACGATATGCAAGCCATGGCGGTCGCCCGACGCGCGCGGGATGGCCAGCTCTCCGCCGCCGAACTGCGCCAGTTGCAAGCGCTTCGACCAGACTCGCTCTACCCCGGTGATCCTCCTCGTACGGGGCCCACTGCGCCCACGTTCACCGATCCCAATATCTAGCCGACGCCACTTTCCGGCTCACCCGGCCTCGTTCGACGACCTGTCGAACACTTCCGCACTGGCGAACACTGCGTCGGGCGGCGCCGTCTTCACCAGGCCCGCCGGGCAGGCATCGAGAGTACGTCGCTCCATCGATTGATCCACACCCAGTTGCCCAGCTGAAGGCAGGTCTTGATCCCGTGCCCAGCTCACGCCGCCGGCAGCTCCTCTCGGGTGGGCGGGTCGGCGCCCGGGCGGGAAACGGTGATCGCCGCGGCTTCGGCGCTTCGGCGCATGATGCGCTCGAGCACGCCGAGGGGCAACTCGCGCAAGGCCGCCCGCCGATCTGCACCGGCGACATCCGCGTCGACCAGCCCGTCGATCAGCGCGCCCATGAAGGTGTCGCCGGCGCCGACGGTGTCGACCACGGTCACCAGCGGGGCCAGGATCGAGACCCGGCCCGCAGCCGTGAGCGCGAAGGCGCCCTCGCCGCCGAGGGTGACCACCACTGCGGCCGGGCCCAGTGCCAACCAGTCGGCCGCGGCCTCGCTCAGGCCTTGGTTGGGCCGCACCCAGCGCAGGTCTTCATCGCTCACCTTCACCACATCGGCGAGGCCCACCAGTTGCTCCATCCGGGCCCGAGCGGCGGCAGCATCGTCGATCAGGGCGGGGCGGATGTTCGGGTCGAAGGTGATGGTGGCGTTGTCGCGTCGCTCTTCGACCAGGCGAAGCACGGCCGATGCCCCCGGCTCGATGACCGTGGCGATCGAGCCGACGTGCAGCACGTCGGCCGGGCCGGCCAGCAGGGTGTCCACGGACCAGGCCAGGTCGAACTCGTAGGTCGCCGCTCCCGAGGCATCAAGTAGTGCCGTCGCGGTAGAGGTGTGCGCCCCGGTCGCGCTCCCCGCAGACACTCGTACCCCCGAGCCTTCCAGCCAGCCGCGCACCGCACGGCCGCGGTCGTCGTCGCCCAGGCTGGTGAGCAGCTGCGGATGCCGGCCCAGGCGCCCCAGTGTCAGCGCCACATTGGCCGGGCTGCCGCCGGGTGCCTCGTGCCGGGAGCCATCGGCCCGCTGCACCAGATCCACCAGTGCCTCACCCACCACCAGCACCCGCGCGGACTCGTTCACTGGGCGGCAGCGGCGAAGTCGGTCGCCGTGGACGAAGAAACCTCGGGCCGGTGCACGAGCCCGAGCACCGGATCGGCCGTGACGGGAATCGGGTCGCTCAGCGTGCCGACGAACTCGCCGTCGACGATGTTGATGAAGCCGAGCAGCACCCAGCCGCCGTCGGCATCCTGAAGCAGCCGGGCGGCATAGAGATCGGTGCGGTCGAAAAGCACCGAGCCGGTGAAGTCCACCTGCTCGAGGCGGGCATCCACCGCCACGCTGTACACGCCGCCCACCTCTCCGGCCGCCTGACGTTCGGGCGAGAGTTCCGAGACGCCGCAGCAGAACAGCAGGATCGGCACCCCGTCGACGATCTCGAACTGGAACACCTCCAGCTGGCCGAAGCCCTGACCGGGGTGGCTGAGCGGCGGCTGCACCGTCCAATCGATGAGGTTTTCGCTGGTGGCGTGGCCGAGCACACCGCGCACCAGCGGGTCGCCGGATGCCGCGCGGGCGGTAATCAGCATCTGCCAGGTGCTCTCGCCCGGGAACCGGAACACCCATGGGTCTCGCCAGGCCTCGTCGTGCCAGAGCGACAGGTCGAGCTTCTCGTAGTGCGCGGAGTCGGCCTCGACCAGGGGGTCGGTGGAGACCTTGGTCCAGGTGAGCAGGTCGGGGGAGGTGGCCGCGCCGACCCGCTGCACCATGGTGTTTTCGGCGCGTGAGGTGCCGGTGTAGAACATCCACCAGAGGCCGTCGTCGGCCTGCACCACCGATCCGGTCCAGGTGGTGCCGTCGTCGAAGGCGGGCGCATCTGAGATGATCAGGGCGTCCTGCACGACGGTCCAGTTGGTGAGGTCGGTGCTGACGGCGTGACCCACGATGGGGTGCCGGTGCCGCCGGTCGGGGTTGCCGAGGGCGCGGCTGGCGTGCAGGTAGAAGGCGTGCGTGACGCCGTCGACCTGCACGTACCAGGAGTCCCAGATCCACTTATCGGGCAGTTGGAGCGACATGGTGCGGGCCTAACCTTTCACACCGCTGGACGCGATGCTGTTGACGAATGAGCGTTGGAAAGCGATGAACAGGGCCACCACGGGCAGGGTGATCAGCGTGGAGTACGCCATCACCTCTCCCCACGAGACGTTGAGCTGGAAGAAGTACTGCACTCCCACCATCACCGGGCGGAGCTCCTCGGTTTGCACCACCATCAGCGGCCAGAGGTAGGAGTTCCAGGCGGGCAGGAAGGTGAGGATGGCGACGGTCGCGATGGCGGGACCGGAGAGCGGCATCACCACCTGCCGATAGATGCGGAACCAGCCGGCGCCGTCCATCCGCGCGGCCTCGTCGAGCTCCTTGGGGATCGACTCGAAGTACTGGTGGAACAGGTAGATCGAGAACGCATTGGCGATGAACGGGATGATCTGCACCTGGTAGGTGTCGATCCAGCCCTTGGTGAACATGAAGCCCATCTCGCTCAGCTCGAACGACGGCAGCTGGTTCACCCACCACACCAGCGGCAGGGCCAAGGTCTCGAACGGCACGATCAGCGTGGCGATGATCAGCGTGAGGATCACGGTCTTGCCGCGCACCCGCATCCGGGAGAGCGCGAACGCGGCCAGGCTGTTCACCAGGATGCCGGCGACAACGGTGATCGCCGAGATGCCGATCGAGTTGATCAGGAACCGGGCGGCGGGCACCCGATCGAACACGGCGGCGTAGTTGTCCATCGAGATGTTGCCGATGGGCAGGAACGCGGCGATCGACGATAGGTCGCCGAAGATCTGCTGGTCGGGCTTGAGCGACGACACGAACATGAACAGGATCGGGAAGAGGAACAGAACGGCCAGGCCGATCCGGAGGATCCAGCCGCCGAGGCCGATCACGCGCTTCTTCTTGGCGGTCTTCTTGCCCAGCACCACGTGCGGGGCGGATGCCGGGGCCACTTCGGGAATCGCTACTTGTGAGATCGCCATGATCAGGCCTTCTCTCTGCTGAGGAAGCGCTGCACGACCGAGATCAGCAGCACGATAACGAAGAACACGAGGGAGATCGCCGAGGCGTAGCCGGTCTCCTGCTGGGCGAAGCCGGATTCGACGGCTTCGTAGACCACCGTGGTGGTGGAGTTCAGCGGGCCGCCCTGGGTCATCACGCTGATCTGGGTAAATAGGCTCAGGGCCTGGATGGTGATGGTCACCAGGATCAGGCTGCGCGTCGCGGAGAGGCCCGGCCAGGTGATGTACCGGAACCGCTGCCAGGCGGTGACGCCGTCGAGGTCGGCGGCTTCATATAGGTCGGCCGGAATCGTCTGCAGCCCGGAGAGCCAGATGATCATGTGGAAGCCCACACCCTGCCAGACCGACATCAGGATGATCGCCGGCATCGAGGTGGAGGTGTCGTTCAGCCAGTCCGGTCCGGTGACCAGGCCCATGGTGACCCGTTCGATGATTACGTTGATCAGGCCGTCTTGCCGGTACATGAACAGCCAGAGCAGCGAGACGACGACCATGGAGGTGACGACCGGCAGGAAGTACACCGTGCGGAAGAAGGTGGTGCCCTTGACCTTCTTGTTCACCAGGATCGCCATCACCAGGGCGAGGCCGGCCTGCAGCGGAACGACGACCACGGCGAAATAGGCGACGTTGAGTAGTGCGCGGAAGAACGAGGCATCCGTGAACAGTCGCGCGAAGTTGTCGAGGCCCACGAAGATGGCCGGGTAGGGCGAGATGAGCCGGGCGTTGGTGAATGCCAGCCCGAACGCGAGGATCGCGGGGACGAAGATGAAGAGGGCGAGCAGCAGCACCGCGGGGGCCAGCATGGCCAGCCCGGCGACGTTCTCGGTCTTGCTGGTGCGGTCCCGCTTGGGCCGGGTGCTGCGCACCGGGCGTGGGGCGGATGCCGCGGGGGGTCGTTCGAGTGTGGTGGTCATGAGAGTCTCCCTGAGCGAGGGCGGGGGCGCGGCTGTCAGTTGAGGCACTGAGCCGCGCCCCCGCGGTCGACTACTTCTGCGTGTAACCGCCATTGGACTTGATGTTGGCGTCGATCGCCTTGACCGCCGCGTCGAGGGTGCTCTGCGGGTCGCCGCCGTTGATGATGTCCTGCGTGGCCTTGGTGAACTCCGTCGCGATGAACGGGTAGGCCGGGGTCTCCGGGCGGAGCACGGCGCTCTGGGCGGAGAACTCGCGGAAGATGGCGAGGTTGCCGCCCTCTTCGAATCCGGGCACAAGCGCGGCGGCGGCATCCGTGGCGGGGATGGTGGCGGTGGCCACCGAGACCGCGGCGATGTTCTCGGGGGAGAGCGAGTAGGAGAGGTAGTCCATGGCCGCCTCCGGGTTGGCGCAACCGGTGGTCACGCCCCACTGCCAGGAACCGCCGCCGATCTTGGTGCCTTCGCCGAGGTCGACGGAGGGCATCACGGCCAGGTCGTCGCCGAGCGCGGCGGCGTTGTTGGCGGCCGCCCAGCTGCCGCCGTACTGGATGGCGGTGACGTTGTTCTGGAAGTCGAGCGCGGAGTCGGCGCCGCTCTTGGTGGCGATGTAGCCGTTGGTGGCGAGGCCCTGCATCCACTCGGCCCATTCGAGGGCTTCGGGACCGTTGAGCACGCCGTCGGCGGACTGGTAGTCGCTGCGGTCGACGAGATCGCCGCCGAAGGACTGCAGCAGCGGGGAGAACGCGTAGGGGTACCACTCGCCCACGTCGCCGGTGCCGATGTCGAGCGGATTCTTCCAGGTGCCCTCGGCCTTGAGGGTGGCCAGGGCGGACTCGAACTCCTCCTCGGTCCAGGGCTGGTCGATGGTGGCCACGCGGATGCCGGCGTCGGCGAGCACCGACTTGCGGGCGAACATTGCCAGTGCCACGTCGTAGTAGCCCACCGAGTAGGTCTCGCCGTTCCAGATGCCCAGCGTGCTGGGCAGGTTTTCGTCCAGGTCAACGCTCAGATCCAGCGGGGTGAGGTACTTGGCCCAGGCCCAGTTGGGCACGTTCGGGCCGTCGATGTCGACGATGCAGGGCAGCTTGCCGGATGCCGCGGCCGCGATGACCGAGTCGTTGTAGGAGGCCTGCGGGAACGCCTGCAGCTTCACCGTGTTCTCGTCCTGGCTCTCGTTGTAGCCGTCGACGATGGCCTGCACGGCGGTGAGTTCTTCGGTGTTGCCGCCGTTGTGAGTCCAGATGGTGAGCTCACCATTCTTGCCGTCGGAGCCTGCGGTGCCGCCGCTGGCGCAGCCGGCCATCGTTGCAACGAGACTGGTGGCGACTAAACTCGCTACGATCAGGCGCTTCTTTGCGTGTCGCATCTTCATTCCTTCTTATCGGTTGGGGTGGGGGTGTCTCGACGGAGGCGTCGATCGTCGCGGCCGTTCCAGCGGTCGCGAAGTGTGGAGGTGGGCTCGTCGCCGCGTTAGCGCGGTGGCGGGCCGACTGACTGCCGCAGAACCAGCGGACAGTGCATGCGAATCTGCTGCGGAGCCGAGTCGGCGTCGCCCGCCAGTTCGGCCGCGAGCCGCTCGATGGCCCAGCGGCCCATCTCGTAGTGCGGCAGCGCGATCGAGGTGAGCCCGGGCAGCAGGGCATCGGCCAGAACCTCGAAGTTGTCGACGCTGACGATGCTGAGGTCGCGGGGGATCTCCAGGCCGGCCAGGTGGGCGGCTTGATAGGCGCCCATCGCCATCCGGTCGTTGAAGCAGAACAGCGCCGTGGGCCGGTCAGTGAGAGCGAGCAGCCGGCTGGCCGCATCCCGCCCGGGACCGGTCATGGACTCGCTCACCGTGACCAGCGACTCGTCGAAGGCGATGCCGTGCGCGGCGAGAGCGGCCCGGTAGCCGTCGAGGCGGCCGCGGGTGGCCGGGATGTCGTCGATGTTGCCCAGGTAGCCGATGCGTCGGTGCCCGGCGGCGAGCAGGTGCTCCATCGCGGTGACGGCGGCGCCCTCTTCGTCGGGCACCACCGAGGAGAGGTCGGTGCGGTCGCTGGATGCGTCGAGCAGAACCGTGGGAACCCCGCTCAAAGCCGCCGGCAGCTCAACGGCCTGGTGGTACATGCGGGCGTAGATGATGCCGTCGACGCTGTGCTGCAGCAGGGCGTCGATGCCGCGGTCTTCGATGCGGGAGTTGCGGTTGGAGTTGACGACCATGAGCACCTGGTCGTTGGCCGCGGCGGCTTCTTGGGCGCCGAGCAGCACGTTGCCGGCGTAGGGCGTGGTGGAGATCTCGTCGCTGACGAAGCCGATGATCTGCGAGCGCTTGCTGCGCAGTCCGCTGGCGAGTCGGTTGGGTGCGTAGTTGAGGCCTTCGGCCACCGAACGCACGCGTTCCCGGGTGGCATCGCTGATCTGGCCGCCGCCGCTGAGCGAGTGCGACACGGTCGTCACGGAGACGCCGGCCGCGGCCGCGACCTCTCGAATTCCCACACGCTTGCTCATCATTGAACCCATTCCCAAAAACGTTTTTGTTGATCTGGGTGTGAGCTTACATAAACGTTTTTGTGAATGTCAAGCGTGCAGGGCACATCGCCCGATCCCATTGCCCAGACGGAGGGCCCCGCACGATAAAGGGCCCCAGCCGAACCCTGCCGCCCTCACCGTCCTGCACGGTGTATTGACGACGGCGCTGCAGCTGGGGCCGGCCCGGTGGCCTCGAATTAGTCGGTGCCGCGACCGCCAAACCACACCGTGGCCTCGCCGGGGAGGCTGCCCGCGTCGAGGGCGCGGCTGGAGAGCGCCACATCGTCACGGTCGACCGCGTAGGGTTCGATCCCGAAGTTGGTCACGACCTCCCAACCGTTGGGGCGGCGGTAGCGCAGAACGTCGGAGCGCCCCGTCGGAATCCACTCCAGGTGTTCCCCGGTCTGCAGCGAGTGCCGTTGCGCGAGGGCCCTGCGGTACAACTCGAGTGACGAGAAGGGATCTGTGCTCTGGGCCGCGACCGTGTAGTCGGCGAACCACGCCGGTTGGGGCAGGTGAGACCCGCCGGTTCCGAAGCCGAACGCCGATTCCGGGTCGCCGTCGGCTTCCCACGGCAGGGGGACCCGGCAGCCGTCCCGGCCGAGGTCGGTACCGGCGCTTCGGAAGAAGGTCGGGTCTTGCCGATCGGCGGCCGGGATCTCGGCGACCTCATGTAAGCCCAGCTCTTCGCCCTGGTAGAGGTAGCTTGAGCCGGGCAGGCCCAGCATGAACAGGGTTGCGGCGCGCGCGCGACGCGCGCCGGCCGCTCGATCGAGCACGGGCGACACCCCACCGGAGATCACCCAGTCGACACCGTGCTTGCGTACCGGCCGGCCGGAGCCGTCACGATCAGGTTGGGGGAGTCCGTATCGGGTCGAGTGCCGCACGACGTCGTGGTTCGACAGCACCCAGGTGCTGGACGATCCTGACGTCTCAGCCAGGGCGAGGTTGTCGCGCACCACCGTCTCGAACTGGCCGGCATCGAAGTCCGCTTCGAGCAGGTCGAAGTTGAAGGCCTGGCCCAGGCCAGTGGGGCTGGCGTACAGCGGCACCCGCGCCTTGTCCACCCAGGCCTCCGCGACGGCCGTGCGCGGCGGGTCGTAGGAATCGAACACTCGGCGCCACTCGGCGTAAACCTCGTGCACGTCGTCGCGGTCCACCATTGGATGCATGCCATCCCGGGGCAGGGCGTCGAGCTGCGCCTGGGACGGCAGCGGCTCCGTAAGGTCCTTGGTCAGCATGTGGGCCACGTCGATCCTGAAGCCGTCGACGCCGCGATCCGACCAGAATCGCAGTGTCGTCAGGAAGTCGGCGCGTACCTCCGGGTTGGCCCAGTTGAGGTCCGGCTGCTCGATGGCAAAGTTGTGCAGGTACCACTGACCGTCCGGAACCCGTTCCCAGGAAGACCCCCCGAAGGCGGAGACCCAGTCGGTGGGCGGAAGTGAGCCATCCGGCCCACTGCCTTCGCGGAAGAGGTAGCGTTCACGCGCTTTGGACCCCCGACCGGAGGCGAGCGCCTCCTGGAACCAGGAGTGCTGGTCGGAGGTGTGGTTGGGAACGATGTCGACGACGACCCGGATGCCGCGTAGGTGCAGCGCGTCGAGCATCACGTCGAAGTCGGCCAGCGTGCCGAGTCGGGGATCGACGTCTCGATAATCCGCCACATCGTATCCGCCGTCGGCCAGGGCCGAGGGATAAAACGGACTCAACCACACCGCATCGATGCCGAGCTCGTGCAGGTAGTCGGCCTTCGAGGTGATGCCGGGAATGTCGCCCAGGCCGTCACCGTTTGCGTCGGCGAAGCTGCGGGGATAGATCTGGTAAACCGCGGCCTGGCGCCACCACGGTGCTGGCTCACCGAACGGGTTCTGGGTAGGGGACTGCGCGACGTCGACGATGCTCACTTGATTGGTTCTCCTTGGGATCTGGGCGTAAATGATGCGGGGTCCGGCCGGGGCGTCAGCCCTTGACGGCACCCTGCGTGACGCCTTCCATCACCCAGCGCTGGGTGAAGAGATAGACGATGATGGCGGGCGCCATTGCCATCAGGTACGAGGCGAATGACACGTTGTAGTTGTTGCTGAACTGGGTCTGGAAGATGCTTTGCACGACCGGCAACGTCTGCAGCGCGGCATCAGAAGTTATGAGCGACGGCATCATGAAGTCATTCCATGAGGCCAGGAACGCGAAGATTCCGACGGTCGCGCTCATCGGGGCCAGCAGGGGAAAGATCAGTCGCCAGAAGGTCTGCCACGTGTTGGCGCCGTCGATGCGTGCGCTTTCTTCCAGCTCGGTCGGGATCGACCGTAGGAAGGCCGTGAACAGCAGGATGCTGAAACTCAGCTGGAACATGATGTGGAGGAGTGTGACGCCGACGGGGTTGTCGAGCCCGAGAAGCCCAGTCAATTGGATCTGGGGCAGAGCCACCACCGGGAACGGAATGAACATCGCCGCGAGCAGGTAGAAGAACGACCAGCGGAACAGCTTGCGGTCCCAATTGCGGGAGATGGCGTAGGAGGCGAGAGCGCCCAGGATCACGGTGCCGACGACGGTGCCCGCCGTGATGAGGATGGAGACCATGAATGCAGCGGGGAAGTTCGTGAGGTTCCAGGCCGTGACGAAGCCGTCGACACTGAACGGGGCGGGAAGCGAGAAGGCGTTGCCGTCGACTGCTTGCGCCTGGGTCTTGAACGCCATCGAGATCGTCACGTAAAGAGGAACGACCACAGTGACGGCGCACAACAGCAGCACGATCATGGTGGACAAGCTGGACTTGTGTCCGCGGCCCCGGGTGGCACGGACGGGCGCGCGGCGCGCTGTGCCGTCTTCGAGTGTGGCCGTGGCATCGATGCTCTCGGCGATGAGGGCGGGCTGCATGGTCATTAGATCGCGTTCCTTCCACGGGTGAGTCGGAGTTGAAGCACTGAGATGACGACGACGATGACGAAGAACATCGTCGCGTTGGCCATCTGATAGGCGTAGTCGCCTCCGGTAAAGCCCGTGACGATAGTCATCGGGATGCTTCGGGTAGCGGTGCCCGGGCCTCCGTTGGTGAGGCCGACGATGACGTCGTAGGCGTTGAGGAAGTTCTTGAAGCCGAGCAGGACATTGATCACGACGTAGCCGACCACAAGTGGAAGGGTGATCCGCAACAGCTGCTGCCACTTGCTCGCGCCGTCGAGGCCGGCCGCCTCGTAGACATCCCCGGGTATCGCGAGCAGGCCGGCGATGTAGATCAGAAGCGTGCCGGGGATCGCCTGCCAGGCGGTCACGATCACGATGCCGACCCAGGCGAGGTCGGGATTGGCGAGAATGCTCTCGCTCAACCAGCTGATTCCGGTCGCCTGCCCGAATGCCGGGAGCGAGTTGGAGAACAGGAAGTTGAAGACGTAGGCGATGATGATGCCGGACACCACCATGGGGATCACGAACACCGTGCGCAGCGCCGTCTTGAGCCGGATCTGCGCCGTCAGTCCGACCGCGAGCAGGAACGCGATCGCGTTCACCAGTACGACGGTTACGGCAGCGAACCCGAACGTGAACAGGTAGCTCGAGAGGATGGCGGGGTCGGAGAACATCGCCACGTAGTTGATCATTCCCACGAACTCCCAGTCGCCGAAACCGATCGAGTTGGTGAAGCTGAAGAAGATGCCGATGATCGCCGGGACTGTGATGGCCAGGGTGAACAGCAGAAGGCTCGGTACCAGGAAAGCCAGGTAGATGCCTTCGACCTTGCGCCTCGGCCGCTGGGGCATTGTCGTCGTTGTCATTGCCGGTTCCTTTGCTTGTCGGCTACTGGCGGAGCGCAAGTCGCGCCCAGTCCGCGTCGAGGGTCTTGAGGGTGTTCTGCACACTGCCGCCAACCGCGATGCCCTGGAGGTAGTTCTCGGCGGGGATGGTGAGGGGTATTTCCTTCGATGCCCCCTGGTAAAACTCGGCGGCGTCGTAGTACTCCTTCATCCCGACGATGCGCGGGTCGGTAACCGGTGCGGCGTCGGTGGTGGTGCCGTAGCCGAGCTGGGCCGCGTTGTAGGCGTCGATGACGTCCTTCTGGAACAGGTAGCTGAGGAACTCCCTGGCCGCGTCCTTGTGCTTGGACGCCTCGGGGATCCAGGCCGCCAGGTCGATGTTCACCCGCACCTGGAGGTCCTCGGGGTCGTCGGTCATGGGCAACGGGAAAGTGCCGAGGTCCAAATCGGGTGCGGTCTTGGCGATCTCGCCGAGGGCCCACGGGCCCTGCAGATACATGGCCGCCTGGCCCTGGGCGAACGCGAGGTTTCCGTCGCCATATCCCTTGCTCGCGGCATCCGGGTTCGCGTAGTTGTCAATGAGGAGCTTCATCCGGTCGACCGGGTCTGCAAGAGTCTTTTCGAATGAGACAGGCGAGTCGGGGCCGACGTCGGTGCCGAGCGAGTCCATCTCGTCATAGAAACTGGCCACGTCTACTTCGCCGCCGACCGTGTAATCGAACCACCCCTGTGCAACGGTCCACGGGTCTTTGAAGGTGCCGTAGAACGGGGTGATTCCGACTGCTTTCAGCTGGTCGCACACCGCAATGAGCTCGTCGTAGGTCTTCGGCACCTGAAGACCCTGCTCCTCGAAAATCGCCTTGTTGTAAATGACGGATGCCGCCATCACGGAGTACGGCAGAACACTCGTGCGGCCGGGATAACTCGCGTACTGGCCGACGAGATCCTGCACCTCCGGAAGAATACGGTCGACCTCCGGCATATCGGAAAGGTCACTCAGGGCGCCACGCTCCATGAAGCGGGCCATCTCCATGTTGTAGTTGAGCATCCCCAGGTCCGGCGGATTGCCGCGGAGGAAACCGGCCTGCAAATTGGTCGACGAGTCGAGGACCACTTCAACGTCGTCCTGGGTCGCGTTGTACTCCTTGATCAGCTCGCGGAAATACGGGATCGCCTCCGGCTTGGTGAGGTAAAAACGCACGGTCTCTGGGGAGTCTGCTCCAGCGCAGCTGGTGAGTGTCGCTCCCGCCAGGAGGAGACCTAAAGTGGCTGCCAACACGCGGGGAATGCGGCGACTGAATCGGTCCACGCTATCGTCCTTTCAAAAACCGTCATTGGTATTCTTCGGATTAGTTCGACTATTAGATTTAGGGTCCAAATCAATAGGACTGCCACAATAATGCAACAAAGGAATACGAGAGTCAAGAGGTTTGCCTGCCATGCTGAACGCCGTCGCCCCGGAGTCACGCGCCAGCCTGCACGCGATGCTCGACTTCGCCTGGGGTGCCGACGCGTTCGTGAGCACTGAGGCCATGGAGGCTACCGGGCTCACCCGGTCGACGGCCATTGCGGCGCTCGACGAGCTCATCGACTTCGGCCTAATCCGAGAACTGCCGAACGCCCGAGCGGTAGGTCTGTACCAGAAGGGGCGACCCTCGCGTCGGTTCGAGCTCTGGCCTGACGCTGCCGTGGTCGTCGGCATGGATGCGGGTCGATCACACCTCACCACCACAGTGGCCGACCTTCGCGGGAAGGTGCTCGCTCAGGAGACCGTTGAGCTGGGCGCCCACAAGGAAGACCCGCGGGTGCGCCGAGCCGCCGTGGTTGATGCCATCGACTCCGCCCTGAGCGCCGCGGGGCGTTCCCGCACCGAGGTGCTCGCCGCGTGCATCGGGGTTCCGGCCCCCGTCGACGCTTTGGGCGGATCGCCCGAGCAACGCGAGGGATTCTGGCGTCGAATGAACCCGGACCTGCTCGAGCTGCTCGAGGACTGGGTGCCCATCGTGCGGATCGAGAATGATGCGTCCCTGGCCGCTGTGGCAGAGGGCTCTGCCGGAGCGGCTGTCGGGTTGCGAAACTTCGTGGTGCTGTTGGCAGGTGACCGCTTGGGTGCCGGCGTCGTCGTCGACGGGCATCTCCTCAAGGGCGCCCATGGCGGCGTCGGAGAGATGAAGGCATTCGATTTCGTCTTCGGCGTCGAATCGGCTGCGGGGATTGGCCTGAAACTCACTGACTGGGTGGTGCAAGCCGCCGCCGCCGGCCAAATCCCGGCGGGGCACCCCTTAAGCGGCGTGCCCGACCGGCTCCTCACGGGTCGCGCGGTCCTCGACCTGGCCCGGCAGGGTGACCTGTGGTCGAAAGGCCTCGTCGATCGTGCGGGGGCACTACTGGCACGCGTAACTGCGGTGTTCGGCAGTCTTTACGACCCCGAACGGGTGATTGTGTCGGGGGCGGTAGCGGACGGACTCGCCGAGGTGATCGATGTCGCGCGCACGCGCCTGCCGACGGAGTTGGACCTCCCAGCGCCCGATCTGAGGCAGTCGTTGCTCGGTGCGACCGCGGTCGTTTCCGGCGCCGTGTCGGCCGCGCTTGAAGCCGCCCGAACGGATGTGCTGAGGCTCGGCGCTGACGAACTGCGCTGGCGCAAAGCCGGGAGCTGAGTAGCGGCTGTACACCGCGGGCGGGAAACCATCGCCGGAACGCCGTCACTCGACGGGAGCCGATGTGGCGTTGCAGGCCGGTTCCTGCCTAGAAGTGCGTCAGGCAGTGCGCCGGCCGCTCCACTGCGAAGAGCCTCGCCGCATTGAACGCCGCACCCGAGGTGTGTTCGTGCACCTTGCCCGCCGCGACCAGTGACACGGGGTTGACCCCGCCGAGGTAGATGGAGGAGAGAGCGGCGATGTCCAGGTCCAGGTCGGACGCCGCGGCGGAGTCAGTGACTCGCGCTGTGCCGCCCTGCACCTCGAGCAAGAACGTGCCCGCCGTGAGACCCAGACCGTCGGTGACCTTCAGAACCAGGGTGCCGTCGGCGGCGTATAGGCGGGCTTCGAGGGCCTGGCGCACATCGAGGATGCGTAGCCAGAGCAGGTCCCGGGGGTTCGACGCCGCGATGCACCGCGAATCGGTCAGGGCCCAGCTGAGCGGGTTGTCGACCGACGCCTCGTTCCAGGTGACCCGCTCCACCAGGTCGATGGCCGCCAGATACTGCCAGAGCTCCAGGTAGGCCGCCGGGGTCGCGGTCACCAGGTCAACAATCTCCATCGTCGCGGGGGTCTTGTCCCAGCCGCCGAATCGGTACGAGACGTAGCCGTCGACCGAACCGTCGGCCGAATAGTGCAGGGCCGCCTTCACCTTGGCGTCTGGGCCGCCCTCGCGGCTCGCCGCCCCGGCGGCCAGCTGACGGTAGAACTCCTGCCGGCCGATGGAGCCCGGCTGCTCGCCGTGCAGCCGGGCGAAGACCTGCGGTGCCAGCTCGAGAAGCACCGTGGGGTCGGCGACCTCCACGCTGCCCACCGGCACATGGTCGAGCCGGAACTTGGCACCGGTGTCTACCGTGATGCTCTGCTCGGAGGTGGCCACCCCGAAACCGAAACGACCATAGATCGACGCCTCCGACGCGGTGAGGGCGGCGATGGCGATTCCCTTGCTCTTGGCCAGGGCGAGGTCCTCGGTCATCATGCGGCGGAGCAGACCGCGCCGCCGGTGGGAGGTGCGCACGGTCACCCCGGTGATCAAATGCGCATCCAGCAGCCTGCCGAAGCCGATGTTGAGGGTGTTCGGCTGGGTGCCGAACGTGGCCACCGGCACCTCGTTGCCGAGCGAGTGCGGCGCCGGTTGGCCGGTTTGGTAGGCGCCCGTGTAGACGGCGCCGTCCACGCGGCTCCTGGCGATGGACTCCTGCATCCGCTCGTCGGTGCTGCGCTCTTCATGGAACCCGAACGACACCGCCTTGTCCCAGGCCGTTGCTTCCGCGTATCCCGCTTCGCCGGGGGCGGCCGGCTCGAACCGGCGGATCTCATAGTCTGCATTCATCGGGGACATGGACCCGAGTTTACGGAAGTCCTCTCTCCGGCCGCCGCATTTGCCTGCCGTACACCGCGCCGTTGCTAGCCAGACTCCCGCGGGTCATCCCGACTTTCCCGGACGCCGCCACGCTCGGTGGGTACGCCTGTACAGACCGCGTAAGTGACCCAGGGGAAGCAATGCCGATTTCCAGACCAGCCCGCCGCGCCACCCTGATCGTGGGGGCCGCACTCATGGCCAGCTGCGTCGCCGCTGCCCCGGCGCTCGCCGCGACCCCGGCCCCGGCCGAGACCTCGTCGGCGTTCCACCGCACCGCCACCTACCCGGTCTACCTCAACGCCCCCGCCGGCGTCGACCCGGCTGCCACCACCGCCGCCGAGATCTCCGGCGTCACCGATGACGGTAACACCGTCATCTACACGGATGCCCCGGGCAAGCGCATTGGCTTCCTCGACATCACCGACGTGAACAACCCCGTCGGCACCGGCAGCATCTCCCTGGCCGATCTCGGCCACGCCGACGACCAGCCCACCTCCGTGGCCGTGTACGGCGAGTACGTGCTCGTGGTCGTCGACGAGAGCGGCGGAGACTTCGTCTCGCCCTCCGGCCGGCTCGACGTCATCCGCATCAGCGACCGCAGCGTCGTCACCAGCATCGACCTGGGCGGCCAACCCGACTCCATCGCCATCAGCGCCGACAAGACCTACGCGGCCATCGCCATCGAGAACCAGCGCGACGAAGAGGCCACGCCCGAGGGCGGCGAGGAGGGCGACCTGCCCCAGCTGCCCGCCGGCTTCGTTCAGGTGATCGACCTGAACAGCGACCCCACCACCTGGGCACCCACCCCGGTTCCGTTCGTCGCCGACGACGGCACCGCGCTGCCCTCGTTTGTAGACGCCGGCCTCGACTCGCCCACCGACCCTGAGCCCGAGTATGTGACCATCAACAGTGCCAACCAGCTGGCGGTCACCCTGCAGGAGAACAACGGCATCGTGCTCGTCGACCTGGCCAGCAAGGACATCACCAAGGTCTTCAGCGCCGGCGCAGTGACCGTCACCGGGATCGACACCGAAGATGACAAGGTGATCAACCTCACCGGTGAGATCACGGATGTTCCGCGCGAGCCCGACTCGATCGCCTGGGTCGACGACACCCACCTGGCCACCGCCAACGAGGGCGACTGGAAGGGCGGCACCCGCGGCTGGACCATCTTCGACGCCACCACCGGCGACGTCGCCTGGGACGCCGGCAACACCTTCGAGCATCTCGCCGTGGCCAATGGCGTCTACAACGACGACCGCGCCGGCAAGAAGGGCAGCGAACCCGAAGGCCTGATGGTCGCCACCATCGACGGCACCAAGTACGGCTTCGTCGCATCCGAGCGCAGCAACTTCGTGGCCGTCTACGACCTCGCCGACCCGGTCAACCCGGTCTTCCTGCAGATGGTCTTCGCCACCAACGGGCCCGAGGGCCTGCTCGCCGTGCCCAGCCGCAACCTGCTCGTCACCTCCAGCGAGACCGACGACGCGGAGGCCGGAGTGCGCGCCTCGGTCGCCCTGTTCGAACTCGGCGCCGGCACGGTCGACAAGGTCGAGGCGGGCCAGCCGAGCATCGTCTCCGACGACGTCGACGGCCTGCCGATCGGCTGGCAGGCGCTCGGAGCACTGAGTGCCAAGCCCGGCGACACTGGCCACATCTACACCGCGAGCGACTCCGCACTCTCGCCGAGCACGATCTTCACGGTCGACGTCACGGCCGAGCCTGCGCGCATCAACGACAGCCTGGTCGTGACCGAGAACGGTGAACCGGCGGTGCTCGACATCGAGGGCCTGCACGCCCGCGAGCAGGGCGGCTTCTGGCTCGCCGGCGAAGGTGCCACCGGTGCCGAAAATGCCCTGTACCGCACGGATGCGGCCGGCGCGATTGAAGAGACCGTGGCATTGCCCACCGACGTCTCCGATCACATCGCCAAGTGGGGCCTGGAGGGAGTCACCGCCACCACCGACGCTGACGGCAACGAGCAGCTCTACGTGGCCGTGCAGCGTCCGCTCTGGGCAGACCCGGCCGACCCCACCACCACGGTCGACGGCGACGGCGTCACCCGGATCGGTCGCTACGACGTGACCGAGAAGAGCTGGACCTGGTTCGGTTACCAGCTGGAGGCTGACGCCGGTGACGGCGACTGGATGGGCCTGTCCGAGATCGTCGCGGTGAACGAGAACACCCTCGCCGTCATCGAGCGAGACAAACGCAATGGCCCCGCTGCCGCGGTGAAGCGCATCTACACGGTCACGCTGCCGGAGACCGACCCCGCAGAGGGCACGTTGCCGATCCTGCCCAAGAGACTGGCCTACGACGTGCTCTTTGACCTCGAAGCCACCAACGGCTGGACCCAGGAGAAGCTCGAAGGCCTGACGGTCGGCACGGACGGCAATGTCTACGCCGTCACGGACAACGATGGGCTCAATGACGCCACCGGCGAGACGGTTTTCCTGAACCTCGGCACCTCAACCGACGTCCTCGGCGTCGTGGCGCCGACGCCGACCGAGACGCCGACGCCGACTGCGACGCCGACTGCGACGCCGATGCCGACCGCGACGCCGACGCCGACTGCGACGCCGACCCCTGCCGAGACGCCGACCCCTGCCGAGACGCCGACCCCTGTTCCGTCCGCGACTGAGACACCTGCCCCGGTGCCCACAGCGACCGAGGCACCGGTCCCGGTCCCGTCGGAGACCGAGACCCCGTCCCCGACGGAAACTGAAGCGCCGGCCCCGGTGCCGTCGGATGGGCAGACGCCGGCTCCCGTGCCGCCGGCCGCCGAGACTCCGGCCCCGACACCGTCCGCAACCGAGACGCCAACCCCGGTCCCTGCCGACGCGACCACCCGCACGCCATCCGTCTCGATCGCTGATGCCGACCTTCGAGTCGAGGCTGGCAGCACCATCAACGTGGCAGGTCGGGACTTCACCGCGGCCGAGCAGCTCACGCTCGTGCTGCACTCGTCGCCCGTGCGACTCGGTGCCGTCACGACTGATGCGCAGGGCACCTTCGGCACGCAGGTCACCATCCCGGTGAACACCGAAGCCGGCGCTCACCGCATCGTGGTGGCGGCAGCGAATGGAGAAACCGCTGAAATCGCATTCACCGTGGTGGCCTCTGGATCCGCGACCACGGCCCTGGCCAACACCGGGGTCAGCTCACTGACTCCGATGCTCGGCGGCGCACTCGCCCTTCTGGTCACCGGAGCCGGAGCGCTGCTCATCCGACGACGCCAGCGCGCCTAGCCTGCCGCGCCGCTCGCCGAGCTGGCGCATCGCCGAGGAGGTTCCCCGATCCGTCGGGGCGCCTCCTCGGCCCCGTCGTGGGGCACGCTGAGAAACCGGCGAATACCGGTCGCCGGGACGATTCAGGCACCCGGGCTGTTAGCGTCGAGGCAAGCGAGATCCCATCTACCGATTCGGGTCCGCCTGCCCAGGAGGAACGTCATCGATCCCCAAATCATTGTGGCTGTGGTGTTGCTTCTCGTCGTGGGCGCAGGGGGACTCGGTGTCAGCAAGCGGCGCCGCAAAGAAGCCGACGACTGACTAGCGAGCACGACGAGCCAACGAAAGTGGGCACCATGACTGAAGCCGTTTCCACCCGTGAGGTGTATCGCAACGCCTGGATGACCGTGCGGGAGGACATCATTCGACGGCCGGACGGGTCCGCGGGCGTGTACGGCGTCGTGGACAAGCCCGACTTCGCCATTGTCGTGCCATACGCCGACGGCGGGTTCTGGCTGGTCGAACAATTTCGATACCCGGTCGGACGCCGTGCGTGGGAGTTCCCGCAAGGGTCCTGGCCCGCGGAGAAGGGCGGCAGCCAGGTGGACCTGGCCCGTGCCGAGCTGCAGGAGGAGACCGGGATGCGTGCCGGGGACGTTCGCCACTTGGCGCACTTCTACAGCGCCTACGGCCACAGCAGTCAGGGCTGCGACCTCTACCTGGCCACCGAGCTGACGCCGGGCCCGCCGGAGCGCGAGATCACCGAGCAAGACATGGTGCACCAGTGGTTCAGCGAAGAGGATTTCCGCCGCATGATCCGCGAGGGCGACATCGTGGATGCGGCAACGATCGCGGCGTACACCTACGTGGTGCTCGATCGGGTAAGCCAATAGCGGTGCCAGCGGCATGCAGCATTGCCTTGCTACCCGTCCGGGTGCGTGGGGCAAGGGTGGATCCGTGACTGCTCCGGAGGCAGTGGCAGTTCGGGACTACGACCCGCGTGATGCGCCGAGAACCCTGGACATCTTTCTCGATGCCGTGAAGATCACTGCCTCCAGAGACTACGTGCCCGAACAGATTGCGGCATGGGCAGGGCCTCAGGATCGAGAAGTCGACGCATGGAACAGCGCCCGGGCCGAATGCGGCACGGTCGTGGCGATTCTCGACAGCGACATTGCGGGCTTTTCGGACGTGAGCGCGGACGGCTACATCCACATGATGTTCGTCTCTCCTCAGTTCGGCCGCCGCGGAGTCGCGAGTGCGCTTCTGATTGATGTCGAGCGTCGGGCTCGACGGCTCGGCGCAACCTCCCTGTCAACGAATGCGAGCATCACGGCGCGGTTGTTCTTCGAGCACCACGGATTCGTCGTTGTCGCCAAACAAAATCCGGTCATCCGAGGCATCAGCCTGACCAACTACGGGATGCTCAAACCGCTGCCGTAGAAGCCGACGTAGAGACTCAGAACGGCGGGTTTTCGGGGACCGGTGGCGACGGGTGGCGCTTGGGCTGGTGCCGGGACATCAGGTAGCTGTCGTCCGCGGGTCGCTTCCGCGTTTTCGGTCCCACGGTGGGCGGTTTGGGCCGGGGTGGGCCGATCGGGTTGGCTGGGTCGGTGCGGTAGGTCCGTTTTCCGGGGGAGGTCCAGACGAGCACACCGCCGGGATCTTGCATCACCGACCACTGGGAGAGGTGTTTGAGTCGGTGGTGGCCTTCGCAGAGGTGCGCGAGGTTCTCCAAGTCGGTACCGCCGTCGTATTGCCGGTCCTGGGTGTGGTCGATGTCGCTCTTCACCGCGGGGCGGGAGCAGCCGGGGAACCGGCAGGTTTCGTCGCGCATCCGCAGCACCTTGCGCATGCCTTTCGTGATCTTCTGCTGCTTCTTATCGACCGAGAGGATCACCCCGGATTCGGGGTGGGTGAGCACGCGGGTGAAACTCGGCGCGTTCGCCGTGATTCGCTGGGCCGCGTCGGGGGAGATCGGCCCGTACCCTTCCAGGGTGGCGGGTTCCTCGTCCAACCCGAGCAGGGTCATCACCGGCACGGTGATCATCACAGTGCCGCGGATGCCGGCGCCCATCCCGGTCGGGGTGATCCCGTCCAACAACAACGCGGCGGTGACGTCGGCGCGGAGCTGGTCGAGGGTGCGAGCGGGCGTTTCGCGGGTGGCGTTCTGCTCGAGGCCGAACGCCGCCCCGGTCTGTCCCGCTCCGGCCCCGGTGTCTCCGGTGCCGGCGCTGGCGTGGCGGGCGGCCGCGTCGCTGTCCGGGGTGGGGTCGCCGAGCTTCTTCAAGCCCGTGGCCATGCTGGTGATCCGGTCCCAAGCCGCCTTGGTCTGTTCGGCGGTGCCGTACCAGTGCAACCAGCCCATCCCGTCCTGCGCGGGCTCCCAAAACGTGCGCCGATCCTTCAGCGCGTCCTTACTGCGGGTCACGATCGACTCCGGATGCCGTCTTTCTCGGAGCCGGCGGGCGCGATCTGTTAACCGGCCCACCGGCTGCGACTTCGCCACCGGCAGCACGGCCTCCTCGAACGCGGCCTGCTCCGCATCGGGGACGGCGCGGATCTGGTCGAGCAGGGCGGTCGCGTGCCGGTAACTGATCTCACCCTTCGACAGCGCGTCGAAAGTGAGCGGTGCGCAGCTGTAGAGGAACCGGGCCTCATCGAGTTGATGTTCGATGGTGCGTTCGGCGGTGCGAGTCAGACACGCCGTCTCGGTCACGATGGTGCGGCGGGCGATCTTATGCTCGTCCCACCGCGCGTAGGCGGCGGCGCGGGCCTGGTCCTCGGTCATGGTCGCCGCGTTCCGGTCCGCCGCGGCGATGGACTCCCGGTCACCGTGCAGGCGGGACGAGACCCGGGGGTCTTCGCTCCAGTCCTGCAGTTCCAGCAGATGCTCGATCCGGCGAGCCTGCGCCTGCGCGATGACGCGGTCTTCCGCCGCAATCCGCTCGGTCCGCTCGGCCAGTTCATCGCGCACCCGCTGATCCATGGTCGGATCCGGCTGGTACGCCGCGGCCGCGGCCGGTGCCGGCGTGGGTGCGGGTCGGGGCTCGGGTGTGGCAGTGGGTTGTTGTGGATCTTGTGGGACGCGTTCCGGAGAGTGGTCGTCATCATCCGGAGCGGGCGGTGGTGCCTGATCGGGGCTACTCATAATGAGATCGTCTCACCTACCACCGACATTCCTGCCCACCCGACCGACCCCATTCGCGACCCGTGAGAAGAACCCCAAAAAGGCGAAAATCTGGGGTTTAGCTCACGGCTCGGGGGAGGGGAAGGGCGGAGGACCAACCGGATTGGTGGAGGCGTTCGAAGCCGTCCAGGAGGAGGTCCAGGGCGAACTCGAACTCGAACCTGTCGTCGCATCCACGCGCCACAGCGGTGTCGTCGTGCGCGGCCGCGGCGCTGATCTGCCCAATGTTGGGGTAGCGCTCGGCCAGCAATCGACCCTGCGCCTCGATGAACTCCGGGGTTACCTCAACCGGCGCAGAACCGCCAGGGGGAGCGGGTTGGTCGAAGAGTTCCTGGGTGAAGCCCCACATTCGACTGCCCAGCGCGTGCATGACGTGGTGGGTGAGGTCCACCGAGAAGCCGCCGGCCAGGAACATGCCGATCGTCGACTCCAGGTAGGCGAGCACGGTTGGGGTGTGATCGGTGCGTGACTCGAGCACCTGGCGGGCCCAGGGGTGCCGCAGCAGTACCCCACGAGCCGAGAGGATGCGCAGGCGAACCGCCGACTTCCAGTCGACGTCGGAGCGCGGCGGGTCGATCTCGGCGACAATCACTTCGACCATGCCGTCGAGCAGCTGCTCTTTGTTAGCCACGTGTTTGTACAGCGCCATGGGCACCACGCCGAGGTCCTCGGCGAGCCTGCGCATGCTCAGCGCGTCGATGCCGATTTGATCGGCCAGCCCGACGGCGGCCTGCAGCACGCGGTCGCGGTTGAGCCGCACCCGCGGGGTGGTCATCACCATTGCTGGTCCCTTCCGAGCCGAATCGGCCTCGCCCATTGACAGGAGTACAGCGTACACCTTAGAGTCATGGCATCTGAGTGTACGTCGTACACCTTTCTCTTTTCAAAGGAGCTCTCATGACCCCCACGAGACGGGCAGCGATCCTCATCGGTGCCCTGTTCCTGCTTACCGAGGTCGGCGCCATCGTCGGCCGTCTGCTCTACGCGCCGGTGCTCAATACGCCCGGCTACGTCCTCGGCACGGGACGCGACGCGTCTGTAGTCGTCGGCGTACTCTTCGAAACGATGCTGGTTGTCGCCGTGGTCGGCACCGCGGTGGTCCTCTATCCCGTGGTGAAGCGGAGCTACCCCACCCTGGCGCTGGCCTACGTCGCGGCCCGCATCCTCGAAGCGGCGATCATCGTCGTCGGCATCCTGAGCCTGCTCACCGTGCTGATGCTGCGGGCGCAGCCCCACGGCGTCGACGACGGCGCCCTCGAGGGTGTTGCGGCCGGGCTGCTCGCGTTGCAGGACGGCACGTTGCTGTTCGGCCCCGGCTTTGCCCTGGGCATCGGCTCGATTTTCCTGGCGGCGCTGATGTTCGCCTCCCGACTGGTGCCGCGTGCCATCGCGGTTCTCGGTCTGGTCGGCGGCGGGATCATCACGCTCTCGACCGTGCTGGTGCTCTTCGGCCTGTACGGCCAGTTTTCCGCCGTCGGTCTGCTCGTCGCTCTGCCGGTGTTCGCCTGGGAAGTGTCGCTCGCGCTCTGGCTCATCGTCAGGGGCTTCAACCCCGCGGCCATTGAGCGGATGGGCGTTGAGCGGATGCTGCCCGCCCACGACGGGGTAGACCGGGCGGAGGTGACCCGATGAAGGCCGCGATCTGCCGGAGGTTCGGCGGGCCTGAGGTCGTGGAGCTCGGCGACGTGCCGACGCCGACGCCGGGGCCGGAGGATGTGCTCATTCGCGTCATCGCCAGCACCGTGAGCATCGCCGACCACAGGTCACGGTCCAGGGACGTTCCGCGGGGACTCGTCGTGCCGACGGCGCTCGCGCTCGGGATCTTCCGGCCCCGCAAGCGTGTGCTGGGGATGGACATTTCCGGCGTCATCCAGGCGGTGGGGGAGAAAGTCACCCGGTTCGCTCCCGGCGACGAGGTGATCGCCATGCTCGGCGGGAAGTTCGGCGGCCACGCCGAGTTCGCCCGCATCAAGCAGGACGGTGCGATCGCGGCCAAGCCAACGAACCTGAACTTCGACGAGGCCGTTGCCCTGGTGTTCGGCGGCCTCGCCGCGCACGGGTACCTCAGCCGGACCGCGATCACGACTGGCACCCGAGTACTGGTCAACGGGGCATCCGGCGCGGTCGGCACCGCCGCAGTGCAGCTGGCCAAGAACCTCGGCGCGCACGTCACCGCGGTGTGCGGCGCCCGCAACGCCGACCTCGTCAGCTCGCTCGGCGCCGACCGGGTGATCGATTACGCCAGTATCGACTTCACGACCGAAGCCGACACCTACAACGTGATCATGGACTGTGTCGGCAATGCACCATTCGAACGGGTGCAACACCTGATCGAACCGGGCGGAGCGCTCCTGTTGGTCATCTCCGACCTCACCGGACTGCTGCGCGCGAAGCCCCGGTCCCGGAAGAGCGGCAAGCTCATCACGGCCGGTGGTGTCCCCTATCGCGCCGTTGACCTGGAGTTCCTTGCCGGCCTCGCGGAGTCGGGACGGCTGCGGCCGGTGATCGACCGCAGCTTCGACCTCGCCGACATCGCCGCCGCCCACCGTTTCGTCGACGCCGGACACAAACGCGGCAACGTCGTGCTGCGCGTGGCAGCCGGCCCCGACGCGCCCGCTACGTGACCGCCGGTGCCGAGATGCCCGCTTGCGGACGAGTTGCCCCGGTAGGGCGGGGCAACTCGTCCGCAGCGGGGCAACTCGCGATTACGGCGTCAGCACGACCTTGATACAGCCATCGTCCTTGGCGCTGAAGGTCTCGTACATCTCGGGCGCGCGGTCCAACGGCACCCGGTGCGTGACGAGGTCCTCCACGCCGAGAGGGTCGGTGGGGTCTTCCACCAGGGGCAGCAGGTCGCCGATCCAGCGCTGCACGTTGCACTGGCCCATCCGCAGCTGGATCTGCTTGTCGAACATGTTCATCAGCGGCATCGGGTCGGCGACCCCGGAGTACACGCCGCTCACCGAGACGGTGCCGCCGCGGCGCACCAGGTCCAATGCCATGTGCAGGGCGGCCAGGCGGTCCACGCCCACCGTGGTGAAGACCTTCTTGGCCACGGCATCCGGCAGCAGGCCGGCGGCGTACTGGGTGAACGCGGCGGCGGGGTTGCCGTGCGCCTCCATGCCCACGGCGTCGACGACAGAGTCCGGCCCGCGGCCGTCGGTGGTGGCCTTGAGGGTGGCGACGAGGTCGTCGGCGAGGTCGAAAACCTCCACGCCGTACTTTGCAGCCATCGCGCGGCGCTCCGGCACCGGGTCGACGCCGAGCACCCGGAGGCCGAGATGGCGGCCGATCCGACTGGCGAACTGGCCGACGGGGCCGAGGCCGATCACCGCTAGGGTTCCACCGGCGGGCACGTCGGCGTACTGCACGCCCTGCCAGGCGGTGGGCAGAATGTCGCTCAGGAACAGGTAGCGCTCGTCGGGGAGGTCTGCCCCGACCTTGATGGCGTTGAAGTCGGCGAAGGGAACCCGCAGCTTTTCGGCCTGACCGCCGGGAACCGAGCCGTACAGCTCACTGAAGCCGTAGAGACTGGCGCCGGTGCCTGAGTCCCGGTTCTGGGTGGTCTCGCACTGGGTAGTGAGGCCCTGGTTGCACATGAAGCAGTCCCCGCAGGCGATGACGAACGGGATGACGACTCGGTCACCCACCGAAAGCGTAGTGACGTCGGCACCGACTACCTCCACGATGCCCATGTTCTCGTGGCCGAGAACGTCGTCCTTGGCCAGGAACGGACCCATCACGTTGTAGAGGTGAAGGTCGGAGCCGCAGATGGCCGCTGACGTGATGCGGATGACCACATCCGTGGGCTTCTCAATCACGGGATCGGGGACGACCTTGACCTCGACTTTTTTGGAGCTCTGCCAGGTGAGTGCTTTCACGGTTTCCTCTTCACTGTCCGGTCGTGCCGGGCGTCGCCGTTCGGCCCCTGTAGGGGCGAATCTGACTAGCCTCGTGCAGCCGCAGGGCAAACTCAAGGAAGCTGGCAGAATCTCCAGACTCGGCCTCAATCCGTGACGAATCGGGGATTCAACCGTCGCGAAAGCGGCTTCAGGCCAACGCGGCCAGGGCCTCCCGGGCGCGTTTCATCGACGAACTGAGTCCCCACTTGGCGTCCAATCGCTCGAGCTCTTCCGCCTGCTCGGGTGTGCTCATGCGGATGCGGGCGTCGAATTTCGGCAGGTCCAGGTCGCGCACAACTTTCACCACCTTCGGCGCCACCGCGAGGTAGTCCGCAGCGGCGACGATCTTCGACCGCACTGCCGCGGCCAGTTTCACGTCCGGGTCCGCCGCGGCCGCGACGATCCCGTCCAGGTCGCCGAACTCGGCCAGCAGCGTGGCAGCGGTCTTCTCGCCCACTCCGGCCACACCCGGCAGGCCGTCGGAGGCGTCACCGCGCATCGCGGCGAAGTCGGCGTATTGGGTGGGGGAGACGCCGGTCTTGGCGGTCAATGAGGAGTCGGTGAGGATCTCCAGCCGGGACATGCCGCGGCCGGTATATATCACCCGCACGTCGCGGGAGTCGTCGACGAGCTGGAAAAGGTCGCGGTCACCGGTGACCACATCCACCGGGATCGACGCGTGCGAGGCGAGGGTGCCGATGACGTCGTCGGCTTCGTGCTGGGCGGCGCCGATGATCGGAATCCCGAGCGCGGTCAGCACCTCGCGGATGATCGGCACCTGCGGGCTGAGCAGGTCGGGAACGACCTCGATCGACGGGTCGGCATCCGTCGCCGGCTCGGCCGCCACCCGGTGCGTCTTATAGGTGGGGATCAGGTCCACCCGCCACTGCGGCCGCCAATCGTCATCCCAGCAGGCCACGATCTCGGTCGGCTGGAATTCGGTGCTGAGCCTGGCAATCATGTCGAGCAGCCCGCGCACGGCGTTGATCGGCTCGCCGTTGGGTGCCAGCACGGTGTCTGGCACGCCGTAGAACGCACGGAAGTACATGGCAGCGGTGTCGAGGAGCATCCGGCGTTCGGGTTGAGTGGTCACGGCGGCATCCTGCCACACCAACACCGGGTGATCCAAGTGCGCCGGTGTGGTGCCGTCTGCGGCGTTCTAT
The DNA here is from genome assembly GCF_054075385.1 of Cryobacterium sp. AP23. NCBI lineage: Bacteria > Bacillati > Actinomycetota > Actinomycetes > Micrococcales > Microbacteriaceae > Cryobacterium > Cryobacterium sp. AP23. The sequence goes on along the minus strand of NZ_CM133415.1, from coordinate 2,618,721 downwards.
TCGGAGGACTCGGAGAAGTCGAGCCGCCCGGCAACGACATCGTTTGCGACTTCCTCAACGGTGCGCCCGTCTGAGTGGGCGTACGCCCGTATTCGGGAGAACGCATCCGTTGCGGTGATGTTGAGTTGGGCGAGCACCATGCCTGTTGCCTGGTGCACCTGTCTGCGCCATTCGATCGGTGCATGTTTATCAAGGGACTCCTCCAGGGCGATGTCGATGGCCTCGCGGAAGGCGGGCCCCGCGATGGCGCGGCTGAGGATGACCCCGATCTCGGCGGCACTGTCACTGAGCGGACCCGCCGTTTTGCGGTAACACAGCACTGCTCCCGTGCACACCGCGCCCAGCATCAACGGGAAGACGAAGATGGCGCCTACGCCCAGGTCATTCGCGCTGTGAACGAAAGCCGGCCAGCGGTGGGTCGCGGCCAAGTCGGGGACCGCGACCATGGACCCACTGGCAAACGCTTCGAAGAGGGGACCCTCGCCCAGGTCGAAGTGCAGCTCCTCTAGCCGCTTCGAGGTCTGGTCCGTGGAATGGAGCGGCACCGATCGTCGACCCTGGTCGAATACCGAAATCGAAGCACCGGCGACGGCCATCAGTTCCAAAAACGGGGAAGCCAGCTTGCTTCCCACAATTCGCGAGACATCACTCATGTCAGAGTCACCCGACTCGTTTGTAATCGCCCGAGCGGCGTTCCATCGGTGTGAGCGCCGCCGTATCTGAATCAACTGTAGAACGCCGACCGGGCCCATTCAACAACCTGATTTCCCCGCAGGCGATCGTTGCGTTGATACCTAGAGCTGCTATGGTTCATGCATTGCAGCTCTAGGTATCGAAGGAGGCGCCCGTGCGCATCGAGAAGGACCTGGTCGCGGCCGCAGCCACCCCGCTGGTGTTGGGAATCCTGTTGGACGGAGAACTCTACGGCTACGCCATCCTCAAGCGGGTCGGCGAACTCTCCGGCGGCAGCTTGCAGTGGACCGATGGCATGCTCTACCCGCTGCTGCACCGGCTGGAACGACTGGGCTACGTGACCTCGTTGTGGGGCACGTCTGAGGTCGGCCGCCGGCGCAAGCATTACGCCATCACCGACTCGGGCCGGGAGCAGCTGGCCGAGCGGCAGGAACAGTGGACCGTCGTGGCCGACGCGCTGCAGAAGGTGTGGCAGACCGTGCCCCGGCCGCCCGCCGTCACCGAAGGGTGGGCCTGATGGACCTCGACACCGACCTTGAAGCCCAGATCGACAGCTGGCGCAGCTACGTGCAGCGCCGGCAGGCGATCGCCGCCGCCGACGTGGACGAACTGGAAGACCACCTGCGCGGGCAGATTGACAACCTGCTGGCGAACGGGCTCGATCACGACGAGGCCTTTCTCGTGGCGATCAAACGGCTCGGCAACCTCGACGCCATGTCTCTGGAGTTCGCTCGCGAACACTCCGACCGGCTGTGGAAGCAGCTCGTGCTCGTTCCCGAAGACGCAGACGAGAATCGTGCGCCGGCCTGGCGGGAACTCGCCGTGGTGCTCGGCTTCGCCCTCGGCACGGGCATCGCGGTCAAGGTCGGCCTGCTCCTGGCCGGTGACGGCGGCGGCCTGGCCCGCAACCTCGGCCTGCTCGTCTTCCCCTTCCTGGCCACCTACTTCGGGTGGAAGCGCCGGCTGACGGTGCCGGTGGCCGCGACCCTGCTCGGCTCGGTCGCCGTGCTCGCGGTCCTGCTCAACTTCTACCCGTTCGCCGTCGGCGGGTCCACCGAACTGCTCGCCATCCTGCACGCCCCGGTGCTGCTCTGGGTGGTCGTGGGTGTGGCCTACGTCGGCGGCCGCTGGCGGTCCGACGCCCGGCGGATGGACTTCGTGCGGTTCACCGGCGAACTCGCGATCTACTACACGCTGCTCGCCCTCGGCGGGGCGGTGCTGTTCGGGCTGACCTTCGCGGTGTTGTCTGCCGTCGGAGTCGACCCCGAACCCGTGCTCATCGAGTGGATCCTGCCGATCACGATGCCCGCCGCCCTCGTCGTGGCCGCGTGGCTGGTCGAGGCCAAACAGAATGTGGTGGAGAACATCGCCCCGGTGCTCACCCGGGTCTTCACACCGTTGACGATTGTGATGCTGCTGGCCGTGCTCGCGGTGCTGGCCACTGCGGGCGGCCTCGGCACCGTGGATCGCGACCTGCTCATCCTGATGGACGCCATCCTGGTGCTCGTGCTGAGCCTGCTGCTCTATTCCATCTCCGCCCGGGACTCGCTCGCCCGGCCCGGTCTGTCCGACGTGTTGCAGCTGGTGCTCGTGATCGTGGCCCTCGCCGTGGACGCCGTGATGCTCACCGCGATGCTGGCCCGCATCACCGAGTTCGGCTTCAGCCCCAACAAGATCGCCGCTCTCGGCCTCAACCTGCTCCTGCTCGTGCACCTGGTGCGCACGGCCTGGCTCACGGTCGGTTTCCTGCGCGGCCGGCGCCCCTTCGCCGCGCTCGAGACCTGGCAGACCCGGTACCTGCCGGTCTACAGCGGGTGGGCGCTCGTAGTTGTCGCGGTCTTCCCGCTGGTCTTCAACTTCGCCTGAGGGCGGTCAGCGGGCCTGAGTTGCCAGGGCCTCGGCGGGGATGCTTCGGTCCACAACACCCTCGGCGGCGGCTCGCAGCGTGACATCGTGCGCGCGGGCGTAGTCGCGGAGCGCGGTGAAGGCCTCGGTCATGGTGCAGGAACGCACCTGGGCGAGGACCCCCTTCGCCTGCTCCACCAGGATCCGGGTGTCCAGCGCCAGGTGCAGCTGGGCTGCCACCACCTCGGGCTGCCGGAAGCTGCGTTCGTGCAGGATGCCGACGGTCGCGACATCCGCCAGCGCCTGGGCGAGTTGGGCGTCCCGGCTGCTCAGGGCGCCGACGGTGGTGCTCAACAGGTTCATCGCGCCGATGACCTCGCCGTGCAGACGCAGCGGGGTGGCGTGCGCGGCGCGGAAGCCCTGGTCGAGGGCGCTTCGGCGAAAACGCGGCCAGGCGGCGGAGTCCGCGGCGATGTCGGGAACGCTGACCACCGCGCCGGTGTTGAAGCAGTCGACGCACGGTCCGGCGCCCGCCGCGACGATCATGATTTCCACAATCTCGGCTTCTTCGCTGGTGGAGGCGACCAGCTCGAGCTGGCCGGAGCCGTCGGCCAGAAGGATGCCGCCGGCCTGCACGCCGAGGAGGTCGGTGCAGGTGTTCATGAGCGTGGACAGGAGGTCGAGGACGTCGTAACTGTCGACCAGTGTGCCCGCGACGCGCACGAACGCGTCGTTGATACGTTCCTCACGGGTGCTGCCCTCACGGGTGCTGCCTTCACGGGTGATGTCAGCCGCGTGTTCACTATCGTTCATGTCCGCCTACTCCGGGAGTTCTGCGAAATTGAGGCGACGGCTGACGACGTCGTGGGCAATCTCTTGAACGGTGTATCCGCTAGAAAAAGCGTATGCCCGAAGCCGGGATAACGCATCGGTTGCCGAGATATCAAGTTGAGTCAGAACCATACCGGTCGCCTGATGGATTTCCCGCCGCGACTCAACCGGTGCCTCGTGATCGGGCGATTCGTGGTCGGCCAGAACGATGGCCCGACGGAAGGCGGGCCCGGCGATGGCACGACACAGGGACACGCCGATGTCGACGGCCTTGGCGTCGAGCGTACCGGGGCTGCTGCGGTAGCAGGTGACCGTGCCCGTGCAGGCCGCCCCGAGCATCAGCGGGAAAGCGAAGATGGCGCCCACCGTCAGCTCGGCGGCGCTCTGCAGGAACGCCGGCCACTGGTCGACGGCGTCGAGGTCAGAAACCGATACCAACGCCCCGGTGGCATAGGCGTCGACGGAGGGGCCCTCGCCGAGATCGAACTGGATCTCCTCCAACCGGGTGGAGGTGGGATCGGTCGACTGGATCAGGGAGGCGCGGCGGCTCTGGTCGAAGACCGAAATGGCCACACCCGTGATCGGCAACAGCTCCAGGAACGGGGACGCCAGGCGACTGCCCGCCGGGCGCGGCGTTCCAGAGACCTCGCTCATCAGCCCACCACTCGCATCCGTTGTCACTTCATCACACGTCCACGTTAGTCCTGCCCGGATGCTGATGGTTGGCTCCGTCATGATCAACGACCGCGTGCTGCTGCTTGTGGGTAGGGTCTGAACAAGTTTCCGTGATCTTCGAAAGGCCAAGCAATGTCTTACTCCCCTCGTCCACCGGAGGAACCCGACGCGGGCCACGACGGCCGAGCCGAAACTCAAACGGAGCGGCTGGATCGCAACTGGGCCGAACTGCTGCAGGAACTCAGGGTGATCCAGACGGGCACCCAGATCCTCACCGGCTTCCTGCTGGCTGCGGTGTTCCAATCGCGGTTCGAAGACCTGGACGCCTTCCAACAAGACGTCTACCTGGTCCTGGTCGTCATGTCGGTTCTCACGACGCTGGTGGGGCTGGCGCCAGTGAGCCTGCACCGCGTGCTTTTCCGCCAGCAGGCCAAGGATCGCATCGTGCGGTTCACCGATTACTTCGTGCAGGTCACCCTGGCCGGCGTTGCGTTCACCGTCGCCGGAATCGGTCTGCTGATCTTCGACCTGGTGCTGGGGCGGGCGTGGGGAATCGGCTTCGCGGTCTTCATCCTGATCGTGGTGCTCGTGATCTGGGTGGTGGTTCCGCGTCGGATTCGCCACGCCGCCTAGCGCTACTTCTTCGAGAATGTATTGGGGTCGAGGCCGGCGATGCGTCCCGCGTGCCCACGGAGGGTGTCCTCGTCGAGCGTCAGGCCGGCATCGGCGAAGCGCTGGCGCAGCGCGTCCAGGATCTGGGCCTCGTCGTGGCCGGCCAGGTCGGCCTCTTCCTGCACGAGAATGCCCGCGACCTTGGCGTCATCCGGTTGGAAGTGCTGCTCCTGGATCGGTTCGTCCTGGGTGTCACCATTGCGAGTCATGTCATCCTCTTATCACCGGAACTTCGTCGAGGCCAGTGAGCCCCACCCTGCCAGTCTGGCGGAGAACACTGTTAAGTAGGGGCATGGACCGCACTCTCGTGCATAGGGCACCGTGCTGAAGGGTTCGCAGTAGGGTGACTGCCATGCCGACCGCCGCCGATTCCCCCGAGCCGTTCATCGCGACGACGTCCGCCGCGGAGCTGGATGATCTGCGCGCCCGGTTACGTGCGACCCGCTGGCCGGATGCGCCGGCGGATGCGGGTTGGTCGCTCGGCACCGACGTCGCCTATCTGCGGGAACTCGTCGACTACTGGGCGGAGGAGTTCGACTGGCCCGCGCAGGAGGCCGCGCTCAACCGGCTGCCGCGGTTCCGGTTGCCGGTCGATGGCCTGGGCATCCACTTCGTGCACGCCCGGGCCGTTGCACCCACCGGGCCGGTGCTGCCGGTGGTGCTCAGTCACGGCTGGCCGGACTCGTTCTGGCGCTACTCCAAGGTCATCCCACTGCTCACCGACCCGGGCGCGCACGGCGCAGACCCGGCGGATGCGTTCGACGTGGTCGTGCCGGACATGCCGGGCTACGGGTACTCCGACACCCCCACCGGCCCGCCGCTCAACTCCATCGACGTCGCCGCCCTGTGGGCCCAGCTCATGACAACGCTCGGCTACGACCGGTTCGGGGCGGCCGGGGGTGACATCGGCAGCCACGTGAGCCGGTACCTGGCGCTCGACCACCCCGATCGGGTCGTGGCCGTGCACCGCACCGACGCGGGCCTGGCGGCCTTCGACGGCGACCCGGCAGGCCTCGCCCCCGAGGAGCGCGCCTGGCTGCAGGGCGCCGCCTCCTGGGGCGCCGCCGAGGGAGCGTACGCGGCCATACAGCGCACCAAACCGCAGACCATCGCCTTCGGCCTCACCGATTCCCCGGCTGGCCTTGCGGCCTGGATCGTGGAGAAGCTGCGGGCGTGGAGCCACTGCGCCGGCGACCTCGAGCGACTCTTCACCAAGGACGAGATCCTCACCAACCTCACGATCTACTGGCTCACCGGCACCATCGGGTCGTCGATGCGGATGTACAACGCCAACGCCGCCATCCCGCCCGCCCAGCTCTCCCGTCGGGTGGGGGTGCCGTCGGGCTTTTCGATCTTTCCCGCCGACCTGGTGCGCCCGCCCCGGGCCTGGTTGGAGCGCACCGCAAATGTGGTGCGCGCCACCGAGCCCGCTCGCGGCGGCCACTTTGCGCCGTTCGAGGAACCCGAGCTGTACGCCCAGGAGCTGCGCGAGTTCTTCCGGCCCTTTCGGGCGGCCCTCTGATTCGAGCCCGACCTCACGGCGGGCATGGAGGCTTTGCACAGACGGAATCGGGAAAACTGGGTATCCGTCACTTCGAAGGGCCTCCTGTGAGCAATTTCCAGCGCATTCTGAACATGGCTTCAAAAGCCCTCGACAAGTCGGGGAAGTCGACCGCGAACCCGTCCGGGAACGCGGACTGGCGTGACGTCGTGCGCGCCGCGGCCGACAAGGTCACCGGGGATACCCGACCAGCCGGTGCCCAGGCAGTATCCCCCGCCCAGCCGGCCGGCCAGCCGGCTCCCGCGCCCGTCCGGGCATCCGCACCGCAACGACCCCTCAACCCGGAGGACTCGTCCGCGATCGCCCGCTACGACTACCTGTTGAAGACCGCGCAGCCGGAGCAGCTCGAGCAGGTGCACCGTGACGCCTTCGCGCGGCTCACGCCCGCGCAGCGTGACCAGGTGAACGCGCAACTGCGAGCCGAGTTGCCGGCGAACGAGCACCCGGCATCCGCCCAGCCCGCCGATCTCGCCCGCGCCGCCGCCCGCGGCGAGGCGCACAAGCCCGGCTTCCTGCGCGGACTCTTCGCCAAGAGCAACGGGCGCGGGGGAGCCGGCGCGCTCGCCGGGGCCGGTGTCGGGGCGGTGGCCGGCGTCGGGCTGGGAGCTGCCGGCGGTCTCCTCGCCGCCGTGGCGGGTGGAGCCGTGCTGAGCAGCGTGGCCGCTCCCATCCTCGAGCAGGCCGCCGGACTCGGCGTGGACTTCGAGAACCTGGCCGGCGGCGTGGGCGACCTCACCGCGGGTGCCGAGGACTACGCCGGCGGGCTCGGCGAACAGCTCACCGATCTCGGCTCGAACGTCGAAGCCCCGGCACTGGGCGACCTGGCGTCGAACTTCGAGATCCCGGGACTGGGCGACCTCGGCCGTCTCTTCGGCCGCGACAGCTAAGCACCCGGCGCCACCGGCCCGGCGGCCTCACTTTCGACCTGCTAACGTCACTGATCATGCTGCCAGAGGACTGGATCGAACACCGCCGTGAGGATCGCGAGCTGGTGGGCTGGATCGTGCCGACCGGCGAGGGATTCCGGCCCGTCGATCGTCTCGGCCGGTGGGTGACCGCCGAGCCGGTCGACTGGCTCGAGGCCGAGGAGACCCTCGAGGCCCTCGGGATCGGTTTTCTGGCCGATCGTTATCTGCTGCGCCTGCCCGATGGCACCGAGCGGCCGGTGCGGATCAGCGAGGCGAGCGCCGACGGCGTGACCGTTGTCGCCGACGAGTACGGCAGCGCGTCCGCCGTCGGCGGCCAGAGCGATCGGTACCGGCTGCCCTTTCCCGCGCCAGCCGAACTGACGACGGCACCCGGGAGATGACGGACCACGCTCCGGTGTGCGGTCTCGACCGCGTTCCGGAGCCGCGGCCGCACTTCACGGTTGCCCTCGGTAGCGTGGGGTGCAGTGACCTAAGGAGTTTCGTATGAAAGCGATCGTCGTCGAACAGCCGGGCGGAGCGGACGAACTGCAGTACCGCGACAGCCCGGAGCCCACGCCGGGCCCCGGTGAGGTCCTCGTGCGCACGGCTGCCGCCGGCGTCAACTTCATCGAGACGTACCAACGCGATGGCACCTACCCGATGACATTCCCGTATGTTCCCGGCGCGGAAGGTGCCGGCACGATTGCGGCGCTCGGCGACGGGGTCACCGACCTGCGGGTCGGACAACGCATCGCGACCGCCGAGGGATCCGGCACGTACGCGGACCTCTTCCTGGTGGACGCCGAGAAAGCCGTGCCTGTTCCCGACGACCTCGATGACCGGTCGGCTGCCGCGCTGCCGCTGCAGGGCTTCACCGCTCACTACCTCGCCACGTCCACCTTCCGGGTCGAGCCCCAGCACACCGTGCTGCTGCACGCCGGCGCCGGCGGCGTCGGGCTGCTCCTCACCCAGCTGCTCCGGCGCATCGGCGCCACCGTCATCACGACGGTGTCGACGGACGATAAGGAAGCTCTGAGCCGCGCCGCGGGTGCGGACCACGTGCTCCGCTATGACGGTCTCGCCGACGAGGTGCGCGCCCTCACCGGAGGTCGCGGCGTCGATGTCGTCTACGACGGCGTCGGCCGGGACACGTTCGATGCGTCACTGGCGAGTCTCGCTCCGCGGGGGATGCTCGTTCTGTTCGGCGGCGCATCGGGTGCCGTGCCGCCGGTGGACCCGATGCGACTGAATCGCGGCGGATCACTCTTCCTGACCCGGCCGACGATGAAGGATTACCTGCAGACCGTGGAGGAACGCCGGTGGCGCGCCCGGGAACTGTTCGAGGCCATTTCGGCTGGGGAGCTGGACGTCCGAGTCGGGGCGGCGTACGCGCTGGCCGACGCCGGTCAGGCTCACCTCGACCTGCAGGCCCGGGCCACGACCGGGAAGTCCATCCTTCTGCCGTGACACCAGACTCCTCAGCAACTCCCGAAGCGACGCAGGCGAATCCGGATGCGGCCGTGCATTTCGAGCTGTTCTCCACGTCGTTTTGCGGCGCCTGCCGACGGACTCACATGGCGCTCAACAGGGTGCTTCAATTGGTTCCCGGATCAACACTCACCGAGTTCGACGTCGCTGGCGACCCGGAACGCGCGGAGTCGCTGGACATCGCCCACACCCCGACCACCATCATCCGTGACAGCTATGGCCACGAGGTGTACCGGGCCGTCGGTGTGCCGTCCCTGCCTCAACTCCTGGTCGCCACCGCGCGCGCCCGTGATGCGGCTGCCCCCGCGCGCTGATCGCGCCCTGAAGGACCCAGGCCAACAGAAAAGGCACCGACCCCAGCGGGGTCGGTGCCTCTTTCTTGTGTTGCAGGTTACCGGCGACGCCCGGTGAGAGCGCCGTAGATCACCAGGACGATGATGGATCCGCCGATGGCCAGGAGCCAGGTGGAGAGGGAGAAGAAGTCGTTGATGCCCACGTTGAAGATGAGCCCGCCGAGGAAACCGCCGACGATGGCGCCGACGACGCCGAGCAGCAGGGTGACCAGCCATCCGCCGCCGTCCTTGCCGGGGAGGATGAGCTTGGCGATGGCGCCGGCGATGAGGCCGAGAAGAAGGAATCCGAAGAAGCCCATGAGTGTGTCTGCTTTCTGATCTTGGTACGGGTGAACGGTAGTGCTGTGGTGCGGGAGGAAAAGTCGGTGAGTCAGGCGGCCAGGGCCCCCCGGAAGTAGACGGGGCGGGGTGCCCGCTTGAAGATGGGCCGCGGTGGCGCCGTGCGGGACGGCACGGCGGCGGGCGCCTGCAGGTGCAGTGCGAGCGCGGCCTGCGCGGCCGGGATGCTCGTGGTTTCCGCCACGATCGAACCGGTGCTGCTGCGGACGCTGAAGTGCCCGTCGACGAACTCGACCACACCGGCGTGCTCGCCATTGAAGGCGGCGACCCACAGGTTGCTCTCCGGGTTGTACCAGGCGATGTCCGCGGTGCGGGTTTCGATGCCTGAGTCTGCAGTGAAAAGCGTCATGCTCGTGCCTTTAGCTAGTGGGTCTATTAGTTCGTCTGTCTAGTAATAAAATACATGAGACAAAAAGGAATCGCAAAATGACTGGAGATCCGCTCGCTGTTAAGCATCTGAGCGGCCGGGGTGACATTTTGTTAGAAGAACTAGTATTCAAGGATGGTTTATTCGGTGCAGGACGCGGGGACGCATTACTGGTATTCCGACGACGCCCAACGGGAACGGAGCGTCGCCGTTCTCGAGGCGATGCGCACGTATCGCGCGGCGGAATCCGCGATGCGCAGCCGCACCCAACGCTCAATGGGGCTGGGCGAGAACGACCTTCTCGCCCTGCGTTACCTGCTCACCGCCAAACAGGACGGCCGCTCGATCGGGCCCAAAGAACTGACCACTTACCTGGGCATCTCAAGCGCGTCGACGACCGTACTGATCGACCGGCTGGAGCGAGCCGGTCAGGTACGGAGGGAGCACAGCCCGTTTGACCGGCGCGCGTTGATTCTCGTTCCCACCGCCAGCACCGACGCGGAGATTCAGGCCGCCCTGGGCGACGTGCCGGCACGGATGGTCGAGGTTGCGAACCGACTGGATCCGGCGCAGGCCAAGGTCGTCATCGATTTCCTCCACAACATGCGCGCTGCGGTCGACGAGATCGACGCACACGTCGATTCCGGAGACTCCGCGTCCCAGAGCTCCGCCCCCGAAGGCTCCACGGCCGCCTCCTCGTCACCACGTTGAGTGATTCCAGCTCGCCGGAACCGGTGGCGTCACCCCAGGCGGCCGAACTCATCGCGACCCTGCTCGACTACCGGCGTGCCGAAGAAGCAATGCGCCGCCGCACTCGCGACTCGATACGTATGGGTACGACGGACCTGCAGGCGCTCCGGTTCCTGATCAAGGCCCAGGGAGAGCAACGGATCGTCTCTGGCCGCAACCTCGCCGACCACCTCGGGATGACCTCGGCTTCGGTGACGGCGCTGCTGGATCGTTTGACCAAGAGCGGCCACGTTCAGCGCACGCCGCATCCCACCAACCGGCGCAGCAACATGGTCACCGCCACCCCGGGATCCGACGGCGAAGTCCGCCAGACCCTCGGGGCGATGCATGCCCGCATGATCGAAACCGCCCGGGCACTCAGCCCAAAGGACGCCGCGCTCATCGAGCAGTTCCTGACGACGATGACGGCCGCCGTGGACAGCGTCGACGCGGTCAGTTCAGCCGGCTGACCCCAACGAGCGCTCAGGACGCCGGTCTCGCCGACTTTCTCGGGACGGATCGGCGATAACGAGCCGTGCCGTTTGACTGAGTCCCCTAATCTGAACCCGGGGGGTGCAGTTGTGGATGCTTAGGGAAAGGTACGACGCTCGTCCAGCCGGTCCTCGGGGAGTTCGATCCTGGTCCATGTGGGTCATGACGCTGCTCCTGGGCGCCTATGTGGTCGGCCTCGTCTTCCACGGCGACGATTACAGCCCGTTCATCGACGGCTGGTTGGGGTCGCTAACGCAACTGGTTCCGGCCGCCGTGTGCTGGCTGGCGCTAGCTCGCTCGGGGTCACGACGGTTGCAGGTCGGCCTGGCCGCCAGCGCTGTCACGGCGTTCGCTCTCGCGAACGCCTATTACATCGTGTCGCTGTCCGGCGCGCAGGCCCTGCCGTTTCCCTCGTTTGCCGACGTGGGTTACCTGCTCTATTACCCGCTGACACTGGCCGCCCTGATCACGCTCATGCACCGTCAGGTGCGCAAGCTGTCGTGGCCGGTCATCCTGGACAGCGCTGTGGGAGCACTGAGCTCCGCCGCCGTCCTGGCGGTGCTTCTGAGCCCGGTGGTGTCTTCGGCGATGGACGGCCCGCTGTCGCTTGCCACGGTATTCGCTGTTGCCTACCCGTTGTTCGACATGGTGCTGGTGGGTGCGATCGTCGGAATTGCCGCGACCCGGGGGCTCGACGCGGGTCGGCTGTGGCCCGTCCTGGTTGTGGGCCTGATGGTCTTCACCACCGCGGACATCGTCTACGCACTGCGTTTGGCTACCGACACCTATATTGTGGGCACGCCTCTTGACGCTGGGTGGGCCATCGGCCTCACCCTGATGGCCGTGTGGGTCTATGGATCGGCACCCCGCGACGACGCGCCGAGCCGGGCGACGGCCAGCACTTGGTCGCTCGCCATGCCGGCGCTGGCCACGGCCGCCGGACTCGCGATCCTCGTGTTGAGCAGCGTGACAAACGTGTCCTGGCTGGCCATCCTGTTGGCGAGTGTGACGCTGGTCATGGCGGCCGTGCGCACGCAGCTGGCGTACCGGCAGCTCGAGAAGATGGCCGACCTGCAGAGCCAGGCGCGCACTGACGACCTGACAGGTTTGCCCAACCGGAGGGCGCTCTACACCGATGTGCCACTTCGGCTGGCCGAGTCACCCGAGGGGCCCAGCGCACTCCTGCTGCTGGACCTCGACCGGTTCAAGGAGGTCAACGACAGCCTGGGCCACGACGTCGGTGACCGGCTGCTCGTACAGGTGGGCCAACGCCTGACCCAGCAACTCCGGGGCGACGACCTGCTGGCCCGGCTGGGCGGGGACGAGTTCGCGCTCCTGCTGCGCGACACCGGCCCCGAGCAGGCGCAGGTCATTGCCTCCTCGCTGCGCGCGGCCCTGGCCGAGCCCTTCACCCTCGAGGGCATTGCCCTGCAGGTCAACGGCAGTATCGGCATCGCGCTGTTTCCCGACCACGGCCACGACCTGACGGGACTGCTCCGCAAGGCCGACATGGCGATGTACGCCGCGAAGGCAGCACGCGCTGGACATCAAATCTACGATGGCGCCAAGGACAGCCGCGGCGACGAGAGGCTGCGCACCCTGCAGGAGCTGCGCACCGCCCTCCGCAACGACGAGCTGGTGCTTCACTACCAACCCAAGATCGACCTGGCCACCGACGACGTGAGCGGGGTCGAAGCGCTCGTGCGCTGGAACCACCCCAGCCGGGGCCTGCTCTTCCCTGACTCGTTCCTCACCCTGGTCGAGGAGGCCGGGTTGATGCACGACATGACGCAGATCGTGCTCGGGAAGGCGCTCGACGCGGCCGCGATCTGGCAGGCGCGCGGCCGGCCGTTGACCGTGGCCGTCAACCTCTCGGCCAGCTCGCTCATCGACGCCGGCCTGCCCTCCCGCATCACCGCGATGCTCACGGAACGCGCGCTGAGCGCATCGGCGTTGATGCTGGAAATCACCGAGGACTTCCTGATGCAGGATCGTGATCGGGCCCACGCCATCCTGACGCTCCTGCGCGAGAGCGGCATCCAGATCGCCATTGACGACTTCGGCACCGGGTACAGCTCGCTGTCGTATCTGCGGGACCTGCCCATCGACGAGCTCAAACTCGACCGCTCCTTCGTGCTGCCCATGGCCGACAACGAACGAGCATCCACACTCGTGGCCTCCACCATCGGATTGGCCCACGGTCTCGGCCTCCGCATCGTCGCCGAGGGCGTGGAGGTTGAGGATGCGTACCTCGACCTGGTCCGCCTGGGCTGCGACCACGCCCAGGGGTACTTCATGTCCCGCCCGCTCCCGGCCGCGGAACTGGATGACTGGATCGAGCGGCGGGCGATCACTGCCCGCGACGCGGCACTGCGCTAGTCACCCCTTATTGCCGCCGTCCTTGCCCAACCGGCCTGCCGGGCGTTACGGTCGTAAACGGCATTCGACGACGTGGCCGAGAATGGAATCGCAACGTGAACAGCAGTAACGAGACCGCGGCGCGAATCGATTTCGCCATCATCGGCAGCGGATGGCGCAGTGAATTCTTCCTCCGCATCGCCCGGGAGCTCCCGGACCGATTTCGGGTCGTCGGGCTCGTGACCCGCAGCGATGCCACCGGACGGGCGATCCGAAGCGGGTGGAGCGTTCCGACCTTTCCCACCATCGACCAGCTCGTCCAGCACACGACACCAAAATTCGCTGTGGTGTCGGTTCCGCGCCAGGTGGCGCCGGAAGCGATCACCCGCCTTGCCGGCCACGGGATCCCGGTGCTCACCGAGACCCCGCCCGGGTCGGACGTGGAGGCAACCCTCCCGCTGTACAGACTCGTGGCCGATGGCGCGATCATCCAGGTGGCCGAGCAGTACCACCTGTCTCCGCTGCTGTCCGCACAGTTGGCCATCGCACGCTCGGGAAGGCTCGGCGAGGTCAGCCAAGTGATGGTGGCCCAGTGCCACGACTACCACGGGGTGAGCATCATCCGTCGGGCACTCGGTGTGGGCTTCGCCGCTGCGCGGATCACCGCGTCGGAGTTCCGGTCCCCGCTGGTGCAGGGGCCCGGCCGCTCGGGAGACCCCGACCAGGAGGTCGTGGTCGAAGCGAACCAGGTGACGGCCCGGTTGGAGTTCGGCGATCAGTTGGGCGTCTACGACTTTGCTTCTGAGCAGTACTTCTCCTGGATCCGCGCCAACCGGCTCCTCATCCGTGGCGATCGCGGCGAGATCAACGACCTCGAGGTGCGGTATCTGCAGGACTTCCGCACCCCCATGTTCCACACCATCCGCCGAGTCGACACCGGCGAGGGCGGGAATCTCGAGGGACGTTTCGTCCGCGGCCTCATCGCCGGCGACGAGTGGGTTTATCGCAACCCGTTCATGCCGGCCCGATTGAGTGACGATGAACTCGCCATCGCGGAATGCCTGGTGCGGATGAGCGCCCACGTCGACGGCGGGCCGCCGTTCTACAGCCTGGCTGAAGCTTCGCAAGACCACTATCTGCACCTGCTCATGAAGCAGGCGGTTGAGACCGGCGAGGTCGTCACGTCCACTCCCCAGCCGTGGGGCGACTAGGTTCGAACAATGGCTGAACACCGTAAGACCCTGGTAATTTTCGGCGCGGGCGGAGACCTGAGCACCCGGTTGCTCCTTCCCGGTCTCGGCCAGCTTCTCGCGGCCGACCGTGACATCGAGCTCGAGTTGATCGGTGCGAGCAACGCGGAGCTCTCCACGGAGGCATGGCAGGAGATGCTCCGCACCGCCTTCGCGAAGGGCGGAGCCGACCCGGATGCCACTGAAGCGGTCGTTGCCCGTAGCCGCTACTTCGTCGCCGATGCCACCGACGCGAAGGACCTGAGCCGGATCCTCGGCGAATGCGCGACCGCGCCCGCCCTGTACTTCGCGCTTCCGCCGGCCGTGACCGAGGCCAGCTGCCGGGCGCTTGACACCATCGAGCTTCCTGAGGGCACCTCGCTGGCCCTGGAGAAGCCATTCGGCACCGACCTGGCCAGCGCGGTTGCGCTCAACCGCCTCGTCTCGCGCCTCGTCCCCGAGTCGAGGATCCACCGCGTGGACCACTTCCTCGGCAAGTCCACGGTGCTGAACCTGCTCGGCCTTCGCTTCGCGAACCGGATTTTCGAGCAGAACTGGAACGCGGAGAACATCGAGAAGATCGAGATCCACTACGACGAGAAACTCGGCCTGGAGAGTCGCGCCGGGTACTACGACAAGGCGGGTGCGCTCGTCGACATGATCCAGAGCCACCTGCTCCTGGTGCTGGCCCTGGCCACGATGGAACCGCCCTCGACCCTCGACTCCGACGACCTGCGCGGGGCGATGGCGCAAGCCCTGCGTGCGACCCACCTGTGGCCGGGCGAACCCGAGTTGGTCGCGCGCCGCGCGCGGTACACGGCCGGCACGATCGACGGCCGCGACCTGCCCTCCTACGCGGACGAGAAGGGTGTCGACCCGGCGCTGAAGACCGAGACGCTCGCGGAGATCACCCTCGCCGTCGACAACTGGCGGTGGGCCGGGGTTCCCATCGTGTTGCGCTCGGGGAAGGCGCTCGATGACACCCGCAAGGACATCGTGGTCACCTTCAAGCCTGTGCCTCACCTGCCCATCGGGCTGACCGGCCCCACCGCGCCCACCACGCTGCACATCGCGCTCGACCCGAACGGGATCAAGCTCGACATCAACGTCAATGGAGAGGGCGACCCGTTCACCCTCGAGACAGTGTCACTCGAGTCGGATCTCGGTGCCGGAGCGCTGGATGCCTACGGCGAGGTTCTCGCGGGCATCCTGACCAGCGACCCGTCAATCTCGGTGCGCGGGGACGTCGCCGAGGAGTGCTGGCGGATCATCACCCCGATCCTCGAGGCGTGGAAGAAGGATGCCGTGCCGCTGGATGAGTACCCGGCCGGAAGCGCGGGCCCAGCCAGCTGGCGCTGAGGCAGAGCGTGACGTTGGTCCGCTCGGGTCTGGCGACGTTCGGCCGACCGTTTCACTCCTCCGGGTGCTGGCCGAAGCTCGCTGGGTCGACCGGTCGTTGATTCCGCGGCAGGTTCTCAACGACCAGCAGGTACGACTCGGTCACGAGTTCGTCAACGAGTGAAAGGCCGAGGCCGTCGCCGGGGTGCAGGGTGATCCAGTGCCTCTTGTTCATGTGGTAACCCGGAGTGATCTCTGTGAACTCCTGCTGCAGACTGAGGCCGTTGTCCGGCTTCGACTTGAGTGTCACGACCGGCTCGCCTCCCACCTCGGTTTGAAGCATGAACACTTTCCCGCGCACTTTGTAGACATCCCAGCGCTCGCCGAACGGATGGGTCAGTTCCGCACCGGGCAGCGCCTGAATCCGATCGGCGGCGCGCTCCTGCAACTTTCTACCGTTCACGACGTTCCTTTGCTGGTTGGCTGGTTATTGCACGCGAGAGATCGGCCGCGGACCGGCGAGTGGTCCTCGTCTCCCTCACCGGACCCGGGCGCCACCTGGAGGGGCCGGTAACCGCGATCTGGCGTCAACTCGAGGAGCAGACCGTGAACGGGTTGACCTCGTCGGAGCAGGACCAGCTGCGGATCTTGCTGCTTCGCGTCGCAACCTCGATCACATCAGCTGTGACGAACGACTGAACGGCTCTCAGGGAGCGGATGACGGGAATCGAACCCGCGCTATCAGCTTGGGAAGCTGAAGTTCTACCATTGAACTACATCCGCGCGACCAGGCCGCCGAAGCGGCACTGGAACCGTGCCAGCCTATCAAGACTTGCGCCGCTAGGCTGGCACCGTGCTTCTCTCGGATCGTGACATCAAGGCCCAGATCGACGCGGAACGTATTGCGCTTACGCCTTACGACCCGGAGATGATCCAGCCGTCGAGCATCGACGTGCGGCTGGACCGGTTCTTCCGGTTGTTCGACAACCACAAGTACCCGTTCATCGACCCCGCCGAGGATCAGCCCGAACTCACCCGGCTGATCGAGGCCAAGGGCGACGACCCGTTCATCCTGCACCCCGGTGAATTCGTGCTCGGCGCCACCTTCGAGGCCGTCACCCTGCCCGACGACGTCGCTGCGCGTCTCGAGGGCAAGAGCTCGCTGGGCCGGCTCGGCCTGCTCACCCACTCCACCGCCGGGTTCATCGACCCGGGTTTCACCGGGCACGTCACGCTCGAGCTCAGCAACGTGGCCACCCTGCCGATCAAGCTGTGGCCGGGCATGAAGATCGGCCAGCTGTGCTTCTTCCAGCTCAGCTCGGCGGCCGAGAACCCCTACGGATCCACCGCCTACAGCTCCCGCTACCAGGGCCAGCGCGGCCCGACGGCATCCCGGTCGCACCTGAACTTCCACCGCACCGACGTCGGCACGACGGATGCCGGCAGCCTGGGCGCGTAGTCGGCTCGCGAGCTGAGAGAAAAGCCCCTTCCGGGTGCGTTTTTTGGGGTTCTGCTCACGGTTCGCGGGAGGTGGAACGTGACGTTCACATGGGCGTTACGTGGGGGCGGTAAAATTCGGGCATGACCACCTCAGAGTCCCGTTTCGCCGAGGCGCTGATCGCCGACGGTCCCACCCCGGAATATCCCGGGCGCATGCGCCGGTTCGGCCAGCTCGTGGGCACCTGGGCGGCGCACGGCAGCAAGCTCGACGAGGCCACGGGAGAGTGGACCGAACGGGAGTTCACCTGGATCGTGCAGTTCGTGCTCGACGGGCGTGCGGTGCAGGACGTCGAGGTCGTGGCCAGCACCACGCATCCGTCGGGCTTTGAGACCATCGCCACCGCCGTGCGGGTCTACGACCAGCTGGCCGGAGCCTGGCGGGTGAGCTACTTCGCCCCGACCCTGGGGGAGTACTGCCACCTGATCGCCACCCCGTACCGCAACGGGCTGCGCCAGGACGGCACCGGCACCGACGGCCGCCCCGTGCGCTGGAACTTCACCTCGATCACCGAGGACGGCTACACCTGGGAGGGCTGGGTGAGCGACGACGAGGGCTCCACCTGGCACCTGGTGGAGCACAACGAGGCCGTGCGGGTGCACTGAGCCGTACGGGGGCACTGAGTCATACGGGTGCACCGGACTCAGCTCGGTGCACCGGCCTCGGCCACTCTGGTGTGCACGACGATCTCGGAATGCAGGGTGCGATGCACCGGGCACATGTCGGCGATCTCGCTCAGTCGCTGACGCTGCTCGTCGGTTAGGTCTCCCTCGATCCAGAGCACCCGCTCGATGTGGTCGATCTGCCCGACGACGGTCTCACAGTCGGCGCAATCCTTGGCGTGGACACGGTTGTGCCGAAGGGTCACGGTCACCTTGTCCAGCGGCCAGTCCTTGCGCTCGGCGTACATCCGCAGGGTCATCGAGGTGCACGCGCCCAGGCCGGCCAGTACCAGGTCGTACGGCGCCGGGCCGGTATCAGTGCCGACCGGCCGGGGCTCGTCGGCGGTGAGCCGGTGCGGGCCGACGGTGATCTGCTGCGCGTAGCCGCCCGTTCCGGTCTCGGTCACCACCACGAGGCCCTCGGCCGGGTCGGGTAGTTCAGCGGATGCCGGCGGCGCAGCTTCGGCTGCCGCGGCCGGCACATCAACCAGCACCGTGGCCAGTTCCGCCAACCGGGTCACCGTGTAGTCCGGTGCCGTGAAGTAGCTCGGGTAGGTGTCACCGCTGCGGTTCAGCCAGGCCGTGGCCAGGCCCGCCCGCGCGGCGCCGTGGATGTCCCACGGGTGCACGGCCACGAGCAGCAGGTCGGCGGGTCGCACTCCGCACGCCGCGGCCGCGTAGTCGTACGCGGCCCGCGCCGGTTTCCAGAGCCCTGCCTCTTCGACGCTGAGCAGGGCCTCGAAGTCGTCCACGAGCGCGTCCGTGGCCAGGAGCGTCCTGGCCACCTCGGCGGAGCCGTTGGACAGGGTCACCAGTCGCAACCCGGCGCCCTTCAATGCGCGAACCCCCTCGGTGACATCGGGATGCAGACTCAGCGACCCGAATCCCGCCATCACGTGCTCCACCGCGTCGTCGACGCTTCGCAGCAGCGGCACGTCGCGGAGGACGCCGCGTAGCAGTTCGGACCCGATCGCCGAGAATGGTGCCGCGCCGCCAGCCGCGGCGAGGGCGAAACCATCCCTGAGCAGCGCAGCGAACCAGGCGGAGGCAAGGTGCGCCGGAGCGCCGACCTGCACGAACCGGGCCTGCATGTGGCCCAAGTTCGAGAGGGTTTCATTGACGTCGAAGACGATGACTGCCGGGGCGGTGGTGTTCATGGATTCGGATCCTTTGCGGCCGGCTGAGCCGGCGTTGGTCACGCCGTTCTTGTGGTGAGTGTATGCGAGCGGGGAGATCGCCGGCAGGGTCGGCGGCGTGTCGCCGAGGCGCTTCCCGCAGCCCCGTGACGCAACACGCCGACGCCGTCGGGGTGCACAAGTGTGCACCCGGCAACACTGTCGTATCCGTGCCGTGTTCTCGGCCTTCGAATGGCACCGACCACTACATCTAGCGGCACTAGGGACCAAAGCCCCCTAAATGTAGTGAGGCTCGTCCCTATGCTGAAGGCGTGAATCCAACCACCAGCGCCCCCGCCCACCCGACGACGACGTCGGCCCTGCACACCATCCAGGTCGTCAAGCGCGACGGCCGGCGGGTGGCCTTCGACAACACCAAGGTCTTCGACGCCCTGGCGAAGGCGGCGGCGGAGATCCACGGCGAGATGAGCCCGTTGGTGCACCGGGCTGTTGTGGAGATCGTGGCTGCCGTGGACCGGGAGATCGCAGGCCGGTTCAGCACCGACATCAAGATCTACGAGGTGCAGAACATCGTGGAGCACGCCCTGCTCGAAAGCCACGAATACGATCTGGCCGAGAAGTACATCGGCTACCGCACCCAGCGTGACTTCGCCCGCAGCAAGTCCACCGACATCAACCACTCGATCATCAACCTGTTGAGCAAGGACTCCAGCGTGGTGAACGAGAACGCCAACAAGGACAGCGACGTCTTCAACACCCAGCGCGACCTCACCGCTGGGGCAGTGGGCAAGGCCATCGGGCACAAGATGCTGCCGCCGCACGTCTCGAATGCGCACCAGAAGGGCGACATCCACTTCCACGACCTGGATTACAGCCCGTACGCACCGATGACGAATTGCTGCCTCATCGACTTCACGGGCATGCTCAGCCGCGGTTTCCGCATCGGCAACGCCGACGTGGAGCCGCCCAAGTCGATCCAGACCGCCACCGCGCAGATCTCGCAGATCATCGCCAACGTGGCCTCCAGCCAGTACGGCGGATGCTCCGCCAACCGGGTCGACGAGCTCCTGGCCCCCTACGCCAGGGAGAACTTCGCCAAGCACCTCGCCGACGCGAAGCGGTGGATCGGTGATGAGACCGAGCATCGCCCGTTCGCGGAGGAGAAGACCCGCAAGGACATCTACGACGCGATGCAGAGCCTCGAGTACGAGATCAACACGCTGTTCACCTCCAACGGGCAGACCCCGTTCGTGTCACTGGGCTTCGGGCTGGGCACCGACTGGTTCGAGCGCGAGATCCAGCGCGCCATCCTGCAGATCCGCATCGACGGCCTCGGCAGCGAGAAGCGCACCGCGATCTTCCCCAAGCTGATCTTCACGCTCAAACGCGACCTCAATCTGGCCGCGGGCGACCCGAACTACGACATCAAGCAGTTGGCGCTGGAGTGCTCCACCAAACGGATGTACCCGGACGTGCTCAGCTACGACAAGATCGTCGACATCACCGGCAGCTTCAAGGTGCCGATGGGCTGCCGCTCCTTTCTGCAGGGCTGGACCGACGCCGACGGCAACGACGTCTCCGAGGGCCGGATGAACCTCGGCGTGGTGACGCTGAACCTGCCGCGCATCGCGCTGGAGGCAGCGGGCGACAAGGAGAAGTTCTGGGGCATCCTCGCGGAGCGCCTCGAGATCACCCGCGACGCCCTGGTCTTCCGGGTCGAGCGGTGCAAGCAGGCGACCCCCGCGAACGCGCCGATTCTGTACGTCTACGGGGCGTTCGGCCAGCAGCTCAGCCGCACCGACTCCGTCGACACCCTGTTCAAGGACGGCCGCTCCACCGTGTCGCTGGGCTACATCGGGCTCTACGAGGTGGCCGCCTCCTTCTACGGCGGCGCGTGGGAGTCCAACCCGGAGGCGAAGGCGTTCACTCTCGAGATCCTCACCGCGCTCTCCACCTCCACCAAGGCCTGGACCGAGGAGTACGGCTACCAGTTCAGCGTCTACTCCACCCCGAGTGAGAGCCTCACCGACAGGTTCTCCCGACTGGACAAGGCCAAGTTCGGCTCGGTGGAGAACATCACCGACAAGGATTACTACACCAACAGCTTCCACTACGACGTGCGCAAGAACCCGACGCCGTTCGAGAAGCTGGACTTCGAGATGGACTACCCGCAGCTCTCCTCCGGCGGCTTCATCCACTACTGCGAGTACCCGGTGCTGCAGCAGAACCCGAAGGCGCTCGAAGCGGTCTGGGACTACGCCTACGACCGGGTCGGCTACCTCGGCACCAACACCCCGATCGACCGCTGCTACAAGTGCGACTTCGCCGGTGACTTCACCCCCACCGAACGTGGCTTCGCCTGCCCCGATTGCGGCAACGACGACCCGGCCACCTGCGACGTGGTCAAGCGCACCTGCGGGTACCTCGGCAACCCGCAGGCCCGGCCGATGGTGCACGGCCGCCACCAGGAGATCGTCTCCCGGGTCAAGCACATGGCCGGCGCCACCGGTGTCAGCGGCCCGGCCTAGGCGACTGAGGATGCGGCATCCGGCGCCCCGGGAATGGTTGGCCGACAAGCTCAGCCAGGGCTTCGTGGGCGACTACAAACCGTTCATGTTCGTGGACGGTGAGGGCGTGCGCTGCAGCCTGTACGTGAGCGGATGCCTGTTCGCCTGCGAGGGCTGCTTCAACCGGGCCACCTGGAACTTCCGGTATGGCAACCCGTACACCGCCGAGCTCGAAGACCGGATCCTCGCCGACCTGGCCCAGCCGTACGTGCAGGGCCTGACCCTGCTCGGCGGCGAACCGTTCCTGAACACCGGGGTGTGCCTGCAGCTGGTGCGCCGGGTGCGCGCGGAGTTCGGCGCCGGCAAGGACATCTGGTCGTGGACCGGCTACACCTTCGAGGAACTGCTCCTCGACAGCGCCGACAAGCTGGAGCTGCTGGGCCACCTTGACGTTCTCGTGGACGGCCCGTTCGACGAGTCGCTCAAGGACCTGCGGCTGCAGTTCCGCGGCAGCAGCAACCAGCGCATCATCGACGTGCCCAGGTCCCTCGCCGCCGGCCACACGGTGCTCTGGGCCAACCGGGTGGATGCAACGAGGAGCTACGAGCAGCTGGAGAAGCAGGCGCTGATCTGAGGTTGTCCGCCGCGAGGTGGGCGTCAGAGGTGGTTGTGCACGTACGCCCACCGACCCCCGAGGGCCGCGGTGAGCTCGGCGCGCAGGGTGCGCGCCACGTCGGCCGGATCGAACACACCGCCCTGCTGGGGCAGCGACTGCGGATCGAGCACAATGGCCAGCGAGCCCACGGCGACCGATCCCTCGAGGTCCCAGTCACCGAGCAGCGCCTCGTGCCCGCAGCTCTCGCAGCGCGCAACAGGCTCCACGCGTTCCTCGCCCCACTGCTCGATCTGATCCCAGGCGTCGCCGACGGCGCCGCAGGCCGGGCAGGCCGGCGCATCGGTGCCGTCGCCGGCCACCCAGTACAGCCCCGGGGCGATCACGAAGGTCATGCCGCCGAAGCCGGGCCAGCGGGGCAGCAGGCCGGCGGACTCGCGCAGGGCCGGCTCGGTCGGGAACTGCCAGTCGGTGCCGTCGAAGGGCGCCGCCCAGCCTGAGGCGATGAGCCACTCGCGCACGGCCGCGATGCGCCCGTCCGCTCCGGCGTCGGGCGTGCTGATGTCCACAAGCTGTTCTCGATGATCCCCCATGGCGCCAATTATGGGTCCGCCAGTCCCGTGGAGGGGGAGAAATTCGCGAATCGCCGCATCCGGAGCCCTCCGCAATGTTTGTGTCGAGGCTTTCTTGGTCCTATTTTCTTGTTGAGGCTGCGCATCCGCCGGCCAGGAACGAGGGGGTCAGCAGGTGCCAGAGCAGCAACGGGTGTCGTGGTGGAAGGCGTTCTGGGACCGCGGCGGGTGGTGGCGTGCGCTCCTGCTCGCCGCTGCGTATTTCGTTCTGTATGAACTCGGATCCCTCCTGTTCGCGCCCCTGGCCGAATCGCTCACCGACCCGTCGTCGGCGGCGGCGATCCTGGTCTATTACGTGTTGCCGATCGCCCTGGGCAGCGTCCTTCTCCTGGTGTTCGCGGTGTCGGTCGGATGGCTGTCCACACTTTTCCACCGCCAGCCGATCCGAGGGCGCGGTTGGATGTGGATCGCCGTTGTCGTTGTGCTCGGATTCAACATTCTGCGGTTCGCGACCATCGACTACAGCGAGGCCGGGTTCGACGTCGTGGCGGCCTGGCTGCTGGCGGGGCTGTTCATCGGGTTCGCCGAGGAGGTGCTCACCCGCGGCTTCGTGGTGAACATGCTGCGCACAGCCGGCTTCCGTGAAGTGTCTGTCGCGGCCATCTCCGCAGCGATCTTCTCAGGGCTGCACGCCGGAAACCTGCTCTCGGGCCAGCCCCTGTTCACCACGGTGCTGCAGCTGGTCTACACGTTCGCGTTCGGCGTCTGCATGTACCTTGCGCTGCGGGTGACCGGCAACCTGATCGCGCCGATTCTGCTGCACGCCAGCACTGATCCCAGCGTCTTCCTGCAGGGCATGTACCCCGTTGACAGCCCACTCGCCACGATCGCGGGTGCGGGGAACATCCCCGTCATCCTGACCGGCCTGATACTCCTCATCTTCATTCGCGGCCGGGTCGCGACGGCGCCCCTCGAGCGGGACACGGCCGGAACGATCGCTTAGGTCAACCGCTCTGACAGGCGCACGAGGACGTCGTCCCCGACGTCTTTGCCGAGCTTCGTGCGGAGCTTGGCGCTGATCGACAGCATGTGCCCGCCCGATCCGGTGGGCATCAGGCCGGCCGTGACCGGCTGGTCATCCACCTGCGCCACCACGCGGACGGCCTTGCCGGTGCCGAACAGCTCCACCGAGCCGGGGACCTCGACACACGACCACAGCTCACCCTTCACGAGCACTCCGATGGGAGCAGTGAAGGAAAACTGCATCGGGCCGATACCTGTGCTCACGAGGATCTCCATTCAACGACTGACGGTCAAGCGGGAATGCGCGCGTAGGCGGCGACGATCGTGCGTTCGGACTGCAGCAGGTAGTCCTCCAGCGCGTCCGCGGCTGCCGCGGCGTCGCCGGCGAGGTAGAGCTCCAGCACGGCGGCGTTGCGCTCGAGGAAGGGGCGGTGCAGGTAGTCCGGGTCGTCGAGCAGGCCGAAGGCCAGGCGCAGCTCGGCGGAGATGTTCGCGTAGAGCCGATCGAGGTGGTCGCTGTCGGCGAGGGCCACGATCGCGGAGTGGAAGGCCATGTTGGCGGTGCCCACCGCGATCCAGTCGTCGGCGTCGCGGCTGGCCTGTGCGGATTCCACGGCGGCGCGCATCCGTCGGCTGGCGGGATGCCGGGCCGGAGCCGTGCGGAGCGCCTGGCACTCGATCATGCGGCGCACCCGGTAGATGTCGATGATCGAGGCGAGCGACGGCACGGCGACGAACACGCCGGCATGCGGCTTGTGCACGAGCAGGCGCTCGTGGGTGAGCATCCGGAAGGCTTCGCGCAGGGTGTTGCGGGAGACGCCGAGGCGCACGCTGACCGCGGACTCCGACAGGCGCTGGCCGGGCACGAAGTCGCCGTCGATCAGCAGCCGGCGCAGGCTCTCGGCCGCCTGGTCCGCGCGGGAAAGACTGTCGTCCGCTTCGTCATGTTCCGCCACGTCGCCACTCTAGCGATTGCGGTCCCGGACCGCGGGGCAGAAGCGGCCTACCTTGTTCACCGAAACATGCCGGAAACGAACTGTTTACCCGATTGATTGTTCAACAATCCGCCATCCATCGTTCACGCGCCTAGGCTCGATGCGTGGGGTTCCGGTCCCCTCGAGCTGAAGTACACCCGATGGATCTTTCCCCCCGACGAAAAGGATGTGCCCCTTGACCGACCCCGCCACCACCGCCCCACCCGCGGAACCCACCGAACAGCAGAGCGTCCGCAGCATCGCGAAGAGCCGCCGCACCGCCCTGATCGGCGCGCTGTTCCTGATGGCCACCTCGGCTATCGGCCCCGGCTTCATCACCCAGACCGCCACGTTCACCGCGCAGATGGGCGCCGCGTTCGCGTTCGGCATCCTCGCCTCGATCCTCATCGACTTCGCCGTGCAGCTGAACATCTGGCGCATGATCACGGTCAGCGGCAAGCGCGCACCGGAGCTGGCCAACCTCGCCATCCCCGGCAGCGGCTTCGTGCTCGCCTTCCTCGTCATCCTCGGCGGCCTGGTGTTCAACATCGGCAACATCGCCGGGGCCGGCCTCGGCCTCAACGTGCTGACCGGCCTGGACGCGAAGATCGGCGGGCTGCTCAGCGCCCTGTTCGCGATCGCGATCTTCCTCGCCAAGCGGGCCGGCGCGGTCGTCGACCGGGTCGTCGTCATCGCCGGGCTCGTCATGATCGTGCTCACCGTGATCGTCGCGTTCATCTCCCAGCCGCCGATCGGGGATGCGCTGCGCCAGACCGTGTTCCCCGACGAGATCAACTTCGCCACCATCACCACCATCGTGGGCGGCACCGTCGGCGGTTACATCACCTACGCCGGCGCGCACCGCCTGCTCGCCAGCGGCACCGCCGGGGTCGAGCACGTCAAGGAGGTCAACCGCGCGGCGTTCAACGGCATCCTGGTCACCGGCATCATGCGCTACGTGCTCTTCCTGGCGATCCTCGGCGTCGTGGCCGGCGGCGTGATCATCGACACCTCGGGCACCGCGGCCAACCCCGCCGCCCAGGCATTCCAGGCCGCGGCCGGCGAATTCGGCCTCCGCGTCTTCGGCGCGATCTTCTGGATCGCCGCGATCACCAGCATCATCGGCGCCGCGTACACCTCGGTGTCGTTCCTGCCGGTGTTCTCCAAGAAGATCGTCGGCCGTGCCGCCGACCTCGCCACCATCGTCTTCATCGTGGTGTCGCTCGGCGTCTACCTGCTCATCGGCACCGCCCCGGCCACCCTGATGGTATTCGTCGGCGGCTTCAACGGCCTGATCCTGCCGATCGGCCTCACCATCTTCATGTACATCGGCTGGTTCCGCGGCGACCTCATGAACGGCTACCGCTACCCCAAGTGGCTGCTCGTGATCGGCACCCTCGCCACGGTACTCACCTGGTACATGGCCGTGATGGCGGTCGGCCCGATCTTCTCGCTGCTGACCCTCTAAGGACAGAAGGACACCGCATGAGCACCATCGACCTGAACAGCGACCTCGGCGAAGGCTTCGGCCGCTGGACCCTCGGCGACGACGCGGAAATGCTCGGCATCGTCACCAGCGCGAACATCGCCTGCGGCTTCCACGCCGGCGACCCGCTGGTCATCCGCCAGACCGTGATCGGGGCCCGCGACGCCGGGGTCGCGATCGGTGCGCACGTGGGCTACCGCGACCTGGCCGGGTTCGGCCGGCGCAACATGGACGTCTCCAGCGCCGAGCTGGTCGCCGACGTGATCTACCAGATCGGGGCGCTGCAGGGCATCGCCCGGGCCGCCGGCACCACCGTCACCTACGTGAAGCCGCACGGCGCGCTGTACAACACGATCGTGCACGACGTCCGCCAGGCCAACGACGTGGTGACCGCCATCCGCGAGATCGACCCGACCCTCGCCCTCCTGGGCCTGCCGGGCTCCGAGGTGCTGCGGGCAGCGGATGCCGCGGGCCTCCGCACCGTGACCGAGGCCTTCGCCGACCGCGCCTACACCCCGGCCGGCACCCTGGTCTCGCGCCGGGAGACCGGATCGGTGCTGCACGACGCCGAGCAGGTGGCAGCACGGATGGTGCAGCTGGCGACCAAGGGCACCCTCACCGCCATCGACGGCAGCACCATCACCGTCGCCGCGGAGTCGATCTGCGTGCACGGCGACAGCCCGGGCGCCACCGAGATGGCCCGCCACGTGCGGCAAGCCCTCACCGCGGCCGGCATCGGCCTCACCGCCTTCGCCCCGCGGCCGAGCGAGACGCGGACCGCCTAGGGTGAGCGCCGGCATGCGGTTCCTCCCGGTGCGCGACGACGCCCTGCTGATCGAACTCGACGACCTCGACAGCACCCTCACGCTGTTCGACTCCCTCACCAGCGACCCCATCGCCGGCACCGGCGAGCTGATCCCGGGCGCCCGCACCCTGCTCGTGTCCTACCGGCCGAGCGCCGTGACGCCCGCCGAAATCGTGCGGTCCGTGCGCTCCCGCGACCTGGGCGCCCGCGTCGCCGGCGACGGAACCCGCATCGAGATCCCCGTGTCCTACGACGGCGAAGACCTCGACGAGGTCGCCGGCCTGCTCGGCATCAGCGCCGCCGAGGTGGTGCGACTGCACACCGGGCAGGACTACGCGGTCGGCTTCACCGGGTTCGCCCCCGGGTTCGCCTACCTCTCCGGCGGGCACCCCGCCCTGGACGTGCCGCGGCGCTCCTCCCCGCGCACCCGCATCCCGGCCGGATCGGTGGCCCTCGCCGGCACCTTCAGTGGCGTGTACCCGCGGGAGAGCCCCGGCGGCTGGCAGCTCATCGGCACCACCACGGCCCGGATGTGGGACCTCGCGCGCGACCGCCCCGCCCTGCTGCTTCCGGGCGACCGGGTGCGGTTCGTGGACGTGTCCGGCCAGGGCGGCGACACCGCCGCATCCGCTGCCGGGTCATCAGCGGTCGGGTCGGCTGACCCGACGCTGCCGGCCGCCGCCGAACCCACCCACGCGCTGGAGATCATCGCCCCGGGCATGCTGACGCTGCTGCAGGATCTCGGCCGGCCGGGCTACGCGAGCATGGGCGTCTCCAGCTCCGGCGCCCTCGACCCGGTCTCGCTGCGCGACGCGAACCGGCTGGTCGGCAACCCCGCCGGCACCGCCGGGCTCGAACTCACCTTCGGCGGGTTGCGACTGACGGCCCGCGGCGAGCAGGTGCTCGCCCTCACCGGTGCCCCGGCGCCGCTCAGCATCACCGGCCCCAACGGCAGCCGTATCGTGCACAGCGGTCACCCCTTCGCGCTCGGTACGGGGGAAACACTCGTCGTCGGCACGCCCACAGCGGGGCTCCGCAGCTACCTCGCCGTGCGCGGCGGCTTCGACCTGGCACCCGTGCTCGGCAGCCTGTCGACCGACGTGCTGGCCGGCCTCGGCCCGGCACCGGTGACCGCCGGGGCGGTGCTGCCGGTCGGAATGCCCCGCGGCATTCCCGCGGTCGGCCTGCCCGGTTCGCCGGCCGCGCCCCTCGACACCACCGAGGTCGTGCTCGATGTGGTGCTCGGCCCGCGCACCGACTGGTTCTCGGCCGACGCCGTCGACGTGCTCACTGGCCAGAGCTGGCTGGTCAGCCCGCGCTCCAACCGGGTGGGGCTGCGCCTGGAGGGCGAGTCCCTCACCCGCGTGATCGACGCCGAACTGCCCAGCGAGGGCACCGTCGCCGGGGCGATCCAGATCCCGCCGAACGGCCAACCCGTCCTGTTCCTCGCCGACCACCCCCTCACCGGCGGCTACCCGGTGATCGGATCGGTGGCCACCCACCACCTGCCGCTCGCCGGCCAGCTTCCGCCGGGCGCGCGCATCCGGTTCAACCCCATCGGCCCGTTCGCCGAATTCTCCGCCGCATCCGACAACCCCGAGGTACAGCCATGAAGAAAGTCCTGATCGCCAACCGGGGAGAGATCGCCGTGCGCATCATCCGCGCCTGCGCCGACCGCGGGCTCGACACCGTGGGCGTGTACGCCGACAGTGACGCCGACGCCCTCCACGTGCGGATGGCCACCCAGGCGTGGGGCCTCGACGGCGACAGCCCGGCGACCAGCTACCTCGACGCCGACAAGCTCATCGCCATCGCACAGAAGAGCGGCGCCGACGCCGTGCACCCCGGCTACGGGTTCCTCTCCGAGAGCGCCGCGTTCGCCCGCCGGGTCGCCGAGGCCGGGCTCACCTGGATCGGGCCGAGCCCGGAGAGCATCGATCTGCTCGGCGACAAGATCGCCGCCCGCCAGCTCGCCGCCAGCGTCGGCGCGCCCCTCGTGGCCGGCACCCCCGACCCGGTGGCATCGGCGGCCGACGCCGTCGCCTTTGCGGAGGACCACGGCCTGCCCATCGTGATCAAGGCCGCGTTCGGCGGCGGCGGCCGCGGAATGCGGGTGGCCCGCAGCCTCGACGAGGTCGCCGAACAGTTCGACGCCGCCGTGCGCGAGGCCGTCACCGCATTCGGCCGCAGCGAGTGCTTCGTCGAACAATTCCTCGACGCCCCGCGGCATGTGGAGGTGCAGGTCGCCTGCGACAGCCACGGCAACGTCGTCGTCCTCGGTACCCGGGACTGCTCCCTGCAGCGCCGCAACCAGAAGCTCGTCGAGGAGGCGCCCGCCCCGTTCCTCACCAACGAGCAGCGGGAGCGCCTGCACACCTCGGCGGCCGCCATCTGCGCCGCCGCGAACTACCGGGGCGTGGCGACCGTGGAATACCTGCTCAGCGTGGACGGCACCATCTCGTTCCTCGAGGTGAACACCCGGCTGCAGGTGGAGCATCCGGTCACCGAGGAGACCACCGGCGTGGACATCGTCGCCGAACAGCTGCGCATCGCCGAGGGCCTGCCGCTCTCGGTGCAGTCGACGCCGACGCCCACCGGGCACTCCTTCGAATTCCGGATCAACGCCGAGAATGCTGCGCGCGGGTTCCTGCCGACCCCCGGCACCATCACCCGGTTCGAGGCCCCGACCGGCCCGGGCATCCGGGTCGATTCCGGCGTCGAGACCGGCACGGTGGTCTCCGGCCGGTTCGACTCCATGCTGGCCAAGCTCATCGTCACCGGGCCGACCCGCGAGATCGCCATCCGCCGTGCCCGCCGGGCGCTGGACGAGTTCGTGCTCGAAGGCATCGCCTCGGTGCTGCCGTTCGACAAGGCGGTGCTGCGCGACGACGACTTCGTCGGTGGCGAGGCGCTGAACGTGCACACCCAGTGGATCGAGACGACCTTCGCCGAACGAATTCCCGCCGAGGCGCTGCGCCCCGAACCCGTGGAACCCGGGATCACCAGCAGCTGGATCGAGATCGACGGCGTGCGGCACACGCTGCGGATGCCCACCGGCGCCATTTCCACCGGCGTACCCGTCGCCGGCGCGGAGACCGGCGATCTCGCTCCGGCCGACACCGAGCAGGCGGGCGTGGTCGCGCCGATGGCGGGAACGCTCATCACCTGGCTGGTCGAGGACGGCAGCGTGGTCGCCGAGGGCGACCCCGTCGTGGTGATGGAAGCCATGAAGATGGAGACCACGATCGTGGCAACCAGCTCGGGCACCCTGCACCACGCCTATGCCCCCGGCGACGCCGTGGCCGCGGGGGCGCAGCTCGCCTCAATCGACTGACCGGGCGCCGCACGCAGGTAGGAAATGGTGAGATTTCAAGGACGCTTTCGGCAATTGCGTCCTAGCAAACTCACTTTTTCCTTGTAAAGCGCTGCCGCGCGCGTGTCAGCCGGCCGGATGCCCCGCCCGGGCGGCGTCTCCGTCGGGGGTGGCGTCGGCGAGCACCTGCAGGTAGTGCGGGTTCGTCATCACGCCGAGCACGTTGCCGAACGGGTCGACCACGGCCGCGGTGGTGAACCCCTCGCCGCGCTCGCGGAGGTCCTCGCGCAGGGTGGCGCCGAGCTCCAGGAGCCGGTCGACGGCCGCCCGCACATTGTCGACGTGCCAGTTCAGCACCGCGCCACCGGGCGCATCCGCCGACGGTTGCGGGGCATACCGGGCGTCGATCAGGCCGAGCTCGTGGCCGTAGTCACCCACCCGCCACTCGACGTAGCCGGGCATGCGGAAGTACGGCTCCATGCCGAGCAGCTCGGTGTACCAGGCTGTCGCGGCGTCGTGGTCCGCCGCCCAATAGCTCACGTTGCTCATGCCGCGCAGGGTTCCGGTCGGTGCGTTCATGGTGCGTTCCTCTCGTCGAATCGGTAGGTTCCTTCCACCGTAGGCAGGGCGTCGAGAAACGCTAGGTCAGGGTGCGATGAGCAGGTCGGCGATCTGCCCAGCGGCATTCACTGTGAAGTGGTGGCGCAGATCGACGACACCGCCGGGGAAGTTGCCCTCGAGCCGGGTGGTCACCGTGACGGTGTCGCCGGCACCCTCGGTCGACAGCACACGGGTCGTGTAGTCGAACTCGCTGGCGGCGGCGCCCAGCCATCCGTGGATTTCGCGCAGCCCGGTGTAGCTGCGGCCATCGTCGGTGACGCGGGACTCCGGGGCGAACAGGCCGATGGCGGCGTGTTTGTCGGGGCCGGCCATGTGGGCGAAGTACTGGGAGACGGTGGTGGAGCTGGTCTGGGTAGTCATGTCTTCAGGCTCCGCCTTCCCCCAAGGGGAGAGTCAAGCCCGGCGAATGCCGCGCGCCGCGCGCCGCGGGCCGCGCGCCGGAGGTCAGCGCCCGGTGCGGACGATCGGCCAACCGATTTCGGTTGTGGCCGGGCCACCCGCCGCCTCGTCGAGGTAGGTCTCGCGGATCGGACCGTCGATGCCGAGCTCATGCGCGGTGACATACCGGCCCAGCGCGCCGTAGACCTGACCGATGGTGTCGTCGGTGCCGCGGTGCGTGCCCACGGCCAGGTCCACCGGCGGCAGCAGCTCGAGCCGGGCCCGGCCGAGCGGCTCCCGGGGCACCTCGAGCGACGCGACGGGCACGAACAGGGCCGCCGGGCCACGCTCATCGAGGAACAGTTCGGTGCTCCAGATTCCGCCGCGTGCCCCCGTTGCGCAGAGCGCCGTGGTCTGCAGCACCAGTTCGAGGTCGCGGGTGGCCGCGGTGTACCAGTCGCCGAGGTCGGCCAGATCGATGGTGCCGCGGATGACGAGCGCCGGCATCGCCGGCACGCTGCGGAGGGTCACCGCCAGCGGACTCTCCGAGGCTGCGAGCAGGCCCTGCAGCCCGGCCACGGCCGCCCGGGTCTCCTCGAGCTGCACCTGCAGCCGGGTGAGGTGCCCCGCGATCAGCTCGTTCCGCTTCTCGAGTTCGGTAGCGGCGAGGACCTCACCGATGAGCTGAACGGGCATGTCCAGGGACCGGAAATGTCGGATGACCTGGGCATCGTCGATCTGCGCCTCGCTGTACATCCGGTAGCCGTTACCGGGATCCACCCGGGCCGGCGCGAGCAGGCCCACCTGGTGGTAGAAACGCAGCGTCTTCGCGCTGAGGCGCGTCGCCCGGGAGAAATCCCCGATCGTCATCATGGTGGTCACACGTCCATCCTGGTCCTTCCCCCAGGGGGAGGGTCCAGAGATGGTCCAGCGACCCGTCGCGTCAGCTCTCCGGAATGCTGAACTGACCGGGCGGGCGCACCGCGTCGGGGTCGGGGCCACTGCGCACACCGAGGTCGAGGGCGTCGATCCGCGTGAGCTGGTCGGCGCTGAGCGCGAAGTCGAAGACGTCGAAGTTCTCCGCGATGCGCTCGGGACGCACTGACTTCGGGATGGCGCTGCGACCGTTCTGCAGGTGCCAGCGCAGCATCACCTGCGCGTTGCTCTTGCCGTGCTCGGCACCGATCGCGGCGATCACCGGGTCGTTGAGCGCGTTCTTGCCCGTGCCGTCGTTCCAGTTTCCCGGATAGAAGGTGATGCCGCCGATGGGAGACCAGGCCTGGGTGACGATGCCGAGGGCGGTGTTGGCCGCCGCGTTCTCCTTCTGCGCAAAGTACGGGTGCAGTTCGATCTGGTTCACGGCCGGCACGACAGTGCTGCCCTCCATCAGCCGTTCGAGGTGGGGCCCGGTGAAGTTGCTGACCCCGATCGCCCGCACCCGGCCGTCGGCCAGCAGCGTTTCGAGCGCACGGTACGCCTCGAGGGTGATGTCGAACTGCCACGGGGCGGGCTGGTGCAGGATGAGCAGGTCGAGCGTGTCGACGCCGAGCTTGCGAGTGCTGACATCGAACGCGTGCAGGGTCTCGTCGAAGCCGTACTGGCTGATCCACACCTTCGTCTCGATGAAGATCTCGTCGCGATCCACTCCGGATGCCCGGATTCCCTCACCGACCTGGCGCTCATTGAGGTAGGCCGCCGCCGTGTCGATGTGCCGGTAGCCGGTGCGGAGTGCGGACTCGACGGCCGCGGCAGTGTCCTCCGCTGAGCTCTGGAAGACACCGAGCCCGAGGGCGGGCATCCGGACGTCGTTGTTGAGGGTGAGGTAATCGGTCATGACTCAACCGTAGAACCGCGACCCGGCGCGAGGGAGACCCTGGCAAGGCCTCTCTCGCCGGGCCCGCTGAGGGCGCGGGCAGCCTCCGATAGAAGTCGAGCCCGGTCGTGTTCTCAGGACCGGCCGAGTAAGGCCTCGACCTGGTCGACGACGAGGTCGGGACGAGTGATGAACGGGTGGTGCCCGGTGGGCACCTCGACGGAACGGGTCGCCCGGGCCGCATGGAATCTCTGCAGCTCGACCGACGTACTACGGTCCTGCCCGCAGACGATGTAGGTCGAATCGACTCCCTGCCAGCCGGCAACGGTCGTCGGAGTAATAAACGCCCCGGCCGCCTGCGCCGTGACCCGCTCCCACGCCTGCTGTTGCGTCGCCGCGTCGGCATCCTGAAGGAACCGGGCCCCGAAGGTGGTCGCGTCGTAGCCGGCCAGGCTCAGCGTGCCGTTCTCGTTGGCGGCGATCGACACCGGATCGCTCTCGCCGCCCATGATCATGGCCTGCGACTCACCGACATTGGGCAGGTAAGACGACACGTAGAGCAGGTGCGCGACCGCGGGATGCGGGCCGGCCTCGGCGATGATGGTGCCGCCGTAGGAGTGGCCGACCACGATCGCGGAGTCCACCTCATCCAGTGCCCGGCGAAGCGCCGCCGCGTCTGCGACCAGACCGCCGGCGACCTCCTCTGGCGTGGTCTCGCCGCAGGAGGGCAGGGTCACGGCGCGGCTGAGGATGCCGGTGCGCTCCGCGAGCAGATCGGCCGTCGGCTGCCACCACCAGGGCGCGTCTCTCACCAGGGCGCCGTGCACGAAGAGCAGCTCCATCGGGTGTTCCTTCCGCGAGTGACCCGTTCCGCCGAGCTGGACGCTCAGTTGAGAACGAGGATAGTCGGTGCGATCAGAGAATCGCCGCCGCGGCCTCCCGCGCGGCCGCGAACGGGTCGGCGAAGGTGCCCATGCCCGTGGTCACCAGGGCGCCCTCGTAGAGCAGCATCAGGATGTCGGCCACGTGGTCCGCATTGGCCACGCCGGCGTCGCGGCAGAGCTGCGCGAACACGTCGCGCATCCACTTTTTCTGCCGGGTCGCCTCGGCGGCGATCGGATGCGCCGGGTCGCTGGTCTCGGCCCGGGCGTTGATGGCGCTGCAACCCTTGGCGCTGTTCGACAGTGCCCAGCGGGCCGAGACGTCGAACACCGCCAGGATGCGGTCGACACTGCCGGGACGTTCGTCCGCCAGTTCGCCAGCAAGTTCGCTGGCGAGGAAGTCCCGCCAGCGCGCGTCGCGTCCGCGAAGGTAGGCCACCGCCAGCGCCTCCTTCGACCCGAACTGGTCGTAAAGGGTCTTCTTGGTCACCCCGGCCGCCGCGGCGATCGTGTCGACGCCGACGGCGTGGATGCCGTCCCGGTAGAACAGGTCGGACGCCGCCGCCAGGAGCCGCGCGGCGGCCGGCGTGTACTGCGGCAACGCCTCGGGCAGGTTCGCGGAAGTCATGCTCCGACTATACCGGTCAGTATACTCGGCGACATGAGTAAACAGATCGGTATACCCGAACGCCTGATTCTGGTCGGGGCGGCGGCCGCCTTCGTGCTGACCTGGAGCTCCGGTTTCATCATCGCGAAGGTCGCCACCAACACCGCGCCCGCGTTGACCGTGCTGTTGTGGCGATTCGTCGTGGTCGCGGCGCTCCTGCTGATCGCGGTCCTGGTGCTGCGGCTGCGCCGTCGGGAGCTCGTGATGCCCCGCTGGCGGAACATCCGCCCGCACCTCACCATCGGGCTCTTCGCGCAGTTCGGCTACATCCTCCCCGTCTACCTGGCCGTGGGTGCCGGGGTGTCCACCGGAACGACCGCCCTCATCGACGCCATCCAGCCCCTGGTGGTGGCGACCCTGGTCGGCCCGCTGCTCGGGTTGCGGGTGCGCGGGCTGCAGTGGCTGGGGCTGCTCCTCGGCGCGATCGGGGTGGTCCTGATCGTCGCGGCGGATGGCTCCACCTCGATGTCCCCGACGCCGGCCTACGCCCTTCCGCTGATCGCACTGGCCAGCCTCGTGACCGCCACCTTCCTGGACCGCCGCACCACCGCTCGCCTCGGGGTCTTCGCCACGCTCAGCACGCACGCGGCGGTCACCCTGGTGGCGGTCGCCGTGCTCGCCGCCGTCACCGGCAGCCTGGTGCCGCCGGCCGGCGCCGACTTCTGGGTCTCGACGGTGCTGACTGCGGTGTTCCCCGCCCTGATCGCCTACGCGCTGTACTGGTACCTGCTGCGCCGCCTCGGCATCACGAGCCTGAACGCGCTGCTGTACCTGGTGGCCCCGACCACCGCCGTCGCCGGCAGCATCCTCTTCGGGGAGCCGTTCACGCCGGTCACCCTCGCGGGCCTGCTGCTCGGCGGGGTCGCCATCGCGCTGGTCATCGCGCCCGGCCGCCGCGCGACGCCCGAACGTAAAGGCGGAGATCTTCGGGACACGCCGCCCGGGGAGCCCAGCAGCACGGCGAGCCGCGAAAAACTCCGCCTTTAGCGATCCGGGCGCCGATCGGGCACCGGTCAGTCGGCGCGCGGAAGCAGCCGGAACGTCGTCGCCTCGGCGTCCGGGCCGGTGACCGTGCCGACGATGTTGGCGCCGTACCGGTCGTACTTGGCGTGGTACGCGGCGTCGATGGCCGCATGCGCCTCCGGTGCGGCGGCGGCGAAGGTGACGTCCTTCTCCACCCCGCCGGCGCGGATGCGGCCGGTGCCGCTCTTCGTCGCCCGCACGAACCACGGGTTGTTCGAGCCGTAGGCGGAGCGGATGTAGATGTCGTCGCCGGCGCGCACCACCCAGATGGTGACGTACGGCCGCAGGGTGCCGTCGGTGCGGGTGGACGAGACCTTGAGTTCCTCGGCCGTGCCGATGCGGGTGAGTTCGTCTGCGGTCCAGTCGCTCATGCGGGGAGCTCCGTTCGGGTCGGGTCGGGGAGGCGGCGCGGGCGGTGGACGCCGCGCGGTTCTGCTGTCGACGCTACCCACGGTCGCGGGTGCCCAACAGGTTCTGCCAGTACCGGTCAGCCAGTACCGGTCAGCCCGTACCGGTCAGGCGATGTGCCACGCTGGAGACCACCACCACCGCCATCACCAGCACGCGTCACCCTCATCAGGAGTCCCATGCCCTTCGCCGACGAACTGATCGGAGTCCCCACGGCCCGCGCGCTCGCCGCGGCCATCCAGGCCGCCGCACCGCAGGCCCCGCTCAGCGCCCTGCACGCTGCCGCCGAGGCTCTCGGCCCGCTCTCACTGCGGGAGCGCAGCGACCTGCTGCGGGACGCCCTGCTGGCCGACCTGCCCGGCGACTATGACTCCTTCGCCGGCACCATCCGTGCCGCCGCGGCGGGTACGCTGCCGTTCAGCGGCTGGCTGATCTGGCCGGTCACCACGGCCATCGCCGTGAAGGCCGTCGACGCCGGCACCGACGCCGCGTTCGACGACGGCATGCGGATGCTCGCCGCACTCACTCCGCGGCTCACCGCCGAGTTCGCCATCCGGCTGCTGCTCGCCCACGACCTTGACAGGGCGATGCCGATCGTGCTCGGCTGGACCGCTTCGGACAATGCGGATGTGCGCCGGCTGGCGTCGGAGGGCACCCGCCCGTTCCTGCCCTGGGCCATCCGGGTGCCGGCGATCCTGGCCGAGCCCACCGCGACCCTGCCGGTGCTGCACGCGCTCTACCGCGACGACGACGAGGTGGTGCGCCGCTCGGTCGCCAACCACCTCAACGACCTCAGCCGGCAACAGCCCGCACTGGTCACCAGCACCACCGCCGCCTGGTTGGCCGCGCCCGACGCGAACACCGCCCAACTCGTGCGGCACGCGCTGCGCACCCTGGTGAAGAAGGGCGACCCGCTGGCACTGGCGCAGCTCGGCTTCCACCCCGCCGAGGTGGAGGTGCACGGGCCCGACCTGGACGCACCCGCGGTGCCGTTCGGCGGCACGATCGGCTTCACCGTGAGCATCCGCAACACCGGTCCCGAGCCGACCCGGCTGGCCGTTGACTACGTGATGCACCACCAGAAGGCCAACGGCAGCCTCACCGGCAAGACCTTCAAGCTCACCACCGTGACGCTGGCGCCGGGCGAACAGGTCGACCTGGCCCGGTCGCATTCGTTCCGCGCCATCACCACCCGGCGCTACCACCCGGGCACGCACGCCCTCGAGGTGCAGGTGAACGGGGTCGCCTCCGGCCGGGCCGAATTCATCCTGCTGCCGGATGCCGGGCCGCTCGCCTAGAGGCTCACCACGATCTTGCGGGCCGACACGCCCCGGCGCAGGGCGTCCAGGGCCGGCTGCACCTGGTCCAGGCCGCGCCCCACCACCTCGGCGGCCGGCGTGGGCAGATACCGACCCTCGGCAAGTGCGGCCGGCAGGAAGTCTTCCCAGAGCATGGGACCGACCTCGTTCGTCATGAGCGAGCTGCCCCACACGAACCGGGCCCTGATGCCGTGCACCAGGCACCGCGCCTGCAGGGCGACGTTGCCGGCGACGAGCACCGACATCGCGCGCACGAAGGCGAGGTTCACCCCACGCAGAGTGGCGAACGAGACCGACGGGCTCGCCAGGGCGACCCGCTTCGCGCCGGTCGCGGCCGCTATCGCCACACTCGGTTCGGCGGACCCGGTACCCACGGCGAGCACTCCCGCGACGGTCACGCCATTCAACGCGGCGACGATGTCGGCCACGACCGTGGGGCTGGCATAGTCGAAGACGCGGCCGGCGCCGAGTGCGCGCATCCGCTCGTGGTTGTGCGGGGAGGCCGTGGTCACCACGTCGTAGCCCGCCGCCACGGCAAGTTGGATCGCGTTGCTGCCCACGCTCGTGGCACCACCCCACACCACCACCGCCTGCCCGGTGGGCACGGCAGTAATGGTGGGGTGCCGCAGGCCGAGGTGGTTCTGCTGGAACAACGCGGTCGCGGCGGTCGAGATCGCCAGCGGCAGCACCACCGCCTCCTCGAAGGCCATGGTCGCCGGCAGGGGCGACGTCAGTTGCGCTCGGGCCACCGTGTAGTGCTGGAAGCCACCCTCGGCCGCGTGGTCGCGGCCCTTCTCCATCCCGACCGCGTAAGCCACAACCCGGTCGCCCACCCGGAACCGGGTGACGGCGCTGCCGACCTCGACCACCTCGCCGGCGACATCCTCCCCGAGCACCATCGGGTACGGCAACCAGCGGTACATGAAATCACCGCTGGACTGCTTGATGGTGTCCAGCGGGTTGACCGCGAGCGCCCGGTTGCGAATCACGATGTCGGTCGCGCCCGGTGGGGTGTAGGGCGCCGGGCGCACGGTGAGGTCGGAGTATCGGCCGTCCAGCCAGGCCGCGGTGTTGGTGGGCATGAGAATTCTCCGTTGGAGTTGCGGCCGCCCGGTGACGACACGTTGTGTCATCACTATAACGACAGTTCGTGTCATCAGCCACCAAATTGACTGGGTACTGTGGGCTCATGAGTCGATGGGCACCGGATGCAGCGCTGCGGCTGGAAAGCGCCGCCCTCGAACTCTTCGCGGAGCAGGGGTACGCCGCCACGACCGTGCCGCAGATCACGGCACGGGCCGGCCTGACCACACGCACCTTCTTCCGGCACTTCACCGACAAGCGTGAGGTGCTCTTCCTGCGTGACCGGGAGTTTCCTGCCGTTGTTGCCGCGCTGGTCGCTGCCGCACCGCCCTCGCTCACGCCGATGGACCTGGTCATGCACGGCCTGGAGACCGTGACGGGCGAGAACTTCGACGGCTGGCGCGACGGCATGATCCTGCGCCGGGCTGTGATCCGCTCCGACGAGCATCTCCGCGAGCGGGAGCTGCTCAAGTCGTCGCGGCTCGCCGAGGCCATTGAACACGCCCTCATCGCCGACGGGGTCGACGCG
Source organism: Cryobacterium sp. AP23 (assembly GCF_054075385.1). Taxonomy (NCBI): domain Bacteria; kingdom Bacillati; phylum Actinomycetota; class Actinomycetes; order Micrococcales; family Microbacteriaceae; genus Cryobacterium; species Cryobacterium sp. AP23. Next base: position 2,579,532 of record NZ_CM133415.1, on the reverse strand, counting down.
TCCGAGGCGGCTCTGGTCGCTCCCTTCGGCGTGATGCTCTTCGACGCCGCGCTCACCGACTGGCTCGACGCCGGCGACGGCCGCCGGCTGCCCGACGTGCTGCGCGCCACCCGCACCCGGTTGCGGGCACTGATCGACTGACCCTGCTCCACCCGAATTACCTATAGGCTGTAGTTTATTAACTACAGCAGGTAGGAACATTCATGAAGCGACCCGGACTGACCGAAGCACGGCTGGTCGCCGCCGCCGCCGCCCTCGCCGACGAGGCCGGGCTGGCCGCGGTGACGGTCTCCGCCCTCGCCCGGCGCTTCGACGTGCGGCCGGCGAGCGTCTACTCGCACGTCACCGGACTGGACGCCCTGCTCGATGCGACAGCGGCGCTCGCGCTGGGAGAACTCGCCGACCGCCTCGCCGAGGCGCTGCCCGGCAAGTCCGGCCGGGACGCCCTGTTCGTCTTCGCCGACACCCACCGCGACTACGCCCGCGCCCACCCGGGGCGGTGGCAGGCGGCGCAGCGCCGGGTCGCACCGGAGGCCGCCGCGGCCGGCGCCGGCGGCCGGATCGCCCGGGCCGCGCGGGCCATCATGGCCGGCTACGGCCTCAGCCCCGACGACGAGGTGCACGCCGTGCGCCTGCTCGGCAGCGCCGTCAACGGCTTCGTGGCGTTGGAGGCGGGCGGCGGGTTCGACCACTCCACCCCACCCGCCGCCACGAGCTGGCACCGGGTGCTCGACGCCGTCGACACGTCGCTCCGCAACTGGCCTGCTGCCGCCGCCCACCCGCATCCGACCCCCACCGATTGAGACACCACATGCTTCCCCTCACCGACGCCACCATCCGGAGTTCGTTCGTGAACGCCTCCCGCAAGGTCGTGGCCGACATCACGCTGCCGGCCGGGTTCGCCGAGATCGACTGGGCGGAACTGGACTACCTCGGGTGGACCGACCCCAAGATGAAGCGCCGGTCCTACGTGGTCGTGACCGTCGACGGCGAACCGGTGGGCGTCGTGCTGCGGCAGTCGGATGCCTCCCCGCAGCGTCGTGCCCAGTGCTCGTGGTGCCGGGACGTGAAGCTGCCCAACGAGGTGGTGCTGTACAGCGCCCAACGGGCCGGCGCGGCCGGACGTAACGGCAACACCATCGGCACCTGGGTCTGCGACGAGTTCCAGTGCTCGGTCAACGTGCGGAAGCTCCCGTCCATGGCCTACATCGGCTTCGACGTGGCCGCCGCCCGCACCGAGCGCATCGAGATGCTCCGCATCCGCTCGGCCGGGTTCGTCGCCGAGGTGCTCAACGCCGGATAAGGGCCCACACCGACCGGGGCTAGGCGAAGGCGCTCTCGTACACGCCGCGCAGGCCGGGGATCCCGCCGGCCTGGAACGCGCGCTGCTGGGTTTCGGCGCCCGTGCCGTCCTGCCAGAGGCGGTCGAGCAACTCCACCACCCGGGGCCGGTCGCCGGCCTCATCCAGCGCGTCGCCGACATGGCGGAGCAGCTTGTCGGTCACCACCCACGCCGGGGCCAGGTCCCGGGTGCCGGGATCGACGAGCCGACCACGGATGCCGTCCCGCGAGGCGTGCCAGAGCGCGGCATCCATCAGCTCGGGCTCCAGCTCGGGCGGCGGCGTGCCCCGTTCGGCCTCGAGGAGCCCGGTCACGACCAGGGCGCGGGCCAGCGCCGCCAGCAGCAGGGTGGAGTCGAGGTCGAGCTGGGCGTCGGCCACCCGCACCTCGAGGGTGGGATATTTCTCGGACAGCCGGGCGTACCAGGCCACCGTGGCCGTGTCGACGGTGCCGGCCACGCCCACCAGCCGGGCCAGGCGCCGGTCGTAGTCGGCCGCATCGGCGAACACCGGCGGGCACCCGGTGGTGGCCCAGCGGCGCATGATCACCGCCCGCCAGGAGGCGAACCCGGTGTCCTGGCCGCGCCAGAACGGCGAGTTGCCGGTGAGCGCCATCAGGGTGGGCAACCACACCCGCACGCTGTTCAGGGCATGCACCCCGGCCTCCCGGCTGGGCACACCCACATGCACCTGGGTGGCGCAGATCTGGTGGTCGCGCAGCATGCCGCGCACCTCCGACCCCACCGTGCGGTACCGGGCCGCATCCGTGAGGGTGGGCGCGGGCGGAGCGTCGAAGCTGGTGCCGGTGCCCACCAGCATCGTGCCGCGCCGACGGGCGGCCGCCGCGGCCCCGGCCCGGAACGCGGCCAGGTCGGCCGCGGCCTCGGCCAGGTCGGAGAAGACCGCTGTGGCCCGCTCGAGTTGGGAGACCAGGAACTCCCTGGTCACCCGCCCGGCCGATTCCGGCGGCAGGTCGTGCAGCACCGCGTCGGCCAGCCCGGCCGGCTGGAGGGTAGGGGGATCGACGAGGAAGAACTCTTCCTCGATGCCAAACGTCGTCATCTTCGGATGTCCCACCGACGGGGTGGATGCCGCACCACGGGCCTCGCGGCTCGTGGTGCGGGCTCGGACAGCAACATCCTGTCACCCCCGGCCGGGCAGGGGAACCGGCCGGCCACGGGTCAGGCGTGCGTGTGCCCGCTGAACCGGTGGATGTCGGACGGGGTGCTCATCGCCCGCTGGTACATCTGGGTGAACGGCGCGGCGAAAACACTGTTCGCGGCGTCGAGGCGGTCCTGCCAGGCCCGCAGCTCCACCAGCCGCTCGCTGAGCTCGGCACGCACGGCCGCCTCGTCGATCGTGGTGATCGTGCCGTGGTCCACCACGATGCGGCCGGCCACCATCACGGTCTCGATCGACGAACCGTTCTCGGAGTAGACGAGCTGCACGTCCAGCTTCTGCCGGGGCGTGAACGCCAGGGTCTCCAGGTCGAAAATCACCAGGTCGGCCTGCTTACCGGCCTCCAGCGACCCGATCGTGGCCTCCCGCACGGCGCTCCGGGCGCCACCGAGCGTCGCCGCGTGCAGCACCTCGCCCACCGTGGGCCAGGCGGTGAAATCGGGCTCCGTCACCTTGTGCAGCAGGGCGGTGGCCTTGATCACGTCGAGCATCCGCGGGGAGTCGCTGCTCGAGCAGCCGTCGGTGCCGAGCCCGAGGTTCACGCCGGCGTTCAGCAGCTCCCGCCACGGCGCGATGCCGGAGCCGAGCTTCATGTTCGAGATCGGGTTGTGCGAGACGGAGGCACCGGCATCCGCCACCATCTCGATGTCCTCCGGGGTCAGCCAGATGCCGTGCGCGAAGGTGGTGTTGCGCACCAGCGCGCCGATGCCCGACAGGTACTTCACCAGCGACTGGCCGTACTTCTCGCTGCCGGTCACGAGCTGGGTTTTGGTCTCCAGCACGTGGATGTGGAACTCCGCGTCGAACTCCAGCGCCAGTTCGGTCGCCCCCACCAGCACATCCTCGCCACAGCGCTGCGGCGCCGACGGTGCCACCATGTAGCGCAGCCGGCCGTTGCCGCGGCCGTCGAGGGTTTCGAACGCCCGGCGGCTGAGCGCCAGGTACTCGGCCGCGGTGGGCACGGTGAGGGTGCGTACCTCGGCCGCGACCGCCGGCGGCAGGTACTCGTCCATGAACGGCAGAGTGTCGGTGAACGGCTTGCTGATGATGTGGCCGGAGATGTTCGCCCGCACCCCCACCTGGTCGTAGGCGTCGAAGACCGCGGTCAGCTGCTCGAAGTCCTGGTCCGGGTTCTCCAGCACGTCGTCGACCAGCGCCGTCACCCCCGACTTCAGAGACTCGATCGCGAAGAGCTTGCTGCGGAGCGCGATCAGATCGGGTTCCACCCGGCTGTTGCCGAGGATCGGATAGCACATCGCCATCCACAGCTCGAGCGGCAGGTTGTCGTAGCGGCCCTTGTACAGCGCCTCCCAGGAATGGGTGTGCGCGTTGACGAGCCCGGGGATGACGAGCTTGTCGGTGCCGTTGATCACGGTGTCGCCGGCGGTGGCCTCGAGGGTGGGGGCGATGCTCTCGATCACGTCGTCGACGATCCTGATGTCGCGGCGCACCGGGTCGCTGCCCGAGACGGGATCCATGGTGATGACGGTGGCGTTCTTGATGAGGTAGGACATGACAGCTTTCGACGTGAGGTGTGGTGACGCGTGGGGAGGGTGGGGAGGGTCAGGCGGGCACGTTCGCCCGGGTGACGACCGGCGCCGGGGCGGCCACGGCCCGCTGCCGGGTGAGCCAGGCCTTGTGGCTGGTGCGGGCGAGCAGGTAGTAGCTGAGGGCGGCGCTGAGGCCGCCGGCCAGCCAGGACAGGTCGATGCCGCCCAGCAGTGCGGACACCGGGCCCTGCAGCACCGCGACGGAGCTGCTCAGGAACAGCCAGGTGAAGATCATGCCGATCAGGAAGGAGACGAGGGCGCGGCCGCCGATGTCGGCCATCCGCTTGCCGCCGATCGGGTCGAACACGAAGCCGAAGTCGGTGGAACGGCGGTCGAAGACGAAGTAGTGCACCATCATGACGCCGGCCCAGGGTGCGACCCAGGCGACGATGCCGATCAGCCAGGCGTCGAGCACGGCGGCGACGTCGTCCTGGAAGATGAACACGATGCAGGCGATGAAGGCGAGGATGCCCATCACGACGTTGAGCACCCGCCGGTTCACCTGTACGTCGAGCGCCTGTACGGCCAGGCTGAACGAGTAGATGTTGAGCACATTGGTGGCGATGGGGCCGTGCAGCACGAGCAGCAGAACTGGGATGGCCAGGGCGCCGAAGTTGCTGACGATCAACTCGCCGGGGTCGACGCTGCCGTTGGTGGTGGCCAGGGTGGCGCCGAGCAGTCCGAGCCAGATGACCGGGATGAACTGGCCGAGGGCGCTGGCCAGGAAGAGCTTGCGCTTGGGCTGGGTGGGGCCGATGAACCGGGAGTAGTCGCCGGCGTAGGCCAGCCAGGTAATGCCCCAGCCGATGCCGATGGCGGTCATCACGATGGACATCGCCACGATGCGCTCGGTGCCGGTGAGGCTGACGCCGGCCGGTCCGGCGTAGTTCCAGTCGATGTCGATGAAGAACCAGGCGAAGACCGACATCAGCGCGAGCACGACGAGGGTGGGCGGCACGGTCCAGCGTTCGAACGCGGCGATGGCCTTGTAACCGGCGAGGGCGATGGCCACCTGCACGGCCATGATCAGGGCGGCGACGCCGATCTTCCAGCCGTAGTTCGGGTCATCGGGGTTGAGCCAGCCGAGCTGGCCGAAGAGGGCGATCACCAGGTCGAGCACGATCCAGGTGTTCACCGCGCACCAGCCGATCACGACGACCGCCTGGATGGCGGCCGGCACGTAGTTGCCGCGGCGGCCGAACACGGCGCGGCTCAGCAGCAGCCCGGTCACGCCGGTGCGCTGGCCGAGGAGCACGAACAGGCCGAAGATCGCCATGCCCACGACGTTTCCGGCGATCAGCACGGTCATGGTGTCCCACAGGCCCAGGCCCATCTGGATGCCGAGGGCGCCGAGCACCCAGTTGATCGGGGCGATGTTCGCGCCGGCCCAGATCCAGAACTGGCCCGACATCCGGGCGGTGCGCTGCTCATCCGGAATCGGTTGGAGACGGTCTTCGACGTCGTGCTGGCCTGAACTCGAGGCGGCGGTCATGGCTTCTCCTCATGAGGGGTGGGAATGTGGGGGCTCGGTGCGAGCTCGGAATTCAGTTTGCGAGTGCCGTATTTCCTGCGCCTGCGGTTTTGTGTAAATTCGTCGTGACGCAGATTGGACAAAACGTATGGTCATGACGGTTCGGCAGATTTTCGAGGATGCCTACTTCTTCGCGGCCGATCCGGCCGTGGTCGCGGGCTTCGCGCACCTCGATTCGCCGCTGCGGTGGGTGCACGCGAGTGAGCAGCGCGACATCGCACCGCTGCTCCGCGGCGGTGAACTGGTGCTGATGGAGGCGGTCAACCTGGCCGCCGACACCGCCACCGATGCCGACCGAACCGCGTATTTACGCTCCCTGAGCGAGGCTGGGGTGGCCGCGCTGGCGATCGAGCTGACCGGCCGGATGCCGGCGATCCCGGCGGTGATGGTGGAGTGCGCCACCGAACTCGGGCTGCCGCTGATCGCCCTGCACCGGCGCATCCCGTTCGTGCAGATCTGCGAGAGCATCAACACCCAGCTCGCCGACAGCTCGCTGGTGCGACTGCGGCTGGCGGACAGTATGTCCATTGCGCTCTCGGATACGGTGCGGGAGCTCACCGAGATCCCCGCCATGCTCGCCGTGCTCAGCGCGCAGACCCACGCCGAGGTGGTGCTGATGTCGCTCTCCGGGGAGGAGATCGGCCGTGCTGCCGGTCCCGGCGGGCCGGTGTTGCCGCTTTCCTTCTCCGCTCCGGTCAGCTTCGGCGGCACCGTGGTGGCACACCTCACCCTGCGCCCCCGGGAAGAGGCCGACATCTACCTGATCAACGCGGCGCTGGAGCGGGCGCCGGAGCTCCTGGCGATCGCGTTGCTGCAGCTGCGTCCGCCGACGAGCGACGAGCGGCTGATCGGCCAGTTCTTCGCGATGTTGAGCGCGGGCGCGCCGGCGGATGCGGAGCCGGAGCGACTGCCGGAGATCGCGGACACGCTGGGAGTGCCCGCCGACGGTGCGTTCGTGGGCATCGTCGCCGACCTGTCCGGGGACATCCAGTCGTTGCGGGCGGTGCGCCAGGCGCTCGACGGCCAGGCGCCGGGCCAGCTGAGCCAGCTGGTCGGCACCGATTTCATCGTGTTGCTCTGGTGCGACGATCGCCTCGACCTGGAGAGGATGCGCGCCGCCGTGCGCGCCCGGCTGGAGGAGCTGGTGGCGGAGGGCCTGCCGGCGATCGTGGGCATCGGACCCGGCAGCTCCGGGCGGTCCGGCCTGGTGCGGGAGGTCGCTGCCGCCCGAGGCGCCGTGGCCGTGGCCGATTCCCCGGCCGGCGGGCTGGTCGCGGATGCGCGGGAACTCGCCGTTCCCCGGCTGCTCGAGACGCTCAGGGCGCGTGACGCCCAGCCGGTGCTGGACGCCTTCGTCGAGGAACAGCTCGGGGCGCTGAACGCGCTCGACCCGGACCTGCTCGCGACCCTCGCGGCCCTGATCGACAACTGGGGCAGCAAGACCGCGGCGGCCCGGGCGCTCGGGGTGCAACGCCAGACCCTGCACCACCGCATCACCCGGATCGAGGGCGTCGTCGGGCCGCTGTCGGGCCTGGGCGCCAGCACGGCGCCCCTGGTCGTCGCTGCCCTGCTCAACCGGGTGCTTCGTAACCCGTAGCCGGCCTCGACGGGCATAACTCCTGCAATTTCCCGGACCGCGGGGTGGTGCCCCCGGAATCATGCGGCTCCAGGGCGCGGCAGAGGAATTCTGCAGGAGTTATGCCCACTGCTGGGGGTTAGAGCTCGAAGGGGAAGCCGAGGTCCTCGGGGTAGTCGCCGAGCGCGGTGAGCGTCGTCGCCGCGCGCTGCAGTGCGGCGAGGGCCAGGCCCAGGGTGCCGGGGCCGAAGCTGACCCGGGAGATGCCGAGTTCGGCCAGGCGCGGCAGCGGCACCAGGCCGGGCGCGCCGATCACCGAGATGCGGCCGTTGACCTCGTCGAGGGCGCGCTTCACCTTGTCCTCATCGCCGAGCCCGAGGAAGAAGATCACGTCCGCGCCGGCGTCGAGGTAGGCGTTGGCGCGCTCAACCGCTTCGGCCCAGTCGCCGCCGCCGGCGAGGGTGTCGACGCGGGCGTTGATCACCAGCGGCACCCCGGCCGCCTCGGCGCCTTCGCGGGCAGCGGCCACCCGGGCGGCGGCGGTCTTGATGTCGAACTGCGGCGCCTTCGGGGCGCCGATGGAGTCCTCCAGGTTGATGCCGGCCGCGCCGGCCTCCTCGATGAGGCGACGGACGTTCACGGCCACGCCAGCGGCATCCGCCGCATAGCCCTTCTCGAAGTCGATCGAGACCGGCAGGTCGGTGGCGCCGGTGATGATGCGGGCGGCGATGATGGCCTCGTCGACGCTGAGGCCCTCGCCGTCCTGGATGCCGCGGACGTTGGAGACCGAGTGCGAGGCGCTGGCCAAGGCCTTCACGCCGGGGGCCTCTGAGACGATCTTCGCTGTGATGGCGTCCCACACGTTCGTGACGATGAGCGGCGTGCCGGGCACGTGCAGCGTGTTGAGGAGTTCGGCCTTCTGGATCAGTGTGTTGGTCATGGAATCAGTCTGCCCGTCCCGTTGCGGCTTGTGCCGGTGGGTTTCAGACAATGACGTGTTACTCAGGGGAGTGCCAGAAAGCGTTCAGGTTCGGCGGGCGGCCGGTTTGTAGGCCGAGACCGACGGTTCGCCGGGCAGCCAGTACCGCCACGGGAATGCGGCCCCGTCGCCGCTGGGTCCGCTCAGGCCCACCCGGGGGCCGGTCTGGTGCGAGAGCACGCGGTGGTCCTCCGGCAGCCAGACGCTCCACTGCCCGCCGAACAGGTCGTCGCCGTCATCCCGGCGGGTGGCGTCCAGGCACTGGGCCACGCAGGCGGGCCCGCGGGCGAGCTGCCAGTCCGGCAGCGGGCTGATCCGCGGCTTGGCGGAACGGCGGGCGCGGGCGAGGTCGGCGCCCAGGATCACCTCGCCGGCCCGCACCAGGCAGCCGTACGGTTGGCCGGCCCGCCCGGTCACCAGGTTGATCGCGTGGTGCATGCCGTAGGTGAAGTAGCAGTAGATGTGCCCGGGCTCGCCGAACATGCTGGCGGTGCGGGCGGTCCTGCCGCGGTACGCGTGCGCCCCGGGGTCACGCTCGCCGCCGTACGCCTCCACCTCGGTGAGGCGGATGGCCACGGTGCCGTCGGCATCCGTGCGGGCCAACACCGCGCCGAGCAGCTCGGGACCCACGACCAGCGAATCTCGGGCGAAGAACGCGCGCGGCGCCGGGACGAAGCCGGGAAGGAAGATCATCGCACCACCCTAAACCGACCCGTTATGGGCGTATCCGGCAATCGTGGGCGGTGACACCCTGTAAGCAGTCGACGGCTTGCAGTTGAAGGATCTGACCCTGAGCCCGAGATGCGGTTGAGGGAGGCACGTGGTTGTGGAAAGAACAGTGCAGGCAATTTCTCTCAGCATCGCTGACCGCCACTTCCGTTTGCGTACGACAACCGACCTGGCCGAGTTCTCCGCCCGCCTCACCGCCGCGGTGCGCTCCGGCGGCGGCATGGTTGACATCCCCGTTGCCGGCGAGGGACGCGTGATCGTGCTGGTCTCCCCGGGAGTGAGCGTCGTGCTTGAGACCCACGAGGTGGACCCCGGCATGTTTCTCGAGCAGGGCACGGTGGTGCCCTGGCTCGGTGCCGACGACATCGAATACTGACTTTTTGCGCGCCGATCGGGCCGGATTCGACACGCCCGGGTCCGGCCGGCCCTATCTTTGCCGGCGCGTGCTGTTGTTGACTGAATCGATGGGGAACACACGGAACACCTATCGAACCGTCCTGAACATCCTGGGGGGAACCGCCCTCCTGGCCGGACTGGCCGCCTGCGCGGCCGGTCAACCGGAGGCCACCGGCAGCGCCGCACCGACGCCGAGCCTCGCGCCCAGCGCATCCGCAAGCACCACGGCAACACCCACGCCGGAAACGGGCACGGACCCGGTCGAGACGGCCGCCTGGGCCGCCGGCGTCGTTCCGACCGGAGGCTCCGACGGCTTCATCCTGGCGCAGAACGGGCACTTCGAGGCCGGAACGCCCGGGGCCTTCACCGTTCAGCTGGCCACGCTGCCGCCGGGAGGCTACTCGGTGTACTTCGCCTGCCGCGGCGACTCCGAGACCACCGTCACGCTCGCCGTCGCGGGTGATGACGCCGCGACCCTCTCCGGCGGTTGCGCCGGCGAGTCGACCGGAATGGACGTCACCACGACGGCCGACGGGGTCACCTTCCAGGTGACCGGCGAGAGCGGCGAGGCCGTGGACTGGGCGCTCGCCGTCACCGACCTCCTGCCCCGGACGGAGGGCTGAGCGACACGGCGCCGGGCTCCGGTGCTCTGGGCGGCCGTGCTGGCCACCACGCCGCTGGGTTAGCCGGCAGCGGCCCTACGCTGCGGGCCGGGGCCGGGTGAGCACGATCGGGCCGTCGTCGGTGATAGCGATGGTGTGCTCGGAGTGGGCGCCGCGGCTGCCGTCGGCGCTCCGCAGGGTCCAGCCGTCGCGGTCGGTCTTGAGCTTGTCGGTGCCGCGGAGGAACCAGGGTTCGATCGCGATCACCAGGCCGGCCCGCAGCGGGTAGCCGCGGTGCGGCCGGCCGGCGTTGGCCACGTGCGGGTCGCCGTGCATGGTGCGGCCCACCCCGTGGCCGCCGAAGTCGAGGTTGACGCGCAGGCCCGCCGCCTCGGCCAGGCTGCCGATGGCGTGCGAGATGTCGCCGATCTTGTTGCCGATCACGGCGGCGGTGATACCGCCCGCGAGGGCGTCTTCGGTGAGCTTGATCAGGGCGAGGTCCTCGGCGCGAGCGGCGCCGGCAACCAGGCTGACCGCCGAGTCGGCCACCCAGCCGTCGACGGAGGCCGCGAAGTCCAGGCTTACGAGGTCGCCGTCGGCAATCGTGTAGTCGTGCGGCTTGCCGTGCAGCACCGCGTCGTTCACCGAAGTGCAGAGCACGTAGCCGAACGGTCCGCTGCCGAACGAGGGGGCGTAGTCGAGGTAGCAGGACTCGGCGCCGCGGGCCCGGATCAGCTCGTGAGCGTAGGCATCCAGCTCGAGCAAATTCGTGCCGACCGTGGCGCGGGCCCGGAGCGCCGTGAGGGTCTCGGCGACGAACGCACCGGCAGCCTGCATCTCATCGATTTCCGCCGGAGTGCGCAACTCGATCATTCCGCCACCTTTCCTACCGTGTCGGCGCCGCCGAATGCAACGTCCGTCTCCCAGTCTGGTGGATGCGCGGCCGCCCGGCGTGCCCGAGACCCGCCCGCTCATCAGTGTACGAACGTACCTCCAATGGGTACACTCGTACACATGACGGACTATTTCGCGAACGATTCCCGCAGCAACCGCGAACGAATGCTCGCCGGCGATCTCTACATCGCCGATGATCCCGAGAACGAGCGGCTGGCCCAGCGCGGGGCCCGGCTCGCCGACGACTACCACCGGGCCGTTTTGGCCGGCGAGCCCACGGCCCGCCCGCTGCTGGAGGAACTCCTCGGCAGCCTCGGCGACGATGCCTTCATCAAGCCGCCGTTCTTCGTCGACTACGGCGAGAACATCCACCTCGGCGCGCGCACCTTCGCCAACTACAACCTCGTCGCGCTCGACGTCGCCCCGATCAGGATCGGTGCGGACTGCCAGATCGGTCCGAACGTGCAGCTGCTCACGCCCACGCACCCGATCGAGCCGCAGCCCCGGCGCGACAAGCTCGAGGCGGCACAGCCGATCACGATCGGCGACAACGTCTGGCTCGGCGGCGGTGTCATCGTCTGCCCTGGGGTCACGATCGGGGAGAACAGCGTCATCGGCGCCGGCGCGGTCGTCACCCGCGACATCCCGGCGAATGTGGTTGCCGTCGGCAACCCGGCCCGCGTCATCCGGTCGATCTGAGACCGGCATGAATCCCCGAGGCGAAGGCACGCCCATCGTGGTTCGGCGGGTGGACCCGGACCGGCGCAGCCGGATCATCGACGCGGCGCTCGACGTGATCGCGGCGGACGGCGTCGCCGGCACCTCGCATCGCAAGGTCGCGGCGGCCGCTGACGTGCCGCTGGGCTCGATGACCTACCATTTCACGGGCATGGACGAACTCCTCCGGGAGGCGTTCACGCGGTTCGCCGACCGCGTGGCCGACCGGTTCGACCGGCGGATGGCGGGCATCCGGGACCTGGACGACGCCCTCGAGGCTGTCGCCGCGAATGTCACCGACGACATCTACGCCGAACCCGACGATTTGGTCCTCACCCACGAGCTGTACACCCTGGCCGCGCGGGAGCCCGCCTTCCGCGCCATCACCGAACAGTGGATGGGACGCACCCGCGCCGTGCTCGAGCAACACTTCGACCCGCTCACCGCCCGGCTTCTCGACGCCCTCATCGAGGGGCTCACCATCCACCGCGCGCTGGACCGGGTGCCGGCCGATGCGGCGAGTGTCACCGTCGCCGTCCGGCGCATCGCGCGCACCTGACCCGCGCCAGGGTCAGCCGGGCTGATTTTGCCGAGCCTTCACCGGCAGCAGCAGCAACAGCCCGACCAGCAGCACCAGCATGATGCCCAGGATTCCCCAATAGGTCTCGCCGAAGATCGTCACCATGAGCGCGAATGCGGTGGGCGCCAGGAAACTCGCGGCCCGGCCGGTGGTGGCGTACATTCCGAACACCTCGCCCTCCCGCCCGGCCGGGATCAGCCGGGCCAGGAACGTGCGGCTGGCCGACTGGGCGGGGCCCACGAACAGGCACAGCGCCAGGCCCGCGGTCCAGAACACGATCTGGCCGCCGTCGTGCAGCAGGAAGACCAGGCTGCCGCTGACGATCAGGCCGATCAATGCGGTGACGATCACCGGTTTCGCGCCGAGCCGGTCGTCGAGCACGCCCACGCTGATGGTGGCGATGCCGGCGACGACGTTCGCGGCGATCGCGAAGATGATCACCTCGCCGGCGGAGAAGCCGAACGCTGAGGCGGCGAGCACACCGCCGAAGGTGAACACCCCCGCCAGGCCGTCCCGGAAGATGGCGCTCGCCACGAGGAAGTACACGGTCTGCCGGCTGGTGCGCCACAGCCTGGCCACGTCACGGCCGAGCTCAACATAGGACTGCAGGAAGCCGACCCGGGGCCGGCTCGCGGCATCCGGGGCCCGGTACTCGGGCACCCGCAGCAGGACCGGTAACGCGAACAGGGCGAACCAGGCGCCCGCCACGAGCATGGTCACCCGCACGTCCAGGCCGTCCTCGCCGGTGACGCCGAACAGCCCCACCTCGGGACTGATGAAGCCGAAGTACACGATCAGCAGCAGCACGATGCCGCCGATGTAGCCCATGCCCCAGCCGAAGCCGCTGACCTTGCCGATAGTGCGCGGCGTCGACACCTGGGCGAGCATGGCGTTGTAACTCACCCCGGCGAGCTCGAAGAACACGTTGCCGGCGGCCAGCAGCACCAGCCCGAGCAGCAGGTACTCGGGGGAGGGCTGCACGAAGAACATGCCGAGGGTGAGCCCGACAACGATGAAGGTGTTCGCGCCGAGCCAGAACTTGCGCCGGCCGGACGAGTCCGAGCGGGCGCCGGTGACCGGGGCGAGCACGGCGATGAGGAACCCGGCGATGGCGAGCGCCCAGCCCAGTTGCGCGGCGATGACGTCTTCGTCGCCGAACGATTCACCGGTGAGGTAGACGGCGAAGACGAAGGTGGTGACCACGGCGTTGAACGCGGCCGAGCCCCAGTCCCACAGGCTCCAGGCGATGACGGCGGCGCGAGTGGGAGCAGGGGCCGCTGGGGCGTGGGCGGCGCCGTTGCCGTCGAGTGTCTCGGTCATGAGGCAACACTAAGGCTGTGCGGTGAACAATGGGCGTCGGATGCGGGCGAGTTCGCGCCGCATCGCCGCCGGGCTCATTCGGGCCGGGGCTCCTCGAGGAAGCGGTGCATCACGTGCAGGCCCACGAAGCCGTGCACCGGGTGCCGGAACGAGCCGGGAACCGTGGCGAGGACGGTGAAGCCGAGCGACTTCCACAGGCTCACCGCGTTGTGGTTGGTCTCCACGACGGCGTTGAACTGCATGGCCCGGAAGCCCGCGTTCGCGGCCTGCTCCAGCACGTGCCCGGCCAGGGCACGGCCGATGCCGCGCCCGGCGGCGCTGGAGGCCACCATGAAGCCGGCGTTGGCGACATGGCCGCCGGCCGCCGGCTGGTTGGGGTGCAGCTCAGCGGTGCCGAGCACCCGGCCGTCGTCATCCGCCACGAACACGCGCCCGCCGGCCTTGCCCATCCACCACTGCCGGGCGTCGGCCTCGGAGGTGTCCCGCGGCCAGCAATAGGTCTCGCCGGCCGCCACAACATCCCGCAGGAACGGCCAGATCTGCGCCCAGTCCCCGTCCCGGGCTTCCCGAATCTCCATCTCCCCAAGTTACCGTCCCTCGACCCGTGACCCGGGCCCCGAAAACGTGCCGTTCTCGGGGTTCAGCTCACGGTTCGGGGAGCTGAGCCGCGGCGACGCTGGCGAGGACTACGGGATCTGTGCAGCCCCGGGCGAAACCGCCAATGCGCCGGTCGATGTCGCGTTGCAGGATGACGGCGCCGACGCGTTCGGCGATGGGGGCCAGCCAGCGCGGTTTGCAGGCGAAGTTGTAGCGCCAGACGGCCAGCGTGCCCGCATCCGTGCCCGCATCCGCACCGGCCGCGGCGCTGAATCTCCACCCGCCGGCGAGGCGTTCGAAGAACCACGAACCCTTCGTCATCTTCATGCCGACGTTCGACGGCGGGTTGTACGACACGTATTCGCTTTCCATCCGGAAGCCCAGGCGTTGCACCGTGTAGGTGCGCACACCCTTGGCGGGCGCCGGTGCGCCACCGAGGAAGTATTGCCGCCGGATGAACGGATCCCAGCGCATCCGGATGTCACCCGTCGTCTGCGACACCGCGAATGCGGTCTCCACGCTCACGGGAACGATGCAGCGGGACTCGACGACGGGCATGCCCCATGTTATGCGGCCCCGCCCCGCCCCAACTGTTCCCGAAGCGGACAATTGCGCCCGGCACACCGGGTGCAATTGTCCGCAGGGGGAACAGTTGTCACGGGTGGAGGAGGGGAGTGGTAGCCAGGACCGTGCGCCCGGCGGCGTGGGCGCGGGGGAGCATGTCCACCAGGGCGAGCTGGGTGAGGGTGAGGATGTCGCCGGGGTGCAGGCGGGCGGGCGGCTTGTGGGTGACGTGGGCGCGAAAACCCGGGCCGGTGAAGGCGGGCTCGTCCGGCTCGGCGGCGAACGGGCGGATGGCGGCGACGAGGGCTTGGTGCAGCCCGGTGAGGTCCTCGGCGGGGTCGATCAGGGTGACGGGGATGTCGTGTCGGCGCCCGAACAGCTCGTCGTCTCCCGCGACCACGGTCACGGGCGGCCGGGTGCGGGCGACCGCGGCCATGGCCGTCGCGATCTCGGCGGCCGGGGCATCCGTGAGGAACGGCGGCAACACCGTGACGTGCAGCGGCCACTCGGCCACCGTGAAGCCATCACCGTCCCGGAGCGGCGTCACCGGGAGCACAATCACGAGTCGGGGCATGCCGTCACGTTACGCGAGCCGTGAGTACAACCCCGAGATGGGCGCGTTCTCGGGGCCCAGGTCACGGGTCGCGAAATGTGAATGTGCTGGGAGTTGAGCCAGAGGGACTCAACTTTGGGGCTCCCAGCTTGACTCGATTTTCGGCCGGTGCCACACTTGAGTCAGCAACGCTCAAGTCTCAGAATCACGGCTTGAACCCACACTTTTGAAGGAGATACTCTCACATGGCTCGTGCAGTCGGCATTGACCTCGGAACCACCAACTCGGTGGTGGCCGTTCTCGAGGGTGGAGAACCCACCGTCATCGCAAACGCTGAAGGCTTCCGCACCACGCCTTCCGTCGTGGCATTCACCAAGGACGGCGAAGTACTCGTCGGCGAGACGGCCAAGCGCCAGGCCGTGACCAACGTCGACCGCACCATCTCGTCGGTCAAGCGCCACGTCGGCACCGATTGGACCGTCGGCATCGACGACAAGAAGTACACCCCGCAGGAGATTTCCGCCCGCATCCTCGCGAAGCTCAAGCGCGACGCCGAGCAGTACCTGGGCGACAAGGTGACGGATGCCGTCATCACCGTTCCCGCGTACTTCAACGACGCCGAGCGCCAGGCCACGAAGGAAGCCGGCGAGATCGCCGGCCTCAACGTGCTGCGCATCATCAACGAGCCCACCGCGGCCGCCCTGGCCTACGGCCTGGACCGTGGCAAGGAAGACGAGCTCATCCTGGTCTTCGACCTCGGTGGCGGAACCTTCGACGTCTCCCTCCTCGAGGTGGGCAAGGACGACGACTTCAGCACCATCCAGGTGCGTTCGACCGCCGGTGACAACCGCCTCGGCGGCGACGACTGGGACCAGCGCATCGTCGATCACCTGATCAAGCGCTTCAAGGACTCCACCGGCGTCGACGTCTCCAAGGACAAGATCGCCAAGCAGCGCCTCAAGGAAGCCGCGGAGCAGGCGAAGAAGGAACTCTCTTCGAGCATGTCCACCAGCATCCAGCTGCCCTACCTCTCCCTGACGGAGAACGGCCCGGCCAACCTCGACGAGACGCTCACCCGCGCCCAGTTCGAGAAGATGACCGAAGACCTGCTCGACCGCACCAAGAAGCCCTTCCAGGACGTCATCCGTGAAGCCGGCGTCAAGGTCGAAGACATCGCACACGTCGTTCTCGTCGGTGGCTCCACCCGTATGCCCGCCGTGTACGAGCTCGTCAAGGCCGAGACCGGTGGCAAGGACCCGAACAAGGGCGTCAACCCGGACGAGGTCGTCGCCGTCGGCGCCGCCCTCCAGGCCGGTGTGCTGAAGGGCGAGCGCAAGGACGTCCTCCTCATCGACGTCACCCCGCTGAGCCTCGGCATCGAGACCAAGGGCGGCATCATGACGCGCCTCATCGAGCGCAACACCGCCATCCCCACCAAGCGCAGCGAGACCTTCACCACCGCCGACGACAACCAGCCGTCCGTGGCGATCCAGGTCTTCCAGGGCGAGCGCGAGTTCACCCGCGACAACAAGAACCTGGGCACCTTCGAGCTCACCGGCATTGCGCCGGCCCCGCGCGGCATCCCGCAGGTGGAGGTCACCTTCGACCTCGACGCCAACGGCATCGTGCACGTGTCCGCCAAGGACAAGGGCACCGGCAAGGAGCAGTCGATGACGATCACCGGCGGCACCGCGCTGGGCAAGGAAGACATCGAGCGCATGGTGCGCGAGGGTGAAGAGCACGCCGCCGAGGACAAGCGCCGCCGTGAGGCCGCCGAGACCCGCAACACGGCCGAGCAGCTCGCCTACTCGATCGAGAAGCTGATCAAGGAGAACGACGACAAGCTGCCCGAGGACGTCAAGTCCGAGGTTCAGGGCGACGTCGACGCTCTCAAGTCCGCCCTCGCCGGCGACGACGATGACGCGGTCAAGACCGCGTTCGACAAGCTGAACGAGAGTCAGGGCAAGCTCGGCGAGGCCATCTACGCCTCCAGCCAGGCGGATGCCGCCGCCGGCGAGTCCGAGACCGCCGCGCCTGCCGACGACGCCAAGTCGGACGAAGACGTTGTCGACGCCGAGGTTGTCGACGACGAGGACGAAGCGAAGAAGTAATGACAGACACCAACCGTCCGGACGAGAACCGTCCCGAGGACGAGTCTGCTGCTGCGGGAGCGCCCGAATCGGGCGCCCCCGCGGCGGGCGGGCTCGGCGCCGGGACCGACGCAGAAGCCGAACTGGCTGCTGCGGTTGACGCGACCGAGGCATCCGAAGTGCGCCAGGGCGACGAGCCCGCCACCGACGACGCCGCGACCGCCGAAGGCATCGAGGAAGACGAGCTGACCGTGCAGGACATCCTGGACGCGGCCAACCTCGAGGTCTCCGACCCCTCCAGCGAGCACCTCGCCGACCTCAAGCGGGTTACCGCCGAGTACGCGAACTACCGCAAGCGCACCGAGGCCAACCGGGAGATCGAGCGCGAGCGCGTCACCGGTGAAGTCGCCAAGGTGCTCCTGCCGGTGCTCGACGACCTGTACCGGGCCGAGAAGCACGGCGACCTCGAGGGCGATTCCGCCTTCGCGACCATCGCCGCCAAGCTGCGCGCCAGCACCGAGCGGATCGGCCTCAAGCCGTACGGCTCGGTCGGCGACGTGTTCGACCCCACCGTGCACGAGGCCATCTTCCAGCAGCCCAGCGCTGACGTCGAGGTGGAAACCGTCGGCGATGTCGTCGAGACCGGCTACTACCTCGGGTCCTCGCTGTTGCGGGTAGCCAAGGTCGTCGTGCAGGTACCGAGCGATGGCTAGCCAGGACTGGTTCGATAAGGACTTTTACAAGGTTCTCGGAGTCTCGAAGGACGTCTCCGCGGCCGACCTGAAGAAGGCCTACCGCAAGCTCGCGCGCAAGTACCACCCGGACTCCAACCCGGGCAACGCGGCGGCGGAAGCCAAGTTCAAGGAGATCAGCGAGGCCCACTCGGTGATCGGTGACCCCGAACAGCGCAAGGAGTACGACGCCGTGCGCGCCATGGGCGGTGGAGCTCGCTTCACCGCCCCTGGCCAGGGTGGCCAGCAGGGCGGTTTCGACGACGTCTTCGGCGGCATGTTCGGTGGTGGAGCCCGGCAACAGGGCTACTCCTACGAGCAGGCCGGTTTCGACGACATCCTCGGCGGCATGTTCGGTCGCGGCGCCCAGGGTGGTGGTGGCCGGTTCGGCACCTCCACCGGCGGCTTCCGTGGCCAGGGCGGGCCGACCAGGGGACGCGACGTGATCGCATCCACCACGGTCGACTTCATCACGGCCACGCAGGGTGACCAGATCACACTGCAGACCCAGGAGGGTCGGCCGATCAAGGTCAAAATTCCCGCCGGCGTCGCCGACGGGCAGAAGATCAAGCTGCGCGGGCAGGGGCAACCCAGCCCGGACGGCGGCGAGACCGGCGACATCGTGCTCACCGTCACCGTGCGCAAGCACCCGGTGTTCGAACGCGAGGGCCTCAACCTGCGCGTGAACGTGCCGGTGACCTTCGTGGAGGCCGCGCTCGGCGCCACCATCGAGGTGCCCACCCTGGGTGGGCCCCCGGTGAAGCTGCGGGTGGCTCCCGGCACCCCGAGCGGTCGGGTGCTGCGGGTCAAGGGCCGTGGCGTCGTCACGCCGAAGGGCTCCGGCGACCTGCTCGCCGTGGTCCAGGTGGCTGTGCCGTCGCACCTGTCGAAAGACGCCGAGGAGAAGCTGCTCGCGTTCAACGAGGCGCTGCCCAAGGAGAACCCGCGCGACGACCTGCTGCAGCGGGCCAAGGGTTAGCGAACGCCGATGGATGAGAACACCCGGGTCTTCGTGATCAGTACCGCCGCAGAGCTTGCCGGGATGCACCCGCAAACCCTGCGGCAATACGACCGCCTTGGGCTCGTCAGCCCCGGCCGCACGCCGGGCCGCTCGCGCCGCTATTCGATGCGGGACGTGGCCCGGCTGCGGGAGATCGCCGACCTCGGGGCAGAGGGCGTGAGCCTGGAAGGCATCCGTCGGATTCTCGCGCTGGAGGACACCGTGCGCACCCTGGAAAGTCGGGTGGGTGACCTCGAGGCCGCCCTGGCCGACGAGCTGCTCAACCGTCCGGGCCGCCGCGTCTTCGCGGCGGGCCTGGCCGGGGACGTCACCTCGATGCGCGCCGGCACTCGCACCCGCCGTTCCAACCAGATCGTGATCTGGCGCCCCCTCGACAAGTAACCGCGGCACGTAACCCTCGCGAGTTGCCCCGCTGCGGACGAGTTGCCCCGGTACAACGGGGCAACTCGTCCGGACGGGGGCAAGTCGGCGAACCATAGACTTGCTGAATGGAACTGCGCCAGCTTGAGCACTTCGTGACGGTCGCCGACGAACGCCACTTCACCCGGGCAGCGGAGCTGCTGCACATCTCCCAGTCCGGGCTGTCCGCCTCGATCCGGGCCCTGGAGATCGAACTGGGCACCTCCCTGTTCATCCGCAGCACCCGCCGGGTCGAGCTCACCGCCGCCGGCCAGGCTCTGCTGACGGATGCGCTCCGCACGCTCGCCAGCGCCGCAGCCGCCCAGAATGCCGTCGCCGCGGTGCGCGGCCTCATGCGCGGACGCCTGACCGTGGGCGCGGAACCGTGCCTCGGCTCCGTCGACCTGCCCGCCGAGCTGGCCCGCTTCCGCACGGCCAACCAGGGCGTCGAGGTGCGGCTGCGCCAGGTGGGCTCGGTCGAGCTCATCGAGGGCGTCGCGAGCGGCACCACCGATGTGGCCCTCGTCGTGGACACCGGCGACACCCCGCCCGGCGTGCGGTTGCACCGCCTGAGCAGCCAGAAGATGGTGGCGCTCTGCCATCCCGACCACCCGGTGGCGGCGCTGGCCGAGGTGGACCTCGACACCCTGCGCAGCGAGCCGTTGATCGGATTCCAGGCCGGCTGGGGCGCGCACATGCTCGCCCGGCGGGCGTTCGCCGCGGCCGGCTTCGAGTACCGGGCGGCGATGGAGGTCAACGACGTGCACCCGCTGCTCGAGCTGGTGGGCTACAACCTGGGCGTGGCGATCGTGCCCACGAGCTTCGCGCTGAAACGGCCGGACGACCTCGTGGCAGTGCCGTTGCCGGCGAACGTGCCGGAGTGGGCGGTGGCGGTGGCGGTCGCCGACGAGCCGAGCCCCGCGGCGTCGGCGTTCCTCGAACAGCTGCTCGAGGATGTCGCCGCCGCGCAGGCCGGCACGTCGGTGGCGAGCGACCTGCCGGTCGACGCGATCGGCTCGGCCGCCTAGCGCTGCCCTGCCCAGAACGGCTGCTACGACCAGACCGCCGTAGCGACGATCCGGCCGCTGCGGCTAGACGGCCAGGGGGATCCGCCCGGAGAACACGGTCTTCACCGGTGGGGCGGCGAGCGCCTCACCGAGCCGGCTGGCGCCCTCGGGGGTGAGCCGCCACGCGGCGTACGCGTCGTGGTCGGCTGCGCTGGCCCACAGCTCGACGACGATCACGTGGGCGGGGTCGGCGTCGTCGACGATCACCTCGAGTCCCTCGTTACCGGGCCAGGCGCGGGTCGCGGTGAGCACCTCGTTCAGCAGGGCCGGCACGGTCTCGAGCGCGGCCGGGTCCAGCTGCAGGTCGAGGTGCACGATCGCGGTCATGCGGACACCGCCTCGGGGGTCGCGGTTGCGGAGAGCATGGAGAGTTCCTCGTCCGACAGGATGAGATCGGCTGCGCGGGTCGAGTCACGGATACTCTCTGGCCGGCTCGCCCCCGGGATGGGG
The DNA here is from genome assembly GCF_054075385.1 of Cryobacterium sp. AP23. Classification (NCBI taxonomy): domain Bacteria; kingdom Bacillati; phylum Actinomycetota; class Actinomycetes; order Micrococcales; family Microbacteriaceae; genus Cryobacterium; species Cryobacterium sp. AP23. The sequence continues at coordinate 2,558,667 of NZ_CM133415.1, read as the reverse complement.
ATCACCCGGGGAGATGCGGCCAGGTGCCAGGCCAGGGTGACGACCTGCGGGCTCACGCCATGGGCATCCGCCACCTGCTGGAACGGCGCGAACCGGGTGCCCAGGTCGGCGGCGGACTTGATGCCGCCCAACGGGCTCCAGGACAGGAACGCGACACCGAGCTCGGTGCAGAGGTCCAGCTCGGGCTGGCTGCTGAGGAATGCCGGCGAGTACTGGTTCTGCACGCTCGCCAGCCGGCCGCCGAGGATCGCGTAGGCCTCCCGGATCTGCTCAGGGTTGGCGTTCGAGATGCCGGCCAGGCGGATGACGCCCTCGTCGAGCAGGTCGCGGATGGCGCCGATGGAGTCGGCGTACGGCACCGCGGGGTCGGGCCGGTGGTGGTGGTACAGGTCGATCGCGTCGCCGCCGAGCCGTTCGAGCGACGCGTGCGCGGCCCGCTTGATGTACTCGGGGCGGCCGTCGACGTACCAGGTCCCATCGCCGGGGCGCAGGTGCCCGCCCTTGGTGGCCACGACCACCTGCGCGGTCTCGCCGCCCCAGGTCGCAATGGCGCGGGCGATGAGGGACTCGTTGTGGCCGACCTCATCGGCGTGCAGGTGGTACGCGTCCGCGGTGTCGAACAGGGTCACGCCCTCCTCGAGGGCGGCGTGGATGGTGGCGATGGAGCGGGCTTCGTCCGGCCGGCCCTCGATCGACATGGGCATGCCGCCCAGGCCGATGGAACTGACGGTGCGGTCGCCGATGAGTCGGGTCTTCATAATGTCCAATCTGTGGGGTCAGGAGAGCGGGGAATGCGCGGCAATCAGCCGGTCGAGGGTGGCGTTCAATTCGGCATCCACGACCTGCTGTTCCGGATGCGCGTCGAACCAGGCGATCGCCTCCCGGAAGCCCAAGGCCACTGGGGTGGTGCAGACGAAATCGGGCACGAGCGCCTTCACCTTGCTGTTGTCGAAGATCACCGAGTGCGACCGGTCGCCGAGCAGCCCGCCGCTCCACTCCGGGTTCTCCGCGGCCATGGTGTCGCTGGCCACGTGCACGATCCGGGGAGCGGGGGCGCCGGCGGCACGGGCGTACTCGGCATAGATGGCGTCCCAGGGCAGGTACTCGTCCGAAGTGATGGTGAAGCTCTCACCCACGGCCTGCGAGCGGCCGAACAGGCCGACGAGGGCCTTGGCGAGGTCGGTGCTGTGCGTGAGGGTCCACAGCGACGTGCCGTCGCCGTGCACCACCACGGGCTGGCCGGTGCGCATCCGGTGGATGTCGGTCCAGCCGCCGAGGAGGGTGATCTGGGTGCGGTCGTAGGTGTGTGACGGACGGATGATCGTGACCGGGAAGCCCCGCTCGCGGTAGGCATCCATCAGCACGTCTTCGCCGGCGATCTTGTCGCGGGAGTACTGCCAGAACGGGTTGTGCAGTGGGGTGGATTCCCGCACCGGCAGCGACGCCGGCGGCTTCTGGTAGGCCGAGGCCGAGCTGATGAAGATGTACTGGCCGCAGCGGTCGGCGAACTGACCGATGTCGGCGCGCACGTGCTCCGGGGTGAAGGCGACGAAGTCCACCACCACGTCGAAGTGGCGCTCGCCGAGCGCGGCCTGAACCGCGGCCGCTTCGCGCACATCCGCGGTGAGCAGCTCGGCGGCCGCCGGCGCCGAGCGCAGGTCGGACTGGCCGCGATTGAGCACGGTGAGCCGGTGGCCGCGGGCCACGGCGAGTTCAGCGGCGGCGGTGCTGATGACGCCGCTGCCGCCGATGAATAGAACACTCAGGCCGGCGCTCACCAGGCGTAGTCTTCCGGCGCGGTCTTGTAGCCGGGGAAGATCTCGTCGAGCCGCGTCAGCGCGACCTGGTCGAGCTTCACGTCCACCGCACGCAGGCCCGCCTCGAGCTGCTCCATGGTGCGCGGGCCGATGATCGGGGCGGTCACGGCGCTCTGGTGCATCAGCCAGGCCAGGCCGACGTCGCCGGGCAGGTGCCCGAGCTCGGCGCAGAAGGCCTCATAGGCCTCCAGGGCCGGCCGGTGCTGTTCGATCTTGGCAGCCGACTCCGGTGAGACCCGTCGGCCGCCGGCGTTCTGCTTCTGCAGCACGCCGCCGAGCAGGCCGCCCTCCAGCGGTGACCAGGGCAGGATGCCCATCCCGTTGGCCTGCGCGGCCGGGATGACCTCGCGTTCGATGTCGCGCTTGAGCAGGTTATACAGCGACTGTTCGCTGACCAGGCCGGTGAAGTTGCGGCGGCGGGCCTCGGCCTGCGCGGTCGCGATGTGCCAGCCGGCGAAGTTGCTGCTGCCGGCGTAGATGATCTTCCCCTGCGCGACGGCGGTCTCCATGGCCTGCCAGATCTCGTCCCACGGTGTGTTCCGGTCGACGTGGTGGAACTGGAAGAGGTCGATGTAGTCCGTCTGCAGGCGGGTCAGGCTCTCGTCCAGGCTGCGGCGGATGTTCAGGGCCGACAACTTGCTGTCGTTCGGCCGGGAGGACATGTCGCCGTAGACCTTGGTGGCCAGCACCGTGTTCTCGCGGCGGTCGCCGCCCTGCGCGAAGTACCGGCCGAGGATGCTCTCGGTGGCGCCGCGACCCAGCGAGGAGCCGTAGCCGTTGGCGGTGTCGAAGAAGTTCACCCCGGCCGCCTGGGCGGCATCCATGATCTCGAAGGAGGTGGCCTCATCCGTCTGGGGTCCGAAGTTCATGGTGCCCAGGCAGAGACGCGAAACTAACAGGCCGGACCGACCGAGGTGTGTGTATTCCATTCCCTCAGGCTGCTCCTGCCGCCGGGCGCTGTCCAACAGGAGAGATGGATGTGATCCATCACCTGGGCTTCTCAATCGCGCCGGCGGCCGGGGTCAGTCGGTGTCCAGGGCGCCGGGGCGCCCGGAATCGTGAGGCTGCCGGCTGGCCGTGACGGCCAACAGGTCGAGGGACAGCCGGGGATCGGGGCGGAGCGCCAGGTTCACCAACGCCCGGATTTCCCAGCGCACGTGCAGGTTGCCGATCGACATCGACGGGGCGGGCAGCCCGGCGGGTGTCTCCACCGCGAACGGCAGATCGACCACCGTGCCCGCGGTGAGCGTTCCGGCCGGGCCGGCCGTTGCGGAGGCCATCACCGCTTCGGAATGCCGGTAGCCTTCCGATTCGCTCGCGTCCGGGTCGGCGGTGCGGCCGGGGCCACCCCATACTTCTTCGCAGCGCACCAGCTGCACGCGCACGCCGCGGGTTTCGACCTCCTCGCGGGCTCGCGCCCGCAGGATGCCGGTGAGCGGGGTGCCGGGTTCGAGCACCCGGGAGGACAGCGCGATGAATTCGAGGGCGACCTGCCCGAGGTGCTCGCCGACCGGCGGGTGGCCGATGTCGGTGGCGCTGGTCTGGCCCCAGGACTGCACGTCGATCAGGCGTTCGCGCTTGATGATCTGGCCGCCGGCGGCCTGGAGCACCACCCGGACGGACCAGCCGACGTCGATGAGGTCACCGCGCACGGAGGCGAGGCCGTCGCTGGGCATGGGCAGGCTGTGCGACAGCACCCGGGTCTGCCCAGCCGGGATCGCACCCGGCGCGGGCACCGTCACAGCGGTGAGCAGTTCGGTGGACCGTTCCCGGGCGGGAAACACACCGCCGAAGACGTTGCCGCGACCGTAGGTGTAATTGACCTTGCGGATCAGGGCGATCTCGGCCCGTTCGATCAACGCCGGTCGGAGGGCGGTGATCCGGATGGATACCCCCAGCGAATTACCTTCGATCACCACGCCGTCTGAGGGGGTGAGTTCGACCGAAACCTGCACTGCTGTATCGGTTGTTGTGACAGCCATGTCGCACCAAACTTCCTATAACCCGCTGCCAGTGACCCTCTTGAGGGGGCAACGTACGCACAGTAAAGCCGGGGTGGCATGGCGGGACAAGGGGATTGACTTGGCCGGTGCGCTCTGCTTGCCAGTCGTGCTTGCCTGTCGTGCCCGGTCAGGCGCCCAGCAGTTCCTCGACGGTGGGCGGATTGGCGCCGGCCCGTGACACCGTGATCGCGGCGCTGGCCAAGGCGGTCTGGCCCAGCAGGCCGAGATCCGTCGGGCTCAGCGCATTCTGCAGGATCGCCTCGGTGGCGTCGCCCACGAGGATGGCGTAGAGCAGCCCCGACATGAACGAGTCGCCGGCGCCGATGGTGTCGACCACGCTCACCGGATGCGCGGCCAGCTCGGTCGTGGCGCCGCCGGCCCGCAGGAGCGCACCATCGCCGCCGCGGGTGATCGCGAACAATGCCACACCCGCTGTCACGTAGTCCCGGGCGATCTGGTCGACGCTCCGGCCCGGATACAGCCAGGCGGCATCCTCGTCGCTCATCTTCACCACCTGTGCCACCGCAACCAACTCCTCCACGGCGCGCAGCACGTCGTCGCGGCTGCCCATGATGCCCGGCCGCACGTTGGGGTCGTAGCTGAGCAGGGTGCCGGCCGGCGCTGTCGTGAACGCGGTGTGCACGGCGCGGGCGCCGGGTTGGAGCGTCGCGGCGATGGAGCCGGTGTGGATGAGGGTGCACGGGGACGGCAGCGGCAACACCGGCAGCTCCCAGCGCAGGTCGAAGTCGTAGCTGGCGGCGCCGGCCGCGTCGAGGGTGGCGGTGGCGCTGGAGGTGGCGCCTGCCGTGACCGACCCGGGGAGCACATCGACGCCGGCCGCGGCAAGGTGGCCGGCGATGACCTCACCGAACGGGTCGGCGCCGATCTGGGTGACCAGCGTCGTCGGAACGCCGAGCCGGCCGAGCCCGTAAGCCACGTTCATGGGGCTGCCGCCGGCGTGGCTGACCGGTTCGGCGCCCGGCCGGCGCACGATATCGATCAGCGCCTCACCGATGACGAGGGCGCGGGTGTGCGGGGCAAGCGAGCGGGCAGGCGTCATCGTCCGGGTCCAATCCGTGGGGGTTTGAGCCTATCGGCGCACGCGGTAGCCCAGGTAGACCACCCCGCTGCGGAACGCGTATTCGTCCGTCAACTCCAGCTCGAGGCGGAGGTCGGCCGGCAGGAACGACGTACCGCCGCCGACGACCACGGGGTTGAGGAACAGCTGCACCTCGTCGATCAGCCCGGCGGCGAACGCCTGCGCGGCCAGGTGCGGGCCGCCGATCGAGAGGTGACCGGATGCCGTCTCCTTCAGGGCGCGCACCGCATCCGGGTCGAAGGTGCGCTCGAGGCGGGTGCGCCGGCTCGACACGTCGGCCAGGGTGCTGGAGTACACGATCTTCTCGGCGGCCTGCCAGATCGCGGTGTAATCGCGCATCACGGCGGGCAGGTTGTCGTCGTCCAGATGCATCGTTTCCCAGGCCAGCATCACATCGTAGAGCCGTCGACCGTAGAGGTAGGTGCCGACCGAACGCTCCAGGTCGTTGACGAAGGTATGCACCTCCTCATCCGGGGCGCTCCAGTCGAATGTGCCCTCCCTGTCGGCAACGTAGCCGTCCAATGAAGTGATCGCCGTGTAGATGAGCTTCGCCATTGTGCTTGCCTCCTGCGCCCCGACGCTACTCCGGTCGCCGCGCCGCGGCCAGATCCGAAGGCAGCGCAATCCGGCGGTAACACGGGCTCTCCCTGTGGGAAATGCGCTGCCGGTGGAATGGACGGGCAACCGACACGACGAAGGGCAGGACCGAATATGTTCCACATGGGCTGGTTTCTCAACTACACCGTTCCCGGCTGGGGCAAGGCCTGGTCGGGCGAACCCGCCAGGGATTGGACCAGCCCCGACCTCTACATCGAACTCGCCAAGGCCATGGAACGCGCCCGGTTCGACTTCATGATGCTCGAAGACGGCTCCTTCATCCCCGACGCCTATCAGGGCACCGCCGAGTACTACCTCGCCAGGGCCTCGCACGCACCGAAGCACGACCCCGCGATCCTGGTGCCGTTGCTCATGCAGGCCACCCGGCACCTCGGCGTGATCATGACCGTCGCCACACCGTACTAACCGCCGTTCGCCGCCGCCCGCCTGATGGCGAGCCTGGACCACCTCTCGCACGGCAGGGCCGGCATCAACCTCGTCACCGCACACAATGTGCGCACCGCGCAGAACTTCGGCCGCGACGAGCACTTCGAACACGACCTGCGCTACGAGATGGCCGGGGAGTGGATCGACCTGGTCAACCAGCTGTGGACCTCGTGGGAACCCGACGCCGTGGTCGCCGACTACGCGAGCGGCATCTACGCCGACCACACCAAGGTGAACGCGGTGAACTTCGAGGGCAGGTTCTACAAGTCCCGCGGGCCGCTGAACACCATCCCCTCCCCGCAGGGCCGCCCGGTTGTCTGCCAGGCCGGTGGTTCCCCGGCCGGCCGCGACCTCGCCGCGCGGCACGCGGACACTGTCGTCGCATCCGTGCCCGGCATCGCGGCGATGAAGGAGTACCGCGCCGACATGAACGAGCGGCTGGTGAAGGTGGGCCGCGACCCGAAGGACGTCAAGATCCTCTTCACGATCTCGCCGGTGTTCGGCGAGACGCACGACGAGGCCGTCGCCAAGAAGAAGCGCATCGACGCCACCACCGTGGAGGATGCGCTCGCGCGGATCTCCTGGAGCAGCGGCATCGACTTCTCCACCTTCGACCTCGACGCCCCGCTGCCCACGATCACTACGGATGCGGGAACCACGACCACGCTCGGCATGCTGCAGGGCGCCGACCCCACCACCACGCTGCGCGAGATCGCCCAGCGGCCGGTGCGGCTGGGTTCGCTCGAGGTGAGCGGCACCGTCGACGAGGTCGCCAGCGTGATGGAGGAGGCCATGCAAGAGGTCGGCGGCGACGGGTTCCTCATTGCCGGACAGCTCTCCCGCCGCTACATCAGCGAGGTCACCGACGGGCTGGCCCCGGTGCTGCGCCGCCGCGGCCTGATCCGCAGTGAATACACCGGAGCCACCCTGCGCGACAACCTGACTGAGTTCTGACCGCGGCGGTGGTTACGCCGCCGCCGGAGCAGTTCCGACCAGGGCGGACACGGCGTCGAGGGTCTCGAGCTCGGCTGCGCTGAGGTCCAGTTCGGCCGCGGCCATCAGGGCGGGAAGCTGCCCGGCCACCCGGGCGCTGGCGATGGGAGCCACGACCGTCGGCTTCGCCTGCAACCACGCCAGGGCCACGGTGGCGATCTCCACACCGCGCAGGGTGGCGATCTCGTCCAGGGCCGTGACGACGGCGAGGCCCTCGTCGGTGAAGTAGCCGCCGGCCATCTGCTCGCGGGCGGTGCCGGCGAGGTCGTCCCTGGTGCGGTACTTCCCGGTGAGGAATCCGCTGGCCAGGGAGAAGTACGGTGCGACACCGAGGTTGAAGCGTTCCGCGACGGGGGCGAGATCACGCTCGAACTCGTCGCGGTGAACCAGGCTGTACTGCGGCTGCAGGGCAACCGGGAGGGCGAAGCCGTGGCTCTGGGCGATGCCCACCCACTCTTCGATCCGGGCTGCGCTGTAGTTGGAGACGGCGACGTGGCGCACCTTGCCGGAGACGACCAGGTCGTTGAAGGCGGTGACGGTTTCTTCCAGCGGGGTGGCCGCATCGTCGAAGTGCGCGTAGTACAGGTCGATGTGGTCGGTGCCCAGGCGCTGCAGCGATGCGTCCGCCGCCGCGGCGACGTTGGCGGCGGACAGCCCCCGGAAGTCGGGGTGCTGGCTTACCTTGGTGCCCACCACGACGCTGTCGCGGTTGCCGCGCCTGGACATCCACCGGCCGATTATGGTCTCGGACTCGCCGCCGGAATTGCCTGGCGCCCACGCGGAATATCCGTCGGCAGTGTCGATGAAGTTGCCGCCGGCAGCGGTGTAGGCGTCGAGCACCTCGATCGAGGCGGCCTCGTCGGATGTCCACCCGAAGGTGTTGCCGCCGAGAGCGAGCGGGAAGACGGTCAGGTCGGAAGAGCCAATGGTGCGCATGGGGTCCTTTCAAGAGGTTCCCCACTGACAGCCCTGCTCGGCTCCGGAAAATTCCGTGCCCGCCGAATCGCGAAAGCGGCCGTGCGGTCACCACGCCAGTTAGGAGGTGACCACACGACCGCTTTCGCGGGACGAGGTTAGAACGCGCGCAGGTTGCCGCGCAGGGTGTCCGCGGTGTACTCGGAGCGCATCAGGCCGCGACGCCGGAGCTCGGGGGCGAGGTCGCCGATGACATCGGACACCGCCCGGGCGGTGATCTCGTTGCCGACGAGGAACCCGTCGCCGCCGACTTCGGCCATGACGGCTTCCATCTGGTCCGCCGCGGTGGCGGGGGAGCCGACGATCTCCAGCCCCGGCGGCACCTGCGAGGCGATCTCGCGCAGGGTCATGTGCTCGCGGCCGGCGAACCACGAGGTGGTGCTGGTGCGCGCGGCGTTCGTCTCGATGGCCGGCACCGGCTCGTCCAGCTCGAACTTCGAGAAGTCGATGCCGCTGGAGAACGACATCCGGGCGAGCTGCTTGTGCACGTTGCCGGCCGCCTTCTCGTGCTTACGGCGCAGCAGCTCCTGCGCGTCTTCGTCGGTGTCGCCGATGGTGAAGTCGGTGAGGAACAGCACCCGGATGTCCTCGGGGTTGCGCCCCAGCGCCTGGGCCCGGCTCAGCACGTCGTCGCGGAACGCCTTCATCGACTCGATGGTGCCGCTGGGCGCGACGATGGTGTCGGCGACGGAGGCGGCGAAGTCGCGCCCGACCGGGGAGCCGCCGGCCTGGCAGATGACGGGTACCCGCTGCGGTCCCGGCGGCAGGTTGAGCGGGCCGCGGGAGGCGAAGTACTCGCCCTCGTGGTTGATCTTGTGGATCTTCGTGTGATCGGCCCAGACCCCGTTCTCGGCGTCGTCGACGACGGCGTCCTCCTCCCACGAGGTGAGCAGGGCGCGCACGACGTCCATCCACTCGGTGGCCATGCGGTACCGCTCGTCGTGCTCGTAGTGCTTCTCGAGCCCGTAGTTCTGCGCGGTTCGGTCGTTATGTGCCGTGACCAGGTTGAACCCGACCCGCCCCTTGGAGAGGTGGTCGAGGGTGCTCATCAACCGGGCAGCGAGGAACGGCGGGTAGAACGACGTGGTCATCGTGCCGATCAGGCCGATGCGCTCAGTGTTCGCGGCCAGCATCGGGATCAGCGCCATCGGGTCCATCTTGGGCGCGCCGAACGACGTCTTGAGCGAGTACTCCATCGACGAGCCGTAGGCATCCGGGATGAACGAGCCGTCCTCGATCATGAGGTAGTCGAAGCCGGCTCGCTCGAGAGTGCGCGCGAAGTCGACGTACGTGTCCGGGTTGGGGAACTGGTTTCCGCGGTCGCTGTGGATGTCGTCCCACGCTTGGGGCTTGTAGGTGAGGAACCAACCGAGATGGAACATTTCAGGTCTCCTAGTAGGCGAGAAGGTTGTCGCGGAACGTGCGTCGGGTGTAGCTGGACCGGATCGCGCCGCGGCGGCGCAGAGCCGGGGAGAGCCCGTCGGCGATCTCCGTGATGTTGCGGCGGGTGACCGGCATGGCGATGAGGTAGCCGTCGCCGCCGGCGTAGTCCATGTACTCGTCCATCTCCTGCGCAACAGACTCGGCCGTGCCGACGAGCCGCACGGATTCCTGGGTGCGCCGGTTGAGCACTGCTTCACGGATGGTGGCGCCCGAGCGGGCGAAGTCGGCCATGGTGCTCTGGTGACCTTGGTTGTCGGACATGTCGGGGAACGGCGCATCGATGTCGAATTTCGACCAGTCGATGCCGGTGATGTAGGAGAAGCCGGCGAGCTGGGCGTCGATGTTCTCCGCAAACCCGCGCTTGGCGGCGGCGTCGCGCTCCTGCGCATCCGACATGGTCTCGCCGATCACGGGGCTGACCAGGAAGAGCACCTTGATGCTCTTCGGGTCGCGGCCCTCGGCGATCGCACGGCGGCTGACGTCGTCGCGGTACTCCTTCATCTCTTCGGCGCCGCGCGCCGCGGCGATGATGGTGTCGGCGTTGCGGGACCCGAAGTCCCGGCCGGAGGACGAGCCGCCGGCCTGGCAGATGATCGGGTGGCCCTGCGGGCCCGGCACGGTGTTCAGGGGTCCGCGGGAGCGGTAGAACTTGCCTTCGAAGTCGATCGGCCGCACCTTGGTGTGGTCGGCGAAGGTGTTCGTCGCCTCGTCCATCACCATCGCGTCCGAGTCCCAGGAATCCCAGAGCTGCTTGACGATGTCGACCCATTCGTTGGCGCGCACGTAGCGTTCGTCGTGCGGGATGAGGTTCTTGATGCCGTAGTTCTGCATCGCGGTCTCATTGCTCGAGGTCACCAGGTTCATGCCCACGCGGCCGCCGGTGACGGTGTCGAGGGTGGAGAGCAGCCGGGCGGCCATGAACGGGTGGTAGAACGTGGTGGAGATCGTGGCGATCACACCGATGCGCTTGGTGGCGTTGGTCAGGTAGGGGATGAGCGGCAGCGGGTCGAACCGCACGTGGCCGCCCTTTTTCACGCTCGCCTCGAAGGTGCCGCGGTGGTTGTCGGGCAGCACCGAGGAGTCCTCGAGCATCATGTAATCGAAGCCGGCGCGTTCGAGCGACGTCGCCATGTCGATGAACAGTTGCGGCTGACCGACGTCCTGCGTGACGTTTCCGGTCCAGGGGCCGTTCCAGCCGTAGACACCGAAACCGGTGCCCAAAAACCATCCCATATGGAACATTGACGTCACTTCCCATCCTTTTCATGAAAGCGCTGTGAACCTGCGCTCTGTACCGAGCAGTAGATGGGCGGCGCATTTCTTGTTAGTGGCCGCTTCGTTTCGCTCGTATTACGCTTCCCGTTCGGGGGGTGCTCCGGGCAAGGGGACAACGTAACGTGGGGAGGACCAAAGCCTCTGGCGAGTGGTCCGCACGCAGCTGCGGCGGATGCCCCGGGGCCGCACGGATCGGGAGCTGACATGTCTTTCACCTACAACGAGCAGCGCGCATCCGTGTTCCAGCGGCGTCGTACCCTCAACCAGACGCCGCTGCACACCTCGACCAGGCGCACCTATGAACAGCTGCGCAGCGTCATCCGGGCGGGCCTGGCCACCCGGGCGAGCAACCTGGAAGAGCTCACCATCTCGCAGGACTTCGGCGCCTCCCGTAACTCGGTGCGCCTCGCGCTCGCCATGCTGGTGCAGGACGGCCTGATCTCCCGGGCGCCCCGGCGCGGCACCATCCTGACCAACCACCTCGTGCAATTCTCGATTCCGCACATCCCGCCGCGTGACTACTCGCCGACGCCGGACCAGGAAGCCGACGGACTGGACGTGGTGTCGCTGCAGGATGGCGTGATCCCGACCCCGGATGTCATCCGGGAGCTGCTCGGAACCGACGCGGAGTTCGTGCTCACCTTCGTGCAGCTCGGATTCTCCGGCGACCACCCCGTCTTCCAGCGCACCGGGGTGGTTCCGCTGCACGTGGAGCCGGCAGCGTTCTTCGAACGCCTGCACTCCTTGATCGGCGTGTCGACCCCGGAGCGCAAACTGCCCTCCGACCGGTACCTGGCGGCCCGCGACGAGGACTTCACCGGCGAGTTCCTGACGCTCTTCGACGCTCCGTTCGGTGCGACCCACAACCGGGTCGAGGCGTTGGACGCCGACGAGCAGACGGCCAAGCTCCTCCAGCTCGAGCCCGGCGCACCGGTGCTCTGCCGGCAGCAGTTCACCCTCGACGCCACGGGTGCCGTGCGGGAGTACACGTTCACCCACTTCCGCGGCGACCGCACCACGCTGGCCGATGTGCGACCCCTGCGCAGCACCGACGCCAGGCGGATGCCGGACCGCTGGATCGGCCGGCTCGACCACGAACTCATCGCGAGTGTCCGCCCCGACGAGGACGAGCAGTCCGAGCCCGTCACTCCCGCTCGCCCGGCTGCGCAGCCGGGCTCCACCGCGAAGACCGCCGTGGTGTCGGTTCCCGTTGACGACCACCCCGAGGCGCGTGTGTCCGGGATCACCCTGACCCTCGTCGAACACGCCATCGTGCCGGCCTCTCCGCTCGTGCGGGCTCGGATGGATATCGAAGACGACTCCGTTGCGATGATCGAACAGATCGGGTTCCTCGACGATAAGCCGCTGTTCGTGCGGGTGACGTACCGGCGCAGCGCCGACCTTCCCGAGGTCATCCGGGTGGAGGGCAGGCTCGCCGCGGCGGGCGGGGCCCCCACGGTCGCGGGCTTCGAAGACCGGTATGGCCGGCCCCCTGGACGCTCCCTCACCGCGGTCGAGGCCGTGCGACCCGACAAGCGCACGGCAACGGCCATGCGCGTGCCCGAGGGCACACCCATGCTGGTCCGGGAACTGCTCCTCGAAGACATCGACGGTGTGGTCCGGGAGCTCAGCTTCACCCATTTCCGGAGCGATCGGGTCGCAATCGAAGACGACTGAACTCAGTTTCCCTCGCGCAGGGGAAGCGAAATCCCTAGGAAACATTGAGGGAGCGGTTCGGTAACACACGTCCCTCAGGCTGTTGGAATACCAACCGCACCGTCGGAATTAGGACCTCGACACCCTGCCCGACGCGGCACCACCCACATCATCGTGTTCCTTCATCGTGCCAGCGACACGACTCTTCCGCCCGCCTTGAAATTGGAGTTCCGTCATGTCCCCGAAGTCCCGTTCCTCCCGCAGCCGGAGGGTCATCACCCTCACGGCGGCGTTTGCCGCTGCAGCCGTCGCGCTCAGCGGATGCTCCAACCTCGGCCCGGCAGCATCCACTGAAACGTCGGGCTCCAGCACCGTCGTCGAGGTCGTGCCGGCCCTGTCGACGCAGATGAGCTACGACACCAGCTACGCGATCACGACCTCCTACTACTCGACGTTCGACATGCTGAACGCCGGATTGATCCGCAAGGCCTACGTGGACGGCGACCAGGCCGGCACCCAGGTTCAGGACCAGTACAACTTCGAAGGTCTCCTCGCCGAGAGCTACGACGTCAGCGAGGACGGGTTGGTTTACACCTTCAAGCTGCGCGACGGTGTGATGAGCGAGCACGGCAACGAGCTCACCGCCGACGACGTGGTGTGGTCCTTCCAGCGCAAGTTCGGCGCTACCACGAGCATCCTGCCCTACATCGGCAAGCCCGGCCTCGTGAGCGCCGACCAGTTCACCGCGGTCGATGAGAGCACCGTGCAGCTCACGCTCACGAACGCGGCCTACGGCTTCACCGTGCTGTCGATCCTCGCCGGCGCATCCGGCAGCATCTACGACGCGACCTTCCTCAAGGAGAACGTGGCAGCCGACGACGAGTGGGCGACGACGTTCACCTCCGGTCGCTTCGACTTCGGCTTCGGCCCGTACCGGGTCGAGAGCGTCGACGCCGCGAGCGAGATGGTGTTCGTTGCGAACCCGGACTACGCGCTCGGCGAGCCGGAGATCACCAAGGTCATCCAGCGGGTCGTCCCCGACGCGGGCAACCGCGCCCAGGCGCTCAAGTCCGGCGACGCCGACATCGCGCTCGGCCTGTTGCCGAGTGACCAGAAGGAGCTCGCCGAGGATGAGAACGTGCTGGTGCCGACCAAGTCGCGCAACGGGTACCTGATGCTCTCGCTGAACACCACCCTCGAGCCGTTCACCGACCTCGCCGTGCGCAAGGCCTTCGCGGTCGCGATCGACTACGACCAGATCGTAGACGGGGTCTTCCAGGGCCGTGCGGAGAAGAACAACGCCATGCTGCCGGCGGATGCCCCCGGGCACTCCGACGAGGATCTTCCGGAGTGGGAGTACGACCCCACCGCGGCCAAGGCAGCGCTTGAAGCGGCCGGCCACACCGAGCAGATTCCGGTGACCCTCTCGGTCGCCTCCGAGGACAAGACCCTGGTCGACTCCGCCGTCGCGATCAAGAGCGCCGCCGCGGACGCCGGGTTCGACGTGACCGTGGAATCTGTGCCGGCCACACAGCTGCAGGAGAAGGCCAGCACCGGCCAGACCCAGCTGGTGCTCTCCAAGAGCGAATCGGTAACCCTGTCCCCGCCGTACATGCTCGGCCTCCTGACCACCCCCGGGTCGTCGTCGAACTACGCTCGCTGGTCCGACCAGACCTTCCAGGACCTCGTCACGGCCGGCTCGGCATTCGCCGACCCGCTCAGCGACGAAGCCGGTGTGGCCTGGAACGCTGCCGAGAGCTACTGGCTCGCCGAGCAGGTGCCGAACATCTTCATCGGCCAGGTCTCCGAGGACTCGGCCGTGAGCTCCAGCCTCGACGGCTGGACCTGGCGCACCGACCACGCGGTCGACGTGTCGGCAATGACCCTCGCCGACTGAGCCTGACCCACCCCACCCCCTCCCGACTCACCCCGAACGACACGAAAGGACAGCCATGGCCATCACACAGATGCCGAGCGCATCCGGACCCCTGGTCGACGTGCAAGACCTGTCGATCCGCTACCAGGGCACCACGGCCCCCGCGGTCGACCGGGTTTCGCTCACCGTCGCCCCTGGAGAAACCGTCGCTGTCGTGGGTGAGTCGGGGTCGGGCAAGTCCACCCTGGCGTGGGGCATCGCCGGCCTCATCACCAACCCCGCCACCTCGGTGGACGCCACCGCGCTGCGCTTCGACGGGCACCCCGTCGAGCGCGGCGCGGGGGCCGTGCTCCCCGCTCACGTGCCGGGGATCAGCATGATGTTCCAGGACGCGAGCACCTCGCTCGACGCCCTGTGGACGGTCGGCGACCAGCTGACCGCGGTGCTCCGCGACACCTTCAGACTCTCCAAGCGCGCCGCGCTGGTCGAGGCCCGCGACTGGCTGCACCGGGTCGGGCTCACCGACGATGACCGGGTGCTTCGGGCGCGGCCGTACGAACTCTCCGGCGGGATGCGCCAGCGCGTGATGCTCGCGATCGCCCTCGCCTCCGCCCCGCGCCTGCTGATCGCGGATGAACCCACCAGCGCGCTGGACGCCTCGCTGTCCCGGCTGTCGATGGAGCTCATGACCGAGCTCGGTCGCGAGCTCGGCACGGCGCTGCTGATCGTGAGCCACGACATCGCCATGTGCACCGAGTTCTCGGATCGCATCGTGGTCATGTACAAAGGCCGCATTGTTGACGGTGGCCAGTCGCGCACCTTCGCGCAGACGGCGGTGCACCCGTACGCCCGCGGCCTGCTCGCCTGCATCCCCACCTTCGAGCACCTCGACGATGAGCGGCTGCCCACGCTCGAGGACTTCCTTACCGGAACCGGCGAGGTCGCAGCATGAGCGCCGGCCTGGTCCTGACGGGCGTCGTGAAGCGGTTCGGTTCGAGCCGGCACCCGCACACCGCCGTCGACAACATCGATGACAGCTTCTCACCCGGCCAGACCGTCGGAGTGATCGGCCAGTCCGGGTCGGGCAAGTCCACCCTCGGGCGGATGCTCTGCGGGCTCGAGACGGCCAGTTCGGGCTCGATCACCTGGAACGGGGAGGAGATCGCCGACATCCGCCGCTCCCGGACGAAGCTGAGCGAATTCCGTCGTGACCTGCAGATGATCGGCCAGGACACCACGTCATCGTTCGACCCGCGCCGGTCCCTCCGCGAATCGATCATGTTCCCGGCGATGCACCTGCTGGGCCTGTCGGCGAAGGATGCCTGGCAGCGCACCGATGAGACGCTGCTCAAGCTCGGCCTCGACCCGGCCATGGCGAACCGCCCGCCGGCATCCGTGTCGGGTGGCCAGCGGCAGCGGTTCTCGATCGCCCGGGCGCTGATCGTGGAGCCGTCGATGCTGATCTGCGACGAGGTGGTCTCTGCCCTCGACGTTTCGGTACAGGGCAGCATCCTGAACTTCCTCAAGCAGTACGTGCGCGAACGCGGCGCCGGGATCGTTTTCATCTCCCACGGCCTGCCCGCCACCGCGTTCGTCTCCGACGAACTGCGGGTCATGTACCAGGGTCGGTTCGTGGAGCAGGGTCTCACCCGCGACGTCGTCGGTTCGCCCGCCCACCCGTACACCCGCGAACTCCTCGCCGGGTACAACGACGCCGCTTCGACCGGGGAGGCCCGAATTGCTTGACCGACTTCGCCATCAGCGCTGGTGGATGACCCGCCTCGCGCTCCTGCCGCTGCACTTGGCCGTGTTCACCCTGGTCACGTTCGTGATCCTGCGGCTCGTGCCGGGTGATCCGATCATCTCGGTGCTGGGCCCGAACTACACGCAGGAAGCGTACGACCTGATGCAGAAGAGCCTCGGGCTCGACGGCTCGGTCTGGCACCAGCTCGGCAACTACTTCGCCAACCTGTTCCAGCTCAAGCTCGGCACCTCGATCCAGACCGGTGCCAGCGTGGCGACGGAGCTGGCGGAGCTGTTGCCCAGCACCATCGAACTCGCCGTGCAGGGTCTGCTCGTGACCGTCATCGTGTCGGCCGTGTTCGGTCACATCGCCGTGTTCCACCCGCGCACCTGGGTCGCGAAGATCGTGACCGCGTACGCCAGGGCCGCCGGTGCACTGCCGGAGTTCGTGCTCGCGGTCGCCGGGCTGTTCCTCTTCTACACGGTGCTGCACTGGGCCCCCGCGCCCCTCGGCCGGCTCTCCACCGACCTGCCGCAGGAGGTGACGATCACGGGTTTCCCGTTCCTCGACACCATCATCCAGGCCTACTGGCCCGGCACCCTCTCGATGGCGGCGCACCTGTTCATCCCCATCCTGGTGCTCACCGCCGCACAGTCGGCGGTGGTCATCCGCATCCTCGTCTCGAGCCTGCAGGATGCCGTCGAGGACCCCGCCACCCACTTCAGGCTGTCGACCGGCGCGAGCCGTCGTACCGTGCTCAAGAGCATCTACCGCCGCGCGGCTCCGCCCGTCGTGACAATGGTCGGGCAGATGTTCGGCTACCTCGTCGGCGGCGCGATCGTGCTCGAGACCCTCTTCGGCTTCGCCGGGGTCGGCCAGTACGCCGTCAAGGCGGTGCAGACCAACGACTACCCGGCCATGCAGGGCTTCCTCCTCGTCATTGCCGGACTCACCCTGGTCGTGTACCTGCTCGTGGACCTGGTCACCATGCTCATCGATCCCCGGCGCCGCCCGGGAGGAACCGGAGAAGCCGCATGACCGCTCCCACCCAGACCAGCCCGGCCCGCACCAGCCCGGCCCCGGTCGGCCGGCGTGCTGCCGCCGGGCGTCTCCCGCGGCGGAAGATCAGGATCCTTCCCCTCATTCCGGCGGGGATCATCGTCCTGGTGGCGATCGTCGCGCCGTTCTTCGCGCCGTACGCTCCCGACCGCGTCACCGGCCCGGCATCGGAGGCGCCGTCACTCGCGCACTTCTTCGGCACCGACAGCGCCGGGCTCGACATCTTCTCCCGCGTCATCTGGGGCACCCGCTACGACCTCACGATCGCGATCGCGGCGGCACTGCTCTGCACGGTCATCGGAATCGCCGCCGGGCTCGTTCTCGGCAGCAATGAACACGCCCAGGGGCTGGCCGGGCTGGCCGCTCGCTCCGGAACGCGGACCTTCGACCTCATCCAGGCGGTCCCCGGCCTCTTGATCGGCCTGGTCGTGGTGTCGTTCTTCGGCGCCTCGATCCCGTCGCTCACCGTGGCCATGGCGCTCGTGCTCGCCCCGGTGCAGATGAGGCTGGTGCGGGTGGAGGTGCTCCGGGTTCGGGGGGAGGCCTACCTCGACGCGGCGCGGATGTCCGGCCAGAGCGAGGCGCGCCTGCTCGTGCGCCATGTGCTGCCGAACTCGATCTGGGCGGCGCTGGAGAACATGGCCTACCTCTTCGCCACCAGCATCCTGCTCACCGCCTCGCTCGGCTTCGTCGGTGTGGGCCTGCAGCCGCCGACGCCGGAGTGGGGAACGATGCTCTCCGGCGGAACCAACGACGCCCTGAGCGGTCGCTGGTGGGCGGCGGCCTTCCCCGCCGCCGCGATCATGGTGACGGTGTGGGCGTTCGCCACGGCGTCACACGCCCTCTTCGGCCGGCTGCCCGCGTCGGCCTCGGTCGCCGCCACCGCGCCGGTCCTCCGCGAGGACCCGGCAGCGGCCTGATCCGTTTCGCCAGAGCACCCCCTACCGGTGGATCGAGGTGGCCGCTGTGCCTGGCCCGAAAATCTTCTCATCGATCTGAATTGAGAACGGTGACTCGACATCCGCCGCGTGGATCAACCTGGTCGACTCGTGGATCACCCGGGTCGCATCCGGGCTGCCCTCATCGGCAATCCGGATGACGCCAATCACGCCGACACCGAAGTCTGGTCGCTCACCGATCATCGGGAAGGGAACATCCTCGGGCCAGGTGGCGTGCAGGTCAGCGACGAGCTGGTCGGCCGCTGCGGTGTATTCAGCATCGGTGAACCCGGCATGCTCAATGATCCGCGCCGGCTGCCCCGTTGAGTTGACCGCATCCAGGACCGCGGGTACCGCGTCATCGGCGAAACCGATGACGGGCTTATGTTCGCTGTCGAAGTAGAAGAATGCGTAGTCATCTGGGAACGACTCCAAGACTGGACCCACAGCCGTGGCGAATTCTTCGTTCGGAATGGCTGCGATTTCGATTTCGGCAGTCGTGAGTTGGTCGGCAGTCGAGGCCGCGGTCGGCTCAATGCCCGCAGCGGAAGCTGCCGCGCAACCGGACAACGCGAGTGCCGTCAGTGCAGCGACGACTACCCAGGAAGCGGATTTCTTCATTGTTGCGAACTCCAACCCCGTCGCTAGAGGCGTGTATCAACGAATGTCCGGCGCGGTCTCCGGGGTTCCGCCTCATCCAGTCAGGCTGGTTCGCCTTCGACTCAGCACCCTACCCGCGGGCAGCTCTCGCTCGCGCTTTGATCGCGAGAATGACGTCGGTCTTGGCGTCCGCGTAGGCGTTCATGTCGTCCCATCGGCTGTGGAGCAACGACCTCTTGGTGCTTTCGTAGAGGGCGCGATCGTCCGCGTTGGAACGCAGCCAATCCCGGAGGAGCAGGTAGTCGACCACCGCAGGGTCGCCCTGCTGATAGATATGCACGTGAACGTCGCGGGTCGGCGTGCGCACCAGACGATGCCCTGGCTCGCGGGTTCTCAATTCATACCCGGCGGCCAGCAGCGCGTCGAGGTAGTCCTCTTCGGCGGTGATGTCGTCGACGGTGACCACGATGTCGATAATCGGTTTCGCCGCCAGCCCGGGGACGGCGGTGGAGCCGATGTGCTCGACGCCGACGGTCGCCGACACGAGAGCGGTCAGGATGCGGCGCCGGTGCTCCAGGTAGAGGTCGGGCCACCGCTCGTCATAGCTGTGGAGCTCGAGCCTGAGTGGTTCGGTGCCGCCCACCAGCTCTACCGTCGCGACGTCCGGCCGGCGCGCGCTGCTGTTTTTCTTCACCGGAACATCCTCGCATCCGGGCCTGCCGGCCACGACACGACGCCGAAGTGAACCTACGCGGCTGGGTCCGCTGTGGTGGGGATGGCGTTGTCGACGAGGACCGCTGCGATGGCGGCGGCGGTCGCGAAGGTGTCGGTGTTGAGGACTCGGCTGCGGGCCGAGGCGCCGTCCAGGAGCAGCGCCAATTGCTCGCCGAGCTGTTCGGGGTCGGTGGCGCCGGCCTCGCGGGCGGTGTTGATGAGCCGGGCGGCAAAGTCCTGTTTGTAGGTGCGGGCGTATTCGCGCGCAGGATGGCCCGGGTCCTGGATCTCGACGGCCGCCCCGATGAACGGGCACAGGGGCGAGTGGATGTCGAAGATGGCGAGGAGTCGTTCGCGGGCGGCGAGGTCGGTGCGGTCGAAGACCTCGGGGAGGATGTCGGGATCGAATCGGCGCAGGTACTCGGCGATGACCTCGTCCTTGCCGGCGAAGTGCTGGTAGAGCGTCCGCTTGGACACTCCGGCCACGGCGCAGAGCTGGTCCATGCCGGTGCTGTTGATGCCTTGATCGGGGAACAACTGTTGCGATGCGCTGAGGATGCGCTCGCGTGCGCCCCTGCCGCGGCGCAGGCCTTGCGGCCCCTTTTCCAACTCCGTCATCTGCCCAGTCTAGCCGCCTTCGGTACCGATCGGTGTGCATAACTTGCGCCCGGCGGCCCCGGCCGATACGTTACGTACGCAGATCGGTGTACATAGATCGCACGATCTGCCATCGTCGCCGGCGAACCCTGCCAGCACGCCCGCACGACCAACTGATCCAAAGACAAGGGAACTCACGCCATGACCACCATCAGCATCATCGGTTCGGGCAACATGGCCACCGCCATCGGCACCCGCGCGGCCAAGCACGGCCACACCATCGAACTCATGAGCCGCAACACCGCCACGGCTCAGGCGCTTGCCGACCAGATCGGCCACGGGGCCACCGTCGGCACGTTCGGTGCACGGCCGGCGGGTGACATCGTCATCGTCGCCGTCCTCTACGAAGGCGCCGTCGACGTCGTCGCGCACTACGGCGATGCGCTGGCCGGGAAGACCCTCGTCGACATCACCAACTCGTTCAACGCCGACGGAACGGGACTTGTGACCACCCCGGGCAACTCGGTGTCGCAGCAGATCGCCGCGGTCGCCCCCGAGGGCGCCCACGTCGTGAAGGCGTTCAACACGATCCTTGGCGGCGTCCTTGCTGAAGACAAGCCCGTGGACGTGTTCTTCGCCGGCGGCAGCGCCGAGGCGAAGGCACGTTTCGCGGCGTTCGTGGAGAGCCTGGGCATGCAGCCCCTCGACGCCGGGGGGCTCGAGATGACCCACGCCCTTGAGTGGGCCGGCATCCTCCTGGTGGGCCTGGCCCGCAACGGCGCCGGCTTCGACATCGCCCTGGGCGCCGGGGTCCTCCGGTAATCCGCGGCGACGGGAACCCATCCGCTCGCTCCGGACACTCTCTAATAACGAACGAATCAGGCGGACGTTAATCAGCCAAGAGGAGGGCCCGGATGAAGAGGACTGTGTCCTGTCTCCTGGGCGTCGCGCTGACGACGCTCGCCGTGGCTGGATGCGCGGCGTCCGTTGCCGATCCGGCGCCGGGTAGCGCACCGACCCCCTCGGTTGCCGGTGACGGTTACCTGTGCGGCGGATTGCCGATCTCGCGGGACGCCGTGGAGGCGCGAATACCGCTCAGCGCCATTGGTGAACGGGGGCGGATCGCGCTCGCGGAGGCGGTGTGGGACGACGGCAGCCCGATCGACCTTCCGCCGGAGGAGGACTGGTACGTGGCGACGACGACGGACGACCTCGTTGGCGTCATGCGCGACGTGGACGTGGTGGAGGATCCGGCGTACGGCGGAATCGTCCCCGACCATGAGGTGCAGACGGTCGCCTGGGTGGACGACGCGACGAATCTCACGCCCGGATGGTACGGGGCGTCGAGCGGGGCGTGTGCGCTGACCGTGGACCTGGGTGACCTGACTGTCCCCGCGATCGAGCTCCAGACACCGCCGGACGCCCTGTCGCAGGAGTTGCATCTTCTCGTGACTGAGGAGACCTGCAATTCGGGCGACGATGCGGAGGGACGGATCGAAATCGTGAGCCTCGAGGAGAGCGACGACCGGGTGAGCCTGGTGCTGGGAGTGCGGCCGCGCGGCGGCATCAACGCCTGCCCGTCCAACCCCGCGACGCCGTTCACGGTCACCCTGTCCCAACCGCTCGGCGAGCGGGAGGTCGTCGACGCGGGACTCGCCGATCCGCGACTGCTGACGACGAACTGACAACACAAACGACAACGGCCCCGCTGCCGGAGGGCAGCGGGGCCGGGAACGTCCGGACCTAGAAGGCGAACAGGTTCTCGCGGAAGGTGTCGAATTCGTACCCGTCCCGGATCAGGCCGCGCTTGCGCAGCTCGGGGGCGAGTCCGTCGCAGACCTCGGTGATGTTCTTGCGGGTGACGGGCAGTGCGATGAGGAACCCGTCGCCGCCGGCTTCCTGCATGACCTCGTCCATCTTGGCCGCGACGGTGGCGGGGGAGCCCCACATGTCTACGGACTCGGTGCCGCGGCGCTGGCCGGCCAGGGCATCCCGCAGGATCTTGCCCTTCGAGGCCTTGATGAAGTCATCCACCACGCTCTGATGGCCGTTGTGCTGGCCGGTGATGTCCGGGATCTCGGCGTCCAGGTCGAACTTGGACCAGTCCAGGCCCGAGATGTACGACATGCGCATCAGGGCGGCGTCGACCGCGCCGGCGGCGACGGTGTCGCGGCGGCGGCGGCGCTCGTCGGCCTCCTCGTCGGTGTCGGCCAGGATGGGGTCGACCAGGAACATGATCTTCACATCGGAGGGGTCGCGGCCCTCCAGGATCATCCGCGCGTGCACGTCTTCGCGGTACTTGCGCATGGCCTCGGGGCCATCGACCGACGCGAGGATCGTGTCGGCGTGCTTGGCGCCGAAGGCCATGCCGGCCGGTGAGCCGCCCGCCTGGCAGATGATCGGATGTCCCTGCGGCGACGGCACCGTGTTCAGCGGGCCGCGGGTGCGGTAGTACTTGCCCTCGAAGTTGGCGTGGTGCACCTTGCTCGGGTCGGCGAAGGTGTTGGTGGCTTCGTCGAGCAGGAGCGAGCCGGGCTCCCAGGTGTCCCAGAGGGACTTGACGGCGCGCACCCACTCATCCGCCATCAGGTAGCGCTCGTCGTGCTCGAAGTGCTTCTCGTAGCCGTAGTTCTGGGCCGCGGCGTCGGGGGAGGCGGTGACGAGGTTCACGCCGACCCGGCCGTTGGTGAGGTGGTCGAGGGTGTTGAACAGGCGCGCCGCCAGGAACGGGGGATAGAACGTCGTCGCGGCGGTGGCGATGATGCCCAGATGCTTCGTGCGCTCCGCCAGCAGCGGGATGAGCGGCATCGGGTCCATTCGCACGATGCCGGCTCGGAGGGACTCGTCGAGCGTGCCACGGTAGGTGTCGGGGATGACGGAGGAGTCCTCCATCATCATGTAATCGAAACCGGCCCGCTCCAGGGACGTCGCCATGTCGATGAAGAGTTGGGGATTCGCGATGTCCTTTCCTGCGTTGCCGGACCATTGCTTGTTCCATCCGTAGGAGCCGAAGCCCATACCGAGGAACCATCCCATGTGAAACACTGTGGTGCCTTCCTGCCTGCGTTCGGTACGTGTGGTGGAGTCGCACGGAACACGAGCCCACCCGGACAGCGATCGAACGTTCCGATCACCTGTGAGTAGTCGAACAGCGGCGCATTTCGCCTCAGTGCCGTGTTTGTCACCGGGAGATTACGCCGGGGCGAAGCCAGGGTTCGGGCGGGGCTATCAGCCGCCGCACACCGGGTTTACGCTGGCTCGGTCACAGGCCGGGCACGACAGTGGGCCGCGTGCCGGAGCCTCCTCGATCGGCCCATCAGAGCTGGGAGGGACCCATGTCCACCGTCACGCACACCCTGCAGGTGAAATCGCATTCCTCGCCCGACGAACGCCGCGCGCCCGAGAAGACACTGCTGGAACTCGTGCACCTGGACGAGTTCTCGATCGGGCGCATGACCATGCAACCCGGCTGGACCTGGGAGGACGACATCAAGCCGGTCGTGCACACCCATTCCTGCCAGCTGCTGCATGTGGGGTACTGCATCTCGGGCAAGCTCGAAACGACCCTCGAGGACGGCACCAGCGCGAGCATCGAGCCCGGCGACTCGTACCTGATCCCGCCCGGGCACAACGCCCGCGTGATCGGCGACGAACCGTACGTGGCGATCGAGATGCACAGCGCCGCGTCCTACGGCGTGATGCCGTCGTAAACCCTGCAACTGTGCCCGTTCCGGACAATTGCACCCGGTGTGCCGGGACCATTTGTCCGGACGGGGAACAGTTAGCGGCTGTTAGGCGGCGGAGGGGACCTCGGCGAGGCCGGACTCGATCGCCGCGATCACCTCGGGGGAATCCGGCAGGGTGGTGGGGCGGAACCGGTTGATGGAGCCCGAGGGGGAGATGACGAACTTCTCGAAGTTCCACTTCACCTTGCCGGCCTTGCCCGCACCATCCGGCGTCTGGGTGAGCTCGGCGTAGAGCGGATGCTGCGAGCCGCCGTTCACCTTCGTCTTCTCCATCAGCGGGAAGGTGACGCCATAGGTGGTGGAGCAGAACTCCTGGATCTTCTCGCTGGACCCGGTCTCACCGAGGGCGAACTGGTTGCAGGGGAAGCCGAGCACCGTGAAGCCCTGGTCGGCGTAGGTGCGCTGCAGCTGCTCGAGGGTCTCGTACTGCGGGGTGAGGCCGCAGCGGGAGGCGACGTTGACAACGAGCACGACCTTGTCGGCGTACTCGGCCAGCGAAGTGGTGGAGCCGTCGGCGGCGGTGAGGGGAATCTCGCGAATGTTCATGCCCACAGATTACTTCGAAATCGAAGCAGTCTGGCGGCTGCGCACCCAACTCCCAGCCTTTGCGCGACCGAGGGGCTAACTGTTGCCAATGCGGACATTTGCGCCCGGTGTGCCGGGACCAAATGTCCGGACGGGGAACAGTTAGTGCCGCAGGAACGCCGCCCGGGCCACGAGGTAGAGCCCGAACGCGATGAGGCCGGCGGCGACGATGTTCAGCAGCACCGGGCCGGACTGCAGGGTGAGCAGGTAACGCAACCCGGCGTCGAGGCCACCCACCCAGCGGGAGTCGGCGAACACCGCGGCGGCGACCAGCAGCCCGCCGGTGACCAGGAAAGCGACACCTTTCGCGGTGTGGCCGAAGACCCCCAGGGTAAGCACGATCACCTTAGTGGGACCCCACAGGTAACGCAGCTCCTCGCGGAAGTTGCGGCGCACCCCGCGCCAGACCAGGCCGCCGCCGATGATGCCCACCGTGGTGCCGACCGCGAGGAGCAGAAACAACCCGATCGGGCTCTCCACAATGGCGGCGTCGGCGCGGCGCACGCTCTCCGCGCCGCCCGCGCGGGCGCCGAGCGCCACCCAGAACGTGACGGTGCCCAGCAGGGCGAAGCCGAGCGCCTTGCCGACGTTGAGCGAGCGCCGGAACACCAGGATGCGCCGGTTGGGCGCGACGCTGAACGCGGCGTTGGTGCCCTGCCAGAGGGCCAGGCCCCACAGCGCCACGGTCGACAGCCAGAGCACGGCGAGGCCGCCCGGGCGAGTGGCGATGGCGCTGAGCGCGCCGAGCTGGTCGGCCTCGCCGGCCCCGCCGTTCGCAATCTGCAGGCCGATCCCGCCGATCAGGGCGTGCACGAGGCCGTTGGCGAGCAGCCCGATCCGGGCGGAGGCGCGCACCGACCGGTTGCGGTGCGCGCGTTGCGCGGCCTGCTTCATCCGCTCGCGGGCGTCGCCCGGCCGGTCCGCCTCGGAGGGGGCGGGCGTGTCTGTCACGGGCGGGCTACTCGAGCAGTTCGCGGATGTCGGAGGCGGTGAGCCCCTGGCCGGTGCCGCGGGTGGCGCCGTCGGTCATCACGCTGTCGAACAGCTTGGCCTTGACGGCCTTGAGCGCCATCACCTTCTCTTCGATGGTGTCGGTGGCCACGAGCCGGTAGACCATCACGTTCTTGGTCTGGCCGATCCGGTGCGCCCGGTCGACGGCCTGCGCCTCGGCGGCGGGGTTCCACCACGGGTCGAGCAGGATGCAGTAGTCCGCCTCGGTGAGGTTGAGGCCGAACCCACCCGCCTTCAGGCTGATCAGGAACACCGAGGTGTCACCGTTCTTGAAGTCGTCGATCGCTGCGGCACGGTTGCGGGTGCGGCCGTCCAGGTAGGAGTAGCTCACGCCGGCACCGTCGAGGCGGGCACGCACCTTGGCAAGGTAGCCGGTGAACTGGCTGAAGATCAGGGTGCGGTGCCCCTCGGCCACCACGTCCTCGAGTAGCTCCATCAGCACGTCGAGCTTGCTCGACGGGATGTCGGAGTACTTGTCGTCGTACAGCGACGCATCCAGGCTGAGCTGGCGCAGCATGGTGATTGACCGGAAGATCTCGAACCGGTTCTGGTTGAGGTCGCCGAGCAGGCCGAGCACCTTCTGCCGCTCGCGTTGCAGGTGCATCTGGTACACCCGGCGGTGACGCGGGTGCAGGTCGAGCTGCAGCACCTGCTCCTGCTTGGCGGGCAGGTCGCTGGCCACCTGGTCCTTGGTGCGGCGCAGCATGAAGGGGCGGATGCGCCGGCGCAGCTGGCTGAGCCGCTCATTGTCGGCCTGGGTCTCGATGGGCCGCTGGTAGTACTCGGAGAAGCGGGCGGCGTTGGGGAACAGGCCCGGCGCGGTGATGGAGAGCAGGCTCC
Source organism: Cryobacterium sp. AP23 (assembly GCF_054075385.1). Taxonomy (NCBI): domain Bacteria; kingdom Bacillati; phylum Actinomycetota; class Actinomycetes; order Micrococcales; family Microbacteriaceae; genus Cryobacterium; species Cryobacterium sp. AP23. The sequence continues at coordinate 2,532,652 of NZ_CM133415.1, read as the reverse complement.
ACAGCTCCATCAGGTTGTTCTCCAGCGGGGTGCCGGTGATGGCGAGCTTGAACGGGGCCCGCAGCCGCTTGGCGCACTGGTGCGCCCGGGACTTGTGGTTCTTCACGAACTGCGCCTCGTCGAGGAGCAGGCCGGCCCAGCTGACGGCGTCGTACTCGTCGAAGTCGAGCCGGAACAGCGTGTATGAGGTGATCACGACATCCGCCGTCGCCACGGCGTGGCCGAGCGAGGCGCCGCGCTTGGCGGTGGTCTCGGTGATCGCGGCGACCGACAGGCTGGGCGCGAACCGGGCGCACTCGGTGGCCCAGTTGTGCACGACGCTGGTGGGCGCCACGACGAGGAACGGCTTCTTGTCGGTCTGCCGCTCGCGGGCGTCGACGATGAGGGCAATGGCCTGCAGGGTCTTGCCCAAGCCCATGTCGTCGGCGAGCACGCCGCCGAGGCCGGTGTCGTGCAGGAAGCCGAGCCAGTCGTACCCGGTCTGCTGGTATGGGCGGAGGGAAGCGTTCACAGCGGCCGGCAACGGCCGGGTGGCGATCTCGGCACCGTCGGCGAGGCCGGCGAGGGTGTCTCGCCAGGCGGCGGCTTCGGCCTCGGCGGTGCCGAGGTCCTGCAGTTCCTCCCAGAGGTCGGACTGGGTGCGGTTGATGCGCAGGGAGTCGTTCGGGGAGTCCTGCAGCCCGCGGGCCTCCTCGATGAGGCGGCGCAGCTGCTGCAGCTCCGGCCGGTCGAGGCTGAAGTAGGTGCCGTCGGGCAGGATCATCAGTTCCTGGCCGGTGGCCAGTGCCCGGAAGACCTCGTCGAAGGGTACGTCGTCACCGTCGACGGTGACCCGCACCGACAGGTCGAACCAGTCCCGGCTCTCGGAGCGGGCTGAGGTGGCGAAGGTGAGCAGGGGCGGTGCGGCCGCCTCCCGGTACTCGGGGGCGTCGCCGACGAACTGCACCAGGATGTCGTCCGCCGCCTCGAGCACGGGCAGTACGGCCTCGAGGAACTCGATCATGCGGGCGCCGTCGAGGGTGGCGTCGGCGCGGAGCAGGCCGGGGGAGTCCGGTGCCCCGGCGATGGTGGGGGCCGGGGCGGGCTGGCCCGGCAGCTCTGCGGCGAACAAGGCGGGCAGGTGAGCGGGGAACGACTGGAATATGCCGGTAACGGCATGAAGGATGCGGGCCTCGTCGGCGGCGTCCCGGTAGCCGGCCGGGGCGTCGCTGGTGGCCGGACCGCGGAGCGGCGCAATGGCGGGTTCACCGGAGCCGCCGGCACCGCCGGTGTAGTGCCAGTCCCAGTGCAGGGTGATGCGGGCATCCGCCTGGGCGATGATCGACAGCGCCAGCACCGGGCGGGCGGTGTCGGGCAGGTCGAAGGACTCGTCGGTGCTGGTGAGCGAGAGCTGGCCGCGCAGGAACGGGTAGAAGTCGGCGAGGAAGACGCTCTCTTCGTCGGCCGGCACGGTGATGGGGGTGTGCGCGGAGGCGAGCACGCGCAGGTCGCGGCCGACCTGCCGGGCCAGCGGGGCGATGGTGAGGCGCAGGTCGGCGGTGTCGGCGGCCCAGGTGAACAGGCCGTGCGCGGGGTCGCCGATGTAGCCCAGGGCGCTGCGGTCCAGGGCCCGGCCGTCCAGCGAGATGGTGGGGAACAGGGTGAGGCCGTTCTCGTCGCGCTTGATGTCAAGGGAGAGTTCGGCCGGTTCCGCGGAAACGAGCACCGGGTCCTGACCCGGGGTGGTGCCGATGAACGGGATCCCGGCCTCCTGGGCCTCGCCGAGCAGGCCCCACAGCGCGCGGTTGGCGAAGCCGTCCAGATGCAGCCACGGGTCGGTGGTCACGTGGTAGCGCTGCCCGGAGGAGTACAGCTCGAAGATGGCAGTGAGCACCCTCAGCTGGGCCCGGTTGAGCATCCCGCGCGAGTAGGCCAGGTTGTCCCAGGTGAGGTTGCCGCGGATCCACTTGCCCTTCTTGCCGCGCACCATCGGCCGCACGCCCAGTCGGGCGAGGGAGATGGTGGGAGTGGGCAGGCGTGCCGCGCGCGGCGGGGGCAGCAGTTCGAACTGCAGGGCGAGGGCGGTGCCCGTGGTGGGTTCGGACTCCGGGGCGCGGGTGAGCGGGGCCAGCGCGCTCTGCCAGGTGGCCGGGGCGGCGGTGCGGGCGCGCTGGGCCTCGGCCGTGTGCGGCGCGCGGGCCAGGTCGGCGGCGGTGGACCGGCTGGCCAGCAGCAGTGCGACGACGTGCTTGCAGTTCAGGCCCACCGGGCAGCTGCAGGTGCCGGATGCGCGCACGACCGTGCCGCTGGCATCCTGCTGGAACGTGACGGTGACGTCGTAGGGCCGCGCCTGGGTTCCACCGACCGTGCCGAGCAGCCGGCTACCGCCGAGTTGCCAGGTTTGGTCCTCGACCCGGCCCTCCTTGGCATACCGAACCCCGCGCGAGTACGCCTGCGGCCCGACGAGGCGGGCGATCTGCAGGTCGCTGAGGTTGTGGGCCATAGGGTTGCGGTTTCCGTGTCGGTTCGGTGAGCAGGGGTCTCTTATTGTCCCACGCCGCGGCGGGGCTCCCGAGCCGCTCGAGTTCCCGGCCGTCGTGGCGACTATTCTGAGCGGATGCCTGAATTTCCGTTCGAGCGCCTGCGACGCCGGCCCGATGTCGAGGCGGCGAACCTCTTCGCCGTCGACGCGAGCGACCGCCTGATCCTCGATGAGGCCGCCGCGTCGCTGGCCGGCGCCGGCCCGGGCGAGGTCGTGGTGCTCGAAGACCACTACGGTGCCCTGACCCTCGCGGCGGCCGCGCAGCTGGGCGACCGGCTCGGCGCGCCCGCAGGCATCCGGGTGTACCAGGACGGCCTCTCCGGGCAGCATGCCCTGGACCTGAACGCGGCCGACCTCGCGGGCACGGATCCCGACCTCGCCGACCTGGCCGGGGCGTACCGGCACGTTTCGCTGGGTGCGGAGCTGTTCAGCGGCGCCCGGCTGGTGCTGATGCAGCTGCCCCGCAGCCTGGCCGCGCTCGACGAACTGGCCGGCGCCATCGCCCGGCATGCCGCCCCGGACGTGACCGTGATCGCCGGCGGCCGGATCAAGCACATGAGCGTGGCGATGAACGAGGTCCTGCGCCGGCACTTCGGTGGCGTGTTCGTGAGCCAGGCCCGGCAGAAGTCACGGGCACTCCTGGCGACGCAGCCGATCCGGCCGGCGTCGGCGGAGTCCGACTGGCCGCGGTCGGTGGAACACGCCGACCTCGCCCTCACGGTCTGCGCCCACGGCGCCGCGTTCGCGGGCACCACCATCGACATCGGCACCCGCTACCTGCTCGACTTTCTCGACCGGATGAAGCCGGACGCCGTCGACGCGATCGACCTGGGCTGCGGCACCGGGGTGCTCGCGGCCAAGCTGGCCCTGGCCCGCCCGGCCCTGCGGGTGCTGGCGACCGACCAGTCCGCCGCCGCGGTGGCGTCGGCGGCGGCGACCATGCGGGCCAACGGGGTGGCCGACCGGGTGCGGGTGCTGCGCGACGACGCCCTGAGTGCGCAGCCGGATGCGTCGGCCGGGCTGATCCTGCTGAACCCGCCGTTCCACATCGGCTCGTCGGTGCACGCCGGGATCGCCCTGAAGCTGTTCGAGGACGCCGCCCGGGTGCTGCGCCCCGGCGGCGAACTCTGGACCGTGTGGAACACTCACCTGGGCTACCGCCCGGCGCTGACCCGCATCGTCGGCCAGACCCACCAGGTGGGCCGCAACACCAAGTTCACGGTCACGGTCTCGTCCCGCCGCTAGGCACGCAGCATCGCAACTGTTCCCGAATCGGACAATTGCACCCGGTGTGCCGGGACCAATTGTCCGCAGGGGGAACAGTTAGCGGACGGGACGGGGTCCGGGTCCGGGGAACGGCTAGAGGGCGGCGAGGGCCCCGGCGTCGAGGGTGTCGGCGTCGAGCAGCTCGTTGTTGATCACCGTGGCGGTCCAGCCGGATTCCGGGTTGTACTGCACGACCGACATGGCGGCGTTGGTGATCGGCGGGATGTCCCGCTCGAGCGCCGCCATCAGGCTGAGCCGGATGAGCGTGCCGTGGCACACGACGATGATGCGGGCGCCCGGGTAGTCCTCGGCGAGCTCGCGCAGCGCGCCCAGGCCGCGGCCCGACACGCTGTCCTCGGCTTCGGCGCCGCGGAACGAGCCGTAGCTGCCATCCACCCGCAACGCGTCGAGCTTGGGGCCGGCGGAGAGTCCCTCGGCCGGGCCATAGTTGCGCTCGACCAGCCCGGGCAGGTGCCGGATCACTTCGAGCTCGAGGTCGACCGCGATGATGTCGGCGGTCTCGGCCGCCCGCGACAGCGGCGACGCGACCACGAAGTCCCACTCGTACTGCGACAGCGGCGCCACGGCCTCCGTCGCCTGACCGCGCCCGACATCGTTCAGTGGCACGTCGGTTGCCCCCTGAATGCGCCCGGCGGCGTTCCAGTCGGTCTGGCCGTGGCGGACGAGGGCGAAGGTCGTTGTAGCAGTCACTTGTCCATTCTGCCTTGTATCGGCTGGGAACCGGCCTGTCGCATCCGTCACCGGGCGGCCACGCCCGCGCCGGCGGTGCGCCGGCCGAGCGGGGCGGATGCCCGCGCGCCGCGCCGGGCCATGCGCCAGAGGCCGGCCACCGACCAGCCGAGCAGCACGACGAGGAGCCCGTTGCGCAGGGTGAGGAGCAGCACGGCACCCGGGTCGCCGTGCACCAGTGGCAGGTAGAACACCGGGAAGACCAGGGTGGTGAGCAGGCCGATGCCGACGGTGAGATACGCCGCAACCCGCCAGTGCGCCCAGTCGTGGGCGATGCCGACGGTCACGACCGGGGCGATCCACAGCATGTACTGCGGGGACCCCACCTTGTTGAACACGACGAAGACCGTCACCAGCGCCAGTGCGCCCAGCAGCATCAGCTGGGCCTGGTCGCGGCTGCGGCGGAGCGCCACGAGCATCACCACGAAGATGCCCGCGACGGCCAGGAACATCAGCGGCGTCATCGCTGCCGCCACGACACCGGCGCCCGGCCCGCTCACCTCGCGGGTGGCGATCGCCTGGTTCTGGTAGATCGTGGTGCCGTGCTGGCCCATCGCCGCCAACCACACCCACGGGGTCGTCACCGGCGCCTCCAACTGCAACGCCCGGTCGGACTGCATGGTCACGAAGCCGGTGAGGTTGCGCAACCCGCCCGCCGCCCAGAGCATGACAGTGATGCCGGCCGTGATCACCGCCCCGGTGACAAGCACGCTCACCCGGCGGCGACTCGCGACCACGACCGCGAGCAGCACCGCGGCCGGCCACACCTTGATCCAGGTGGCCACGGAGAGCAGGGCCGCGGCGACCACCGGGCGCCGGGCCAGCAGCACCAGGCCCAGGATCACGATCGGGGCGCTGAGCCCCTCCAACCGCAGCAGGCCCACCGGGCTCAGCAGGAGGCTGACCAGCAACCAGAACCACGCCGCCGGGTAGCCGGCCCTGGCCCGGCCCCAATCGGTGAGGATGCCGACGGCCGCGACGTTGAGGCCCGCGGTCATCAGGAACCAGAGCAGTTGGTAGAGCAGCGGCCCGGCGACATCCGCCAGCACGATCGGCACGATCGCGCCGATGGGGTAGACCCACTGAACGTCCACGCCCTGCCATACGTGGTTCAGCAGCGCCTGCTCGGCCCAGACCCGGTACAGCGGCAGGTCGCCGAGCACCCGGCCGGTGAGGATGGTGGGCAGCAGGGCGAACAGGAAGAGCAGGTGCAGGCCGAGGAAGCCGAGCAACAGGGTGCGCGGGCTCCGCAGCCACTCCCGCCGGGCGGGGGTGAGGGCCGTGGTCAGGCGTTGATCGACATATTCGACGAAATAGGACACTGGCACGTCACTTTCAACCCAGTCACACCCGATGGAGCCGGCACGTGCGCCCGCACAGGGCGGGACAGTTGGGAGTGTACGAATCGAAAGTGAAAGCAAAACGACGAGAAGCTGTCCGGAAGGGGCGCGCGACTGAGAGTGCGTTCAGGGCGCGCCCGCCCGGGCGTCAGGTTAGCGCAGCACCACCGTGCGGTTGCCCCGCAGGAAGACCCGGCCCTCGCAGTGCCAGCGCACCGCGTTGGACAGCGCCTTGCATTCGGTGTCTCGGCCGGCGGCCACGAGGTCCTCCGGCCCGTAGGCGTGGTCCACCTCCACCACCTGCTGGGCGATGATGGGTCCCTCGTCCAGCTCGCCGCTCACGTAGTGCGCGGTGGCGCCGACGGTCTTCACGCCCCGGGCATAGGCCTGGTGGTACGGCTTGGCACCCTTGAAGCTGGGCAGGAACGAGTGGTGGATGTTGATGGCCCGGCCGTCCAACCGGCGGGTGAGGTCGTCGCTGAGCACCTGCATGTAGCGGGCCAGCACCACCAGCTCCACGTCGAACTGCTCGACGAGCTCGACCAGCCGTGCCTCGGCGGCAGGCTTGGTGTCGGCGGTGACCGGCACGTGGAAGAACGGGATGCCGTGCCATTCGACGAGGGTCTGGTGGTCGGTGTGATTGGAGACCACCGCCACGATGTCCACCGGCAGCTCGCCGATCCGGGCCCGGAACAGCAGGTCGTTCAGGCAGTGGCCGAACTTGGACACCATGATCAGCACCTTGCGCTTGGCGCCGTGCGGCTCGATCCGCCAGGTCATGCCGTAGCGTTCGCCGATGCTGGGGAACGCCGCCGCGAGCCGGTCGGCGGCCGCGGCGTCGGCATCCGGTGAGAAGTGCACCCGCATGAAGAAGTGCCCGCCGGCGCGCTCGCCGTATTGCTGGATGTCGACGATGTCGCAGTCGTGCTCGAGCAGGAAACCGGACACGGCGTTCACGATGCCCTTCTGCTCCGGGCAATCGAGCGTGAGCACGTACTCCACGGCGGGCATCAGGCGACCCCGGCAGTGGCGTACTCGCGCATGCCGTCCAGCAGCCAGCGGCACAGGAAGTCCGCGAAGGAGGCGCGGGGCAGCAGCCGGTAGGTCTCGTCCGCGGTTTTCCAGAGGAGCACCGGGATGCCGCCGACCTCGGTCGAGACGGCCGTTTTGGGCGGGAGGACGCGGGGATGCAGGTCGAGGGAGCAGCCCTTCTCCAACACGTCCCTGGCGCGCGGGCCGGAGAGTTCGAAGGTGGTGCGGTTGGCGGAGAGGTCCACCACCTGGCCGGGGTCGTCGGCCAACGCGTCGACGAGCCTGTCGACCAGCTCGGGCGCATCGTCGTCGCCGGCCGGGGCGACCACGAGGAACTCGGTGGGGCCCAGCCACAGCACCGCCGTCTCGGCGGTGCCGCCCACCTGCCCAGAGCCCCGGGGCAGCTCACCGGTGACCGCGGCGATCCGCCGCCCGGCGTCGGCGCCCGGGTGCACCCGGATGCCCACCATGACCAGGAAGGGCAGTTCGGCCAGCCGGGCGCTGCCGGCCACCGAGCCGGACACACACGCATCCAAGAGGTGCGCCGCCGGGCTGCGCCGGAGGGGGGAAGTGATGCGCGGGTTCTCCAGCGCTGTGAGGTCAGCCATCCTTGCGGGTCCCTTCGGGGTCGAACAGCACGGTTTCGGCGATGACGACGTCGACCAGTTCGGTGCCCGCCACGGCCACGAGGGCCTCGCCGATCCGGTTGCGGCCGTTCTTGATCAGCGCCAGCGCGAACGAGCGGCCGAGCGCCGCACTGTCGTAACTGGAGGTCACGAATCCCTGCATCGGCACGGGTGCGGTCGAGGGATCCATGGGGATCCCCGGTTCCACCAGCTGGGTGCCCTCCGGCAGGCGGATGCTGCCGTCGACCGGCAGCACGCTCACCAGGTGCTTGCGGTCGGGGCTGCCGGCGCGGGCGCGCGCATACGACCGCTTGCCGATGAAGTCCTTGACCTTGGACACCACCCACTCCATCCCGGCGTCCTGTGGGGTGACGGTGCCGTCGGTGTCCTGGCCCACGATCGGGTAGCCCTTCTCGGCCCGCAGCACGTGCATAGTCTCGGTGCCGTACGGGGTGATGTCGAACTCCGCACCGGCGGCCGCGACCGCCTCCCAGGTGGCCAGCCCGTACCAGGAGGGCACGCTGATCTCGTAGGCGAGCTCCCCCGAGAAGGAGATCCGGCAGATGCGCGCCCGGATGCCCGAGGCCAGCACGGTGTCGCGCCAGGTCATGAACGGGAACGCGTCGGCCTCGAGCCCGCCGTCGGCCGCGAGGGCGGGCGCCATCCGGGCCAGGACCGCGCGGGACTTCGGTCCGACGACGGCGATCGTGGTCCACTGTTCGGTCACCGAGGTGAACCAGACGTCCAGGCCCGGCCATTCGGTCTGGTGCCACTCCTCGAGCCAGTCCAGTACCTTCGCGGCACCGCCGGTGGTGGTGGTCATCAGGAAGCGGTCCTCATCCAGCCGCAGGGTCACCCCGTCGTCGAAGATCATGCCGTCCGGGGTGCACATGACGCCGTAGCGGGCGGCTCCCGGCGCGAGTTTCTTGAACGCGTTGGTGTAGATGCGGTTGAGGAATTCGCCGGCGTCGGCGCCCCGGATCTCGATCTTGCCCAGGGTGGTGGCGTCCATGAACCCGACCGAGGTCCGCACGGCGGTAGTTTCCCGCAGCACCGCGGCGGCCATGTCCTCGCCGGCCCGGGGGTAGTACCACGGGCGCTTCCACTGGCCGACGTCCTCGAATTCGGCGCCGTTGGTCTCGTGCCACGGCTGGATCGAGGTCAGCCGGGCCGGGTCGAAGAGGGGTCCGCGCTGCCGGCCGGCCAGGGCGGCGAAGGCCACCGGGGTGAACGGGGCGCGGTAGGCGGTGGTGCCGATCTCGCCGATGCCGGCGGTGTCCCCGCCGCCGTGCCGGAGGGCCGCGGCGATGACCCCGATCGCGTTGACGCCGGAGGTCTTGCCCTGGTCGTTCGCGGTGCTGATGGAGGTGTAGCGCTTGACGTGTTCCACCGACCGCATGCCCGCCGTGGTGGAGCGGAGGACGTCGGCGACGGACTGGTCGCGCTGGAAGTCCACGAAGTGGTGGTGCCAGTCCGCCGGCCCGCCGGTCTGGCCCGGCACCAGCCAGAGCTGCCGGGTCGGGGCGGCAGCCCGGGGCGCCCCGTGTGCGGCGACGACGTCGTCCGGGCCGCTGCCGCCAGCGGATGAACCGGCCCGCGCGGCCGCCGCTGCGCCGGCGGTGAGCCCCTCGGCGACACAGTCGGCCAAGACGAAGCTGCCCCGGCCGGAGCCGGCCACCTGCTGGGCGGGAACGACGGTGGCGGGCACGAACGCGGCGAGCTCGTCATCCCAGCGCAGTCTGCCCTGCCGTTGGGAGTGCAGGTGCACCACGGGGGACCAGCCGCCCGAGACGGCCAGCAGGTCGCAGTCGAGCTCGTGCACCGCGGGGGTGAGCCCGTCGGCGGCGTCGAGGCCCCTGACCGTGACCCCGGTGAGCCGGTCGGTGCCGGTGGTGTCGGCCACCGCGCTGCCGAACAGCACCCGGATGCCTGCGGTGACGGCCGCCGCGGCCCGGTCGCTGGGCTGCTCCCTGGCGTCGACCACCGCCTCGACCGCGATGCCGGCGGCCGTGAGGTCGTCGGCCAGCGGGTAGGCGCTGTCGTTCGTGGTGGCGATCACCACCCGGGACCCGGCCGCGACGGCGTAGCGGTTGAGGTAGCTGCGCACCGCGGAGGCGAGCATGATGCCGGGCCGGTCGTTGTTGTCGAACACCAGCGGCCGTTCGTGCGCGCCGGGGGCCAGGACCACCTGCGCGGCCCGGATGTGCCAGATCCGCTGGCGGGAGACGCCGGGCGCCGCGGCTGCGGCCAGGTGATCGGTGCGGTTCTGCACGGCGATGACATAGTTGGCGTCATACGACCCGAACGCCGAGGTGCGAGTGAGCACCGTGCACTCGGCCGCGGACGCCAGTTCGGCTGCGACGTCGTCCACCCAGGCCAGCGCATCCCGGCCGTCGATGGTGTCGGCGAGGCCCGGCGCGGGGGAACCGGACAGCAGGCTGCCGCCGAGTTCGGGTTGGTCGTCGATGAGGATCACCCGGGCGCCGCCGCGCATCGCCTCCCGGGCGGCGGCCAGCCCGGCCGGGCCGCCGCCCACCACGAGGACGTCGGTGTGCACGTACTTCTTGTCGTACTCGGCCAGGTCCTCGGCCGGGTCCAGCCGTCCCAACCCAGTGAGCAGCTCGGCGGTGAGGCCCGGCACCAGCGATACGCAGGTGGCGGGGAGCATGGACTCGGCGACGTGGTCGGCAAAGCGCGGTTCGACCCGCAGCATGGCGTTGGGTTCCTCGACCCCGGCGGCCAGGATGCCCCGCGGCCGGTCTTCGTAGAGCGAGTTGCCGGCCCGGAGCCGGCCGTTGGCCAGCAGTGCGGAGGCCACGGTGTCACCGGGATGGCCGGTGTAGTCCTGGCCGTCGGCGGTGAACGCCCAGCTGACGCTGCGGTCGATCCGGCCGCCGGTGCCCAGGCGGGCGGGCTGCGGGTGGCGGGGCTCTGGCGTGGTCATCGCACTGCTCCTTCGGCCGCCGCGGGCAACGCGGTGGACGGGTCGGGGTTCACCGGGCGCGGTTCGCCCATCCGGTAGACGGCCTGGATGTCGTAACTTGCGGTGTCGCGCAGCATGTTGAACCACTGCCGGCAACCGGTGCTGTGCAGCCACCGTTCGGCGAACACGCCATGGGTGTTGTCACGGTAGAAGAGGTACTCGGCCCACTCGCGGTCGGTCAGCTCGGCGGGGTTCTCCGGGTAGGGCACGTGGGCCTGGCCGCCGTAGTGGAACTCGGTCTCGTTGCGGGGGCCGCAGTGGGGGCAGGGAATCAGCAGCATGGTCTCATCGCTTTCTCACGCGTCGCGTCTAGTGGGCCACGGCGGCGGCGCCGTGTTCGTCGATCAGGGCGCCGGTTTCGAACCGCTCCAGCGCGAACGGCTGGTTGAGCGCGTGGGCCTGACCGGTGGCGATGGTGTGCGCGAAGGTGAGCCCGGCCACCGGGGTGCCCTTGAACCCGCCGGTGCCCCAGCCGCAGTTCACGAACATGTTCTCCACCGGGGTGGTGCTCACGATCGGCGAGGCGTCGAGGGTGGTGTCCACGATGCCGCCCCAGGTGCGCAGCACGTGCGCCCGGGCGAAGATCGGGAACAGCTCCACCGCGGCGGCCATCTGTTGCTCGATGACGTGGAACGACCCGCGCTGGCCGTAGCCGTTGTAGGAGTCGACGCCGGCGCCCATCACCAGTTCACCCTTGTGCGCCTGGGAGACGTAGACGTGCACGTGGTTGGACATCACCACCGTGGGGTGCACGGGTTCGTGCAGTTCCGAGACCAGCGCCTGCAGCGGGTGCGACTGGATGGGCAGGCGGAACCCGGCCATCTCCGCGAGCATCGAGCTGTGCCCGGCCGCGCACAGGCCCACCTTCTCGGTGTGGATGGTGCCCCGGCTGGTCTCGACGCCCACCACCCGGTTGCCGTTCTTCACGAAGCCGGTGACCGCGCAGTTCTGGATGATGTCCACGCCGAGTTCGTCGCACTTGCGGGCGAAGGCCCAGGCCACGTGGTCGTGCTTGGCGATCCCGGCGCGCGGCTGGTAGGTGGCGCCCATCACCGGGTAGCGGATGTTGTCGTTGATGTTCAGGATCGGGCAGAGTTCCTTGACCTGGGCCGGGTCCAGCCACTCGGCGTCGACGCCGTTGAGCTTGTTCGCGCCCACCCGGCGGATGCTCTCCCGCACGTCCCCGAGGGTGTGGGCGAGGTTCATCACCCCGCGCTGGCTGAACAGGAAGTTGTACTCGAGCTCCTCCGGCAGCACCTCCCAGAGTTTGAGGGACTGTTCGTAGATCGCCGCGCTCTCGTCCCAGAGGTAGTTGGAGCGGATGATGGTGGTGTTCCGGGCCATGTTGCCGCCGGCCAGCCAGCCCTTCTCCAGGATGGCGATGTTGGTCATGCCGTGGTTCTTGGCCAGGTAGTACGCGGTGGCCAGGCCGTGCCCGCCGCCGCCCACGATCACGGCGTCATAGGAGGGCTTGGGGTCCGGGTTCCGCCAGAGGAAGTCGGGGTGCTCCGGAAGCTGGTCCGCGCTCACTGTGCTGCTCCAATGCCTTGAAATACCATTCACACACTGTTGATATATCAGTGTGGGGGCAATGCTAATGTGGATGCAGCGACAGAGTCAAGGCGCCTGGCGCACGGAGTGACGGAGCGACGGAGGAACCGATGAGCGGAGCGCACCTCCTGCCGGCGCCCCCGGTTCCCGAGCTCTCCCTGGCGGAGTCCGCCTATCTCGCCCTCCGCGACAAGCTGATCATGCTCGAGATCCGGCCGGGCGCACCGATCAACGACGGCCAGCTCGCCGAGGAGCTCGGCGTGGGCCGAACCCCGGTGCGGGAGGCCATCAAGCGCCTGGAAATCGACCACCTCGTGGTCTCCTACCCCCGCCGCGGTACCTTCGCCACGGTCGTGGACATCACGGAGCTCGCCGACGTCTCAGACATCCGCACGCTGCTGGAACCGCTGGCCGCCCGCCGTGCCGCCCTGAACGCGAACGCCGAGACGCGCGCCGAACTCCGGGAGCTGGCCCGCACGATCGGCTCGATCGCGGCCAAGCCCGTCGACAAGTACGAGCTGATGCGTCACGACATGGCCGTGCACCGCACCATCTACCGGGCCGCCGGCAACCCGCACCTGGAGGACACCCTGGTGCGGTACGACAACCTGGCCACCCGCATCTGGGTCCTGGTGCTCGACAAGGTGCCGTCGGTAACGAGCCATGTCACCGAACACGTCGCCCTGCTCGAGGCGGTCGCCGACGGCGACGCCGAGCGGGCTGCCGACCTGGCCCTCGAGCACGTCTCCAGCTTCGAGAAGACCATCCGTCGCGTGCTCTGACCCGCGCGGGTGCCGGGTCAGCTGGCGGGGTTGCCCAGCCGGGCCGAGACCGTGCGGGCGGTGTCGAGCACCGCGCCGGTGAGGAACTCGATGCGGTCGGCGCCGGTCCGGGAGCGCGGCGCGGACGTGGTGATGCAGCCGACCACGACGCCGCGGTAATCCCGTACGGCGGCCGAGACGCCGACCTCCTCGAAGGTCGTGAAGCCGTCGTTGACGGCATAGCCCTGCTCGAGGACCTGCGCCAGCGCCGGCCGCCAGTCGCCGGCGAAGGGGGAGTCGGTCGCGCGGGTGACGGTGCCGGCCTCGAGCAGCTGCGCCGCCTGGTCGGGGGAGAGGTCGGCGAGGAACACCCGCACGGAGGAGCTCTCGAACCGGCCGTAGCGGGTTCCGATGGATGCCGTGTGCTTGACCTGGTGCGGGCTGGGGATCTGTTCGACGACGATCGCCGCTGATCCGTTCCATACCGCGAGGGCGCTGGTCTCGCCGGTCAGCTCGGTGAGCTCTTCGAGGCCGGCGTGGGCCGCGCGGCGCACGTCGAGCTCGGCCAGGAGTGGACCGGTGAGCCCGATCAGGCCGAGGCCCAGCCGGAATCGGCCGGTGTCTTCGTCACGTTCGACGTAGCCGGCGGCAGCGAGCCCGGTGAGGATGCGGGACACGGTGCTCTTGTGAAGGCCGACCTTCTGGGCGATCTCGGTGACGCCGAGCACCGGCTTCTCGATCGAGAACGCCTCGAGCACGCCGAGGCCGTTCAGTAGCGACGCCGCGGCTCCCTGCGGGGCGTCGTCACCCTGGCGTGGCCTGCCTGCCATGTTCCCACTCGTTTCTTCGCCGTTCTGCGCCGCCCGCCGACCGGCCTGCAGCCCCTCAATCATAGGTCCGGCGGTCGATCCGGCCCGGCCCGGCGAGGCCCGGCGGCGGCCGTATTCGACCCATCGCAACGAAACACGGAATTAACATCACCGAAACCCGTTGTTGCACAAGCAGCAACTAATTTGATCTGCAAGCAACAACAAACATGATGGTCGCCATCATCCACCGCAAGGAGAAATCATGAGCCAGGACGTCACCCTCGAGCAGGACCTCAACACCCAGCTGAACGAACTGCTGGAGAAGGCCTTCGCCGCCGGCACCGAGCAGTACCACGAGCTCGGCTTCAAGCGTCGGGTCGGCTACGGCACCCGACCGGCCATCATCCACATCGACATGGCCAACGCCTGGACCCGCGAGGGCCACGCGTTCTCCTGCGAGAACATGGACACGATCATTCCGGCCTGCCAGGACCTCAACGAGGCCGCCCGCGCCAAGGGCATCCCGGTGATCTACACGACCACCGCGTACGACATCACCGACCGCTCCAAGCCGTCCGACATGGGCCTGTGGGCGTCGAAGATCCCCGTCGAGCTGCTCGCCATCGGCTCGGAGGAAGTGAAGATCGACGACCGCATCAAGCCGGAGGCCGGCGAGCTGGTCATCACCAAGAAGCGCGCCAGCGCGTTCCCCGGCACCAACCTGCAGCAGTTCCTGACCGTGAACCGCATCGACACCGTCATCATCACCGGCGTCACCGCGGCCGGATGCGTGCGCCACACCGTCGAGGACGCCATCGCGGAGGGCTTCCGCCCGATCGTGGTGCGCGAGGCCGTCGGCGACCGGGTCGCCGGCACCGTGGCCTGGAACCTGTTCGACATCGACTCCAAGTTCGGCGACGTCGAGCCGCTGACCAACGTGCTCGACTACCTCAACGCGCTGCCCGCGTTCGTCGAAACCACCACTCCCTAACCCTCCGACGCTGCACTCCGACCAAGGGAGCCATCATGTCCTCGCCTCACACGCCCCACTCCAGTCCAACCACCTTGCGGAAGGTGACGGGTGCCGCCGCGGCCGGCACCGTTGTCGAATGGTTCGACTTCGCCATCTACGGCTTCCTCGCACCCGTCATCGCCCGGGTCTTCTTTCCCGCCACCGACCACATCACCGGGCTGCTCCAGACCTTCGCGGTCTTCGCCGTCGCCTTCGCCCTCCGGCCCCTCGGCGGTGCGTTCTTCGGCATGCTGGGCGACCGCATCGGCCGCAAGAAGGTCCTGGCGCTGACGGTCCTGCTCATGTCCGGCGCCACCGCCGCGATCGGATTCCTGCCCTCCTACGAGAGCATCGGAATCTGGGCGCCCCTGCTCCTGATCCTCGCCCGGAGCGTGCAAGGCCTCTCGGCCGGCGGCGAATACGCGGGCGCGGTCACCTTCGTGATCGAACACGCACCCGCGGGCCAACGCTCCCGCTACAGCAGCTGGATGCCCGCCGCCACCTTTGCCTCCTTCTCCGCTGCGGCCCTGCTGTGCTACCTGCTCACCGCGAACCTTTCCGAAGAGACCATGGACAGTTGGGGCTGGCGCCTGCCGTTCCTGGCGGCACTGCCGCTGGGCCTGCTCGCCTTCTACATCCGGCAACGCCTGGACGAGAGCCCGCTGTTCCTGGAGGTGCGCAACAGCGCCTCGGTGCCGCACTCGCGGTTGGGCCAGACCCTGCGCGAGCAGTGGAAGCCCATGCTGACGCTTGGCGGCTACATCAGCCTGACGGCGTTGTCCTTCTATACCTTCTCCACCTACATGACGACCTTCCTCCGCGAAGTGGTGCAGCTTCCCGCCGACCAGGTGCTGATGAGCAACGTCATCGCCCTGGCCTGCGCTGCGGCCCTGGCGCCGGTGATCGGACGCATCTGCGACCGGATCGGGCGGCGCGTGACCATGGTCACCTCGGTCGTGCTGCTGGGCGGCCTGGCCATCCCCGCCTACCTCCTCGCCTCGACCGGCGGGTTCGGCACGGCCCTGACCGGACAGCTCCTGCTGGCCGTCGGGGCCGTGACGGCCAACGTGGTGACGGCGGTGCTCCTGTCGGAGGTGTTCCCCACGAACGTGCGGTACACCGCATCCGCCATCACCTACAACCTCAGTTACGCCATCTTCGGTGGCACGGCACCGTTCGTGGCGACGGCCCTGATCGCCGCCACCGGGAACAACCTGGCCCCGGCGATCTACCTCACGGTCATCGCCGCCGGGGCGCTGGTCGCGGCCCTCCTGCTCCCGGAAACCAGCGGACGCACCCTGAAGGCGTCCGCGGCCGCGCTGGTCGGCGGCGCGGCCGAGGCGCCCGTGCCCGCCCGGCGAGGCTGAGCAGGGCGGCCGCCGCACCCCGTGTGGCGCCTCGCGCCCGCTGTAGCGGGCGCGGTCGGCCATGAGGGGTGCGGTGAGGCCGCGCGGGGCCTAGGTGTCGCGGGAGGTGCCCTTGGTGAGGGTCTTGCCCTGGAAGAACGCCGGGTCGACCCTGCGCATGATCACCATCAGCACGATGCCGGTGATGAAGAGCACCATCGCCAGGATGAACACCAGGCCGACACCACCGATCTCCGAGCCGCTGCCGTATTCGGGGTTGGTGCTGTCGATCAGGGTGGTGGCGAAGATCACCGCCAGGATGATGCCGCCCAGCAGCGGGGCGAGCAGCTTGAGCAGGAACGCCCGCGCGCTGGAGAACAGTTCCCGGCGGAAGAACCAGACGCAGGCGAACGCCGTGACGCCGTAGTAGAAGCAGATCATGATGCCCAGGGTGAGGATGGTGTCGGTGAGCACGTCGGTGCTCAGCACCCGCATCACCGCGTAGAAACCCCAGGCCACCACGCCGGCGATGACGGTGGCGAAGCCCGGCGACTTGAACCGTGGGCTGATCGCGGCGAACCGCTTGGGGAAGGCGCGGTAGTGGCCCATCGAGAGCATGGTGCGGGCCGGCCCCACGAAGGTGGACTGCAGCGACGCCGCCGAGCTGGAGAGCACGGCCAGCGACATCAGGACGGCGAATGGGCCCATCACGGGGCCAGCGAGGGCGGCGAAGACGTTGCCCTGGATGTCTTCGTTGCCGAGGCCCAGCTCGCCGGTGCCAACGCCGGAGAACATCAGCGCCGAGACCGACACCAGGATGTAGAGGACGAAGATGATGCCGACGGTGAGGGTGGCCGCCCGGCCCGGGGTGCGCTCCGGATCCTTGGTCTCCTCGTTCATTGTCAGGGTGACGTCCCAGCCCCAGTAGATGAAGATCGACAGCGAGACCCCGGCCGCGAAGGCGGAGAACGACGGGGTGAGGAACGGGTTGAACCACGAGGCGCTGAACCCGAGCGCGTCGAACGCGGTGCCGGCCGAGAAGTGCACGAGGGCGGCGACGCTGAACCAGACCAGCACGAGCAGTTGGAACGCGACGAGCACGTACTGCACCATTTTGGTGGTCTCCATGCCCCGGTAGGACACGTAACAGGCGCCCACCATGAACACCAGACAGGTGAGGATGTTGATCCACACGTTGCCGGCCAGGTCGGCCAGCCCCGGGTCGCCGAACACCTGCGCGAGCAGGAGGTAGAAGAAGTCCACCGCCACCCCGGCCAGGTTGGACAGCACCACGACCGTGGCCACGATCAGGCCCCAACCGCCCATCCAGCCCAGCCACGGACCGAACGCGCGCGTGGCCCAGGTGAACGACGTGCCGGCATCCGGCATGGCGTTGTTCAGCTCGCGGTAGCCCAGTGCCACGAGCAGCATCGGGATGAAGCCGACGATGAAGATGCCGGGCATCTGGGTGCCGACCGCCGCCACCGTGGGGCCGAGTGACGCGGTGAGCGTGTAGGCGGGGGCGATGCAGGAGATGCCGATGACGGTCGCGCCGAGCAGGCCGACGGACCCGGCGCTGAGGCCCTTGGAGGAGAGCCCGCCGGCGCTGGCCGACGGGGCGGCCGGCGTGGGCCGGGGAGCGGATGACTGTGCCATGGACCTGTCCTTTGCTCGGATCAGCTACGGGGTCGAATCAACTGCCGGCGGGATTGGTCGGAACGACGACCAGGGGAACCGGCAGGGCGTGCAGCATGCGGTGGGCGGTGATGCCGAGGAAGATCGTGCGCGGCGCGGCCAGGCGGCTCGAGCCCACGAAGGCGAGCTCGTCGGGGCGCCAGTCCAGCGCTTCGACGGCCTCCTCCACGTTCTTGCCCTCGCCGACCGCGGTGGTGATGATGCCGTGGCTGTGCGAGTGACGCTCGTAGTAGGCGAGCACCGCGTCGAGGTGCGCGGTGCTGCCGGCGGCGGCGGGCGACTGCTTCTCACGGCTGGCGTCGACTTCCACCAGGGTCACGAAGCGCAGTTCGACGGCGAGGTCGTCGGTGAAGGCCACCAGCGAGTCGAGCAGCGCCTCCCACCCCGGCCGGGTGCCGATGGCGCAGGTGATGCGGGTGAGCTGTGCCGGGGCGCGATACCCGCGCGGCGCGAGGGCGACCGGAACGGGGGAGGCGTGCAGCAGGGCGTTCGCGACGCTGCCGATGGTGAACCGGTTGAGCAGGCCGCCGCGGGCGGCGCCCACCACGATCCGGTCGGAGTCCAGGTCGGCGGCGGCCTGGATGAGGCCCTCAGAGGTGGAGTCGGCCCAGAGCAGGTGCGTGCTGGCCGTGACGTCGCCGGGCACCCAGTCGGCCGCCTCGGTGAGCCACTGGGTGGCCTGGTTGGACAGCAGCACTTCGAAATCCGAGCTCGCGGCGTGGATCTTCGCCGGCGCCGCCGAGAGACGCTGCAGCACGAGGCAGATGCGCAACTCGGCCGCGGTGGCCCTGGCCAGCGCGATGCCCAGCTCGAGGGCCTCGCGGCCCTGGCTGGTGGCCTCGTAGGCCACCACGTAGTTCGCTACTCGGGTCACGGTGTTCTCCTCGGTTCCGTCGGTTGCGCATCCGGTTCGGGGCTGCCGTGTTCGTGCTGGTGGTCGGCCACCGCACCGGAATGGTCGTGCTCAGGGCTGCCGTGCTCCATGGAGCCGTGCTCCATGCCGCTGTGGTCCATGCCGGGCGCGCAGTGCGCGGGGCTCGGCTCCACGTCGAGGGACGGGTTGCGGTCGAAGAAGCCCACCGGCTTCAGCCAGAACGACACCGTGTCAGCGGGCATCACCGGCCATTCCTCCGGCCGGGTGATGTGGTGGATGCCGAAGGTGTACCAGAGCACCACGTCGGTGTCGCGCACGGCGCGGCCGGCCCGGATCCACTCGGGCAGGCCGTGGTCGATGCCGCTCTGGTTGACGAACTCGCCGCAGGGCCAGCGCTGGGTCTCATCGGCCGGGGTGACCCAGACGGTGTGGCCGATCACCTGGGCGCGTTGCAGGGCCGGCGCAGTGGGATGGAAGAACGACGGGATCGCACCGGTCGGCACGAGCTTGTACGACACCGGGGTGCCGAGCCCGTTCAGGGTCTGCTCGTTCACCACCTTCCAGGCCCGCTGGGTGTTCCAGTCGAAGTCGTCGAAGCCCTCGGTCTCGATGGGGGTGTTCTGCTGGGTGATCGCCAGCCCGAGCGGGTTGGTGTCGTCGATCGGTTCGATCCGGGTCTCGCTGCGGAACACCGTGTTCGCCTCCCCGTCGATGTCGAGGTCGAGCCGGGCCACGATGAAATGCTGGTGGAACGGCGCGTAGGTGCGCTCGTCGACGAGGGTGCCGTTGGGGTGCGGCTGCCCGGCGTCGAGGTGGGTGACCACCATGATGCCGGTGGCGCGCACCTCGCACTCGATGTTGCCGTCCTGGTAAAACCGCCAGTAGACGAGGTACTCGTAGTTGGCCACGGTGACGTGGAAGGACACCACGAGCCGGCGCATCCGGCGCACCTCGGCGCCGCCGTCGTGGTCGACGTGCTTCCACAGCACCGCGTTGTCTTCCTCGTGGATGCAGAACGCGTTCGGGATCGTGTACGGCTCGCCGGCGCTGTTGTGCAGCACCGCGTCGATGTACCGGATCTCACCCAGGCAGTCGCAGCCGAGCTCGAGCGAGGTGGTCATGAACCCCAGGCCCCACTCGCCGATGTCGAACGCGGTGCGGCGGAAGTGGTCGACGCTGGGGTCGCGGTACGGCACGACCATCTCGGCGAACGACAGCCGGTTGGCGATCGGGCGCTCGCGGCCGGCATCCGTGTAGGTCACCCGGTGCAGTGTCATGCCCTCGCGGTAGTTGAAGCCCACCCGCAGCGACCAGTTCTGCCATTGCACGAGGTTGCCGTCCACGCTGAAGCCGGGACCCTGTGGTTGCACGATGTCCAGCGGCTTGAGGGGCGGCCGGGTGCTGGCGTTCCGGATGCGCTCCGGCACCAGGTGCGGCACGTACTCGCCCATCACGTTGGGAGGGTCGACGGTGAAGGTGTCCTCCACGGCGAGCAGGTTCATGGTGTTCACGTCGATCACGAAGTGCAGCCCGCTGACCGGCCCCGCGTAGGGGTTGGCGCCGGCGCCGGCGCGCACCCAGACATCCGCCCAGCCCAGGCGCAGGCCCCGGTAGACGTCGGGGATGACGGCGTCGCCGTAGGTCCAGGTGTCGATGAAGACGTGCTCGAGGTCGGTGATGCCGCGCTTGGCCAGCGCCGCCACGACCTCCGGATGCGCCCGCAGTGCCGCGTCGGCCTCCTCCCACTCGTCCACGGTGAAGTTGGCCTGCATCCCCACGGCCTCCGACCATTCGAGCAGGGTGTCTGCGTCGAGGGAGACCACGGCCACCCAGGTGCGGTTCTCGGCGCGGTGCAGCACCACCAGGCGGGCGCGCCGCTCCGGGGCGACGCCGGTCGCGTCGAACTCCGCGATCGCGGCCCTGGCCGGCTCGACGAGTTCGATGGAGGCGAACCGCCAGCCTGCGCCGACGTGGTGTTCGCGGGCGAGCACGGCGGCGGCCTGGCTGAACTCCGCGGCGGTGAGGGGGTCGAGCGGATGGAAGGTCATCGGTGTCCTGTTCTGTCTCTTCGAGCTATTCGAGCGAGCTCATCACGTGCTTGATGCGCGTGTAGTCCTCGACCCCGTACATGGAGAGGTCCTTGCCGTAGCCGGAGTACTTGAAGCCGCCGTGCGGCATCTCCGCGGTGAGCAGGATGTGGGTGTTGATCCACACGGCGCCGAAGTCCAGGTCGCGGGACACCCGGAGCGCCCTGGCGTGGTCGCGGGTCCAGACGCTCGAGGCCAGGGCGTAGCGCACGTCGTTGGCCATGCTGATGGCCTCCTCCTCGGTGCTGAAGCTCTGCACCGTGATCACCGGCCCGAAGGTCTCGTCCTGCACGATCGGGTCGCTCTGGCGCACCTGCGTCACCACGGTGGGTTCGAAAAAGAAGCCCGCCTCGCCGACCTGGTGGCCGCCCGTGCTGATCACGGCGTGCGCCGGCAGCGCGGCCACCTTGTCGACCACGTCGGTGAAGTGCCGCACGTTGTTGAGCGGTCCGAAGTAGTTGTCGGCGTCGTCGGCCGACCCGGTGGTGCGCAACTCGGCCTCGGCCGTGAATGCGGCGACGAATTCGTCGTGGATGGCCTCGTGCACGAGCACCCGGGTGATGGCGGTGCAGTCCTGGCCGGCGTTGTAGAAGGAGAAGTCGGCGATCGCGGAGGCGACCTTGGCCACGTCGACGTCGGCGAAGACCACCGCGGGCGCCTTGCCGCCCAGTTCCAGGTGTGCGCGCTTGAGGGTGTGCGCGGCACTGGACGCCACGGCGATGCCGGCGCGCACACTGCCCGTGATCGACACCAGGCCGGGAACGGGGTGCTCGACGATGAAGGAACCGGTGCCGGCGTCGCCGAGCACGATGTTCATCACCCCGTCGGGCAGGATGCCCTGGCTGATCCGGGCGAGCTCCAGGGTCGATTCCGGAGTGGTGTCGCTGGGCTTGAGCACCAGGGTGTTGCCCACGGCCAGGGCTGGGCCGATCTTCCAGATCGCCATCAGGAACGGGAAGTTCCACGGCGTGACCTGGCCGACGACGCCGATGGGTTCGCGGCGCACCCAGGAGGTCATGCCCTCGAGGTACTCGCCGGCCGACTTGCCCTCGAGCAGCCGGGCGGCGCCGGCGAAGAAGCGCAACTGGTCGGCGCCCGCGGCCACCTCGTCGGCCGCGATCGTGGCGCGCGGCTGGCCGGTGTTGCGGTGCTGGGCCTCCACGAGGGCGTCACTGTTGGCCTCGACCGCGTCGGCGAGCTGCAGCAGCGCCAGCTGGCGTTCGCCGGGGGTGCGGCGGCTCCATGCCGGGAACGCGGCCTTGGCGGCCCGCATGGCGTCGTCGACATCGCCGGAGGTGGAGATCGGCGCCCTGGCCACGATCGCTCCGGTGGTGGGATCGACGATGTCGAGCACCTCGGTGCCGGCCGGCGTGACGAATTGGCCGTTGATGAAATTGGACAGTGTCGGGGTGCTCACGGGGCTCCTCTACGTCGAGTAACAAGGCCGGAAACGCTGCCCTGGCCGCACGGCGGCAGAGCAGCGATTCGGGGCCAGTATGGCACTTGGCCGGGAGAAAAGGCACCCCCGGGCCTCCGCGGTCGACCGGCCGGAGCACTAAGCGGCGGCGCAGTTTCTTGCACTCGCACAGCCCGGACGGATTCCGCATCGCAGCACCTGCGACACATCCGTGTGTGACGCTGTGTTTCGACGGGGGATGTGCCCGGCGCCCGGAAACGTGAGCATGGGGGAATGCCCAGACAGATTCGCTTCAACGCCTTCGACATGAACTGCGTCGCCCACCAGTCCTCCGGGCTGTGGCGCCACCCCGACGACCGGTCGCAGAGCTACACCGACCTCGCGTACTGGACCGAGCTGGCCAAACTTCTCGAGAAAGGCCGCTTCGACGGTATCTTCCTGGCCGACGTGCTGGGCACCTACGACGTCTACGGCGGCACCAACGAGGCCGCGATCCGCAATGGTGCGCAGATCCCCGTCGCCGACCCGTTGCTGGTCATTCCCGCAATGGCATATGTCACCGAGCACCTCGGTTTCGGCGTCACCGCCGGCACCGCCTACGAGCACCCGTACCCGTTCGCCCGGCGGATGTCGACGCTCGACCACCTCACCAAGGGCCGGGTCGGCTGGAACGTCGTCACCGGGTACCTGCCCTCCGCCGCCCGCAACATGGGCAACGAGGACCAGCTCGAACACGACGACCGCTACGACTACGCCGACGAGTACCTCGAGGTGCTCTACAAGCTCTGGGAAGGGTCGTGGGAAGACGACGCCGTGGTGCGTGACGCCGCATCCGGTGTCTTCACCGACCCGAGCAAGGTGCACTCGATCGGGCACTCCGGCAAGCACTTCCAGGTGCCGGGCATCCACCTCTCCGAGCCGTCGCCGCAGCGTTCGCCCGTGATCTACCAGGCCGGCGCCTCCAGCCGTGGCATCGCTTTCGCCGCCGGCAACGCCGAGGCGATCTTCGTGGCCGCGTCCACCAAGGAGGTACTCAAGGGCACCGTCACCAAGATCCGCGACGCCCTCGAGTCCGCCGGCCGCGACCGGTACTCCGCCAAGATCTACACGCTGCTCACGATCATCACCGACGAGACCAGCGAGAAGGCCCAGGCCAAGTACCTCGACTACCTCAGCTACGCCAGCGAAGAGGGCGCCCTCGTCTTCATGTCGGGCTGGATGGGTGTCGACCTGTCCGAGTTCGCGCTCGACGAGCCCATCGGCAACGTCAAGAGCAACGCGATCCAGTCGGCGGTGGCCAACTTCCAGGCCGCGAACCACGACGGCTCGGAGTGGACCGTGGGCGACATCGCCCGGGCCGGCGCGATCGGCGGGCTCGGCCCGTTCATCGTGGGCTCCGGCGTCGAAATCGCCGACCAGCTCGAGGAGTGGGCCGCCGAGACCGACGTGGACGGGTTCAACCTCGCCTACGCGATCACGCCGGGCACCTTCGAAGACGTGGTCACCTGGGTGGTGCCCGAGCTGCAGAAGCGCGGCGTCTACCCGACCGAATACACCGAGGGCACCCTGCGTCAGAAGCTGCACGGCCGCGGCGACCGCCTGCCCGACGAGCACCACGGCGCGAACTTCCGCGTCGGCGTGCCCGTCGTCTGACCTTCCCGCCACCCGCACACGCACCTCCAACCGGACTCGACAGGGAGCCCCGCATGATCAGCCTCGAACAGCTGACCAAGGTCTACGGCCACGGTGACCAGCGCACGGTTGTGCTCGACCGCCTCGACTTCAGCGTCGACGCCGGCGAGATCTTCGCCGTCGTCGGGCCGAGCGGTGCCGGCAAGAGCACCCTGGCGCAGTGCGTCAACCTGCTCGAACGACCCACCAGCGGGTCGGTGCTGGTGAACGGGGAGAACCTGTCCCAGCTCAGCGAGAAGCAGCTGCGGGTGGCGCGCCGGCGCATCGGCACCATTTTCCAGTCGGATGGCCTGTACTCCCGCCGCACCGCTGCCCAGAACGTGGCGCTGCCGCTGGAGTACCTCGGCGCAACGAACGCGGAGACCCGCGCCAGGGTGGCCGAGCTGCTCGACCGGGTGGGACTCTCCGACAAGGCCGGGCACTACCCGCACCAGCTCTCCGGTGGGCAGCGGCAGCGGGTGGGCATCGCCCGCGCCCTGGCGCTCCGCCCCTCCGTGCTGCTCAGCGACGAGGCCACCTCGGGCCTTGACCCCGACTCCACCCGCTCGATCGTGGCGCTGCTCAAGGAACTGCGCGACGACCTGGGCCTGTCGATCCTCTTCATCACGCACGAGATGGACACCGTGCTGCAGGTCGCCGACTCCGTCGCCCGGCTCGACCACGGCCGGATCGTGGAGAGCGGCCGCATCGTGGAACTGCTCCGCGACCCCGCCTCCGGGCTCGGCCGGGCCCTCCGCCCCGCGCGCTCGCACGAGAGCGCCCCGGCCGACGCCACCGAGTGGTTCGTCAGCTATACCTCCGCGAACGTGCCGGCCGACTGGCTCACCCGGCTCGCCGACCAGCTCGGCAGCACGGTGTCACTGCTCGGCGCCTCGATCGAGACCGTCGACGGCGCCACCGTCGGCCACGCCAGCATCGGTGTCACCGGCGCCAACCCCGACCACCTCATCGCCGTGGCCCGCAGCCTCGGCCTCGACGCCCGCGCCGAGCTGCCCGCCCAGCCCGCCGAGATTCTGGAGCCGGTCGCATGAGCCTGCAGCTGAACAACAACGTGCCCATCGCGGAGATCCCCGCGCTGGTCTTCCCCGCCCTGCTCGACACCCTCATCATGGTCGGCATCGTGATGCTGATCGTCGTGCTCGTCGGCATCCCGCTCGGCGCCCTGGTGCACAACCTCGCCCCGGGCGGCCTGTTCGAGAACCCCGCCCTGCACACCACGATCAGCTGGATCGTGAGCATCGGCCGGTCGTTGCCGTTCCTCATCCTGATGGCGTCCATCGTGCCGTTCACCCGGTTCATCACCGGCACCAACATCGGCATCGCCGCCGCGGTCGTACCCATGTCGATCGCTGGAATCGCGTTCTTCACCCGCATCGTGGAGAACTCCCTCCGCGGCGTGCCGCCCACCCTGGTGCGCGTCGCCAAGGCCTCCGGGGCGTCGCCGCTGCAGATCATCCGCTCCGCCCAGCTCAGCGAAGCACTGCCGTCGATCATCGGCGGCCTCACCATCAACACCATCGCCATGATCGAGTACTCCGCCATCGCCGGCACGATCGGCGCCGGCGGCATCGGCTACGTCGCCGTCACCTACGGCTACCAGCGCTTCGACAACACCGTGATGCTCGCCACCATCGTGATCCTCGTGGCCACGGTGGCGTCGGTGCAGCTGATCGGCGACCGGCTCGTGCGCCTCACCACGCCGCACAGCCGCACCAACGCCCGCGCTCCCCGCGCCGCCCGCCGCGAAGCGAGCCTGGTATGACGCGCCGGATGCCCGGGGCGAGCTGTCCGGCCTGACCTTCGCCGCGCTCGCCTGCTCGACCCGCATACCCTTCCACGCGCGTACGTCCCCCGCGCGCACTCTTCCCGCACGCCTGCACCAGCCCGCAGACCACACTCCAGAAGGATCCCCATGTCTACGCCCCACACCCCCGCCACGCCCGCTACCGAACCGCACGGCTTCGCGCTCAAGAAGCGCCGCCGCTGGCCCTGGATCGCCGGCATCGCCGTGGTCGCCGTCGCCGCAGCGACCGCGATCGCCGTGCCGCTGCTCAACCCCGCGAAGTCCGCCAACGCCACCGAGGGCGCCACGCTCATCGTCGCCACCGCCGAGGGCAACGCGGCCGAGCAGGCCCTGGTGAACTTCGTCGCCGAAGAGGTCGCACCCAAATACGGCATCACGGTCGAGTTCAAGGGCCTCGCCGACAGCAACACCATCAACCGCGCGGTGAGCGAGGGCGAGATCGCCGGCACGGTCTACCAGCACAAGCTCTGGCTGAGCCAGGTGCTCGAGTCCAACCCCGACTTCAAGGAGACCGCCGCCACGCCGGTGTTCCGTTGGGGCTTCGGACTCTGGAGCGACAAGTACACCAGCGTCGACCAGGTGCCGGATGGCGGCACGGTCTCGTTGTACTCCGACCCGGCCAACGAGGCCCAGGGCCTCTGGTTGCTCAAGGAAGCCGGCCTGATCACGCTCAAGGAGGGCACGACGGCCGGCACCGCCACGCAGGATGACATCGCCACCAACCCGAAGAACCTCAAGTTCACCCTGCTCGACTTCGCCGCACAGTCCCGCGCGCTGCCCGACCTCGACCTCGCCGCCGGTTACACCGAGTACTACCTGGCCGCGAGCATCCCGATCGAGCAGCAGATCTTCGCCCCGGCCGCGCCCGACGAGTTCGCCGGCCAGCTCACCATTGGCAGCGACTTCGCCGACACCGAGAACATCAAGAACCTGGTCGCAGCGTTCAAGGACCCGGCCGTTCAGGAGTTCCTCGAGACCGACGAGACCGTGAAGGGCATCCTGCTCCCCATCGCGGCCGAGTAGCCCGACCGCGGCAGCGTCCGCGAGATCGCCTCACGGGGTCTCGACACGCTCGACCGGCGGATGGGCTCGACCGGCGGATGGTCGTCTGCGGTCGTCTCCATCTCGTTGGTCGAGCTTGTCGAGACCTCGTGAGCGGTTGCGGACGACGCGAGTCCCCGCCATCCGTGCTCACGGCTGGTTCGACAGGCTCAGACAGCGGCCGGACCGGCCCGCACGATCGTCACGCGCGTGCGGTACGGCATGCGGTACTCGGTGCGGCCGGCGAGGTCGGGGTGGGTGTCGAGCAGTTCGGCCAGCCGCACCAGCAACTCCGCCCGGTCCGGCGCGTTCATGGTGATCACGTAGCTCCGCGAGGTGACCATCGCGATCAGCTCCTCGCGCGTCATCGGGTTCTCCCAGAGGAACTCGGCAAAATCCTCGATCCTCAGGGGCGCCGCGACGACCGGTTCGTGGCTGTTGTACTGCTCCGCCTTCGACGACCCCATGACCTCGCCGAGCCGCTCGACCCACTCCACCTCCGGGTCGCGGATGTTCCAGACCAAGGCGAGCGCCCCGCCCGGGCGCAGCACCCGCGCGACCTCGGCCGAAGCCACGGGCACATCGACCCAGTGCCAGGACTGCGCGAAGGTGACCAGGTCGGCGCCGGCGTCCTCCAGCGGCAACGCCTCGGCGGTGCCCGCCAGCGCGTTCACCGCGGGATGGTTTGCCGTCAGCCGGGCCCGCATGACCGGGTCGGGTTCCACCGCGGTCACGGCCAGGCCGTGGGCGACGAGGGAAGCGGTGAACTTGCCCGTCCCCG
Organism: Cryobacterium sp. AP23; assembly: GCF_054075385.1. Taxonomy (NCBI): domain Bacteria; kingdom Bacillati; phylum Actinomycetota; class Actinomycetes; order Micrococcales; family Microbacteriaceae; genus Cryobacterium; species Cryobacterium sp. AP23. The sequence goes on along the minus strand of NZ_CM133415.1, from coordinate 2,505,264 downwards.
CTCCCACATCGACCACATCTTCCACGGCTCTTGCCCGCTGCAGCATCCAGTCGACGGCCGCGGCCGGATAGGTCGGCCGCCCGCGCTCGTAGTCGCCGACGGCCTGGCCGAATGAGAGGGCATCTGTGGTCATGCCGTCCAGTCTAGAAACGGCCACCGGGGCACCACCTTGAAATGCAAGCTGTTGCTTGCCTAATATGGGTGGCATGGGAGACATCTTCCGGGCCCTCGCCGACCCGACCCGGCGTCAGATCCTCGACGAACTCGTCGTGCGCGACGGCCTGACGCTGTTCGAGATCTGCGGCCGGCTGGCGATGCTGCACGGCGTGGCTTCCACTCGTCAAGCGATCTCCCAGCACCTCGCGGTGCTCGAGGAGGCGGACCTGGTGCGCACGCGCCGGGTCGGCCGCACCAAGATCCACCATCTGAACACGGAACCCCTCCGGGCGGTCGTCGACCGCTGGCCCATCACCTCCAACCGCTAAGGAGCACGCGCATGCCCATTCGCATCAACCTCACCAGCGTCTTCGTCGACGACCAGGCCAAGGCCCTCGCCTTCTATACCGAGAAGCTCGGCTTTGTGGTGAAGAACGACGTACCCATCGGCCTGCACCGGTGGCTCACCGTCGTCGGGCCGGGGGAGCCCGACGGGGTCGAGTTGCTGCTCGAGCCCGACGAGCATCCGGCGGCGAAGGCCTACATGGCCGCGCTCGTCGAGGACGGCATCCCGGCCACCTCGTTCGCGGTCGACGACGTGGCGGCCACCGTGCGCGAGCTCGAGGCCAAGGGCGTGACCGTCACCCAGCCGGCGACGCCGATGGGCCCGGTCGTCGTGGCCACCATCGACGACACCTGCGGCAACCTGATCCAGCTCACCAGCCCGGCCTGAATCACATTCGATTCCGAACTTCGCACCCGTGTTTCACTCGAGAACCCTGCGAAGTTCGAAATCGAGCGGTCGCGGGACCGTTACTTGGTCTCATAGCGGGCTCATAGGACTACCCAAGGGATTTCAGGAGAAGCCGGAGGACGCTGGGGACCTACCGCACCCGCCCCGATGTCGAGAGGCCGCCATGAGCCGCATCCCCGAACCAGACTCCACCCCGGACGGCCCCAGCTACGAGGGCCGCCTCCTCGCCCGCGCCGACGACGAGGTCGTCGACCAGGGTGTCGCCTTCGACCTGGGCACGCTGATGAGCCGCCGCAAGATCCTGAGCCTGATCGGCCTGGGCGCCGGTGCGGTCGCCCTTGCGGCCTGCACCACCGGCGCCGGCGGGACCACCTCGACCGCCGCAGCTACCGCCGCCGGGGAGATCCCGGATGAGACGGCCGGCCCGTACCCCGGCGACGGCTCCAACGGCGTCAACGTGCTCGAGCAGTCCGGCATCGTGCGCAGCGACATCCGCTCGAGCCTCGACGGCGGCCTCACCGCCGAGGGCGTTGCCATGACGTTCACCCTCACCGTGTTGGACATGAACAACAACGACGCCCCGTTCGCAGGCGCCGCGGTGTACGTCTGGCATTGCGACGCCGCCGGCGGCTACTCGATGTACTCGGACGGCATCGAGGACGAGACGTACCTGCGAGGTGTGCAGGTCGCCGACAGCGCGGGCACGGTCAGCTTCACGTCGATCTACCCCGCCTGCTACACCGGCCGTTGGCCGCACATTCACTTCGAGGTCTACCCCGACGTGGGCGCGATCTCGGATGCCGGCAACGCGATCTCCACCTCGCAGGCGGCGCTGCCCGAATCCACCAGCAGCACCGTCTACAAGCTGCCCGGATACGCGGGCTCCACCGCGAATCTCGCGCAGGTCACCCTCGCCGACGACAACGTGTTCGGCGACGACGGCGGGGCACTGCAGCTGGCGACCGTGACCGGCGATGCCACCTCCGGGTATGTGGTCAGCCTCACGGCGCGGGTGGACACGAGCACCACGCCGACCGCGGGCTCTGCGCCCGGTGATGGTGGCGGAGGAGGGGCGCCGCCCAGCCGGTGACCCGCGAACGCGGTGCCGGCGCCGACACGGCCGGCACTGAACCGGCCGCACGCGCCGGTACAGTGGCATCCCTATGAATGATGTGTTCGCCGTTGCCTTGACCGACCGCTATTTCGAGGACTACCTGCCCGGTCTCGTCGCCGAGTACGGGGCGGAACTCGTCACCGAAGCGAGCATCGTGGCGTTCGCCGCCGAGTTCGACCCGCACCAGATGCACGTGGATCCGGTCGCCGCGCTCGCCGGGCCGTTCGGCGGTCTCATCGCCAGCGGCTGGCACACCACGGCCGTGATGATGCGCATCATGGTGGGCAACTACCTGAACGAGCGCACCAGCCTGGGCTCGCCGGGTGTCGATGAGCTCCGCTGGCGCCTGCCCGTGCGCTCAGGGGACGTGCTCTCGGCCCGGTTCACCGTGCTCTCGGCTCGCGCGTCGGCATCCAAGACGGACCGGGGTCTCGTGCACACCCGCATCGAGGTGAGCAACCAGGCCGGCGAGCTGGTGATGTCCCAGGTGATGATGAACCTCATCCTCCGCCGCGCCTGACCTTCGAGTTGCCCCGCTGCGGACGAGTTGCCCCGCTGTGGCGGGGCAACTCGTCCGCACGGGGGCAACTCGCGAGGGTTTCGTCGCGGAGAGTTACTGGGCGGAGTAGCCGCCGTCGACGAGGTGGTAGCTGCCGGAGATGAAGGATGCAGCGTCGCTGAGCAGGAACAGGGTGAGCGCGGCGACCTCCTTGTCGGTGCCGAGGCGGCGGGAGGCGTGCTGCGCCTCGAGTGCGGTGAGCGCCTCGGGGGACAGGCTGGAACGCACCAGGGGGGTGTCGATGAAGCCGGGGCCGACGGCGTTCGTGCGCACGCCATCCGCGGTGTACTCCAGCGCGGCGACCTTGGTGAGGCCGATCAGGGCGTGCTTGCTGGTGACGTACGCGGCGTTCTCCGCGATGCCGACCGAGCCGAGCACCGAGGCCATGTTCACCACGGCGCCGCCGCCGCCGGCGACGATGGCGGGCAGCTGGAACTTCAGGCCGTAGAACACGCCGTCCAGGTCCACCGCGCGGACGCGGTCCCAGGCGGCGATGTCGTAGTCGCCGATCTTCTGCGGTGCGGCACCGATGCCGGCGTTGTTCACGGCCAGGTGCAGGGCGCCGAACGTCTCCTGGGCGAACGTGACGGCGGCTTCGGAGTCTTCCCACTTCGCGGTGTTCTGCGTGAACGCGGCGGCCGTGCCGCCGGCAGCGATGATCTCGTCGACGACCGTCTGTGCGGCCTCGAGCTTGATGTCGGTCACCACAACGGAGGCGCCTTCCGCGGCGAGCTCCCGCGAAATCTCGGCGCCGATGCCGCTTCCTCCGCCGGTGACGATCGCTACCTTGTTATCGAACCTGGCCATGTCGACCACTCCTATCTAATCTGCGTGGATCATTCCTGAATCTGGTGAACCCTATGCGTTCGCATAAAGCAAACCGTTGGTAGGTATTAAGTATTCCCCATCGGAATGGTTGCAGCTACAAGTATTTGATGTATGGTTGTAGGTACAAGCACTTCGCCGCTATCCGGGAGCCAGACATGAGCGTCACATCCGCCGAGCAGATCATCAATGCCGACACCTCCATGGGTGCGGTGACCCTGCGGGTCGGTGACCTCGAGACCATGTCGGACTACTACTCCCACGCGTTCGCCATGGAACCCCTCGAGGAGCGCAGCCGCGCCCGCGAGGTGCACCGGGTGCTCGGCCGTGGAACGACCCCGCTCGTGCGGCTCATCCATACCCCCGACCTGCCCGGGGTCGACCCGCGCCAGGCGGGCCTGTTCCACACCGCCTTCCTCTTCGAAACACCCGAGACCCTCGCGGCAACCGTGTATCGCGCCGCGCAGGACCCGCGCAGCCGTTTCGTCGGCTCCAGCGACCACCTCGTCAGCGAGGCGTTCTACTTCACCGACCCCGAGGGCAACGGCGTCGAGCTGTACACCGACCGCGACCGCGACCGTTGGATCCACGACGGTGAAGAGATCCGGATGGCCACCGAGTACCTCGACCCGAACGCCTACCTGCAGGACCACCTCAACCAGAGGGTTCTGGATGCCGGCCCCTCCATGGCCGGCGCGGTCGGTCACGTGCACCTGCAGGTGGGCGACCTGCAGACAGCGCGGGCGTTCTACGTCGACGCGCTCGGATTCGAGGCCACCCAGACCGGCTACACCGGTGCACTCTTCGCCTCGGCCGGCGGCTACCACCACCACATCGCCATGAACGTGTGGAACAGCCGAGGCTCCGGACCAAGAGCGGCCAGCCTCGGCCTCGGCGACGTGGCTGTCACCGTGCCCGCCGCGGCGGATCTCGAAGCCCTCACCGCGCGACTGAACACCCGGTCGATTCCGTTCGCCGGAGACGGTCGTTCCGTCTCCCTCACCGACCCCTGGGGCACCCAGGTCACTGTTTCCCTGCCCGACCTTTCCACCGAGGAGCTAATCGCCCGATGAACACCCAGCTCACAGACGTCCGCTCGTCCGGATGGTCCGCGGCGATCGCCGAAACCACCCCGGTCGTTCTCCTCCTCCACGGCTACGGCTCCAACGAGAACGACCTGGCCGGGCTCGTCCCCGCGCTGGGTCTCTCGCTCCCGTGGGCGTCCCTGCGCGCCCCGCTCGAACTGGGCAACGGCGGCGCAGCGTGGTTCACCATCACCACACCTGGAAACCCCGACGCGGAGCCCGTGGCCCGGGCCACGGACGCGATCTGGGCCTGGGTGGACGCACACGTGGCGTCCACCACGCCGGTGATCCCCATCGGCTTCTCCCAGGGCGGCCTGATGGCCAGCCAGCTGCTGCGCACCCGGCCCGAGCGGGTGCTTGCTCCCATCGTGCTCGGCGGATTCGTGCTCGGCGCTGCCCAGCCCGGCGACGCGACCCTCGCCGAGAGCCGCCCGCCCGTCTTCTGGGGTCGCGGCTCCGAGGACCGGGTCATCGGCGAACCCGCGATCTCGCGCACCAGCGCGTTCTTGCCGACCCACTCCACCCTGGTCGAGCGGATGTACCCGGGCCTCGCGCACGGGATCAACGCCGCCGAGATCGACGATGTGCGCTCGTTCCTGACGCTGAACGCCGGTGCCGGGTCCGTGAACGGCCGATGAGTTCGGCCACGCCCTTCGAGATCGGGATCTTCACCTTCGGGGAACTGACCAGGGACGCCGCCGGCCGGCACATTCCCGCCGGTCAGCGCCTCGCCGACCTCCTGGAATGGGCGCGGGTGGCCGATCAGGCCGGGCTCGACGTCTTCGGCGTCGGCGAGCACCACCGGGACGATTTCGCGGTGTCGTCGCCGCCGGTCGTGCTGGCCGCGGTGGCCGCGCAGACCACCCGCATCCGCCTGACGAGCACCGTCACCGTGCTCTCCAGCGCCGACCCGGTGCGGGTGTTCGAAGACTTCGCCACCCTCGACCTGATCAGCGGCGGCCGCGCAGAACTCACCGCCGGCCGCGGCGCCTATGTGGAGTCCTTCCCGCTGTTCGGACAGCCCCTCGACCGCTACGACGAGTATTTTGACGACCGCCTGGAGCTGCTGCTGCGCATCCGGGACACGAACCCCGTGACCTGGAGCGGCACCACCCGCGCCGCACTGCAGGATGCCGGCGTGTGGCCTCGCCCGCAGCAGGAGGCGTTGCCGATCTGGATCGCCGTCGGCGGAACACCCGCGTCGGTCGTGCGCGCGGGGTCGCTCGGGCTTCCCCTCTACCTCGCGATCCTCGGCGACCCGGCGCGTTTCGCGCCCCTGGCCGAGCTCTACCGGCGGTCCGCCGCGGAGGCCGGTCGCGAACACGGACGCATCGGGGTGACGTCGCATTTCTACGTCGGGCCGACCTCGCAGGGCGCACGGGACACCTTCTTCCCGCACTATTCCGCCTACATCGGCCAGAACATGCCGCGCGCCGGGCGGCTGGACCGGGACGCGTTCGAGGAGTGGGCGAGCCCGCACGGGGCGCTGTTCGCCGGCAGTCCCGCCGAGATCATCGACAAGATCCTCTGGGAGCACGAGGTCCTCGGCCACACCCGCTTCCTCGCCCAGGTCGGCCTGGGCGGCCTGCCCCAGGCCGAGACGCTGCGCTCGATCGAGCTGCTGGCCACCGAGGTGCTCCCTGCCGTGCGCGCGGCCCTTCATCTCACCGAGTGACCACGACGACGCGGCGCCGCATCCACCCGCACGGCACCCCGTAGGGTGAACTGGTGAATCGAGTCGTCCGGCCAGGCCTCCCCGCACTGCTCGTGGTGGGCATCGTGTTCATCGGCTTCATCCTGCGCGGTCCGATCGTGGCCGTCGCGCCGATCACGGGCGAGATCAGCGGCGACCTGTCCCTGACCGCGGCGCAGGCGGGGCTGCTCACGAGCCTGCCGGTGCTGTGCTTCGCCCTGATGACACCGTTCGCCTCACTGTTCGTCGGCAAGGCCGGTGCGGACTTCGCCACGACGATCGCCATCGTCGGCGTGGGCATCGGCTCGATCGTGCGTTCGGCCGGCAGCGTGGAGGCGACCTACACCGGCACCATCATCATGGGAGCGTTCGTCACCATCGGTAACGTGGTGATCCCCGTCATCATCCGCCGGGACATCTCGCCCGGCCGGGTCGGCATCGTGACCGGCGCGTACACCTCGGCGATGAACGTGAGCTCGATGATCACCTCGCTTGCCACGGTTCCGCTCGCGGCCGCCTTCGGCTGGCGCGGCGCCCTGCTCGCCTGGCTGGGCTTCGTGGTGCTCGCCGCCGTGGCGTGGCTGGTGGCCGTTGGACCCGCGCGGGCCACCCGGTGGGGGCCGCTCAGCCGCACCCTCGAGACCGGTGCGGTGGACACCGTCGCCATCGACACCCGCGGCATCCCGCTCGTGCCGGACGAGCCGCGCACTTGGCGCAGCCTCTCGGCCGTGTTCCTGGCGCTGGCCTTCGGTGCCCAGGCGTTCTCCTACTACGGGGTCACCGCCTGGTTCCCCTCGATCCTCGAGCAGGAGCTCGGCTACTCGCCGGGCGACGCCGGCACGAGCTCGTCGGTCTTCCAGATCGCCGCGGTGGTGGGGGCGCTCGGGGTGCCGCTGCTGTCCCAGCGGATCAGCATCCCGAAGACCTTCGCCCTGGTGGGCGCGCTCTGGATCAGCCTGCCCGTCGGCATGCTGCTCGCCCCGGCGGGAAGCCTCGCCTGGGGATTCCTGGGCGGCATCGCGCAGGGCGGCGGAATCACAATCGTCTTCATGCTCGTGGTGCAGCTGGCGCGGAGCGGCACGCACGCACGCCGGCTCTCGGCGATGGTGCAGGGCGTCGGCTACGCGCTGGGCGCCACCGCCCCATCCCTGATCGGCGCCGTGCACGACAGCACCGGCACCTGGACCCTGCCGATGGGCATCATCCTGGCCGGCACGATGGTCTTCACCGTCGCCGGCCTCGCGGGCGCCCTGCGCGCCACCGGGCCCTCGCCCCGTCGGCTTCGGGGCCCGGGCCGCTAGAGACGCCCGCTATTTCCCGACCAGGCCGAGGTGGGCGTCGTTGTAACGGTTGCCCTGCACGCCGATGCGGTCGGCGACGCCGTTGAGGTCGGCGAGTTCGTCGGCGGACAGCGCCACGGCGGTGGCGCCGGCGTTCTCCTCCAGTCGTTCCAGCCGTCGGGTGCCAGGGATGGGCACGATCCAGGGTTGTTGGGCGAGCAACCAGGCCAGGGCCACCTGGCCGGGTGATGCGTCCTTCGACCGGGCGAGCTCGGTGACGTGGTCAACGAGTGCCTGGTTGGCGGTTCGGTTCTCCTCGGAGAAGCGGGGGATGCTGCCGCGGACATCCCCGTCGGTGAAGGTGGTCGCGGTGTTCACGGTGCCGGTGAGGAACCCCTTGCCGAGCGGGCTGAACGGGACGAAGCCGATGCCGAGCTCGGCGAGGGTGGGGAGCACCTCGGGTTCGGGGTCGCGGGTCCACAGCGAGTATTCGCTCTGTACGGCGGTGACCGGGAACACCGCGTGGGCGCGCCGGATCGTCGTTGCGGACGCCTCCGACAGGCCGAAGTGACGCACCTTCCCGGCCGCCACAAGGTCGCGCACGGCGCCGGCGACGTCTTCGATGGGTACATCGGGGTCGACCCGGTGCTGGTAGAAGAGATCGATGGCATCCACCCGGAGGCGCCGCAGCGACTCGTCGGCGACACGGGTGATCTGCTCCGGCCGGCTGTTCAGGCCCACGGAGGCGCCGTTCTCGATCTGCCAGCCGAACTTGGTGGCGATGACGACGTCGTCGCGGACGGGCTGCAGCGCCTCGCCGACGAGTTCCTCGTTGACGTACGGGCCGTATACTTCGGCGGTGTCGAAGAACGTGACGCCGAGATCGACGGCACCACGAAGCACGCCGATCATCTCGCTCCGGTCGCCCGGGTTGGGCCCGTAGCTCTGCGACATGCCCATACAGCCCAGGCCGATGGCGGAAACGGTGAGTCCCTGACCCAGGGTTCTTGTGTGCATGGTGTTTCTCCTTGCTCGCGTGAGCGCTCTGTTGTGCGCTCCGGTGTGCTCTACGACTGGATGTGGTCGGCCGCTGCTGCGGGCGCGGTGGCGGTCGTGAGGATTTCGTTCGTCGCGGCCCAGCTGGCCAGAACGCGGAGGCCGTCTTCGGCAGGGGACCCGGCCGTGGCGGTGTAGATGGTGAGGTTGAGGCCCTGGTCGGCGGTGAGGTCGAGTGCTTCATAGGTGAGCTCGAGGGTGCCGACGACCGGGTGGCGGAAGGTCTTCGTGCCGGCGGAATGCAGGCGCACATTGTGCTTCGCCCAGCGTGCGCGGAAGTCGGCGCTGCGGGTGGAGAGCTCGCCGACGAGGTCCTGCAGGTCGCGATCGTGCGGGTCGCGGCCGGCCTCGGTGCGCAGGATCGCCACCGAGATGTCGGCGGCGCCCTCCCAGTCCGGGTAGAACCGTTCGGACCGCTCCCGGTCGAGGAAGGCGTAGCGGGCGAAGTTCGGCAGCCGCTCCGGCTCGAGGTAGACATCGGAGTACAGGGCCCGGCCCAACAGGTTCGTCGCGATGAGGTCCATCCGGCCGTTGCGAACGATCGCGGGCGCGTTCGTGATGGCATCCAGGGTCTGTTGCAGCCCCCGGCGCACCTCGGTCTTGCGTGGGTCGCGCCGCGCCCGCCTGGCCGGGGAGGCGTTCGCCGCACGGGCCAGGTCGAACAGGTGCGCCGCTTCGGCGTCGTCGAGCCGCAGCGCCCGGGCCACGGCGTGCAACACCGAGTCTGAGGCGCCGGTGAGGTTGCCACGCTCGAGCTTGGCGTAGTACTCGACGCTGATGTCGGCCAGGGCCGCGACCTCGCTGCGGCGCAGCCCGGGAACCCGCCGGTTCGGCCCGGCCTGAAGGCCGGCCTGCTCCGGGGTGATGCCTGCTCGCCGCGAGACGAGGAAGTCCTTGGCCTCGTTCATGGTGTCCATGTCCTCCACGGTACGACAGGCCGCCGTGCCGCGCGATGTACTGTCAGTACACGTTTCGGGGGAGTGTTCCTCGCCGGGCGGGGACCGGGTTGACTCGTCGGGTGCCGCCCAGAAAACCACCCCACTCTCCGACCGCCCGACTGCCACTGCCCGCCCTGCTGGTGATGGCCCTGACCGGGTTCGTGCTCATCGCCACCGAGACCATGCCGGCCGGCCTGTTGCCGCAGATCGCGGCCGGACTGAGCGTGACCGAGGGCGCGGCGGGGCAATTCGTGAGCGCCTACGCCCTCGGCACGGTCATCGTCACGCTGCCGGCGATCACGCTCACCCGCGGACTCCGGCGCAAACCGCTCCTGCTCACCGGGCTGGTCGGGTTCCTCCTGGCGAACACGATCACGGCGCTCTCGGCCGACCTCGTGCTGTCGCTGGCCACCCGGTTCCTGGCCGGTGGGTTCTCCGGCCTGCTCTGGGGAATGCTCGCGGGCTACGCGTGGCGGATCACCGCCCGCGAACTCGCCGGCCGGGCCCTGTCGATAGCGTCGCTCGGCACGCCGATCGGGCTCGCCGTCGGCACGCCGTTCGGATCCTGGCTCGGCTCCGCACTGGACTGGCGGTGGTCGTTCGGTGCCCTGTCCGCGCTAACCCTGGTGACCATCGGGCTCGCGGTCGTCTTCGTGCCCGATGCGCCCGGCCAGCGCGCCGCCACGCGGATGCCGATCCACCGGGTGGTCATGATCCCCGGCGTCGCGGCGATCCTCGCCGTGATTTTCGTGTGGATGCTGGCCCACAACACCGTCTACACCTACATCGCCGCGTACCTGCGCGCCGCCGCCGTGGGCCTCACAGTCGATCTTGCCCTCGTCACCTTCGGCGTTGCCGCACTGGCCGGGATCTGGATGACCGGCGCGGTCGTCGACCGGGCGCTGCGCCCGCTGGTTCTGGGCAGCATCACCCTGTTCGCCGTCGCCGGCGGTATCCTCCTCCTCGGCCAGAACTCCCTGGTTGCGGTCCTGGTCGCGATCGCGCTCTGGGGCGTCGCCTTCGGCGGCGCTGCCGCCCAGCTGCAGACCGCGATCGGGGAGGCCAGCGGCGCGAACGCCGACACCGCCAACGCCCTCCTGGGGGTGTCCTTCAACCTCGCGATCTTCGCCGCCGGGGTGCTCGGCGCGGTGCTGATCGCCGGCGGCAACGGCCTCATCCTCCCGGTCGCGATGATCGGGCTCGCCGCCGTCGCGCTCGTGATCGCCGGCCTGGCCAGGCGGTCGGCGTTTCCGGTCGGTCGGTGACGCGCTGCCAGCAGAGCGGGTCGTGGGAGTCATCCATTCCCACGCGACCACGAGGTGGGGTACACCCAGGTGGTCGCCGTCCTGATCGACGCCGTCACCGACGTGGACGTGTACGGGCCAGCCGGTCGTTTCCCCGGGCACCACCACGCCCGACGGCAACGAGGGACTGTCAGTACCCCTGTCCTAGGCCGACACGAACGTCGTCGTGAGCTCGCCCAGCCCGGTGACCCGGATGGTCACCGTGTCGCCGTGCTTGAGCGGAACGTGGGCGGTCTGCGCCTGCACCGACCGGGCCGGGGTTCCGGTGGAGATGATGTCGCCGGGTTGCAGCGTGATGATCTGGGACAGGTAGTGCACCAGGAACGCGACGCCGTAGACCATCGCGTCGGTGCTGGACTGCACTGTCACGACGCCGTTGAGCTCGACCTCCATCTGCCGGCCCGCGAGGGTCGGTGCCTCGTCGGTGGTGACGATCCAGGGGCCGAGCGGGCCGAAACCGTCGACGCTCTTGCCGAGGGCCCACTGGCTGGACCGGTTCTGCCAGCCGCGATCGGATACGTCGTTGAAGAGGGTGTACCCGGCGACGTACGCCATCGCATCCGCCTCGGCGACGTCCTTGGCGGTGCGGCCGATCACGACGGCGATCTCGCCCTCGTAGTCCACGTCGGTCGCGGCCAACGGCATCACGACCCGGTCCTGGGGACCACCGATCGTATTGGCCGTCTTGATGAAGACATTCGGGAACGGCGCCGCATCCTCGACCGTCGCCCCGTCGACGAGACCTTCATTGTGGCCTTCGATGTGGCCCCGGTAGTTGTAGCCCAGGCACAGGATGATGCTCGGCCGCACCGGCGGTGCCAGCCGGACATCCGCCAGGCGGGGCAGGGCGGCGAGGTCGGCCTCGGCGACGGCGGCGCGGGCGGCGGCGAGCGCCGAGTCGTCGGCGAGGAGCCCTGCGAGAGTCGCGCTTCCCGTGATCGTGCCCAGCTCCAGGAGCCGGTCGACCCCGTCGGGTCCGGCGACAACGGCGCCGGGTCGTTGCTGTCCATCGAGGTCAACGCTGACGAGTCTCATCTGTAGTCCTTCACGTGTTTCGGTTGCTTCAGTAGTAGGTGCGCCGGTACTCGGCGAGGCACAGGATGGCCATGGCCTGCCCGTATGGCATCGACGTGCAGGGGATCGCCCGGTAGAAGTCGAGGCTGGATCCCATGCCGGTTCCGAATGAGACCTGCAGCAGCTCGCCGTCGGCGGAGACGTTCGCGATGATCGCCTGGACGGCCTTCTCGGCGGTTGGGGCGTATTTCGCATCGAGGTAGCCCTTGCGCACGGCCTTGAGGATGCCGTAGGCGAAGCCTGCCGTCGCGGACGCTTCGAGGTACGACGAGGGGTCATCCAGCAGCGTGTGCCACAACCCCGAGTCGTCCTGGATATCGGCGAGGGCCGCGACCTGGGCGTCCAGCACCTGGATCAGGAAACGCCGCACCGGGTCGGACTCGGACAGGCCCAGCAGTTCGATGAAGTCCGGGATCACCATGGTCAGCCAGGAGTTGCCGCGGGCCCAGCGGGCCTGGGCGAAGTTGGCGTCGCCGTCGAACGACCAGCCGTGGAACCACAGTCCCGTCTCGCGGTCCATCAGGTAGGCGACGTGGGTGAGGAACTGGAACGTCGCCTCCTGGACGTACTCCGTGCGGCCGAGCAGCATGCCGATCTTCGCCAATGGCAACACCGTCATCATGAGGGTGTCGTCCCACATCTGGTGGTGGTTCTCTTCGGCCAGGGTGACGTGTTGCATGCCGCCGTGCGGGGTGCGCGGCATCGACCGCATCGCCCACTCGGCCCAGGAGTCGAGCCAGGGCAGGAGTGTGCGGTCGCCCGTCTCCTCGTACCGGTAGGCGAGGGTGAGCAGCGGCGACATCGTGTTGACGTTCTTGGTGGTGCCCTCGGCCAGCCGGGCGGTGAACCAGGAGTCCACGATGTCGCGCATCTCAGGCTCGCCGGTCTGGTCGTAGTACTGCCAGATCCCGTACAGGCCGATCCCGTGGGTCCATTCCCAGCCCGCCCAGCCCTTGGTGTCGATGACCCGGCCGTCATCCAGCCGAAGCAGGAACTCGCCGGTCTCGTCCGAGATGTTGACCAGATTGTCGGTGAGCCGGTGAACCAGCTCATCGATACCGTCGCGGGAGATGAACCGCTCCGGCGCCCGCAACAGCGCGCTGTGCTTCACCGGCCAGGTCTTCTGTGGCGTCGTGATGGTCATGGGATATCCGTTCGTGGTGCTGGGGTTGCTGGGCGGGTGGGGTGCGACCAGGGCCGCGCGGGAAGGGAGCCCAGATTCCTCCGGGCTCCCGGGCCGGCTCAGGGGAGCCGGATCGACTTCGTCTCGATGTCCTCGAGAGAGGTGCCCCTGGTCTCATCGGACAGGAACGCGGCCACAGCCGCGACCAGGCAGATGCCGAATGCCAGCGAGCCGATCACGAGCGGGATGTTCGCGGTGCCGGGAGGGGCGATCGCGGTGAAGATGCTCGGGAAGAACGACGCGATCATCAGGCCGACGTTCTGGGCGACCGCGAATCCGGTCACGCGCATCCGCATCGGGAACTGTTCCTGATAGAAGGTGGCGAAGGTCGCGTTCCACATCTGGAAGAAGATGCCCTGAACAACGACGACGCACACGAAGACGAGGGGCAAACTACCCTGCTCGATCGCCCAGAGGTAGACCCCGGCGAGCAGACCGCCGCCGATGCCGCCGATGAGCATCAGGGTGCGTCGGCCGATCTTGTCGGACAGTGCACCGAAGAAGGGGATGGTGACGATCGCGACGATATTGGCCACCAGCGTGACCCACAGGAACTCACTCGCGGAGAACCCGTTGCCGTAACCCTCCTGGGTGGCGTAGGCCACACCGAAGATGAGGGTGGCCATGCCGATCACGTTGGTGAGGGTCATCAGGATGCAACGCACCAGAACCCAGAGGTGGGTCTGCACGAGCTCGACGATCGGCAACTTGCGCTTCGCGGTGACGGCGTCGGTGAGGGCGAGGAAGACCGGGGGCTCCTGCACCCGGCGACGGATGATCCACCCGGCGAGGATGACGAGGGCGCTGAGCAGGAACGGGATGCGCCAGCCCCAGGTGTGGAACTGCTCGTCGCTGAGGATCGCGGCGAGCGGGAGCATCAGGCCGGTGGCGAGGATCGAGCCGAACTGGGTGCCCTGGAGGCTGAAGCTGGCGAAGAAGCCGCGTCGGGCGTCGGGCGAATGCTCGACGATCATTGCGCTGGCACCACCGAGTTCGCCGGCGACGGCGAAGCCCTGGACCAGGCGCAGCAGCACCAGGAGGATGGGCGCGAGCACGCCGACCTGGCCGAAGGTCGGCAGCAGGCCGACGAGGAAGGTCGCACAGCCCATCAGCAGCATGGCGAAGGTGAGCACGTTCTTGCGGCCGTGCCGGTCACCCCATGCGCCGAGGACGATGGCGCCGATCGGGCGGGAGACGTAGCCGACCGCGTAGGTCGCGAGCGACGCGATGATGGCGACTGTCGCGTTCCCGGACGGGAAGAAGACTGTGGGGAAGACGAGGGCCGCGGCCTGCGAATACAACGCAAAGTCGTAGTACTCGAGAGCGCTTCCGATCCAACCGCTCATCGCGGCCTTCTTCGGGTCGCGTTTTCCGATGCCGGCTTCTGGGAGGGCCGGCCCGGTAGTTGTCGTGCTCATGTACTGATCTCCTTCGGCGCCAATGGCGAGGGACCGAACCTGTCCGTTGAGGGACGCGCGGTCGTGATCGAAACTGCGAAACGATTGCTGTTTGAATCGTTTCAATGTGACGATAGCACCGATTCCAACGCCCGAACGTCTTTTCTGGACCATGATTCCGCTCGGCGGAACGATTTCCGCTTGTTTCGGACGACGTGAGGCTTTGGGAAGGGACTTTGTGCCCGGTCGGCATGGCCGGCGCCGGATGTTCGTCATAGGGCGGGCACCAGGATTACCGTGGAGGTTGAGACGTTCACGCGTGAGGAGCCCGATGTGAATACCGCAATGCAGGTCTATCTCGTGGGGAAGGGCACTCCGTTCCGACTGGGGGAACGGCCCGTTCCCGTTCCCGGGCACGACCAGCTGCTCGTGCGCACACGGGCGGTCGCGCTCAACAACGCCGACCTCACCCCCGCCGGTGAGGATCACATCGCCGGCTATGAGTTCAGCGGCGAAGTCGTCGAGCTCGGAGTGGGCGTTGATGCGAGCCGTCGCGGACAACGGGTCGCCGGCACCACTGTCGGCGCGTTCGCCGAATTCGTCCTCGTGCACCAGCGTCACGTCCTGCCGATCCCGGACGGCCTCAGCTTTGCGGATGCCGCCGCGCTGCCGACCGCGCTCCTGACCGAGTACGGGGCGCTCGCTCTGGCCGGAGTCGGCGCCGGGGATGCCGTGCTGATCACCGCCGCGTCGTCGGGCATCGGCCTCATCGGGGTGCAGATCGCGCGTCTTTTCGGCGCCACTCCCGTCATCGCCACTACCCGCTCGCCCCGCAAGCGGGCCCTGCTCGAAAGCGTCGGAGCCGATGTCGTGATCGCCACGTCCGAGGACGACCTCGTCGGCGCCGTGTTGGAGGCGACGGGCGGCACCGGTGTCGCGGTGGTGTTGGACCATGTCGCCGGCGGCATGATCGCCGCGGCCGTGCCCGCTACCCGGACCGGTGGCCAGATCGTCAGCGTCGGGCGGCTGAGTGGAGCTGAAGCGACCGTGGACCTGTACGCCCTGGCCGCCCGCGCCGTGACCATCCGGTCGGTGTCCTACGGCTTCACCCCGCCGTCGACGATCGGGGACCTGCTCGATGCCGTTGCGGCCCGGGTTCTTCCCGCTGTCGCCGATGGTCGCATCCGTGCGGTTGTGGACCGCGTGCTGCCCTTCGCCCAGGCTCAGGCGGGCCTGGACCGGCTGCGCAGCGGGGAGGCCGAGGGCAAGATCGTGCTGACGATGCCCTGATTGAGGAGGTGGCGAAGACGAGCACTCCCGTCTAAACTTGAGTCGAGTCCACTCAAGTATTTGCGAAGGATGATTTGATGGCCAACATGCAGGGCGCCCCCGGAACCGACGAGAAGCAGAAGACCGCGCTGGAACAGTACGGCGTGAACCTCACCGAGATTGCCAAGAGCGGCAAGCTCGACCCCGTGATCGGCCGGGACGCCGAGATCCGCCGGGTCAGCCAGGTGCTCACCCGCCGCACGAAGAACAACCCGGTGCTGATCGGTGAACCCGGCGTGGGCAAGACCGCCGTGGTGGAGGGCCTGGCCCAGCGCATCGTCGCCGGTGACGTGGCCGACTCGCTCAAGGGCAAGCAGCTGGTGTCGCTCGACCTGGCGGCCCTCGTCGCAGGAGCGAAGTACCGCGGCGAGTTCGAGGAACGGCTCAAGGCCGTGCTCAAGGAGATCAACGACGCCGACGGCCAGATCATCACCTTCGTCGACGAACTGCACACCCTGATGGGCGCCGGTGGCGGCGAGGGCTCGGTGGCCGCATCCAACATGCTCAAGCCCATGCTCGCCCGCGGCGAGTTGCGCCTGATCGGCGCCACCACCCTCAACGAGTACCGCGAATTCATCGAGAAGGATGCCGCGCTCGAGCGCCGCTTCCAGCCGGTGCTCGTGGACGAGCCCAGCGTCGAAGACACCGTCGCGATCCTCCGGGGGCTCAAGGAGCGGTACGAGGCGCACCACAAGGTCTCGATCGCGGATGCCGCGCTCGTGGCCGCCGCGTCCTTGTCCAACCGGTACATCACCGCCCGGCAGCTGCCGGACAAGGCGATCGACCTCATCGACGAGGCCGCCAGCCGGCTGCGGATGGAGATCGACTCCTCCCCGGTGGAGATCGACGAACTGCGCCGGCGGGTGCAGCGGCTCGAGCTGGAGGAGCTCGCGCTGAAGAAGGAGAAGGACGACGCCTCCAAGGCGCGCCTGGAGAAGCTGCGCGGCGACCTGGCTGAATTCACGGTGGCGCTGGGCGAACTGCAGGAACGCTGGGACAAGGAGCGGTCCTCGCTCAACCGGGTCGGCGACCTGCGGAAGCGCCTGGACAGTGCCCGCAGCCAGGCCGAGGTGGCCGAACGCCGCGGCGACCTGGAGAAGGCGTCCCGGTTGCTCTACGGCGACATCCCGGTGATCGAACGTGAACTCGCCGAGGCCGAGCAGACCGAGCAGGAGGGCCCGCGGATGGTGAACGACCAGGTCACCGCCGAGGACATCGCCGCGGTCGTCGCCGCCTGGACGGGAATCCCGGTCGGCCGGCTGCTTCAGGGCGAAACCGAGAAGCTGCTCAACCTCGAGGGCGAACTGGCCCACCGGCTGATCGGTCAGAAGAAGGCCGTGCGTGCCGTGGCCGACGCCGTGCGCCGCTCCCGGGCGGGCATCTCCGACCCCGCCCGGCCCACCGGGTCGTTCCTGTTCCTCGGCCCCACCGGCGTGGGCAAGACCGAGCTGGCCAAGGCGCTCGCCGAGTTCCTCTTCGATGACGAGAAGGCCATGGTGCGCATCGACATGAGCGAGTACGGCGAGAAGTTCTCCGTCTCCCGCCTGGTCGGCGCCCCTCCCGGCTACATCGGCTACGAGCAGGGCGGCCAGCTCACCGAGGCCGTGCGTCGCCGGCCCTACTCGGTGATCCTCTTCGACGAGGTGGAGAAGGCGCACCCCGAGGTGTTCGACGTGCTGCTGCAGGTGCTCGACGACGGCCGGCTCACCGACGGCCAGGGTCGCACCGTCGACTTCCGGAACACCATCCTGGTGCTCACCTCGAACCTGGGCTCGCAGTACCTGGTCGACCCGTCCCTCTCCCCGGAGGAGAAGGAGGAGGCCGTGCGGCTGATGGTGCGGCAGGCGTTCAAGCCCGAGTTCGTCAACCGGCTCGATGACATCGTGGTGTTCTCGTCGCTCTCCACCGACGACCTGGCCCAGATCGTGGAACTCTACGTGGACCGGTTGCAACGCCGGCTCGGCGAACGCCGCCTCGAACTGGCGGTGACGCCGGATGCCCGCGCCTGGCTGGCCGAACGCGGCTACGACCCGATCTACGGGGCCCGGCCGTTGCGGCGGCTGATGCAAACCGAGATCGACGACAGGCTCGCGACGGCGTTGCTGGGCGGCAGCATCCGCGACGGTGAAACGGTGCTGGTGGACCTCGCCGAGGACGGCGAATCGCTCACGGTGGGTTCGACGCCGCTCGGGCACGCCTGACCCGGCACCGGGCGACCCCGACCCGGGCGACGAATGTCCCCCAAAGTGAGGACTATTCGGCCCGGACCTGCTTGAATGCAGGGGAGGGCGGGCACTAGGGCCGGGAATGCCTCGCTAGCCTGAGGACGTTCCAGTGACGCAACATCCGGAGACCCCTATTCCGGACGCCGCAGACGCGGTCGAACGTGAGTTCCCGCTCTCCCAGCTGCCGTTCCTGGCCAGCGTCTGCGTGCTGTTGTTCTTCGTGATCGCGGGGATGCCGGAGGCGCTGGGGGAGACCGGCTTCCAGGTGGGGTTGGCGCTCGCCGTCGTCGCGACCCTGGCGGGCATGTTCGTGCCGTGGCAGCGGCATGGACACCAGTGGCTCGTGATCGTGCCGCTGCTCGACGTCGTCGTGGTCGCGTTCCTCCGTGACGGGGTGCGGGAGACCTTCCCCGCGGTGGGGCTGCTCATCGTGCTGCCCGTGCTCTGGCTGGCCTACGGTTTCGCCTGGTGGGCGCTCGGTCTGGCCCTGGCCGGCATGGTCTTCGTCAGCGCCTTCCCGTTCGTGCAGGCGGGCGTTCCGCCCACCGATGCCGTCGGCTGGGGAACCGCGCTGCTTCTGCCGATCGTCACCGGGTTCATCGCGATCACGGCACGAGTCGCCGCCAACAGCCTGCGGGCGCAGCAGCGTGAGCTGGTCGTGGTCTCCGGCGAACTGCGCACCGCGCTGCTCGAGGCGACGGACCGGCAGGCCACCTTCGAGGCCGTCATGGAAACCGTCGACGCCGGAATCGAGCTGTACAGCCCGGCCGGTGAGGTGATCCTGAGCAACGCCGCCGCCCGGGCCCTGGCCGTGCGCACTGACTCGGCCACCGGCAGTTACGGCCGGGACGCTTCCCTCGTGTTCGATGTGGACCGCACCACCCTGGTCGCGCTCGACGACCAGATCGCGGCCCGCGCGCTGCGCGGCGACCTCGTGGCCGGCCGGATCTACTGGGTCGGCGGCGACGACGACCAAAGCGCCATCATGGCTTCGGCGGGCGTGGTGGAACGGGAGTCCGGGTATCCGTTGGGCACCGTCGTCGTGGCCACCGATGTCACCCCGCTCGTAGAGGCGATCGCCGTGCGGGATGACTTCCTCGCCACGGTGTCGCACGAACTGCGCACCCCGCTCACGCCGATCATCGGCTACCTCGGCCTGATCGACGCCGAGGAGCTGGGCATCACCATGGAAATCAGCGTGATCGAGCGGAACGCCGAGCGCCTGTTGACGGTGATCGCGCACCTGCTCAGCGCCACCGACGGGCAACCGGCCATCCACCGGGTGGACGCGGACCTCGGCCAGATCCTGCGCTCCTGCCTCGACACCGCGCGGCCGCGCGCCCAGTCCGCCGGCATCACCATCAGCGCCAGGGACGACGCCGCCGTCTTCGCCGAGGTCGACCCGGTGGCCATCGAACAGGTCGTCGACAACCTGCTCACCAACGCCATCAAGTTCGCCCGCCCGCAGGGCAGCGTCACCCTCAGCGTCGACCGTGAGGGCACGGATGCGGTGATCCGCGTCACCGACGACGGCATCGGTCTCAGCGCCGAAGACCAACGCCAGGTCTTCGACCGGTTCTTCCGGGCGCGCAACTCCACCGAACTGGCCATCCCCGGCATGGGCCTGGGCCTGGCCATCGTGCGGGCCTTCGTGACCGCGCACCAGGGCACCGTGAACCTCACCAGCACGCTCGGCGAGGGCACCACCTTCACCGTCCGCCTGCCGCTGCACGCCGCGCCCGTCGCACCCGTTGCGCCGGCCGCCCCCGAGGGCCAGCTGCTCGCCCGCTGACCCGCGCGCCGCATCCGTAGGTCGTCTCGCGGGGTCTCGACAGGCTCGACCAGCGGGGTGGTGTGGCCGCGGAGGAGGGGGCGCGGCGAGTTTGCGGATGGCTCCCGTCTCGTTGGTCGAGCTTGTCGAGACCTGGTGAGCTGCGTGTGGGTCTGCCCGCGGTCGTCTAGCTGAGGGCCTGGTCCAGGTCGGCGATGAGGTCGTTCACGTCTTCGATCCCCACCGAAATGCGGATCAGGCCGTCGGAGATGCCCAGCCGGTCGCGCAGGTCCTGGCTGAACGAGGTGTGCGTGGACGTGGCCGGGTGCAGCGCCATCGACCGGGTGTCGCCGATGTTGGTCATGTGGCTGATCACCCGCAGCCGGTCGAGGAATCGGCCCGCCCCGGCCTCGCCGCCGCGCACGGTGAAGGAGAACACCGAGCCGCTCCGGCCGCCGTACAGTCGCTGGGCCAGGTCGTAGGCCGGATTGCCGGGCAGCCCGGCGTAGTCGACGCTCTCAATGCCGGGGTGCCCCTCCAACCAGCCGGCGATGGTGAGCGAGCTGGCCAGGTGCCGTTCCATCCGCAGCGACAGGGTCTCGATGCCCTGGTGCAGCAGGAACGAGTTGAACGGCGACAGCGCCGGGCCGATGTCGTTGACCACGGCCTCCCGGGTCGCCCGGGCGTAGGCGGTGCGGCCGAACTTCTCCGCGATCGACGGCAGCCCGGTCGTGGACTGCGTGATCAGCGGGTACGACCGGTCGGAGGCGGCCCAGTCGAAGGTGCCGCCGTCGACGATGGTGCCGGAGATCGCGGCGCCGTGGCCGCTGAGGAACTTGGTGGAGGAGTGCACCACGATGTCGGCACCGTGCTCGAACGGCCGGATCAGGAACGGTGATGCGATGGTGTTGTCCACCACGAACGGGATGCCGTGCCGTTTGGCGACCGCGGCGACCCGGCCGATGTCGACGATGTCGTTCTTCGGGTTGGGGATCGTCTCGCTGAAGATGGCCTTGGTGTTGGGCTGGATGACGCGGTCCCACTCGTCGTCGTCGAACTCGTCCCAGACGTAGTCCACGGTGACGCCGAACCGGGCGAAGCTGCGGCCGAAGAGGATGCGGGTGCCGCTGTAGATGCTCGCCGTCGACACTATGTGGTCGCCGTGTTGCGCGATCGACAGCAGAGCGGCCGTGATCGCGGCCTGCCCCGAGGCCACCACGATGGCCTCGGTGCCGCCCTCGAGCGACGCGATCCGGCGCTCGGCCACAGTGCCGGACGGGTTGCGCTGCCGGGAGTAGATGAGCCCGTCGGCGTCGCCGTTGAACCGGCCCCGGGCATCCGCGAAGGAATCGAACCGGAAGCCGGCGGTCATGTTGATCGGGGGGATGCGGGCCCCGCTGGTGAGCTCGTCGTACTCGCCGGCGTGCACCTGGCGGGTGTCGAAGGCGTAGCCTTCCCAGTCGTACTCGGGCTGGGACGGACAGGCTGAGGTGGCGTCGAGGGTCACAGGGATACTTTCAGTCGGGAGACGGCGGCGGCCATCTGCAGCACGGCCTGCTCCAGGATCGGGCGGGGCATGGCGAAGATCAGGCGGGCGTGGTCGGCGTAGCCCGAGCCGCAGAGTGACCCGTCGGTGAGTGTGACGCCAGCTTCGAGGCGGAAGAAGTCGGCGATGGAGCCCGGGATGCCCAGCCGTGAACAGTCCAGCCAGGCGATGTACGTGGCCTCCGGCACCTCGTAGCGCACCTCGGGCAGGTGCTCGGCGAGCAGGTCGCGCAGCAGGAAACGGTTGCCGTCGAGGTAGTCGATCACCTCGGCCAGCCACTCGCCGCCCTCGGTGTAGGCGGCGGTCGCGGCGATCACACCGGGGGTGGAGGCGCCGTGCACGACGGCGAACCCGAAGACCTGGTACACCTCCTCATCCGCCGGGTTGGTGGTGATGAACTGGGCGGTCTTCAGCCCCGGCAGGTTCCACGCCTTCGACGCCGAGGTGGCGGTGATGGTGTGCCGGGCGGTCTGCGCGGAGATGGACGCGTAGGGGATGTGCGGGGTGTCGCCGTAGCGGAGCGGCGCGTGGATCTCGTCGGCGAAGACCCGGCCGTTGTGCCGGTCGACGATCTCGGCGATGGCCTCGAGCTCGGCGCGGGTGAGGGCGGTGCCGGTGGGGTTGTGCGGGTTGCAGAGCACCAGGGTGCGGGCACCGGCCCTGAACGCGGCCTCGATCCCGACCAGGTCGTGGGTCCAACGGCCGTCGACGCTCACGCCGGGCACCTCGAAGATCTCCCGCCCCAGGGTGGGCGTGAAGCTGAGGAACGGCATGTACGACGGGGTGGGGATGATCACCCCGGTGCCGTCGGGCGAGTACCGCCGCACCGTCACCTCGAACGCGCTCATCACGTCGGACACCGGGTGGATGTTCTCCGGAGGCACCGTCCAGCCGTAGTCCTCACGCAGCCAGGCCGCGGTGGCCTCGGCCATCTGCCGGGTGGTGGTGGGGGCGAGATAGCCCAGGTCGCCGGTCTCGACGGCCCGGTGCAGCGCAGCGGAAACCGCCGGCGCGGTGCCGAAGTCCATCTCGGCCACCCAGGCGCCGATGGTGCCGGGGTGCAGGCTCCACTTCCGGCTGCTCGCACGACTGAGCTCGTCGCGAGTGATCTCGTCGAAACGTGATGTCGTCATCTGGTTCCTTCGGTTCTGGAGGACGGGCAGCTGCTTCCGACCCTAGTAATCGGGTCGGCCGCTTTCTAAACTCATGACGTACAACGTCATTTTTCTCACCCGGTTCTCCGGTTCGGCTTAGCGTCGAGGAATGACCACTCGGCAGGCCTTCCCGCACGCGACCGGGCTTGAGGACCATCTCGTGCTCAGCGCCATGGTGCGCACCCTCGGTGCGTTCCCGTCCGGTTGGCGGTATCCGGGCGCCCACAACGACCCGGCGAAGGATGCCGAGGCGCTCAAGCGCGTGGCCCGGACGGCCGAGAAGGCCGGTTTCGACTTCCTCTTCCTGGGCGACTGGCTCTCCACCGACACCGACCTGGAGTTCTCCGACCCGCACCTGCTCTCCCGCGCCGACTCGCTGAGCACGGCGTCGTACCTGGCCGCGGCCACCAAACGGATCGGGATCGTGGGCACCGTCAACGTGTCGCACTCCGAGCCGTACGCCACCGCCAGGGCGGCGGCATCCATCGACCAGCTCAGCCATGGCCGGTTCGGCCTCAACCTCACGGTGGGCACGGATGCGCGTGGCGCGGCGAACTTCGGCAAGGCCGGGCACACCCCCGAGTTCGACCGGTTCGAGGTGGCCGAGGAGTACGTGCAGGTGCTGCACGGGCTCTGGGACGGGTGGGACGACGACGCCTTCGTGCGCGACACCGGAACCGGCGTGCTGATCGACCGGTCGCGGGTGTCGACCCTCGACCACGTCGGCCGGTCCTACGCCGTCGCCGGGCCGCTCAACGTGCAACGGCCGGTGCAGGGCCACGTGCCGCTGATGCACGCGGGCACCTCCCGCCGGGCGCGGGAGTTCTCCGCCGAATCCGCCGACATCTACCTCGTCGCGCCGGCCACTGTGCAGGAGGCCGCGAGCCTGTACGCCGAAACCAAGCAACAGGTCACCGCTTTCGGCCGGCCGGCGGGTTCCCTGTCGATCGTGGCACCGATCCTGCCGATCGTGGGGGAGAGTCGCGCCGACGCGTTCGGCGTCTATGACCGGCTGGTCGACCTGTTCCAGGTGGACGACGGCAGCAACGAAGCGGCGAAGCTCGGCCTGCCCACCAACCGCACCGCCCGGAGCCTGCGCCAGCTGGTGGGCCTGTCGCTGGCCGAACGCGGCATCGACGACGTGGTCACCGCGGCCACCGCGGCCCGGTTCAACGACACCGGCCGGCGGCTGCTCGACGTGGTCGCCGAACGCTCCGGCCGCACCGTCAACGGGGAGCGGCCGGTGAGTTACCGGCACCTGCTCGTGGCGCACCTGGTGCGCTCGCCGATCGTGGTGGGGTCGGCGCAGGACATCGCCGACCACATGGAGCACTGGTTCCGGGCCGGCGCGGTCGACGGCTTCAGCGTGCTCAGCGCCTTCCTGCACGAACAGTTCGAGTCGTTCACCCGCCTGGTGGTGCCGGAGCTGGTGCGCCGCGGCCTGGTGCGGGGCGGCTACGACGCCAGCACCCTGCGCGGGCATCTCCGCAGCGCTATTCCGGACCGCAGCGCTATTCCGGACCGCAGCGCTGTTCCGGACCGCAGCGCCGCCCACGACCGCAGCACGATCCCGGCACGCAGCCGATGAGCGCGCCGAACCGGCACTACCTCGACACCGTCGCGATCGAGACCGAACGCAAGGCGGCGCTCGCCGTTCCGATCACCTCCCCGCACACCGGTGCCCCCACGGATGTCGCCGGGCACGTGCGCGGCGCGCTCGCCCGGCTGCAACCGGAGCTGCTGGCCCTCTCGCACCGCATCTTCGAGCATGCCGAGGAGGCGTTCCAGGAGACCAACAGCGTCGCCGACATCCGCACCCTGCTCGCCGCACACTGCATCGAGTCCCGCGGCAACGCCTACGGGCTGGCCACCGCGTTCGAGGCCGAGATCGGCGACCCGGCCGGACCCACCGTCGCGATCCTCGCCGAGTACGACGCCCTGCCCGGCATCGGCCACGGCTGCGGGCACAACATCATCGCGGCCGCCGCCGTGGGCGCCTTCCTGGCGCTGGCCACGGTGGCCGACCAGCTGCCCGGCCGGGTGGTGCTGCTCGGCACGCCCGCCGAGGAGGGCGGCAACGGCAAGGAGCTGCTCGCCAGGGCCGGCGCGTTCGACCGGGTGGATGCGGCGATCATGGTGCACCCGTTCGGGTACGACGCCGCCGACCATCCGTTCATCGGCCGCCGGATCGTGCGGGTGCGCTACGCCGGCGTCGCCGCGCACGCCTCGGCCAGCGCGTTCATGGGCCGGAACGCCCTCGACGCGGTGGCGCTGAACTACCAGGCGGTGGGGTTCCTGCGCCAGCACCTGCCGCCGGGCGACCGCATCCACGGGGTGGTGCTGTCCGGCGGAGACCGCCCCAACATCGTGCCGGCGTTCGCCGAACTGGAGTACTACCTGCGCTCGCCCGCGGCCCCGACCCTGCGGGACCTCAGCGCCCGGGTGGAGGACATCGCCCATGGCAGCGCCCTGTCGACCGGCACGACGGTGGAGGTGGAGTGGGACCCGGCACCGTACTCGCTGCCGATCCGGTTCAACCACCCGCTGACCGCCCGCTGGGCGGTGCGGCAGGCCGAACTCGGCCGCACCGTGCTCACCCGGGCCGTCGTGCCCAGCGAGCTCGCCGCATCCACCGACTTCGGCAACGTGTCGGCCCGGGTGCCGTCGATCCACCCCGTGATCCGGGTGAGCCCGCCGGGCATCTCGCTGCACACGGTGGAGTTCGCCGAGTACGCGAACGGGCCGGACGGTGACACGGCGGTGCTGCACGGCGCCGACGGGCTGGCGCTCACCGCCGCCGATTTCCTGTTCGATGACGACCTGCGCACGGCGGTGACGGCGGACTTCGCTGCCGCCGGCGGCGTGCTGGACGTGGAAGGCTATTTCTCATGACTTTTCTTGACGCACCCGCACACGTTCCCGTTGTGCATGTCCTGCACGAGAACCCGGACTGGTTCGGCCCGTTCCAGGCGGCGTTCGAAGCGGCCGGGGTGCCGTACCGGGAGTGGCTGCTCGTTGACGGCGTGCTCGACCTCGACGAGGCGCCGCCGGCAGGCATCTTCTGGTCGCGGATCAGCGCATCCGCGCACACCCGCGGGCACGGCCTGTCGAAGGACTACACCCGCAGCGTGCTCAACTGGCTGGACGCGTACGGTGCCCGCACCGTGAACGGGCGGCGCACCATCGAGCTCGAGGTGAGCAAGGTCGACCAGCTCACCCGGCTGCGCGCGCAGGGCTTCGACGTGCCGCGTACCCGGGTGGTCGTCGGCACGCACCTCCTGGTCGAGGCGGCGAAGGACTTTCCCGCCCCGTTCATCACCAAGCACAACCAGGGCGGCAAGGGCCTGGGGGTGCAGAAGTTCGGCAGCGCCGACGAGCTGGCCGCCGCCATCGACGCCGGCCTGTACGAGGAGCCGGAGGACGGCATCTCGTTGCTGCAGGAGTTCGTCGTGGCCGCCAAGCCCGAGGTGACCCGGGTGGAGATCGTCGGCGACGAGTTCATCTACGCGATCACCGCCGACACCGCACGCGGCGGCTACCAGCTGTGCCCGGCGGATGCCTGCGCCATCGACCCGACTACCGGCGCGCTGCTGCTGCCGCCCGGCGCCACGATCCTGCCCGAGGCCGGGCAGCAGATCTTCGCTCGCCGGGAGGGCTTCGACCAGCACCCGATCATCGACCGGTACCGGGCGTTCCTCCGCGCGGAGGGCATCGAGATCGCCGGGATCGAGTTCATCGAAACCGCCGACGGCCGGCTGGTGACCTACGACGTGAACACCAACACCAACTACAACGCGCAGATCGAGGCCGACGCCCCCAAGAGCGGCCCGGGAGCGATCGTGGCCTACCTGGCGGGGCTGCTCGCCGAGGCCTACCCCGCGGTGCCCGCGGTCGCGGGCGCATGAGCGTGAGCGTGCGGGTGCGTCGCGCGGCGCCGCACGAGTTCGACCGGGTGGCGGACCTCGTCGAGCTCGGTTTCCGGAACGGCCCCTACGGGCACCTGCCGGTGTCCGCGGCCCGCACCGCGCTGGTGCGCGACTCGGCCGGCCGGGCGGCGGCGGGAGCGTTGCTTGTAGCTGTTGATGAACGCAGCGCTGTTGATGAACGCAGCGCTGTTGATCAACGCAGCGCTGTTGATGAGCGCAGTGCCGTTGATGTTGCCGGTGAGCCTGGCGATGAAGCCGCCGTCGTGCCGCTGCTCGGCACCGCCAGCCTGCTGCGCGCCGGCGCATCCGGCACCAGGTTGGCCCAGCCGGGCGAGGCCGAACTCCGCCTGATCACCGTCGACCCGGATGCTCGTGGTCGGGGAGTCGGCGAAGCGCTGGTGCTGCACGCGCTGGCGGTGGCCGGCCAGTGGGGCGTCGGCGCCGTGGTGCTCGACACCGGCTCGCTCAACCTGCCGGCGCAGCGGCTCTACGAACGACTCGGCTTCCAGCGTATGCACGACCGGGTGCCGGGCGGCCTCGGCGGCCCCGGCTCACCCGACGCGATCGCGCCGCTGGTCTACAGCTTCCCGTTGCCGCGGCACCCATAGGTCGACTCGCGGGGTCTCGACAAGCTCGACCAACGAATGGCTGGCTCGCCGGGATCGGGCGACGGAGGCGCAGAACGTGCCCGATCGCTGGTCGAGCCTGTCGAGACCTGGTGACGTGCGTGTGTGTCGCCACCGCGGCACGGCGCAACCTTCGTTACCGCGTGTTGCGAGTGTGACGTTGTTGGGCGCATCCGCCGTAATCTGCGTTGACCCGCGCCGTAGCGTGCTGTCATGAGCACAGAGACCATCACCACCGAGACTTCCGCCCCGGCCATCGACCGCGCTGCATTCGGCACCGAGTGGGAGGCCTGGCATTCCCGGCACGAGAAGCAGCGCGCGTCCGAGCACGGTTTCCTCGCGATCACCGGGCTGCACTTCCTCACCGAGCAGCCGCAGCGCTTCGCGGATGCGCCCGGCGCCTGGTCGGCCACCGCCGACGGCCCGGTCGTCGAACTCGCCGACGGGGAGCAACTCAGCGTCGACGCCGGGCCGCTCGCGGGCCGTCACGCCTTCGGGCCGATTGCCGAGCGGGACGGCCTGAACGCCGTCGCGGGTGACGCCGTGATCGAGGTCGCCAAGCGCGGCGGCCACATCGTGGTGCGGCCCCGGCACCCCGACACCGCCTTCCGGGCGGCGTACCAGGGCACGCCCACCTACCTCCCGAATCCGCGCTGGCGGGTCGCCGCCCGGTACCTTCCGTTCGAGACCCCCCGCGAGGTCACCGTGGGCGCTGCGGTCGAGGGCCTGCAGCACGTCTACGAGGCGCCCGGCGAGCTCGAGTTCGAGTTGCGCGGCGAGACCTTCCGGCTCACCGTGTTCAACGGCTACGCGCCCGGCAGTTTTCTCGTGCTGTTCACCGACGCCACCAGCGGCATCACCACGTATGCGGCCAACCGCACGGTGTCGGTGTCCGCGCCGGACGCATCCGGTGCCACCAGCATCGACTTCAACCGGGCCGTGAACCTGCCTTGCGCCTACACCGACTACGCCACCTGCCCGTTGCCGCCGGCGGAGAACCGGCTGCCGATCGGCGTCGAGGCGGGGGAGAAGACGCCGCTGGACCGCATCGATGTGGAGCTCTGACACCGTGAAGTTCCAGGTCCTCGACATCATCCCGTACCTCACCAACCCGGTCACCGGACGGATCGTGTCGCCCAGCGACCGGTTCGCGCAGACCATCCAGGTGGCTCGCCGGGCCGAGGAGCTCGGCTTCGACGCCTACTCGGTGGGTGAGCGGCACGCCGGCCGGTTCCTCTCGTCGGCGCCGACGGTGCTGCTCGGGGCGATCGCGGCGACGACCACACGCATCCGGCTGCAGTCCGGCGTGACGGTGCTCTCGCTGCTCGACCCGATTCGGGTGGCCGAGGACTACGCCACCATCGACCAGATCTCGCGCGGCCGGCTCGACCTCACCATCGGCAAGGGCAACGAGGCCAAGCACTTCCCGCTGTTCGGGCTGCAGGTGGAGGACCAGTGGGACCTCGTCGCCGAGAAGTACGAGTTGCTGCGACGACTGTGGCGGGAGACCGGGGTGAGCTGGTCGGGCGAGTTCCGGCCGCCGGTCGATGACATCACCACCCTGCCGCGCCCGTTCGCCGGCGCCCCGCGGGTGTGGCACGGCTCGGCGACCACGCTGGCGTCCGCCGCGCTGGCCGCGAAGTGGGGCGACCCGCTGTTCACCGCCAACGCGATCCAGCCACGGCAGAACTACTCGGTGCTGATCGAGCACTACCGCGACGAGTATGCGCGGCACGGGCACGACCCGCGCTTCGCGTACGTGGGGTCAGGGTCGGGCAGCACCTTCATCGCCGACACCACCCAGCAGGCCAAGGAGCAATACGGCCCGGTCTACGAGGCCATCGTCGCGGCGACGCACGTGCCGGGCAACAACACCCCGTTCCGAGACATCGACCACGCCGTCGAGGAGGGGCCGGCGCTGGTGGGCAGCCCCCAGCAGGTGGTCGACAAGATCCTGTCGTACCACGAGCTGTTCCGGCACGACCTGCAGTCGATCAGCCTGCCCACCACGGTGCCGTTCGAGCATCAGCTGGAGATCCTCGGGCGGTTCGCCACCGAGGTCATCCCCACGGTTCGCCGCGAGGCGCCGACCACGCTCTGGGGCGACGACGACCCCTACGGCGCCCGTCCGGCCTTCGCCGGCGCGCAGGTGGCGGATGCGGCGGCCGCGGTCACCGCGACATCCCGCCCCCGCGTCCCCGCCACCGCCTGAGGTGCCAGTCGGGTGCGTCGCGCCCACTCGCTGGTCGAGCCCCGGTGACGGGCGTCAGTAGTCGACTCGGCGGCCGAAGCTTCGTTTGGCGCGGGGGCGGGCGGAGCAGAAGGCCTCGCCGCGCAGGCGCACGATCTCGTGCGGTTGCAGCCCGGCCGTCGCCGCGAAGTCTTCGAGCGAGCCGAACCCGCCGCGCCGGGTGCGCTCGGTGATCGCCGCCTTCGCCAGCCCGCGATCGAAACCGGTGAGCTTCGCCAGCGTTCGCTGGTTGGCCGTGTTCACGTCGACGAGCTCCGCCTCCGCAACGGGTTCGGCCAGCGTCCGGACGGGCGCCCGGGTCGGGGCGCCGGCGCGCGCCGCCGCGTCCTCCTGCGCGCGTCGCTGCGCACGCGTGGGCCGGCGCGCGCGCGGGGCCGGTGCTGCCGCGGCGGAGTCGTCGACGTAGTCGGACCTCGAGGTTCCGCCGCCGCCGAGCAGCCTTTCGGCTTCCTTCGGGATCGCTGCTGCGCGCTGCCGGGGTCCGGTCGGAGCGGCGTTGCGCGCGCCGCGCGGGTTGCCGAAGACCGTGAGGCCGTTCTCCCGGCGCCCCCAGAGCAGCAGGAGCCAGCCCTGGTTGATGATCAGTCCGTGCACGAGGACCACGAGGTACAGGGTGCCCTGCATGATGTGTCCCGCCGGGTCGTCCGGCAGCTGCACGATGATCGCGGCCACCGCGTAGGCCCCGGCGAAGATCCCCCACGACCGCCGCCGGGCGATCACGGCGAGAATCCCGAAGCCCAGCCAGGCGAGTCCGCCGCCGCCGACCAGCAGGAGCAGCAGCCACGAGCTCACGCCGAAGCGCCAACGGAGCGACGGTCCCGTCGCGGTGGCCGCGACCGGCGCGCCGCGGAAGGGACCTGGGGCGTTAGTCATCGGTTCGTTACGCTCCCGCGGTGACGTTGAGCACCATGGTCACGGTGTCATCCGCCTCCCGGGTCTCCGACACGAGTTCGAAGCCGGAGGTGCTCGCGCGAGCGCGGATCTTCTCGGCAACGGCCTGCTGCACCATGGCGGCGTACTCGGTGTCGAGGCGCTGCAGAAGCTCGGTGGCACCCACAACGGTCACGTCCTGGCCGTCGAGGCTTTCCACGTGCGCCTCCCAGACGCCGTCTTCGGTGAGCGTCATCGTCAGCGACACACCGTCGACCTCCGCGGTGACCCGGGTGCCGGACACGTCGATCGCGGTGGCGCCGAGGTTGGTCAGGGCGTCGGCGAGCAACGTGCTGTCCTTCATGCGGGTGCGCACCCGGATCTCGGGCGGGGAGCCGTCGCCGTTCTTGCTTTTCGCCGTCAGGGTCGCGCCGAGCGCGCCGACACCGCCGGCCGCGGCGGCAGCGGCCAGGGCGATGGGGAGGAGGATCAGGGTGACACTCATGCGAGTCTCGCTTTCGTTCCGGGCCGGTCCTGTCGGGGGCCGAGGTCGTGCAGGAGTTCCTCAAGGGCGGCGGAGTCGGCCCAGCCGTTCACGTCGATCCGGCCGTCGGGGCGGATGCGGATCTCGAGCCGGTCCAGCCCACCCTCACGTTCGATCCGGGCGACCTCGGCGGCGTACGCCGGGGTGAGCGCGCGGATTCCCTGGTTGGTCGAGCCGAGCCAGGGGCGCACCGCGTCGGGCTGGTCGCGGAGGTAGGGTCCGTCGATGAGCAGGTCGGTGGCGGCGAGCAGCCGGGCGATGTCCGGGCGCGCCGCCGACCACTCGGTGAGCAGGTCGAGGGGGTACCCGGAGAAGGTCATCACGGTGAGCCCGGCCGCGCGGAACGCCTCCGCGATCGACGCGAGCGCCGCGGCCTGGTCGAAGGGTTCGCCGCCGAGCAGGGTGACTCCCTCGACGCCGGCGCCGAGCGCATCCGCCACGAAACGGTCGGCGAGCACGGCCGTGTTCTCGACCCGGCCACCGATCTCCGCCCAGAGCTGCGGGTTGAAGCAACCGGGACAGTGCACGCTGCAGCCCTGCACCCAGAGCGCCGCACGCAGGCCGGGTCCTTCGGCCGCCGTCGCGGGCAGGAACCGCGACCAGCGCAGGTCGGCGCCCGGCTTCGCGACGGGTTCTACGGTGCCGAGCACGGTCGGGTCAGGCGCAGTGGCGCCCCGCACCCGCGGCGTGCCGAGCAGGGTCACCGCGTGCCGTCCCAGTTCTGCTCCGTCGTCTCCTGCTCCGCGGCCACCTGGGCGTAGGCCTCCGTGAACGAGGAGTCGGTGGTCTGGGCGTCGAGCATGTTCTCGAGCACGGCGATGTAGTCCAGGCATTCGTTGCCGTGCATGCCGATGGTTTCGGCGTGCACGCTGCCGTCGGGCCGCACCTGCACGATGAGCTGCTTGTCTGTCATGGGGTCTCCTTAGAAGTCAACGGTGCGGCCGCCGCGACGGCTGGACAGGCCCGCGGTGTCGCCGACGGCGGCGCCGACGAGCGCGTCTTCGTGGGGGTCGATGTCTTCGCTGCCGGTGGCGCGCACGGCGCGCACCTCGGCCCAGGCGCGGATGGTCTGCACTTCCTCGGCCTGGGTCACGGCCAGCGGGATCATGTTCGTGATCGCGAGGCTGAGGTCGGCGAGCGTCACCGGGCGGCGCTCCGCGAAGGCCTCGTACAGGGCCACGATGACGGCCTGCTCGATCTCGGCGCCGGAGTAGTTCTCGCTCACGTCGATCAGGGCGTCGACGGCGGTGGCGTCGATGGCGGCGAGCCCGTTGCCGGCGGTGGCGTTCGAGGCGAGCTGGATGGTCCAGATCGCGCGGCGCTCAACGGCGGTGGGCAGGTCGACGAAGAAGATCTCGTCGAAGCGGCCCTTGCGCATGAATTCCGGCGGCAGGGAGTCGATGTTGTTGGCGGTGGCGACGACGAACACCGGATGCTTCTTCTCCTGCATCCAGGTGAGGAAGTAACCGAACACGCGCGCGGTGGTGCCGGAGTCGCCGGTGCCGGTGGTGTTGGAGAAGCCCTTCTCGATCTCGTCGACCCAGAGGATGCACGGGGCGACGGCCTCGGCTGTGGCCAGTGCGGTGCGGAGGTTCTGCTCCGACGATCCGACCAGGCCGGAGAAGATCCGGCCGATGTCGAGCCGCAGCAGCGGCAGACCCCACGACGCCGCCATCGCCTTCGCGGTGAGGGACTTTCCACAGCCGGGCACGCCGGTGATGAGCACACCCTTCGGGGCGGGCAGGCCGAACTCCTCGGCCTCGCCCAGCCAGGAACCGTCGCGCCGGGACAGCCAGCGCTTGAGGTTGTTCAGGCCGCCGACGGAGTCCAGGTCGAGGGCCTTGGTGACGAAGTCGAGCAGGCCCGACTTGCTCACGATCTGGCGCTTCTCGTCGAGCACCACGCCGATGTCGTTCGCGGTGAGCTGGCCGTCATCGACCATGGCGCGCGCGAACGCGTTCTCGGCCTCGGACATGGTCAGTCCGCGGGCGGCCTGCACGAGGGCCTCGAGGGTCTTCTCGTCGGCCTGCACCCGGATCCGGCCGCTGCCCGACGCGTTGTTCTCGATCATGGTGTCGAGCATCGCGCGCAGTTCGGTCGTGTTCGGCAGCGGGAATTCGAGCAGGTGGGCGAGCTTGTCGAGCTCGGGCGGGATGCAGCGCACGGGCGCCGTCACGACCAGCGCGCGGGCGGCATCCGCGTGGCGCAGCTCGAGCACCGTTTCGCGGACCTTGCGGATGATGACGGGGTCGCCGGGGCGTTGCTCGGTGCCGAAGTAGGCGTGCAGGTCGCAGAAGACGAACACCGCGTTCTCGGGGATGCCGACGATGTGGTCGAGCGCCTTCGCCGGCGTCGAGGTGTTGTTGATGCCCTTGCCGTCCGGTCCGATCAGTCCGGTGGCGCTCGTCCACGTCCACACCTCGCGCGGGCGTCGCAGCGCCTGGGCGGCGCGGGTGATCTCCTCGAGGGCGCGTTCTTCCTCGCTGGTCTCGAGGTACAGCAGGGGCAGGCGGGCCTTGAAGGCCTGGTCGAGCGTTTCGGCGAAACTCATCGGAGTGTGCTTCCTCTCGTGGTGCGGCGTGCCGTCGTGTGCGATGCGCTGGCCGTGGTCCCGGCAGTGGCGGGGGAGTCGGTGGACTCGGGGGAGTCGGTGGGTTCGGGGACCGGGTCGGCGGGGTCATCCGTCGCCAGCTCGTCGATGTCCACCGACCAGGCCCCGCGCCCGTCATCCGCTTCGATGCTGATGTACACGGCGTCGGTGGGGTCCCAGGACTGGCGCAGGTCGACCTCGCCGGACTCGATGATGGGCATGTCGGCCCGCCCGCCGACGGTCTGGATGGTCACGTAGAAGAGCCCCTCGCCCCGGTGCACGAAGCGGGCGCTGAGCGCATCGCCCCGGTAGACCAGGAACCCGTTGCTCGTGCCGCTGGCGAACCCGTCGGTGATCTCGGTGACCTCCGCCTGCTCGAACGTGAACGACCACGGGTCGTCGGTGCGCACCCACAGCTCGAGGTCGGTGTCGTTGGGGAGGACGAGGACCTCGTCACCCACGTCGTAGAGGTAGGCGATGTTGGTGGGATAGCCACGATCGTCGGCGGGACGGCCGATGTCTTCGGCGTCGGTCATATAGAGGTCGAGGTATTCACCGGTGAGCAGGGTCACGGTGTACGGGGCCTGGTTGTGTTCCTCCAGCGGAATGCGGATCAGGCCGCTTCCCTCACCGGAGTAGGTGGCGCCGTCCGGCTCGAAGATCGGCGGCTCTTCGACGTCCCACGGGTTGTCGCCGTCGCCGAGGATCCCGAAACCGTCGTCGCCGACCCCGACATCGACGTAGGTGGTCAGCGCGCCGATGAAGAGGACCAGCGCGCCCCAGACCCAGATCCAGACGGAGAATGAGCGGATGCGTTGACGAGCGGAACTCGACACACTGACATTCCCCATACTCGCTATGCGTCTCCTCCCCCAGGTGTGCGCGGCGCAGTGTTCACAGACTACTGGTGCGATAACACGAGAGCGGCCGTGTGGTTGCCTCAGGACTGCTGAAGGAACCACACGGCCGCTCTCGCGGGACGCGCTGCGGTGTTACTCCGCGGCGGTCCAGGCTCCGGTGAGCTGGTCGAGGCGCGAGTCCGCGCCCAGGGTCACGCCACCCACATCCGGCTGGGTGGCCAGGATGGAGGTGAGCTCGTGCACGGGGATCTGGTAGTACTGCGAGGCGATGCGCTCCTGGGCGTCGGCGAGCACGGTGGCCCGGGCGGCCTGGTCACCGGTGGCGAGCTGCTCCTGCAGCAGCGCCTCGAGGGTGGGGTCGTCGATGCGCAGGGTGTTGGCCGCGGCGCTGGAGAAGGTGGTGCGCAGCACATCGCCGTCGGCGCGGGAGAGGTTCTGCCAGGAGATGTCGAAATCACCGCTGGTCTGCTTCTCGAGGAACGACGGCACGTCGCCGCCCTGCAGGGTCAGCTCCACGCCCACGTCCTTGAGCTGCTGCTGCAGCAGTTCGAGCGAGGTCTGGTTCGGGCCGAAGTTGGTGATCCAGTTCACGACCAGGGACAGCCGGGTGCCGTCCTTCTCGCGGATGCCGTCGTCGCCGATCTCCCAGCCGGCACCGTCGAGCAGCTTCTCGGACTCCGTGGGGTCGAACTCGAAGTAGTCGGACTCGTCGGCGTAGCCGGGCGTCGTGGCGGCGAGGATGCTGGTGCCCACGTTGAACTCGTCGTTCAGGGCGGTGTCGCGGATCTCGGCGGCGTTGGTGGCGTGGGCGATGGCCTCGCGCACGACGACGTCGGAGACGATCGGGCGGGAGACGTTGAAGTACTCGCCGAAGCTGACGCCCGGGTTGCCGCGGGTCACCAGCGGGAAGTTGCTCGCGGTGAGGGTGTCCACGTCGACGGGCTGCACGCCGCCGATCACGTCGACCTGGCCGGAGCTGAGGCTGCCGGTGCGCACGGCCGGTTCGGGCACGACCTGGAAGGTGACGCTGTCGAGGTAGGCCTCGCCGTCGAGCTCGCGGGAGGCGGGGCTCCAGGCGTAGCCGTCGCGGCGTTCGAGTACCGTCTCGACGTCCTTGGTGTAGCTGCCGAGCACGAACGGCCCGGTTCCGACGACGGCATCTCCGGTGGCCCGGTCGTCGTACGGAACCGCCAGGGTGGCGGCGCCGACGATGCCGAGCGGCACGGAAGAGGTGGAGTTGGGGAAGGCGGCGTTCGGGGTATTGAAGGAGACCTCGATGGTGTGCTCGTCGATCACGGTGCTCGCCTTGTAGCCCACAAAGGAGCTCACGGCCTGGCTCTTGGGGCCGGCGGCGATGATGTCGTCGAAGGTGGCCTTCACATCATCGGCGGTGAGCGGGGTGCCGTCGGAGAAGGTGACGTCGTCGCGCAGCACGAAGGTGAAGACGGTGGCGTCGGCGTTGGCTTCCCAGCTCTTCGCGAGCCACGGTTCGAGCTCGTTGGTGTCGGGGTTCTGGTAGAGCAGCGAGTCGACCAGCTGCCGGGTGACGTACCAGGTGTCGTTGCCCGAGCCAGTGCCGGAGGGGTTGAGCGAGATGGGGTCGTTGGCGATGGCGAAGGTGAGGTCGCCGCCCACGACGGGTTCGGCATCCGTGCCGGCGGGGCTGGATGCGGGGGTGGACGCCGAGCAGGCGCTGAGGGCGATGGTCAGGGCGAGAGAGGCGCCGACGAGGGCGGTTCGCCCCCAGGTCTTGCTGGTCATGGGTGTACTCCTGGCTGGTTGGGGGTGGGTGCTGTGGGACGGGGACGGTTAGGGGGCGACCAGCGGTGTGCTGCGGCCGGGGATGGCGTCGAGCAGGGCGCGGGTGTAGTCGTGGCGGGGCGAGCGGAACACATCCGCCACATCGCCGACCTCGACGAGTTCGCCGAGCCGCATGACGCCCACCCGGTGCGCGATCTGGCGCACCACGGCGAGGTCGTGGGAGATGAACAGGTAGCTCAGCCCCAGCGACTGCTGCAGGCTGGCCAGCAGGCCGAGGATCTGCGCCTGGATGGACACGTCGAGCGCCGAGACGGGCTCGTCGAGCACCAACAGCTCGGGGTTCACGGCCAGCGCACGGGCGATCGCCACCCGCTGGCGTTGCCCGCCGGACAGCTCGGCCGGGCGGCGGCCCAGCACGGTGGCCGGCAGCGCCACCACGTCCACCAGTTCAGCTGCGCGGGCCCGGCGCTCGGCCGACGTGCCCAGGCCGTGGGCGATCAGCGGGTCGGTGATGATCTGGCCGATGGTGAGGCGCGGGTTCAGCGACGCGTACGGGTTCTGGTGCAC
The DNA here is from genome assembly GCF_054075385.1 of Cryobacterium sp. AP23. Lineage (NCBI taxonomy): Bacteria > Bacillati > Actinomycetota > Actinomycetes > Micrococcales > Microbacteriaceae > Cryobacterium > Cryobacterium sp. AP23. The sequence goes on along the minus strand of NZ_CM133415.1, from coordinate 2,468,826 downwards.
CAGCTGGATGCGCCGTCGCAGTTCCCGCAGCTCCCGGCCGCGGGCGGTGGTGATGTCGCGGCCGTCGAAGAGCACCTGCCCGCTGGTGGCGTCGTCGAGGCGCAGAGCGAGCCGGGCGGTGGTGGTCTTGCCGGAGCCGGACTCGCCGACCAGGGCGAAGGTCTGGCCGCGGGGCACGGTGAAGCTCACGTTCGCGACGGCCCGGTTCACGCTCGTGCCGGCGCCGCGGGGGCCGGGGAAGTCCTTGACCAGCTCGTTGAGCACGAGCACGTCGGCAGCGTGGTCGTCGAAGCCGGTGGCCGCGTCGGCACGGTCCCGCACGGTGAACGGGTCGCCCGGCGCACCGCCGAAGACGCGGGCCCGGATGTCCTCGGCCAGCGGGGCGAGTTCGCGGTCCACGTCGCCGGCCGCGTTCAGGCTCGGCGCAGCGTTGATGAGCGCCCGGGTGTACGGGTGCGTGGGCGCGCCGAGCACGTCGGCCGGGGTGCCCTGCTCCACCACGACGCCCTCGCTCATCACCACGATACGGTCGGCGCGGTCGGCGGCGATGCCCAGGTCGTGGGTGATCAGGAGCACGCTCATGCCGGTTTCGGCGGCGAGTTCGTCGATGTGGTCGAGGATCTGCCGTTGCACGGTGACGTCGAGGGCGCTGGTGGGTTCGTCGGCGATGATCAGGTCGGGCCCGCCGATGATGGCGATGGCGATCAGCACCCGCTGGCGCATGCCGCCGGAGAGTTCGTGCGGGTACTGCGCGGCGCGCAGCTCCGGGTCGGGCAGGCCGGCCCGGCGGAGTGCCTCGACCGCGGCGATCTCCGCGTTCTTGCGGTCGGCGAGGCCGTGGATGATCAGCACCTCGGCCACCTGGGTTCCGATCCGTTTCACCGGGTTGAGCGACACCGTCGGGTCCTGCGGCACCAGGCCGATGCGGCGGCCGCGCACGGCGCGGAGGTCCTTGCGGGCCGCGCCGACCAGGTCGGTGCCGTTGAACCGGATGCTGCCACGCACGATACCGGCCTGCTTCGCGAGCAGCTGCACGATCGCGTGCGCGGTGGTGGACTTGCCCGACCCGGACTCGCCCACGATGGCGACGCGTTCGCCGCGATGGATGGTGAGGCTCACGTCGCGCACGGCGTCGATGGTGCCGGCCGCGGTGCGGTACTGCACGGCGAGGCCGTCGATGTCGAGGACCGGGGTGTTCAGCGCCGGCGCATCCGTCGTGGCGGGTATGGACGGGCTCATCTGCTGCGCCTTTCGTCGGAGTCGAGCGCCCGGGAGATCGCGTTGGCGGCGAGCACGGTGAGGGCGATCACGATGCCGGGCAGGGTGGTGAGCCACCAGGCGGTGGTGAGGAAGTTGCGGCCGGTGGAGACCAGCGAGCCCCACTCCGGGGCGGGCGGCTGGGCGCCGTAACCGAGGAAGCTCAGCGCCGAGATCGCGAGGATCGCGGTGCCGAACTCGAGGGCGGCGAGCACCATCACCGGGCCGGCCGAGTTGGGCAGCACGTGCCGGAACAGCACCCGCGACCAGCGGTTGCCCGAGGCGAGCGCGGCCTCCACGTAGACGGCATTCCGCACCCGGATCACCTCCGAGCGCATGATGCGGGAGACCGCGGCCACGCTCCCGAGGCCCACGGCGATGGCCACGTTCACGGTGCCGAAACCGAGCACGGTGATCAGCGCCAGCGAGAGCAGCAGCGCGGGGATGGACAGCAGCACATCGCTGATGCGCATGATGACGTCATCCACCCACCGGCCGATGAACCCGGCGAGGAGGCCCAGCACCGAGCCGACGAGCAGGCCGATGCCCACCGCGATGAGCGCGGCCTGCAGGGTGAGGGCGCTGCCGTAGACGACCCGGGTGAACAGGTCGCGGCCGAGCTGGTCGGTGCCGAACCAGTGCGCGGCGGAGGGGCCGGTGAGTTTCTCGGCGGGGACCCCGTCGATCGGGTCCTGGCCGGTGAACAGGCCGGGCGCAACGGTAGAGATGAGCACCAGCGCCAGCCAGGCGACCGCCAGGACCGTGCCGGGGTGGCGGCGGAGGCCGAGCAGGAACCGGCCTGCGCGGCCGGCGGCGCCGCGGGCGGACCCGCCGGGGGAGCGCCGGCGGCTGGCGACGGCATCCTGGAATCGGTCTCCGGCCGTGGCCACGAAGCTGTCGGGGGCGGTGCTGGGGGCGGCGGTGTCCGTGCGGGTCATGCGGGAACTCCGGTCTGCACGCGGGCCACGCGCCGGCGGCCGATCACGATCCGCGGGTCGAGGAGCGGGTAGATGAGGTCGACGAGCAGGTTCGTCACCACGAACACGGCGGCGGCGAAGAGCACGACGCCCTGCACCAGGGGGATGTCCTGCTGGGCCACCGCGGTCGCGGTCACCCGGCCGAGGCCGGGCCGGGAGAACACGGTCTCGGCGACGACGGTGCCGGAGAGCAGCTGCCCCACGATCAGGCCGGTCACGGTGAGCGCCGGCAGGGCGGCGTTTCGCAGCGCGTGCCGGAAGTGCACCCGGCCGGGCCCGGCGCCTTTGGCGCGCACGGTGTCGATGTAGGGCTCGCGCAGCGTGTTCGCCAGGCTCTTCGACAGCAGCTGGGCGATGGTCGCGCCGGTCGGCAGCGCCAGGGTGATGGCCGGCAGCACGGTGGAGGCGAAGCCGACGTTGCCCACCGCCGGGAAGAGCGGGATGCCGAAGGAGAACCACTGGATGAGCAGCAGCGCGAACCAGAACCCGGGGATCGCCACGCCCAGCGGCGGCAGCGAGAGCAGCAGGCGGCTGAGCGTCTGGTTACGGCTGAAGGTGGCCAGGATGGCGAGCCCAGCGCCGAAGATGATCGCCAGCAGCAGGCCGAACGCGGCGATCTGGATGGTGGACGGCAGCGCCTCGCCGATCAGCTCGGCGACCGGGCGGCCGGTGGGCAGCGACTGGCCGAGGTCGCCCCGCACCAGCCCCAGCAGGCGGTCGAGGTACTGCACGATCAGCGGTTTGTCGAGGCCGAACTCGGCGCGCAGGGCATCCAGTTGGGCCGGGGTGATGTCGGTGGCGTCGGGTCCGGCGATCAGCCGGGCCGGGTCGCCCGGCAGGGCATAGAGCACGAGGAACGAGACGGTGTAGGCCGCCCACAGCACGCCGATCGCCTGCAGCAGGCGGCGGGCAATGTATCGGGACAAAGTCGGCAACTTTCTGGTCAACTCGGGAGGGGTGGGCTGGACACAGGCTAGGCGCGGAGGTCAAAGCGACGGGGGCTTTGTTACCCGGCGTTGCATCCGTGACCTCGTGTTACCTCGCGGCAGCGGTCGGGCCGCGCGGCGTGCCTAGCGTGGAGACACCCAAGCGTTCGCGCCATTCGAAAGGACAGCATCATGACCGCACGGTTCCACCTCGGCATCGCCCTCGACGGGGCAGGCTGGCACCCGGCCGCGTGGCGTGAACCGGATGCCCGTCCCACCGAACTCTTCGACCTGGCCTACTGGGTCGACCTGGTGAAGATCGCCGAAGCGGCCGGCATCGACCTGGTCACCTTCGAGGACGCCTTCGGGCTGCAATCCGCCGGCTTCGGCGGCGTCGACGACCGCCGGGACGAGGTGCGCGGCCGTCTCGACGCCCTGCTGCTGGCCACCGCGATCGCCCCGCACACCCAGGGCATCGGCCTGGTGCCCACCGTCACCACCACCCACACCGAACCGTTCCACATCGGCACCGCCACCGCCACCCTCGACTACGTCAGCGAGGGCTGGGGCGGCTGGCGGGTGCAGGTCTCCGGCCGGGCGCACGAGGCCGCGCATGTGGGCCGTCGCACCTTCCCGGCGCTGGACCCCGCCGCTGTCGTGGCCGGCACCGACCCGGCGCAGACCGCGCTGATCGAGCAGCTCTTCGGCGAGGCCGCCGACACCGTCGAGGTGGCGCGCCGGCTCTGGGACAGCTGGGAGGACGACGCCATCATCCGCGACGAGCCGACCGGCCGTTTCATCGACCGTGACAAGCTGCACTACATCGACTTCGCCGGCGACACCTTCACGGTGAAGGGCCCGTCGATCACACCGCGCCCGCCGCAGGGCCAGCCCGTGGTCTTCGCGCTCGCCCACCAGAAGGTGCCGTACGAGCTGGCCACCGCATCCGCCGACATCGTGGGCATCACGCCGAAGAACGACGCCCACCTCGCCCAGATCCTCGGCGAGCTGGCGGATGCCGCGGCCGCAGTGGCGCGCACCGCCCCCGAGCCGCTGCGGGTCTGGTCCGAGGCCGTGATCCTGATCGAAGACAGCCCGGAGGCCGCCCGCGCGGCGCTCGCCCGGCTGGATGCCGCGCACGGCGCGACGTACACCTCGGACACGGTCATCCTCGCCGACACCGCCGCGAACGTGGCGGCGCAGCTGCTCGCCTGGCATGATGCCGGCCTCGACGGGGTGCGACTGCGCCCCGCCCGGCTGCCCGCCGACCTGGTGCGGATCACCGCCGAGGTCGTTCCCGCGCTCGCCGCGGCCGGGGTGCTCGACCGCCCGGCCGACGCCCAGACCCTGCGTGAGCGGCTCGGGCTCGGCGTGCCGGAGAACCGTTACGCCGCATCCGCCGACCCTGCTCCCGGCGACCCTGCTCCCGGCGACCCTCGCAACGACCCTGCTGACCACGACCTGATCGGAAGCGCCCGCTCATGACCCTCACCTCCGACGCCCCCGCGCGCACTTCCGCCGAGCGACCGCTCAAACAGGTGCACCTCGCCGCGCACTTCCCGGGCGTGAACAACACCACGGTCTGGCGCGACAACAGCAACGCGGCCAGCCAGATCGCGTTCTCCTCCTTCACGCATTTCGCCCAGAACGCGGAGAAGGGCAAGTTCGACTTCCTCTTCCTCGCGGAGGGGCTGCGGCTGCGCGAGCATAAGGGACGCATCCACGACCTCGACGTCGTGGGCCGGCCCAACACCCTCGCGGTGCTCGCCGGCATTGCCGCCGTCACCTCGCACATCGGCCTGGTCGGCACCCTGAGCAGCACCTTCAACGAGCCGTACGAGCTCGCCCGGCAGCTGGCCACCCTCGACCACCTCTCGGGCGGCCGGGCCGGCTGGAACATCGTGACCACCTTCGACGCATTCCACGGCGAGAACTTCCGCCGCGGTGCCTTCCTCGACGGCGCCGACCGGTACACCAGGGCCGAAGAGTTCGTGACCGTGGCCCGCCGGCTCTGGGACGCCTGGTCGCCGGACGCCATCGCCGCCGACAAGGCCGGCGGTGACTTCCTCGCCGAGGAGGCGATCGGGCTCGTCGACCATCACGGCCCGCAGTTCGACGTGACCGGGTTCCCGACCCTGCCGCGCAGCCCGCAGGGCAGCCCGGTGATCGTGCAGGCCGGCGACTCCGCCGACGGGCGCGGTTTCGCCTCCCGCACCGCCGAGGTCATCTTCTCCCGGCACGCCAAGTTCGAGGACGGCCAGAAATTCTACACCGACGTCAAGGGCCGGCTCGCGGCCGAGGGACGGCACCGCGACTCGCTCAAGATCCTGCCGGCGGCCACCTTCATCCTCGGCGACACCGAGCAGGAGGCCCGGGAGCGCTCCCGCGAGACCGCGCTGCTGCAGGTGAGCCCGCAGACCGCGATCGCGTTCCTCGAGCAGGTCTGGGGCACCGACCTCGGTGGATACGACCCGGATGGGCCGCTGCCGGAGATCGACCCGGTCAGCACCGACCAGGGCGTCACCCGCGGCCGGGTGCGACACGACGCCGACCCGGCCGCGATCGCGCGCGGCTGGCGCACCCTGGCCGAAGCCGAGGGTCTGAGCATCCGTGACCTGGTCATCCGCTTCGCCGCCAACCACACCTTCGTGGGCACCCCGGTGCAGGTGGCCGAGACCATCAACCGGCACGTTCAGGAGGACGCCTCCGACGGCTTCGTCATCGTCGGCAGCTCCAACCCCACCGGGCTCGACGAGTTCGTCGACCGGGTGATCCCCGAGCTGCAGGAGCGCGGCGTCTACCGCACCGAGTACGACGAGGGCGCGACCCTGCGCCACACCCTGGGCCTGCCGGTCTGACCCGCCCGACCCCCCGCACCGAACGAACTGGAGATTCACATGACTGATCAGACTACAACCACGCCAGCAACGACCGAGCCGGACCTCCTGACGGCCGTGGAGGGTGCGGAATGGGTGCAGAACGGCGCCGTGCTCATCGACGTGCGCAGCCAGCCCACCCGCGAGCGGGTCGGCGGCATCGCGGGCGCGATCGTGGTGGACCGCGAGCGCCTGCCCGAGCTCTTCGGCGCGGATTCGCCCGAGCGGCTCACCCAGGTGCACTCCGCCGAGCACCCCATCGTGGTGGTCTGCGGCAGTGTGGCCGGCTCCCAGCCGGTCGCCGACTGGCTTGTCGCCCACGGCCACACCGCCGTCGCCCACGTCGAGGGCGGCTTCGAGTCCTGGAAGGCCGCCGGCCAGCCCACCACCCCCGGCACGGAGGCCTAACCCGCGCCCCTCTCGCTGGTCGAGCTTGTCGAGACCTCGTGACGTGCGTGTGTGTCGCTGCCGCGGCATCCGCAGGTCGTCTCGCCAGGTCTCGACAGGCTCGACCAGCGGATGGTTGTGTGCGCAGGTCGGCTCGCGCGTCGAGACCTCGTGTCGTGCGTGTGTGTCGCACCCGGTCGTTGGTCGAGCTTGTCGAGACCTCGTGACGTGCGTGTGTGTCGCTGCCGCGGCATCCGCAGGTCGTCTCGCCAGGTCTCGACAGGCTCGACCAGCGGATGGTTGTGTGCGCAGGTCGGCTCGCGCGTCGAGACCTCGTGTCGTGCGTGTGTGTCGCTGCCGCGGCATCCGCAGGTCGTCTCGCCAGGTCTCGACAGGCTCGACCAGCGGGTGGTTGTGTGCGCAGGTCGGCTCGCCGGTCAGTCGTGCTTAGACCGGCTCAACCCCGGCAGGTCGTCGTATCGCCCCTCGATGAGCGCGATCCGCTTTGCCCTGCCCCAGTTCTGGATCTGCTTTTCGCGGGCGTACGCATCCTCGATTCGGTCACTCTCCTCGAAGTAGACGAGTCGCACCGGGCGCCGTCGGCGTGTATACGCGGCTCCGCCGATGCCACTGGCGTGCTGCGCCAAGCGCTTCTCCAGGTCCCATGTGCTGCCGACGTAGAACGAGTGATCGGCGCACTCGAGGATGTACATGAATGGCATGCGGGGGAGCTTGGCAGGGGAAGGGCACGCACATTCATGCAGGGGCGGATCTATGGATAACGAGAACCGAGTGAATGAATCGCGGTCGTGAGAGTGCTCTCGGGTTGCACTCCTTCGTCGGTCGAGCTTGTCGAGACCAGGTGACGTGCCTGCGAGCCGGTTGCGTTAGCGCGGTGTCTTGCGGGGTCTCGACAAGCTCGACCAGCGGATGGGTTGCGGGGTCTCGACAAGCTCGACCAGCGGACCGGACAGAGCTAAGGCCGGGGCGGGAGTGTCCTCCGCCCCGGCGCCGTGGTGACCAGCCGTCTGGGTGCGCTACTCGCGCGGCAGGCCCGCGGGGTTGACCTCGGACTCGGTGACGGCCTCGCTGGTCAGGCCCCAGCGCTCCAGGACCTCGCCGTATTCGCCACCGTCGATCGCGGCGTTCAGCGCGAGTGCGACGCCCTCGATCAGGCCGTTGCCCTTGAGGGTTCCGGCTGCGATGTTGGCGTGCGCCGGGTATCCGCCGTTGAACGTGCCGACCAACTTGGTCTCACCGTTCTCGGCGGCTGCATAAGCGGCGGTCGCATTCGGTCCGAAGTTCGCGTCGGCCCGCCCGGACTGCAGAGCCAGGTTTGCCGCTGCGGTGTCGTCGAAGTACTGGTACTCCACCGGGTCGAGGCCCGCGGCGATGTTCTCCGCATCCCAGGCCTGCAGGATCTTCTCCTGGTTGGTGCCAGAGCCCACGATGATCTTGAGCCCCGCAACATCCTTCGCCTCCTCAATCGAGTCGATCTCGGAGTCGGACTTCACGTAGAAGCCGAGCAGGTCCTCGCGGTAGCTGGCGAAGTCGTAGAGGTCCTTGCGCTCTTCGGTCACGGTGACGTTCGAGGTGATGAGGTCGTACTTGCCCGACTGGATGCCCAGGGGCCAGTCGGCCCACGCGGCCGGCTGCAGGTTGAGCTCGAGGCCCAGTCCGTCGGCGATGAGCTGCGCGATGTCGGTCTCGTTGCCGATCAGGGTGGTGTCGTCGTCGGCGTACAGGCCGAGCGGGGCGACATATGGGCTCACCACGACGGTGAGCTTGCCGGCCTCGATCGGCTCGAAGCCGCTGGCTTCAATGGCCGCGACGGCTTCGGGCACCTCGTCCAGGCGGATGCGGTCCTGGTCGGGGCCGAGGTTGAATTCGACGGTGCCGCCGGTCGTTGCGGCGGCGCTCTCGGCGGCCGGGGTGGCCTCGGCGGAGCTGTTGCTGCCGAGAACCGCTGCGGTGATGCCGCCGGCGACGAGCGCGACGGCCGCGACGCCTCCGATGATGACAGCTGTCTTCTTCTTGATGGCCATGGTGGTGTGCCTCTCTACTGCTGCTGTGAACGGGGTGGTGATGCGAGGGGTGATGCTGTGTTCCCGGCCTGACGGTCAGAGGACCTTGCCCAGGAATTCCTTGGTGCGCGGATGTGTCGGCGCACCGAACACCTGCGCGGGGGTGCCGACCTCGAGAATGTGGCCGCCGTCGATGAAGACGATCCGGTCGGCCACCTCCCGGGCGAACCCGGTCTCGTGGGTGACGATGATCAGCGTGGTGCCGAGCTTGGCCAGGTCACGGATGACGTCGAGCACCTCGCCGACCAGCTCCGGGTCCAGCGCCGAGGTGGGCTCGTCGAAGAGGAGCACCTTGGGCGTGAGGGCCAGCGCACGGGCGATGGCGACCCGCTGTTGCTGGCCGCCGGAGAGCTGCCGGGGGTAGGCATCCGCCTTGTCGGACAGGCCGACCTTGGCCAGGAGGCCCAGGGCCAGTTCGTGGCCGTCGGACTTGCTCACCCGCCCCAGCGCAACCGGGGCCTTGGCGATGTTCTCCGCTGCGGTGAGGTGCGGGAACAGGTTGAAGTTCTGGAAGACCACGCCCACCTGGGTGCGGCGCTTGAGGATCTCCTTCTCCTTGAGTTCGAACAGCTTGTCGCCGCGCTGTTCGTAGCCGATCAGCTGGCCGTCCACCGTGACCCAGCCGCGGTCGACGCTCTCGAGGTGGTTGATGGTGCGCAGCAGGGTGGACTTGCCCGAGCCGGACGGGCCGAGGATCGCGACGACCTCGCCGGGCTGCACGGTGAGGTTCACGTCGTGCAGCACCTCGTGGCCGGCGTAGCTCTTGGAGACCCCGCGGATCTCGACCAGGCCGCGGGTGGCGGCATCCGTCGAGGGGGCGGCGGAGGTGGCGTGGCTCAGGGTGGGGGCGCTCATAGTCGGAAGCTCTCGGATTTGGCGTCGATACCGGCGCCGGCGGACGGGGCCGCCGGCGTGGACTGGGCCGGGGTGGTCGCGGCGGGCGTCTCGTTCTCGTCGAGCCGGGCCCACTGCACGCTGATCCAGCGCCGGGCGGCCTGCAGCGGGGTGGGTGGCAGAACCCGTTCGGCGCCGCGGGCGAAGTACCGCTCCACGTAGAACTGGCCGATGCTCAGCACGGTGGTGAGCACGATGTACCAGATCACGGCCACGAGCAGCAGCGGAATCACCTGCTGGTTGCGGTTGTAGATCACCTGCGCCACGTAGAACAGCTCGCCGAGCGCGATCACCGACACGATCGAGGTGCCCTTGAGCAGCCCGATGATCTCGTTGAACGCGTTGGGCAGGATCGACCGGGCCGCCTGCGGCAGGATGATCTGCAGCACCCGCACGTGCCGGGGTAGGCCCAGCGCCGCGGATGCTTCCAGCTGGCCCTGGTCGACCGAGAGGATGCCGCCGCGGATGATCTCCGCGGAGTACGCCGCCTGGTGCAGCGAGAGTCCGAGCACGGCGGCGGCGAACTGGCTGATCAGGGTGATGGTGTCGAAGTCCACCAGGTAGGTGTCGGTGAACGGGATGCCGAAGCCGAGCCGGGGATAGAGGTAACCCAGGTTGTACCAGATGAGTACCTGCACGAGCAGCGGCACCGAGCGGAAGAACCAGATGAACGACCACGACACCGAGCCCAGGATCGGCGACTTCGACAGTCGGGCCAGGGCGAGAATCGTGCCGAGGATGAACCCGAGCGTGCCGGCCACCGCGGTGAGGGCGAGGGTGAGGGCGAGCCCGCGCAGGATCGCCGGCGCGAAGAAGTACTTCGCCACCACATCCCAGCCGTACCGGTCGTTGGTGACCAGGCTCCAGCCGAGCTGCAGCACCACGAACAGCACCAGAGCGCCGAAGATCCAGCGCAGGTAGTGCCGGGTGTGCACGACCTTGAGGGCGTTGTAGTCGGTGCCGTCGCCGTCGCGGTTGACCACGACGGGCGTAACGGATGGCGCGGTGCCCGTCTTTTCGATGGTGTCGGTCATGGTCTCACTCGCTCTCTGCCGGTGATGACGGTGTCGGTGATGACTGCGCCACGAAGCCGGGGTTGTTCGCGTGATGCTCGGCCAGGGCTGCCTCGTGGGCAGCGGTGATGCCGGGCACGTCCAGCAGGGTGTCGTCCAGGCTCTTCGCGAAGGCGTGGATGATGATCTCCTCCGGCGAGCGGGCCGGGTCGAAGAGCGGGGTGTAGCCGGTGCGCAGGTACAGGTTCTTCGCCTCGGGCTGGCGGGGCCCGGTGGTGAGGAACACCCGGTCGTAGCCGCGGCGGCGGGACTCCAGCTCGAGTTCCTCGACGACCAGCCGGGCCAGGCCCTGCCGGCGGTGGGTGGCGGCGGTCCAGATGCGCTTGAGCTCGGAGGTGTGCTCGTCGAACCGCTTGAATGCACCGCCGGCGATCGGCACGCCGTCGCGCAGCAACAGCACAAACGCGCCGTGCGGAGCGGCGAACGCCTCCACCGGGTAGCGCCGGAGTTCGACGGAGGCGCTCTCGCCGAAGAAGGTTCCGTAGCGGCTGTCGTATTCCTTGGCCAGCTCGGTCAGGAGAGGCTCGGCCAGCGGGTCGTCGGCGGTGACGTAGACGAACGTGTCGTCATTGGTGCTTGTGCCGGCCGGGGAACGATCAAGCAGCGTCACGGGAGGACCCCTTCGCGGTCTCCGAAGCGGAAGCGGCGGCGGCGTCGCGCTTGGCGACCTCGTCGCGCACGAGCGGGATGACGTAGCGGCCGAAGTCGATGGTGTCGTCGACGTAGTCGTAGCCGCGGGCGGAGATGATGTCCACGCCGAGGTCGATGTAGTCCAGCAGGGCCGCGGCGACTTGCTCCGGGGTTCCGACGAGGGCGTTCGAGTTGCCGCGGCCGCCGGCGGCCTTGCCCGCCTTGGTCCAGAGTGCCTTGTCGAACCGGTCGCCCTGCTCGGCGATCCGCAGCAGCCGCTGCGAGCCGGCGTTCTCCGGCGAGGCCAGGGCCGCGTCCTGCTCGGGCGTGGCCGTTGCGGCCACCCGCTGCTCGATCTTGCCGAGGATGTCTTCGGCCTTCTGCCAGGCGAGGGCCTCGGTGGCGGCGATGATCGGGCGGAACGCCACCTGGATGCGGGGACGCTCGGTGCGGCCGGCCGCGCGGGCGGCATCCGTGATGGTCTGGATCTGCTCGGCGGTGTCGGCGAGCGGTTCGCCCCAGAGCGCGAAGATGTCGGACTCGGCCGCGCCGATCGCGTAGGCGGCGGGGGAGGAACCGCCGAAGGAGACCTGCGGGCGCGGGCTCTGCGCCGGGAAGATGTCACTGACGAAATCCTCGAACTGGTAGTGGGCGCCGGCGAAGCTGAACTTCGAGGTGCTGGTCCAGGCCTGCTTGAGGATGCGGATGTACTCGCCGGTGCGCTCGTAGCGGTCGTCCTTGCTGAGGTGGTCGCCCTCCGCGGCCTGGTCGGCGGTGGAGCCGCCCGTGATGACGTGCAGGTTGACCCGGCCGGCGCTGATCTGGTCGAGGGTGGCGACGACCTTGGCGGCGTAGGTGGGGTACGACACGTTCGGGCGGTGCGCCAGCAGGATCTTGAGGGTGTCGAGCTTCGCGGCCACGAGGGCGGCGACCGACGCCGGGTCGGGGGAGCCGGAGTGGTAGGCGAAGAGCACCCGGTCCCAGTTGTTGTCTTCGTGCGCCCGGGCCAGGCGCAGGGTGTAGTCCAGGTCGAAGCTGGCGCCGCGGCGCGGCTGCGTCTCGCTGCCGTCGTTCAGTGCGGCGATGCCGAGGAATTCGATGGGCATGGTCTTACGTCCTTTCTCTCCGGGCGCCGGTCTGGCGCTTCAGCCGAACGTAGGCGGCGGCATCCGTGCCCGGCAAAGATTTCGCTTCACAATTCGTCACGGCGTCACGGCAGGTCATATTCAGCACTTCTGCTGCGCAAACCGGGGAATGTTGTGTCATGACGAGCGCGCACACCACCCCGCACACCGACAGCACTCCCCTCTCGGTCGCGGTCATCGGCGCCGGACCCCGCGGGGCCGGTGTGCTCGAACGGATCGCCGCCAACCTCGGCACGGAATGGTCTGCCGACCGCGCCCTCACCGTGCATTTCATCGATCCGTTCCCCGCCGGCCCCGGCCGGATCTGGCGGTTCGACCAGTCGCCGCTGCTCAAGCTCAACTCGATGGCGGCCGATGTGACCATGTTCACCGACGAGTCCTCGGTGATCGACGGACCGGTGCGTCCCGGCCCGTCCCTGATCGACTGGGTCGACCTGGTGCGCGCCGGCAGCATCGAGCTGACCGCCGTGGATGCGGCGCTCGCCGCCGAGATCAGCGCGCTCACCGGGGCCGATTTCCCCACCCGCCGGCTGCAGAGCCTCTACCTCGACTGGTTCTTCCGTGCCGCGGTCGACGACCTCACGGATGCCGTGAGCGTGCAGGTGTACCCCGCCCGGGCGACGCGGGTGGACGACCTGCCCGGCGGCGACCAGCTCGTCACCCTCGACGACGACACCACGATCGTCGCCACCGTGGTGCTGTTTTCGCTCGGCCACAACGGTTCCCAGCCCGAGCCGGCGCACGCCGCGCTGGCCGACTTCGCCGACCGGCACGGCCGGGTCTACCTGCCGCCGGCGTTCACCGCGGATGCCGACCTCAGCCAGATCACCCCCGGCCAGAACCTCATCGTGCGCGGCTTCGGCCTCGCCGCGGTCGACCTCACCGTGCTGCTCACCGAGGGCCGTGGCGGCCGGTTCTCACGCGACGACACCGGCCGGCTGGTCTACCTGCCCAGCGGCGCGGAACCCCGGCTGTTCCTCGGCTCCCGCCGCGGCGTGCCCTACCGCTCCAAGATCAGCTCCACCCTGGTGGGTGAGCGCCCGGTGCCGCGGTTCTTCACCCCCGCAGTGGCCGCCCGGCTGGAATCCGAGAGCGAAAGCCTCGACTTCACCGCCGACATCTGGCCGCTGATCGCCCAGGAAAGCCTGTGGGGGTACTACCGGGAGCTCTTCACCGGGCACCCGGAGCGGGTGAGCCTGCGATGGGCCGAGTTCGCCGACCGGTTCGCGGCGATCGACCCGCGCGCGCTGCCGATCGCGGCCGGCACCCCGGTGGCCGCCACCGAACGCCGCTCCAGCCATCCGCTTGTCGACCTCGGCACGGATGCGCCCGCCATCGAGCGCGACATCGAACGTTTCCGCGAGCTGGTTCTGGCGGGCGTGCCCGACCCGCTCGACCGGATCTTCCTGCCCGAGTTCGACCGGCCGTTGCACGGCCTGCGCTTCGACTCGGTGGAGCAGCTGCAGGAAGCGTTGCGGGAGTACATCCGCGGCGACCTGGCCCTGCGCACCCGGCCGGAGCACTCGGCGACCCTGGGCCTGTTCGTCGCCATGCTGACCAGCCTGTTCACGCTCTCGGACATCATCGACTCGCCCAAGTGGACCGCCGAGTCACGCGTGCGGGACATCCACGGCTGGTGGCTGGGCTACTTCAGCTTCATCGCCAGCGGGCCGCCCGGGCACCGGCTCGACGAGCTGGTGGCGCTGTCCGAGGCCGGGATCGTGGAGTTCCTCGGCGGCGACCTGTGGGTGCAGGCCGACGAGGCCACCGGGCTGTTCCGCGCCGGCAGCGCCAACGTCGACCGGGTGGTCACCGCGGCCGCGCTCATCGACGCCCGGCTGCCCGACACGAGTGTCTCCCGCAGCGACAACGAGCTGTTGCGCGCGCTGATCGCCGAGGGCGGCGGCGTGGAGGAGCTCGTGGCCGACGGCGATTACGTCGGCAGCACCGGCCGGCTGCTGGTGCGCCAGCTCGACACCCGGGTGGTGGACGGGGCCGGAGCCCTGCACGAGCGCCGCTTCGCGATCGGGCCGTACACGAACTCGCCGTTCGTCGGCGCGTTCTCCCGCCCGCGCACCAACGCGATCTCCTTCCGCGAAAACGACAAGGTCGCCCGCGCCCTGCTGCAGCACCTCGCGGCCCTGCCCGCCCACCGGGCCGACATCGCCGCCCGCTGACCCAGGTCGGCTCGCGGGGTCTCGACAGGCTCGACCAACGGATGGTGCGGCGTGTAGATGGCGTCGCGACGTTCCCGTGGGTCGCGCCCGATCGCTGGTCGAGCTTGTCGAGACCCGGTGACGTGCGTGTGTGTCCCGGTGTCGACCGACCCGTCAGACCGCGGGGGTCCAGCCCAGCGCCGGTGCGATGTGCTCGGCCACGGCGTCGAGCGTGCGCAGGTGCGCGTCGATGCCGCCGGGCGCCGGCAGGGTGAGGGTGAGTTCGGTGACCTCGGCGAGGGCCTCGTCGGCGAGCAGTCCGTCGATGATGCGGGCGGGTTCGCCGCTGTGCACCCGGTCGAAGCGGATGTTCACCGACGGGTCGTGCGGGCGGCCGTCGTCGTGCATGCGTGATGCGTACCCTTGCGTGAAGCCGGCGTAGGCCTCCGCGTCGCGCGGGTCGGTGAACGGCAGGATGATGCGCCCGGCGGCCAACCTCGGGGTGCGCCCGGTGCCGGCGGTCGCCGTCGCAAAGGCCTCCTTGTACGCCCGCAGCTGCGCGGCCTGCCCGGCCGCGAACGGCACCCCGGTCTCCTCGGCGTTGAGGGTGGAGACGTGAATGTCCAGGCCCTGTTCGCCGGTGCGGATGGCGCTGGCGAGAGTGCCGGGCCCGTACCAGAGCCGTTCGCCGAGACCGGCGGACGCCGGCGTGACGGTGAGGTCGACATCCGCGGGGATGCTCATGAAGCCGGCACCGCTGTGCGCGACCGGGGTGCCGGCCAGGGCCTCGCGCAACCGGCCGAGGCGGTGCTGCGACTCGGCGGAGAAGCCGCGCTCGGACTCGCCGAAGACCGGGTCGAGGATCTTCGCGAACTGGCCAATGCCGCTGCTCACGCCAAGCTCGAGCCGGCCGCCGCTGAGCAGGTCGACCGTCGCGGCGTCTTCCGCCAGCCGGATCGGGTCTTCGTAGCGCAGCGGGATCACGCCGGTGCCCAGGCGGATGCGGCTGGTGCGCTGGCTGGCGGCCGACAGGAACGTGAGCGGGCTGGAGGGGAACTCCTCGAAGTGCCGCACCCGGATCCAGCCGATGTCAAAACCGAGCTGCTCGGCGTGCTCGAACAGGCACAGGCCGTCTTCCAGGGCCCGGCCCGCCTGGTCCGGCCCGTACGGGTTGGGAACGAACGACAGGAAACCGAGCTCGAGGCGGTGCGATGACATGGTTTTACGCTAGCGCGCCGCCGGTCTCGGTGAGTCACACGCTGTTACATGGCGTCAAACGGCGACACGTACGCTGCGATCCGCTGCCAGGCCACCTAGCGTGGAGGACATCGCGGCGTACCCAAGTGGACCAAGGGACCGGTTTCATATTCCGGTAATCGCAGGTTCGAATCCTGCCGTCGCGTCTCTGCTTGACTGCCCTGGTGCTGTTGACTAGGCCCATGACGGCCGCACCGCAGACCCTTTACCTCACGGACACCGACGAATGGCAGGCTGACCCGCTGCCGCAGATCGACGCGACCCTACGCAGTTGCATCTACTACAGCGACTGGTTGGACGGCGAGCCGTCGGCGTTCGACCCTCGGCACGATGAAACGGGTCGCCTCTATGAGACCAACATGGGCGTATCGCCGACCATCCTGGGGAGATTCGACCCTGAGCAGCCGAGAAAATCGATTCCCCCTGACCGCACGGTGCTGTCCCTCTTCGAGAAGCGCGCCGTGGTTGCCGACGGCAAGCTGGTGAGACTGTGGCGCCACACGTTTGAGGCACACCGCGGCGTCCCCAACGCCGGTTTCTACGCCATCACCGAGGGCTCGGCGTTCAGCCACTTGCGGGTGCAACTCTTCGACTCAATCAATCACGCCGTAGGCCAGGCCCAGGTGCTGTCGGCCCGCATGAACGGTTCTCCCGTCATCGTCGTACGGCTCCTGAACCAGACCGACTGGTACTGAGGCATCCGCATGCAAAATAGGAAATAGTGCGCTAATGAGGACGGAATCCGCAGAAACGTCCTTGTAGAGCGACTATTTCCTTTCTAGCGGAACGCGCCGCGGTAGCGCGAGGAGGGATGCCGCTCATTGGTGCGGGCGGAGCCGGTCAGTTTTTCGCGCAGGCTGCCCGGCACATACTCGCGCTGCTGCAGCCCGCGGTCCTGCAGCACCGGGGTGAGGTGGTCGACGAAGTCCGTGTAGCTGCCCGGCAGCACCCAGTTGACGACGTTCACACCATCGACGCCGGCCTCGCTCCAGGCGTCGAGCTGGTCGGCGATCTGATCGGGGGTGCCCACCACCCGGATGTGCCGTTTCGCCGAGAGCGCTCCGAGGTCGCGCACGGTGGGCTCGCGGCCCTCGATGCTGCGCGTGACGCTGGCCAGGGTGGACCTGTTGCCGTTGGTGGTGATGTCGCGCAGCAGGGTGTCCGGCGGGTACGGCGTGCCATCGTCCTGCCCAACACCGAGGTTGGCGTGGGCCAGAAAGCCTTCCTCGTTGGCGTACTCGTCGTACTCCCGTTCCAGGCGCCGGGCCTCGTCTTCGGTGCTGCCGATGATGAAGCTCAGCGCCACATAGAAGAGGATGTCGTCCGGTCCGCGCCCCTGCGCCACGGCAACATCGCGGGTGTCCCTGATGATGGTCCGCACCTGCTCGGGGGTACTGCCGCCCACGAACTGTGCCTCGGCGTGCGTGCCGGCGAACGCGCGGCCCTTCGGCGACGACCCGGCCTGGAACAGGAACGGCGTGCGCTGCGGCGACGGCGAGGACAGGTGCGGTCCCTCCACCCGGTAGTACTCGCCCTCATGGTTGATCCGATGGATCCCGTTGACGTCGGAGAACGCCCCGGCCTTGTCCCGCAGCAGCGCGTCGTCGTCCCAGGAGCCTTCCCAGAGCTTGTAGACCACGTCGAGGTACTCGGCGGCCTGGTCGTAACGGCTGTCGTGCTCGCCCAGTCGGTCGAGGCCGAAGTTGCGGGCTGCGTTCTCCTGGTAGCTGGTGACGATGTTCCAGGCCACCCGGCCGCGGGAGATGTGGTCGAGGGTCGACACCCGGCGGGCGAACTCGAACGGATGCGCCTGCAGGATCGAGCTGGTGAACGCCAGGCCGAGGTGCGTGGTGTGGGTGGCCAGCGCGCCGAGCAGCACCGACGGGTCGTTGTTGGGCAGCTGCAGGCCCTCCCGGGCGTTCACCGTGTAGTTTCCGCCGACGGGCCCGTAGACGCCCACGACATCGGCGAAGAACAGGGCGTCGAAGGCGCCGCGCTCGAGGGTCTGCGCCACCTCGATCCACAGGTCCACGTCGTTGAACTCGTGCTGACGGGCATCCGGTCGCCGCCACTGGCCGTGCTGGATGTGTGACGCCGTGTTCATGACGAAGGCGTTGAATCGCAGGGGTCGGGCCTGGGCGTGCGGAGACGAGGTCATCAGCCCAGCCTACGAGCGGGGTTAGGCTTTTAGGATGCGTGCAACTGTTATTTACGGCGAGCGGGATATCCGACTCGATGAAGTTCCCAACCCAGTCCTCTCCACCGGTGGCGACGCCATCGTGCGGGTCGTGGCGGCCTGCGTCTGCGGCTCCGACCTCTGGCCGTACCGTGGCGTGACCGCCACCGACAAGCCGCACCGGATCGGCCACGAGTTCGTCGGCATCGTCGACGAGATCGGCCCTGACGTCACCACCATCAAGGTGGGCGACTTCGTCATCGCCCCGTTCTACGACTGCGACAACACCTGCGTCAACTGCGTCAACGGCGTCAGCACCTCCTGCCTCAATGGCGGCTGGTGGGGCTCCGACGACCAGCTCGGCGGCTTCGCCGACGGCGCCCAGGGCGAGCGCGTGCGGGTTCCGCACGCCGACGGTTCGCTCGTCGCCACCCCCGTGCAGCCCACGGATGCCCAGGTCCCCGGCCTGCTCACCCTCGCCGACGTGATGGGCACCGGACACCACGCCGCCGTGTCCGCCGGCGTCACCACCGGCAGCACCGTCGTGGTGGTCGGCGACGGGGCCGTCGGCCTCTGCGCGATCATCGCCGCCAAGCGCCTCGGTGCGTCCCGCATCGTGGCCATGTCCCGGCACGCCGACCGGCAGGCCGTTGCCCGCGAGTTCGGTGCCACCGACATCGTTGAGGAGCGCGGCGACGCGGGCGTCGAGCGCATCCGCGAGATGTTCGACGGCGTGGGCGCCGACTGCGTGCTCGAGTGCGTCGGCACCCAGGAATCGATGGACCAGGCGATCCGTTCGGCTCGTCCCGGCGGCATGGTCGGCTACGTCGGCGTGCCGAACGGCGGCGCCGAGCTGCCGATCAAGGTCCTCTTCGGCCGCAACGTCGGCGTGAACGGCGGCGTCGCATCCGTGCGCGCCTACGTCGAGGAACTGCTGCCCGAGGTGCTCAGCGGAGAGATCAACCCCGGCCGGGTGTTCGACCTGCAGCTGCCGCTGGCCGAGGTCGCCGAGGCGTACGCCGCCATGGACGAACGCCGCGCCATCAAGGTGCTGCTCCGCCCGTAGCACGCACCGCACACACGAACGCCCCCTCGCTCGAAGCACGGGGGCGTTCGTCGTGAAGCACGCGCGAGTTGCGGCAAAAGTCCCCTTGCGGGCACCCGAAGGGGGACTTTGCGGCAAGTCGGCGTCGGGCCGGCCGCATGAGTTGCCAGTTCCGGCCCATTGACGGGCCGGGAGGGGGCCTCAACTGGCTTTTCGCGAGCAGATGTCGGGTGAGATGCCAGTTGGTGCCCCTTCGGAGGCCCGGATGGGGCGCGAAGTGGCAACTCGCGTCGAGTGGTGCTTAGTCGTTGACCAGCAGGATCTCGGTGAGGGGCTTGCGGGTACGCGGGGCGATCTCGCGCGTGAGCAGCTCGGGGGTGAGGGCGTCGGCGTCGCCGAGAACGCCGAGAACGGTCACGGTGACGGCGTTCTGGTTGGCCTTGAGGTTGAACGCGTCGGCCAGGCCCTTGCGGTCGATGCCGCCGAGCTGGTGGCTGAACAGGCCCTCGTGCTGGGCCTGGATGGTGAGGTGCGCGACGGCCTGGCCCAGGTCGTACTCCGCCCAGGCGTTGTCACCCTCGGCGATGTTGAGGATCAGCACCGACGCCTTGTCGGCCCAGGCCTGGTTGAAGCCCATCAGGTGCTGGTGGATCTTGGTGAAGCTGGCGGAGCCGCGGCGGGCGACGATGAAGCGGGCCGGCTGGTTGTTGTTGCCGGACGGCGCCCAACGCGCGGCCTCGAGCACCGTGGTGAGGGTGTCTTCGTCGATGACGGCGTTCGCATCGAAGCCGCGCGGGCTCCAACGCTCGGCCATCGCCGGGAGGATCGGAGCCGTCGTGTCGGCGGCGCGGCTGTGGGTGTCGGTGATGAGGGTCATGATGCCCGGCTTTCTCGTGAATCAATGAGGTGAATCGGATGCGGGGCATCATCGTCCCAGTTGACTTCAACGCATGGCGCGCACAAGTATTCCATGCATCTGCATGTGAGTTGTGGCGCGTTGGGCGCGTCAGGCGGCGGGCGTCTCCGCGGCGGCGAGGGAGTCGCGCACCTGGCGGCGCATGACCTTGCCGATCAGCGAGCGGGGAAGGTCGTCGACCTCCACGATGCGGCGGGGCACCTTGTAGGCGGAGATGCGGGTGCGGCAGTACTCCCGCAGCCGATCCACGTCGAGGGTGGCACCGGCGATGAGCACCACGGCCGCGACCACGTCTTCGCCGCCGGTGTCGGCCTTGAGGCCCACCACGGCAGCGTCGGCAACGTCGGGGTGCGACAGCAGGGCCGCCTCCACCTCGGACGGTGACACGTTGAAACCGCCGGTGATGATCAGTTCCTTGATGCGGTCCACGATGGTGACGAACCCGTCCGGCGACACCGTGACGATGTCACCGGTGCGCAGCCAGCCATCCGCCAGGAGCGTCTGCGCGGTCTCGGTGGGGCGATCCCAGTAGCCGGAGAACACCTGCGGGCCGCGCACGAGCAGTTCACCCTCCTCGTCGAAGCCGCGGTCCACGGTGGGATCCGTGGGGTCGACCACGCGGATCTCGGTGCTGGGGAACGGCACGCCGACGGTGCCTGGGCGCCGGCTCGGGCCCATCGGGTTGCCCACCGCGATGGGGGAACACTCGGTCATGCCGTAGCCCTCGACGAGCAGGCCGCCGGTGGCGGACTCCCACAGCTCCACGGTGGCCAGGGGCAGGCTCATCGCCCCCGAGATGGCGTATTTGGTGCCGCGCAGGCTGATGCCCTTGTCGGCGGCGCCCTTCACGAGCTTGTCGTAGATCGGCGGCACCGCCGGCAGGAAGGTAGGCGGGGTGCGCTTGACGGCGTTGAGCACGAGGCCGACATCGAACTTGGGGAACAGCACCAGGCGCGCACCGATGGACATGGCGACGGTGAGGCAGAGGGTGAGGCCGTAGGCGTGGAACATCGGCAGGACTCCGTAGAAGACCTCCTTGCCGCGTTCGAGGCCCGGCACCCACGCTTCGCTCTGCTTGGCGTTGGCCTGCAGGTTGAAGTGCGACAGGATCGCGCCCTTGGGTGACCCGGTCGTGCCGCTGGTGTACTGCAGCACCGCGGTGTCGCCGAGCAGCGGGCGCGGATGCGCGGTGCGCAACCGGCGGGACCCCACCAGGGCGCCCCACTCGATGGCGTCCTTGAGTGGCTGGGCCACAGTGAGGGCGGCGCGGGCGGTGCGGGACTTGGCGATGGGCAGGCGCAGCGCCAGGCGGGTGGTGAGCGGCATCGACCGGGTGACGTCGACGGCGACGACGGTGTGCAGGCCCATGTCGCGGGGGAAGCCGCGCACCATGGAGTAGACCTTGTCCCAGACGATGGCGACGCTCGCGCCGTGGTCCTCGAACTGGTGGCGCAGCTCACGCTCGGTGTAGAGCGGGTTGTGCTCCACCACGATCGCGCCCAGCCGCAGCACGGCGTAGAACGCGACGATGTGCTGTGGGCAGTTCGGCAGCACCAGGGCCACCCGGTCGCCCGGCTTCACGCCGAGCCGGCGCAGCCCGTTGGCCACCCGGGAGATCTCGTCGCCCAGCTGGGCGTACGTCATCGTGCCGCCGAAGAAGTCCAGCGCGACCTTGTCGGCAAACCGTCGGCTGGAGCCCTCGATCATGTCGACGAGGGTCTCGGACGGGTCCTGGATGGTGCTGGGCACGCCGGCCGCGTAGGAACTAAACCAGGGCTTGCTCTCGAAGGCGTTCATGCGCTGATCAGTTCCTTTGTCAGGGCGGCGACGAAGTCGTCGACGTCTTCCGGGGTGGTGTCGAAGCCGCACATCCAGCGCACCTCGCCGGTGGCCGGGTTCCAGTCGTAGAACCGGTAGAGCTCGCGCACCCGGTCGGCCACGCCCGCCGGCAGCACGGCGAAGATGGCGTTGGCCTGGGTGGGCTGGCTGAAGGAGATGCCCGTCAACGAACCATCCGCCAGGCTTTCTTCGAGCGCTCCGCGCAGGCGTGCGGCCATGGCGTTGGCGTGGTCGGCGTTGCGCAGCCACAGGTCACCGTCGAGCAGGGCGATCAGCTGGGCGGAGATGAAGCGCATCTTGGAGGAGAGCTGCATGTTCAGCTTGCGCAGGTACTTGAGGCCCGTGGAGGCGTCCGGGTTGAGCACGACGATGCACTCGCCGAGCATCATGCCGTTCTTGGTGCCGCCGAAGCTGAGCACGTCGACGCCGGCGTCGGTGGTGAAGTCGCGGAACGGTACGCCGAGGGCGGCCGCGGCGTTGGAGATGCGGGCGCCGTCCATGTGCAGCAGCATGCCCTTGGCGTGCACGTGGTCGGCGATGGCGCGCACCTCGGCCGGCGTGTACAGGGTGCCGAGTTCGGTGGTCTGCGTGATCGACACGACCAGCGGCTGGGCGCGGTGCTCGTCGCCCCAACCCCAGGCTTCCTGGTCGATCAGTGCGGGGGTGAGCTTGCCGTCCGGGGTCTCGATCGGCAGCAGCTTGAGCCCGCCGACGCGTTCGGGGGCGCCACCCTCGTCGGTGTTGATGTGCGCGGTGCTCGCGCAGACGACCGCACCCCAGCGCGGCAGCATCGACTGCAGGCCGATGACGTTGGCGCCGGTGCCGTTGAACACCGGGAACGCCAGGGCCTGCTCGCCGAAGTGCCGGTGGAAGACCCGCTGCAGTTCGGCGGTGTATACGTCGTCGCCGTAGGCGATC
The DNA here is from genome assembly GCF_054075385.1 of Cryobacterium sp. AP23. Taxonomy (NCBI): domain Bacteria; kingdom Bacillati; phylum Actinomycetota; class Actinomycetes; order Micrococcales; family Microbacteriaceae; genus Cryobacterium; species Cryobacterium sp. AP23. The sequence continues at coordinate 2,446,270 of NZ_CM133415.1, read as the reverse complement.
TGGTGGGCGCCGTTGGCCCGCCCGATTGCGTCGAAAATCTCCGGGTGAATGCCCGAATAGTTGTCGGACGCGAAGCCGCGGGAGAGGAGGTCATGGAGGGAGGTCACCCCTCCATCTTGGCGCACTCCGACGCGGTGAATCTGTGCGTCTGCCGGGGGCCGACGCACCGAATCGTCGTTCGGGGCCGGCGGATGCGCAATCCGCACGCGCCGGCCCGGGGTCTTATGCGCTCAGCCGCGCAGGGCCTGCTTGTAGGTGACCCGGCCGCCCATCCGCAGCAGCGAGTTGCGGTAGATGCGGGAGCCGAAGATGATCACCCCGGCGGTGGTGAGGGCGAGGATGGCCAGCGACAGGAAGGGTTCCCACCACTCGGCCGTGCCCAAAAAGACGCGTACGGGCATCCCGACCGGTGCGGAGAACGGGACGTACGACATGATGGCCATCACCAGGGGATTGTCGTTGAAGAAGATGACCAGGAAGTAGGGGATCATCACGAGGTAGGTCACCGGGGCGGTGGTGGCGCCTACGTCTTCCTGCCGGGACACCATCGACGCCGTTGCAGCGAAGAGGGCGGCGATCATGACGAAGCCGAAGGCGAAGAACACCGCGAACCAGCCGATGGCCGGTCCAAGGTCGGCCAGCAGCACCCGTTGGCCGGTGAGCGCCATGCCGATGCCCACCAGCAGGGCGATCGCGACGATCTGGGCCAGGGCCATGATGGAGTTGCCCAGCACCTTGCCTGCGAGCAGGGCGCGCACCGGGATGGTGGACATCAGGATCTCCACCACCCGGGTCTGCTTCTCCTCGACGACGCTCTGCGCGATGGTGGAGCCGAAGGTGAGGGCCGACATGAAGAACACCAGCCCGAAGCCCAGCGCCACGATGTAGACGAGGAATCCGCCCTGCGCCGCCGGTTCGAGCAACTCGACGGCGGGGGCGACGCTGAGGGCGTTCATGACCGCGCTCGGCGGTGAGTCGAGCGCGATGACGCTGACACCCAGGAGGGAATCATCGGGCACCACGGCGGCCTCGACGGTGCCGTCACGCACGAGCGCCTCGGCGGCGGCGACGTCGTCGGCGCTCACCGCGGTCAGGCCGGCGGATTCACCGACCACGGCACTGGCGGTGCCGACCACGGCGACCTTGGTGGTGGACGGATTGGCGCTCATCAGGCCGCCGGCGACGACGGAGCCGACCGCGATCAGCAGCAGGATGCCGGTGGAGATGAGGAACGCCTTGCTGCGCAGCCGGGAGATGATTTCGCGCGTGGAGACCAGCCAGACGCTGGTCCAGAAGCTGGGTGCGGCGTGCGTGGCACGGGTCGCGGGGGTCTGGGGGGCGGTGGCTGCAGCCCCCGGCTTCACTTGGGTGCTCATTGCACGACCTCCTTGAAGATGGCGGAGAGGGAGGGCCGGAGATGGCCGAAGGAATGCACGGCGCCGCGGGCGAGGGCCTCACGGAGCACGGTTTGGCTGGCGGCGTCGGAGTCGGCTTCGAAGACGGCTTCGCCGCCGTCGAAGTCGATCACGGTGATGCCGGTGACGCCGCGGATCCAGCCGGCGTCGGCATCCGTGTGGATCTCGAACCGGGGGGTGCTGAACTGGTCCCGCAGGCGTTCGCGTGACCCGTTGGCGCGGATTTCACCGGCGGCGATGATCACGAGGTCGTCGCAGAGCCGTTCGACGAGGTCGAGTTGGTGGGAGGAGAACAGCACAGGCGCACCGGCGGCGGCGCGTTCCTTGAGCACCGTGAGCACGACCTCGACGGCGATCGGGTCGAGCCCGGAGAACGGTTCGTCGAGTACGAGGAACTCGGGGTCGTGCACCAGCGCCGCGGCGATCTGGGCGCGCTGCTGGTTGCCGAGCGACAGTGCCTCGACGAGGTCGTTGCCGCGCTCGCCGAGGCCGAGGCGCTCCAGCAACTCACCGGTGTTGCGTTTGGCGGCGGCGGTGCTCAGCCCGTGCAGCCTGGCGAGGTAGACCAGCTGTTCGGCGACCTTCATCTTCGGGTACAGGCCGCGTTCCTCCGGCATGTAGCCGAAGCGGCGCCGGTCGCCGGCGGTGAGCGGCGCGCCGTCGAGCAGCACGCTGCCGGAGTCCGCCGACAGCACGCCCAGGATGATGCGCATCGACGTGGTCTTGCCGGCACCGTTGGCGCCGACAAAGCCGGTCATGCGGCCGTCTCCCACCGTGAAGCTCACATCGGTGAGCACCTGGTGAGCCCCGTAATGCTTGTTGATGTCCCTGATCTCGAGCATGTGTGACCCTTCGTTGTGCCTTCAACGATAAGGATGCCCCCACGTCGGCACATCCGCCTCGGGGCTGAGCGGGCTCATCCGCCCTGCGGCGGAGACGATGGCCCCTGGCTACTCGGTGGTTACTCGGTCTCCCAGGGCAGCTCGGCGTCGAACGGCACCGGGTCCAGCGGGATGATGACCACCGGCCGGTGCTGGCCGTGGGCAAGGCGTACCGCGATGGACCCGGTGAAGAACGACCGGAAGGTGTGCCGGATGGTGGGTTCGCGGGAGCCGACGACGATCATCACCGCACGCACGGTGCCCGCGAGGTGGCCGAGCGCGCGGGCCGGATCGCCGGCGAGAGCCCGGGTGGACCAGGTGACGCTCCGCCCGTGCAGCACCCGCTCGATCTGCGCGCGCAGGCCGGGGTCGAATTCGGCGACCGCCTGCTCCAGGGAATCTGGGTCGAAGGACGCGGAGGTCATGCTGCCATCCGGCTGTTCCTCGAGCATGTAGCGGCTCGGGTCCACCGCTGCGCAGATCAACTCGGCGCCGAACTGGACGGCGAATTCCGATGCGGCGAGCACCACGGCGTCGGGCTGCCCCGAGGTGACACCGACGACGATGGGCGGGGGCCTGCGCACCATGGTTGCTCCTTCGCGACCGAGGGTTCCGGCACCGGTCTGCCCGGTGCGGGACTCTTCCTCCGACCCTAGCGGGGCAGCCCGGTCGCCGTCTCGGTCGGCGGACAACCCGATGCGCAGCGCGGGTTAGAAGGGCGGAGGTTCGTCGGCAAGTCGAGCAGGCGGCTCGGCCGCTGGGCCGGTCGGTGTCTCCGGTGGTGTGCCGTTGGTGTCGGGTGTGTTGGTGTATTTCTTGCCGCCGGGGCTGATCCAGGTCAGGGCGCCGCCGGGCCCTTGGGTGGTGGTGAAGCTGGATTGGTGTTTGAGCCGGTGGCAGCCCTTGCAGAGGCAGACGAGGTTGTCGACGTGGGTCTTACCGCCGGTGTTCCAGGCCTTGGTGTGGTCGATCTCGCTGAGCGTGGCGCGGCGGTTGCAGCCGATGCCCTGGCAGGTTTCGTCGCGGATCTCCACGTACCGGCGCATGTCCGACGGCGGCGCGTACTGCTCGCTGCCGACGGAAAGCCGGGCCCCCGTCTCCGGATGCGTGAGGATCCGGGTCCAACTGGTCGCCGTTCCCGCGATCCGCCGGGCGGTCTCCGGGTCGATCGGTCCGTAGCCCTCGAGGATGGCGGGTTCGTCGCTGCGGCCCAGCAACGTCAACGCCGGGACCGTGATGTGCACGGTGCCCCGGATGCCATGCCCGAGCCCACCCGGTCCGACGCCGTCCAACAGCAGGTCCCGGTAGGCGTCGGCCCGGCGCTGGTCCTTGGTGCGGGCCTGCACCGGCTCCGCCGCCCCGCCCTCGGCCGCACCCGGCGCGGCGTTGGCCGCGTTGTCGTCCGTGTCGAGGTCGGCGGCGATCCGGCTGAGCCGGTCATACGCGGCCTGCGCCTCGTCCGCCTTGAGGTAGGCGTTCAGCCACGCCATCCCGTCGGCGTCGGGCCGGAACACCACCCGCCGGGTCGCGAAGCCGGCGTCGGCGCGTTCCTGCAGCGGGACCGGGTGCATCCGCTCCCGGATCCGGAGAGCGGCCTTGGCGAACTGGGTCGAGGTACGCTTTTCGGCCGCCCCCAGCACCGCCGCTTCGAACCGGGGCAGCACCTCCTCGGGCAGGTTCACCGTGAGTTCGAGCATCTTCAGTGCGTGCCCCCAGGTGATCCGGCCCGCCGTCAGCGACTGGTGGAACGCGGGCAGGTCACCGGCCAGCCGGGTGGCGTCGAAGATCATGCTGCCGGCGGTGTTCGCCCGTACCCGCAACACCATCGCCGCCTCGGCCGCCATGGTGCGTCGGGCGAGCTCGTCGTCGTCCCAGGCCGGGCCGTGCGCGGCGGTGTCCGGGTCGTTGTGGCCGGACTCGATCGGGTCGCCGCGCAGCCCGGCGAGGATGCGGGGTTGGTGACCGAGCCGGTCCAGTTCGGCGAGCAGGCGGACCCGTTCGGCGTAACAGCCGGCGAGGGCTTTCTCATTCTCGATCAGCGGGTCGATGACCGTGCTGATCGCCTGCGCGACGAGATCCGCGATCGGATCCACGGCGGCATCGGGGGCGTCGTTGGGGGTGTCTTCGGGTGTGGCATCTGAGGTGGCCATACGCCTATAGAACCATGCACCACTGACACTCCCGATCCCAGTGAATCACTGGTGGAGAACCCGAAAAGCACCCACCTGTGGAGGAGCGGCCGGCGCCGGAAAACGGTGCACAACCGGGCCGGCGGTCAGTTCTGGTGCGTCGTCCCCGGCACCACAATCCCGTGTTCATACGCGTAAACGACCGCCTGGATCCGGTCGCGCAACGCGAGCTTCTGCAGCACCTTCGACACGTGGGTCTTCACCGTCGCCTCACCGAGGTAGAGCCGCCCGGCGATCTCGCTGTTGGCCAGCCCCAACGCGATCAGCTCGAAGACCTCGCGCTCCCGGTCGGTGAGCGAGGCGACCGCCTCGGGCTCCGGCGCCGGCTCGCGGGACGCGGCCGCGGCATCCGCCCGGTCGGTCGACGGCAGGCCGGGCTGGGCGCCGCTGGCGAACCGGGCGATGACATGGCGGGTGATCTCGGGGGAGAGCAACGCGTCGCCGCGAGCGAGCACCTGAACCGCTTCGACGAGCGCCTCCGGTGAGGAGTTCTTGAGCAGGAACCCGCTGGCGCCGTGCTGCAGCGCAGAAAAGAGGTAGTCCTCCCGGTCGAAAGTCGTGAGCACGAGCACCGCAGCGTGACTGGCCGGGTCGGCCACGATCGCGCGGGTGGCGGTGAGGCCATCCATGCCCGGCATCTGCACGTCCATGCAGATCACGTCGGGTTGCAGGATGGAGGCCTGCCGGATCGCGGATGCGCCGTCGGCGGCCTCACCGACCACCACGATGCCGGGCTCAGATTGCAGAATGATGCGGAATCCGGCACGCACCAGTGCCTGGTCGTCGACGAGGAGAACCCGGATCGGCGCGCTCATCGGGTCGACCGTTCGGAGCCGGGGACGGATACGTCATCGGCGGGAGTCGCAACGAGCGGGAGCGCCGCCGCGGCGACGGATGCGCCGACGAGCGGCACACGGGCCCGCACGAGATAGCCCCCGCGTGGACGATTGCCCAGCTCGAGGGTGCCGCCCACCGCGGCAACACGTTCGCGCATGCCCTGCTGGCCCAAGCCGCCCACCTCGCCGCGCGGTGCGTCCGCGGCGCCCGCCGGGCGTGCGCCGCGGCCGGTGTCGGTGACTTCCAGCTCGACGGCATCCGCCTCGTAGCGCAGCCGCAGTTCCGCGGTCGCGCCCGCCCCGGCGTGCTTGCGGGTGTTGGTGAGGGCTTCCTGGGCGATGCGGTACAGGCTGAGACCGATGGTGCCGGGCACCTCGCGCGGCTCGCCGATCACGTGCATCCGCACGCTGAGGCCGGCGTCGGTGTTCTCCCGGGTGAGCTCGGCGAGCTGGTCGAGCCCCCGCGTGCTGGTGCTCTGGTGCGCGGGTTGGGCGCCGTCGCAGTCGGTGTCGTCGGCGCGCAGGGCGCCGAGCATGGTGTGCAGCTCGTCGACAGCCGTGCGGGCGCTCTCTTCGATCACCGCGATTGCGCGGGCGGCGGTGACCGGGTCGCTGTCCAGGATGCGTCGCGCGGCGCCGGCCTGCACCCCCATCAGCGACACGTGGTGCGCCACCACATCGTGCAACTCGCGGGCGATCCGCACCCGCTCCAGGCTCACGGCCTGGGCGGCGGTGCGCTCACGTTCGGCGGCCAGCTCGCGGGTGCGGTCCTCGAGGGCGTCGGAGCGCCGGGCCGCATGCCAGGCGGCGTCGCCGAAGTGATACGCGGCCCAGAAATAGACCAGGTTGATCAGCACCTGCAACAACCCGTATGCCGCGTAGGGGGAGAAGAAGCCCTCGCGGGACAGCTCGGGAATGGAGGTGGCCTGGTTGGCGTGCACGAGCAAGGTCCAGAACAACCAGATGAACATGCCCGTGATGATGCCCAGCCGGCTCCAACGGGCGAGCATCCGGTGGTGGCTCCACGCACCCACCGAGTAGATGGCCACGTAGAGGCAGATGCTGGAGAACAGCGCATCGGTGACGCCGAGGGAGCCGAACACGCCGAAGACGAGCGAGACCAGCAGCGCCACGGCCTCCGGCCAGCGCCGTCGGGCGGCCAGCGGCAGTGAGATGAGGGCCACCCAGATCGCTGCAACCCACACCGGTGACTCGTCCATGATGCCGGCGCTGCGGGTGAGGACCAGGCTCAGGGCGGTGCCACCGGCCAACGCCAACGCCACCCAGGCATCCGCGCGGTAGCCGGATCGGGGTCCGCGCGGGCGCAGCCATCCGTCGGCCAGCGGGTCGGCGACGCGAAGGGGCCGGTTCTCACTCATGCCACCACGCTAGCGGCGCGGCGCACCCGGCGCCTCAGCCCAGAGGGGGAGTGGAGTGCGCCTCGCGCGGCGGCTATGCTGCCGGACATGGTGGTGGACCCGGCGGTGCTGGCCTGGCTTCTCGATGCCGATCCGGCGCTCCGCTGGCAGGTCGAGCGTGACCTCGCGGATGCGCCGGAGGCCACTTGGCGCGCCACTCGGGCGCGGACGGCCACCGAAGGCTTCGGCGCTCGGCTGCTGGGCTTGCAGGATGCGGACGGGCAGTGGGCCGGGGGAGCGTTCTTCCCCGCCGACTTCGACTTTGACGGGCCGGAGGCGGCCGAGGGCACCGGGCAGCCGTGGACCGCGACGACCTGGTCGCTGAATACCCTGCGTGACTGGGGTGTCGATGCCGCCGCGCTCGACGGCACGGCCGACCGGCTCGCCGTGAACAGCCGCTGGGAGTACGAGGACCTGCCTTATTGGGATGGCGAAGTGGACTGCTGCATCAACGCCTTCACCCTCGCCAACGGGGCGTGGCTCGGCGCCGACGTGGCGGGCGTCGCGCAGTGGTTCCTCGAGCACCAACTGGCGGACGGCGGCTGGAACTGCGAATGGGTCGAGGGATCGACGCGGGCGTCGTTCCATTCCACGCTCAACACGCTCAAGGGGCTGCTGTACTACGAGGCCACGGTCGGCAGCCATGACACGCTTCGCGCCGCCAGGCGAGCGGGCGAGGAGTACCTGCTTGCGCGTCGACTGCTGGCGAGGTTGTCGACCGGGCAATCCGTCGGAGAATGGTCGACCCGGTTCGCCTACCCGTTCCGGTGGGTGTACTCGGCACTGAATGCGGCGGACTACTTTCGCGCGGCCGCACTGCACGACGGCACGCCGCCGGACCCGCGGCTGGCGGATGCGATGGAGGTGATCCGGGCGGCCCGTCGCCCCGACGGCACCTGGCTCCAGGAGCGACGCCACCCCGGGCGGGTCTGGTTCGACATCGACGTGCCACCCCGCGAGCCATCGAAGTGGCTCACCTTCTACGGCACCCGGGCGCTGGCCTGGTGGGACGCAGCCGCACCCGCGTAGCAGCCGGGCCGGTCAGGCCTGGTCGCGGACCGTTGTTTCCTCGGCCGCGGCGAGCTGCTGGGTGGCGGAGTAGCTGGCGAGCATGCTCAGGGCGTCCTGACTGGCCGAGCCGGGCTCGGTGCCGTAGACGATCAGGGCGAGGCCGCGGTCGGCGGGCAGGTCCATCGCTTCGAAGGTGAGCTGCAGGTCGCCGACGATGGGGTGGTGGATGTCCTTGGTGCCGGAGATGTGGTGGCGCACGTTGTGCTTGGCCCACAGGGTGCGGAATTCGACGCTCTGGGTGGACAGTTCGCCGACGAGGTCGGACAGTCCGCGGTCGTGCGGGTCCTTGCCGGCTTCGCTGCGGAGGCTCGCGACCACGTCGGTCGCCGCCGTCGGCCAGTCCAGGAAGAAGCTCCGGGCGCGGGGGTTCAGGAACAGGAATCGGGCGGTGTTCACGGGCCTGATCTCGTCGGCGTACATCTCGGAGTAGAGCGCGAGGCCGAGACGGTTGGCGGCCAGGAGGTCGCGACGGTTATTGCGCACGAACGCGGGCACATCCGTCATGGCATCGAGGATGCGCTGCACAGTGGGCCGCACCCGCTGCGGGGCGGGGCGCCGACGGGTGGGGCGCACGGAGGCGGTGGTGCGGGCGAGGTCGAACAGGTGCTCGCGTTCGGCGTCGTCGAGCTGCAGTGCCCGGGCGATGGCCGCGAGGACGCTCTCGGACACGCCGCCGAAATTGCCGCGCTCGAGCCGGGTGTAATAGTCCACGCTCACGCCCGCGAGCATGGCGACCTCTTCGCGTCGGAGCCCCGCGACACGGCGGTTGCCGCCGTAGGCCGGCAGCCCGGCCTTCTCCGGCGTGATCTTTGCACGCCGGCTGGCCAGGAACTCTCGGATCTCGTTCTGGTTGCTCACGAGTTCAAATCTACGCGCCGCCCGGCATCCGGTGAGAGGCCCTGCCAGTACCTGCTCCGCCCTCGCATAACTCCTGCAATTCTCCAAAAACCGGCCAAAATTGGCCTCAAATTGGCCCACTTCAGAAAAATTGCAGGAGTTGTGCTCACGGGCGGGGCGGGGGTCTCAGCCGGGGGTGAGGATGCGGCGGGTGTTGTTGAGGGACTCGGCGGGGGCGTCCCAGAGCGCGAGCACCTCCGCGGCCAGCTGGGGCTCGAGGCCCTCGAGGGAGCGCACCGCGAAAACCACGGCCGCGGCGGTGTCGCCGGCCTTCGTGAAGCCGCGCCCCACCGCCCTGGTCCAGGTCTCGGCCGCGGACTTCAGGCTGGCGTAGTTCGCGCCGCCGGGGGTGGGGGCCTCCACCGACACCGACGACACGATCGCCAGCCGGCCGGCCAGCGACGCCAGCAGGTCGGCGTTGAATGCCCGTGTGGTGTTGCGCAGGGTGGTCATCACCCGCTCGTGCAGAAAATCCCAGTCCTCGTCGGTCTGGCCGTCCAGCCCGCCGCCGCCTCGCCAGCCGCCCACCAGGTGCACCAGAGCGTCGATCGGCCCGTGCTCGGCGTGCACCGTGGCGGCCAGGGTCAGCACCTGGTCGTAGTCGGCCAGGTCGCAGACGTACACGGATGCCAACGGCGCCGCCGTCACCACCCGCTTCAGCCGGTCCGCGTTGGAACCCACCGCCAGCACCCGGGCACCGGCGCCGGCCAGGGCGGCCACGACGGCCACCCCGGCGGCGCTGGTCGCCCCGGCGACGAGCACGGTGTTCCCCGCGACGGCGTCAGGCATTCGCGGTGATGCCCACGGTCGACTCGATGACCGGCTTCATCTTCTTGTCGAGCGCCTCGAAGAACATCGAGAGCGGGAACTCGTCATCGAGGACGAGGTCGGTGTAGCCCTTCGGTGCCCCGGCGAGGACCTCCAACGGCAACCCGCGCGCCCAGGTGGATGCCGGGTTGGGGGTGAGGGTTTTCCTGAGCATCTCGTAGGCGGCCAGCCAGTGCGCCTTTTTCGGCCGGTCGATCGACTCCCAGTAGAGCTCGTCGATCTGGGCGCCGAGGGCGATGACCACGTCGGGCACCGCGTCCCAGTCGAACGACAGTGCCGTGTCGGTCCAGTGCAGCACGTGGTGCTGGTGCAGCCAGGCGAACAGCAGCTGCCCACCGAGGCCGTCGTAGTTGCGCACCCGGGTGCCGGTGATCGAGAACCGGAATATCCGGTCGAAGATCACCGCGTACTGCACCAGCTTCGCGTGCCGCCGGGCCTCGGGGCTGGCGTTGTCGTCGCGTTCGATCTTCACCGATTCGCGGAACGCGGTGAGGTCGCAGCGCAGCTCCTCGAGGGAATAGAGGAAGAACGGCATCCGCTGCTTGATCATGAACGGGTCGAACGGCAGGTCGCCGCGCATGTGGGTGCGGTCGTGGATGAGGTCCCACATCACGAACGTCTCTTCGGTGAGGTGCTGGTCGTCGAGCAGCGCCTCGGCCTCGGCCGGCAGTTCCAGCCGGGTGATCCCGGCGGCGGCCCGCACCACCCGACGGAAGCGTGCGGCCTCCCGGTCGGCGAAGATCGCGCCCCAGGTGAACGTGGGGATCTGCCGCATCGCCACGGTCTCCGGGAACAGCACCGCCGAGTTGGTGTCGTAGCCGGCCGTGAAGTCGAGGAAACGGATGGGCACGAACAGCTTGTTGGTGTACTCGAGTTCCAGCTCGGCCACGAACTCCGGCCAGATCACTTCGATCAGCACCGCCTCGACGAGCCGGTTGGTGCTGCCGTTCTGGGTGTACATCGGGAAGACGACCAGGTGCCGGATGCCGTCGATCCGGTGCTGTTGCGGCTGGAAGACCATCAGCGAATCGTAGAAGTCGGGCACACCGAACCCCTCGGCCACCCAACGATCGAAGTCGACCACCAGAGCCGCCAGGTAGGCGGCATCATGCGGGAAGTGACCCGCGAGTTCGGTGATCGCCGTGGTGATCTCAGCGACGGATGCCCGCGCCTCGGCGTGCGCACCGGCCTCCGGGATCGACCCATCCTGGGCCTGCACGGCCTGGAGCGTGGCGGCGGCCTGCTTGAGCTGCAGCCAGGCGGGGGACCGGGTGAGGTCGCCGGCGGCCCGGACGTCTTCGAGAACCTCGGGCTCACCGACCAGTGCATCTGCAATGTAATTCGACATGGGAACCTCCCGTCCTCGTGATGTGCCGCGATCGCGGCGGGCTTGAGCGTGCTTCGGTGCGCGCCGACCCCAGCGTATCCGGGGCCTGACGGCGTTTTCATGCGGACTTCCGCAGTGAATCGCCGTTTTCGGCCGGTCTCACGCGTGTTTGCATCGGTGCGCGCCGGTCAAGAGCTCCCCGAAGTAGGGACTTCGCCCGCGACGGGGGCGGAATAGCCTGTGACCAACTGGCGGACGACTGTTTGGGGGAACACATTGTGAGGAACCGACCGGCGCTCGTGGCCATCATCTCTCTGGCCGGACTTGCTGCCCTGGCCGGATGCGCCACCCCGCCGGCGTCGCCGGCTCCGGTCCAGTCGGCGTCCACGCCGGCTGCCGTGACAGACGCACCGGACGCCGTCCCCGCGCCCACCCCCACTGCCCTGGCCGACGCCGAGGCCTCGGACGGCGCCGTCGAGGTCACCGCCATCGGGCCGGACTCGCCGATCGACACCCTCGCCGCCTGGGCGATGTGCAAGGGACTCGGCGACGGCGGCAACCAGTCGCTGCACGCCCTCACCCGGGTGTACGAGCCCGGGAACATCACCCCGACCGACGACGGGTTCGTCGTGCAGCTGCTCGGCGACATCGGTGCACGGAACGCCACCGATTCCTGGTGCGATGTCTCGGGCACCTTCGGTGACCCGCAGGCGACGTTCCACCTGCTGCAGGCCGAACCGTCGGGGCTCACCGCCAGTGCGCCGTTCGCCGCCGCAACCCCGGCCGTCGGCGTGCGCACCGAGGGCTCGCCGATGGACGCGCTCACGGCGTGGGCGGTGTGCAAGGGGTTCGAGCGTGGCCTGTCCCTCAACCTGGAGGCCGAAACGGGCACCCCGACGAACGCCTACGACCCCAGCCTCGTCATCGAGTCCGATGGAACGTTCACGGCCTACATCCTCGGTTCGGTCGCCTCGACCGAGCAGACCGCGACGTGCACGGTGTCCGGCCCGCTCGGCGACCCGACGGTCGACTACCTTCTGCCGCGCTGAGAGCCGCCCCACCATCCATTCCACTCGCGGGGGTGATCCCATCGGCGTCCCGGCGCTAGCCTGCTGCCATGACCGATGAGCCCGAACCCTCGACCGGCAGCGCAGCCGCGGTGCAGGCGGCGCTCGCCGCGGTGGCCGATCCGGAGCGGGCCAACGGCGTGGCACGGTTCTTCCAGACCGGCCCGGGCCAATACGGCGCGGGGGACGAGTTCATCGGGGTGACCGTGCCGCAGATCCGCACCGTGGTCAAGCGCTTCCCGACGCTGCCGCTCACCCAGGTGGAACTGCTCCTGGCCAGTCGGGTGCACGAGCACCGGCTCGCGGCCCTCCTCATCCTCGTGGCGCAGTTCACCCGGGCAAGCGCGGCGCGGAGCCGGGATGAGGCCCAGCGCCGCGCGTGTGCCGAGTTCTACCTCGCTCAGGTGCGGGCCGGCCGGGTGAACAACTGGGACCTGGTCGACTCATCGGCGCCCGGCGTGCTGGGCGAGTACCTGTTCGACCGCCCGCGCGGGCTGCTGTTCGAGCTCGCCGCCAGCGACATCCTGTGGCAGCGCCGAGTGGCGGTGATCGCCACCCAGGCCTTCATCCGGCACGGGGACGCATCCACCACCCTCGACCTGGCCGGCCGCCTGCTGGCCGACCCGGAGCCGCTGATGCACAAGGCGGTGGGCTGGATGCTGCGCGAGGTGGGCGCCCGGATCGACCGGGCCCTGCTGCTCGGCTTCCTCGACGAGCACGCCGGGCAGATGCCGCGCACCATGCTCAGCTACGCCACGGAGCACCTCGACCCCGAGGTGAGGGCGCACCACCGGGCCCTGCCGCGCTGACCCGCGCATCCTCTCGTCGAGTTGCCCCGCTGCGGTCGAGTTGCCCCCGCAGAACGGGGCAAGTCGTCCGGAAGGGGGCAATTCGGCGGAGGAATCCCGGCAACTCCGGGGAGAAGTGCAGCCTGCGCAGGTTAGGTTTGAAGGGCGCGCGCGCGTGAGCGCCGCGCGATCGACGCGCCCGGCGGCGCCGCAACGACAGTCAGCGGCCCCCGACCCCGAGCCGTCACCAGACTTGAGGCGCCCATCCGCGCCACGCAATCAGAGGTAGGAACGCAAGAGTGGCTGAAGCAACCGTGACCCCGGGCACCGAAGTGTCCCCGAAAGAGGTCGAGGCCCAGGCCATCCGCCGGCGCACCTTCGCCGTCATCTCCCACCCCGACGCCGGAAAGTCCACGCTCACCGAGGCGCTGCTGCTGCACGCGCATGCCATCACCACCGCCGGCGCCACGCACGGCAAGGCCGGCCGCCGCGGCACCGTCTCCGACTGGATGACCATGGAGCAGGAGCGCGGCATCTCGATCACCTCCGCCGCCATCCAGTTCGAGTATCGCGACAGCGTGATCAACCTCGTCGACACCCCCGGCCACGCCGACTTCTCCGAGGACACCTTCCGGGTGCTCTCCGCGGTGGATGCCGCGGTCATGCTCGTCGACGCCAGCAAGGGCCTCGAGGTGCAGACCATGAAGCTCTTCGAGGTCTGCAAGCAGCGGGGACTTCCCGTCATCACCGTGATCAACAAGTGGGACCGCCCCGGCTCCGCCGCGCTCGACCTGATGGATGAGATCCGCACCCGCACGGGCCTGATCCCCACCCCGCTCACCTGGCCGGTCGGCATCGCCGGTGACTTCCGCGGTGTGATCGAGCGCGACAGCAGCGACTTCATCCGCTTCAACCGCACCGCCGGGGGCGCCACCCGTGCAGACTCCGAGCGCACCACCGCCGCAGAAGCCGCCGCCGCCGAGGGCGACGCCTGGGTCACCGCCGCCGAGGAATCCGAACTCCTCGACGAAGAAGGCCAGAACCACGACGAAGAGATGTTCCTCGACGGCGTCACCACCCCGGTGCTGTTCTCCGCCGCGGTGCTCAACTTCGGTGTGCAGCACATCCTCGACACCCTGGTCGACTTCGCCCCGCCCGCCGAGGCGCGCCTGGACGCCGAGGGCGGCCACCGCCCCGTGACCAGCCCGTTCTCCGGTTTCGTCTTCAAGGTGCAGTCCGGCATGAACTCCTCGCACCGCGACTACGTCGCCTTCGTGCGGGTCTGCTCCGGCCAGTTCCGCCGCGGCATGGTCGTCACCCACTCCGCCACCGGCCGGCCGTTCGCCACCAAGTACGCCCAGCAGCTCTTCGGCAAGGACCGCGAAGTGGCCGAGGAAGCCTGGCCCGGCGACATCGTCGGCCTCGTCAACGCCTCCGCCCTGCGGGTGGGCGACTCGATCCACGAGGGCAGCCCGTCGGTCACGTTCCCGCCGCTGCCGATGTTCGCGCCCGCGCATTTCCGCGCCGTGCGCCCCGCCGACACGAGCAAGCACAAGCAGTTCCGCCGCGGCATCGACCAGCTCGACCACGAGGGCGTCATCCAGGTGATGCGTTCCGACCTCCGCGGCGACCAGGCGCCGGTGCTCGGCGCCGTCGGCCCGATGCAGTTCGAGGTCGTCGAAGAGCGGATGTCGCACGACTTCGGCGCCGCCATCCGCAGCGACGTGCTGCCGTACCAGCTGGCCCGGCGCACCGACAAGGAAAGCGCGCTGATCCTCGGCCACGATCGCCAGGTCGAGGTGCTCCGCCGCAGCGACGGCACCCTGCTGGCCCTGTTCAGCACCCCGTGGCGCCTGCGCAACACCGTGCGCGACCACCCCGAACTGCTGCTCGAAGACCTCGCCGGCGGCGGCCCGGTCGACGAGGTGCGGTACTAGCCCCACTGCGCAGGCGCGGCGATCGGACTACCAACCGAAAGTAGGGTCGGCGCCGAACTAGACTCGCGAGCAACATAAGTTGCCCGTTGGGGTCGACGGTAGGGGCGGGTCAGATGAAGTCTTTCGCATGCGGAGACGTTGTACCGGGTTGCACGGCAAGCTGGGTCAGTTCCACCGATGACGAGATCCTCGTTCTCGTCGCCCAACACGCCAGCGCCGCCCACGGCATCCACACGGTCAGCCCGGAGCTGACCGCGAGCATCACCGACCGGATCGTGACCGTCTCCTGAAGATGCCGCTCTCCACCATCGAGTGGACCGCGCTGCTGGATGCCGTCGCCGCCGGAACGGGAGTGTCGGCGGCGTTCCAGCCGATCGTGGACACCGCCCGCGGGACCGTGGTGGGCTATGAGGGTCTGGCACGCTTCGACATGCCGGAGCAGGTCACCGTCGAGGACCTGTTCGCCCAGGCGCGAGCCGCGGACCGCTCGGCGGAGATCGAAGCGGTCTGCCTGCGCGTCGCGCTCGCGCACCGCGGGTCGATTCCGGCCAACTGCTTCCTCACCGTGAACGTGTCGCCCGGCGCGCTGCGACACAAGTCGGTTCGTGCCGTCTGGCGAGACCAATCGGACCTGCAGGGGGTGTTCGTCGAGCTCACCGAACAGTCCGCGATCGAGTCGACCGCCGCCCTCGAGCCCGACCTCGACGCCATCCGCGGTGCCGGCGGCCTCATCGCCGTGGACGACCTCGGCTCGGGCTACGCGGGCCTCAGCCGCCTGCTCGCACTCAAGCCCGCGCTGATCAAGCTCGACCGGGAACTCATCCAGGGCATCGACAGCGATGAAGCGAAGCGGGCTCTGGTCGAGATGGTCGGCACATTCGCCAGCCGCATCGATTCCTGGGTGCTCGCCGAAGGCATCGAAACCGCCGCGGAGTACGACACCATCACCGCGCTCGGGGTGCCGCTCGCGCAGGGCTACTTCCTCGCCCGGCCCGGCCCGGCGTGGCCCACTCTGGCCACGCCGGTGTTGCCCGTGGCAGTGCCCGCCGACGTTACCACCGTGCGTGATCTGCTCGACGTCGTACCCGCGGTGGATGCGGTGACCACGGCGGCCAGGATCCTCAGCGATGATCCCGGCGTGCGAACCGTGGTGCTCATGGACCACCACAATCGGCCGGTGTCTGTGCTCGACAGTGAGAGCGCCCACCTCGGTGTCACCGCGGACGCCGTGCGGGTGAACCTGGACACCCCCGTGCGGGACGCCCTCCTCCGGGCGATCACCCGCGACAGCACACACCGCTACGACCCGCTGATCGTCACCGACAACGCCGGCCGCTACGCCGGCATCGTTCGCCTGGAACGGCTCATCACGGCGGTGGTGCAGCTACCCGGTCAGTAGTGGTTACGAACCATTAGTGCTTACGTTGCGTAAGCACATGCTTCGACCTACTCTGTAGTCATGACAACGGGTACCGGCGGCGTGGGCAAGAACGTGCTCAACGCCGACTTCACCTCGAGGGACGTGCTGACGCAGACGACCGGCCGCTGGGGCGGCGTCGCTTTGGCCGCGCTGATCGACGGCCCGCTCCGGTTCGCGGAGCTCGGCCGCGCCATCCCCGGGATCTCCGACCGGATGCTGGCACAGACACTGCAGCGCCTCGAGGCACACGGCCTGGTGTCACGCACCCCGCACCCGACGGTGCCGCTGCGCGTGGACTACGAGCTCACCGACCTCGGTCGGCCCATCGCCCAGAGCATCTGCGACCTGATCACCACGATCAACCGGCAGCTGCCGGGCATCGTCGCCTACCAACAACAGCATCCCGCCGCCCCCACCCCCAGCAAAGGACCCCAGCCGTGACCATCACCGCGCTCGACCCGACCGCCGCCCTCATCGTGGTCGACCTGCAGGCCGGCACCCTCGGTGGCCCCACGGCGCACCCCGCCGAGGAGATCACGGGCCGCGCCGCCGAGCTGCTCACCGCCTTCCGGTCCCGCGGGCTCCTCGTCGTGCTCGCCAACGTGGACGGCACCCCGGCCGGCCGCACCCAGTACGGCGCGGGCGCCCGGGAGTTCCCGGCCGCGTTCAGCACCCTGGTGCCCGCGCTCGACCGGCAGCCCAGCGACGTCACCATCAGCCGCGCCACCTGGAGCGCCTTCGCCGGCACCGAGCTCCACGCCATCCTCACCGGGCGGAGGATCACCCAGATCGTGCTCGCCGGCATCGCCACGAGCTTCGGCGTCGAATCCACCGCGCGCGACGCCTACGACCGCGGTTACAACGTCGCCGTGGCCGTCGACGCCATCACCGACCGCAGCGCGGATGCCCACGAGGCCAGCGTCGTCCGCGTGTTCCCGGCCCTGGGCCAGACCGGGACCGCGGCCGAGATCGTCGCCCTGCTCGGCTGACCTGGATTCCGGCGGCACGCGGGCGCGGCGCCGTTCCGCGGGTGGCGCGCCGCCCGCGTACCGGCGCCTGACCCGCGGAACGCGACTGCGGACCCGGCTCAGACCTCCGCGGCCTCGTGCGTGGAGCTGGTGCGGTATTCGGTGTAGGTGTACGGGTTGTCGAGGATCTTCGTGGCCGGGATGTCCGGGTTCATGCCCGCCGTCCATACCTCGTCCCCCATGACGGACTGCAGGTGGGTGACGGTGTCCTCGACGGCCGTGCGGGCGGCGGCGAGCTGATTGCCGACGAGGGCGTGCGCGTACTTCACGATGCGCCCGTTCACCAGCACGGTGTGCACATCGGCCCGGTTGGCCTGCAGGGCGATGTGCCCGTAGGGGTTGAGCACCGGGAACATGGACGGTGAGGCGTCGTTCTTCACGAGCACCACATCCGCCTTCTTGCCCACCTCGATCGAGCCCAGCGTCGCCTCCTTGCCCAGGGCCGCGGCGCCGCCGCGGGTGGCCCAGTCCACCACGTGCTCCGCGCGCAGGTGCGAGTGCGTGACGGTGTCGCCCAGCTCGTGCGCCTTCATGTGCTCGATCGACCGGTCGGCGCCGAGGGTGGTGCGCATGGCGGCGAACAGGTCGCTGCTGAACCAGACGCTGGTGTCCACCGACAGCGACACCGGGATGCCGTGCGAGCGCAGCACCCACGACGGCGGGTAGCCCTGGCCGCAGCTCTGCTCGCTCTCGGTCGACAGCGACACCGATCCGCCGGTGGCGGCGATGCGCTGGTAGGAGTCGTCGGAGAGGGTGGCCGCGTGCACGTACACGGTGCCGGGAGTCATGAACCCGTTCTCGTACATCAGCCGGATGCCGTCGTCGTTGGTGGCGCCCCACACCCCGGCGTGCGTGGTGACGGCCAGGTCGAGGTCGCGGGCCACCTCGAACGCGCGCCGTTCGGGGAAGGTGGGGTCACCGGTGACATCGAAAGCCATCTGGAAGCCGAGCATCTCGTTGCCCTTCTCTCGGGCGGCGGCGAACGCCGTGAATTCGTCGGAGGCCGACCACTCCCACGGGCCGGCGAAGATGTTGCCGTAGGCCAGCACCGAGCGGCCCGGTGCCTCCTGCAGCGCCGCGAGCGCCGCCTCGGCGTGCTCGATGGTGCGCAGGCCGTGCGACCAGTCCACCGTGGTGGTGATGCCCGCGTCGATGGCGTCGAGGGAGGAGAGCAGGTTGCCGGCGTAGACATCCTGCGGGCGGAAGTGCTTGCCGTGCTCGAGGTAGTACCAGACGAAGTACTGGGTGAGGGTCCAGTCGGCTCCGTAACCCCGCATCGCGGTCTGCCACATGTGCCGGTGGGTGTCGATCATGCCCGGCATCAGGATGCCGCCGGCCGCGTCGATCTCGAAGGTGCCGTCGGGCACAACCAGATGCGGGCCTATCGCGGCGATGCTGTCGTCGACGACGAGCACGTCGGTGTGCGGCAGGATCTGCCGGCCCGCATCCATCGTGAGCACGGTGGCATCGCGGAAGACCGTGCCCGGGAAGACGTGGTCTGGGAGGGCGGGGACAGGGGTGACGGGCATGACGGGCTCCTTTGCCGGGCGATCGAATCGAGGAACGGGGTGGGCTGGGCGGTGCGGAGGGGCGGATTACAGGGCGACGCTGGGGTACTCCTTGCCCATCCAGTGGGCCAGGTTGGCGGCGTACTCGCGCTGGAAGGACAGCGGTCCGGAGCGGGCCGCGTATTCGGCGTCGTAGAGGGCGATGAAAATCGTGAGGGAGAGGAAGAAGTGCGCGCCGAGCTCGAACAGGGTGACGTAGTCGTGCTCCACGAGGGCGCGGCGTTCGGTGTCGGTGAAGCCCAGCCAGGTGGTGCGTTCCACCCGGTTCAGCCACGGTCCGCGCTCGGTCTCCCACCAGGTCACCAGTTCGGCCGGGTCGGCCTTGTACCGGGCGAGCAACTCGGGGTCGCCGTCGACCTGGAAGAGGAACTTGTTCACGTAGTAGGTGCTCACGACGGCGCCACCTCCGGGTACCAGGTCACGTAGGCCTCACGGGTGTGGAAGAGGTCGAGGCTGTCGACATAGGACGCCTCGATCGGGCCGGCGATGCCCATCATGAGGATCAGGTCCATGAACCCGTGGGTGGCATTGCCGGCGCCCGCCATGCTCTCGTGCGTCACGTTGGCGAGGATCCCGTCGATGTCGCCCGTGCGCAGCCACTCGATGGCCTGCAGGTCGAACTCGGGGTCGGGCCCGGTCTCACCGAACTGGCGCGGGCCGCCGAGCTCGAGGGAGAGGTGACCGCTGCCGACCGCGGCCACCCGCAGCTCACTCGGCCACTCGTCGATGATCGAGCGGATGGCCCGGCCCAGGTCCCAGAACCGCCTGGGGCTGGGCAACGGGGGAGCGAAGATGTTCGTGTAGATCGGCACGATCGGCAGGTCGGCATCCGGCCGGGTGGTGATGATCGGGCAGATGATCGAGTGGTCGATCTTAAGCTCGTGGCTGACCGAGAAGTCGAAGCCGCGGTCGAGCAGGCCCTGCAGCATGTAGCCGGAGAGCTCCTCGTGGCCCTGCAGCAGGAAGGTCGGCAGGCCGAACTCGCGGGTCTCGTTGTAGAAGGTGGCGTCGTACATCGGCTGCTTGCCGATGAGGAAGGTGGGGTAGTTGTCGGAGAAGAACTGGTGGAAGTGGTCGGCGCCGACCATCACCAGGATGTCGGGCTTGGCCACGGTGAGCGTTTCGCGGTAGGCCTCCACCTTGCGCTGCCATTCGTCGGCCTGGGGCATCCGCTCCTCGGGCGGCGCCGTAGTGGCCTTGAGATAGAACGGGTGGTGGGTGGTGGCGAGCACCGCGCTCAGGGTGGCCATTTCTCTCCTTCGAGGCTGACGCTGGACTGGACTAGTTGGACGTGGGCACGGAGCCGGGAACGGGCGAGGCCGGCCGGTAGACGGCGTTGCGGTCGACCGCGGCGTAGATGGCGGGGGCGATCGGGTGGAGGCGCTCCTCAGCGAGGTGCCCGATCAGGCCGGCGGTGCGGGCGAGCAGCGCGAAGCCGCGCAGCAGTTCGATCGGAAGGCCCAGGTCGGCCAGGGCGGCCCCGGCCACGCCGGCGCCGTTCAGCGGCAGTTCCTTGCCGAGCACCTGGGCGTTGGTGCGGCCGATGGCTTCGAACAGGCGCAGGTGCGCCCCGCGCAGGCCCTGCTCGTCGGCGATGCGGATGATCACGGCCGTGCGTGGGTCGCGCAGCTTGTGCACCGGGTGGCCGAGGCCCGGCACTCGGCGACCGGCCTCCCTGGTGGCGGTGAGCAGGGTGACCGCCCGGGCATCCCAGTCGGCGTCGGTGAAGGCGTCGGTGTCCCCGAGCTCGGCCAGCGCAGAGTGCAGGAACGTGCCGGTGTCTTCGGTGACGCCGAGGAACCGGCTGCCGCCGCCGAGCAGGCCCGCGGCAATGGCGCCCTGCAGGGAGTCGGGGGCCGAGTAGTAGGTGAGCCGGGCGGCGATGGCGGTGGGGGTGAAGCCGTGGTCGGCCAGGGAGACCAGGACCGCCTCGAACACCTTCAGCTGCTGGGGGGTGGGCCGGTGCTGGGTGGCGAGCCAGAAGGCCAGCTCGCCGAAGGTGACGGTACCGAGCAGCTCGCCGGCCAGGTCGTGGCCGAGCAATGAGATGGTGTCGCGGTCGCTGGTGCCCAGGCCGGTGGGATAGTCGGTCACAGGTCGTACTCGCTCTCGTAGTAGTGCGTGCGGTCGTGCTCGGCGCTGGGCCGCGACAACCAGGCCCGGATCTCGTCGGCATCCTGGCCCAGGGTCGGAGGCGGCGACAGGTAGCGTGCGGGGGTGAGTGAGAAGTCGATCGGGTTGCGCACCATGGGGATGGCGCCGGCGCCGTCGCCGACCTGCACGACCGGGTTGAGGCCGAGGCGTTCGGCGAGGGCCACACCGTCGTCGATGGTGTTGATCGGCCCGCAGGCCACACCGGCCTGGGTGAGGTGCTCGAACCACTCCGCCGTGGTCCGTCCGGCGAGGGCGTCCACCAGGAGGGGGCGGAGTGCCTCCCGGTTCTGGTTGCGGGCCACGGTGCGGGCGAACCTGTCGTCCTCGGCCCACTCCGGGTGGTCGAGTGCCGCGGCGAGCTTGACGAATTGCGGGTCGTTGGCGGCGACGATCACGATGTCGCCGTCGCTGGCGGGCAACGGTTCGTAGGGAAACAGGCTGGGATGCGCGTTGCCCATGCGGAACGGTACGGTGCCGCCGGCGACGTAGGTGGAGGAGTGGTTGGCCATGGCCGACAGTGCGGTGGAGAGCAGGTTCACCTCGACCTGTTGGCCCCGGCCGGTGCTGTTGCGGTGGTTGAGCGCGGCGAGGATGCCCACGGTGGCCTGCATGCCCGTCATCACGTCGAACACCGAGACGCCGCTGCGAAACGGGGTGCCGTCGGGGTCGCCGGTGAGGCTCATCAGGCCGCTCATCGCCTGCACTATGAGGTCATAGCCCGGTAGTCCGGCGCCGCCTGCGGTACCGAACCCGCTGATCGAGGCGTAGATCACGGCGGGGTTCCCTGCTCGCACCGAGGCGTAGTCGAGGCCGAATTTGGCCAGTCCGCCCGGTTTGAAGTTCTCGATCACGATGTCGGCCCTGCGGGCGAGTTCCTGGGCGAGCCCGCGGTCGCCGGCGTCGGCGAGGTTGAGGGTGATGCTGCGCTTGTTGCGGTTGACCCCGAGGTAGTAGGTGGAGACGCCGTCGCGCGCCGGCGGGGCCCAGTCGCGGGTTTCGTCGCCGGAGGGGCCTTCCACCTTGACGATGGTGGCACCCAGGTCGCCCATCAGTTGGGTCGAGTACGGGCCGGCGAGCACGCGGGAGAAGTCCGCCACGAGGAGCCCGTCGAGCGGACCGGGGCGTTCGGGCGCCGCGGTTCCGGCCGCAGCGGAAGCCTCCGGCACGGTGCCGGGGGCGGAAGTGGATGCGAATGCGGGAGGCATCTTTGCCTTTCAATTCTGCGGACGACTGTCCGCTGGGCGGACAGTGATCTATAGTGAACCCCATAAGCGATCGACGGTCAAGGGTGGCGGAGCGATTTCTGCGCGGGCCACCCGGGCGCCGTGGACAGGGAGGGTGTGATGGCACGTGACACGGAGAGTCCGGACTTCATCGAGGCGATCGCCCGTGGTTTGGACGTGCTTACCGTCTTCGGTCCGGGCCGCCCGGTGCTGAACCTCAGCGAGGTGGCGACTGCCACCGGACTGGCTCGACCGACGGCGCGGCGCATCCTGATCACCCTGGCTGAGCTCGGCTACGTGCGCAGCGACGACACCGGCTTCAGCCTCACCCCGCGCGTGTTGGAACTCGGCATGGCCTACGTGTGCTCGAGCAACATCTGGGAGCTGTCCCGCCCGCACCTCACCGACCTCAGCACCCGGGTGAACGAATCCTGTTCGGTGGGCCAACTCGACGGATCCGATGTGGTCTACGTCGCCCGGGTGGCGGTGCCCAAGCTGGTGGCCCTCTCGGTCACCATCGGCACCCGGTTTCCTGCCATCGCGACGTCGCTCGGCAAGGTTCTGCTGGCCGGGCTGGCGCCCGACGCCCTCGACGCCGCCCTGAGTGCGCCGAGCCGCTCGCCGGTCACGGCGGTGTGGGCGCCGAGCCGGACCGAGATCGACGCGGCGCTCGCCGAGGTGCGCGAGCGCGGCTGGGCGATCACCGACCAACAGCTGGCCCCGGCCATCCGGTCGGTCGCGGCGCCCATCCGCAATGGCGCGGGTGCGGTCGTCGCGGCTGTCAACCTCAATACGCACGCCTACGAGACGAGCATGCAGACCCTCGTCGACGACTACCTGCCGCAGTTGTTGCGGGCGGCGGAGGGGATCAGCGCCGACTGGGCGCGCTGGGATGCCCGCCCCATGCGGGAGGTGAGCGCATGAGGCTCCTGGTGCTGATTGCGAGCACACGCGTGGGCCGGTCCGGTGGCCCGGTAGGACACTGGGTGGCCGAGTCGGCGCGGCTGGCCGGTGATGTCGAGGTGGATGTGGTGGACCTCGCGTCGTTCGTGCTGCCGATGCTCGAGGAGCCGAATCATCCGCGCCTCAAGGCGTACACGAGCGAGCTCACCTGGGCCTGGAGCCGGCGGGTGGAGGCGGCGGATGCCGTGGTGTTCGTGCTGCCGGAATACAACCACAGCTACTCGGCGCCGCTGAAGAACGCGATCGACCACCTGCACGGCGAGTGGGCGGGCAAGCCGGTGGGGCTGGTCAGCTATGGCGGGCTCTCGGGCGGCACCCGCGCCGTGGTGGCGCTGCAACCCGTGATGGTGAATCTCGGCATGCGGATGCTCGCCGCCAACGTGGAGATCGCCTGGGTGGCCGAGCACATCGTTGATGGGGTGTTCGTGGCGTCCGATCGCCACGAGCGGGCCCTGAAGAGCCAGCTGGCCGAGCTGGCCGCGCTCGTGCCGGCGGTCGACGTCGCCTAAGCGGATGGACGGGCGGATGCGAGTGCGCCGACTTGCCGCAAACATCCCTTTGGGAGGGCGTGAAGGGGGCGTTTGGGCGAAGTCGGCGTGGGGGATGCGGCGGGTCAGTCGCGACCGGCGAGCATGATCTCCATGGCATCGAAGAACGCGTTGTAGCCGAGCAGGGTGCGGGCCAGTTGCGCGTCGGTCAGGCCGTCGCGGGGCTGGGTGAGCCGCATCTCGGTGCCGGCCGCTGCGGGTGCGAAGGTCACGATGACGGGTTCGGTACTGTCCTCGGCCGGGTCGTCGTCCATGGTGAAGGCGAGTCGCCGCGGAGGATCCACCTCGGTGTACCGGCCGTGCCAGTGGATGGTGCTGCCGTCGGGCACGTACATCACCGCCGTCCAGCGGCCGCCCACCCGCACATCCATCGCCACGGTCTCAGCCGGAACGTGCACCCCGTCGCCGAACCAGACGGCGAAATCCTGCGGCCGCGTCCAGGCGGCGAACACCCGTTCGGGCGGAGCCGCGATGGTGCGGGTGACGGTCATTCCGACGGTCATTGTCGGCCTCCTCGGGCGGTGCCTTCGTTCGCCACGACCATAGCGCGCCTGGTCGGTTCGCGTCGCTTGACGCCTGACCCGCGCGAGGCTCTCGCCGAGTCGCCGGGCGGATGCGCATCCGCTAGTCGAGCAGCGGCGTCACCCCGGCCTCCAGGGCGTCGATCTCGTGCCGCACGTCGCCGGCGCTGCCCGGGGAGACCTGCCGCTCCATGACCGCTTCGGTGAGGGCGGCGCGCTGGAGGTCGAAGTACTCGCCGCTGGTGGTGTCGTTGCGGCCGGCCACCGCGGCGACGGCGACCGCTCGGGCCGCCGCCCGGCCGTCCTCGATCTCGGCGTCCTCGGCGGTCGTGTCGATTTTCAGCGTCTTGGCCAACCACGGCAGGGTGGAGCCCTGCAGCAGCAGGGTGCCGACCGCCACGATGAACGCCACGGTCTGGATGATGGTGCGGCCGGGGAAGGGTGCCCCGGAGGCGATGGTGAGCGGGATGCCCCCGGCGGCGGCGAGGGTGATGATGCCGCGCATGCCGGTCCAGGAGACGAGCAGGTTCTCGGGCGGCGTGAGTACCGTGATGTGGCTGCCGTCCCGCGGCGCGCCCTGCCGGCCCACCGGACCGGGGCCGCCGCGCCGCCCGCCGCCGTGCTCGCTGCCTCGACCGCCGCCTCGTCCACCACGTCGCCCGCCGACCCGCCCGTCCGCGGCTGCGTCTGCGCGTTCGTCAGCGATGTCCCGCCTCCCCGGTCGGCCGTCCGCGGTCCGGTCTGGTCCGCCCCGGCGTCGCTCCCGCCGCCGGGCCATCGGATCGAGGGAACGCGCCATCCGCTTGGCGTAAATCAGCAGGGCGAGCTGGGCGCGCCCATAACTGAAGTACACCCAGGCGAACCGGCAGAGCACAACCGTGAGCAACACGATCAGTCCCAGCCCGATCGTGGACCAGGTGGGGGTGCTCGAGTCGGCGAGGTCCTCAAGCACGAACCGGAACTGCAACCCCATGTACGCGAAGACGAAGGCCTCGAGGATGAGGTCGACGACGGGCCAGAGCGCCGCCTCCTGCAGCCGGGTGCGGTAGGCCGTGGAGGGCGTGCGGGTGGAGCGGGTGTGGAAGTGCGACATGCTCACCGTGAAGCCGGCCGCGACGACGGCGATGATGCCGGACGCGTGCAGTTGCTCGGCCGCGAAGTAGGCCAGGAACGGCACCAGCAGGTTGAGCCCGCTCTCGATCGTGGGGTTGCCCACCTTGCTGCGCACGGCGATGACGACCCGGCCGATGACCACACCGAGGATCAGCCCGATCACGGCCTCCCAGCCGAAGAGCAGGAACGGGTTCTCAATGAACTCGCTGTCACCGGTGACGGCCGCCACTGCCACGGCGAACAGGGTCAGGGCGGCCGCGTCGTTGACGAGGCTCTCCCCGGTGAGGATGGAGATCGTGCGCCGCGGCAGGCCGATTTCCCGGCCGTGGCTGACCGTGGTTACCGAGTCCGGCGGTGAGACCACGGCGGCCAGCACGAGCGCTCCGGCCAACCCGAGTTCGGGGGAGAGCCACGAGGTGAGCAGGCCCACGACGGCGGTGGTGAAGACCACCAGGCCCACGCCGAGGCCGAGGATGCTGCGCAGGTTCTTGACGAAGGCGAAGAAGGAGAAGTTGAGCGTGGCCGAGTACAGCAGCGGTGGGATCACGACCCCGAGGATCAGCTCGGGGTCGAGTTCCAGCCGGGGCAGGCCGGGGATGAACGAGATGGCCGCGGCCAGGGTGACCGTGACGATGCCGGCCTGCAGCCCGCGCAGGTGGGCGAAGGCGGCGATGATCAGCGCGCCGGTCATCACGAGGAGCAGCTGGACGTCCATGGTGCCTGTCTTTCTGCGATCGGTGTCGTGCCAGTCTTCCGTATCCCGCCCCACCACCCCGGTCGGGAGCACAACTCCTGCAGAATTTCTCGGCCGAGGCGCACTCCCGCGTGATTCCGGCATCCGGTGTTGGTGATTCAGAAAATTGCAGGAGTTATGCCACCCGGGATTGGGCTCTGGGGGTTTGCACGGGTCAGGTGTTCGCGCCGCGGGCATCCACGGGCCAGCGCCCGATGACGCCGCCGCCGCGCACGACCACGTACTCGTCGGCGAGGTTCACGGCGATGCAGACGTGGTTGGGCACGACGGTGATCCGGCTGCCGGCGGGCAGGTCGGCGCCGGTGATCGTGGCGTGGTGCTCCGACAGCGCGGTGATGCGGGCCTCCGGGTGGTCGAGCAGGCGGCCGAAACCGGTCGAGAACGATCCGCGGTCGACGCCGAGCACCTTGCTGCCGGCATCGGCGATGAGGTGGTCGCCGCGGCGGGAGACCACGGTGGCCTGCACGGTCAGCGCGATGTCGTCGGGGCTGGACATGCCGAGCTCCCACTGTTGCGCGTCGCGGAACACATAGACCCCGGGCCGCAGCTCGGTGAGCACGCTGGCGTCGGCGAACTCGGCGGATGGCGTCGACCCGCCGCTCACAATGCGCGCGGTCACGCCGGCCGTGGCCAATGCGGCGACCGCGGCAGTGAGTTCACGGGCTTCGTCGGCTGCCGCGGCCCGGCGACCCTCCGGCGAATAGCTGTGCCCGGGGAAGGTGAACACCCCGGCCACGTCGAGGCCGGCTTGCACTGCGGCGGCCGCGACGGATGCCGCCTCTGCGGCCGCAACGCCGCTGCGATGGTGCCCGGAGTCCACCTCGACGAGCACCGCCAGCCGGTCCAGGAGCCCGGCGGCGGCCCGCGCGGCCCGTTCGGCGCCCTCGCGGGAGTCGACCCCGATGACTAACGGACCGGCCGTGGCCGGAATCGCTTCGAGCAGGCGCCGCAGCCGGGCGGTCTTGTCGGCATCGAGCCAGAGCGGATAGGCGATGAAGATATCGGTGAAGCCCGCGGCCGCGAAGATCTCCGCCTCGGAGATAGTGGCGACGGTGATGCCCACGGCACCGGCGGCGACCTGGCGGCGGGCGATCTCGATCGACTTGTGCGTCTTCACGTGCGGACGCAGGGCGAGTCCGCGCTCCGCTGCGAATGCGGCCATCGCGGCAATGTTCCCGTCCAGCTTCGCTTCGTCGATGACGAGCGTCGGGGTGGGCAACTCTGCGCGGTCTTCTGGTTCGCGGGCGGTCATGCCCTCAGTCTGGCAGCCGGCCGCGAACGCTCAGAGCGCGGCGGCCTTGGCCAACAAGACGCCCCGCTCCCGGCTGTTGGCGGTCAGGCCGGCGGCCGTGACGAACTCCGACCGGGCCTCCTCGGCGCGGCCGAGCCGGGCCAACAGTTCGCCGCGCACGCTCGGCAGCAGCGACGAGCCGCTCAGCGCCCCGGCGTCAGCCAGGCCGTCCACGATGAGCAGGGCGGATGCCGGACCCGTCGCCATCGACACCGCCACCGCCCGGTTGAGGTCGACCACCGGGTTGGGCGCGATGCGGCCGAGCGCCTCGTAGAGCAGCACGATCCGGGCCCAATCGGTGTCCTCGATGCTCGGGGCGGTGGCGTGGCACTCGGCGATCGCGGCCTGCAGGGCGTAGCTGCCCCGGCCGCGGCCCAGCGCATCCGCCCGGGCCAGTGCCGCCTGCCCGCGACCGATCTGCGCCCGGTCCCACCGGCTGCGGTCCTGGTCGGCCAGCAGGATGGGCCTGCCGTCGGGGCGCACCCTGGCGCCGAACCGCGACGCCTGCAGCTCCATCAGTGCCAGGAGCGCGTGCACCTCCGGCTCCCTCGGAGTGAGGCCGGACAGCACCCGGCCGAGCCGGAGCGCCTCGTTCGCGAGGTCGGTGCGCATCCAGGCCTCACCGGAGGTGGCCGCGTAGCCCTCGGTGAAGATCAGGTAGACCACGCCGAGCACCGAGCCGAGCCGGGCCCGCCACTCGCTCGGGTCCGGCACCTCGAACGGCACCTTCGCGGCGGTGAGGGTCTTCTTGGCCCGCACGATGCGCTGCTGGATGGTGGCGACCGGCAGCAGGAACAACCGGGCGATCTCCTCGGTGGTGAGTCCGCCGATCAGCCGCAGGGTGAGCGCCACCTGGGCTTCGCGCGCGATCACGGGGTGGCAGGCGATGAAGACCAGCCGGAGTACGTCGTCGTCGATGGGTTGCCAGGCATCCGCGTCGGAGCCCGCGGTCGTCGCCAGGTCGTGCGCAATGGCCTGGTACCTGTCGTCCAGGCGTTCGCGCCGCCGCCAGGTGTCGACGGCCTTGCGCTTGGCGACGGCGGTGAGCCAAGCGCCGGGGTTGTGGGGGACGCCCGTGTCCGGCCACTGCCGGAGGGCGTCGACCACGGCTTCCTGGGCGAGGTCCTCGGCCAGCACCACATCGTTGGTCACCCGGGCGAGGGTGGCGACGATCCGGGCGCCTTCGATGCGCCAGACCGCCTCCACCGTGCGCCGCGTGTCGGTCATGGTGCCGCACCTCGTCCCGTCGGCGGTCGCCTAGACCTGGCCGCTCTCCGCGCGCCAGGTCTCCTGCTGCTGCAGCACCGGGTTGTCGGCGAACTCGCCGAAGTCGCTCATCTCGGTGACCCGCCGCACCTCGAGCTTCGACCCGGGACCGAGCGGGCACCGGCTGGCCCACTCCTGGGCCTCCTCCTTCGAGGCGACCTGGATCATCCAGAAACCGCTGAAGAGTTCGTGGGTTTCGCCGTAGGGGCCGTCGGTGACGATGGGCGGGTCGGCGGAGAAGTCGACCACGAAGTTGTCGGCCATCGAGTCGGCCAGGCCGTCGCCGGCGAGCATCACGCCGGCCTTGAGCAGGGCCTCGTTGTAGGCACCCATCTTCTCGATGATCTCGTTGAAGTCGGCCTTCTCGTAGTCCTGTCGGGCCGCATCGGTCGCGCGCATGATCAGCATGTACTTCATCGGATTCTCCTTGGCTTGTCGGGCCGCCCTGTGCGCCCCTCTACTTAGACGTCGAACGGGACCCGCGTGGATCGACACTCGAGGTGAAAGAAATTCAAGCAGTTTTCGCCGCATCCGGCTACGCGGCAACGCGCGCGGCTCTGACACCACAAAGTTTCTTCCTGACACCAGAAACCCTTGACGTGACACCACCGTGGTGTCACTATGGTGGTATGGAACTCGGACAGTACGTCAACGACTTGCAGCGCCAGCTGGTGGATGCCGCGGAGAACGGCTCGGACGACACCCGCGCGGTGGCCGAGCGCCTCGCCGCCGGACTGGATGCCTCGGTGCGACTCGTGCTCCTCGACGTGCTGTCCGCCGCGGCCGGCGAGATCACCCGTGACCTCGCCCCCGGATCGGTCGACGTGCGGCTGCGGGGGCGGGAGGTCGAGTTCGTCGTGGCCGCGCCGAGTACCGAACCCGACAGCGACGAGCGGCCCGCCGCATCCGTCGACCTGGACGACGCGAGCACCTCCCGCACGACGCTCCGCCTGCCCGACGCGCTCAAGGCGCGGGTGGACGAGGCGGCCGCGGCCGACGGGCTGTCTGTGAACACCTGGTTGGTGCGGGCGGTCGCGGCCGCCCTCCAACCCAAACAACGCCGGTCCGCGCAACGCACGCTGCGCACCGGCGACAACTTCGCAGGCTGGGCGCGCTAAACCGACCTGCCCACCTGTACCACCTGCCACGCGCACCCGCGGGGCCGGCCGACTGCACCCTCCAGCCCAGAGAAAGGCGAGCGTCAGCATGCCCACCTACAACACTCCCGCACCCATCGACCTGGCCATTCATGTGCCGGTCGGAGAGATCGTGGTCGTCGCCAGCGACCGCACCGACACCGTCGTGACGGTGTCGCCGACCAGCTCGGCCAAGGCGGTCGACCGCCGCGGCGCCGAGGAGACCACGGTGGAGTTCGACGGCCAGCGGCTCACCGTCACCGCCCCGAAACCTCGCTTCAGCATCATCGGGCCCACCGAATCGGTGGACATGCTCATCGAGCTGCCGACCGGATCCAGGGTCACGGCCGAGATCTCGTCGGGCAATGTGCGCACAACCGGACGCCTCGGCGCCACCCGGATCAAGTGCTCGAACGGCGCGGCGCAGGTCGACAGCACCGCCGACCTGTGGCTGCGCGCGGGCAATGGAAACGCCACGCTCGGTAGCGCCGAGGGAGACATCGAGATCACGGCCGACCACGGCCAGATCCGGATCGGCACGGTCACCGGGGACGCGATCCTCAAGGCATCGCACGGCAACATCCAGATCGGTGAGTCCGGCGGCGACCTCGAGGCGAAGCTGTCCTACGGCGACCTCGAGATCACGCGGGCACTCGCCGCCGTGTCGGCGAAGACCGCCTACGGCAGCATCGAGCTGGGGGAGATCTCGAGCGGGTCGGTGCAGGTCGAGAGCGGCTTCGGCCAGATCGCGATCGGCGTGCGACCCGGTGTTCCCGCCTGGCTCGACCTGGCGTCCAAGAACGGGCGCCTGCGCAACGAGCTGGCCGGCGACACCGTGCCCGACCCGACCGAGCAGACCGTCACGGTGCGTGCGCGCACCCAATTCGGTGACATCAACATCCGTCGCGCGCACTGAGTGCGCTCCTGAAGAAAGGAACCGACCCTCATGACCACCACATCGATTGCTGTCCGCGGGCTGCGAAAGTCCTACGGCGCCAAGGTCGTGCTCGACGACGTCGACCTCACCGTGGCAGCAGGCACCGTCACCGCCCTGCTCGGCCCGAACGGCGCCGGCAAGACCACGACCGTGCACATTCTGTCCACGCTCGTGCGCGCGGATGCCGGCACCATGACGGTCGCGGGCGCCGACGTGCGGCGGGACCCCGACGGCGTGCGCGCGGCGATCGGCCTCACCGGCCAGTTCTCCGCGGTCGACGGCCTGCTCACCGGCGAGGAGAACCTGCTGCTGATGGCCCGGCTGCGCCACCTGGGCGAGAAGCGCTCGAAGGCGCGGGTGGCCGAGCTGCTCGACCAGTTCGACCTGGTCGAGGCCGCCCGCAAACCCCTCGCCACCTACTCCGGCGGCATGCGGCGTCGGCTCGATCTCGCGATGACCCTCGTCGCCACACCCAGCGTGATCTTCCTCGACGAGCCCACCACCGGGCTGGACCCGCGCAGCCGCCACAGCATGTGGGACATTGTGCGCAGCCTGGTCGCGCAGGGCACGACGGTCTTGCTCACCACCCAGCACCTGGAGGAAGCGGACGAACTCGCGGACCGCATCGCGGTTCTGGACGGCGGGCGCATCGTGGCAGCCGGCACACCGGACGAGCTCAAGCGTCTCGTGCCCGGCGGGCACCTCCGCCTCCGGTTCCAGAGCGCAGCGGCGCTCGACGCCGCCTCCCGGCTGCTGAACGAATCCACCCGCGACGACGCCGGACTCGCCCTCACCGTGCCGAGCGACGGCGGGATCGGCGCGCTCCGCGCCGTGCTGGACCGCCTCGACGCGGCCCACCTCGAGGTCGACGACCTCAGCATCCACACCCCCGACCTGGATGACGTGTTCTTCGCCCTGACCGGCACGGAAGAACCCTCCGGACGGGTCGACCGGAAAGGAACGGAATCATGACAACCCTCAGCATCCAGCGCCCGACGGCGCAGGGCACCAAACGCCAGTCGCATGTCGTCGCCGACGCGGTCACGATGCTGCGACGCAACCTGCTGCACATGGTGCGTTACCCCGGCTTGTCGGTGTTCACGATCGTGGGACCGGTGGTCATCCTGCTCATGTTCGTCTTCGTCTTCGGCGGCACCCTCGGGGCCGGCCTGCCCGGCGTCGACCCGGCCGGGGGACGGGAGGCATACCTCGCCTACGTCATGCCGGGGATCCTTGCGATCACCATCGCCGGCACGGCCGGCGGCACCGCGACGACCGTGTCGATGGACATGACCGAGGGGATCACGGCACGATTCCGTACCATGGCGATCTCCCGGGCATCCGTGCTCGCCGGGCACGTGCTCGGCAACACCATCCAGGCGATCATCGCCGTCGCGCTCGTGCTCGTCGTCGGCCTGCTGATCGGCTTCCGCACGACCGCCGATGCGCTCGAGTGGCTCGCCGCCGCCGGGCTGATCGCGTTCATCGCCTTCGCGATCACCTGGCTCGCGGTCGGCATGGGGATGCAGGCCAAGTCGGTCGAGACGGCGAGCAACCTGCCGCTCCTGCTGGTGCTGCTGCCCTTCCTCGGCAGTGGGTTCGTACCCACGGCGTCGCTGCCCGCTGGGTTGCAATGGTTCGCGGAGTACCAGCCGTTCACTCCGATCGTCGAGACCATCCGCGGGCTGCTGCTCGGCACCCCGCTCGGTTGGAACGCGGTGCTGGCGGTCGGCTGGTGCGCCGTGATCACGGTCATCGGCTACGTCTGGTCGATGGTGCTCTACGAGCGCAAGTCGGTGCGCTAGCCCTGCCGGCCGGGGCCGTCAGTGGGCGGCGTCGACCGGCTGGTTGCGCTTGAGCACACGGGATACTCCGAGAACGATCACGACAACGATCAGGCCCAGTACGAGCCCGAACACCGCCGACATGGCGGTGTCGGTGGTCCAGACGACAACCGGTCCGGCCGATTCGATCGCGTGCGTCACGGCATGCAGCACGTCGTATGGGCCGTGCCAGATCGTCTCCGCCAGGTTGGCGATGACGAGGTGGCCGCCCACCCACAACATGGCGACGGTGCCGACGATGCCGATCACCCGGAACACGGCGGGCATGGAGCGCACAATGCGCGCGCCGGTGCGACGCACCTTGCGCACCGGGTTCTTCATCAGCGCCAGCCCGATGTCGTCGATCTTGACGAGCAGCGCCACCGCGCCGTAGACCAGAAGCGTCATGCCGAGGCCGATCACGACCAGCGCGCCCAGCGTCATCCAGATCCCGAAATCGGGATCGAGGCTCGCCAACGCGATGAGCATGATCTCGGTGCTGAGGATGAGGTCGGTGCGGATGGCACCGAAGATGAGCTTGCCCTCGTCCCGCGCTTCGGTCTCCTCGGTGGCGTGGTGCACGCCGAACCATTCGGTGACCTTCTCGGCACCCTCGAAGCACAGGTACGTGCCGCCGAGGATCAGCAGGAACGGCAGCACCCAGGGCGCGAACGCCGACAGGAGAAGTGCGAGCGGGATGATGATGATGAACTTGTTGAACAGGCTGCCCAGCGCGATCCGCCAGACGACGTGGAGTTCGCGGGCCGGGGAGAGCCCCTGGACGTACTGCGGGGTGACGGCCGCGTCGTCGATGACGACTCCTGCGGTCTTCGCGCTCGCCTTGAGGGCGGCGGTCAGGATGTCATCGACTACGGCGAGCAAGCCGACCGACATATGGTTCTCCTCGGGTGGGGCGTCGTCCTCGTGCATGGCGACGGCAATGCTGTTCAGAGTACCGGAGACCGTCGCCGAGGAGCCGAGAGCGCAGCCGCACGTGTGTGGGAGGCTGTCACCATGGGGACTCTCGGCGAACAAGAGATCGCCCGCTGCAATCCCGGAGCGGTCGCATTCACGATGATGCTCGGAATGTGCATCGGGCTGGCCACCTCAACGATGCTCACCATCGGCTCGCATATCTTCGAAGCCGTGTCCCACCCGGACGTGGCGGCTCCTGTCCTCGGGCTGGAACTGTATTTCAGCACGCTCGGTGGCCTGGTGATCAGCTCGGCGGCAGTGGCAGGCGCCACGATTGCGCTGGCCATCACCTATCGCTGGTGGCCCTCCCGCCTCGGGCAGGGGGCTGTTGCCGGAATCGGCGCGTCCAGTGCGGTGCTCGCTGTGATGGCCTTCCGCGGCCCCGCGATCATCCCTGATGCCGGCGCGGTCGTCGGCATCCTCGCCTGCGTTGCCGCCTCCGCTTTCGGCCTGATCTGCATCCGGGCGAGAGCGCACACGAGCGGCTTAGCCCGCCCCGAGGAAGGACGGTCATGATTTCTCGAACACCCAGGCTCTCCGTGGTGGTCCTTGCGGTGTTGGCGCTCAGCGCCTGCTCAGGCGCTGCCGGCGTCGACGAGCCATCGTCGGGTACCGGGGGACAGATCGAAATGACGGTCGCGGAAACCTGCACTGAGGGGTCGGATTCCCCGTGCGTGCTGGTCAACGGTCAGAACGTATTGCTCCCAGACGCCTTCGAGGAAGCCGGCGTCGCGGATTCCAGTGTCGCCGGAAACGGGCAGAACGCGGTCGACGTGACGTTCACCGCAGACGGTGCGGCGGTGCTTCACGAGCTCACCGAGCAGGCTGTCGGAGCCGGCGATCAGGCGCGCCTGGTGATCCGGATCGGGGGAGAGCTGCAGGCCGCGGTCGTGGTCATGGAGACGTTGAAGGGCGACCAGCTGCAAATCGGTCTGTCACCGGACGAGAACGCCCAGGAGCTTGTTGATATGATCAAGGGCAGCTAAGGAGCCAGTCTTCACCGGGTGAGAGTCGCGGCTATCGCCCTGATCTGCGCCAGGACCGCCTTCGCGTTGCTGCGCTCGAGGGTTTCGGGGCGAGCAAGGCAGTCGATGTGCCGGCCCAGTTCGGGGCGGGCGAGCGGACGAAGCACCAGGCCAGGATGGTCGCGCAGGTCGGTCGTGTACCGGGGCATCAGCGCGACGCATCCGCTCGCCTCGACGATGGCGGCAGCGACGGAGAACTCGTTGATCCGGTGCCGCACGCGGGCTTCGGTCCCGGCGATCCCCGCAATCACGGCGAGAGCCTGCTCGAGCGGGAAACCTTCATGCACGGCGACCCAGGACTCGCGCTCAAGGTCCGCCGGTTCGATCGCGGCCTTCGCTGCGAGCGGGTGGTCCTGTCGGACAGCGATATCCAGGGGTTCGAACAGGAGCGATTCCACCCGCACCGAGCCCGGCCAGGACGGGCTACCGACCATCCGGTGCGCGAGGACCAGATCATGGTCGGCCGTGAGGAGCGGGAAGTCGTCTTGGGCCACGTCGAAGTCAGTCAGCCGGACATCCGGCAGGTCTGGACTCTCGCACGCGGCCAGCAGGGGGCCGAAGACGGCCAGGCCCGCGCTGTGGAAGGCCGCCACCGACACGTCGCCGGACCGGTCGTTCTGGAACCGTGCCACCGCCTGCCCGGCGCGTTCGAGCGCGACCTCCACGTCGATGGCCGCCAGCGCCAAGGCGCGCCCGGCGTCGGTGAGGACCGTCCGCCGGCCGTCTTTGGACGTCAACGGAGCGGCCGAGTGGCGTTGCAATGCGCTGATCTGTTGCGATATCGACGAGGGCGAGACGAACAGCGCCGCAGCGACGGCGGCAATGCTGCCCCGGTCGCCCAACTCTCTCAAAGCCCGAAGCTGACCCAGTTCCATAAGTTCAAACTAAGGCATTCGACACAGAACTGCTCTCTTGTCTTACGCGAGATCCACCCGGACGATGGGGGAATGCCCGCTCTCCTCAGCCGATTCCGCGTCGACCTGCTCCTGCTCTTGGTCGCCGCCACGTGGGGATCGACCTACCTCGTGGCCAAAGAGCTCGTCACTCCAGATTCCGTCGTGGCACTGCTCGCGTTACGGATGCTGCTCGCCGCCGCCCTGATGGCGGCGATCGTGGCCGCGCGGCGGAACCGGATAACGGCAGCGGACCTGCGAGCCGGTGCGTTGCTCGGGGTCATCCTGGCCGCCGTGTTCGCCTTCGAAACCTTCGGGATAGCTCACACGTCTGCCACGAATGCCGGCCTCATCATCAGCCTGACGATCGTGTTCACCCCGCTCCTCGATTCCGCGGTGTCCGGTCGCCGACTGCCCGGCAGATTCCTGCTCGCCGCCGTGATCGCAATCGCTGGAGTCGCCCTACTCGTCGGCAACGGGGTCTTCCAACCACTGAGTCTCGGCGACCTGCTCGTCCTCGTGGCGGCGATTGTTCGCGCCGTCCACGTCACGTCGATGTTCAGGCTCACCGGCAGCAGGCCGATGAACTCGCTGCACCTCACGACGGTGCAGCTCGCCACCTGCGCGATTCTCTTCTCGGCCGTGTCGGTGTTCCACGGCGACTCGATCCCGCACTTCCTGGCCCACCTCGACCCCGGCCGCGGGGTCCTGTTCCTCTACCTTGTGCTCGCGTGCACGGTGTTCGCGTTCCTCGTGCAGACCTGGGCAGTGCGGCGTACCTCGCCCTCGAGGGTGAGCCTCCTCCTCGGAACCGAGCCGATCTGGGCAGCAGCCGTGGGGATCGCGATCGCACGTGACCAGGTGACCCTCGTCGGCTACGTCGGTATTGCCCTGATCCTCGCGGGAACGGCGTGGGGTCGGTCCATCGAGCAACGGCACCGCCTCGCCCCGGAGGGCTATCGGGCCGTTGCCGCGTTGCGGGCTGCCAGCCGTGCGAACGCCTCGGTGAGTTCGGGTGGGCCGACAACGTCGATGTCCGTGTCGAATCGGCCCAAGGACGCGGCGAGGGCCATCCAGGACCAGGAACCGACGGTATAGCGGGACCGGTCGGGGCCGAGCGCCTCGACGGTGCCGCCGCCGGCGAACGGGAGAACCGCGTCGGCGTTCTGGTGGAGTACAACGGTGCCGGTGCAGGGCCAGGTGTTGTCCTGGGCCGATCCCTTGAAGCGGGCCGCGACGAATCCCGTCGGGTCGCCGCCGGGGATCTCGCGCGGTCGGAAGCGGGGTCCGGTCGGGGTGCGCGGGGCGATGCGGTCGGCGCGGAAGATGCGCCAGTCGTCCCGCTCGAGGTCCCACGCGACGAGATACCAGCGCCCGTGGGAGGTGACCAGGTGGTGCGGTTCGACCCGCCGAGCCGGTTCCGGCGCTGTCCCATCGGCATCCGCTCGCGGGCTGGCGAAGTCGAACCGCAGTACCTCGCGTGCGCGCACGGCGGCGGAGAGGGCGAGGAGCACGGCGGGTGAAACAGATGTGGCGGGGCCGTCGCCGGGACGCGGCACTGCCCTGAACTCCACCGAGTCCAGACGGTGGCGGAGCCGCGCGGGCAGCACCTGCCGCACGGTGGTCAACGCCCTCAGGGCAGCCTCCTCGATCCCCGCCCCGGTGACTGCGGCCGCCTGCAGCGCGACCGTCAAGGCGATGACCTGGTCGTCATCGAACAGGAGCGGGGGAAGTTCGCTTCCGGCCTCGAGCCGGTAGCCGCCATCCGGCCCCATCGTCGCCTCGATGCTGTAACCCATCTCGCGCAGTCGGTCCACGTCGCGGCGCACCGTGCGGTGACTGATCTCCAGCCGCTCGGCTAGCAGGGCGCCCGGCCAGTCCCGTCTGGTCTGCAGGAGAGACAGCAGTGTGAGCAGCCGAGAGGTGGTCGTCGTCATTCGTCGATCCTAGTTCGAGTGTAGGACGAGAACTGTCCTACACGGCTGAGGGAGTGGGCTTTGTCGGGGAGATGCCCCGGCATCGCTGTCACCAGGAGCAGACATGAGCATCCAGACCACCACCCATCTCAACTTCAGCGGCGACGCCCGATCGGCCCTCGAGTTCTACCGGTCCGTCTTCGGCGGCCGGGTCACGATCGCGACGTACGGCGACTTCGGAATGCCCCAGGACATCCCCGGCGCCGAGAACGTCGTTTTCGGCCAGGTCGAGAGCGACGACGGCTTTCGTGTCATGGCCTACGACATCCCCGGCCAGGTCGGCGGCTCGCCGGATAACGCCGGCTCGACGCACCGCGAGAATGGCACCACCCTCACCGATCAGCCGTTCTTCGTCTCGGTCCGCGGCGAGACCCTCGACGAGGTGCAGGGGTACTGGGCGGGGCTCTCTGGCGGCGCGTCCATCGTCGAGCCCTTTGCTACCTCCGCGTGGAGCCCGGGATTCGGCATGCTCACCGACCGCTTCGGGGTGACCTGGATCCTCGACGTCGCGACGGTGTAAGCCGCGGCGCCGGGATCCTCTCGATCTCAGATGAGGGCGTCGGTGAGGTGATTGGGTGTGCCGAACCGGTGCGCGGTGATGGCGACGGCCTGCTCCCGCAGGAACGGCAGCAGGTCGATCCGGCCGGACTCGGTCGCCGGGTTGGCGTAGATCGCCAGGTCCGGCCGCGCGCCGCTGGCTGCCGCGATGCTGGCCGCGGCGGCGCCGAGCAGGCGCACCCGGCCGGCACCGTAGGCTGCCACCCGACGATTCCAGGCGGCCTCGTCGTCCAGCACCAGTTCGCCGGCGATCGCGCGGATGGCGGCGGCCAGCCCGGTCGGCACGGGGGTGCTGCTCGAGACTGTGATGCTGGTGCCGGTCAGTGCGGCTGCCGCAACCGTTCGGGCGAGGGCGCCGAGGGTGCCGCCGGGAGCGAGGCGCACCAGCACGGTCTTGTCGTACGGGAGGTAGCGGAAGACGTTGCGTTCGGCGGTCAGCTGGGAGACGTCGCCGGCTACGCCGAAACGGTCCGCCCACGCCGCCGCATCGCTGCGGGCGGCGCGCTCGACGCTGGCGGCGTCGGCGGCGGGCAGCTCGGCGCGGGCGGCGGCCACGAGCCGGGCCACCCGCTGGTCGGTCACGGTGGTGCCGGTGTCCGCCCGGGTCGGGGTCCAGGAGCCGAGGCCGACGAGGTAGTTCGGGCCGCCGGCCTTGGTGCCGGGGCCGACGGCGGACTTCTTCCAGCCGCCGAAGGGCTGGCGGCGCACGATGGCGCCGGTGATGCCGCGGTTCACGTAGAGGTTGCCGGCCTGGATCGTGTCGAGCCACTGGCCGATCGCTTTCGGGTCGAGCGCGTGCAGCCCCGAGGTGAGCCCGTAGTCGACGTCGTTGACCATCGCGATCGCCTCGGTGAGCGTGGCGGCGGTCATGATGCCCAGGATCGGCCCGAAGTACTCGGTGCGGTGGCAGTCGGAGCCGCGGGTGACCCCGTCGCGCACTCCCGGGGTCCAGGACCGGCCGGTGTCGTCGAGCCGGCGCGGCTGGAGGAGCCAGCTTTCCCCGGCGCCCAGGGTGGTGAGGCCGGCGAGCAGCTTGCCCGCGGCGGGTTCGATGATCGGGCCCATCTGGGTTGCCGAGTCCTCGGGGTAGCCGACCGTGAGCGAGGACACCGCGTCCAGCAGCTGGGTGCGGAACCGGCTGGACTCGGCGACGGAACCGACGAGGACGACGAGGGACGCGGCCGAGCACTTCTGCCCGGCGTGGCCGAAGGCCGAGGAGACCACGTCCCTGACGGCGAGGTCGAGGTCGGCCGAGGGCGTCACGATGATGGCATTCTTGCCGCTGGTCTCGGCGAGCAGCGGTAGGTCGGCGCGGAAGGAGCGGAACAGTTCCGCCGTCTCGTAGGCGCCGGTGAGGATCACCCGGTCGACCTGCGGGTGCGCCACCAGCTTGGCGCCGAGCTCGCGTTCGCTCACCTGGACTAGCCGCAGCGCCTCGGCGGGCACGCCGGCGGCCCAGATGGCCTCGGCGATGATCGCGCCGCAGCGGGCGGTGAGCGCGGCGGGCTTGAGGATCGCCGCGGAGCCGGCGGCCAGTGCGGCGATCGCCCCTCCGGCCGGGATGGCGACGGGGAAGTTCCACGGCGGGGTGACCAGGGTGACGGTGGCGGGGGTGAAGGCGGCGCCATCCACGGCGTCGAGTTCGCCGGCGAGCTCGGCGTAGTAGTGCGCGAAGTCCACGGCCTCGGAGACCTCGGGGTCGGCCTGGTCGATGGTCTTGCCGGCCTCAGCGGCCATCACCTCGAGGAAGTCGGCGCGGCGGAGCTCGAGTTCGTCGCCCACGCGGTGCAGCAGCCGGGCGCGCTCGGCGGCGGGGAGGAGGCCCCAGGCGGTGCCGGCCGCCGCGGTGGCGGCCACGAGGCGATCCAGCTCGGCGGGGTCGGTG
The DNA here is from genome assembly GCF_054075385.1 of Cryobacterium sp. AP23. Taxonomy (NCBI): domain Bacteria; kingdom Bacillati; phylum Actinomycetota; class Actinomycetes; order Micrococcales; family Microbacteriaceae; genus Cryobacterium; species Cryobacterium sp. AP23. Next base: position 2,406,559 of record NZ_CM133415.1, on the reverse strand, counting down.
ACCCGGGCGGCCTCGACGGCGTCGATGCCGAGCCGGGAGGTCGGCACCCGTTCGAGGATGGCCTGCGCCCAGTCGCGGTTCGCCGCGACCGACGGGTCGGTGTCGGGGGTGTTCTCGAAGGCGCCGGCCACCGGCCGTTGCACGGCCGCGTACCGGTCGGCGACCTTGTGCGTCGGCGGCACCAGGCCGTCGAGCGCGGCGATGGAGGCGAGGAACCGCTCCTGCTCCCGCTTGAACAGGTCCTCGTTCCGGTCGAGCTCGAACACGGCGGACATGAAGTTGTCGCTGGACGCGCCCTCTTCCAGCCGGCGGATGAGGTACGCGATCGCCACGTCGAATTCCGTCGGCGACACGACCGGGGTGTAGAGCAACAGCGAGCCGACCTCGCGGCGCACGGCCTCCGCCTGCCCCTGGGCCATGCCGAGCAGCATCTCGTACTCGATGCCGGCGCGCACCCCGCGGCGGCCCGCGAGCAGCCAGGAGTACGCGACATCGAAGAGGTTGTGGCCGGCGACGCCCACGCGCACATTGCGGATGCGGTCGGGGTGCAGGGCGTAGTCGATGACCCGCTTGTAGTTGGTGTCGGTGTCCAGCTTGGAGTTCCAGGTGGCCAGCGGCCAGCCGTGCACGGATGCCTCGACCTGCTCCATCGGCAGGTTGGCGCCCTTCACCAGGCGCACCTTGATCGCCGCGCCGCCACGGGCCCGCCGCGCCGCACTCCACTCCTGCAGCCGGATCATCGCCGCGAGGGCGTCGGGCAGGTAGGCCTGCAGCACGATGCCCGCCTCGAGCTGGAGGAAGTCCGGCCGGTCCAGGATGCGGGTGAAAACCGCGATGGTGAGGTCGAGGTCCTTGTATTCCTCCATGTCCAGGTTGATGAACTTGGGGGTGGGGGCCGCCTGGGCGCGGCTGAAGAGCGGGGTGAGCTCCTCGACGATGTCGTCGACCGCCCGGTCGAAGGCCCACGGGTTGTGCGGTGCGACCGTGGAGGAGACCTTGATCGAGACGTAGTCGATGTCATCCCGGGCGAGCAGCCGGTGGGTGCCCTCGAGCCGGCGGTCGGCCTCGCCCCGGCCGAGCACCGCTTCGCCGAGCAGGTTGACGTTCAGCCGCACGCCGTCGGTCTTGATCTTCGCGATCGCCGGCCCGAGCTTGTTCTCGGTGGCGTCGATGATCAGGTGCCCGACCATGGTGCGCAGGACCGTGCGGGCGATGGGCACGACCACGCCGGGCAGCAGCGGGGCGACCCGGCCGCCGACCTTGACGGCGCCGCGCAGCACGGCGGGCAGGAAGCCCGGCACCTGCGGGGCGATGGTCTTGAGGGTGGTGGCGGCGACCGTGAGATCTTCCGGGCGCACCACGCCGTCGACGAAGCCGACGGTGAAGTCGAGACCCTTGGGGTCCTTCAGCACCCCGGCCAGCTGGGCGCCGGAGGCATCCACCGGCACCGACGATGCCTCGCGCAGCCAACGGCGCACCAGCGCGATCGCCTCGGCGCTCAGGGTGGGGTCGACGGAGTCGGCGGCGGGCGAGGCCGCGGCGGCAGTAGCGGCGGCGGCATTGGTAGTGGCAGTGGCAGCGAGGAGGGTCATGGCGATCTTTCCGAGGCACAGGGGGAGAGGAGGGCCGGGTGCGATCCATGGCCCTTTCACCTAGTATTCGGAGAAAGAAGCGTCAAGAAAAGCGACCGTTTCTTACCTGTATTCGTAAGTACTGCTGATGTGAAGGTGGCGCCGTGCTGGACGTACATCGATTGCTCCTGCTGCGCGAGCTCGCCATCCGCGGCACCATGGCCGCCGTCGCGGAGGCGCTGGCGTACAGCCCGTCGGCGGTGTCGCAACAGCTGACGCTGTTGGAGAAGGAAACCGGCACCGTCCTGCTCCGCAAATCCGGGCGCCGGGTGCAACTGACCCCGCAGGCGGAGATCCTCGTCGCGGCGGCCGAGGAGCTCTCGAACATCCTGGAGCGCACCGAGGCGGAGCTGCAGGCCTCGCACACCAGCGTGCGCGGCCGGGTGCGGGTGGCCGTGTTCCAGTCCGCCGCGCTGGCGCTGATGCCGTCGGCGCTACGGACGATGTCCGCCGGCTACCCCGACGTGCGGGTGGAAATGGTGCAGAAGGAGCCGGAAGAGGCGCTGCACGCGACCTGGGCGCGGGACTTCGACATGGTCATCGCCGAGCAGTACCCCGCGCACTCCGCGCCGTGGCTGCCGGGTCTGGAGCGGCAGGATCTCACCACCGACGCCATCCGCCTGGCCGTGCCGGCCGGGGCGTCGGGAACGGCGCTGGCGGAGATGCGGGAGCGGGCCTGGGTGATGGAGCCGCGCGGCAGCGCCTCGCGGCACTTCGCCGAGCAGGCCTGCCGGTCGGCCGGGTTCGAACCCGATGTGCGGTACGAGGCCGCGGACCTGCAGTCGCAGATCCGGCTGATCGAGTCGGGGAACGCCGTCGGGTTGATGCCGGACCTAGTGTGGACCGCCCGGGAGACGTCGTGCCGGTTGGTGGACCTGCCCGGGCATCCGCGGCGCACCATCTTCACCGCGCAGCGGGAGGCCGGCCTGGGGTCGCCCGCCGCGAGCGCGTTGTTGCGGGCGCTGGAACGGGCTGCCCGGGAACAGCGCTCACCCGCCGCCTGATCGACACGCGCAAACAAGGAAACAGTGCAGTTATGAGGACGCCTGCGGCCAGGGCGTCCTAGAAAACTCACGACGTCCTCATTTGCCGTCGTCGCTGTGGGCGCAATGGCTGACGGGGAGGACCGGGGACTAGGCGCGCAGGCCCAGCCACAGGCCGAGGAACGCGCACGCCACCGACAAGACGAGCATCCCCAGGCCGTTGAACAGGGCCGGAAGGGAGCGGCGGTCCTGAGCCAGCCGCACGGTCTCGTAGCTGGCGGTGCTGAAGGTGGTGAAGCCGCCCATCAGGCCGCCGCCGAGCACCAGATGCCAGGCTTCCGGCAGCCACAGCGCCAGGGTGAGCCCGGTGATCAGGCCGAGCAGCAGCGAACCGACCACGTTGATCAACAGGGTGCCCACGGGGAGAGTGGTGCGCACTCGCGCCCGCACCGCGCCGTCGATGACGAGTCGCAGGGTCGCGCCGACGCCGCCGGCCAGCGCAACGGCGCCGAAGAGCAGCGGGGTCACGGGGTGGCCGTTCCGTCGCCGGCCCGGCGGCGGTGCAGGGCGGCGCCGGCCGAGATACCGGCCCAGGAGGCGAGCGCGCCAACGATCACGGTGCCCAGGGCGTACAGCAGGGCCGCCCCCAGGCGGTTGTCGGCCAGGAGCAGGCTGGTGTCGGTGGCCAGCGCGCTGTAGGTGGTGAAGCCGCCGAGCACGCCGGTGCCGAGCAGCAGCCGCAGCTGCCGGCGCCGGCCCTCGTCGGGCCCGCGGCGGGTGAGGGTCTCCAGCAGCAGCCCGAGCAGGAACGCCCCGACCACGTTGATGCCCATGATCACCACCGCGACGCCCGCGACCGGCGGCACCGACAGGGCGAGGAGTTCGCGCAGAGCGGTGCCCACGGTGCCGCCGGCGAAGACCAGGGCGAGGGACTGCCAGCGCAGGTGCACGGGCTGCGCCGCCCCGGGTCGGGCGGACATCAGGTGCCGCCGTCGAGGGTGAGGGCCAGCGCTGCCGCCTCGGCGCGTGGGGCGTCGAGGTAACGCCGGTCGCCGCCCTGGTACACGAGCGGATGCCCGGTGGGCAGGTTGAGCCGGTGGATGGTGGACTTGTCGAGGTTCTCGAGCACCGCACAGTAGGCGCGCAGGGAATTGCCGTGCGCCACGACCAGCACGGTCTGCCCGGCGGCGAGCAGAGGCAGCACACGCTCGGTGTGGAACTCGGCCACCCGGCGCATCACGTCGCGGAGGGACTCGGTGCGGGTGAGCGCACGGGCGGGCAGTCCGCGGAACAGGGCGGTGCCGGCGAAGGTGGCGAACTGCTCGTCGGACATCGCCGGCGGAGCGGTGTCGACCGAGCGTCGCCAGGCGAGGAACTGGTCCTCGCCGGCCTCGGCGCGCACGTCGTCCTTGTACCGGCCGGTGAGGGCTCCGTAGTTGCGTTCGTTCAGCCGCCAGTCGGCGCTGATCGTGCCCGCCGGCAGGTCCAGCGCCGCGGCGACGACGGCCGCGGTCTGGCCGGCGCGCTGCAGCAGCGACACGAGCACGGCATCCGGCACCAGGTCGTGGGATTTCAGCAGCCCGGCGGCCGCCCTGGCCTCGTCGGCGCCGGAGTCGGAGAGGCCGGGGTCGAGGATGCCGGTGAAAAGCCCGGCGGCGTTCGCGGTGCTTTGGCCGTGGCGGAGGAGAACAAGGGAACCACCGCTCGGCCTGCTCGTCACCGTTCACCCCAGTCTCGTCGGCCGGTGTCGGCCACGAAAAGGGTACACCGCTCAGTCCGACTCCCACGGCCCGTCGTCGTCGAACGGGACCGGTGACAGCGGTATCACCACGACGGGCCGGTTCTGCCGGTGGGCGAGATTCATCGCGATCGAGCCGGCGAAGAACTCCTGCAGGCTGCCGCGCACGGTGCCGTCGCGAGTGCCGACCACGATCATCGCCGCCCGGAGCGACTCGGCGAGCTGCCCGAGGGCCCGAGCCGGGTCGCCGCTGAGCTGGCGCGTGCTCCAGGTGATGTCGTGACCGCCCAGGATGCGCTCCAGGTGAGCGGCGAGGTACGGGCTGAACTGGGTGGCCGGCGGGGTCGGGGCCGGCGCCGAGATCAACGGGGCATCGCTGAGGGGGTCGATTACCGGTCCGCCGTCCGGGGCGGCGGCGTCGGCGTGGTCCTCCCTCGGGTGCCGGCCCGGGTCCACCCAGGCGCAGACGAGCTCCGCCTCGAAGCGCGCGGCGAACACCGCTGCCTGCAGCACCACCCCGTCGGCCTGACCGGGATAGACGCCCACCACCACACGGGTACGGATGCTCATGGCGCCCAGAGTGACAGAAGACCCCGCCCCGCGGTAGGCCCCTATCCAGGGAGTTCGCGGTGTGCCGCCCGGTCAGTGCAGCTTGATCGTTCCACCATCGACCATGAGGGTCTGACCGGTGATGTAGGTCGAGTCATCGGAGACCAGGAAAGCGACCGCTGGAGCGACATCAGTGCCCGGGTTGCCGAACCGGCCGAGCGGGATCTTGGCCAGCGTCTGCTGGTACAGCTCCGGGAACGCCTGCGACCAGGCCTGCACCCCCTCGGTCATGGCCATGGGGCACACGACGTTGACGCGAACGCCGTCGGGTGCCCATTCGTTGGCGACCACCCGGCTGAGGCCCCGGATCGCTTCCTTCGCCGCGGCGTAGGCAGCCTGGGTGGGCTGCCCGTCAAGGCCGGCACCGGAGCCGAAGTTCACCACAGACCCCGCGGTCTTTTTCAACTCCGGGTATGCGGCGCGCATGAAGTTGACCGTCGCGCGCAAACCGGTGTTGAAGGACAGATCCCACATCTGTTCGGTGAGCTCGAGAAACGGTGCCTGCCGCGAGGCGTGGGCGTTGTTGATGAGTCCGTGCAGCCCGCCGAAGTGTTCCACAGAGGCGCCGACAGCCAGCTCGGCTAGTGCCGGGTCGGATACGTCGCCCTGCAGGAAGACCACGGCGTCGCCGAATTCGGCGGCCAGCGCCTCACCGGCCTCCTTGGCCAGGTCCACCATGACCACTCGGGCGCCGCGTTCAACGAACGTGCGGGTGATGGCGCCGCCGATGCCGGCTGCTCCGCCGGTGACGATGACTGTCTTGTTTTCAAGCTGCATAGTAGTTCTCCGTGGTGAGTGCCCAGCCCCCGAAGGGGGGGGTCGCGGGTGCCGGGCGATGAATCGGGTGTGGGTTACCAGGTGCTGTCGCCGCGGACAACCGCGTCGTATCCGCCGTCGACGAAGATGACCTGGCCGCAGAGGTGTGAGTTCTCCTCGTCGGCGAGCCAGACGAGCAGCTTCGCGGCCACGTCAGCATCGAACGGGCCGTTGAGCGGCATCGGGACCTGCTCGTTCAGCCGGGCCCGGCCTTCGGGGGTGGCCACCAACTCGGCGGTCATCGGGGTGAGAACGACCCCGGGCGCGATCGCGTTCAGGGGAATTCCGGCGCCGGCCCATTCGGGCGTGGTCGCGGCCTTGCGAAGCCACCGGGCCAGGGCCCGCTTGCTCGAGGAGTAGATCTGGTGCGCGGTCTCCGGAGCCGTGGCGAGTTCTGCGGCGCGGGCCAGTGCATCCTCCTCGGTGCCTTCCAGCAGGTGCTGCACCAGCTCCTCGTCGTAGGCCTGCAGTGACGCCATCGAGGCGACGGCCACGGCACGCGGGGCGGAGGACCGGGTCAGCAGCGGGCGGAGGCCCTCCAGGGTCGCGACGGTGCCGTAGTAATTGACGGCGGCCGTGACGGGGATCGGATGGCTGAGGCCGGCGACGGCGATGACGCCATCCAGCACGCCCCCGGACAGCTCCGTTGCGGACGCGATCAGGAGTTCTCGGCCCTGCACAGTCGACAGGTCGGCGTTGATGTCGGAGTCCTTGAGGTCGGCGCCGATGACGCGATGTCCCCTGGAGCGGAGGAGGGTGGCGGTGGCCTTGCCGATGCCGCTGGCGGCGCCGGTCACGAGGTAGGTGCGGGTCATGGAGTTTCTGCTTTCTGGTCAGTGGTGGGTTCAGGTGTCGGGCGCCTCGACGCGGATGGCGTATTCGAACGCGTCATCACGGAAGCGGCGGAGAAGTCGGTTGAAGTCGGCCCGATCGGAGTCCGACCAGTGGCGCATCAGGTCCGCCATCATCGCGTCGCCGGCCTGGGTCAGTGCGGCTGCGGCAGCCGTTCCGGCGGGTGACAGGCGCAGCAGGGTGGCGCGGGAGTCGTCGGGGTCGGGTCGTTTCTCGATCAGACCGTGCGAGCTGAGCCGGGTGCTCAGCTTGGAGATGGCGGAGGCGCCGACATGCAGGCGCGACGCGAGGACGGAGGCGCGCTGCTCACCATCACGGGCGAGCACGGTGACGGCCACGATTGAGGTCGGGTCCAGATCGATTCCCGCTCCGACGGCCAGCCCACGAATGAAGGTTCCGGAGGACCATAGGGAGAAGACCTCGAGCAGGGCCCCGAGTTGCGCGGATCGATACGCCTGAGCAAACGGTGGCAGCGAGGCGTCCTGGCTGGCTGGGGTCACGGCGTCACACCTTCCCTGGATTGTGCGGGGGCGGGGCGCCGACGCATTATTTACTGTCTTCGAGACAGCATATAGCATTGGTCCCGCCGTGCAGGGTTCTTGTTCTGCAGTTGGATCGGGGCGGCAGTAGCCTGACCGAGAGCCGGTGTGCAGCATCCCGGCCGCAGCGTCGGAGGGGTGGCCGGTATCGCCTGGGAGGTGGGCATCCTCGCCGGGGTGCCCTACGAAACGTCGCCCGGATTGGGCATCGGTGACCTGCTCCGGCTCTCCCGCGCCCAGCTCCTGGTGCGAAACCCCGAGCAGGCCGCACGACGGCTCGGCCGGCTCGCACTCGGTGCCGATGAGAGTACAGCCGAGCGGATGCGCCGCATCGTCGAGGCCCGGCTGCCGGTGCAGGAGTGGACGGAGACGTCCCTGGGCATTGTGGCGGTCGACGCTGTATCGGGTGCGGTGCGGGTGTTCACCCGGCAGGACGGCGTGCCGCTCGTCGACGCCGTTACGGCCAGCTGCGCGGTGCCGCTCGCGACGGTTCCCGTCGCCATCCAGGGCCGCCGCTACCTCGACGGCGGGATGCGCTCAACCCTCAACCTCGACCTCGCACCCGGCGCCGGCCCGGTGATCGCGCTGGCACCGAGCACGGCCGCGATCGGCCCGTGGGCGCGCATCCCGAAACAACGCGCGGCCCTCGGCGCTGGCCGCCGGGTGGAGGTGCTGCTGCGCGACCCCGCCTCGAAGCGGGCGCAGGGCCGCGACGTGATGGATCCCGCCATCGTGCCGGCGCTCGCAGCCGCGGCCCGCGAGCAGGGCCGCCGCGAGGCCCCGCGCGTGCGCGCCGCGCTCAGCCCGGCGGAGTAGGCCTGGCCGAGCACTCCGGACCGGGCTATGCCGGAACGGGGAGGATCACTCCGACCGGCTCGCGCTTCTCGGCCTGGAATTTGTCTTCGGTGCGGCCCTCGGCCCAGTAGCCCGACAGGGACAGTTCCGACCGCTGCACGCCACGCGCGGAGAAGACCTCGCGCAGGCCCTTCATCGCCGAGCGCTCGCCGTGGGCGAAGACCTGCGGCCGGCCGGGCAGCCAGCTCGCACCATCGACCGCGTCGACGAGCAGGTCGGGGCCGGCGCCGAACAACCACTGCACGGCCACGGCCGGCGGGGCCTCCAGTTGCAGGATCTCGCTGGCGTCGGCCACCTGGATGACGGCCAGGCCGGTAGCCGTTCTCGGCAAGGCCTCCAGCGCCGAGGCGATGGCGGGCAGCGCTGACTGGTCGCCCGCGAGCAGGTGCCAGTCCGCCTCGGGGGTCGGGGCGTACCCGCCGCCGGGGCCGGAGAGGGTCAGGGCATCGCCCGGCTGGGCGGCGTTCGCCCACGGCCCGGCCAGGCCCTCGTCGCCGTGCACGACGAAATCGATCGACAGCGTGCGGGCGGCCGCGTCGACGTTCCGCACCGTGTACGTGCGCGTCACCGGCATGTCCTCCGGTGCCAGGATCTCTCGCAGGGCCGGCACGTCGTACGGCGGGGTCAGCCCCAGTTCTGGCTTCGCGAAGTAGATCTTCACGTACTTGTCGGTGGACTCGTTCGTCACGAAGTCCGCGAACTGCTCGCCGGACAACACGATGCGCACCAGGTGCGGGCTGAGCTGTTCCCGGCGCACGACGTTCAGGGTGATCTGCGGTCGGGCGGGTCGAGCCGGGCGGGCTGTGAAAGTAGTCATCGAGAGCAACCCTAAGTTAGGACACCCTCACTTCACAATCAGACCGAGGTCATAAGGGTGGCGAGAACCTCGCCGAGCGGGGCGCGCAGGTCGTCAGCGCTCGCCGAAGCCAGCGGTTCCAAACCCGTCGAGGAACGCAGCAGAACGACGCCCAGGGCGGTGGCCATGGCGATCTGGGCCCGCAGCAGCAGGTTCTCCTCGTCGGGGCTTCCGGCGATCCATCCGGCGGCGGAGGCGATGCCCTCGGTGAAGGAGCGCAGGGTGCTCAGCCGGATCTGGTCGGCCCGGTCGTCGCCGGAGGAGCGCAGCAGGAGGAGCAACTGCATGGAATGATCACCGCTGGGCTGGTCGGACACCCGGGTGAGCATCTTCTCTAGGGTCTGTTCGATCGTTGCGGTGGACCCGGCGGGGCGGCCGAGATCTTCACCCACCCGGCGGAGGCAGGCTTCGAAGAGGCCTTCTTTGGAGGTGAAGTAGCGATTGATCAGCGCCACATTCACGCCGGCCTCGGCGGCGATGTCCCGCACCGTGGTGGTGGTGTAGCCGTCGCGGGCGAATCGGCGGCGGGCGGCGTTGAGGAGAAGCTGCCGGGTGCTGGCGGCATCCCGGGACCGGCTCACGCCAGGGGTCTCTGATTCCTGCTCGGCACTGAGCACTGGCGGTACGCGCATGGTTCCATTTCCTTCCGGTTCCCTCCTACGGTACAGGCATGTTTCCGCGATGTAAACGAATGTTGACTTGACCGGATGGTTCGCCTACAGTTCCTAAGTCAGCAATTGTTTACATAGAGCCCGGAGTCCCATGTCGCACACTGTTCAGGAGCCCATCGTGGGTTCACGTCCGCCGAAGGCCGGCCCCAAGGTCAACAGCACCCTGCTGGTGCTGTTCCTCTCGCTGGGCGGGTTGTCCTTCGCCGTGCTCCAGTCGCTGGTCGCCCCGGCGCTCGCCACCATCGGGGAAGACCTCGGCGTCTCCACCGGTGACGCGGCCTGGGTGCTCACCGCCTACCTGCTCTCCGCCGCCGTGCTCACGCCCATCCTCGGGCGGCTCGGTGACATGGTGGGCAAGCGCCGCATCCTCATCATCGTTCTCGCCCTCCTGCTGGTGGGCACCCTGCTGGCCGCCCTCGCGCCCAACCTCGGTGTGCTCATCGTTGCCCGTGCCCTGCAGGGAGCGGCCGGCGCCATCATGCCGCTGTCGATCGGCATCGTGCGTGACGAGCTGCCCCGGGAGAAGGTGGGCGTGACCATCGGCCTGCTGTCGGCGATCTTCGGCGTCGGCGCCGGCGTCGGTATCGTGGCCGCCGGGCCCATCGTCGAGAACCTGTCCTGGCACTGGCTGTTCTGGCTGCCGCTGGTGCTCATCGTCATCGCCCTGCTCGGCGTGATCTTCGGGATGCCCGAATCGCCGGTGAAGACCCCGGGGCGTCTGGACGTTCTCGGCGCCGGCATCCTCAGCGTGGCGCTCGTGTCGTTGCTGCTCGCGATCGGCGAGGGCGCGAACTGGGGCTGGGACTCGTTCGAGACCATCGGCCTGATCGTCCTCGGTGCGATCGCCCTGGTCGTGTTCGTGTTCGTCGAACTGCGGGTGGCGGAACCCCTGATCGACATGCGCCTGATGAAGGTGCGCGGCGTGTGGACGGCCCACATCGTGGCCCTCATCTTCGGCTTCGCCATGTTCGGCACTTTCGTGCTGGTGCCCACCCTGCTGCAGCTTCCGGCCGCGACCGGCTACGGCTTCGGCAAGTCGGTCTCGGAGGCCGGCCTGTTCCTGCTGCCCACCGTGCTGATGATGGTGGTGTTCGGCCCGCTGGCCGGGATGCTCGTGCGCAAGTTCGGGCCGAAGCCGCCGATGCTCCTCGGCGCCGTCTTCGTCACCATCGCGTTCGTCATCCCCGGCATCGCCCACGACCAGATGTGGCAGATCGTCGCCTCCGGCCTGTTCACCGGAGCGGGAATCGGCCTTGCCCTGGCCTCCGCCTCGAACGCCATCATCGAGAGCGTCCCCGCCGCGCAGACCGGCGAAGCGATCGGCGTCAACACCATCGCCCGCACGATCGGCAGCAGCATCGGCACCGCCGTGATCGCCGCGCTGATCACGTCGAACAGCACCCCGCAGGGACTGCCGACCGACGACGCCTTCTCGATCGGATTCTGGGTGTGCACCGGGGTGGCCGCCCTCGCGGTGCTCGGCGCCGCGGCTGCGCCGTCGATGCGTCGGCGTCGCCAGCAGGCCCTCGCCCTCGGCGTGCAGGACTTCCCGGACGAAGCCGACGAGGTGAGCATCCTGCACCCGCGCACGCACCACGCCGCGGACGCACCGCACAGCTGACCCGGCGAAGCGGATGCGTCGGGGGAGCGACGGCTAGCCGAAGCGCAGGATGCGGAATCCGGCCGCGTCCAGGGTGGTGAGGCCCAGCCGCTGCCGCAGGGTGCGGTCCTTGAGGTCGGGGCCGATGCTCGAGAAGGCCAGGGCCACCTGGAAGAGGACCTCTGCGGCCACCAGGCGCTGCAGTTTCGGGGGAGCGAGCTTCGACCGGGCGCTCTGCACGACCACGATCCGCACGGCGGCCGGCGCGACCTGGTCGTCCAGCTCCCGGAGCATGGTGGCCGCCTTCACGAGGGAGGAGCGCCGGGCGTCGCGTTCGACGGCCAGCACGACCACATTCGCCGGCTGCTCCGCCGACGCGTGATCGGTCACCGGGAGGTTCGCCGTGCGGGCGCCCTCGCGCAGCACGCAGAGGAGTTCCTCGGCGTCACCCTCGAGCAGGATCGGCACGCTCAGCACGTGTGCGGCGATCGCCCGGGCCTGTTCGGCCCGCTTCTTTCTCGACATCCACCCTCATCTCTCCACCCCATCATCTCGCGAGCAGTGAGAAGGGCCCCAAGAATCGCAAGATTCTGGGGCCCAACTCACGGCTCGCGGGATGCGTGGGTGGTTACTTCACCGAGCCTCGGGTGACTCCGCTCACGACCCACTTCTGGGCGATGACGTAGACCACCAGGAGCGGGGCCAGGGCCATCAGGTAGGACGCGAACGCCACCGGATAGTTGGTGTTGAACTGGCCCTGGAAGATGAACTGCGCCAGCGGCAGGGTCTGCGCCGACGGGTCGGAGAGCACCACCAGCGGCAGCAGGAAGTCGTTCCACGCCCAGACGCAGGTGAGGATGCCGACGGTCGCGTTCATGGGGGAGAGCAGCGGGAAGATCACCTTCCAGAACACCATCCAGGTGCTCGCGCCGTCCAGCCGCGCGGCCTCCTCCAGTTCCACCGGGATGGAGTTGATGTAGGCCACGAAGATGAAGATGTTGAACGAGAGCCCGTAGACCGTGTACAGCAGGATCAGGCCCACCGGGGTGTCGATGCCCAGCAGCGCGGTCTCCTTCACCACCGGCAGCATGATGATCGGGAACGGCACGAAGATCGCCGCGAGGAAGTAGAAGTACAGCCCCTTGAAGAACTTCTTGTGCATGTTACGGGCGATCGCGTAGGCCACCAGCGAGTTGGTGAGCAGGGTGAGGAACACCGCGCCGACCGTGATCAGGGCCGTGTTCATCAGCGCCCGGGGGAAGTTCGTCAGCTGGTAGGCATCCGCGAAGTTCTCCCAACGGATGCTGGTGGGCAGCTCGAACCCGGTGCCGCCGAGCTGGTCGGGCGTCTTGAGCGCGGTGACGATGGTGAAGTACAGCGGGATCAGCACGGTGAGCGAGCAGACCGCGATCAGGGCGGTGAGCCACCAGTTGGTGCCGCCGTTGCCGCCGTCGAGGCGCCGGCGGGTGCGCGGGGCGCGGGCGCCGGCATCCGTCTCGGCGGGCACGGGTGCGGTCGTCTGGGTGAGGGTGTCGGTCATGAGAAGCTCGCCTCCCGGCGCTGCAGGATGCGCAGCTGGAGAAATGAAACGATGATGATGACGAAGAGGTAGACCACGGCGTTGGCCATCTGGTACCCGTACTCGCCGCCCTGGAAGCCGCCGCGGAAGATCACGAGGGCGATGGATTCGGTCGACGTGCCCGGGCCGCCCGCGGTGAGGGCCACGATCTGGTCGAAGACCTGCAGGAACGACTTGAACGAGAGCACCATGTTGATGGTGAAGTACGCGCCGATCAGCGGGAAGGTGATCGAGCGGAACCGGCGCCAACCGGACGCGCCGTCGATGGCGGCCGCTTCGTAGAGGTCGGCGGAGATGGTCTGCAGCCCGGCCAGGTAGAGGATGACGTTGAACGCCGCCGCCTGCCAGACCGTGGTGATGACGATACCCACCCAGGCGAAGTCCGGGCTGGCCAGGAGGTTGCCCGAGAGCCCCGGCAGGCCGAGCGCGGTGAAGATGGCCGGGAACGAGTTCGCGAACAGGTAGTTGAACACGTAGCCGATGATCAGGATGGCCAGCACGTACGGGATGAAGAACACCCCGCGGAACGCGGCCTGGAACTTGATCTTCGAGTTCAGGCCCAACGCGATGGCCAGCGCGATCACGTTCACCAGGAGGGTGGACACGATGGCGAACCCGAACGTGAAGCCGTACGAGTTGAGCACCCGGTCGTCCTGGAAAAGGTTGATGTAGTTCGAGAACCCGACCAGGTCCCAGGTGCCGTACCCGGCGTAGTTGGTCAGGCTGAAGAACATGCCCGAGAGCACCGGGATGGTGTGCAGGGCGAAGAAGATCACAACGGCCGGCACCACCATCCAGTAGAAGGTGCGCGGTGTGCGGGCGATGTTCGACCTCACCCGGGGTGGTGTACCGGGTGACGCGGCGGGCGTCGTCGCCCGCGTGGCAGTGGCGGTCATGCTCACTTCCCCTGTCTCTGTGTGGTGGTGCGGGCGGCGACCTTGTCCCATTCGGAATCCAGGTCGGCCAGGAAGGTCTCGGTGTCGCCGGTGATCACCAACGTCTGGAGCAGGTTCACCAGCGGCACCGCCGCGGGAATCTGGTGGTCGATGAAGCCGATGATCTTTCCGGCACTGAAGTACGGTTCGAGGCCGGCCAGGGCGGGGTCGTTGTTCGGTGCGGCGTCCAGGAGCGGCGAGAAGGTGCTCTGCGCTTCGGAGTACGCGGCCACGACGTCGGGCGACATCAAGTAGTCGACGAACTTCTGCGCCTCCGCGGCGTGCGGGGTGTTCCGGCCGACCATGATGCCCACGTCGACGCCGGAGACCACGACGCGGCTGTCGGCGTCGTCGGTGACCGGGTAGGGGAAGGAGCCAATGGCGGCGTCGGGGTTGTTGGCACGGATCGCCGGGATCGCGTACGAGCCCTGCAGGTACATCGCCGACTCACCGTCGGCGAAGGCCTTGTTGCCGGCGTTGTAGTCGCGGCTGGCGAAGTTGTCCTGGCAGTAGTCGAACAGCGTCACCTCCTTGTCGGCGGCGTCGGCGAAGTCCTCCGCGAACGACACCGTGCTGTCGCCGCTGGTGCTCTCCTCGCGGAGAGTGTCGAAGAAGCCGTCGGGCATCAGCGTGCCGCCGAGGTTGACGAAGGCGGGCGACGCGGTCCAGGAGTCCTTCAGGGTGCAGTAGAACGGCGAGACCCCGTTGGCCTGGAACGTGTCGGCGGCGGCGACGAGCTCGGTCCAGGTGGTGGGCACCTCGACGCCGTTGGCGGCGAAGATGTCGGGGTTGTAGAGGATGCCGCTGGCGTTGCTGGCGAACGGCAGCGCGTTGACCTCGTCGGCGCCGTCGGCGGCGCAGGTGCCGAGCGACTGCACGATGTCCTGCACGGCCGGGTTCACCGTCTCGGCCACCGGTGCGGCGCTGAGGTCGGCGAAGATGCAGGCCCGGGCGAGTTCGCCGTAGTTGCCGTTGACGTTCAGCGTGAGAACGTCGGGCACCTTGTCCTTCACCAGCAGGGTGCGGATGGCGGTGTCCGGGTCGGGCACGGAGTTCTGTATGACCTTGATGCCGGGGTTCTCGGCCTCGAAGTCCGTGATGATGTCGGTGAAGTTCCCCACCGCTTCGGGCTTGAACTGGAAGAAGTTCAGCGTGACCTGGTCGGCGCTGCCGGCGGATGTCGCGCATCCGCTGAGCGCGACCAGGGCCGCTGCCGCAACGACCATCGCGGTGGCCCGCCGGCGTTTCGGCCGGGAATGGGGCATGGTGCGGGGGGATTTCATGGCGCCTCCTTGCGCTCGGTCCGCCTCAGCGGACTCAGACGGACGTGATGTGGAAAACTGCGAGGTGTTCAGGGAAGAGCACGGGCCCCTGCAGGCCGATCGTGCGCAGGGCCTTGCCGGTGAGGATGAGCGGCTGCTCGGCCCAGACCAGCGGGGACTGGCCGTTGCCGATGCCGGTGAACTCCCGGTTGACCAGGCTCACCCGGTATCGGGTGTCGTCGGCCAGGCCGGTGAAGCGCAATTGGCCGACCGGGTACGCGGCGCTGGTGGCGACCAGGCTGAAGACGAACATCGCCTCGCCCCGGTCGGCGGAGACAACGCCGCGCAGGTCTACGGCCGGGTCGGCGTGGTCGACGTGCACCGAGGTGCCGGTGTGGAAGAGGGCGCGGTTGGCCGTGTAGAGCTCGATCCAGCTGATCAGCTCGGCCTCGTCGGCGGCGGAGAGCGCCGCGATGTCCCACTCGATGCCGAGGTGGCCGAACAGGGCGACTCCCGCGCGCAGCGACAGGTCGTGCCGGCGGCCGGTGGAGTGCGACTCCGGGCCGCTGATGTGCGCCCCCATCAGTTCGTAGGGCACCAGCAGGCCGGTGTACTTCTGAATGGTGAGGCGCTCGATCGGGTCGATGCAGTCGCTGGTCCAGATGCGGTCGGTGTGGTCGAGGATGCCGAGGTCGACGCGGGCTCCGCCCGAGGCGCAGCTCTCGATCTCCAGGCCGGGGTGGCGGGCCTTCAGCTCGTCGAGCAGGGCGTAGAGGGCCACAACGTTGTCGTGCACGGCGGCAGTGCCGGAGCGGGTGCTGCCGGCGTCGACGAGGTCGCGGTTGTGGTCCCACTTGAGGTAGCCGATCGGGTACTCCACCAGCAGGGCGTCGAGCTTGTCGAGCAGGTAGGCGTAGGCATCCGGGTGCGACAGGTCGAGCACCTGCTGCTGGCGGCCCTCGACAGGCAGCCGGCCGGCGGCCTGCAGCAGCCAGTCCGGGTGCGCGCGGGCCAGGTCGGAGTCGGGGTTGACCATCTCGGGTTCGACCCAGAGGCCGAACTGCATGCCGAGGCCCGTGACGGTGTCGATCAGGGGGCTCAGGCCGTCGGGCCAGACATCGCCGTCGACCCACCAGTCACCGAGGCCGGCGGTGTCGTCGCGACGACCGTGGAACCAGCCGTCGTCGAGCACGTACCGCTCAACGCCGACGCGGGCGGCGGCATCCGCCAGCGCGGTGAGCCGGCCGAGGTCGTGGTCGAAGTAGACGGCCTCCCAGGTGTTGAGGGTCACCGGGCGGGGCGTGGCGGGGTGCGTGGGCCGGGCGCGCAGTCGGGTGTGGATGCGGGCGGAGAGTTCGTTGAGGCCGTCGCCCCAGGAGGCGATGACGGTGGGGGTGCTGTAGCTGGCGCCGGGGGCGAGGCGGATCTCGCCCGGGGCGAGCAGCTCGCCGGCCTGGAGGAACGCCGACCCGGTGACGAGTTTCTCGGCGGCGAGGCGGTGGTTGCCGCTGAAGGCCAGGTGCACCGCGTGCACGAGGCCGCGTTCGAAGCCGAAGCCGGGGGTGCCGGCTGCCAGCAGCAGGGTGGCGTCGGCGCCGGGGCGGCCCTTGCGGCTGTCGCGCTGGTGCCGGCCCTGGGTGAAGGCGTGCCGCTGCGGGGAGCGTTCGCGCAGGTGCCGGCCGGTGGTGTCGAGGATCTCGGTGGCGCTGGCGGGCAGCGGCAGGGTGACGGCGAGGTCGACCAGGTCGTAGTCGTCGCCGCCGGTGTTGGTGACGGTGAGGGTCTGGCTGAACACGCCGGCGGCGTCGATGGCGAGGTCGGCGCGGAGGGCGAGGTGGCTGATCGGGTCGGCGGCCTCGATGGTGACGCTGGCGGGGGTGCTGGCGGCGGTGCTGCTGAACGAGGTGGCGCGGAGCGCGGGGGAGAAGAAGCGGCCCTGCCGGCTGCCGGTGAGGCCGGGGGTGCCCTGCCAGCCGTTCGACTCCTGCGGCAGCACGGTGAGCCGGGCCGGCTGGTCGAGACCGCCGGAGACGCGCTGGGCGCGGGTGGCGCGGGCGATGTCGCTGAGCTCTCCGGTGGAGAGGTCGCCCTGGTCGGCTCCCCAGAAGAGGATTTCGGGCATCCCGTCGCCGATCAGGTCGACGATGACGCTGGTTCCTCCGTTGCGGAGGTGGGTGACGGTGCTGTCGTGGTGCATGTCTTATTTCTATATTGCAAGGAAGACGGTTGTCAAGCACGGGCAATAACGGGTTTGTCACGCTAAATCTCTTCAATAGCGCACGCCTTTAGTTCAACTTGCAATAAACTGGGGTCTGATCAGGCCGGGCGCTAACCTGATCGAATCACTGCCCAGGAAGGTGCCCAGCCCATGTCATCCCTTGAGTCCGCCGAGCGCCGGTACCGCACTCCGTCGAGCGAGTTGGCGCGCGAGGTGCTGATTCACGGGCCTATCCTGCGCAGCGTGTTGGCCCAACGACTGGGCCTGTCGCTGGCCACGCTCACCCGGCTGGCCCGTCCGTTGCTCGACGGCGGCCTGCTGGTGGAGGTGACCGAGCAACTTGACGGCGGCATGGGCCGCCCGGCCAAGCCGCTGGACGTGCGTGCGGATGCCCGGCAGTTCCTGGGCGTGAAGCTCACCGGCGACACCGCGGTCGCGGTCACCACCGACCTGCGGGCCACGGAGGGCCGCCGCGCCGAACGCGCCTTGCCCAGCCACGAACTGTCCGACGTCGTGGCGGTGATCGTGGAACTCGCCCGCGAGCTTGCGAACGAGCAGGAGTTCTCCGCCATCGGCATCAGCATCGGCGGCCAGGCCTCCGACAACCGGGTGGTGGACCGCGCCCCGTTCCTGGGCTGGCGCGGCGTGCCGCTGGCGGATGCCGTGGAGGCGCAACTGAACGTGCCGGTGATGGTCGAAAACGACGTCGTGGCGCTGGCGGCGGCCGAGCACTGGTTCGGCCTGGGCCGTGGCTTCTCCAACTTCGCGGTCCTCACCGTCGGCGCCGGAGTCGGCTACGGCCTGGTCATGCACGACCAGGTCGTGAGCACCTCGGAGGCCGGCCTCGGGCTCGGCGGGCACTTCCCCCTCGACCCCAACGGCCCGCTCTGCTTCCTCGGTCATCGCGGCTGTTCAACGGCGATGCTCACCATCCCGAGCATCCGGTCGCAGGTGGAGGTGGCCCTCGGGCACCCGGTGAGCTACGCCGAGGTGCTCGACCTGGCGCAGGGCGGCAACCCGGTGGCGCTCGCCGTGCTGCGGGCGGCCGGCACCGCGCTCGGCCGGCTGGTCGCGGCCGTGGCCAACCTGGCCATGGTCGAGCACGTCGTGCTGGCCGGCGAGGGCCTGGGCTTCCTGGAGATCGCCCGCGCCGAAATGGATGCGGCGATCCAGGCCGACCGCGACCCCGAGGCCGCCGAGGTCGACGTGCTCCTCGACGCGAGCGGCTTCATCTCCTGGGCGCAGGGCGCTGCGGCCATCGCCATCCAGCGCACCGTCCTGGGATGACTCAACGCTTGCGGGCGCCCCTGCCGGTCGAGCTCCGGGACGGACGGGTCGGCGTGTTGCGGGCGCGCGTCCGACGGGCATCCGCTGCGCGCAACCGCTCGGGGTCACCGTTGCCGCCGCCCAGCCAGTAGACGACGACCTGGGCGACCTCGGTGACGAAGGCGGCACCCCGCAGCATCAGTTTCATCCGCCCACCCTAACGCCCCACCACACCCGCGAGCCGTGAGCTGGGCCCCGGAATTCGCGAGACTTCGGGGCTTGGGCCACGGGTCGCGGAACCTCGGTAGCCTTGCTGTGTGGCGACGCTGGGGAGATACCCGAAGGGTGTGGCGAAGCGTGCCTTGATTCTCGAGACGGCCCTGGCGCTCGTGGCTCGCAAGGGGTTCCACCAGACCTCGGTGCGCGACATTGCCGACGCGGTGGGGCTCACCCAGGCCGGCCTGCTGCACTACTTCGAGTCCAAAGACGACCTCTGGGTGGCCATCCTGCGCACCAGGGACGAGGTCGACGCGGCGAAGGACCCAGAGGATCCCGACCCGGCGGCCACCTTCGCGGCCCTGATCCGGCACAACGCCGAAGTGCCCGGGCTCGTGCAGATGTTCGCCAACCTGTCCGCCGCTGCGGCGACGGACCCCGCGCATCCGGCGCACGACTACTTCCGGGAACGCTACGCGCACTCGCGGTCCACCATCACCGCGGGGCTGGCCCGGATGCAGGCATCCGGCCGGCTCGACGCCACGGTCGACCCCGAGGTGCTCGCGTCGATCCTGATGGCGGTCAGTGACGGCATGCAACTGCAGTGGATGTTCGACGAGAGCCGGGACATGGGCGCGCACGTCGAGGCCGTGATCGCGCTGGCCCGGCCGGGAAACCGTCCGCCGGCGGCAAACGGTTCCCCGGCCTGACCGGGCGGGCTGGGCGCTACAGGGTCGCCGTAGCGGGGTCCCAGTCCTCGGCGAGCGGTGTGGGCTGTTCGATGCTCGACGCCACGTCGACCGTTGACCCGCTCTCGGCGGCCGCCGAGATAGCCAGCAGCACGTCGAGCACGTGCGCCGCGACGGCGCCGCTGGCGCGCTCGGGCACGCCGGCCCGGATCGAGCGGGCCAGGTCGAGCACGCCGGATCCGCGGCCGTAGGTGGACCCGACCGCGGAAATCGTGGTCGGCTCCGCCTGGCCGAAGCGCCAGAGCGTGGACTCACCCTCGAAGGTGTTCGGGTCCGGCAGCACAATGGTGCCGTCGGTGCCGCTGATCTCCACGAAGCCCATCCGCGGCAGGGCGTTCTGGAAGCTGAACGTGGACTGCGCGGACTGGCCACCCTCGAACGCGATGACCGCGGCGTGGTGCGTGGGCACCTCGACCGGGAACTCGGTGCCGGCGCGGGGGCCGCTGCCGATGGTGCGGATGGCGCTGGACTTCGACGACACCGCGCCCACCCGGCTGGCCGAGCCGAAGGCGTGCACGAGGGTGGTGATGTAGTACGGCCCCATGTCGAAGAGCGGTCCGGCGCCGAGCGCGAAGAGGAACTCCGGATTCGGGTGCCAGGCATCCGGGCCGGGAACGTGGAACATCGTCGTCGCCGTGAGCGGCTCGCCGATGTCGCCGCGCGCGATCGCCCGCATGGCCGTCTGGATGCCCGCGCCGAGCACGGTGTCCGGGGCGCACGCGACCCGGAGGCCGGCGTTGCTCGCCGCGGTGAGCAGTGCGGCGCCGGACTCGTGGTCCAGGGCCAGCGGCTTCTCGCTCCAGACGTGCTTGCCGGCGGCGATGATCTTCTCGCCCACCTCGGTGTGCACGGCGGGGATGGTGAGGTTCACGACGATCTCGATGTCGTCCCGGGCGAGCAGCTCGTCGACGGAGCCGTGGCCGGGCACCCCGTAGGCCTCCGCCTGCGCCTGGGCGCGAGCGAGGTCGAGGTCAGCGACGAAGAGCACGTCGAGGTCGGCGAACGCGGTCATGTTCTCGAGGTAGGTGCCGCTGATCACGCCGGCGCCGATGACGCCGACGCCGACACGTCCGGTGCGGGTCACTTGTCGTTCTCCGCAAGCCAGGCGAACGAGGCCGCGATGCCCTCGAAGACATCACCGGCGTAGCCGTCGAACTCCACCACGCGCAGGGCGTGCGGGGCGGCCGCGAGGATCGCGGCAACGCCGACGTCTCCGCTGCCGGCCGGCAGCTGGTCCTTGAAGGCCGCGGTGAGCTCGTCCGACACCTTCAGGGCGCTTTCGTTGCTCGGCAGGGTCGTGGCGATGGTGCCGGCGATCGGGCCGTCCTTGACGTGCAGGAACTGCACGCGGTCGCCGAGGCGGCGCAGCAGCTCGGGGGTGTCGGCGCCACCGACCGTCGACCAGTAGGTGTCGAGTTCGAGGGCGACGTCGGGGGTGAGCCGCTCGACGAACAGTTCGTAGATGCTGCGGCCGTCGACCTGGTTCGCGAACTCCCACTGGTGGTTGTGGTAGCCGAAACGCAGGCCCTGCGCGGCGGCGATCGCCTGCAGCTCGTTCACCCGGTCGGCGATGCGGGCGGCGTCGTCGGCGGTCTGCCAGCGGTCGGTCGGGATGAACGGGTCGATGACGGTGCCGATGCCGAGCTGCGCCGCGGCGTCGAAGGTGCGGGCCGGGTCGGCGGAGTCGATGACCGGGGCGTGGCCGGACGGTGCGGTGATGCCGGAAGCGGCGAAGGCCTTCTCGAACTCGTCGGCGCGTTCCACGAACGAATACGGCTCGACCTGGGTGAAGCCGATCGCGGCGACCCGGGCGACGGCGCCCTGCAGGTCGGCGGAGACGGCATCCCTCACGGTGTAGAGCTGGACTGAGGGTGTGCTGGACATACTTGCTCCTTTGGAAGTGATGGCGGATGCGGCCCCGACCGCGTGTGGTGCTCGTCGCGCGGGCCCATTCAATTATCTGCAGTGACAAACCTAACGTCGATAGGTTTTAATTCCAAGGGTTTGAGTCATTCATTACGTCGCGGGCTCCCGCGCCCGCCGCATCCTGTGCGTTTGTACAGGATTCGTCACTAGGCTCGATCCACTATGGATGACCCTCCCACGCACAAACCCATGCTCCCTGCCCGCCCCGAACGCTTCCGGGCGCAGGGAGCCACCTCGTGAACGAATGGGTCATGGTGGGCCTCGGGCTCATCCTCACCTTCGGAACCGGCGTGTTCGTCGCCGCCGAGTTCGCCCTCGTCACCCTCGACCGCAACGAGCTCGAGGCACGCCGCGATCGCGGCGAGAAACGCCTCGGCCCCACCATCAAGGCGCTGCGGATCACCTCCACGCACCTCTCCAGCGCGCAGCTGGGCATCACACTGACGACCCTGCTCACCGGGTACACCTTCGAGCCGGCGATCAGCTCACTGCTCCGCGGCCCGCTGCTCGGCCTCGGCGTGCCGGACGGTTTCGTGCCGGTGCTCGGCACCGTGATCGGCATCGCCCTGGCGACGCTGTTCTCCATGGTGATCGGCGAGCTCGTGCCCAAGAACTTCGCGTTGGCCGTTCCGCTGGCCACCGCGAAATTCGTGGTGCCGCTGCAGGCGGCTTTCACGGCCGTCTTCAAGCCCGTGATCCTGCTGTTCAACAACACCGCGAACGCCCTCATCCGCCTGGTCGGCATCGAGCCGAAGGAGGAGCTCTCCGGCGCCCGCAGCGCCGAGGAGCTCGGCTTCCTCGTGCGCCGCTCGGCGATGGAAGGCTTGCTCGACGCCGACCACGCCGAGATGCTGGACCGCACCCTGCGGTTCTCCGACCACTCGGCCGCCGATGTGATGACCCCGCGCGTGCAGATGGCGTCGGTGCGGGCCGGCGACACCGCCGAGAGCATCGTGGCGCTGGCCAGCGCCAATGGGTACTCCCGCTTCCCGGTGATCGGCCGTGACACCGACGACATCCTGGGCGTGCTGCACGTGAAGCAGGCCTTCGCCGTGGATCTCGGCCGCCGCTCCCTGGTGCGAGCGGACGAGCTGATGCTGCCCGCCCTGCGGGTGCCCGAGTCGATGGGCGTGGACCGGCTGCTCGGCACGCTCCGCGAGGAGGGACTGCAGATCGCCGTGGTGTCCGACGAGTACGGCGGCACCGCCGGCATCGTCACGCTCGAGGACCTCGTGGAGGAACTCGTCGGCGAACTCGAGGACGAACACGACCGGGCCAAACCCGGCATCGTGCGCACCGGCCGCTCGATCGTGTTCGACGCGGGCCTCCGCCCCGACGAACTCCTCGAGCGGGTCGGCGTCACCGTGCCCGACGACGGCGACTACGAGACCATCGCCGGCTTCGTGACCGACCGGCTCGACCGCATGCCCGAACTGGGCGACACCGTGCCCATCGACGTGGGCACCCTGCGGGTCGAGCGGATGGACGGAGCGCGCGTCTCGCGCATCCGGCTCACCCCCACCGAAACCGCGGCCGACCTCGACCCGGTGACCGCTGTGATTGAAGGGAGGCTGACCCATGAGTGAGTACCTTCCCGGGCTGCTCTGGCTCGTTGTGCTGCTGGCCGTGAACGCGTTCTTCGTCGGCGCCGAGTTCGCCGTGATCTCGGCCCGCCGGTCGCAGATCGAGCCCCTCGCCGCCCAGGGCAACACGGCCGCCAAGACCACCCTGTGGGCGATGGAGCACGCCACCCTGATGCTGGCGACCTCGCAGCTGGGCATCACCGTGTGCTCGCTGGTGATCCTCAACGTGTCGGAGCCGGCGATCCACCACCTGCTCGAGATCCCGCTGGGCCTCACCGACCTGTCGCCGGCGGCCATCAGCGCGATCGCGTTCGCGGTGGCCCTGGCCCTGGTCACGTTCCTGCACGTGGTGCTGGGCGAGATGGTGCCCAAGAACATCTCGTTCTCGGTGCCCGACCGGGCCGCGCTCATCCTGGCGCCGCCGCTGGTGTTCGTGGCGCGGGTGTTCAAGCCGGTGATCTTCAGCCTCAACTGGCTGGCGAACGCCGTGCTGCGGCTGTTCCGGGTGACGCCAAAGGACGAGGCCACGAGCGCGTTCACCCTCGACGAAGTGGCCGGCATCGTGCGGCAGTCCACCCGGGAGGGCATGCTGCTGGATGCCTCCGGCACGCTCTCGGCGGCGTTCGAGTTCACCACCAAGCGGGTCTCCGACGTGGAGGTGCCGCTGGCGGGGATCGTATTCCTGCCGGAGCATGCATCCCCGGCCGACCTGCAGCGGGCCGTGGCCGCGCACGGGTTCTCCCGGTACATCCTCACCGGTGCGACCGGGGAGCCGGCCGG
The DNA here is from genome assembly GCF_054075385.1 of Cryobacterium sp. AP23. Taxonomy (NCBI): domain Bacteria; kingdom Bacillati; phylum Actinomycetota; class Actinomycetes; order Micrococcales; family Microbacteriaceae; genus Cryobacterium; species Cryobacterium sp. AP23. The sequence continues at coordinate 2,382,895 of NZ_CM133415.1, read as the reverse complement.
CTACCTGCACCTCAAGGACGTGATGGACCTCACCGGGGCGGACGCGTTCGCAGAGCCGGTGCCCGCCAAGCGGGTGCGCAGGCTGGCGACGGTGCTGCGCGACAGCGACCTCGAAGACGCCCTCGCGGCCATGCGCCGCACCGGCTCGCACGTGGCCTGCTCGTTCGACGCGAACGGCGTGGCCACCGGCGTGCTGTTCCTCGAGGACATCATCGAGGAGCTCGTCGGCGAGGTGGAGGACGTCACCAGCGCCTGACCGCCCCCGAGCACGCAACTGTTCCCCGTGCGGACAATTGCACCCGGTGTGCCGGGTGCAATTGTCCGGAACGGGAACAGTTAGCCGGGAGTATCTTCGCCGCAGGGCAGGATAACGGCGGGAGCGCGGCGGATGACGTTCGAGCAAGTGATCGAAGCGGCCGTGCGGGTCGTCGAGGTGATCGGCGCGGCCATCATGGTGCTGGGCGGGCTGGCCGCCCTGGTCGGCGGCATCCCGTGGGCGATCCGCCCCGCTACCCGCTCCGCGGCCTACGAGCGGATGCGCCGCAACCTCGGCCGGTCGATCCTGCTCGGCCTTGAGGTGCTGATCGTGGCCGACATCATCCGCACGATCGTCGTGGAACCCACGGTGGAGAGCGTGCTGGTGCTCGGCGCGATCGTGATCATCCGGGTGCTGCTGAGCTTCTCCCTCGAGGTGGAGATGGACGGTGTCTGGCCGTGGGCGCGTTGGCGCACCACGGGCAAGGCGTCCGCGCCGAGCGCGTCGGACTAGGCCCGGGCCAACCGCCAGAGCGAGGTGACCTCGGCCGCGCGGGCCGCGTGCAGCGGGTCGGTGCTGTCGCTGACCTTGCGATGGGTGGGGCGGATGTCCAGCCGCGCGACCACGGTAAGGCCGGCGTCGTCGATCAGGTCGAGCAGCTCGCCGCGGGAGCGCAGCCCGAGCAGGTCGGCCAGGTTGGAGAGAATGAGCCAGCCCTCGCCATCCGTGGTGAGGTGCTCGGTGAGGCCGGCCAGGAAACCGCGGAGCATGCGGCTGTCGGGATCGTAGACGGCGAAGTCGGTGCCGACGGCAGCCGAGGCGGGCAACCACGGCGGATTGCAGACCACGAGGTCGGCCCGCCCGGCCGGGAACAGGTCGGCCTCGACCAGCTCGACCTGGGCGGAGTAACCCAGCCGCTCGAGGTTCTCGCCGGCGCAGGCCAGCGCGCGCGGCTCCATGTCGGTGGCGACGATGCGCTCGACGCCCCGCTGGGCGAGGAGGGCGGCAATCACGCCGGTGCCGGTGCCGATGTCGAACGCCACCGCGGGAGCGGCCAGGGGAGCGGTGGCCACGAGGTCGAGGTATTCGCCGCGCACCGGTGAGAACACGCCGTAGTGCGGGTGGATGCGGCCGCCGAGCGCCGCCACGGGCACCCCGTTGCTGCGCCACTCGTGCGCGCCGATGACCCCGAGGAGTTCCCGCAGCGAGGTGACCGACGGCCGGTCGGCGGGCCCGTAGGCCTCGGTGCAGGCCTGTCGCACATCGGGGGCGCGGCGCAGCTTCAGGGTGTAGTCGGCGTCCAGCGGAACGAGGACCAGGCCGAGCAGGCGGGCGCGGCGGAGGGCCTCGGCCCGGTGCGCCTCGAACGCCGCCCTGAGGTCGACGGCGGGGGTGCGGCGGTGCCGGTCGACCCGACGGGTCATGGCCGTGAGCAGCTGCCGGGCGTTGTGGAAGTCACCGGTCCAGAGCATGCCGGTGCCCGACTTGGCCATCCGGTAGGCGGCATCCGCGGTGAGGGTGTCGTCGACAACGACCACCCGGCGCGGCACCGGCCAGCCGCCCTCTGAGCGCCAGAGCGCGATGTGCTCAGTCTCGCCGGTGTGCCAGCGGATGTCGGCGGGCGCCGCTGCGCTCTGGGTTTCGGCGGGGGTGTTCGTGCTGGACATGGTGTCCGCTCTTGTGACACGACACGTGTGGTTTCGGTCCGCCCGGGTTCGTGCACCCGGGAATGCCGGCCGGGACCTGCAGCGAGCAGAAGGCTCCGCGACCTGACTCGAGTATCGCATCCGCCGAGTTGCCCCGCTGCGGACGAGTTGCCCCGGTAGAGCGGGGCAACTCGTCCGGAAGAGGGCAACTCGGGGCGCTACTGCAGTGCGGGCATGACCTCGCGCTCGAACAGCTCCATGCCGGAACGGTCGTAGGCGGCCTCGGGGAAGTAGTGGATGGCGTAGCCGAGGCCGCGCTCCTGCATGCCTCTCAGGCGCTCCACCACCTGCTCCGGCGTGCCGACACCCTGGGCGGCGCCGCCGCGGTAGTCGGCCATGTACGTGGCCGTGCCCTCCGCGCCCAGGTACGGGGCCACCCGGGCTTCGATGGCGTCGAGGCGCTCCGCGACCTCGGCCTCGTCCCGGCCGATCACCGTGTTGTAGTTGGCCGACCGCACGATCGCGTCGAAGTCGGTGCCCTGGGTCGCGCAGTGCCCGCGCAGTAGCTCGCTCTTGTGGCTGAAGCCCTCGGGGGAGCCGTCGAAGTTGGTGTAGTTCGCGTACTGCGCGGCGATGCGCAGGGTGACCTTCTCGCCGCCGCCGGCGATCCACAGGGGGATGCCGCCCTCCTGCAACGGCAGCGGCCGCACGATGGCGCCATCCACCTGGTAGTGCTCGCCGTTGAGGGTGGCGGTGCCGGTGGTCCAGGCCTGCTTCATGATCTGCACGCCCTCGTCGAGGCGGGCCAGCCGTTCGCCGGCGCGGGGGAAGCCGTAGCCGTAGGCGCGCCACTCGTGTTCGTACCAGCCGGCGCCGATGCCCATCTCGACCCGGCCGCCGGAGATGATGTCGATCGTGGCCGCGACCTTGGCCAGGTACGCCGGGTTGCGGTAGCTCATGCAGGTGCACATCTGGCCCAGCCGCACCCGGCTGGTGGTGGCCGCGAAGGCGCTCATCAGGGTCCACGCCTCGTGGGTGGCCTCCTCGGTGGGCACCGGAACGGTGTGGAAGTGGTCGTACACCCAGATCGATTCCCAGGCGCCGGCATCCGCGTGCGCGGCCAGGCCGCTCATCGCCGCCCACTGCTCCGCGGGGTCGATGCCGACCAGGTCGTGACGCCAGCCTTGGGGAATGAAGAGTCCGAATCGCATGCGCCCAGCCTAGGGGCGCGCTGGTCGGACCTTCGGTTACTCGGGAGTGCTCAGGATGGCGCGTCGCCGGGCTTGCGCGGCTCTCCGGGCGCCTCGGTCTCGGCGGGCGCATCCGTCTCACTGGCCGCGTCGTCGGCGTCCGAGACGGGCCGCAGGTGCACGCCCATCAGGGTCAGCACGGCGAGCATGATGGCGCCGGCGAAGATCGCGATGTCGGCCACGTTGCCGATGAAGAGGTTGCCGTAGCCGATGAAGTCCACCACGTGGCCGCGAGCGAAGCCAGGGTCGCGGAAGAGCCGGTCGCCGAGGTGCGTGGTGGCGCCGCCGAGCAGCAGCCCGAGCGCGATCATCCACCCCGTGGACTCCACCCGCCAGGCCAGCCGGGCGATGAACACCACGGCGATCGCGGCGAGGACCGCGAAGACCCAGGTGGAGCCGGCGCCGATCGAGAAGGCGGCGCCCGGGTTGTAGACCAGCACGAAGCGGATCAGGTCCCCGATCACGGGGATGACCTGGCCGTCGCCGAGCGCGGATTCCGCCCACCACTTGCTGCCCTGGTCGAGCAGGATCACCAGCACGGCGATGGCGAAGGCCGGCCAGGCCAGCCGGGAGGCCCGGCGGGAACGGGTCGGGGTCGGCGGCGGGGTCTGGGCGGCAGAAGTCACCTGAATATCGTCTCAGGCTTTGGGCAGCCTCAGCGCACGAATCCGCGTGGTTGACTGTCAATCAGCTCCACGGCACCGGCCGGATGGTGCCGCATACGACAGAGGGACGAGCCCATGACTCCGAGCGAAGAGATCGACACCCTGATCGACAAGCACCCGGACTGGCGCGGTGCCGCCCTGGCGAAGCTCCGCCAGAGCATCCTCGACGTGGACCCCGGCATCATCGAGGAGTGGAAGTGGATGGGCGCCCCGGTCTGGGAGCTCGGCGGCATCCTCGTGGTGGGCAACATCTTCAAGAACAAGGTGAAGCTCGGCTTCATGTACGGGGCCTTGCTGGACGACCCCGACAACCTCTTCAACGGCGAGCTCGGCGGCAACCAGCGCCGCTCGATCGAGCTCGCCGAGGGGGACGAGGTGGACGAAGCGGCCCTACAGACCCTCATCCGCCGGGCCATCACCCACAACCAATCCAGAGTGACGAAGACGACGAAGAAATAGAGCCCCGCGTCGTCCGCCTCCTGGCAGGCGGGCCGTGTAGCGTAGGTGCACCCGTACGCTGCCGGCCGCAGCGGGCCCAACCGAGCGTGATCATCCGCTCACCTGCCTGAGGAGACCGCGCATGTCGTCACCGACCGACGCCGACATCACGACGAGCGACACCGCTGCCAGCACGGAAGTCGCCGCCGTCGTCTACAACCCGATCAAGGTGGACCTCGACGCGATCAAGCGCGTCGTCGCGGCAGCGGAGGCCGACGCCGGCTGGGGCGAGACGCTCTGGTTCGAGACCTCGAAGGAAGACCCGGGCCAGGGCGCTGCGCAGGACGCCCTCGACGCCGGCGCCACCGTCGTGATCGCGGCGGGCGGCGACGGCACCGTGCGCGCGGTGGCCGAAGTGGTGCACGGCAGCGACGCTGCACTCGCCCTGCTGCCGTCGGGCACCGGCAACCTGCTGGCCCGCAACCTCAACCTCAGCCTGGACAACCTCGAGCACTCGATCACCACCGCGTTCACCGGAACCGACCGCAAGGTCGACATCGGCCGGATCGAGATCCGGCACGAGGACGACACCGTCGGCAAGCACGCCTTCCTGGTGATGGCCGGCCTCGGCCTGGACGCCAAGATGCTCGCCAGCACCAACGAGGAGCTCAAGGCCAAGATCGGCTGGCTCGCCTATGTGGGCGCGATCGTCACCGCCCTCAAGGACCGCAACCAGCTGCGCCTGCGCTACAGCCTCGACGGCGGCCCCACCAAGTCGGTGCGCGCACACACCGTGATCGTCGGCAACACCGGCACCCTCACGGCCAACGTGCTCCTCCTGCCGGAGGCGGTGATCGACGACGGCCAGTTCGAGATGCTCATGCTGCGCCCGGAGGGTTTCGTGCACTGGCTGCAGATCATCGTGAAGGTGTTCTGGGAGAACGGCGTGCTGCGCCGCACCCCGCTCGGCCGCCGCATGATGACCAAGGAGGTCGAGGCGCTCAACTACGTCAAGGGCCGTGAGGTCACCGTGAAGCTCGGTCGCCCGGAGGAGATCGAACTCGACGGCGACGGCTTCGGCACCGCCACCGCGTTCAAGGCGAAGGTGCTGCCCGGCGGCCTGAGCGTGCGGGTTCCCCGCGAGTGACCGACCGGGCCGGTGGTGCGCATCCGCGGATGCGTGAGCTGACGCTGCCGGTCACCGGCGGCACCGTGAACGTGCGCTCCACCCCGGGCCCCGGCACGGCGGATGCGCCGGTGTTCGTGCTCGTGCACGGCATCGGCATGTCCCACCGCTACCTCGACCGGCTGCACAACGAGCTGGCCGCAACGGGCGCCGTGCACTCGGTGGACCTGCCGGGCTTCGGCCGCTCGCCCAAGCCGGCGGACGGGGTGTCGATCGAGCAGTACGCCGACTACCTCGGCGAGCTGCTGCCGATCCTCAGCGACCGGCCGGTCGTGCTGGTCGGGCATTCGATGGGCGCCCAGTTCGTGACCGAGACCGCGGCGCGCCATCCAACGGTGGTGGCCCAGCTGGTCTTGATCGGCGGCGTCACCGACCCCACCCGCAATTCGGCGCTCCGCCAGGCCCTCGCCCTGGGCCGGGACACCCTGAAGGAACCGGTATCCGGCACCGTGATCGTGCTGGGCGACTACCTGCGCTGCGGTCCGCGCTGGTACCTCGCCACGCTGCGGCCGATGCTCGACTACCGCACCGACCTGCGGCTGCGGGATGTCTGCGCGCCGACCCTGGTGATCCGCGGCGAGGACGACCCGGTGTCGCGCCACGACTGGGGTGTGCACCTGGCCGCGGCGGCCCCGCTGGGCACGCTGCTCGAGCTGCCCGGCCGGCACCTCGTGCAGTTCAGCGCCGCCACCGCCACGGCGGCCGGCATCCGGGCGCACGTCGCCACCACGAGTGCCGGCGCGGCGGCGGACGGCACGGCGTTCGACGCCACGGCAGTCGGCGGCGCGACCCTCGACGAGCCCGTCGCGCCGTGACCGGCGAGCCCGGCCGGGTGCCGCCGGGGCGGCTGCGCGCCGCCTTGCGCAACGCCGGCTCCTGGCTACTGGACTACCGGTACGCCGTCGCCGCGCAGGTGCGGGCCGCCCTCTCCCGCACCAGCGCCGACGACCTCGCCACGGGCGAGGCTGCCCCGGTGCTGATCATCCCCGGGATCTACGAAACCTGGCCGTTCATGCGCCCGCTGATCGACGCGCTGCACGAGCACGGGCATCCCGTGCACGTGGTGACGCCGCTGGGCGCCAACCGGCGGCCGGTGGTCCCTTCGGCCGAGATCGTGGCCGAGTACCTGCGCCGGCACGACCTGCACGATGTGGTGATCGTGGCGCACAGCAAGGGCGGCCTGATCGGCAAGTACCTCATGACCCAGCTCGACCCGGCCGACCGGGTCGATCGCCTGATCGCGGTCAGCACCCCGTTCTCGGGCTCCCGGTACGCCCGCTACATGCTCATGCCCAGCCTGCGCGCGTTCGCCCGCAGCAACCCGTACCTGGCCGCCCTCGCGGCGGACGAACGCCTGAACACCCGGGTGGTGTCGATCTTCGGCCGGTTCGACCCGCACATCCCGGAGGGCAGCGTGCTGCCGGGGGCGGAGAACATCCTGATCAACACGGGCGGCCACTTCCGTATCCTCAGCCACCCCGACACCCGCCGGCACGTGCTCGAGGCCGCCGCCCGCCCCGCCGCCCCGCGCTAGCCCTGCGGCTCGCCCGCTTTCGCGAGCTGAACCGGGTGCGCGACCGCACGGATGGGGTTATTTTGGGCGGGGACGGCCGCCTATCGGCGCGGCCGGATCATCCGTTCTCGTGAGCAGGAGCGCCCATGTCCGGGCTGTCATCGGCTATCCGCACCCCCGACCAGAAGCTGCGGGTGTTCATCAGTTCCACTCTGAAGGAGCTGGCGCCCGAGCGCCGGAGCGCCCGCATCGCGGTGGAACGGCTGCACCTGGCGCCGGTGATGTTCGAACTCGGCGCCCGGCCGCATCCGCCCCGCGACCTGTACCGGGCCTACCTCGAGCAGAGCAATATTTTCGTGGGCATCTACGGCGACCGGTACGGCTGGGTCGCGCCCACCGAGACCGTGTCGGGGCTGGAGGACGAGTTCAACCTCTCCGGCACCCTGCCCAAGCTGATCTACATCCGCGAAACCGACGGGGAGCGTGAGCCGCGGCTGAACGACCTGCTCGAACGCATCCGCACCGACGACACCGCCTCGTTCAAGTACTTCACCGGCCCGGATGCGCTCACCGACCTGCTCGAGGCCGACCTGGCCACCCTGCTGGCCGAGCGGTTCGCCGCCAGTACTGTGGCCGCCGGGACCGATGCCGAGGCCGCCGAGTCCGACGATGTGCTGAGCACGTTCCCGTCGCCGGTGACCGAGCTGATCGGCCGGGAGCGGGAGGTCGCCAGCCTGAAACGCATCCTGGGGCGCGACGCCGTGCGACTGGTGACGGTGACCGGACCGGGCGGAATGGGCAAGACCCGGCTGGCGATCGACGTGGGCGAGGACCTCGCCGGGCGGTATCCCGACGGGGTGTACTTCGTCGACCTCGCCCCGGTGCAGGACCCGGCCAATGTGGCCACCGCGATCGCGCAGACCCTCGGCGTGCGCAACACCGGCGACGGCCCGGTGGAGGACAAGCTGCTGATCGCCCTGCGCGGGCGCCGGGTGCTGCTCGTGCTGGACAACTTCGAACAGGTGCTGCCCGCCGCCGCCATGGTGACCCGGCTGCTGGCCGCCCTGCCCACCCTGAACGTTCTCGTGACCAGCCGTGCGCTGCTCCGGGTCAACGGCGAGCACAACTTCGAACTCGGACCGCTCGCGCAACCGCAGTTGAACGGCGGCGGACCGGATGACGTGCCGCTTGACGCCGCCCGGCAGTCACCGGCCGTCACCCTCTTCGTCGAACGGTCCCGGGCCGTGCGACCGGATTTCGAGCTGACCGGGGCGAACGTCAGCGCCGTCGTGCGGATCTGCGCCGCCCTCGACGGGGTGCCGCTCGCGCTGGAACTGGCGGCCGCGCGCATCCGGCTGCTGTCGCCCGAGCTGATGCTCGCCCGCCTGGACCGCCGGCTCCCGTTGCTGACCGGCGGGGTCACCGACCTCCCGGCGCGACAGCAGACGCTGCGACGCACGATCCAGTGGAGCACCCAGCTCCTCGGCGAGGAGGAACAGCGGCTGTTGGCGCGGCTGGGCGTGTTCGTGGGCGGCTTCACCCTGGAAGCCGTGGAGAGCATCTGCGCCGGCGATGACACCGATGTGCTCGGCATGCTCGGGGTACTGGTGGACAGCAGCCTGGTGCGGCAGGAGGAGCGGCCGCAGCAGACCTACTTCACCATTCTGGCGACCGTGCGGGAGTACGCGCTGGAACAGTTGGAGGCCTCCGGCACCCTCGACGACCTGCGGCGGGCCCACGCCGAGTACTACGTGCGGGTCGCGGCCGACGCCGACCGGCTGCTCGACGGTGAACAGCAGGGCGAATGGATGTCCCGGCTCGTCGACGACCGGGACAACCTGCGGGCGTGTGAACGGTTCTACCTCGACACGGGCGAATGGGAGAGCGCGACGGCCTTCGCGTGGTCGCTCTACCTGTACTGGTGGATCGGCGGCCACCTGGGCGAGGTGCGCGGCTGGATGGACGACCTGCTGGCGTCGGGGGCCGAGCTGTCGCCGGCCGCGCGTGCCCGGGCGCTGTACTTCACCGGCGCCATCCGGTTCTGGCAGGACCCGGTGGAGGGGATCACCCAGACCCTCACCGAGAGCGCCGCCCTGTTCGAGCAGGAGGGGATGCCGCGCGCACAGGCGCGGGCCCTGGTGTCGGTGGCGCTCGCCGCGTTGGAACGGGGCGACGCCGAGGAGGCCGAGTCGGTGCTGGAGACCAGCGTGCACCTCTTCCGCGGAGCACAGGACCGGTGGGGGGAGGCGATGGCCCTCGTGTCGCTTGGCCTGGTGGCCACGCTGCGGCAGAAACTGACCTCGGCCCTCAACCGGTTCGAAGAGAGCCTGGCGCTCACTCTCCGCCAGAAGGACCAGCTGGGCGCCACCATCGCCCTGCACCACTGCGGCTGGGCGCATCTCCTGCTGGGCGATGCGGATGCGGCGACGGCCCAGTTCGAGGACGCCCTGGTGCTGTCGCGGGACCTGGGCCACAACGAGGGTGTGGCCTACGGGCTGGAGGCGCTGACCGCCATCGCCGCGCAGCACGGCGATGTGGTGCGGGCCGGGCGGTTGTTCGGTGCGGCGCAAGCGCTGCGGAAGCAGACCGGCCTCTACAACGCCCCGTCGATCTCGTTCCACCGCGCCTGGGTGGACCCGCTGCAGTCCGGTCCGCTGGCCGCGGAGTTTCAGAAGGGCGAGAGGGAGGGCCACCGGCTTGGCGTGCGTGCCGCCGTGTCTTACGCGCTGCCGCCGGCCAAGGGCGGTGCGATCGACCTGTACGGGGAACGGTTGGCCGCGTCGAAGGACACGGAGTGACCCGCTCGGCGACCCTCACCCGGCAGGGCGCGGACAGGCTGCACCCCGCCGCCCGGTGGCTTGCGGTGCTGCTGGTGCCGTTCCTGGTGGTGGCGACCGTGTTGCTGTATGTCTTTCCCACTCGCACCGAAGTGCTCTTCGCCTGGACCATCGCGCCGCCGCTCAGCGCGCTGTTCCTGGCCTGCGCCTACATCGGCGGCATCTGGTTCTTCGTGCGGGTGGTCCGGGAGACGCGCTGGCACCGCGTGCGCCGGGGCTTCGCCGCCGTGCTGGTGTTCGCGACGTTGCTGGGCGCCGCCACGGTGCTGCACTGGGACCGATTCCACCAGGGCACGTTCATCTTCGTGGTCTGGGCCACGCTCTACGTCACCACCCCGTTCCTTTCGGCGGCGGTGCTCGGGGTGCACCGGGGCCTGGACGACGGCCGCCCCGAGGAGCGGGACTTTCTCCTGCCCGTCGCCGTGCGGGCGGTGCTGGTGACGGTGGGGGTGGCGGCGCTCGCCGCGGGGCTCGCGCTGTTCATCCTCCCGGTGGAGCTCGGCCCGCTCTGGGCGTGGGAGCTGACCCCGCTGACCGCGCGGGTGGTCGGCGCCGTGCTCACCCTGCCCGGCATGGTGAACGTGTGGATGATCCGGGACGCCCGCTGGAGTTCGTTCCGCAAGATCTTCCAGGCGCAGATCCTCAGCCTGATGTTCATCCTCCTCGCCCTGATCCTCGGCCGCGATGCCCTGACCGGCCCGAGCGCGCTGCTGGTGGTGACGGGGCTCGGGTTTTCCTTCGTCGCCTACGTCACCCTCTACGTGTTCTGCGAGCGCCGCCTCCGGGCCGCGCCCGCACCGTAAGCCCCTGCGCAACTGTTCCCCGTGCGGACAATTGCACCCGGTGTGCCGGGCCCTTTTGTCCGCAGCGGGACCAGTTGCGGATGGTGCGGCTAGCCGCGGGCGGCCTGCACGATGGCCTGGATGCGGCCGGGCACGGTGTCGTCTTGGAGCGAGGTGACGTCGCCGAGCGGTCGGCCGTCCACGATGTCGCCGAGCAGCCGGCGCATGATCTTGCCCGAGCGGGTCTTGGGCAGGTCCGGCACCAGGAACACGTCCCGGGGCTTGGCCACCGCGCCGATCTCGTGCGTGATGTGCGCCCGCAGCTGCGGAGCCAGCTCGTCCCGGAGGGCCAGCCAGGCGGCCGGGTCATCCGTGACCGGGTCCACCGCGGGGATCACGAACGCGGCGATGCCCTCGCCCGTCGTCGCATCCGCCACACCCACCACGCCCGACTCGCCGACGGCGGGATGCGACACCAGCGCCGACTCGATCTCGATGGTGGAGAGCCGGTGGCCGGACACATTGATCACGTCGTCGACCCGGCCGAGCAGCCAGATGTCGCCATCGTCGTCGTACTTGGCACCGTCACCGCTGAAGAAGTAGCCCTGTTCAGCGAAGCGGGCCCAGTAGGAGTCGCGGTAGCGTTCCGGGTTGCCCCACACCGTGCGGGCCATGCCCGGCCAGGTGCCGGCCAGCACCAGGTAGCCGCCGGTGCCGTGCGGAACCGGTTGGCCGGCGTCGTCCACCACCAGCGTGCTGAGCCCGGGCAGGGCGCGCAGCGCGGAGCCGGGCTTGAGGGTGCTCACCCCGGGCAGCGGCGCCATCACGGCCGCGCCGGTCTCGGACTGCCACCAGGTGTCCACGATCGGCGCAGTGCCGGCGCCGACGTTCTCCCGGAACCACACCCAGGCCTCGGGGTTGATCGCCTCGCCGACCGAGCCGAGCAGGCGGATGCTGGACAGGTCGTGTTCGGCGGGTAGGCCATCCGGGAACCAGGTCATGAACGTGCGGATGAGCGTCGGCGCCGTGTAATACGTGGTGACGCCGTACCGCTGAATGATCTCGAAGTGCCGGCCGGGGTGCGGGGTGTTCGGGGTGCCCTCGTAGATCACCGAGGTGGTGCCGTTGGAGAGCGGGCCGTAGTGCACGTAGCTGTGCGCGGTGACCCAGGCGAGGTCGGCGGTGCACCAGTGCACGTCGTCGTCCTTGGCGTCGAACACGGCCCAGTGGCTCCAGGATGCGTGGGTGAGGTAGCCGCCGCTGGTGTGTACCAGGCCCTTGGGCTTGCCGGTGGTGCCGGAGGTGTAGATGATGAACAGCGGCGTCTCGGCGTCGAAGAATTCGGGTTCGTGGGTGTCGGGAGCGAGGCCGACGGTGTCGTGCCACCACACGTCGCGGCCCGGTGTCCAGGGGATGTCCGGGGTGAGCTCGCCGGTGCGGCGCACCACGAGCACGTGCTCGATCGAGTCGACGTCGGCGACGGCCTCGTCGGCGGCTTCCTTCACCGGCACGGCCGTGCCGCGGCGGAACTGGCCGTCGGTGGTGACCAGCAGCTTCGCGCCGGTGTCCTCCACCCGGAAGCGCAGCGCCTCGGCAGAGAAACCGCCGAAGACCAGCGAGTGGATGGCGCCGATGCGGGCGACGGCGAGGGTGATGATGATCGTCTCGGGGATCACCGGGAGGTAAATGACGACCCGGTCGCCCTTGACGATGCCGAGGTCGGTGAGCGCGTTCGCGGCCCGCGCGACCTCCTTCTCGAGGTCGGCGTAGGTGAGGGTGCGGCGGTCGCCGGGTTCGCCCTCGAAGTGGAACGCGACCTTGTCACCACGGCCGGCGGCCACGTGCCGGTCGACGCAGTTCACCGCCACGTTGAGCTTTCCGCCGGCGAACCACTCCGCGTGCGGAACGGACAGCACGCCGTCGGCATCCCGGGTGGTGGGCTGCCAGGTGTGGTCGGTGAGCCAGGGCTCGGCCCAGTCGAGGCGCTTGGCCTGCTCGGTCCAGAACGCGACCGAGTCGGCGGCGGCCTTCTCGTACCAGGAGGCGTCGACGTTGGCCTGGGCGGCGAAGTCGGCCGGAGCCGGGTAGCGGCGGTGCTCGGTGGAAAGGTTGCGGATGGTGGCGCTGGTGTCGGTCCAGTCGGCGGTCGCGGCGCGGGTGGCCGGGGTGTGGGTGTCGGTGCTCGGGTCGGTGCTGGTGTCGGGGTTCGGCATGGGCACACTCCGGGGCGGTTCAGGCGATGGTGGGACTGGCGGGCACCTTCGACGCTACGCAGCCGGGGCAGCCGCTGCAGGGCGCGGCGCAACGCGGCGTAACGTACAGCGGCAGACCGTGCCGAGGATTTGCTCCGGTCGCGTGCTTGCCCCGCTGTGCGCGCCCCTTTTTTAGTGGTGGCGTGCGAAAAACGTCGCCGCTCGCGATATGCGGCGCTTTTTCGCGTGCCGCGAGCGCTTTCGCGTGCCGCGAGCATTGACCCGAGCCGCGAGGAACAACCTGCGTCGGCAGGCCGGTCAGGCCCACTTCGTGATGGCCCACTTTTCGAAGACGCCGAGGATCGCGTCGGTGAACTTGCCGAGCAGGGCGAGCAGGATGATTGCCAGCAGGATGCGGTCCACCCGGCCGTTGTTGCCCGAGTCCGAGAGCAGGAAGCCGAGGCCCATCGAGGCGGCGATCAACTCCGCTGCCACCAGGAACAGCCACGCCTGGGCGAGCGCGAGACGCAGCCCGGAAATGACCGAGGGGATGACGGCCGGCAGCTGCACCGCGCCGAACAGCTGCACGCCTCGTAGGCCGAACGCGCGCCCGGCTTCCACCAGCTGCTTGTCCACGTGCCGGAGCGCCTGCGCGACCGTCGTGTAGACGGGGAAGAACGCGCCGATGGCGATGAGCGTGATCTTGGACTCTTCGCCGATCTTGAGCCAGATAATGAGCAGCGGAACCCAGGCAAGCGACGGTACCGCGCGGATGGCGCCGAGGGTGGGCGCGAAGAAGATATCGGCGGCGCGGGAGAGCCCGACGAGTGCGCCGGTGGCCAGCCCCAGGGCGGCGCCGATGGCGAAGCCGATCAACACCCGCTGGGTGGAAATCGCCACGTACAGGGTGAGCTGGCCGCGTTCGAACAGGTCGACCGCAGCGACCCAGACGGATGCCGGTGGCGGCAGCTGGGACACGGTCACCAGGCCCAGGCTGCTGCTCAGCTGCCAGGCCAGGAGGATCAGCGCGGGCAACAGCAGGCCGCCGGCGATGCGTACCCCGCGGCGCGACGTGAACGAGCGGCGCACGGCGGGCGCCGTGCTCGGGGCGAGGGTCTCGGTCATCGGCTGTCCTTTCGTGCGGGCGAGCGGCGGGCGGTGCCGCGGTAGTGCGGGTGGAACGAGCGGCGGATGGCCGGGGCGGCGCGACTGCGCCCGCCCCGGCATCCGCTGGGCTACTCGACGATCGTCGGGTCGGCGTTCGTGGCGAAGGTGTCGTTGATGATGGTGTCGAGGGCGTCGTCGACCTGGCTCTGCTCGAGCACGTCGCCGGTCTCGACGAACACCGGGCCGATGGTGGTGAGCACGTCGAGCTGCGCGTCGCCGGGAACGTTGTCGACGTCGAGGTTGGTGCGCTCGGTGATCACCGTCGTGGCGACGGCGGGGTCGATGGCGGCAACCTCGGCCAGGATGGCCGCGGTGTCCTCTTCGTTTTCGAGCGCCCACGCACGGGCGTGCTCGTAGACGTCGACGACGGTCTGTGCCACATCCGGCTTCTCGGCGATGAACGACTCGGTGGCGTTGAGGAAGCCGTAGCTGTTGAAGTCGACGTTGCGGTAGACCAGCTCGGCGCCGGCGGCCTCCGCGCCGCCCATGATCGGGTCGAGGCCGGCCCACGCGTCAACGGAGCCGTTCTGCAGCGCGGCCCAGCCGTCGGCGTGCTGCAGGTTCTGCACGGTGACGTCCTCCTGGCTGAGGCCCGCTTCTTTGAGTGACTGCAGCAGGAAGAAGTACGGGTCGGTGCCCTTGGTCGCGGCGATCTGCTTGCCCTTGAGGTCTTCGACCGACGTGATGTCGGACCCTTCGGGAACAACGAGGGCGGCCCATTCCGGCTGCGAGTAGATGTCGATGACCTGGATGGGCGAGCCGTTCGAGCGGGCCAGCAGCGCGGCCGAGCCGGCCGTCGAGCCCACGTCGATGGCGTTGGCGCGCAACGCCTCGTTCGCCTTGTTCGAGCCGGCCGACTGCACCCAGTTCACCGTGATGTCCTGGTCGGCGAGGGCTTCTTCGAGCCAGCCCTGGTCCTTGATGACCAGGCTGAGCGGGTTGTAGGTGGCGAAGTCGATGTTGAGGGTGCCGCCCTCGGTGACGACACCGGTGGAGTCCTCGGTGTCGGCGGCGGCATCCGCGGCGGGCTGGTTCTCGCCGGCGACGCAGCCGGTGAGGAGCAGGGCGGCGGTCGCGGTGGAGGCGACCAGGGCGGTGGCGGTGAAGCGATTCTTCATGGCGAGTCTCTCGTTGGGTGCGGGATGCTGCGGGAGGTGAAGCGAATCCATGCTGTGGATGTGGTGCGGTGTGGCGGTGGAACCGGCGCACGATCGGGCTGTGCGAATTCGGGCGAGCAGCGGATCAGGGGTCAGTAAGGGAAGTGCGGGATGCTGGTGCTCGCGGCCACGCCGCGGGCATCGCCGTGCCGGTCGATGCCGAGGCCCGCGAGCAGGCGCCCGCGCAGTTCGGCGAGTTCGGCGGACCCGCGGTCGCGGGGCCGGGATCCGGGCACGGTGATCTCTTGCACAATGGTGGCGCCGGGGGCACGGCCGCCGCCGGCCGTCGGGGCCGGTTTCTGGCCGAGCAGGATGATGCGGTCGGCCAGCTGCAGCGCCTCGTCGACGTCGTGGGTGACGAGCAACACCGTGGTGGGGGCGGCGGCGTGCACGTCGAGCAGCAGGTCCTGCATCTTGAGCCGGGTGAGCGCGTCGAGTGCGCCGAACGGTTCGTCGAGCAGGAGCACACCGGGGTTGCGGGCCAGGGCACGCGCCAGGGAGGTGCGCTGGGCCATACCGCCGGAGATCGCTGACGGCCGGTGCCCGGCGAAGGCGGTGAGCCCCACGAGGTCGAGCAGCTCGGCGACACGGGCGCGCCCGGCCTCGCGGGCGGTGCCGCGCGGCAGGCCGAGGGCCACGTTGTCGGCCACGGTGCGCCAGGGCAGCAACCGGGGTTCCTGGAAGCCGACCGCGCAGCGGGTGTCGAAGCCGGTGACGGCCGAGCCGTCGATCGTGACCGAGCCGGCGCTGGGGGAATCCAGGCCGCCCGCGATCCGCAACAGGGTCGACTTGCCGCATCCGCTCGTGCCGAGGATCGCGAGGACCTCGCCGGGTCGCACGGTGAGCGAGACGTCGCGAAGTACCGGACGGGCGACAGCGATGGACGCTGTCGCGGTGGCGTCGGTGGAGCGGCCTCCACGTGCCTGCCGGCCGCCGGCGGTCGGCGCGAAGGTGCGGCCCAGCCCGGTGAACTCCACGGCGAAGGCCGCATCGGTTCCGGCCGGGGCGCCGGCGGGCACCGACCGTGCGGCGCTACCGGGGGTCGCGGCCGGGCGGGCGGCGGTGCGCGGGGCAGGGCTGGCGGACATGATGGCCGATCGGGTAGTCGGGAGGCGTTTCCTCGACGCTACCCAGACCCTCCCGGGGGCGCACCCCGCGATGAAACGCAACGTAGCAATTGGCCATACGCGCCGCAGGTCAGGTGCGGGCCGACACCCGGTGGTGTATCGGCATCCCTCGGTCCGAACCGTGTGCTGTGACCCTTCCCAGCCGGGACTTGGGATGATTGACCCATGACACGAACCGTTTCCGGAGCCCGCGTGCTGATCACCGGCGCCGCCATGGGCATGGGCCGCCTCTACGCCGAGCGCGCCGTCGCCGAGGGTGCGGCGGCCGTGATCCTCTGGGACCGCGACGCCGCCAGTCTCTCCAGTACCGCCGCGATCCTCACCGAGCGCTCCAACGGTGTGACCCAGATCGCCCCGTATGTGGTCGACATCTCCGACCTCGGGGCGATCGCGCAGACCGCGCAGCGGGTGCGCACCGAGGTGGGCAACCCCGACATCGTGATCAACAACGCCGGCATCGTGCGCGGCTCGTTCTTCTGGGAGCACGACAACGGCGACGACACCCGCCCCATCATGCAGGTCAACGCCCTCGCCCCGATGTACATCACCCGCGAGTTCCTGCCCGCCATGATGCGCAACCCCTACCGCGAGTCCCGCATCGTCAACATCGCGTCCGCCGCCGGCATGCTCTCCAACCCGCGGATGAGCGTGTACGCCGCATCGAAGGCTGCCGTGATCGCCTGGAGCGACTCGCTGCGCCTCGAGCTCGAGCAGCAGGGCTTCGACCAGGTGCGGGTGAGCACCATCGCGCCCAGCTACATCTCCACCGGTATGTTCGACGGCGCCCGCGGGCCGCTGCTCACACCCGTGATGACGCCGGAGTACGTGGTCGACAAGGTCTGGCGGGCCATGCTCGCCGGTCGGCCCCAGCTGCTCATGCCGTGGACCGTCGGCTTCTCCAAAAAGCTGCGCGGCGTGCTGCCGCTGGCCGCCTGGGATGCCGTGGCCGGCCGGGTCTTCGGGGTCTACAACTCGATGGACACCTTCATCGGTCGTCGCTGACCCGTCCGCGCGGGGTCCCGTCGCCGCGAGTTGCCCACCTGCGGTCCACTTGCCCCGGTAGGGCGGGGCAACTCGTCCGCAGCGGGGCAACTCGCCGCGTAAGCCTTCGACGCGGCGGATTAGGTTAGCCTTTCCATGCTCTGATCAGGCAGATTAGGCAAGGCTTTCCACGCTAGCGGAGCCCTGGCGCTGGTGCCTATTGTGACTCTATGGCCATCCTCTCGACCCCCTTCTTCGGGTCCGCCACCCGACCGGCGGATGCCGCGACCGGCGCCGCCACCACGCCCACGGCGCTCTCGACCAGCCTGGCGACCCGGCTCAACTGGCTGCGGGCCGGGGTGCTCGGCGCCAACGACGGCATCGTCTCCGTTGCGGCCATCGTGGTCGGCGTCGCCGGCGCCGGCGGATCCACCCCCGCCATCGTGGCAGCCGGAGCGGCCGGCCTCGTCGGTGGCGCCATCTCCATGGCGCTCGGGGAATACGTCTCGGTCAGCAGCCAGAGCGACAGCCAGCGCGCGATGATCGAGACGCAGAAGGCCGAGCTCCGGGACGATCCCGCCGGTGAACTCGACGTTCTCACCCGCCTGTACGAAGAGCGCGGCCTGGCCCCGGCCACGGCGCGGCAGGTGGCGGTCGAACTCACCGAGAAGGACGCCCTCAAGGCGCACCTCTCGATCGAGCTGAACATCGCCGAAGAGGACGTGGCCAACCCGTGGCACGCCGCCGGGGCATCCGCGCTCGCGTTCACGCTCGGTGCGATCCTGCCGCTGCTGGCCATCCTGCTGCCGCCGGACGCCATCCGCGTGCCCGTCACCTTCCTGGCCGTGCTGCTGGCCCTCGCCGCCACCGGGGCCCTCGGTGCCGGCCTCGGCGGCAGCCGCATCCTGCGCGCCACCGTGCGCGTGGTGCTCGGCGGTGCCGCCGCCCTCGCCGTGACCTGGCTGGTCGGCACGCTGCTCGGCGTCACCGTCTTCTAGCCGCGGAGCATCCGGCCGCCCGCAGCGAGTTGCCGCATTGTGCCCCTTCCGGCGCCCTGAAGGGGCAGTTTCCGGCAACTCGCGAGGAGCCTGCGCGGTGACTTGCCACAAAATGCCCCTTCGAGCGCGCTGAAGGGGCACTTTCCGGCAACTCGCGGGCGGCCCGGCCCGGCTAGATGAGGCCGAGCAGCCGTGCGGCGCCCAGGAGGCAAGCACCGGAGGCGGCGAGGAAGACGACCACCCAGAACAGCCCGGGCAGGTGTGTGAGCCGGGCCAGCTGGTCGGCGTCGGAGGCTCGGCCGCCGCGGCGCGACCGGGTGACCTGCAGCTCCACGACCGTGCGCAGCGCCCCGACCAGCAGGAACGCCGTCACCAGCAGCGCGAACACGCTCTGCACGGTGGGGGAGCCGAACCAGGTCACCCCGAAGACCAGGGCGCCGGTCACGGCGATCGACCAGAGCCCGAACCAGTTGCGAATCTGCACGAGCAGCAGCGCCAAGGCCGCGAGCAGCGCCCAGAGCAGCCCGATGTCGTGGCCCCGGCTGAGCAGCCACGCGGCCCCGAGCCCGAGCGCGGCCGGCGCGATGTAGCCGGCTAACAGCGTGAGCACCATGCCCAGCCCGCGCGGTTTGCCCCGGCTGACGGTGAGGCCCGACGTGTCGGAGTGCAGCCGGATGCCCTGCAGCCGCCGGCCGCTGAGCGCCGCCACCAGGCCGTGTCCGCCCTCGTGCACGATGGTGATGCCGTGCCGGGTCAGCGTCCAGGCCGGCGGCAGGGCCACCAGCGCGACCGCCGCCACAATGGTCAGCCAGGCCGTCAGCGGCGGAAGCGGGGCGTTCCGCGCCGAAACGCGTTGCCAGAATTCGAGAAGCAGGTCCATCTCAGGCGTGAGTGGCCAGGACCATCTCGAGGTGCCGCTCCGACGGTCGGCGGGGGTCGGCGATGTACTCGCCGGTGGCCACGGCGCCGTTCTTCTCGTAGAAGCGGATGGCGCGGTGGTTGCCTTCGTGCACGTGCAGGTGCAGCTTGTCGAGGTGCTGCTCGCCGGTGGCCCACGCCCGCACGGCACCGAGCAGCTGGGTGGCCACGCCCGCGCGGCCCCGATAGGAGGGGTCGGTCCACACGCCGACCAGGTTCGCCTGGACGGGACCGCCGGCGCTCACCGGTCCGTGGGACTCGTGTTGGGGAGACCCGGCCGAGGTGAAGGCGGCCATTGTGCCGATCCACTGCTCGCCGGGTAGGCGGGCCACGACCTGGTAGCTGGTGGGTTCGGCGTTCCGGGCGCCGCGGCGCCGCCAGTCCGATTCGGTGAGGGCGAGGGCGGCGGCGAACGATTCGAAGAAGCCCAGCGGGAAGTTCGCGATCGACCGGAGTCGCACGTCGCGCAGTCCGGCCCAGTCGTCGGCGCCGGGACAGTACAGCTCAATGGGGCGGGGGGTGGCGGACGTTCGAATTGCAGCCATCCCTGCAGGCTAGTCGTGTTGGCTGACCGCGGGGCTCCTTTCTCGAAGGTTCAGCCGTCGGCAGCCGGGTAGCCGGCGCCGAGCACCCGGGCGGTACTCGAACCCGGGCGCAGGTCGAGGCGGCGAAGCAGCTGCGCGTTCAGGGCCACCACCACGGTGGACGCGGACATCAGCAGCGCACCCACCTCCATCGGCAGCACGAAGCCGACCGGGGCGAGCACCCCGGCGGCCAGCGGCACGGCGAGCAGGTTGTAGCCGGCGGCCCACCACAGGTTCTGCGTCATCTTGCGGTAGCCGGCCCGGGAGAGCTCGATCACCGAGAGCACCGAGCGCGGGTCGTCACTGGCCAGGATCACCCCGGCGGAGGCGATCGCCACATCCGTGCCGGCGCCGATGGCGATGCCCACGTTGGCCTGGGCCAGGGCCGGCGCGTCGTTGACGCCGTCACCGACCATTGCCACCCGGTGGCCCTCCCGCTGCAGGCCCGACACGGCCTCGGCCTTGTTCTCGGGGTGCACGCCGGCGAAGACCCGGTCGATGCCGAGCTGGGCTGCCACCGAACGGGCCACCGCCTCGGCGTCGCCGGTGATCATCACCACCGACACGCCCAGCGCGTGCAGGGCGTCCACCGCCTCCCGGGACTCGGGGCGCACGGCGTCGGCGAGGCCGATCGCGCCGATCACCCGGCCGCCCTGCAGCACGTGCAGCACGATGTCGCCCGCATCCGCCCACGCTGTAGTGGCCTCAAGCGGCGCGGCGTCGTGCCGGTCGAGCAGGCTCGGGCCGCCCACCGCGACGTCCCGGCCGGCGACCGTGGCGGTCACGCCCACCGCCGTCGCGGCCTGGAACCCGGTGGCCGCGGGAACAGCGACGGCCCGCTCGCGCGCTGCCGCGACGATGGCCCTGGCCAGCGGATGTTCGCTGTCGGCCTCGACCGCGGCGGCCAGCGCCAGCACCTCGGCGTCGGTGTGGCCGGCGGTGGCGTGCAGGTGGCCCACGACCGGCTCGCCCCGGGTGAGGGTGCCGGTCTTGTCGAACACCACGGTGTCGATGCTGCGCATGGTCTCCAGCGCGAGCCGGTCGGTGACGAGCACCCCGCCGCGGGCGGCGCGTTCGGTCGCGATCGACACCACGAGCGGGATCGCCAGGCCCAGGGCGTGCGGGCAGGCGATGACGAGCACGGTGATGGTGCGCACCACGGCGTCCTCCGGGCTGCCGAGCAGGCTCCAGGCGATCGCGGTGATCACGCCCACGCCGAGCGCAAACCAGAACAGCCAGCCCGCGGCCCTATCGGCCAGGCGCTGCGCCCGCGACGACGACCCCTGGGCCTCGGCGACGAGCCGGCGGATGCCCGCGAGCGCGGTGTCATCGCCGACCGCGGTCACCCGCAGCCGCAGGGCGGTGTCGGTGGCAACGGTTCCGGCCACCACCGGGGCGCCGGGACCCCGGCTCACGGGCCGGGACTCGCCGGTGATCATCGACTCGTCCACCTGCGCGGTCCCCTCGGTGACCCGGCCGTCCGCGGGGATCCGGCCGCCGGGCCGCACGACCACCAGGTCGCCCACCCGCAGCTCGGCCGGCGCCACACGGGTGACCTCGCCGGCATCCACCCGCTCGGCGGTGTCGGGCAGCAGCGCCGCCAGCGACTCCAGCGCGGACGCAGATTGGGCGAGCGAGCGCATCTCGATCCAGTGCCCGAGCAGCATGATCACGATCAGCAGCGCCAGCTCCCACCAGAAGTCGAGTTCCATGCTCAGGATGCCGAGGCTCGCGCCCCAGGAGGCGAGGAACGCCACCGTGATGGCCAGGGCGATCAGCAGCATCATGCCGGGGGAGCGGGTCTTGAGCTCGGTGATCGCGCCGGTGAGGAACGGCCGGCCGCCCCAGCCGTACATCACGGTACCGAGCACCGGGGAGACCCAGGCGGCCCACGCGGCGTCGGGCAGGTCATAGCCGAGCAGCGACGCGAACATGCCGCTGAATCCCACGACCGGCACGGCCAGCAAGAGCATCAGCCAGAACAGCCGGCGGAACTGGCCGACATGGTCGCCGTGGCCGGCGTGCCCCATCGCGCCGTGTCCCATTTCATCGTGGGCCATCGTGCCGTGCCCCCTCGTGCCGTGTCCCATTTCATCGTGGGCCATCGTGCTGCGGCTGGTGTCGTGCGTGCCATCGTGTTCCATGCCTCCAACGTATACCCCCTAGGGGTACCCTGCAAGGAATCGGGACTAGCGTGGAGCGTGCCGTCCATCCCTGGGCGGAACGAAGAACAGGAGTCGACAATGATGTGGGGATACGGAATGAATCCGGGCTGGCTCTGGCTGTACGGGCTGCTTTCCCTGGCCGCCGTCGTCGTGCTCATCGTGTGGACGGTGCGGGTGTTCCGCAACGATTCGAACAATTCGATCGGTCCCCGCCGCAGCGACGCCCGGCGCATCCTCGACGATCGGTACGCCCGCGGCGAGCTCACCGCCGAGCAATACCGGGAGCAGGTCGCCGAACTCGGCGAGCAGTAGTCCTGCATCCGCTCGTACCTCAAGGCGGAGAAACTCGGGGCGCGCCGTCGCAGCGGTCACGACACACCGACCGCGGCCGAGGATCTCCGCCTTTACGTGCCGCCTACCGGAGGGCGGAGACCTTCAGCGCCACCGTCTTGAGGTTCTGGATGCGCTGCTCGTACCGGGCAGCGAGCACGATCAGGAGCACGCCGCCGATGCCCAGCCACAGCCACCACGGCACCACGCCGTAGGCCAGCGAGATCCACGGCCAGAGCTGGGCCAGTGCGTGCACCAGCAGCACAACGGCGCCGATGAGGAACGGCGCCTGCAGCCGGCGTACGGTGCCGAGCACCAGCACCGCGACCGTGAGCACGCCCAGGCCCACGACCCGCCAGAGCGGGCTGTAGGTGAGGTCGAGGAACAACGACGGCAGCAGCAGCACCAGCAGGCCGGGGGCCAGGGTGATCCAGCTGCGCGCGGCGGGGGTGCGGTCCAGGTGCAGCAGCCCGCTCGCCACGAGGGCGAGGGCCAGCGGGATGGTGGCGATCTCGACCGGGTCCGGAACGCCCTGGGTCCACCCGGCGACGACCGAGACCCCGGCGCCAGCGAGGGCCACCCACGCGACGAGGCGCCCGAGCCGGCTCTCGTCGGCCCAGAACACGCCCAGGTACAGGGCCGAGAACAGCCACACCACCAGGACCACCCGGAGCATGGCCAGCGGAGCGTAATCCAGGGCCGGCAACTCGGCGAGCACCACCCCGGCCAGGGCGGCCATGACGAGCCCGTATCCGGCCCACACCGTTCGAAAGGGGCCGGTCGGGCCGGCGACCCGCGGGTCGGCCGGGTCGCTGGCGCCGGTCACGAGCACGGGCGAACCCGTCGTCGCGGATGCGGCCACCCAGGTGGTCCAGACCAGGCACGCCCCGGTGGCCACCAGCAGCAGCGCGGCCGGGATCAGCCACGCCTCGAGTTCCCCGCTGGGGCCGGACGGCCCGCGGTAGAGCGGCACGATCTGCAGCGCGGCGCTGGCCAGCACGGCCACGACGCCCACCACGCAGGCCGGCCAGGCGAGGATGCTCCACCGCGAGCGGGTCAGTAGCCAGGCACCCAGGATGCCGAGCGCGCCGCCGACGGCCAGGCCGAGAACCGGCCGCAGCAGCGTGCCGTCGGCGCCCTCGATGACGCTGGGCAGCACGGCCACCGCGAGTCCCACGGCCAGCCAGGTCTGCACGGCGAGCCGGGAGGGGGACGGCGCGCCACCATCCCTGCCCGGGCCCGGCCGGTGACCGAGCAGGCCGAGCACGATCAGCTGGCCGGCGACCAGGGAGAGTCCGAGCGGGATGGTGCCGAGTTCGAGCGGGTCGGGCAGGCCCAGGGTCCAGCCCTGCAGCAGGGCCACGAGCCCGGCGGCAATGGCGAACCAGGCGAGCACCGTGCCGGCGTTACTGCGGTCGATCCAGCGCACGGCCACGTGCAGAACGGCGAAGAGCACCACCAATCCGATCATCCGGGCGTCGCCGTACGGTGCGTACGGCAGGGCCGCGACTTCCGCCGCGAGGATCCCGAACAGGGCGAGGACGACGAGGCCGTAACCGAGCAACCGGCGCGGCTCACCGACATCCGTCGGGCGTTGCGCGGGACCGGCGGGCAGGCGGACCGCGCTCGGGGCGGGCGCGGGGCTGCCGGCGATGACCAGGGCACCGGCGGCGATGAGCAGGAGCGCCGCCGGCACCAGCCAGGCCTCGAGGCGCCCGTCCGGGCCGGCCGGCGTGCCGGCGAGCAGCGGTTGGATGCGCCCGCCCGCGGTGAGCAGCACGGCCGCCGCTCCCACGACCGTTCCCGGCCAGGCCAGGACGTTCCAGCGCGGCCGGTTCATCAGCAGCGCGCCACCCACGGCGAGCACGCCACCGGCGGCGAGGGTGAGCACCGGACGGAGCAGGTCGCCGTCCCAGCCCACGGCGACGCTGGGCAGCAGCGCGAGGGCCAGGCCCGTGCCGAGCCAGACCTGCAGCGGCAGCGGTGCCGCCCCGGGGGCGGGGTGGTCCGACCGGCCGAGCAGGCGGGCCGCGACCAGCTGGCCGAGCACGAGGGAGAGGCCGAGCGGCACGGTGCCCCACTCGATCGGGTCGATGAGGTCCCGGCCGGCGCCGGTGACCAGTGCGAGCACACCGGCGGCGATCGTGAACCAGGCCAGCAGGCTGCCGGCGCGGCTCCGGTCGGCCCAGCGCAGGATCACGTGCAGGGCGGCGAAGAGTCCGATCAGCGCGAGGGCCCGGCCGGCCGCGTACGGCAGGTAGGTCAGCGCGGTCGTCTCCGCGACGAGGATGCCCAGCAGGGCCAGGACGACGAGGCCGTAGCCGAGGGCGCGGGGCGGGGTGGGGCCGGCGGCAACGGCCTGTGCAGACGTGGCTTGCGCATCCGCCGGCGCACTCGTTTGCGCAGCCGACGGCGCGCGCGCAACGTCAACGGGCAGGACCGGGAAGGCCCGGATGACGAGGCCGCCCGCGACGATGAGGAGCAGGGCAGCCGGAACCAGCCAGGCCTCGAGCCGCCAGTCCGGTCCGTCGAAACCGGTGGCCAGCAGGGCCTGGATGCGCCCGGTCGCGGTCACGACGATCGTCGCGGATCCCACCAGCACGCCGGGCCACGCGACCAGGCTCCAGCGCGGGCGGGGGAGCAGCAACGCCCCGCCGACGGCGAGCAGACCGCCGAGGGCGAGGGTGAGGAGCTGCCGGACCGCGTCGTCGGTGAGGCCGGTGCCGCCCAGGGTGGTGTCGGCGGAGCGGGCCGCGACGGCGGCGCTGGGCAGCAGGGTGAGGGTGAGTCCGAGGCCGATCCAGTAGTGCGCGGCCGGTGCGGAGGTGCCCGCCCCGGAGGACCAGGGCCGGTTGAGCAGCAGCTGGCCGGCGACCAGGGCCAGGCCGACGGGGACGACGACGACCTCGAACGGGTCGACGGCGTCCACGAGGATCGCCGAGACGGCGGCCGCGCCGGCCAGTGCGATGCTGAACCAGGCCGTGACGGTGCCGAACGGAACCCGGGGTCGCCGCAGCGCGAGCACGTGCAGGATGCCGAGGAGAAGCACCAGCGCGATGGGCCGCGCAGCGCCGAGGCGGGAGGAGTCGAAGGCGGCCGCCTCCAGGGTAGTGAGGGTGGCCAGGGCCACCAGCACCATCACGAGGCTGGCCCGGTGCCGTACCAGCGGTGACGTGACATGGACTGGCCGTACGAGCAGGACCGCCGCGACGATGAGGAGCGCCGTGGCCGGCAGCAGCCATGCCTCCAGCACCGGCCCGGCGGGCCCGACGGCGGTGATCGTGCGGATCGAGCGCGCGACGGCGGTGACCAGCACAGCGGATGCGCCGGCCAGGCCGGCCGCGGCGAGGAAGGCCCAGCGCGGGGCGGTCCAGCGCACCAGCGCCGCACCGATGAGCAGCACGGCTGCGGCCGCACCAACGAGGATCGGGCGCAGCGCCGAACCGGTCTGCCCGGTCAGCGCGAGGGGAAGCAGGGCCAGGCCGAGGCCGGCGAAGGTGAGCAGCGCCGCTCCCGGGCTGGCCGCGACCGCGCGGTCGACCCGGCCGTACCGCCAAAGCAGCGCGGCCACGGCCAGCACGGTTCCGGCGACCGGGAGCACATAGGCCTCGATCGGGGTGGTGCCGCTGTCGCCGAGGCCCCACCAGAGCCCGGCCGTGGCCAGCACGAGCGAGAGCCAGCCGAGGTGGCGACGCCAGGAGCGGGAGGAGAATAGGCCGTCGGCGTCGACCGCGGTGAACAGGACCGCGACGCCGGTGAGCAGCAGGGCCAGCCAGCCGAGCTCGAGGTGGTCCAGGGGCAGGAACGCCGTCGCGAGCACGACCGCCGCGCCGACCTCCAGGCCCAGGCCCGCGCGGGAGGAGCGTCCGGTCACGCGCAGGACCAGGGCGAGGGCGACCGTGAGCAGGGTGGCGGTCGGCGCGGTGAGCCGCGTGAGAGCGGCGGGCGCATCCGTGACGAGCACGAGGTTGGTGGCCAGCGCCAGCAGAGCCGGCGCGACCAGGAGCGCGGCGGTGAACCGCTCTGCGCGCAGCCCGGGCGTCTGCCGCAGCGCCCAGAGCAGGGTCGCCGCCACGACGAGGACCGTGGCGAGGATGCCCAGGGTGGGCGCGAGGGGCGCGATGGTGGCGCGTGCGGCTGCGGGCAGCGCGTCGATGAGGCGGCCGGTGGGTGCCGCGATGAGATACAGGGTGGGTGCGAGCAGGGTCCAGTACGCCCAGCGGCGTTCGGTGTCGGTGAACCGGGCGACCCGGCCCAGCGCGACGAGCAGCTGCAGCACTCCCGTGCTGACCGCGACGGCCAGCACCGAGTGCAGCAGGAGCACGGCGCCGGTGGGCGGCGCGGCGAGGGTGAGCGCGGGTGGTGCGGCTGCGACCCCGATCAGGGTGAGCAGGATCGCGCCGGAGAGCAGGGCGCCCCGGCCGGCGGCGCGCGCCTGGCGGTCGAGGAGGTACCGGGCGACGACGAGCGCCGCTACCGCGGAGAGACTGCCGAGCCACCAGATCGAGCTGTCGGTCCAGCTGATGAGGTAGCCGATCGCTTCGGCGGCGACGAAGACCATCACCAGCTGCGGCCGGAACGTGCGGAGCCGCGGCCGGCTGCTGCGGGCCAGGAACAGGGCGGCAAGGGCGAGGGCGCCCAGCACCAGGTAGAGCGGCACGATCAGCCACAGCCACTGCGTGAAGGGCACGGCGAGCAGGAGGACGACGGCGCCGAACCAGGCGAGCAGCGGGCGGCGGGCACCGAGGACCCCGCCGGCCCTCCAGAATCCCGCCACCAGGACGGCGACCCCGGCCAACGCGGCCAGCGCCGAGGTGGACTCGCTGGTGACCCGTGCGATCGGGTCGGCGTAGCCGGCGATCAGGGATCGCAACAACGGGATCGCCGCGGTGGCCAGCGCCACGAAACCGGCCAGGGCGAGGAGGCACCCGGCGGTGATGGTTCCGGTGAGGAGGGGTCCACGGACGGGGCCGACCGCCCGGCGGCGCCAGGCGAGTTCGAAGCCCAGCGTGATCGTGGCGGCCACCAGCAGCGGCACCGACACCATCAGGTCGACGCTCTCGGTGCGCCAGGTGCACACCGTCACGCCGAGCACGCCGGCCAGCGCGGCCAGCGCGACGGATGCGTGCGCCGCCACCCGGGAGGAGGCATCCGGTCGGGCCGGCAGCAGCACGGTCAGGGCGTGCGCGGTCGCGACGAGGGCGACGACGCCGAAGGTCAGCAGGGGGGCCCAGGTCGAGCCGGGCTGCACGGCGCCGGCCAGGCCCGTCGCGGCCAGCAGGGCGAGGCCGGCGACGGCGAGCAGGGCGATCCGCTCGGCACGACGGTCGAGTGACGGCCAGAACCCGGCCGATCCGGGCACGGTGAACCGGTGCAGCAGGGCGCCGGCGGCGGCGCCGAGCGCGGCCAGGAACAGCCGGGTGAGCGGGGCGGCGTCGGCCGCGAACCCGGCGGCGAGCAGCCCGACGGCCGGCGCGACGGCGGCGAACCCGGCCACGCTGGCCACCCGCAGGGACGAGAGCGCGTGCCAGCCGAGGAACAGGACCGTGCACACGAGGAGGGCGGCGCCCCAATAGAGGAGTGCGTCGCCGTCACCGAAGCCGAACAGGTTGAGCCGCCGCATCGCCCAGGCGTCGAGGAGCACGAAGACCACGGCGAGCGCGCCGATGCCCTCCGCCGTGGCGACGAGGTGTTTGCGCCGCAGCAGCGCCGCCGTCACCAGCGTGCCGAGGGTGAGTACGGCGACGACGCTGGCGCGGAACGCGAGGCCGGTGACGATGAACGCGACGGTGAGGAAGAAGATCGCCGCGACCGACACCAGCGTGACGCCGACGAGCAGCAGCACGATCTGCACACTGGAACGCTTGTGCGGGGGCGGTCCGTCGGACGCGCCCGCCGGCGGCGGGGTGGCCGCGCGCGGCGGGGCGGCCGCGGCGAGCGGGCCGGCCGGGGCCGGCTGCGGGTGCTCGGCGGCCGGGGCGTCGGCCGGGGAGTCGGCAGGGGAGGCGGCAGGCGAGTCGGGCACAGACGCCGGGGCAGCGGAGACCGGCGGGCGGTATCCGGGCGCGGCGAACGGTGGCAGGTCGGGGGCGGCGGGGCGGTCCGGCCCGGCGGGGGCGGGGGCGGCAATCGTGGGGGAGGCGGGCGGCGCGGACGCGAGAGCGGCCTGGGACTGGGCGGCAGTCTCGGCTGCGACCTGGGCAGCGGCGTGTGCGGCAGCCTGGGCAGCGGCCTGTTCGGCGGCGAGCCGGGCGCCGGCCTCGCGGGCGGCCGCGGCATTCCGCTCGGTCAGCTCGGCGCGCGCCGCAACCTGCTCGCGGGCACGTTGCTGTGCCTCGGCCAAGGCGTTGGACTCAGCTTCGGCCACCTCGTGGCGGATCTGGCCGATCAACTGCACGCGCCTCTCGAGCGCCGCGGCGGCTTCCGTCGACGCGGCGAGCAGGTCGCGTGCGGCCGGATGGCGCAGGTCGAGCCCGCAGGACGGGCAGACCGGGGACGGCAGCGGGGTCCGGCAGGCCGGGCAGTGCGCGGTGCTGGTGAGGTCTGCCGTGCTGCGTGGCCAGAGAAAGCGCCCCGCGTACTGCGCGAAATCGCGAATCGAGCTGCTCGGTGACATCAATCCCCCTGATGAATGGTGCGGCCCCCACAGGTTAGTGGGTGCACCGGGGGCGCCGAGCGAGTTGCCCACAGGGGGCAAGGGGCGCTTTCGGGAGGCTTACAACCCGTTCTCGTTGAGCCAGCCGAGCAGCACCCGTTCCACATCGGCGGGGCGTTCCACGTTCGGCAGGTGCGCGGTGTCACGGAACACGCATCCGCTCGCGTCGGGCAGGGCGGCCAACAGGTACTCGTAGGCCGCCAGGACCTCCGACATGTCGTACTCGCCCACGGTGATGAGGCAGGGCACCTCGATGTCGACGACCCGGTCGTAGGCGGGTGGCTCGAGCGGGACCGAGACCGGATTCTCCTCGGCGTGCACGACATTCACCCGGTTGAGGGCGTAAGCGGCGGAGACGAACTCGGGGTCGAGGTCTTCCTCGCGGCGCAGCGGCCCGAAGTCCCAGATCGCGGCCTCGAGGCGGGCCAGCCGGTGCCAGTCCTGGGCGGCGAACGCCTGGTCGATCTCGTCGAACCTGGCGTCTTCCAGCTCGGTCAGTTCGGTGTCGGGGAACCCGCTCGGGCCCGACCCGATGGTGACCAGCCCGGCCACCCGGTCCGGGCTCTCCACGGCCAGGTCGATGGCGATCGTGCCGCCGCGGGAACAGCCGATCACCGTCGCCCGGGCGACGCCGAGGTGGTCCAGCAGGGCGAGGGCATCCGCCCGGTTGGAGAACTCGACGTCCTCGGTGCTGGTCTGGCCGAACCCGCGCGTGTCGAACCGGATGACGTAGTGCTCCCGGGTCAGCGCCGGGATCTGCGGATCCCACATGCGCAGGTTCGCGATGCCGGCATGAATGAGCAGCAGCGCCGGTTGCGACACGTGGCCGTGGGCTTCGTAGTACAGGCTCGCGCCCGGAACGTCGAGGTGAGGCATACATCGAGCGTACGGGAGGGGTGCCGCCCGGCGAAAGAGCCGGTCAATCGGCCGGGCTTACGAAGACCCTAAGTGTACTGTAGAGTACAGGTATGGCCGGGGAGATGAGCAAGCGCAGTTCCGAGCGCGCGGATGCCGTTCTGCAGGCCACCACGGACCTCCTCGCCGAGGTGGGCTACCCGGCGTTGACGGTAGACGCGGTCGCCGCCAGGGCGCACTCCTCCAAGGCCACCATCTACAAGAGCTGGCCCACCAAGACCGCCCTCGTCGTGGCCGTCGCGGCCCAGCTCGGGCCTGTGGCCATCCCGGTGCTCGACGACTCCCACACCCTCACCGAAACGGTGACCGCGATCGTGCATGCGGTGCACGGCCTCACCATCGGGCGCTTCGGCCAGCTGGTCCTGGCCCTCGACGCCGCCGGCCGGTCCGAACCCGAGATCATGGCGGCGGTGGAAAACTACCTCGCCGGCCCGCAGTACCGCGCGGTCAGTGCGGCCCTCGACGAATTGCAGCTGGCCGGCCGGATCGATGCCGCGGTGAACACCACCCTCGCCGGCCGGGTGATCCTGTCGTTGATCGTGGACCGGGCGCTCGCCCGTGGTGACCTCGTCTCCGCCGACGAACTGCACGGCATTGTGCGCGACTGGCTGGTGCCCGTGCTGGCACCGCAACAAATCGGTACCCGCACCCCGGGCCCGCCGGCCGGCCCCGGCTAACCGGCCCACCCCGCCGAACCTCGTCCCCGCACGCCTCCGCCCGCCCGGGGGCTTCCGTTGCGCGCCGACGCACGCAAACTTCCCACCCGCACCACCGTTTGGAGCACCACCATGTCCACATCCACCTCCACCCGCTCGGCTCCCCGGCCGTCCCGCGGCCGCACATCGGTCCGCGGCAACGCCGGCCTGTCCCTGGCCGCGGTCTGCTTCGGCCTGTTCATGGTCGGCCTCGACGGCACGGTCGTGTCCGTCGCGAACCCCGCCATCTCCGACGCCCTCGGCACCTCGTTCACCGAGCTGCAGTGGATCACCAACTCCTACCTGCTCGCCCTGGCCGTGTTCCTCATCCTCGGTGGCAAGCTCGGCGACCGGTTCGGCCGCAAGAAGATGTACCTCATCGGCGTCGCGGCCTTCGCCGTCACCTCGGTCGCCATCGGCCTCGTCGGCACGACCGAGGGCGTCATCGCCTTCCGGGCGTTGCAGGGACTGAGCGCGGCGTTGTTGATGCCGCAAACCCTCGCCCTGTTGCGGGCAACCTTCCCGCGGGAGAAGTTCGGCATGGCCATCGGCATCTGGGGCGGCGCGTCATCCGTCGCCATCGCCGCCGGACCCATCGTGGGCGGCGCGCTGGTCGGCACCGTCGGCTGGGAATGGGTCTTCTACATCAACGCGCCCATCGCCGTGATCGGCCTCATCCTCGGTGGCGTGGTGCTCAAGGAAAGCGCCGCCGCCACCCAGGCCCGGTTCGACATCCTGGGCGTGGTGCTGCTGGCCCTCGGCCTGTTCGCCGTGGTCCTGGCCGTGGTCCAGTCTGAGTCGTGGGGCTGGACCAGCCCGCTCACGCTCGGCGTCCTGGCCGGCGGGCTCCTCCTGATCGTGGCCTTCGTGCTCGTGGAGAACCGGGTGAAGGCTCCGCTCCTGCCGATGGCACTGTTCCGCAACCCCACCATCACCGTGGGTGCGCTGGCCGTCGCGGCCAACTTCTTCGCCCTGTTCGGGGTGACGTTCTTCCTCTCGCTGTTCCTGCTCAACTTCCGCGGCGAGGCCGGGATCGCCACCGGCGTCATGCTGTTGCCGCTGAGCGCGGTGTCGATCATCGCCTCGCCCATCGGCGCGGCCATGGTGAGCAGGTTCGGCATCCGCGTCACCATGTCGCTCGGCCTCGTGCTGGTCGGTGGTGCCCTGTTCGGCCTCACCCCGATCAGCATCGATTCGCCGTACATCGCTATGGCCGTCCCCTTCGTCGTGCTCGCGCTTGGCGTCGGTATGGTGATGACCTCGGGTGCCGAGGCCATCGTCGGCAGCGCACCCGTGCAGCTCGCCGGGGTCGCCGGCGGCCTGCAGGCCACGTCGCTGCAACTCGGTGGGGCGCTCGGCACGGCAGTGCTGGCGGCCATCGTCTCCGCAGGAACCGCGACCGGCCTCGGCGGCACGAGCTTCGCCGGCATGGAAGCGGTGGCCCAGGGCATCATCCCCACCGGGCTCGACGCCCAGACCACGGCACTGGCCAGGGATGCCTTCACTGGCGGCCTGTCGAGCGCGTTCATCGCGGCCGGTTGTGTGGCCATCGTGATCGCCATCGCCGCGGCGATCTTCGTGCGCAACCCGAAGGCGCACCACGGCGTGGACGAGGTCCTCCTGGAGACCGAGTCCGGTATTTCGGGCTCGTCGGCCGAGGAGCTCGTGCGTTAACGCGCCCACCGCGCGGGCCGGGGCCACCGCCGTAACCGACGGCAAGGTCGGCCGGATGGTGGCCCTAGGCTCGAAGGATGGGCGGTGTTCTGGTCGGGTTCTCGATCATCGGGTTTGTGATCCTGGTGGGCTACGTCGTCGAGCGCTCCGGCGTGGCCGGCGAGAGCGCCGGCCGGGTGCTCAACCGGATCGCCTTCTTCGTGGCAACCCCGGCGCTGCTGTTCACCGTGCTCTCGCACGCGGATGTGCACGTGCTGTTCTCCGCGTTCCTCGCCACGGTGCTCTGCAGCGTTGCCGCTGGCATGGTGCTGTATATCGTGCTGGACAGGATTTTCTTCCGAAACCCGCTCCCGGAGACGGTGCTCGGCGCCACCAGCGCCACCTACGTGAACGCGAACAACATCGGCCTGCCGGTGGCCATCTACGTGCTCGGCAGCGCCCAGTACGTGGCCCCGGTGCTGTTGCTGCAGCTGCTGGTTTTCGCACCGATCACCCTGGGCATCCTCGACGCGTCCACGCGCGGGCGGGTCTCGGTGCGCAGCATCCTCACCCAGCCGCTGCGCAACCCGATGATCATCGCGTCCATCCTCGGCGTGACCGTCGCGGCTCTGGGCATCCCGGTGCCCGACGCGGTGATCGCGCCGCTGGACATCATCGGCGGCGCCGCGATCCCGCTGGTTCTGATGTCGTTCGGCATGTCGCTGCACGGCCAACGCCTGCTGCAGGCCGGCTCCGGACGCAAGCAGGTGGCCGTCGCCGCGGCGATCAAGGTGGCGCTGATGCCCGTGATCGCCTACCTGATCGGTCGTTTCGGGTTCGGGCTCGACGGCGCAGAGCTGTTCGCCGTGGTCACGGTGAGCGCGCTGCCGACGGCGCAGAACATCTT
Source organism: Cryobacterium sp. AP23 (assembly GCF_054075385.1). Classification (NCBI taxonomy): domain Bacteria; kingdom Bacillati; phylum Actinomycetota; class Actinomycetes; order Micrococcales; family Microbacteriaceae; genus Cryobacterium; species Cryobacterium sp. AP23. The sequence goes on along the minus strand of NZ_CM133415.1, from coordinate 2,349,878 downwards.
CAACTTCGCCTCCCGCTACGACCGTGGGGTGGTGGTGACGCGGGACACCGTGCTGGTCACCACGATCGGCGCGGTCCCCGCCTTGGTGATCGTGGCGGCGCTGCTCGCCTGAGCCGGTCCGGGACCGGATCAGGCCTTCGTCTTCGGCGCCTTCTGCAGCCAGGGTCGCAGCCGGCGGGTGATGAACGGCATCACCAGGTAGGTCATCGTGGGCGCCATCACGCAGGTGGTCAACAGGATGCGCAACACGGTCGGGATGTCATTCCAGTGCGGGTCCACGCCGGTGACCAGGTAGGTGAACAGCACGTTCAACGGGAAGAAGCCCAGCCCGATGGCCACGGCCTGCTTCCACCGCGGCGGCTGGACCGGCGCGGTCGGTCCCGCGTTGGCCTGCGACTCGTCGAACCAGCCCTCGATGCCGGTGCGCCGCACCACATGGGACTCGAGCACCAGGCCCTCACCCTCGAGCAGCCAGCTGGTGCGGGCGATCGAGTTCTCCCACGCCTCCAGGGAGGCGGCATCCTTGAACTTGTAGAGCATGTGCCAGTGCCCGGAGCCGGCGTGCGCGCGCACCCAGCCGGAGCCGAGGAAGCCCGGGTACTCGTTGGCGAGGTCCATCCCGGTCTGCACCCAGTGGGTGGCCTCGTCGAACCGGTCCGGGTCGACGCGACGGCGGATGGAGACGGTGACGGGTACGTCCGCGGCTGCTTGTGGCGCCGCGTCGTTCCCGGATGCAGCAGGAGACATGCGTCCAGTATGGGCGACGCCGCTCCCACAGGTCGAGCCTCAGCCCTGACGCGTCGGCCTGATCGTCAGGTCGCCGATTTCGACGTCGTGGGGCTGTTCGATCGCGAACGCGATCGCCCGGGCGACGGCTGCGGCGGGGATGCCCATGGTCGCCATCGACGCCTGCGCGGCCTCTCGGATCCGGACGTCCGCGATGGCGTCGACGAGTTCCGTTTGCACGTAGCCGGGGGAGATCGAGGTCGTGCGCAGGACTCCATCCGTCGACTCTTGCCGCAGGCCTTCCATCAGGGTCCTGACGGCGTTCTTCGTGGCCGCATAGACGGCCTGCGTCGGCACGATCTTGATTCCCGACGTCGATACCGTGGTCACGAAATGTCCGCGTCCCTGCGCCTGGAAAACCGGCATTGCCGCAGCGATGCCGTTCAATACGCCGCGGAGGTTCACGTCGATCATCGACGACCAGCCGGCCGTATCGAGTTCACTGATCGGGGACAAAGATGAAACCCCGGCGTTTCCGACGAAGACATCCAAGCGGCCGAACGAAGCGACGGTGCGAGCGACGAAGTCCACGACCGTGGATGCTGACGCGACGTCGACATCGCACGCGATGGCCCGCCCGCCCGCCGCGACAATCTCCGCCGCGAGGCTGTCCAGCCGGTCGGTACGACGCGCCCCGAGCGCTACGAGGGCACCGCGCTCCGCAAGCAATCGGGCCGTCGCTTCGCCGATGCCGCTGCTTGCTCCCGTGATGGCAACTACCGTGCCGGTTATGTCGTTCATTCTCGTAGCCAATCGATCGTTTCGTTAGAGTGGACACGTGTCCGCTTTGCTTAACGATACGGACACGTGTCCGTTTAAGCAACCGATGTCTCCGTGGAAGCCAATGAATCCTTCAACGCCCCGGGCAGACGCTCGAAACAACCGCGCTCGCATTGTCGAGGCGGCCCGCGACGCGATTGCGGCGGCCGGGCCAGACGGCGAGTTGCGGCTGAACGCGATCGCCCAGCAGGCCGGCGTGGGCCAGGGCACCCTCTACCGGCATTTTCCGACTCGCGCCGACCTGCTTGTCGAGGTGTACCGGCACGATGTCGACGAGCTCGTTGCCCTGGCCGGCACACTCCTCCAGACAGAAGCGCCGCTCGATGCGCTCGTTCTCTGGTTTGACCGCGTCGCCGACTATGCCCGCGTCAAACGCGGAGTTTTCGCGGCCGTCGAGGCCTCGGTGTGGAAGGACCTCAGCGCGCACAGTCTCGGCCCGATCGGAGAAGCGCTCACTCTGCTGCTCGATGCCGGCCGCGCCGCCGGCGTCATTCGCGCAGATGTCGATGCCCAGGACGTGATTACTCTGATCGGTTTCCTCACCCGCCTGGCGGAGTCCGAGTGGGACGAACGTTCCCGCCATCTGCTCGCCATCGTGCTCGACGGCCTGCGGGCTCCCGCCGGGGGCGGGAGGGACCGCTAGAAAATCATCGGGCGGTCGTCGTCCTCGTCGTCGCCCTGGATGTCCACCACCACGGGCACGTGGTCGCTCGGGGCGTCGCCCTTGCGCTCGTTGCGGTGGATGCTCGCATCCGTGACAAGCTCGCCGAACGCGGGTGAGCCGAGGATGAAGTCGATGCGCAGGCCCTCGTTGCGCGGGAACCGCAGCTGCTTGTAGTCCCAGTAGGTGAAGCCGTCCGGCACGATCGGGCGCACCACGTCGGTGAAGCCCGCGGTCTCGAACGCCTCGAACGCGCTGCGCTCCTGGGGTGAGATGTGGGTGGAGACGCCGGGCACCAGGGTGGGGTCGCCCACATCGGAGTCGAGCGGGGCCACGTTCCAGTCGCCCATCAGCGCCATCGCGAGCTTCGGGTTGCGGGCCAGCTCGTCGGCGGCGTGGGTCTTCAGCCGGGCCAGCCAGTCGAGCTTGTAAACGTAGTGCGGGTCGTCGAGCGAGCGACCGTTGGGCACGTAGAGGCTCCACAGCCGCATGTCGTTCACCGTCACGCCCAGGGCGCGGGCCTCCAGCGGCAGGCCCGGGCCCTCTTCGCCCTTGAGGAAGCCGGGCATCTCGGGGAACGCGGTGACGACATCCGTCATCTCGTGGCGGCTGGCGAAGGCGACGCCGTTCCACTGGCTGAGCCCGTGGATGGCGAGCTCGTAGCCGGCGTCCTCGAAGGCCTGGGCCGGGAACTGCTCGGGTTTGCACTTGATCTCCTGCATGGCGAGCACGTCGATGTCCTCCCGCACCATCCAGTCGACCGTCCGATCGACGCGGGCACGGATGGAGTTGACGTTCCAGGTGGCAATGCGCATGCCTCCAGCCTATTTGCCCCGGCCCGGTGAGAAACCTCGCCGACACACGTGAGTGGCAGGATGGCTACATGTCTGAATTGCAGATCGGTTACGCGGCCATGTTGGAACAGTTCGCCCCCGCCGAGGCGGTGGCCCTGTCGGCGTACGCGGAGGAGCACGGCTTCTCCGGCGTGATGGCGGCGGACCACTTCCAGCCCTGGGTGCCCGCGCAGGGCGAATCGTCGTTCGTGTGGAGCGTGCTCGCCGCAATCGGTGAACGCACCAAGGGCGACATGGGCCCCGGCGTCACCGCACCCACCTTCCGCTGGCACCCCGCGATGGTGGCGCAGGCATCCGCCACGCTCGCCTCGATGTACCCCGGCCGGCACTGGTTGGGCCTGGGCTCCGGCGAGGCGCTGAACGAGCACATCGTCGGCGGCTACTGGCCGGAGGCGCCCGAGCGCATCAACCGCATGTTCGAGGCCATCGAGATCATCTCCAAGCTGTTCACCGCGTCCATCGCGGGCAAGGACGTCAAGCACTCCGGCCAGTTCTTCAAGCTCGAGTCCACCCGGCTGTGGACCATGCCGGAGGTCGCGCCCGAGATCCTCGTCGCCACCGCCGGCCCGGTCACCGCCAAGCGCGCCGGCCGGCACGCCGACGGCCTCATCACGGTCGGCGCCCCGCTGGAGAAGATCTCCATGCTGTTCGGCAAGTTCGACGACGGCGCCCGCGAAGCCGGCAAGGACCCGTCGACGATGCCCAAGGTGCTGCAGCTGCACATGAGCTGGGCCGAGACCGACGAAGAGGCCATGGCCAACGCGCTGCACGAGTGGCCCAACGGTGGCATGAAGTTCCCCAAGGGCGACATCCGTTCGCCGTTCGAGTTCGAACAGATGGCCAAGCTCGTGCGTCCCGAGGACTTCGAGGGCCGGATGATCATCTCCGCCGACCCCGACGACCACCGCGCCTACATCCAGAAGTTCGTCGACCTCGGCTTCGACAAGATCTACCTGCACAACGTGGGCCGCAACCAGCGCCAGTGGATCGACGTCTTCGGCCGCGACGTGCTGCCGAAGCTCGCCCGGTAGCGATGCCATCCGCGGCTGACGGAACACACCCCCGGCTCGAGGTGTTCGTGCTGCCCGGGATCGGCGAGATCCGGGCCGGCGACGACTTGGCGGCGATCATCCTGGCCGCCGCCGGAGCCAACCTGGCCGATGGTGACATCCTGGCCGTGACCAGCAAGATCGTGTCCAAGGCCGAGGGTCGCCAGGTGGCGGCGGCCGACCGGGAGCAAGCGATCACCGACGAAACCGTGCGGGTCGTGGCCACCCGGCCGCATCCCGGCGGGGTCACCCGCATCGTCGAGAACCGGCAGGGGCTCGTGATGGCCGCCGCCGGCGTGGACGCCAGCAACGTGGCCGACGGCACGGTGCTGCTGTTGCCGATCGACCCGGATGCCTCCGCCCGCGCCCTCTGTGCGTCCTTGCGCGCCGCCACCGGACTGAGCCTCGGCGTGCTGATCACCGACACCGTCGGCCGCCCGTGGCGGGACGGCCAGACCGACATCGCCATCGGCGCCGCCGGGGTGGCCGTGCTCGACGACCTGCGCGGCAGCATGGATGCGCACGGCCGGCGCCTCGACGTCACGGTCGCCGCCGTCGCCGACGAGATCGCCGGCGCGACCGACCTGATCAAGGGCAAGACGAGCGGTAACCCGGTCGCCGTACTGCGCGGCATGGGGCAGCTGGTCGGAGCGATCGACGCGGGGGACCGCGGTGCCCGGCGCCTGTTGCGCGACAGCGCGAACGACATGTTCCGGGTGGGCAGTGCGGAGGCGTACGCCGAGGGGTATGCGGCCGGGCTGGCGGCGGCTGGGCTGGCGGGGGCGGGCGCTGCGGCATCCGTCGCGCAGGCTGACATGGGTGAAGCGCGTGCGCCCGCGCCCGCTGATGCCGTGGGAACGATCAGGGCGGCTGAAGACGTATCAGCGCCCGCCGACGTGCCGGAAAGTGCCCCTTCAGCTCCCGCCAAGGGGGATATTGCGGCAACTCGCGAGAATCCTGCTGCCGACTTGCCGCAAAATGCCCCTTCCGCGGCCGCCAAGGGGGATTCTGCGGCAACTCGCGGGACGGACGCTCCCGGCGCCGGTGGTGAGTTGACAGTTGGCGCCCGCTCCGAGCGCCGCAATGGGCCCGACGTGGCATCTCGCGGGATTCCGGCCGCCGAGTTGCCAGTTGGCGCCCCCTCCGAGCGCCGCAATGGGCCCGACGTGGCAACTCGCGGGACCGCATCCGCGTGAGTTGGGTGTGCGTGGTGCCCGTCAAGGGCAGCGCGGGAGCCAAGAGCCGGCTGGGCGACCTGCCGGAGCCGTTTCCCGCGCGCGGCCAGCTGGCCGAGGCGTTCGCGCTCGACACCGTGGCCGCGCTGCTCGCGGCCGGCAGTGTCGAGCGGGTGCTCGTCGTGACGGCCGACCCGGCCGCCGCCGCACCGCTGGCTGCCCTGGGCGCCCAGATCGTGCCCGAGGTGCGGCCAGCACACCCGTCGGATGTCCCGGCGGGGGCGCTGGCGGCCCCTCGCGACCCGCTCAATGAGGCCATCACCCAGGGCGTCCGGATGGCTCACGAGCAGTACCCGCTCTGCCACGTCGCCGTGCTCACCGGGGACCTGCCCGCCCTCACGACCAGCGACGTCAACGCGGCCCTCACCGCCGCATCCGAGCACGACCGCGCGATGGTCGCCGACGAGGAAGGCACCGGCACCACCACGCTGCTCGCCCGCGCCGGCATTCCCCTCGTTCCCCGCTTCGGCCCGGGCTCCCGTGCCGCCCACGAAGCCGCCGGGCACGTGCCGCTCCACCTCCCGGCAACGGCCTCGATCCGCCGCGACGTCGACACCGTGGACAACCTCGCCGAGGTGCTGCGCCGCGGAGTCGGCGCGCATACCAGTGCGCTCCTCGCCCGCTCCCAGCCTGGGGCCGGTTTGTAGGTTCAGGCGTCCCAGGGTCCCACTCCGGCATCAAACCAGGAAATAGTGAGGTCACAAGGACTCCCGCGGCCCGGGTGTCCTCAGATACTCACTTTTTCCTCGAAAACGGATGCCGGTGCGACCAGCTGCTACAGCGGGGCGGGGGCCGTGGGGCGCACCGAGCTGGCCAGCGCCGCGAGCACGTCGGCCGGGGTGGCGGCCATCTCGATCGCGGCCCGGAAGGACGGCTTCATCAGGCTGCGGCTCAGCTGGGCGAGCACCTTGAGGTGCTCCGTGCCGGCCGCCGCCTCGGGCACCGCGATCATGAAGATCAGGTGCGCCGGGGCTTCGTCGAGCGAGTTCCAGTCCACGCCGGCCTGGCTGCGCGCGAATGCCAGCACCGGTGTGGTGGCGCCGTCGGACTTCGCGTGCGGGATGGCGATGCCCTCGCCGATGCCGGTGGTGCTGATCAGCTCCCGGTCGAGGGCCGCACGCACGACGGCATCCTCGTCGAGCACCCGGCCGGTGGCCGACATCAGGCCGGCCAGGCGACGGATGACGGCGTCCCGGTCGGTGTCGTCGATGTCGAGCACGATGGTGCGTTCGTCGATGTAGTCGAGCACGGTCTTGGGTGCGGGGGAGGCCGACCCGGCGACGAGTGCCACCGGGGCGACGGCTCCCGGCAGCACATCGGCCGGAGCCGTGCCGGCCGGAGCCGTGCCAGCCGGAACCGTGGCGGCCAGGACTGCGTCAGAGGGAGCCGCCGTGACCGGGTCCGCGGCACTCCGGATGGGGGCGACGGTGTCCGCATCCGCCTTCTGGGTCCGGCGCACCGAGATGCCGATCAGCAGCACCGACACGAGGGCGGTCACGACCACGCCGGTCAGGATCGCGACGAAGTACATCGGCACCCCGCTGACGGCGCCGAAGACGGCCACGATCGGCCCACCGTGCGGCACCGCGTTGGTGACGCCGGCGATCGCGGCGATGGCCCCGGCGACGGCGCCACCGAGCACGTTCGCCGGGATGACCTGCAGCGGCCGGGCGGCGGCGAGCGGGATGGCGCCCTCGGTGATGCCGAAGAAGCCCATGAACAGGGCGGCGATGCCGGCCTCGCGTTCCACCGGGGTGAAGAAGCGGCGACGGATGACCGTGGCCAGTCCCATGCCGAGCGGCGGCACGGCGATGGCCGCGGCGACCATGCCCATCGGGCCGGGGTTGCCGGAGGCGATCAGGGCGCTGCCGAACAGGAACGCGGTCTTGTTGATCGGGCCGCCCATGTCGAACGCAACCATGGCACCGAGGATCAGGCCGAGCACGACGACGCTGCCGCCGTCGAGGCTGGCGAGGAAGTCGGTCATCGAGGAGAACACCCAGGCGATCGGCTGGCCGAGGGCGAGCACGAACAGGCCGCCCACGACGAGGGTGGTGATGACGGGGATGACCAGGATGGGCATGATCGGCTTGATGAAGCGGTGCACCGGGATCTTCTTGATGCCCAGCGCCACGAAGCCGACCAGGAACCCCGTGACGATGCCGCCGATGAAGCCGGCACCCGACTCGGAGTTGTAGAACGAGCCGGTGGTGGCGATCCAGCCGCAGATCATGCCCGGAGCGAGCCCGGGCCGGTCGGCGATCGCGTAGGCGATGAAGCCGGAGAGGATCGGCACCATCAGGGTGAAGCCGAGCACGCCGATCTGGTTGATGGTGAACCAGAAGCTGTCCTCGGGAATCACGAGGCCCTGCGGGGTGGCCTCGCCGCCGACCGACAGCGAAATCGCGATCAGCAGGCCGCCGACCACGACGAACGGGATCATGTACGAGACGCCGTTCATTAGCGCCCGGTAGATGAACCCGCCGATGTCGCGCTTGCCGGCGCTCGCCGGCGCATCCGTCGTGACGGCGGCGGTGCCGGTGGGGGAGGCGGCGAGGGCTTCGGCGATCAGGGCGGCCGGGCGGTGGATGCCGTCGGCCACGCGGGTGGAGACGATGCGCTTGCCGCCGAAGCGGGAGAGGTCGATCTGGGTGTCGGCGGCGATGACGATCGCGTCGGCGCGATCGATGTCGGCCTGGCTGAAGGTGCCCTCAACGCCGACGGAACCGTGGGTCTCCACCCTGATCTGGTAGCCGAGTTCGGTGGCGGCGGCGTCGAGTTTCTCGGCGGCCATGTAGGTGTGGGCGATGCCGGTGGGGCAGGCCGTGATGGCCAGGATCAGCACCGTGGGCGGCGCCACGGTGGTGTCGATCGGGTTCGCAGGCATGGTGCGGTGTCCTTCCGGGACGTGGCCGGCGGCATCTGGCCCGTCGGCCGTGGAGCGCGTGCCCACCCGGGTGACGGATGCAGCAGCCTGCCCAGCGTACAGTCGTCACCTGGCCGGGCCGAGAGGCTTTGGACCCTGCCCATCGGCCCGGCGGCGTCCGGCGACGCCCGCGGCGTGCCGCTACTCGCGCATCAGCATGGCCTGGGCCTCCCGCTCGAGGTCTACATACGGTTCGCCGCTCACATCGACGGCCACCCGGTTGATGGTGCCGCCCGTGAACGCCCACGGCGCGGTGCCGGCGTAGTCGGTCACCGCCTCACCGCTGTCGCGGCCCACGCTCAGGCCCTCGCCCGCGATCGAGAACTTGGCCGGCTGGGTCTTGATGCGGCCCTCACCCACCTTCGTGTCGCCGTAGTACAGCCTGAGCAGGCCGGTGGCCACGTGCGGCGGGTCCTCGCCGTCTTTGTCGAAGGAAGCGGAGAGGATCAGATTCTCGCCCACCGGCAGGTCGGCGTCGGCGGAGATCTTCTGCTCGAACAGTCCGACGAAATTGTTGACGTAGTGCAGCCGGTTGTTCGCCACGTAGAGGGCGTGGCCGCCGAACCTGGAGCCCTGGGCGAAGAGCACGCCCTCGGCTCCGGCACCGGGCAGGTCCACCAGGGCGCCGATCACGAACGACCGGTTGCGCGTGTTGACCGCTTGCGATTCCGGCACCTCCGACGTGTGCGGGTAGTAGACGTAACGGTTCCGCGGAGGCGACAGCACCGGCCGGGGCGTGATGAAGATCTCGAACGCCGACCGGTCGTCCAGCGGAAATGCCTGGTTCGCGCCTGCCTCGGCGAACCACAGGTTCTCCAATTCCCGCACCTTCTCCGGATGCTCGGACGCCAGATTGTGCAACTCGCCACGGTCCACATCGGTGTTGTACAGCTCCCACTCGTCCTCGTTGAAGTGGCTCCAGCCGCTCAGGGTCGGGTGCGTCGTGATCGCCTTCCAGCCGTCGTGCCAGACGGCACGGGAACCCAGCATCGAGTAGAACTGGGTGCGGCGGGTGGTCGGCGCGGCCGCATCCGTGAAGGCATACCGCATGCTCACCCCGTCGAAGCGGCTCTGCACGTGCCCCTTGATGCGCTCGGGCGGTTGCACGCCGAGCACGTCGAGGATGGTCGGGGTGATGTCGACGGCGTGGTGGTACTGGTCGCGCAGCTCACCGCGGGCGGGCATCCCGGCCGGCCACGACATGATGCACGGGTCACAGGTGCCACCGTTGAACTCGTAGCGCTTCCACATCTTGAACGGGGTGTTGAACGCCATCGCCCAGCCGTTCGGGTAGTGGTTGTAGGTGGACGTGCCGCCGAGCTCGTCGAGCATCTTGAGGTTGTCGGCGATCTCGTCGGGGATGCCGTTGGCGAACTTCATCTCGTTGACCGACCCGTTCGGGCCGCCCTCGCCGCTGGCGCCGTTGTCGGAGACCACGATGACCATGGTGTTGTCGCGTTCGCCGAGCTCGTCGAGGTAGTCCAGCAGCCGGCCGATCTGGTGGTCGGCGTGGGAGAGGAATCCGGCGTAGACCTCGGCCATCCGGGCGAACAGGCGCTGTTCGTCGGCGGTGAGGGAGTCCCAGGGTCGGGTCATGTCCATCAGCGGGAACGGTTGCCCGTCGGGCCCCGAGCGGGTGTCGGGGGTGCCGAGCGGGTTCATCGGCGGCAGCTCGGTGTCGGCCGGCACGATGCCCATCTTCTTCTGCCGGGCGAGCGTCTCCTCGCGGATCGCCTCGTAGCCCATGTCGAACTGGCCCTTGTACTTGTCGGCCCACTCCCGGGGCGCCTGGTGCGGAGCATGCGCGGCGCCGGGCGCGTAGTAGAGGAAGAACGGCTTCTCCGGCGCGATGACCTTCGAGTCCTTGATGAACTCGATGGCCTTGTCGGTGATGTCCACGGAGAAGTGGTAGCCGTCTTCGGGCAGGGCGGGCTGGTCGACCGGGTGGTTGTCGTAGACGAGCTCGGGGTACCACTGGTTGGTCTCGGCGCCGAGGAAGCCGTACCAGCGTTCGAAGCCGCGGCCGGTGGGCCAGTTGCGCCGGGTGGAGGCCACGTTCATCTCGTCGTCCGGGCACAGGTGCCACTTGCCCACCATGTAGGTGTTCCAGCCCAGCTCGCCGAGGATCTCGGGCAGCATTCCATTCTCCGGCGGGATGGTGCCGCTCGCGTTGGGGAACCCGATCGCGGCCTCGGTGATGCACGCCATGCTGTTACGGGTGTGATTGCGCCCGGTCAGCAGGCACGAGCGAGTCGGCGAGCACAGTGCCGTCGTGTGCCACTGCGTGTATTTGACCCCGGCATCCGCCACCCTGTCGATGTTGGGGGTCTGGATCGGTCCGCCGTAGCTGGACATCGCCGAGAAACCCACGTCGTCGAGCACGATGTAGACCACGTTGGGCGACCCGGCCTTGGCCTTGGGTGGTTCGAACGGCGCCCAGTCCGGTTCCGAATCGCGGATGTCGACGTTGATGGTGCCTGTGAACGGTACGGGCATGGGACTCTCCGATCGCTTTGACGAAATCGGGCCGTCCCACGAAGGGCCCTCGGTCAGCGGACGCTGACGGGAGCGACTGTATTACCCCGGCCAGCCCGCTTCAAGGCGGTCCGGAGCCGCCCGGTCTCTACGCCAGCGCGACGGTGCGGAAGCCGATGTTGCCGGCGGCGGAATCCGGCGTGTTCGAGGCGCGGGCGGAGTTGCGGTACCGGTTGCAGTAGGAGTCGTGGCAGAGGTAGGAACCGCCGCGCATGACTCGCTGGCTGCCGGTTGCCGGTCCTCCCGGATTGGTGCTCGGGGAATGGCGATAAGATTCTTCCGCCCACCAGTCGGCGCACCATTCCCAGACGTTGCCGACGCTCTGCCAGAGGCCGTACCCGTTCGGGGCGAACTCGCGCACCGGCGCCGTGGTGAGCCAACCGTCGGCGAGGGTATTCACCGCGGGAAACCGGCCCTGCCAGATGTTGCAGCGTTGGCCCTCGTCCCACTCGTCGCCCCATGGGTAGCGCCGGCCGTCCAGTCCGCCGCGGGCGGCGCACTCCCACTCCGCCTCGGTGGGCAGCCTGCGGCCGGCCCAGGCGCAGTACGCCAGGGCGTCGTTCCAGCTCACCTGCACCACCGGATGCTCGGCCAGCGCGTCGAGGGACGACAACGGCCCGGCCGGATGCGCCCAATCGGCGCCGCGCACACCCAGCCACCAGGGTGTCTGCGGCGGTTGGCCGACGATGTCGTCGAGCTCGGCCTTCAGAGCCAGGTGGAACACCGCGGAGTATCCGAACAGCTCGGATTCGGTGGTGTACCCGGTGGCATGGACGAAGCGGGCGAAGGCCGCGTTGGTGACGGCGGTCGCATCGATGGAGAAGGCATCCACCCGCACCTCATGCACGGGCGTCTCGCCGTCGCCGGGATTGCCGGCGCCGTCGGCGTCGCCCATCCGGAACAGCTGCCGGGGCACAATCGCCTGGTCCAGGTCGTGTCCGCCCGCCGATTCGGCGGCGGCCCCGCCCGGCCCCACGGCTCCGGCCGGATCGGCGTTCCCGGCCTCGGGCTGCGCCGCGGCCAGCCCGGCGCTCCGGGTCTCCTCCCGGGCGGGTGTGCAGCAACTGTGGTCATCCATCGTCACCCGCAGACCCTAGCGCGGCGCTCGGCCCGCAACTACCCCGCTACCGGTGAGGCACACCTCGTCTGAGCCGGTGGCCTGGATGCGGAGTGGGGCTCGGCTGTGGCGAGGGGCGTAGATGCGGTGCGGTGCTCAGCTGCGCCGAGGGTGGTTGCGGTTGGGCATCGCGATGAGTGTCTGGCCGGGGTCGATGGTGGCGGGTGGTCTCAGCCAGTATCGGCCGGTGTTTTCGAAGATTTGCCAGCGTTGGTTGTGCAGGAGCATGTGGTGGGCGTGGCAGAGCAGGATGCCCTGGTTGATGTCGGTTCGGCCGTGGTCGCGGAGCCAGTGTTCGATGTGGTGCGCTTCGGTGAAGGATGGCGGTTTGTCGCAGCCGGGCCATATGCAGCCGCCGTCGCGGGCGGCCATGGCTCGGCGTTGGGCCCGGTTGAACAGGCGTTGTTCGTGACCGACGTCGAGCGGCCGGTTGTGCTCGTCGAACCGGATCTCGATCGAGCCGGAGTCGCAGATCAGGCGTTCGAGGGTTTCGGGGGAGACCGGGGCGTTGTTGCCCTCGATGTTGCCGTGGCCGGCCTGGCCGGTCGGGCAGATCAGGATGTCGTCGGCTGCGGCGGGCCGGGCGGCGGGGGTGGCGGTGGTGAGGATCTGGACGGCGGGGCGGCGGCCGCCGAGCATCTCGTTCGGGTTGATGGTGGTGCCGGCCTTGAGGAGGTCGAGGAAGCCGTCGCAGGTGATCTGGGTGGTGGTGCGGGGGTCGTCTTTGACTCGTTTGGCCCAGGCGGCTCGGTCGGTGTCGACGAAACGCACGCCGCCGCGGCGGGGGCTGGTGAGGCTGTCGAAGGTGGACTTGATGAACTCGCCCTGCTCGGGCGGAAAAAGTCCGTCCACGCGGACCTGGCCGGTATCGAGGGTCCAGATGCGCAGGTAGCGGTCGTCCCAGGCCTTCTGTTCCCGCACCCGGATGCCGGCCTCATCGAGGGTGTCGCGGGTCTGCCGGGCCTGCTTGAGCAGCTGGTCCACGTTCAACGTCTGCGCGTCGGTGAGGAGCTGGGCCAGGGCGTCGGCGAGGACCGGGCCGGTGACGACCGTGTCGATGTCGCCGAGGCCGGTGCGCAGGGCGTGGGCGGTGTCGATCGAGATTGTGCCGTCGTTCACCGCCCGCGAGATCGGGGCGTGCCACGGCAGCGGTGTCGGCGGTAGGAGGGGAGCGACCGGGCCGGGGGCGTCCGGGCCGAGGGCGTCCGGGGCGTCGGGGTCGAGGGCGTCGGGGTCGAGGGCGTCGTCGAGGAGCCGTCGAGCGGCCTCCGCGGCCTCCGCGTCGGCTTGGGCCTGGGCTTCTTCGGCTTCGGCGAGCATCCGGCCCACGCCGACGAGTTTGCGGGATTCGACCTTGGTGCTGCCGGTCAGCTCCTGGATCAACGCCTCGGGGTTGGGGAAGCCCTGCTGTGCGGCCAGGCCGGACTGGCCCAACTCCCACCGGGATCGCTGGGCGAGGGTCTTCGCCATCCACGCCTTGCGGGTGTCGAGCTCACGTTGGGCCTGCGCGAGAGTCTTCTGACCGGCCAGGACATCGGCATCCGAGAGGGCGTCGTAATCGGCACTGCACGAGCCCAGCCGGGCCACCGAACCCGCCGCATCCACCAACGCATCGTCGCCCGAACGGGCGAACGTGTCTGCGATGGTGGACTGGTTTGTCATGCCTTCAAAGTAGCCCGATAACGAAGGTTTGTGTGAGTAATTGTCAACTTGTGGATAACTCGGGTGGCAGAGTCGGCTACCTCTCGGGCGCTGTGAGGTAAACCGCGCTCGTTCGGGGTTAGGGTCGGTGTATGTCCGGCGCACCCTTCACAGCGCACGTTGCCGCGCCAGTCGAGGCAGCCGCCGGTCGGCCTGCCCCGGCAGCGAATGCCCCGCTCGTGGACACCCTCGATCGTCCGCTGCACGACCTGCGCCTGTCGGTCACCGACCGGTGCAACTTCCGCTGCGTGTACTGCATGCCCAAGGAGGTCTTCGGCAAGGACTTCGCCTTCATGCCCCGTGACGAGATGCTCTCGTTCGACGAGATGACCCGGCTGGCGCGCATCTCGGTGGCGCACGGCGTGGAGAAGATCCGGCTCACCGGCGGCGAACCGCTGCTGCGGAAGGGCCTCGAGGAGCTCATCGCGATGCTCGCTGAGCTGCGCACCCCCGCCGGCCGTGCGGTCGACATCGCCCTCACCACCAACGGCTCGGCACTGGGCGTGAAGGCGCAAGCGCTCAAGGATGCCGGCCTCAAGCGCGTGACCGTCTCGCTCGACTCCCTCGACGACACCACCTTCCGGGCCATGAACGACGTCAACTTCCCCGTCGCCCGCATCCTGGCCGGCCTGGACGCCGCCCACGCCGTGGGCCTCGGCCCGATCAAGATCAACATGGTGGTCAAGCGCGGCCAGAACGACCACGACATCGTCAACATGGCCCGGCACTTCAAGGGCACCCCCTACATCCTCCGGTTCATCGAGTTCATGGACGTGGGCACGAGCAACGGCTGGGACATGGGGGCCGTGCTTCCCTCCAGCGAGGTGCGTGACCGCATCCACGCCGAGCTGCCGCTCGAAGAGGTGGCCCCCAACTACACCGGCGAGACCAGCCGCCGCTGGCGCTACGTCGACGGCGGGGGCGAGATCGGCCTGATCTCCAGCGTCACCCAGTCGTTCTGCCACACGTGCTCCCGCGCCCGCGTCTCCACCGACGGCAAGCTGTTCACCTGCCTGTTCGCCAGTGAAGGCCACGACCTGCGCGCGCTGCTCCGCGATGGCAGCAGCGACGAACAGCTCTCCGCCGCGATGGGCGCCATCTGGCGCCAGCGCACCGACCGGGCCTCGCAGCTGCGCAGCGCCCAGACCGGTGCGGTGCGCTCGTCGGGCCGTAAGAAGATCGAGATGTCCTACATCGGCGGATGACCGCCGCTCACGCCGGTTAAACCGCACGCTGCTACTCTCAATTCATGGTTTCGACCGATCGACAGGGTGCCCGGCAGGTTGCCCTGGCCAGTGAGCCACGTCGCCGCGTGCTCGGCCTGCTCACCGCGGCCGGCGGTCCGCTCGACGCCGTCACTGTTGCCGCGGGAATGGGCCTGCACGTCACGACGGCCCGCTTCCACCTGGAGCAGCTCGAGGCCGTCGGGCTCGTCGAGCGCCGCATCAACCGCGCGGGCGGGCGCGGCCGCCCGCAGGTGCTGTTCAGTCCGGTGGCCGAACCGTTGCCCGTCGAGGACGCGCAGCAGCAACTGATGCAGGCCCTCGCCGCCGTGATCGGCGAGGACGACGACGGCGGCCGGGCCCGGTCGGTGCGCGCCGGCGAGCGCTGGTCGGCGCAGTATTCGGCCGCGGCGGATGCCCCGTCGGCGGAAATCCCCGTCACCGGCGGCCCCGTCGTCCTTGAACCCACCGCCGACGGCCCCGTCGCACCTGATCCCACCGCGGAGGACACGTTCGCCGGCGCGGTGGTGCCCACGCTGCTGCGGGTGCTCACCGAGATCGGCTTCGAGCCGGAGCTCGACGCCGACGAGGCCACCATCGCGCTGCCCGCCTGCCCGTTCCGGGCCGAGGCGCGGCAAAACCCCGATGTGGTGTGCTCGGTGCACCTGGGCCTGTTGAAGGGCGTCGCGCGGTCGCTCGGCCACAACGGCGACGGCATCCGCCTGCGCCCCTTTGTGCAGCCGCACCTGTGCCTGGTCGAGCTGCCCCACCGCCTCGCGAACTGAGAGAAAAGCCCCGAAAAGGCCCGCCAAATGTGGGGCTTTTCTCACGGCTCGCGGGCTAAAGGGTTGCGTAGGTGGAGACGTCGATTGGGGTGCTTACGTCGACGTAGACGTCGCCGTCGACGATGGTAAGCGGGTAGACCGGCACGGGCTCGGAGGCCGGCAGGGTGCGGGCCCGGCCGGTGGACAACTCGAACCGGCCGCCGTGTGCCCAGCACTCCAGGTCGTCACCCTCGACGAAGCCGTCCGAGAGGGAAATGTCGGCGTGCGAGCACATGTCACCGAGGGCGAAGCAGTTGCCGGCACTGTCCTTCACCAGGGCCACCGCCACGCCGTCGACGATCATCTTGATCGCTTCGCCGAGCTCCAGCTCGGATTCCGCGCACACCCTGGTAGGCACCTGCTCCTCATTTCCTGCCGGTTGTCGGTCCGGCGTCAGTGATGGGACGAACGTCCCGATTAAAAGGATAGGCATCCTCTAAAGTGGCGGAACAGGGTCATTCGACCCGGCCAAAGGAGATTTCTTGTGACTGCCGAACCGATCATCCTGACGTCCAGCCGTCCCGGCGCCGTCGATGCCCCCGCACAGCACGGCTGCGCCTGCGGTCACGAGGATCCCGACAACATCGTGCTCGACACCCGCGCCATTCCGCACGCCATCCGGCACGCCACCATCTTCGGCGCCCTCGGGGTCATCCAGCCCGGCTTCTCCCTCGACCTCGTCGCCTCCCACGACCCGCTGCCGCTGCTCGCGCAGCTCGAGAACAGCCGCCCCGGCGACTTCGCCGTCACCTACCTCGAGAACGGCCCGGAGGCCTGGACCATCCGCCTCACCCGCGCCAACTAGGCCGCGCCGCCACCGAACCACGCCGATGACCACGCTGAGCCCCATCCGCCGCACCGGCCGCGCCGCAAGCGGCACCGGCCCGGCGGCGCGCCCCAGGGTCACCGCGCGACTCGGCTTCCTGCTGCTCGGCGGCATCGCCCTCCTCGCCGGGCTCGACGGCGCCCTGCTGCTGCTCGGCCTGGCCGCGCCGGTGGACAGCGCCCGGCTCACCGCGGTGCACGGCCCGCTGATGGTGTTCGGCTTCGTCGGCACCGTCGTCGTGCTCGAACGGGCCGTGGCGGTGCGCCGCGGCTGGGCCTACCTCGCGCCCGGCATGCTCGGCGCCGGCGGTCTCGCCCTCATCTCGCCGTTGCCGCTCGTCGTGGGCCAGGCCGCCCTGGTCGCCGGCAGCGCCATGCTGCTGGCCATCTACGCCGCGATCTGGCAGAAGCAGGCCGCCGTCTCCACCGCGGTGCAGGCCCTGGGCGCCGTGCTCGGCCTGATGGCCACGGCGTTCTGGCTGCGCGGCATCGGCATCCCGCAGCTCGCCCCGCTGCTGATTCTCTACCTGGTGCTCACCATCGCCGGCGAACGCCTCGAACTGTCCCGCGTCTCGCCCACCGTCGACCGCCGCGCCGAAGAGTGGATGCTCGGCATCAGCCTGGCCCTCGGCTTCGGCGCTGTCGTCGCGCTGGTCTGGCCGGCGGCCGGCTACCCGCTGCTCGGGGCGGGGATGCTCGCGCTCGTCATCTGGCTGTTCCGGCACGACGTTGCCACCCGCCTGGTGCGCTCCACGGGGCTGCCCCGGTACATGGCCGCCTGCCTGCTCACCGGGTACGGCTGGCTCGTCGTGGTCGGCGGCATCTGGGTTCTGCGCGGCCCGGTCTACTCCGGGCCCGCCTACGATGCGGTGATGCACGCCGTGTTCCTCGGCTTCGTGATGTCGATGATCATGGCGCACGCCCCCACGATCCTGCCGGCCGTGCTGCGCCGGCCGTTGCCGTACCGCCCCGTGATGTACCTGCCGGCGGCGCTGCTGCACGTCTCACTGCTGGCCCGGGTTCTGCTCGGCGACGCCCACGGCTGGCCGGTGCTGGTGCAGTGGGGCGGCGTCTTCAACATCGTCGCGGTGCTGCTGTTCGTGCTCGTCGCTGTCACGTCGATCCTGAAGGGCGCCAGGACGTGAAGGACAGGCTCTGGCACATCGTCTCGGGCAGCCTGGTGCCCGCCTGGCTGGCTGCCGCCGTCATCCTCACCCTGTTGCACCGGATGGTTCCCGCGTCGGGCTGGCTGCTCGTGCACCTATTGCTGCTCGGTGCGGTGAGCACCGCCATCCTGATCTGGAGCCAGCACTTCGCCGACACGCTGCTGCGGCGGAAGGCCCTCGGGCACCGGATCTCGCTCGGATTGCGCCTGGCCGCGCACACCGTGGGCGCCATCGCGGTCATGACCGGCATGGTCGCCGGCTGGTTCCCGGTGGTGCTGGTCGGCGGCATCCTCGTGGGCCTGAACGCGCTCGCGCACGCCGTCGTGGTCGTCGCCCAATCGCGGGGCGCCCTGCCGGGCCGGTTCGCGCCGCTGGTGCGCTACTACGTGGCCAGCGCCGTGATGCTCGCCGCCGGCGTGACCCTGGGCATCCTGATGGCCCGGCTCGACGGCGGCGGCGAGGCCTACGAACGGCTCTTCATCGGCCACCTCGGCCTCAACCTGCTCGGCTGGGTGGGCCTCACCGTGATCGGCACCATCGCGCTGCTCTGGCCCACCGTGCTGCACACCCGCGTCGAGGGCGCCACGGTGGCCGCCGGCAGCACCCTGCCGGTGCTGGTGGGCGGCCTGGCGCTGCTCACGCTCGGCTGCCTCGCCGACCTGCGGCTCGTCGTGGCGCTCGGTGTCCTGGTCTACCTGATTGCGCTCGGCCGGGTGCTCTGGGAGGCCGTCGGGCACCTGCTCCGGGCGCCCGCGGTGACGTTCGCCGCCTGGAGCCTCGGCGCCGCGCAGGTCTGGTTCGCCCTCTGCACCCTCGGGTTCGGCCTGCAGGTGGCGCTCGCCCCGAGCTGGACGGCCGCGGCCGCCGGCGTCGAAACCCTGGTGCCGTACTTCGCGATCGGCTTTGCCGCGCAGGTCCTGCTCGGTGCCCTCAGCCACCTCGTGCCCGTCGTGCTCGGCGGTGGCCCGGCCGCCCTCAAGGCCACGGCGGCCGAGCTGGACCGCGGCGGCCTGTTCCGGGTGGTGGTCGTCAACGGCGGCCTCGGCCTGTCGCTGCTGCCGGTGTCGAGCACCCTCACGGTGACGCTGTCCCTGGTGATAGTGGCCACCCTGGCCGGCTTCCTGATCCTGTTCGCACGGGCGCTCCGCACCAACCGGCGGGTGCGCGCCCTGCCGCTCGTGCGCGTGGCGCCGGGGGAGCGGCCGCTGCCGCCGAACAGACCGCGCACGACGGGGCGGATGCTCGCGGCCGCGAGCGTGCTGCTGTTCACGGTGACCGTGGGCATCCTCGTCGACCCCGCCTCGGTGGGCCTGGCCACGGTGTCGACGCCGGCCGCACGTGCGGCCGCCGCCGACGCCGTCGCGACCGGCCGCACCACCACGGTGGCGGTGGACATGGTGGACACCCGGTTCGTGCCCGACCGCATCGAGGTGCCGGTCGGCGATGAGCTCGTGATCACCCTCACCAACAGTGACGACATGGCGCACAACCTGGTGCTGGAGTCCGGGCTGGTCTCCGCGACCCTGGACCCGGGCGCATCCGAGACGGTGGCCGTGGGCGTGATCGGCGCGAGCGTGGACGGTTGGTGCTCGATCGCCGGCCACCGGCTGCTGGACATGGAGCTCAGCATCGTCGCGGTAGGTGCAGCGCCCGTCGACGGGTCGGCGGGCAGTGCCGCCGAGGACGGCGACGGCACGTCGATGGACGGCGTGGCGGGCACGTCAGCGAACGGCGCCCACACCGGCCACGGCGCGGCCGCGACGGAGACCTCCGCCGCCGACGACCTCGACCCCATGGCCGAACCCGACACCGCGTTCGAGGCGCGCGACGCCGCGCTGCCGCCCGCCGCATCCGCCACCGTGCACCGGCAGACCCTCACCGTGCAGAACGTGGAGACCGAGGTGGCCCCCGGCGTCACCCAGATGCTCTGGACCTTCAACGGCACCGCGCCCGGCCCCACCCTGCGCGGCACGGTGGGCGACGTGTTCGAGATCACCCTGGTGAACGCGGGCACGGTCGGGCACTCCATCGACTTCCATGCCGGTGCCGTGGCGCCGGATGACGTGATGCGCACCATCCGACCCGGCGAGAGCCTGCTCTACACCTTCACCGCCACCCGGTCGGGCATCTGGCTGTACCACTGCTCCACCATGCCCATGTCGGTGCACATCGCCAACGGCATGTTCGGCGCCGTGATCATCGACCCGCCCGGCCTGGCCGCGGTGGACCACGAGTACCTGGTCGTGCAGTCCGAGCTCTACCTCGGCGCGCAGGGCGCCGAAGTGGACGCCGCCAAGGTCGAGGCGCAAACCCCCGACCTGGTGGTCTTCAACGGCTACGCCAACCAGTACGCCGCCCGGCCGCTCAGGGCCAGGGCGGGCCAGACCGTGCGGGTGTGGGTGCTCGCGGCCGGGCCCAATGTGGGCAGCGCCTTCCACGTCGTCGGCGGCCAGTTCCACACCGTGTACAAGGAGGGGGACTACCTGCTCAAGGATGGCGGCAGCACCGGCACCGGCGGCTCCCAGGTGCTTGACCTGGCGGCCGCGCAGGGCGGTTTCGTCGAGCTCACCTTCACTGCGGCCGGCCGCTATCCCTTCGTCAGCCACGTCATGTCGGATGCCGAAAAGGGCGCCCGGGGCATCATCGAGGTGCTGCCGTAGCCACCCGGTCCTGCTCGTGCCGCAGGATCCCCCACACGATGAGCGTCTGGGCCGCGAGGTAGGTCGCCATGATCAGGAAGTCCACCAGGGGGATGCCGGCATCCGGCAGGAATTTGTTGGCGGCCAGGATCGAGTCGGAGGCGACGAACAACGCCCCACCCCAGGCGACCCAGCGGTTGCACCGGGAGGCGAAGACCGCCATCGCCGTGAGCACGATGCCGTAGGCGACCACCGGAATCAGCAGCGAGCCGGTGTGCGCCCCCAGAATCATCAGCAACACGACGAGCCAGCCCACGTAGACGATGGCCCACCAGCGCACCCGGCGCACTGCGAGCCGGGTGGCGAACAGCACAAGGTAGGCAATGTGCGCGAGCAGGAAGAAGACGAGCCCGACGACGAACCAGCGAAGCGTGACGTCTCCCACCCAGGAGAACACTAGGGCGATCAGCCCGAGCAGGATCGCCGGCGCGCGACGCTGCGGCGCGGCCCAGATCAGCGCGATCGCCAGGGCCGGCATGAGCAGCGGCTTCGTCCACTCCACCACGCCGGGCAACGCCAGCAGGATGGCACCCAAGTGAACCAGGCCGGCCACGATGACGGGCAGCCAGGGAACAACGGAAGACGCCGGCTGGACCGCAATTCGGGATTCAGGCACTGTGCTCACTTCGGTGTGGGGCGGATGTCTCCCTCACTGTACTGAGGTGCGGCCCGGGCGGGAGGCCCGCGGCAAGCGTCAGCGCGCCGCCGGCGGCGAGGCCTGGTCAGAGCGTGATGTCATCGCGGCCGGCGCCCGGCTCGGCCCGGTCGGTCGGCGAGACGGCGTCGTCCGGCGGGTCGAGGAAGGAGAGCACGTCGGGCACGAAGGCCGGGTCCAGCGTGGTGCCCATATGGCCGCGGCCGGGATACAGGGCGAGGCGACCGCGGGGGATGCCGTCCGCGGTTTCGCGGAACAGCTCAGCCGGGTAGTACGCGTCCCGGTCCCCGCCGATCACGAGGGTGGGGGCCGAGATATCGGCCAGCCTGGACCGCAGGTCGAAGGTGTCCTCGGCCCGGATCGTGGTGATGAGGTCGGCCGTGGCATGGGCGAAGTAACTCTTGCCGATCAACCAGCCGAGGCCGGCCAGTAGCCGGCTGGAGCGGGGACCGGCACCGAGCATCCGCATCTGCTCGGAGCTGGCGGCGCGCGGCCGCCCGTCGAGCACGTTGTCGGCGACCCGCAGTTGGCTGTCCCTGCCCTCCTCGCCCAACCGGTACGCGGCCGAAAGGGTCACGAGCCGCTTCACCACGGCCGGGTGATCGGCGGCGAGCTGCAACGCCACGGATCCGCCGGTGGAGTGGCCGATCACGTCGACGGGCTCGTCGAAGCGCAGGAGCATGGCCTTGGCGTAGTCGGCGGCGATGTCGGCCATGGTGGCATCGGGGTCGAGGCCCGGCCGGCGGTTCACCCACCACACCCGGCGGGACGCCGCGAACAGCATCAGTTGCCGGGTCTGGAAACGGCGGTCACTGCCGCGGGGCGGTTCGTGGTTCGGGGTGATTCCGGGCAGGTAGACCAGCGGCGGGCCGGAGCCGACCGCGAGGAACGGCAGGCCGCCCGGCCAGGTGCCGTAGATGCGTGGCGACGTGGATGCGGTTGTCATGCGGCTGGTCCTTCCCTCGGAGGGGCGTCGACCTAGGCGAGAGTAGCCCGCCGAAACGTTCGCCGGGAGGCCGGGCCCGCTCAGGCGCTGTCGTCGTTACGGCGCCGCGGGGCCTGGTCGGCCGGTCGCGCCGCGGCCTCGGTCGGATGCGCGTCCACGGCGGCCGATCCGGTCTCGGGAGTCCCGGCGTCGTGCCGCCCGCCGCGGCGGATGTCCACCGTCGGGTCCAGCTCGTCGGCCTCCCGGCTGCGCTTCTCTGATTCGGCGCGCATGTCCTGCGCTTCGGCCTGGCGCTGGTCGGCCTCATGCCGCAGCCGGTCGGCGTCGACCTGCGCCTGCTGGGCATCCGCCTGGGCCCGGGTGGCCTGGGCCTCGTTCTCCCTGGCGTCGATCGCGTGCGCCTCGGCATCCCGCCGCATCCCCTCAGCACGGCGCTGGTCTTCAATACGCTGGCGTTCACGCTCCTCCCGGCCGCGCCGCGCGGCGAAATAGACGATCACCCCGATGACGGCGAGCACGACGACGACGCCAACGATGATCCAGGTCAGGGTTGCGGTGTCCATGGCTGTTCCACCTTTCACCGACTTCGCATTGAGTAGGTTCACCGGCGATGATAGGCCGCCCCGTGCCGTCCCGCGCGGGCGGACGCGGTATCCGCGGCGCCGGTGCCGGTCAGGCGCCGGGGAGCCGGCGCACCACGTGCAGTCGTTCGAGGACGACCTGGGTGTCGTCGGAGACGGTGAAGCCAGGGTCGGCCAGGTGCGCGCGCATGGTTGCACCGTGCCAATACGCCTCGTGGCCGGCCCGCCAGGCCGCGACGGTGTCGTAGCCCTCTCCCTCGTCGCGGGCATGCTGGAGATCCACGTCACCCAGCCTGGTCACCCGCACCGCCGTCGTCTCGATGACCGCCACCGGTCGCTCGCCCGAGTCGACCAGCAGTTGCCGGCTGCCGACGGTGGGCAACGGTTCGTTCTCGACGCCGTACTCGAGCAGGGTCGAGGTGGTCGAGGTCTTAGACCCGTCCAGGATCGCTGCCACGAGCCGGTCTCGGAGTGGGCCGGGAAACGCGAACTCCGCCACCGGCAGGGCGGAGTCGGGGAGGTCGTTCGGGTCGGTGCTGTCGGCGAGACCCAGTGCGGCCTCCGCGATCCGGGCGGTCGCGGCGACGTCGGTCATCCAGAGCGGCACGGCGGCCGAGCGGATGCCGGCGGCTTCGAGCACGGGAACGGCCGCGGCATCCGCCTCGTCAACGAGCCAGGCGTCGAGCACGCCGTCGCCCTGGCGGGAGCCGTAGTGCAGGCCGACAGCAAGGGCGGAGGTCTCCACACCGATGGTGGTCAGGCAGGCGTCGGCCATGCCCCGCACCGCGGAGCCGGCGATGATCGGTGCGATGCCCACGACCCGGGCCGTGGTGGTGCGGAGGGCCTGGCGGATGCCCGGGATGGCGAGGATGGTGCCCACCGAGACGACCGGGTTGGACGGCGGCAGGATCACCAGGTCAGCGGTGAGGATGGCCTCGATCACGCCAGGCGCCGCGACGGCGTCGGCCAGGCCAACCTGCACGAACTCGGTGACGGCCTTGGTGGCGCGGTAGCGCACCCACCACTCCTCGAAGTGGATGAGGTCGCCGGCGCGGTGTTCGTCGACGTCCTCGGCCAGGCGCACGTGCGTCTCGACGAACTGGTCGCTCATCGGCAGCAGGGTGGCGCCGGGCTGCCAGCGCCGGCAGAGGAACTCGGTGGCGGCGCTGAGGGTGGCGCCACTCCGGAGCAGGTCGGTGCGCACGATGTGGGTGGCGAGGTCGAGGTCGCCGAGGGTGAACCACGACCAGCCGCGGCCATAGGCGGCGATCTCGGCGGAGGTGCGCCGGGATTCGTCGGTGCGGCCCCAGCCCTGCTCCTCGCTGATGCCGCCGCCGAGGGTGTACATCACGGTGTCGAGGTCGGGGCAGATGCGCAGCCCGTCGAGCCACATGTCGTCGCCGGTGTTGACGATCACGGTGACCGCGCTGGGGCCCACTTCGTGCGTCGAGTTGCCGGAAAGTGCCCCTTCCGTGCTGCCGAAGGCGGTGTTCGCCGCAACTCGTGCGTCCTCGGAGGCCAGCTGCTGCAGCAACCCGCGGGTGAACCGGGCGCCGCCGACACCTCCGGCGAGGACGGTGACTCGGGTCATGGGGTTCCTTCGTTTCGGCGGTGCTGGTCGTCGGGGCCGGAGAACACGATCACCGGGCGCCCGGTGCGGGGGTGCGGCACGATGTCGCAGTCGACGCCGTAGACAGACTGGATGATCTCGGGCCGCAGCACCTCGGTTGGGGTGCCGAATGCGGCAACCCGGCCGGCCTGCAGCAGCACGATGCGGTCGCAGTAGGCGGCGGCGAGGTTGAGGTCGTGCAGGGCGAGCACCGAGGTGAGACCGAGTCCGCGCACCTGGTGCAGCAACGACAGCTGGGCGCTCACGTCGAGGTGGTTGGTCGGTTCATCGAGCAGCAGCAGGCTCGGCCGCTGCGCCAGGGCGCGGGCGATCTGCACCCGCTGCTGCTGGCCGCCGCTGAGGGTGTGCCAGCGCCGGTCGATGAGGTCGGCGGCGCCGACCATGGCCAGGGACTCGGTGGCGACGGCCAGGTCGTCCTCGCCGCCGAAGCTGCCGAGCAGCCGGCTGCGGTGCGGGATGCGGCCGAGCAGCACCACTTCACGCACGGACAGGTCGACGCTGGGCGCCACGTTCTGCTCGAGCAGGGCGATGCGCCGGGCGGCCTCGCGCCTGCGGAGCTGCCCCACGACGGCGCCGTCGAGCGCGACCGTGCCGGCATCCGCCCGGTCGATGCCGGCGATGATGCGCAGCAGGGTCGACTTGCCCGCGCCGTTGGGGCCGAGCAGCCCGGTGACGGTGCCGGGCGGCAGCGTGGCCGACACCTCGTGCAGGATGTGGGCGCCCTCGATGCTGAGGGACACCCCGTCGAGCAGAACGCCCGCCACCCCCACGTCGCCCGGCGGTGCCGAGAGGACAGCTGGGGCCACTTGGGCGCCGCCGGACTGCCCCGAAGTGCCTTCTCGCGCGCCCGAATTCGGCGAGAGGCCGGCGGATGCGGCGGCCGGGCCGCGCTGGGCGCTCATGCCCAGGCCGCGCTTCGCTTGCGCTTGATCAGCAGGATGAACACGGGCACCCCGATGAACGCGGTGATGATCCCCACCGGCAGCTCCCGCGGGTCGAAGACCGTGCGGGCGAGGGTGTCGGCGAGCACCAGGAACAGCGCGCCCACCACGGCGACAAGCGGCAGTAGACGCCGGTGGCCCGGGCCGCTGAGGCCGCGCACCAGGTGCGGCAGGATGAGCCCGACGAAGCCGATCGCCCCGCTCACCGCCACCATCGCGCCGGTGAGCAGCGCCACCGCCACCAGGAACCCCCAGCGGGTGGCGTTCACGTTGATGCCCAGTGACGCGGCGTTGGTATCGCCGAAGGTGAATGCATCCAGCCGGCTCGCGGCCAGCAGGATGCCGGTGCCGACCAGGAGCAACGCCACCGCGGAGATCAGCACGCTGCTCCACGAGCTTCCGGCGAGTGAACCGAGCAGCCAGTTGAGGATCTCGCGGTAGGAGTCGCCCTTGGCGGCCCAGAAGATGATGAAGGAGGTGCCTGCCGAGCCCAGCTGGGCGATCGCCAGCCCGGCCAACACGGCCCGGCCCGGGGTGATGCTGCCGCCGACGCGGGCGATGTTGAGGGTGGCGAACAGGGCGATCAGCGCCCCGGCGAACGCCGCGGCCGGCAGCGCGAAGCCGACCCCGAGGATCACGACGCAGACCGCGCCGAGCGACGCCCCGGAGGACAGCCCGAGCAGGTACGGGTCTGCCAGCGGGTTGCGGGTGACGCTCTGCATCACGGCGCCGCTGAGCGCGAGGCCCGCACCCACCATCGCGGCGGTGAGTACCCGCGGCATCCGCAGCTGCCAGACGATGGCGTCGGTGAGCGGCGGCACCGGCGACCCGACCGGCAGGCCGAGGTGCGCGCCGACGCTGCCCAGCACCTGGGCCAGGGTCACATCGGCGGGGCCGATGGTCACGGCCACCGCACACCCGAGCAGCAGGGCGAAAGTGGCCGTGACGAGCCAGAACGCGTAGCGACCCGGCTGGTTACTCGCGGCCGGCGTGGCGCGGGGCGCGGTGATGCGGGGCCCCTGCACCCTCGTGCTGCCGCTCATGGTTTGTCCTTCGGTTGGAACGGCCCGGCCAGATGCCTGACCGAGCATGTTGCCCTACTTCGTGTCGAGCGCGGCGAGCTGATCGATGATCGACGACGCCGCCTCCACGTTCCGAATCCCGGCCTCGCTCGCCGCGAACGGCACCACGATGTAACGCTCGTTGAGCACGGCGTCGAGCCCGGCGGTCGCCGGGTTGGCCTTGAGGTTCGCGATCTTCGAGTCGGCAGTGTTCCAGGTGGCGTCGACGAGCACGATCACGCTCGGGTTCGCGGCCACGACGGACTCCCAGCCGGCGGAGGTCCAGGTGTCCTGCACGTCGGCGAAGATGTTGGTGAGCCCGGCGGCTTCCATGATCATCTGCGGCGCCCCGATGCCGGCGCCCACATACGGGGTGTCGGTGCCGCTGGAGTACCAGAGCGCCGTGGTGTTCTCGGCGGCGGGCGTGAGCGCGGCCAGTTCGGCCTCCTGGTCGGCGACGAGCTCGGCGGCGGCGTCCGGCACACCGAACAGCGCGCCGGCCTCGTCGATCTCGGCAAAGACGGTGTCGAAGGTGAGCGGGTCGGGCATGGCGTCGCCCTTGCAGGCGGCCGGCGACACGTAGCTGCCGATGCCCAGGTCGGCCAGGGCGCTGCGCTCGCCGACTCCTTCGGCCGAGAAGTTGGACTCCCAGCCGCCGTAGACGAAGTCGGGGGTGAGCGCCAGCACGGCCTCCTGGCCGGGGACGAAGTCGCTGATCACGTTCAGATCGGCGCCGGCCTTGTCGAGGGATGCCGGAAGCGGGCCGTCGAGGAACGCCGAGCCCACGATCCGGTCGCCGAGCCCCAGGGCGAGCAGCAGCTCGGTGGTGGTGGACTTGATCGTGACGATCCGCTCGGGCGCTGAGCCGACGGTGACGGTGGTGTCGCAGTTCTCCACCGTGACCGGGAAGGCGCCGTCTGAGCCGGCCGACTCGGAGGGAGCAGGCTCCGCGGCGGTCGATCCGGAGGCGCAGCCGGCGAGGAGCAACACGGCCGCCGTAGTGGTGAGGGCGGAAAAGCGAATCTTCATGGGACCAATCTGAGGCGGAGCCGGGCGGGCGCGCTGCGGCGGGCGGGTCCGTCGTCGACGAGTGAGCAGGGCAACGGGCTGCCGCGGCGCAACGGCGGGCGCCGCGAGGTGGGGGGAGCGAAACGAGAGGCAAAGCCCCGACCTGCCGCCCAAATCCGGGCCAGCGCAACCGGTCAGATCGAACCGGGGGTCGCAACCAGCCTAAACCCATCGTGTTCAGAGCGGATGCGCCGCCTCCGCCCGTCCCCGCGCTCGCCTGCGCACCGCAGCCTGGCAGTGTTTCGTAAACGTTTGCGCTGCCCGCCGACGGTTGCCTAGCCTCAATCAACGGAAGAACGTAAACGATTGCGGCGCCGCTCGGCGCGGATCATGTACGACCCAACGGAGGGCTGGATGGTGACGATCAGAGACGTGGCACGCTATGCCGGCGTTTCGCCCGCGACGGTGTCCCGCGTGGTGAACGGCCTGACCGGGTACTCCAAGACCACCCAGCTACGGGTGGAAGAGGCCGTGCTGGCTCTCAACTACGAGCCGGACTCCCTCGCCCGCGGCCTGAAGACTAAGCAGTCCGCGGTCATCGGGGTGCTGGCACCGCTGGTATCCGACGCGCTGGCCTCCGAGATCATGGGCGGTGTCGAGAGCGCGGCGCGCTCGCGGGGCTACTCGGTCATGCTCGGACGCACCGGCCTCGGCTCCGAGCACGCCGCCGGCTACCTGCGCACCCTGCGCACCTATCGGGCAGCGGGCGTCATTCTCATCTCCGCGGCCATCACCGCCGACATGCGCCGCGCCCTCGGTTCCGGCATCCCCCTCGTCTCCGTCGCGATCCGCGACGGCCTGCGGTTTCCCAGCCTCGCCATCGACGACGAACGAGCGGCCTACGACGGCACCCGGTACCTGATCGGGCTGGGCCACCGGCACATCGGCCTCCTGGCCGGCGACCCCCAGTCGGTGCTGGTGAACACGGTTCGTGAGCGCGGCTACCTGCGCGCCATGGCCGAGGCCGGTTTGCCCGCGGTGCTCGAACAGGGCAACTCGCTTTACGACAGCGCCCCGCCCGCCCTCGGCCGCCTGCTTCGGCGGGACCCGCTCCTGACCGCGGTCTTCGCCCTGAGCGATGAAATGGCGGCGGCCGTGGTGAACGACCTGCAGCGTCTGGGCCGCCGCGTGCCCGAGGACGTGTCGGTGCTCGGCTTTGACAACACCCGCACCGCCAGGCACGTGCACCCGGCGCTGAGCACGATCGCGCAGCCGCTCGAGAAGATGGGCGAGCTTGCTGTCGAAAGACTGCTGGCGGGAACCGACCTCCGGCCACGCATCCTGCCCCACCGCTTGGTAGAACGCGGGTCGACCACCCAGGTGGCGCTCGGCTGAGCGCGGGCGGCCCTGCCGCCGCGCAGGCCAGACACCCGGCACACCCTGTCCTTCCTCCATGCCCATTTCCCCGGCGACACAGCCACCCCTGCAATGCACCCCCACTAGAAGGAGACATCATGAAGCAACGAAGCCATGATCGGCGCGGAGTCCTCAGCGCCGCACTGGTAACCGTCGGAGTCCTCGCGCTCACGTCTTGCGCCAGCGGAGCCGGCACCCCCGCAGCGTCGAGCGACGCGGCCGAGCTCACCGGCCGCGGCCCGATCACGTACGTCAGCAGCCCCGACGCCTCCGGCGCAGCCCAGCAGACCATCGACGCCTGGAACGCCGAGCATCCCGACGAACTCGTCGACTGGATCGAACTGCCGTTGGACGCCGACCAACAGCGCCAGCAGATGGTGCAGAACGCCCAGGTGAAGGGTGAGGCGTACACCGTGCTCAATCTCGACGTGGTGTGGACCTCGGAGTTCGCCGCCAACCGGTGGATCACAGCCCTGCCCGAAAACGCCCTGCCGCTCGACGCGGAGATCCCGGCCACGGTCGAGGCCGCGCGCTACCGCGACACCCTCTACGCGGCCCCGTACTACACGGATGCCGCGCTGTTGTACTCGCGCACCGACCTGATGCAGGCCGCCGGCGTCACGGAGCCGCCCGAGACCTGGGCCGAGATGCAGAAGGCCTGCGACGCAGTCCTGGCTCTGCCGGAGGCCGCCGAGATGTCCTGCTACGCCGGCCAGTTCGACAAGAACGAGGGCCTCACCGTCAACTTCAGCGAGGCGGTGAACTCCGCCGGCGGTTCCCTGTTCAACGCCGACGGCGAACCCACCGTCGACACCCCGGAGGCCCTGACCGCGCTGAATTTCCTCGTCGACGGTTTCGACAGCGGCATGATCCCCGAGGAGGCCATCACCTTCCAGGAGGAGCAGGGCCGGCAGTCCTTCCTCGACGGCAACCTCGTGTTCCTCCGCAACTGGCCCTACGTCTACGCCTCCTTCATCGCCACGGATGGTTCCAGCGCCGTGCAGGGCAAGTTCGGCACCAGCCCCATTCCCGGCGAGACGGGCCCCGGCGTCTCCACCCTCGGCGGCCGCAACATCGCGATCTCGAGCTACGCCGAGAACAAGGCCACGGCGCTGGACTTCATCGCCTTCTTCACCGGCCAGGAGCAGGAGGGTGAACGTCTCGCCGTGAGCTCACGGGCACCGGTGTTCTCGGAGTTCTTCGCCGATGACGCCGTCACCGCACGCCTGCCGTACCTGCCCGACCTCCTCACCTCCCTCGAGAAGGCCCAGCCGCGACCCAAGGTCGTGCAGTACGGCGCCACCACTGCAGCGATCCAGGACGCCATCTACCCGGCACTCACCGGCGACACGACCCCGAAGGCGGCCCTGGCCGACCTGCAGCAGGCCCTCGCCGACATCACCGCTGAGTAACCGGCATCCACCCGTTTCACCGGCGGTCGCCGGGCACGTCCTGGCGACCGCCCCCTTCCCACTGACCAGAAGGACCCCCATGTCGACATCCACGACACAGCGCCCCGGGCGGCGCACGACGCCCGCACGGAAAACCGGCCGCCTCGACCTGGGCGAGGGGCGCAGGGCCGCGCTGCTGCTCTCGCCGACCTTCCTCGTGCTCGCCCTGGTGGTGCTCTACCCGCTGCTCTCGGCCTTCCACCAGTCCCTGTTCGGCTCGCAGTCCGGGCTCGACGCCGACGGCTTCGTGGTCGAGGGCGACGTCTTCGTCGGCCTGGGTAACTACGTCCAGATCTTCGCCGGCGCCGACGCCGCGCGCTTCTACAACGCCCTCTGGAACACCACATTCTTCACCTTCACCACGGTCGCCCTCGAGGTCATCATCGGCATCGCCATGGCCGTGGCCATGAACCGGGCGTTCCGCGGCCGGGCCCTGCTGCGCGCCAGCATCCTGGTGCCGTGGGCGATCCCCACGGCGGTGTCCGGACTGCTCTGGCGCTGGATGTTCCAGGCCGACGGCATCGTGAACACCCTGACCAACCATCAGGTGCTCTGGACCGCGGAAGGGTTCGCCGCCCAGACTGCTGTCATTGTCGCCGAGGTCTGGAAGACCGCGCCGTTCATCGGCCTGCTCGTGCTGGCCGGCATGCAGATCATCCCCGAGGAGGTCTACGAGGCGGCCAAGCTCGACGGCGCGAACGCGTGGCGGCAGTTCGTCGCCATCACGCTGCCGCTCGTGCGGCCCGCGCTGCTCGTGGCCGTGCTGTTCCGGCTGCTCGACTCGCTGCGCATGTTCGACCTGCCCTTCGTGCTGATCGGCCCGCGAAAGAGCTCGGTGGAGACGCTGTCGATCCTGGCCTGGGACGAATCCAACCAGCTCCAGTACGGCACCGCATCCGCATTCTCGATCATCCTGCTGCTCTACGTTGCGGTGATCGCCTACGTCTTCATCACCATCCTCGGCGCCGACGTGGTGGGGGAGAAGAAGCCCAAGGGCGTGCGCGCTCGCCGGCGGGTCCAGGAACCGCCCACCGCAGACGCGACCCGATCCGAACCTACCCAGACGAAGGTGACCCGATGACGACAACGGCCACGCGCCCCCTCACCGGCCGGCCGGCCGTGACCCGGCCCGGCCCCCGTACCGCCCCCGGCCCAGGCTGGTTCCGCGGGATCGGCCCGCTCGGGCGCACCCTGGCGATCATTTTGATCGCGGTGTACTGCCTGGCCCCCTTCTACTGGATGGTCGTGTCGAGTTTTCGCCGCTCCACCGACATCTTCCAGAACACCCTGCTGCCCACGACGTGGTCCCTGGAGAGCTACCGGCAGGTCTTCGACGGGTCGACAATGTTCGGCCAAGCGATGCTCAACAGCCTCATCGTGGCGAGCACCACCACAGCGTTCGCCCTCGTACTCGGCATCTTCGCCGCCTACGCCATCGCCCGGCTCAACTTCCGGTTCAAGACCGTCGTGCTCGCCGTGATCATCGGCACGTCGATGTTCCCGGGCATCTCGGTGGTGGTCCCGCTCCTGCGGCTCTTCTCCGACATCGGCTGGATCAACACGTACCAGGCCATGATCGTGCCGAGCCTCTCGTTCGCCATCCCGCTGGCGGTCTGGAACCTCACCACCTTCATGAAGCAACTGCCCTACGAGCTGGAGCAGGCCGCCATGATCGACGGCTGCACCAAGTGGCAGGCGTTCCGGCTGGTGCTGCTGCCGCTGGCCGCTCCTGGCATCTTCACGACGGCCATCCTCACCTTCATCCACAGCTGGAACGAATTCATCATCGCCCTGTCGATGGTCAACGACCCCGCCATCCAGACCGCCACCGTGGCGATCTCCAAGTTCACCGGCGCCAGCGACTTCCAGGCTCCGTACGGAGCCCAGATGGCCGCGGGCGTGCTCGTGACCATCCCACTGGTGATCGTGGTGCTGGTCTTCCAGCGCCGGATCGTTGAAGGTCTCACCTCGGGGGCGAACAAGTGAGCGGCACCGACTGGTGGCAGACCGCCGTCATCTACGAGGTCTACCCGCGCTCGTTCGCGGATGCCGACGGCGATGGCGTCGGCGACCTCCGTGGGCTCCGCCAGCGCCTGGCCTACATCGCCTCCCTCGGGGTGCAGGGAATCTGGCTCACCCCGTTCCAAACCTCCCCTCAGGTCGACCAGGGGTACGACATCAGCGACTACTGCGACGTCGACCCCCTGTTCGGCACGCTGGCCGACTTCGACGCCCTGCTGGCGGATGCGCACGCCCTCGGCATCCGCCTGCTTGTCGACCTCGTGCCCAACCACACCAGCACCCGGAACGAGCTCTTCCAGGCCGCACTGCAGTCCGCGCCGGGCTCCGACGCCCGGGCGATGTTCCACTTCGCCGACAGCCCGCGTGCCGCGGGCGACACCCCGCCCAACAACTGGATCAGCGTCTTCGGCGGCAGCGTCTGGGACCGCGCGCACCCCGGCTCCGCCGAGGACACGCAGTGGTACCTGCACCTGTTCTCCTCCGCGCAACCGGACTGGAACTGGCAAAACCCGCGGGTCAGCGACTACTTCGACGGCGTGCTGAGGTTCTGGTTCGACCGCGGGGTGGACGGCATCCGGGTGGACGTGGCACACGGCCTGTTCAAGGCCGAGGGTCTGCCCGACGCGGTGACGGTGCCGACGGTGATCGACGGCCTGCGCTCCAACCCGCTGGCGATGGACCAGGAACCCGTCCACGACGTCTACCGTCGTTGGCGCGCCATCGCCGACGAGTACGACCCGCCCCGGCTGCTCGTGGGTGAGGTGAACCTCGAACCTGACCGCGCCGGTCGGTACACGCGCCCGGACGAGTTGCACCAGACTTTCGCCTTCGCGTTCGCGCGCCTCGGTTGGCAGCCGGCGGAGTGGGTGGCCGTGGGGCAGCAACTGGAGGCTGCGCGCCGCCGGTACGGCGCCGACCCCAGCTGGGCGTTGGAGAACCACGACCTGGTGCGCACCGTCACCCGGTTCGGCGGCGGGGAGCGCGGAGTCCGCCGCTCCCGAGCGGCGCTGCTGGCCCTGCTCGGCCTGCCCGGTGCGATGTACGTCTACCAGGGCCAGGAACTCGGTCTGCCCGAGGTGGACGTGCCGGTGGAGACCCGGGTAGACCCGATGTGGAGCCGGGGCGGGGTCAGCCGCGACGGTGCCCGCATCCCGCTGCCCTGGACGTCCCATGCGGCAGGTAGCCACGGTTTTTCGCCGGATGGGGCGTCACCGGCCTGGCTGCCGACCCCGGCCGGCTGGGGTGACTGGAGTATCGACACCCAACAGGGCGACGAGGAGTCAGCATATTCGGCGTTCATCCACGCCATCGGCATGCGCGGGTCACTGCTGGCGTCCGGGGCGTTCCGGCCCAGCGAATCGGCGGGCTGGCGTCTGGACGCGGACGGCCTCGTGCTCTGCGACCGTGAGGCCGGTGTCACCGTTGGGGTGGCGATGGGCGATGTGCCGGTGCGGCTCCCGGCCGGCCGGGTGCTGTGCAGCTCGGCGCCTCTGCTGCCGGACGGCAGGCTTCCCGCCGACGCGGCGGCATGGGTCCTGCGCGACGTCTGACGGGCCGCGCGGGTCAGGCGCCGTTTCGCGGGTGGCGCGCCGCCCGCGAAACGGCGCCCTGCCCGCGAATCGGAGCGTCAGCCGAATCCGCCGTCAGGGCACGATGTTGTGGTTATACGCGAGCACGTTCTCGGGGTCGTAGCGCCGCTTCGCCGCCCGCAACCGCTCCACCGTGGCCGGCGGGTACATCCGGGTGAGCACTTCCGGATCCGGGTGCGGACTGAAGTTGCCGTAGGCGCCCGTCACGTCCTCTTCCACGGCGGCCCAGCCCTCCTGGATGCGCTGTTCCGCCTCGTCCGGGGCATCCGGCGGCAGGAACGCCGCCGACACCACGAACGCCTCCGCGTCCCGATAGGCCACCGCCGTGGCATCCGCGGGCACCCGGTTGAACGCCCCGCGCAGGTACCGCACCATCAGCACGGCCGCACCGAAGGCGGCGTGTGCGGTGGTCAGCCGGGTGATCAGGCCGTCGTCCACATCGCGGGCGAAGCCGTTGTGGTCCACCATGCGCATCTCGGCGGGCAGCGGCGGGGGCTCCTCGAGCACATCCACATACGGTTTGGGCGCGACATCGTTTCCGGTCACCCCCGGCAGATCGAGCAGCGGTTTGATGGCGGCCATCGCCTCGTCGACGTCGTCGCCGCCGAAGCAGACCAGAACCTGCGTGGTCGCGGGCATCCCGGGCCCGAACGCGGGCATCGCGATCACGGTGGAGTTGAGTTCCTCCGGCGCGCTCCGCATCACGTCCCGCCAGCCGCGCAGGGTGTCGGCGAGCCGGGCCGGGTCCACGTCGATCTCGCCGGCGACCACCCCGGGCAGCGGATGCGCCTGGAAGGTGAACCTGGTCACCACCCCGAAGTTGCCCCCGCCACCGCGGAGCGCCCAGAACAGGTCCGGCTCCGCGGCCTCGCTGGCCGTGACGATCTCGCCGCTGGGCAGCACCACCTCGGCCTCGCGCAGGCTGTCGAAAGCCAGGCCGTGTTGCCGCACCATCCAGCCGATGCCGCCGCCCAGCGTGAGGCCGCCCACGCCCACGGAGTAGGTGTCGCCGCTGGAGAGCGCCAGCCCGTGCGGTTGCAACGCCCGGGCCACGTCGCCCCAGACCGCGCCTCCGCCCACCCGCACCAGGTCGTCGCCGAGCACCTCCACGTCGTGGATGGCGCGCAGGTCCAGCACCATCCCGCCGTCGTTGGTGCTGAACGGGGTGTGCCCGCCGCTCCGCACCGAGATCGGCAATCCCCGCGCCGTGGCGTAGCCGATCGCCGCCGCGACATCCGCCGCGTTGGTCGGCCTCGCCACCAGGGCTGGACTGCCGAGCACACCGTAGGCGGTGGCCGCCGTCACATAGTCTTCCGAGCCGGGCTCGAGAATGACGCCCGCAAATCCGTCGATCATCGTCGTTCCTCCCACGCCTGTAGCGCGCGGGGCGGCCGTCCCCCGAGTCGCATCCGCCGACCCGCACTGCCTGAATAACCGTCGTCGCCCAGCATGCCCCGCGAGCACCCGGCCCGCGACCCCGCCGGCCCCCGTGCCGTCAGCAACTGTTCCCCATGCGGACAAATGCACCCGGTGCGCCGGGTGCATTTGTCCGGTTCGGGAACAGTTACGGCGCCGCGGGCGGGCTCAGGGCACGATGTTGAGGTTGTGGGCCAGCACGTTCTCGGGGTCGTAGCGCCGCTTGGCCGCCTGCAGCCGGGCCGCGGTGGCCGGCGGGTACATCAGGCTGAGCACATCCGGGTACGTGCCCAGATTGAAATTGCCGTAGGTGCCGGTCAGGTCCTCGGCCACGACGGTCCAGTCGTCCAGGATGCGCCGCTCGGCCTCGTCGGGAGCATCCGGCGGCAGGAACGCCGCCCACGACACGAACGCCTCCGCGTCCCGGTGGGCGAACGCCGTCGCATCCGCCGGCACCCGGTTGAGCGCCCCGCGGACGTACCGCACCATGAGCACCGCCTCCCCGAATCCGGCCTGCACGCGGGTCACCCGATCGATCAGGGCGTCACTGAAATCGCGGGCGAAGCCGTTGCGATCCACGATCCGAATCGACCCCGGCGGCGCAGACGGTTCGTCGAAGACCTCCACGAAGAGTTTGAGTTCCACATCGTTGCCGGTCACGCCCGGCAGGTCGAGCAACGGTCGGATGGCCGCCATCGCCTCGTCGAGGTCGGCGCCGCCGTAGCACACCAGCACCTTGGTCTCGGCGAGCATCTCCGGCCCGAACTCGGGCGTCGCCAGCATCGTGGAGTTGAGCACCTCGGGCGAGTCACGCATCACGTCCCGCCAGGCACGCAACGTGCCGGCCAGGTCGGTGGGTGCAACGGTGATGGCGCCGGCGACGACACCGCGCAGCGGATGCGCCTGGAAGGTGAACCGGGTAACCACGCCGAAGTTCCCGCCCCCGCCGCGGAGCGCCCAGAACAGGTCCGGCTCGCTGGTCGCGCTGGCCGTCACGACGTCCCCGCCGGTCAGCACCACCTCGGCCTCGAGCAGGCTGTCGATCGCGAGCCCGTGTTGCCGCACCAACCAGCCGATACCGCCGCCCAGGGTGAGGCCGCCCACACCCACCGTGTAGGTGTCGCCGCTGGACAACGCCAGGTCGTACGGCTGCAGCTCCTGCGCCACAGCGCCCCAGACGGCGCCGCTGCCCAACCGAACCCGGTCGCCGTCCAGCACCTCGACGTCCCGGATGCGGGAGAGGTCGAGCACCATCCCGCCGTCGTTGGTGTTCAACGGGCTGTGCCCGCCGCTCCGCACCGACAGGGTCAGGCCCTGCGCCCGGGAGTAGGCGATCGCCGCCGCGACATCCGCCGTGCCGACCGGTCGGGCCACCAGCACGGGTGTGCCGACCTTGCCGTAGGCGGAGGCTGCCATCAGGTATTCTTCCGAACCGGGCACGAGAATGGTGCCCGCGAATCCGTCGATCATGGTTTCTCCCACGCCAGACATGCGTGGCGCCGATCGAGTCCGGCGAGTCCTCGATCGACCCGCATTGCCTGAGTTGCTCTCGACGACCAGCATGCCCCTCGGTCGCACCATCCGCGACCCCTGGCGGGCACCGAACGCGGGTCAGGCGGTGGGCGCCGTTGAGCGGAGCGCCCGCACCTGGGCGAGGACGGCCGCGTGGCCGGCGACCTTGACCCGCTCGACCTCGATGACCGGGCCGAGGGAGACGAGCAACGCCTCCAGCCCCCGCCAGAACGCGACGATCTGGCGGGCGACAATCGCGACGTCGTCGCCCCGCAGGCCCTCGTGCTCGAGGGTGATCGTGAGCTCGTCCATCAGGAACTGGTCAAAGCGCGCCCGGATGCCGTGCCATTCCGCACCGCTCTCGAACGCGGCAAGACCGAAGACGTGGAAGAAGAGCTTGGTGAAGGGCAGCGTCTCCTCCGAGCCGAGCTCGGCCCAGCCGCGGTCGAGCCGTTCGGCGAGCGGCCGGGAGGTGTCGACCAGCTCCACCCCCACCTGCGTCATGCCGGGGAACCGGGTGGCCGCGGCGCGGAGCGCAAGGCTGATGATCTCGGCCCGGGAGCCGAAGTAGTACAGCAGCATCCGGTTATTGGAGTCGGCCGCCCGCGCCAGTGCCCGCAGTGACACGTTGGCGACCCCGTTGGCGAGAATGTGGTCCGTGATGCGGGCCAGCAGCACATCACTTCGGGCCGACCCCTCACCCTCTGTGCCGCTCATCGTGCCCACTCCCGCTCTCGGCACCGACGGAACCCGGAGCACATTCCGACACCGTATCGGGTCGCGGGCACCGGTGTACGGCACGACGGCGAAGACACCGTCGCCGGACGTTTTCCGGGGGGTCTGAACGACATTATGAACCACATGGTTCATACCTGTCAAGCGGCGGTTTTTCCGCGTGATTCCGCGGCTGAATCGTGTAACTCAGACGTAACGCACGGGAAACCTCCGGCCGCAGAAGTGGCTGCTAGCGTCGGGTCACGGTCGGCGCACAACACCCCGAAAAGCGCCCGATCGAGCAGTGCCACCCACGCACTCCGCCAGGCGCCGATGCCGAATCCCGACGCCGGCAGCCGCCGACGTCTCGCCCTTCCCCGCCGAAAGTCGAGCAGCACGTGAGCACTCCCCAACCGTTCACCACGAGTGGCGCCCATTCCCGTTCCATCGACCTCACCGGGGTGGAGAAGACCTTCCCGATGTCGCGGGGACGCCAGGTCACCGCGCTGACCGACGTCGACCTGCACATCGAGAGCTCGGAGTTCGTCGCCCTGCTCGGTCCCTCCGGCTGCGGCAAGTCCACGGTGCTGCGCATCGTCGCCGGCCTCGACGACCCCACCGCGGGCACGGTCACGATCGGCGGCCAGGCGCCGCACGAGGTCTCCGCCCGGCACGACCTCGGCGTCGCCTTCCAGGACCACGCGTTGTTGCCGTGGCTCACGGTCGAGCAGAACATCGCGCTGCCGTTCCGCGCCACCGGGCGCACCCCCGACACCCAGCGGGTGCGTGACCTCATCGAGCTGGTCGGCCTCACCGGTTTCGCCGACGCGCGTCCCAAGCAGCTGTCCGGCGGGATGCGCCAGCGCGCCTCGATCGCCCGCTCGCTGGTGCTGGGCCCGTCGGTGCTGCTGCTCGACGAACCGTTCGGCGCGCTGGATGCCGTCACCCGCCGCCGGATGAACTCCGAGCTGGCCACGATCTGGGCGCGAACCCAGGTGACCACCCTGCTCGTCACCCACGATGTGGACGAGGCCGTGCTCCTGGCCGACCGGGTCATCGTCATGTCGGGCCGGCCCGGCACCATCCGCCATGTCGAACGGATCGATTTCCCGCGCCCCCGCCGGGCCGAGCTGATGCGCCAGGGCGAGTTCCACGAAGTGGTCGACCGGCTCACCGCCATGCTCGACGCCAGCGTGGAGGTCTGACGTGGCGCGCGGCCGGCTCGCGGTCCCCGTCTACGGCGTCGTCGGCGCAGCCCTGCTGCTACTCGTGCTGGAAATGGTGGGCCGCAGCGGCCTCGCCGGGCCGGCGTGGCCGCCGCTCGGCGACGTGGTCGCGTACCTTGTCGATCCGGCGCACCACCGGGTGCTCGGTGGGGCGCTCGGCGCCACGGTGAGCGCCGCGCTCACCGGCGGTGCGATCGGTGTGGTGGCCGGGGTCGTGTTCGCCGTCGCGGCGGTGCTGCTGCCCAAGACCGCGCCGGGCCTTGACCGGTTCGCCGCCCTCATCGACGCCATGCCCGCCATCGCGCTGGCCCCGTTCCTCTCGGTGATCCTCGGCCGCGACGCCACACCGGCGGTGATCCCGGCGCTGGCGGTCACCTTCATCGTCTACCTCTCCACCAGCACCGGGCTCGCCGCCACGTCGACGAGCCATCAGGACCTGTTCACCGTCGTCGGCGCCTCCCGGGTCAGCCGGCTCAGCCGGCTGCAACTGCCCGCCGCCCTGCCGAGCCTGTTCGACGGCCTGGCGCTCGCCGCCCCGGCGATGATCCTCGGCGCCACCATCGGCGAATGGTTCGGCGCCTCCCGTGGCCTCGGCGTGCTCCTGCTCAGCTCGATGCAGAACTTCCAGATCCCGCTGCTCTGGGCCGCCGCCACCCTCGCGGTGCTCTGCTCGCTGCTCGCATTCCTGCTCATGACGGCCGCGCAGCGCGTGGTCTCCCGGAGGTTCTCATGACCGCGCCCGCCCTCCTCGACCGCCCGGCCGCCCCGCCGGCCGCTCGGCCGCGCCGCACGATCGCATCCGTCGCCGGCACTGTCCTCTCCCGGTACTGGCCGGTGTTGATCATCCTCGCGGCCTGGCCGATCTGGCTGGCGGTGAACGGCTACACCCGCACCGTGGCGCCGGGCCCGTGGGACGTGCTCCTCGACCTGGTCGTCAACCCGCTTGTCTACCTCGGGCCGCTGCTCTGGACGCTGCTGTTCGCGGCCGTCGGACTGGCCGGCGGCATGCTCGTCGGCATCCTGCTGGGCATCGCGGTCTCCACCTCGCCGCTGGCGTTCGGCCTGGTGATGCCGTCGGCGCTGGTCATCCGGGTCGTCCCCATGACCGCGCTGATGCCCATCGTGGCCCGCGTGCTCGGCTACTCCGACACCACCATCCTGCTGATCGTGATGATGCTCGTCTTCTTCCCGGCGTTCTCGCTCACCGCGTCGGGGATGGCATCGGCGCCCGCGAGCGGCACCGACCTCTTCCGGGTGCTCGGTGCCGGCGGCGGGCAGTCGCTGCTGCGACTGCGGCTGCCCTACGCGGTGCCGAGCATCATGCTCGCCCTGCGGATCAGCGCCCCCAACGCCGTGCTCTCCGTGCTGCTGTCGGAGTACCTCCTGGCCGGCCGGGGGCTCGGCGACCTGATGCGCGAGGCGTCCAGCTTCCTGCTGATCGAACGCGAGTGGGGCGTGGCCATCCTCGCCACCGCGGTGGCCGTGGCCTGCTTCGGCGCCGCCAAGGCCGCCGAACGCCGCGTGGTGGACCGCATGACCTGACGCCCGCCGGCCCATCCCGCCGGCACCCGGCCGCCCCGCACCGATTCTCCAGACCGATCCCCGCCTACCCAGGCTCCTTCCCGCCTGCCTCCAACCATCCCGATCCCCCCTGTTGCACCCCGCACGACAACCTGAAAGGCACACCCCGTGACGAAAACCCTCAACCCCGGCTCCCTGCGTCGCCGAGCCGCCCCGACCCTGGCATCCGCCGCGATCCTGGCCCTGGCCCTCAGCAGCTGCAGCGCCGGTGGCGCCGGTGATGACAGCGCCGACCCGGATGCCACCACGCTCACCGTCGCACTCGGGTGGATCCCGAACGTGGAATACGGCGGATTCTGGCTCGCCGACGAGAAGGGCTATTTCGCCGACGAGGGACTCGACATCGAGTGGGTCGCCGGCGGCTCGGAGGCCCCGACGGTGGAATCGGCGGTGGCCGCCGGCACGGCCGACATCGGCATCGCCGCGAGCCTCCGCTCGGTGATGGAAGCATCCAACGACAACGACTTCTCCATCATCGGCTCGGTGTTCCAGGAAAACCCCGGCTGCATGCTCTCGCTCGCCGCCGACCCGATCGAGACCGCCGAAGACATCGTCGGCAAGAAGATCCTCGCCCAGGACGAGGCGACCATCGTCTCGATCCTCAATGTGAACGGGCTGCCGCTCGACTACGAGTTCGTGCCGACCTCGTTCGACCCGGGCCCCCTCGTCGCGGGCGACGGCGTGGGCTACACCGCGTACTACGTCAACCAGCCGGTGACCATGAACACCACCTACGGCCTCGAAGAGGGCAGCGACTTCATCTGCACGATGTACTCCGACCTCGGCCTGCCGCTCTACGCCTCCACGATCTTCGCCCAGGCGGCCGGTATCGACGCCGACCCCGACACCTACGAGGCCTTCCTCCGGGCGGCCGTGAAGGGCTGGACCGACTACCAGGACGACCCCGAGTCGGCCGCGACCCTCGCCGTGGACACCTACGGAGCCGACCTCGGCCTCGACATCGAGCAGCAGAGCATCCAGGCGGACCGCCAGACCTCGCTGTTGACTAGCGACATCACCGACGAGCACGGCCTGCTGTACATGGACGCCGACCTGCTCGGTGGCGCGATGTACGAGGCGCTGGCGGCATCCGGCATGGAGGACCTGCCCGCGGTCGACGACGTGCTTGACATGTCGCTGCTGGATGCGGCCGCAACCGACTGACCCACCGGGGCGGGGCGGCCATCCGGTCGCCCCGCCTCCCCGCCCGGTGCGAGCCGGGCACACCCAGACGACGCACGAGACGCATGACACGAAGGAGTCACCATGACCAAAAAACGCATTGTCCTCGGGGTATTCGAGGCCGGCAGCCCGCAGGTCGGCGGCACCATCAGTTGGTCGCACGAGCGCAGCCAGAACGGCGACTACCGCGACATCGACTACTGGATCGGCATGGCGAAGATGCTCGACGACGCCGACTTCGACTTCCTCTTCTTCGCCGGCGGATCGTTCGGCTACGCCTCCCGCAACGGCGAACTATCCGACGTGCTGGTGCGCGCCGGGATGAGCTTCGGCATCGACGGGGCCTACCTCATCCCCGCGCTGGCGGTGCACACCGAACGGCTCGGTTTCGTGGTCACCACCACGACGGGCGCCGACCACCCGCTGCACACCGTGCGCAAGTACTCCACCCTCGACCACGTCACCCGGGGGCGGATCGGCTGGAACATCGTCACCGGCGCCTCGCAGAACACCATGGCGGCGATGCTCGGGCACTCCGCGATGGTTCCCCACGACGAGCGCTACCGGGCCGCCGACGAGTACGTCGACGTGGCCTTCGCCTTCTGGGAGGGCGGCAACGACGACGACGT
The DNA here is from genome assembly GCF_054075385.1 of Cryobacterium sp. AP23. Taxonomy (NCBI): domain Bacteria; kingdom Bacillati; phylum Actinomycetota; class Actinomycetes; order Micrococcales; family Microbacteriaceae; genus Cryobacterium; species Cryobacterium sp. AP23. The sequence continues at coordinate 2,307,937 of NZ_CM133415.1, read as the reverse complement.
GATCGTGCAGGACCGTGCCACCGGCGTGTTCGCCGACCCGGCGAAGATCCACCCGGTCGCGCACGAGGGCACCTATTACCGTTCGCACGGTTACCACACGCTGCCGCCGTCGCCGCAGCGGAGCCCCCTGCTCTTCCAGGCCGGCACCTCACCGGCCGGTCGCGCCTGTGCCGCCCGCAATGCCGAGTGCGTGTTCGTGCAGGGCTCGACCGTGGAGAAGACGGCGGCCGACATCGCCGACATCCGGGCCAGGGCGGCCGAGCGCGGCCGCGACCCCGAGGGCATCAAGGTGCTCGCCGGGGTCACCATCGTGGTGGCGGAGACCTCCGCAGAGGCCGCGCAGCTGCGCCGCGAGTTCGACGACCTGCAGACCGACGAGCTGGCCGCCCACTACTACGCCGGCAACACCGGTGTCGACCTGCTGGAGTACGACCTGGACCGGCCGTTCGCCGACCAGTTCGTCGCCAACGGCCTCGCCGGCCAGATGGGCACCAGCAACATCGAACGCTTCCTGCGGCGCCCCGACGGCACGGCGCCCACGCCGCGCGAGATCCTCGACGACCTCAAGGGCAAGGGCACCCGCGGGTTCGCCATCACCGGCGACCCGATCGAGGTGGCCGACGCCATCGAGGCGCTGCTCGAGGCGACTGACCTGGACGGCATCATGCTCGAGGCGGTGTTCAACACCGCATCGATGGCCGACTTCATCCGGCTGGTGCAGCCGGAGCTGCGTCGCCGGGGCCGGCTCGACCCCGCGCCGGAGGGCGTGACCTTCCGTGAGCGGATGCTCGGCGCCGGCCCGTTCATCGACGACCGCCACCACGCGGCCGAGTTCCGCCGCGTCCCCGTCCCTGCCGCCGGCTGACCGTTCCCCGTGCGGACAATTGCACCCGGCACACCGGGTGCAGAAGTCCGCACGGGGAACAGTTGCGGCTACGAGGGGATGCCGGCGGCCGCGGCGATCGCGCGGGCGACGGGCAGCACGTCGCCGGGGAGGGCGCCCGCGGTCACCCGGATGAACGCCTCGGGCCGGTCGACCGCGAGGAACGGGCTCCCACCGGCCACCCGGATGCCCGAGGCCGCCAACCGCACGATGGCATCGCGCTCGTCGGCCACCGGAACCCAGGCGTTGATCCCGTCGGCGCGGGCCAGCGGCAGGCCGAACCCGGTCAGCGCATCCGCCAAGGCCTTCTGCCGGGCGAAGTAGACGTGCCGGGCCTCGAACACCAGCGCCATGCTGGCACTGTCGGTGAGCAGCTCGTGCAGGATGGTCTGCAGCATCCGGCTGGTCCAGCCGGGGCCGAGCATCCGCCGGGCCACGATGCGGTCCACCAGCGCGGCCGGCCCGCCGAGCGCGGCGATCCGCAGGTCGGGCCCGTGCGACTTCGAGTAGCTGCGCACGTGCAGCACCCGGTCCGGCAGCCAGCGGCCCAGTGACACGTCGGGCGCGGTGCTGATCGCGCCGGAGTGGTCGTCCTCGATCACCACCGTGTGCGCCGCGCGCTTGCTGGCGCCGAGCAGCCGGGCCAGCTCCTGGGCGCGATCGCTGGACATCGACCCCCCGGTGGGGTTGTGCGCGCGCGGCTGCAGGATGACCGCGGCCGGCGAGTGGGTCAGCGCAGCCTGGAACGCGGCCGGCTCGATCCCTTCCGCATCCACCGCGACCGGCAGCCGCTCGATGCCCATCTGCTCGAGCAGGTCGAAGAACGGCGGAAAACCGGGATCCTCGACGATGACCCGGTCGCCGAACCGGGCCACCTGCTCGAGGCTGCGGGAGATCGCGTCCAGGGCGCCGTCGACGACGGTGATCGACTCGGAGCGGTACGGCCAGGACTCGGCGAGCACGCTCAGCAGTTCCGGGATCACCGGAAGGGCCTGGTAGCTGGGCGTCATCGCGCGCTGGGAGACCCGGGAGAGTGCGGGCCCGAGCGCCGGCAACAGGGCCGGGTCCGGCGTGCCGCGGGACAGGTCGATGCGCAGGTCGCTGACGTGGCCGGCCAGCGATTGGGTGCGGGCGGGCAGCCAGTGGTTGGCCTGCTCCCGCACGAAGGTGCCGCTGCGCCCCCGCGACACGATCAGGCCCGCCGCCGAGAGCGCCTGCCAGGCGTGGCTCACCGTGGCCGGGCTCACGCCCAGCCCGCCGGCCAGTTCCCGCACGGTGGGCAGGCGCTCGCCGGGCGCCAGTCGGCCCGAGCTGATCAGCCGGCCGAGCGCAGCGGCGATCCCGGCAGGAGTACTGTGCTCAATCTCGTCGAAGTAAAGCTGCAATTACGGATCCTTCCGCACCGAATGCTTGCCAGCACCCCGTCTGGCCGACAGGATGATGATTTACGCACGCGTCATATGAAGAAACAGAACAGAAATGTTTACGTCGAATAATAACAAAACCGGACACCACAAAGTGGCTCGATCTCGACAGGCTCTCCCGTATGGCTCGCAGAGGTTTGCGACGTCTGTCACCTGCTGACGAGGTCCCACCGTGTACACCCAGCGGAGGCAAACAGTATGAGCGTTGACACACCCAACATCGTGCGAGCGGCGATCACCCAGACCACGTGGACGGGGGATATCGAATCGATGATCGCCAAGCACGAGCAGTTCGCGCGTGACGCGGCCGCCGACGGGGCGCAGATCATCTGCTTCCAGGAGCTCTTCTACGGCCCGTACTTCGGCATCACCGAGGACGCCAAGTACTACGACTACGCCGAACCGGCCGACGGCCCGATCGTGCAGCGCTTCGCCAAGCTGGCCAAGGAACTGAACCTGGTCATGGTGCTCCCCATCTACGAGGAGGAGCAGCCCGGCGTCTACTACAACACCGCGGTCGTGGTGGATGCCGACGGCACCATCCTCGGCAAGTACCGCAAGCACCACATCCCGCACCTCGACAAGTTCTGGGAGAAGTTCTACTTCCGCCCCGGCAACCTCGGCTACCCCGTCTTCAACACCGCCGTCGGACCGATCGGCGTGTACATCTGCTACGACCGGCACTTCCCGGAGGGCTGGCGCGAGCTCGGCCTCAACGGGGCGCAGATCGTCTTCAACCCCAACGCCACCAAGCCGGGGCTGTCGAACCGGCTCTGGGAGATCGAGCAGCCGGCCGCCGCCGCCGCGAACGGATACTTCGTGGCCGCGCCCAACCGGGTGGGCCGGGAAGACAACGAGTACGGCGAACTCGCCGTGTCGTTCTACGGCACCAGCCAGTTCGTCGACCCGCAGGGCAACTACGTGGGCGAGCTGGGCAGTAGCGAGAACGAGGAGGTCGTGATCCGCGACCTCGACCTCGGCATGATCCGCCAGGTGCGCAACAACTGGCAGTTTTACCGCGACCGCCGCCCCGAGTCCTATACCTCGATCCCGAAGCCTTAGGTCTCGACAAGCTCGACCAGCGCACCGTCCGCAACCCGCCTTCGAGACCCGACCACCCGCTGGTCGAGCCTGTCGAGACCCGGCGACCGAGCCTACGTTCAGAGGACGGCGCACGAGGTCTCGACAAGCTCGACCGGCGATACGCAACGAACAGGAGAACCCGATGAAGACCCTGATCAAGAACGGCACCGTGGTCAATTCCACGGGCACGGCCGCAGCGGATGTGCTGATCGACGGCGACACCATCGCCGCGGTGCTCGCCCCCGGTTCCACCCTGCTCGGCTTCGACATCGAGCGGAACGTCGACACGGTGATCGACGCCGCCGGCAAGTACGTCATCCCCGGCGGCATCGACGCGCACACCCATATGCAGATGCCGTTCGGCGGCACCGAGGCCAGCGACACCTTCGAGACCGGCACCCGGGCCGCGGCCTGGGGCGGCACCACCAGCATCGTCGACTTCGTGGTGCAGTACGCCGGCGAGAACGTGCTCGACCAGTACCACCTCTGGCACGAGAAAGCCCGCGGCGAGTGCGCCATCGACTACGGCTTCCACCAGATCCTCTCCGACGTGCAGGACTCCTCCCTCGTCGCGATGGACGAACTCGTCAACGAGGGCGTCTCCAGTTTCAAGCTGTTCATGGCCTACAAGGGCGTGTTCCTCTCCGACGACGGCCAGATCGTCAAGGCCATGCAGAAGGCGGCCGGCAACGGCAGCATGATCATGATGCACGCCGAGAACGGCAGCGTCATCGACCTGCTCGTGCAGCAGGCCGTCGCCGCCGGCAACACCACGCCCTACTATCACGGCCTCACCCGGCCGTGGCAGGCCGAGGAGGAGGCCACCCACCGCGCGATCATGCTCGCCAACCTCACCGGCGCCCCGCTCTACGTGGTGCACGTGAGCGCCAAGCAGGCCGTGGAGCAGATCGCCATCGCCCGCGACCGCGGCCAGAACGTGTTCGGCGAGACCTGCCCGCAGTACCTCTATCTCTCGCTGGAGGACCAGCTCGGCGCCGAGAGCGAGGAGTGGGGCAGCTTCGAGGGCGCCAAGTGGGTGTGCAGCACTCCGCTCCGCTCCAAGGCCGAGGGCCACCAGCACCACATGTGGCAGAGCCTGCGTACGAACGACATCCAGATGGTCTCCACCGACCACTGCCCGTTCTGCATGAAGGGCCAGAAGGATATGGGCCTGACCGACTTCTCCAAGATCCCCAACGGCATCGGCTCGGTCGAACACCGGATGGACCTGCTCTACCAGGGTGTGGTCGACAAGCAGATCTCCCTCGAACGCTGGGTGGAGGTCACCTCCACCACCCCGGCGCGCATGTTCGGGATGTACGGCAAGAAGGGCGTCATCCAGCCCGGCGCCGACGGCGACGTGGTGATCTACGACCCCAACGGGCACACCTCCATCGGCGTGGAAAAGACCCACCATATGAACATGGACTACTCCGCCTACGAGGGCTTCGAGATCGACGGTCACGTCGACACCGTGCTCTCCCGCGGCAAGGTCGTCATCGACAACAACCAGTACCTCGGCGCCAAGGGTGATGGCAAGTACATCAAACGCGGCCTCAGCCAGTACCTGATCTAGGCGGACACTATGGACTTCGGTGCAGTACTCCAGACCAATCCGCCGTCGGCGCGAACCGTGCAACTGGCCGTCCTGGCCGAGAACCACGGCTTCAGCCACGTGTGGACCTTCGACTCCCACCTGCTCTGGCAGGAACCGTATGTGATCTACAGCAAGATCCTTAGCCGAACCCGCAAGGTGATCGTCGGCCCCATGGTCACCAACCCGGCCACCAGGGACTGGACCGTCACGGCCTCCACCTACGCCACCCTCAACGAGATGTACGGCAACCGCACCATCTGCGGCATCGGCCGCGGCGACTCCGCGGTACGGGTCACCAACGGCCGGCCGAGCACGCTGAAGACCCTGCGCGAGTCGATCCACGTCATCCGCGAGCTCGCCAACTCCCGGCCGGTGGAGTACAACGGCGCCACCCTGCAGTTCCCCTGGAGCCAGGGCTCGACGCTTGATGTCTGGGTGGCCGCGTACGGCCCGCTCGCGCTCAAGCTCACCGGCGAGGTCGGCGACGGCTTCATCTTGCAGATGGCCGACCTCGACGTGGCCGAGTGGATGATCAAGACCGTGCGCATCGCCGCCAAGAACGTGGGCCGCGACCCCGACGCGATCAAATTCTGCGTCGCGGCGCCCATGCACATCGGCGACGACATCCAGCACATGCGCGACCAGAACCGCTGGTTCGGCGGCATGGTCGGCAACCACGTGGCCGACATCGTCGCCAAGTACGGCGAGGGCTCCGCCGTGCCCAAGGCCCTCACCGACTACATCAAGGGCCGGGAAGGCTACGACTACAACGAGCACGGCCGGGCGGGCAACACCCACGCCGACTTCGTGCCCGACGAGATCGTCGACCGGTTCTGCCTGCTCGGGCCCGCCGAGGCGCACATCGAGAAGCTCAAGGCGCTCAAGGAGCTCGGCGTCGACCAGTTCGCCGGCTACCTGCAGCACGACAATAAAGAGGAGACCCTCCGGGTCTACGGCGAGACCGTGATCCCCGCGCTCGCGAACCACATCACGGCCAAGGCATGACCCAGACCGGCACCGTTCGCCCCGGACCCGCGCGGTCCGGCGCTGCAGCGCGCGGCCGGTCCTGGCTGGGCCAGGGGACGCCGCGGCGCATCCTGGTGGGCGCGCTCGGCGTGCTGGCCCTCGCGCTCCTGTGGGAGCTTTACATCCTCATCGGCCCCGCCGACGGCGTGATCGTCGGCGGCGTCACCGTGCTGCCCCGCGCCAGTGAGATGGCGATGCCGCACCTCTGGGTGATGCTCGAACGGGCGCTGGAACCCGTCACCGGCAGCACCACTGCAGTGCCGATGTGGCAGGCGGTGCTCGAGGCGTCCCTGTTCACCCTGGGCATCTCCGCGGTCGGCTGGCTCGTCGGCGTCACGGTGGGCCTGGCCCTTGCGCTGCTGATGCAGCGGTTCAAACTGGCCGAATCGGCCATCCTGCCCTGGATCATCCTCAGTCAGACGGTGCCGCTGATCGCCCTGGCCCCGCTGGTGCGGCGCTGGGGCGCGCAACTCGAATTCGGCGCCTTCACCTGGGAGAACTGGATGTCGGTGGCGCTGATCGCGTCCTACCTGGCCTTCTTCCCGGTATCGATCGGCGCGCTCAAGGGCCTCGGCTCGCCCGACGCCAACCACATCGACCTCATGCGCTGCTACGCGGTGGGCTGGTGGAAGACCCTGTGGCGGCTGCGCCTGCCGGCCAGCGTCGGCTTCCTGCTGCCGGCGCTTCGCCTCGCGGCGGCCAGCGCCGTGATCGGCAGCGTCGTCGCCGAGGTGTCCATCGGACTCCGCGGCGGCATCGGCCGGCTGATCGTGGAGTACGCCGGCGCCGCCGGCAGCGACCCGGGCAAGCCCTGGGCCCCCATCTTCGGGTCGATCCTGGTGGGCCTCGTCGCCGCCGGGTTCGTCGGCCTGATCTCACTGTTCCTACGTCGATTCCGCAGGGGAGAGGTGGCCTCATGACCACGGCAGCAACACCCGTACAGCACGCCGTTTCGGTGAACACCGTCAGCCGGGTCTTCGCCGGCCGCAAGGGCGCATCCGTCACGGCACTGGATGCGGTGAGCCTCACCGTCGCCCCCGGCGAATTCGTCTCGCTGATCGGGCCCAGCGGCTGCGGCAAGAGCACCCTGCTGCGCCTGATCGCCGACCTCGACACCCCCACCAGCGGTGACATCGAGGTGTTCGGCAAGAGCGCGAAGCAGGCCCGGATCGACCAGGACTACGGCATCGCCTTCCAACAGGCCGGCCTGCTGCCCTGGCGCACGGTGGCCGGCAACATCGAACTGCCGCTCGAACTGCACGGCGCCGGCAAGGCCGCCCGCCGCGAGCGCGCCGCCGAACTGATCGAGCTCGTCGGCCTGACCGACTTCGCCGCGAACTACCCCGACCAGCTCTCCGGCGGCATGCAGCAGCGGGTAGCGATCGCCCGGTCGCTGGCCGAGAGCCCCAGCCTGCTGCTGATGGACGAACCGTTCGGCGCGCTGGACGAGATGACCCGCGAGCGGATGCAGAACGAGCTCGTGCGCATCTGCGCCGAGACCAGCGCCGCCGTGGTGTTCGTCACCCACTCCATCCCCGAGGCGGTGTTCCTCTCCAACCGGGTGGTGGTGATGTCGCCGCGGCCCGGCCGCATCCGCGATGTGCTCAGCGTGAACCTCGGCCGGATGATCGACCGCGGCGAGAACCTGCGCGAAGACGAGGAGTTCTTCCACTCCGTATCCCGGGTGCGGGAGCTCCTGCACGGCGCCACCCCCACCGGGGCCCGTGGGGTCGAGACGCGATGAGCACCGGCGCCGGCACGCCGGGGATCATATTCGGTCGGCGGAGAACCTCCGGCCTGGCCCGCGCCGTGCTGCCACCGGTGCTGCTGGGCATCGTCGCGATCCTGCTCTGGCAGGGCTTCGTCACCGTGCTGGCGATCAAGCCGTTCATCCTGCCCGGCCCGTTCGCGATCGGTGAGCAGTTCACCAGCAACCTGCAGAACGTCGTCGCCGGTTCCATCGTCACGGGCCGCAACGCCCTGATCGGGCTGGTGATCGGCGCGATCCTCGGCGTGCTGCTGGCCATCCTCTCCGCCCTGGTGCGCATCTTCGACGAGATGGCGGCCCCCATCGTCGCCGCGTTCGCCGTGGTGCCGATCGTGGCCCTGGCCCCCGTGCTCTACACGATGTTCGGAGCCAACGCCGAGACCGCGCGGCAGCTCGTGGCCGCGCTGGCCGTGTTCGTTCCCGTCTACTTCAACACCCTCAAGGGCCTGCGGATGGTGCGCCCGGTGCACCGCGACCTGATGCGCTCCTACGCCGCCTCGAGCTGGCAGGCCACCAGGACAGTGACCCTGCCCACCGCCGTGCCGTACGTGTTCACGGGCCTGCGCATAGCGTCATCCCTCGCCGTGATCTCCGCCCTCATCGCCGAGTACTTCGGCGGCCCGGTCGGCGGGCTCGGCAAGTCGATCACCTCGGCCGCCTCCAGCAGCAACTACGGCCTCGCCTGGGCCTACGTGCTCGGCTCCATCATTCTCGGACTCCTCTTCTACTGCGCAGCGCTCGGCCTCGAGAAGCTGGTCAGCCGCCGCGCCCCCACCACTTGAAACCACTCCCCGCAGCACCAACGCAGCACACAACCACAGCACCATCCCGCACCAGCACCCGCAGCAGTACCTAAAGGAGGAACCCATGAAACACAGCACTCGATGGCTGACGACGGCCGGCGCCGTTGTCGCGGCCAGCGCCCTCGTCCTCTCCGGATGCAGCGCATCCGATGACGCCGCCCCGTCCGAGGACACCGCCAGCGGCGACCTCACCCCGGTCACCCTGCAGTTGCAGTGGGTGGCGCAGGCCCAGTTCGCCGGGTACTACGCGGCCGTCGACCAGGGCTACTACGAAGACGAAGGCCTCGACGTGACCATCGCCGAGGGCGGCGCCGACATCGTGCCGCAGGACGTGCTCGCGTCCGGCGACGTCGACTACGCCATCTCCTGGGTGCCCAAGGTGCTCGGCTCGATCGAACAGGGCGCCAACATCACCGACGTGGCGCAGATCTTCGAACGCAGCGCCACCACCCAGATCTCGTTCAAGGACAAGAACATCACCACCCCCGCCGACCTGGCCGGCAAGAACGTGGGCAGCTGGGGATACGGCAACGAGTGGGAGCTCTTCGCCGGCATGCAGAAGGCCGGCGTGGAGGTGGGCGACATCAGCCTCGTGCAGCAGGCCTTCGACATGAACGCCTTCCTCGCCGGTGACATCGACGCGGCCCAGGCGATGACCTACAACGAGTACGCGCAGGTGCTCGAGACCATCAACCCCGACACCGGCGAGCTCTACCAGCCCGAGGACCTCAACGTCATCGACTGGAACGACGAGGGCACCGCGATGCTCCAGGACGCCATCTGGGCCAACACCGACAAGCTCGCCGACGACGAGGCCTACGCCGACCAGACCGTCGCGTTCATCAAGGCCTCCATCAAGGGCTGGATCTACGCCGCCCAGAACCCGGAAGACGCCGCGACCATCGTGGCCGACGCCGGATCCGCACTGCCCGCCGGCCACCAGCTCTGGATGACCAACGAGGTCAGCAAGCTGATCTTCCCGTCCACCAACGGTGTCGGTCTGATCGACGAGGACGCCTGGGCCAACACCGTCGACATCGCCATGAACACGGAAAACGAAACCGGTGGCACCATCATCACCACAGACCCGCCCGAAACGGCGTACTCCAACGAGTACGTGCAGAAGGCCCTGGATGAGCTCACCGCGGATGGAGTCGACGTCATGGGCGCCGACTGGACTCCCATCGACGTCACCCTGACGGAGGGCGGCGAGTAAGGACACCCCGGACCGGGCGGCGGCGCATCCCGCCGCCGCCCGGTCACCACCTCCCCGCCCGTGCGGGGCAGAACCGAAGGAACACGCATCGTGACCGACATCGACACCGGCACAACCACCGAGCTCGGCCTGAACGAGCTCACCGCCCAGCTCGACAGGGACCATGTCTTCCACTCCTGGTCGGCCCAGGGCACCCTCAAGCCCCTCGTGATCGCCGGCGGCCTCGGCTGCCGGGTGTGGGACCACGACGGCCGCACCTATCTCGACTTCTCCAGCCAGCTCGTCAACGTCAACATCGGCCACCAGCATCCGGCCGTGATCAAGGGCATCATCGAACAGGCCGAGCTGCTCACCACCATCGCGCCGGCCACCGCCAACCTCACCCGCGGCGAGGCCGCCAAACGCATCGTCGACCGGGCTCCCGACGGCTTCAACAAGGTCTTCTTCACCAACGGCGGTGCGGATGCCAACGAGAACGCCATCCGGATGGCCCGCCTGCACACCGGCCGCGACACCGTGCTCTCCACCTACCGCTCGTACCACGGCAACACCGGAGCGGCCATCGTCGCCACCGGCGACTGGCGCCGCATCCCCAACGAGTTCGCCCGCGGCCACGTGCACTTCTTCGGCCCCTACCTCTACCGCAGCGAGTTCTGGGCGACGACGCCCGAACAGGAAACCGAGCGGGCCCTGCGCCACCTCGAGCGGGTCATCCAGAGCGAGGGCGCCACCTCGATCGCGGCCGTGCTGCTCGAATCCATCCCCGGCACCGCCGGGGTGCTGATGCCGCCGCCCGGCTACCTCGCCGGCGTGCGCGAGCTCTGCGACCGCTACGGCATCATGCTGATCCTCGACGAGGTGATGGTGGGCTTCGGCCGCACCGGCCGCTGGTTCGCGTTCGAGGACAGCGGGGTCGTTCCCGACCTGATCACCTTCGCCAAGGGCGTCAACTCCGGTTACGTTCCCGTCGGCGGGGTCATCATCTCCGACGCCATCGCCGCCGACTTCGATACGACGGTGTTCCCCGGCGGGCTCACCTACAGCGGCCATCCACTGGCGATGGCGTCGATCGTGGCGGCGCTGGACGCGATGGAGGCCGAGGGCATCGTTCAGAACGCCGCCCGGATCGGGACCGAGGCGATCGGCCCCGGCCTGGACGCCCTCAAGGTGAAGCACCCGATCATCGGTGAGGTACGTGGCGAAGGCGTCTTCTGGGCGATCGAGCTCGTGGCCGACCGGGAGACCCGGGCGCCCGTGGCGCCGGCCGTGATGGCCCGGATCAAGACCGAGCTGCTGGCCCGCAACCTGCTGCCGTTCGTGCAGGACAACCGCATCCACGTGGTGCCGCCCTGCGTCGTCACCGACTCCGAGGTGGCCGAGGCCCTCGCCATCTACGACGAGGTCTTCGCCCTCGACCTCCTCTAGCCCCGTCCGCTGGTCGAGCTTGTCGAGACCCCGCGACCCGATCTCCAGAACTCGCCCCGTCCGCTGGTCGAGCTTGTCGAGACCCCGCGACCCGATCTCCAGAACTCGCCCCGTCCGCTGGTCGAGCTTGTCGAGACCCCGCGACCCGATCTCGAGAACGTAGACACGGTCGCCAGATCTCGACAAGCTCGATCAACGGCTCTCACCCCCAACAGAATCGACTGACATGACCGACCTTCCCGTCCTCACCCACTGGATCGACGGCGCTCCCGGAACCGGAAGCTCCGCCCGAACCGCCCCCGTCTACAACCCGGCCACCGGCGCAGTGCAGCGCCTGGTGTCCCTGGCCTCCGCCGCCGACGTCGACACCGTTGTCGCCTCGGCCCAGGCCGCCTACCCCGCCTGGCGCGACGCCTCCATCGCCAAACGCCAGGGCGTCATGTTCACCTTCCGCGAGCTGCTCAACGCCCGCAAGGGCGAGCTCGCCGACATCCTCACCAACGAACACGGCAAGGTCACCTCCGACGCCCTCGGCGAGATCGCCCGTGGCCTCGAGGTGGTCGAATTCGCGCTCGGCCTGCCGCACCTGTCCAAGGGCGAGTTCTCCGAGAACGTCTCCACCGGCGTCGACGTGTACACGCTGCGGCAGCCGCTCGGGGTGGTCGGCATCATCAGCCCGTTCAACTTCCCGGCGATGGTGCCGCTGTGGTTCTTCCCCATCGCGATCGCCGCCGGCAACACCGTCGTGCTGAAGCCCAGCGAGAAAGACCCCTCGGCCGCCAACTGGCTCGCCGCCCTGCTCACCGAGGCCGGCCTCCCCGACGGTGTGTTCAACGTCGTGCACGGCGACAAGGAGGCCGTCGACGCCCTGCTGGTCCACCCCGACGTGCAGGCCATCTCCTTCGTCGGCTCCACCCCGATCGCCCGGTACATCTACCAGACCGCCGCGGCGAACGGCAAGCGGGTGCAGGCCCTCGGCGGTGCGAAGAACCACATGCTGGTGTTGCCGGATGCCGACCTCGACCTGGCCGCGGACGCCGCGGTCAACGCCGGCTTCGGTTCGGCGGGGGAGCGGTGCATGGCCATCAGCGTGATCGTGGCCGTTGAGCCCGTCGCCGACGAGCTCGTGGCCAAGATCGCCGAACGGGTCAAGGGCCTCACCGTCGGTGACGGCATGCGCGGCTGCGACATGGGCCCGCTGATCACCGAGGCGCACCGCGACAAGGTCGCCGGGTACATCGACATCGCCCAGGCCGACGGCGCGGATGTCGTGATCGACGGCCGCGGCATCGAGGTGAACGGTGACGCATCCGGTTTCTGGCTCGGCCCGACCCTGTTCGACAAGGTCAGCCTGGACTCCGCCGTCTACCAGGACGAGATCTTCGGCCCGGTGCTCAGCGTGCTGCGGGTGGCCAGCTACACCGATGGCGTCGCCGTCATCAACGCCAGCCGGTACGGCAACGGCACCGCGATCTTCACCAATGACGGCGGGGCCGCCCGCCGCTTCCAGCACGAGGTGCAGGTGGGCATGGTCGGCATCAACGTGCCCATCCCGGTGCCGGTGGCGTACCACTCATTCGGCGGCTGGAAGGACTCCCTGTTCGGCGACGCCAAGGCCTATGGCCCGGCGGGAATCAACTTCTACACCCGGGAGAAGGCCGTCACCGCGCGCTGGCTCGACCCCAGCCACGGCGGCATCAACCTGGGCTTCCCGCAGAACACCTAGCCGGGTACCGACGGGCGTCGATGCGAGCAGGATCGAAGAAGCACGCGCCCCTGGGGCCTCCTACAGTGGGTGCCAGAGACGCAACCAGCGAAAGGAACGAATCATGAGCACATCCTTCAGCAAAGAGGAGAAGGCCGCCATGCGGGCGGCGGCGGCGGAGGCCAAGGCTGCGAAAGCCGGCGCCGACCTGGAGGCGGCATGCCTCGCTGCCATCGCCGAGATGAGCGGCACCGACCAGGAGTTGGCCGAAACTCTGCACCGGCTCGTCAAGGACAACACCGCTCTCGGTGCCAAGACCTGGTACGGCATGCCGGCCTACGCCAACGCCGACGGCAAGGTTGTGGTGTTCTTCCAGAGCGCTGCGAAGTTCAAGGTGCGGTACGCCACCATCGGTTTCCAGCCGGACGCGAACCTCGACGACGGTAATTTCTGGCCCACGTCGTTCGCGGTGAACACGCTCACCGACGCGGATCAGGCACAGCTGGTCGAGCTGCTGAAGAAAGCTGTCTCCTGACGGAAGACCGCAGCCGGCCCCGGTGACCGACCGAACGGCGGTCACCGGGGGAGCCGGCTAGTGCTGAACGCTGCGCCGGCCGCTGACGCGGATGTAGATCAGGAGCACGATGATCGCGCCGATGATGGATCCGATGATTCCGGCCGGCTGGAACAAACCATCCATCGGGTCGTGCTGGAAGATCAGGAAACCGAGGAATCCGCCGACGAAGGACCCGACGATGCCGAGCACGATGGTCATCGGGATGCTGATGTTCTGCCGACCGGGCACGACGAGGCGAGCGACGGCGCCGGCGATGATGCCGACGATGATGAGGCTGATGATGAGACCAAGCATTTTGGTCTCCTTCCTGTTGGGGCTGAGCATTCGAGGTGACCAGCGGTTGCTGGGCGATGAACAGCCAAACACCCTGACGGAGGCGGCGGTACACCCCTAGGGGTGTAACTGCTCGAGCGGTTGTGGCGGTAACGTCCTACTATGTCTCCGTCCCAGCCCGTGACCGTCGCCCTTGTCGATGACTACGACATCGTGCTGAAGGGCCTGGCGCACATGTTCGATCACTATCGGGATCGGGTGCTTGTCGCGGAGATCGATGCGAACATGGGTCTCTCCGACATGACCGACATCGTGCTGTACGACTCCTTCGCCCAGCCCGAATCCGACCTGTCTGAGCTCTCTGCTCTGGTTCGGAACCCCCGGGCCGGTCGCGTCGTCGTATACACCTGGAACTTCCAGCCGGCGCTCATCGATGATGCGCTGGAGCGGGGCGTCAGCGGCTACCTGTCAAAGACTTTGCCGGCGCGAGACCTGGTCGCGGCACTGGAAGCGGTGCACGCGGGCGACATCGTCGTGAGTGATCCACCGCAGCGGTCGGGGAGCGCTCCCGGGCTCGACTGGCCTGGGCGTCACGAGGGGATCACGGATCGCGAGTCCGAGATCCTCGCGCTGATCACGCAGGGCAAGAGCAACGCCGAAGTGGCGGCGCTCACCTACCTCAGTCCCAATACCGTGAAGTCGTACATCCGCAGCGTCTACGGCAAGATCGGCGTCGCCAGCCGAACCCAGGCGGTTCTCTGGGGCGTCGGCCACGGATTCACGCCCGACCACCACCGGATCGAAAGTTGGCTCGGCGGCCCCTGAACGGTAGTCACACCGCTGCGACCAGCTGAGCGAGCCCCGAACGGCCGATCGCTCGCGCTACAGCGGGCGCGGTCGGCCATACGGGGCGCGGTGACGACACCCGCACGCGCCCCTGATCAGCCCGCCTCAGCTCCGCCGTCGTGGGCGACGCGATTGGCGAGAACGTCGTCCATGTGCGTTTCGGCCCAGGATTTGAGGCCCCGGATCATCTGCTGCAGAGAGAGTCCAAGGTCGGTGAGCTCGTACGTGACCGTGACGGGCACCGTTGCCAGGGCCGTGCGGGTCACGAGGCCGTCACGCTCCAGGGCGCGCAGGGTCTGGGTGAGCATCTTCGGGCTGACGCCGGCCAGGGTGCGGGCCAGCTCCGAGTAACGCATCGACCCGGGCTCGCCGACGCAGTCGGGGCCGCTGCCCAGGGCGGTGAGCACCAGTGTCACCCACTTGTCGGAGATCCGGTCGAGCAGTTTCTGGCTGGGACAGACTGCCAGGTACGCGTTGTAGTTCGCCTTCCTTTCCGCTTTCGACTGGGCCGCCGTCATGGTCGCCATTGCTTGCTCCTCTTCCCTGCGGGTGACTAAGGCACTCGAAAGTGCCTACTTCCCAACGGGAAGCTACTTCCCCAGACTGGACCCCTGACGCCACTCGGCGCCACCCCCAAATCTGAGAGGCAACACCATGATGATGCACACTGCGACCCTTCCCGGCGGAACCTGGTCGCTCGGCGACCTCTCCGTCTCCCGTTTCGGTTATGGCGCAATGCAGCTCGCCGGCCCGTGGGTGGTGGGTCCGCCCGCCGATCGCGACGGGGCCCTCGTCGTGCTCCGCGAGGCCGTGGAGCTCGGAATCACCCACATCGACACGAGTGATGCCTACGGCCCGCGCTTCACCAACGAGCTGATCCGTGAAGCCCTGCACCCGTATCCGGAATCGCTGCACATCGTGACCAAGGTCGGAGCGACCCGTGACGCCCAGGGCGGCTGGCCCACGTCCCGGCAGCCAGACCAGCTGCGAGCGCAGGTCGAGGAGAACCTCGCAGTGCTCGGCCTGGACACACTCGATCTCGTCAACCTGCGACTCGGGAACACCGAGGGACCCGTGGCCGGCTCGATCGCCGAGTCGTTCCAAGCGCTTGTCGCGATGCAGGCAGAGGGTCTGATCCGGCACCTTGGCGTCAGCAACGCGACGGTGGATCAGGTCGTTGAGGCCATGGCGATCGCCCCGATCGTGTGCGTGCAGAATATGTACAACCTCGCCTTCCGCCAGGACGATGACCTGATCGACATGCTGCTGGGCAAGGATGTGGCCTACGTACCCTTCTTCCCACTGGGCGGCTTCAGCCCGCTGCAGTCCGAGGCGCTCGCGGCTGTTGCTTCCCGGTTGAACGCGACACCGATGGCGGTGGCCCTGGCCTGGCTGTTGCAGCGCTCGCCCAACATCCTGCTGATCCCCGGGACATCGTCGGTTGCGCACCTGCGCGAGAACCTGCTCGGCGCAGGACTCTCGCTCTCCGCCGACGACGTCGCCGAATTGGACACGATCGGCCGCTGACCCCCACGCCTCTCATCCGAACCGGGTGATGGCGGAGCCCGGCAATCACAGGCAACCTTCAGTACGCGTCTACTGAAGTCACCTGGAGGGCACCATGTCATCGCAAGCCGAGGTGCGGAGCGGGACCACCACGCTGTGGTCGTTGCTGCCCCTCGCGCTGGCGCAGTTCATCTGTTCCTTCGCCGGCTCGAACATGAACGTCATGCTCACTGACATGAGCCAGGACCTCAACACGTCGGTCCAGGGCATCCAGTTGTCGATCACGCTGTTCCTGCTCGTGATGGCGGCCCTGATGATCCCGTTCGGCAAGCTGACGGAGCAGCTGGGGCGGAAGACCTGCTTGGTCCTCGGTTTGGCCGTCTACGGTGTCGGGGCCGTCATCAGTGCCGCGTCGCCCGGCCTCGGCGTGCTTATCCTGGGCAACTCGATTTTGGAAGGGGCCGGCACCGCCCTGCTCATCCCGCCGGTCTACATCCTGGTCACCATGTACTGGACGGGCGTGGCCGAGCGGGCCCGCGCGTTCGGCCTGGTAAGCGCTGCCGGCGGCGTCGGTGCGGCAACGGGGCCCCTGATCGGCGGGTGGATCGCCGCGACCATCAGCTGGCGGGCGGCTTTCATCTTCCAGGCCCTCGTCATCGTGCTCATCCTGATCCTCGCCGTGCGGCTCAAGGACCCGCGCGCCCGGGAACCAGACAAGCCGTTCGACGTCATCGGGGCCCTGCTGTCGGCACTCGGGCTGATCGTGTTCGTGATCGGTATCCTCGCCACGGACAACAACCTGCCCGTGGCGCTCGCGCTGATGGCGGCGGGCATCGGTGTGATCGCGCTGTTCTTCTGGTGGGTGCGGCGGCTGGAGCGCAAGGGGCGTGATCCGCTGCTGTCGACCGCGCTGTTCAAGAACCGGGTCTCCAACCTGGGCCTGATCACCCAGAACTTCCAGTGGCTGCTGCTGATGGGCATTTCGATGCTCGTGGCGAGCTACCTCCAGGTCGTCCGCAATTACAACGCGATAGACACCGGGATCATTTTCAGCGCCGCCACCGCCGGCATCCTGGTGTCGTCTCTGTCCGCGGGCGCACTGGTGCGGCGATTCGCGCAAAGGTCGCTGATCGTGGTCGGCTTCCTGGTCACGGGCATCGGCCTGCTCCTCCTGCTGATCGTGGCGACAGTCCCGGGCGCATGGGCGTTCGCGCCAGGCCTTCTCACCATCGGGCTGGGGATCGGGCTGATGCTGACCCCAAGCGTCAACCTGGTGCAGTCGGCCTTCCCCGAAAAGCAGCAGGGGGAGATCAGCGGACTCTCCCGCAGTGTCTCGAATCTCGGATCGAGCTTCGGGACAGCCATCGTGAGCACCCTCCTCGTGCTGAACGCGGACGCGAATGCGGGCGGATACCTGGCGGCAACGGTGCCCCTGCTGGTCATCGCGGTCGTCGGAATCGTCATCGCGGTCCTCCTGCCGGGGCGCGCGAAGCCCACCACCACCCCGGCTGCTGCCACGACCCAACCATGATCATCACGCCTGCGGGAGCAGTCGTGGAGGAAGAGAGGATCGCACCATGACCGATTACCCCTCGATCGCCGACCACGGCCTGATCGGAGACTTGCAGACCACGGCGTTGGTGTCGACGGACGGCACGATCGACTGGTTCTGCAGCCCGCGGTTCGACTCGCCGAGCATCTTCGCCTCGCTGCTGGATCGCGCGAAGGGTGGGCATTTCAGCGCGCATCCGCAGGACGACGCGTTCGAGACGAAGCAGCTCTACTTCCCCGACACGGCGATCCTGATCACCCGCTTCCTCACTGAGAACGGAGTGGGCGAGGTGATCGACTTCATGCCGGTGACCTCCGACGTCCCCAGCGGCCACCATCGCCTCCTGCGGGCCATGCGCTGCGTGCGGGGAACGATCACGTTCGACGTCGAGATCGCCCCCCGGTTCGACTACGGCCGGCAACCCCACCAGATGACCGTCACCGACGACGGCGCCGCGTTCGTGGCGGGCGACACCACCCTGACGATCCACCTCATCCGTGACCAGGGCGAGGAGCGGCGCGGACGGGTACAGCCGTCGGACGAGGGCGACCTGCGGTTCACGCTGAGCCTGACTGAAGGGGAGATGCGCGGCGTCATCCTCGAAACGGGTGGGGATGCCTCTCCCCTGGCCATGCCCGTGGCCGAGGCCCAGCGACTGTTCGACGACACCTCCCGGTACTGGCAGAACTGGGTGGGTCAGTCGACCTATGTCGGGCGCTGGCGCGAGGAGCTGCAGCGGTCGGCCATCACCCTCAAACTGCTGACCTACGCCCCGACGGGTGGCCTCGTGGCCGCGCCGACCGCGGGTCTTCCGGAACAGATCGGCGGGGAACGCAACTGGGACTACCGCTTCACCTGGGTGCGGGATGCGTCCTTCTCCGTCAACACGCTGGTGCGGATGGGCTTCTCCACCGAGGCCGCCGCGTTCGGCCGGTGGCTTCGCGACCGGGTGGCCGAACCGCTGGGCAGCGACTCCGGCCCGCTGAACATCATGTACCGGATCGACGGCGACCCGAACCTGTCCGAGGAGATCCTCGCGGACTGGGAGGGATACCGCGGCTCGTATCCGGTGCGGGTCGGCAACGGTGCCGCCGAACAGCTCCAGCTCGACATCTACGGGGAGGCGATGGAGGCCGTCTACAACGCCGACCGCGCCGGAATCCAGATCGGCCAGGCCGGCTGGCTGGCCATCAGCCGGTTGCTCGACTGGCTTGCCGACCACTGGGACCAGCCGGAGGAGGGCATCTGGGAGACCCGCGGCGGGCGGAAGGACTTCACCTATGGGCGCCTGATGTGCTGGGTCGCGTTCGACCGCGCCATTCGGCTCGCCACCGCCTACGGCCGGCCGGCGCCGCTGACCCGGTGGATCGCGGAACGCGACGCGATCTACAACCAGATCATGGCGAAGGGGTGGAGCGAGGAGCGTCGCGCCTTCGTCCAGCAATACGGGGAGCCGGTGCTCGACGCCTCCTTGCTGAAGATGCCGCAGGTTGGCTTCATCGCGCCGCAGGATCCGATGTGGACGGACACCATGCGGGCGATCGAGGGGGAACTCGTGTCCGACAGCCTGGTCTACCGGTACGACCCGGAGGCGTCGCCCGACGGGCTGCGGGGGTCGGAGGGCACGTTCTCGCTCTGCAGCTTCCTGTACGTTGACGCGCTCGCGCGAGCCGACCGGCTCCCCGAGGCGCGGTTCACGTTCGAGAAGATGCTGACCTACGCCAACCATCTCGGGCTGTACGCGGAGGAGATCGCACCGACCGGCGAGCAGATCGGCAACTTCCCGCAAGCGTTCACCCACCTGGCGCTCATTGACGCGGCCATCACGTTGAACGAGCGCCTGGACGCTCGGGACGCCCGGGGCCGCCGACGTTGAGCGGCCGGACGCGGTGCCGGCGCACGTGCGAACGAATAACTCGGTAGCGTCACAGGGGTGACTCAGACCTTCGACGTGCCCGCGGATTGGCTTCCCGGCACCGCATCCCGGAAGCCGTTGGTGCTCGTCAACGCGTTTGCATTCGCGAAGTCTTCGACCCCGCCGCCGGATCAATGGTTGTATTTCGCCAAGCTCCGGCCGGTGCCGTGGCGGCTGGTGGCCACGTACGTCGTGATCACCGCGATCTGCCTGTGGGGATTGTTCGGCATGATCGGTGTGGCCGGGTCCGAAATCGGGTACGTCCTCTTCCCGCTCATCGTGCTGGGCGTCGGGGCACTGTTCTTCGGCTGGGCCGCCGTCATGTCCATCGTCTCGTACGGCACGCGCACAGGCTGGCCGCACCTGCATGGGGTGGGCATCGGAGCCTCCGGCATCGCCCTTCGCTTCACCGGTGGTGACGCCGACGTTTCGTGGGAGGCCGTGACGTCGATCGGGGCCGTGTTCACGAACGCGGCGAACCCCAGGAAGGCGCAGATCCCGGTTCTGCGGGTGATGTACGCCGAGACGCACGTCGACCTGAACGCCCAGATCCTGGGCGCCTCCCCGATCTTGATCCTGATTGCGCTCACCTACTTCTGGAAGCACCCCGAGAGCCGCAGCGAGCTCAGCACCAGCGCCGCCCAGAAACGCATGACCGGCTGGCTCGGTCAGGTCGCCCCTCACTAGGGGTGCGCGCGGCCGATGCCGCCCAGGTGCGGGCGTTCCACCACTGACCGGGCAACCGACATCCGCCGACAAGGACATGGTGAGTTTTCCAGGACGCACAGGCCGCAGGGGTCCTTGTAACCTCACTATTTCCTTGTTTGCGGCACGAGCATGGCCCCGGCACTATCGTGTGGGGTGTGAGCAGTCGCCGCAATCCCGGGTCGCAGTCGTCCCTGCGTGAGGCCAATCGCGCGCGCATCGTCGAGGCGATCACGCACCACGGCGCCCTGACCCAGGTGGAACTCGCCGGGGTCACGGGCCTGTCGCCGGCCACGGTGTCCAACATCGTCAAGGAGCAGGCCGCCGCCGGGGTGCTGCAGACCACGCCCACCTCTCGCAGCGGCCGCCGGGCGGTGCGGGTCACCCTCGCCCGCGAGATGGGGCTCGTGGTGGGCCTGCACGTGTCGAACCGGCAACTGCGGCTGGCACTGGCCGACGCCGGCCACCAGGTGCTGGCCGAGCGGATGCTGCCGCTGGCCCGCGACCACCGCGCCGACAGCGAACTCGACCGGGTGATGCTGCTCATCCAGGACATGGCCGAGTCCGTCGGCGCCGGCCTCGACGAAGTCCTCGCGGTGGGGGTGGGCCTGGCCGCGCCGGTGGACCCGCGCTCTGGCATCATCGCCACGCCGGGCCTGATGCGCGGCTGGGACGGGGTGCCGGTGGCCGAGGAACTCGCCGCGCGGCTGCACCGGCCGGTCTTCGTCGACAACGAGGCCAACCTCGGCGCGCTCGCCGAGTACCGCATGGGCGCCGCCCAGGGCATCAGCCAGGCGGCCTACCTGCGAGTGTCGCACGGGGTGGGCGCCGGGCTGATCGTGGACGGCCGGGTCTACCGGGGCGGCAGCGGCAAGGCCGGCGAGATCGGTCACCTCACCCTCGACGAACAGGGGCAGGTGTGCCGGTGCGGCAACCGAGGCTGCCTGGAGACCCTGGTGGGGTCGGCGGCGCTCGCCGCGAAGTTCCCCGGCAGCCACGCCGACGTCAAGCTGCGCGACATCCTGCTGCGCGCCGAGGCCGGGGAGGCCAGGGCGCTCCGGGTGATCGCCGACGCCGGCCGGCACCTGGGCATCGCCCTCGCCGGGCTGAGCAACCTGGTCGACCCGCACCGCATCGTGGTGGGCGGCGAGCTCGCCGAAGCCGGCGAGCTGCTGCTCAGCCCGCTCCGGCATGCCCTCGAGCGCTCCACCCTCGCCACGGCATCCGGGGTGCCCGACGTGGTCAAGGGCGAACTGGGCGAGCGGGCCGAGGTGCTCGGTGCGGTGCTCTTCGCCATCGACCGGGCCGAGATCGCCGGCGGCCGGCCGGATGTGGCCGCGCGCGCGCCGATGGCCGCCCCCGCCCCCGACATCCTGCCCGGAATCACCTCCTTCGCTCCTCAGGAAACCCTCGAAACCACAGCTGAACGGGGCGGCCTGGCCTCTTGAGTTCAAGCCTTGACGGCATTTGGGACCGGGGCCATGCTCATTACACCGCCAACGAGGGTGGTCACAGTAGGAGGCATACATCATGAGCAAACCCAGGAAGAGGTTCGCGCTCCTGGCAATTGCATTACTCGCGACAACGGGCACCCTTGCTGCCTGTTCCCCGTCCGGCTCCGACGCCGGCAGCACCGACGGAGGAGGCTCCGCAGACGCCATCAAGATCGGCCTGCTCCTCCCCGAATCCAAGACGGCCCGGTACGAGAAATTCGACCGCCCCCTGTTCGAAGACAAGCTGACCTCGCTCGGCGACTACGACATCATCTACGCCAACGCCGACCAGGATGCCGCCAAGCAGCAGCAGCAGGCCGAATCCGCGCTCACCGAGGGTGTTGAGGTGCTTGTGCTCGACCCCGTCGACGGGGCCGCAGCGGCCAGCATCGCCGAGGCCGCCGCCGCTCAGGATGTGCCGGTGATCTCCTACGACCGCTTGATCAAGAGCGACAAGGTGGACTACTACATCTCGTTCGACAACGAACAGGTCGGAGTCCTGCAGGGAACCGCACTCGTCGACAAGCTCAAGGCCGACAGCACGACCACGGGCCTGATCATGATCAACGGTTCGCCCACCGACGCCAACGCCGCCGACTTCAAGAAGGGTGCGCTCTCGGTGATCGAACCGAGCGGCATCCCGATTCTGGCCAGCTACGACACGCCTGACTGGAGCCCGGACAAGGCCCAGGAATGGGCGGCCGGCCAGGTCACCCAGTTCGGCGCCGACATCTCCGGCGTGTACGCGGCCAACGACGGCACCGCCGGTGGCGCCATCGCCGCCATGAAGGCGGCAGGCACCGACCCGTGGCCCCCGGTCACCGGGCAGGACGCGGAACTCGCGGCCATCCAGCGCATCGTCGCCGGTGACCAGTACATGACCGTCTACAAGGCCATCAAGCTGGAGGCTGAGAAGGCGGCGGAGGTCGCCGACCAGCTCGCCCAGGGCGAGACGCCGGAACCCGACACCACCTTCCAGGACGTCCCGTCGACCCTGCTCACCCCCGTGGTGGTCACCATCGACAACATCCAGGAAACCGTGATCGATGACGGCTTCTGGACGGTCGACGAGATCTGCACGGCCGACTACGCCGAGGCGTGCACCGCCGCCGGGCTGCAGTAGCCGCCACCGCCACAACAACTGAACAGCCACACAACGGCCGGCCGGGACACCGCTACCCACGATTGCGGGTCCCGGCCCGCTCTACCCAGCAGGAGGAATCACAATGACTGTGCTTTCCACCCCCGAGACCCGCACCGGCGAACTGGTGATGTCTCTTCGCGGGATCGACAAGAACTTCGGCGCCGTGCAGGCGCTCACCGACATCGACCTCGACATCTACAGCGGCGAAGTGGTTGCGCTGGTCGGCGACAACGGTGCCGGCAAGTCCACCCTGGTCAAGATCCTCGCCGGGGTGCACCCGCAGGACGGCGGCACGATCACGTCGGGCGACAAGCGGGTCGCGATCAACAACCCGGCCGACTCCAACAACCTCGGCATCGCCACCGTCTATCAGGACCTCGCGCTCTGCGACAACCTCGACGTGGTCGCCAACCTGTTCCTCGGCCACGAACTCGGCCGTGGCACCATCAACGAAGTCGAGATGGAGAAACGCTCCTGGAGCCTGCTCCGCCAGCTCTCCGCCCGCATCCCGTCGGTGCGCATCCCGGTCGCCTCGCTCTCCGGCGGGCAACGCCAGACCGTGGCGATCGCCCGCTCCCTGATCGGCGAGCCGCGCATCGTGATCCTCGACGAACCCACCGCCGCCCTCGGCGTCGCCCAGACCGCCGAGGTGTTGAACCTCATCGAGCGGCTGCGTGAGCGCGGTCTCGGCGTGGTGCTGATCAGCCACAACATGGCGGATGTGCAGGCCGTCGCCGACCGCATCGTGGTGCTGCGGCTCGGACGCAACAACGGTGAGTTCAAGGTGGCCGACGTCACCTACGAAGACATCATCGCGGCGATCACCGGGGCCAGCGACAACGCCGTCACCCGGCGCGCCCAGGCCCGGTCGGATGCGGCGGACGTCGCCGCTACCGCCGCCACCGGCACCAGCCCAACCGCATCCCCCGAGGAGGAACGGCCATGACGACCCCGACTTCGACCCCGCCGCAGCCCGCCGCCGAGGGTTCGCCGCCGCCCACCGAGACCGTGCGCCTCGCCGCCGTCGCCGCCGACCTGCAGGACGAACGGCTGATCCAGCCGCACGGCCTCGGCGGCACGGTGCGGGCGTTCGGCAAGCGGGTGCGCTCCGGCGACATCGGCTCCCTGCCCGTCGTGATCGGCCTGATCGTGATCTGGGTGGCGTTCTCCCTGCTCAACCCCAACTTCCTCTCCAGCACCAACCTCGTCAACCTCACCCTGCAGTGCGCGGCCGTCGGCACCATCTCGATCGGTATCGTGCTCGTGCTGCTGCTGGGCGAGATCGACCTGTCGGTCGGCTCGGTCAGCGGCCTGGCCGCCGCCATCCTCGCCGTCAGCTTCGTGAACCTGGGCTGGCCGCTGCCGGTGTCGCTGCTCGCGGCCCTGCTCGCCGGCGTGGCCGTGGGGCTGCTCTACGGCTTCCTCTATACCCGGTTCGGGGTTCCAAGCTTCGTGATCACCCTCGCCGGACTGCTCGGATTCCTCGGCCTGCAACTGTATGTGCTCGGCTCGACCGGGTCGATCAACATCCCGTTCGACTCCTGGATCGTGCAGTTCGCCCAGCAGTGGTTCCTACCCGACTGGCTGTCCTACCTGCTCGTGGTGCTCACGGTGCTCGCCTACGCGGCGCAGCTGTTCATCACCGCGAACCGTCGAAGTGCCGCCGGGCTGTCGGCCGTCTCGCCCACAGCGATCATCGTTCGCAGCGTCTTCCTGCTGCTGGTGCTGGGTGTGCCCGCCTGGTACCTCAACCTCACCCGCGGCGTCGGCGCCATGTTCCTCCTGTTCCTCATCCTCGTGGTGGTGATGAACTTCTTTCTCACCCGCACCCGGTGGGGCCGGTCGGTGTACGCGGTCGGCGGCAACGTCGAGGCGGCCCGGCGGTCGGGCATCAACGTCACCCGCATCTACGTCACCGTGTTCGTGCTCTGCTCCACCTTCGCGGCGCTCGGCGGCATCCTCGCCGCCGGCCGGCTGGCGGCGGCCAACCAGGGCTCGGGCGGTGGCGATACCAACCTCAACGCCATCGCCGCGGCGGTGATCGGCGGCGCCAGCCTCTTCGGCGGACGCGGCAGCGCCTTCTCCGCCCTGCTGGGCATCCTGGTGATCCAGTCGATCTCCAGCGGCCTCACCCTGCTCAACCTGGACTCGTCAATCCGGTACATGATCACCGGCGCGGTGCTGCTGCTGGCGGTCATCGTCGACTCCCTGTCGCGTCGCACCCGGGTATCGCACGGTAGAGCCTGACCGCCTCCCGCCCGGGGCCGGGCGGAGGCGGCCAGCGAGTTGCTGCACAGTTCCCCTTGGAGTGCCTCCAAGGGGACTTATGCCGGCGGTCGCGATCTCAGCATCCACCGACGTGCCGCAAAGCGCCCCCAAAGCGGCCGTGAAGGGGACTTTTGCCAGCAGTCGCGGTCACCTGCCACGGGCACTCGGTAGAGTCGGGCGTGCACGGGGGTCGTGCGGGCGCCGCACAGGCGCCGGATGTGGGGGAATCATGCGTCACTCGAAACCAGCCCTGGTCAGATCAGCCCTGGTCCGATCGGTGGCCTGCCTGCTCGGTGCGGCACTCGTGCTGACGGGGTGCACGGCGTCGCCGCCGGATGCCGGTGCCACCGAAAGCGCCGAGAGCGTGAACACAGCGGACTGGCCTGCTGTCGAGCTCAACACCGTCGGTCCGGTCGAGAAAATGATCGACGTGCCCGAGGGCGCAGCGTCATTCCGG
This sequence comes from Cryobacterium sp. AP23, assembly GCF_054075385.1. Lineage (NCBI taxonomy): Bacteria > Bacillati > Actinomycetota > Actinomycetes > Micrococcales > Microbacteriaceae > Cryobacterium > Cryobacterium sp. AP23. The sequence goes on along the minus strand of NZ_CM133415.1, from coordinate 2,282,271 downwards.
GTGAGCTTCGCATGCGTGGGCGGCAATTTCAGCCTTACCGTCGGCGGGGCCATGCAGAATGACCGCCGCGGCGGCTGCCAGGGCACCCGTACCTACCTGCTCCCGGTGTCCAAGTCCACCCTGATGCAGCTGTACATCTTTGTGCCAGACGACTCGCACTTCGTCCTGACCGGCGAGTTCACCACCGACGTCTTCACCCCCGATCCGCAGATCACCGACCAGTGCGAGCAACTCTCCGACTTCACGTCCCGATACCTGAATGCCGAGCAGGGATTCAGTCGCGGCGACGTGACCGCCGCCGAGTGGCGCACCGAGATGGATGGGGCGGTGGAGGTGATCACCGAGTTGCAGAAGACGGCGACCGGCCTGATCGGCCTTGAGGTCCCCGCCCTCGTCGAGGGTATCTCCGCGCCCGTCGTCGTGCCCGGCTACTTCCTCGAGCAGCGAGAGGCGACCGCGATGGATGTCGCGGGCACCATCGTGTCCGACGTGTGCAGCGACAACGGCTCCGGCATGACGATCATGGCCAAGTACGGCGGCTGACCGGTGGGGTGCACAACTCCTGCAGAATTCCGTCGCGGCGGCTGACTTCCGCGGAATTCCGGCAGCTGCCCCACGTCGTTCGGACGTATTGCAGGAGTTATGCCATGGACGGGTGCGGAGGCCGGCTAACCGGCCATCTCGGCAGCCTCACGCAGGAGGCCAGCCGCTTCGGCGTCGCCGTGCGTGGCCAGGGCCACCACTGCGCCGATGACCACGACGGCGGGGGAGCGCACCCCGGCCGTGGTCGCGAGCGCGGCGATGGTGTCGAGCCGACCGAAGGTGGAGCGCTGGTCGTGCGCGAAGCCGCGCTCCACGATGGCGACGGGCATGTCGGCGCGCATGCCGAGCCGGCCGAGGCCGGCAATCATCTGCAGCATGGTGCCGATGCCCATCAGCACCACGATGGTCCCGTCCAGGCCGATGAGGTGGGTCAGTTCCAGGTCGGAGATCGGCGCATGGCCGGAGATCACCGTGAACGACCGGCTCACCTCGCGGTGGGTCACCGGGATGCCCGCGGCGCCGGGCACGGCGATCGCGCTCGTCACTCCCGAGATCACGGTCACCGGCACCCCGGCGGCCCGGCAGGCGATGACCTCTTCGCCGCCGCGGCCGAAGACGAACGGGTCGCCGCCCTTGAGGCGCACGACGGTGCGGCCGGCGAGGGCCGACGCCACCAGCATCCGCTCTGAGTCGCGCTGCGGGATCGCGTGGTGCCCCGGTGCCTTGCCCACGTCCACGAGCTCAGCGCCCGGGGCCCACTCGGCGAGCTTGTCGGTGGGCCCGAGCCGGTCGTAGTAGACGATATCGGCCTGGTTCAGGGCCGCGAGGGCGCCCACCGTGAGGAGTTTCTCCAGGCCGGGTCCGCCGCCGACGAGGGTGACCGAGCCGACCGGGGCCGTCGACGCGGCGGTCTCCCGGCTCAGCCAGGTGCGGTGCCGGTTGCACGCCGCGGCGATGACCGCGTCGGTGGCCGGGGAGGTCTGAACGACGGCAACCAGGTCGACCGCGGCGATGAGCGCGTCCCACGCACCGAGGGACCGGGGATACGCGGGGGTCAGCACCCCGGGCAGCGGATACAGGTCCGGCGCCATCGGGTCAGGACCGGTCACGTGATAGACGGTCGCCCCAGAGGCCCGGTAGCGCGCGAGAACGCGCCGGGCCGGCCGGGCGCCGCCCACGACGAGCACCCGTTTCCCCGCGTAGTCGAGGCCGAGGGACACGGGCTACTCCGCGCCCGTCGCCGAGGAGACCGGGATGTCGATGCCATCCCGGCGAACCGGGATGGTCAGCCCGGCCAGGCGCACCGGGCCGGCGGCGCTGGTGCCGTCGCGCTCTTCCGGGCGGGCCGGCCGCGGCTGGCCGCGTTCGATCACCTGGAGCAGCGACGGGTCGGGGGTGTCGGCGTTCACGAACGGCCGGAACCGGCGGAGGCGCTCAGGGTCGGCGAGGGTCGCCGCCCACTCGTCCTCGAAGACGTCCACGTGGCTGGCCATGGCCGCTTCGAGGTCGGCGGCGATGCCGAGCGAGTCGTTCACGACCACGTCGCGCACGTGGTCGATGCCGCCCTCGAGGTCTTCCTGCCAGCGGGCGGTGCGCTGCAGCCGGTCGGCGGTGCGGATGTAGTACATCAGGTAGCGGTCGATGTACTTCACCAGGGTGTCGGCGTCGAGGTCCTGGGCGAGCAGCACGGCGTGGGCCGGCTGGAAGCCGCCGTTGCCGCCGACGTAGAGGTTCCAGCCGAGTTCGGTGGCGATGACGCCGATGTCCTTCGACCGGGCCTCGGCGCACTCGCGGGCACAGCCGGAGACGCCGAGCTTGAACTTGTGCGGCGACCGCAGCCCGCGGTACCGGTTCTCCAACTCGATGGCCATGGCCGCGGAGTCCTGAACGCCGAACCGGCACCAGGCCGAGCCGACGCAGGACTTCGAGGTGCGCAGGCTCTTGCCATAGGCCTGGCCGGATTCGAAGCCGGCGTCCACGAGCACCCGCCAGATGGCGGGCAGCTGGTCGAGCCGGGCACCGAAGAGCGCGATCCGCTGGCCGCCGGTGATCTTGGTATAGAGGTTGAACTCCGCCGCGACCTGCCCGATCACGATGAGCTTCTCCGGGGTGATCTCCCCACCGGGGATACGCGGCACCACCGAGTAGCTGCCGTCCTTCTGCATGTTCGCCAGGGCCCGGTCGTTGGTGTCCTGCAGGCCGCCACGGCCGGCATCCAGGATGTAGCTGGAGGACAGTGACGCCAGGATCGACGCGATGGTCGGCTTGCAGACGTCGCAGCCGAGGCCGGTACCGAAGCGATCCATGATCTGGTCGAACGAGGTGAGCTGCAGGATGCGCACCGATTCGAACAGTTCGCTGCGGCTGATCGGGATGTGCTCGCACAGGGCGTGCGACACGGCGATGCCGGCCTTGGTGAGCTCGGTTTCGAGCACCTTCTTGAGCAGCGGCACGCAGGAACCGCACTGGGTGCCGGCCCGGGTGCAGGCCTTCAGCTCGCCGAGGTCGGTGACGGGGTCACCGTGGTCGCCGTGGATGGCGGCCCGGACGGTGCCGAACGAGACGTTGTTGCAGGAGCAGAGCTGGGCGTCGTCGGGCATGTCCGAGCTGGACGGCAGCTCGGCGCCGGAGGCGGACAGGTACGCGCCGGGCTCGGCGGGGAGTGAACGGCCGAGCAGCGGGCGGAGCGACAGGTACGGCGACGCGTCGCCGACGAAGATGCCGCCGAGGAGGGTCTTCGCGTCGCTGGAGACCACGACCTTTTGGTACAGGCCGCGGGCCGGGTCGGCGTAGACGACCTCGAGGGCGCTCTCGCTCGCGCCGAAGGCGTCACCGAAGCTGGCGACCTCCACGCCGGAGAGCTTGAGCTTGGTGGCGTCGTCGATGCCGGGGAACAGGGCCTGGCCGCCGTTCAGCCGGTCGGCGACGACCTCGGCCATGGCGTTGGCCGGGGCGACAAGTCCGATGCAGCGGCCGTCGACGCTGGCGACCTCGCCGATCGCCCAGATGCCGGGCACTGAGCTCGAACAGTCGTCGCCGATCACGATGCCGCCGCGCGGGCCGATCTCCAGGCCCGCGGCGCGGGCGAGTTCGTCGCGGGCACGGATGCCGATGGACCAGACGATGAGGTCGGCGTTCAGCTGGCGGCCGTCGTCGAGGGTCAGGCCGAGCACCTGGCCGGTCTCGGCGACGAGGATCTCGGTGGGGCGGTGGCCGAGTTCGAGGCGGATGCCCTGCTGGTCGATGAGGCGGCCGAGGGCCATGCCGGCGCCCTGGTCGAGCTGGGTGGGCATCAGCCAGGTGGCGCCGTCCACGATGGTGGTGTTCGCGCCGAGGCGCTGCACACCGCCGGCGGCTTCGAGGCCGAGCAGCCCGCCGCCGATCACGGTGACGTTCGCGGGCCGGCCGAACTTGGCCTTCAGCCGGGCCGTCTCGGCGACGAGGAAGTCGACGTCTTCGATGGTGCGGTACACGACACCCTTGTCGCCGCCGGGCACCGGCGGCACGAACGCCGAGGAGCCGGTGGCGAAGACCAGGTCGTCGTAGGACAGGACGTCACCGGTGTCCAGGGTGACCGTGCGGGTGGCGGGATCCACGGCGGTGACGCGGCTGCCGCCGCGGTAGTGCACGGTGTCCGACTGCCAGAACACCGGGTCGCCCAGGGTGAGGTCTTCCGGACCGGCCAGGCGGTGCGACAGGGAGACCCTGTCGTAGGGCAGGTGCACTTCCTCGCCGATGACGGTGATGTCCACCGGGCGGGCGGTGTCGCCGGCGGCCTCGGCGCGGGCGACCATGGCCTCGGCGAACCTGTGCGCGGCAGGCCCGCCCCCGATCACGATGACCCGGCGGGTGCCGTTCGTTTCGTTCGTTGTCGGCACGGAGGGGTTCAGTGTCATCGCGGCACCTTTCGAGAAGATCAAGCCGCGTAAATGCCGCCGGCGTAACCCGCCGTCGCGCTGCCACATGGCGTCTCTCAAGTACCTCACACCCGCGCGCGGCGAATGAGGGTCGAAGGTCCCACAGCCTCCTCCTCCCGCGTGGGTAATCTGAAGGGGCGCCGAACGCATTCACTGGCCCGGCGCCGGAATCGAGGACATCATGCTGGCCGCTGACGAGACAACCATCACACGACCCGTCGACGCCACAGCGGTGTGGGCGGATGTCTGCGAGCTTGCCCAGCTGGAACCGCTCTGGGCCGAAGCCGCCATCGTCGACGGCGAACAGCTCGCGATCGTCCTGATGCCCAGCGGCACCGTCTACGCGGTCTCCAACCGGGACCCGGCGACGGGATCCTTCGTGATGTGCCGCGGCATCGTCGGATCGCGCGGCGACCGCGACACGCTGGCCTCTCCGCTGCACAAGCAGGTGTACGATCTGGCCACCGGGGAATGCTTCAGCTCCGCCGACCTCACCCTGCCCACCTTCGAGACCCGGATCGAATCCGGCTCCGTGCAGGTGCGGCTCGCACCGGAGGCCACGCCCACCCACGCAGCGTGATGAGCGCCGCCCCGGCACGCCGCCAACCGCTGCTTCTCCTCGCCTCCCACGGCTCCCGCGACCCGGTTGCCCAGCGGGCCGTGCTCGCACTCGTCGACGCCGTGACCCGGGCGCTGGCCGGCATCAGCCCGACCACTCCCGTCGTGGCCGGTTTCGTCGACGTGCAGCAGCCGGATGTGCCGGCCTGCCTCGCCCCGGCCGAACCCGGCCGCGCCGCCGTGATCGTGCCGCTGCTGGTCTCGGCCGGGTATCACGTGCGCTTCGACCTTGCGAACGCCGTGGCGGATGCCCGGCCGCGACCGGTCACGGTCACCGCCGCGCTCGGCCCCGACACGCGGCTGACCGGGATCCTCGCCGACCGCCTGGCCGCGCTCGGCCTCGTCGGCACGGACCGGGTGATCCTCGCCGCTGCCGGGTCGAGCGACGCGAACGCCGTGGCCGACTGCCGCACCGCGGGCGAACAGCTCGCCGCCGTGCTGGGCGTGCCCGTCACCGTCGCCTTCATCGCCGCCGCGACCCCGAGCCTGACGGATGCCGTGTCCGCCGCCCGGGCCGAATCCCCGGCGGCACGCGTCGTCGTCGCCAGCTACCTCCTCGCGCCCGGCACCTTCGCCCGCTGGTCGCAGGACGCGGGCGCCGACATCCTCAGCCCGACCCTCCTGGTCGATGGTGACGAGCCTCCCGCCGCCCTCGTGGACGTGGTGCTGGACCGCTATCTGAGCGCCGTGCGGGACGACGCCGGGGCCTAGACCTCGAGGCCGTCGCGGATGATCGTCTGCCCGGCCGGCCAGTCGGCGAACGACGCGGTCACCGGCAGCACCAGCGCCGGCCCGGTGTACGTCTCCGGCCGCAGCTCGGTGTTGATCATGCGGGTGACCTGGCCCTCCGCCTGCCGCCAGCCGCCGGTGGAGTAGAACCCCACCACCGCCGGGGCGCAAGTGAGGAACCCGAAGGGCAGGTTCAGCAGCCGCAGCGACGCGGTGGCCTCCGCCAACAGCCGGCCGCCGAGCCCGCTGCCCTGGTAGTCCGGATCGACGCCGACCAGGCCGACATCGCCGACCAGCACCGACCCGCCGGACTCGACACGCAGCATCCGCCGGATGAAGCCGAGATGGGCCACCGGACGACCCTGGTGGGAGCCGATCACCCGCGCCTCCGGCCGGGCACCCATCCAACTGCGCGCACCCGTGAAGGTGACCGCGTCGCGCGGGTAGTACCGCGCGAACAGGGCGGCCAGGGCGGTGTGGTCCTGCTCCGACAGGTCGGCTTCCCAGCGCAGCGTCCACTCGATCTCAGGCATCCGGCCAGCCTAACGGCGGCCAGGGCGTGCATAGCAGCAGGTGGTGACGCTAGGGTGGCTGGTTGAAAGCTGGCGCGGCAACATTGGGTGAACTTCACTCGGCTCCAACACGCCAGACGAGCACCAACGATGAAGCTCCACCTCGCACAGGCCCTCCTCGACGTCGACGCTGACGTCGACGTCACCCGTGCCCTGGAGCTCCGCGTCGCCGACCGGCGGGTCGCGACGCTCAGTCCCGATCCGGCCCGTGAGCCGAGCCCCGGCCAGGACAACCCCGGCGCCACCGCGCCCGTGCGGTACCGGCTGCCGCCGGCCTTCGGCGCCACCCTGGCCGGCACCGGGGAACTGACGCTGCACTACTCGGACACCGGCGTCCTGATCGATCGCACCCCGGTGGCCGCCGACGTGGAACCGGATAAGGGGGAGCTGCGCTTCGTGGACGGCTACGGCAACCCGGTGGTGCTCAACAAGTGGGGACACCGTTCCATCACCTTCGCGGACGCCTCGCCGGCGATGGTCACGGGCCTCCTCCGGCACACCCGCCAGGTGATCGCGCAGATCACCGAGTTCGGCCTCAAGCCCTGGCTGATGGGCGGGACCCTGCTCGGCGCGGTGCGCACCGGCGAGCTGCTTCCGCACGACGACGACGCCGACCTCGGCTACGTCAGCGAGCACACCAACCCGGTGGATGCCGCGCTCGAGAGCTTCGCGCTGCAACGCTTCCTGGAGTCCATCGGCCACACGGTCATCCGGTACAGCGGCACCCAGCTGCAGATCCTGTTCGAGGCCGGCGACGGCGCCGGCTTCCACGTCGACATCTTCGGCGGGTTCTACCGTGACGACATGTTCATGCAACCGTTCCACGTGCGTGCAGCGCTGCCGCCCGCGATCTTCGCCGAACTGCGGCCGATCACGCTCGCCGGGTGGGAGTTCCCGGCACCGAACCCGCCGGAGCCCTGGCTCGAGGCGAACTACGGCCCGGGCTGGCGCGTGCCCGACACCGGACACCGGTTCATCACCCCGGCCTCCGCCGCGGACCGGTTCATCAACTGGTTCGGCAACCTCAACCAGCGCCTGGACTTCTGGGACGAGTACTACGCCGCGCAAGACGACCGGCCCGGCCGGCCATCCGCGCTCGCTACCGCGCTCCTCGCGGGCGCCCCGGACGACGCCACCATCTTCGAGCTCGGCCACGGCGGCGGCGAGGATCTCGCGCACCTGGCCGGACGCGGTCACCGGGTGGTCGGCATCGACTTCTCGCGTTCGGCCGCGGTCGCCGCGCGCGACCGGCTGGGCTCCGCCCATCCCGCCGTCGAACTCCTCCGCCTCGACCTCGGCGACCGCCGCCAGACGCTCGCGCTGGCCCGGCGGGAGGTGCACGCGGCGTCACCGGTGCGCATCCTGGCAGCGAACCTGCTGCACGTCCTCACCATCGAGGCCCGACCGGGCGTGCTCACCCTGGTGCGCCACCTCCTCGGCGCCGACGGCGAGTGGCACGTGAGCTTCCCCACCGAGCTGGCCGACCGGTTCAGCGTCGACGACCCCACCACCTGGCACCTCACCGTGGACCAGTTCCGCGACCTGGTCGCCACCGAACCCGACCTGCGGATCGCGTCGATCCAGGTTGACCCGTTTGCGGACCGGCACCCCGCCTCCGCCATCGTCGTAAGAACAGGATCCCCGCTGTGAATGTGAAGACCCTCGCCGCCACTCTCCTCCGGCGGCTGGCCCCGGAGACCATGCGCTCCCTGGAAGACCTGGCCACCCTCCGCAGGGAGGGCGAGACCCTGCCCGGCCTGGTAGCCAGGGCTGACCGGCTCGAGGCCCGCGTCGTCGAACTGGCCGAGGCGGTACACACCATGCAGTACGCGGTCAACGAACTGCGTCAGGATTCCCTGCGCATCGCCGAGCTGGCCGACCTCGTGGTGACCGGTGTCACTGAACCCGCAGCCCAAGCCGAAGCCCAAGCCCAGCCCCGCTAACCCGCAGCGGCCGCGTGCTCGGCCTGCACCTGGGTGGCCCGGGTGCGCAGGGCCTCCACCACGGTGCGCACCGCCAGGCGTTCGGCTCGGTCGGGGCGCATCAGCGCCACGATCTGCCGCTCGGAGTCCAGCCCGCGCAGGGGCTTCAGCACCATCCGGCCCGGCTGGTCGCCGCTGGAGGTATACCGGGGGACCAGGGCGATGCCCAGCCCGGCCATCACGAACGACTCGATCAGCCGCATGTCTGCGAAGTGCTGCGTCACCCGGGCGCGGCCGCCGGTCTGCAGCTCGATGTCATGCAGGATGCGTTCGAACGGGTAGCCGACCGGCACGCCGATCCAGGTTTCCCCGATCACGTCGCCGGCGCCCAGCGACGCCCGGCCGGCCAGCCGGTGGTCGGCGGGCAGCCCCACATCGAGCGGCTCCGTCATCAGCGGCACCGAGGTGAGGCCGCGCCCACCCCAGGTGTGCTGGCCGCGCATGCTGTGGGCGAGCACGATGTCGTACTCGGAGGTGAGCGCCGGAAAGTCGCTGAGCTCCGGGTCCATATCGGTGCAGTGCACCGCGAGGCCGGCGTGGTCGGCGAGATCCTGCAGCGCCCCCGGCAGCAACATCTGCCCGGCGGTGGGGAAGGTCACCAGGCTGACGTCGCCGGTGGCCCGGTTGCGGAAGGTGTCCCAGACCGCGGTGGCGCGCTCCAGGGCGACCGCGAGATCGGTGGCGCTGGCGGCCAGGGCGCGGCCGGCATCCGTGAGCACGAGCCCGCGGCCGCTGCGTTCGGTGAGCGGCAGGCCGGCCTCGCGCTCGAGTACTTTGAGCTGCTGCGAGACCGCCGACGGAGTGCGGTGGGTTGCGCGGGCGACGGCCGTCACGCTGCCGCGTTCGGCCAGTTCGCGGAGCAATTCGAGGCGCTGCACATCCATGAAGCCAGCCTACATAGTCCTTGCTAAACAATGTGATTGTGCTGAAAGGTTGTTGGTGGTCTGATGAAGAGGTCGGTTACCGGGCGCTCGCCCGACGTGACACGGCCATCCACTTCCTTCGAAAGGCACGACCGTGTTCGTTTTCATGCTCCTCATCTCCCTTGTCGCCGCTGGCTCCATCGCCGGCACCGTTATCGCCGTGGGCAAGGACGGCTACGGCCGCGTGCCCGAGCGCAAGTTCGTTCGCAGCTTCTAATCCGCCCCGTCCCGCCTGCCCGGCACCGGGCGCGGGACTCCCGGCGGGCAAGTGGCCTAAAGTGGGTTTGTGACGGATACACGCAAGCAGCTCATCGACCACATCTCGGCCGAGGCCGTCTTCCACGGTGACTTCACCCTCACCAGTGGGAAGAAGGCCACGTACTACGTGGACCTCCGCAAGGTCAGCCTCGACCACCGGGTCGCCCCGCTGATCGGCCAGGTCATGATCGACCTCATCAAGGACATCCCGGATGTCGTGGCCGTCGGCGGCATGACCATGGGCGCCGACCCCGTCGCCACCGCGATCCTGCACCAGGGCGCCGCTCGCGGCCTGGCCTACGACGCCTTCGTCGTACGCAAGGAGCCCAAGGATCACGGTCGCGGCCGTCAGGTGGAGGGCCCCGACCTCGCCGGCAAGCGGGTCATCGTGCTCGAAGACACCTCCACCACCGGTGGATCGCCGCTGGCGGCCATCGAGGCCCTGCTCAAGGTCGGCGCCATCATCGCCGGCGTCGCCGTGGTCGTGGACCGCAGCACGGGCGCGCGCGAGGTCATCGAGGCCGCCGGGTACCCGTACTACGCCGCCATCGGACTCGAGGACCTGGGACTGAGCTGATGCCCGACCAGCGCGACGGACACGACGAGGACGAACTCGGCATCGACTGGCTGGCCGCTCAGCTCGACGAGGCCGACGACGAGGCCGATGACGCCGCTGAGACAACCGATTCGGACGCGGCCACGCCCGCGGCTGACGCGGATGCCGAGCCTGAGCCGGACCCGACTGTCGCCCTGCCGGTCATCCCACCGGGTGCGCCCGCGGCGTCCGCCCGCGAATTGCGCTTCTCGAGCACGCCGCCGGCCGAGCCGGTCGATGCCGCTCCCGAGCCGGCACCGGCCGAGACGTTCCCCACTCGCGCCGAACGAGTCGAAGCCGAACGGGCCGAAGCCGACCGGATCGAGGCCGAGCGGGTCGACGCCGAACGCGTGATCGCCATCCGCGCGGCTGCCGAGCGTGCCGCCGCCGAGCGGGTCGCCGACGAGCGAGCCGCCGTGCAGCGAGCCGAATCCGGGCGGGCCGAGGTAGCGCGCGTCGAAGCCGAGCGCGTCGCCGCCGAACGGGCCGAAGCCGACCGCATCGCCGCAGAACAGGCCGCCGTCGAGCGGGCCGAAGCCGACCGCGTCGCTGCCCAGCACGCCGAAGCCCGGCGTGCTGCGGCCGAGCGCGTTGACGCCGAACGCGCCGCAACCGAGCAGGCCGAATCCGAGCGGGTTGCTGCGCCCACCGACGAGGCGCCGGAGCGCACCCCGTCAGCGGATGAACCCGAACCCAGCGGTTTCCGCTGGGGCCTGACGCCGACCACCGAGCCCGATCCGGTCGTCGAGGCGCGCCAGGCGAAGGACAAGGCGGCCCGAGCGTCCACCGTGTCCGCCGCTGCGGCTGCGACTGCGGCTGCGGCCACCGAGCCTGCGGCGCCCAAGCCCGCCGCAGAGCCAGACTCGTCGCCGGTCGCAGCGCCCACATCGTCCTCCGAGCCCACCCCGGCTCGGTCAGCAGAGCCCTCCGTTACGCCCGCGGCCGCCGGGGCAGCGGTGCCGCCGCCCGTCTCGGCCACGACGGTTCCACCCGAACCCACCGAGCCCCTCACCAAGGCGCCCTTCTCGGCCCGGCGTCCCCAGGCCGACCCGGATGCGGCCCCCTGGTGGACCACCCCGGCCCAGGCCAGGCTCGTGCGCACCGAAGACGAAGAATCCGCCGCCGTAGGCCGTGCCACCGCACCCAACCCCCTGGGCAGCACCCCGCGCCCGGCCGGTTCGGCGGGGTCGGCCACGGACGAACTCGGCGCCACCGCTCCGATGTCCGGTCCCCGGGGCCGGACCGCGTCCGTCTCCGCCCCGGCTGCTGCTGCCGCTGCTGCTGCCGTTCCCGTCTCGGCCGCCGCTCCCGCCGACACCCCTCCCGCCGACGCTACGTCCGCCGACGCTACGCCAGCTGACGCGTCGCCCGCGGACGCTTCGGCCTCCGCGACCCCGGTTTCCGCGGCTGCCACGGCGGCGGTGACACCCCTGGCCGGGGTCGGCGCCGTATCCGGGTCGAGCCCGTCCACGTCGCGTACGCCACCGCCCGAACCCGCCGGCTCCGATTCCGGCCGCGCCGGCTCCACCGCGGGCACAGCTGCCGGAGGCCCGCCCCGTCGCCCGAGCACGCGCACCCTGATCTGGGCCGGCGCGGCTGTGCTCGCCGTGCTCGTGATCATCGGGCTCTTCTTCCTCGGCCAGCGCCTGAACGCCCCGCCGGCGGCCGCGCCCGTCGCCACCGAGTCGGAGTCGGCGGCGGCAACGCCCACCGCCACGGCCGAGCCGACGCCACCGCCCACCGCGCCGCAGCCGGCCGGCGTGCACGCCTGGGACACCATGTTCGGCTCCGAATGCCTCGAGCCGTACGCCTCACCGTGGGACGAGGAGTTCACCGTCGTCGACTGTGCAGCCCCGCACACCGCCCAGCTGGTCTACCGCGGCATCCTCGAGGGCGAGAGCGGTTCACCGTTCCCCGGCGAGGAGGCCTTCGCCGAGCAGATCAACGTGCTGTGCAGCGCGCCCGGCGTGATCGACTTCGCCGCGGCCGGCGCCTACGACGACCTGCAACTGCAGGGCAGCTACCCGGTCACGGCCGAGCAGTGGGACGCCGGCGACCGGTACTTCTACTGCTTCGCCAGCCGCTCGTCCGGCGAACCGCTCACCACCAGCCTGGCCCCGGCCGCCTGACCGCGCCCGGGCACATCCGCCCCAGGTACACCGAAAGCCGGGCCCCAGGGCCCGGCTTTCGGTGCATAGGCTGCGGGTCAGATCTCGTCGGACTCGATCGGTTCTGCGGAGAGCAACTGGTGCACGCCGTCGAGGATCTCGTCGGGGCGGAACGGGTAACGGGCGATCTCGGCCTTGTCGCTGATCCCGGTGAGCACCAGCACGGTGTGCAGGCCCGCCTCGATGCCGGCGACGATGTCGGTGTCCATCCGATCACCGATCATGCCGGTGTTCTCCGAGTGCGCGCCGATGCGGTTCATCGCCGAGCGGAACATCATCGGGTTCGGCTTGCCCACCACGTACGGTTCCATCCCGGTGGCCTTGGTGATGAGGGCGGCGATCGCACCGGTAGCCGGCATGGGGCCCTCGGCGCTCGGGCCGGTGGCATCCGGGTTGGTCACGATGAACCGCGCGCCCTTGAGCAGCAGGCGGATGGCCTTGGTGATGGCCTCGAACGAGTAGTTGCGGGTCTCGCCCACCACCACGTAGTCGGGGTTGGTCTCGGTCATGATGAAGCCGGCCTCGTGTAGCGCCGTGGTCAGGCCGACCTCGCCGATCACGAACGCCGTGCCGCCGGGGCTCTGCTGCTTGAGGAAGTCGGCCGTCGCCAGCGCGGACGTCCAGATCCGCTCCTCCGGAACGTTCAGCCCCGAGGAACGCAACCGGGCGGACAGGTCGCGCGGCGTGAAGATGGAGTTGTTGGTCAGCACCAGGAAGGGTGTGCCCGCATCGGTCCACTGTTGCAGCAGTTCGGCGGCGCCGGGCAGCGCCTGGTTCTCGTGCACCAGCACGCCGTCCATGTCGGTGAGCCAGCATTCAATCTCGTCACGGGTTCTCATGCCCCCCACACTATCGAAGGGGGATTTACGGCCGACACTGGCCGGGCGCACTGATGTACCGGCAGTGGGCAGGGTCAGCTGGTGAGCCAGACCGACGCCGCGACTTCGGGCGTGAACGGATGCGGTGCGCCGGCGGGCAGTCGCACGGTGCCGGCGTCGATGACGGTGAGGCTGCTGCCCGGCCCGATCCCCGCCTCGGCGAGGCTGCGGAGGATGGCCGGGTCCCGGTCGCTCACCCGCAACACGGTTCCGGTGTGACCGGTGGCGGCATCCGCCAGCAGCACGGCCGGCACCCGGGCGGTGGAGCCGTCGGCGGCGGGGATGAGGTCGCCGTGCGGATCGCTGGTCGGGCGGCCCAGGTGCGTGTCGATGGCCTCGAGTAGCCGGTCGGAAATGGAGTGTTCGAGCACCTCGGCCTCGTCGTGCACTTCGTCCCAGGTGTACCCGAGCTCGCGGACCAGCCAAGTCTCGATCAAACGGTGCCGGCGCACCACCGCGGTGGCGCGCAGCCGTCCCGCGGCGGTGAGGGTGAGCGGGCCGTACGGCACGTGGGCGATGAACCCGCCCGCGGCGAGCTTCTTCACCATCTCGGTCACCGACGACGGGGCGATGCCCAGGCGGTCGGCGAGCACCTTGGGCGTGATCGGTTCCGGCTGCCACTCGGTGTGCGCATAGATCGTCTTGAGGTAGTCCTCGGCGGCGGGAGTGGTCGGTTTCATGGCGTCTTCAGGCTACCCGTCCGGATCACGGTGCGGAGAAAACGAGCACCAGGAGCACGGCGTTCAAGGTCACCAGCAGCACTGCGGCGATGCCGCCGGCGACGGTGGTGAACCAGCGGTTGGCGAACTCGCCGAGCAGGCCCTTCTGAGCGGTGAGCCAGACCAGCGGGATCAGGGCGAAGGGGATGCCGAACGACAGCACGACCTGGCTGAGCACGAGGGCTTGGGTGGGGTCGAAGCCCGTTCCCAGGATCAGCAGCGCCGGGATCAGCGTGACCAGGCGGCGCAGCAACAGCGGCACCCGCAGCTTGAGCAGCCCGTGCATGATCTCGGCGCCGGCGTACGCGCCGACCGAGGTGGAGGCCAGGCCGGAGGCGAGCAGGCCCACCGCGAACACCGTGGCGACCACCGGTCCCAGCGTCGACTGCAGGGCCGCATAGGCACCCTCGAGGGAGTCGGTGCCCGGCACGCCCTGCAGCGCGGAGGCCGCGAGCAAGAGGATGGCGAGGTTGACGGTGCCGGCGATGGCCATGGCGATCGTGACATCCCACTTGGTCGCCCAGAGCAGCCGCTTCGTCGCGGCGGGGCCCTCCTGCATCGGGAACCTGTCCCGGGTGAGCGCCGAGTGGGCGTAGATGGCGTGCGGCATGATCGTGGCACCGAGGATGGAGGCGGCCAGTAGCACGGAGTCGGTGCCCTGGAAACGCGGCACGAGGCCGTCGACGACGGAACCCGCATCCGGCGGTGCGAAGAAGACCCCGGCGGCGAAGCCCACCGTGATGATGAGCAGCAGCGCCACGATGACCCGCTCGAAGACCCGCGGGCCGCGTCGGGTCTGCACCGTGAGCACGAGCATCGAGATGACGCCGGTGATGACCCCGCCGGCCAGCAGCGGCAGCCCGAAAAGCAGGTTGAGGGCCACGGCGCCGCCGATGATTTCGGCGAGGTCGGTGGCCATGGCCACGAGTTCGGCCTGGATCCAGTACAGCCGGCGTGAGGTCGGGCGGCGTAACCGTACCCCGAGCACCTCCGGCAGGCTCGTGCCGGTGACGATGCCGAGCTTGGCCGAGAGGTACTGGATCAGCCAGGCCATCAGGTTGCCGGCCACGACCACCCATACCAACAGGTAGCCGTAGCGGGCGCCGGCGGTCATGTTGCTGGCCACGTTGCCCGGGTCGAGGTACGCCACCCCGGCCACCAGGGCGGGGCCGAGCAACCACAGCAGGCGGGTGGAGGCCACCCCGCCGAGCGCCGGCGGGGGAGTCGGCTCGGAGATGGTCGCGGCATCCGTCGGTTTGGATTGAGGCATGCCGAAATCCTACTGATTATTTAGGGATACCGAAACCCCGTTACCGAGCGTCGGCGGTTCAGCCGTCGACCTGGAGCACGAGGCCGCCGGGACTGTTCGCCTCGGCGAACAGGTCGTTGATCCGGTCCCTGTCCAGGACCGGCACGCGAGCGGTGCGGTAGCGGAACTGCAGCGAGATGCCCGGTGTCACCCAGATGGTGCTGCGGCTACCACCGGCATGGGCCGGGTCGCCCCAGCTGAGGTAGAAGGACTGCTGTAGCCGGAGCTTGGCCCCGATCACGGCCTGCAGGTGCGCGAGGGTGTCATCGTCCACGAGCACGGTCAGCGAGGAGTCATAGATGAACCGCCCCATCGCTACGTCCCCCCGGTCGTGTGATGGTGTGACTCTACCGAGCTTGGTGCTGCGGTATTAGCCCCAGTGTGGGGCGAACCTACTCGCGCACGTCCTCGGGCAGTTCCACCGCGACAACGGGGCCGTTGCCCCGGTTACGCAGGGTTTCGCGCCCGGCTTTGTAGAGCTCGGACAGGATCGGGATGCCGGAGAGCAGCACGATGCCGATGATGAAGTACTCGGAGTAGCGCGCGACGAAGTCGATCTGGCCGAGCAGGAAGCCCACCAGGGTGAGGCCGACGCCCCAGCCGAACGCGCCGATCAGGTTGAACATGACGAAGGTGCGGTAGCTCATCTTGCCGACACCGGCGGCCAGGGGCACGAACGCGCGGAACACGGGCAGGAACCGGGCGATGATCACGGCCTTGCCGCCGTGCTTCGCGAAGAACGCGTTGGTGCGTTCGACGTTCTTCGGGTTGAAGAACCGGTTCTGCTCCCTGGCGAACACTGCCGGTCCGGCCTTCCGGCCGATGCCGTAGGCCAGCTGGTCGCCGGCGAACGCGGCGACGAAGATGATCGCGCAGGTGACGAAGATGGGGAACGGAACGTCGCCGGTGGCCGTGAGCAGGCCCACCGTGAAGAGCAGCGAGTCGCCCGGCAGGAAGGACAGCACGATGAAGCCGGTCTCGACGAAGACCACGGCGGCGACGCCCAGCAGCACGAACGAGCCGAACCAGCCGATCAGCCACTCGGAGTCGAGGAAGTCGATTCCAAAGAGTGTGGGTTGCATGGCGGTTACCTTCCGGTCGGGGTCATGAATACGGTCTCGATCGGATGGTGCCGGCGGGATGGCAGCGCGAACTGCCCAGGCGCCGGCTGATGCGCACCCTGCGCACAAGGGTAGCGAACCGGATATGAACGGAAGCTGGGTGCGGGCCGGGATACGGTTGTTCAGTGCCAGAACCGCTGAACCCCACGCCAGAACTGTCCACCAACGGGGTCGGCCCGTGGGTGGGCGAGTGGCCGGACGAGCCGTACTACGACCGTGAGCTGCTCGAACGCGGCGACACCCGCAACGTGATCGACCGGTACCGGTACTGGAGCATGGCGGCGATCGTCGCCGACCTCGACGAGAAGCGCAACCCGTTCCACGTGGCCATCGAGAACTGGCAGCACGACATGAACATCGGGTCCATCGTGCGCAGTGCCAACGCCTTCGGCGCCGACACCGTGCACATCATCGGCCGGAAGCGCTGGAACAAGCGCGGCGCGATGGTGACCGACCGGTACCAGCACGTGCTGCACCATCCGGATGTGGCCACGTTCGTGGAGTGGGCCCGCACCGAGAACCTGCCCATCATCGCCATCGACAACCTGCCCGGCAGCGTGATCATGGAGACCTTCGCCTTCCCCGAACGGTGCGTGCTGCTCTTCGGCCAGGAGGGCCCAGGCCTCTCCCCGGAGGCCGTGTCCGCCGGCGATGCCCTCGTGGAGATCAGCCAGTTCGGCTCGACCCGATCGATGAACGCCTCCGCGGCGGCCGCGGTCACGATGCACGCCTGGATCCTGCAGCACCGATTCTGACCGCTTCGGCCCGGCGAGGTCTAGCGTGGAGTCATGACTGTGATCACCGACGATCTCCCTGCCAGACTCCTGCACGAAGCCCACGAGGGCTGGCGTGCCATCCTCGCCGGCAAGGGCGGTGACTACTACCAACGCACCATGACCGGGGATGCCCTGCTCATCCTGCCGGGCAAGGTCCTCGGACGTGACCAGGTGCGCGCCGCGTTCAAGGCCGCCGCGCCGCTCGACCGCTACGAGCTGCACGAACCGGCCGTCATCCGCCTCGGCGAGCATGCCGGTGTGCTGGTCTACCGGTCGCTGGCCTGGCACGGCGACACGGCCACCGAGCTGCAGATGTCCACCACCTACCTGTTCGACGAGAGCAACGGCGGCTGGTGCATCGCCGCACACCAGGAGTCCGCGGTCTAGCCGTGCGTGCCCGTCTCGGCCTCCCGCTCGCCGGTGAGCGCAGAGACGGGCACGGTGCAGGCGTCACCCTTCCAGGCTTCGAGGCCTTCCTTCACGGCGAAGGCCGCGATCACGAGGGCCGCGATCGAGTCCGCCCACGCCCAGCCCAGCAGCGAGTTGAGCAGCAGCCCGGCCAGCAGGGCCGCGGACAGGTAGCTGCAGAGCAGGGTCTGCTTCGAATCGGCGACGGCGGATGCCGACCCCAGTTCCCGGCCGGTGCGCCGCTCGGCCCAGCTGAGTACCGGCATGACAACCAGGCTGACCGCGGCCAGGATGATGCCGACCGGGCTGTGCTCGGCCGCGCGCACGCCGGACAGCGACAGCGCGGCATCCACACTCACGTACGCGGCCAGCGCGAAGAACGACACCGCGATCACCCGCAGCGCGACCCGCTCGCGGTCCTCGGGGTCCGGCGCCGCGAATTGCCACGCGATCGCCGCCGCCGACAGGACCTCAACGATGGAATCGAGGCCGAATCCCACCAGCGCGGCGGACGACGCGACGCTGCCCGCCGCCAGCGCGATGACCGCCTCGATCACGTTGTAGCCGATCGTTCCGGCGACGATCAGCCGGATGCGGCGCTGCAGCACCAGGCGACGGGCCGGCTCGAGCGTGGCGGTCGTCATCGCCGTCACGCTCCCGTGCCGCAGCAGAGCGGTACGTCGCAGCTCGGGTCGGTGCACGGCGCTCCGTCGTCGACCGCCAGCACCACCTCGACGAGGGATGCGAGCGCCCGGGCCAGATGCGGGTCGGCGATCTCGTAACGGGTCTGCCGGCCTTCCGGCACTGCGGCCACGAGGCCGCACCCACGCAGGCAGCTCAGGTGGTTTGACACGTTGGACCGGGTGAGGTCCAGTGAGCGCGCGAGCTGGGCGGGGTAGCCGGGTGCCTCGAGCAGGCTCAGCAGAATGCGGGACCGGTTCGGGTCGGCCATCGCGCGGCCGAGGCGGTTGACGACGTCGAGGGAGGAGGCAATAGTCAGCACTCACTGACCATACAGCCAAGGCTGACCATTCGACCAGTGCTGGATGGGACGGGCGGGGCTGGCCGGCACCCCGCTTATCCGGCCAGGAGCTGCGAAAGGGTGTTGACGGCGAACGCCATCACCACCACGCCGACCAGGAGGTCGGTCCACGTCGCGAGCGCCTCCTTGGCGTTCTTGTTCCGCTTGGGAACGTGCAAAATGCCCGCGATCAGAAGGAAGGTGCCTCCGGCGATACCCGCGGGAAGCGCCCACCCGGGAACGAGCGCGAGGAGGCCGGCGAGTCCCATGCCGATGTTGGCCATACCGAGTTCGCGTCCGAGTTGCTGTGCCTGAACGCTGGGAGCCGTCGCGCCGAGAATTGCCGCGGTCGGCCCCGCGCCGGAGGCCTGCGCGATGCCGGCGACAAGAAGTCGGGTGCCGACGCCCCAGAACACCCACCACATGCCGAACACCGGAACCGGGTCGCCGCCGAGCACGACCAGCTCAAGGCAGCCGGCGACGATGGGCAGCACGATTGTCTGGGCGATAACCACGGTGAAGTAGCCCACCTGCCCGCCTTCCATTCGGTCTGGCCCGACAGCAGCACAGTAGCGAGAGTCACGCTCTGCGGCGACGGTGGATCAACACTTGCACTTGGAGTTAAATAGTGCAAAACTGCACTCTATGTCCGAAAGTGCAACTATCACACGCGTTGAGCGACGGATGCGCAAGACGGCGTCCAGCCTCACCTCGGTGTCGCGCCGTCTCACCGCCGAGCGCGGCCTCGCCGGATTCACGATCGAAGAGGTCTGCGCCGAGGTGGACGTCTCCCGGCGCACCTTCTTCAACTACTTCGCCAGCAAGGAAGATGCCGTCATCGGGGAGAACTCCGACAACGAGTTCGAGGTCCTCGCCGACGCCTTCATGGCGGGAACCCCCGGCGACTGGTCCCGCGTGTTGCAGGACCTGATCGAATTCGCCATCACCCACATCGAATCCGGCGACATGGACCCCGCCGCGCACACCGATTTCATGGCGGCCCTTGAACGGGAGCCCCGCCTGATGACTCGGTTCATCGGCGTGACCAGGGACCGTGAACGCCAGA
Source organism: Cryobacterium sp. AP23 (assembly GCF_054075385.1). NCBI lineage: Bacteria > Bacillati > Actinomycetota > Actinomycetes > Micrococcales > Microbacteriaceae > Cryobacterium > Cryobacterium sp. AP23. The sequence continues at coordinate 2,262,668 of NZ_CM133415.1, read as the reverse complement.
TTCGCGGCCTCATCGCTCAACGCGAGGGTGTGAGCGATGACGACCCCCGCGCCGCGGCCGTCGTCAGCGTCCTGGCCACGCTCATGCAGTCATCCGTCCAGCGTTTCGTCGACCCGGCGAACACCCAAAACTTCTCCACAATTCTGCTGACCTCACTCGCGGCGTTCCGCACAGTGCTGGCCGTACCCACCTCCTGAAAGGCAACCCACCGTGACCATCACCACCGAGGCGCCGCTCCTCCTCACCAAACGGCGAATCTGGATCATCTTCGGCGCTCTGATCGCCGGCATGCTTCTGTCCAGCCTCGACCAGACCATCGTGTCGACCGCGATGCCCACCATCGTGGGCCAGCTCGGCGGCGTCGAGCACCAGGTCTGGCTCACCACCGCGTACCTGCTCGCGACCACGATCGTGATGCCCGTCTACGGCAAGTTCGGTGACGTCCTCGGCCGGCGCAACCTGTTCCTCATCGCGATCGCGCTGTTCACCATCGCCTCGGTCGGCTGTGCCTTTGCCGGCGACTTCACCCAGCTCATCGCCTGGCGCGCCGTGCAGGGCCTCGGTGGTGGTGGACTGATGATCCTCTCCCAGGCGATCATCGCCGACATCGTGCCCGCCTCGGAGCGCGGCAAGTACCTCGGCCCGCTCGGCGCCGTGTTCGGCCTCTCCGCCGTCGGCGGCCCCCTTCTCGGCGGCTACTTCGTCGACCACCTCACCTGGCAGTGGGCGTTCTACATCAACATCCCCGTCGGCATCATCGCCTTCGCCATCGCCTGGTTCACCCTCAAGCTGCCCAGCAAGAAGGCCACCCAGCCCATCGACATCCTCGGTGTGGTGCTCCTCTCGGCGTTCACGACCTGCCTGATCTTCTTCACCGACTTCGGCGGCGACAACGCCCACGGCTGGGACGCCATGGAAACCTGGCTCTTCGGCGCCGGGATGCTCCTCGCCGCGATCCTCTTCGTGATCGTCGAGGCCCGGGCGAAGGACCCGATCATCCCGCTGCAGCTTTTCAAGAACCCGACCTTCGTCAACGCGACCCTGATCGGGCTCACCCTGGGCCTGGGCATGTTCTCGGCGATCGGCTTCGTGCCCACCTTCCTGCAGATGTCCTCCGGCACCTCGGCCGCCGCATCCGGCCTGCTCATGCTGCCGATGATGGCCGGCCTGATCGGCACCTCGATCATCTCGGGTATCGCCATCACCAAGACCGGCAAGTACAAGATGTTCCCGATCCTCGGCACCATCCTCACCGCCCTGGCCATGGTCGCGATGACCACGCTCAGCGCCGAGACGCCGATCTGGCTCATCTGCGTGTTCCTGTTCGTCTTCGGCGCCGGCCTCGGCCTGATCATGCAGGTCGTCGTCCTGGTGGCCCAGAACTCGGTCAACCCGTCGATGATCGGCACCGCGACCAGCACGAACAACTACTTCCGCGAGGTCGGCGCATCACTGGGCGTCGCGGTGTTCGGCACCATCTTCACCACGCGGCTCACCGAGAACCTCACCGAGGTCTTCGCCGGCGCCGGCGCCAGCGCCTCTGAGGCTGCCAGCGCCACGGCAAGCATCGACCCGCAGACCCTGAACGCGCTGCCCGACGCCGTGCGCGACGGCATTGTCGTCGCCTACGCGGATGCGCTGGCGCCGGTGTTCTGGTTCCTGCTGCCGTTCATCGGCATCGCGTTCCTGCTCTCGCTGTTCCTCAAGCAGATCCCGCTCTCGGATGTGGCCGGCATGGTCGCCCGCGGCGAGGCCGTCGGCGGAGCGGAGGCCGAGGCCCTCGAAGCCGCGCACCACGGGCACCCCACCGCCCAGCCGGCGCCCGGTGACCCGGCGCACAACACGACGCCCGCGGAAGAACCCCTCCCGCGCTAGCGCCCCGTCCCCACATCCCGCGAGCCGTGAGAAAAGCACCCAAATTTCGCGATTTGGGGTGCTGTCCTCACGGCTCGCGGACGTGTCGGGTGGGTCTATGGTCCCGTTCGTTCGGCTCGAGGTGGCCGTAGCCTGAGTCCAGGCCGGTCTCGGGTTCCCGGGAAGATGTGCGGCTTCCGTTGTCTCGACCGCGAAGGCTCGTTCCATGCCGCTGCCCACTGCCGCCCTGCCCACCGTCGCCCCCACGATCGCCCCCGCCGACGTCGCCACCGATGTCGGCAGCGTCGTGACCACCGACGAGATCTTCGCCGCCCACGCGGGCGGCAAGTTGCGCATCGACCTGGCCCGGCCCATCGAGACCCGGCGTGACCTGGCGATCGTCTACACCCCCGGCGTGGCCGAGGTCAGCCGGGCCATCCACAACGATGCCGCCGTCGCCGCCACGCACACCTGGGCAAGTCGCCTGGTCGCCGTGGTCAGCGACGGCACCGCCGTCCTCGGCCTCGGCGACATCGGCCCGGCTGCAGCCCTGCCGGTGATGGAGGGCAAGTCGGCCCTGTTCCAGCGCTTCGGCGGGTTGAACTCCATCCCGCTGGTGCTCGACACCACGGATGTCGACGAGATCGTCGAGACCCTGGTGCGTCTGCAGCACAGCTTCGGCGCCGTCAACCTCGAAGACGTGTCGGCGCCGCGCTGCTTCGAGCTCGAGGCCAAGCTCATCGAGGCCCTCGACATGCCCGTCATGCACGACGACCAGCACGGCACCGCCGTGGTGGTGCTGGCCGCGATCACCAACGGCGCCAAGGTGCTCGGCCGCGAACTGGCAAGCCTCCGCGTGGTCGTCTCCGGCGCCGGAGCGGCGGGCATCGCGATCGCCGCGCTGCTGCTGGAGGTGGGCATCGCGGATGTCGTGCTGCTGGACTCCCGAGGCATCCTCAGCGGCCACCGGATCGACCTCACCGGGGTGAAGGCCGCGTTCGCCGCGACCAGCAACCCGCGCCAGGTCGACGGCGGCCCGGCCCAGGCGCTGGCGGGAGCGGATGTCTTCATCGGCGTCTCCTCCAGCACGGTGGACGAGGACCTGCTCGCCACGATGTCGGCCGACGCGATGATCTTCGCGCTGTCCAACCCCGACCCGGAGGTGGCCCCCGACGTGGCCGCCCAGTACGCCAGGATCGTCGCCACCGGGCGGAGCGACTACCCCAACCAGATCAACAACGTGCTCGCGTTCCCCGGCATCTTCCGCGGCGCGCTGGATGCCGGCGCCCGCCGCATCACCACCGCCATGAAGATCGCCGCGGCACTGGCCATCGCCGATCTCGTCGGCGACGACCTCGCGGCCGACCACATCATCCCGAGCCCCTTCGATGAACGCGTGGCCTCCGCCGTGGCCGCCGCGGTGATAGCCGCCGTATAGCCCGGTGCGGCCTGCCGAACGGGTCAGAACAGGGTGTGCTGAACCCGGTCGAGGGGGAGCAGGCCCGTGAGGGTGACCCGGAGGCCGGCCAGTCTGGGTACGGTCTCGTCGGCGAGCAGGTCGCCGGCGATGGCGAGCCAGGTGTCCCGTTCGGCGGTCGCCGCCACCAGGGTGCGCTTGTGCACGACGGCCTTGCCGCCGGCCTCAGGTCGCAGGGTGAGCGTGATGCCGGTGCCCGCCAGCCCGGCTCGCTCGGCACGGTGGCAGAGCCGCTCCACGCACGCCTGGGCCAGCTCGGTGGGCGACCGGTCGGGCCGCGCGTATCCAGCGGTGGACCCCTCGGCGGCCAGGGAGGAGCGTTGTTCGACGGTGCGCACGACCGCATCGTCGGTGCCTTCCCGAATCCGCCATAACCGCCGGGCCATCGCCGTTCCGCACACGTACTGCAACTCGTTGCGTGGCACCCCGTCGATGTGCGCGAGCTTCGTCACACCGAGCCGGGCGAGCCGTTGCAGCGTCGTCGCGCCGATTCCCCACACTTGGTCGATCGGCAGGTTGTCGCGCAGGTGCGCCTCTTCGCCGGCCTCGATCACGTAGAGACCGTCCGGCTTGGCCCGGCGGGAAGCGAGTTTGGCCATCAGCTTTGTCCTTCCCACGCCGACGCTGACGGTGATGCCGAGCTCCCGCGCCACCCAGCCGCGCAGCGCGTGCCCGGCCGCAATCGCGCCGGCCCAGTCGGATGCGCCGACGTCCAGGAACGCCTCCTCGACCGACCCGGGCTCGACAGCCCGGGCGGCCGAATGGAAGATGTCGAAGAGGGCGTCGCCCACCTCTTCCACCTCCGCACGCGGCAGGTCGATCAGGACGAGGTCCGGGCACTGCCGCAGCGCATCCTGCGCCAGTGTGCCGGAGCGCACGCCGAGCGCCCGCGCCGGATAGTTCGCGCTGGCGATGAATACGTGGGCCACGACGGCGACGGGCGTGTCAACGAGCTCGGGCCGGGACCGCAGTGCGACGGCCGCGAAAAACGCGTCAGCGTCGACGTGCAGCACGGGGCTTCCGTGCGGCATGGGGCGTGCATTCGGGCTCGGTTCAGACACATTGAAAATAGTACACGCGTTCGAATGTCTCAAATAAGGAAAGAGTGAGTTTTCAAGGATGCTTGTGGCAATTGCGTCCTCGAAAACTCACTATCTCCTTATAAACAGGCGGCCACGAGCGGCTACCCGATCAGGCTGGGCTTGAGGTCGCGCAGGGTGCGGAAGTGCGTCATCCGCACCACCCCGATCGCGGCCAGGGCGAGCGCCCCGGTCAGCCAGAGCAGCAGCACGCCGGCATCGTTGAGCGCGGTGGCCGGGTTGCCGCCGTACATCAGCTGGCGGATGCCGTCGACGGCGTAGCTCATCGGCACCACATGGTGCAGGAACGCCAGCGGCGCCGGTAGGGTCTGCCAGGGGAAGGTGCCGCCGGCGGTGACCAGCTGCAGCACCATCAGCACCAGGCCGACGAACTGGCCCACGCTGCCCAGCCACACGTTCAGCGCCAGGATGATCGCGGCGAACGTCATCGCGGCCAGGCCCATCATGGCGTAGGTGCCGACCGGGTTGTGCACCTCGAAGTGCAGCACGCCGGTGAGGATGCCGAACAGGGCGGCCATCTGCAACAGGCCCAGGATGCCCGGGGTGAGCCAGCCGGCCAGGGTGATCTTCAGCGGCGAGTGCAGCGCGGTGATGGCGCGGCGGGAGACCGGCTTGACGATCAGGAACAGGGCGTAGATGCCGATCCAGCCGGCCAGGCTGGCGAAGAACGGGGCGAGGCCCGCTCCGTAGGTGCCGGCGGAGGTGACGGCCGCGGTCTTGAGGTCGACCGGGTCGGCGATGGTGGAGCCCTGCAGGTCGATGGTGGCGGCATCCGTGTCGGGGATGCTGTCGACGCCGTCGGTCAGGCCGTCGCGGAGCGTGCCCGCGCCGTCCTGCAGGCCGACCAGGCCGTCGCTGAGCGACGACGCGCCCGTGGCGAGGGCCTCGGCGCCGGTCAGGGCGGAGGTCGCGCCCGTGCTCAGGGCGGCGGCCCCGTCGGCCGCGGAGGCGGCGCCCGTGCTCAGGGTGGCGGCGCCGGCGGCGGTCTGGCTGGCGCCGTCGGCCAGGGTGCCGGCCCCGGTGTTGGCGTCGTTGGCTCCCGCGGCGAGGGCGGATGCCCCGGTGGCGGTCTGGCTGGCGCCGTCGGCGACCTGGGCGGCCCCGGTCGCGGCGCTGCTCGCGCCCTCCGCGAGGGTCTGGGTGCCCTCGGCGGCCGTGGCCAGCGAATCGGCCAGGGTGGTGGCTCCGGCCGCGGTCTGGCCGGCGCCCTCGGCGAGGGTGGCGGCGCCGGTGGACGCGGTGGCAGCGCCATCGGCCGCGGCGGCGGCCCCGGCGGCGAGGCTTTCGGCGCCGGCGGCGGCCGAGCTGGCGCCGTCGGCGACCCCGGTCGCTCCCGTGGCCAGGGCGGCACTGCCCTCGGCGAGCACGCCGATGCCGCTCGAAGCGGTGGTGAACGCCGTGGTGGCGTTCTGCACGGCGGTGTCGAGCGGGTCGAGTGCGGCCACGGCGGCCGTGATCTCGTCGTCGGTCAGTCCGGCAGCGCTGAGCTGGTCGGTCAGGTTGGTCCTGGCGGTGTCCAGCGCGGCGGACGCCCCGGAGAGCACCGTGCCGGCGCCGTCGGCCGCGGTGGCCAGGCCGGCGTTGCCGTCCGCCACCTGCTGCGCGGCCGCGGCCACCTGGGCGGCTCCGGCCGAGAGGGTCGTGGTGCCGGCGGAGAGGTCGGCGGCCCCGGTGGAGACCTGCGCGGTTCCGTCGGCGAGCTGGGCGGTGCCGTCGGAGAGGGCCGTGGCTCCGGCGGAGACCTGCCCGGCGCCGGTGGCCAGGGCGGCTGCCCCGTCGGAGAGCTTGCTGGTGCCGTCCGCGACGGCGGTGGCTCCGTCGGCGACCTGGCTGGTTCCGTCGGCGACCTGCCCCGCCCCGGTGGCGAGGGTTCCGGTGCCGTCGGAGAGCGCGTCGGCCCCGGTGGCGAGCGAGCCGGTGCCCGCGGCGAGGGCGGCGGCGCCGTCGGAGACCTGGCTGGTGCCGTCGGCCAGCTGGCTGGCGCCGGTGGCGAGCTGCCCGGTGCCGTCCGCGAGGGTGCCGGCTCCGTCGGCGAGTTGCCCGCTGCCGTCGGCGAGCTGGTTCGCGCCGTCGGCGAGGCTGCTGCCGCCGTCCGCGGCGGTGGTGGCGCCATCCGTGAGCTGGCCGGCCCCGTCGGCGGCGTCGACCAGGCTCGAGCGGATGTCGGACAGGCCGATCAGCAGGGTGTCCGCGGCCTGCTCGTTCACCCGGGCGACGATGGCCTCACGGATGCTCTGCGCGGCCTGGCTGCCGATGGTGGAGGCGAGGTAGCTGTTGGTGTCGTTCGTGGTGAGGGTGATGGTGGCCTGGTGCGGGTCGTCCGACGAGGACGAGGCGATCGAGCTGGAAAAGTCGGTGGGGATCGTCACGCTGAAGTCATAGGTGGCGTCGGCGACGCCGGACGCGGCAGTGGCGGCCGTGACGGTGTGCCAGTCGAAGGTGCCGTCGTCGATGAGCTGCTCGGCGACATCCGCCCCGTAGTTGGTGGCCTCACCGTCGTACTCGGCGCCGGTGTCGGCCACGACGAGGGCCACGGGCACCCGGTCCAGCCCGGCGTACGGGTCCTGGTTGGCCCAGAGGTAGAGGCCGCCGTAGAGCACGGGCACAAGCATGAGCGCCACGAGGGCGACCCTGGACATGGTGGTGGCGGTCAGGCGCGCGAGCTCCGCGCGGATCATGGCGAAGATCTTCACAGGTCGGCTCCGGAGCGGTCGAGGTTGTTGATGGCGTGGGCGGATGCGTCGCCGGCGATGACGAGCACGGCGTAGCCGCGCACGGCGAGGTCGCCGGCGATCTGCCACCAGCCCAGCGGGTCGCCGCCGTGCCGGTCGGGGGAGGTGAGCACGATGCCGCGCACGTCGTCGCGCAGCACGGCCAGCTCGGTGAGCAGGCGGATGCGCGAATCGGGGGCGAGGTCGGCCATGTTGGCGCGGGACTGGTCGGTCAGGCCGAGCTCGTCAAGCACCACCGCGACGGCGCGGCGGTGGCCGAGCCGCCCGGCGAACATGAGTTCCTCCGAGACGACCTCCGCGACGGTGACGTCGGCCGCGGGTTCGGAGACGCCGAGGGCGTCGACGAGGGCGAGGTAGCGGCGGAGGCCGGCGTAGTCGGTGTGGCCGTCGAGCGTGACGGTGCCGGAATCCGGCCGCATCCGGCCGGACGCGATGAGGCCGAGCACGGTGGGGCGCCGTTCGGTCTCGGCCCGGGCCAGGGTGACGGCGCCGGACTCGAATTCGAGCGAGGTGAGGGGGAGGGCCGAATCCTTCGGGCCCTTGGTGACGTTGCTGAGCGTGATGCGCATGCGGCTGCCTTCGGTGAGGTGGGGCGGCTCCCGGGAGCCGGACGGTGCGTCCGGGCGGCGTGCTCCATTGCAGCGGGTGCCGAAGCACAACTATACTGACTAGTCAGTACAGAATCAAGGAGTCGGCATGACACGGGTGACCGGAACGAAGCGGCTGATTTTCGACGCCGCCCTGCAACTGGCCGGTGAGCGCGGCATCACCGGCACGACCATGGACGACGTGGCCGAACGGGCCGGGGTGGCCAAGGGCAGCCTGTATTACAACTTCGCCTCCAAGGACAAGCTGTTCGAGGGGCTGCTCCAGGAGGGCATGAGCGCCCTGACCGAGGCACTGCAGGAGGCCCGCCGGGGCAAGACGGGCACTGCGGCCCTCGAGGCGCTGGTCACCACCCTGCTCGGTCGGATCGCCTCGAACACCGCCCTGGCCAAGGTCATCGCCGGTGACATCTTCCGCACCGACCGGGCCTGGCGGGAGACCTCGTTCGCCTTCCGGCACGAAGCCCTCGCCGAGTTCGCCGCGGCCATCGACGAGGCCGTGCCGGAGGCATCCGCGAACGGCGCCACCGCCCTGATGGCCAGCAGCGTCTTCGGTGCAGCCCTCGTCGCCGGCCTGGAGTGGCTGCTCTTCGATCCCGACCGCCCCCAGCAGGAGGTGGTCGGCGCCATCCTGTTCACCTTTTCCGGCCGGCTGGCGCCTGCCAACCACTAGGCTCCGAGACATGAGCGCACTCGAACCGTCCGGACCGAACGACGCCGTCCTGCCCAGTGGATGGGCGCCCGCCGGCCAGGAGCCCGTGCTCGTGCAGTTCGGCGACATCAACATCTCCGAACACTGGCTGATCACCCCGGCCGGCACCGCGCCGCTCCGCGGCACCCAGATCTTCGTCACCGACATGACCCGGGAGGAACGCGTCATCCCGGCCTGGGCGATCGTGTTCGCCGTCATCGGCTTTTTCTTCTTCTTCCTCGGCCTGCTCTTCCTCCTGGTGAAGGAGACCCGCACCAGCGGGTTCATGCAGGTCTCCGTGACGAACGGCGCCTTCACCTACCAGTCCGCCGAGCTGACCCGCGGCGACCGCACCCACCAGCTCTACGAACTGCAGAACCGGGCCAACTACGCCCGCGGGGTCATCGCCAGGGCCTGACCCCCGCTAGCCGAGACCGGGGCCCCGAAAAAGTGCCCGGATGCGGGCTCAACTCACGGCTCGGACGGCTAGGCGGGAGTCTCGGAGACGGGTCGCGGTAGGATCGAGTGTGACCGGCGCCAATTTGCTTGACCAGCCCGAGACCCTCCTACCCGCGGAACCGGAGGTGACCGAGGCGCTCAACCGAACCGCGACGCAGGATATTGCCACCGTTGTGGCGGCGCATCCGACCTCGTCCCTTGCCTGGGCGACGCTCGCCGATGCCACCCACGCCCAGGGTCGTCTGCTGGAGGCCTACGCCTATGCCCGGGTGGGCTACCACCGCGGCCTGGACGCACTGCGCAAGGCCGGCTGGCGCGGGCAGGGCCCGATCCCGTGGTCGCACGAACCCAACCGGGGCGTGCTGCGCGCGCTCTTCGCCCTCCGCCGCGCCGCGGCCGAGATCGGCGAGACCGACGAGTACGAGCGCCTGACCGCGTTCCTCGACGGCGCCGACTCCACTGTCATCACCCGGCTGCGTTCGAGCCAGGCAGAGACCCAGATCTTCCCGGCGGTTCCGCCCGTCTCACCCGGCGTCGACCCGGCCCCGCCGACCGCCGCCTTCTTTATCCAAGGAGAAAACTAAGCCATGCCAGCCATCGTTCTGATCGGCGCCCAGTGGGGCGACGAAGGTAAGGGCAAGGCCACCGACCTCCTCGGCAGCCGCGTCGACTACGTCGTCAAGTTCAACGGCGGCAACAACGCCGGCCACACCGTGGTCGTCGGCAACGAGAAGTACGCGTTGCACCTGCTGCCCTCCGGCATCCTCACCCCCGGCGTCACCCCGGTGATCGCCAACGGCGTCGTCGTCGACATCGAGGTGCTCTTCGAGGAACTCGACGCGCTCACCTCACGCGGCGTCGACGTGTCCAAGCTCCGTGTCAGCGCCAACGCGCACGTGATCACCCAGTACCACCGCACCATGGACAAGGTCACGGAGCGGTTCCTGGGCAAGCGCCAGATCGGCACCACCGGTCGCGGCATCGGCCCGACCTACGCCGACAAGATCAACCGCGTCGGCATCCGCATCCAGGACCTGTTCGACGAGAACATCCTCCGCCAGAAGGTGGAAGGCGCGCTCGGCCAGAAGAACCACATGCTGGTCAAGGTCTACAACCGCCGCGCCATCACAGTCGACGAGATCGTCGACGACCTGCTCAGCTACGCCGAACGCCTGCGCCCGATGGTCGCCGACACCGCGCTGCTGCTGCATCAGGCGCTCACGGCCGGCAAGACCGTCCTGTTCGAGGGCGGCCAGGCCACGATGCTGGATGTCGACCACGGCACCTACCCGTTCGTCACGTCCTCGAACGCCACGTCCGGCGGCGCGGTGACCGGTTCCGGCATCGGCCCGAACCGGATCGACCGCATCATCGCCGTCGTCAAGGCGTACACCACCCGTGTCGGCGCCGGCCCGTTCCCCACCGAACTGTTCGACGACTCCGGCGAGTTCCTGCGCGCCAAGGGCTTCGAGTTCGGCACCACCACCGGCCGCCCGCGCCGCTGTGGCTGGTACGACGCCCCGATCGCCCGCTACACGGCCCGCATCAACGGTGTCACCGACTTCGTGCTGACCAAGCTCGACGTGCTCACGGGCCTGGACACCATCCCGGTCTGCGTCGCGTACGAGGTCGACGGGGTGCGCTTCGACGAGGTGCCCGTCTCGCAGTCCGACTTCCACCACGCCAAGCCCGTCTACGAGGAATTCCCCGGCTGGACCGAGGACATCACCCACGTGCGCACCTTCGAAGACCTGCCCAAGAACGCGCAGGACTACGTCCTCGCGCTCGAGGACATGAGCGGTGCCCGCATCTCCGCGATCGGGGTCGGCCCGGACCGTGAAGCGATCTTGACGCGTCACGACCTCATCGACTAACTTCGCAGCACTAAGAACCGTGAGCTGGGCCCCGAAAACGTCGAGTTTTCGGGGCCTACGTCACGGTTCGGCAGAGAGGACCGACCACGTGAGTGCGCACCTTCCCGACGCGAAGCTGATGACCGGGCGTTTCGTGAGCCTTGAGCGGCTCAGCCGTGCCCACCTGCCGGAGCTGCACCGGGCGATCGCGCATCCGGCAGTGTTCGCCGGCGGCTACGGCGGCGGCCCGCACGGGTTGCCGGCCGACCTCGACACCTTCATCGCCTTCGCCGAGAAGTACTACCAGTGGGATGCGCTGCCCTACGCCGTGCGGGTGGTCTCCGGCCCGCACGCCGGCGACCTGGTCGGCACCTCCACCCTGGGCGACATCGACCTGCCCAACGAGGCGCTGCACCTGGGCTGGACCGCGTACGCCCCGCAGGTGTGGGGCACCGCGGTGAACCCGGAGACCAAGCTGCTGATGCTCGGCGCTGCCTTCGACCACGGCTTCGGCCGGGTCAAGATCCAGTCCGACGTGCTCAACTCCCGCTCCCGTGCGGCGATCCTCGGCATCGGCGCGCAATTCGAGGGCATCAACCGTCGGGTGCAACGCCGGGCCGACGGCTCCTGGCGCGACACCGCGGTGTACTCGGTGCTCGCCGACGAGTGGCCCGTCGTGGAGGCCGGCCTGCACAAGCGCCTCGACGGCTACCTCGGCAAACCGCTCACCTACAGCGACCCGCGCACCGCGCGCACCCGGGTTACCCCCGGCTGATTCCGGTCATCCGTCCGCGATTTTCAGACATCGCGGTCGCGGTGGCCCCGGCCGCCCGCAGTGCCCGCCGCCGGTGGGCTAGGGTCGGCTGGTGAGTGAGATTTCCAGCCCCAGAAGCCCCCGAGTCGTCCTGCAATTCCTCGGGATGGGCGTGGTCTGGGGTGCCAGCTTCCTCTTCATGAAAATCGCCCTCGACGGCGTCAGCTTCGGCCAGGTCGCCTGGTCCCGCCTGGTGCTCGGCGGGCTCACCCTCGGCCTGATCGTGCTGGCCACCCGGCCGCGGGTGAACAACGGTCCGGTGCTGCCACGGGAGGGCATCGTCTGGGTGCACTTCCTGGTGATCGCGCTCACCGGATGCGCCATCCCGCACCTGCTGTTCGCCTGGGCGGAGCAGTACGTGTCGTCGAGCCTGGCCAGCATCTACAACGCCGTCACGCCGATCATGACGGCGCTGATGGTCACCGCCGTGTTCCGGGTCGAAAAGCTCGCCCGCGACCAGGTGATCGGCGTGCTGATCGGCATCATGGGCGTGGTCGTGATCATCGCGCCGTGGCAGTACTCCGAACTGACCGGTGACCTCTGGGGGCAGCTCGCCTGCCTGGGCGCGGCGCTCTGCTACGGCTTCACCTTCGGGTACACCCGCAAGTACCTCAGCGGCCGGCCCATCGCCGGCACCACGTTCGCGTTCCTCAACATCGGCCTGGCCGGCGTCGTGATGCTGGTGCTCACGCCGGTGCTGGCCTGGCAGCCGGTGGCCCTGAGCGTGCCGATCGTGCTCAGCCTGCTCACCCTCGGGGTGCTCGGGACCGGGTTCGCCTACATCTGGCACATCAACGTGCTGCGCGCCTGGGGGCCGACGACGACGTCGACGGTCACCTACGTCACCCCGGTGGTCGGTGTGGTGCTCGGGGTGCTCGTGCTCGCCGAGACCTTCTCCTGGCACGAGCCCGTCGGCGCACTGCTGGTGCTGCTGGGCATCCTGCTCACCCAGAAGCGCCTGCGCCTGCCCGTGGCGCTGCCCCGCACCGCCTGAGCACAACTCCTGCAATTTTCTGCCGAGCGGATGCCGTGCCCCGGAATTCCGGGGTCGGGCATCCGCGGTCGGGACGAATTGCAGGAGTTATGCCGGGGAACTGGCCCGAGGGCGCCGGCGCCGGCGCGGGTATCCGGGCGGGTGCAATATCGTAAAGGCATGGCTGTAAACGAGGAATTGCCCGCGGGTGCGGGGCAGGATGCGATCAACGAATTGCAGAGCATTCGGCAGAGCATCGACAACATCGATGCCGCGCTCATCCACCTGCTCGCCGAGCGGTTCAAGTTCACCCAGGGGGTGGGCCGGCTGAAGGCCGAGCACGGCCTGCCGCCGGCCGATCCGGCCCGCGAGTTCCTGCAGATCCAGCGCCTGCGCGGCCTGGCCGAGGAGGCCCGGCTCGACCCCGCGTTCGCCGAGAAGTTCCTCAACTTCATCATCGCCGAGGTCATCCACCACCACGAGAAGATCGCCGGCGACTCCTCCGGCGCTGCCCGGGCGGCCGGCCCGGCCCCGACGACCGGCACGGCCCCGACGACCGGCACGGCCCCGACGACCGACACGACCGGCGCGGCGGCCACCGACGCCGACCCGGCCCACCCCGACGCCTCCGCGTGAGCTGGAACCCGCGGGCCCTGCCCGACCAGTCCGGCCGCACCTTCCTCGTCACCGGCGCCAACGCGGGCCTGGGCTACCACACCAGCGAACAGCTGGCCCGAGCCGGCGGCCACGTGGTCCTGGCCTGCCGCAACCCGGCCAAGGCGGCCGCGGCAGTCGCGGCCATCCGCCGGCGCGTTCCCGGCGCCTCGGTGTCGACCCTCGACCTCGACGTGGCCGACCTCACGTCGGTGCGCACCGCCGCGGAACGTATGCTCGAACTCCCGCGGCTGGACGGCCTGATCCTCAACGCCGGCATCGTGCATCCGCCCGTGGACCGCGCGGTGAGCCTGGACGGCACCGAACTCGTGCTGGCCACGAACTTCACCGGTCACTTCCTGCTCACCAGCCTCGTGCTGCCGGTGCTGCAGCGCACCCCGGGCAGCCGGGTGGTGTCACTCGGCTCGATCATCTCCCGGCTGCTCGACTCCGCCCTCGACGACCTGCAGCTCGAGGTCAGCTACAACAACTGGAAGGCCTACGCGCAGTCCAAGATCGCGATGCAGGTGTTCGGCTTCGAACTCGACCGCCGGCTCCGCGAGGCGGGCCTGGGCGGCCCGGCCGGCGTGCAGAGCCTGGTGGCGCACCCCGGCTACTCGATCTCCGGGCTCACCCCCGGCATCCGCGGGGTCAACGAGGTCAGCCGGGCCAAGCGGTTCGTCGACACCCTGCAGGGCTTCGTCGGGGCGCAGGGCAAGGATGCCGGCGCCTGGAGCATCGTGCGTGCCGCAATCGACCCGGCCGCGGCCGGCGGCCAGTACTACGGCCCGCGCTTCCTCACCCGCGGAGCGCCCGCCCGGGAGCGTCCCACTCGCACCTCGCGTGACCGCGGCGTCGCCGCCCGCCTCTTCACCCGCACCGAGGCCCTCGTCGACGCCCCCTTCCCCCTCCCGGCCTGACCCGCAGCCCCGAACCCGGGCCGGGAGCATAACTCCTGCAGAATTCCGTCGTCGAGGCGCGCGGCCCCGTGATTGCGGCAGCCGATGCCCGCGGCCGGGGAAATAGCAGGAGTTGTGCCCATTGCCCGGGCAATGGTGCGGGGGCAGGATGCCAACGTGCGGGGTTCGCCGAACCGGTGTTCCGCCACGGGCGGATCAGAACGGACGGTTATGGGCCAGCGCATCGCGATCATCGGCGGCGGCATCGTGGGGATCGCCATTGCGCGTGCCCTGGCGCTGCGGGACCTGGGCGAGGTGACGGTGTTCGAGAAGGAGGACCGCCTCGCCGCGCACCAGACCGGGCGCAACTCCGGGGTGGTGCACGCCGGACTCTACTACCAACCCGGCACGCTCAAGGCGCAATTGTGTGCCGCGGGGCGGCTCAGCCTCCGCGACTACTGCGCCGAGAAGAACCTGCCCTACCGGGAGGTGGGCAAACTCGTCGTCGCGGTCGACGCCTCCGAGCTGCCTGCCCTGGCCGAGATCGAACGACGTGCCCTCGCCAACGGGGTGCCCGACCTGGCCCGCATCGACGGCCACGCCGGCATCCGCGCGATCGAACCGCACGTGGCGGGCATCGCCGCGGTGCACTCGCCGCACACCGCGGCCGTGGACTACACCGCGATCACCGAGGCGATGGCCGAGGATGTCCGCGGCAACGGCGGCGGCATCCGCACCGGCCAGGAGGTCGTGGCGCTGCAGATCGACCGGGGCACCGTGCGGGTGCGCACCTCCGCCGGCGAGCAGGTCTTCGACCGCGTGATCGCCTGCGCCGGGCTGCAATCCGACGTGGTGGCGCGCCTCGTCGGCGCCGACCCGTCGCCGAAGATCCTCCCCTTCCGGGGCGAGTACTGGGCGTTGGATCCCGCCCGCACCGACCTCGTGCGCGGCATGATTTACCCGGTGCCCGACCCGCGCTTCCCGTTCCTCGGCGTGCACTTCACCCGCGGCGTCTACGATGACGTGCACGTGGGCCCGAACGCGGTACCGGCGCTGGCCCGGGAGGGCTACACCTGGCTGACCCTGTCGCCCCGGGACACCTGGGACTCGCTGCGTTGGCCGGGTGCGGCCGCGTTGGCCAGGCACCACTGGCGGATGGGCATCGAGGAGGTCAGCGGGTCGCTGGTGAAGCCGCTCTACTTCCGCAAGGCCCGCCGGTTCATCCCGGAACTGCGGATGACGGACCTCACCAGCAAGTCCGCCGCCGGGGTGCGCGCCCAGGCCTGGGGCCGGGACGGCACCCTCCTGGACGACTTCGCGGTCGACCAGGTCGGGCCGGTCACGCTCCTGCGCAACGCCCCGTCCCCGGCGGCGACATCCTCGATGGCCATCGCCGAGCACGTGATCGAGCAGTACGTTCTCGCCCGAGCCTAGGACCCGAGCCAGCCGTGCAGCGCAGGGTAGAGCTCGTGCAGCTGCTCGGCCCGGTGGGTCGGGGCGGCGTCCACCGGCAGGTGCCCGCCGACCAGGGCCGTGCTCGCACCGCGGCGGTGGGCGGGTTCGAGGTCGTTCGCCCAGATGTCGCCGATGCTGAGCAGTCCGCCGGCGGGATCCGCGGAGCCGGGCAGCCGGTCGATGAGGTCGTCGAGCACCGCGCCGAACCCGGCCGGCTTGCCGACAGAGGTGTGCACGGCGTCGAAGGCGTCGGTGAGGCCCAGGGCGGCCAGTGCCTCCTCGATGCGGATGTCGGGGGCATTCGTCGCGAGCACCCGGTAGGCGGTGGTGCCGGCCTCGGCCAGGAACCCGGCCAGTCCGGCCGGTGCGATCACCGGTGCGGCGGACGTGGCGAGGTCGAGCCGGCTGGTCAGGTAGGCGCTGCTGCGCGCTCCCGCGGGCACGTCGTAGGATTCCGCGAGCATCCGCACCAGGTCGTAGCCGTCGATCGGGGCGGCGTCAGCAGTGGCGCCGGGCGCGTCCAGGCGGGTTTCGAAGCTGCCCAGGAAGGCGCTCGCCTGCCCTGCGGGCAGCGTGGCGGCGACGGCGCGCGCATAGGAGCGGACCGGTCCGTGCCCGAGGGCGACGGTCCCGTCGAAGTCGAACACCAGCACCCGTTCGCGAGAGAGCACGTTCACCATTCCTTGTTCCAGCGCCCCGGTGGCCGCGTGCTTCATCCTATGAAGGCGATATGTACAGCGTGTAACACGGCAACCCGGGCCGGTTTGGCAGGGGTGCCTACGATGGGCACATGATGTTCAACCAGATCGCCCGCGATGCCGCCGCCGGCCGTTTCGACGACTGGGGTCTGTCTACGGTGATCGACGAGAACACCCGGTCGCCGGTCATCACGCCGGCCCAGTTCGCCCAGCTGCACGCCGCGGCCGGCCTGAGCATGGCGGCCTGGCCGATCGGCAACGCCGGGCTGCTGCACGTCTACGGCTATTTGCTGTCGACGGTGGTCACGCCGTACGGGCTCAAGGGCGACCGGTGGCGGCACGGCGAGCTGGCGCAGATCCTCGGCCTCACACCGGACGCGTTCCTGCTTGACGCCGCTGAGGCCGCCGGCGACACGGTGCTGCAGCGGGTGACGGCTGCGACGCTGCCGCACCTGGCGCATCTGTCGGCCAGGCGCGGAGACGTGTTGGTCATCGACGACGAGGTTCCGGGCACCGACGGTTCCGCGGTGGGCGCCGCCGCGACCTGTTTTCGCACCATCGTGGTGAGCGCCCCCGGCCACTCCAGCGCGGCCCTGATTTACGGTGTCCGTGAGGGCGGGCGGATGCGCCTGGTCACGGCGTTCCCGCTGGCCAACCCGTCTCCGGCGTTCCTCGACGGCCTCGCCGCCGAGCCGCCGCGGATGCGCTACAACGCCGCCCTGGCCGCGCTCCCGCCGCGTTCCGCGCTCCGCCGCCGCCACTGACGTTCCGCCGCCGCCAGCGCCCCGTCTGGCGCGCCGAACACACGAATGCCCCTTCCCGCGCGGGAAAGGGGCATTTCGAGGTAACTGGCCAGGGTGGTTACGCGAACGCGTTCGGCAGCGTGCTGCGGTGACGCGACTGCAGCTCCGTGAGCGGCACGGTGAAGTAGTCCTGGATCTCCAGGACCGGAGCGGTCGCATCCGTCACGCCGATGCGCAGCACCGGGTAGTCGCGGCCTTCGCAGAGGCCGAGGAACTTGACGTCGTCCTCACGGGGCACCGACACCAGGACCCGGCCGGTCGACTCCGAGAACAGGGCGACGGATGCGTCGATGCCGTCACGCTCGAGAATGTCGCCGAGCCAGACCCGGGCGCCCACACCGAACCGGAGCACGGCCTCGGCGAGGGCCTGCGCCAGGCCACCCGTCGAGAGGTCGTGCGCGCTGTCGATGAGCGCCTCGATCGACGCGGCGTGCAGCAGGCCGGCGAGGTCGGCCTCACGGCCGAGGTCCACCACGGGCGGCACGCCGCCGAGGTGGTCGTGCACCACGGCGCTCCACGCGGAGCCGTCGAGCTCCTCGCGGGTGATGCCGAGCAGGTAGATGTTGTGTCCGTCGTCCTGCCAGCCGCTGGGCACCCGGCGGGCGACGTCGTCGATCACGCCGAGCACGGCCACGACCGGGGTCGGGTGGATCGGCTGGTCGCCGGTCTGGTTGTAGAAGGACACGTTGCCGCCGGTGACCGGGATCTCCAGCTCGAGACAGCCATCCGCCAGGCCCTCAACGGCCTGGGAGAACTGCCACATGACCTCGGGGTTCTCCGGCGAGCCGAAGTTGAGGCAGTCGCTGATGCCCACCGGCACGGCGCCGGTGACGGCCACGTTGCGGTACGCCTCGGCGAGGGCCAGCTGCGCGCCGCGATACGGGTCGAGCTGGCAGTAACGACCGTTCGCGTCGGTGGCGATGACGAAGCCGAGGCCGGACTCCTCATCGATGCGGACCATGCCGGCGTCGTCCGGGAAAGACAGGGCGGTGTTGCCCATCACGTAACGGTCGTACTGGTCGGTGATCCAGCTCGGGTCGGCCAGGTTCGGCGAGCCGAGCAGGGCGAGGAACTGCTCCTGCAGGGTCGCGGCATCCGTCAAGCGGGGCAGGGCGGAGGCGGTGTCGGCCTGCAGGGCGTCGATCCAGGTGGGGTAGGCCACCGGGCGGTCGTAGACCGGGCCGTCGACGGCGACGGTGCGCGGGTCGACGTTGACGATCTCTTCACCGTGGAAGTCGATGATCAGGCGGCCCGAGTCGGTGACCTCGCCGAGCACGCTGGTCTCCACGTCCCACTTCTCCACCACGGCGAGGAAGCCGGCGAGCTTCTCCGGCGTGACGACGGCCATCATGCGTTCCTGGCTCTCGCTCATCAGGATCTCTTCGGCGGTCAACGACGGGTCGCGCAGCAGCACCTTCTCCAGCTGGATGTACATGCCGCCGTCGCCGTTGGAGGCCAGCTCGCTGGTGGCGCAGGAGATGCCCGCGGCGCCCAGGTCCTGGATGCCCTCGACGAGCTTCTCGCGGTACAGCTCGAGGCAGCACTCGATGAGCACCTTCTCGGCGAAGGGGTCGCCCACCTGCACGGCGGGGCGCTTGGTCGGGCCGCCCTCGCTGAAGGTGTCCGAGGCCAGAATGGATGCGCCGCCGATGCCGTCGCCGCCGGTGCGTGCTCCGAAGAGCACCACCTTGTTGCCGGCGCCGGAGGCGTTGGCCAGGTGCAGGTCCTCGTGCCGCAGCACGCCAACGGAGAGCGCGTTGACCAGCGGGTTGCCCTGGTAGACGGAGTCGAACCAGGTCTCGCCGCCGATGTTGGGCAGGCCGAGGCAGTTGCCGTAGAAGCTGATGCCGGAGACCACGCCGTGCACGACCCGGGCGGTGTCGGGGTCGTTGATGTCGCCGAAGCGGAGGGCGTCCATCACGGCGACCGGGCGGGCGCCCATCGAGATGATGTCGCGCACGATGCCGCCGACGCCGGTCGCGGCACCCTGGAACGGCTCGATGTAGGAGGGGTGGTTGTGCGACTCGATCTTGAAGGTGACGGCCCAGCCCTCGCCCACGTCGAGCACGCCGGCGTTCTCGCCCATGCCCACCATCAGGTTCTTCTTCATGGCGGGGGAGACCTTGTCGCCAAACTGGCGCAGGTACTTCTTCGAGCTCTTGTAGGAGCAGTGCTCGCTCCACATCACGGAGTACATCGCGAGCTCACCCGAGGTGGGGCGGCGGCCCAGGATCTCGCGGATCGACGCGTACTCGCCATCCGTCAACCCAAGGGCGCCGTACGGCTGCTCCTTCTCGGGCGTCGCGAGGGCATTGGTCACGGTGTCAGCGACGCCGCGGGAGGAAGTGTTGGAAACAGCGGTCACGAGTGGCGTTCTCCCAGAGATAGCGGATGCTTGACCGGGCAAGTCTACCCGGCGCCCCCGCCCTCCGGCGGCGATCCCGCCGCCTCCACAAAGCCCCCGCCCACCATGACTGGCCCATTTTTGCTAGTCGCGGGGCCTGTTGCACTAGCAAAAGTGGGCCAGTCTCGGGCTGCTCTCCGGGTCAACCTTCATGACTGGCCCACTTTCGCTAGTCGACTGGCCTGTTGCACTAGCAAAAGTGGGCCAGTCAGGGGAGTTCGAGTCAGGGAGCCGGGGGCGGTGGGTCAGGCGCCGCCGCCGGGCGTGCCCATCACCAGCAGGGTTGTGAAGACGGCGGCCAGGCCCACCACGAGAACGGATGCCAGCAACGCCGGGCGAGCGAGGCCGAAGCGCAGCAGCCGGCTCACCAGGGTGTGGTCGCGGGGGTCGTCCGTGGCCTCACGGCGCCAGCCGCCGTCGAGCAGGTCGCGGCGCTCGAGCCAGCGGTCGAACGGGATCGTGGCGTAGGGCACCACGGCGGTGGCGACGGCGACGAGCATCAGCCGGGGCCGCCAGTGCTGGTTCACGCCCACGAGCACGGCGGCGATGCCATAGGCCAGGAACACCAGGCCGTGCACGAAACCGGCCACCCGCACGGCGCCGTCGCCGAACTCGCCGGGGGCGAACACGTACTTGAGCAGCATCCCCACGATCAGGAGGGTCCAGGTGACGGACTCGGCGATGGCAAGGGTGCGATAGAGCAGGCGGGGAGACACGGGGACAACTCCTGGACGTGGTCGGCGGGCAGGTCAGACTCCAGCCTGTCAGGTCCGGCCGGTCGGAGCATCCGTCGAAGGTTGGAACCCGCGGGCACAATCGCCGAGCTGCCCCTTAACGGACGAATTGCCCCGGCGCACCGGGGCAATTCGTCCGTACCAGGGCAACTCGGCGCAGGGAAAGCTACGCGTTGACCAGCGAGCGCTCGATCACCGAGGTGAAGAACGCCAGGCCGTCCACGCCGCTGCGCATCGCCAGGGCGGTGTCGGGGCCGAAGCCGGGCTCCACGGCGTGTTCGGGGTGCGGCATCAGGCCCACGACGTTGCCGCGGGCGTTGGTGACGCCGGCGATGTCGTTCAGCGACCCGTTGGGGTTCACGTCGAGGTAGCGGGCGATGACGCGGCCCTCGCCCTCGAGGCGGGCCAGGGTCTCGGTCGACGCGATGAAGCCGCCCTCACCGTTCTTCAGCGGGATGGTGATCTCCTGCTTGTCGGTGAAGCCGCCGGTCCAGTCCGTAGAGCTGTTCTCGATGCGCAGGCGCTGGTCGCGGCAGACGAACGCGCCGGCCTCGTTGCGGATGAGCCCGCCCTCGAGCAGGTGCGCCTCGGTGAGCATCTGGAACCCGTTGCAGATGCCGAGCACGGGCATCCCCTTGTTGGCGGCGTCGATGACCTCGGCCATGATCGGCGAGAGGCTGGCGATCGCGCCGGCGCGCAGGTAATCGCCGTAACTGAAGCCGCCGGGCAGAACGAGGGCGTCCACGCCGTGCAGGTCGTGCTCGCCGTGCCACAGGGCGACCGGCTCGGCGCCGGCCAGGCGGATGGCGCGCTGGGCGTCGCGGTCGTCGAGCGAGCCCGGGAAGGTGACGACGCCGATGCGCATCAGTGCGTTTCCCCGGCGGCGGCCTCGAGCACGAAGATGCCGGTGACATCCTCGATCACGGTGTTGCAGAGCACGGTGTCGGCGAGTTCCTGCACCTCGGCGAGCAGCGCGGCATCCGCGGCCCCGTCAAAGGTGAGTTCGAACCGCTTGCCGACGCGCACGCCGGTGAAGTCGGTCTTGCCCAGGCGGCGGAGGGCGCCGGCGACGGCCTTGCCCTGGGGATCGAGCAGTTCTGCCTTGGGCATAACTTCTACGACGATGGTTGGCATGGCTCACTCCGTAAGACGTCGGGGGCGGATGCGTCGATTCTACAGGCCCGCGACGGGCCCGAGCCCGGCCTGGCCGAGCAGGATGCCGCGGAGCACGTCGCGGATCGCCGCGACGCCGTCGTAGGTCTCCACGAAGCTGGTGCTCAACGGCGACAGTCCGATCCGCAGGCCCTCCGGCGCCCGGAAGTCGGGGATCACGTCGTGCTCCCACAGGATCCGGGTGACCTGCCGCATCGCGGGGTGGTTCACGGTGAGGTGGCCGCCGCGGTGGGTGTGCTCGCGCGGCGACGCGACCGTGACGCCGAGCGGCACCAGCCAGGCATCCACCAGTTCGAGGGCGTATTCGGTGAGCGCGACCGACTTGGCGCGGATCTGGTCGATGCCCACCTCGTCGATCATCTGGATGGTGTCCTGCATCGCGAGCATGCCCACGATCGCGGGCGTTCCGCTTAGGAACCGGCGGATGCCCGCGGCGGGCACGTACGCCGGCCCCATCGCGAACACATCCGCGGCGCCCATCCAGCCCTGGATCGGCTGTGTCAGGTCGGGCTGCAGTTCGGTGCGCACGTACCCGAACGCCGGGGCGCCCGGCCCGCCGTTGAGGTACTTGTAGCTGCAGCCCACGGCCAGGTCGACGTCGTCGAGGTCGAGGTTCACCGGCACCGAGCCGACCGAGTGGCAGAGGTCCCAGAGCACCAGGGCGCCGGCCTCGTGCACGGCGGCGGTGATCGCGGGCACATCGGCGAGGTAGCCGGAGCGGTAGGCGACGTGGCTGAGCACCACGAGCGCGGTCTGCGGGCCCACGGCGGCGCGCACCTGGTCAACGGTGACCCCGGCGGTGGTGCCGGAGTCGATCCAGCGCAGGGTGAGGCCGCGCTCGGCGGCGATGCCGGCGAGCACGTACCGGTCGGTGGGGAAATTGTCGGTGTCGAGCACGATCTCGCTCCGGGCCGGCAGTGAGTCCACCGCGGCGCGGGCGAGCTTGTAGAGCGTGACGGTGGTGGAGTCGCCGATGAACACCTGGCCGGGACCGGCGCCGAGGGCGGCCTTGCCCAGCGCGTCGCCGATGGTCAGCGGCAGCTGCATCCACTCGTCGTCCCAGCCGCGGATCAGCCGGTTGCCCCAGGCGGTGCCGAGGAACTCGGTGATGCGTTGCACGCTGGCGATGGTGGGGCGGCCGAGGGAGTTGCCGTCCAGGTACACGACCGACTGCGCCGGTTCACCGGCGGTGGCGCCGGCGGCGAGCGTGGCGTCGTCGAGGCCGACGAACCGGCGGCGGTAGTGCGCCAGGCCGTCGATCCGGTCCATCCGGCGGGCGAAAGCGAGGTGGGCGTCCAGGCCGGTGCCCTCTGGTGCCGCGGTATCGTGCTGGGTCATGATCGGAGGTCCTCGAGTTCGGTCCGGGTGAGCGAGCGGGCGGTCAGTGAGCGGGCGCCGAGCAGCCAGTCCGTGAAACCGGCCAGGTCGCGCGGGTCAATGGGGCGGTCGCCGGCTATAACGGTAACCCGGTCGGGCCCGGCCGGGCGGGTGTCCACGCGGGCGGATGTGCCGGGCCGGGTTGACCGGGCCGGGTCGGCGGGCGCGCCGGGCCCGGCGGGGAAGCCCGGAAAGTCGGCGGTGAGCGCGGCGAGCACGTCGTCGGGGGAGAGGCCGCAGGCCAGCAACGCCGCGATCTCACGCCGGTTGAGGCCGACCGGCAGCGGTCCGTTGCCAAGGTCGGTGCCGTAGAGCGCCCGGCCGCCGGCGCGATGGAAACGGGCCAGGTTGTCGCTCGCGAGAGGGAACGCGGCGGTCGGCGTGCCCCAGCCGTGGATGTCCAGGGTGCTGATCCAGGTCATCCGGCCGGCCATGGCGATGATCAGGTGATCCGGCAGGCGCTCGGTGAACGGGGTGTGGGCGAGCAGGTCGACCCCGGCGGTGAACGCGGCCGCGGCCTGGCCGGGCCCCTCGGTGTGGGCGGCGACGGGCAGCATCCGCTCGTGTGCGGCGGCCACGATGGCCGCGAGGGTGTCGGCGGAGAGTACCGGGCCGGCCGCGGAATTGAGGGTGACCTTGATCACCGACGCGCCGGCCGCGACCTGCCGCGCCACGGCCCCGGCCGCCTCCGCCGGCGACGGCACCGGGCAGCTGCTGCCCGCGGGCGCCCAGGCCTGCCGGCTGGGGTACCCGCCCGGTGCGCCGAGGAACTGGCCGGCGAAGCGCGCCTCGGGCAGCGCCGCCTCCGTCGCCGTCGGTACGGTCGCAGGGCCGGCCGCATCCGCTGCCGCCGCACCGGGCGTCCAGCCGCCGAGGTCGAGCACCCGGCCGATACCGCCGGCGGCGAGCCGGGCCGGGTCGATCAGCGCGAGGTGGACGTGCGCGTCCAGGAAACCGGGGTACACCGGCGTCATCGGCCCACCTCGGTGCGCACCGCGAACAGTTCGGGGAAGAAGGTGAGCTCGAGCGCCTTCTGCAGGAACCCGGCGCCGCTGGATCCGCCGGTTCCCGGCTTCATGCCGATGATGCGTTGCACGGTCTTCAGGTGCCGGAAGCGCCAGAGTTGGAAGTTGTCCTCGAGGTCGACGAGCTCCTCGCACGCCTCATACACGGTCCAGTTCTCGGTCTCGTTCTCATATATGCCACGGAAGGTATGCACCAGTTCGGGGTGCAGCACCCAGGCCTCGGTCACGTCACGGTCGAGCACCGCCTTGGGGATGTCGTGGCCCTGCCGGTGCAGGTAGCGCAGGAACTCGTCGTAGATGCTCGGCGCCTGGTACACCTCGGTCAGGAGCGCGAGGGCCTCGGCGTCGTTCGCGAAGACCTCGAGCATGCGCGGATGCTTGTTGCCGAGCACGAACTCCACCGCCCGGTACTGGTACGACTGGAACCCCGAGGAGCTGCCGAGGAAGTCCCGGAACTGGGCGTATTCGGTGGGGGTCAGGGTGGCGAGCACCGACCACTGCTCGGTGAGGGTGCGCTGGATGTGCTTGACCCTGGCGATGCCCTTGAGCGCCGGCGGCAGGCGGTCGTGCCGCAGGTGCTCGGCGGCCGCGCGCAGCTCGTGCAGCACGAGCTTGAGCCAGAGCTCGGTGGTCTGGTGCTGGATGATGAACAAGAGCTCGTCGTGGTGCTCCGGCGTGCTCACCGGTTTCTGCGCCGAGAGCAGCGTGTCCAGGTCGAGGTAGCCGCCGTAACTCATCCGTTCGCGAAAATCGGTGACGATCTCGGGCTCCAGGGCACGGGTGTTGTTCTCGACTGGCATGGGTTCCTCTCCTCAGGGGCGAGCGCCCCGCGCCTCGACCGGTTCCTGAATTGTGCGGGCTGGCCGGCCGGGGCGCAACACCGGTCGCCGTTCGGCGGGCGACACGCCAGGGGCCGGAGGGCCGCCCGCCCGGCCTGACCGGGCGAGGAGGGTTCCCTCCGCGTGCTCGGAGGTATGGGATCTAGAATCAACCCCATGACTACCTCTGCACGGCCTCCGCAGGACGCGTCCCAACCGCGCCGCCGTGATGCTCGGCAGAACCGTGAACGTCTCATCGACGAGGCCCGCAGCCTGATCGCCGAGCACGGCGTGGATGCGTCGCTCGAGGAGATCGCGCGCCGCGCCGACGTGGGCGTCGCCACCCTGTACCGCAACTTCCCCACCCGCGACGACCTCGTTCGGGCGCTCTACGACATCGCGCTGGCCGAGCTGTTCGCCGTGCGCGGCGAGATCGAGGCGGCGCCCAGCGCGTGGGCCGGCGTCGTGCTGTACACGGAGCGACTGGCCGAATGGCTCGTCGCCGACCCGTCGTTGCCGCCCATCCTCAAGCGGATGGCCACCATCGATCCCACGGCCCGTCCCTCCGTCGAGCTGGAGAGCTTCATCGCGTCGCTGGTCGCCCAGGCCAAGCGCGACGGCGACCTGCGCCCCGACGTCGACGCGTTGGACCTGGCCGTTCTCGTCACCATGGTCGGATCGCTCGGCACCCTCGGCGGCGGCTACACCGGCCAGTGGCGCCGACAGCTCTCGCTCGTGCTCGACGGCCTGCGGATGCCGGAGAAGCCCCGGCCCAAACTGCCCGGCCGTCCCCTGAACGTCAAGGAATTCCAGGCCACCGTGCACGGCCTCACCCGCCGTGCCAAGCGCGCCGCCCGCGGCTCCCGCGCCGCCGGCTGACCGCCAGCTCGCGAGTTGCCCTCGTGCGGACGAGTTGCCCTGCTCTAGCGGGGCAACTCGTCCGCAACGGGGCAACTCGGCGCCCGGGTGCGCCGGCTACGCCGTGCGCACCCGGATTTGGTTCGCCCAAGGGTCGTCGAAGCCGAGCACCTGGCCGTCGTGGCGGGTCTCTACGCCGTAGTGGGCCATCCGCTCACCGAGCTGGCCGAGGTCGTCGCTGGTGGGCAGCACGATCTCCACCTGGCCGAGGCCGAGCGCCAGGCGGCGCCGGCCCGAGCCCGCGCTGTTCCAGGTGTTCATCGCCATGTGGTGGTGGTAGCCGCCGGCCGACACGAACAGGGCCGAGTCGCCCACCGTCGCGGTGGACTCGAAGCCGAGCCGGTGCACGTAGAACTCGCGGGCACTGGCGACGTCGCCCACCGACAGGTGCACGTGCCCGACCACGGCGTTACCCGCCGACGGGTCGTTGAGGCCCTGCTCGGTGAGGTGCTCGCCGATGAAGGCGTTCGGGTCCACGTACAGGGTGGCCATCTCGATCTGGCCGTGCTTCCAGCTCCACTCCGAGCGGTCACGGTCCCAGTACAGCTCGATCCCGTTGCCCTCCGGGTCGGTGAAGTAGAACGCCTGGCTCACCAGGTGGTCGGCGCTGCCGGTGAACGTGCCCGGATGCTTGGACGCGACCGAGTACACCGCCGCGGCCAGTTGGGCCTGGGTGTCGAAGAGGATCGCCGTGTGGAACAGTCCGGCGGCACGCGGTTCGGCGGCGGCGAGTTCGGGGGCGTGCTGCAGGATCACGATCGGTGTGGTGCCGCGACCGAGCACCGCGACCGGGCCGTCGTGGCTGAGCAGGGTGAGGGTCACCGCGTCGCGGTAGTACGCGATCATGCCGTCGAGGTTGCCCACCCGCAGGGTCACCGCGCCCATCCCGGTGTCGGCGGCCAGCAATTCAGAAGGGGATCGAGTCACACCGTGTCCAACGGATGCGACACTCCGGCTATTCCGCGGCCCACGCCCCGATCAGGCCGATTGCCCGTGCGAATGCCGGGTCGTGCGGCCGGTTGAGGAAGGCGTGCACGGTGCCGGGCAGCACGTGATACTCCACCGGCACGGCGGCATCCGTCAGTTCGCGGGCGAACTGCCCGCCGGAGGCGCGCATGGAGTCGCTCTCGGCGTCCAGCATCAGCACCGGCGGGAAGTCGTGCAGCGGATGCCCGCCCGCGAACGCGAACGGTTCGTCCAGCGCGGCCGCGGTGCCGGCATAGTTCAGGTTGGTCAGGTTCAGCAGCGCCGGAAGGTGGGTGTACTTGCGGCGGCCGCGCAGGCGCCCGAGCACCTCGCGGGAGCGCGGGGGCAGGGCGGCGTGGAAGAAGCCGTAGGCGAGGAACACCCCGCGGAGCGCCGGCGCACCGTCGGCGGCCAGCCGCAGCACCGCCCCGGCCGCCAGGCAGGCGCCCGCACTGGCGCCGCCGAGGATCACCCCGTCCGGGTGCTCCGCCTGCACGTCCCGTAGCACCGCCACCACATCGTCGACCGGCACCGGGTAGCGGATGCTCGATGCGCGCGCGTGCCGCGGCCCGACGGTGGCGAGCCGGTAGTCCACCGTGACGACCGGGAAGCCGGCCGCGGCCAGGGCGCGGGCCACCTCGTGGGTTTCGGGCAGGTCGAGGTCGCCTTTGAAGAATCCGCCGCCGTGCACCCAGACGATCGGCGGCCGGGCCGTGGCCCCCGCCGGCGCGTACCGCCGCACCGGGACGGGGCCGTGCGGTCCGGTGACGGTGGCGTCGATCGAGTCTGCGGCGGCGTCCGGGGTCATCCCGCCAGACTAGGGGTCGTTCGCCGACATGCCCTCGAACGGACGAGTTGCCCCGGTGTAGCGGGGCAACTCGTCCGCAGCGGGGCAACTCGGCACCTGCTGACGCCGCTACGCGGCTGTCAGCAGGGTCAGCAGCTCGCGGTAGCGGGCCGCGGTCTGCTCCACGATCTCCGCGGGCAGCTCCGGCGGGGTGCCGGTCTGGTCCCAGTGGGCGCTCAGCCAGTCGCGCACGATCTGCTTGTCGAAGCTCGCCATCCGCTCGCTCGGGGTCGTTCCGGCGAGCCAGAGCGCGGCATCCCAGTACCGGCTGGAGTCGCTGGTGAGGACCTCGTCTCCTAGGGTGAGCACCCCGGTGGTGCGGTCTGCGCCGAACTCGAACTTGGTGTCGGCCAGGATTACCCCGGCGGTTTCCGCGATCACGGATGCCCGCCCGAAGATCTCCAGGGACGCATCCCGCAGCGCCGCGGCCACGTCGGCGCCGACGAGCTCCACGGTGCGCTCGAACGAGATGTTCTCGTCGTGCGAGCCCATCGGGGCCTTCCACGCCGGAGTGTAGATGGGTTCGGGCAGCCGGTCGCCGTTCTGGAGTCCCTCGGGCAGCGGGATGCCGCACACGGTCTGGCTGGCCACGTATTCGAGCCAGCCGGAGCCGGTGAGGTAGCCGCGCACGACGCACTCGATCGGGTACATGTCCAGGGTCTTGCAGAGCATCGCCCGGCCGGCGACGGCGTCGGGGATCAGGCTTTTCGTGTCTACCCCGTGGTCGGGCACGAGGTGGTTGGGCACACCGGTGAGCTGGTCGAACCACCACAGGCTCAGCGTGGTGAGCAGTTCGCCCTTGCCGGGGATGCCCGGTTCGAGCACGTGGTCGAACGCGCTCACCCGGTCGCTGGCCACGACGAGCACCCGGTCGGCGGTCGCCAGGTCGGCGGCTCCGGTCGGCACGTAGAGATCGCGCACCTTGCCGGAATAGACGTGCTGCCAGCCGTCGAGTTGCACGGCGGGCATCAGTTCGCGACCTTGGCGGCGATGTCGCCGCGGTGCTGGGAACCCGCCAGGCCGATCAGGTCGACGGCCTCGTACGCGCGGGCGCGCGCCTGGGTGAAGTCGGCGCCGACGGCGACGACGCTGAGCACCCGGCCGCCGGTGGCGACGAGTGCCGAGCCCTCCAGGGCCGTGGCGGCATGCGCGATGGTCACCCCGGTCACGGCGGCGGCCTCGGCCAGGCCGGTGATCGGGCGTCCGGTGACGGGGGTTTCCGGGTAGTTCTCGCTGGCGATCACCACGGTGACCGCGGCGTCGGCCGAGAACTCCGGGCGGGGCAGGCCGGCCAGCTCGCCGGTCGAAGCGGCCAGCAGCAGGCCGGAGAGGGGCGTCACCAGCCGCGGCAGCACCACCTGGGTCTCCGGGTCGCCGAAACGGGCGTTGAATTCGATCACGCGGATGCCGGCATCCGTGAGAATGAGCCCGCAGTAGAGCAGCCCGATGAACGGGGTGTCCTCGTCGGCGAGCTGACGCACGGTGGGCAGGGCGATGGTTTCGATGACCTCGTCTACGAACGCGGCCTCGCTGCCGAAGCCGGCGTCGAGCCAAGGCAGCGGCGAGTAGGCGCCCATGCCGCCGGTGTTGGGGCCTTCGTCGTTGTCGGCGAGGCGCTTGTAGTCCTGGGCGGGGGAGAGCGGCAGCACGCTGTGGCCGTCGCTGAGCAGGAAGAGGGAGACCTCCTGGCCGTCGAGGAATTCCTCGATCAGGACGGCGCCGTGCTGCAGCCAACGCACCGCGTGCGCGAGGGCGTCGTCACGGTCGGTGGTGACGAGCACGCCCTTGCCGGCGGCGAGGCCGTCGGCCTTGACCACGTAGGGGGCGCCGTATTCGTCCAGGGCGCCCTGCGCCTCGGCGAGGTTGCCGGCGCGCACGGCCCGGCCCGTGGGAACGCCCGCCTCGTCCATGATGCGCTTGGCGAAAGTCTTGCTGCCCTCGAGGGCGGCGGCGGCCTGTCCGGGGCCGAACACCGGGATGCCGCGGCTGCGCAGGGCGTCGGCGACGCCGGCCACCAGGGGAGCCTCGGGGCCCACCACGACGAGGTCGATGTTGTGCTCCTGGGCGAAGTTGGTGACCACGTCGGAATCGGTGGGGTCGAGCTCCACCACCGGCACATCCGCGGCGATGCCGGCGTTGCCGGGCGCCGCGATCACGTAGGGTCGCGGCTCCTCACGCAGGAGGGCAGTGACGATGGCGTGCTCGCGGGCGCCGGAACCGAGGACCAGTATTCTCACCGGAACAGGCTACCCGGCGAACGCGGTCGGGCGCACCTGCACGCCCCTTGGCGTCACAGAAGCGCCCGCGGGACGGCAGACTGGAGGCATGGCGCGCGCGAGAATCGATGACGGACTGGGCAGGACCGCGGTGAAGGCGTACCTCGCCGACGAGGCGGGCGCGAGCCGGGACACCCGGGCGCTCGCCGTGCGGTACACCCTGCAGGTGCTGGCCGAGAAGGCCGAGGGCAACACCGTCGAGGTGCGCGTGCCGCCGTTCGGCGCCACCCAGTGCATCGCCGGCCCCCGGCACACCCGCGGCACCCCGCCCAACGTCGTCGAAACGGATGTCGCCACCTGGCTCAGCCTCGCCACCGGCACCCTGGCCTGGGCCGACGGCATCGCTTCCGGCCGCATCCACGCCTCCGGCCAGCGCGCCGACCTCGCCGCCGAACTCCCCCTGTTCCCCTAGCCCCCACCCCGAGCCGCACCCGTTCCCGCAACTGTTCCCCGTGCGGACAAATGCACCCGGCACACCGGGTGCAATTGTCCGGAGCGGGAACAGTTGCGGCGGCCGTGGCGGCGGCGGGTCAGGCCAGGACGGCGGCGACCTCGGCCAGGCCGGGCATCGAGCTCGTGGCACCGGGCCGGGTCACCGAGATCGAGGAGGCCACGGTCGCCCAGCGCACGGCATCGATCATCCGCTCTTCGGTGATGTCGGAGCCGCTCAGGTGCTCCGGAAGGGCGAAGGAGGCCAGCCGGGCCACCAGGGCGCCCACGAAGGTGTCGCCGGCGGCGGTGGTGTCCACGGCGGTCACCGGCCGGGCGGGCGCCAGGCCCAGCACCGCACCGTCGAACGCGACAACGCAACCCTCGGAGCCGAGCGTCACGATCGCCCAGGTGTGACCGGCGCTGAGCAGCTCGGCGGCGTGCACCGGGTCGGCCTCGCCGGTGAGCTCAGCGGCCTCGATCTGGTTGGGCACCACGAGGTCCACCGAGGCCAGGAAGCCGTCGGGCAGCGGCACCACCGGGGCCGGGGTGAGCACCGTGAAGACGCCGTTCGCCCGGGCGACGGCGATGCCGGCAGCCAGGGCCGGCACCGGCAGCTCGCACTGCATCACCAGGAACGACGCCTGCGCGATCGTGGTTTCCTGCGCCGGGGTGAGCCGGGTCACGGCAGCGTTCGCGCCGGACACCACGACGATCGAGTTCTCGCCGGAGTCCACGACCGAGATGTGCGCGGTGCCCGTCGGCGCCGCCACGTCGGCCAGGCCCGTCGCCCCGATCCCCTCGGTGCCCAGGAGGCCCCGGAGGTCGCGGCCGTAGGTGTCGTCGCCGACCGCCCCGAGGAAGTCGACCGCGCCGCCCTGCCGGGCCGCTGCGACGGCCTGGTTGAGCCCCTTGCCGCCGGGAACCATGCTGAAGTCGGTGCCGAACATCGTTTCGCCCGGCTTCGGCAGCCGGGGCTGACGCACCACGAGGTCCATGTTGGCGCTGCCGAGGACGGCGATCCGGTTGCCGGTGAAATCGTTCATCGGGCCAGTCTGGCGGATGCCGCGGCCGAGCGCCCCGTGAATCGGCCGGCATCGCGAAACACCGGATTCGCCGTGCGACAATAGAGGGGTGAGCTCCGCAGATCAGAACGGTGACGCCGAGACGCGCCCGTCCGGCAGTGCTCCGGTGTCGGCACAGCCGCCCGGCGCCCTGGCCCCGGTTCCCGAGGAGCCCACCGAAACGGTGATCTCCGAAGACACCCTCGTCGTGCGCCGCTCGCCCAAGTACATCAACTTCATGATCGTCGGCGCCGTCATCGGCGCCGTGCTGGCGCTGGTGCTCACGCTGGTGTTCCCGCAGAACACGGAGTTCGACCCGGCCCAGGTGTTCGGGTTCCTGCTGCTCGGCGGCGTGACGGTCGGTGTCGCGGTCAGCTGCGTCATCGCCATCGTGCTCGATCGAGTCGTCGGGCGCTCCACGACCACCGTCGTCGTCGATAGACTTGATGCGAACATCACACGCGCCTTCGAGGCTCCGGATCCTGGATCCGACCCCCAACCTTCCAACGAGAACTTTTAGTAAAGGGGCTGCGGCTTGCCCGGTGGCGACGGACGACTGAATCACGATCTTCTTCCTGGCGAGAAGGGTCCGCAGGATGCCTGCGGAGTCTTCGGAGTCTGGGCGCCGGGCGAAGAGGTAGCGAAACTCAGCTACTTCGGGCTCTACGCCCTGCAGCACCGCGGCCAGGAATCGGCGGGCATCGCCACGAGCGACGGCTCGAAGATCCTCATCTACAAGGACATGGGCCTGGTCTCCCAGGTCTTCAACGAGGCCTCTCTGAGCACTCTGCTCGGCCACCTCGCGGTGGGGCACACCCGCTACTCCACGACCGGGTCGTCGAGCTGGCAGAACGCGCAGCCCACCCTCGGCCGCACCTCCGGCGGCACCGTCGCGCTCGGCCACAACGGCAACCTCACCAACACCGCCGAGCTGCTCGAACTGGTGCGTGAGCGTTACCCCAAGGTCGACGGCGAACTGGCCCGCGGCAACACCACCGACACGGCCGTGATCACCGCCCTGCTCACCGGCGACCTCGACCACACCCTCGAAGCCACCGCGATGGAGGTGCTTCCGCGCCTGCGCGGCGCCTTCTGCCTGGTCTTCATGGACGAGACCACCCTGTACGCCGCCCGCGACCCGCAGGGCGTGCGCCCGCTGGTGCTCGGCCGGCTCGAGCGCGGCTGGGTCGTCGCCTCCGAAACCGCCGCCCTCGACATCGTCGGCGCCAGCTTCGTCCGCGAGGTCGAGCCCGGCGAACTGATCGCCATCGACGAGAACGGCCTGCGCACCCAGCGGTTCGCCGAGGTCAAGCGCGCCGGATGCGTGTTCGAGTACGTCTACCTCGCCCGGCCGGACACGACCATCAACGGCCGTGGCGTGCACGAGGCCCGCGTCGAGATGGGCCGGCAGCTCGCCGCCGAGTACCCCGTCGAAGCGGACCTCGTCATCCCCACCCCTGAGTCCGGCACCCCCGCGGCGATCGGCTACGCGCAGGCGTCCGGCATCCCGTTCGGCCAGGGCCTGGTGAAGAACACCTACGTGGGCCGCACCTTCATCCAGCCCTCCGAGACCATCCGCCAGCGCGGTATCAAGCTCAAGCTGAACCCGCTCAAAGAGGTCATCAAGGGCAAGCGGCTGATCGTCGTGGACGACTCGATCGTGCGCGGCAACACCCAGCGCGCCCTGGTCAGCATGCTCCGGGAGGCCGGCGCCGCCGAGGTGCACGTGCGCATCTCCAGCCCGCCCATCACCTGGCCGTGCTTCTACGGCATCGACTTCGCCTCCCGCGCGGAACTGATCGCCACCGGCCTCGGCGTCGACGAGGTGCGCCAGGCCATCGGCGCCGACTCGCTCGGCTACCTCTCGGAAGACGGCATGATCGCCTCCACCGAGCAGCCGCGCGAGAGCCTCTGCACCGCCTGCTTCACCGGCGTCTACCCGATCAAGCTGCCCGAGACCCAGCACCTGGGCAAGAACCTCCTCGAGCGCGACTTCTCCACCTCCGACGGCTGCGACCCCGGTCCCGACGCGGAGTTCGAAAGCGTGCTCACCCCTGAACCGACGCGCTCGACCACTCTCGCGCAGCACGGTCAGGTCCCGTTCGGCGATCCCGGAAGACCAGAATGAGCAACGCAACGTACGCCGCCGCCGGAGTCGACACCAACGCGGGCGACCTCGCCGTGTCGCTGATGAAGACCGCGGTCTCCGCCACCCACGGCCCCGAGGTGCTCGGCGGATTCGGCGGTTTCGCCGGCCTCTACGACGTCTCCTTCCTCACCAGCTTCACCCGCCCGCTGCTGGCCACCTCCACGGATGGCGTGGGCACCAAGGTCGCCATCGCCCAGGCGCTCGACAAGCACGACACCATCGGGCAGGACCTGGTGGGCATGGTCGTCGACGACATCATCGTCGTCGGCGCGCGCCCGCTGTTCATGACCGACTACATCGCCTGCGGCAAGGTCGTCCCTGAGCGGATCGCCTCGATCGTCGAGGGCATCGCGAAGGCCTGCGCCGCCACCGGCACCGCCCTCGTCGGCGGGGAGACCGCCGAGCACCCCGGCCTGCTGGGCCCGGACGACTACGACGTGGCCGGCGCGGCCACCGGCGTGGTCGAGGCCGACCAGGTCCTCGGCGCCGAGCGGGTGCAGTCCGGCGACGTCGTCATCGCGATGGCCTCCTCCGGCCTGCACTCCAACGGCTTCTCGCTGGTGCGGCACATTCTGGCCCAGAAGGGCATCGGCTACACCGACACCTCCGCCGAACTCGGCGGTGTCATCGGCGAGGCCCTGCTGGAGCCCACCCGCCTGTACACCGGCCCGCTGCTCAGCGTGCTGTCCGACCCTGAGCTGGCCGGCGTGGTGCACTCGCTCAGCCACGTCACCGGCGGCGGCATCGCCGCCAACCTCGCCCGCGTGCTGCCCGTCGGCAGCTGGGTCGAGGTGGACCGCTCCACCTGGTCGCCCGCACCGGTCTTCCGGGTGCTCGGCGACATGGCCGGCACCACGCTGGAAAGCGCGGAAGGCACCTGGAACCTCGGCGTGGGCATGTTCGCCGTCGTCGCGGCCAACGCCGCATCATCCGTCATCGCCCGCCTCAAGTCCGAGGGCGTCCCATCCTGGGTCGCCGGCCGGGTCTCGATGGCCGCGCACGACCTCACCGGTTTCGAGCAGGGCGCCAAGGGCGTCAACGGCGGGGCCGTGCGCCTCGTCGGCGCCTACGCGTCCTGACCAACCGAGCCCGAACGTCAGACTGGCCCATTTTCGCTAGTTGCGGGAGTCCCGCAACTAGCGAAAATGGGCCAGTCATGTTTTCGGCCACGAACGGTCAGCGGATCCGGGCGGACCCGCGCGCTGGGAGTTGGCCGAGGGGGTGCTGATCGGCGCGCCGGGCACGCTGAAGCACCCCGAAGGGCAGCCAGTCAGGAAGAGTCAGCTACGCGCGCTTCTTCTCGTCCTCGGTGTCGTAGTGGTCGACATAATCGTCCGGCTCGTCAGCCGCAACCTTGCTCGCCTCGTACTCCGGCCACTTGGCCAGGTCCTCGTCGAGTTGCGGGTCGGTCGCCGGATGCCCGGTGAGCTCGCGTTCGAGCGCGTTGTAGTTGGTGTCCGGGCTGAAATACTTCAGCTCGCGGGCAACCTTGGTGTGCTTTGCTTTTTGACGGCCGCGCCCCATGCGTGACCCCCTAACGATGCCAGGCCGGGTGAGCCATGAGTCACCCGGGAGTTGCCGAACGGAATAGTGAAATCTAACCGCTAGTTTAGCATGGTGGGCCTGACGCCCCGATGACGCGGTTCACGGCCTGGACCGGGGGATGAGGTCGCGTGCTGAACACCGTGACCGTGCCGGTGGTCATCATCGGCTCCGGGCAGGCCGGATTGAGCGTGGCGTACCACTTGCGCCGCTCCGGGCTGGTCTCCGGCCGGGACTTCGTGATCGTCGATCGGGGCGCGGATGCCGGCGGCGCGTGGCAGCACCGCTGGGAATCCCTGCGCCTGGGCGAGGCCCACCGGGTGAATGACCTGCCCGGGCTCACCGACCTGGGCCTGAGTTTCGAGACCGCGGACCGGAGCCGGCCCGCCCGCGACGTCGTCTCCGAGTACTACCGACGCTTCGAACAGCACTTCGACCTCAACGTGATCCGCCCGGTCACCGTCGACTCGGTGTTCAACCGGCACGCGGACCTCGTCGTGCGCACCCGGTCCGCCGTGCACGGCGACCAGGAGACCGTCGCCCGGCTGCTGGTCAATGCCACCGGCACCTGGGGAGCGCCGTTCGTGCCGCACTACCCCGGCGCCCAGGACTTCGCCGGGCGCCAGCTGCACACCAGCGGGTACCGGGATGCCGCCGAGTTCGCCGGCCAGCGGGTGGTCGTGGTCGGCGGCGGCACCTCCGCCATCGGCTTCATGCTCGAGCTGGAGGGGGTGGCGGCTCAGCTCACCTGGGTCGCCCGCCGGCCGATCGAGTGGGTGCACACCGAGCACCTCGACCCGGAGGGGGCCCTGGCCGCGGTGGCCAGGCAGGACGAGGCCGCCCGCAACGGCCGGGTGCTGCCGAGCATCGTCAGCGGCACGGGTGTTCCGGTGAGCCGGCGCATCCAGGCCGGCATCGACCGCGGCCTGTTGGAGGCGCGGGAGATGTTCACCGGCCTGGAGGCGAACGGCGTGCGGTGGGCCGACGGGTCGACCACCGCGGCCGACACGATCATCTGGGCCACCGGTTTCCGGCCCGAGATCCGCCACCTCGCGCCGCTCAAGCTGCGGGACAAGGCGGGCGGGCTCGTCGTGGGCGCCGGGGCGTCCTGGACCGACCCGCGCATCTTCCTGGCCGGGTACGGCCCGCAGGCGAGCACCATCGGTGCCCGCCGGGCCGGCCGGGTGATCGCCCGGCAGGTGATGGCCCTGCTCTGACGTGGCGCTACTTGCGCTTCCGCCGGTTGGGGTTGACCGGGCGGGCGCGCGGCCTCGGCGGCGGGCTGGCCGGGCTCGACTTGGGGCCGGCATCCGCTGCGGGCACCGTGACGCTGGTGGTGTCCACCGTCACCGGCGCGAGGGGCTTGCGCGGGATCGGGTGCGACCGTACGGGCTCGCCGCGGCGCTCCTGGCCGGGGATCGGCCGGGACCGCCGCCCGTAGATGAGCTCGGAGGAATCCAACAGCCACGGCACGAGGGCGATGGTGACGCCGTGCACGAGCATCAGCTTCTGGCGCAGGCGCCGGGCCTTGTGGTTGTGCAGCAACGACTCCCACCAGTGCCCGACGATGTAGATCGGCGTGTACACGGTGACGACCTCAGACCCGTAGATCTCGCGGCGGTCCTTGATGTAGCAGATCAGCGGCCAGCTGATGTCGCGGTACGGCGAGGCCACGATGTTCAGCGGCACCTGGATGTTCTGCTTGGCCCAGTCGATGATGAGGTTCTCGGTCTCCTCCTCGTCGATCGACACGTGCACGGCCTCGAGGCTCACGTGCCGGGCGGCGATGGCGTAGTCGAGCGCCTTGAGCACCGGCTTCTGCATCTTGCCCACGAGCACGATGGCGTGGTCGCCCTGCGAGCCGAAGGTCGTGATCGGGTCGACCTCGACCTCCTTGGCCACGTCGCGGTAGTACCGGTTCACGCCGAGCATCAGCATGAACAGGATCGGCATCATCAGGAAGACCAGCCAGGCGCCGTGGGTGAACTTCGTGATCGTCACCACGATCAGCACCACCCCGGTGAGCAGGGCGCCGAAACCGTTGATCGACAGGCTCCGGATGATCGACCCGCGGTTGGGCGGATCGGTCTTCAGCAGGGTGAGCCAGTGCTTCACCATGCCGGTCTGCCCGATCGTGAACGACACGAACACACCGATGATGTAGAGCTGGATCAGCACGGTCAGGTTCGCTTGGTAGACCACGATGATCAGGATGGCGGCCAGCGCGAGCAGCACCACACCGTTCGAGTAGATCAGGCGGTCGCCGCGGGTGCTCAACGACTTCGGGGCGTAGGAGTCGCGGGCCAGCACGCTGCCGAGCAGCGGGAAGCCGTTGAACGCGGTGTTGGCGGCCAGCAACAGCACCATCGCGGTGGCGCCCTGGAGGATGAAGAACATCAGCGAGTTGTTGCCGAAGGTGGCCGCGGCGATCTGGGCGATCAGGCTGCGCTGGGGCTGGGTTTCACACTCCGCCCAGCCGATCAGGTCACAGGGATTCTCGGCGTAGTGCACCTTCGAGAACAGGGCCAGTGCGACCAGTCCCACGAACAGTACGATCGCGATGGCGCCCATGAGGGTCAGGGTGATCTGGGCGTTTTTGATCTTGGGGCGTTTGAAGGCGGGCACGCCGTTGGCGATGGCCTCCACGCCGGTCAGGGCGCTGCAGCCGCTGGCGAAGGAGCGCAGCAGCAGCAGGATGAACGCGGTCTGGGCGAGGTTGTGGGCTTGCACCTCGAACCCGGCCGATTCGGCCACGGGTGCGTCGCCGAGGAGCACGCGGCCGAGGCCGACGACGATCATCAGCAGCACGCTGCCGATGAAGAGGTAGGTGGGCAGGGCGAACGCCTTGCTCGACTCGGCCACACCGCGCAGGTTCACGGCGGCCAGGGCGATCACGAACACGACCGCCATCTCCACCCGCAGCGGCGCCAGGCCGGGCAGGGCGGAGATGATGTTGTCCACCCCGCTGGATACCGAGACCACCACGGTCATCACGTAGTCGACGAGCAGGGCGGATGCGACGACGAGGCCGGCCTTCTCGCCCAGATTCTTCGACGCGACCTCGTAGTCGCCACCACCGTTGGGGTACGCCTTGATGAGCTGGCGGTAGGAGGCCACCACCACCACGAGGAGCAACACGACGACGGCTGCTACCCAGGGCGCGAAGCTCAGGAAGGCGAGCCCGCCGAGGGTCAGGATCATGAGCAGCTCCTGCGGGGCGTAGGCCACGCTGGAGAGTGGGTCGCTGGCGAAAATCGGGAGCGCAAGGTGCTTTGGAAGCAGCTGCCCGTCCAGGTGTTCGCTGGCAAGCGGTTCGCCGATTATCCACCGTTTTGGTGATCGACCTTCAGGTGCTGGGGGGTTCCCCTCTGATGTCACGAGGGATGACACTACTCCGATGGCTTCCACTGTCAAGTTGTCGGGGGATTCCCAGTCTTTCTGGGAATACTCTCAGCCGCGGGGTTGCCGGCTGCCTCGGGCGTTCGTGCTGATGACCGGGTGTTTCGGCGCTCTGGGGGAGCCGCGCAGCACGAAGCCGCCCCCGAAGAGGCGGCTCGTTCCCAGCTTCGCCGGGACTAGTGCGTCAGCGACGCGAGGATGCTGGCGCGCACCGCATCCAGTTGGCGGCGCAACTCCGGCACGGTCTCGTCGGGCAGCTGCGCGCGGTAGGCCTGCTTGCGCAGGTCGGCCCGCAGCTGCTGCCGGAACTCGTTGAGAACCATGTCCGCCTCCCGGAGCGACCGGTTGGAGTCGCCGGCGGGCTTGGGTTCCTGGTGCGACTTGCCCATGTCGGGCACCGCCTGCCTGGCGGCGGAAGCGAGGTCGGCCCGCAGGCTCTTCATCGCCGCGGTGACCCCGGTGCGCACCTCGTCCGCCAGGCGGCGCACCGAGTCGGTGACCTCGGACTCGATGTCCCGCAGGTCATCAGCCCGAGCGGCCAGTTCGGCGCGGCCGGCGTCGGTGATCTCGTAGACCGTCTTGCGTTCACCGGCGGTCTTGGTGACCAGGCCTTCTTCTTCGAGCTTGGCCAGGCGGGGGTAGATCGTGCCGGCGCTGGGGCTGTAGGTACCGCCGAAGCGCTCGCTGAGTGCCTGGATCAGCTCGTAGCCGTGCCGGGGCCGCTCCGCGAGGAGGCTGAGCAGGTAGAGGCGCAGGCTGCCGTGGGAGAAGATCGGAGTCATGAGTCGGCCTCGCCGCCCGGGTAGCCGTCGGCGGTGTGGGCGCCGGCGCTGGTTGCATCGCTCACGGTGTCGGGCGCCCGGCGCACCACCGAGATGTTGCCGGAGACCGACTTCGCCCGCAGGTCGAGCCAGGCGCCGCTGAGTTCACCGGTGGTGCCCTCGTAACCCTTGCCGAGCGTTCCTCGGATCGTCTGGTGGTCCAGCTGCAGCGTGCCGGAGACGGTGTTCAGCCGGTACCGGGTGGCCACATCGGAGCCCAACCGAACGGTCAGCGCGCCGCTGACCAGGTTCGTCGAGATCTCGTCCGGGGTGCCGTCGATGTCCAGGAAGACCGCGCTCGTCACGCCGTCGGCGTTGAACTTCCCGATCGCCCCGCTCGCGGTGAGCTCGCCGGACACCGTGTGCGCCGAGATGTTGCCGGTGTGGTTGCGCACCGAGATCTCACCGTTCACGGCGTTGAGATCGAGGTCGCCGATGATGTCGTCGATCACGAGGTCGCCCGAGACGGTGCTGAGCTTGGCGTCGCTGCGGAGGCCCGTGACCAGGGCATCCGCGGTGATCACGCCGAACTTCAGCAGCACGTCCCGCGGAA
This sequence comes from Cryobacterium sp. AP23, assembly GCF_054075385.1. Lineage (NCBI taxonomy): Bacteria > Bacillati > Actinomycetota > Actinomycetes > Micrococcales > Microbacteriaceae > Cryobacterium > Cryobacterium sp. AP23. Next base: position 2,223,106 of record NZ_CM133415.1, on the reverse strand, counting down.
CCGTCACGCTGACCTCCGCCTTCGCGGAGCCGCGGAAGGACGCGAACACGTCGATGAAATTGTCCCAGCGCAACTGGGGGTGGTCGATCTCGAGCGCGTCGTCCACGATCGAGACCTTCAGGTCGAGGCCGGAGACGCTGTGCACCTCGATGCGGGCGCCCGGCTCGTCGCTGCCGATGATGTCGACTTTTCCGCCGATCAGGCTCACCTTGAGTGAGCGCACCAGCTCAACGTCGATGATTTTGGACTGGCCTGGGGCGACCAGCCATTTTTCCTGCGTCATAGTTTTCTCCTTCGCGATATATCGCGTCACGTGAAATTCAAGCTATATCGCGTTTGGGCAGGGCGCAAGGCCCTCACGGCAAACCCGAAGGAACCCCTGACGCCCCAATGAACCTCTTAATAGAGGAAGATCGCCAGCCAGCCCCGGTTGTGCGCGTGCACCAGCACCAGGAAGACCACGAGGTCGAAGAGCAGGTGCACGCAGACGACGTAGGTGAGGGACTTGGTGATCGAAAAGGTGTAGCCCTGCAGCAGTGCGAACGGGACCGTCAGCAGCGGCCCCCAGCTGCGATAGCCCAGCTCCCAGAGGAACGAGACAAAGATCACCATCTGCAGCAGGTTCGCCGTCCAAAAAGAGAAATGCCTCCGGAGCAGGGCAAAGACCGTGCAGATGAAGAACAGCTCATCCCAGATTCCCACGAACCCCACGCCGACGAAGAGCCGGCCGAGCTCGTCCGGGGCGCTGATGGCCGGCCAGTTGAGGTACGCCCCCGAGCGGATGAAGTAGCTCGGCAGGATGAGGTAGCCCAGCAGCAGCACCCCCACCAGGTACCAGCGCTCCAGGGGCGTCCAGCGCTGCCCGGTCTTGATCGGGAACCAGACCTGCCGGTCGCCGAAGAGCCGCCGCGACAGCAGGTAGGGCACGGCGACGGCCGCGCTCAGCACCGCCCCCATCAGGGCCATATTGGGGTAGCTGATGTTCGCCTCGACCGAGATGGTGCTGATGATCACGAGGCCGACCGCGATCAGGAGCAGGTCCCGGAACAGGGCGCGGTCCACCAGCACGGCTACGACGAGCGCGGCCGCGAGCGCGGCATATCCTGGCACCGGCAGGCGGAGTGCGAACAGGAGCACGGCCGAGGCCGATACCAGCACCGCCGCCACCGGGCGCAGGATCGACCGGGAGCGCCGCGCGGGCGTCGCCCTGGCAGCCTCGCCGGCCTCTGGTCCCATTGGCCAATTCTGGCCGAAATCGACGCCGGGGTACACCCTCCCGGCACCCGGCTCGACGGGATGGGGACTGCCGGGCCCGGGCATCCGGCGCTAGGTTCGGGTGATGGCGATCCGCAAAGCGCATCCTCCCGCCCCGGCCGGCCCACGCCTCGACCCCGCCGGTGACGGCCACCTCGACCCCGTGGCGCTGGCCGCCCGCCTGGTCACCATCGATTCCGTCAACCCCGACCTCTCGCCCGGCGGCGCCGGCGAGGCGGAGATCGCCGCCTGGTGTGCCGAATGGCTGGTCGGCCGAGGGTTCGAGGTGCACCGCCTCGAGGAGCGCGCCGGCCGGCCGTCCGTCGTCGGCATCAAGCGCGGCGTCGGCGGCGGACGTTCGCTGATGCTCAACGCCCACCTCGACACCGTCGGCATCGACGGCTACCAGGGCGACCCGTTCTCGGGCGAGCGGCACTCCGGCCGCCTGCACGGGCGCGGCGCCTTCGACACCAAGGCCGGCCTGGCCGCGGTGCTCGTCGCCGCGCACCGGGCGACGCTCAGCCCCTTGGCCGGTGACCTGCTGGTGACCCTCGTCGCCGACGAGGAGTTCGGCAGCCTCGGCACCGAGGAGGTGCTGCGGCGTTTCACCGCGGACGCCGCGATCGTCGTCGAGCCCAGCGAGCTCAGCCTCACCGTGGCCCACCGGGGTTTCGCCTGGTTCGAACTCACCCTGCACGGCCGCGCCGCGCACGGTTCGATGCCCCAGCTCGGCGTCGACGCCATCCGGCACGCCGGCCTGGTGTTGCAGGCCGTCGAGGACCTCCGCACCGGGCTCGAGCAGCGGCCGGCGCATCCGCTGCTCGGCCGGGGCTCGGTGCGGGTGTCCCGCATCAACGGCGGCACGGATGCGGCCACCGTCGCGCCGAGCTGCACCCTCACCATCGAGCGGCGCACCCTGCCCGGCGAGACCCCGGCCGCGGTCGAAGAGGAGCTGCGCCGGATGCTCGATGAGCTGAGCCGGGACACGGACCGTTTCGACTACGAGCTCAGCCCGCTCGTCGCCCGCGGCGCCTTCGAGGCGGACCCGGCCTGGCCCGTCGTGCGGCTGCTCGCCGAGCAGGCCGAGCGGGTGCTCGGCCGCCCGGTCGAGCGGCGGGGCGAGCCGTTCTGGACCGACGCCGGGCTCGTGCTCGAGGCCGGCGTCCCGTGCCTGCTGTTCGGCGTCGACGGCGGTGGCGCGCACGCCGCGGCGGAGTGGGCCACGGAGGAATCGATCCACCAGGTGACCGACATCCTCGAGGACACCATCGTCGCCGTCTGCGGCTGATCCCGATCGGGCTCGACTGACCGTGCCCATGCATTGACCTTGACCTTGACGCTGCGTCAAGAATTACGCTGAATCCATGGACCACTCCATCCAGGACATCGCCCGGCTCGCCGGAACGACGAGCCGCACCCTCCGCCACTACGGCGCGGAAGGGTTGCTGCCGCCGAGCCGGATCGCGCCGAACGGCTACCGCTACTACGACGACCGGGCCCTCGTGCGGCTGCAGCGCATCCTGCTGCTGCGCGAACTCGGCCTCGGCATCCCCGCCATCCGCCTGGTGCTCGACCGCGAGGTCGACGAAGCCGTGGCCCTCCGCGCCCACCTGGGCTGGCTGGAACAGGAACAACAGCGACTCAACCGGCAGATCGCGTCGGTGCAGACCACCATCACCACGTTAGAAGGGACGGGCCCACTCATGGCCGAGAAGATGTTCGACGGCTTCGACCACACGCACTATAAAGAGGAGGTCGAGCAGCGCTGGGGCGCCGACGCCTACCAACGCGGCGACAGCTGGTGGCGCGGCAAGACCGCAACCGAGCAGGCCGAGTGGCAGGCGGCCTCCCGCGCGCTCCAGGCCGACTGGGCGGATGCCGGGACCCGCCAGGTCGACCCGGCCGGCGAGGAAGCGCAGCAGCTGGCCCGCCGCCACGTCGACTGGCTTGACGGGGTGCCCGGCATTCCCCGCGACGACGGCCATCCGGCCGCGGACTACGTGCGCGGCCTCGGCGAGATGTACGTGGCCGACGACAGATTCGCGGTCAACTACGGCGGCAAGGCCGGCGCCGCCTTCGTGCGCGACACCCTGGCGGTCTACGCCGCCAACCACCTCTGATGAACCGGCGACAGCGGGCTGCCGGTCAGGTCACGCGGCTGAGCTGACCACAGCGCGGCTCTCGGGCGTCCGCCGGGCGAACAACGGCAACGTCCACTGGCAGAGCGGACCCACCAGCAGGGCGAAGAGCACGGTGCCCACGCCCACGTTGCCGCCGAGCAGCCAGCCGATGGCCAGGACCGAACCCTCGATCCCGGTGCGCACCGCCCAGATCGGCCAGCCGGTGCGGCCGTGCAGGCCGGTCATCAGGCCGTCGCGCGGGCCGGGGCCAAGGTCCGCGCCGATGTAGATGCCGGAGGCGACCGCCAGCAGCACCAGCCCCGCCGCGAACAACAGCACCCGCACCCAGAGGTCCAGGTCGGCGGGAATCAGCCAGAGGCCCACATCCGCCGACGGTCCCACCAGCAGTGCATTCGCGACGGTGCCGACGCCCAGCTTCTGCCGCAGCGGAATCCAGAGCAGCAGCACGATGCCGCTGATGATCGTGGTGACGAGCCCGAAGCCCAGGTGGGCGTGGCTGTCGATGCCCTGCGTCAGAACGTCCCACGGCGCCACGCCGATGCCACCGCGCACGATCAAAGCGATGCCGATTCCATAGAGGAAGAGGCCAATAAGAAGTTGGACGAGGCGGCGGGTCATAATCACCAATCCAATTGCATCGAAGGGGTGTTCTCAAGTAGCCAATCTGCCTAAAGTGGCTTTATGTCGTCGAATCAGTTGACCGCCCGGGCCCTCGAGACGCTGCTGGGCGAGTGGCGCACCACCGGCCCGGCCTACCGGGCGCTGGCGGACCGCATCCGCCTGCTCACCCTCGACGGCCGCATCCCCGGCGACAGCAGGCTGCCCGCCGAACGCGACCTCGGCGCCCGGCTGGGGCTTAGCCGCACCACGGTCACGGCCGCGTACCGCGAGCTGAGGGCCGCCGGTTTCCTGCTCAGCGTTCAGGGCTCCGGCAGCCTGACCCGGCTGCCCGGTGCACCCGCCGGTGCGGATGCGGCGGGCGCCGCCGCCGTGCTCGACCTCGGCCAGGCGGTCCTGCCGGCCTGGCCGGGCCTCGCGGAGCTGGCCGTGCAGGCCGCGGCCGACCTGCCCCGGCACCTCGGCAGTTCGGGCTTCGACCCGCTCGGCCTACCCGAGCTGCGCCGGGCGATCGCCGACCGGTACCGGGCCAGGGGGCTGCCCACCGAGCCCGAGCAGATCATGGTCACCGTCGGCGCCCAGCACGCCATCGCCCTGCTCGCCCGGGTGCTCGTCAATCGCGGTGACCGGGTGCTCATCGAGACGCCCACCTACCCGCACGCCTACGAGGCGTTGCGTGCCGCCGGCGGTCGGCTGATGCCCGTGTCGGTGACCGCGGCGCTGCCCGGCGCCGAGGCCGGTTGGGACGAATCCGCCCTGCTGCAGACGCTGGAACGCAGCAATCCGGTGTTCGGCTACCTGATGCCCGATTTCCAGAACCCCACCGGGCAGACCATGCCGGTCGCCCAGCGTGAGCGGGTGCTCGCCGCCGCCGCCCGCCAGGGCACCGTCCTGATCAGCGACGAGACCATCGGTGAACTCGACATCGACCGGGAGGGCGACTTCACGCCGTTCGCGGCCTCGGCCGATCCGTCCCGTCCCGACCTGGCCGTCACCGTCGGCTCGGTGGGCAAAACGGTCTGGGGCGGCCTCCGGGTCGGCTGGATCCGGGCCGACCCCGGACTGATCCGCAAGCTCGCCGCCGCCCGTCTCGCCAACGACCTGGGCACGCCGGTGCTGGAGCAGCTCATCGTCACCCGGCTGCTGGCCGTGCTGCCCGAGATCCTCGAATCCCGCCGCGACCTGTTGCGGGCCGGCCGGGACCGGCTCGAGGCCGGCCTGGCCGAGCGATTCCCCGACTGGCGGGTGCCGCGGGTCGACGGCGGCATCACGCTCTGGGTCAACCTCGGCCGCCCGGTCAGCTCCCAACTGTCCCTGGCCGCCCGCGCCCAGGGGCTGTTGTTGCCGGCCGGGCCGCGGTTCGGCATCGACGGTGCCTTCGAGAGATTCCTGCGCATCCCGTTCTGTTACGGCCCCGACGAAATGCCCCGCGCCCTGGATGCCCTCGGCCTGGCCTGGGAGTCGCTGCTGCGGCATCCGCTGCCCGACACCGGCTACCTCGCCGACGTCGTGTAACCGTAACGAGACCGTCACCTCCACGCCGCATCCCCGAACAGCCTGCAGAGCGTGCAATGAGATACTGATCGGGTGTATTTCCTCTCGGTCCTGAGCATGAAGAACCGGGCGCTCATCGCGCTCATCACCATCGTCGCGGCCATTTTCGGCAGCCTGGCGTTGACCAGTCTCAAGCAGGAGCTGATCCCGTCCCTGCAGCTGCCGACGCTGCTGATCTCCACCAGCTACCCCGGTGCGTCTCCGGAGGTTGTCAACGACGACGTCTCCACCCCGATCGAGACCGCGATCCAGGGCATCGAGGGGTTGGAGACCACCTCGACGACGAGCAGCACGAACTCGTCACTGGTCAACGCCACGTTCACCTACGGCACCGACCTGGTCAAGGCCGAGTCCAAGGTCAGCCAGGCCGTCAACCGCATCAAGACCACGCTGCCGGCCGACCTCGACCCGCAGGTGATCAGCGGCAGCATCGATGACTTCCCGGTGCTCTCCCTGGCCGTCTCCGGCGGCGACGCCGACACCGTCGCCGACCAGCTCACCCGCAGTGTGCTCGGCGACATCCGCGACATCGAGGGAGTGCGCGACGCCGCCCTCGTCGGCGACATCGGCCAGCGCGTCACCATCACGCCGGATGCCACGGAGCTCGCCGCCCGCGGGCTCAGCACGGCCGCCATCCGGGACGCCCTGCAGCAGAACGGATCGCTGATCCCCGGCGGTGCGCTCACCGAGAACGACCAGACCCTGTCCGTGCAGGCCGGCACCAAGCTCGGCTCCGCCGAGGACATCGCGGGCCTGCCGCTGATCGCTGCCCCGGCCGCCGCCGCGGCGCCCGCCGCGCCCGCGACGATCGGCGACGTCGCCGAGGTCGCCGTCGTGGACAACCCCGTCACCAGCATCTCCCGGGTCGACGGCGAGCCCGCCCTCACCATCTCCGTCACCAAGGTTCCGGCCGCCAACACCGTCGATGTGTCCACCGCCGTGCGGGCGATCCTCCCTCAGCTCGAGGATGCCGTGCCCGGAACGACCATGACCGTGGTCTTCGACCAGGCCCCGTTCATCCAGGAGTCCATCGACGCGCTCACCCAGGAGGGCATCCTCGGCCTCGTCTTCGCGGTCCTCGTGATCCTGGTCTTCCTGCTCTCGGTGCGCGCGACCCTCGTCACCGCCATCTCCATCCCCACTTCGGTGCTGATCACGTTCATCGGCCTGCAGTCGGTGGGCTACTCGCTCAACATCCTCACCCTCGGTGCGCTCACCATCGCCATCGGCCGGGTCGTCGACGACTCGATCGTGGTGATCGAGAACATCAAACGGCACCTGGTCTGGGGCGCCGACCGGGCCGAGACCATCGTGCGCGCGGTGCGCGAGGTGGCCGGAGCCATCACGGCCTCCACCATCACCACCGTCACGGTGTTCCTGCCGATCTCCTTCGTGGGCGGCTCCACCGGTGAGCTGTTCCGCCCGTTCGCGCTCACCGTCACCATCGCGCTGCTGGCGTCGCTGCTCGTCTCGCTCACCATCGTCCCCGTGCTGGCCTACTGGTTCCTGCGGGCACCGAAGCCGGCCGCACTGGCGACCCCGGCCACCGGCGGCACGATCGTGCTCGAGGAGTCTCCGGAGACCGCGCCGGCGACGCCCGTGACGTCGACCGCCGCGCCCTCGACCGCCGCGCCCACGACTGCCGCGCCCACGACTGCCTTGGCCACCACGATCGTGGCGCCGACCCGCAACCGGCACGCCGCACCGGATGCCGACGGCTTCGACGAACGCGATGCCCGCGAGCAGCCCAGCCGGCTGCAGAAGGGCTACCTGCCCATCATCCGCTGGACGCTCAAGCACTACGTCGCCACCCTGCTGCTGGCCGCCCTGGTCCTGGTCGGCACGGTCGCGCTGCTGCCGTTCATGAAGGTCAACTTCCTCGGCTCCACCGGGCAGTCCACCTTCCAGGTCAGCCAGGAACTTCCGGTGGGTGCCAGCCTCGCCGCCCAGGACGCCGCATCCACCGCGGTCGAAGACACGATCCGCGGCGTGGACGGCGTCAGCATCGTGCAGGTCTCCATCGGCGGCGGCAGCGCCTTCGCCGCATTCGCCGGCGGCGGCTCGTCCTCGAGCACCGTCACCTATTCGGTCACCACCGACGACTCCGCCGACGCCGATGCCGTTCAGGCCGAGGTGCGCGACCAGCTCGACGGCGTCGACGACGCCGGCGAGATCACGGTCTCCTCCGGTGGCGGCGGCTTCGGTGGCTCGTCCGACATCGAGATCGACATCACGGCGGCCTCCGGCGACGACCTGCAGGCCGCGTCCGACGACATCCTCGCCGCCGTCGGCGACCTCGATGCGGTCACCCAGGTCAGCAGCAACCTGGCCGCCTCGCGACCGTACGTTGCCGTCACCATCGACCGCACCAAGGCGGCCGCGGCCGGACTGAGCGAACTCGCCCTCGGCACCCTGGTCTCGCAGGCGATGCAGCCCAGCAGCATCGGCTCGATCACCATCGATGAGGCCTCGCTCTCCGTCTACCTGCAGTCGGGTTCGTCTCCGGAGACCACCGCCGAGCTCGCCGACCTGCAGATCCCCACCGTCACCGGACCGGTGGCGCTGGACACCCTGGCCGTGGTCGCGCAGGTCGACGGGCCCTCCACCCTCACCACCACCAAGGGGTTGCGCACGGCCACCGTCTCGGCGACACCCAACAGCGACGACCTCGGCACCGCGACCGCTCAGGTGTCCACTGCGCTGGCCGACACCGACCTGCCCACCGGAGCCACCGCGTCCCTCGGCGGCGTGTCGGCCGACCAGACGGATGCGTTCCAGCAGCTCGGCATCGCGATGCTCGTGGCCATCCTGATCGTCTACATCGTCATGGTGGCCACGTTCCGGTCATTGTTGCAGCCGTTGTTGCTGCTGGTTTCGGTGCCGTTCGCGGCCACCGGCGCCATCGCGTTGCAGGTGATCACCGGGATTCCGCTCGGGGTGGCCTCGCTCATCGGTGTGTTGATGCTCATCGGCATCGTCGTGACCAACGCCATCGTGCTCGTCGACCTGGTCAACCAATACCGGCGCCGGGGGCAGACCGTCTACGACGCGCTGGTGCACGGGGCGTCGCGCCGGCTGCGCCCGATCCTCATGACGGCGTTGGCGACGATCTTTGCGCTGCTGCCCATGGCGGTCGGTCTCACCGGCCACGGCGGGTTCATCTCCCAGCCGCTGGCCCTGGTGGTCATCGGCGGCCTGGTCTCCTCGACGGTGCTCACCCTGGTGGTGCTGCCGGTGCTGTACCTGGTGGTCGAGGGCGGTCGGGAGCGTCGCCGGATTCGCCGCAGCACCCGCTGAGTCACCCGGCGCCGAGCTCGATGCCGTGCTGGGCGAAGAACGACTGCGGGTTCACCGCGGTGCCGTCGATCCGCACCTCGATGTGCAGGTGACAGCCGGTTGACGCTCCAGTGCTTCCCACCCCGGCGATGACCTGGCCGGCCGTGACGGCGTCGCCCGCGTTCACCAGGGTGGCCCCGTCGCGGATGTGGGCGTAGCCGGTGTTGACGCCGTCGCCGTGCCCGATCAGGATCCAGTTGCCGTAGGTGCCCAACTGCCCGGTCTGGATCACCACACCGGAACTGGCGGCATAGATGGGGGAACCGCAGGCGGCGCCGACATCGGTGCCGGAGTGGAACGCCTGGACGCCGGCGATGGGCCGGTCGGGGCGCGGCCCGAACCCGTCGTTGACGATGCCGACCGCGGGGGTGGCCCAGCCCTGGTTACTCAGCCGTGCGCCGAGGAGCCCGGCGAGCTGGCTGGCGGCCTCCTCGGTGCGGGCAGCGGATGACTCGGCCGATTCGGCCAGGGCCAGGCTGGCGTTCTCGCTCGCGACGGCGAGGGCCTCGGTGGCCTCGCTGAGCGTTATCTCGGCGTCGGCGAGCGCATCCTGCTTCTCGGTCACGGGGAAGACCGCCGCGGCGTCCTGGGCCGCGGCGAGGTCGGCCTGCAGCGCGGCCGCGCGGTCGGTGTCCTCGGCGACCTGCTCGCGGATCTCGCTGATGTTGCCGGTGAGCGAGGAGAGCCGGTCCACGGTTCCGAGCCGCGCGAGCAGGTCGGCTTCGCCCTGGGTGCCGAGGAGTGCGTCGAAGGTCGAAGTGTCGGAGCCCTGCTGCACCATCGCCCGAACGAGAGCCGCCAGGGCCTGGGTGGACGCGTCGGCCGTGAGGGTGGCCTTCTCGGCCAGTGCGCCCACCTCGTCGAGCCGGGTCACCGCGGCGTCGTGGTCGGCCAGTGTTGCGGCCAGGTCGAGCCGGGCGTCGTCGTAGGTGCTCTGGGCGTCGTCGTGTTCCGCCTCAGCATCGGCGAGGGCGGCCGCTGCCTCGACGGCGGCCCGCGCCGGCCCGTCGTCTTCGGGCACGTCGGGCACGTCTGGAACGAACGGGTCGACCGGAACGATGGGCTCGCCCGGCTGCCCGAACGGTGAGGTCGGGTCCGGCGTCGGGGGAACGGCACCCTCATCCAGCTCGTCACCGGGACCCGTCGTCTCGGTCGGTGTGGGTGTCGGTGTGGGTGTCGGTGTCTCGGTCGGGGTCGGGGTCGGCTTGTCCGTCGGCGTGGGCGTCTCCGACGGTTCTCCGGTCGGTGTCGGCTTCTGGGTCGGTGTGGGTGTGCCGGTGGGTTCGTCCGTCGGCGTGGGCGTGGTGGGTGTTGTTGTTGGCGTCGGCGTCGGCGTTGGCGTGGGTATCGGTGTGCCGTGAGTCTCGGCGGGCTTTTCGGCGGGCTTTTCGGTGGGCTTCTCGGTGGGCGGAGCAGACGGTGCCGGCGTCGGGGTTCCCTCCGGCGCTCGTGGCTCTGGTGACGATGCGGCCGGTTCTGGAGCGGCAGGGTCCGGAGTGGGCGGAGCTGTCGGTGCCGGCTTCGGCTCCTGCGCTGTCGGTGTTGTGGTCGCCGTCGCCGTCGCCGTCGGTGTCGGTGTCGGTGTCGGTGTCGGTGTCGGTGTGGGCGTCGGCGTCGGCGTATCCGAGGGGGTGGGTGTGCTCACGCTTGTGAGCGGGGCCCCGTGGGCGTAAACGGGTGCGGCCGCGGTGAGTACGACCGAGGCGAAAACGATAAGGCTTCCGATGGCGATCGGCCGAAGCCGGCGTGCGCGCTCAGCTCTGTGCGGGGTGCGGCCCTTCGACGTCGAAATCATGCCGTTTCGCACTCCGGTTCGGTGGGTGAGATGGCCGGTAACCGGCAGGTGGCGCCAGTATCGCACCGGCCGCCGCGGTCCGCTACGACATGTTCTGCCCCCCAGTCGGGGCCCCCACGTCCGGGGTCAGGTGCCGAGGTGGAGGTGCAGGAAGTCCGCGACCTGCGCGCGCATCGCAGCGTCGAGGATTCCGATCGAGTGCAGGCTGCCCGGCACGGTCACGAGCTGGTTGGTGATCCCCAACCGGTCCAGGTCCGCGGCGAAGTTCGTCGACTGGCTGAGCGGGATGAATTCCTCGGCCGAAGTGCCGATGAACACGGGCGGGTCGGTGCTGTCCAGCGAGGAGACGGCGGAGGCCTTCTCGGCCGCCGGGCACTCCAGGAGGGAGGAGCAGTCGAGGTAGTCCAGTGCGATCTGCTCGAGGCCGGAGGACCCACCCGACACGACCAGTCCCTCGTAGCTGAGGTCGACCGGGCCGGAGAGCTCGGCGACGGCCGCGACCCGGCTGCCCTCGGTGAGGGAGCCGCGCCCGCGGGTGCCGAGCAGGGTCGCGAGGTTGCCGCCCGCCGAGCCGCCGAACGCACCGATGCGGTCGGGGTCGATGCCGTAGCTGCCGGCGTTGGCGCGCATCCACTCGACGGCGCGGCCGACGTCGTCGATCGCCGCCGGGAAGCTCACCAGCGGAACCAAGCGGTAGTTCACCGAGTAGGCGACGAACCCCTCGGAGGCCAGCCATTCGCAGACATTGCGCCAGTCGCTGTTGGCCTTGTCGCCGCGGGCCCAGCTGCCGCCGTGCACGGAGAGCACGGCGGGATAGAGGGCCGGTGCCTCGGTTGGTTCGACGTCGGCGCCGCCCCCGGCGATGGCCTCCGATGCCAGAACGTCGCTCGAGTCCGTACCGGCCGCGGCGGTTGCGCTCGCCTGCGCGGTGGGAGTCGCCGTGGCGCCATCCGCCACGGCTGCGGCCTCGGTCGCCGGCGTCACGGCGTCGGCCGGCGAACACACGTCCAGCGTCAGCTGGGTGCCGTCCGGCTCGGTGGCATAGACGACATCCTCGCCGACGACCACGTCACCGGGCGCCTCGAAGGTGCGGATGCCGACGACGGCCGTGGTGTCGACCTCGCTCGCGGTGCCGCCGGCCTGGGCGGGCGCCACGGGGCGCAGGTTCCAGTGGAACCCGGACAGCAGGGCCGTGATCGTCAGGGCCATCCCGAGGACATAGCTGACAAAGAGAAGGCGGAAACGTCGGGAGCCTAGTCCGATGGTGCGGCGACCGGTGCTCACGGGTGCTCCTGAATGCGCTGGGTGCGGGTACACCCGAGAATAGATCGCCCGGCCCTGGCCTGCTAATCGGCGGGCGTCACGGCGCCGGCCGGGCGCGTCGCACTGAATTCCGCGGATGCACGCCAGACGCTGCGGAGCGCGATGTCAGGATGTGACGGGCGCGTCGCGCTGGATACCGGGCCGGAGGGCGGCCAGCAATCGGGTGAGGTCGAGCGTGGCGGCGCTGGCCGCGACGATGGCCTCAGCACCCAACTCCCGGTGGTCGTGGATGGCCTGGGTCACGGCGGCGACGGCGGCCTCCGCCTTCTCCAGCGAGGCGATGCTCGTCTCACCGGTGTCCCACTCGTGCACCACCGCTCCCGTCGCCCGGGCGGCGGTTGCCAGCGGCGGCCGGAGAGCTGCGGGGAGCTCGACCGGCACCGGAGTGCCCCAGGCCGCCCCGGCCAGGACGTCGGTGAAGTCGCGTACATAGAAGGTCGCGTTCTCCAGGGCCGCCAGGTCGTCGTAGTCGCTGCTGAGATCGTGCGGCCGGATGCGCGCACGCGGGTTGATCCTCCGGCTCTCGTCCGCTTCGGCCAGCGCGCGCCGCACCGCCGTGCTCGTCCCAGCCAGCGTCGCGCCCTGCTTGGACCACTCGCCCTCCTCCGGCGGCCAGCGCGCGTCGAGCGCATCCGCCACCGTGCCGAGGTGCTCCCCGAGCGCGGTCCGCAGCCGGGACAGCTCCTTCACCGCGGCGGTCACCCGCAGGGGCGGCGCCACCAGCAGATTCACCGCCAGCCCCACGACGATGCCCAGGCTCATCTGCGAGACATACCCGATGGAGTAGCCGTCGGCGTTCGGGCCGCCCACGATCAGCACGAACAATCCGGCGATCGGCACGTAGTCCCGCCCGGCGCCGAGCTGGCGGATGCCGCCGAAGAGTATCCCGACGCCCACGACGAGGGAGACGGTGAGCACGCTGGGCTCGCTGAAGATGATCACCGCGGCGGCCAGGCCGATGCCGATCACCAGCCCGGCCAGGGTCTGCGCGGCGTTCTTGATCGACCCCATCAGGGTGGGGAAGCTCGCCACGATCACCCCGAGCGGCGCGTAATAGGGGTAGTCCTCGGCCACACCGGGCATAAGCGGTGCCAGCTTCCAGGCGATCGCCACGGCGACGGCCGTCTTGGCCGCCTGAAGGAGCCGGGGATGCGCGACCGCGGCTTTCACCAGGTCGCCGGTCGCACGGGGGGAGAGATCGGGTGTGCGCATCGACTGATTCTGCACGAACCTCGGCCCGCCGCCTAAACCGGATCGGCCCATCACACCCTGCTGGACGGACGGTTTCGGGGGCATCGGAATAGAATCGCGGCATCATCCGAACCCGGCGGCAGCAGTGCGGCTGGGCCCGCGAAGGAGGCACCGTGAAGATCGCAGTGGCCGGGGGCACCGGCACCGTCGGACGACACGTTGCCGACCTGGTCAGGCATTACGGCCACGAGCTCGTCGTCATCGGCCGGTCGGCCGGGATCGACCTCCTCACCGGGAAGGGGCTGTCCGCGGCGCTCGACGGCGTCGACTCCGTCATCGACGTGGTCAACACCCCCACCCTCTCCGCACAGGCGTCGAAAAAATTCTTCGGCACCACCACATCCACCCTTCTCGGTGCCGAGGCGGATGCCGGGGTCCGGCACCACGTGACCCTGTCTATCGTGAACGCGGCCACCATCGCGGCGGGGTATTACGCCGGCAAGGCCCTGCAGGAAGAACGGGTGAAAAGGGGCGCGGTGCCCTGGACCATCCTGCGGGCCACCCAGTTCCATGAGTTCGCGGCCCAAACCCTCGGCCGTGCTCCCCGGGGGATCGTCGCGCTGGTGCCCGTGATGAGAACCCAGCCGGTCGCCGCCCGAGAGGTGGCGGAGCGACTCGTCCAACTCGGTACCGGTTCCCCCGCCGGCAACGTGCCCGACCTCGCCGGACCGAACGAGGAACTCCTCATCGACATGGTGCGCGCCTACGCCAGGGCGACGCGTGCTCGTACCGGTGTCATCCAGATCCGGGTCCCCGGCCCGATGGGAGCGGCGATGCGCGAAGGCGCCCTGCTGCCCGGGCGTGACGCCGAACGCGCCAGGCTGTCGTTCCGGGACTGGCTCGATAGGGACGTGCGGGGACGAAGCCATCCGTGACTTTTGGGCCTCGATCAGGTAACGTAGACAAGTCGGCTCTTGACACCGCGTGTTTTATTGTGTGCGCGGATGGGTTTGTAAGTCAGGATGGGCCGGTTTCCCAGTAATCCGCTGGTGAAAAATCACTGTATGTGAACGGCCCCGGCCATAGACTGCCCGGGTTCTCAGGCTGCGTCGCTGTGCGACGTTTTACTGCCATGTACTCAACACAACCCAGAAATACTTCTATGCCTTCTAGCAAGAAGCCGGCCGTCGGCCGCGCAGCCAAGAACTACGACCCGAGCTACTCCAAGGGCGGCCCCAAGGGCGCACCGAAGGGTGGCAGCAAGAGCCCCGGACACCGCGGATACCGCGCTGACGAGGGTGCCCCCAAGAAGCAGCGTTGGAACGCCGACGAGCGCGCCGCGCGTTCGGGGGAGCGCTCCTCCTCCGACCGTCCCGCCTACGGCGACCGTCCCGCGTACGGCAACCGCACCGAGCGTCCGGCCACCGGGCAGCGCTCCGAGCGTCCCGCCTACAACGACCGCGCCCCGCGCGGCGACCGTCCGGCCTACAACAACGACCGCGCCCCGCGCGGCGACCGTCCGGCCTACAACAACGACCGTCCCGCCCGTGGCGGCGACCGTCCCTCGTACGGTGACCGTGCCCCGCGCACCGACCGCCCTGCCTACAATCAGGACCGCAACAACGACCGTCCGTCCTATGACCGTGCCCCGCGCACCGACCGCCCGTCGTACAACAACGACCGTCCGTCCTACGGCGACCGCGCCCCGCGCACGGATCGTCCGGCCTACAACAACGACCGCCCGGCCCGTACCGAGCGTCCGTCGTACGGCGACCGCGCTCCGCGCACGGACCGTCCGGCCTATAACAACGACCGCCCGGCCCGTACCGAGCGTCCGTCGTACGGCGACCGCGCTCCGCGCACGGACCGTCCGGCCTACAACAACGACCGCCCGGCTCGCAGCGAGCGTCCGTCGTACGGCGACCGCGCCCCGCGCACGGATCGTCCGGCCTACAACAACGACCGCCCGGCCCGTACCGAGCGTCCGTCCTACGGCGACCGTCCGGCTCGCACCGAGCGTCCGTCCTACAACGACCGGGGCAGCGACCGTCCGGCCCGCAACGACCGTTCGTACTCCGACGGCGGACACTCCAGTAACTTCTACCCCGACCGCGACTCCAAGCCCAAGTTCGCCGCCGGCGACGACGTGGTGCTCGAGCGCCTCGAGGCCATCGCCACGACGGCAGCGGATGTCGACGGCGTGACCTTCGGCGACCTCGGCCTCGGTGGCAACATCGTGCGCGAGCTCGCCCTGCTCGGCGCCCCGACCCCGTTCCCGATCCAGGCCGCGACCATCCCCGATGTGCTCGCCGGCCGCGACGTGCTCGGCCGTGGCAAGACCGGCTCCGGCAAGACCATCGCCTTCGCCGCCCCCATGATCGAGAAGCTCATGGAGAACAACGGCGCCAAGGACCGAAAGATGGCTCGCAAGCCCCGTGCGCTCATCCTGGCCCCCACCCGTGAGCTCGCGCTGCAGATCGACCGCACCGTGCAGCCCATCGCCCGCAGCGTCGGACTCTTCACCACCCAGATCTACGGCGGCGTTCCGCAGTACCGCCAGGTCAGCGCCCTCCAGCGCGGCGTGGACATCATCATCGGCACCGCCGGTCGCATCGAAGACCTCATCGAACAGGGTCGCCTCGACCTGTCCGAGGTTGTCATCACCGTCCTCGACGAGGCCGACTACATGTGCGACCTGGGCTTCCTCGAGCCGGTGCAGCGCATCCTGCGCGGCACCAAGAAGGGCGGCCAGCGCCTGCTGTTCTCGGCCACGCTCGACAAGGGTGTTGCCTCGCTGGTCAAGGAGTTCCTGACCAACCCGGCCGTGCACGAGGTCGCCGGTGAAGATCAGGCCTCCAGCACGATCGACCACAAGGTTCTCCTCATCGAGCACCGCGACAAGGCCTCCATCATCGGCCAGCTCGTCGACCGTCAGGGCAAGACGCTCATCTTCAGCCGCACCCGTGCGTACGCTGAGCAGCTCGCCGACCAGCTCGAAGACGCCGGCGTCAAGGCCACGAGCCTGCACGGCGACCTGAACCAGGCCCGCCGTACCCGCAACCTGCAGATGCTCACCAGCGGTCGCGTCAACGTTCTCGTTGCCACGGACGTCGCGGCGCGCGGCATCCACGTGGACGACATCGACCTGGTCATCCAGGCCGACATGCCCGACGAGTACAAGACCTACCTGCACCGCGCCGGCCGCACCGGCCGCGCCGGCAAGTCCGGTACCGTCGTGACGCTGATCCCCAAGCAGCGTCGTCGTCGCATGGAGGACCTGCTCGACCGGGCCGAGATCGAGTCCAGCTTCACCACGGCCACGCCCGGTGATTCCTCGATCACCGCTCTGGCCAACCTGTAACACCAGCACGATCCACGAAGGGCACCCGCGCCGCGGGTGCCCTTCTCGTGTTTAACAACCGGTTATCTGATGGTCGCGACGGCGTCGAGGACCTGGGCGGAGAAATCCGCGGAGAGGGGGGCGGAGCCGGCACTCTCGGCGGCGGCGGCCTGGCCCTCGGGGCTGGCGACGTAGCCGAGGTAGGCGGAGACGAGTTCGGCCTGGTCGGCGTCCGCGTATTCCTCGCAGGCGATCAGATAGCTCACCAGCACCAGCGGATACACCCCCGCGGCGGTCGACGTGCGGTCGACGTCGACGACGAGGTCATTGGGGTTCTCCCGCTCCACCAGCGGCGAGGCGTCGATGATGGCGGCAGCGGCCTCGGTGGAGTAGTCGACGAACTCGGTTCCGACCTGCAACGCGGCCACGTCGAGGTCGCCGACGCGGGACGCATCCGCGTAGCCGATCGTGTTGTTGCCGTTGCCGACGGCGCTCACGACGCCGGAGTTGCCCTGCGCGCCCTCACCGGGATACGGGAAGGCGTCTGCGGGTTCGTTCGCCCAGATCTCCGGCACGTTCTGGTACAGGTAGTCGGCGAAGTTCTTCGTCGTGCCGGAGTCATCCGAGCGGTGCACCGCGGAGATCTGTTCGTCCGGCAGGGTGGCGTCCGGGTTGAGCGCCGCGAGGGCGGGGTCGTTCCACCGGGTGATGGCGCCGGAGAAGATTTTGGCGATACTCGCCGGGTCCAACCGCAGATTGTCGACCCCGTCGACGTTGTAGACCAGCACCAGCGGCGACACGTACACCGGCAGGTCGATGGCCGCGGAACCCGGTGTGCAGGCGGCGAACTCGCCGGCGAGCTCCTCGTCGCTGAGGGCGGAGTCCGACCCGGCGAAGTCCACGCCGCCGCCGATGAACTGCTCCCGGCCGGCACCGGAGCCGGTCGGGTCGTAGTTGATGGTGACGCTGCCGTTGGCGCGTTGGAACTGGGACACCCAGACATCCTCGGCCGACGCCTGGGCGCTCGAGCCGGCCCCGTCCAGCGTGCCGGAAAGCGAGCTGGCGCCTTGGCCGGCCTCGTTCGCGGCGCAGCCGGACAGGAGCAGGGCGGCCACCGTGGCTCCGGTGCCCAGGAGTACGGCAGGGTTCCTCTGGATTGCAATCACGTTCCCATTCTGCCTGACGCACGCTCCACGCCCCCGGAAGGAACCCGTCGGCGATGGACTGGTAGATTCGTTGCAGGCTCTGAGAGGGAGAATCATGACGACACGCTGGGCGCGCTTCGCCCGTGGGTGGATCGTCGCGGGGTTCTCGACCTTCGTCGCGGCCCTCTCGCACACCCTGGGTGGCGGTGCCGTGCCCGGCCTGCTCGCCGTGGTCGTGTCCCTGGCCTTCGCCGGCATCGTCTCGATCGCCCTCGCCGGCCGCACTCTTTCTACCTGGCGGCTCACCGTCGCCGTGCTGCTGAGCCAGCTGGTCTTCCACGGGTTGTTCTCCTTCGGTGGTGCGGGCGGGCGCCTGTCTGCCACGGATGTCGGCGGCCACGCCCATGATGCCGGCCAGGCCGTGCTGCTGATGCCGGCCGGCGCCGCGACCGGAGCCATGGCCGGGAACCACGGCGCCCTGATGACGGCCGCCCACGTCCTCGCCGCCGTTGTCACCGTCGTGGCGCTCCGTTTCGGTGAACGCGCCTTCTGGGGCCTGTTCAGCACGGCCGCGATGGCGTGGCGCGCCCTCGTGGCGGTGCCGGCGCCCGTTCCGATCTGGCAGCGCCCGGCCGTCGCGTCGCAGTTCCTCACCCGGGTGCGGCGACCACAGCGCCTCGCCCCGCTCAGCGCCATGCGCCATCGTGGTCCGCCGGTGTGCCCCGTCGCCTGAGAGCCTCCTCTCACCCGCGCTGCACATCCCCTTTATCTTGACCGAGCCTGCCCAGGCGCGCCCGCCCCACGTGGGCCGCGCGCCGCGCATCCGGTCAGCCACCAACCGCAAGGACCCACCATGAAGTTCTCCACGCCCGTCTTCGCCGCCACCACCCTGGCCGGCGCCGCCCTGCTCGCGCTCTCCGCCCCGCTGGCCGCCAGCGCCCACATCGAGGTCGACCCGTCGTCCACCGCCGCCGGCTCGTACAGCCTGCTCACCTTCTCGCTCGGCCACGGCTGCGACGGGTCGGCCACCACCGGCATCACCATCGACATTCCCGAGACGATCACCAGCGTCACTCCCACCGTCAACCCGGGCTGGGACATCAACAAGGTCGCCGTCGACCTGGCCGACGCACCGGACGACAGCGACGACAACGCCCCCGCCACGCGCGTGAGCCAGGTGAGCTACACCGCCCAGGCCCCGCTGGCCGACGGCCTGCGCACCACCTTCGTGCTCAGCCTGCAGATCCCCGAGGACGCCGCGGTCGGCGACACCCTGGCCTTCCCGGTGCTGCAGTCATGCGAGGTCGGCGAAACCGACTGGAGCGAGGCCATCGTCGAGGGCGAAGCCGAGCCGGCCCACCCGGCCCCGTCGCTCACCGTCACCGAGGCGACCGCCGAGTCCGGCCACGGCCACGGCGCCACCGAGGCCGCGGCCGACGACCACGCGACCACCGAGACGGCCACGGATGACGTGGTCGCCCGGGTCCTCGGCATCGGCGGTCTCGTGGTCGGCGCGGTCGGTCTCGTGGTGGCCGTCGCGTCCCGCCGCAAGAACGCGGCCTAGGCATCCCGATGTCAGGCATCCATACCGGTCGCCGCCACCGGGTGTGGGCGCGCTCGGCTCTGGCCGGGCTCGCCCTGGCGGTCGCGAGCCTGGGGCTCTCGGCGGCCCCGGCGTTCGCGCACAATTACGTGGTCAGCACCACCCCGGCGGCCGGCTCGGTCGTGACCGTGCAGCCGGGGACGATCTCGGTCACCACGAACGACAACCTGCTCGACCTCTCCGGGGATGGCGGCGGAAGCGCCATGCAGGTGAGCGGGCCGGCGGAGGCGCCGCGTTATTACGGCACCGGCTGCGCCTCGGTGTCCGGGCCGACGCTCGGGGCGGAGGTGCAGCTCGGCCAGCCGGGGGAGTACACCGTCGTGTGGCAGACGGTGTCGACTGACGGGCACTCGATCTCGGACACCTTCACGTTCACCTGGCAACCCGACGCAAGCCAGGTGCTCGACGAGGGTTCGGCCACCGCGCCGACCTGCGGCACCAGCGGCCCCAGCACCGACGCCGCCGACACGGATGCTGCCGCGAACGAGGGAGCCGCCGACACCGGCTCCGGTGTGGGTGTCGACGACCTGCTCTGGATCGGCGGCGCCCTCGTGGCGGTGCTCGCCGCGATCGGTGTGACCCTGCTCGTCCTGCGCCGCCGCCCGTAGGCTCGCGAGCCGTGAGCTGGGCCCCGAAATCCTCGAGTTCGGGGTGCCCGGCTCACGGTTCGCGGCACTGTCGGTGGCCGCGGGTAGAGTTGGCGGGTGAGTTGGAACGCCGAAATGCCGTGGGACCCTGACGAGTTCGAACCACCGGACGACTTCGATGCCCCACCGCCCCCGGACCCCTACGGTCAGGGCGGCTCCGCCATGCCCGCCGGCCAGGGCGCCGGCCCCGTCGACTTCGATGCCCCCGTCCGCGGCGGCGCCACCCTGCTCGCCCCGCCCGCACCCAAGCGCGCCACCGCCAAGTTCGCCACCGCCGCCGAGGCGCTGCACACGGTCTTCGGGTACGACTCCTTCCGCGGTGAGCAGGCCCAGATCATCGACCAGCTCATCGATGGTGGCGACGCCGTCGTGCTGATGCCCACCGGTGGCGGCAAGAGCCTCTGCTACCAGATCCCGTCGCTCGTGCGTGAGGGCACCGGCATCGTCATCTCCCCGCTGATCGCCCTCATGCAGGACCAGGTGGATGCGCTCACCCTGGTCGGCGTGCGCGCCGCGTTCCTCAACTCCAGCCAGGACTCCGCCTCCCGCAGCCAGGTCGAACGCGACTACCTCGCCGGCAACCTCGACCTGCTCTACGTCGCCCCGGAGCGGCTGAGCAACGAGGCCACTAAACGGTTCCTCGACCGGGGCACCATCGCGCTGTTCGCCATCGACGAGGCGCACTGTGTGTCCCAGTGGGGCCACGACTTCCGACCCGACTACCTCGCCCTGTCCGAACTCGCCGACCGCTGGCCCGACGTGCCGCGCATCGCGCTCACCGCCACGGCCACCGACGCCACCCACAAGGAGCTCACCGAGCGCCTGCAGATGGGTGAAGCGCAGCACTTCGTCGCCAGCTTCGACCGGCCCAACATCCAGTACCGCATCGTGGGCAAGGCCGAACCGCGCAAGCAACTGCTCAGCTTCATCAAGACCGAGCACCCCACCGACGCCGGCATCGTCTATGCGCTCAGCCGCAAGACCGTCGAACAGACCGCCGAGTTCCTGCGCGCCAACGGCCTGAACGCCTACCCGTACCACGCCGGCCTCGACCAGGGCCTGCGCGCCCGCACCCAGTCCAGGTTCCTCCGTGAGGAGGGCGTCATCATCGTCGCCACCATCGCCTTCGGCATGGGCATCGACAAGCCGGATGTGCGCTTTGTCGCGCACATCGACCTGCCCAAGTCCGTCGAGGGCTACTACCAGGAGACCGGCCGGGCCGGCCGCGACGGCCTGCCCTCCACCGGCTGGCTCGCCTACGGCCTGCAGGACGTCGTGCAGCAGCGCCGCATGATCGACGAGTCGCCCGGCGACCTCGCCCACCGGCGCAAGATGAGCGCCCACCTGGACGCCATGCTCGCGCTCTGCGAGACCGTGCACTGCCGCCGGGTCAACCTGCTGCGCTACTTCGGCCAGGCCAGCGAACCCTGCGGCAACTGCGACACCTGCCTGGTGCCGCCGGAATCCTGGGACGGCACCGTGCCGGCCCAGAAGCTGCTGTCCACGATCGTGCGCCTGCTGCGCGAACGCAACCAGCGCTTCGGCGCCGGCCAGCTCATCGACATCCTGCGCGGCAAGACCACCCCGCGCACCACCCAGCACAGCCACGACCAGCTGGCCACCTGGGGCATCGGCGCCGACCTCACCGACCAGCAGTGGCGCGGAGTGGTTCGGCAGCTCCTCGCCCAGGGCTTCATCGCCACCTCCGGCGAATACGGCACCCTCATCCTCACCGACGCCGCCGCCGAGGTGCTCGCCGGTCACCGCACCGTGCAGCTGCGCAGCGAACCCGACCGGCCCCTCAAGCGCACCCCCGCAGCCAGGGCCGCCACCGCCAAGGCCGGCCTGGCCGAGCTCAGCCCGGAGCAGGAAACCCTGTTCCAGGCGCTCCGGGCGTGGCGCAGCACTACCTCCCGGGAACAGGGTGTTCCCGCGTACGTCGTGTTCGGCGACGCCACCCTGGTGGCCGTGGCCGCCGCGAAGCCGCGCACCCTGGCTGACCTCGACGGCATCACCGGCGTCGGCGCCAAGAAGCTGGACTCCTACGGGGAGGCCCTGCTCGAGGTCGTCGCCGCGAACGCCTGACCGGGCGCGGGCCCGACACATCCGCTGATCTTTGTCGCCCATCGTAGGTACAGGCACCGCCTTCTTGTAGAAGAGCTACAGTTCGAGCGCGGGGGCCCGCACCGTTTTTTGTAGCCCCGTCACGCACTATTTCCGCCCCGGAGCCGAGCGACCTAACGTGGTCGAACCGCACCAGCCGCGCGTAGACGTAAGGACCAATGATGGTTGACACTGCCCAGCGCCCCACCCCTCAGCCGCAGAACGCGGTCGAGACCGACACCGGCCCGGTCAGGGTCGCCGGCGACCCGGATGCCCCGCACATCGACCTGCCCGCTCTCACCCGCACCCTCCTCGGCACCTGGGCCGACGTGCGAGTCGCCGCCCGCGAACTCACCGCCCGCCCCGACCTGCAGCGCATCGAAGGCCTCTCCATGGCCGACCACCGGCAGCGGGTACTCGGCCAGCTCAAGATCCTCGCCGACAACGGCCATGTGCACCGGGCCTTCCCCTCCTCCCTCGGCGGCTCCGACGACCACGGCGGGAACATCGCCGGCTTCGAAGAACTCGTCACCGCCGACCCCAGCCTGCAGATCAAGGCCGGCGTGCAGTGGGGCCTGTTCGGCGCCGCCGTCATGCACCTGGGCACGACCGTGCACCACGAGAAGTGGCTGCCCGGCATCATGAGCCTCGACGTTCCCGGCGTCTTCGCGATGACCGAGACCGGGCACGGTTCCGACGTCTCCGCCATCGGAACCACCGCCACCTTCGACGTCGAGGCCGGCGATTTTGTGCTGCACACCCCGTTCCGCGCGGCCTGGAAGGACTACCTCGGCAACGCCGCCATCGACGGCACTGCCGCCGTCGTGTTCGCCCAACTCGTCACCCTGGGCGTCAACCACGGCGTGCACGCGTTCTACGTGCCGCTCCGCGATGAGACCGGCGCGTTCCTGCCCGGCATCGGCGGCGAGGACGACGGCCTCAAGGGCGGCCTGAACGGCATCGACAACGGCCGGCTGCACTTCGATGCGGTGCGGGTGCCGCGCGAGAACCTGCTCAACCGCTACGGCGATGTCGCCGTCGACGGCAGCTACACCAGCCCGATCGGCAGCCCCGGCCGGCGCTTCTTCACCATGCTCGGCACCCTGGTGCAGGGCCGGGTCTCCCTCGACGGCGCTGCCACCCAGGCCTCCGCCCTCGCCCTCACCATAGCCATCCGCTACGGCAGCGAACGCCGCCAGTTCACCGCCGGCAGCGACACCGACGAGGAGGTCATCCTCGACTACCAGCGGCACCAGCGCCGGCTCATCCCGCGCCTGGCCACCGTGTACGCCCAGACGTTCGCGCACGACGAGTTCCTGGTCAAGTTCGACCAGGTCTTCAGCGGCGCCGCGGCAACGGATGCCGACCGCCAGGACCTGGAAACCCTCGCGGCCGCCCTCAAGCCGCTGTCCACCTGGAACGCCCTCGACACCCTGCAGGAGACCAGGGAGGCCTGCGGCGGCGCCGGGTTCCTCGCCGAGAACCGGTTCGTGGGCCTCCGCGCCGACCTCGACGTGTACGCCACCTTCGAGGGCGACAACAACGTGCTGCTCCAGCTCGTGGCCAAGCGGCTCCTCACCGACTACAACCGCAAGTTCGCCGGCGCCGATGCCGGCGCCCTGGCCCGGTACGTCGTGCAGCAGACCGCTGGCCGGGCCTACCACGGCACGGGCCTGCGCACCCTGGGGCAGACCGTCGCCGACTTCGGCTCCACCGCCCGCAGCGTCGGCCAGCTGCGGGAGACGGGCACCCAGCGTGCCCTGCTCACCGACCGGGTCGAGGCCATGATCGCCGGAGTCGCCCAGGCGCTCCGCAACGCCACCAAGCTGCCCAAGAAGGAGGCGGCCGACCTGTTCAACTCCCACCAGAACGAACTGATCGAGGCCGCCCGCGCGCACGCCGAGCTGCTCCAGTGGGAGGCGTTCACCCGGGCCGTTGAATCCACCGAGCACGCCGGCACCCGGCAGGTGCTCACCTGGCTGCGCGACCTCTTCGGGCTGCGACTGATCGAGGAGCACGCGGCCTGGTACCTCATCAACGGCCGGCTCTCCGGCAAACGGGCTCTGGCGGTGACGGCCTACATCGACCGCATCATCGCCCGGCTGCGCCCGCACGCCCTGGACCTCGTCAACGCGTTCGGCTACGCCCCGGAGCACCTCCGGGCGCCCATCGCCTCCGGCGCGGAACGTGCCCGCCAGGTCGAGGCCCGGCAGTACTACCGCGACCAGCGCGCCGCCGGCACCGTCCCCGTCCCCGAGAAGCCCGCCCGGCGGTAGCACGGAGGGTGCCGCCCGGCCGGAAGGATGAGGCTGGGCGGCGCCGAACCATCCGCTCGACGGATGCGCAACCCAGCACCCGCCCCTAGTGTCGGTGTGGGGGTCGACGCGGCATGCGTCCGTCCCCGCCAACGAAGGGGCACGATACCGGATGATCCACGCAGAATCCCTGACCAAACGCTACGGCAGCAAGACGGCGGTGGACGGCATCGACTTCACCGTTCAGCCCGGCCGGGTGACCGGGTTCCTCGGCCCGAACGGCGCCGGCAAATCCACCACCATGCGCATGGTGGTGGGGCTGGACCGCCCGACGTCCGGCTCGGTCACCGTGAACGGCAAGCAGTACCGAGACCACAAGGCGCCGCTGCGCGAAGTGGGAGTGCTGCTGGACGCCAAGGCGATCCACACCGGCCGGAGCGCCTACAACCACCTGCTCGCCATGGCCGCGACCTCCGCCATCCCCGCCAGCCGCGTGCGGGAAGTCATCGAACTGACCGGACTGGAATCCGTCGCCCGCAAGCGTGTCGGCGGCTTCTCCCTCGGCATGGGCCAGCGGCTCGGCATCGCCGCGGCCCTGCTCGGCGACCCGGCCACGCTGATCCTCGACGAACCCGTCAACGGGCTCGACCCCGAGGGCGTGCAGTGGGTGCGCCAGCTCGTGCGCCACCTGGCCGGCGAGGGCCGCACGATCATGCTCTCCTCGCACCTGATGAGCGAGATGGCCGTGACCGCCGACCACCTCATCGTGCTCGGCCGCGGCCGGGTCATCGCGGATGCGCCGGTGGCCGAGCTCATCGGCGCCGCCACCCGCAAGGCCGTGCGGGTGCGCACCCCGTGGGCCCCCGAGCTCGCCGAACTGTTCCAACGTCCTGACGTCACCGTCACCCGCACCGACAGCGACCTGCTCGAGATCGTCGGCGTCTCCGCCGCCGAGATCGGTAACCAGGCCGCCCGCGCCGGCATTGCGCTGCACGAACTCACCCCGGTCAGCGCGTCCCTCGAGGAGGCCTACATGGCCCTCACCCAGAACGACGTCGAGTACCGCACCGGCGGAAGCCCGGGCGACCCCGGCGCCGACGACCCACAGAGCGCCACCGACCTGATGGAGAGTGTCCGATGAGCACCATCACCCCCACAATCGTTCCCGCCCCCACCTTCGTGGCCTCCGGCTCCGGCCTCAGCTTCACCGGCCTGCTCCGCTCGGAGTGGATCAAGCTGCGCACGGTGCGCTCCACGCTCTGGTCCTACGCCACCGTCATCGTGATCTCGGTCGGCATGGCCGCGCTCATGGCGGCGTCCTACGGCGTGGGCGGCGGCCAGGTGCCGGCGGATGCCCAGGTGGCGTTCGTCGCGCAGGCCGCCACCTTCGGAGTCTTCTTCGGCCAACTCGTCGTCGCCGTGCTCGGCGTGCTCGCCATCAGCGGTGAGTACACGACCGGAATGATCCGTTCGAGTGTCACCGCGGCGCCCCGGCGGTTGCCCATGCTGGCCGCCAAAGCGGTTGTGCTGTTCGTCTGCACCTTCGTGGTCGGCCTGGTCAGCACCGTCGCCTCCTACCTCGTGGCGTCGCCGATGCTGGCGGGCAAGGGAATCTCGGCGGGCATCACCGACCCCGACCTGTTCCTGCCGCTGCTCGGCGGGGCCCTCTACCTGGCCCTGGTCTCGGTCTTCGCCCTTGGCATCGGCGCGATCCTCCGCAGCAGCGCCGGCGGCATCGCCGCGGCCCTCGGCATCCTGCTGCTGCTCCCGATCGCAATGCTGATGATCCCCGCGGAGTGGGCCGCCGATTCGATGCCGTACCTGATCTCCACTGCCGGCCTGGGCATCTTCGGCCTGAATGCGTTCGGTCCGCCCCTGGCGGAGCTGTGGCAGAACGTGCTCGTCGTGCTCGGCTGGGTGACCGTGTCGCTCGCCGGCGCCGCGGTGCTGCTGCGCCGCCGCGACGCGTAGCACCGCCAGAGCGGAGGGCGAGCCTCGGGTCCCCGCGCCGGGCGGGGGCCGTAGGCTGAAAAGCATGAGAGAGTTCTACCCCGAGATCGAACCATACGACACCGGCATGCTCGACGTCGGTGACGGCCACACCCTCTACTACGAGGTGTCCGGCAACCCGGACGGCAAGCCCGCCGTGTACCTGCACGGCGGGCCGGGCGGCGCGTCCAGCGCCACCCAGCGGCGGGTGTTCGACCCGGAGAAGTACCGCATCGTGCTGTTCGACCAGCGCGGCTGCGGCCGGAGCACGCCGCACGCCAGCGCACCGGATGCGGACCTGTCGGCGAACACCACCTGGCACCTGGTCGCCGACATCGAACGTCTCCGCGAGCACCTCGGCATCGACCGCTGGCTGGTCTGCGGCGGATCCTGGGGCAGCTCCCTGGGCCTGGCGTACGCGGAGACCCACCCGGAGAAGGTCACCGAGCTGGTCCTCCGCGGCATCTTCACCCTGCGCCCGATCGAACTGGACTGGTTCTACGAGGGTGGCGCCGCAGCCATCTACCCCGACCTGTGGGAGGGCTTCATCGCGCCGGTCCCGGTCGACCAGCGCGGCCGCCTCATCGAGGCCTACAGCCGGCTGCTGCACGACCCCGACCAGTCCGTGCGGGAACGCGCCGGCGTGGCCTGGTCCACCTGGGAATCGTCCACCATCACCCTGCTGCAGCACCCGGAGACCATCGAACGGTTCACCGAGCCGGCCTTCGCGGTGGCCTTCGCCCGGATCGAGAACCACTACTTCATGAACAAGGGCTGGTTCGAGCCGGAGCAGCTGATCCGCGACGCCCACAAGCTCGCCGACATCCCCGGTGTCATCGTGCAGGGCCGTTACGACATGTGCACGCCCGCGTTCACCGCCTGGGCGCTGCACCAGGCCTGGCCGGAAGCCGATTTCCGGATGATCCCCGACGCCGGGCACTCGTTCGAGGAGCCGGGCATCCGCGCCGCCCTGCTCGACGCCACCGACCGGTTCGCCGGCTGACGCCGCGGGAGCTGCATTTAATGCGGCCCGGCAGCGGGCACTGCCCCTGCACCGGTGTGCCTGGGGCCTTGGCAGCAGGCCGTGACCGTGTCTAAATGACAGCACGAGCCGTCCGATCGGCTCATGACCCGACACGTACTCTTCGGCAGGAGCGCGCCATGCCCACCCGCGATCCATTCGACACCGACACGCCCGCACACCGGTTCTGGCGGATGACCAGCGTGGCCGGTTTGGTCGCTGTCGCGTTTTCCCTTCTGGGCGCGACCTTCTGGCTGTCGCGGGTTGAGGCCCCGACGGTGGCCGCTGCGTCAGGGCTGGCAGAGTTCCTGAATGCGTCGGTATCATCACCGCCGGGACATTCTGCTGTGACCCCGGCGGCCCCGCCCCGGTCGGGGGCCCAGGGGTCACCGTCAGGTTCGGCCGCGCTCTCGGAGCTACCACCGGTCCCGCTGACGGAGGAGGTCGCGCCGGTGCCCGGTGTGGTTTTCAGCATTGACGGCATCGAAGCCATCGATGGAGGCCTCGCGGCGGTGGGCACGCCCGGGTTGCGATTCACCCTCACGGTTCGAAACGACACTGACGCGGTCGTGGCACTGGGCTCCGCTACCGTGCGACTGTATGCCGGAACACCACTACAACCGGCCACTAACGTGGCTGACCCGGGTGGTGTGCCGCTCCCACCCAACCTGGAGGCGGGTGTGATGGGACTGGGCGTATTCGACTTTGCAGTTCCGGCCGAGCAACGCAGCCAGGTCCGGATCGTGATCGAATACGCGGCGGGCGTCCCGATCGTTGTGTTCGAGGGAGCAGCCCCGCGCTAGCGTTGCGGTTTCACCCTGGGCCGTGGCTTCCGCTTGGCGCCACGCTCGCAGGGGCCGTACCGGGATCGACCACAGGCACTACTCCCGCTGGCCGGGTCTGTCCTCGTTGGCGCAGTAGCGCCAAAGCGTCCGAATAGGCGTCACGATGTTTGGCGGCAATCAACGGCCATGCCCGCGCCGACAGATCAGGGTCAGGGTCGGGGCTCGCGGCGCGTTCCGCGCGGCACCACGCGAGCGCCTCGCTCAGCACAGTAGCATTCACGGGTCCACTGTACGTGTACACCCAGCCGTGCCCCACTTCCGCGCGGAGTGCCTCTGTCGTTGGCGTTGACGGCACCAGGACAGGACGGCGCAGCGATAAAGCGAGCACTGCCGCGCCTAAGTCATGCATCTCCCGATACGGCAACACGACCAATTCGGCCTGGGATACCTCGGCGGCCAGTTCGGAGTCGGTGACGTGCCCCAGTGCCACCGTGACTCTGTCATCCGGCTGGGCCGCGAGCAGCACTTCGGCACCGAGGTCCGTGGTGGTGGGACTGCCGACAACCCGCACTGACACGGGACCCAGATCCGTTTCGGTTCCCAGAGAGGTGAACGCCTGAATCAAATCGGGCACCCCCTTGCTCGGCCGGATGACACCAAAATAGACGAAGAGCCCCGGCACGGATGGCCGGAGGCCGGCCGGGTCGAACCAGTCGCGGTAGTCGCCGTGTTCTATGGTGCGCACAGGAGCACCGTCGGGGACCGCAGTGCTCGGGCTGAGGCGGACCCACAGTGTGGTTTGCCGGTTGAAGCGGTCGACCAGCTCTCGCTCGTAGCGATTTGTTGATTCGTGCCCGGGCAGGTTGTGCACCGTGCGCACCACTGCGGTTCGGCTACGCAGTAGCCGTAGCCGAAGCAACAAGGCACGAAACAGTATCCGACTGATCCCGCTGCGGCTTGCGGTCGAGCTGTGAAGCAGCGCATCCGGCCAATGGGCGTGGAAAACGTCGTAATGATCGGTGAGCGCCCGCCACCAGCTGAAGCCGAAAACTTCGGGTTCCGGCCCGAGGTGCTCAGTGAGTTGGATGAGATATGGATCTGTGGTGCCGTGTCCGCTCGGATAGGACTGGAGGACGCGCATCACGCGGAGCCTCCCATCACGGTGGGCTCGGGCGGTGTGCGCACCGCGGGGCTCCGGATCAGCTGTCCGGAGGGCGCGGCGTCGGTGGCCTTCGCGCTTCGGGCGGCGACGAGGCGTTGGGCGAGGTCCTCGTAGCAGTCCGTGACGCGTCCCCAGTTGTACAGTGCCGCTGCGCGACGTTGCAGCCCGTTGCTCACTTCTTGCGTGTGATACGGATGCAGCTCGGCATCTTCGATCAGCGTGGCGAGAGTGGCAGGGTCCTTGAAGTATGCACCGTACACGCCGAGGAGGTCGCGATTGCAGGGAGCTTCCCAGGCAATGACGGCGGTGTGTGCCCCCATCGCGCGCAGGATCGCGGCATCAGTGCCGCTGTCCTGACGGCCGTGGAGGTAGCTCACGGAATGGGCGTAGACCTGGTCGAGTTGGTTCTGATCGGTCAAGTCACCAAGAAGTATCACCCGGGGATCATCGGCGAGTCTGAGGATCCTGCGCAGCGAGGCGCCGGACCGCGGCAGCGCGCCCACCACTGCAAGGGGGTGGCTGGCGGTGCTGCGTCGGTAGCCGTCGATGATGGCGTCCAACTTGCTGTCGCCGACACGGGGAGCCACAACGAGGTGGTACCCGTTGGGCGTGAGCCCCAGCCCGGCAAGGTCGGTGCTCGGAGGCGCGTGCAACACCCGGGTGCCGTGGCTGATCAGTTCGGTGGGGATCATGTACTTCTCGCGGTAGTAGTCGACGGTTCTCTGTTGTTCCGCGATGAGGGCGTCGGCGTGCCGCACCGAAGTCTGCTCGGCCCATCGGCGGTAGCCGCGGCGGGCGGCGCCCCGGTCCGGTGCCTCATCGACGGCATCCACATGCACCGTTGTGGGGATGCCGCGGAGGTGCAGCGCCGGCATGAACGAGGCATTCGCCGTAGTGAACACGAACGCGGCGTCGGGGTCGGGAACCGCGCCAACACGCCGGCCAGCGAGGGCCTGGCCGAACGACGCGAGGTACCGAGCGGGCAACGCTGGAAGCCGGACAAGCCGCAGTCCTGAATCTGAGCCGTGCTCCAGACCGTCGCGGCCGGAGGAACGGCGAAAGACCGTCACGGCGTGCCCGCGGTCGACCAGCCGTCGCCCGACCTGATCGACGACTGTGTCCTGCCCGCCACCCGTTACAGGAACCCCACGGGCGTCGATCATGACCAGGCGCAAGGCCCGTTCGCTGGACCTGGTGCCCTGGTCGCCGTTCGGCCCGGCCATCTCAATACGCTCCCATGGGCCGCACGATGATTTTGACTGTGCGCCAGATGATCATGAGATCGCCGGCCAACGACCAGTTCTCGACGTAGTACAGGTCAAGTCGGACGCTCTCGTCCCATGTGAGGTCCGAGCGCCCGTTCACCTGCCACATACCGGTGAGGCCAGGCTTGATGTACAGCCGACGGTGCATGTGGGACTCGTAGTTTTCCACCTCGGCCGGCAGCGGCGGGCGGGGACCAACGACGCTCATCTGGCCCATCAAAATGTTCCACAACTGGGGCAGTTCGTCCAGCGAGTACTTGCGAATGAAGCGGCCGACGGGCGTTATCCGAGGATCGTTTCGGATCTTGAAGAGAACACCCGCTCCCTCGTTCTTGTCGAGCAAGCCGGCGAGGTCATCTTCGGCACTGCGCACCATAGAGCGGAACTTGAGCATATGGAATGGGCGCCCGTTGCGGCCGAGACGTTCCTGGCGGAACAGGGCAGGTCCGGGGCTGTCGACTTTCACGAGCAGCGCGATAAGTGCGAGCAGAGGGCTCAGCAGCACTAAGGCGGCCGAACCGAGAGCGATGTCCAGCGCGCGCTTCATCACGTGCTTCGCCCCATCATATTGAGGAATCTCGACATGGATCAGCGGGAGTCCCTCGACCGGACGGAAATGAATGCGCGGGCCGGCTACATCGGTCAACCGGCTGGAGAGCACGAGTTCCGCGGAGGTTTTCTCCAAATCCCAACCGAGATTGCGGATGAACTTGTTGCCTAGCTTGGGGTGCCCGGCCACGATCACGGCGTCCACCTGCAGCAGCCGGGCCGCCGAAGCGACATTTGCGAAGTCCGCCACGACGGGAACAAGGTGCTCGCCCACCGCGACGGTGCCGGTTTTCGAACCCTCGAGCGCCGCGCCAACCACGTGGTAGGCGGCACCGGACTTGTCGTCGATTTGCCGTACCACGTACTCCACTTCGTCCGCATCGCCGACCACGATGGCCCGGGCGAGGTAGTGCCCGAACCGGCGCTGCCGTATCAGCCATTTCCGCCACAGCCAGCGCTCGAGAACGAGGGCGGCCACACCCAGAGGCAGCGCCAACACAAAGTACGGGCGAGCCGTGTCCACCTGCAGTAGAAGGAAGACGATGGCCAGCATGCCGAAAGCGAGTGCGCTGGCGTTGATCATGAGTTTGTATTCGGTGGCCCCGACCCCCACGATGCGAGGATCCCTGGTCCTGAAGGTGGCGAGTGTGGTGATCCACGTGATCGCAACTAGTGCCGGGGTCAGCCAATAGCCGCGGGGTATCTCTGCGGCGCTGGCGATCGGCGCACCCAGGAGGAAGCGGGCCAGGAACGCCGTGGTGATGACGGCGATGACGACGCCGGCGTCCGTGAATCTCAGCTTCGTGCGGTACTGCCGGGCCCATGCCGCGCCGGAGAGGGCAACGGGCGGTTCGGCGCCGACTGGTTCGACGACGGGCCGGGGGAGGGCCTCCGGCATGGCTGGCAGCGCGTGCACCCGGGGGACCGGGATGGCGGCCGTGCGGACCAAAGAAAGCGGGGTCCGGTAACCGCCAGGCATTGCTCCCGTGAGGGGGGAACGCGGTTTGGGCGTACTCATCGGCAGCCAACCTCTCCCACATGGGCGGAATATGCCGGGAGAAATGGCACGTTCTCCGGGTAGGGCAGTGGCGCGATCAAGGGTCGACGAATAGGCCGACCCGTCATAGACAATTTCACGGTGTGGTCCCTGCGTTTCGGGTTTACAGGTTCAAACGGGTGATGGGTCAGATGTGCGCGGGCGGGTAGGTGGGCACAGCACGGGGAACTGACAGATTCTCAGCAACTCACGACGCGACCATACCCTGCAAACCATTCTCGGCGCTGTGACCAGAACGGGGGCAGGTTTGCCGGAGCCGGGACGGCGGAGCGGACCCGGCATCCCCCCGGTTGGGGGCAAGCGGAACCAGGTAGACGGTGGCACTGTGTGCGACTGAGTGACTCTCATGTTGTGAGCGTGGCTCTCGAGTCGGTCGCCGGCTCGCACCGACCCACGAATCCGTTGTCCATCCCGAGCAATGAGGATCATGTGACTGACAAGCTGCGCGCCGCCGTGATAGGAGCCGGATACTGGGGGCCGAACCTGGCCCGAAACTTCCGGGCCAGCAACCGCTGGGAACTGGCCGCGATCTGCGACCTTGATCGGGTCCGGGCGACCCGCCTGGCTGACCAGGGCGGAAATCCCCGTGTCGAGACCGACCTCGCCGCCGTGCTCGCTGCCGACGATATCGATGCCGTCGCCATCGCTACGCCGGCGGGGACCCACCATCGCATCGCGATGGCGGCTCTCGCCGCGGGAAAGCACGTGCTCGTCGAGAAGCCTCTCGCCGACACCGTTGAGCGCGGGGAGGACATGGTGCGCCTGGCCGGCGAGCGCGGCCTGGTCCTGATGGCCGATCACACGTACTGCTACACGCCGGCCGTGCTCAAGATGCGTGAGCTGATTGATGAGGGAGCGTTGGGCGAGATCCTCTTCATCGACTCCGTGCGCATCAACCTGGGTCTGATCCAGCCGGACGTGGACGTGTTCTGGGACCTTGCCCCGCACGATCTTGCGATCATCGACTTCCTCCTCCCCGGCGGGCTGCGGCCGTTGACGGTATCAGCGGTCGGCGCGGATCCGCTCGGGTCTGGAAAGGCCTGCGTCGGCTACCTCACCTTGCCTCTGGCGAACGGGGCAATGGCTCATGTGCACGTGAATTGGCTCAGCCCGACCAAGATCCGCCAGATGATTGTCGGGGGAACCAAGCGCACCCTGGTCTGGGACGACCTCAATCCGCAGCAGCGACTCAGCGTCTATGACCGCGGAGTCGACCTGGACCTTCAGGCACTGGACGGTGTGGAGCGCAGTGCCGCCACGGTTTCGTATCGGCTGGGCGACACCTGGTCGCCCGCTCTGCCGGAGAAGGAAGCCCTCGGTTCGATGGTGGATGAATTCGCTGAGTCCATCTTCTCTGAGCGCCCAGCCCGCACCGACGGTCACGCGGGCCTGCGCGTGCTCACGATTCTCGACGCCGCACGGCGCAGCCTCGCCGGGTCGGGTGCCGCCGCCGACGTCGGCGCCGACCTCGCCCTGGCCGGAGACCTGCCGTGACCCGCACTCTGTGCCGCCCGACAGTCAAGCCCCGTTCGGGGGTGTGTGGCTGATGCTTGCCCGTGGCACTGTCGCTCCTGTGAAAGCCCGTCCTGTTCAGCCCAGAGGCATCCGTTCGCTGGCCTCGCGTTTGTCTGCGCTGATCCTGGCGTTCGCGATGGCCGGCGCGCTCCTGGTGGCGCTGCCAGCGCCCGCGCAAGCGGCGACTGGGTGTGCCGCCGCTTCGAACCCGATCACCTGCGAGAACGCCCTCACCGGCACCAACCCGTCGGTGTGGGACATCGACGGCTCTGGCGACGCCAGCATCCAGGGCTTCTCAACCGACATCAGTGTCAACGTCGGGGGGACGATGGGGTTCAAGATCGACACCGATGCCCGCGCGTATTCCATCGCGATCTACCGCACCGGGTGGTACCAGGGTCTCGGAGCTCGCAGAATCGGCAGCGTCACACCGTCGGCGACCCTGCCGCAGAATCAGCCGCAATGCCTCAGTGACGTCGCAACTGAGCTCTACGACTGTGGCAGCTGGGCCTTGTCGGCCTCATGGACCGTGCCGTCCGATGCCGTGTCCGGGGTCTACGTCGCCCTCCTCACCCGCGCCGACACCGGCGGCAAGAGTCACATCACCTTCGTCGTCCGCGACGAGGCGAGCCGCTCCGCCGTACTCTTCCAGACGTCGGACCCGACCTGGCAGGCTTACAACACGTATGGCGGCTCAGACTTCTACGAAGGCGCGGCCAACGGCCGGGCGTACAAGATCAGCTATAACCGGCCGGTGGCCACACGGGATGGAATCGGCGGACGCGACTTCTATTTCAGCAACGAATATCCGATGGTGCGCTTCCTGGAACGCAACGGCTATGACGTGTCCTACTTCAGTGGGGTGGACACCGACCGGTACGGCGCTGCACTGAAGAACCACAAGGTGTTCCTCTCCGTTGGCCACGACGAATACTGGTCCGCCGGGCAGCGTGCGAATGTCGAATCGGCCAGGGACGCGGGCGTGAACCTGCAGTTCCTCTCCGGCAACGAGGTCTACTGGCACACCAGGTACGAGGCCGCGACGGTGGGCACCCCTACTGCCTACCGCACGCTGGTGTCGTACAAGGAGACCTGGAGCAACGACAAGATCGACCCGTCCGCCGAATGGACCGGCACATGGCGGGACCCCCGCTTCGCCTCCCAGGCCAACGGCGCCGGTCGGCCGGAGAATCAACTGACCGGCACCCTGTTCCAATCGAATTTCTCCGACCTCCCGGTGACTGTCTCCGCTGCCGAGGGAAAATACCGTCTCTGGCGGAACACGAGCCTGACCAACCTCGCGGCCGGATCGACGGCCGTGCTCGCCCCGCACACGGTGGGCTACGAATCGGATGAAGACCTCGACAACGGATTCCGGCCGGCCGGGCTGATCACCCTGTCGACGACTACCGGGGCCGTTGCCGAATACCTGCGGGACTTCGGTTCTGTCGTGACGCCCGGCACAACCACCCATCACCTGACGCTCTACCGGGCGCCGAGCGGCGCGCTCGTGTTTTCCGCCGGCAGCGTGCAGTGGACCTGGGGACTCGACCAGACCCACGACGGCAACGGGGCGCCAGCAGACGCGCGCATGCAGCAGGCCCAGGTCAATCTGCTCGCCGACATGGGCGCACAGCCCGGGAGTCTCGCCTCCGGCCTCGTCGCGGCGACGGCCAGCACGGACACGACAGCGCCTACGGCCACCATCACCAGCCCCGCAGCCGGCGCCTCTGCGGCCAACGGGTCATCGGTGACCGTCACGGGCACCGCGGCCGACACCGGCGGTGGCACCGTCGCCGTTGTCGAAGTCTCCACCGACGGCGGTACCAGCTGGCACCGCGCGACCGGTACGACGGCCTGGACCTACTCCTACCTTCAGCAGGGCGTCGGCGCCGCAAGCATCCGCGTACGCGCCGTCGACGACAGCGCCAACTATCCCACCACTCCGCTCATCCGTGCCGTGACCAGCGCCGGCCCGTTCTCGGTGTTCGGGCAGCAGACGCCGGCGACGCCGGATGCCGGGGACGGCTCAAGCGTCGAACTGGGCTTGCGTGTAACCGCCAGCCAGAGCGGCTTCATCGCCGGAGTCCGGTTCTTCAAGAGCGCCGCCAACACCGGGTCTCACACGGGCACGCTATGGAGCGCCGCCGGCGCCCGCCTGGCCACCGTCGCATTCTCGAACGAAAGCGCGTCCGGCTGGCAGACGGCCACCTTCGCGACACCCGTCGCGGTCACGGCAGGCTCAACCTACGTGGTGTCGTATTCCGCCCCGGCCGGTCACTACGCGGTTGCCACCGAATACTGGTCGTACCGGGGAATCACGGCGGCCCCACTCACGGTGGCCGGCGGATTCGGTGCACAACCTGCCGGGGTGTACAACACCACTGTCGGGGAATTCCCCAGCAGCGACTACCGGCAGGGCAACTACTTCGTCGACGCTGTCTTCACTGCCGCCGACACCTCGGGCCTCGCTGCGACAAGCCAGTGGCCGCTCCCCGGAGCGGCGAGCGTGCCGGTCAACACCACGATCAGCGCAGTGCTCTCCCGTGATGTGACGCCGGCCTCCGTTGCCTTCTCGGTGAAGGACCAGCTCGGCGCGACGGTGAGCGGCAGTGTTGCCTACAACGCGACGACTCGCACGGCCACGTTCACGCCGACGACGGCCCTGAGCGGGTTCGTCACCTATTCGGTGGCCATGTCGGCCACCGCTTCCGTTGGTGGAGGTGCGCTCACCACCGGTGGCACGTGGTCGTTCACCACCGTGCGGCCGCCACCCGTAGACGGTCTGTGCCCGTGCAGCATATATACGGATGCGACGGTGCCGACGATCCTGCAAGTCTCCGACCGGACCCTGGTCACGCTCGGAGTGCGTTTCTCCAGCGCGTCGGCCGGGACCATCTCCGGAATCCGGTTCTACAAGAGCGCGGGCAACACAGGAACCCACACCGGGACGTTGTGGACCTCCGGTGGTACGCAGCTCGCCACCGCGACCTTCAGCGGTGAAACCGCGTCGGGTTGGCAGACAGTGAACTTCGCCACACCGGTCACGATCACCGCGGGCACCACCTACGTCGCGTCGTACGTCAGCCCGACGGGCACATACTCCGCTACACCGGGTGAATTCAGTGGAGCCGGCGTAACCAGGGGACCTCTCACGGCCGGCACCAGTGCGGGCGCATACACCTACTCCTCTGGATTCCCCAGCGCATCCTCCGGTGCGAGTTACCTCGTGGACGTCGTCTTCACCGACACCGCCGCACCCATCTCCGTGACCAGCCTGAGCCCGGCGGACGGGGCGATCGACGTCGACCCGGCCACGGCCGTAGCTGCGGTGCTCTCCACCGCTATCTCTCCCGGGTACTCGCTGCGGGTCATGGCGGGATCGACAGCCGTGGCCGGCGCGACGAGCCTGTCGGCGGACGGAAGGACTGTCACCTTCAGACCGACGCAAGCCCTCGCCAATGATGTCTTGTTCACGGCGACGCTGAGCGGAGTTTCCTCCACGACCGGGGCGGCCATGCCAACGAGGAGCTGGAGCTTCCGGACCAGGCCCGCCGCGGGCGCCACCACCTATTCATTAATCGGCACAGCCACGCCAACTGTGCTCTCCGCAACGGATGACACGTCGGCGGTGGAGGTGGGAATGACATTCTCCTCGTCCCAGCCGGGGACGATCAGGGCAATCCGCTTCTTCAAGGGCGCGGGCAACACCGGGACCCACACCGGCTCGATCTGGTCGGCGGCGGGTGCCCGACTGGCGACTGTGACCTTTACGGGCGAGACGGCAAGTGGATGGCAGACCGCCCAACTCAGCACCCCGCTGTCCATCACCGCTGGCCAGCAGTACACCGTCTCCTATTTCGCGCCGGTCGGCCGGTATTCCTACACGCCGTCGTACTTCTCGCAGGCGCGCACGAGCGGCCCGTTGACCGCGGCGGCGACTACGAACGGGCGCTATCTTTACGGCCCGGCCGGCGGACGCCCGTTGTATTCGTGGAACGCCTCCAATTACTTCGTAGACGTGGTCTTCGCCCCCTAGCAGGCGAAGACCCGCCGTCAACGATGTCCAATGACCGACACAAGCAGGAGTGACTCATGAGCGAAATACCGGGGGCCGCATTCCGGGCGGATGAACGCCGGATCCACACTGTCGCTGCAACAGAACGGCTCGGTCGGTGACCGGTCAGGAGCAGGACCCCGCCGCTCAGCTGGGCGGAAGCCGGGTGCTCGTCACCGGAGGCGCCGGCTTCATCGGAAGCCACCTCGTCGACACGCTACTGGCGCGCGGCGCGGCGCATATTGGCATTCTCGATAACCTCGTCAACGGCACGCTGGAGAACCTGGCCCATCTCGACGACAATCCGGCCGTCACCGTGATCACCGGCGATGTGCGCGACCCAGAGGCACGAGCCGCAGCGCTTGCGGAGGTCGACATCGTCTACCACCTGGCCTGCCTCGGGGTACGCCACAGTCTGCACGACCCGGTGGAAAATCACCTCGTCAACGCGAGCGGGAGCCTGGACATGCTGATCAGCGCCAGGGAGAGCGCGGTGGACCGGTTCATCTACGTCAGCACCAGCGAAGTGTTCGGAACGGCCCAGTACGCCCCGATGGACGAACGGCACCCCACTTGGCCAGAAACCGTCTATGGCGGAGGCAAGCTTGCTGGAGAGGCCTACGCCCGGGCGTTCCATCGCACCTACGATATGGACACCGTCGTCGTGCGCCCGTTCAACACGTACGGGCCACGCAGCCATTTCGAGGGCGACAGCGGCGAGGTATTGCCGCGCACCATCGTTCGGTTGCTCGCCGGACACCGGCCCCTGATCTTCGGCGACGGCGAACAGACCCGGGACTTCATGCACGTGTCAGACACGGCGAACGCGCTGGCGCTGCTGGCCCACGCGCCTGGCGCAGCGGGCCAGACGCTCAACCTCGGATCAGGAACCGAGGTCACCATGAACGACCTGTGTGCGGCCGTCGCGGTCGCCGCCGGCCGCCCGGATTTGGCCCCGGAGCACGTCGAGGCCCGGCCGGGCGACGTGCGCAGGCTCATCGGCGACCCTACCCGGATGCGGGAGCTGACCGGCTTCGAACCGCGCGTCGGCTTCGGCGACGGCGTTGCCGAGCTCGTCGAGTGGTTCTCGAACAATCGGCAGACCCGCTCGGAGATGCTCGACCGGGTCGCGGACCGGAATTGGCTGACCGGGGTGGTGGCGTGATGGACCGCATCAATGTGATGAAGCCGTGGATGGGGGCGGAGGAGATCGCCGCCGTCACCGAGGTGATCGAGTCCGGCTGGGTCGCCCAGGGGCCCAGGGTCGCCGCCTTCGAGGAGCTGTTCGCGCGGGCGATGGAGGTACCCCACGCTGTGGCCACGTCCAACTGCACGACGGCGTTGCACCTGGCACTCGTGGTCGCAGGCATCGGCGCAGGCGACGACGTGGTCCTCCCGTCGTTCTCCTTCATCGCCACTGCGAACGCCCCGTCATACGTGGGCGCCAGGACCGTTTTCGCCGATGTCGACGCGGCCACGGGCAACGTCACCGCAGAGACCCTGCGGGCTGCGTTGACCAGCCGCACCAGGGCCGTGATCGTGGTCGACCAGGGTGGTGTCCCCGTCGACCTTGACGCGATCCGGGTCCTCTGCGACGCCCGCGGAATCGTCGTCATCGAGGACTCGGCTTGCGGAGCCGGCTCTACCTACCGGGGCCGGCCGGTCGGTGCGGGCGCAGACCTGACCGCATGGTCGTTCCACCCGCGCAAGATCCTCACCACCGGCGAGGGCGGCATGCTCACGACGACACGGCCCGACTGGGCAGCACGGGCGCGACGCCTGCGGGAACATTCGATGAGTCTCTCGGCCACAGAGAGGCACGCCTCCGTCATGCCCACGGTAGAGGAGTACCCCGAGATCGGCTTCAACTACCGCATGACCGACCTGCAGGCAGCGGTCGGGATCGTGCAGCTGGGCCGCCTGCCCGAGATCGTGCGGCGGCGCCGGGAAATCGCCGGTGTGTATGCCGAGGCATTGAGCGGCATTCCGGGCCTCCGCCCCGTCACCGACCCGGCCTGGGGAACGTGCAACTTCCAGTCCTTCTGGATCGAGGTGGGGTCGGAGTTCCCCCGCTCGAGAAACCAACTGCTTGAGGAGTTCGCCGGTGCGGGCATCTCGGCGCGGCCCGGCATCATGGCCGCCCACCGGCAGCCCGCATACCGGGACCGCGACACCGGCGCTGCGCCCCTCGGCGTCACGGAGTGGCTCACCGACAACACCCTGATCCTGCCCGTGTACCACCAGCTGACTGAAAACGACCAGGATCGTGTCATCGACTGCCTGGTCACGCAAATGGTGACCCGCCATGGCTGACCTGCTGTTGATCGGAGCGAGTGGCCTCGCGCGGGAAGTGCTGGCCGTGTTGACCGGCGCCGGAGACCCGCGACGGGTCGCGGTGCTCGACGATCGGGCCGAGCTGCACGGCACGCTGCTCGGCAGCACACCGGTGCTTGGCACCATCGATGAAGTGGGCGAGCATCCCGGGGCCGCCATTCTGATATGCGTCGGCCGGGGAACAAGACGCGAGACCATCGCTGCCCGGCTGACGCTGCTGGGCATTGCGGAACACCGGTACACCTCCGTCGTGCACCCCGCCGTCGACATCCCCGCCGACTGCACAGTCGGCGCGGGAAGCGTCCTGCTGGCCGGCGTCGTGCTGACGGCGGCGGTCACCGTTGGCCGCCACGTCGTGGCCATGCCTCAAGTGACGCTGACCCACGACAACGTCGTGAGCGACTTCGCGACCCTCTGCGCCGGGGTGACGCTCGGCGGATCGGTCCGGGTGGGTCGCGGGGCGTACCTGGGGATGAACGCCAGCGTGCGCGAGAACGTCACCGTGGGCACAGCAGCGGTTCTCGGCATGGGCGCGGTGCTTCTGAACGACCTTCCGGATGGGGAGACCTGGGCGGGGATGCCCGCACGGTCGCTCGGCAGGCGGGCGCAGTGAGGATCCTGGTGTCACCGGCCCGCATGGAGATAGGCGGCAGCCAGACCAACGCGGTCGAGCTTGCTCGCGGCGTGGCCGACCTCGGGCACGACGTGTCGTTGTTCGGGCCCGATGGCCCGCTGATCTCGGTCGTCAACGACCTCGGCCTGGACTACACCGTCGCTCCGGACGACCAGCGGTGGCCCTCGCGACGAAACATCACCGCGCTTACCACCCTCGTTCGAACGCGAAAGACCGAACTCGTGCACGGCTACGAATGGGGTCCGACTATCGACCTCGCATTCGGCCCGCACCGCCTTCTCGGCACCCCGCTCGTGAGCACCGTGCTGTCGATGTCAGTGCCCGACTTCCTGCCCAGGCACTGCCCGCTGGTCGTGGGAACCAAGGAGCTGGCGGATCAGCATGCCAGGCACTTCCCCCGCGTCGTCCTGATCGAGCCGCCCGTGGACACGACCCGGAACGCTCCGCGCGACGTGGCGACTGCCAGGCGCCGCTTCGGTTTCCGGCCGGAGGACCTGGTGCTCTCCGTGGTCGGCCGACTCGTCACCGACCTGGACAAGCTGAGCGGAGTGCAGGACTCCATCCAAGCGGTCGACGAGCTGGCGGCCGACTACGCGGTGCGGATGCTCGTCGTGGGCGACGGCCCCGGACTCGCAGACGTGCGCCGGCACGCCGACACCGTCAACACCCGACGAGGGCGAGAGGTAATCACCGTCACCGGCGGTCTGCTCGACCCGCGGGACGCCTACGCTGCCGCCGACGTGGTGCTCGGCATGGGAAGTTCTGCCCTTAAGGGGCTGGCCTTCGCAAAGCCCCTCATCGTGCAGGGCGCCGCCGGATTCTGGTGCCTCCTCGAACCGGCGACGCTGCATCGGTTCCTGGACGAGGGCTGGTACGGTCACGACGGCGCGGGAATCGCTGCACTCCTGACGACCCTGCGTCCCTTGCTCAACGACACCCGGCGGCGCCTCGAGCTCGGGGCGTTCGGCCGGGACCTGGTTGTCGAACGGTTCAGTTTGGCCAGGGCAAGCCGCGAGCTGGCCGACGTGTACGCGGCTGCGCTGGCCGCACCTGGGTCCCGGGCAGCGACATACCGCGGACTGACCGGATCCGGAATCCGGCTCGCCCGCTTCAAGTTCGCCATGGCCCGCCACCGCGCCGCGGCGGCAATCACCGGAGCGGGGCGCGTACCCGTCCCCGCGAACGGGGCCGGCCGATGACCCCGGTCGAGTCGGCCCAGGTGCGCGGGGCGCTGGGGTGGAGCACGATCAGCACCCTCCTCCTCAGAGTGGGCACCTTCGCCGTGGGCATTGTGCTCGCCCGGATCCTCACGCCGGAGCAATTCGGTGTCTTCGCCGTGGCCCTCACGGTGCAGGCCGTGCTGATCACCCTTGCCGACCTCGGGCTGAGCGCAGACCTGATCCGCACCCCAGACCCGAAACGAATCGCCCCGACGGTGGCCACCTTCGGCCTCGCCGCCGGTGCCGTCATGACCGCAGGCATGGCCCTTTCCGCGCATTCCGTGGCGTCGCTCCTTCGCAGCCCGGCTGCCGGGGACGTGATCGTCGTCCTGTCGTTCACCCTGCTCCTCGGCGGTGCCGGACTCGTTCCGTACTCGATGCTCCAGCGTCGATTCCAACAAAAGCGGTTGTTCTTGATCGCCGCTATCGACTTCGTCGTCGGTACCACCATCACCCTGTTCCTGCTCTGGGCCGGCTGGGGCGTGATGGCTCTCGCGGTCGGCCGGGTCGCTGCGCAGACCGTCACCCTGATCCTCCAGTTCGCGCTCTCCGGCGAACGCCCCCGGTACGGCGTCGATCCTGCGGTTGTTCGCCCCGTCCTCGCCTTCGGGCTGCCGATCGCCGCGGCGAACCTGCTGTCCTGGGCGCTGCTCAACATCGACAATGTCGTCATCTCCCGCATTAGCGGCCCGGTCGCGCTGGGATTCTACTTTCTGGCGTTCAATATTTCGAGCTGGCCGATGACCGCGCTGGGGCAAATTGTCAGGTCGGTGGCCCTGCCCGCCTTCTCGCGGACCGTCGTGACGCGCAACGACCCCTCCCTGGCGACGGCGACCTCGCTCACCTGGGCGGTCGCGGTACCGGCCGGCGCCTTCCTCGCCCTCCTCAGCGGACCCCTCATCGCCATTGTCTACGGCGACAAATGGGCCGCCGCCGCACCGGTGCTCGCCGCGCTTGGGCTGTTTGGCGCCGTCAGGGCCATTTTCGACCTCATCGTGTCGTACCTGCTGTCCAGGGGGTCGTCGAGGGTGGTCCTGGCCATCCAGGCGCTGTGGTTCGTCCTGCTCGTGCCCGCCACCATCTTCGCAACGCTGTGGTGGGGCATCGAGGGTGCGGCCTGGGCCCATCTCGCTGTCAGCGTCGTGATCATCATGCCCGCGTACCTGATCGCCGCCGGCCGCTCCGGCGCGAACGTACGGATGCTGCTGAGCCTCGGCTGGCAGCCGATCGCAGCAATGATTCCCGCCGCGCTCACCGTCCTCGGCGTAACCCAGCTCCTGCCGAACGACCTGCTGGCACTGATCATGGGTGGGCTGGCCGGTGGCATCGTCTACCTCATCCTGATCTACCGGTGGGTCCGTCAGCGCATCCCCACCCGCCCTCGACCAACCGACTCAGACCCCGTCGTTTCACCGAACTCGCCCGTGGAAGAGAGAAACTCATGACCGAAATCACAAAGATACCGCTGGTAGATCTCCAGCTGCAGCACGCCGCCATCGAGGACGAGGTCCGGGAGGGCTTCGATCGTGTGCTGGCGAGCGGGACCTACATCCTCGGTCCGGAAGTGGTGGCCTTCGAGGCTGAGTTCGGCGCCTATTGCGGGGTCGGCCACGTCGCCGGCGTGGGAAACGGGACAGACGCCCTCGAGTTGGCGCTGCGGGCCGGCCGGATCGGCCCCGGCGATGATGTCATCGTGCCCGTCAACACTTACGTCGCCACCGCAGAGGCCGTCCTCCGCTCCGGAGCAACCCTGCGTCTGGTCGACTGTGACGAGAATTACCTGATCGACGCCGAAGCGACGTCCGCTGCACTCGGGCCGCGGGTGCGCGCCATCATCGGGGTGCACCTTTACGGGCAGGCCGCGCCGATGGAGACCCTGCGCGCCCTCGCGGGAGAGAACGTCCTACTAGTCGAAGACGCTGCGCAAGCACAGGGCGCGCGACGACACGGCAGCCGGGCCGGCTCGCTGGGGGACATCGCCGGCACGAGCTTCTACCCGGGTAAGAACCTCGGAGCCTACGGAGACGCCGGGGCCGTGATGACAGGCTCATCAGACCTTGCCGAACGCGTGCGCATGATGCGTAATCACGGCGGTGTCCGACGGTACGAGCACAACCTGATCGGCGTCAATTCCCGGCTCGACGGTCTGCAGGCCGTCGTACTCCGGGCCAAGCTTGCCCGGCTCGACGGCTGGAATCAGTGGCGCCGGGACGCGGCCGCGGTGTACGACGAACTTGTGGCCGCCCTCCCCGAGGTTGTGGCTCCCCGGGTCGTGGCGGGCAATGAACACGTGTTCCACCTGTATGTCGTCAGGGTGCCGAACCGGGACGCGGTTGTGAGCCGGTTGAACGCCGTCGGAATCGGAGCGTCCGTTCACTACCCGGCGCCGATCCACCGCCTGCCGGCCTTCCAATTTCTCGGACAGGGCGACGGCGAATTCCCCGTGGCCGAGAAGCTCGCGGGTCAGATCATGTCCTTGCCGATCTTCCCCGGAATCACACGTGGCCAGCAGGAACTCATTGTCGATGAACTGCGGCGGGCGCTCGAAGCATGAGCGCGATACGACAGGCCACGGGCAGGCCGGAATCAAGGTTCCGGTTGCGCCCGAGCGACGTGCGGTCCGGGCGTGCGCTGC
Source organism: Cryobacterium sp. AP23 (assembly GCF_054075385.1). Lineage (NCBI taxonomy): Bacteria > Bacillati > Actinomycetota > Actinomycetes > Micrococcales > Microbacteriaceae > Cryobacterium > Cryobacterium sp. AP23. Next base: position 2,178,578 of record NZ_CM133415.1, on the reverse strand, counting down.
GGCAGGCGCCGCGTCGTGCGCCGGTGGTGACTGTGGTGATCCCGAACTACAACTACGGGCGCTTCCTGGCCGCGGCAGTACACAGCGCCGTGACCCAGGTGGGCGTGCGCACGGAAGTGATCATCGTCGACGACGCCTCCACAGACGACTCCGTCGCAATCGCCACCGCCCTGGCCGAAGCGGATCCACGGGTCCGCGTCATTGTCCGCCCGGTCAACGGCGGACCGGTAGCCACCTTCAACGACGGACTGGTCGCCGCGCAGGGGGAGTACCTTGTGCGGCTCGACGCGGATGACCTGCTCACGCCCGGTTCTCTCGGTCGGTCGACGGCTGTCGCGGAGGAGTACCCCAGCGTGGGTTTCGTGTACGGCCACCCGGTGCACTTCTCCGGCCGGGTTCCGGAGCGGCACCGTGGCACTGCAACGGCGTGGACGGTGTGGCCAGGTCGCGGCTGGTTGGAACTGCGCTGCCGTTTGGGGGTCAACTGCATCACCTCGCCGGAGGTCCTGATGCGCCTGAGTCTCGTACACAGAGTGGGCGGACAGCGCGACCTTGCCCATACCCATGACATGGAAATGTGGTTCCGGCTTGCCTGGCACGCTGACGTGGCCTGGATCAACGGCGCGGATCAGGCCTGGCATCGGGAACACGACGACAGTCTGTCCGCTCGTGAGGTCGACGTGCTCACCGACCTGCGGGAGCGGGCCGCCGCCTTCGATGTGCTCTTCGCGGATGTACCCGGTGGCGATGACCGGCTGCAGGCGGACAGGTTCCACCGAATCGCGCGTGCAGCCCTCGCCAATGAGGCCGTCGCCCGGGCTGCCCAGGCCTATTCCGCCGGGCACGGCGACGGGAAACAGACCGATCTGCTCCTTGGCTTCGCGGCCGAACTCGATGTCGCACCCGCAGCGATCGAGCACCTGCCCGTGCTGCGTCGGGCGCAGCGGCTCGGCCACAGGGCCAAATGGTCGCCCTACCTGTTCACCCGCGCCGTGGCTTACCGGGGTACACGAGAAATCCGCAGCTTGCGCTGGCGGTCAACCGGACTATGAGGGAATCATGACTGTCACAGAGAACGCGCGCAAATTGTCCGGTGTCTTGCGCCGGGAGGGGTGGAACGGGGTCGCCCAACGGTTGGCGAGGCGGGCGACCAAACGCTGGGGCGGGGACAGCGAGCCGATATTCCTGCGCGCCACAGATGTGGTGGATTCATCGATGGTCGGGATCCCCCCTGCTCGGCCCGCCCGTGCGTCCGGCGAGAGTCTCCGGATCGGCTGGGTACTCACCGCACCGGGTCCGGCCTCGGGCGGACACACCACGATCTTCAGGTTCGTCGAGGCCGTCGAGGCGGCCGGACACCGGTGCATCCTTTACGTGTACGACGGTCAGGGAGGAGCGGCACGTCAGTACGAGGAACTCATCCGGACCTGGTGGCCGAGGGTACGCGCAGAGGTCCGCGATGTGTCCGAACTAGGCGCACCAGGAGAAGACATCGATGCCTTCGTTGCGACGGCGTGGCCGACGGCACACATTCTCGCCGGGCGAGACAACATCCCGGGCGCCCGCTTCTACCTTGTCCAAGACTTCGAACCGTACTTTTACCCGCGCGGAAGCGCCTACGAATTAGCGGAGGACACCTACCGATTCGGATTCACTCCGCTAACGGTCGGCCGGATGGTGGCCGATGAACTGCACAGCCGGTTCGACGACCAACCGATCGTGGCGGAGTTCGGCTGCGACCGGGAGCGGTACTCGGTCCTCGATCACACGCCCAGGGATGCCGTGATCTTCTACGCCAAGCCCGGTACGGCCAGGCGCGGCTACGAACTCGGCCTGATGGCGCTCCAGCTCTTCCATCAGGCCAACCCGGCCGTGGAGATTCACACCTTCGGGGTCACCGCCAGACGGCTTCCTTTTCCTGCAACTGTGCACGGGCATATGAGCCCGGTCGAGCTCAACAGACTGTACAACCGGTGCGGGGCCGGCCTGGCACTCTCCTTCACCAATATCTCCCTGATCGCGTTCGAACTGCTGGCCGCTGGCGTCACCCCCGTCGTCAACGACTCGGCCGGCACTCGCGCCGACCTGTCCAACCCACACGTCGCCTGGACCCGCCCCACTCCGCGAGCAGTAGCAGAGGCGCTGGAGATTGCGCTTGCCAGCCACCGGATCGCGGGCCCGGATGCGCTCGCCGCCAGCGTCGCCGAGGTGTCCTGGGCTCCAGCTCAGGCCACGGTGCTGCACGCAATCGAAGAGGCCTGCACCAGACCGAGAACGAAATCACCACACACAGCAGGAGGACGACTATGACGCTCAGAAAGCTCTGGCAGATGCTCACCCGCTGGAGGTGGGTCGTCGTGCCCGGCCTGATCCTGGCAGTGGCCGGTGGGGTGGTCGCCGGGGTCATGTCACCCGTGAGCTACAAGGTGCAATCGAGCTATCTGTTCCTCTCGCCCGTCTTGGGCGCTGACGGCACCGCGGGCAACCCCTTCCTGCAACTCGGCAACGGGGTCTCGACCACGGTCGACATTCTCGCGGTGTCACTGTCCGACGTGATCACGACCGAGCAGTACACCGACAACGCCCCAGACCTCACCTACACGACGTTCAGGGACAACTCGCTTTCCGCGCCCCTTCTGGCTATCACTGTCGAGGACGTCAGCCGCACGAACGCCTATGCGACATTGGACTCCCTCGGAAAGGATCTAGGAATGCGGCTCGATGCCCTTCAGGAGAGGGCGGGCGCGCCACGGAACCAATGGGTCACCACCACCCAACTGACGCGCGACCCGAAGGCCGTAATCAGCTATGCGGTCCCCATCCGCAATGGAGTCGGAGTCGGGCTCGGCCTGGTCCTCCTGACCATCCTTGTGATGGCGCTCGCCGAACGGCGCCGGAGCCGCCGGGTGACCCCGCGTGACGACGGGACCCAGTCGGTCACGGGACCGCGCGATCCTGAACCGGACGTGGAGACGACCCGCAGCCCGGCGACATCCGCTGACGAGGCGCGACCTGAACCGGATCTGGATGACCACGAGCTGGTGGACGATTACGTCCTCGTCCCGGAACCATCGGAAGGCCGTCGGCACCGATGACCGGCACCCTGCAGCCGGGCACGGTGGCCGGTAGCGCGCCGCCACGGCCGCCGGCCCGCGAGGCGTCGACGCGGATATCCTATGACCCCATGGTCATCCTGCAGGTCTATGTGGTCGTGCTCATCGGGTCGCCGTCGATCTACGTGATTGGGCCGCTCGGCGCTGCCGGAACCCCCGCGACAATCCTGGGGGTGCTCTTTCTGATGTTGTGGCTTGTCGGCCTGGTCACCAGACAGAATCGGCTCCTGCAGGCGACGCCGGTGCACTGGGCGTTGGCCGCGGTGTGCGTCGCCACCGTGCTGGCGTTCGTTGCGGGGATGTTGCGCCCGATTACCGCCGCCGAGGTGTCGTCCGCGGTACGGGGACTAATCATGCTGGCGTCCTGGGCCGGGGTGATCCTCCTAGTCGCCGACACCATGCGTAGTCGCGCCCGGCTGGACGCGTTCCTCCGGCTGCTGGTCCTCATGGGCGCATTCCTGGCCGGGCTCGGAATCGTCCAGTTCATCTGGGGGGTGAACTTCATCGAGCTACTTCATCTCCCCGGGCTCGTGGCGAACGAGGACGGAGGTTCGTTGTATTCCCGGTCGGGGTTCCCGCGAGTGAGCGCGACGGCGTTGCACTCCATCGAGTTCGCCGCCGTCCTCGGCATCATCCTGCCGCTGTCGGTCTACCTCGCCTTCACGGCGACCAGACGACGCGCCTGGCAATGGGCCCAGCTGGGCCTGATCGGCGTTGCAATACCGCTGACGGTTTCCCGGTCGGGCATGCTGGGCCTGATCATCGGCGTCCTATTCGCCCTGTGCGTCGCGACCAACCGTCAACGGATGTGGATGCTGGTGATCCTGCCCGTGGTTGCGATCGCGTTCCGTGTCGTGATGCCCGGCCTGCTCGGAACGATCAGGGAGCTGTTCCTGGATGCCGGACAGGATCAGTCCATTGACGGCCGGGTGCGCGACTACGAGGCGGTCGAGGCGTTCTTCGCGCAATCCCCGTGGGTGGGCAGGGGGCCGTTCACATTCCTGCCGAGTATGTACCGCACCCTCGACAACCAGTTCCTCGGTATCTTGGTCGAGCAAGGCATCATCGGGTTGATCGCGTTCGTGTGTCTGCTCGTTGTTGCCATCATGCTCTGCTTCATGACCGGGCTGCGAGCCCGCGACCGGCAACGCCGGCTACAGGCGTTCGCGCTGGCGGCGAGCCTCACTTCTGCCGCCGTGTTATGCGCCACGTTCGACGTCTTTGGGTTTCCGATGGCGATGGGCGCGCTGTCGCTGGTCTTGGGCGCGGCCGCGGCCGCGTGGCGCCTGCGGCAGAAGGGGATGGGCCGGCCAAACCGGCCAGTCCGACGCCCGAGGGTGCTTCGAGGCTGGACAACGAGCGCCCTAACAGCCGCAATGGCCCTCGGCCTCGGCGCCGGCGGCTACGTCATTTCCCAGGCCACCGGGGGGTTCGAAGCCCAAGGTTCCCTGCTCCTCGGTATTCCGTCGGCCACAGGGCAAAACAGTTATGACAGCAAGACCGATGTGCCTGGCATGAGCGACGTCGTCGTGTTCATCATGAACAGTGCCCCGGTTGCGGCGTCCCTGGCCGACGACGGCGTCGAGGACTATACGGTCGCAACCGGGCAGGGCAGTCTGGAAAGATATACCGAGGTGCTCGGGAACAGCCCTCTGGTCTGGATCAGCACTCGGGCGTCGACGCCTGAGGCCGCCGCCGATGAGGCCCTGCAGGTGCTGCGAGAGGTCAAGAACCAGCTTGCGATGCTGCAGAGGGATAGGGGCATCCCATCCGGCGTCCGAGTTCTCGCCACGGACGACTTCATCACCCCGGACGTGTTTACCCGACCGGTGTCCCGCGCGCCCGCGCTGGGCGGGCTCGTACTGCTCGTGGTCCTCTGCGCCCTGCTCTGCGTGGGAATTCTCCGCCGGGTTCCCGCAGCGTCGCGGGAGGAACCGACGCATCGTGCTGCCAGTCGTCCGCACGTTCGCGACAGAGCTATGCGGTGAGGTGGGCTGCATCGGCGTAACATTCGAGCAAGACCTCACCGGCTCGATCCCAGGACAGGAACTCGCGCCGCGATGTTCCGTGCGTCGACAGCCGGTCCAGGAGCTCGGCGTCTCCCGCCAAGTGGACCAGGTGCGCGGCCAGAGCAGCACGATCTCCGATGGCATGTTCCAGAAAATCGGCCCCTTCGACGCCGAGGGCGCCCGCAGCCGTGCTGACCAGCGGAACACACCCGCTGGCCTCCGCCTCGAGGGTGACCAGCGCACTGCCTTCCGTCCAGGTTGGCAGCAGCAGAACGTCGGCGCTGCGCAACAATGCCGGCACGTCGGTCACAAAGCCAAGGGCGGTGACGCTGGGCAGGTCCAGCAGCTCACGAATGGCCGCGGCGTAGTCGGGCTGCAGCGCACCGGCGATCAGGAGTTCCGCATTCGGCAGGCTCGCCAGACGCCAGGCCTCGAGGGCGACGTGCAAGCCCTTTGTCGGATCGCCCCGGCCGACGAAGACGGCGCGGAAGGGCCTTTGCTCGCGCACTGCCGGGCGTGCCTCGAACTGAGTGAGGTCGCAGCCATAGCGATGTTGCAACAGGGAGCGTATGGGAAACCCCTCGGCGATGAACTCGTCGCGAGCGTAATCGGACGGCACGAGCACGGCGGTGGCCGCGTCGTATTCCTCGCGCTCTCTGGCCAGGACGTCTCGGTTGGACGCGTGCGAGTGGGCGGTCGGCAGAGGCACGCCGGCATCGGTCGCTGCAAGCTCGGATTGCCTGATCACACTCGCCGTGTGCGGATTGGGCGATTCGCGCAAGGCGGGAATCCCCAGCGCGCGCGCGGTGGCGAGAGTCCGCAGGCACCCCCGCGGCCAGGCGTGCACGATGTCGATACCGGCCGCATGCCTGGACAGCCAGCCGGACACGACGGCGTCGTGGTACTCGTAGGCACGCTGGACACCGATGGCTCGGTGCGGGAGTCTGAGCGGACCCACGCTCAGCGTGGTGTGGACGGTGACATTCGCAGGAAGTTCGAGCGAGCCAATCGAGGTGGCAAAAAGTTCGACCTGGACGCCGAGGCGCACCAGCCCGAGAACCTGCTGTCTGGCAGTGAGAGCGATTCCAGGACGATCCAATGAATGCGGAAAACTGTACAGAACTCTCATGGCCGCTCTCGTCGCGTCGGGGTGTGATGGAAACGTGCCAGGCGCCACACTGCCTTGCGCCAGAGCACGACCAGATACTAGCCAGAACCCGCGAATTCGGTATTGGGGAAGTTGCAGGCTATGCTCAAAAACGTGAGCATTTCTTAATTCTGCCCCCATCCGGGGGGCAGAAAACGCTTGCATCACCCCCCAAATGGGTTACAGTAGTTCAAGTTTTGATCACGACGCGGTCGAAATTGGCGTGTCGTAGGTTCTGTGAATGGGCTTGTGATCGGCGCGCCCGATCCAGAAAGGTTCTCAGAACCATGAAGCAGTTACTACATTCGGGTACGCGGGAACGCTCGCATACACGTCGCACCACCATCGCCACGGCATTCGCCGCCGCGGTGGCCGTCAGCCTCACCTTGGGGTCGACGGCAGCATTTGCTGCTGACACCCAGGTGGGCAGCAGTGTTCCGCAGGCCACCACTGCCACCACGAGTCTCTTTGCCTCCGCCAAGCCCGCCGTCGCCGCCGTCTCCGACAGCGAACCGGTAGAACTCGGTGTTGCACTGAAGACCTCGACTGCAGGGTCGATCTCTGCGATCCGCTTCCATAAGGGTGCTGGCAACGGGGGCACTCACACGGGCACCGTGTGGTCCATCGCGGGCAAGAAGCTCGCCTCCGCCACCTTCACCAATGAAACTGCCACCGGTTGGCAGACGGCAAAGCTCGCCACCCCCCTCTCGGTCACGGCTGGACAGACCGTCGTGGTGTCCTACCTCGCACCACAGGGCCACTACTCTTACTCGGCCGATTACTTCAATTCCGCCAAGACCAGCGGAGCCCTGACCGCCGCCGCTGGAGACAACGGACTTTACAAGTACGGCTCCACCGGTGGCTTCCCCACCAAGACCTACGAGTCCGCGAACTACTTCGTTGACGTCGACTTCAGCCCCAAGGCTGAGACGGCACCGGCTCCGGCACCGACCGCGGTTCCGGCACCTGCTCCTGCCCCGGCTCCCGCCCCGGCTCCTGCCCCGGCACCGGCATCCGGATGGCCGAGCGCCAGCACCACCGGCGTTCCCTCCGGCGTCACGCTGAAGCCGTCCGGCAGCATCACCATCACGACGCCTGGCGCGGTCGTGGAGGGTCTCGACATCAAGGGCGACGTGCTCATTCGCGCAGCTAACGTCACTCTCAAGAACTCCAGGGTGACCGGTCGAGTCGACACCGGTGACTCGGCGGGCAAGTACCCTGGCACGCTCATCCAGCGCGTCGAGGTCATCGGCCCGTACAACAGTGCCGCTGACGGTGGCTTCCCCGCCGTCGGATACACCGACCTCACCTGTGACGGCTGCAACATCCGCGGCTGGGGCAAGGGCGCCGGCCTCGTAGCCAACGTCACCATCAAGAACTCGTGGATCCACGACCTTGTTGTGCACGGAGACCCGGCAAACGGTGGCAGCCACAACGAGGCCATCATCAGCCTCGGCGGCACCAACTTCAACATCACGGGTAACCGCCTGGATGCGGGTTCGGCACCGAACTTCTCGGCCTCACTGGCGCTGTACAGCCAGATGGAAACCATCCGGAATGTGGTTGTCGACCGTAACCTCTTCAACGGTGGCGGATACTGCCTGTACGCCGGGAGTACGAACGGCAACACGGCCAGCAACTCGAAGTTCACGAACAACACCTTCGGAACCTCGGTGTTCCCGAAGTGCGGTTCCTACGGCCCCGTCACCTCGTACACGTCCGGCAACGGAAACGCGTGGTCCGGAAACGTCATGTCCAACGGCACGGTGGTGAACCCCGGCTAATCTGCACGGGCCCGCGTCGGCACAACGCCGGCGCGGTGCAGCAGCCACCCGCATTAGCAGGGTAGGCCAGCAGACCCGCTGATCAAAACGATACGAGGCACCCGAAGCTCAGGCTTCGGGTGCCTCTGTCGTGGATTTCTTGACTCCCTAGGTTGTGCCAAGCGCGGCTCAGGTGCGTGAACTCTCATCGCGCTCCCACGTCGTGTATCGAGCTCGCGTGGCCAAGACACGGGCCAGAGCCACGATTGCGACGTACAGGGCGATATCGAGTAGTGCCGTCGGTCGCCGTCTGAGCAACGCGACCAGGTCGCGGGCCTGGCCCCGCTGCCCGTCGGATAACCCGATCGATCCGTCCGCGGTGACCACTTCCGCCTGGGTGCGGTACGAACGCCGCATGATTTTCATCAGGTCCGCCGTTGTGCGGGGGATGCGCACGGAGACGGGCTCCGTCTGTACTATCGAGATTTCGTCATCGGCGAAGAGCGCGTCGATGAAGGTGTCGTCTGAGACCAGTTCGGGGAATTCGCCGAACCGGGCCCGACCGGACTCGGACAGGGCGTAGGCGCCCGCACCCCACAGCCGGCCGGTGATCGAAGGCAGCTGGGCTCGAACGGCGTACCACCGTCGCATCGGCCAGCCGGCGGCGGCGGTGTCGAAATGAACCGGCGGTCGGGCTGCCAGGGTGACCCCGCTCTGCAACAGCCGGGAGGTGTCCCGCACTGCGCGCCCCGTCATGACCACGTCCGCGTCGAGGTAGATGCGTGGCCCCGGCCCCGCGAGCAGGTCGCCGGCCCGAAGCGCAAGCACCTTGGAGGCCTGATCGAGTTCCACAACCCGTACACCGGCGAACCCGCGTGCGATTGCCGCGGTTGTGTCCGTGCATCCGTTGCAGGCCACGATGACACGCACCCGCCCGGCTGTGGCGAGGTCGCCGAGTGCGGCAAGCGTGCGGCCGATCACGGCCTCCTCGTTGTAGGCCGCGATGATGACGTTCCCGACCGGGTCGGGTCGGTCGGGCAGCTCGTGCGAGCCGGGCAGTATCCGGACGGCAGACGCGCCCGGCAGCCGCGATCCCGGTGATTTTTCGGTGATGTGTGCACCCGGCAGGTCCGCGCGGATGCGGCGGGAGAATAGCGCCCGCAGCGCCAGCCTGGCCCCCGGGTCATGCGGTCGGAGTAGCCCATGCAGAACTGCAACGGCCCAGAACGCCGCGACCATCAATCGCCCGCTGGCCCGTCCGCCGTGCCACTTGCCGAAGTACCGAACCTTGTTCAGCTGGAGGAGGGCGTCCAGAGCCGGGGAGCTGCCCGACCCGCCCCCGGCATGGATGACTTGCGCTGTCGGGCAATAGAGCACCGACGCCCCGGTTTCGCGAATCCGGCGACAGTAGTCCGTCTCCTCCGAATACAGGAAGAACCGCTCTGCGTCCCACTCACCGACGTCGCCGATAAGGCGGGTTTGCACCAGAAGGGCCGCTCCCGTAGCCCAGTCCACGGCGTGGGCGGACACGTAGTCCCCGGGCTGCCGCACAGTCTCGGACAGCCAGCCTGGTCGAGCGGGCCAACGATCCCCGAAGAACGCGTCACCCAAGGCGCGGCCCAGCGTGGGTTCCCTCCGCAGCGACATCTGCCTGGCTCCGGTCTCATCCACAACAACGGGCACGGCAGCACCGGCCGTGCGTGAGGCCTGTAGGAGCGTACCGATCGCCCCGGGCCCGAGCACGAGATCGGGGTTCAGGAAGAGCGTCGCTTCCGCTGCCGGTACGTTTGCGAGCCCCACGTTGAGGCCGCCGGAATAGCCGAGGTTGCCACCCGCATCGACCACCGTGACGTTGGGTCGATGAGCCACGAGGCTTGGCAATCTGCTTGTTTCGGCATTGTTGTCAACGATCACGACCGCGTAACTCAGCTCGCCCGCTGCGGCCGGCAGCGAATCGAGGAGGCGCGGAAGGTCGTCATCGCTGTCATAGGCCACAAGGATGATCGCGCAGTCGATCGCGGGCGCCGGACGTCCGGTCAATTCCGCAGCTGTGCTCGCCGTGTTCGTCATGGTCAGGTCAGACCCTGTCGGGAGCGGCCGAGTGGCGGGACGGCACCGCCGAACCGAAGAACGTCTCGTGCCATACCTCAAGGCTCATCAGAGTCCAGATGCGGCTCTCCTCATTGAACCGGCCGCTCTCGTGCCGTTCAAGCAGCGCCTGTACCGCCCGCCGGTCGAACGTCTGCGCTACGAACGAATCGGTCCCGGTCAGCCGGTCCCACATCGACTCCCGCAAGTCTGACCGGAACCAGTCGCGCAGCGGCACCCTGAAACCCGCTTTCTTGCGATCGACGATTTCCGCGGGCAGGTAGTGGCGAGCGACTTCCTTGAGCACCCACTTGGTCGTTCCGTGACGCACCTTCATCGACGACGGCAGCCGGAAAGCCAGATCGACCAGTCGGTGGTCGAGCAGCGGAGGCCGCAGTTCGAGAGAGGCGGCCATCGACATACGGTCGCCGCGTTCCAGCAGATTGTCCGGGAGCCACCCGTCCAGGTCGGCGAGCAACATTTGGCGGATGACGTCGCCCTCCGGCAACGCCATCGCTCGCTCAGGTCCGGGCTCACCGCCGAGCAATTCGCGCCGTTCGCCGGCGGTAAACGGCGCGAACCAGGTGCGGTGCCGCTCGCCGGGAGTGCTGGCCGCGGCGGCCCGAAGCGCGATCCGGGCCCGAGACATCCGGTCGGGCAGCCGATGGTCGAGTATCCCGGCAACTCCGGCGCGCAGGGGTGCGGGCAGCCGCCCCACGGTGGCAACGCTCCGGGCAAGCGCATATTTCGGGTAGCCGGCGAAAAGCTCGTCGCCGCCCTCGCCTGACAGGACCACCCGGACGGATTGCCGCGCGGCCTGGGCGAGCCGGAAGACCGCGATGTCGGCGGGTTCCGACACCGGGGCATCGCGGTGATAGGTGAGTTCTGACCAGAGCGACTCGAAGTCGCCCGCTCGCACCAGCACCTCCTGGTGATCGGTGCCGACATGCTCACTCACCGTGCGCGCCCAGCGGAATTCGTCGGTCCGGGCGTCACCGAAGCCGGCTGCGAAAGTGCGCACCCGGTGACCGGGCTGCAGTTCGGCTGCTTTGGCGACGATCAGGCTGCTGTCGACCCCGCCGCTGAGGTAGGCGCCGACGGGCACATCCGCGACCAGCGCCGACCGCACAGCGGTAGTGACGGCCTCATCGACCGCGGCGACGGCCGACTCGGGTGTCCAGCTGGCGGGCGGGTCCTCCGGTGCCGGCCGCCAGTACCGCTTCACGACGACACTGCCGTCCCTGCTGACCTCGGCCCTGTGCCCCGCCGGCAGCTTGCTGACGCCGTCGAACAGGGTGTCGGGGGCCGGTACCGATCGGCCGGCGAGGTAACTGTCCAGACTGCCCGGGTCGACCCCGGGGAGCCGACCCAACCCGGGGAAGATGGCCTTGATTTCTGACCCGAAGACCAGCTGCCCCGGCGTGAGAGCGTAATACAGGGGGAGCACCCCCAGGCGATCGCGAACCAAGTGGGTGATGCCGGTCTCGCGGTCATGCAGGGCGAAGGCGAACTGGCCGACGAGGGACTCGATGAACCCGATTCCGTGGCGGCTCACCCCGGCGAGGATCACCTCGGTGTCCCCGTTGGTGTGGAACGGGTAATTCAGGTCCGCCCGCAGGGCGCGGTAGTTGAATACCTCCCCGTTGAAACTGATGATCCAGCGCCCGGAGGCGCTGGACATCGGCTGCCGAGAACCGGCGATGTCGATGATCGACAGCCGATTGTGAGCCAATCCGACGGCGCCCTCAAACCAGACATCGTGGTCGTCTGGACCCCTGTGCGCCAGGGTGCGCGCCATTGCGGCCAGGACGCGCGGATCGACGTAGCCGCCGTCGAACCTCTGAATTCCTGCGATCCCACACACGGGGGCTACTCCAGCACCGTCGTTGTGGCCACGCGGCCACGGGCGCCGTGTCCCGGGCGCCCGCGGGTGACGAGGAATCGTTCGAACGCGGCTGGATCGTCCAGCGCAACGGCGGACGGGTCGCCGGTCACCGTGCCGCGGGTGAATGGCCATGCGTCACTGAGGGCAGGGTCCGGGGTCCGGTTCAGCACTCTGTCGATGGCTCCGACGTATGCCTGGGCCTGGGCCTGCCAGTCGAGCACCTGTTCGGCGCGCTGCCGTGCCGCCTTGCCGAGCGCTGCCCGCCTCACCGGGTCGTCCAGGAGCCGTTCGACCTCGTCGGCGAAGGCCGAGATGTCGCCGGAAGGGACGTACACAGCCGCCTCCCCGCCGGACAGACGGGTTTCGGCCAGGTCGAAGGACACCGATGGCAGCGCGAACGCCATGTACTCCATCGTCTTGTTCATCGTCGACAGGTTGTTCAGGGGCGTGTTCAGGTCCGGGCCGAGCCCGATATCGGCCGCGCTGAGATACTCGGCGATGGTGTTCGGTCCCACTCGACCGGTGAACGTGACGTACGGGTCGAGCCCCTCGCGCGTGCACTGGTCCTTCAGGGCCTCGAGGCAGTCGCCGAAGCCCATGATCACCACTCGCAGGTCGGTGCGCCCGCGCGCGTTCACCAGCTCGTCGGTGAGGGTGAGCACCTGGTCGACACCGTCCTGCGGGCCCATGATACCGAGGTAGACCAGGACCGGACCGGCGTGCTGGCGGATCCCCGACGCCGGGTACTTTGGACGCATCACTGTGGTGTCCGGGCCGCTGCGCACCACGGTGACGCGTTCCGAAGGCACCTTGCCGCGGCGTACGGCAATGTTCCGGTAGGAGGCGTTGGTGGAGATCACGTGGTCGGCGACTCTGAAGGTCATCCGTTCGAGCCACTTCAGACCGTTGAACTGGGCGCGTGCCAGAGCGGAGCGGGGGCGGCCGAACCGGGACAGGAACAGCTCCGGGTTCAGGTCGTGGTGGTCGAACACGAAGCGCACGCCGCGCCGCTTCCACAACCACGCCAGCGCCCAGTACGTGTCGGGCGGGTTGCAGGCCTGAATGACATCGAAGCCGTGCTCCCGCCAGACGCGAACGGACAGGAGTGCCGTGCGCAGCCAGCAATAAACGAACTCGACGACGAAGCCGAGCGCGCCCTTCGCCTCCGGCGGCGGCAGGTACTTGTAGATGGCGATACCGTCGATGACCTGACGGGCCGGGTCGTGTGGTCCCTTGGGGCAGATCACCGAGACCGAATAGCCCTGGGCGGTCAGCGCCTGGCATTCCAGCCAGACCCTGCGGTCCAGGGGGACCGGAAGGTTCTGGACGATGATCAGCACGCGCGGCGCGCGCGACGTCTTTTTCTGTCGTGCAGCTGCGTGGATCATAGGAGTGTCAGGATCCCTTCGTGTTCGCGGTAGGTCTCTCCGGTGACGGGGCAGGTGAATGATCCGGGCCCGCTTTGCTCCAACGGAACGCCGCTCCGGCCTACCCAGCCCACCTGTCGTGCAGGCACGCCGACCACGAGCGCGAAATCGGGAACGTCCCTGGTGACGACGGCGCCCGCGGCGATGGTCGCCCACCGGCCGATGGTGAGGGGGGCGATGCACACCGCCCTGGCGCCAATGGATGCTCCGGTGCGCACCGTCACGCCGACGAGGTCCCAGTCCTCCGCGGATTTCCGAACGCCGTCGACGGTGATCGCCCGCGGGAACTGGTCGTTGGTGAGCACGGCGGCAGGACCGATGAACACACCGTCCTCGAGGAGGGCGGGCTCATAGAGCAGAGCAAAGTTCTGCACCTTGCAGTTCTTGCCCAGAATCACCCCCGGCCCGATATACGACCCGCGACCGAGGATGCAGCCCGGGCCGATCCGGGCGTACTCGCGCACCTGGCTCAGATGCCAGATCATGCTGCCGGGGCCGACCTCGGCCGTCGGGTCGATGTCGGCGGTGGCCGAGAGAGCCATCAGTCGTTCCCCGCACGCGGGCTCATGATGGGAAGAGATTGTCGCCGACGGGGTCGGCACAGCACAGACGTGTTCACGTGGTCCCCTGCATTTCGGGTGTACAGGTAGCGGATGAGGACGGGCCGCTGGGTGGTGACCGCCCCCGAGCACGCAAAGGGTGACGAACCCTCATTTGTGCTCACGGAGGACAGTAGCCTGGGCTCAACGGCCTCGCTGCGACCCGTCCGGGGGGCACAGCTCTCGGTGCCGGTTGCCGTCGGCAGGAGGCCCGGATGTCCCTCGAACGCGGGCCGCCAACAGAGGCGAACCCGGTTATGCTGCCCTCGCTCCCACCCGACGAACCTTAGATTCGAGGCAGAAAAGTGATCAAGAATACTCGACGCCTCCGGATGGCCGCCGGCGTGGGTGGGCTTGCCGTCCTGGTCGCGGCGGTGATCGGAATCGCCCTCACCACCCCGCCGTCTGGAACAGCGGTCACGGCCGGTTCGAGTACTGCGCCGTCGGAGCGTGGCATCGAAACGCCTCCCGCAGACACCTCGACCGGCCTTCCCTCGTCCGGTCTTCAGTCCCCGTCTGCCGTCCCGTCAGCGGCGCCCGAAGACGCTGCCGGACCGACTCCCGGCCCGGCAGCACCGGCACCGACGCCATCACCGGACGCCTCGGTGGATACCCCGCCGGACGCCGCGGCCGAGACCCCACTTGAGCCGGCGACCGAAATCCCGCCCGCCGAGGCCGACGTCGCAGAACCGGAACCTAACCTGCCCCCCTCCACTCCGATTCCTTCGCTGCTCACCGGCCCGCTGCCCGATTCAGCCACGGCGGAGAACAAAGTTGTCGACGGGTTTCCTGCGGGCATCCCCGTGGCCACCCGTTCCACGGTCTCCACGTCGGACGTGACCGTAGACAACGAACGCGTGCGTGCGTCTCTCACCGCGACCACCCCGACGGCGGGAATCGATGTGCTCGCCCAATACGATGCCGCCTTCTCGACCTACGGTTTTTACTCGGCCGACACTCCGGCGGTGGGCGGGTCGACAGCCAGGGAATACAACCGCGGCGCCGAGTCCGTCACGGTGACAGTGACGCCCAGCGACAGCGGTGGGAGCGGGTACAGCATCCTGGCTTTGCTCGTCGCTCCCGAGTAACAGGCACTGGCCCGTGTATATCTCTTTCGCCGACCGCGCGAGCAGAAGGGACGAGCCGTCCAGCAGGGGGAAAGGCGCCACAAGAGTTTCTTCCGTCGTCGTCAGCCTCGGCGTCGTCAGCCTGCTGACCGACATCTCATCTGAGTCCGTGGCAGCTATTCTGCCCCTCTACCTCACGGGCGTGCTCGGCCTCACCATGGTCGCCTACGGCTTCATCGACGGTATCTACCAGGGAATCAGCGCTATCGTGCGGATCGGTGGCGGCTGGTTGTCTGACCGCACCGACCGGCCCAAATGGGTTGCATTCGCCGGTTACGGTGTCTCCGCCATGGCCAGGGTGTGGCTCATCTTCGCCAGCGGTTTCGGCTCTGTGGTGGGCGTCGTCGCCGTCGACCGGCTCGGCAAGGGCCTACGCACCGCACCGAGAGACGCGATGATCACGGCGTCGTCGGATCCCGCGATCCTCGGCCGGTCTTTCGGCGTGCACCGGATGCTGGACACCATCGGCGCCGCCATCGGGCCATTGCTGGCGTTCCTCATCCTATTGCTGATCCCCACCGGTTACGGCACAGTGTTCGTGCTGTCGGCGGCCTGTGCCCTGCTGGGTGTGTTGATGCTGGGCGTTCTTGTCCCCGGCCGGATTCGTCGACCGGGAACGGATGTCGCGGAATCGGGAGGTGTGGCCCGATCCCCATTCCGGTGGCGGAGCCTGGCCGCCCCAGAGTTGCGCAAGGTGCTCATCGTGGCCGGCGTGTTCGGCCTGTGCACGGTTGGAGACGGGTTCATCTACCTGGTGCTGCAGTCGAACACCGACTTCGCCGCGGCCTGGTTTCCCCTGCTCTATGTCGGTACGAATGCCGTCTTCCTGGCCCTCGCCGTGCCCCTCGGCCGGCTGGCCGATCGGTACGGGAGGGGCCGGATGTTCGTGCTCGGCCACGCCGCCCTCCTCGCGGCCTATTTGTGTGCGCTCGCCCCGATAGCGGGGATGATGCAAACGGTGTCCTGCCTGGTGCTCCTCGGCACCTTTTATGCGGCGACCGATGGGGTGCTCGCGGCCCTTGCCGCAGGGGTCGCTCCCCAGGGGGGCACCGCCAGCGGTCTCGCGGCCGCCCAGACCGTGGTCGCGTTGGCACGCTTCCTAGCCTCCACGCTGTTCGGCGTGCTCTGGTTCGCCTTGGGTCCGGCAATGGCGCTGGCCATCTTCGCCGTGGCAATCGGTCTCGCGATCCCCATTGGACTGGTGCTGCTACGGCAACCCGTAGCCGAACGCAACAGGTCATGAGGATTCAGCACGTGGTGGTGGCCGCCGCGGCTTGTGTCCTTCTCGGCGGCGCAGTCAGCTTCGGGGCGGTGCAGTACGCCGCATTTCGGGCAGCGAGCGACGCACCGAGCTCGGTCGACACCGCGGACTTCGACACCGAGTCGACTGCCGCCAGAGTCCTGTTCCGCAACACTGCCCAGGGCGCGGGTTACGGCTACGTCGCAGACGTGCCGCTGGCCGACCCGGCCGGCGCTCGGGCCGTGAGCCCGGTGGCCTGCGAGCGCGTCGACGCCACCGTCGGGGCGGAGTTATGCCTGAGCATCGATCGTGGGGTGGTGACGACATTCACGGCAACCCTGCTCGATGGCTCCTGGCGGCCCATTCGTAGCTGGCCGCTGCCCGGGGTGCCGAGCCGTACCCGATTCTCGGACGACGGGGGTTCCGTGGCATTCAGCGCGTTCATCACCGGGGAGTCGTACGCCACGGTGGGTTTCTCCATCGCGACCAGGATTGCGCCGCTGGATGGTTCGTCTGCGATAGACGCGATCGACCTGGAAGACTTCGCCCTGTCAGTGAACGGCCAGCAGGTGACGAGCGCCGACCGGAACTTCTGGGGGGTGACCTTCACGCCGGACGACAACACCTTCTACGCCACTGCCGCGTCGGGAGGGCAGACCTGGCTGGTCACGGGGGATGTGGCCAGCCGCACCCTTGTCGCGGTTCGGGGCAACGCGGAATGCCCGTCGCTGTCTCCGGACGGCACCGCGGTGGCCTACAAGACCCGGATAGACGGCGCGCCCGCCGGGCAGTGGGCCATTGCCGTGCTCGACCTTGAGACCAATCGGGAGACCGTGCTGCCGGAGACCCGCAGTGTCGACGACCAGGTCGAGTGGCTGGACGACAGCACTCTTCTCTACGGCCTCCCCAGAGCGGATGCGCCGGGGGACAGTGACATCTGGTCCGTCCAGGCGAGCGGAGACTCCGCTCCGGAACTTTTCATCGAACACGCCTGGTCGCCCGCCGTTGTTAGACCCTGATCAGAGACTGTCCCTCCGGCGGGGTCAGCCCAACCGCGCCAGCTCGCTCACGTCGTCGCGGGGGAGCACGTCAGCGACGGCCGTCACCCGGAGCACGTTCAGAAGTACAGCGGCTCCCGCCGACGACAGGAACGCGGTATCGGCGGCATCCCGGCCGGTGGCGATGCGCATCAACGACTGCCGGGGAGCGAGCCCGGTCGCGTCGACAACCTGCCAGGCGCCGTCAAGGTAGGCCTCGGCCACGGCATGGAAATCCATCGGCGAGAGGCCGGGCGCGTATACCGACACCAGTCGGGCCGGCACGTCGTGGGCGCGGAGGAACGCGATCACCAGGTGGGCGTAGTCACGGCAGACACCCTGCCGGGCCAGCAGGGTTCGCACGGCGCCGTCGGTGGGGAGGCTCGCCCCGGGCACATAGGCAAGGTGCGCCCCGACCCAGGCGGTGACGGCGGTGAGCAGGTCGGTCCCGCTGAGTCCGCGGAACTCGGCCTGGGCGGTGGGCCACAGGTGGTCCGACTCGCAGTAGCGGCTCGGGCGGAGGTAGCGGACGATGTCGATGTCCTCGACCTCGGGGGCCACGGACTCGCCGGTGACCTCGACCGTGTAGTCGATGTCGACCCGGCCGGCCTGCACCGAGATGAGCTGCAGGCGGGTCCCGTGCTGGTCCAGGGTCTCCCGGTAGGAGAGGGGGGCGCCATCCTGCACGATGCTGAGCAGTTCGGTGGCGTTGGCATCCGCGGCGACGGTGATGGACAGGACCAGCTCGGCGGGCCCGAGGGCCTCCAGCTCGAGATGTGCGGATGCGCTGCGCTTCATGCACCGATCGTCGCACAAATCAACCCGCGAGCCGTGACAAAAGCCCCGGAATCCGGGACATTTGGGTGTTTAGCTCCCGGCTCGGGGCATAAAAAAATGGCCACCTGCGGTAGAAGCCCGCAGATGGCCAAGTGGCCCCGACCGGCGTCGATCCGGTGACCTTTCGATTTTCAGTCGAACGCTCTACCAACTGAGCTACAGGGCCAGAAGGCAACTACGAGAGCACCTTCTGTAAGGAGAAAAGCCCCTTCTTTCGAAAGGGCTTGTCGCCTTGGCGACCCTGACCGGACTTGAACCGGCGACCTCCGCCGTGACAGGGCGGCGCGCTAACCAACTGCGCTACAGGGCCAAACTGTGAAACTTTCGTGCGGTGATGCTGTGCTGCTTTTCGTGCATTGTACAACCTACAGTATTACGTGACCCCAACGGGATTCGAACCCGTGCTGCCGCCGTGAAAGGGCGGTGTCCTAGGCCACTAAACGATGGGGCCGAACTTCTGCGGAAGCTGATGACTTCCGACGCATAATCATAAGATGCAAAAGCCGGAATGCCCAAATCGGCGCGCACCGCGGTTTGCCGCGCGCGCTCCCGAGGGCCCGACTCCCGCGTCATTCCGGGCCTGAACGCGTTTCGAGCCGTGCGGCGCCTCGGCGTGTCGCTTCTCACCGCGCCCGCAAATGGTTCGGCTTTTGGCGCCTGCGCGGGTTAGGTTTTGTGCGGAGCCCGGGCTATCAGCCGGGTTTGTTATTGTGACGAGTGTTACCACAGTGACGGATGTGACTAACGAAAGCCCGATCGGGGAGTTATGAAGAGCACGGCAACCGTGATCAGCCACGGCATCAAGGCTGGTCTGCACCGGCTGCGACCGACCCTTCGCCAGCACACCCCGCGCGGCACCCCGCGTGCGGGTGCCTCGCGCCGACGGGGACTGGGCGTCACCGCTTTCGTCGCCGCCATCACCCTGGCCGCGAGCCTCGCCAGCCCGATCAGCCCGGCCATGGCCATCGACTACCCCAGCTGGGAAGACCTCCAGGCCGCGAAGTCCAACACCGCCGCCGCCGCGGCCCAGGTCACCGAAATCCAGAACGCCATCGCCGGCCTGCAGGCCGAGGTCGCCCGGACCCAGGCCGAGGCCGAGGCCCGCGGGCTGGAACTGCAGGATGCCCAGGACAAGTTCGACGAAGCCAGCCTGCGCGCCTCGGATCTGCAGACCCAGGCCGACGCCAGCAAGACCCAGGCCGACGCGGCCACCCGGCAGGCCGGCCAGCTCGCCGCGCAGCTCTACCGCACCGGCGGCACCGACCTCAGCGTGAACCTGTTCATCGACGGCCAGGAAAGCGGCGAAGGCGCCGATGAACTCCTCAGCAAGCTCGGCAGCATGAGCAAGCTCGTCGAACGCAGCACCGATGTGTACGACCAGGCCCAGACCGCCAACAACACCGCGCAGTCGCTCGGCGACCAGGCCGCCGTCGCCCAGGCCGAGCGGGAGACCCTGCGGATCGCCGCGGAGGCCGCGATGGTGGCAGCGCAGCAGGCAGCGGATGCCGCCGCCGGCGCCCTGGCCGAATCCGAGGCGAAGAGCGTGGAACTCGAAGCGCAGCTGCAGTTCATGCAGGACGCCGAGGCCACCACCGCCGCGGCGTACCAGGCCGGCGTGATCGAACGAGCCAGGATCGCGGCAGAGGAAGCCGAGCGGGCCAGGCAGGCCGCCGCTGCAGCCGCGGCGGCGGCCGCCGCCGCC
The DNA here is from genome assembly GCF_054075385.1 of Cryobacterium sp. AP23. Classification (NCBI taxonomy): domain Bacteria; kingdom Bacillati; phylum Actinomycetota; class Actinomycetes; order Micrococcales; family Microbacteriaceae; genus Cryobacterium; species Cryobacterium sp. AP23. The sequence continues at coordinate 2,158,604 of NZ_CM133415.1, read as the reverse complement.
TCAGCGTCGTCGTCCTACTCGTCCAGCGGCGCCGCAACCGGCACCGCCGGCGCCGGCCTGCCCGGCGGCCGGATCGGCAGCCAGGGCTGGGCGGTCCCCGGCGGCGGGCGCATCACCGCCGGCTACGGCCCCCGAGCGGTGCTCTGCGGCGGCGGCGCGTGCAGCGGCGGATACCACTACGGCACCGACATCGGCACCGGCTGCAGCGCCCCGATCTACGCCGCCGCCACCGGCACCGTCGTGTACGCCGGCCGCTACGGCACCTACGGAAACTTCGTCCTGATCAGCCACGGCAACGGCGTCGAGACGGGCTACGCCCACATCCGCGACGGCGGCATCTTCGTGTCCGTGGGCCAGCGCGTCGACGTGGGACAGAACATCGCCAGTTCCGGCACCACCGGCGCCTCCACCGGCTGCCACCTGCACTTCGAGGTTCGCACCGGCGGCAACCGCATCAACGCCGTTCCGTTCATGTCTGACAGGGGAGTACCTATTGGCTAAGAACACCGCACCCACCAGCCGGTTCCGGCGCAACTCGGCCGTCATGCTGTCGGCCGCCGTCATCGGCTCGGTCACGGCCGCCGCCGGCGTCGCCGCCCCGGCCTTCGCGGACGAGGACTTCCCGAGCTGGGACGAGGTGGCCAAGGCCAAGGAGAGCGAGGCCACCAAGGCCGCGGAGATCGAGAATCTCACCGGCCTGCTCGAGGGACTGCAGGATTCCTCCGCCGCCGCCTCGCGCACCTCGCAGATGACCGCCGAGGCGTACCGGATCACGCAGGACGACCTCGATGCCGCCACCGCCCGCGAGGAAAGCCTGACCAAGCAGTCCGCCGTGGCCCAGACCGCCGCCGACACGTCGAAGATGCGCGCCGGCCTCATCGCCGCGCACCTGGCCAAGACCGGTGCCCAGGACCTCTCCCTCAACCTGTTCATCAACGGCGACACCGCCGATGACCTGCTCAGCCAGCTCGGCACCGCCAGCAAGCTCAGCGAGCAGTCCGAGACCATCTACCGGCAGGCCGTGCAGGACAAGAACACCGCGGAGTCGCTCATCGCGCAGGCCGCCGCAGCCACCGCGGAGCGCAAGCGCCTCAGCGAGGAGTCGAAGGAGAAGTACGACTCAGCCAACGTCGCCGCGGTGAGCGCCCAGGCTGCCCTCGACGTGGAGCTGAAGAAGTCCGCCGAACTGTACGAACAGCTGGCGCTGCTCAAGGACACCACCGCCGAGGTCGAGCGCGAATACCAGACCGGCCTCGACGCCGCCGCTGCCGCAGCCGCCCTGGCGACCGCGCAGGCCGCCGCCGCCGCCGCCGCCGCGGCGGTCGCCAACGACCCGCCCAAGGAGTCCGCCCCAGCGGCGACCTCGGCCCCGGCCGCACCGGTGGCGGCCGCACCGGCGGCGCCGGCTGAGCCGGAACCCGAGGCGGCGGCCCCGGCGGCTCCCGCCCCGGCTGAGCCGGAACCCGAAGCCCCGGCTCCGGCGCCGGCCGCCCCGGCCCCCGCGGCTCCCGCCCCGGCCGCTCCGGCCGAGGAACCGGCCAGCTCACCCGCATCCGGCGGCTCCACCCCCGTCGCGGTCGCGCCGGCGGCCCCGAGCGCCTCCGCCGTCTCGACCGCCCTGGCCTTCGCGCAATCCCAGCTCGGCGATGCCTATGCACTCGGCGGTTCCGGCCCCGACGTCTGGGACTGCTCCGGTCTGACCAAGGCCGCCTACGCGGCGGCCGGGATCTACATCGGCACCCACTCCGCGACCAACCAGTACAACACCATGGCCAGCCAGGGCAAGCTCGTCTCGCTCTCCAACGTGCAGGTGGGCGACCTGTTGTTCTGGGGAGTGCCGGGCAACTACTACCACGTGGCGATCTACGTCGGCGGCGGGCAGATCCTCGAAGCGCCCAACCCCACCGCACCGGTGCGGGTGCACAGCATCTGGTCGCCGGGCGAGGTCGCGCCGTACGTGGGCCGGCCGTCCTGACCTGTCGCGTACAGATCTGAGAGCACCAACGACAGAAGCCGCCTCCCGGAAGGGAAGCGGCTTCTGTCGTTGACAGCTGTGTGTCCGGGTCAGTGACCTTCGTCGACGAGCTTCTTGAGCCCGTCGCGCACGATCTGGTCGGCCTCAGCGGCGTCGCCCCAGCCCTCGGTCTTGACCCACTTGTTGGGCTCGAGGTCCTTGTAGTGTTCGAAGAAGTGCTCGATCTCCTTGCGGGTGAACTCCGGGATGTCGGTGACGTCCTGGATGTAGTCCCAGCGCGGGTCGCCCGCGGGAACCGCGATGACCTTGGCGTCAGAGCCGCCGTCATCGGTCATGTTGAACACACCGACGGGGCGCACGGACACGCCGACGCCGGGGAACAGCGGGAAGTCGAGGAGCACGAGCACGTCGACGGGGTCGCCGTCGAGCCCGAGGGTGTTCTCGAAGAACCCGTAGTCGGTGGGGTACACGAAGCTCGTGTACAGCACCCGGTCGAGGTAGACCCGACCGGTTTCGTGGTCCACCTCGTACTTGTTGCGGCTACCGCGTGGGATTTCAATGACTGCGTCGTATTCGGCCATGGCCTGGTATCTCCCTTATGTCGAAGTCTGCGGATAACGTTACTGGATGAAGTCTTCCCGCCGCCCGCGACTGACGCCGGCCATCGCCGACCTGCGCCGGGCGGTGCGGGAACAGCTGCCGGAGACGGGCCTGGTCCTGGTGGCCCTGAGCGGGGGCGCTGACTCGCTGGCCCTGGCCGCCGCAACGGCGTTCGAGGCGCCGCGGGCCGGCCTCACCGCCGGCGCCGTGATCGTCGACCACGGCCTGCAGGGCGGTTCGGCCGGCATCGCCGCCGCCGCCGGCGCCCAGGCCAAGGCGCTCGGCCTTGGCCCGGTGCACATCCTCACCGTGACGGTGACGGATGCCGCCGGCGACGGTCCGGAGGCGGCCGCCCGGACCGCGCGCTACGCCGCGTTCGAGACCGCGCTTGAGCGGTCCGGGGCGGTCGCCGTGCTGCTCGGTCACACCCTCGACGACCAGGCCGAGACCGTGCTGCTCGGACTCGCCCGCGGCTCAGGCGCCAGGAGCCTGCAGGGCATGGCCGCCGCCAGCGGGCCGTACCGGCGGCCGCTGCTGGGCATCCGCCGGGTCCAGACCCGGCAGGCCTGCCTCGACGCCGGCCTGGACGCCTGGTCCGACCCGCAGAACAGCGACCCGCGGTACGCCAGGGTGCGGGCACGGGAACGGGTGCTGCCCGTGCTCGAGGCCGAGCTCGGGCCCGGGATCGCCGAGGCGCTCACACGCACCGCCGAGGTGCTGCGCGAAGACGCCGACGCCCTCGACACCCTGGTGCCCGCCCTCGTGGCGGACAGCCGCGCACCGGCGGCCGGCGGCGTCGGCCTGTCGGTCGCCGCGCTGGCCGCCCAACCGGCCGCCCTGCGCCACCGGATGATCCGCCACGTGGCGGCCGGCGAGTTCCAGGCGACCCTCGAACGCAGCCACACCCTCGCCGTCGCCCGGCTGGTGACCCACTGGCACGGGCAGAATGCGCTCGACCTGCCAGGCGTTAGAGTGGAACGGCAGGGGGGAACGCTCGTATTCTCAGCTCCTCGACACACCCAAAGCAAAGGACCCTTCCGCTCCCATGGAACCTCGTGACATTGACGGCGACCTCACCGAAATCCTGATCGAGGAGACCGAGATTCGCTCCCGGCTCGCCGAGATGTCCCGGCAGATCGAAGCGGACTACGCCGGTAAGGACCTGCTGCTGGTCGGCGTGCTCAAGGGCGCGGTCATGGTGATGGCCGACCTGGCCCGTGAACTCGTGCACCCCGTGACCATGGACTGGATGGCCGTCAGCTCGTACGGTTCCGGTACCCAGTCCAGCGGTGTCGTGCGGATCCTCAAGGACCTCGACACCGACCTGCACGGCCGCCACGTGCTCATCGTCGAGGACATCATCGACTCGGGACTGACCCTCTCCTGGCTGATGGCGAACCTCAAGTCCCGTGGGCCTGCGTCGCTGGAGATCTGCGCCCTGCTGCGCAAGCCCGACGCCGCCCGCGTCGAGATCGACGTGAAGTACCTCGGCTTCGACATCCCCAACCAGTTCGTCGTCGGCTACGGCCTCGACTACGCGGAGAAGTACCGCAACCTGCGTTCTGTCGGCGTGCTCGCCCCGCACGTGTATTCCACCGGAGAATAGCCTCCACCGGAGAATGGCCTCCACGGGCGACTAGGCTCCACCGCGAGACGTCCTCCAGTTCACCTTTGGGCGAACACTCGGTGTTCCCCCAGTACGAGAGCGGTAGCCTGTGACCACCATGAACGTCAAGAAACTTCTGCGCGGGCCGCTCCTCTACATCATCCTTGCGGTCATCGCCGTCTGGGTGGGGTCGAGCCTCCTCACCATGTCGGGCTTCCGCGAGATCTCCACCCAGCAGGGCCTGGATTTCCTGAAAGACGGGAAGGTGGCAGAGGCGAAGATCGTCGACGGCGAACAGCGTGTCGACCTCACCCTCAGCAAGGCCGATTCGACCTACGGCGAGCAGGTGCAGTTCTACTACGTCACGCCCCGCGGCGAAGAGGTTGTCGACGCCGTCACGGCCGCAGACCCGAAGGACGGCTTCACCGACGAGGTGCCCCAGTCCAGCTGGTTCCTGTCGCTGCTGGGCATCCTGCTGCCCGTGCTCCTCATCGGTGCCTTCTTCTGGCTGATGCTCTCGGGCATGCAGGGCGGCGGCAACAAGGTCATGCAGTTCGGCAAGTCGAAGGCGAAGCTGGTCTCCAAGGAGACCCCGCAGGTGTTCTTCACCGACGTCGCCGGCGCCGACGAGGCGATCGAAGAACTGCAGGAGATCAAGGACTTCCTCAAGGAGCCCGCCAAGTTCCAGGCCGTCGGCGCCCGGATCCCGAAGGGCGTACTGCTGTACGGCCCTCCCGGAACCGGTAAGACCCTCCTCGCCCGCGCCGTCGCCGGTGAGGCCGGGGTACCGTTCTACTCGATCTCCGGCTCGGACTTCGTGGAGATGTTCGTCGGCGTCGGCGCGAGCCGCGTCCGCGACCTCTTCCAGCAGGCCAAGGAGAACTCCCCGGCGATCATCTTCGTCGACGAGATCGACGCCGTCGGCCGCCACCGCGGCGCCGGCATGGGCGGCGGCCACGACGAGCGCGAGCAGACCCTCAACCAGTTGCTGGTGGAGATGGACGGCTTCGACGTCAAGACCAACGTGATCCTGATCGCGGCCACCAACCGGCCCGACATCCTCGACCCGGCGCTCCTGCGCCCCGGCCGCTTCGACCGCCAGATCGGCGTTGACGCGCCGGATATGCTCGGCCGCAAGCGCATCCTGGAGGTGCACGCCAAGGGCAAGCCGATGGCTGCCGGCGTCGACCTCGAGGTCCTCGCCCGGAAGACGCCCGGATTCACCGGCGCCGACCTGGCCAACGTGCTCAACGAGGCCGCGCTGCTCACCGCGCGTTCCAACGCCCAGCTGATCGACAACCGCGCCCTCGACGAGGCCGTCGACCGGGTGATGGCCGGACCGCAGCGCCGCACCCGCGTGATGCGCGACCAGGAAAAGCTCATCACCGCGTACCACGAGGGCGGCCACGCCCTCGTCGCCACGGCGATGCGCAACACCGACCCGGTGACCAAGATCACCATCCTGCCGCGCGGCCGCGCCCTGGGCTACACGATGGTGATGCCGCTCGAGGACCGTTACTCGGTCTCCCGCAACGAACTGCTCGACCAGCTCGCCTACGCCATGGGCGGCCGGGTCGCCGAGGAGATCATCTTCCACGACCCCACCACCGGAGCGTCGAACGACATCGAGAAGGCCACCGCCACGGCCCGCAAGATGGTCACCGAGTTCGGCATGTCGTCCGACGTCGGCCCGCTCAAGCTCGGTTCGGCCTCCGGCGAGATGATGTTCGGCCGCGACATGGGTCACCAGCGCGACTACTCCGAGCGGCTCGCCGAGCGAGTGGACACCGAGGTGCGCCAGCTGCTCGAAAACGCCCACGATGAGGCCTACTCGGTGATCAATGCCAACCGCGCGATCCTCGACGACCTCGCTGCGAAGCTGCTCGAGCACGAGACCTTGGACCAGACCGCCCTGGTCGAGATCTTCGCCGGCGTCGAGAAGCTGCCGCCGCGCCCGCAGTGGCTCTCCAGCGACAAGCGTCCCGTCTCCGATGTGCCGCCCATCGCCATGCCGGCCCCGAAGGCGCCCATCGACGGCGCCGCGGTCGACGGTGGGGTCACCAGCGGCGGTGCCGAAACCGACAAGCCCAAGCGCGCCCCGGCCCGCAAACCACGCCCAGCAACAGCGTAGACCGGTGCCCGTGGGAGTCGACCAGCCACGCATCGAGGCGGCCGTCGCCGAGATCCTCGCCGCCATCGGTGAGGAACCCGGCCGGGCCGGCCTGCTGACCACCCCGCAGCGGGTGGCGTCGGCGTACGCCGAGTTCTTCGCCGGCCTGGGCCGGGACCCGCTCGACCACCTGCGCGACACGGTACCGGTCGGTGACCGCACCGGCGACCTGGTGCTGCTGCGCGACATCGAGTTCCGCTCCATCTGCGAACACCACCTGCTGCCGTTCCTCGGCACCGCCCACCTGGCCTACCTGCCGGGCGAGCGCATTGTGGGCCTGGGCAAACTGGCCGACGTCGTCACCACGATCGCGGCCCGGCCGCAACTGCAGGAGCGGCTCACCGAGGAGATCGCCGACGCGCTCGAGGCGGGGCTCGCCCCCCGCGGCGTGCTCGTGGTGCTCGATGCCAGCCACGCCTGCGTCACCACCAGGGGTCCCCGCCAGTCGCGGAGCACCACCGTCACGATGGCGACCCGCGGCGAACTGGCGCAGCCGACCGCACGCTCCGAGGTCATCACCCTCATCGGGGGTTCCCTGTGACCCGGGTGCCACGATGACGCTCGTGATGGGCGTGCTCAATGTCACCCCCGACTCGTTCAGCGACGGCGGGCGGTGGGCGAGCACCGAGGCCGCCGTGCGGCACGCCGTCGACCTGCGGGCAGAAGGCGCCGACCTCATCGATGTCGGCGGGGAATCCACCCGCCCCGGCGCCGACCGGGTGTCGCCCGAGGTCGAGCAGGCCCGCGTGCTGCCCGTCATCACCGAGCTCAGGCGGCTGGGCATCATGACCAGCGTGGACACCCTCAACGCCGGGACCGCCGAACGGTCGGCGGATGCCGGCGTCGACATCATCAACGACGTCTCCGGGGGCCTCGCCGACCCGCGCATGGCGGAGGTGGTCGCCCGCACCGGCCTGCCGTACATCGCCATGCACTGGCGCGCACACGCCGGCACCATGGACAGCCTGTCGACCTACGACGACGTGGTCGCCACCGTCGTGGCGGAACTCACCGAACGCGTCGCCGCGCTCGAAGGCGCCGGGGTGAAGCGCAGCCAGATCATCCTCGATCCCGGCCTCGGATTCAGCAAGGATGCCGGGCAGAACTGGCGGGTGTTCGCCCGACTCGACGCCTTCGCTCCACTCGGCCTGCCCGTCATGGTCGGAGCCTCCCGCAAACGATTCCTGGCCGGTGTGCTCCCCGACGATGCCGCCATCGTGGACCGCGACCTGCCGACCGCCGTGCTCAGCGTGCTCGCCGCCCAGGCCGGCGCCTGGGCCGTGCGCGTGCACGACGTCGCGGGCACCCGAACCGCCCTCAACGTGCTGGCCCGGGTCGATTCGGCCAGAATAGGGTCATGAGCACCGACTCGATCACCCTCACCGGGCTGCGGATCACCGCACACCACGGCGTCTTCGACTTCGAACGCGAGAACGGGCAGGAGTTCGTGATCGACGTCACGGTCTGGCTCGATTTCGCCGCCGCCGCGGCCGGTGACGACCTCGCCGGCACCATCCACTACGGCGAACTCGCGGTGGAGATCGCCGACGCCGTGCGGCGCGACCCGGTCGACCTGATCGAGACGCTGGCCGAGCGCATCGCCGACGTGGTGCTCACGCATCAGGCCGCGGAGCGGGTACGGGTGACCGTGCACAAACCGCAGGCGCCCATCGAGATTCCCTTCACGGATGTGTCGGTGCAGATTGAACGCGAGCAGATTGAACGCCTGCAGATTAAACGTGTGCAGAGTGAACGCGGGCAGAGTGAACGAGCACCGATTGAGGGGAGCCGAGCATGACCGCAACGGCCGTGCTCGCGCTGGGCAGCAACCTCGGTGACCGCGAGGCCACGCTGGCCGCGGCCGTGCGCGCCATCGCCGAGGTTCCGGGCGTGACCCTCACCGCGGTCTCGCCGGTGTACGCGTCCGACGCCGTCAAGCCGGACGGGGTGGACCTCTCCGCGCCCGGCTACCTCAACCTCGTCGTGACCGTGCGCTGGGGCGGGGACCCGCATGCACTCCTCGACGCCGTCAACGGCATCGAGAACGACCACGGCCGGGTGCGCGATGAACGCTGGGGCGACCGCACCCTGGACATCGACCTGATCAGCATCGGCGACCTCCGGATCGACGATGACCGGCTCACCCTGCCGCACCCGCGCGCGGCCGACCGCGACTTCGTCCTTGCGCCCTGGGCCGACATCGACCCGGAAGCCGAGCTGCCCGGCCGCGGCCGGGTGCGCGAGCTCCTCGCCGTCGCCGCCCGCACCGCCAGGGCGCATCCGGTGACCGCGAGTACAGACCCCGCACACACCGAGGTCGCCCAGAACGGTCCGGAGGAGCCCCGCCGATGAAGCGCACCCAGCCGACACCGCTCATCGCCCTCGGCCTGGCCGGGCTCGTCGTCGGGTTCCTGGTCGAACTGGCGGCGACGGCCTGGAGCGCACCGATCATCGTGCCGCCGTTCACCCTGCCGCTGGCGCTGATCCTGATCGCGGTGATCCTCGTCGCCCTGGCCTGGCCCATCCGCCAGGCCACCCGGGGCCGCTCCACCAAACGTGTCGACCCGTTCCGGGCCATGCGCGTCGCCCTGCTCGCCAAGGCGTCCAGCCTGAGCAGCGCACTCCTGCTCGGGCTCGGGCTGGGCATCGTGGCCTTCATCCTCACCCGGTCGGTGGTCCCGGCGGTAACATCGTTGTGGCTCGCGATCGGGATGGCGCTCGGCGCCGTGATCCTCCTCGTGGGCGGTCTCATCGCGGAGCATTTCTGCACGCTGCCGCCCGACGACGACAACGACCACAACACTGGGGGAGCTAACAATGGCGGAGCAGCCCGTGCCTGACCACGTCGGCGGTGACCCCGTCGAGGTCACGTCCGCCCCAGCCGTAGCCATGCGCGGACCTGCCGAGGCGGTGCCGCCCGTCGGCGCCCGCCTTGACCTGCCCGAAGCCGGCGAGTGGAAGCGGGTCTCGCCCAAGTACGTCATGGTCGAAATCGTCGGCACCGTCATCTTCCTCCTCATCGTCTGCGCCGCCGCCGGCGTGCTCTGGCTGCTCCTCGACCAGGCCTGGGCGGCCTGGGTGGGTGGCCTGCTCGCCCTGGTCACCCTGGTCTCGCTCGCGTTCGAGCCCCGCCGGGTGCGCTCGATCGGCTACCAGCTGCGCGAAGACGACCTGCTCTTCCGGCGCGGCATCATGTACCAGCGCTTCGTCTCCGTGCCGTACGGCCGGATGCAGCTGGTCGACATCACCCGCGGCCCGGTCGCGCGCCTGCTCGGCCTCGCCGACCTCAAGTTCGTCACCGCCGCCGCGACCTCCGGCGTCGCCATCCCCGGACTCGCCGAGGCCGACGCGGATGCCCTCCGTGACCGCCTCGTCGAACTGGCCGAGAGCCGGCGGGCCGGGTTGTGACCTCCCTCGCCGACGGGGACTGGCACCGGCTGCATCCAGCGAGCCCGCTGCTGCGCGGCGGCATCTTCGTCTTCGCGCTCCTCGGTTTCGTCATCGCCAACCTCCGGGAACGCCTGCTCGACCTGGTCTTCGGCATCCCCCGCGATTCCGGCGACCCGCTCGACGCCATCTACGAACGTGGCGCCGTGGGCTGGGCGCTGCTCATCGCCGCCGGGATCCTGCTCGTGATTCTGCTCGCGTTCACCCTGTCCTGGCGGATGCACACCTTCCGGGTCGGCGACGAATCCGTCGAGGTGCGCAGCGGCATCCTGTTCCGCAGCCACCGGCAGGCCCGGCTGGACCGCATCCAGGGCGTCAACATCGTTCGCCCGCTGATTCCCCGGCTGTTCGGGGCCGCCAAACTCGAGGTGAGCGTGGCCGGCCAGGACGCCAACGTGCAACTCGCCTACCTCGGGTCCGCGCTGGCCGACGGGCTGCGCCGGGACATCCTGCAGCTGGCCTCCGGCGCACGCCAGCCGCGCGGTGCCGCGGTGCACCAGGCGCCGGTCGGCGCGGTGCCCGACGATGGGCAGGAGGCGCTGCCTTACGGCCCCCAGGCCCCGGTCGCCGAAGGCCCACTGGCCGCCGCCCACGCCGGCCGCCGCCAAGCCCTGAACGCCTTCGCCAGCGCCCGCGCCGGCGAGTTCCTCGCCCCCGAACTCGACCCGGATTCGGCACCCCCGGAGTCGGTCGTGCGCATCCCCCTGTTGCGGCTGATCGGGTCGATCGTGTTCAGCGGCTTCACCGTGTTCGTCGTGGTCGCGATCGTGGCGCTCATCGTGAGCGTCATCGTCGGCGGCAGCGAGTGGCTGCTGATCGCGCTCTTCCCCGGCCTGATCGCCAGCGTCGGGTACTACGTCTCCCGGTTCACCAAGTCGCTGCGCTACAGCATCGCCGGCACCACGGACGGTGTGCGCGTGGGCTTCGGGCTGCTCACCACGAGCAACGAGACCCTCCCGCCCGGCCGGATCCACGCGATCGGCGTGACTCAGCCCCTGGCCTGGCGGCCGTTCGGCTGGTGGCAGATCAGCATCAACAAGGCCGGCCACTCCACCAACAGCGGCGCCGCCGGCCAGGCGGCCACCACCGTCCTGCCGGTCGGATCGCTGGCCGATGTCGGCAAGGTGCTCGAACTGATCCTGCCCGGCTTCGACACCGACGAGCAGCGCGCCCTGATCCAGCGGGGCCTGACCTCCCGCGGCGGCGACGACGGTTTCGTCAATGCCCCGCGCCGGGCGGCCTGGCTGCGGCCGTTCTCCTGGCGACGCACCGGCTACGCCGTGTCGACCGGCGCCGTGCTGCTGCGCCGCGGCGTGCTCTCCCGTGAGCTCGTGCTCGTGCCACTGGCCCGGCTGCAGAGCGTCGGGATCAGCCAGGGCCCCGTTCGCCGCCGGCTCCGCCTGGCCTCCGCCCGCCTGCACACCGTGGCCGGCCCGGTCAGCGCGACCCTCGGCGTGATCGAGGTCGGCCAGGCCGAGCGCCTGCTCGAGACCGTCACCGCCGGCGCCGTGGCCTCGGCGGATTCCGACACCAGCCACCACTGGAGCCGCACCACGGCGGAACCCCTCCCCATCGCACCGACGTTCAGGGCCGCAGACGCCCCGGCCGGTCCCACCGCCACCGAGGTGACCTCGTGAGCCAGCGCCCGGGCCGGCTGGGCATTGGAGTGATCGGTGCCGGGCATGTCGGCCCCATCCTCGCCGCCGCCCTCGCCGGCGCCGGCCACGCCCTCGTCGGCATCTCCGCGATCTCCCAGGCCAGCCGCGACCGCGCAGAGGCGATCCTGCCCAACGTCCCGGTGCTCACGGTTCCCGAGGTCGTCGAACGCAGCGAACTCGTGATCATCGCCGTACCGGACGACCAGCTGGAGAGCCTGGTGAACGGGCTCGCGGCCACGGGCACCTGGCAGCCCGGCCAACTCGTGCTGCACACCTCCGCCCGGTACGGCGCGAACGTGCTCCTGCCCGCCCAGCGGGCCGGTGCGATCCCGCTGGCCATCCACCCGGCGATGTCGTTCACGGGCACGAGCCTGGACATCAGCCGCCTGGCCGACAGCTACTTCGCCGTGACGGCACCTGCGCCGGTGCTGCCGATCGCGCAGGCGCTCGTCGTGGAAATGGGCGGCGAGCCGGTGATCGTGGCCGAGGGCGACCGGGAGGTCTACGCCGAAGCCATCGAGACGGCCACGGCGTTCTCCAGCTCCATCGTCGAGCAGTCCACCCGGCTGCTGGGCGAGATCGGCATCGACGCGCCGGGGGCCGTGATCGCGCCGTTGGTGCGTTCGGCCATCGAAAACGCCCTCACCCGCACCGGCGCCCGGCATCCGCTTGACGACCCGGCCGCCCTCGACGAGGCGAACCACCTGCTCGACCCGCCCTACCCGCCCCACCCGTTCGACCCGGAGGACCAGTGACCGTGCTCACCAAGCCAGAAGTCATCGACACGATTGACGAGCTGCAGGGCCGGCTTTGCGTCGCCAAGCAGAACATCGCCGCCAGGGGCGGCGACGCCCATGTGGTGCTCGTGCCCACCATGGGTGCCCTGCACGCCGGCCACCGCGCGCTCGTGCGCCGCGCCGTCGAGCTCGGCGACATCGTCGTGGTGTCGATCTTCGTCAACCCGCTGCAATTCGGCGTGAACGAAGACCTCGACACCTACCCCCGCACCCTCGACGCCGACGTGGTGGCGCTGGCCGAAGAAGGCGCCGCCTTCGTGTTCGCCCCGCACGCCCGGGAGATGTACCCGGACGGGGCCTCCTCGACCCGGGTGACCGCCGGCTCTGTCGGCGGCCTGTACGAGGGCGCCGCCCGGCCCGGCCACTTCGACGGCATGCTCACGGTTGTGGCGAAGCTGTTCCACATCGTCGAACCCGACGTGGCGGTCTTCGGCCAGAAGGACGCCCAGCAGGTGTTCCTCGTGGAGCGCATGGTCGCCGACCTCAACCTGCGCACCACGATCGAGGTCGTGCCGACCGTGCGCGAGGACAGCGGCCTGGCCCTGTCCAGCCGCAATCACAACCTCGACGAGGCCGCCCGCACCGCCGCCCGGTCACTGTCGGAGGGCCTGGCCGCGGCCGCCGCCGCCGCATCCGCGGGGGTTCCGGCCGCGATCGTGGCCGCGCACGCGGTGATCGGGGCGCAGCCTCTGGTTAAACTGGACTATCTCGTTGTCGTGCATCCGCAGACGTTCCTGCCGGTCGACGATGACTACCGCGGCCGGGCCAGGATGCTGGTCGCCGCGGTGGTCGGCAGCACCCGGCTCATCGACAACATTTCACTGGACATCCCCTAACCGCATTTCAACGGGGTACCGGCTTGGCCCGTGTACGCCCACCGACGGAGAAACCGCATGAGCACCACCCCCGACGCCGTGCCCGATGACAACGACGACGCCCAGGCCGCGGCCGAGCTGACCGAGCAGAAGGCCGTGCGCCTGGCCAAGCGGGACCGCCTGAACGCGGCCGCGACCAGCGCCGCCGGCGGCGCCTACCCGGTGTCCGTGCCCGTCACCACCACCATCCCCGCCGTGCGCGCCGAGTACGGCGACCTCGAAGCGGATGCCGCCACCGGCGTCACCGTTGGCCTGGCCGGCCGGATCGTGCACCTGCGCAACACCGGCAAGCTGTGTTTCGCGAGCCTCCAGTCCGGCGACGGCAGCCGCATCCAGGCCATGGTGTCCCTCGCCGCCGTCGGCGAGGACTCGCTCGCGGCCTGGAAGGACCTGGTCGACCTCGGCGACCACGTCTTCGTCGCCGGTGAGGTCATCTCCTCCCGTCGCGGCGAACTGTCGATCATGGTGACCGAGTGGCAGGTCGCCGCGAAGGCGCTGCTGCCGCTGCCGAACCTGCACTCCGAACTCAGCGAGGAGACGAGGGTGCGCAGCCGGTACCTCGACCTCATCGCCCGCGACCAGGCCCGCCGCACCGTCGTCCAGCGCTCCCAGGCCGTCGCCAGCCTCCGCGCCACCTTCACCGCGCGCGGGTTCCTCGAGATCGAGACCCCGATGCTGCAGACCATGCACGGCGGCGCTTCCGCCCGGCCGTTCTCCACCCACAGCAATGCCTTCGACACCGAACTGTTCCTGCGCATCGCGCCGGAGCTGTTCCTCAAGCGCGCCGTCGTCGGCGGCATCGACCGGGTCTACGAGATCAACCGCAACTTCCGCAACGAGGGTGCAGACTCCACCCACTCGCCCGAGTTCGCGATGCTCGAGGCGTACGAGGCTTACGGCGACTACACCTCCATCGCCCAGCTCACCCAGACCCTCATCCAGGATGCCGCGGCGGCCATCACCGGCGGGTCGCACGTGGTGACCTGGGCCGACGGCACCCAGTTCGACCTGGGCGGCGAGTGGGACCGCATCAGCATGTACGACAGCCTGTCGGCCGCGGTCGGGCGCACCATCAGCCCGGCCACCCCGCTGGCCGACCTGCAGGCCCTCGCCGCGGCAGAAGGCGTCGAGGTCGACCACCCGATCCACGGCAAGTACGTCGAAGAGCTCTGGGAGCACTTCGTGAAGGCCGACCTGGTGCGGCCCACCTTCGTGCTCGACTTCCCGGTGGACACCAGCCCCCTGGTGCGCGGCCACCGGTCCATCGACGGCGTCGTGGAGAAGTGGGACCTCTACATCCGCGGCTTCGAACTGGCCACCGGCTACTCCGAGCTCGTCGACCCCGTCGTGCAGCGGGAACGTTTCGTGGAGCAGGCCCGGCTCGCCGCCGGCGGCGACCCAGAGGCCATGCGCCTGGACGAGGAGTTCTTGCGGGCGCTGGAGCACGGCATGCCGCCCACCGGCGGCATGGGCATGGGCATCGACCGGTTGCTGATGGCCCTCACCGGGCTCGGCATCCGCGAGACCATCCTGTTCCCGTTGGTAAAGTGACGAACATGATGACTTATCTGCCCAAGGACGAGCTGAAGCCTGACGACGACGGCGGCAAGAAGGGCCCGTCGACGAACCGGATCATCATCTGGGTCGTCGTGGGGGCGGTGGGCCTGTACCTGCTGGGGTCCGGCCTCATCGGCATCCTCACCAAGTAGCCCCCGCCCGGACCGGGTGCGGGGAGAGTTCGCGTAGGCTGGAGAGACTATGGATAGCTTCTGGGCCAACGCTTTGTTCTCGCTCGCGCCCACCGTTCTGGTCGGGGTGATCTTCTGGATCATCATGCGTGCGATCATCCGCGCCGACCGCACCGAACGGAACGCCTACGCGCGCGTCGAAGCCGAAGAACGCGCCAAGCTCGGCCTCGACAAACCGGCCGGCTAACCGTGTTCGGAATTGACCTGTCCACCATCCTCCTCGTGGTGGCGTTCCTCGTTGACTTCGCCATCCGGGTGGTGGCGATCATCGTCGTACCGCGGAACCGCCGGCCCACCTCCGGCATGGCCTGGCTGCTGGCCATCTTCCTGATCCCGTACTTCGGCGCCCTGCTGTTCCTGCTGATCGGTTACCGCACCCTGCCCAAGAAGCGGGTGGAGATGCAGGCCGAGATCAACCAGTTCATCCTCGACAGCACGGCCGGCATGGAACGCGTGAAACGCGACCACCCCTGGCCCGGCTGGCTCGAATCGGTGGTGGCTCTCAACCGCAACCTCGGCGCGATGCCGCTGGTCGGCGACAACCGCGCCCGCCTGCACGGCGACTACGAGGAAACCCTCGCCGCGATGGCCGCAGACATCGACAAGGCCAAGAAGTACGTGCACGTCGAGTTCTACATCCTCTCGCTCGACCACACCACCGGCCCGTTCTTCGACGCGATGCAGAACGCCGTCAAGCGCGGTGTGACGGTGCGGGTGCTGATGGACCACATCCAGTCGATGCGGAAGCCCGGCTTCAAGGCCACCAAGCGCCGCCTCACCGCCGACGGCGTGAAGTGGCAACTGATGCTGCCGCTGCAGCCGTTCAAGGGCAAGTGGCAACGGCCCGACCTGCGCAACCACCGCAAGCTCGTCATCATCGACGGCCGGGTGGGTTTCATGGGGTCGCAGAACGTGATCGACCGCACCTACAACATGAAGCGCAACATCCGCCGGGGCCTGAAGTGGAAGGACCTGATGGTGCGGCTGGAGGGCCCCATCGTGTCGGGCCTGAACGCCATCTTCATCACCGACTGGTACAGCGAGACGAACGAGCTGCTCACCCGCGACATCGAGCCGGTGCACCCCGTGCAGGTCTCGGACCCGATCGATTGCCAGGTCGTGCCCAGCGGGCCCGGTTTCGTGGGGGAGAACAACCTGCGCCTGTTCCTGGCGCTGCTCTACTACGCGCAGGAACGCATCGTGATCACCAGCCCGTACTTCGTACCGGACGAGTCGATCATGTACGCGGTCACCACCGCGGTGCAACGCGGCCTGCACGTGGAACTGTTCGTCTCGGAGATCGGCGACCAGGCGCTGGTCTACCACGCCCAGCGTTCCTACTATGAGGAGCTGCTGCGGGCGGGCGTGAAGATCTACATGTACAAGGCGCCGTACGTGCTGCACGCCAAGCACTTCACCATCGACGACGACGTGGCCGTGATCGGGTCGAGCAACATGGACATGCGCTCGTTCAGCCTCAACTTCGAGGTGTCGCTGATGGTGCGCGGGCACTCGTTCGTCGAGCAGCTGCGCGCCGTCGAGGACGGCTACCGGGCCGACAGCCGCGAACTCACCCTCGACGAGTGGATGAAGCAGCCGCTCAAGTCCACCATCCTGGACAACCTGGCCCGGCTGACCAGCGCGGTGCAGTAACCCGCGGGGCTGCCGGCTGCCCGGCGACTCAGTGCCGCGGTTTCAGCCGCACGTTGGGCAGGGCAGGGGCCGGTAGGGCGCCGCCGTGGTAGGCCACGTGACCGAACCGGCCGGCGGCATCCGTGCCCTCGATCACCTCCGCCTGCCACTGCGCGCGGAAGGCCGCGACCTCGTCGTGGCTGCGGCCGATGAAGTTCCACCACATCACGATCTGCTCGCCGAGCGGTTCGCCGCCGAGCAGCAGCACGCGCGCCGCGGTGTCGCCGGTGTTCTCCAGCCGGATGACGGTGGGACCGGCGGCGAGGAAGCCCAGCTCGTCGGCCTGCACCGTCGTGCCCGCGAACAGCACGCTTCCGGCGTCGACCAGCAGCCCGTGCTCAAAGCTGCCCGACACGTCGAGGTCGATCGCGGTGCCGGCCGGCAGGTCGACCTGCGCGCCCAGCAGCGGGGTGTCACCGACGGCCGCCGCGGTGTGCCCGGCGAGTTCGCCGAGGAAGACGTGCAGTGTGACCCCGTCGGCGGTCAGCGGGGTGATCACGTGGTTCTCGAAGTGCGGCTCCTGGTGCCGGGTGCGGTCGGGCAGCGCGATCCACAGTTGTACGCCATGCAGCGCGGTGGTGTTCGGGGTGGACACCTCCGAGTGGCTGATCCCGGCGCCGGCCGTCATCAGATTGAGCTCGCCGGGGCGCACCAGGGCGAGGCTGCCGACGCTGTCGCGGTGCTCCACCTCACCGGCGAACAGCCAGCTCGCGGTCTGCAGCCCGGTATGCGGGTGCGGCGGCACCACCATCCCGCCGGTCACGGAGACGTCGTCCGGACCGTAGTGGTCGACGAAGCACCAGGCGCCGATCAGGGATCTCTCCCGTTGGGGGAGGGTGCGTCGCACGTCCATGGCGCGGGGCCCGCCGAGCGGAACGTCCCGCGGCTGCAGGATCAGCACGGCGGAGGCGGCCGCCGGGGTCTCGGTCAACACTGCCGTTGCCGTGGCGGTGCCGTCGCACACGATTTCTGCTGGTTCGCGCTCGAGGTTGCTCACTCTGCGAGCTTAATCCGAGTCGCTCCGGGACGGTAACGGTGGCAGCGGTTCGGTGGGTGCGGTCTGGTGCCGGTCGGTGGGCGCCGTCGGCGGCAGCGGCCCGGTGGCGGCCAGGACGGTGTCGGGCTCGGACGGGTGCGCTTCCGTCGGCACGGGCCCTGGCGTGCCGCCCTCGGCCATGGGCGCCTCGATCGTGGCAGGCGGGCGCTGCAGCAGCTCGACGAGGAGCACGGCGATCAGTGCGAGGATGGCGGTCCAGATGATGACCGATGCCGGCAACGGCCGCCAGAACAGGGCCACCGCGGCCGCCGCCAGGGCGATCAGCACGTGCACCACGCGGCGGTACGTAAAGAGGACCTCCCCGAACCGGCCGGTGCTGACGCCGGCGTCGTCCGCCGCCGCCCGCAGCCGTGCGGCCGAGCGGACGGTTGCCCTCCGCAGGATCGTCGACCCGTGGAACGGGCCGGCGAGATAGGCGACAACCGCTACCGTGAAGCCCACCAGCCCCACCGAGAGCGCCGTGACGTTCATGAACGGCACCACGGCGTCGTAGAGGGCATGGCTCATGTCGGTGGGCAGGTAGGTCGGCGATACCGCGTTGACGAAGAGGATCCGCCCCACCGCGATGCCCGCCGACAGCAGGGCCATGGCCGCGGTCAGGGCGAGACCCGCCCAGATCAGGGTGCGCGCGCGCCGTCGGGCCACGAGCACACCGAGCGCGATCAGGCCCAGGCTCACGAAGGGCAGGACGAAGCCGAGGACGTTGAGCAACTGGTAACCGGTGCGGGCCTGCACGAGGGCGTCGGACTGGGCGACCACGATGGTGCGGTCGACCTCCGGGATGTTCTGCGCCAGGCCGAACCCCCGATCGACGAGTTCGTTCTTCACCTCCGCGACGATCGGGCCCAGCTGGATGCCGAGCTCACCGGTGTCGCTGATCGCCAGCGCGGAGGTGGAATCGCCCTCCAGCGCCGCGATGACCTGGGTCTGGCTGGTGCGCACGGCCTCTTCCCAGAGCTGGGCGAAGGCGTCGGAGGTCACGATCCTCGTGGCGGCCGACTCGATCAGTCCCTGCACGCCCTGCACAGCGGGTTGCTCCAGGAGGCCGAGCGCGTTCGTGGCCTGCGGCGGAAGGTTGAGGGTGGCCAACCCATCGAAGAGGTCCTTGGTGATTCCAGCTATGTCCACGTTGTCGTTCACGACGGTGACGATCTCGTCCACCAGATAGGCCTGCACGGCCGGGTCCTCCGCGAGCGGGGCCAACGACGAGGCGAACCTGTCGGTGTCGTTGACGTACCCCTTGGTCCAGTAGGCGACCACGGCGACGGGCGCCAGCAACGCGCCGACGGTGATGAGCAGGGCGGCGAAAAAGGCCCGCCACCGGTAGGCGGCCCGGTGTTCGGCCGCGGGTCCCACACGGGCCCGCAGCCGGGCGTTCTCGGCGGAGAGCCGGGCGATCTCGTCGGCGGGGTCTGGGGCCGTGGTGGTGCCGGTCGTGCTGGCGGGGTTCGGTGAGCCGTCCATGGTGCCGCCGCCTTTCACCTGCGGGATGGGTCGGAATCGGTGGAGCTGAGTGCTGCCAGTATTTGCGCCCTGTGTGGCCCCCGCAAGGGGGGACGGTCGGGCCGCAGCCTCCGTGGGGGAGCGGAGCGCGTCAGGCGCAATGCGTAATGCGTCACGCCCACGGCGAACAGAGGCACGCATCCGGGCTTGCGCTGGTTACTCTCTTTGTATCGGTGCCATAACCGCCCTGGCGCCAAGGGAGTGTTCATATGTTTGAGAGATTTACCGACCGAGCTCGTCGTGTCGTCGTCCTGGCCCAGGAAGAGGCCAAGATGCTCAACCACAACTACATCGGGACCGAGCACATTCTGCTCGGGCTCATCCATGAGGGTGAAGGCGTGGCCGCCAAGGCCCTGGAGAGCCTCGGCATCTCGCTGGATGCCGTGCGCGAACAGGTGCAGGACATCATCGGCCAGGGCCAGCAGCAGCCCACGGGTCACATCCCGTTCACGCCGCGCGCCAAGAAGGTCCTCGAGCTGAGCCTGCGCGAAGCCCTGCAGCTCGGCCACAA
The DNA here is from genome assembly GCF_054075385.1 of Cryobacterium sp. AP23. NCBI lineage: Bacteria > Bacillati > Actinomycetota > Actinomycetes > Micrococcales > Microbacteriaceae > Cryobacterium > Cryobacterium sp. AP23. The sequence continues at coordinate 2,138,965 of NZ_CM133415.1, read as the reverse complement.
CTACATCGGAACCGAGCACATCCTGCTCGGGCTCATCCGCGAGGGCGAGGGCGTGGCCGCACAGGTGCTGGTCAAGCTCGGCGCCGATCTCAACCGGGTGCGCCAGCAGGTCATCCAGCTCCTTTCCGGCTACCAGGGGAAGGAGCAGGTGCAGGTGGGTGCGAACGAGACAGCGGCCAACCCCGCGGGCAGCCAGATTCTCGACCAGTTCGGGCGCAACCTCACGCAGGCGGCGCGCGACAACAAACTCGACCCCGTCATCGGGCGCGAGAAGGAGATCGAGCGGGTCATGCAGATCCTCTCCCGCCGCTCCAAGAACAACCCCGTACTCATCGGTGAACCCGGCGTCGGCAAGACCGCCGTCGTCGAGGGCCTCGCCCAGGCGATCGTCAAGGGCGATGTGCCCGAGACGCTGAAGGACAAGCAGCTCTACTCGCTCGACCTCGGCTCGCTCATCGCCGGCAGCCGCTACCGCGGTGACTTCGAGGAACGCCTGAAAAAGGTGACCAAGGAGATCCGCACCCGCGGCGACATCATCGTGTTCATCGACGAGATCCACACCCTCGTCGGAGCCGGTGCTGCCGAGGGCGCCATCGACGCGGCCTCGATCCTGAAGCCCCTTCTGGCCCGTGGTGAGCTGCAGACCATCGGTGCGACCACCCTCGACGAGTACCGCAAGCACTTCGAGAAGGATGCCGCCCTCGAGCGCCGCTTCCAGCCCATCCAGGTGAACGAGCCGTCGCTGCCGCACACCATCAACATCCTCAAGGGTCTGCGCGACCGCTACGAAGCGCACCACAAGGTCTCCATCACCGATGGTGCCCTCGTGGCCGCGGCGAACCTCGCCGACCGGTACGTCTCCGACCGGTTCCTGCCGGACAAGGCCATCGACCTGATCGACGAGGCCGGCGCACGCCTGCGCCTCTCGATCCTGTCCAGCCCGCCGGAGCTGCGCGAATTCGACGAGAAGATCGCCGTTGTTCGTGCCGCGAAGGAAACCGCGATCGAGGACCAGGACTTCGAAAAGGCAGCCGGCCTCCGCGACGAGGAGAAGAACCTCCTCGGCGAGCGTCTGCGCCTGGAGAAGAAGTGGAAGTCCGGCGACGTCAAGACCACCGCAGTGGTCGACGAGGGCCTGATCGCCGAGGTCCTCGCGCAGGCCACCGGCATCCCCGTGTTCAAGCTCACCGAGGAAGAGTCCTCGCGGCTCGTCTTCATGGAGAAGGCACTGCACCAGCGCGTCATCGGTCAGGAAGAGGCCATCTCGGCGCTCGCCAAGACCATCCGTCGCACCCGTGCGGGACTGAAGGACCCGAAGCGTCCAAGCGGTTCGTTCATCTTCGCCGGCCCCACCGGTGTCGGTAAGACCGAGCTGGCCAAGGCGCTCGCGGAGTTCCTCTTCGACGACGAGGCCGCCATGATCTCGCTCGACATGAGTGAGTACGGCGAGAAGCACACCGTGTCGCGCCTGTTCGGTGCCCCTCCCGGGTTCGTCGGCTTCGAAGAGGGCGGCCAGCTCACCGAGAAGGTGCGCCGCAAGCCGTTCTCCGTGGTGCTGTTCGACGAGATCGAGAAGGCCCACCCCGACATCTTCAACTCGCTCCTCCAGATCCTGGAAGAGGGCCGGTTGACGGATGGCCAGGGTCGCGTGATCGACTTCAAGAACACCGTCATCATCATGACCACCAACCTCGGTACCAGGGACATCAGCGGCTCGCCCGTCGGGTTCCAGCTCGAGGGCGACACGGCCACCAGCTACGACCGGATGCGCGGAAAGGTGAACGAGGAGCTGAAGAAGCACTTCAAGCCCGAGTTCCTCAACCGCGTCGACGAGATCATCGTCTTCCCGCAGCTGTCCAAGCCCGAACTGCTGCAGATCGTGGACCTGTTCGTCAAGCGCCTGGGCGACCGGCTGCTCGACCGCGACATGACCATCGACCTCACCCTCGCGGTGAAGGAGCACCTCATCGAGGTCGGCTTCGACCCCGCCCTGGGCGCCCGGCCGCTGCGCCGCGCGATCCAGCGCGAAGTTGAAGACCGCCTGAGTGAGAAGATCCTGCACGGCGAGCTCAACGCGGGCGACCACGTGCACGTCGACTTCGTGGACGGCGAGTACGTGTTCACCACGACGAACCGCAACGAGGCTGTCTCGGTGGGCATCAACTCCGCCGCCGCAGTGGGCACCGGACCGGGCACGCCCGATCTGGCCATCACCAGCGACTAAGTAGCACCCGTAGTACCCGAACGGCCCGGCGGTTTTCCGCCGGGCCGTTCGTGCGTGCGCCCCTAGACTTGAGCTTTCGGCGGAATCCAATCGGCGGCCAGGAGCCGCCAGGAGAGTGGGCGGGCGTGACCAAGCAGGAGTTCATCGTCCGTCGGGCCCAAACCAGCGACGTACCGCTGATCCAGGAGCTCGTCGAGCCGCTCGTGCAGCAGCGCATCCTGCTCGGCAAGGACCGCGTCGTGTTCTACGAGGCCGTGCAGGAATTTCGCGTGGTCGAGGACCTCGACGGGAAACTCATCGGCTGCGGCGCGCTGCACGTGATGTGGGAGGACCTCGGCGAGGTGCGCACCCTGGCGGTGTCCGAGGACTGGCTCGGCCACGGCGTCGGGCACGCCATCATCGACCGCCTCGAAGCCGACGCGCGCGAACTCGGCCTCAGCCGCTTGTTCTGCCTCACCTTCGAGGTCGGGTTCTTCACCCGGCACGGGTTCGTCGACATGGGCACAGAGACCGTCGACCCCGCGGTGTACGCCGAGCTGGTGCGCTCCCCGGACGAGGGCGTCGCCGAGTTCCTCGACCTCGCCCGGGTCAAGCCGAACACGCTCGGCAACACCCGAATGCTCAAGCGCCTGAGCTGAGTCCGCCGCCCGCTCAAATGTGGGCCACATCGGCATTTTCCTGCTCATCTGAGCACGGTGCCGTGCTGTAACGTGCCCGAAATCCGGCGTCAATAGGCTCCCCAACACCCGGCCGAGGCTCTCGCGTACACCCGTCGTTCACGCGCGAGGTCCCGGTGCGTCACGCGTCCTCCCTACGCTGGCGCCGCTGTCTGCTGACCCTGCACGCCTGCTGACCCTGCACCCTGCTCGTTGCACCTGTTTGCCCATCCAAGAGGAGAACCATGTCGCTCGTCCCCCGAAGCCGGCTCACGCTGGCTGTCGCATCCGTGATCGGGGTGAGCCTTGCGGCCGCCCCGTTCGTGGCCCTACCCGCGCAGGCCAACAGCGCGGGAACGGGAGTGGTCATCAACGAGGCCTACCTGAGCGGCGGCAGCGCCGGCGCTGCCTTCACGAACAAGTTCGTTGAGCTGTACAACCCCACGGATACCGCTGTGGACCTCAGCGCCTGGTCGCTGCAGTACCGCAAGGCCACCGGCACCGTCGCCGACGCCCCCGCGACCGTAGCCCTCACCGGCACGATCCCGGCGAACGGCTACTACCTCGTCTCCGGCGGGTCGAACGGCGCCAACGGCGCGGCCCTGCCCACCCCTGACCAGGTCTCCACCCTCAACCCGAGCGGCACCACCGGTACCGTGATCCTCGCCAAGTCCACGTCGGCCCTCACCCTGCCCGCCGGCGATTCCACCGCCAACCCGGAGGTCATCGACCTGCTCGGGTACGGCGCCTCACTGACCTTCGAAGGCGCCGTCGCCGGGGCTCCGAGCGCGAACTCCGACGTCAAGTCGATCAACCGCACGGATGCCGCCGACAGCGACAACAACAAGGCCGACTTCTCCCTCTCGGCCACGATCACGCCCACGGCATCCACCGGAGGAGCCCCGGCCGAACCGACTCCGACGCCAACCCCGGAGCCGACCGGCACCCCCGCCCCGGTCGAGACCGTCGCCATCAACGCGATCCAGGGCACCACCGACACCAGCCCGCTGGCCGGCAGCACCGTCGCCACCGTCGGTGTCGTCACCGCCGCCTTCCCGACCGGAGGGTTCAAGGGCTTCTACCTGCAGACCCCCGGCACCGGCGGACCGGTCGACCTGGCCGGCCACACCGCTTCCGACGGCATCTTCGTCTACACGAACGCGCTGGCCGCATCCGTCGCCGTCGGCGATTACGTCTCGGTCACCGGAGTGGTGAGCGACTTCTACGGACTCACCCAGCTCACCGTCGGCGCACTCAGCGACATCGCCCCGCTGGACGCCACCGGAATCGTGGCCCCGGCCGCCGCGACCGTGGGCCTGCCCGCCACCGCCGCCGAACGGGAGTCCCTCGAGGGCATGCTCATCGCCCCGACCGGTGACTTCACGGTGACCAACAACTACACCACCAACCAGTACGGCGAGATCGGACTCGCGTCCGGCACCACGCCCCTCGTCGGCGCCACAGTGACCGCCCGCCCCGGCACCGCGGAGTACACCGCGGCGCTCGAGGCGAACGCGGCCCGGGCCGTGACGCTGGACGACGGCGCGACGACGAACTACCTCAGCGCGGCCAACCAGGCCAAGCCGGTGCCGTATGTCTCGACCACCGCTCCGGTGCGGATCGGCGCCGCGGTGACCTTCACCACGCCCGTCATCCTGGACTACCGCAACAACGCCTGGAAGTTCCAGCCGACCACCGAGCTCGTGCCGGCCAACGCCGCCACCGTGCAGCCGGCCACGTTCGCGAACACCCGCACCGACGCCCCCCGCGCCGTGGGCGGCGACATCCGCCTGGCCAGCTTCAACGTGCTCAACTACTTCAGCACCACCGGTGACGAGGTCGCCGGCTGCACCTTCTACACCGACCGCGCCGGTGCACCCATCACGGTGAACTCGGGCTGCGACGCCCGGGGAGCGGCCAACCAGGCCAACCTCGACCGCCAGCAGGCCAAGATCGTCGCGGCCATCAACGCCCTCGACGCCCACGTGATCTCTCTCGAGGAGATCGAGAACTCCGTGGCCTTCGGTAAGGACCGCGACACCGCGCTCGGCGACCTCGTCGCAGCCCTGAACGCCGACCTCGGCACCGACGAGTGGGCCTTCGTCCCCTCGCCGGCGACGGTTCCGGCCGACGAAGACGTGATCCGCACCGCGTTCATCTACAAGAAAGCCGCCGTCGAGACCGTCGGCGCGTCGACCATCCTCACCGACTCGGCGTTCGACAACGCCCGTGAACCGCTCGCCCAGGCCTTCCAGCTGGTCGGCGACACCGGCAGCGCCTTCCAGGTGATCGTCAACCACTTCAAGTCCAAGGGCTCCGGCACCGGCGCAGACGCGGATGCCGGCGACGGCCAGGGCGCGTCCAACGCCTCCAGGGTCGCCCAGGCCACCGCGCTCGTGGCGTTCGCCGACACCCTGAAGGCCGACACCGGCATCGACCGGGTGTTCCTCACCGGCGACTTCAACGCCTACGACCAGGAAGACCCGATCAAGGTCATCACCGACGCGGGCTACCTCAGCCAGGAAGCCAAGAGTGGCGAGTACACCTACGCCTTCGGCGGCACCGTCGGATCGCTCGACCACGTGTTCGCCTCGCCCGAAGCGAACGCCACGGTCGCCGATGTGGACGTCTGGAACATCAACTCGGTCGAGTCGGTCGCCCTCGAATACAGCCGGTACAACAACAACGTCACCGACTTCTACGTCGCCGACGCGTACCGTTCTTCCGACCACGACCCCGTCGTCGTCGGTCTGAACCTCGCGACGCAGGCCCCGGTGGAGATCAACCTGCTCAACATCAACGACTTCCACGGCCGTATCGACACCAACACGGTGAAGTTCGCCGGCACGATCGAGAAGCTGCGCGCCGACTTCGGCGACGCGAACACGTTGTTCCTCTCCGACGGCGACAACATCGGCGCTTCGCTCTACGCGTCGTCATCGCAGCAGGACAAGCCGACCATCGACGTGCTCAACGCCCTCGAACTCGACACCTCGGCCGTGGGAAACCACGAGTTCGACCAAGGTCTGTCCGACCTGACCGGACGGGTGGCCGACGCGGCCGACTTCGAGTACCTCGGCGCGAACGTCTACCTCAAGGACACCGAAACCCCGGCGCTCAGCGAGTACGCCCTGTTCGAGATCGAGGGGGTGACCGTCGGCGTGATCGGCGCCGTCACCCAGGAGACGCCGACCCTTGTCACCCCGAACGGCATCGCCTCGGTCAGCTTCGGTGACCCTATCGCCGCGGTGAACCGGGTTGCGGCGCAGCTCACCGACGGTGACCCCGCCAACGGTGAAGCGGATGTGCTGATCGCCGAGTACCACGAGGGTGCCGGCGGCACCAACCCGAGCGCCCCGGTGCTCGAGGACGAACTCGCCGACACCGACAGCGCCTTCGCCAGGATAGTCACCGAGACGTCCCCGGCCGTTGACGCCATCTTCACCGGCCACACGCACAAGACCTACGCCTGGAACACCCAGGTGCCCGGTGCCGAGGCAGGTGTGACCCGCCCGGTGCTGCAGACCGGCAACTACGGCGAGAACATCGGCCAGGTCGTGCTCAGCTATGACCCCGGAACCCAGGCCACCACCACGGTGAAGAACGAGAACGTGAAGCGCAGCACCGCTGCCGACGCCGACCTCGTCGCCGCCTACCCGCGTGTTGCCGCGGTCAAGACGATCACGGATGCCGCCCTCGCGGCAGCCGCCGTGACCGGCAACGTCACGGTCGGGTCCATCACCGCCCCCATCACCCGTGCATCCGTCGGCGGAGCGACCCCCGTGGTCGAGGACCGGGCCGCACCGTCGACCCTGGGCACCCTGGTGGCCAACTCCCTGCGTGAGTCGCTCGCCGACCCGGACAAGGGCGGCGCCGAAATCGGCATCGTCAACCCCGGCGGCATGCGCGCGGACCTGTCCACCTCGCCGGACTCGGACGTGAGCTTCGCCGAGGCGAACGCGGTGCTGCCGTTCCTGAACAACCTGTGGACCACGACCCTGACCGGGGCGCAGTTCAAGACGGCTCTTGAACAGCAGTGGCAGCGGGACTCTGCAGGAGCGGTGCCCAGCCGGCCGTACCTGGCCCTGGGGCTGTCCGACAACGTGAACTACACCTTCGACGCCACCCGCGCCGAGGGTGACCGCGTCACGGGAATCTGGATCGATGGCGAACCCATCGACCTCGACCGTGGCTATCGGATCGGGTCGTTCAACTTCCTCATCACCGGCGGCGACAACTTCCGCGTCTTCACCGAGGGCACCGGAACCCGCGACTCCGGTCTGATCGACCGGGACGCGTGGATCTCCTACATCACCGCGCAGAGCCCGCTGTCGCCGTCCTTCGCGGCCCGGCAGGCGGCCGTGACCGGCGTTCCGGCGTCGGTGACGGCCGGTGACACGGTGACCTTCACCGTGTCGCAGCTCAACCTCACCTCGACCGGCGCGCCGAAGAATACCCAGCTCTCCGTCTCCTGGGCCGGCAGCAGCACCGTCTTCGGACCGGCCAACGTCGACGGAACGGGAACGGCGACCGTTACCGTCACCGTGCCGGCCGATGCCGCGGCCGCGAGCGAACTGACCCTGACGGCCAAGGAATCCGGCACCATCGTGCGGGTCCCGCTGGCCGTGACTCCCACGACGGAGCCGACCCCGGTTCCGACGACCGAGCCGACCCCGGTTCCGACGACGGAGCCGACTCCGGTCCCGACGACGGAGCCGACTCCGGTCCCGACGACGGAGCCGACTCCGGTCCCGACGACGGAGCCGACTCCGGTCCCGACGACGGAGCCGACTCCGGTCCCGACGACGGAGCCGACTCCGGTCCCGACGACGGAGCCGACCCCGGTCCCGACGACCGGTCCCACGGCGGAGCCGACCCCGGTCCCGACGACCGAGCCGACGGCGGAGCCGACCCCGGTCCCGACGACCGAGCCGACGGCGGAGCCGACCCCGGTCCCGACGACCGAGCCCACGGCGGAGCCCACCCCGGTCCCAACGACCGAGCCGACGACGGAGCCCACCCCGGCCCCGACGACCGAGCCGACGACGGAGCCCACGGCGGAGCCCACTCCGGTCCCGACGACGGAACCCACGGCGGAGCCGACCCCGGTCCCGACGACCGAGCCGACGACCGAGCCCACGGCGGAGCCGACCCCGGCCCCGACGGCGGGCCCGGCCGTTCCGCCGACCGTACCCACCCACCCGACAAAGCCGACGAAGCCGACGAAACCCACCCTGCCCACGCGGCCGGGCGTTCCGCCGACCCTGCCCACGCGTCCGAACGTGCCTCCGACACTTCCGTCGGCAGCCTCGGAGACCGCGCTGACGGCGGTGCTCAAGAACAAGATCAGCGTCAGCGACTCCTCGGTTGCCGCCGGTGACCGCATCACGATCACCGTCGGAACCGACCACGCCGGGCAGTTCGTGTCCGCCTGGGTGCGCTCGACTCCGGTCAACCTCGGTGGCTGGCTCCAGGTGAGCGACGCGGGCACCGTGGCCGTCGAACTTCCGACTGACCTGGCACCCGGCACCCACCGCATCATCGTGCAGGATGCGTCCGGCGCCGTGATCGGCTGGACCGAGATCACCGTCACCGCGGCCGGCGCCACCCCGACGGGCCTCGCGCAGACCGGGCTGGACGCCAGCCCGTGGCTGGCCGGCGGCGTCTTGATGTTGCTGCTCGGCGCGGCACTGATGCGACAGCGTCGGGCGACGATGGACTCGTAACCCACCAGTAAGAACAGTTGGCGGCGCCGGTGTGCTGTGCAGCCAGGGGAGGCCTTTCGATCACGCATCGATCGGTCCCCCTGGCCGCACGGTATGCCGGCGCCGCTTCGGTGCGCCGGGCGGTCTGCGCGCCGAGCACCCACCGCGCTCATCTGAGCGCATTTCACTAAAGTTCCCCACGACCGAGAAGTCGTGGCTATGCTGCTGCCCAGTGCGCCAATGATGACGCGGCGCTCTTCGGGGGCTGCAGGCCTGGCGGCCCGAGACGATCCACCTTCGAGGAGAACAATGTCGCTGGTACCCCGCCGCCCGGTTCGACTGCTGTTCGCCGCGACGCTGGGGGCGTGCCTCGCGGCAGCTCCGCTCGTCGCCATCCCCGCACAGGCCGCCCCGACGCCGCCCGACGTGGTGGAGCTCAACCTGCTGAACATCAACGACTTCCACGGTCGGATCGACGAGAACACCGTGAAATTCGCCGGCACGGTGGAAACCCTTCGAGCCGAATACGGCGACGACGCCACCCTCTTCCTCTCCGATGGCGACAACATCGGCGCCTCCCTGTTCGCCTCCGCCTCCCAGCAGGACACCCCCACCCTCGAGGTGCTCAACACCCTCGACCTGCGCGCCTCGGCGGTGGGCAACCACGAGTTCGACCAGGGGTACGCCGACCTCATCGGCCGGGTGGACGACACTGCCGACTTCGACTACCTCGGCGCCAACGTCTACAAGGCCGGCACCGAGGTGCCCGCCCTCGACGAGTACCTCCTCACCGAGGTGCAGGGCGTGACGGTGGGCATCATCGGCACCGTCACCGAGGAAACGCCCGCCCTGGTGTCGCCCAACGGCATCGTCACCCTGAGCTTCGGTGACCCCGTCGCTGCCGTGAACCGGGTCGCGGCGCAGCTCACCGACGGTGACCCCGACAACGGCGAAGCCGACGTGATCGTGGCCGAGTACCACGAGGGCGCATCCGCCGGAACCGTGGAAGACGCGACCCTGGAGCAGGAGCTCGCCCTCACCGACAGCGCCTTCACCGAAATCGTCACCCAGACCTCCGCCGCGGTGGACGCCATTTTCACCGGTCACACCCACAAGCAGTACGCCTGGAACGCGCAGGTCCCCGGCGCGGCGGCCGGCGTGACCCGGCCGGTGCTGCAGACCGGCAGCTACGGCGAGAACATCGGCCAGGTCGTGCTCAGCTACGACCCCGCCACCGACGTATCCACCACGGTGACCAACCAGAACGTGCCCCGCACCGAAACCGACGACGCCGAACTGGTCGCAGACTTCCCGCGGGTGGCCGCGGTGCAGACCATCACGGATGCCGCCCTCGCCGCCGCCGAGGTGGTGGGCAGCCAGCCCGTGGGTTCGGTCTCTGCCGACATCACCCGCGCCTCCATCGACGGCGCCGTCCCGGTGGAGGAAGACCGCTCCGCACCCTCGACCCTGGGTACCCTGGTCGCGAACTCCCTGCGCGAATCCCTGGCCGACCCGGCCACGGGCGGTGCCGAGATCGGTGTGGTCAATCCCGGGGGCATCCGTGCGGACCTCACCGTGGCCCCTGACCCCGTCGTGACCTACGCGGAAGCCAACGCGGTGCTGCCATTCGTGAACAACCTCTGGACCACCACGCTCACCGGCGCACAGTTCAAGACCGTGCTGGAGCAACAGTGGCAGCGGGACGAAGCCGGCGCCGTCCCCAGCCGGCCGTACCTGCAACTGGGCCTGTCCGACAACGTGAATTACACCTTCGACGCCACCCGCACCGAAGGCGACCGCATCACCGGCATCTGGGTCGACGGCGAGCCGATCGACCCGGCCCGCGGCTACCGGATCGGCTCGTTCAACTTCCTGCTCACCGGCGGGGACAACTTCCGCGAGTTCACCAACGGCACCGACACTCGCGACTCCGGCCTCATCGACCGGGACGCCTGGATCTCCTACCTCACCGCGAACGACCCCGTCGCACCCTCCTTCGCGGTCGCTCAGGCACAGGTGACCGGCCTGCCCGCCCAGCCGGTCGCAATCGGCGACGACGTGACCTTCACGGTATCGAACCTCAACCTCACATCCACGGGAGCCCCGAAGAACACCGAGCTGACCATCGAATGGGTGGGCAGTGCCACGGCCGCCGGGCCGGCCGCCGTGGACGCCGACGGCGCCGCGATGGTCTCGGTGACGGTGCCGGCGGATGCCCCCGCCCAGAGCGTGCTCATCCTCACGGCCACGGAATCCGGCTCCATCGTGCGGGTGCCGCTCACCGTGGACAGCACGGTGCCGGCGCCGACCCCGACCCCGACACCCGCTCCCACGGAGCCCGCCCCGACCCCGACCGAGCCTGCGCCCACGGCGCCTGCCCCCACTGCGCCGGGTGTGGCGCCGACCTCGGCCCCGGTGAGTTCCCTCACCGAGACGCTGCGTGGCGTGATCACGACCGACGCCGCCAGCTACCCGGCCGGCGCCGACATCACGATCACCGTGGCCGACGAGCACGCAGGAGAGTTCGTGTCGGTGTGGGCGCGTTCCACCGCGGTGAACCTCGGCGGTTGGCTGCAGGTCAGTGCCGAGGGCACCGTGACAACGACGTTGCCGACCGATCTCAGCGCCGGCAGCCACCGCATCATCGTGCAGGATGCATCCGGTGTCGTGATCGGCTGGACCGAGATCACGATCACGGGCGCGGGCAGCACGGTGTCGGGTACCAGGGCATCCGGCGGCCTGGCCGCGACCGGCGTCGATGTCGCACCGTGGCTTGCCGGCGGCGCGCTGATGCTGCTTCTCGGTGCCGTGCTGCTGGGCGCGGAGCTGCGTCGCCGCAACCGGAATTCGAAGGAATCGTAGCCGACACGCAAGACGATACCGGCCGTGCCGGTGGACCTCGCTAGCCTTGGAGCATGTCGACGACCAAGCATCCGGTCGGCCCCCAGGCCAGCAGCGTCTACCGGCGACGCCGCCTCGTGGTGGGGCTCGGCGTCCTCGCCGTTCTTGCGGTCATCATGCTCATCTTCTTCCGGCCCGGCGGCGACGAGCCGGCCGCCAGCACGACTCCGGCCGCCACCGCGGACCCGAACGCCACCGCCGCTCCCGGCGACGACGCCGAGGCCGCCAGTACCGCGTGCGACCCGGCCAACGTCGTGGTGGAGGCGATCACCGACAAGGGCTCCTACGACGCCGGCGACGAACCGGAGCTCTCGCTCAGCGTCACGAACACCGGCACCACGCCCTGCGACCTGAACGCCGGCACCACCACGCAGGTGTTCACCGTCACCAGCGGTGCCGACGTCTATTGGACGTCGACCGACTGCCAGACCGACGCCGCCGACGCGGAGGTTACCCTCGAACCGGGCGTCGCGGTGAGCACCAAGACGCCGCTGGTGTGGGACCGCACCCGGTCGAGCCCCGAGACCTGCGAGATCACCGACCGGGAGGCGGTGCCCGGTGAGGGCGCCTCCTACTACCTCTCGGTGAGCGTCGGCGGCGTCGCCTCCGCCACCCCCACCCAGTTCCTGCTCAACTGACGCCGGGGCCGCCGCGTTCGCTCCGGGCTGAGGCCTGGAGTGGCCCCGCTTCGCCGACGGATGATTGAATGGAACACGTGACAGACGCGAACCCGGACACCCGATCAGAAGCCCTGGCCACCGCGCTGGCCAACCAGGACGTGGCGGCGGTGGCATACGCGTTGCGCAACGACGTCGTGATCGTGCCGCAGCTGGTGGTGAAGGGCAGCGCCGAACAGGTGCGGGTCTTCGGCCGCGAGGGCACCGACAAGCGGATGCTGCTGCTCTTCTCCTCGGGAGAGAACTATGCACGCATGATCCCCGACGAGGTGAACCCGCAGGTGATGGTCGGCGACGCCCAGTGGCTGCGCGAGTTCCTCATCGTGCACAAGAACACCCTCGAGATGGTGTTCTTCGACATCGCCGGCCCGCACGTGATGCAGGCGGCCCCCGACGACCTTCTGAAGGCGCTCGGCCCGATCGGCGACGACAGCTCCGCTCCGACCGACTAGCGGTCTGATTTACCCGAACGCGGCGTCGAGTTCGGCGTCACGTCGGGACACCCCGGTGCCGAGCGCCCGGGAGACCGCGGTTTGCACGGTGCTGCTGGATGCGTCGATGCGGGAGGTGAATCCCATCCGGGTGGCCTCGGCGACGCGCTGCTTGGCAGCGGATACCGGGCGGATCTCCCCGGCGAGGCTGATTTCCCCGAACGCCACCACGTTGTGGGCGATGGGTTCGTCGAGGATCGCCGACGTCAGCGCGATCGCGATCGCGAGGTCCGCGGCCGGTTCCACCAACCGCACCCCGCCCACCGTCGACACGTAGACGTCCTTCTTCGAGAACTGGTGGCCCACCCGCTTCTCCAACACGGCCAGCAACATGGCCACCCGGGAGCCGTCCACGCCATTGGTCACCCGGCGCGGGTTGGGCATGACGGTGTCGATCACGAGCGCCTGCACCTCCACAGGCAGGGCGCGACGGCCCTCCATCGCCACGGTGACGCAGGTGCCGGATACCGCGGTGGTGCCGCGGCTGAGGAACAGGCCGCTCGGGTCGGCGACCTCGCTGATGCCGTCTCCGGTCATTTCAAAGCACCCCACTTCGTCGGTGGAGCCGAACCGGTTCTTCAGGGCGCGCACGAACCGCAGTGCGGTGTGCCGGTCGCCCTCGAACTGGCAGACCACGTCCACCAGGTGCTCAAGCAGCCGGGGCCCGGCGATGGTGCCATCCTTGGTGACGTGACCCACCAGGAGCACCGGCAGGTTGCGGTCTTTCGCGAGCCGGATGAGTGTGGACGCGACCTCGCGCACCTGGCCGGGCTGGCCGGCTTGGCCGTCGTTGAGCGAGCTGGAGACGGTCTGCACCGAGTCGATGATCACGAGGTCGGGCTTGACCGCGTCGATCTGACCGAGGATGGTGCCCAGGTCGGTCTCGGCGGCGATGTACAGCTCGGGTTGTAGGGCGCCGGTGCGTTCGGCGCGCAGGCGAACCTGGGACACCGACTCCTCGGCGCTCACGTAGAGCACCCGCGATTTCGCGATGGCTGCCTTGGAGGCCACCTCGAGCAACAGCGTGGACTTGCCCACACCGGGTTCACCGCTGAGCAGGATCACCGAGCCGGGCACGATGCCGCCGCCGAGCACCCGGTCGAACTCGTTGATGCCGGTGGGCCAGTGCGCCACGGCCGTGGTGTCGACATGGGTGATCGGCCGGGCCACGCCGGGGCCGCTCACGAACGACGGCGTGACCGAGCGGCTGATGCCGGTTTTCTCCGCGGCTTCCACCACGGTGCCCCACTGCTGGCATTCGCCGCAGCGGCCCGCCCATTTCAGCGTGGTCCAGCCACACTCGGTGCAGCGGAAGTTGGAGACGGGTTTAGCCATGTCAGCGAGCCTAGCCGCGGCCGCCGACACCGATCACTCGGTCAGCGTCTTCTGTGGAATCCGATGAGCCACGACCGCGCTGAGCTCGGGCAGGAACGCCTCGGCCCAGATGCGGTAACCGCGGTCGTTGGGGTGGAACATATCGTTGGCGACCTGGCTGAGCACGCTGCGCAGGCCCTCACGCTTGGTGGTCGCGTGTAGTGGCACCACGGTGAGGCCGTGCTCCGCGGCCACGTCGCGCACGATGCGGTTGGCGGCCGCGACCTTGCGTTCGTTGTGCGGCAGGTGGAAGCAGGGCAGGTCGGCCACGAGTGCCTGCGGCGGCAGGGCCGAAAACACCTCGCGGATGCCCGCCTCGAATTTCACCGGGTCCCACTGGGCGATGTCATTGGCGCCGATCGCGACGGTGACGAAGTCGGGTTGCAGCTTGACGAAGCGGGGCAACTGGTCGCGCACGGCCAGCTCCACCGTGGCGCCGGACACACTGAGGTTGATCACGCGGAGAGTCTGGCCGGTGGCCAGGCGGATGTGGTCGGCCAGGATGCCGACGTAGCCGCGGTTGGGTGCGCTGGCGCCGATGCCCTGGGCGGCGCTGTCGCCGATGGCGACGTAGAGCAGGTCGCCCTTCTCCTTTGCGTGTGTGCGCCACCATAGCGAGTTGATCGGCAGGGTCTCGTTGAGCACGGCGGCATTGGCGGCCAGCATCCGCCGGAAGCGTCGATAGCCCAGCATTGCGGCCGCGCCGAGCCCGGCGGTGCCGGCCACGGCGCTCGCGGTGAGGGCGATGGTGCGGGGAGTGGAGGTGTCATTCGTCACGCAGGAGAGAGTACCGCCGGGCTCTGACAGTTCGCCGGAATTCGTCCGAACGGAACAGGTGTGCACCAACCGGCCCCTGCCGCCGCGGAGGGATGTGCTTTCGGATTCGCGTCACCCCCCTTTCCTCAACTACAATCGCTCTCGGTACCGTGTCCGAGCGGCCGAAGGTGCAACTCTCGAAAAGTTGTGTGGGGGAGACTCCACCGTGGGTTCAAATCCCACCGGTACCGCCACAGGGTTGTTCCTGGAACTCATTGATTCTGTTCCAAGAACTGCTCCCAAAACGAATGGCCTCTGAGGTTTCGGAGGCCATTCGTCGTTTCTTGAGTGTCTAACTTCTGATTGCTTGTTCACGTCGGCGAGCGGGCGCGGATTAAATGACAATGCACGGCCAGGGATGTCCGGGCGGCCGATTTTCGGCGCTGCGGATTGTCCTGGTCGTGCAGTGGGGCGATTATTGGTGAGTTACAGCGCGCGGTTATGTTCTGAGCGGCGGGTCGAGTTCCGAACCGTCCGGGGCTCCGGGGAGCACCTTTAGTGGCCACTTCGCCTTGTAGTTGGAGTGACCCTCGCGGTCCCGGCGTCTCGTGGTCGCTCGTACTGGTCCCATGCCCGTTGCGGCGGCCGGTTTGTCTTGCGATGCCCGTGTGGCACGGTCAGTGAGGAACTTGATGATCTTCCGGATATTCGCGGACACGAGCAGGATCGTCGTCAGTACCTGCTGGGCGGC
Source organism: Cryobacterium sp. AP23 (assembly GCF_054075385.1). Lineage (NCBI taxonomy): Bacteria > Bacillati > Actinomycetota > Actinomycetes > Micrococcales > Microbacteriaceae > Cryobacterium > Cryobacterium sp. AP23. Next base: position 2,123,430 of record NZ_CM133415.1, on the reverse strand, counting down.
GAAACCGCGGATCCGTCGGCGCGCTGGAACGTCAAGCGCCTCGTGGCCTTTGGATTTCACGTAGGCGTGGAAGCTCTCATCGGTATTGCGGCCGACGCGGTAGGCATCGCTCCACTCCTTCGACTGGTATCGGAAGAGCTGCGCGTCGCGGATGCCATCCTCAGGGCCGAAGTCCACGGATCCTTGCGAGCAAATCAGGTCGGGGGCCTCAGGGACATACCTGTCTTGAACGGTCGGGCGAACCTTGTCGGGTGCTTTGGGATGGATCTTCCGGATCGGGCAGCTGACGGTTGGGTTTGGCCCTGCTGCCGGGCACATCATCGGGACATGCCCGCGTTCGTCGGGCCGCTCCTTCGGACGCAGTTCGAACGCCGTCCGCTCCTCCAGCCGACTCCGATAGGTCTCCTCGTCAATCTTGTGCGCGGCCGCATCGTTCGAGGCGTTGAGGAGGTCCGTGCCGGTGCCGGCGCAATAGTGGCGGCCTTCGACCTGGATGGAGCCGGCCTTTCCGCCGCGAACTCCCATTCGTGTTACCTGGTAGTCAGTGATGACGTCGAAGCCCATCTTCTTGATCGGCACGTGCAGTGTTTCAGGAAGTAGGTTCGCGAAGTACTCGCGGTCGGCGACGATGGTGCCTGGCGTATATCCACGATCGACGATTGACTGGGCAACCGCCACCGTGTCACGGGCAAGGTGATGACCGGGCATGCTCATTGAGAAGCCGATCGCAATGTTCGGAAATTCTGATTCGGTGCTGCGGCTGTTCGGGACCAGGACGGCGACATTTCCAGCCCAACCCCAAACGTATTCAGTGTCCTTCTGATTCTCGGGACCGGATCCATCTCGCTTCTCCGGAGATTTTGCGTTCCACCCGGCGTCCGTCTCGATGACGAGTTTGTCTTTGTATTCCTTCTTCGTCTTGGGGTTGAACCTGCGCTCCACGCCCGTTTTGGGGTCGATAGGTGCGCGCCCGCGGGGACTCGTTGCGGGTATCGTCGTCTGGTCGATCCCGAGCGTCACGCGCTGTTTCACGCGCCGTCGAACGTCTCGAGGCTGCAGTCGGAAGGTCATCTCGAGTAGCGCGTCACTGAACCAGTTGAGGCGTTCACGCCGCATGCTAACGAGGTCGTGGTCGCGCATGCCGAGGACCCGTTCGCGGTCGGCTCGGTTCTCCAGCCGGTAGTGCTGAGTGTCGGGATACGGGTCCATGGTTGCGATGAGGCGATGGAACGAGTTCCAGGCGGCGTTGTACCAGCGCCTTGCTTCAAGGCGCCCTGTGCGTGATCCGGATAGCGAGAGGGGTAGGCCGAGAAAACTACGTGCTTCGTTGGTGAGGCGCTGGTGCAGTAGATTGCCCATCTCGCGTGCGTATTGCGGGGCGTGTTCGCGCGCGAGGAGTACCAGGACGACCAGAATCGTTCGGTCATCGACAACGGGAGACCGCCCGCCGCCGCGCTTGCTCCCGCGATTCTCACGGCGCCACGCGATGATCTGGTCGACTGTTTTGGATTCGTCGACCATCGCGGCTACTTGGCGTACGTCGCTGATGTCGAATTTGGATGTCCGCCCCGAGGTTGTGCCGATCTCATCGTCGAGCAGGTGCTCGAGCGCATCGCTCTCAGTGTCCTCGGCGGCCATCGTGACCGCGCCGTCGGTGACGCCGCTCATATGGCGGCCGCCGCTCCAGTGATGAGAGGTCGGAGGTCGTTGTCGACATCCGGGGTCATGGCCTGCACATAGGGGGAGAGAGAGGTGGGACTCGTCAGGCCGGCCAGGTAGAGGAGGGTGTCCAGTCGCAGCCCGGCGTTGAGCTGGCCCACTAGCCAGGTGGCACGGAGCCTCGTTGCTGATGGGGTGGGTTCATCGGGGGCGTCGATGCCGAATTGGTGGATCACCCGGGCCGGGTATTCGGGCAGGCGGTATCCAGAGAAGAGCCAGTCGCCCGGCGCCCTGTCGTTGATGCCCGTGACCAAGGTTCGTCGCCACTCCAGACGGAGGGGGACCGTGCGAGGGTGCCTGCCGCGCACGCTGACTAGAAGGTCCTCACCATCGGCCGTGACGTCGCTGACGCGGGCTAGGGCGATTTCTTCGGCACGCAGGCCCGCGCCGGCACCGAGCGCGAGCAGCACGTGGGCGTTCGCCCGCCGATCGAGGTTGGTGCGTCGAGCGGCGGAGCTTCGGAAGATTACGAGCTCCCGGCTGGCGTAGGGGCGAACCGATGCCGGGTCCTTCCTGGTATGGCGCTCGGGCGTGGTGGTGGTGAAGTGTGCAACGAGTGTGTTCAGACGTTGCGCCGTCTGCTGTCGGTAGGTTTCGCCGTGGTCTGACATGACCTCGCGCACGAATCGACGGACAAGCGATGGGCGGAACGCTACTGCAGGGTCGAGGTCCGCAGCCGCTGTCTGCCAAAGCCACTGTGCAAACTTCGAGGTTGCCGCAAGGTAGTTCCGAGCGACACCCCGAGTCCGGAGCCCGAGGCCGGTCACGCTGTTCCGGACGAAGGCTTCGGTTTCGGCCCAGTGCGTGGCAGGTATCTGGGCGACATAGTTGTCGATGACGCGCTGCACTGCGGGCGGGCTGACGGCACTCATGCCTGGCCCCGGCAGGGCCGCGAGATGGGCAGGAGGCTGGGGGATGGTCGTGTGGTGGGGGATGTGGGCTGGAGGATGCTCATACCAAATGGACATGCGGAGGATCCGGGTCATCCCGGGATGAAGTGCCCTATTAGGGCACCGCAACCGATAGCATGAATGACGGTGACCAATCCGCGTTTTCTTCCGAGAGCTTCCTGTGCGCCCTCGACGAACTTCGGAACATCGCGCCCCGTGACCTGGGACAGCCCCGCTGGGATGACCGAAAGCGCGCTTGATCAGTTGGCAACAGCCAAAATTCAACACGCGCATGCCCAGCAGGTTCGCGCCGCTCTGGCAGCGGACGGTACGACGATCGCGTCCTATGCCAAGGCGAACGGAATCGACAAGACTCGCCTGGGGCGGATCCTTCGAGGAGACGTGGTCGTGAGGGTTGAAGATCTGGTGAATGCGGAGCGCAACCTCCGGCTGAGGGAACGACGCGCTGCTCCAGGTGAAAGTCCGGTTCAGCGCTGAGGCATTACCGTGGGGTAGCGACCGCATCTCGCAGCGCGTTCCGGTAGTACTCGGAGTCCGGTTCTCGCACGAACTTGAAGAACCGGTCCAGCGCTTCTGGAGACTGCAGCCCGGCGGCACGCATCAACGGGATGAGCGGGGTACCGGCTTCCAGATGCTGCACGATCCAAGTCGCGTGCATTCTTCGGGCCTGCAGACGGATCTTCCCTTCCGCCCGAGAGACGAAGTCCGTGATCAGATTCCGGTTGGCACTGGCGTGCTGTTGCCGGAATGCCCAGGTCTCGGTCTGACCGGGATCGACCCGAGCTGCCAGGGCTCGCTCCCATTCACGCAAGACGGGGACCACTCGAGACCGCTCGCCGCGTACCCTGATGAACACGCCGTGGTCGTCGGCGTTGATGTCTCCGATCCGAAGATTGACGATCTCTCGCCCGGCCAGTCCCGCGCCCAGACCGAGGGCGAGTAATGCCTCCGCGTTCGACCGGCGTTCATGAGTGGTCTGGGCGATTGCCCAGCTCTTCAAGGTGACAACGTCTCGGGCGGTGTACGGAGATGACGGATCAGATCCGCCTAGCGGCCGCAGGACGGGCGGTGCCAAGGGCGCGTCGAGTAGCGCTTCCGAGATCCTGAGGAGCCGGGACCGCAGGGTGTTCCGACTTGCCTTGCTCCCATAATGCGTGAGACCAACCCCGATGAACCGTTCGATCGTGGAGAAGGCGAAAATCACGTCACGTTCCAGGGGCATTGCGGCCGTTTGCCAGGCCCACAGGGTCAGCGGTGTCGCGGCGGCATACAGTTCTCTCTCGGTGTAGGCCGTATCCGGTGCCGCGTCCACCACCGCGGCGCGTACGAAATTCCCGATCTGAGTCCAATACCCCGCATCGATTTGGGGCAGATAGGCACTCCAGCCGTCTTCCTTCATCGGGCGCACTTGCTCGTGCAACCGGCGCGCACGCGACTGGGCAGATCTGCACAATGAACTGATCGCAAGCCATAATTGGGGCCGCGCGACTCTCCAGAGAGGTGGACCCAGGTGGGCCCCACCTCACCCGGGCAGGTCACCGCCCGCTCCCGGAAGATCATCACGGCTGATGCGTTCAATCGCTGCGATCAGAGAAGTATTTGCCCAGAAGAAGTCGATTTCGTCGTCCCACCCGTCGGTGTGCATCGTCCACCGGCCTCGGTGACCGACCTTGATGGCGGCGATCGTGCGCAATGGCCGTGCTCGGTCGTTGACGGTCGGCGGGGCGTTGGCGCCGGGGACGCGGGTGACGGTGCCCCGTTCGAGATCGAAGTAGTGCGCACTGTCGCGCGTTGACACCCGCCACAGCCCGCCCTCATCTCCCGTGAGCTCGCTTACCTGGTCGGGTTCAACGTTCCGGTCGGTCATCATCGATCCTTTCTGGTGCGTTGGTGTCGGGCTCGGCGGGTGCGCCGTTCCGGTAGAGGAGTTCCAGGTCGAGGGTGGTGGTGTTAAGAATCGCGAGGTTCACCCTGTGCTTCCCGTTCATATCGAGCACCACCACGCGGGTGGGGTGGGGCTGGCCCGGCAGCGACAGTGTCTCGTCGTAGTGGCGGTGGTAGTGGCCTCCGAGAGTCAAGCGCGGGCGCGTTTGCAGGACCGCCCGGCGAAACATGACCCGGCTGCCGGCCGCATAGGCGATATCGGCGGGCAAGTAACCCGCGTCGCGGGCGCTCTTCTCCAGTGCGCGCTCGTCCATGATCGGTGCTTCATGGCCGATGAGTATGTCGACATGGTCTGAGCCGAGCTGGCGGAGGTCGGCGGCTGAGATTTGTTCCTCGGGCCACCAGCTCACGCCCTCTTGGCGAAACCGGCGGTCGATGCTGTTGGCTCCGCCCAGGGCTGCGAGGGTGAAACGCGCACCGATCTGGGTGCGATACCCGCGGGGGAGGTGACCGATGTTGGCGGAAATCCACCGGATGCCGTCTGCTGAGATCGAAAACTCCAGGAGCTTCGGAAAGTACTCGTGATTGCCGTCGATGAAGAGCATGGCCATCTGGTGGCGGGCGAGGGCACGTGAAATCTTGCGTAATGCGATCTGCCAGTTTGTGCCCGGCCAGAGGACGCCCCAATCGCCGAGCTGGATGACATAGGTCACCCCGCGGTCAGCGAAAGTCTGGACCGCTTGCATCGCGTGCGCGAGGTCACCGTGGAGATCGCCCATGACCCCGATTCGGCGAACCGTGGACAGTGACGGCAAGGCGTAGGGCGTGTACGAGTAATCATGGACAGGGCGGTGCGCACGTTCACGCGGGTCGACATCCGTGCGCAGGTCCGGGGGTGGCGGTACCGATTCGGGCGCGATCATGGGGTGCACCTGACGCGTGGGATGATCCCGCCGTTGATGTACCCGCCGCCAAATCGGGAGGACTCCGCGCTGGGGGCTGGGGTTCGCTGGTGTGCGCGTAGCCGGCGGACCACCGAGATCGTCGAGCACTGCGCGGCGGGCGTCTGAGTGGTGCTCATCGCGTTTGGCTCACCGGCGGAGGGCAATGGTTCGGGGGTCATGATCCTGCTCCGGCGTCTTCGGGGTCCGGATCATCGCGGTCGATCGCCACCACCGGCGTCGACAGACGAATCGTCGCGTCCACGCCTTCGACCGCGAGGTCGATGAGCAGGTGCATCCGACGGCCCACCGTGCACTCCACGACTCGCAGCACTCGCACGGTGGCACCGTCCCGACGCAGGGAATGTTCGCGCCCAGGATCATTCCGCACCGGTATCCGGCACATCTCGTACCGGTCCAGGTCCAACCAATACGTCGACCCCGACGCCGTGTAGACGCGGAACTGCCCGGAAACCTCGTCCATCAGAGACGTCATCAGCAGCATGACGGCGACCGCTGCTCGGTGTGCACCAGCGCGCCGACGGAGGTGGCGGCGGAGGGGGCGTGCAGCGTGCTGCCTCGTTCAGGCTGGCACACGACGTCATTGGCAACGGCTGTCACCGCCCGTGTGGTGGTTGACACGTTGAGGACCTCGTGTGGTGTCTGAGCGCCTGCTTCGGGCGGCATTTGGTCGGGCATTCGCGCACCTCCGAGTGTCGTGCCGGTCGGATGACCGGTCGGTGCTGGGACGGTAGCCCGGTCCTGCCCGCCGGCGGATCCGTGCAGGAATACATCCTCCGAAACGCCGCTGCACCTGCGCCGCGCATGACCTATCCGACATCGCATGCCGTGCGAGTCGGGGAGGCCCCATGTCCGAACCAAGCCCGCTTGAAGCACTCCGCTCCGAATATGCGCAGCTTCACCGCCAGCACCCCAGCACCCTCACGCAGGATCAGAAAAGATCCCTCACCGTCTACAGCGCCGAACAAACCTGCCGCGACAGCGGTGAGATAGCCGGCACCGTCCCTCGAGACATCGCCAACTGGATCCTCAGCCTGTCGGCGCTGGAAGCCTTTGTTCGCGCTGAGGGCCGCTTGCCGCGCGAGAATCGACGCCTACCCGCCGGCGCCATCTCAGCCGAGGAGAAGCGGAGCAACAACAGCATCCGAGCTCAGCGCCGTAGTTTTGCTGCAGGGCGACTCTGCTCCTACCAAGTGCGCCGGCTGCTGTGCATCCCCGGGTTCAGCTTCCACCCCATAGAGGACAGATGGCGGGCGAACTATGAGGCCTATGACCAGTTCACCGCCGCGCACGGACATGCACCCAGGCTGCGAAGCACCGATGACGCCGAACAGTCCCTCGCCCGTTGGGCGGCAAAGACCCGAATGGCCCGCCGGGCCGGCACGCTGTCGCCCGCTAAGGTCGCCACGCTGAACGAACTCAACTTCTGGGCCTGGGGAGCCCCTTACCGTCGAAAGTGATCTCACGTGCAGGAATACACTTCGGACGCTCCCTGAGCTTCCCACGGCAGACGAGCACAGGATAGAAGTATGAATGACGGCGACGGTCCTGGCGGAACCGAGCGTTACGGTGCATCACGCTCGGCTGGCGACTCCGCCTGTAACCCACAAGAACCAGATGCGGAAACCGAGTCGTACACCTCGCCGCAGCTAGCTAGGAGCCTTCGCTCTACCCAGTTAGCGTGGGACCGTATGGAAGCGGAGTTCGGGCTGCTGACAGATAACGAGGCGGCCAAATTCCTGGGGGTCACGTCCACCAACCTGATCCGGCTTCGCAACTCCGGCAGGATCATCGCAGTAAAGCGTGGCCCCTCGATCCGATATCCCGGATTCCAGTTCGATCGAGCCAGCCGTGCCATCCTCCCCGTCATCAAGCCCCTCGTCGAGGTGGCCCGCGAAAACGGGTGGTCGAATGAAAGCCTGACTCTATGGATGCTCGGACCAACCACTTCGTTCGACGCTGAGGACCGGCCGGCGGATCACCTGCACGAGCCAGAACTGTTGTTGGCCGCCGCTCACAGTCACATGGAAGCCGTCTGGTGACCAGGGGCAAGAGGGGCCGCGATGCTATGGATCCGTCGTCGACGGCCCCAGAGACGGACTACTCCCAGAAAACGAATGCTGAGCCTAACGTCGAGGGGTCGCCCGAGGCACAGATCTGGGACTCGTTGATCGGCCCGTTCTACGATCGCGCTGGAGCCATGCGTCTGTCCCACATGTCCTGGCATCAGCTGGAGCATTTCTCCAAAATCGGAAGGATCCTTCGGACCAGAACACAGAACAGCGACGACCTCTACCCGTGTTTTCAGTTCGGGCCCGCAGGAGAGCCCTTGGCGGGTCTGAGTGACGTGTTATCCGTATTGGACCCGGGGTTGGTTGATGCTTGGGGCGACGCTCTATGGCTCAATGCGGCTCTCCGTCGATTCAACAATCGCTCCGCTGCTGAGCTGATGCGGGAGGGGAAGATCAATGCGGTCCTCGCCGCTGCGAGAAGTGACCGTGCCAGGTGGGACCGATAGGAGTCCACTGCGCCGAGTCGACGTGATCGGAGGCAACCACCGGCCGATACACGGCGTTGAGATCTTTGCGTCGACGATGGCTTACCACGGTTTTCGGGTGCGAAGCAGCGCGTGCCGCTGCGCCCCTCGCCAATAGGCTGAGACACAGGTAATACGAGGGGAAGTACGCGCCACATGGCCGATAACAACAACGGGGCATTCATCTGGTCCATCGCGAACCTGCTGCGCGGCACCTACAAGCAATCCGATTACGGCAAGATCGTTCTTCCTTTCACGATCCTCCGTCGGCTCGACGCCGTGCTGGAGCCGACGAAGGGCGCTGTCCTCGTCGAGTTCGAGAAACGAAAGAATGGCACCATCCCCGTCGAAAAGCTCCTCCCGAGCGTGGCCGGACACGACTTCTACAACACCAGCCTGTATGCCTTCAAGAAGCTCACGGGCGATCCCGCCAACGTGCGGGCGAACCTGCTCAACTACATCGACGGCTTCTCCGCCAACGTGCGCGATATCTTCGACCGGTACGACTTCGCGGCCCAGATCGCCAAGCTCGACGAGAACGGTCTGCTCTACCTCGTCGTCCAGAAGTTCGCCGGCGTCGACCTGCACCCCGACCGGGTCAGCAACACCGAGATGGGCCTTATCTTCGAGGAACTTATCCGCAGATTCGCTGAGTCCTCCAACGAAACCGCGGGGGAACACTTCACCCCACGCGAGGTCGTGCGCCTTATCGTCAGCCTCCTCTTCACCGAGCACCCGGACGAAGACCCCAGCAAGTCACTCAGCGTCCCCGGCGCGGTCCGCACCGTCTACGACCCCACCGCGGGAACAGGCGGGATGCTCAGCGTCGCCGACGACTACGTGCGCGACCACTACCCGCAAGCGTCCCTCACCCTTGTGGGCCAGGAACTGAACGCTGAGTCCTTCGCCATCGCCAAAGCCGACATGGTTATCAAAGGCCAGGCCATCGACAACATCATCTGGGGAGACACGCTCACCGACGACGGCCACCTCGGGAAGACCTTCGACTACGGCATCAGCAACCCGCCCTTCGGCGTTGAGTGGAAGAAACAGCAGACGTTCGTTCAGAAAGAATACGACCAGCGCGGATTTGACGGCCGTTTTGGACCCGGCCTCCCACGCGTCTCCGACGGTTCGCTGCTCTTCCTCCTGCACCTGGTGAAAAAGATGCGCCCGAAAGCCGAAGGCGGTGGCCGGGTCGGCATCGTGCTGAACGGCAGCCCGCTCTTTACCGGCGGTGCAGGTTCGGGCGAGTCCAACATTCGCAAGTACGTGATCGAGAACGATCTCCTGGACGCCATCATTGCGATGCCCACCGACCTGTTCTACAACACCGGCATCGCCACGTATATCTGGATCCTCGACAACGACAAGCCCGCCAGCCGCAAGGGCAAGGTGCAGCTCATCGACGCGACCGACCAATGGATCAAGATGCGTAAGAGCCTCGGCTCCAAACGCCGCCTCGTCAGCCCCGAACAGATCGAAAACATCGTCCAGCTCTACGGCACCAATGGAGAAGAGGCCGAGGCAGCGAATGGCGGGGCCTCAAAAATCTTCGCAACCGAGGACTTCGGATACACCACCATCACTGTCGAGCGACCCCAGCAATTTAACTGGGCGGTGAGCCCGGAACGCTTGGAGCGCGCCCTGGCCGCTAAGAACCTCGCTGCGGTGGTCGAGCTGGTCGATCTAGCACTCCTGGACCTCAGCACGGCCAGGGAGACCACAACGGATGCCGCTGTCTTCACCGCCCGCATAAAAAAGGCTCTCGCCGGTGCCGGCGTCACCCTCACCACTCCACAGTTGAAGGCCCTTGTCTCGGGGCTCGCCGAGCGCGACGAGACCGCGCCGGTGGTCACCGACAGCAAAGGCAAGCCAGTGCCCGACACCAACCTGAGAGACACGGAGAACGTGCCACTCACCGAGGACATCGACGCTTACATCCAACGCGAAATCGCCCCACACGTAGGGCATTTTTGGGTCGACCGGTCGAAGGACAAGATCGGGTATGAGATCCCGTTCACCCGCCACTTCTACAAATACGTGCCACCCCGCTCACTTGAGGAAATCGACGCGGACCTCAACAAACTTGTGCAGGAAATCACCGTTCTCCTCGGCGAGGTAGAGCGAGCGTGAGTGTCGTTCGAACGCCGGTATCGCGACTGGCGCAGTTTGTTAACGGTCGAGCGTTCAAGCCGGATGATTTCACCGATGAAGGTCTTGCTGTCGTTCGGATTCGCGAGCTGCTCAACCCCGAAGTGGAACCGGATCGGTTTGATGGTGCGGTTTCTGAACGAAATCGAATTCAGAACGGCGACCTATTGTTTGCCTGGTCGGCGACGCTTGCAGTTCGCTTCTGGAATCGCGGCGACGCCGTTCTAAACCAACATCTTTTCAATGTGATCCCCCACCCTGGTGTCTCCAAACCATACCTTCGATGGGCGCTGGACCATGCGATCGAAGACTTAGCAGGCCATATGCACGGTTCTGCGATGACTCACATCACCTTGGAAATGCTGAAAAACGTCTACGTCGCATTGCCAACAGCTGTTCGTCAGCAACGGATTGCGGAGTATCTGGATCAGGAGACCGGGCAGATAGACGCGCTCATTACCAAGCAGGAACAACTGGTCCAAATGCTGACCGAACGCCGCCAAGCCGTGATTACCCACGCCGTCACCCGAGGACTCGACCCCACCGTCCAACTTGTTGATTCAGGGATACCTTGGCTCGGACAGGTGCCCCGAGACTGGTCATTATCCCGGATGAAGTACCTGGTCACGGAACGTGAATCCGGAACCAGCGTGAATGCCATGAACGTGCCGGCTGCGTCCGGCGAGGTCGCGGTCTTGAAAACTGGGAGCGCCTCCACGGGAGTGTTTGACGCCTCAAACAACAAAGTCGTCCTGGAAGAGGACTTGGGCAGAGTCACCTGTGCGGTGCGCCAAGGCAAGATCATCATCAATCGTGCGAACTCCCCGGAGCTAGTTGGGTCTGCCGCACTCGTCCGTGACACCCACGAAAACCTCTATCTATCTGACAAGCTTTGGCAGCTCGGGTTCACTTCCGATTCGACGTTCACCTACTGGTGGTTCCAAACGCGAACCTACAAGGACCAGGTGAGCGCACTCCGCGTCGGCACCAGCAGTAGCATGCAGAACCTCGCGTATGACGATTTCAAGGAGATTCAACTTGCGTACCCGGCTCTGGCCGTTCAGCAACGAATCGGCATTTTCGTTGACGCGGAAACGTCCAAAATCGACTCTCTGATCGCCAAATCGCGTGAGGTTGTAGCAGTACTCAAGGAGCGCCGTCAGGCACAGATTAGTGCGGCGGTCACGGGGAAGATTGATGTGAGGGGGCTCTAATGGGGCAGCACAACGAGAAGCCGTTCGAAGAGGAACTGGCTTTGTATTTGGAGTCGCAGGGGTGGTTGTACTCGCCGACTAGCGCCGGGTATGACAAGGAACGGGCGCTGTTCCCGGAGGATGTGTTCGGGTGGCTGGCGGACACTCAGCCCGACGCGTTGGCGAAAGTGGTGAAGCTGGGGGACGCGGCATCCGTTCAGCAGAAGTCCCGAGACGCGCTGCTTGATCGGCTGGTAAAGTCGATCGACGCGCCGTTTGACAGCGTTGGCGGCGTGCAGGGCGGCACCTTGTCGGTGCTCCGGCGGGGGTTCAAGTACACGCCGGTGTCGTTGCGCATGGCGCAGTTCAAGCCCGCTGACGGGTTGAACCCGTCGACGACGGCCGACTACGGCCGGATGCGCCTCCGGGTCATGAGGCAGGTGTTCTACTCCACCGCGAACAAGAAGAGCATCGACTTGGTCTTCTTTGTGAACGGCCTGCCGGTTGCGACATTGGAGTTGAAGACGGACTTCACGCAGAGCGTGCAGGACGCGATCGCGCAGTACCGCACCGACCGCAACCCCAAGGGCGAGCCTCTACTCTCCTTCGGCCACCGGGCGCTGGTGCATTTCGCGGTGTCGAACTCCGAGGTGTTCATGACCACGCACCTGCGCGGGCAGGACACGTTCTTCCTCCCGTTCAACCAGGGCAACGACGGGAAGGCCGGTAACCCGGTGAACCCGAACGGCTCCGCCACTGCGTACCTGTGGGAGCGGGTATTCCAGAAAGACGCATGGCTAGGCATCCTGGGCCAGTTCATGCACCTGCAGGTCGAGAAGAACATCGACCCGGTCACCGGGGTCGTCGAGAAGACCGAGACCCTGTTGTTCCCGCGGTTCCAGCAGTGGGAGTCGGTGACGAAGCTCATCGAGGCGGCCAAGGCCGAGGGGCCGGGGCACCGGTATCTGATCCAGCACTCTGCCGGGTCAGGCAAGACGAACTCGATCGCGTGGACCGCGCACCAGCTCTCGACCCTGCACCGGGCTGATGGCAGCAAGGTGTTCAACTCGGTCATCGTGGTCACCGACCGCACAGTGCTGGACACCCAGTTGCAGGATGCGATCAAGCAGATCGACGCGAAGACCGGCGTGGTCGTCGGTATCGACGGCAAGGCCGCCGGGTCGAAGTCGTCCCGGCTGGCCGAAGCGCTTACCAAGGGCGCGCAGATCATCGTCGTGACCATCCAGACGTTCCCGTTTGCGATGGCCGAACTGGCCAAACTCGAGGGCACCCTTGCCGGCCGCAACTTCGCGATCATCGCGGATGAGGCGCACTCCTCTCAGACGGGCACCACGTCGAACAAGGTGAAGTCAGTTCTCAATGCCGAGGAGCTCAAGGACCTCGCCGACGGCGGCGAAATCGACATGGAGGCCTTGCTCGCGGCCGATATGGAGAACCGTGCGAACGCGTCAAACATCTCTTACTTTGCCTACACGGCCACGCCGAAGGCGAAGACCCTGGAACTGTTCGGCCGTGTCCCGGAGGGCGGGGAGCTACCGCAAGCGTTCCACCTCTACACAATGCAGCAGGCCATCGAGGAAGGGTTCATCCTCGACGTCCTGCGCAACTACACGCCTTACAAGGTCGCATTCAAACTCGCCCACAACGGCCAGGAGTACGACTCCGAGGGCCCGCTGGTCGAGAAGACCCAGGCCGTGAAAGAGCTCATGCAGTGGGTGCGGCTGCACGAGTTCAATATCACCCAGAAGGCTGCGCTCATCATCGAGCACTTCCGCGAGAACGTCGGCTGGCGGCTGAACGGCAAGGCCAAGGCGATGGTCGTCACCGGCTCCCGCAAGGAGGCCGTGCGCTACAAGCTCGCCTTCGACGAGTACCTGAAACGCACCGGCCACGTGGATGTCCGCGCCCTCGTCGCCTTCTCCGGGGAAGTGCTGGACGAGGCATTGAGTCCAGACGCGTTCACGGAGATCAACATGAATCCCGGGCTCAAGGGCCGGTCATTGCCGGAGGCGTTCAAGACCGACGCCTTCCAGGTCATGCTCGTCGCCAACAAGTTCCAAACCGGGTTCGACCAGCCGCTGCTCGTGGCCATGTACGTCGACAAGAAGCTCTCCGGCGTCACCGCCGTGCAGACGCTGTCCCGATTGAACCGGATGGCCAAGGGCAAGGACGCCACGTTCGTGCTCGACTTCGTGAATGATCCCGAGGTCATCCGCGAGTCCTTCGACCCGTACTTCAAGGAGGCGAAGCTGTCGGCGGTGTCCGACCCGAACATCGTGCACGACATCAAGGACAAGCTCGATGCCATGCACATCTACGAGGAATACGAGGTCGACGCCGCGGCATCCGTTGAGGTGTTCAAGAAAGGCAACAACGCCCTCACCGCCGCGGTAGCACCGGGCAAGGACCGCTTCAACAAACGCTACGACGCGGCCCTTCTCGATGGTGACGGCGTCGAGGTGGATCGGTTGGACCTCTTTCGTGGGGACCTGACCGCGTTCGTCAATGCCTACGACTTCTTGTCGCAGATCATCAACTTCGAAGACACATCGGTGGAGAAGCACGCCATCTACTTCCGGGCGCTGGCACGCGTGATCCGGGAAGACAACAGGCGAAGCCCAATCGACCTGGCCGGCGTCGAACTGATCGGCTACGGCATCAAGAAGCACGAGATGCAGAGCATCAGCCTCGATGACGGTGTGCTCGACCCGATGACGGCGTCTGGGTCGAAGAAACCCGTGGATCCCGTGCTCGCCCGGCTGTTCGAGGCGGTCAACCAGCTCAACCAGCTGTTCGACGGCGACGGGCTGACGGAAGCCGACATGATGGGCTTCTACGCTCAAGTCAAGGGCAAGGCCGGCGAGAACGCCAAAATCACCACCCAGATCGCCGCGAACACCGAGCAACAATTCTTGTCCAGCCCCGACCTGGGCAGCACTGTCACCAACGCGATCGTCACGTCGGGCTCGAATTTCGAGTCCATGGTGGCGGAGGCGCTGAACAGTGATGTGAAGCTCGCGAAAATCATCGAACTGATCGGACGGGCGCTGTACCGGGATGGCAAGGAAGCCGCCTAGTGGACTGGACGGCGGTCGCTGCGGCGATCAGTGCTGTGACGGTGGTCGTGTCCCTCGTCATATTCACTGTTGAAAGTCGACGTCGTGCCGAAGAGGCGCGAAAGGCCGCCACCCACGACGCAATCTCACGCGTACTCCAAACAATGGAGAGCGCCGTCAGATGGCAACAGAAGCCTGTGTTTATCAGGATGTTCGCAAACCCGGAGCTCGACTACGCCCTCGCCGTGCTGAGACTTCGACATGAGCTACCGAATGAGGAATCGCCGGTCGCACAGTGGACGATGTCCCAAACGCAACTCATGATGGCTGCGACATCGGATCGCGGATCACGCGACATAGGCGTGCAGGTAGCGAGCAAGCTCGTCGAGTGGGGTCAGGGAGCGGTCCCGGATGAATGGTTCCTGACGGAATTGGGGTTGCATCCACCCCAGGCACAATTCAAGGTGCCGCGCGAGCGACGGCGGCGCCGTTCTCGATCGCGGGCAAGAGAGAGCTTCATAGAGGGCACAGCGATTGCGCTGGTCGTCATGCTGTTCCACGCGCTCTGGAAATCGGTCAGGTAGAGACCAGTCGGGGCAGGGCAATGGGACGGCATGACAAGCTTCCGGTATGAAGAATGAACTCACCGCGGCTGAGGCAGCAGAAATCGTCGGCAAACCAGCCAAGCATTTTCGTGCCACGCTCCGGGGGATGAAAGCTGATGGCGACCTGGACCCAGAGGGCGCGTGGCAGGAACCGGCCAAGGCGAACGGCACCTGGAAGATCCGTCGCCTCTACCTGACCGTGCTCGCGGCTGACCGAGGATGGACAGTAGAGCAGGGCTAGGCCGATCGCTCAGGCGGCCGCCTTTGGCCGCCGAGACGCTGACGTCAACGCAAAGCCGGCTTAACTGTCCATAGTGCGAGGGAGCTTCGACGCACTAGTGTCCAGCCTGACGAGCCTCGAGCGACACGCTACTTGGGAGGGCTCAGCGCGGCGATCAGGGCGCCCCAGAGAAAAAAGAAGCTGAGGACAGCGCACCAAACCATAACGTAGAGGACCGGCAATCCGAAGTGGGGTTCGATGGCGGATACGACAGCCATGGCAAAGAATGCGACTATCGCCGCCACGAAGCTCCAACCGGACAGCCGAAATAGAGGCACCATCCACCGATGATGCGCTCTCTTCGGCAGGTTCGACGCTGCATTCAGCAACACGCCGGCGCCGACAATGCCAGCCCCAAGCCCTCCACGTCGTCGCCCCATAAGTGCAGGCTAACGTACGAATCGACGGATCTAAGCGCGGTCACAGCCCAGGCTCTCCGCCTGCCCGTTGCCCCTGGGGCGTGTTCTCTGGCGGGCCGGGAGCAGAACGCGCCCCGGACTGGGGGAGCAGGACGGACCGGGGCGCGGAGCCCCTCGGCTACGCTCGATCCCGGGCGCCGCCCACTTTCTCCGCCATCGCGGAGGTGTCCCGAAAAAGACAATTACGGTTGCGCAAGCGATCGCAATACCCGGGGCGGCGCCCATCTGTGTGCCCGCGGACCCCGCGACGGGGTCGGGGCTCGTGACATATGGGTCGTTATCGGCGTGTACCTCGATCTATGAAGCCACACGACCGTCGCTGCCCAAGATCCCGATGGAGGACCAACACCATGCTGGTGCGCGTCATTGTTCTCGTCCTATGCGGTGGGGAGGGCTGCGACCGGCGACTGCCTGCGAAATGGGGACAAGGTTCCACCGTGAGTCATCGCACTTGGTCTCAGATCCAGGCAGACAGGATCCCCGAGTAAGGGATAATCAGCGGCATGCCAGAACTGCTGCCTCAATTTTCCTCTCTACGCTTCGGTCATCTTGACGCGACCCAAGAAGCTTCGGAGGAACCTGAACTACTTCGCACTGGTTACTACGACTACCGACAAGCCGTGCAAGGAATCCTCCAGGGGCAATACTGGCTGATCCTTGGCCCGAAAGGTTCGGGAAAATCGGCCGTACTGGAGAACATCCGGTTGACGTGGGAACACCGTTGGAATCGATTCTTCAATTACTGGAACCTTGCTGGCTTTCCGGTGAACGACGTAACCCGCATACAGACGGGTCAATCGCAAGGGGGCTCCCGGTCTCAGTCCGCTTGGGAGTTCCTCCTACTCCTACGTGTCGTGGAAACTCTGTCCCGCGATGAGGGGCTCAACGCCTCAGGCTCTTTTGTATCTATGGTCAAAGCGCTCAAAGCTGGTGGCTTCATCACCTCCAACTGGCTCGGGAGTGTGTCTAAATGGTCGAACACAAAAATCAAATTTGATGCCAAGATCATCGGTGCCGAAGCGCAATTCGACGCAGCCAGCATCACGCCGCTTGACGTCAGTGCCTACATTCGAGAACAACTGTTCAAGACGAGTACTGAGAGCTCGCACATCATCGCGATCGATGGATTGGATTCGTTCTTCTTCGAGGCTGAAGACGAATGGACCTCCCTCGCAGGTCTCATGCAGGCAATCTGGACGTTAAATCGCGACCTTAGAGCAGCGAAACTGCCGGTTACCGTTGTAGCAGCGGCTCGATCCGACATCGTAGATATGCTGCCGGGTCCTGAAATAAACAAGCTGAAGCCTCACTCGGTACACCTGGATTGGCACGCCAACGGCATCGGCGCGAAGAACCAGTTGTGGACGCTTGTTTCGCGGAAGGTGTCTGTAACGAAGCCGCAAGTCACGAATGTTGTGACGCAGTATCTCCGAACCTCGATAGAAATCGGGCCCCACCGGGAACTAGCGGAGTACCTTCTGGACAATACGAGACTGCTACCGCGCGATTTGGTGGCGCTCATGACATATCTACAACGGACGTATCGTGGGAAGCGCCAAGTAACCGAGGAGGCAGCAAAACGGGCAGTCCAGCTTTACGCGGAAGAGTACTTCGTGGGGGAAATTTTCGACAATTTGGCTGGTGTCTTGGACGCGGGGAACGCTCGCCATCTGGCGAGTTTTAAAGACGCGCTGCGAACAGCTCCCTCCCGACTGTTTACGTTCGCGTACGTGTGTGAGGAGCTGCAAGGCGAGCTTGAACCAACACAGGTGAAGCAGTTGCTCAAGCAAATGTTTGAGACCGGCGGCATCGGGATTAAGAACGGTTCATACACCGATTTTGTTTTCCGGAAGATCGCGGGCGCGGGCTTCACGACCCGATATGAGTTCATGCTCCACGATGCTCTGACCAGAGCCTGGGGTCGGCCGTGGCGGTGATCACGAGCGCGGAAAGCGATGATTTATGCCAGTTGAAGGCTCTCAAGCATCGGCGTAGGTGACCGAGTCAGACAAGTACGCCGTATGCGCGACGCTGTCGACCTGGAGTTTCAAAATCGCGTCCCAAGTGCGGGGGAACCGCGACCGCTAGAAGAGGAGAATGTTGCCATGCCGATCTCGGCTGTTACCACCGACGATGATGCTTCCATTGATCCGGCTCAGAAGATGCTTCCCGCGTGGAAAGCCTATGAATTGGAAGTGGACGCACGGCTCCGGGCCGTCGACAAACTAGCCACCATCCACTATGACGCGAAGCGTGAGGGGAAGGTGTCGAAGGCAAACCGTCAGATCGATGTACTCGCTGAAACTGTCATGATTCACGAGACAACTCGCATCGTGGTCGAGTGCAAGGCGTACAAGCGCCCGCTGGATGTTGGCAAGGTAGACGAGTTCATTGGCAAGCTTCAAGATCTTGGGGTAGGGCTCGGTCTGTTGTACTCGATAAATGGCGTTACTCCGGCGGCGCGACTGCGAGCAGAAAACAATGTGTTGCCCGAGATCCGCATCCGAGATTTGAGTCACATAACGGCGATGCCAGTTCCGACCACGCCAATCATCGAGGAGAACTGGGTGGACGCGGCAGCGCACGCACTTGGCTACATCCGATGCCCGCAGGAGAGGTGCTGGGGAGAGGTATTGCTTGACGAATGGCCGGATGAGGGCCTCAAGGCGGGGCGCTGCGACAGCTGCGGCACGCTGATCGCCGAGTGCGCGGAGTGTGAGGAAACCGACTCCGTCGAGGTCGGTACAAACACCTGCTTCAGCTGCAACGCGGTCTACTACGTCGACCACGACGGCAAGGGTGAGCCAATCAGTATTGAGCGCTTCCACGAGGACACCGCGGAAACCGAAAGCGCGCGATCTGATTAAAGGTTGTGGCTCGCAAGAGCGTTGGACTTGTGGCTTGCACAGCTCCTAGAGGATTATTCGGCAGAGCGCAGAGGATGTGCGCGAAAGTGCCGAAAAACTGCCCAGCGATCCAACGGCTTGTGAGTTATAGGAACAACCCGCCACAGATAAACCCCCTGCTTCCCCTTGAACAAGGGTGTCAGGGGGTTTCTCGTTTCCGCCCTTCGATCGCTGCCACGTCGCGCTGATCCGCTTCGAGCACTTCACGAAGCCAGTCCGGGA
The DNA here is from genome assembly GCF_054075385.1 of Cryobacterium sp. AP23. Classification (NCBI taxonomy): domain Bacteria; kingdom Bacillati; phylum Actinomycetota; class Actinomycetes; order Micrococcales; family Microbacteriaceae; genus Cryobacterium; species Cryobacterium sp. AP23. The sequence continues at coordinate 2,104,562 of NZ_CM133415.1, read as the reverse complement.
TATGAGCCTCGTCGCGTGGAAGGTGTCGGAAGGTCGCCGGTTTCACCTCACGAAGATGCAAAAGGGATGGCCGGCCGGATCCGCGTACACATATAGCGGCTCGTCCGAATCGTCCGTCCGATCGAACAGCAGCTCGGCACCCAACTCCAACGCCCGGGCGTGCTGCAGCTCGAGTGCATCACGGTCAGGCACGGTGAAGTCCAGGTGCATCTGCATCGGCACGTCAGGCGCAGGCCAGGTCGTTCTCTTGAGCACTGTGACTCTTTGAAATGCGAGCTTGCGGTCGCCTTGCGCGTCGGTCAGCACCAGCCAGTCGGCATCCGCACTGCCACCCGGCAGCGGATCGTCGCCTGGGCGATAACGCAAACCCAGAAGCTGGCGGTAGAACTCCGCGAGCCCTCTCACGTCGGTTGTGTCCAGGACAGTGTGGAGCAACTGAGGGAAGTCGGCCATCACCCGAGGCTACCGACTCAGCACGAAGCCGGGGAGACGGGACCCCCGCGGCGGGCGTGTTACTATTTTTTCGGCTTGTCACTGCTTTCGCAGGCAACACCATGGCTGTTCTCGAAGACGACGACAGCACGAGTGTTCCCGAAGCAGATGTGGATAAGCAGTGATCGTCAGGCGAGTACTGAATAACAACGTTGTCGACGGTCTCGACGACTCCTTGCAGGAAGTCATCGTGTTCGGCAAGGGCCTGGGCTTCAACTCCAAGCCCGGCGAACTGATCGACGAGACGATGATCGAGAAGATCTTCCGGCTCGACGATGCCGCCGCGAGCCGCCACTTCGCATCCATCGTGGGCTCGATCCCGGCCGACATCCTCTCCGCCACCGCGGACCTCGTCACCCGCGCCCGCGAGGAGCTGCGGGTGAAGATCAGCGACAGCCTGTACGCCTCCCTGGCCGACCACCTCTCCTTCGCCGTCGCGCGGGCGAAGGACGGCGGGGACTTCACCATCCCCCTCGCCGTCGAGGTACGCCGGTTCTATCCGACGGAGTACGCGTTCGCGAAAAGCGCCGTGCTGGAACTGAACACGAAACTCGACGCTGAGCTGCCCGCCGAGGAGGCGATCAGCATCGCGCTGCACGTCATCAACGCCCAGGTCGGCGGCGCCGCCGACAGCGCCACCCGGCTGATGGAGCTCACCCACTCAATCCTCGACATCGTGCGGCTGCACTTCGGCATCGCCTATCAGGACGACAGCCCGGAGTACCTGCGTTTCGTCACCCACCTGCGCTTCTTCGCGCAGAGGGTGCTGCTCGGCGAGACCGTGCAGCGCGACGATGCGGAGCTGCTGCGCATCCTGACCGAACAGAAGCCGGCCGCGTTCGCCTCCGTCGACAAGGTCGACGCCTTAGTCATGCGCAGCCACGGCCACGCCATGAGCGCCTCCGAGAAGGTTTACATCGGCCTGCACATCGCCAGCTTCCTCTAGCCGGCCCACGAACCCGGGAGCAGTCGCTCCCGCCCCACAAATACAAAGCACCGAATCCGAAGCCGCGTCAGGGCAACCGCGTGAAGCCGGGATTCTTCACTGAAGGAGAACCCCTTGAAGTACGACAAAGATGCCGCGGCGATCATCGCCGCGGTCGGCGGCGAGGCGAACATCGACTCGCTGTACCACTGCGTGACCCGGCTGCGTTTCGGCCTGAAGGACAACACCAAGGCCGACCAGGCCGCGCTCAACGCGATCACACCGGTCATGGGCGTGAACGAGGCAGGTTCGCAGTACCAAGTGATCATCGGCAACGATGTGCCCGACGTGTACCGTGCGATCGTCGCCGACCTGCCGAGTCTCGCGACCGGTGATTCAGTGGATGGCGCAGCCGCCCCGGCCGGCACCGGTGAGAAGAAGAAGCTGCACACCCGCTTCCTCGACTTCATCTCCGGCACATTCGCGCCGATCCTGCCCGCCATCGCCGGCGCCGGCCTGCTCAAGGGGATCCTGGCGCTCAGCAACTCGTTCGGTTGGGTCGACCCGGCCTCGCAGACGTTCCTGATCTTCTCGGCCATCGCCGATGCGGTGTTCTTCTTCCTGCCGATCATCGTGGCGGTCTCCGCCGCCCGCAAGCTCGGCGCCAACCCGTATGTGGCGGCCTCGCTCGGGGGCACGCTGGTCTATCCGGCCCTCGGCGCGCTGCTCGGCGCCGGTGATGCGGTGCACCTGCTCGGCATTCCGGTCACGGCGGCCACCTACTCCTACTCGGTGATCCCGGTGCTACTCGGCGTCTACCTCTTGTCGTGGGTCGAAAGGGGCTTCACCAAGATCATCCCGTCGTTCCTCAAGCTCACCTTCGTGCCGATGCTGTCCCTCGTCGTCGTCGTGCCGATCACGCTCACCCTGCTCGGCCCACTCGGCACCTTCGTGGGCTCCGGCATCGCCGGCGGCATCAACTGGGCCCTCGACAACGGCGGTGTGCCCGCCGGCTTCGTGATCGGCGCCCTGCTGCCGCTGATCATCATGACCGGCATGCACTACACGCTCGTGCCGTTCATCCTGCAGAACCTCGCCACCCTGGGTTACGACAAGTTCCTGCCGCTCACCTACGTGCAGACCTTCGCCACCGCCGGCGCCGTCTTCGGTGTCTTCCTCCGTGCAAAGAACAAGCAGATCAAGGCGCTGTCGCTCTCCACCACCTTCACCTCGCTGATGGGCGTCACCGAGCCGGCCCTCTACGGCCTGGCCCTGCCGCTTCGCCGTCCGCTGATCGCCACCATGGCCGGCGCCGCCGTGGGTGGCGCCATCTCGCTCGGCTTCGGTGTGAAGGCGTACGTGCTCGCGGGCAACGGCGGCCTGCCCGGCCTGCCCGGCCTCGTCGGTGAGACCTTCGTCTGGGCCATCGTGGGCATCGTGGTGGCGTTCATCGTCTCCGCGGTTGTCTCCACCATCCTCGGCATCGACGAGTCGATCCTGGCCGGCACTGCCGAGAAGACCACCGCGACTGCCCCGGCCGTCGCCTCCGCAGCCGCCGTCACCGCCCCGCGCCACTCCACGACTGCGACCGCGACAGCGACCGACGAGATCGTCTCCGCCCCGATGTCCGGCGAGCTGGTCTCGCTGGACGACGTGCCGGACAAGACCTTCTCCAGGCGTCTCGTTGGTGACGGCACCGCCATCCGCCCCACCAGCGGCACCGTCACCTCGCCCGTGGACGGCGTCGTTGCGACCCTGTTCCCCACCAAGCACGCCGTCGCCGTGCGCAGCGACTCCGGCGTCGAGGTCCTCATCCACGTGGGCCTGGACACCGTCAACCTCAAGGGCGCCGGCTTCACCGCCCACGTCGCCGTCGGCGACCGCGTCTCCACCGGCGACCTGCTGCTCGACGTCGACCTCGCCGCCGTCGGTGCCACCCACGACACGCTCAGCGTGATCGTCATCACCAACTCCGCCAAGTACACCGTCGACCCCGGCACCACCGGACCCGTCCGCGCCGGTGATGCGCTCATCCGCGTCACCCCCGTCGCCGTCGCAGCCGCCAAGGAGGCAACCGTATGACCACCGACACCACCACTCCCGTGACCGCCACCGACCCCAGCCCGGCTGGAACGACCGGCGCCTTCCCCGACGGCTTCCTCTGGGGCGTCGCCTTCGCGGCCAACCAGGTCGAGGGCGGCTTCGACCAGGGCGGCAAAGGCCTGTCCCAGGCCGACGTCATCCCGTACCGCACCGCCGGTGACTACGTCGACATCAGCGCACTGATGAAGGCGTCGGATGCGACCATCGCCGAGGCGCTCACCGTGCCCGGCGCGGCCGGTTACCCCAAGCGCAGCGGCAGCGACTTCTACGGCCACTGGGAGGAAGACGTCGACCTCTTCGCCGAAATGGGGCTCAAGGCGCTGCGGATGTCGATCGCCTGGACGCGCATCTTCCCGACCGGCCTCGAGGCGGAACCGAACGAAGAAGGGCTGCTGTTCTACGAGCGCCTCTTCACCCGGTTGCGTGAGAAGGGCATCGAACCCGTCGTCACCATGTCGCACTACGAGATGCCGCTGCGCCTCGTCACCGAATACGGCGGCTGGACCAGCCGCGAGGTGGTGGGCTTCTTCCAGCGCTACGCGCGCACGATCGTGGGCCGCTACACCGGGCTGGTGCGCTACTGGCTGACCTTCAACGAGATCAACACCACCATCATCGAGTCCTACACCGGCGGCGGTGTGATCGAACGGGAGCCCGCTCCCGGCGTCGACCCCCGCCAGGCCGGCTACCAGGCGCTGCACCACCAGTTCGTGGCCAGCGCCCTCGCCACCAAGATCGTGCACGAGCTCGATCCCGCCGCCCAGGTGGGCTGCATGCTCGCCCGGATGTCGCACTACCCGGCATCCAGCGACCCGGCCGACATCGTCAAGGCTCAGTTCGACAACAACATGAACCTGTTCCACACCGATGTGCAGGTGCGCGGCCGGTACTCCGGCACCGTCCGCCGGTTCTGGCGCGACCAGGGCATCCAGGTGGAAATGGCGCCCGGCGACGAGGAGCTGCTGGCGGCGAACACCGTCGACTTCCTCTCGTTCAGCTACTACATGAGCCTGGTCTCCTCGGTCTCGCCCGAGAAGTACGGCGCCACCGGCGGCAACCTGTTCTCGACCATCAAGAACCCGCACCTGGCCACCACCGAGTGGGGCTGGCACTTCGACCCCGAGGGGCTGCGCTACGTGCTCAACGACCTGTGGGACCGCTACCAGGTGCCGCTGTTCATCGTGGAGAACGGCCTGGGCGCCACCGACGTGCTCGAGGGCTCCGCGCCGGATGCCTCCACCGACGGCATCGATACCCGCCACGTGCACGACCCGTACCGGATCGACTACTACGTGCAGCACCTCCGCCAGGTGCGCGAGGCGATCGCCGACGGCGTCAACCTGCTGGGCTACACCGCGTGGGGCGGCCTGGACATCATCAGCGCCTCCACCTCGCAGATGACCAAGCGGTACGGCGTGATCTACGTCGACGCCGACGACGCCGGGAACGGCAGCTACGACCGGGTGCGCAAGGACAGCTTTTTCTGGTACCAGGATCTGGTGGCCACGAACGGGGCAGTGCTCGACGCCTAGGCCACGGCGGCGCGCTCAGGCGAGTCGATGCCGCAGGATCCACTCCTCCAGGACGGCGGGTTCGGCGAGGCCGATCACGGCCTTGCCGAAGCCCACCTGGGCGGAGACCCGGATCGGCACGGAGATCAGGTCCAGGAGCCCCGCGTAGCGCCGGGACGCCTCGGCATCGAGATACCCCACCCAGCCGGCGGCCGCTCGCACGCGCACCGCGTGCGGATCGTCGGGATTGTCCGGTTCACGTTCGAGCCAGAAGTACTGGTCGCCCTGTCGTAGCTGGAGCGCATGGTTCTGGATGGAGACGCTGACCCACGTGCCGGCGGGCAGTTTCGCCACGGTCGGCCTGCGGGTGAAGAGTCCCATGGCAGCAAGACTATTTCCCTGGCACGTTCCCGTGCCGCCTTTCGCGCGATTCCGGGGACTAGCCTCGAGCCATGACCGCATCCGGCTGGCTCGAGGTGCCTGGCGATTTCCGGGCTGCCACAGGCACGCCCACGGCTCCTCGATCGCTGATCAGCCGTTTGGCTACTATGGCCTGATGACCGAATATCGCGCCGTTTTCGATGCAGAGATTACGTTCTCGAATTCGGGCGGCCTGCAGGCCCAGGGGTTCCGCGTCGACGTGCCGGGCCCGGCGGTAAGCCAGGAAGACATCGCCCGACTGTTCGTGACTTCGCTTGATTTGCTCATGACCGAAACAGCTGTCGTGAGTAACGTCCGAATTATCGAAGAGTCACACAAAGGCACGCGGGGCGGTCCAAGTGACCCGCGGCGCGTCGGCTGAAGATCATCCGAGACTGACGGTCAGCGCCATGGCGCCGACGGCGGCGGGACTAACCTCGAGCTATGACCGCTTCCGGCTGGCTCGAGGCGGGTCCTGGTGTCTTCCAACGGCGCTACGACCCGATGGACGTCTCCGTAGTCGTGATCGTCGGGCCCACCGGCCTCACGGTCGTGGACACCCGCAACAACCCGGCCGAGGCCGAGGAAGTGATCCGGGATGTCGCCGCCCGGTTCGACCGGCCCATCGTCGCCGTGGTCAATACCCACGCGCACTATGACCACACCTTCGGCAACCAGTCGTTCGCGGCGCTCCCGGAGGTCGTGCTCCACGGCCACCATCGCATTCCCCGGCACTTCGCCGAGTACGAGGGCCCCAGGCTGGCCGCCGTGCAGGCCGACCCGGCGCTGGAACCGGACAAGAGCTGGGCGGATGTTGTGCTCACCCCACCGGCAACACCGGTGTCTGCATCCGTGGTGTTGGTCGCGGGCGGGCGCAGGATCGAGCTGATTCCGCTCGACCCCGGCCATACCGACACCGACCTGGCCGTCTTCATCCCCGACGGCCGGGTCTGGCTGCTCGGCGACGTCATCGAGGAATCCGGTCCGCCGATGTTCGGCTCCGGCAGTTTCCCGTTGGACTGGCCGACCGTGCTCACGACCCTGCTGCGGGCGATCGAGCCCGGCGACGTGATCGTGCCCGGCCATGGGGCGGTGGTGGACCGGGACTTCGTCGTGCGCCAGACGGCCGCGTTGCAGAAGGTCGCCGACACCATCCGCTCGTGCGCGGCCGCCGGCACGACGCTGGACGACCTGCCGGAGGACCACGACCTCTTCGCGCTCTGGCCCGCGGTCATGCTGGAGTCGGCGTTCACTCGCGGGTTCGCCCAGCTGGACGGCTGACCGGTAATTCGCGCGTGCTGGGACCAAGGTCCCTGGGTGCGGTGCGGCATCCGACGTAACCTCATCGTGAAACGATTCAGAATCGAGTGAGGATCACAATGAGCAGGGCAAGCCAGGCCATCCGCGAAGAGATTCTGTACTGGTGCCGGGAGTCGGTGCGTACCGGGTTGAACTTCAACACCCAGGGCAACATTTCGATCCGGTTGCGGGAGCACGAGGCGATCGTGATCACCCCGTCGGGTGTGCGGTACGACGTGCTGCGGCCCGACCAGATGGTCGTGATCGGCTACGACGGCGTCGTCATCGAGGGCGACCTGTTCCCGTCGACCGAGACGGATGTGCACCTCGCGCACTACCGCCGCCGCCCGGATGTGAACGCCATCGTGCACACCGAATCGCCGTACGCGAACATGTTCGGCGCCGTCGGCAAGACCATCGACCCCGTGCTGCTGAACATGGTGCTCTATGCCAAGGGTCCGGTGCAGGTGATGCCGTTCGAGTTCTCCACCAACACCGACTTCGGCGAGCTCAGCGCCACGCTGATGGGGGACGACGTCAACGCCCTGGTCTGGGGCAACCACGGCATGATCTCGGTGGGCGAAGACGTGGCCGGGGCCTTCAAGGTCGCCGTCGCCGTCGAGGCCAACGCCCAGGTGCTGTTCGGCGCCCTCCAGCTCGGCGCGCCGAACCTCCTCGTGCTCGACGACATCCTCATCCCGGCGGGCGCCCGCCTGCCCTAGTCCCCAGTTCGCCCGCAACTGTTGCCAAAGCGGACAAGTGCACCCGGTGTGCCGGGTGCATTTGTCCGCACGGGGAACAGTTAGGCGAGTACGTGGGCGGGGACGGTGTGGGACGAGGCGCCGGCGCCGGCGTCGACGGTTGATCCGTCTGGCAAGCGGATGCTGGCGCGCACGCCTTCGGGGATGTCCACGTCGAGCTGGAAGGCGCCGTCGGTGAGCCGCCAGGACGAGGAGATCGGGCCCTGCGGTGTCTGCGCGGAGGCCTGTGCCCAGGTCAGTTCGCCGCCGGGCAGAGGTGCGATGGTGACGTGCCGGTAGCCGGCCGCATCCCTGCCCGGGAGCTCGTCGAGGCGGATGCCCGCGACGTGGGTATAGAGGAAGGACAGCACCGCGGCCTTGCTGTAGTGGTTGAGCGAGCCGCGCACCGCGCCGCCGTCCACGCCGTCCCACCATTCCCACACCGTGGTGGCGCCGGCGTCGAGCATGCCGAGCCAGGACGGCACGCCGCGAGACTGGAGGACCGCGTAGGCCTGGCCCAGCTGCCCGTGGTCGGCGAGGGCGGGGAGTAGCTGACCGGTGCTGAGGAACCCGGTGCCCAAGTGGCCACTCCGCTCGGTGATGAGCTCGGCCAGGCGCGCGGCCGCGGCGTCGCGCACGGGCTGCGGGAAGAGCGCGAACGCCAGGCCGCGGGCGTAGTGGGCCTGGGATTCGATCGCCAGCCGACCGTCGGCCGCCAGGAACTCCCGCTGCCAGGCATCGCGGGCGCCATCGGCGATGGCGCGGTAGGACGCCTGGATCTCCGGTTCGCCGAGCAGGGTGGCGGTCTCGGCGACGAGCCCGGCCGAGCGATGCAGGAACGCCGTCGCGACGATGCTGTGGTCGACGCGCGGGTCGGGGCTGGGCCGCACTCCCGGCTCGAGCCATTCGCCGAAGTGGAACCCGGTGTCCCACAGGTACCGTTCCCAGTCGGCCGCCTCGGGCCGCCGTTCGATCCGGTCGGGGTGGCGGTTAACGGCGGCCGATTCCGCGGCGTAGTCGACCCAGGCGCGCATCGACGGCAGACGGTCGCGGAGGGCGTCGAGATCGCCGTAGGCCCGCCAGAGTTCCCACGGGACGATGACGGCAGCATCGCCCCAGCCGGCGGATCCGGCCGCCATGTCTTCGAAGGCAACGCCGGAGGGGCCGTCGCCGGCCGGGTTCGGCGTGACCGTGGGCACACGGCCGTCGGCCCACTGGTCGGCGGCGAGGTCGTCGAGCCACTTGTCGGAGAAGGCCTGCACGTCGTAAAGCAACGCCGCGGTGGGCACGAACACCTGCCAGTCGCCGGTGAAGCCGGACCGTTCGCGTTGCGGGCAGTCGGTGGGGATCTCGCAGGCGTTGCCCCGAAAGCTCCAGACGCCGGCCTCGTGCAGGGCGTTGAGCGACTCGTCGCTGCAGGAGAACGACCCGGTGCGGGCGAGGTCGGAGTGCACCACGACCGCGCGGATCTCCGCCGGGTCGAGCCCGTCGCATCCGTCGATCTGCACGTACCGAAAGCCGTGCGTGGTGTGCCGGGGCTCGAAGACCTGCCCGGCCCGACCGGCGGAGATGACCTCATCGACCTGGCCGGCCGGCAGCAGTTCTCCGGTGCCGAAGTTGAACGCACGCAGGTTCTCGGTGCTGACCAGCCCGGCCGCATCGACCACCTCGCCGTGGGTGAGCACCAGGCGGGTGTCCCGGGGGCCGAGGTCGGTGAGGCGCACCCAGCCGTTCAGGTTCTGCCCGAAGTCCACAACGACCGTTCCCGGGGCGGGGAAGGTCACCGAGACCGGCTCGATGGACTGGATGCGACGCACCGGCTCCGCGGTCGGCGGGATGAGCCGGGACCGCTCGGCGTAGAGGCCGCCCTCGGCGGCCACGACGGGCGACCACTGCGGGTCCTCGTCAAGGAGCCGGAAATCGACCGACTGGCCATCCATCAGGTCGGCGCGGGTGATGTGACTCGGGGCCGACCGCCACGACGCATCGGACGTGACGGTGACCACGGCGCCGGCCGCATCGAGCACGTGGAGGGAGAGCAGGAGCGCGGTCTCGGTGCCGAAGCCGTCCGGGCGTCGTTCGAAGCCGTGTCGGCCCCGGAACCAGCCGTCGCTGAGCAGCACCTCGACTCGGTTGGTGCCGACCCGGAGTTCGTCGGCTACCTCCCACGAGAAGACCTGAAGCCTTTTGCGGTACGCGGTGAAGCCGGGCAGGAGCTCTTCCTCGCCCACGCGGCGCCCCGTTGACGAAGACCTCGAAGATTCCGTGGGCAGTGGCGGTGAGCCGGGCGCTGGTGACGCCGGCGGGCAGGTCGACGTCGTGGCGGAGGAGGTACGCGGGACGCTTTCCCGCCGGTAGGTTCGGGATTTCGGCCGGACGGATCCACTGTGCGTCAGCGAGGTCGGTGACGTCGGCAGGGATGCCCGGTCTGCTCACAATGAGTCCTTCGTCGGTTGATCGTCCCCAAGCGGGAGGGGTGCTTTCGCGTAGCTGGAACTCTATAACTAAAAAAACGAATCCACTGTTTTTTCTGGAATCGGATGCGTTACGTTGTGGGAATGGGTCTGAAAGCCACCGGGAGCTACCCCACGGGAGTTCGCCGTCGCGAGCGAATCGTCGATGAGGCGACCCGCCTGTTCGGCGCGCACGGGTACTACGCGACCCCGATGTCCGCGGTAGCCGAGGCCGTCGGGATCAGCGAGAGCGGCCTTGCGCATCACTTCCGCAGCAAGAACCAGCTGCTACAGGCCGTCGCCGAACGGCGGCTGAGCGAGACCTCCGCCTGGTGGGAGGCCCTGCCGGCGTCGGATTCCGGGATCGCCGTGCTCGATGAGATGGTGGCGGCGACCCGCAGGTTCACCGAGCAGCCCGGCCTGATCGAGCTGTTCGTGCTGTCCATGTCGGAGGCGGCCGACCGGAGCTCCCCGGCGCACGCCAGCCTGAGCCGGCGTTATGACGGCATCGTCGCGCAGGTGGCCGCGCGCTTTCGCCAGGCGGTCGAGCTTGGCGAGATCCGGGGTGACCTCGACCCCGAACTCCTCGCCCGCGAGTGCATCGCCGTGAGCGATGGGCTGCAGGTGCAGTGGATGCTCTCCGACGGCAGAATCGACATCGTCGCGGGTGTGGCCCTCTACTCGGAGCAGCTGCGGGAGAGACTGCGCCCGCGCTGAGCGTGCCATGATTCTGGCCGGTTCCTTCCCGGATTGTTCCAACCAGTGGAAGTGGACCGCCCGTGCCCGGGAAGGGGCCCCCAGTATTGACCTACCCTTCCCATCGACGCGACAGGCGGCAGCGTGCACACGAGCGTAACCATCATCGGAGCAGGCCCCGCCGGGCTGCTCCTCGGCCACATCCTGCACCAGGCTGGCGTGGACTTCGTGATCCTGGAACGCCAGACTCGGGAGCACGCCTTGGGGCGCATCCGGGCCGGTGTGCTGGAGCAGGGGTCTGTCGACATCGTCACCGAGCTCGGCCTGGAGGCGAACCTCCGCACCAAGGGCCTGGAGCACGGCGGGATCTACCTGCAGTACGAGGGCGAACGCCGCCACGTCGACTTCCGTGCGCTGGTCGGGCGCACCGTGACGGTCTACGGCCAGCAGGCCCTCGTGGCCGACATGCTCGCCGAGCACGAGCGGCTCGGCTCCACCATCGTGTTCGAAGCCGCCGATGTTGCGGTGTGCGGCATCGACGGCGCCGAGCCCACGGTTCGGTACACCGCCGCCGGGGTGGCGCACGAGGCCACCAGCGACTTCATTGTGGGAGCGGATGGCTACCACGGCGTCTGCCGGCCGAGCATCCCGGAGTCGCAACTGCGGGTCTACGAGCGGGAGTACCCGTTCGCCTGGCTCGGGGTGTTGGCCGACGTGCCGCCGTCGACCGATGACCTGATCTATGCACTGCACCCGGACGGCTTCGCGATGCACTCGATGCGGTCCCGGCAGGTCTCCCGACTGTACCTGCAGGTCGACCGGACCGAGTCGATCGACGAGTGGAGCGATTCCCGCATCTGGGAGGCGCTGCAGACCCGGCTCGGTGTCACGGGCTGGACGCTCACCGAGGGCTCGATCACCGAGAAGTCGATCACCCCGATGCGCTCCTTCGTCACCTCCACGCTGTCGAGTGGGCGGCTCTTCCTGGCCGGGGACGCCGGCCACATCGTGCCGCCGACCGGCGCGAAGGGACTCAACTCCGCAATCGCCGACGTGGCCATGCTCGGCCGGGCGATCCTGGAGCAGCGCGCCGGCGACGACGGCCCGCTCTCCACCTACAGCGCCCGGGCGCTCTCCCGGCAGTGGAAGGTGCAGCACTTCTCGCAGTGGATGACCGACATGCTGCACGTGCACACCGAGGAACCCGAGGCGAACGCGCGGGCGTTCCGCTACCGCAGCCAGGTCGGCCAGCTCGAGTACGTGACCACATCCGACGCCGCGATGGCGACCCTGGCCGAACAGTACGCCGGCCTACCCATGGGAGAGACGAAATGACGCCACCGACCGAGCAGGACCTGGTCACCGCGGAGATCGGCGCCATTCACGCCGCGTACCGCGACGGCGCTAAGGAGCGCCCCCTGCCGCAGCACGCCGTGCGGGACTTCGCGCCCTACCGCAGCACCGTGCTCCGGCACCCCACCCACGAACTGATCCGGGTGGACCCGGAAGAGATCGAACTGGTCTCGCCGGCGTTCGGGCACACGGATGTCGCGCTCGAGGAGAACGACCTCACCATCCAGCACTCCGGGGAACCGCTCGGCGAACGCATCGTCGTGACCGGGCGGGTGCTGGACGGCGAGGGCCGGCCGGTGCGCAACCAGCTGGTGGAGATCTGGCAGGCGAACGCCTCGGGTCGGTACCAGCACAAGCGGGACCAGCATCCGGCGCCGCTGGACCCCAACTTCTCCGGCGTCGGCCGTCTGATCACCGGCGACGACGGCGAGTACCGCCTCACCACCATCAAGCCCGGGGCGTACCCGTGGAAGAACCACCGCAACGCCTGGCGGCCGGCGCACATCCACTTCTCGTTCTTCGGCACCGCCTTCACCCAGCGGCTGATCACCCAGATGTACTTCCCGGGTGACCCCTTGTTCGGCCTCGACCCGATCTACCAGTCGATCGTCGATCCGGCCGCCCGCGAGCGCCTGGTCGCCCGGTACGACCACGACGTGAGCGTGCCAGAATGGGCCATCGGTTACCACTGGGACGTGGTGCTCACCGGCCCGAAATCGACCTGGATGGAACCTGAGGATGCAGACCATGTCTGAGCAGCGACCTCTCGGCCAGACGCCGTCCCAGACCATCGGCCCGTTCTTCGGCTACGCGCTGCCGTACCCCGGCGGCCCCGAGGTCGCAGCGCCCTGGCAGCCGAACGCTATCCGCCTGCACGGCACCGTCTTCGACGGGGCGGGCGAACCTGTGCCCGACGCCATCATCGAGATCTGGCACGCGGATGCCGACGGCGGCGTGATCGCCGCGCTCGGCAGCCTCGACCGGGACGGCTACACCGTGACCGGGTTCGGCCGGGCGGCGGTGAACCGGGCCGGCGAGTACACCTTCTCGACCATCAAGCCCGGACCGATGCGACCGGAGGCCGCGCCGTACATCCTGGTCACGATCTTCGCCCGCGGGCTGACCCACCACCTCTTCACCCGCTGCTACTTCGACGACGAAGAGACCCGCAACGCGGGGGATGCGCTGTTGGCCGGCCTGCCGGACGACCGCCGTGCCACCCTCGTCGGCGTGCTGGATGCGCCGCAGAGCTACCGGTTCGACATCCGGCTGCAGGGCGAGGGAGAAACCGTGTTCCTCGACTTCGACGCCGCCGACCCGGTCAGGCTGTAGACGCATGGGTGAGCCTGTGAGCCCGGCAGCCACCGACTGGGGGCTGCTCGAACCGCTCGCCGGGGGTGCGGCCGCGACGTCGGACGACGCCGTTCTCGAGGCGCTCGTCGACGTGGAACGGGCCCTCGTTCGTGCCTGGGGTCGGCTCGCCGGTGAGGACCTCCACATCGTCGCCGACGCCCTGCGCGCCGACCGGCTCGACCGGGCCGACCTGCTCGCCGGTACCCGCGCCGGCGGGGTGCCGGTGATCCCGCTCGCCACCCAACTGCGCACGCTGGCAGAGACCGCAATCCCCGGGTCGGGCGTGCACGTGCACGCCGGAGTGACCAGCCAGGACGTGCTCGACAGCGCGCTCGTGCTGATGGCTCACCGGGCTCTCACGCTGTCCCGCGATCGGCTCGTGCTAGCCGGGGAGGCGCTTGCGGCGCTCGCCGAAGCCGAGAAAACCACCCTCGCGATCGCGCGCACCCTCGGCCAGCACGCCGCCCAGAGCACCGTGGGCGTTACCGTGGCGAGCTGGCTCGACGGCGTGACGAGCGCCATCGCAGCCCTCGACGCGACCGGCTTTCCCGTGCAACTCGGCGGCGCCGTCGGCACCGGCGAAGACATCGACCGGCTCGCCGGCCGCGCCGGCGCCACCGACGAGCTGCGCGCCGCCTTCGCCGACGACCTCGGCCTGGTCGACCCCGGCCGGTCCTGGCATACGGAACGCAGCCCGATCCTCGCCATCGCCGCATCCGCCGCCCTCATCGGTACGGCACTGGGCCGGATCGGCCACGATGTCGCGTTTCTGGCTCGCACCGAGATCGGCGAGGTCGGGCTCGCGGCGACGGGTGGGTCCTCGGCGATGCCGCACAAGCGCAACCCCGTGGACGCGGTGCTGCTGCACGCGAACGGGCTGCGCGCGGCGGGCCTCGCCGCCACGGTGCACACGGCAGCGCTCTCCCAAGACGCCCGCCCGGCGGGGGAGTGGCACGCCGAATGGGCCGCGTTCCGCGGGCTCGTTCGCCTTGCCCTGGAGAGTGCGGACGCAGCGGCGTCGATGCTGCCCGCTCTCACCGTGGACCGGGCGGCCGTCGACCGTAACCGGTCGATCAGCCCAGACCTCCAGCACGACCCCGAGCTCACGCTCGCGGCGGCGGAGCGCGTCGTCACTGCCGCCATCCGGCGGTTCCAATCCCTGCCCCACCCGGAGACCCCATGACAGTTCCCCGCCTGCTCGGCTCCATCCGCCCCGCCGCCGAGAGCGCGCCGTCGAGCAGCCTGCTCGTGCTGCTGCCGTCGCTGGGCACCACCTCTGCCGTCTGGGCCGGGGTGGTGGCCGAACTGGCCGCCGCCGTACCGGCCTTGCGCATTCTCACGGTCGACCTGCCCGGGCACGGTGCGAGCCCGGTTGCCGACCACCCGTTCAGCATTGCCGAGCTGGCGGATGCCACTCTCCGCCTCGTCGACGAGGCCGGCGGCGGCCGGTTCCACATCGCCGGGCTCTCCCTCGGCGGTGCGGTGGCGCTGGAACTCGTGGCGGCGCATCCGCAGCGTGTGCTCTCGTTCGCGTCGTTCTGCAGCGGGTCACGCATCGGGACGGCGGAAAGCTGGGCCGAGCGTGCCGCCCAGGTGCGCGGGTCGGGAACCGCGTCGCTGGTGACCGCCAGCGCCGGGCGTTGGTTCACCCCCGGCTACTTCGGCTCGCCCGGCTCTGAGGCCGGCGCGCGCAGCCTGACCGACCTGGTCGACGTGGACGACGAGTCCTACGCGCTCTGCTGCGAGGCGCTCGGCGGCTTCGACCGCACCCCGTCGCTGGGCGGAATCCAGGTGAGCGCACTCATCGTGAGCGGCGAGCACGATCCCGTCACCACGACGGCATCGATGCGGGAGTTCGCCCAGGCGCTGCCGAACGCCGCCTTCGCGGAAATCCCCGGTGCCGCCCACCTCGCGCCGCTGGAGAGACCTGGTGCGGCAGCCGAACTGCTGGCGAGCCGGATCCGCGCCTCTGAACGACAAGGCCCGGCCACCGCGGCGGATGCCCGCGAGGCCGGCATGGCGGTGCGCCGCGCGGTCCTCGGCGACGCCCATGTCGACGCCGCCAGCGCGGCCGCGACCCCGGAGACCGAGGTCTTCCAGGACTTCATCACCCGGTACGCGTGGGGCGAGATCTGGGCCCGCCCCGAGCTGTCCCGCCGGGAGCGCAGCATTGCGACCCTGGCGTCGTTGGTCACCGGCGGCCACGAGGCCGAGGTGCGGATGCACGTGCGCGCGGCCCTCCGGAACGGCCTGAGCCGGCTGGAGATCGCCGAGGTGATCCTGCACACCGCCCTCTACGCCGGCCTGCCCGCCGCCAACGCCGCCCTGGCGATCATGCGCGGAGTGTTCGCCGAGGAGGACAAGCCCGACAACTGACAGGGTGACGTGCCTCTGGCGGGCTATCCGGTCTGTGGCTCGGAGGGACCGCGGTCGTGCGCCCGATGTCTCTCGGGTCTGCGCCATTTCCCGGTGGGGTCGATCCAGTGTGGTGCTTTGACTTGGGGCACGCCTGTGACCATGCGGATCTCCCAGCCGGAGGTGTCGATGGTGTGGTGGTGGTACCAGCACAGCAGCACCCCGTTGGACACGTCGGTTCTTCCACCCTTGAACCAGGGCACGACATGGTGCACTTCGGCCCATTGTGGCGGCGAGGTGCAGCCGGGGATGATGCAGCCGCCGTCGCGGGCGGTGATGGCTCGGCGTTGCGCCCGGTTGAAGAACCGGCTTTTCCGGCCCAGGGCGAGGACGGCGCCGTTTGTGGCGAGGTAGACGGGTTGCATGCCGCCGTTGTCGATCATCTGGTTGACCGTTTTCATTGATACCGGCCCGTCGATGCCGTCGGCCCAGCCGACGCCGACGCCGGCGAGGAGGTCGGTCGCGTTCACGTGCACCATCACGGTGGGTGGCATTCCGCCCATGGTGGGGGTGCGGGGGTTCTGGGCGACCTGGGTGAGGATGCCGCGGAGGATGTCGGCCCGTTTCTCGCCGCCGGTGCGCTCGTCGAGGATTTCGCCGGGGACCAGTTCCCCGGCTTCGATACGCAGCTGGTCCTCCGCGGAGGGGAACTTGGGGGTGGAGCGGGCGGATTGGAAGGTGTTGAACAGGGCTTCGATGGTGCCCTTGAACTCGGGGGTGACGCCACCGCGGAGCGGGTAGAGGCCGTCGCGTTTGGTGCCGAACGAGAACGACGATTTCGCTTCGAGGAGCGGCGCGTTCGGGGCGGCCCCGTCGGGGTTCAGCCGGGCTTGCCAGGGCTGGGTCATCTCGCGGATCCGGTCGGCGGTGAAGGTGAACCCGTCCGAATCGCCCAGCCGCACGACCGGTCCGTCGGGACTGGTGGCGCGGTCGAAGCGTGACCCGGTGGCGCACTCAACGAGGTCGCGCTCGGCGGCGTCGACATCGGCCGGGTTGGCGTCGAAACGGCCGTGCACCGTGAAGTCGGCGAGGCCTGTGACGATGTTCTCCGCCGCGTCCATCCCGAGTTCCCCGGCGGCCAGGGCCGCGGCCACGATGGGGAACACCGGTTCCCGGACCAGGCCGACCACGATCCGAGGCGCGACTTTCGCACCGAGGGCCACCCTCCGTTTCATCTCCGGCACCGAGGCCCGGGTCAGCAGGGTGAGTAGTTCGTTCTCGTGCGAGGCGCCCATCCGCCAGGCCAGCGACTCGGTGCCCAGGCCCCGGTGGCCGCGGTCGCTGATCGTCGAGGCCGTGGTGACGCGGGCCGCGTCCACCGGGCGGCCGATCCGCTCGACGGTCTGGGTCAGCGCGACCGCTTCCGCGTCGCTGAGCCCGCCGGCATCGATTGACGCCATCACGGCTTGCACCGTGCGTGCCGCGTCGGAGAGGGCGCTGAGCTTCTCGCCGAAGGCCCCGGTGCGCGCCTGCTGCACCGCGGGAAGCTCGTCCGGCTCCCGCCACTCGGGCTGTGGCTTTCTGTGTTTCGGAGCCTTCGGGACGGTAAAGCCGGTGTCGGAGAGGTCGGAAGTGCCGCCACCACTCGCGCCGAGCGGCGTCGAAGCAGCGGGCGCTGGGACGGCGAGGCTGGTGTTCCAGTCCGCCGCCGGCTGAGCGGCGGGAGTGCCTCCCGTCGCTGCTGTGGAACCACCTGCCAGGTCGTCGTCCATACCTACATTCTCTCACGAATAAGAGATATATGTGAGGAAACATCACATTATCCACACGTCAATATCGCAACTGCTACCTAATCGGACAAGTGGTCCCGGTGTGCCGGGACCACTTGTCCGCAGCGGGAACAGTTGCGCGCGGAGAGCGGCGGACAGGGCGGTTGGGCGGCACACGGGGCGGGGATTCTCCCAACCAATGGAATCGCGGTTCGTGGTGCGCGGCGGGTCAATCACTCTGAATGATGTCGGCCGGCCCGCGCTTCGCACGAACAGCCTGGGGCCCGTCGGCACCGCAACGCCGCGGAACACAGACGAGAAGGACGTGACATGAAATTCATGGGCATCGCCGCCGATGACGATCACCAGGCCAGGATCGGCCTCATCGATGGGGACCACGTGACCCCGATCACCACCCTCGACGAATTCTGGAGCGACCCGTTCGGCTGGCAGGAGCGCGCCGCATCCACCACCGGCACCCGCCTCCTCCGCAGCGAGGTGCGCGAGGTCCCCCTCGTCCCCGCGAGTGCCCGGGTGATCTGCGTCGGCCTGAACTACAAGGCCCACGCGGCCGAGGGATCCTTCGCCGTTCCCGAGTACCCCACCCTCTTCGGCCGCTGGACCGCATCGCTCAGCGTGGGCGGCGTCGCAGCCCCCGTTCCCGCCGGTGAGGCCGGCCTCGACTGGGAAGGCGAAGTAGCGGCCGTCGTCGGCCGCCGCATCGAGTCCGCGGATGCCGACACCGCCACATCCGCCGTCTTCGGCTACGCCACCTTCAACGACCTCACCTCCCGGCGCGCGCAGAAGCTCACCGCCCAGTGGACCCTCGGCAAGAACGGCGACTTCTCCGGCCCGATGGGCCCGCTGGTCAGTCGCGACGAGGTCGGCGACCTGCGCGACGGGCTGCAGGTGCGCACCCGGGTGAACGGCATCGAAGTGCAGAACGGCAACACCCGCGACATGATCTTCACGGTCGGCGCCATCCTCTCGCTGATCAGCGAGACCTTCACCCTGCACCCCGGCGACGTTCTCGTCTCGGGCACCCCGGAGGGCGTCGGCTACGTGCGCACCCCGCCGTGGCTGCTCCAGCCCGGCGACACTGTGGAGGTCGAGATCGACCGCCTCGGCACGCTCACCACCCCGATCTCGGCCACCGCCGACCGGGCGCGGGCCTGACCATGACCGTCACCGAGAGGGCGGATGTGCATTCGCTGCCCGATTCCGTTCCGGTGCTGGTCTGCGGGGGTGGCCCGAGTGGGCTCTTCCTTGCTCTCGACCTCGACTCCCGCGGCGTCGCCAGCCTCGTCATCGAGCCGCGGCTCGCGGTCGACCCGACCCGGCCCAAGGCGAAGACCACGAACGCCCGCACGATGAGCCACCTGCGCAGGATCGGCCTGGCCGATCCGCTGCGCGAGGCCGCACCACTGTCGGCGGAGTACTCGGAGGATGTGATCTTCTGCTCGAGCCTCACCGGTTACGAGCTCAAGCGGTTCCGCAACGCCTTCCAGGTGGACCGCCACCGCTACGAGTTGCAGCCCGAAGGCGGCCAGCAGGTCTCCCAGCCCGTCGTCGAGGAGGTGTTGCGCAGCGGTGTGGCCGGCGCGAGCCTCGCGGAGCTGTTCACCGGCATCAGCCTCGTCGAGATCGACGTCGCGCCCGGTCGGCGACCGCGCGCGCTGGTGGCCGATGAGACGGGAGCCACGAAGTGGATCACCTGCGACCACCTGGTGGGCGCCGACGGCGGCTCCTCGATCGTGCGCCGTGGCCTCGGCATCCGTCTCGAGGGCGGCTCCGCGGCAAAGTCGAACTTCAACTTCCTGTTCCGCTCCGAGGCGCTGGCCGGCCTGGTCACCCTCGACCCCGCGGTGCAGTACTGGGTGCTGACCCCCTCCGCCGCCGGCATGATCGGCCGGATGGACCTGGCCTCCACCTGGTGGGTGATCATCCAGAACGTCGACCTCGACGCCAACCCCGACCCGCACGACCTGGTGCGGAAACTCACCGGCACCGACGTGGACGTTGACGTGATCGCCACCGATCGGTGGACGGCCCGGATGCTCCTGGCCGGCAGTTACGGCCGCGACGGCGCGCACCTCATCGGCGATGCGGCGCACCTCAACCCGCCCTGGGGCGGACACGGGTTCAACACCTGTGTCGGCGACGCCGCCAACCTGGCCTGGAAGATCGCTGCAGTGCAGGCCGGCTGGGCGGGGGAGCACCTGCTCGCCAGCTACGAGGCCGAACGTCGGCCGATCGCGGCACGCACCATCGCGGACGCCGCCTCCAACGGCCGGATGCTCGCCTCCGACTTCGCCCACGCCGTGCTCGACGAGGATTCCCCGGCCGGAGCCGAGGCCCGCGCCGCGATCGCGTTCGACCTCGAGGTGAAACGCAGCGAATTCAGCTCGCTCGGGCTGGTGCTCGGCTACCAGTACCCCGGGTCCCCGATCGTCGTCGACGACGGGTCCCCGATCCCGCCCGAGGACCCGATTCGCTACGTGGCCGCCACCCGCCCGGGCAGCCTGCTGCCGCACACCTGGCTCGGCGCCGACTCGCTCTACGATGCGCTCGGGCCCTGGTTCACGCTGCTCGTGGACGCCGCCGCTCCTACCGCCGACGCGTTCGCCCACGCTGCAGCCGCCGCGGAGGCGGACTCCGGCATCCCGGTGCGGGTGCTGACCCTCGACTTCGCCGCCCACACCCACGTGGACTGGCAAGCCTCCGCCGTGCTCGTGCGACCCGACCAGCATGTCGCCTGGCGGGGCGTCGACCCCGCCGCGATCGCCACGGCCCTCGCCGTCGCCGCCGGGCACCACCCGGTCGCGGCTGCCGCCGACCAGCGGGAAGAGGTGGCCGCCCATGGTCGCGACTGACTTCCGCGAGCACCTGTTTCCCGAAAACGACCCGCGCATCAGCGGCTTCCGCGGGCTCAGCTACCGCGAATACGCCGAGGTCGTGAAGAGCGACCCGTTCGCCGGGCCGATGATCATCGACTGGGCCACCAAATACCCGGAGCCCTACCGGGGGATCAGCACCGACGGCACCATCATCGCCCAGCCCGCCGTGCTGCCCGAACCGGGCGCCGGCGCCCCGACCGCCGCGATGGTCGACGCCGCCGGGAACCTGCTCGCCGCCCTCTCCGGCGCAGAGTGGGCCGCCCTCACCTACCCGCTCCGCGCACACGAGTGGCGGTCCTGGGCCAACCCCGAATTCCTGCAGCACGACACCGGGCTGCGCCTCGAAGACCTCGAGCCGCGCCAGCGCGACCTGGCCCTCGCCCTGGTGCGCGCCAGCCTGAGCGACGTCGGCTACGAGCGCGTGCGCACCCTGATGTGGATCAACGGCTACCTCGGCGATGTCATCGGCCTGCCCGCGATCATGAACGAGTGCAGCTACAACATCGCCCTCTACGGCACCCCGTCGGCCACGCAGCCGTGGGGATGGCAGCTGTTCGGCCATCACCTCGGCCTCAACTGCGTCGTCGAGGGCGACCGGATGGTGGTCTCACCGGTCTTTCTCGGCGCCGAACCGTCCACGATCCTCGACAGCCCGGTCGGGCCGGTCGACGTCTTCCGCGACCGGATCGATCGGGCCCGGGCGCTGATGACCGGGCTCGCCCCCGCGCAGCAGCAGGCCGCGCAGGTCTACGCCGACATGGTCGACCCGGCGATGCCCGCCGGGCGTCTGCATCCCGGCGACGAACGCCACCTGGGCGGATGCTTCCAGGACAACCGGGTGATCCCGCTGGAGGGCATCCGTGTGACCGAGCTCGGCCCGGCCGACCAGGAGCAGGTCAGCGGCCTCGTCGCCGCGTTCCTCGACCACCTTCCCGCCGGCGTGCTGGCGAGCAGGCTGGGCGAGGTCACGGCCCGGTACGACGAGACCTGGTTCTCCTGGATCGGCGGCTGGGCCGACGACGACCCGTTCTACTTCCGCATCCAGAGCCCGGTTCTCCTGCTCGAACTCGACCACCACTGCGGGGTCTTCCTGAACAACCGCACCCCGGCCCGGTTCCACGTGCACACCGGTGTGCGCACCCCCAACGGCGGCGACTACGGTGGACTGCTCAGCGGCCCGCCCGGCGGCCCGCCCGGCGAGGTCGCATCGTGAACCGCGCGGACGGCCAGCTGGCCGGCATCGTGGTGCTCGATCTCAGTCGGGCCCTCGCCGGACCGCAGGCCGGAATGATGCTCGGCGACCTCGGCGCCCGCGTGATCAAGGTGGAAACCCCGGGCACGGGCGACGACACCCGCGGCTGGGGTCCGCCCTTCGTCGGTGAATCCGACGCACTGGAATCCACCTACTTCCTCTCCTGCAACCGCAACAAGGAGTCGATCGCACTCGACCTGAAGTCCGCCGACGACAGGCTCGTGCTCGACGCCCTGATCGGTGACGCCGACGTGCTGATCGAGAATTTCCGCACCGGCGTGATGGACCGGCTCGGCTACTCCACCGACCGCCTGCTCACCATGAACCCGCGCCTGGTGATCCTCTCGATCACCGGCTTCGGCCACGACGGCCCGGAGGGCGGCCGCGCCGGTTACGACCAGATCGCCCAGGGCGAGGCCGGCATCATGTCGATCACGGGCTCAGGGCCGGATGACCCGCAACGGGTGGGCGTGCCGATCGGCGACCTGCTCTCGGGCATCTACGGGGCCTTCGGTGTCGTGTCCGCACTCTACGAACGCGAGTCCACCGGCCGCGGCGGCGTGGTGCGGGCGTCGCTGCTCTCCGCGCTCGTCGGGGTGCACGCCTTCCAGGGCACCCGGCAGACCGTGGCGGGCCAGACCCCGCTGGCGCAGGGCAACCACCATCCGTCGATCGCGCCGTACGGCCTGTTCGCCTGCGCCGATGGCTCGGTGCAGATCAGCGTGGGCAGCCCCGCGCTCTGGCAGAAGTTCTGCGCCCGGTTCGGCATCGACCCGGCCGCCCCTGGCCTGGCCACCAACGCCGACCGGGTGGCGAACCGGGCCCGGGTCATCACCGTCGTGGAGGAGGCCTTCTCGGCCTACGGCTCGGCGGAGTTGCTCGTCGCACTTGAGGCGGCCGGGATCCCGGCCGGCAAGGTGCGCACCCTCGACGAGGTCTACGCCTGGGACCAGGTGGCCTCGCAGGGCCTGCTCATCGACGTCGAGCATTCCAGCCTCGGCCCGCTCACCCTGCCCGGACCGCCGCTGCGCTTCTTCGGCGAGCCGGGCAACGCCGAGGAGGAGGTCACCTTCCGTGGCCACCGCGCACCGCCGACGCTGGACCAGCACGGCCCGGCCATCCGCGAGAGAATGGCGGCCAGGCAAACGAAGGAGGCCTCGTGACGGAAACGCGCTCGGCCGCCCCGCGCTCGGCAACACCGCTTTCGGCAACACGGCTTTCGGCAACACAGCTGATCGGGCTCGTCGGGGACGAGGGGACCTTCCAGTCCTGGGACGAGCCCATCACCCCGCGCACGCGGGCCGAGCCGTACGCCGCCGACCTCGACCGGGCCCGCGCCAAGAGCGGCACCGATGAGTCGGTGATCACCGGCGAGTGCCGGGTCGGCGGCCACCGGGTGGCCCTGATCGTCAGCGAGTTCGCCTTCCTCGGCGGCTCCATCGGCATCGACGCCGCCGAACGACTCATCACCGCCATCGAACGCGCCACCCGGGAGCGCATCCCGCTGCTGTCCGGTCCGGCCTCCGGCGGCACCCGGATGCAGGAGGGCACGCCAGCCTTCGTCGCGATGGTGGGCATCACGGCCGCGATCGCCGCGCACAAGCGGGCCGGCCTGCCCTACCTGGTGTACCTCCGCCACCCCACCACCGGCGGGGTGATGGCGAGCTGGGGCTCGCTCGGCCACGTCACGGTCGCCGAACCGGGCGCCCTACTCGGCTTCCTCGGCCCCCGGGTCTATGCGGCCATCTACGGCGAGCCCTTCCCCGATGGCGTGCAGACCGCCGAAAACCTCTACCGGCACGGCGTGATCGACGGGGTGCTGCCGCCCGGCCGGCTGCCCGGCTTCATCGCCCGGATCCTCGGCACCCTGCTCGCGCCGACGAGTGCCGATAACCGGGCAGCGGATGCGTCACTCGAGCCCTACCGTGGGCCCGCGATCAGCGCCGCCGAGTCCATCCGCAGCAGCCGCGACCGCGCCCGGCCGGGCGTGCGGAGTGTGCTGCGCTATGCCGCGACCGACGTCGTGCACCTCAGCGGCACCGGCCAGGGCGAGTCGAGCGACGGGTTGTTGCTCGCGATCGCCCGGTTCGGCAGCATCCCGTGTGTGGTGGTGGGCCAGGACCGGCACGCCCAACGCTCCGGCAGCCCCTGGGGCCCGGCCGCCCTGCGGCAGGCCCAGCGTGGCCAGCGGCTGTCGGCCGAGCTCGGCCTGCCCCTGGTCACGATCATCGACACCCCCGGTGCCGCGCTGTCCAAGGAGGCGGAGGAGGGCGGCCTCGCCGGCGAGATCGCCCGCACCCTCGAGGGCCTGGTCACCCACCCCGCGCCCACCGTCGCCGTGCTGCTCGGCGAGGGAACCGGCGGCGGTGCGCTCGCGCTGCTGCCGAGCGACCTCACCATCGCCAGCCAGCACGCCTGGCTCGCGCCGCTTCCGCCGGAGGGAGCCAGCGCCATCATCCACGGCGACACCAGCCACGCCGCCGAGATGGCCGAATCGCAGCGGATCGGCGCCGTCGCCCTGCGGGACGCCGGAATCGTCGACTGGATCGTTCCCGAGCATCCGGATGCGGCGGCGGAGCCGGCCGACTTCAGCCGGCGGGTCGGCGCCACCATCGAACAGCTGCTCCCGGCGCTCCGCTCGCTGCCCGGCGATGAGCGGTTGCGCCGCCGGCGGGAGCGCTACCGCGCGATCAGCCGGAGCCCAGCCAGTGCACCGGACCCGGCCGGCTAGGACGGGCCGGATGTTCAGCGTCGAACGAGCCGTCAACCAGGAAGAGTCAGCAATGCCACTGCACACCGAAGGAACCGCCGTCACGGCGCACCTCGACCTCGAGTTCGCCCCCGGGCTGGTGCTCGACATCGTGCGCCCCGCGGCGGCGGGCCGGCTGCCGGCGATCATCTGGCTGCACGGCGGCGCCTGGCGGATGGGCGACCGCACCTGGCGGCCAGACTTTGAACGATTCTTCGCCGGGTCCGGCTTCGTGATGGTGAGCATCGACTACACGCTCTCCGGCACGGCGCCGTTCCCGCAGCCGTTGTTCGACGTGCGGGCCGCCATCCGCTGGCTGCGCACGCACGCCGACGAGTACGGCATCCAGTCCGATGCGATCGGCCTGTGGGGGTCATCGGCCGGCGGGCACCTCGCCGCGCTCGCCGGGTTGCTCGGTGCGGTGCCGACCCTCGGCGGCGAACAGCCCAGCACCGTCGACGCCGGTGTGCAGGCCGTAATGGACGGCTACGGCGCGGCCGACCTGCTCGCCGCCGACCAGGACAACCCGCCCACCGCCGGGCTCCTCGGCGGAGCCCCGGCCGAGCATATGGAGCGTGCGGTGCAAGCCAGTCCGGCCCGGCAGCGAGTGAGCGACGCTCCGCCGTTCCTGATCATGCACGGCGCGGCCGACCCGCTCGTGCCGGCCAGCCAGAGCATCGCCCTGTACGACGCGCTGGTCGCCGGCGGCGCCGACGCCACCCTCTACCTGATCGAGGGCTTCGGGCACGGGTTCCTCAACCCCGCCGGTGTCAACGAGGTGCCCGGCGGCCCGCCGCTGGACTCCGGCCGCCTCGAAGCACAGCCGAGCGCCACGGCCGAGGTGCGCAGCACCTCCGACCGGGACCTCGACACCTCCGCCTCGTTCCCGGTCATCGAGCGGTTCTTCACGGCGACGCTGAAGGCCTGACGCCGCCCTGACGCTCGGGCAGGTCAGCGGGCGAAGAGGCCGCGGTAGTACTCGTAGGTCCACCCGACCAGGGCGATGGCGCCGACGCACACGCCGATGATGGAGATCCAGATGCCCACGGCTAGCCCGAGGAAGAGCAGGGCGGCTGACGCGGCGAGGATGATGGGCCACCAGCTGTACGGGCTGAAGAACCCCATTTCGGGGTCGCCGTCGTCGATGTTGGCAGTGATTCTGTCCTCGGGGAGTTCCCCGCCCTGGGCCCGGTGCACCCGGCTGAGGTAGAACGCGATGAAGGCCGAGAGCACGGCGCAGAGCCCGAGGGCGACCGTGCCCACCCACTCGATCGGCGTGCCGGGGCCGGTCACGGACTGGGTCGCCAGCTGCTGCGCGTTGAAGATCAGGCTCCACACCGTGTAGGTGATGCCGGCGAGCACGAAGAATCCGGTGAGGATCCAGAAGAGGATGACGTTGGCTCTCATGGGCAGAGTTTCCCTTCGGCTGCGGCACAACTTACGCCGCCTTCGTGCCCCGGGGAACACCCCTTGACACCGTCGTCGGGCATCCGCTATTCGTGTGCGGGCAGCGCAGCCGTCCAGAACACCCGCAGCGCAGCACGGGGGTCGTCCTGCAGGCCGGGCGGCTCGTCCCAGATCCAGGTTGTGCGCGCGGGAAGCTCGTATACCGGCCAGGGCTGGTCACCTGACGGACGGCCGTTCCGCAGAAAACCAGCCCAGCCCGACATCATTCCTTCGCTCAGGGAGCGCGGCGCGCCCGGCCCGGTGAAGAAGGCCGCCTCCGGCAGGTCGGATGTGCCGAAGACGAACGCCAGCTCGGCGCCGTGGCAGGCGCCAAGCCTGCCCTGCATCGACGGGCTGGGCCGGGTGAAGAGATAGGAGTAGTTGCGACCGGTGCTGCCGCCGCGGGCATCGAGCAGCCGGTTGCTGGGCTGCCGGTAGCTCCGGTCGGTGAGGTAGACCTCGAGGGCCTCGGCATCGGTGGGTGGATGGCCGAGGTCCGCTTCGACAGCGCGGCGGAAGGTCTCGGCCGCTGTGCCGGCCCCGACATCGCGCCGGATCTCCCGTGCCAGGGCGGGGGCGACTTGGGCGGGTACGGATGCGATCGGATCGAAGAGGAGGAAGAGCGACGCCTCGTCGAGGTTGGTTCCAATGAGGAGGTCGACGGCATCGCTCATCCCGCCCCGCACGGATTCCAGCGGGACGTCGGGGATGAGCGTGCCGTCGACGACGGCCCGGAACACGATCGAGAGTCCGACATCGTCGGCCTGATGGGCGTGCACCACGGCCGACTGCGCGGCGAGGAGCTCCGCGGTCGTCAGGTCGACCAGCGCGGTACCATCGGCCTCGTCGAGGTCGAGCGACCTGAGGACCTCCCGGGTCAGTGCGGCTGCATCCGCCGGTGTCGCCACGCGTTCGGCCGTGCCGCTCTGCATGATCGCCCGGTGGAAGAGCCCGCCGGCGGCCGGAACGGCCAGCAGGGTGCCGACGAGTGCGGCGCCGGCCGATTGGCCGGCAATGGTCACGTTGTCGGGGTCGCCGCCGAACCGGGCGATCTCGTCCTGCACCCACTGCAGGGCGGCTACGAGGTCGTGGATGGCGGCGTTGCCGGTCGAGCAGCCGTTCCGGGCCTCGTCCAGCCAGAGGAACCCGAAGACGCCCAGACGGTAGTTCACCGACACGACGACCGAGTCGGCGAACGCCGCGAGCCGGGCTCCGTCCTGAATGGGGTCGGAGTTGGAGCCGGTGATGTTCGCCCCGCCGTGGATCCAGACGAGGGTGGGACGTCGGCCGGAATCCACGCCGGGGGTCCACAGGTTGAGGTTGAGCCCGTTCGCATCGTCGTGCGCCCGGGCGGGAACACCGGCCTGCTCCTGGTACGGGTCGGGGTTCTGCGGCACCATTGGTCCCGGCTCGGTGCAGTCCAGGGTTCCGAGCCAGGGTGCGGGCGGCGTGGCCGGGTCGAAGCGGCCGCGCCCTGGGCCGAGCAGCCCGTACGGGATGCCCAGGAACGCGCTGACGTCCCCGTACGGTGTGCCCACGGCTCGGCCGGAGACCGCGCCCGCCCGGGTGTTCGCGCGTGGACCCGTCGGCCCCGGCATCCGGGTCAGATGTCCAGCCCGGCGACCCGCTCGGGCGGCGGGCCGACGACAACGAGGTCGAGTTCGGCCTGGGCGCGGCCGAAGCCGGCCCCGTTGAATCCGGCGGCGGCGCCCTCGGTGTAGATCGAGTCGGCGGTGGGACTGAAGACGTACTCGAAGAACGGCTCGAAGATGGACGGCGCCAGCACCCCGACCATCCGGGCGTACGCGGAGTCGTAGGCATAGGAGTGGATGGTGCCGGCCGGCGCGTGCACGAAGTCACCCTTGGTCAGCAGCACCTCGCGCCCGTTGACGTGCAGCCGGACCCGGCCGTCGAGGCAGAGGAAGTTCTCGGTGTGCTGCTGGTGGAAGTGCAGCGGGATGTAGCCGGAGCGGGCGCCGCTGCTCTGAACGGCGAAGTAGCGGCCGTCGGTGTTCTCACCGCGGGAGATATAGGTGTGGGTCTCGTCGGCGCCGCTGTAGTGGTCGCCCTCGCCGGCGCTGAGGATGAACGGCACGTTGCCGTTCGGCCGCACCGTGTGCTCGGCCGAGCCGGCCTCCGGTCGGGACAGGTCGGGCACCTGCATGCCGAACTCCTCGGCGACGGCGCGGAATTCAGCATCCGAGACCGTGCGCTCGGCGCGGGCCGGCCGAACGTGCGAACCGGTGGAGGTGCCGAGGCGGCTCAGCAGCGCGAGGGAGGTTCCGGGGGACGACCAGAGCAGGATCCGGTTCTCGCCCGCGAGCATCCGGTAGGCGAACGCGACACCGGAGGGGATGACGACCTCGTCGCCGGGGGAGAGGATGCTGGAGGTGCCGTCGAGCCAGACCTGCACCAGGCCGTCGAAGACGATCACGGTGCGGTGTTCGCTGTCGTCGGCGGTGAACGGCAGCGTCGCGCCCCGGCCGCCGGCGATGTACGCGGCACCGAACAGGTTGCCGGTGTCGACCGGGCGGGCGATGACCGTGATGAGCTGGCCGTTGAGGAAATACCGGTCACCGTGGCCGGCGGCCATGACGTACGGCACCGCCTCGCCGGGCAGCGCGTTGGCGATCGGGGTGTGAACTCCGGGTTCGAGCATGGGTGCGGCCATCGGGTGTCTCCTCATCGAGTCATCGGTCCCAGGATCGTGTGAGCGAGGGCGCCGACATTAGTGTGCGGGATAGGCGGGACGAGCGGGAGCGAGATTCCATTCACCGGCAGAGGTGCCAGGTCGGGTCAGGATCGCAGCGTGGTCTCGCGGTCGGGCTGCGAGTGGATGCCGTCGATGCCGGACGGCCGGAAACCCAGCGCGCGAGAGATCGACCGGGCCGTGGCGCGCAGGGCGGGCAGGGCGACGTCGGGGGAGACCGAGCCGTCCGGCGCCAGGATCGACACGGCGGCGGCGGCCTTGCGGGAGGAATCGTAGATCGCGGCCGCCACCGACACGGTCTGGGACGGGCGTTCCCGCCGCACCACTGAGTACCCCAGGCGGGCGACCTCGTTCAGCTCCCGCCGGAGTTCGTCGGTCGAGCCGAGCGTCTCCACCCGGAAGTCCAGGTCGGGTGGCTGGGCCAGTATGCGTTCCCGGAACGCGACCGGTTGGGCCGCGAGCAGCACCCGGCCCACCGCCGTGCTCCGCAGCGGCAGCCGGCCGCCCAGCCGGTAGGCGACCGCCGGCGCGCGCCGGGACGACAGCCGCTCGATGAGGATGGCTTCGTCGGCGTCGAGCACGGCGAGGAGCACGTGGTGGTGACTCACCTCGTACAGGTCCTCCAGGTACGGCAGGGCGAGTTCCCGGATGCCGTGTCCGCGCGGGGAGAGCGACGCCACCTCCCAGAGGCGCACGCCCACGACGAATTCGCCGCTGGGCAGCCGCTCCAGCGCGCCCCACTTCACGAGGCCCTGCGCCAGCCGGAGCGTCGAGGACAGCGGGATGCCCGCCCGGGCCGACAACTCGCCGAGGGTGAGTTCGCGCTTGTCGTCGGTGAAGCAGGCGAGCAGCGACAGGGCCCGGTCGATGACGGGTTCGCCGCGCGGCGGGCGCTTGCCGCGAATGGGAGCGGCGTCGGTCTGGTCGGGCATGCCTGATCTTCGCTCAATTCCACGGATATGTCCAATGAATGGAATCGTCTTGGCGTCCGTGCGCCCGGTCGCACACAGTGAGGTCGGGCGAGGAAGCTCTCACGAGTCCCGCCGCAGATGTCACAGCAACCAATCAGCGTAGATGGAGGCCACCCGTGAAGACAACGACCCCGGTATGGACAAGGCGGGCTCTTGCCGCTGCCACGACTGGAGTGCTCATTGCAGCACTCACCGCGTGCACCGGATCCAGCGGAGGCGGCGGTGGTAATGGATCGAACGATGCCGCCACGCTCACCATCGCCCAGGAGCAGGACATGGCCGCAACGGGATACGACCCGTTGATGTACTCGGTGGGCCAGCGCCAGTTCTACGAGGCCGCCTACGACTCGCTGCTGAAGTTCGCTTCGGACGGCACCGTCGGCCCGGGTCTCGCATCCGCCTGGGAGTTCAACGCAGACGGCAGCGTGTTGACGCTCACCCTCGCCGACGACGTGACCTTCAGCGATGGCAGCGCGTTGACCGCCGACCTCGTGATCGCCAACCTCGACCGTCGCAACGACCCCGCGCTCGAGGCCTACAGCGGCTTCGCCACCGGCGGCGCCGCCGAGATCGCCTCCCTCGAAGCCCCGGATGAGAAGACCGTGGTGATCACCTTCCTCTCCGCGCAGTTCCCGATCGTGGCTTCCCTGGCCAACGTCCCCGGCATGATCGTGGGGCAGACCGGTCTCGACGATCCGTCCCTGCTCAACCAGGGCACCGTGGGTTCCGGACCGTACGAGCTCGACGCGGCGAAGACCACCAAGGGCAGCACGTACACCTTCACCCGTTTCGCCGACAGCACCGAGACGGCCGACTACCCGTTCGACACCGTGGTGTTCCGGCCCATCCTCGACCCGCAGGCCCGGGCCAACGCCCTCATCTCCGGCCAGGTCGATGCCGGCGTGATGAAGTCGTCCACGGTCGACCTCCTCGAATCCAAGGACGTCGGCGTCTCCCAGATCGGTGGCAGCGTGGTCTCGCTGATCCAGTTCGACAAGACCGGCTCGTCCGTTCCCGAGATGGCCGACGAGCGCGTGCGCCAGGCCATCCAGCTCTCGATCGACCGCGACCGCCTGGTCGAAACGCTGCACAAGGGCGACGTCGTTCAGCGCAACGCCCTGCCCACGGCTTCGCCCGGCTGGTCGAGTGAGGTTGACGAGGCGTGGGTGCGTGACGTCGACGCCGCTAAGGACCTGCTCACCGCAGCCGGCTACCCGGACGGTTTCAGCTTCGACATCGTCTCGGGCGCCGACTCCCAGTCCGACCTCGAGTCGATCCAGACGGACCTCGCCGAGGCCGGGATCACGATGAACGTCAAGCCGGCAGCCTCCACCGAGGAGTCCTTCGCGGCCGTCAGCACCACCGCCATCGGTCACATCCCGCTGGACTGGTCCAACCCGATCGGCAACATGTACGGCGTCATCTTCGGCTTCGCCAACACCCAGGGCGGCGACGACCCCGAGCTCCAGGCGGCCACCGGTGCCCTCGCCGGCGCGCAGACCGACGAGGACCGCGCGGCGGCCCTGCAGACGCTCAACGCCCGACTGGTGGAGAGCGGATGGCTCTACCCGCTGTACGAACCGCTCACCAGCATCGGCTTCGACGCCGAGAAGCTGACCGAGGTCACGTTCGCGGGCGAGCTGAGCATCCCGCTGCTCTCCTCGTTCACGCCGGCCGGCGAGTAGCACCCCGCGGGGGCGGCTCCGGCCGCCCCCGCCTTCCCTCTTATTCACCCCCCCACCCCAAGGAGACGACATGGCCGGCTTCATCACGAAGCGGATCCTCTTCGGCATCTTCACGGTCCTGGTCGTGTCGATCGTGGCCTTCCTGCTGGCCCGGCTGATGCCGGGCAGCCCGGGCAGCATCATCCTGGGCATGGGCGCAACGCCCGAGGAGATCCTCGCCTACGACGATTCGATCGGCTGGAACGACCCCCTCCCGTTGCAGTACCTCACCTGGCTCGGCGCCGCCGTGCGTGGCGACTTCGGGGTCAGCCTGCTCGACGGCCGCACCATCACCAGCGACATCGCGTCCCGGCTGCCGGTGACCTTCACCCTCGCCCTGATCGGCACCGCGGCCAGCACCGTCATTGGTGTCGTCTTCGGTGTCGTGGCCGCCGTGCGCGGCGGGATCGTCGACCGCATCGTCAACGCCTTCTCCGCCCTGGGCGCGGCGATCCCCGGTTTCTGGATCGGCATCGTCTTCGTCTTCATCTTCTCCGTGCAGGCCGGCCTGCTGCCCGCCACCGGGTACGTGCCGATCGAGGTCGACCCGGCGCTCTGGCTGCAGTCGCTCATCCTGCCCGTCGCCACCCTCGCGCTGGGCGGGGCGGCGTTCGTCGCCCGGCAGACCAGGGCATCGATGCTCGACGCCCTTTCCCAGGACCACGTGCGCACCCTGCGCGCAACGGCCACTCCGGAGTGGCGCATCCGTTATATCCACGCGCTGCGCTTCGCCAGCCTGCCGATCGTGGCCGGCGTCGGACTGCAGTTCATCGCCCTCTTCGGCGGATCGGTCATCATCGAGCAGATCTTCGCCCTGCCAGGCCTCGGCCAGAGCATCCAGGGGGCAGCGGCGAGCAACGACGCTCCGATGATCCTCGGGGTCGTGGTGACCACCACGATCATCGTCGTCATCGTCAACCTGCTGCTCGAGCTCGCCAACCGCTTCCTCGATCCGAAACTGAGGACCTCATGACCAGCACGCACGACTCCACCGTCAGCATCGCAACGGCGCTGCCCACATCGGTCCGCCCGTCGAGGCTCCGCAAGATCCGGCAATCGCTCTCCACCCCGGGCGCCATCTTCGGCCTCGCCTGGCTGGTGCTGCTCGTCGTGGCGTCGTTCACCGCGCCGCTCTGGTCGCCCTACGGCGCCACCGAGCAGACCGGCAGCCCGCCGCTGTCCGGGCCGAGCGGGGCGCACTGGCTCGGCACCGACGAACTCGGCCGTGATATGCTCACCCGCATCTTCACCGCCGGCGCGGATGCCATCGCCACGTCGGCCCTCGGCGCCGTGGTGGCCCTCCTGGTGGCGACGCCGCTCGCGCTCTGGGCGGCCTCGGCCGGCCGGCGCACCGAGACCATGATCAACCGGGCGACCGAGATCGCGATGTCCATTCCGCTGATCATCGTGATGCTCACCGTGATCGGCATCATCGGCACCAATCTGCCGCTGATCATGGTGATCCTCGGCCTGGTCATCTCCACCGGCATGTACCGGGTGCTGCTCGGCCAGACGAAGTCCCTGCAGTCGCAGCTCTACGTCGACGCCGCGTTTGTCGACGGGCTCCGGGCAACCCGGGTCAGCCATCGGCACGTGCTGCCCGGCCTGACCACCACGATCATGGTTCAGTTCGCCCTGGTCTTCTCGATCGGCCTGATGATCCAGACCGGCCTGGCCTTCATCGGGTTCGGCCCGCCGGTGCCCGCGCCCAGCTGGGGCGGCATGATCCAGAGCGCTTCGACGCACATCTACGACGCCCCCTGGCTGATGGTGCCCACCGGTGTGGTCCTGATCCTCACGGTGTTCGCCGCCAACGCGATCGGCGACGCCCTGTCCGGCCCGACCGAGCACGTGCCCTCCGCCCGGCGTCGACGCCGCGCGAAGGCCGCATCCGCCACCACCGTCACCGCGGCCCCGACGCGCACCGCCAAGGCAGCCGCGAAGGCCCGCCACGCCGAGCCCGGCCAGGCCGATGACAAGTCCTTGCGGGTGGACGGGCTGCACGTGAGCCTGGACGACGGCACCACGCTCGTCAGCGATGTGTCCTTCACCGTCGGCCCCGGCAAGGTGCTGGGCCTGGTCGGCGAATCCGGTTGCGGCAAGACGCTCACCTCGCTCTCCCTGATCGGCCTGCTGCCGCCGGCCGTGTCCACCACCGCCGGGTCGATCTCCTGGCGGGGCCGGGATGTCGCGGCGCTGAGCGAGTCGGAGATGTTCCGGGTGCGCGGCCGCGAGATCGCGTTCATCGCCCAGGAGCCGATGCGGGCACTCGATCCGATGTTCTCCATCGCCTCCCAGCTCGTCGGCGCGGTGCAGCGCCTGCGCGGCGTGCCCAAGCGGGAGGCCCGCCGCATCGCGACCGAGCTGCTCGAGAAGGTGGGCATCGTCGACGCCCCCCGGGTGCTCAAGAGCTACCCGCACGAGATCTCCGGCGGCATGGCCCAGCGGGTCGCCATCGCCCTGGCGCTCTCCGGTCGGCCCAAGCTGCTGATCGCCGACGAACCGACCACCTCCCTCGACGTGACCGTGCAGGCCGAGATCCTCTCGCTGCTGCGCCACATCATCGCCGACGAGGGCATGACGATGGTCATCGTCACGCACGACCTCGGCGTCGTCGCCGACATCTGCGACGAGGTCGCCGTGATGTACGCGGGCCAGATCGTGGAGACCGGAACCGTGCTGTCGGTGCTGCGCCAGCCGGCGCATCCGTACACCAAGGCGCTGCTCGGGGCCGACCCGCACGCGCACGAACACGACGGCGTCAACCGCCGGCTGGTGTCGATCGCGGGCCAGGTGCCGCAGCCGCGCGACTGGCCCAGGGACTGCCGGTTCGCCGCCCGGTGCTCGTTCGCCACGGCCGACTGCCTCACTCCGATCCCGCTGCTGGCCCGGCCCACGGGTGCGGGGCTGACCCGCTGCATCCGGGCCGAGGAACTCTTCGGCCCGCAGCCGGACGTCGCCGAACCGCGCGTCCTGCCGACCGGGCGCCGGCTCTTTCCCACACTCCCCACTATCCCAACCAAGCAGGTGGACGCATGACTCTCCTCAGCCCGCACGCCGCCGCGCAGCCCGGCGCCGGTGAGACGCCCGTCCTCCAGGTCGACGATCTCGTGATCCGCTACGGCAGGGTCTCGAAGAAGGGCGCGCCGGTGAGCCCGGCGGTGGATGGGGTCAGTTTCACGATCAAGCCCGGCGAGACCGTCGGCCTGGTGGGGGAGTCCGGCTCGGGCAAGACCACCATCGGCAAGGCCATCCTGGGCCTGCAACCGGTGACCAGCGGCGCCATCAGCTTCGAGGGCGAGCGGATCGACCAGCTCAAGCCGCGCGGGCGGCGGGTGCTCGCCACCCGGCTGCGCGCGGTGTTCCAGGACCCGTACTCGTCGCTGAACCCGCGCCTGTCGATCGGCGATTCCCTCACCGAACCGTTGCGGGTGAACGGGGTGGGCCGCGATGAGGCCGACTCCCGGGCCGAGGACATGCTCGAACTCGTCGGCCTGCCCCGCGCGGCCGTCTCCCGCTACCCCCGCCAGTTCTCCGGCGGCCAGCGGCAGCGCATCGCCGTGGCGCGGGCGCTGATCACCCGGCCCAGCCTGGTCGTCTGCGACGAACCCGTCAGCGCCCTCGACCTGTCCACCCAGGCGCAGGTGCTCAACCTGCTGGCCGACCTGCGCGACGAGCTCGGCCTGAGCTACCTCTTCATCGCCCACGACATGGCGGTGGTGCGGATGCTCGCCCAGCGGGTCATCGTGCTCTACCGGGGGCAGATCATGGAGGAAGGCGGCACCCGCGAGGTCATGGACGGGGCGCAGCATCCGTTCACCCAGGCGCTGCTGGCCGCCTCACCGGTGCCCGATCCGATCGAGCAGGCCGAGCGCCGCCGGCTGCGCGAAGAACGCCTGGTCGACGGTTCTTCCGCCTCCTCCATCTCGTCCTCCGGCTGCCCGTTCGCCGCCCGCTGCCCGATGGCCACCGAACTGTGCCGCACCAAGCGCCCGGCGCTCCGCCCCACGGCGGTCTCGCTGGCCGCCTGCCACTACGTATGAGACCAGCACCAGGAGACCCCGTGACCGTGACCGACACCACCGTGATCACCGAGCTCAGTTCGGACCTCACCGCGCCCGGGGCCTTCGTGGCCGGCCCGCGCCCCCGACTGTCCTGGAAGGTTGCCACCTCGCAGCCGGACTGGACCCAGCACAGCGTCGACATCGAGCTGGCCGGGCGCGGAGACGCGCAGCTCGCCCACGTCGACACGGATGAGTCGATCTTCGTCGACTGGCCGTTCGACGACATCGCACCCCTCGAGGCCGTGCGGGTGCGCGTGCGCGTGACCGGCGCGAACGCGGACGTGACCCCGTGGAGCGAGTCCCTCGACCTCGTGGGCGGGTTCCTCGCCGCGGGCCAGTGGCAGGCGCAGACGATCGGGGCCGCCGACCCGGTTCGGCCCGGCAGCCCGTTCAACACCCGCACCGTCATCGACCTCGGCGACGCTGAGGTCCTGCGGGCAACCCTGTACGCGGCCGGCCACGGGGTCTACCAAGCGGCGGTGAACGACGTCGACGTGGACGACCACGTGCTCAAGCCCGGCTGGACCAGCTACCCGCGCCGGCTCACCCACGAGACGACCGATGTCACCGGGCTGCTCGTCCCCGGCCGCAACACCCTCAGCGCCCGGGTGGCCGCCGGCTGGTACGCCGAAACGCTGCGCCTGTTCGGCCCGCCCACCCCGTTCTACGGCGAACACCCCGCCGTGGCCACCCAACTCTTCGTGCAGTACGCCGACGGGTCCTCGCGCACCTTCGGCACGGATGCGTCCTGGGAGGCCACGCTCGACGGCCCGCTGCGCGCCAGCGGAATCTACGCCGGCGACGAGTTCGACTCCCGCCTGCTGGCCGGCACCGACGCGGTGTGGAGCCCGGTGCGGGTCGACGCATCCGTTCGTGAGCCGCAGATGACCACGCAGCCGCCGGTGCGCGCGATCGAGGAGGTGCGGGTGACAGAGGTGATCATCTCGCCCAGCGGCGCCACCATCCTGGACTTCGGCCAGAACCTGGTCGGCGTGCTGCGCCTCACCGTGGACGGCCCGGCCGACACCACCATCACCCTGCGGCACGCCGAGGTACTCGAGAACGGGGAACTGGGCACCCGGCCGTTGCGCGGCGCTGCGGCCACCGACACCTTCACCCTGGACGGCTCCGGGTCGCAGACCTGGCAGCCGGAGTTCACCTTCCACGGCTTCCGCTACGCCGAGGTGACCGGCTGGCCCGGCGCGTTCGACCCGGCCGCCGTGGTCGCGGTCGTGCTGCACACCGACATGCGCCGCACCGGCTGGTTCGAGAGCTCCGACCCGATGCTCGACCGGTTCCACGAGAACGTGGTCTGGGGGATGCGCGGCAACTTCCTCTCCATCCCCACCGACTGCCCGCAGCGGGCCGAGCGCCTCGGCTGGACCGGCGACATCGGGGTCTTCACCCCCACGGCCAGTTACCTCTACGACTGCCGGTCGATGCTCTCCTCCTGGCTGGAAGACGTGGCCCTGGAGCAGGCGGCCTGCGACGGTATCGTGCCGTTCTTCGTCCCCTCCTATGACCCCACCAACGGTGCCGCCGCGGGGTGGGGAGACGCCGCAACGGTCGTTCCGTGGGCCCTGTACGAAAGATTCGGTGACCTCGATGTCCTGCGGCGGCAGTACCCGAGCATGCGCTCCTGGGTGGAGACGATCACCGCGCTCGCCGGCGACCGCCACCTCTGGGAGGGCGGTTTCCAGTTCGGCGACTGGCTGGATCCCGACGCACCGCCCGACCGTCCGTCCAAGGCCAAGGCCGACCCCGACATTGTGGCGACGGCGTATCTGTGGCGGAGCACCAGCATCCTCGCCCAAACAGCCGGCCTGCTCGGCGAGGCCGCCGACGCCGAACGGTACGCGGCGCTCGCCGAAGACGTGCGAAGCGCGTTCCTCCGCGAATACGCGACCGAGTCCGGGCGCCTGGTGTCGGATTCGCCGACGCCGTACGCGCTGGCCATCGTCTTCGGCCTGGCTCGCGACGACGCCCAGCGGCAGCTGATGGGCGACCGGCTGGCCGAACTGGTGCGCTCCTCCGGCTACCTGATCAGCACCGGGTTCCTCGGCACGCCGGTGCTCACCGACGCCCTCACCCTGACCGGGCACCACGCCGAGGCCGGTCGGCTGATGTTCCAGACCCGGTGCCCGTCCTGGCTGTTCGCGGTCACCATGGGGGCCACCACCATCTGGGAACGCTGGGACAGCATGCTCGAGGACGGCTCGATCAACCCCGGCGAGATGACCTCGTTCAACCACTATTCGCTGGGATCCGTGGCCGACTGGCTGCACCGCGAGGTCGGCGGACTCTCCCCGGCCGAGCCGGGTTACCGACGGATGCGCATCGCGCCGCGACCGCTCGACCAGCTCGACCACGCCCGAACCGAACACGAGACCCCGTACGGGCCGGCGTCGGCACGCTGGCGGCGCACCGGAGGGGAGCTGACCATCACGGCGGTCGTGCCGCCAAATACCACGGCGGAGGTGTCGTTGCCGGGATCGACCGATGTGATCGTCGTCGGATCGGGCAGCCACGAGTGGCGGGTGCCGGCGGACGCCATCGGCTCCCGGAGGCTCAGCCAACCCCTCGGCGGCACCACCAGCCTTGCCAACCTGATCGACGACGAGCCCGCGTTCGACGCCGTGATCGACGCCATCGCCGACGTCGACCCCGTCCGCGCTCGCAGCTTCCACCGGCAGACCAGGTGGAGCACGGTGAACACGCTCGACGATGCGTCCTTCTTTCTGCAAGGCCCCGCGACCGAGAGCGTGAACGCCGCGATCGAACGCATGAACGCGGACCGGCTCGCCCAGCCGATCAGCCGGTGACCGAACCGAGCCTGCCGGGGTTCCACCCCGACCCGTCCATCTGCCGGGTGGGCGAGGACTACTACCTGGTCACGTCCACGTTCGAGTACTTCCCCGGCGTGCCGATCTTCCACAGCGATGACCTCGTGACCTGGCGGCAGCTCGGCAACGTGCTCGACCGCACGTCGCAGCTGCCGCTGGGCGCCGGCGCCGGCGGGATCTTCGCCCCGACGCTGCGCCACCACGACGGCCGGTTCTGGTTGATCACCACCGACATCGGCCGGGTGCGGGACGGCCACCTGATCGTCTCCGCGATCGACCCGGCCGGCCCGTGGTCCGACCCGGTGTTCACGACCGGGGTGGTCGGCATCGACCCGGACCTTGCCTGGGACGACGACGGGGCCTGCCGGCTGACCTGGACCCAGCGCACCTCCTCCGGAACCCAGATCACGCAGGCGCGGGTCGACCCGGCGACGGGCGAGCTGCTCTCCACGCCGCAGCCGCTCTGGAGCGGCACCGGGCTGGCGCATCCGGAGGGACCGCACGTCTTCCGTCGGGGCGACTGGTGGTACCTCGTCGTCGCCGAGGGCGGCACCGAACGCGGCCACGCGGTCTCCATCGCCCGGTCCCGATCCATCGACGGACCGTTCGAGGGCAACCCGGCCAACCCGATCCTGTCCCACCGCAGCACCGAGAATCCCGTGCAGAGCACCGGCCATGCCGACCTCGTCGAGACCGCGGGCGGCGACTGGGCGATGGTGTATCTGGGTGTGCGGCCCCGCGGGGCGACGCCGGGCTTCCACGTGAACGGCCGGGAGACCTTCCTCGCCGGCGTCGACTGGGTCGACGACTGGCCCGTCGTGGATGAGGGTCGCTACGACGTGCCGGCCACGGTCAGCGACTTCAGCGACCGGTTCGTCGACCACGCCCTCGACCCGCGCTGGATTTCGCCCGGTGGCCCGGCATCCGACTTCACCGAACGCGACGCCGATGGCGGCCTCCGGCTGCTGCCGCCCGCCGGGGGCCGAGCCGGGTTGGTGGGTGTGCGCACCCGGGACGAGTCCTGGCAGGCGGATGCTGTGGTCACCGCGGGTGACGTGTCCCTCGTCGTGCGTATCGATGGCGCCCACACCATGACGGTGGAGGCGACGCGCGACCGGATCGAGGCCTGCGCGACCATCGGCGGGTTGGTGATCCCGCTCGGCTCGACCGTGCGGGCTCCGGGTGACGTGACCCTCCGCATCCGCGCCACCCCACCGGAGGACGAGTTCGGTTTCGGGAACGGGCCGGACGTGCTGCACCTCGGCCTGGTGGTGGACGACACCTTCACCGAGCTGGGCAGCATCGACGGCCGCTACACCTCCACCGAGGTCGCCGGCGGTTTCACCGGCCGTGTGGTCGGCCTCTCAGCGGGCCCTCGCGGCGGCACGGTCACCCGTTTCGACTACGGCCCCCTGGCGACGTAGACGATCTCAGGAGGTCTCGACAAGCTCGACCAGCGGGATGGGTGCGTCCCAAGGAATGGTTCCCGTGGGATGCCTGCGTTCGCGCCCCGCGCTCGTTGGTCGAGCTTGTCGAGACCTCGTAACGTGCGTGCGTGTCGCAGGTCGGGTCCCGGGGTCTCGACACGCTCGACCAGCGGGATGGCTGCGTCCGTAGGTCGGCTCCCGTGAGCTGCGTGTGTGTCGCGCCCCCGCTCGTTGGTCGAGCTTGTCGAGACCTCGTGACGTGCGTGCGTGTCGCAGGTCGGGTCGCGGGGTCTCGACACGCTCGACCAACGGATGGGCGCGTCTGTCGGTCGGGTCAGGGGGCGACGGGGAGGGCGCGCTGGGCGGCGACGAGGGATGCGTAGACCCTCGCACTGGGCTTGGGGGTGCGCACGAACGTCTCGCGGTCCACCTCGTGCAGGCCGAAGCGGGGTTCGTAGCCGAAGATCCACTCGAAGTTGTCGAGCAGGGTCCAGTGGCAGTAGCCGAGGACCGGAACCCCGGAGTCGATGGCGTCGAGCAACCCGGCCAGGGACGGTTCGAGGAACCCCGCCCGCAGGGTGTCGTCCGTCGAACCCAGGCCGTGTTCCGTCACCATCACCGGCTTGCCGCTGACCTCGTGCGCGTACCGTACGGCCTCGCCCAGCGACGCCGGCTCCACCTCGGTGCCCATTCCGTTCAGCACGGCGCCCTCGGCAGGGGGAAGCTGGCCATCGGGTCCGAACCAGATGCGCTCGTAGTTCTGCACGCCGATGAAGTCGTCTTCGCGGGCCAGGCGCAGCCAGTGGTCGTAGACATCCGCGCGCTTCCTGGCCACGGTCTCCTCGCCGCCCGCGGCCGCCCGGTCGTCGGAGATGGCGATCGACAGTCCCACCGGCAGCTCCGGGCGACGCGCCTTGACGGCGGCCGTGGCCGCTCGGTGCGCCAGGGTCATGCCCTCCTGCATGCCGGCGAAGTCCTCGGGCAGCATGACGTTGCCGGCCCGATAACGGGGCACCCCGGCCTTGGTGCTCGCCGCAGCGAGCGTTGCGGCCTGCAGGTCCAACACGAAGTCGGGCAGGTGCGCCCAGGCCAGCATCGGCGACAGGTTGGGTTCGTTGAACGTCACGGCGGCCGCGATCCGGTCGCCGATCCGGTCCGTGACCACGCCGCAGAAGCGGGCGAACAGCTCGGGTGCCTCGTCATCCAGCCAGGCCCCGCGCGCGGCGAACCAGTGCGGAGCGGTGAAGTGGCAGAGGGTGACGATGGGCGCGAGCCCCCGGGCGACGCATCCGTTCACGATGGCGTCATAGTGCGCCAGCGCCTTCTCGTCGAAGACCCCCTCGGTCGGTTCGATTCGTGCCCATTCGACGGAGAACCTGAACGCGGTCAGGCCCAGTCCGGCGACCAGGTCGAGGTCGGTCTCCCACAGTTCGTAGCTGTTGCAGGCCCTGCCCGACGGTTCGGCGAAGATCGTCGGTTCCACGTTCTCGAGGTACCAGGTGTCGCTGGTGCGGTTGTCGCCCTCGCTCTGGTGACCTGCCGTGGCGACGCCCCAGAGGAACGTATCGGGAAATTGGCCGAGAACCATGTCTGCTGCTCCTTGAATGGGGGAGACGACGGCTCGTGCCGGCGTCGATGCCGCCCCCTCAGTATTCCGGCGAGCGTCGCCCGATTGCCCGCCCGATTCCGTTGAATGGGAGAACCTCGCCCGCTCAACCGACGTTGAAGCCGCCGTTGCTGCCGAGCAATTGGCCGTTGATCCAGGACCCCGGTTCGGAGAACAGGAAGCGCACGAGGTTCGCCGTGTCCTGGGCAGTGCCGAGCCGGCCGGCCGCCGTCGCCGCCACGCCGGAGGCGCGCACCGCATCGTCCATCCAACCGGTGTCGACCGGGCCCGGGTTGATCACGTTCGCCCGCACGCCCCGGTCGGCCAGCTCGACGGCCGACGCGATGACGATGCGGTCCAGCGCCCCCTTGCTCGCGCCGTAGGGCAGGTTGTGTACGCTGTGGTCGCTGGTCAGGGCGACGATCCGGCCACCGACCTCACCGGCGCCGGCGGTGTTCGGCAGCTGCTCCGCGAACGCCTTGATCAGCAGCCAGGTCGCCCGGGCGTTCACCGCGAAGTGCCGGTCCCACGCCGTGACCTCGGTCGTCAGGATCGAGCTGTCCACCGATTCACAGTGCGACATGACCAGCCCGGTCACCCGCCCGAGCCGTCCCGCCGCAGCCAGGATCGCGCCCGGCACGTCGGGGTCGCTCAGGTCGCCGGGGACGAGGTCGACCCGAACCCCCAGCGCCCGGCACTCCTCGGCGATGGTCTCGGGGTCGTCGGCGGTGCGCTCGTAGCCGAGGCGATCGTCATATGGCCGCCAGTAGTTCAACGCGAGGTCCCAGCCGTCGTGCGCCAGGCCGACCGCGAGCTGCGCCCCGATCGATCGGCGCCGGCCGACCCCGGTGACTACGGCGACCCTGGGCGGAACGATACTGTTCATGCCCCCAGACTAGGCCGGGCCGCGGCAGCGGCCGGGGAGGTTCGCTCAGATGCGGATGCCGAGAGCCAGGTCGGCCTCGATCCGGCGGGCCGTTTCGGTCAGGGCCGGCAGGAGCGCCCGCACGGTGTCGGCCACGGCCGGGCCCGCGCTGGTGGAGACGTTGACGGCGGCCACGACCGTGCCGTCCGGCGTGCGGACGGGCACGGCAAGCGAACGCAGTCCCACCTCGAGCTCCTGTTCGACAAGCGAGTAGCCCTGCTCCCGCACCGCCATCAGCTCGGCAACCAGATCGGCCAGGGCGGTCTTCGTGTACGGGGTCAGTGCTCGCGGCGAGCTGGCGCCGATAATGACGGCGGCCTCCGCCTCGGGCAGGGCCGCCAGCAGGATGCGCCCCATCGCGGTGGCGTAGGCGGGGAACCTCGTGCCCACCGTGATGTTCACCTGCATGATCTTCCGGCCGGCGGAGCGGGCGACGTAGACCACGTCGTTGCCGTCGAGGATCGCGGCCGACGCGGACTCCTGCACCTCGCCGCTTAGCTGCTGCAGGTGCGGCAGGGCCACGTCGGGCAGGCCCAGGCTCGACAGGTAGCTGTAGCCGAGCTCCAGCACCTTCGGCGTCAGCGAGAACAGCTTTCCGTCGGTGCGCACGTAACCGAGCTGTTCAAGGGTGCGCAGGAACCGGCGGGCGGTGGCGCGGGTGAGGTCGGTGTGGCCGGCCACCTCGGTCAGCGTCATCTCGCGACGGGCGCCGGTGAAACAGGCGATCACGCCGAGCCCCCTGGCCAGCGACTGCACGAAGTCGGTGGGGGCTTCCGCTGCCGGTGTCTCGCTCATCTGCAGAAGCCTAACGTTCGAGAACCACGGCCAGGCCCTGGCCGACGCCGATGCAGATGGCGGCAACGCCGATGCCGCCGCCGTTGGACTCGAGCTTGCGGGCGAGCTGGCCGATGATGCGGGCACCGGACGCGCCGAGCGGGTGCCCGATCGCGATCGCGCCCCCGTCCACGTTGACCTTCTCCGGGTCGAGGCCGTCCCAGAGACGGATGCAGGAGAGCGCCTGGGAGGCGAACGCCTCGTTGATCTCGACGACATCGACATCCGCCCAAGTCAGGCCCGCCCGGGCGAGCGCGATGTTCGCCGCCTCGACCGGGGCGATGCCGAAGATGTTCGGATCGTTCCCGGCGACGCCGCGGGAGACGATCCGGGCGATCGGGTCGCCCAGCCCGGCATTCTCGCCGGCGATGAGCAGGGCCGCGGCGCCGTCGGTCAACGGACTGGAGTTGCCCGCGGTGACCGAGCCGTCGGGACGGAACGCCGGCTTGAGGCCCACGAGGGTGTCGACGGTGGTGTCGCTGCGGAGGCCCTCATCGGTGCTGAGCGCTGCGCCGGGCACCTGCACGATCTGCCCGTCGAAGGTACCGGCCGCCCAGGCGGCTGCCGTGAGCCGGTGGCTGCGCGCGGCGAAGGCATCCTGCTCGGCGCGGCCGATGCCGAAGCGGTCGGCGAGGATCTCGGCGGTCTCGCCCAGCGGGATGGTCCAGCGCGGGTCCATCGCCGAGTTCACCATCCGCCAGCCGAGGGTGGTGGAGTAGAGGGTGTCGTTGCCGGCCGGGAAACCCTTCTGCGGCTTCTGCAACACCCACGGGGCGCGGCTCATCGACTCGACGCCGCCGGCAAGCATTACCCGGGCGTCGCCGGTCTCGATGGCGCGGCTGGCCTGGATGACGGCCTCCATGCCGGAGCCGCACAGCCGGTTGACGGTGGCCCCGGGAATTGACGTGGGGAAGCCGGCCAGCAGCGCGGCCATGCGGGCGACGTTGCGGTTGTCCTCGCCGGCCCCGTTCGCGGCGCCCAGGATGATGTCGTCGATCGACTCCACCGCCAGCCCGGGGTTGCGGCGGGCGATCTCGCCCACGACGAGGGCCGCCAGGTCGTCGGGGCGGATGCCGGCGAGCGCCTTGCCGTACCGGCCGAACGGTGTGCGGACGTAGTCGTAGATGTAACTGGAGGTGGACGTGGCGGGGGCCATGGTCATCCCTTTCCGGTGGCGTCGGTGAGCGGCAGGTTGGTGAGGGTGCGCAGGTCGTCCACGGTGGTGGGGCCGAAGAGTTCGGTGACGCTGACGCCGGTCGTGCGGTCGATGTCGAAGACGGCCACCTCGGTGTACACCCGGGTGACGCAGGCCAGGCCGGTGACCGGGTAGGTCAGTGACTCGACGAGTTTGGGCTGGCCGGTCTTGGTGCTGAGTTCCATCATCACGAACACGTTCTTCGCGCCGACGGCGAGGTCCATCGCCCCGCCGACCGCGGGGATCGCGCCGGGCGCGCCGGTGTGCCAATTGGCCAGGTCGCCCTGCACCGACACCTGGAACGCACCCAAAACGGCGATGTCCAGGTGTCCGCCGCGCATCATGCCGAACGAGTCGGCGTGGTGGAAATAACTGGCCCCGATGGTCTCGGTGACGGGGATCTTGCCCGCGTTGATGAGGTCGTCGTCGATCTCGTCGCCGTGCGCTTCCGGTCCCATGCCGAGCAGGCCGTTCTCGGTGTGCAGGATGACGTCCTGCTCGGGGGTGAGGTAGTTCGACACGCTGGTGGGAATGCCGATGCCGAGGTTGACGTAGGAGCCGGGCGGGATGTCGACGGCGACGCGCTGGGCCATCTCGGCCCGGGTCAGGGGTGCTGCGGTGGACATCTACTCTGCCTCTTTCTCGACCAGGACGACCCGGTTCACGAAGATCCCGGGTGTGATGACGTTCTCGGGGTCCAACTGCCCCAGCTCCACGATTTCCGGCACCTGCACGATCGTCGTCGCGGCGGCCGTG
Organism: Cryobacterium sp. AP23; assembly: GCF_054075385.1. Lineage (NCBI taxonomy): Bacteria > Bacillati > Actinomycetota > Actinomycetes > Micrococcales > Microbacteriaceae > Cryobacterium > Cryobacterium sp. AP23. Next base: position 2,059,694 of record NZ_CM133415.1, on the reverse strand, counting down.
GCCATCACCGGACCGAAATTGCGGGCCGTCTTGCGGTACACCAGGTTGCCCAGGCGGTCGGCGCGGTGCGCCTTGATCAGTGCGTAGTCGGCGCGCAGCGGAGATTCGAAGACGTAGTCGCGGCCGTCGATGGTGCGGATCTCCTTGCCCTCGGCCAGCAGCGTTCCGTAGCCGGTGGGGGTGAAGAACCCGCCGATGCCGGCGCCGGCCGCCCGGATGCGTTCGGCAAGGTTGCCCTGCGGAACCACTTCGAGCTCGATCTTGCCGGCCCGGTAGGTCTCGTCGAAGATCTGCGAGTCGGCCTGCCGGGGGAAAGAGCAGATGATCTTCCGCACGAAGCCGCTCTTGATCAACAGGGCCAGGCCGACCTCACCGTTGCCGGCGTTGTTGTTCACGATGGTGAGGTCCCTGGCGCCGTGGCGGATGAGCCCGTCGATGAGTTCGACCGGCTGCCCCGCCTTGCCGAAGCCGCCGATCATGATCGTCGCGCCGTCGGGAATGTCGGCCAGCGCCGCATCCACGCTCTCGGAAATCTTGGAAACCATGACGCCTCGCATTAGTTCGCATGATGAACAGTTGTTCGCATCATAGTACGCCTAGCATGCGGCTCGTCAGGGCGTCGGGAGGCTGGCCAGTTTCAGCAGGGCCTGCAGCCCCTGCGGCGTGCCGGGCCAATGCCGCTCGATGGCTGCGGCGCCGGCACCGTCTAGGACACCGCCTGGTCGGTAGCGAGTCGAAGGGTGAGGCGCACCACATCCGGGCCCAGGCGCAGGGCGTCGATCGCTCGCTACGCCCGCCCTTTCAGGATCAGGTTCCAGTACACCCACGGCAGGATGTGCCGGTCGAAGACCCAGGCCAGCCGGCGCTCCCGCGCCAGTCCCGGCCAGAACGGGATCGTCGGCTGCGGCCGGTAGTCGTCGTCGAACTCGGCGAAGACCACCGTGGACCGGGAGACGGTGAACGGGCAGACCGAATAGTCGTCGTAGGTGTCTTTCGGGGCCTTCCCCTGGAGCACATGGCTGAGGTTCTTGGCCAGCACCAGGGTTTGTTTGCGGAGCGCGCCACCGGACTTGGAGTTGCGGGTGGCGGCGGCGTCGCCGAGCGCCCAGACGTTGGGGAACCGGGCGTGCCGCAGGGTCTCCGGGTCGACCTCGACGAAGCCGTTCGGGTCACCCGCGGCCGGCAGCGCCGTCGCCTTCACCCAGTCCGGCGCCGATTGCGGCGGCACTGCATGCAGGACGTCGTAGGGCACGGTTTCACGTTGGCCACCGTCCAGCCGGCCGATCACAGCGGTGCGGTTCTCGGCATCCACCTCGATCAGGTGCCTGTCGGTTCTCAGCTCGATGCCGTATTCGGCGATCTTGCGATTGAGTTCCTCGTCGATCAGCGGCATGCCGAACACCGTCGGGTCGGGCACGACCAGGACCACCCGGATGTCCTGCAGGACGCCGGTGGCACGCCAATAGTCACACGCGAGGTACATCGGCTTCTGCGCGGCGCCGGCGCAGCTGGCCGGGCCGGCCGGCTGGGTGAAGACGACGGTGCCGCGCCGGATGTCCCGCAGGAGCCGGGATGCCTTTGCTGCCAGGTCGAACTCGTAGTTCGAGGCACCCGACGGCGACGCCATGGCGTCCGCCAGTCCCGGCACCCGGTCCCAGTCCTTCTGGATGCCCGGGCAGACCACGAGGTGCTCGTAGGCGAGCCGCCGGCCGGAGGCGAGCAGCACCGTGTTCGAGGTCGGCACCACGTCGGTGACGCGGTCCTGGATCCACTCGACGCCGCGGGGCATCACGGAGCCTTGCGGCCGGGTCGCCATGCCGGCGCGCGCGGTCCCGCCCGCCACATGGGAGAAGAGCGGCTGGTAGAGATGGTGCTCGCGCGGCTCGACGACGACCACGTCCTCGACACCCAGCCGGCGGAGCCGTCCCGCCACGGAGAGGCCGGCGTTCCCGCCGCCGATCACCACCACCCGATGCCGATCGGGTCCCATCGCGTCCGCACTCCCTGGCTGGTCTGTTCCGCTGCGCAAAGACATGAGCCGACCCTAGACGCTGCCTCTGACACCCACCACCCCGCGTGCACGGGCCGTGGCCCGACCGGGTTGTGGGGGATCGCTAACCTAGAGCCTTCCCCATCCGCCGCCCGCGAGGAGCACCCCCACCCATGCCGACGGTTGCGCTGGAGCCTCGCTATTTCGAACGGATGGGCTCCTCGCTCGGCGACAAGGCGCAGATGGTGCTGCCCCACCTGCGTGGCCCGAGGGTGCTGGATGTCGGAGCCGGCGGTGGCGAGCTCACCGCCGCGATCGCGGCGGCCGGCTTTCGGGCATCCGCCCTGGACGCCGCACCGGACGCCATCACCAGGCTGACCGCGCTGGGCGTGTTGCACGAGGTGCGGCGCGGCTACGCCGAGCAGGTGCCGCAGCTGTTCCCCGAGCCGTTCGACACCATCGTGGTGAGCGCCCTGATGCACGAGGTGTACTCCTACGGCACGTCGCCGGAGACCGCTGAGCCCCTGCTCGGGTACGACGCGGTGTCACTCTCCTTGACCCGGTTCCGGGAGCGCCTGCGTGACGGGGGCCGGCTGATCATCCGCGATGGAGTCATGCCGGAGCGTCCCCTGGAGCCGGCGACCGTGGATGGGTTGTCACCGGCGGACATCGAGGCGTTCCACGACTACCTGCGGCGCAGCCCCCATCCGTTGTTGCGTGCCCTGCACCTGCGCGGGCGTAGCCTGACCGGGCAGACGTTGACAGGAACCCGGCACGCGATCGCCGAGTTTCTCTTCACGCTCACCTGGGGCATCGAGACGTTTCCGCGGGAAGCCCTGGAGCGCTATCAACTCTTCACGCTGGCCGGGTACAGCGACTTCGTCGTCGACCGGGGATTCGATCTCGTGCACAGTGAAGCGGTCACTCAGCGCGGATACGTCGACGCCCTGGCGCACCTCAACATCACGAGCGGCGACCGACCATGGTTCCCGGCCACGAACGGCCTATGGGTGTTCGAGAAGCGGGCAGGCTCGCTCGAGGTGTCGCGCACGCTATAGCCGGCTGATGTGCTGTGCCGGGCCTGGTGAATGGCGCCCAAAAAGTTCTCCACAGGCTTGCTTTTCGCCAGACAAACATTCGTTATTGAGCTATTCTCACTACATGTCCACCATCGCAGACACATTCACCCCCGGCACGGCGCTAGACGCCGTGCCGGAGGCGGTCGTGCCCGCTGATTCACTGGTCGCCGCGGTCGAAGCGGTCGAACATCTGGGGGCCTGCAGCACCGATTACGACGCCCTCACCGATGCCGAACTTCTCGCCGGCCAGAAGGACCTGGCCCGCTTGCGTCAGCTGGTCGAAACCCGGCAGACCTGGATGGCGAAAACGCTCCAGCACCGGTCCCGGCCGGAGCTGGGCCAGCAGGGCCTGGCCCAGCAGCAAGGCTTTCTCAATCCGGCTGACCTGATCCAGGACTTGACCGGCTCCACCCGGCAAGACGCCCGCAAACTCGTGGATGTGGGCCGGATGCTCGCCGACACCGAAGCCGCTGACGCTCGGGCCGCGGAGGAAGAGCGAGCGCGGCGGGTGCTCGATGAAGCCGATAGAAGCGACGGCGCGGATGGGTTGGACACGCCACCCGGCCTGTTCGAGGACCTGGCATCACCGCCGGAGCCAGTCGCACCGCCCTGGTACGCGCCTATCTCGCGCGCCGTGGCCTCCGGCGCCCTCTCGGTCGCCGCCGCGCACGCGATCCGCCACGGCCTGGGTGATATCGACACCGTCGTCACCGCGGAGAAGCTCGCCGACGCCGTCCAAACGCTGCTGCTCGAGGCCTCCCGGATGACCGTGGACGAACTGCTCAAGCGCTCCCGCCGGATGCGCGACAGCCTCGACGAGGCCGGCATCGCGGTGCGGGAGAAGAAGGCCTGGGACGACCGCTACCTGAAGGTGTGGAAGATCGACACCGGCCAGGTCCACCTCCACGGGCTGTTCCCGCCGGAGCAAGGCCAATACATCCTGGACCTCTACGACAGCCTCACCGGCCCCCGCCGCGGCGGCGTCCGGTTCGTCGACCCCGACCGGGCCGCCTGGGCCAAAGCCATCCAGGACGACCCCCGAAGCACCGACCAGCTCACCGCCGACGGCTTCCTCGACCTCCTCAAAGCTGGCAGCACCGTCAACCCCGACCGGATGCTCGGCGGCCGCACCCCTGCCGTCCGGATCCTGACCACCGCCACCCCGAAGGCTCCGGCAGCGGAGCCGACCGAGGCCTTGGTCGCGATCCCGGACGGCACCGGCCACGGCTTCCTCGAAGGCAACCCGGCCCCGGTCTCCCAGGAGACCATCGACCGGATCATCTGCACCTCCGGCACCGTCGAGGTCACCTTCGACACCGACGGGCAACCCCTGAACCTCGGGCGGGAAGAACGCATCTTCAGCCAGGCCCAACGCATCGCCCTGGCGGCTCGCGACGGCGGCTGCATGTGGGGCGACTGCGACAAACCCCCGTCTCGCACCGAGGTGCACCACCTCGACCAGTGGCTCCGCGACCACGGCAGTACAGACATCCGCCTGGGAATCCTGCTCTGCCCACCTCACCACCTGCTGCTACACAACCAGGGCTGGCAGATCTTCGAGCACCACGGCACCTACTGGCTCCGGCCCCCGGCCTCGGTCGATCCCGGCCAAACGCTCATACAACTGCGCAGCAAGAGCCCCGCAGCCCACGAGCAGCACGACCGGCACTGAGCCAGCGACACAGACGCATGTCGTGGCGCTCGAGAGCTCTTCTGGCGGGGTTGGCTAGAAGAGGTGGCCGTAGCCGAGGGCGACGAGGTTGTCGTAGGAGGTCTGCAGACACTCCAGCGGTGTGCGGCCGTAGTGCTCGTCCTGCTCGACGAGCAGGTAGCGCGCGCCGATCTCCTCGCTGGCATCGATGATCGACGGGAAGTCGAGGTTGCCCTCACCTACCTCTGCGAACTGCACCACACCGGTGAACGCGGCCATGAACGCGGGGAAGTCCCCGGTCGAAAGTGCCTCGAAGGCGGCGGGCGGGATCTGCCCGATGCGGTAGTCCTTCAGGTGCACCATCGACACCCGCTCGCCGTACTTCTTCAGCGTGGTGACGGGGTCCAGTCCGCCGCGCTGAACCCAGTGCACGTCGATCTCGAGGCCGAGCAGCGGGGCGCGCTCGGCGATGATGTCGAGCAGCAGTTTCCCGTCGTACTTCGCGAACTCGATGTGGTGGTTGTGGTAGTACAGCCCGATGCCTTGTTCCTGCAGCCGGGCGGCCACCTCGTTGGTGGCGTCGCAGAACTCGAGCACGGCATCCAACGAACCCATCGCGGAGAACGGCAGCATGCCGATGCGCACCATGGACGCATCCAGGGTCTTGGCGTCGTTGACGATCTTGTCGAAGTCGGTGGTGAGGGATTCGCCCGGGATGCCCGGGGTCACCGTCAGGGAGGCCGACAACGAGGCGATGTCCATGCCCAGCTCGGTGCGCGCCCGGCCCAGTTCGGCGACGTTGGCGGGCGTCATCGGGATCTGCGAGATCTCCACGGCGTGGTAACCGATCTCGCTCACCTTGCGCAAGGTCTCGAACGCCCCATCCGCCGCGAAATTGTCCTTGAGCATCATTGCTTGAACGCCGATTGTGGCCATTACGGTCGTACTCCTTCAGTAGTTGCACAACAACTGTTCCCCATGCGGACAAATGGTCCCGGTGTGCCGGGTGCAATTGTCCGCAGGGGCAACAGTTGCGGGGTGGGATGAGGCGGGTTTAGCGGGTCGAGCAGGCGGGCTAGAGGCGGGTGCCCCAGGTGTTGCACCAGACGTTGTCGTTGTGGGTGCCCTGGAACTCGGAGGCCCCGATGATCTTCTGCACGGCGGCGTGGATCGCCTCGCGGCTGGGGTTGTGCGCGTGCACCATGGTCTTGACCATCGGCACGTCGATGAGGTGGTTGGGCTGGTTCAACGACACGAAGACCGTGGGCACCTCGGTGACATACCAGGGGATCTCGGCCGCCATCGGCGTCGACCACTTGATGCGCACGCTGGCCTCCTGGGCGAAGCCGGCCACGTTGGCGAACATGATGGCCGCGTCGTACTTGTCGGTGTATGAGCCGTTGGCCTCCTCCGACATGACGGTGTGGAAGTAGACGTGCTCCTCACCCTCCGCCTTCCGCTGCGCGGCGTCCTTGAACACGTGCACCTCGAAGCCGGCCTGCTCCAACTCGTCCTTCGCGATCTGCAGGTAGGAGTTCGGGTCGGTGCCGGTGAAGTCGGCCGCCCCGGAGACCCCGTAGAGCCGGATGCGCCGGTGTGTCTCCGGACGCAGCGGCAGGTTGCCCTGGGTGTCCTTGACCAGCGTCACGGTCTTGTCGGCGATGGCCGCGGCCACGGCGTGGTGCTCCGGCGAGCCGATCACGGCCAGCGCCTCCGGCCCGGGCACGAGCTGGTCGCGCGGTGTGGTGTGCAGTCCGAGCGAGGCCTTGAGGCCCAGGATGCGCTCGAGCGCCTCCTGCAACCGCTCGGCGCTGATCACCCCGGTGCGGATGCCCTCCCGCATGTACTCGGTGTCCTCGGCGGGGTCGCGGAAGAAGAGGAACATGTCGCAGCCCGCGGCGACCGCGGCGGGAACGGCGTCGCGGCGGGGCATCGCCTGGGTCATGCCCACCATCATCGACGCATCAGTGAGAATGAGCCCGTTGAAGCCCAGCTCGCCGCGGAGCAGGTCCTGCAGCAGCTCGGGGGCGAGGGTGGCGGGCATGATCTCGGCATCCGTGATGCCGGGGCGGAACTTGCGGGAGAGTTCCGGGGCGCCGATGTGTCCGATCATGATGGACTGCACGCCGTAGTCGATCAGCTCGCGGTAGACCCGGCCGTAGCTCGCGTCCCACTCGTCGACGCTCAGGGTGTTGTAGCTGGTGACGACGTGCTGGTCGCGCTCGTCGATGCCGTCCCCGGGGAAGTGTTTCATCGCGGCGGCCATGTTGGACTCGGACAGGCCGTCGAAGTACTCCTTGGCCCGCTCGATCACGATCTCCGGGGTGTTGCCGAAGGCGCGGGTGCTGATCACGGTGTTGCGCCAGTTGTAGTGGATGTCCACGATCGGCGCGAAGGCCCAGTTGCAGCCGAGCGCCGCGGTCTCGGCACCGCCGACCCGGCCCATGTCGCGGGCGATGGACTTGTCGGGGTGCGAGCCCGCCTGCAAGTGGGTGGAGACCAGGGTGCCGTCGTCGATGCTGCCGAAGCCGCCCATCTCGGGGTTGGACGCGATCAGCAGCGGAACCTTCGACCGGGACTGCACGTGCCGGATGTGCTCCTGCACCGTCGTGGAGTCCGACCCCATGTAGCGCATGCCGCCCACGTGGTAATTGTCGAGCACGCCGTCGAGGTAGCCGGGAGCGAAGTTGGTGTTGAGGTTGATGAAGAGCTGCCCGATCTTCTCATCGGGGCTGAGCGAGGCGATGGTGGCATGCACCCATTCGATAGCGGCCGAATCGAGATTGAACGGCTTCGCGCTGAGGTCGACCATGCCACATCCTTGTGTGTGAAAAACGAGCGGTGAGTGGGCACGGTACGGTGCCTCACAATCTATGTCACACCATCCCCACCCATTCTGTCAACCGGTTGCCAAAATCGGCGGGGTCAGCATAGAGTGAGCACACCTCGCGACGAATCTGTCGCGAAGTTCCCAACGAAGCGAACCACGACGGAGGTCGTCACACCGTGTCAGAATTGCAAACCGTCGCCTGGACCCTCTCGGGCTTCGGCGATGAGATCGACCCCGACCCGGCCGTGCAGGTCGCCGTGCTCAAGGCACTGGGCGCCAGCCACATCGAGGTCCGTAGTGCCTGGGGCACCAACGTCGTCGACCTCGATGACGACCAGCTGAGCGCCCTGGCTACACTCCTCACCCGCGAAGGCATGGCGGTCTCCGCGGTCGCCTCGCCGATCGGCAAGGTCGACGTCGCCCTCGACGCCGAGCTCGAGGTCGCCAGGCTCGCCCGCATCATCCGCGTCGCCCACGCCCTGGGCACCCCGAACATCCGGGTCTTCTCCTTCTTCCGCGCCCCCGGCGTCGCCGTGGAGAGCATCCGTGACGGCGTGCTCAGTCGGATGCGCCTGCTCGCCGACCTGGCCGAGAAGGAGGGCGTCACCCTCCTGCACGAGAACGAGAAAGACATCTACGGCGACACCCCCGAGCGTGTGCTCGACCTGGTGGAGAGCGTCGGCTCGCCCGCCCTCCGCCTGGCCTGGGACAACGCCAACTTCGTGCAGGTCGGCGTCAGGCCGTTCAGCGACGGCTACGCGAAGCTCCGCCCCTACCTCGACTACCTGCAGGTGAAGGATGCGGTGGCCGCCACCGGCGCCGTCGTTCCGGCCGGCCAGGGCGACGGTGAACTGCGCGAGACCCTCACGGCCCTCCGCGACGACGGCTACACCGGCTTCGCCTCCCTCGAGCCGCACCTGGCCAGCCAGCACGAACTCGGCGGCTTCTCCGGCCCCACCGCGTTCGGCGAGGCCGCGCGAGCCTTCGCCGGGCTCCTGGCCGACCTCGGCGTGACCACCAAATGAGCGCCACCGCACCCGCCGGGGCGCCCGCCGTACGCCGCGTGGCCGTGATCGGCTGCGGGGACATCTCCGCCCTGCACTTCGACGCCATCGCCGAAACGACCGGCGTCGAACTCGTCGGCGTCTGCGACCCGCACCCTGGCCGCCTGGCCGCTGCGGCCGCGGAGCAGAACGTGCCGGGCTTCGCCAGCCATACCGAGCTCTTCGATACCGTGCGCCCGGATGCCATCCACATCTGCACGCCGCACCACCTGCACGCGTCCATCGCGATCGACGCGCTCGAGCGCGGCATCCACGTCGTGATGGAGAAGCCGCTGGCGCACACCCGGGCCGAGGGTGACCGGCTCGTCGCCGCGGCCGAACACGGCAGCGCGAAGATCGCGGTCTGCTTCCAGAACCGCTACAACGCCCCCGTGCAGGCCGCGGCAGCCCTGCTGGCCTCGGGCGAGCTGGGCGCCGTGATTGGGGCATCCGCCACCGTGATCTGGCACCGCGCCGCCGAGTACTACCTCGACCGGCCCTGGCGCGGCCGCTGGGCCACCGGCGGCGGCGGGCTGCTGATGAACCAGGCCATCCACACGCTTGACCTGTTGCAGTGGCTGGTCGGTGAGGTCGTGGACGTGCGCGGCAACGCGAGCACCCGGGCCCTCGGCGACACCATCGAGGTCGAAGACACCGCCGAGATGGTCCTCGAACACGCCAACGGCGTACGCAGCGTCTTCTACGCCACCCTGGCCAACGCGGTCAATGCCCCGGTCACCATCGACATCGTCACCAAGAAGGCCACCCTGAGCCTCCGCGGCGCCCTCACCGTCACGTATCCGGATGGCCGGGTCGACGTTGTCGAGGAAGCCGCGGTCGCCGTCGGCGCCCGATCCTACTGGGGCGTCTCCCACCAGCTGTTGATCCAGGATTTCTACGCCCGGCTCGATGAGCCCGAAACCTTCTGGATCAGCCCGGTCGAGGCGCAGCGATCGCTCAACATCATCCAGGACGTGTACGACCAGACCTACCCGGAGCGTGCGCTTGACGACACGCTCGAGAACGAACGAGAGGCAACACCACTATGACGACGACAGTTCGCTTGGGCATCATCGGGCTCGGCGCCCAGGGATCGATGTACGCCAAGTTCATCACGGACGGCCTGGTGCCCAATATGGTGGTCGCCGCGATCGCCGACATCGACCCGGCCAAGGCGGATGTCGCCGCGGCGGAGTACCCGGACGCACGATTCTTCACCGACTACCTCGAGCTGCTCGACAGCGGCGAGGTCGACGCGATCGTCACCTGCGTGCCGCACTTCCTGCACCCGCAGATGGGCATCGACGCGTTGACCCGCGACATCCATGCCTTGGTGGAGAAGCCGGCCGGGGTGTACACCAAGCAGGTCGCCGAGCTCAACGCCTTCGCCACCTCGAAGCCGCAGCTCAGCTTCGGCATCATGTTCAACCAGCGCAACAACCCGCTCTACATCCGCCTCAAAGAGATCGTCGACAACGGCGAGATCGGCACCATCCTCCGCTCGAACTGGATCATCACGAACTGGTGGCGCCCGCAGGGCTACTACGACCAGAGCGCCTGGCGGGCCACCTGGGGCGGCGAGGGCGGGGGAGTCCTGGTCAACCAGGCCCCCCACCAGCTGGACCTCTGGCAGTGGATCTGCGGAGTACCGCAGTCCGTTTACTCGAAGGTGTCCTACGGCTTCCGCCGCAACATCGCCGTGGAAGACGAGGTGACCGCCCTGGCCGACTTCGGCAACGGCGTGACCGGCGTCTTCGTCACCGCCACCCACGACCTCATCGGCACCGACCGGTTCGAGATCCTCGGCGATCAGGGCAAGATCGTCGTCGAGAACTCCAAGACCGCCACGGTGTCGCGGCTGAAGAAGCCGGAGCGCGAGCTCAGCGAGAGCATGGACATGAGCGACGTCATGAAGCTGTTCATGGGGCAGCTGGACACCGACGAGCTCTACACCCAGGAGACCATCGAGTTCGAGTCGGCCTGGGGCGCGCAGCACGCCGGCGTGCTCGAGAACTTCGCCGCGAACATCCTCGATGGCACCCCGTTGCTGGCTCCCGGCTCGGACGGCATCAAGGGTGTGCGCCTGGCGAACGCCATCCACCTCTCCAGCTGGACCGGCAAGGAGGTCGCGCTGGACTTCGACGAGGATGAGTTCCTCGCGGCCCTGAACGAGCGCATCCGGGCGGAAGGCACCTTCCCCGAACGCAGCTGACCCGGTAGACGCCCGAACGACGGCCTTTCCGCACCCCGCACACCGGGGTCCGGGGAGGCCGTCGTTCGTGCCCGGATGCCCGCCAGATAACAATTGACAACATTTCACAGATCAATCTGACAATCGGTTGCCAAACGTGGAGACGCTGAGATAGCGTTGCGAATCAATCGGCCCGGACCTCGTTTTCGCGGGCTTGGCAACCGGTTGCAATCCTCAGTGTCGAGACCTCCCCAACAGCACAGGAGCTAACAATGAAGTTTCCCTCCCTGGCGACAGCCGTCGCCATCCTCACCGCCTCAGCGCTCGCGCTGACGGGCTGTGCCTCCAGTGGCACGAGCTCCGAGCCGTCATCGTCGGCCGCGGCCGCAACGGGCGGCACCCTCACCATCGGGACCCTGGCCGACGTGAAGTCGTTCGACCCGACGCAGGCCCACATCGGCCACTACGTGCAGTACTACCAGCCGGTCTACGACTCGCTGCTGCGTCGCGAGGCCGACGGCACGCTGGTGCCGATGCTCGCCACGGAGTGGGAGTACAACGACGACAACACCGTCCTCACGCTCACCCTGCGCGACGACGTCACCTTCACCGACGGTACCGCGCTGGACGCGGACGCCGTCAAGGTCAACCTCGACCGATTCCCGCTCGGCAACGGCCCGCAGGCCTCCACTCTCGCGCAGGTCGCCACGGTGGAAGCCACCGACCCGACCACCGTCGTGATCACCCTCAACGCGCCGGACCCCGCACTGCTGGGCTACCTCGGCAACGCCGCTGGCTTCATCGCCAGCCCCACGGCCATCGAGGCCGGCAGCATCGCCACCGACCCGATCGGCAGCGGCCCGTACACCCTCGACAAGGCGGCGACGGTTGCGGCCTCGCAGTACACCTTCGTCAAGAACCCCGACTACTGGGACCCGTCCCTGCAGGTCTACGACACCATCGTGCTCAAGCCCATCCTCGACACCACCGCCATGCTCAACGCGCTGGTCTCCGGCCAGGTCAACGCGGCGCTGCTCACCCCCAAGACGCAGGCCCAGGCCGCCGCGGCCAACCTCACCGAATACCAGTACCCCACCGACTGGCAGGGTCTGCTGATCTTCGACCGCGACGGCGCGATGGTTCCCGAACTCGCCGACGTCAAGGTGCGCCAGGCCATCAACTACGCGATCGACAAGGACACCCTGCTGGCCCAGGTCGGCAAGGGCCTCGGCACCGTCACCAGCCAGCCGTTCGGTGAAGGCACCGACGCCTACGAGGAAGACCTCGACAGCGCCTACCCGTACGACCCCGCGAAGGCCAAGAAGCTGATGAAGGAGGCCGGCGTCGGCGAATTCTCCGTCACCATGCCCACCGTCTCGGGCTTCTTCGACCCCGCCCTCACCGCCGGCATCGGCCAGAACCTCGCCGACATCGGAATCACCGTCAACTGGGAGAACGTGGCCGGCACCGACCTGGTCTCCAGCATGGTGCAGGGCAAGTACGCCATGAGCTGGTTCTCGCTCTTCCAGGGGTCGCCCTGGGTCGCGGCCAACCAGATCATCACGCCCAACGCCACCTACAACCCGTTCCACACGACGGATGCGAAGGTGGACGAACTCGTGAAGGCGATCCAGTTCGGCTCGGCCGAGGAACAGGCCACCGCCGCCCAGTCCCTGAACGAATACGTCGTCGACGAGGCCTGGTTCGCGCCGTTCTATCGCCCGTCGCAGGTGCTCTTCACCGACAAGAACACCACGACCGAGCCGCAGCTGCAGCAGGCCGTTCCCTCTATCTACTCCTACGCTCCCGCGAAGTAGCAGTAGCCCGGGTCCCCGCCTCATGGCGGGGACCCCCCTGAACCACCCAACCACCTTCAACGGAGCAGATATGGTTTCCTTCATCTTCCGACGCCTGGTTTCCGGCGTCGTGGTGCTGTTCGTCGTTTCGACGCTGACATTCTTCCTGCTGTACTTCTCGGCCACGAGCGTCGCCCGCAACATCCTCGGCGAATCGGCGACCCAGGCGCAGGTGCAGCTCAAAGAGGCCGAGCTCGGCCTCGACCAGCCCCTCATCTCCCGCTACTTCTCCTGGTTGGGCGGTGTCGTCCAGGGCGACTTCGGGGTCTCCTGGTTCACCAGCCAGCCGGTGGTCGGCAGCATCCTTGGCCGCCTCCCCACCACCCTCTCGATCGTGCTCGCCACGATCGTCATTGCCGCGGTGCTCGCCACCCTGCTCGGCGTGGCCGCCGCGGTCCGCCGCGGTTGGGTCGACCGGCTGCTGCAGGTCGTCTCGATCGGCGCATCCGCCGTGCCGCAGTTCGTCGTCGCGATCGTGCTCGTCACAGTGCTCGCCATCCAGCTGCGCATCTTCCCCGCCACCGGCTACGTGCCGATGAATCAGGATGTCGGCGGCTGGCTGGCCTCCATCGCCCTGCCGATCCTCGCCCTGGCGATCGGCGCCGTCGCCTCCACCGCCCAGCAGGTGCGGAGCGCCGTGATCAACGTGCTCAGCCGCGATTACGTGCGCACCCTCCGCAGCCGCGGCCTCGCTCCCCGGGAGATCCTCTTCCGGCACGTGCTGCGGGGTGCGGCCCCGGCCGGCCTCACCGTGCTGTCGCTGCAGTTCATCGGCATGCTCGGCGGCGTGGTCGTGATCGAGCAGATCTTCGCGCTGCCCGGCATGGGCTTCCTTGCCCTGCAGTCCACCACCCAGGGCGACATGCCCGTCCTGATGGGCGTGGTCGTCTACATCGTCATCATCGTTGTCATCGTCAACCTGCTCGTCGACCTCGCGGTCGGCTGGCTCAACCCCAAGGCGCGTGTGTCATGACCGAAACACTTGCTCAGATCGACAAGCCCGAAGACGCCGTCCGCTCCGGCGTGTTCACGCGACTGCTGAAGAACCCTCTCGGCCTGGTCGCCCTCATCGTGCTCGCGCTGGTCGTGATCGCCGGCGTCCTCGGCCCACTGGTCGCACCGTTCGACCCCAACAAGGCCGACCTCGTCAACGCCCTGGTCGGGCCGGGAACCAACGGTCACCTGCTCGGCACCGACAGTGCCGGCCGGGATGTGCTCAGCCGACTGCTGGTCGGGGCGCAGAGCACGCTCCTTGCCGCAGCCCTCGCGGCGGTCGTCGCCCTGGTGATCGGGCTGCCCTCCGGGCTCATGGCCGGCTACTTCGCCGGCTGGTTCGACTCGGTCGCCAGCTGGTGCACCAACGTGCTGATGTCGCTGCCGGCGATCATCATCCTGCTCGCCGCCAGCGCCGCGCTCGGCCGGTCGGTCTGGATCTCGATGACGGTGTTCGGCGTGCTGATGTCCCCGGGCATCTTCCGGCTCACCCGCACCTCGGTGCAGGCCGTGCGGAACGAACTGTACGTCGACGCCGCCCGGGTCGCGGGCCTGAGCACCGGCAGCATCATCGGCCGGCACATCCTGTTCGTGGTCAGGGCGCCCCTGATCATCCAGACCTCCATCGTCTGCGGCATCGCCATCGCCATCCAGGCCGCCCTCGAATTCCTCGGCCTGGGCGACCCGCTCACCCCGACCTGGGGCGTCATGCTCAACGAGGGCTTCATCAACATCTACAGCTCGCCGATCCTGGCGGTCTGGCCCGGCGTAGCGATCTCCCTCACCGTGGGTTCCTTCGTGGTCCTCGGCAACGCCCTCCGCGACGCCCTCGAGGATTCCCCGAAGCACAAGCGGGCCAAGCCGATGAAGCTCACCCCGCCCAAGACCGAGCTGATCACCACGGTGGAGCTCGAGGACACCGAGCACCTGCTCACCGTCGACAGCCTCGGCGTGGGCTACCCGCAGCCGAACGGCAAGACGAAGACCGTCGTCTCCGACGTCTCCTTCCACCTCGACCGGGGAGAGGTGCTCGGCATCGTCGGCGAATCCGGCTCCGGCAAGTCCCAGACGGCGTTCTCGATCCTCGGGCTGCTGCCCACAGAGGCCGAGATCACCGGCGGCAGCATCACCTTCGACGGCGTCCCGCTGGTCTCCGCCTCCGGGCACCGCCTGTCGCAGGGCCGCCTGGCCCAGCTGCGCGGTTCCCGGATCGCGTACATCCCGCAGGAACCGATGAGCAACCTCGATCCCAACTTCACCATCGGCTACCAGCTGGTGCGCCCACTGGTGAAGGTGCTCGGCCTGTCCAAGGCGGATGCGCGGAAGCGGGCCCTGGAGCTGCTCACCATCGTGGGCATCACCAACCCGCAGCGCACCTTCGACGCCTACCCGCACGAGGTCTCCGGCGGCATGGCCCAGCGGGTGCTGATCGCCGGAGCGGTGAGCTGCAACCCCGACCTGCTGATCGCCGACGAGCCCACCACGGCCCTCGACGTGACGGTGCAGGCCGAGGTGCTCGACCTGCTCCGCGACCTGCAGGCCCGGTTCAACATGGGCGTGGTGCTGGTCACGCACAACTTCGGCGTCGTCGCCGATCTCTGCGACCGCGTCGTCGTGATGCAGAACGGCCGGGTCGTCGAGTCCGGCGACGTGCGCAGCATCCTGCGCGAACCCCAGGAGCGTTACACCCAGACCCTGCTCAGCGCGATGCTCGAGGGCAAGACGCCGATGAGCATGCTCACCGTGGCCGCGCCCGCCGCCACCCCGACCGCGAAAGCCGGCCTGTGATGACACCCACCACCCCCACCCCCACCGGCACCGCCGGCGGCGACCTGCTCACCGTCGACAACCTCGTCGTGGAGTACCCCGGCAAGGGCCTCCGGGCCAAGCCGTTCCGGGCGCTCGACAACGTGTCGATCCGCATCGGCCACGGCGAGACCCTTGGCCTGGTCGGCGAATCCGGCTCGGGCAAGACCACGCTCGGCCGGGCGCTGCTCGGCCTGGCCCCGGTCACCGAGGGCAGCATCCGGTTCAACGGCGATGACATCGGCCACGCCGGCCGCGGCAAGCGCCGCGCGCTCAGCCGTGACCTGCAGGTCGTCTTCCAGGACCCGTACACCTCGCTGAACCCGTCGATGACGGTCGGCGACATCCTCTCCGAACCGCTCACCGTGCAGGGCCGGAGCCGTTCGGATGCCCGCACCCGGGTGCGCGAGGTGCTCGACCAGGTCGGCCTGCCGCAGGACACCATCGGCCGGCTGCCCCGCGAATTCAGCGGCGGCCAGCGGCAGCGGGTCGCCATCGCCCGGGCCCTGGCGCTCTCGCCCAAGCTCATCGTCTGCGACGAGCCGGTCAGTGCCCTCGACCTCACCACCCAGGCGCGGGTGCTCGACCTGTTCCTGCAGATCCAGCGCGACACCGGGGTCTCCTACCTCTTCGTCTCGCACGACCTCGACGTCGTGCGGCACATCAGCCACCGGGTGGCCGTGATGTACCACGGCGAGATCGTGGAGCAGGGCGTCGCGACCCAGGTCACCGAGGTGCCGGTGCACCCGTACACCCAGCGTCTGCTGCTGGCCTCCCCGGTGCCGGACCCCGACCGGCAGGAAGTGCGCCGGCTCGACCGTCGCCGCCTGATCCAGATCCAAAAGGAGCAGGATGAGCCGGCCGGTGTCGCGGTGTGAGCCGGCGGGGGACTGTGGCACCATGAACTCGGGGCGTCGCGCGGCACACGCGCAACCGGTTGCTCCAGGGATGAGTGGATCGTGACTGAAGCAAAGCCCGTCCAGGCGGGGGAGTCAGACCAGGACGCCGTGCCCGCCCACGAGGCGGACGCCGCCCACCCTGTGACGACGCGCGGTGCCCGCCGGGGACGACCGGCCGCCACGATCTACGACATCGCCAAGCTCGCCGGCGTCAACCCGTCGACGGTGTCCCGCGCGCTGAGCAAGCCCGGCCGGATCAACGTCAAGACCGAGGAGCGCATCCACGCCGCGGCCAAGGAGCTCAACTACCGGCTGAACCCCATGGCCAGGGCGCTGCCCACCGGGCGCACCAGCTCGCTCGGCCTGCTGCTGGCCGACATCACGAACCCGATGTTCTTCAACGTGGTTCGCGGTGCGGAATCCGCCGCCTCGATGCGCGGCTACACCCTGCTGCTCGCCGAGTCGCAGGAATCGGCCGAGCGGGAGGCCGCGGCCGCCGAACGGTTGTCGCCCTCGGTCGACGGGTTGGTGCTGGTCACGTCGCGGTTGTCGGACGAGCAGATCATCGAGCTCGCCGATCAGCATCCGCTCGTCGTGATCAACCGTAAAGTCGACAGCGTACCGGGCATCGTGCCCGACATCGTGCCCGGCATCGAACAGGCTCTGGCGCACCTCGGCGGCCTGGGGCACACCTCGATCGGCTTCGTCTCCGGACCGGCCAACTCGTGGATGAACCGGGCGCGCTGGGAAACGCTTCTCGGGCGTGCCCCCTCCCTCGGAATGACCATCGTCGAAATCGGGCCGGGCAAGCCCACTCTCGCCGGTGGTGCCGACACGCTGGCGCGGGTGGTGGCCTCCGGCGTCACCGCCGTGCTGGCCTACAACGACCTCATGGCCATCGGCCTGATGCGCGCGGCCCAGGAGAGCGGGCTGGAGGTGCCGGGGGAGCTCAGCATCATCGGCTTCGACGACATCTTCGGTTCCGACTTCACCTCGCCGCAGCTGAGCACGGTGCGCACGCCGCTCGGCGCCATCGGCGACCGGGCGGTGCGGCTGATGATGCAGCTCCTCGATGAGGATGCCGGCGTGCCGGCTCGTCTCGCCGAGGAAACACCCCTCGTGACCGAGCTCGTGGTGCGCGGTTCGACGGGTCCCGCCGCCCGGTAACCGCCCGGCATCCGCATATCTCGCGCGGCCCTCCCGGGCCGCGTGTTTTCTCTTCGCCAGTTTTGGCAACCGGTTGACAAAACCGGCTTCCCCGTGTTCCATGAAGGAGTGACCATGAAACTTGAGCTTGACCCAGACCGACTTTTTCCCGTCGATCCGGCGACACGCGAGGTGGCCAGAGCGCTCTACGCAGACGTAGCAGCACTCCCCATCCTCTCGCCGCACGGACACGTCGATCCAGCAATCCTGCGCGACAACGTGCCGTTCCCGGACCCGGCAGAGTTGCTCATCCGGTACGACCACTACGTCACCCGCCTGATGCACGCTGCCGGCGTGCAGCTCACCGCACTCGGTATCCCCGACCGCCTCTCCGGCGCTCCGGTCGCCTCCGCGCGCGAGGCCTGGCGCACCTTCTGTGCCCACTGGCACCTCTACGCCGGCACGTCCTCCGGCTACTGGCTGCAGCACGAACTCAGTGTGCTGTTCGGCATCGACGTGCACCCGGACGAGCGGAACGCCGACGCGCTCTTCGACCTGATCCAGGCGGCCCTGGCCACCGACGCCTTCCGGCCGCGCGCCCTGTTCAGCCGGTTCGGCATCGAGGTGCTCGCCACCACTGACGACCCGATGGACGACCTCGCGGTCCACAAGGCCCTGGCCGAGGACACCACCTTCGCCGGGCGCGTGCTGCCCACCTTCCGACCGGATGCGTACCTCAACCCGGCCGCGGCCGGGTTCGCCGACAACGTGGCCCGGCTGGCGGAGTGGAACGGAACCGCGCCGTCCAGCTACCGGGGCTACATCGACGCGCTGGCCGGCCGTCGGCGCTACTTCGTCGAGCACGGCGCCGTCTCCGCCGACCACGGCGTGCTCCAGCCGCTCACCGTTGACCTGCCGGAAGCCGAGGCCGCCGCACTGTTCGAGGGCGCACGGGCCGGCACGCTGTCGGCGGCCGAGGAACACGCCTTCGGCGGCCACATGCTGCTCGAGATGGCGCGGATGAGCGTGGACGACGGACTCGTCATGACCGTGCACCCCGGCGTCTTCCGCAACCACCACAGCGACACCTTCACCCGGTTCGGCGCCGATATGGGCCACGACATCCCCGTCACCACAACCTACGTCGACGCGCTCCGCCCGCTGCTGCAGAAGTACGGCACCCTGCCCGACTTCCACCTCGTGCTCTTCGCCGTCGACGAGACCGTCTACTCCCGGGAGATCGCGCCGCTGGCCGGCTTCTACCCGAGCGTGTACGTCGGGGCGCCGTGGTGGTTCCTTGACGCACCGGATGCCGTGCTCCGGTTCCGGGCATCCGTCACCGAGACCGCGGGTTTCTACCGCGGCTCCGGGTTCATCGACGACACCCGCGCCTTCCTCTCCATCCCGGCGCGGCACGAAATGGCCCGCCGCCTCGACGCGGCCTTCCTGGCTCGCCTCGTGCGCGAGGGTCGCATCGACCTGCGCACCGCCGAACGCATCATCGTCGACCTCGTCGACACCCTCCCGCGAAAGGTCTTCAAACTGTGAGCGCCCGCACCGATTTCGTTCAAGCCGAGCCCGCCCAGGCCGACTCTGCCCGTTCCGACACCGTCCAGGCCTGTCGGCTGTCCCGCGCCGCGTACGCTGCCCGCACCCGGCAGCCGCAGAAGACCGCTCCGGTGCGGATCGTGCACCTCGGGCTGGGCGCCTTCCACCGGGCGCACCAGGCCTGGTTCACCGACCAGGTCGACACCGACGCCGAGTGGGGTATCGCCGCCTTCACCGGCCGCAACCCGCAGGCCGCACTCGAGCTGGCGCCGCAGGACGGCCTGTTCACCCTCGTCGAACGCTCGGAAACCGGGGACTCGGCGACCATCGTGTCGAGCATCGTCGAGGCCGCGGACGGCGCCAACCTCGGCCGGCTGCGTGAGCTGCTCACCGCCCCGACCACGAGCATCGTGACCCTGACCATCACCGAAGCCGGATACCGGCTCACGGCCGACGGGCGGCCCAACCTGGCCGACCCCGCCGTGGCGACCGATATCGCCTGGCTGCAGGCGGCCTTCGCGGCGGGTGCCCTCCCCGCTGCCGGCCAGGACGGCCCGACCACCACGCTGGGCCGGCTCCTGTTCGGCCTCGAGGCCCGCCGCCGTGCGGGGGCCGGCCCGCTCGCCATCGTCTCCTGCGACAACATCCCCGACAACGGCGCCTTCCTCGCCGGCGGGCTCGTCGAGCTGGCCCGCCTCACCAGCACCGTGCTGGCGGACTGGATCGAGGCCGGGATCTCGTTCGTGTCGACCTCCGTCGACCGCATCACCCCGCGCACCACGCCGGCCGACTTGGCCGCCGCCGCCGCCCTCACCGGCTGGCAGGACGACGCGGCCGTGGTCACCGAACCGTTCCGGGACTGGGTGCTCAGCGGCGCCTTCCCCGGCGGCCGGCCGGCCTGGGAGCGGGCCGGCGCCCGCTTCGTCGACGACATCGAGCCTTTCGAACAGCGCAAGCTCTGGCTGCTCAACGGCGCGCACAGCCTGCTGGCCTACGCCGGCCTGGTGCGCGGCCACGACACCGTCGCGCAGGCCATGGCCGACCCGGCCTGCCGGGGTTGGGTGAACGACTGGTGGGACGCCGTGGAACGGCACCTGCCGGCGGAGGGGCTGGATCTCCCGGGCTACCGGGCCGCCCTGCTCGCCCGCTTCGACAACGCCCGCATCGAGCACCGGCTCGGCCAGATCTCCGGCGAAGCCGTGACCAAGCTGCGGGTACGGATCGTGCCGACGGTGCTGGCCGAGCGTGCGGCCGGCCGCGAGTCGGCCGCGGGCATCCGGGCGATCGGCTCGTGGGCAGCCCTGGCCCTGGCCGGCTATCCCCTGGTGGATGCGGAGTCCGGAGCAGTGGCCGCTGCCGTGGCCACGGGGGAGGGCGATGCCCTCGAGCGGCTGGTCACCCTGGTCGACCCGAGCCTGGCGACGGATGCCACCGTCCTCGCGGCCATCCGCGCGGTCGCGACGGAGCCCCACGCCGGCTGAAAGCGGCCCCGGCCCTGATCAGGCACGGGAACCAGGAGACCCCCGCGGCGCCGCCGCGGGGGTCTTCTGTTCCCCGTGCGGACAACTGGTCCCGGCACACCGGGTGCACTTGTCCGCACAGGGAACAGTTGGAGCCGGCACGCGCGATCCCGAATGTTGGCAACCGCTTGCCAAAATGGAACGAACGTGATCTACTGAATGCACGGCACCGAGGTGCCAACGGTCTCGCACAGTCGCGAATGGGCCGTACAACGGGTAAAGGAGCCCCATGACTACCTCAGAAATCGTGAACGCGGACACCACCGCCCCCGCGACAGCCACCGCAAAGCTGAGCAAGCTCAGCATCGTCGGGTACGGCGCGGGCGATGCCGCGAACAACCTGGCCTTCACCACGGCGACGATGTTCCTGCTGGTGTACTACACGGATGTCGCCGGAATCTCCGCGGCCGCCGCCGGAACGCTCCTGCTCGTGGTGCGCATCTTCGACGCCTTCGCCGATGTTTTCGCCGGCCGGATCGTCGACCGCACTTACAGCAAGCGATTCGGCAAGTTCCGCCCGTTCATCATGTTCGGCTCGATCCCGCTGCTGCTCCTGAGCGCTGCCACCTTCTCGGTGCCGCAGATCGGCGAGACCGGCATGCTGATCTACGCCTACGTCACCTACGCCGCCCTCGGACTGGCCTACAGCCTGGTGAACATCCCGTTCGGCTCGATGGCCGGCGCAATGACCCAGAGCCCCTCCGAACGGGCCAAGCTCGCCAGCGCCCGCACCATCGGCGCCATGGTCGTCGGTGCCGGTCTCGGCATCTTCGTGGCGCCGCTGATCGTGCCGGGGGCCGACCTGCAGACCACCTTCACGATCATGACCCTGAGCTTCGTGGTCATCGGCACGGCGCTGTACTTCTTCACCGTGTTCACGGCCAAGGAGCGCGTGGTTCGCGACGTCACCAACGTGTCGTTGAAGCAGAGCCTCGCCACGCTCAAGGGCAACAAGCCGCTGTTCATGCTGTGCATCAGCTCGTTCATCTTCCTCACCGGCATGCTCGCGCTGAGCACCGTGCAGCTGTACTACCTGCGCGACGTGCTGCACGCCCTGCCGCTCTACGCCGCACTGTCGATCATCCAGCTCGTCGTCACCTTCAGCCTGGCCGGATTCGTCCCGGCGATCGTGCGCCGCTTCGGCAAGCGGGCGGCCTACATGGCCGGATGCGGCGTCATGGCCCTCGGCGGATTGATCGTCTTCGTGGCCCCGGCGGACACCGTCTGGATGGGCTTCTCCGGCCTCGTCGTCTGCCAGATCGGCATCGTCCTGGTGAACATGCTGGTCTGGGCGCTTGAGGCCGACACCGTCGAATACGGCGAGTGGAAGACCGGCGTCCGCGCCGAGGGCATCACCTACGCTCTGTTCTCCTTCACCCGCAAGACCGGCCAGGCCGTCGGTGGCGCCCTCGCGGCCTTCTCCCTGGCCTGGGGCGGCTACGCCGCCGGCGAGACCGTGCAGACCGCCACGGCCGAACTCGGTATCCGCGCCGGCGCCGGCCTGATCCCGGTCGTGGCCTCCGTGCTCGCGGTCGCCCTGATGATCTTCTACCCGCTGACCGACAAGCGCCACGCCATCATCGTTGCCGAGATCGCCGCCCGCCGCGCCGGCACCGAACACGTCGACGCGCCCATCGACCCGTCGCTCTCGACGGCGTCCTTCCGGGCCTACCGGCCGGGCAACACCCCGCCGCCGGTCGACTGACCTCCCCCCAACTCACCCATTACCCCGTAGTTCCAACAGAAGGAAGCACTCGTGAAGATCGACAAGGCTGAAGTAATCGTCACCAGCCCCGACCGCAACTTCGTCACCCTCAAGCTCACCACCGACGACGGCCTGACCGGCCTCGGCGACGCCACCCTGAACGGACGCGAACTGTCCGTGGTGGCATACCTCACCGAGCACGTCGTGCCGCTGCTGCTCGGCCGCGACGCCCACAACATCGAGGACACCTGGCAGTTCCTCTACCGCAGCGCATACTGGCGCCGTGGCCCGGTCACCATGGCCGCGATCTCCGCCGTCGACGTGGCCCTGTGGGACATCAAGGCCAAGGCGGCCGGGATGCCGCTGTACCAGCTGCTCGGCGGCGCCTCGCGCACCGGACTGCTGGCCTACGGCCACGCCTCCGGCAAGTCCCTCAACGAGGTGTTCGACAGCGTCAACTCGCACCTGGAGCAGGGCTTCAAGGCCATCCGCGTGCAGACCGGCGTTCCCGGGCTCGAGTCCATCTATGGCATCGCGTCCAACAAGGGCCTCCCCGGCAACGAGGGCGTGCGCTACGACCACGAGCCCGCCCAGCGCGGCGCTCTCCCGGCCGAGGAGGACTGGGACACCCGCTCTTACCTCCGCCACGTGCCCACCGTTTTCGAGGCCGTGCGCAACGAGTTCGGCCCCGAGCTGCCGCTGCTGCACGACGGCCATCACCGGATGACGCCCATCCAAGCCGCCAAGCTCGGCAAGTCGCTCGAGCCTTACGACCTGTTCTGGCTCGAGGACTGCACCCCGGCCGAGAACCAGGAGGCCCTGCGCCTGGTGCGCCAGCACACCACCACGCCGCTGGCGATCGGTGAGATCTTCAACTCGATCTGGGACTACCAGCAGATCATCCGCGAACAACTCATCGACTACGTGCGGAGCGCCGTCACCCACACCGGTGGCATCACCCACCTCAAGAAGATCCTCGAGTTCGCGGCGCAGTACCAGATCAAGTCCGGCATGCACGGCCCGACCGACATCTCCCCGGTGGGCATGGCCGCCGCGATGCATCTCGGTATGGCCATCCACAACTTCGGCATCCAGGAGTACATGAAGCACGGCGACAAGACCAACGCGGTCTTCGAGCAGTCCTACAGCTGGAACAACGGCATGCTGCACCCGGGCAACAAGCCGGGCCTCGGCGTGGAGCTGAACGTGGACGAGGCGGGCAAGTACCCGTACGCCACCGCCTACCTGCCGTACAACCGGCTGGCCGACGGAACGGTCCACGACTGGTGAGCGCCACACTGCAGAGCCTCAACCCCGACCCCACGGGTCGAGCGGCTCCGGCGCAGGTCTCGGCTGAGGCGCTGCAGGTCGTTGTGATGGGTGTGTCGGGTTCGGGGAAGAGCACCATCGGCGCCCTCCTGGCCCACTCCCTCGAGATCCCGTTCCTCGACGCCGACGGGCTGCACCCGCAGTCCAACATCGTCAAGATGGCCAGCGGGGTGCCCCTGACCGATGACGACCGCTGGCCCTGGCTGGCGCTGGTGGGCGCTGCCCTCGCCGACGCGGGAGCCGCGGGAACCGGGCTCGTGATCGCCTGTTCAGCGCTCAAACGGGTCTACCGGGACGCGATTCTCCAGGCGGCGCCGAACGTACGGTTCGTGCACCTGGCCGGTTCCCTCGAGGTGCTCGGCAACCGGCTCGAGGGCCGCAGCGAACACTTCATGCCCCCGGCGTTGCTGCGCTCGCAGCTGGCGACCCTGGAGGAATTGCAGACGGGCGAACCCGGTTTCGCGGTCGACATCGACCAGCCGGTGCTCAACGTGGTCGCCGAATCCGTGGCCCGGCTGGACGCGCCGGCGCTGCCCGCATCCGTCACGATCGGTATCGGCCGGGGCGGTCTGCCCGTGGTCCGGGTCGATGGCGCGGCCGGCGCGGCCGAGGTCTACCTGCAGGGCGCGCACGTGACCAGCTTCACGCCGGCGGGTCAACCGCCGGTGCTGTGGATGAGCGCGCTCAGCGAGTTCGCTGCCGGCCGGCCCCTGCGCGGCGGGGTGCCGGTCTGCTTCCCGTGGTTCGGACCGCTGGCGGCAGACCCCACGGCGCCCGCCCACGGGTTCGCCCGGATCGCCGACTGGCAGCTCACCGAGGCGCGGGAGGCGGGCGACGACGTCGTCCTGGTCTTCCGCCTCACCGACAGTGCGCAGACCAGGTCCTCCGCGTGGCCGCACCGGTTCGAGGTGCACTACACCGTGACGGTCGGCGCCCGGTTGGGCCTGTCCCTGCAGGTGCGCAACCTGGATGCCGAAACGGTCACGTTCCAGGAGGCCTTCCACACCTACCTGAGTGTGTCGGACATCCAGGCCGTTCAGGTCTCGGGATTCGAAGGTCTTCCGTTCATCGACCGGTTGGCCGGCCCGGACCAGCAGGTCGCCGAGACCCGTCCGGTGACGGTGTCGGGAGAGACCGATCGGATCTACCTCGGCACGAGCGCCGACGCACGGGTCTCCGACGGGTCGGGGCGCACGGTGACGATCTCCACCGAGGGGTCGGCAAGCCGGGTGCTCTGGAATCCCTGGATCGCGAAGGCCGCGGCGATGCCCGACTTCGGCGACGCCGAATGGACCGGGATGCTGTGCGTCGAGACCGCGAATGTGCTGAGCGACGCCATCGTCCTCGCGCCGGGGGAGTCGCACACCATGAGCGCGGTCATCACCCCGTCGACCTGACGGGGCATGGTCGGCACCCCCGTTCGGGAGTAGTTTGGCGCGATGATTCGCACACATCGCACGGTCGCTGCCCGAGGCGCCATAGCGCTGGCGGTCTCCGTCCTGTTCTCCGGAATCCTCGTCGCGGGAACCGCCCAGGCGGCGCCCGCCGGCGTCACGGGCCAGCCCGGGCAGGGCCAGTCCGGTTACAGCCACTCCGGTCACAACCGAAGCCCTGTCGCAACGTATATCGCCCTGGGCGACTCGTACGCGGCCGGGCAGGGCGCCCCGCCGTACGAGAACGCCTGCCTGCAGAGCGACTCCAGCTACCCGGAGCTGCTCGATGACGTGAAACACGTCAAGCTGGTCGCCGACCCGAGTTGCAGTGGGGCGACAACGGAGGACGTGGTCACCAGCCAGCTTCCGTCACTCCGGAAGACCAGGAAGATCGACGGGGTGACGCTGACCATCGGCGCCAATGACCTGAACGGCCCCGCCGTCGCTGCGGCCTGCTCGATGTCGTTCGAGTCGCCGGCCTGCCAGGAGGGTCTGGCCGCGGTCTACGCCCTCCTGACGCCACCGGCGCCGGAGCTTCCCAGCGAACTGGCGGTACGGCTGAGCGATACGTTCACGGCCGTGGCCACCACGATTCCCGGCGCGACGATCCTGGTGACGGGCTATCCGTACCTGTTCGAGACGCCGCCGCCGACAGACCCGAACTACGAGATCATCGCGCAACTCAACACGGCGACCGCCGCGCTCAACGACACGATCGCGGGTGTGGCGGCTCAACTCGCCCAGTCGGGCATCGACATCCACTTTGTCGACGTGACCGCGGCGTTCACCGGGCACGGCATCGGCAGCGCGGACCCGTGGATCAATTCGACGGGGATCGAGGCGTTCCACCCGACCGCGGCCGGCTATCTGGCCTATGCCGCGGCCGTGCGGGCGGAGTTCAAGCGGTAGTTCTCACGCGGTAGTTCTCAGGCGGCGACGCGCAGGGCTTCACGCAGGTGCGTGAGGCCTTCGCTGAGCCGGCTGTCGGCGACGGCGGGGGTGACGCCGAGCAGGTCGGCGACCTGGTCGTTGCTGAAGCCCGCGTAGTAGGCGAGGTGGATGGCCTGGCGGTGCTCCGGCGACAGGGTGTCGATGGCTTCCGTGGCGTGGTCGAGGGTATGGGTGGCAGTGAACATGTGAATCGAACTTTTCGTATGGACGTGTGAAGGCGGCGCGCAGCGCTGCGAGCGCCGGGATTTCTTACAGCGTGAATGATCGACCGAAAGTCCCGGTCGAGTGGTGTCCGACCGGGTAGTGACCCGATCGAGCGGTGTGCGGCTCCGGCCATGGATTGGGGCAGCGGAGTGGTCGGATCGTGATAAAGATCGACGCGCAACTTCCTACACTAACACATCAGACACGTCCGCCCCGACGCGCCCCCGGTTCCCGGGCGGGAACGAGGGCGCGTCGGGGCGCGGTGGGGGCACTGACCGGTGGCTAGGCCAGGGTCGCGATGTCGATCACGAAGCGGTAGCGCACATCCGACTTCAACACCCGCTCGTAGGCCTCGTTGATGTAGTCCGCGGCGATGAGCTCGGTCTCGGGCGCGATGCCGTGCTCGGCGCAGAAGTCGAGCATCTCCTGGGTCTCGCCGATGCTGCCGATGCCGGATGCGGCGTAGGAGCGGCGGTTGCCCATGAGGCCGAACACGGAGATGGGCAGCGGCTCGGCGGGGGCGCCGACGTTGACCATCGTGCCGTCCAGGCGCAGCAGCGAGAGGTAGGCCTGCAGGTCGACGGGAGCGCTGACCGTGTTGATGATGAGGTCGAACTCGTTCGCGAGGGTGTCGAACGTCGCGGCGTCGCTGGTCGCGTAGTAGTGGTCGGCGCCGAACCGGATGCCGTCGTCCTGCTTACTCAGCGACTGCGAGAGTACGGTGACCTCGGCGCCCATGGCGTGGGCGATCTTGACGGCCATGTGGCCGAGTCCGCCCATACCGACGACGGCGACCTTCTTGCCCGGTCCCGCATTCCAGTGCGCGAGCGGCGAGTAGGTGGTGATGCCGGCGCAGAGCAGGGGAGCGGCGGCCTCGAACGGGATCGACTCGGGGACCTTGAGTACGAAGTCTTCGACGACGACCACGTGGGTGGAGTAGCCGCCCTGGGTGACGGTGCCGTCACGGTCGACGCTGGTGTAGGTCTGGGTGTTGCCGGCGAGGCAGTAGTTCTGCATTCCGGCGAGGCAGTTGACGCACTCGCGGCAGGAGTTGACCATGCAGCCGACGCCGACCCGGTCGCCCACGCTGTGCAGGGATACCTCGGAGCCGACCTCGGTGACGATACCGACGATCTCGTGGCCGACGACCTGCGGGTAGGAAATGGGTCCCCACTCACCACGGACCGTGTGGATGTCGGAGTGGCAGACGCCGGAGTACTTGATCTCGATCAGGACGTCCTTGGCACCGACGTCCCGTCGCTCGATGGTGGTCTTGATGAGGGGCGCGGTCGCGGAGGGAGCCGCGTAGGCGTTGACGGTGAGCATGATTCTCCCTGGGATAGCAAAAAATGGAATCTAGCCATCCAAGCATCTCCGCCCCCATACCCCGCGCCTCAAGCAGGTACTGTCAGAGCACGTCTTGCCGGGAATACGGCCGGCTGACAAGCTGTGGGACATGCTGATTGGTATAGATCCCCTGCTGGGCGGCGAGCTTCTCAAACTGCTCGACGAGATGGGCCACGGCGACGAACTGCTCCTGGTCGACCGCAACTACCCGGCCGCCGCGTCGGGTCGCCCGGTCGTGCGGCTGGGCCCAGCGAGCGTGACCGAGGCGGCCGCGGCCATCCTCAGTGTCTTCCCGCTGGACCGCTTCGTCGACCGGCCGGTGGAGCGGATGGAGGTCGACGACGACCCCGCCGTCGTCGGCGAGTCCCAGGCCGAGGTGCTCGCCGTCGCCCGGCGCGGCTGGCCGGAACTGGAGTTCGGCGTCGTTCCCCGGCTGGACTTCTACCACCGCGCCCAGAACGCCTACGCGGTGGTGCACACCCTGGATGCCCGGCCCTACGGCTGCTTCATCCTGCGCAAGGGCGTCGTGAACGACTAACCCGTTGTGACGAGGTACTCGGCGGTGGCGACGTCGGTGATGAGCACGTCGATCCACCCGCCCTGGGCCGCGGCCCGGATGGCCTCGTGCTTGCGCGCGCCGCCGGCGATCCCCACCTTGCGCGGCACCCGGCGGAGGTCCTCGACGCTGATCCCCAGGACCCGCTCGTTCAGGGACGACTGCACCAGCGCCCCGTCGGCGTCGAAGAAGCGCAGGCAGACGTCGCCGACGGCGCCGCTGGTGCGCAGCAGTTCCATCTCGGTCTGGGAGACGACGTTGCCGGAGTCCTTCAGCAGCGGGGAGGGCTGCAGGCTGCCGATGCCCACCAGCAGCACCGTGAGCGTGCTCCACTCGCCGGCGACCTGGCCGATGTACTCGTCCTGCAGCAGGGCCGTGCGGAGTTCCGCGCTGGCCACCACGCCGGGGGCGGCGACGAACCGCGGGGTCGCCCCGGTGATCCGGGCGAGACGGTCGGTGAGGTGGGTGGCCTGCACCTGCACGGTCGGGTTGCCGACCCCGCCGATGACCTGCACCACGGTGTCCGCCGAGCGCCCGGTGCGCGGCACCATCGCGTCGACGGTGGCGAGCAGGGTGGACGACCAGGAGGAAATCCCGACCCGGTCCTGGCCGGTCAGCGAGGTCTCGAGGTACGCCGCGCCGGCGCCGCCCAGGGCCCGGAGAATGGAGGAGTCGTCGTCGCCGAGCCGGTCGGCCACCACGACGTCGCTCAGGCCGTACCGGTCCCGCACCCTGTCCTCGAGGTCGGGGTGCACCCCGGGTGGCGCCACCACAATGGTGCGCACCACCCCGAGGTTGACCGCTTCCTTGAGGAAGCGGGACACCCGCGACTGGGAGATGTTCAGGCGTTCGGCGATCTCCGGCTGACGCAGGCCCTGCTCGTGGTACATCCGTGCGATCTTGGTGAGCAGGCCAAGCCGGTCGGTGGGCAACCGGCTCGACAGTGCTGCCGGTGTTTCGCTGGACATACCGGTCAGTTTATCTAGTACGACGTGAACAGGGCCTGCTGCGCCAGCCGCAGCGCCCCCATCGCGTCATGGTTGGCCTGGGCCTCCTGCATGGCCTGGATGTCGAGCTTGCCGAGGCCGCGCTGCACGGTCTTCAGGAAGTCGATGGCCATGTTCGCGGCATCGACGCTGTCCTCCCGGAACGGGAACTGGTCCAGTTGCCAGACCCCGTGCCAGTTGTTCTTTTCCAGCGTGTAGAAGAACTCGAACAGCTCGATCGGATGCACCGTGCCGGCGACGAGGTCGTCGTCCCACTGCCGGAAGTTGTCATTGACGTCCATGCCGAACAGGCGGTTGTAGTCGATGGCGAGCTGGGCGGAGTCCGCGGGGGACTCGCCGCCGAAGAGGGCGTGACCGAAGTCGAGCAGGATGCCCACGTTGGGCAGGCCGATCTTCTCGATGCCGAGCAGGGTGCGGGGCATCGAGTCGAAGCTCATGTGCACGCGGGGCTCGCGCGGCTTGTACTCGATCACGAACTTCACGTCGGGATTCTCGCTGGCCAGCCGGCCGACGCCGTCGAGGGACGCCTTCCAGAGGGCACCGTGGTCGACCTGGAACGGGTAGTCCCAGCCGTCCTGGCCCGGCCAGAGCTTCACGTAATCCGCGCCGAAGTGCCGCACCACGCCCACCGCATCCGTGATCAGGTCGTGCGCGAGTTCACGCACGCCGGGGTCTGGATTGGTGAAAGAGCCCTTCATGAACTCGCGGGTGTAGATCTCCGGGGTGATGCCGATCACGCTGAGCTTGTTGCGCTCCAGCGCCTCGCCGACCTGGGCGTTGTTGAAGTCGCCGCCAAAGAACGGGTAGTTGAGGTCGACGACCGAGAGGTCGCGAACCTGGCCGGCCAGGTCGATCGCGTCGAGGATGGTGCGCGGTTCGCCGTAGCCGTCGGTGGCGTAACGGTCGACATAGGTGGCGAAGTGCCAGATACCGGCGCCGTAGACCTGTTCGTGGGGCATGAGTCCTGCTTTCTGGTCAGTGTTGAATGCGCCGGCCGCGGGCGTGCCGCGGCCGGCGCGAGGTGTTATTCGATCGCGAAAAGGGTGTAGCTGTCGGCGTTGTCGGAGTTGATGACGACACAGTCGATGGACTGCTTCTCGTCTTCGCCGGTCTCGCCGTCGGTGATGAACTTGTCCGCCTGTTGCACGGCCAGTTCGGAGATCTGCACGGCGGGCTGGAGGCCCGTGGCCACCAGCTTGCCGTCCTTGATCGCCTGCACGGCGTCGGGGCTCCCGTCGAAGCCGGCGATCTTGATGGAGTCCAGCAGTCCGGCCGCTTCGACCGCCGCGACGGCGCCGAGCGCCATGGTGTCGTTGCCGGCGATGATGCCCTGGATGTCGGGATCGCGCTGCAGCAGGGTCTCCACCTTGGTGAAGGCTTCGTCCTGGCTCCAGTTGGCGGTCTCCTTGGCGGCGGGCACCAGGTTCGGGTACTGCGAGATCACGCTGGCGAACGCTTCGGAACGCACACCGGCGTTGGTGTCGGACTCCTTGCCGGTGAGTTCGATGTACTTGCCGCCCTCGGGCAGCGCCGCCACGAACTCTTCGGCCACGGCCGCGGCACCCTGGGCGTTGTTGGCCACGATCTGGGCGGTGGCGATGCCCGTCTCGTTGATCTCCCGGTCGATCAGGAACACCGGCACGCCGGCATCCACCGCCTTCTGGATCGGGCCGATGGAGGCGTCGGCGCCGGCGTTGTCGAGGATGATGGCCTTCGCATCGCTGTTGATGGCCGCGTCGATCAGCTCGCTCTGCTTGTTCGGGTCGTCGTCGTGCGAGGCGACCGAGGTTTCATAGCCGAGGCTCTCCGCCTCGGCCTTCGCCGCGTCGGCCTCGGCCTTGAAGAACGGGTTCTCCTGGGCCGGGGTGATGATCGCGATCAGGCCGCCGGCGGTGTCCTCCCCGCCGCCGCCACCGGCGGAGGAGGTGTCGCCGGGGGTATCGCTGGAGCAGCCGACGAGTGCAAGTGCGGTGAACGCGGCCGCGGCCGCGAGGAGTACTTTCTTTCGCATGTGTTCGCTACCTCTCTTGGTGGTGACTCTTGATGGTTCTCTCGGTGCATCCCGGCGTCGTCGCCGGGCGCGGTTTCCGGTCAGGCCGCGGCGGGCGCGGGCGGGCCGGAAGACTTGTTCGCCGCGGCCAGGGCCGCGTTCTTGGATCGCTTGATGCGTTGCTGGGCCTGGTCGAGCATCACGGCCAGGATGATGACGGCGCCCTTGATGAGGATCTGCCAGAAGGTGGACACTCCCACGATCACCAGCCCGTCGCTGAGGAACCCGATCACGAAGGCGCCGACGAGCACGCCGCGCACATTGCCGCGGCCGCCGGTGAGGGCGGCGCCGCCGATGACGCAGGCGGCGATGGCGTTGAGCTCGAAGGTCTCGCCCAATTGCGGGGCGGCGCTGGTGAGCTCGGAGGAGATGATCAGGCCGGTGGTCGCGGCGCAGAAGCCGCTGATCATGTAGACGCGCAGTTTCACCTTCCGCACGGGCACGCCGGCCAGCTCTGCGGCGCGTTCGTTGCCGCCGGTGGCGTACACCCAGCGGCCGAACGGGGTTTTCCGTAGCACGAACACCGCGATCAGGGCGAAGACCACCATGATCCAGATCGCCGTGGGCACCCCGAGGATGCGGCCGCCGCCGATCAGGTTGAAGCCGGTGTTGCCGAGTTCGGGGTCGCCGCCGAGCTTCGGGTAGGTCGAGCCGTTGGAGATCAGCAGGGCGGCGCCCCTGGCGACGTACAACATTCCCAGGGTGGCGATGAATGGGGCGACACCGAACCGGGTGACCAGGGTGCCGTTGATGAAACCGACCAGGGTGCCGACGGTGAGGGAGCAGAGCACGACCACCCAGACCTGCGGGTAGAGCACCACGTCGAGGGAGTCCAGTTGGAAGCCCTGCAGCAGCACGCCGGCGACCACCCCGGACAGGCCGACGGTGGACCCGATCGACAGGTCGATGCCGCCCTTGAGGATGACGAAGAGCATGCCGAGGGCGAGGATCGCGTTGTAGGCGACGTGTTTGGTCATGGTGATCATGTTGTTCACCGACAGGAACGAGTCGCTGAGCGCCGAGAAGATGATGATCAGCACGATCAGGGCGATGAACGCCCGGCCCTCGAGCAGGATGCCGCCGAGGTCGACGTCGTTGCCGCGAAAGCTGAACCGGCGGGGTGCGCGGGGCGGCTGCTGGTCGCCGGCGGGCGCCGGCCGGGGTTGGGTGACGGTCATGCGCCTGCTCCAGTTTCTTCATCGGTGGACTCGCCGGAGGCGATCATCAGTTCTTCACGGGTGGCGGTGCGGGGGTCGAATTCCCGCACGATGCGTCCCTTGGACATCACGATCACCCGGTTGGCCGCGTTGAGCGCCTCGCCGACCTCGGACGTGGCGTACAGGATGCCGAGGCCGCGGCGGGCCTCGCGGGCCATCAGCGCGAAGATCTCGGCCTTGGCGCCCACGTCGATGCCGCGGGTCGGTTCGTCCAGCAGCAGCACCTCCGGGGCGGTGAGCAGCACCTTGCCGATCACGACCTTCTGCTGGTTGCCGCCGGAGAGCGAGGTGATCGCGGCGGTGGGGCCGGCGGTCTTCACCCGCACATCGGAGATTTCCTGCTGCACGGCGGTGCGTTCGCCCGGCTTGGAGATCCAGAGGCCCTTCACGAACGAGAGCAGCCCGGCCAGCGACACGTTCTCTCCCACCGACATGGTCTGCACCAGGCCGTCCCGCTGCCGGTCCTCCGGCACAAGGGCCAGGCCCAGGTCGATGCGTTCGGCGATGCTCTCCCGGTTGAGCGCCCGGCCCTTGAGGGTCACGGTGCCGCTCTGCACCGGCACCCGGCCGGCCAATGCCTCCAGCAGTTCGGTGCGGCCGGCGCCCATCAGCCCGTAGAGGCAGACCAGTTCACCCTCGCGCACGTCGAGGCTGAAGCCGTCCACCGACAGCCGGGCGGCGTTGGTGGGGTCGGCGACGGTGACGTCGCGAAGCGAGAGCACGACCTCGCCGAACTCGGTGAGCAGGTCGGGGGAGAGGTCGTCGGCGCTGCGGCCGACCATGTTGGAGATCACCCAGTCGAGGTCGATGTCGGCGCGCTCGCCGGTGGCGACGAGGGCGCCGTCGCGGAAGACCACGGCGTGGTCGGCGATCTCCAGCGCCTCCTCGAGGTGGTGCGAGATGTACACGATGGCCACGCCGGCCGCGGTCAGCTCGCTGATCACCCGGAACAATACCTCGACCTCGCTGCCGCTGAGGGCGGAGGTCGGTTCGTCCATGATCAGCACCCGGGCCTCACCGGCCAGCGCCCGGGCGATCTCCACCACCTGCTGCTGGCCCAGCCGCAGGTCGGCGACGAGGGTCTTCGGGTTCAGCGACTCCTCCAGCCGCTCCAGCAGGGTGAGGGTCTCGGCGGTCTCCTGGCGTTCGTTCACGACGATGCCGCCCTGCACCAGTTCCCGGCCCATGAAGATGTTGTCCCGCACGCTGAGGTTGGGGCACAGGCTGAGTTCCTGGTGGATGATCGCGATGCCGCGACCGCTGGCGTCGACGGTGTTGCGCAGCACCACTTCTTCGCCGTCGAGTTCGAGCACGCCGGAGGTGGGCGATTCGACGCCGCTGAGGATCTTCATCAGGGTGGACTTGCCGGCCCCGTTCTCGCCGAACAGCACGGTGACGGTGCCGCGGCGGATCTCGAAGTCGACGCCCTTGAGCGCCTGGGTGGCGCCGTAGCTCTTGGCGATGCCGATGGCGCGCATCACCACATCCGTGGACGGCGGGGTCCGGGTGCCGGGGATCGTCATTCCTCCACCTCGAAACTCACCGGCACGACCGAGACCAGCGCCGGGTTGACCCGGGTGTACGCGCCGGTCACGGTGACGGTCTTTCCGGCGATGGTGGCCGGGTCGACGTCGCCGAGCACGTCGGTGCGCACCAGGTTGTTGAGCTCGGTGGCGACGGTCTGGTACTCGAGTTGGTTGGTGAACTCGTTGAAGCTCACGGTGCCGGTGACGTCGCGGATGGCCGTGCCGTTCAGCGCCGGCCCGATCTGCACCTGCACGGTGACATCGGGCGGCACGCCCTCGACGGTGACGGGCAGGATCGCGCCGGCCGGGGTCCCGGCGACTCCGGTGAAGGTGACCGGGAAGCTGTAGGCGCTGCTGGAGCCGGAGGTGTTGCCGAACTCGGCCTCGTCGGCGCCGCCGGCCAGGTCGCCGAGCAGGGTGCTGAGGTCGAGCGCGTCGTCCTCGATCTGCGGCACGATCTCGGAGTCGAACCGGTCGGCCGCATAGCTGGCCGGGTCGAAACCGCCGGCCGCACGGGCCTCGTTGTCCTCGATGCTCACCACCTTGACGCTCATCGCGGCGGCGACCAGCACAACCAGGGCCGCGAGAGTGCCGACCATCCAGGGTTTGACCCGACGGGGTCGTTGGGGACTGCGTGCCATGACGGGGTACTGCTCCTTTGCAGATGGTGGTGCAGGACGTGCGGATGGTGCGGGTCGGGCGCTCTAGTGCGGAACGGGGGTTGATCGGGTGGAGGAGACGGGCAGGCCGCGGGCGCCGGCGACCGCCGCCAGCCAGCCCTGCCGGCGGTGACGGCTCTGGTCGGGGTCGAGTCGTGGGGTGAAGGTCGTGGCCTGGCGGGGCAGGGCGAGCACGTCGGCGTCGGTCCAGATCCCGGCCTGCACGCCGGCGAGGTAGGCCACCCCGAGGGCGGACAGCGCGGCGACGTCGGGCCGGATGACGTCCCGGTGGCTGAGGTCGGCCTGTGCCTGCATCAGCCAGTCGTTGCCGGACGGGCCGCCGTCCACCCTGATCCGGTCGATCCGGGCGCCCCCGGCGTCGGCGGCGGCGAGCACGTCCTCGATCTGCAGCGGGATGGATTCGGCCGCGGCCCTGGCCAGGTCGGCGGCTCCGGTGCCCAGGCCAAGGCCCACGATCACGGCGTGCGCGTTCTCGTCCCACCACGGTGCCCCGAGACCGGAGAACGCGGGCACGAGGTCGATGCCGTGGTCGGCGGGGGCAGTCTCGGCCAGTGCGAACAGGGCGGCGGGGGTGCTGCCGAGCAGGCCGGCCAGCCACACCATCGTCGAGCCGGTGGAGAGGATGTTGCCCTCGAACGCGTAGGAGGTGGTGTCGGTCTGCCACGCGATCGTGCGCACCAGCCCGGCGGCGGCCTGGGCGTCGGCGGCACTGCCGTCGACGAGACCCATGATCGACGAGCCGGTGCCGTACGTCACCTTGACCTCGCCGGGGCCGCGCACACCGTGCGCGTACAGGGCGGCGTGCGAGTCGGCCATCACCGCGAGCACCCGGGTGTGCTCGGGCAGCGACGACACCCCGGTGATCTCGGCGCTCGGGCTCGTGGAGGCCACGATCGCGGGCAGCGCCGCCCGCGGGATGGTGAAGAGGGCGAGCAGCCGGTCGTCCCAGTCGAGGGTGTCCAGGTTGAGCAGCTGGGTGCGGCTGGCGTTGCCGGCCTCGATGCGGTGCTCGCCGGTGAGCCGGAAGAGCAGCCAGGAGTCCACGGTGCCCAGGCAGATCTCGCCGGCCCGGCTGCGGCTGCGGTCGGGGTCGACAGTGTCCAGCAGCCAGGCGAGCTTGAGGGCGGAGAACATCGGGTCGATCGGCAGCCCGGTGATCGTCTGCACCAGCGGGCCGTGGCCGGCGGCGGTGAGTGCGCCGGCGGCGTCGCTGGTGCGGCGGTCCTGCCAGCCGAGCAGCGGCCCGAGCGCCTGGCCGGTGGCCCGGTCCCAGGCCAGCGCCGATTCGCGCTGGCTGGACAGGCCGACGGCGACGACCCGGTCGCTCAGGCCCGCCGTCGCCTCGGCGAGGCCGCGGGTGACGCTCTCGAAGATCTCCTCGGCGTCCTGCTGCACCCAGCCCGGATGCGGGTGGGCCTGGCCGACCGGAACCGTGGCGGACGCCACGATCGCGCCGGCCGCATCCACGATGACGACCTTGGTGGAGCTGGTGCCCTGGTCGATCGCGACGACGACCGGACCTGCGTCAGCCATTCGTCCTCGCATCCCGGGCGGCGGCGGCGACGGAGGCGGCCGTGAGGCCGAAGTAGTCGAGCAGGAAGTCGGTGCTGCCGGTCGGCGCGAACTCGGTCAGGCCCAGGATGCGCACGGGCACCCGGGCATTCCGGCCGAGCTGGGCCACGACGGATGCCACAGCGGCGCCGAGGCCGCCGGCGATGTTGCCCTCTTCGGCGGTGACGATCGCCCCGGTCTGTTCGGCGGCGGCCACGATCGCCGCCACATCCAGCGGCGCGATGTAGGCCGCGTTCAGCACCCGCACGCTCAGCCCGTCCGCGGCCAGCAGGTCGGCGGCCTCGAGGGTGCGGGAGACCAGGGTGCCGGTGCCGATCAAAGTCACATCGGAGCCCTCGCGCAGGGTCTGGAAGCGGCCGCGCTCGAGCACGGAATCGGCCGGGGAGACGTCGGGCACCTTGTGCCGGCCCACCCGGATGTACATCGGGCGGGGGCTGGCGACGGCCTGCTGCACGGCCTGCCGGGTCTGCAAGCGGTCGGCGGGAACGACGATGTCCAGGCCGGGGAGGGCGCGCAGCCAGGAGAAGTCCTCGACGGAGTGGTGGGTGGGGCCCAGTTCTCCGTAGGCCATGCCGGGGCTCATGCCGCACAGGATAACCGGGTGCTGGCTGTAGGCCACGTCGGCCTTGACCTGTTCGAGGGACCGGCCGGTGAGGAACGGGCCGGCCGCGCAGACGAAGGGAATGAAGCCGGCGCTGGCAAGGCCCGCGCCGACTCCGACCATGTTCTGCTCGGCGATGCCCACGTTGATCAGCCGGTCCGGGAACTCGTCGCGGAAGGCGACCAGGTTGCTCGACCCGACGGAGTCGTTGCAGACGGCGACGATCCTCTCGTCGGCGCGGGCGAGCTGGATCAGCTCGTCGGCGAAGGCGGTGCGGTTGTCGTAGAGGCCCGGTGTGGTCGTCGCGGTGCTCATGCCAGTTCCTCCAGTGCCAGTACTACCTGTTCCTTGGACGGCACTTTATGGTGCCACTCCACCCGGTCCTCGATGAACGACACGCCCTTGCCCTTGGTGGTGTTGGCGATCA
Organism: Cryobacterium sp. AP23; assembly: GCF_054075385.1. Lineage (NCBI taxonomy): Bacteria > Bacillati > Actinomycetota > Actinomycetes > Micrococcales > Microbacteriaceae > Cryobacterium > Cryobacterium sp. AP23. Next base: position 2,022,537 of record NZ_CM133415.1, on the reverse strand, counting down.
CCGCGACGGGCTTGCCGGTGCTGGACGGCTTGAAGGCCGCCGCAAGCTGTTCGTAGTCGTGGCCGTCGATGATCCGCAGTTCCCAGCCGAAGGCGAGCAGCTTCTCGTCGAGCGGGTCGAGCGAGGAGGTTTCCTCGGTGCGGGCGCCCTGCTGCAGCCGGTTGCGGTCGACGACGGCGGTGAGGTTGTCGAGTTCGTAGTGGGCGCCGGTCATCAGCGCCTCCCAGTTGCTGCCCTCCTGCATCTCGCCGTCGCCCATCACGGCGAAGACGCGGGCGCCGTTGCCGGCGAGCTTGGCGGCCAGCGCCTGGCCGACGGCGACGGGCAGGCCGTGGCCGAGCGGCCCGGTGTTGGTTTCGACGCCGGGTACCTTGTTGCGGTTGGGGTGGCCGTTCAGGGCCGAGAGTGGGCCCATGAAGGTGAGCAGTTCGCCGGGCGAGAAGTAGCCGCAGCTGGCCAGGGTGGCGTAGAGGGCGGCGGCGCAGTGGCCCTTGCTGAGCACGAACCGATCCCGGCCCTCACGGTGCGGGTCGGCGGGGTCGATGCGGAGCACGCCGTTGAACAGAACGGTGAGGATGTCGGTCACCGAGAAGTCGCCGCCGATGTGGCCCTGGCCGGCGTTGTCGATCATCCGCACGACGTCGCTGCGGGTGTCATTCGCGCGGCGGTGCAGCAGGGCGGTCCGGTCGGCGGCGGATGCCTCGGCCAGTTTCGCCTGCAGCGCACGCCAGGTCTCAACCTGGTTGACATCGGTCTCTAACAGCATCTTTGCCGCACATCCCTTGCATATCTATTCACACGTGCCTGAACAACCACCAGCATGACATGCGCTTCCGGGATGTGTCAATACCCCGCGACCCGTGACCTGAGCCGCCAAAATCTCTAATTTTTGGGGGCCCTTCTCACGGCTCGCGGGACGGCGGGGTCGCGTGAGGAGGGCGTGGGGGGGGGGGGGGGGGGGGAGGAAGGTACGAGGAGTGGCTAGGGGAGGCCGAGGAGGCGCAGGCCGGCCGCGGCGGCGGCGCCCACGATGACCACCACGAGGAAGGGTGCCTTCAACCAGAGGGCGATTGCCGCCGCGACGAGGGCGCCGAGGCGGGAGTCGAGCGCGAGTTCCTGGCCGCTGGCCACGGCGTTCGCCATGGTCAGGGAGGCCAGCAGGCCGATGGTGAGGGTACCGGCCACCCGGGCCACGCGGGGGTTGGTCAGCCATTTCCTCGGCACCAGGTAGCCGACCAGCTTGGTGAGGAACCCGACGACGCAGGCGATCACGATCCAGATCCAGAGGCCGCTCACGAGGATGCCGTCCGGGTTGCGTCATCGGTGGGCGGGTAGGGGTCGACGTCGGGTTCGAGGCCCTCGCCCTCCGGACCGGACGCGTAGCCGAACCAGCCGATCAGGGCGGCGACGACGGCCGCGACCAGGATAGGCACGCCGGGTGGCACGAACGGCACCGCGAGCACGGTGGCGAGGGCGCATGCCGCGGCGATCGCGCCGGCCTCGCGGGAGCGCAGCCGGGGCCAGAGCAGGGCGAGGAACGCGGCGACCGCCGCGCCGTCCAGGCCCCACTGCTTCGGGTCGCCGAGCGCATCGCCGGCCAGGGCGCCAACCAGGGTGAACAGGTTCCAGAGCAGGAAGATACCCACCCCGGCCACCCAGAAACCGCGTTTCTGCTCGACCGGCTCACTCTGGCCGGTGCTCGTGGCCAGGGACTCGTCGATGGTGACGTGCGCCGCGGCCAGGCGTCGCCATCCGCGCGGGTGCAGCAGCACGTTCATCTGCATGCCATAGACGGCGTTGCGGATGCCGAGCAGGGCCGCGGCGCTCGCCGCAGCCACCGGGGTGCCGCCGCCGGCGATGACGCCGATGAACGCGAACTGCGAGCCGCCGGAGAACAGCAGCAGGCTCAGCAACTGGGTCTGCCAGACATCCAGCCCGGATGCGACCGAGAGCGCGCCGAAGGAGACGCCGTAGAGCCCGGTGGCGACGGCGATCGACACGCCCACCCGGGCTCCGGGGGACTGACGCAGGGACGTGGACACGTAGGCGACCCTAGTGGAGGCGCGCCGGGCGCATCCGCACCGGAGCGAGGGTGCGCACCACGACGGCGGCGGTGATGGCGCCGGCGGCCATGATCGAGGCCAGCACCACGACCTGGAACCGGCCGGCCTCCAGCGGGGAGATGCCGCCGAAGATGGCACCGACGAAGGCCCCGGGCAGAGTGACGAGGCCGGTGGTCCTGGTCTGGTCGGTGGCCGGGATGAGCGCCGAGTACACGGCCTCCCTGGACAGGGCGAGGGTGGATTGTCGGGGCGTCGCGCCGAGGGCCGCCCAGCCCTCCACTTCGTCCCAGTGGTCGTTCACCGATTCGATGAGTCGCCGGCCGGCCAGGGTGGCGATCGACATGGCGTTGCCGATGACGATGCCGCCGATGGCCAGGGCGTACCGCGGGGTGAACTCGATGGCGCCGGTGCTGAACACCACCAGCAGGGTGACGAGAACCCCCGCGCCCATGGCGGCAGACACCGTGCCGAAGTGGTTCCAGCTCCAGTGCAGCCGCCGGGTCGCGGTGATGGCGGCGACGGTGAACATCACCAGCAGGGCCACCGTCACCCAGAGCGGGCTGGTGATCACGCCGCCGAGGATGACGCTGATCACCGCCAGCTGGGCGGCGCCGCGCAGGATCGCCAGGGCGGGCGCGAAGCGGTGCGGGGTGTGCGACCCCCACAGCACCGCGATGGTGATCAGCACCAGCGCCCCGACGCCGATGAGGGTCGGCACGAAGTCGTTCAGGCCGGTCATGGATTCAGCGTAACGACAGCCCCGGCCCGCGGCTGACCGGTGCCGGCGGGTTAGACGACCTGCCAGGCGGGCTTGTTCGCGTAGGCGTAGCGGTAGTAGTCGATGTTGGCCAGGCGGGACGCGGCGGCCTCGTCCACCAGCACGGTGACGTGCGGGTGCAGCTGGATGACCGAGCCGGGGCTGCTGGAGGTGACCGGTCCTTCGACGGCGGCCGCGATGGCCTCGGCCTTCTCCTCGCCGAAGGCCAGCAGGATCAGGTGGCGGGCCCGGCGGATGGTGCCCAGGCCCTGGGTGATGCAGTGGATGGGCACGTCGTCGGGGGAGGGGAAGAATCGGGCGTTGTCGGCGCGGGTCTTCTCGGTGAGGGTCTTGACCCGGGTGAGGGAGGCGAACGAGGAGCCCGGCTCGTTGAAGCCGACGTGGCCGGTGCGGCCGATGCCGAGGATCTGTACGTCGACGCCGCCGGCGGCGTGGATGGCGGCCTCGTAGTCGGTGCCCGCGGTCTCCAGGGTGGCCAGGTCGCCGTTGGGCACCCGGATGTTGCCGGGGGTGAGGCCGAGCGGTTCCACCGCGTCGCGGGTGATCACGGTGCGGTAGCTTTCCGGATGTCCGGCAGGCAGGCCCACGTATTCGTCGAGGGCGAACCCGCGCACCTGGGAGACGTCGAGCGGGTCGCTGCGGAGCGATTCGGCGAGGGCGCTGTACAGCGACATCGGCGTGGAGCCGGTGGCCAGGCCGAGGACGGCATCCGGTTTCTGGCTGATCAGCCTTCTGATCGATACGGCGGCGAGAACGCCGGCGTCGGTCTCGGATTCGAGGACGACTACTTCAGCCAAGGGATGCTCCAGGTGCGATTGATGGATGGTGCGGGACGTGCGGGACGTGCGGGTGGTCGCGGGGTGTGCCCGCGACCACCCTGGGATGGGTCAGGCGGTCGGTGACGCCGTGGTGGTCGCGGGGGCGTCGGGGGCCCCGGCCTCGGCGATCTCGTCGTCGCCACGGCCCGGGGTCTTCAGGTTCCACCGGCGGATGACGAACCGGAACAGGAAGTAGTACACCACCCCGTATGCCAGCCCGATCGGGATGAGCAGCAGCGGCTTCTCGGCCAGGCCGAAGTTGAGGATGTAGTCGAAGGCGCCCGCGCTGAAGCTGAAGCCGTCCCGGATGCCGAGGAAGTTGACCAGGGCGAGCGACGTGCCGGTGAGCACGGCGTGGATGGCGTAGAGCGGGAAGGCGACGAACATGAAGGAGAATTCCAGCGGCTCGGTGACACCGGTGAGCATTGCGGTGAGGGCGCCGGTGAGCATGATGCCGCCGACGATCTTCTTCTGCGACTTCTTGGCTTCCTGCCAAATGGCCAGGGCGCCGGCCGGGAGGGCGAACATCATGATGGGGAAGAACCCGGTCATGAAGGAACCGGCGGTGGGGTCGCCGGCGAAGAAGCGGTGCAGGTCGCCGGTGGCGCCGTTGTAGTCGCCGATCACGAACCACATCATCGAGTTGAGGATGTGGTGGAGGCCCACGGGGATGAGCAGCCGGTTCGCGGTTCCGTAGAGGAACCCACCCCAGATGTCGTTGGAGCTGACGAACGAGCCGAACGAGGTGAGGCCGGCGCTGAAAGCGGGGTAGATGAAGCTGAGCAGCACGCCCAGGACCAGGGCGACGACGGCGGTGACGATCGGCACGAACCGGCGCCCACCGAAGAAGGCCAGGTAGCTCGGCAGTTTGATGCGGTGGTATTTCTGCCACAGCACGGCGGAGACGACACCCATGAGCACGCCGGCGAGAACGTTGTAGTTCACCAGCACCTGGTCGGCGCCCTCCTCGGGCAGGCCCATCACCAAGGGCGACATGGCCTTGCCGACGTTGCTGAAGACGAGGTAGCCCACCACGGCGGCCAGGGCGGTCGAGCCATCCGCCTTCTTGGCGAAGCCGATGGCCACGCCGACCGCGAAGAGCAGGGGGAGGTTGTCGAACAATGCTCCACCGGCGGAGGCGATCACGGCGGCGCCGGTCTCGAAGCCCGGGATGGCGCCCAGCAGGTCCGGCTGGCCGAGTCGGAGGAGCAGGCCTGCAGCGGGGAGCGCGGCGATCGGCAGCATGAGGCTGCGTCCGATCCGCTGGAGTTGGGCGAGGCCCGGGATTTTGCGTCCCGTTCCGGCATCTGCGGTGGTGCTGGACATGGATTCCTCCTGTGATGGTTCTCGGGGTGCTTCGAGTGGGCATGCTGGCGCTACCGAGGATGTCGGCGATGGTGCGGCGTGATCAGCGGGGCATCCGCTGGCGGGAACTACAATTCGTGGTTGAGGTCGAGGGTCATATGGATCTGGTACCGGTCGCCCCGGTACCAGGAGGTGACGTACTCGACGGGAGTGGATCCCGCCGACGAGGTGCGGCGGAAGACCATGAGGGGGACTCCCGCGTCGATGCCGAGGGGCCCGGCTAGCACGGCGTCCGCGGTCTCGGCCCAGGCGGTCTGCTCGGCGTGGTCGATGCGCAGGCCGTATTCGGTGGCGAAGGTGGCGTAGATCGAACGGGTCAGGTCCTGCCTGCCGAGATCCGGCAGCAGTTCGGCCGAGTAGTACCCGCGTTCGAAGGCCATCGGGATGCCGCCGGCGAGGCGCAACCGGTCGACCTGGTACACGTGGGCGCCGGCTTTCAGGCCGAGCGCCGCGCGCACCTCGAGCGGCGCTGCGATCAGGGCGGACGCCATCACCACGGTCGCGGGAACGAGGCCGCGCCGCCGCATGTCCTCCGTGAAAGAGGCCAGGTGCAGGTCACTCTGCACGCGCTCGCCGGTGACGAAGGTGCCCTTGCCCTGGATGCGGTAGAGCACGCCTTCCTCCACGAGCTGGCGGATGGCCTCCCGCACGGTCGACCGGCTCACGCCGTACTTGGCCATCAGCTTGCGCTCGGGCGGGATGGCGGAGTGCGGGGCGAGGGTGGTCTCCACCCGTTCGAGCAGGATGGAGCGCAACTGGGCATGCTTGGGCACCGCGCCGCTGGCGAGTACCGGGCTGTCATCGAGCCGTGTCACCACCGCACCGCCTTCCTGGGATCCGGTTGCTGGGGGTTCAACCGGACCACTTCCGCTTTGTGGTCCGTACTGGTACGGTCCAATTACTTCGATAATGAAGGTGCACCGGTTCGTTTGTCAAGGGCCGTACCGCACGGCGCTCTCGGTTCCCGAGGCGCTGGTTTCCGACCGTTCCAGGCGCCGCGGTGCCGCGCACAACCAGGGAGAAGACAATGGCGAGCAAGGCAGAACAGATCCTGGCGGGCCTCGGCGGCTCCGCCAACATCGTGGACATCGAGGCGTGCATCACCCGGTTGCGCACCGAGGTCGCGGATGCGTCCCTGGTCGACGAGGCCGTCCTCAAGGCCGCCGGCGCCCACGGCGTACTCCGATCCGGCACCATCGTGCAGGTCGTGGTGGGACCAGAGGCCGACAACCTGGCCGACGACATCGAAGACCTGCGCTGATGCCCGTGGGCCTCGAGGTGCTCGCGCCCCTGGCCGGCCGGGCCGTCGCCCTCGAAACGGTGTCCGACCCCACCTTCGCCCAGGCGATCGTGGGGCCCGGCGCCGCCATCGAACCCCTGCGGGCCGTTGTCGACGCGGTCGCGCCGATCAGCGGCACACTGCTCAAGGTCTTCCCGCACGCTTTTGTGATCGTGACGCCGGACGGCCGCGGGGTGCTCGTGCACCTCGGAATCGACACCGTGCAGCTCAAGGGCGAGGGCTTCACCCTGCGCGCCCAGCAGGGCGACACCGTCACCGCGGGCGACACCATCGTCAGCTACGACGTGCCGGCCATCGTGGCAAGCGGACGCGACCCGATCGTGCCGGTCATCGTCCTCGACCGCCAGGGCGAGGACATCAGCCTGGCCGATGCCGTTGCGGCCGGCCTCGAGCTCGCGGCCGGGGACGCCTTCCTCACCGTCAACCGCTGACGGCACCGCGCTCGTTCGTGCATCCGCATCCGTGAATCGCCAGGAGACCTCTCATGACACCGCCCCTCACCCCCTCCGTCGCCCGGCAGCGCGAGAACGCCCCGGCGCTGCCGCGTGATGCCGGGCCGGGCACCGGCACGCCGGTGCTCATCGCGGCGGGAACGGTGATTTTGCCCGACCGGGAACTCTCGCCTGGCTGGGTAGAGCTGCGCGACGGCCTGATCGTCGCCGTCGGTGACGGCGAACCGCCCCGGCCCGCGGATGCCGACTTCCCCACCGCCGTGCTGGCGCCGGGCTTCGTGGATGCCCACAACCACGGCGGCGGCGGCGCCAGCTTCGACGACCCGGACACCCGGGCGGCGGCCGAGCGTATCGTGCAGACGCACCGCGCCCACGGCACCACCACCTTGATGGCGAGCCTGGTGACCGCGCCCCTCGACGAGATGGAGCGGCGGGTGGGCGCACTCGCCGAGCTGGTGCGGGCCGGCCTGCTGGCCGGCATCCACCTGGAGGGCCCGTGGCTGAGCCCGGCGCATCGCGGCGCCCACGGCGAGGAGCTGTTGCGGCTGCCGGATGCGGACAGCGTCGACCGGCTGATGCGGGCCGGCGCCGGTGCGGTGCGGATGGTGACCATCGCGCCCGAGCTGGAGGGCGGGCTCGCCGCCGTGGCCCGCATCGTCGGATACGGCGCCGTGGCGGCCGTCGGCCACACCGATGCCGACTACGACCTCACCCGGGCTGCGATCGCGGCCGGGGCGACGGTGGGCACCCACGTGTTCAACGCCATGCGGCCGGTGCACCACCGCGAGCCGGGAGCTGCCCTCGCATTGCTCGAGGACCCGTCCGTGTTCGCCGAGCTCGTCGCGGACGGCGTGCACCTGCACCCGGCCGTCGTGCGCCTGATCACCGAGAGCCGGGCACGCCCGGTCCTCGTGACGGATGCCATGGCTGCCGCGGGGGCGGGGGAGGGCGACTACAAACTGGGCGCCCTCGATGTTCGCGTCGCCGACGGTCAGGCCCGGCTGAGCGACGGAACGATCGCCGGCAGCGTGCTCACCCTAAGTGACGCGGTGCGCTACGCCGTGCTCACCGCCGGGGTGCCGCTGGCCTACGCGGTGCGCGCCGCCAGCCAGAACCCCGCCGACCTGCTCTCGCTGACCGACCGTGGCCGCATCCACCCGGGCCTCCGTGCCGACTTGGTCGTGCTCCACGCCGACCTGACCGTGCAGGCCACCCTCCACGCGGGCGCCTGGGTCCCCGCGCTCTCCTCTCGCGAGCCGACCTGAGCCCCAGAATCCCCGGATTCTGGGTGCTTTCCTCACAAGTCGCGGGGATGGGTAGGCTCGCGACGTGACCGAATCCCTGCGAACCAGACTGCGTGCCCTTCCCGATTTTCCGGAGGACCTGCCACGCTTCGACCCTGCTGCCGCTCCGGCCGATCCCGCCGAGCTGTTTCTGGCCTGGCTTGAGGAGGCGCTCGCCGTGGGGGTGCGGCAGCCGCACGCCTTCAGCCTCGCCACGGTCAACACTGGCGGCGTGCCGTCATCTCGGATGCTGATTCTCAAGGACCTCGACGCGGATGGTTGGCAGTTCGCCACCGCCCGCACGTCACGGAAGGGCCGGGAACTGGCCGAGAACCCGCGCGCGGCACTGAACTTCTACTGGTCTGAACTCGGGCGGCAGGTGCGAGTCGTCGGCTCCGTCGTGGAACTGTCCGCGGAGGCATCGGCCAGGGACTGGGCCGAGCGTCCGGCCGCCGACGCCGCCGCCAACCCGGCCTGGCAGCTCTACGCGGTGCGCCCGACCGAGGTCGAATTCTGGCAGGCCAGCGCCGACCGGCACCACATCCGCCACCGCTACGACAACCTGCCCGGATAGGTCCGCTGGCGCAGTGATCGACCCTTTGGGTTAGATCGCCGCTCCTCCACAGGTGGGTGCTTTTCGGGTTCTCCACCAGTGATTCACTGGGATCGGGAGTGTCAGTGGTGCATGGTTCTATAGGCGTATGGCCACCTCAGATGCCACACCCGAAGACACCCCCAACGACGCCCCCGATGCCGCCGTGGATCCGATCGCGGATCTCGTCGCGCAGGCGATCAGCACGGTCATCGACCCGCTGATCGAGAATGAGAAAGCCCTCGCCGGCTGTTACGCCGAACGGGTCCGCCTGCTCGCCGAACTGGACCGGCTCGGCCACCAACCCCGCATCCTCGCCGGGCTGCGGGGCGACCCGATCGAGTCCGGCCACGACGACCCGGACACCGCCGCGCACGGCCCGGCCTGGGACGACGAGGAACTGGCCCGACGCACCATGGCGGCCGAGGCGGCGATGGTGTTGCGGGTACGGGCGAACACCGCCGGCAGCATGATCTTCGACGCCACCCGGCTGGCCGGTGACCTGCCCGCGTTCCACCAGTCGCTGACGGCGGGCCGGATCACCTGGGGGCACGCACTGAAGATGCTCGAACTCACGGTAAACCTGCCCGAGGAGGTGCTGCCGCGCTTTGAAGCGGCGGTGCTGGGGGCGGCCGAAAAGCGCACCTCGACTCAGTTCGCCAAGGCCGCTCTCCGGATCCGGGAGCGGATGCACCCGGTCCCGCTGCAGGAACGCGCCGACGCCGGCTTCGCGACCCGGCGGGTGGTGTTCCGGCCCGACGCCGACGGGATGGCGTGGCTGAACGCCTACCTCAAGGCGGATGAAGCGCAGGCGGCGTATGACCGGCTCAGCCGGATCGCGGCGGACCTCGACACGGACGACAACGCGGCCAATGCCGCACCCGGTGCGGCCGAGGGCGGGGCGGAGGAGCCGGTGCAGACCCGCACCAAGGACCAGCGCCGGGCCGACGCCTACCGGGACCTGCTCCTGGATGGCGTCGGACCGGGCGGCCTCGGGCACGGTATCCGCGGCACGGTGCACATCACCGTTCCGGCGCTGACGTTGCTGGGCCGCAGCGACGAACCGGCCATCCTCGAAGGGTACGGGCCGATCGACCCGGAGACCGCCCGGCAGATCGCGGGAACGGCGACCAGTTGGACCCGCATCCTCACCCACCCCGAGACGGGGGCCCGGCTTTCCGTGGGTAGCGAGCAGTATGCGCCGCCGTCGGACATGCGCCGGTACGTGGAGATCCGCGATGAAACGTGCCAGGGCATCGGGTGCAATCGGCGGGCCACGTTGAGTGAGATCGACCACACCCAAGCCTGGAACACCGGCGGTAAGACCCACGTCGACAACCTCGTCTGCCTCTGCAAGGGCTGCCACCGACTCAAACACCAATCCAGCTTCACCACCCAGCAAGGGCCGGGCGGTGCCCTGACCTGGACCAGCCCCGGCGGCAAAAAATACACCAACACACCCGACACCGCGGATTCCACTCTGGGGACAGAGCTGACCTCCGAAGTCCCCGCACCGCAACCGCCCGAGCGTGAAGCCGACGGGCCGCCGCCGTTCTGAGCGCGACTACGACCGCGACGGCTGCTGCTACCGCGATGCCGCCCGGGTCAGCCGGGCGTTCTCCTTCTTGATCGCCTCCACCAGTTGGGCCTTGGTCATCGACGAGCGGCCGGTGATCTTGAGGCGGCCGGCAATCCCATAGAGATGGGCCTTGGAGGCGTTGGCATCCACGCCCTCTTCGGTGGGCTCCGGGCTGTCGACCCCGCCGGCCGCCTTCGCGTCGGACGGACCCGGCTCCGCCTTCTCCTCCCAGTGATCGCCGACCTTCTCGTAGGAGTGCTTCAGCGCGGCGAACGCGGTGCGGTGCGCGCGCTCACCCTCGCCGTACGACTGCACGGCGGCGTCGTGCGCTTCGGACCAGATCGCCTGGGCGTGCTTGGGGGAGCGAGCGAGAGTGGACGGCAGTTCCTCGGCGGCGGGCATCCTGGAGTCCTCCCTCTCAGCGGTGTGTTGCGGTTAGACCATCACCGTAGGTAGCGGCGGGCCGGTGCGCAAGATGACAAAAGGGTGCCCGGCCTGTGGCCGGGCACCCTGTCACGTGATGCTTTAGAGCGTGATGAGACCGGAGGTCGTGTCGCGCGCCTTCTCGAAGCGTGCCGAGACGTTCGCCCAGTCAGTGACGGTCCAGAAGGCCTTCACGTAGTCGGCGCGCACGTTCTGGTAGTCGAGGTAGTAGGCGTGCTCCCAGACGTCCAGCATCAGCAGCGGGACGATGCCGGCGGGGAGGTTGCCCTGCTGGTCGTAGAGCTGCACGATGATGGGCTGCTGGCCCAGGGTGTCCCACGCGAGGATGGACCAGCCGGAGCCCTGGACGCCCATGGCGACGGCGGTGAAGTGAGCCTGGAACTTCTCGAACGAACCGAAGGTATCGTCGATGGCGGCAGCGAGCTCGCCGGTGGGCTTGTCGCCACCGTTCGGGGACATGTTCGTCCAGAAGATGGAGTGGTTGACGTGGCCGCCGAGGTTGAAGGACAGGTCCTTCTGCAGCTTGTTGACGGAGGTGAGGTTGCCGGACTCGCGGGCTTCCGCGAGCTGGTCGAGGGCCGCGTTGGCGCCCGTCACGTAAGCCTGGTGGTGCTTGCTGTGGTGGAGTTCCATGATGCGTCCGCTGATGGCGGGCTCGAGGGCGGCGTAGTCATAGGTCAGCTGGGGAAGCGTGTATGCGGTCATCTGCATAAGCTATCGTCTCAAGTGCACTTGAGATCAAGGAGACGCCACAGTGTCAGAGCACATCTCCAGCAAAGATCTCCTGCCCATCGGCCATATCGCCGAGCGGGCGGGCGTGCCGGTGTCCACCGTTCGGTACTACGAGACCCTCGGCCTGATCCCCGCCGTGAGGTCATCGGGCAACGTGCGCCTCTTCCCCAGACACGTTCTGCGACGCATCGCCCTGATCCAGGTCTCGGTGCGCTACGGAATCTCCCTGGCCGAGGTGGCCGTGCTCCTCAAGGACCTGCCGGACCACCGCCCGCCGAGCCGGGAGGAGTGGAGCACGATCTCCACCACCTGGGGCGAGCACCTGGCCCGGCAGCAGGCGGTGCTCGAGCGGATGCAGGCCGAGCTGACCGGCTGCATCGGCTGCGGCTGCCTCTCGCAAACCCGGTGTGCCGTCGTTAACTCCGAAGACCGCCTGCGCACCGACGGAGCCGGACCGCGACGGGTGCTGGAGCCCTAGCGACCGTCAAGCCCTAAAGGGGGGCACGACGACGAGGCTGCGCGACTGTGGCCGGCGATACCCTGAGGTATCTCGAGGGGGGAACCACCCGTGTTCACAAGAACCGTGCGCGGCACTGTCGCCGTCGCCTTCATCGCCATGGTTTGTCTCATCGCTCCGCAGTCGGCGCTCGCCTCCGATGGCGGCGGCTCCGTGCCCACCGTGGCCACTCCGACCGCCAAGCCCTCACCGGCGGCAACGCCGATGCCCACCGCCAGTTCGGTTCCCACGCCGGTGCCGCCGCCGGCGAAGGTAGCCACTCCCTCGCCCACGGCGATTCCGACTCCCGGGCCCACGAAGGTGGCTACGCCTGCGCCGACGAAAGTCCCGGTGCCGGTTCCCGCGAAGGTCTCCACCCCCACGCCGACGAGGGTCCCGGCCCCGACTCCGGCCCCCACCGAACCGCAGACCTGGCAGCTCTATCGGATTGCCTACCTCGACACGGTGTATGAACTCGTGGATGGCGTGACACCGTATCGGATCAGCTTCGAGCGCTATCGCGATGTCTATCATTTTGCCGCCGTGCAAGTGGCACCCACCGCATACGTCAAGTACTCGTGGTCGCCAACGGTCTACGGGGTTACCTTTTGGCAGGATGACCCGGAGGGCTGGCAGTGGGACGAGTTGACCTTCGCGCAGTTCCAAAAGGCGCACTATCCGGACGTTCATAAAGCGGGCTGGATCTTGGGCAGCAGTTATTACCAGTGGGCGACCTCGCCGGAACTCTTCGTCCAAGGTGCTGACGGCATCGTCCACAAACTGAGTTACTCGGAATGGGCGGCTTCCGGTTACCAGCCGTATAGCCTGTACTCGAATTATGGCTTCCAGAAACTCAGCTGGTCCGCGGAAATCGGCGAGATGAACGATATCACCGGCGGGCAGGGAGCGTCCCTCAGCTTTGCTCAGTGGCAGGCCCAGGCATTCCCCACTCCGCAGGTTGTCCAGCGTTTCCCCGGCGACCAGTTCTATTCCATCGGTTTCACCCCCAACATCACCTATGCCGGACCACTGATGGAGCGCAGGGTGACCTTCGGCGAGTGGTCGGCTGCAGGCTCCCCCACCCCCAGTCCGATCAAGACCCATCCGCTGAGCTGGTACAACGGGCACTGAGCGGGGCTGTGTCTGCATAGCTCGCACCCTCGAGCTGCGCCGTCGGTCGCCGGCGCGGAATAAACCCGGCCGCCCAGCGTTGACCACATCAACTACGGGAAGGGAGCCAGGATGAAGGTACGTAACTCACTGGGTTCGATGAAGAAGATGCAGGGTTCACAGACGGTACGGCGCCACGGGCGCACGTTCGTCATCAACAAGCTGAATCCCCGATTCAAGGCTCGCCAGGGTTAGACACCCTCGAGTAGGCATTTCCAGCCCAGAAAGAATGACCCCGGCAGTTGCCGGGGTCATTCTGCGTTAAGCGACGGTGTTGAACCGCTAGAGCAGGGTCATGACGTCGCGCGCCGCGGTCATGAGCAGTGGGGCGTACGACTCGAGCTTTTCCCGGGGCACCAGCGGGGCGATGGTCGTGATGCCGATGCCTCCGATGAGGTGCTGCTGGGCGTCGAAGACGGGAACGGCCATGCAGCGGATGTGCTCCTCGTTCTCCTGGTCGTCGATGGAGAACCCGCGATTGCGCACCAGGACCCCGTCGGCCAGCAGGCTGGCGACGTCGGTGATGGTGTACTCGGTGCGGGTATGCAGCCCGGTGCGGGCGGCATAGCTGCGCACCTCGCTCTCGCTCAGGTGGGCGAGGATCGACTTGCCGATCGCCGTGGAGTGCAGCGGAATCTGCCCGCCGACCCGCGACGCGATCTGGATCGGCTGGGCGGTGTCCTCGATCTTCTCCACGTACGTGGCGGTGTCGCCGGTGCGGAGGGCGAAGTGGATGGTGCTGTGCACGTCCGCCTGCAGGCGGCGCAGCCGGTCTCCGACCAGGTCGGTTTCGGTGTGCGCGGCCGTGAGCTTGAGGGCGAGCAGGCGCAGGGCGCGGCCGGGCGCGTAGGTGCCGTCGTCCCGGCGGCTGACGTATCCGCTGTCGATCAGTTCGGAAAGCAGCCGGAACACGCTGGTCTTGGCGAGCCCGGTTTCCTTCACCAGATCGCTGAGCCGGTGGGCGTCACCGGGGTTGGACACGGCCTCGAGCACCCGCAACAGTTTCTGCGCCGCGTTGTCCTTGGCGGCGATGTCCCGTGCCGTGTTGCCGAGCGCCGGGCTGCCAACGGATGCGCCGCCGGTCCGGAAGCTCTCCATCTCGTCCACTGACGTTTGTGCCATGAATTCCACCTCTGACTGAAGTTCTGTCTTATGGACAGTTAACCATGGTTATGGAATTTCCTCGGCGCTGACGGTCCCTCCGCACGGTAGTCCCCGTCGTCGGACTCTTGACAAACATTGAATCGTGTGAGCGACGCCCCCAGTCCGGGGTTTCGGGTGGTTTTGGCACCTCGACAAGTTGCCAAAGCTTTCCCAGCGCGGTTATGGTGAGTTCATGTGACGGACTTAAGTTCTGTCAGGCGGAACAGCGGAGATGTTATCCAGCTGATTCTCAACGAGGAGGAAGCAATGCAGAACACGGCGGACGAACCAGTGCAGGACCCCCGGGGCACGCCCACCCTGCCCACCGGCATCCGGTTGGTGACGGGCCAGGGCTCGCTCCCCGCCGTCGAAGTGGCCACCGAGACCGCCACCGCCTTGGTCTACCTGCACGGTGCACACGTCGCCCAGTGGACCCCCGCCGGCCAGAAGCCGGTGCTGTGGATGAGCGAACACGGCGCGTTCTCACCCACCGCCGCCCTCCGCGGCGGAATCCCGGTCTGCTTCCCGTGGTTCGGCCCCAACCTCACCGACGCCACCGCCCCCAACCACGGCTGGGCCCGCATCTCGCCCTGGACCCTCACCGCCGCCGCGCTCGTCGGCCCCGACGCGGTCCTCACCTTCGAACTCGCCGGCGCCCACCGCGACGCGACCGGCACCGCCCAGCCCGTATCCCTCCGCTACACCGTGACCATCGGCGCGACCCTCACGCTAGCCCTCACGGTGCAGAACGACGGCACCGCGCCCGTCTCGGTCGAAGCGGCCTTCCACACCTACTTCGCGGTGGGCGACGCCCGCGACACCCTGGTGCACGGCCTGGCCGACCTGCCATACCTCGACCGCACCCTCACCCCGCCGGCCACCGCCAGTTCGGCCCTGCCGGTCGCCATCATCGGCGGCGAAATCGACCGGGTCTACCCGATGCCCCGCGTCGTCACCATCGACGACGCCCGCAACGCCCGCAGCATCCAGGTCGGCTACACGGATGCGGCCCAGACCGTGGTGTGGAACCCGGGCAGCGTGAAGGCCGCCGCGATGGGCGACTACGGCGACACCGAGTGGACCGAGACCGTGTGCGTCGAGGCGTGCAACGTGCGCGACCAGGCCATGGTGCTCGCCCCCGCCGCCAGCGGCCGACTGGGCGTCACGATCACGCTCGCGCCGGCCACCCAGAACACCCCGGCCACCCAGAACACCCCGACCACCGAGAACATCCCGAACGACACACAGACCGAGGAAGCGAACGTCATGGAACGACTCAGCAGCGCCATCCACCCGAGCGAGACCCTGCCCACGCGGGCCATCCAGTTCGGTGAAGGCAACTTCCTCCGCGCGTTCGTCGACTGGCAGCTGCAGGAGATGAACAAGCAGGGCCTCTTCAACGGCGGCGTCAAGATAGTGCAGCCCCTCGCCGGCGGCCTCGTCGCCATGCTCGAAGAGCAGGACAACCTGTACACCGTGCTGCTGGAAGGCAAGCAGGACGGCCAAGAGGTGCAGTCCCACGAGGTCATCACCCTCGTCAACGGCACGGTCAACCCGTACACCGACTACGACGCGTACCTCGCCCTCGCCGAAGACGACGACATCGAGTTCATCTTCTCCAACACCACCGAGTCCGGCATCGTCTACAACGCGCTCGACAAGCTGGCCGACACCCCGCACGCCAGCTTTCCCGGCAAGCTCACCGCGCTGCTCTTCCGCCGCTTCGAACTGGGCAAGAAGGGCTTCCAGCTCATCCCGTGCGAGCTCATCGAGCACAACGGCGACAAGCTCAAGGAGACCGTGCTCGCCACCGCCGCCAACTGGGAACTCGGTGACGCGTTCGTGCAGTGGGTCAACACCGATAACGTCTTCTATTCCAGCCTGGTCGACCGGATCGTCCCCGGGTACCCGAAGGACCGCGCCGAGGAACTGTGCGCCGAGTTCGGCTTCGAAGACCGCCTGATCGTCAAGGCCGAGCCGTTCCTGCTCTGGGTTATCGAGGGCCCGCAGTCACTCACCGAGACCCTGCCGCTGGCCAAGGCCGGCCTCAACGTCACGGTGACCGACGACATGACCCCGTACCGCGAGCGCAAGGTATTCCTGCTCAACGCCCCGCACACCACCATGGCCTCCCTCGCCCGCCTCGCCGGCGTCGAGACCGTGCGCGACGTCATGCTCGACGCCGACTTCGGCCCAATGGTCGAGCAGGTCATGTACGAGGAGATCATGCCGGTGCTCGACCTGCCGCACGACGAACTCGCCGCCTACGCCGAGTCGGTCAAGGAACGCTTCGAGAACCCGTTCATGCACCACGAGCTCGCCGCGATCGCCCTGAACAGCGCGTCCAAGTTCAAGAGCCGCCTGCTGCCGGTGCTCACCGGCTTCCACACCGTCAACGGCACGTTCCCGCCCCGCGTCACGCTCGCGCTGAGCGCGATCCTGCTCACCTACAGCGGTGACCCGAGCGTCACCATCACCCCGGTCGACAGCGCCGAGACCATCGCCGCCTTTCAGGCCGCCTACGCGGCTGCCGCCACGCACACCGCTGCATACGTCGCCACGATCCTGGCCGACAGCACCCTCTGGGGAACCGACCTCACCGCGCTCGACGGCCTCGTCGACCAGGTCAGCTCCGGCCTGGAGAGCCTCCGCGACAACGGCGTGCGTGCCACCCTCGCGGACCTCGCCGTGCTCGTCTGAGCACCCACCGACCTTCGACACCCTCCACACACGAAAAAGGACCGCAGATCATGCTCCTGAACGACGATTTCCTGCTCGGCACCGACATGGCGAAGAAGCTGTTTCACAACCACGCCAAGAACATGCCCATCATCGACTTCCACTGTCACCTGAGCCCGCAGGAGATCTACGAGGACCTGAATTTCGCCAGCATCACCGAGGTGTGGCTGAAGGGTGACCACTACAAGTGGCGCCTGATGCGGGCCAACGGGGTGCCGGAGAACCTCATCACCGGCGACGCCGACGACTTCGACAAGTTCTACGCCTGGGCCGGCACCGTAGAGAAGGCGCTCGGCAACCCGCTCTACGTCTGGACGCACCTCGAGCTCAAGCGTTTCTTCAACATCGACCTGGTGCTCAGCCGCGAGACCGCCCGCGAGGTCTACGACCGGGCCAACGCGCTCCTGGCCACGGCCGGATTCTCCCGCCGCAGCCTGATCCGTTCGAGCAACGTCACCGCCATCTGCACCACGGATGACCCGGCGGATGACCTGCACTTCCACGAACTGCTGCAGAGCGAGAAGGCCTTCACCGTCGTCCCGGCGTTCCGCCCCGACAAGGCCATGAACATCCACGCTGCCGGCTTCGCCGACTACCTGGTCACCCTCGGCACCGCCGCCGGCGTCCGGATCGGCGCCTTCGCCGACATCGTCGCCGCGCTGGCCGCCCGGGTCGACTACTTCCACTCCATGGGAGCACGCCTCTCCGACCACGCCCTCGATACCGTCGTCTACGCCGAGGCCACCGAGGCCGAGCTGGACACCATCGTCAGCACCGCCATCAGCGGCGGCGCCTTGACGGAACTCCAGATCGCGCAGTACCGCACCGAGATCCTCAAGGCCCTCATGCGGATGTACCACGTGAAGAACTGGACCATGCAGCTGCACCTGCACGCGCTGCGCAACACCAACCAGGTGATGCTCGGCAAGCTTGGCCCGGACACCGGTTACGACGGCCTGAACGACCGCCCCGTCGCCGAACCGCTGGCCAAGCTGTTCGACTCGATGGAGTCCGAGGATTCCATCCCGCGCACGATGCTGTACTCGCTGAACCCGAACGACTACATGCCGCTGGCCACCCTGATGGGCGCGTACCAGAAGGACACCGTGCAGAAGATGCAGCTGGGCAGCGCCTGGTGGCACAACGACACCCGCAGCGGCATGCGCCTGCAGCTGCAGACCTTCGCCGACGAGAGCCTGCTGTCCAACTTCGTGGGCATGCTCACCGACTCCCGCAGCTTCCTGTCCTACCCGCGGCACGAGTACTTCCGCCGCATCCTCTGCGAGCTCATCGGCGAATGGGTCGAACTCGGCGAGGTCCCGGACGATGAAGCGCTGCTCGGCCGGATGGTCGAAGACATCTGCTTCAACAACGCCAACAGCTATTTCGGCCTCTAAACCGGCCATCCCTTTCCCTACCGAACCGAAAGTGTGTATGTGAGTCATGGCAATTCAAACTGGTAACGATGCTGGGGTAGCTGCCCCAGCTGCCCCAGCCGCCCCCCAGGTCGGCGCCGCCCCCATCGAGCGCATCTCCACCAAAGAGAAGGTCTCCTACGGGTTCGGCGACTTCGGCAACGGCTTCATGTTCGACCTGGGCCAGTCCTACCTCACCAAGTTCTGGATCGACACTGCCGGAATCGCCGCCGGCGTCGTGGCCCTGATCTTCTCGCTTGCCAAGATCTTCGACGCGTTCATGGACCCGATCGCCGCCGCTTACATCGACAGCCGCAAGTTCGGCAAGCGCGGAAAATTCCGCCCGGTGATGATGGTCTCCTCCATCCTCCTCGGCGTGATGACCGTCGTCACCTTCACGATGCCCGACGTCAGCATGGGCTGGAAGATCGCCTACGCGGCCGCCACCTATGCCATCTGGGGCCTCATCTATTCCTTCACCAACGACCCGTACGGGTCGCTCGCCTCGGTCATGACCCGCAACATCAAGGACCGCGCCCAGCTCGCCACCACCCGCCAGGCCGGCTCGCTCGGCGCCCAGTGGATCTGCGGCTTCGCGTTCATCCCGATCATGATGGTCTTCGGCGGCATGACCGGCGCCAACTACATGTGGGCATCCGCCGTCTTCGCGCTCATCGGCATCGTCTCGTTCTACGTCTGCTACCGCGGCACCAAGGAACGCGTCTACGTCAACCGCGCCGTCGGCTTCGAACAGAACGGCATGAAGGACTACGCCAAGGCGATCTTCACCAACCGTCCCCTCCTCGGCCTGGTGCTGATGACCCTCTTCACGATCTCCGCCATGAACGTGAACAACATGATGATGATCTTCTTCGCCGAGTACAACCTCGGCAACATCGCCCTGCAGCCGATCCTCAACCTGGTCATGATCGGCGCCTCCATCGTCGGCATCATGTTCGTGCCCAAGCTCGTCGGCCGGTTCGGCAAGAAGCGCACCGCCATGGGCGGCTTCATCATCGGCGTCATCGCCAACGGCCTGAACTTCGTGATCCCCACCAACCTGTGGACCTTCATGCTGCTCGTGACCATCGGCTACATGGCCCTGGCCATCCCGAACGCCGTCACCTGGGCCTTCGTCTCCGACACCATCGACTACGGCGAATGGCACACCGGGGTTCGCAAGGAGACCATGACCTACGCGGCCTTCAACTTCTCCCGCAAGATCGCCCAGTCCATCGCCGCCCTGGTGGGCGCCGGGATGCTCGCCGTCACCGGCTACATCGCCCAGGGCGCCACCCAGTCGGAGGAAACCCTCTTCGGCATCAAGGCCGTGATGACCCTCTACCCAGCCGTCGCCCTCGCGCTGGCCGCCGTGATCGTCTACTTCCTCTACAACCTGTCCGACGACAAGTACACGACCATCGCCCACGACCTCGAAGCCGGTCGCTGGGAAAAGGGCATCATCGGCCAGGCCTAAGCCCGACCGCAACCCATACCGCGAAGCCAAGGAATCGATTCTCATGTCACACATCGAAAGCATCGCCACCGGCACCTCCGTGCTGGTGATGGCCGAGGGCGACGACGTCGCCGTCGCCCTCCGGGACCTGCTCCCGGGGGAGTCCCTCCCCGTCGGAGGCGGCATCCTCACCGTCGGCACGCTCGTGCCGAGCGGCCACAAGATCGCCCTCACCGACCTCGAGGCCGGCGCGACCGTGCATAAGTACGGCCAGTCGATCGGCGTCGCCACGGCCCCCATCGTCCGGGGCGAGCACGTGCACAGCCACAACATCGGCATGGACCTCGCCGCTCGCACCCACGAGTTCGGCACCGTGCACACCGAGCTGCCCACGCCCACCGAGCGCCGCACCTTCAACGGTTACCGCCGGGCCGACGGCCGGGCCGGAACGCGTAATTACATCGCGATCCTCACCACCGTGAACTGCTCGGGCACCACCGCCAAGCTGATCGCCGACCGGTTCCGGGGCGGCGTGCTCGACCAGTTCGAGAACGTCGACGGCGTCATCGCCCTCACCCACCAGAGCGGTTGCGGCCTCGTGCTGGAAAGCGAAGGCGCGCAGGTGCTGCTCCGTACCCTCAACGGCTACGCCCGGCACCCCAACATCGCCGGCGTGCTGATGCTCAGCCTCGGCTGCGAGATGACGCCGACCAGCCTGGTGCTGGCCGAGGGCGGCATGCCCAGCGACACCGTCATCGAATCGCTCTCCATCCAGGAGACCGGCGGCATGCGCAACACCGTCGCCGCCGGTGTGGCGAAGATCCTCGCCCTGGCCGAGCAGATCAACACCCGCCAGCGCGAACCGATCGACATCTCCGAGCTCGTGCTGGGACTGAACTGCGGCGGCTCCGACGGCTACTCCGGCATCACCGCCAACCCGGCCCTGGGCTGGGCATCCGACGTGCTCGTGTCGCACGGCGGCACGAGCGTGCTCGCCGAAACCCCCGAGATCTACGGTGCAGAACACCTCCTGACCGCCCGCGCCACCACCCCCGCCGTCGGCCACAAGCTGATCGACCGGATCGACTGGTGGGAGACCTACATCCACGCCAACGGCGGCACCATGGACAACAACCCCTCCCCGGGCAACAAGGAGGGTGGTATCAGCACCATCCTGGAGAAGTCCCTCGGCGCCGTGACCAAGGCCGGCCACGCCGACCTCGCCGCCGTCTACGAATACGCCGAACCGATCGACACCCGGGGCCTGGGCTTCATGGACACCCCCGGCTACGACCCGGTGTCGGTCACCGGCCTCGTCGCCGGCGGCGCCACCGTCGTGGTCTTCACCACCGGCCGCGGCTCGGTCTTCGGCTGCAAGCCCACCCCGAGCATCAAGGTCGGCACCAACACCGAGCTGTTCGTGCGCCAGGGTGACGACATCGACATCGACGCCGGTCGCATCGCGGATGGCAACGCCACCGTCGACGAGGTCGGCGCCGAGATCCTCGAGATGATCATCGCCGTCGCCAGCGGCACCCAGACCGTCAGCGAAGAGTTCGACGTCGGCCAGGAAGAGTTCGTGCCGTGGCACATCGGAGCCGTGACCTGATGAGCGGACACACAGAACCCGCCGGTCAGCCCACCGTGGTCTGCTTCGGCGAGACCATGGGCATGTTCACGCCCACCAGCTCGGTGACGCTGGACACCGCCGCCGGCTTCACCCTCGGCACCGGCGGCGCGGAGTCCAACGTCGCCATGCACCTGGCCGAGCTCGGCCACCAGGTCGCCTGGGCCAGCGCCGTCGGCACCGACCCCGTCGGAACCAAGATCATCGACGCCCTCGGCAACGCCGGCGTCGACACCCGGTGGGTCGGCCGCACCGCCGACGCACCGACCGGGCTCTACCTCAAGGAACCCGACACCGGCAGTGGAGCCCACGTGTTCTACTACCGCACAGGCTCGGCGGCATCCGCGCTGAAGATCACGGATGCCGCCGGCTGGCCCCTGGCCGGCGCCCGGTGGATTCACACCACCGGGATCACCCCCGCACTGTCCGAGTCCTGCTCCGCCCTCGTGGAGCACGTCCTGGACAGCGCGGCAGGCTGGGGCGCCTCCGTCTCGTTCGACATCAACTTCCGGCCCGGAATCTGGAGCGTGCAGGACGCCGCGCCCCGGTTGCTCGCCCTGGCGGCCAAGGCCACCGTCGTGCTCGTCGGCCTCGATGAGGCCGCCGTGCTCTGGGGCTGCGTCACCGCCGCCGACGTGCGCGCCCTGCTGCCCGGCCTGCCGTACCTGGTCGTGAAGGACTCATCGATCGACGCCACCGAGTTCGCGCTGAACACCGACGGCACCGACAGCGTCACCGTGGTGCCGGCTCGCAAGGTCGTCGTCGTCGAACCCGTCGGCGCCGGCGATGCCTTCGCCGCCGGCTACCTGTCCAGTCTGATCAGCGGGCAGAGCTCCGCCGAACGCCTCGAACGCGGCCACTCCCGTGCCGCGTGGGCGCTGGGCAGCCGGCAAGACTTCCGCCCCGGCCTCGGCCAGCGCATGTCGGCCGACGAACCCTACGACGTCGTCCGCGACGACGATCCCGCACGTGAACTGACCGCGCACTCGAACTGACCGCGCACTCGAACCGAGGAGAAAACCCCGCATGACCGAATCAACCAGCACCATCCTGCCGATCAGCATCACCCAGTGGTTCCCCGGCGACTTCTTCAGCGTCCCCGTGATCGCCGTCTTCCGTGGCCTGTCCGCCGCAGAGGCCGTGCGCCTGTCGGTGCGCGCCTGGGACGCCGGCGTCGAGCACGTTGAGATCCCGATCCAGACCATCGACGCCGTTCCCGTGCTGCAGGCCGTCGCCGACGCAGCCGCCGAGCGCGGCCTCGTCATCGGCGCCGGAACCGTGACCACCCTCGAGCAGCTCGACGCCGCCACCAACGTGGGCGTCGCGTTCACGGTGTCGCCCGGCCTCGACCCGGTGATCGTCGCCGAGAGCGTGCGCCGCGGCATCCCGCACCTGCCGGGCATCGCCACCGCCACCGAGATCCTGCAGGCCCGCGCCCTCGGCCTCACCTGGGTCAAGGCCTTCCCCGCGTCACTGCTCGGCGCGGCCTGGGTCAAGGCACAGAAGGGCCCGTACCCCGACACCAACTTCATCGCCACCGGCGGCGTCACCGCCCTCAACGCCCCGGAGTTCCTGGCCGCCGGCACCAGCGTGGTCGGCCTGTCCGGCGCCTTCGCCGACGACGCCCAGCTCGACCTCGTCCGCGCCCTGATCGCCGGCGCACGCTAGGCGGCTGCCCCCTCCGGCCGGGACGCACGTCACCGGCCGGTTGGTAGGCTGAGCCCAAGATATGAGGGGGAGTCACGTGCGGGCGAACAGGCGTGGCATCACCCTCCGCACGGTGGGCGACCGGTGGCTGCTCGTCGCCGTGTTCGTGATCGTGGTGGTCTACACCATCGGGCTCGTGCTGCACGGTGACGGCCCGAACCAGCTGGTCGACGTGTGGATCAGCGAACTCACCCAGTGGGTCCCCGTCGCGGTCTTCTGGGTCGCCACGGCACGCACGAGGTTCGCGCGCCCCGACGTGCTGTTCGCCACCCTCGCCGTCACCTTCAACGCCGCGGCCGACACCTACTACGTGACCATGATGGATGCCGCAGGGGAACTGCCGTTCCCGTCACCGGCCGACATCGGCTACCTGCTGTTCTACCCGCTCATGCTCGCCGCCCTGGTCGCCCTCGTGCGCAGCCAGATGCGCGGCCTGGCCTGGTCGGTGCTGCTGGACAGCGCCGTCGGCGCCCTCGGTTCCGCCGCCATCCTCGCCGCCCTGCTCGGCCCGGTCCTCAGCTCCGCGATCGACGAATCCGAGAACCTGGCCACTGCCGTCGCGGTCGCCTACCCGGTGTTCGACCTGCTCCTCGTCGCCGCGATCGCGGGCATCGCCGCCTCCCCGGGTCTCACCATCGGCACGCGCTGGACCTTCCTGGTGGGCGGCCTCGTCGTCTTCGCCGCCGCCGACGTCGTCTACGCGCTCCTGGAGGTGAGCGGCACCTACATCGTGGGCCTGCCGCTCGACGCCGCCTGGGCGCTCGGCCTCGCCCTGATGGCGGTCTGGGTGGACGCCGCCGGGCGCCCCAACCTCGGCCGGCACTTCACCGACCGCAAGACCCCGGCGCTGTTCGTTCCCGCCGTCGCCGTGGCGGCCGGGCTCGGCGTGCTCATCGTCGGCACCCAGATCGCCCAGCCCCTCGCCGCCGTGATCCTGGCCAGCGTCACGGTCGCCCTCGCCGCCATCCCGCTCGTCTTCCGGCAACGACTGCTACGCAGGCAAGCCCGCACCGACGACCTGACCGGGCTGCCCAACCGGCGCGCGCTGTACACGGATGCCCCGGCGGTCCTCACCATCAGCCGGGTCGCCGGCCGGCAACGACACAGCGCGCTCCTGCTGCTGGACCTCGACCGGTTCAAGGAGGTCAACGACAGCCTCGGGCACGACGTCGGCGACCAGTTGCTCATCCAGGTCAGCGCACGGCTGGCTGCCGCCCTTCCCGCCGACGCCCTGCTCGCCCGCCTCGGCGGCGACGAGTTCGCCGTGCTCATCGGCCGGGCCGGCGAACCGGAGGCCACGGCCCTCGCGGTGGCACTGCGCGACGCCCTCGCCCTGCCCTTCGCGCTGGACGGCCTCGCCGTCGAGACCCGCGCCAGCATCGGCATCGCCCTCTTCCCCGAGCAGGGCCACGATCTCAGCGACCTCCTCCGCCGCGCCGACATGGCGATGTACAAGGCCAAGGCGACAGGATCGGGCGCACACATTTACCGGTCGGAGGACGACAGCCACGGCGACACCCGGCTGCGCACCCTGCAGGAACTGCGGTTGGCCATCACTCACGACCAACTCCTGGTCTACTACCAGCCCAAGGTGAGCCTCGGCACCGGCGCGGTGACCGGAGTCGAGGCGCTGGTGCGCTGGCAGCACCCCGACCGGGGACTGCTGCTGCCGGAGGACTTCCTCGACCTCGTCGAAGAGTCCGGTCTCATCCACGAACTCACCAGGGTCGTCCTCACCAAGGCCCTCGACCAGGCCGTCGTGTGGCAGGCCAGCGGTCACGCCCTCACCATCGCCGTCAATATGTCGGCCAGTTCGCTGGTCAACGTCGAGCTTCCCGACCAGATCGTCGGCATGGTGCAGGAGCGCGGGCTGCCGGCGTCGGCGCTGATGCTCGAGATCACCGAGGACTTCCTGATGAGCGACCGGGAACGCGCCCGCGCGGTGCTCACCCGGCTGCGGGACGCCGGCATCCAGATCGCCGTGGACGATTTCGGCACCGGCTACAGTTCGCTCTCCTACCTGCGCGACCTGCCCATCGACGAACTCAAGCTCGACAAGTCCTTCGTGCTGCCCATGAACGACGACGCCAGGGCGGCGTCGCTCGTCGCATCCACCATCGACCTGGCCCACAGTCTGGGCCTGCGCATGGTGGCAGAGGGCGTGGAAACCGGCGCGGCCTACGACGAACTGGCCCGGTACGGCTGCGACCACGCCCAGGGCTTTTTCATGTCACACCCCATCCCAGCCACAGAACTCGACCTGTGGCTGGGAGAGCGCCGCCTCACCGAGCGTTAGACGACGTCGGAACGCGCCTGGGTGTTGCCCAGCGCCCGGTCCTTGAGCACCGCGTACTCACCTTGCGAAATCGCGCCGGAGTCCAGGAGTTGCTTGGCCTGCGCGATGTCCTGGGCCGGATTGGTGTTGGCCACCGAACGGATGTAGTCGTCGGCTTCGCGTTTTTGCTGCATGCCGGCGCTCATCTGGCGCTCCGCCATGCCGGGGCCGCGAGCGATCACGTAGACCAGCACGGTGAGGATCGGCACGAACACCAGGAAGATCAGCCACGCGGCCTTCCCCCAGCCGTTCATGGTCCGGTCACGGAAGACATCCGCGATCACCGCGAAGAGGGCGAACAGATACGACACGAAGACAAAGGTCCAAAAGAAGAACCCGATGAAATCCCAAAAACTCGACCAGAAATTCATGATGGCACCTTTCTCTGCAGCATTCCGGCCGAGGTTCTGCCGCCGCGGGGCGGCGAGGCACAGTCCTTGGCTGGCAATCACGCTAATTACGCCTATTCCGTTCCGAATCACCCGGATCGGGTGAGAAGGGTCAGGCCGGGACACCCTGTTCCAGCTCTGACCCGCGGTCGGGGGCGGCCCGGTAGGCTGATCGCAACAATGCGCTCACTGCACCGGGGACAGCCTCCGGTGCCGGCCACCGCCGTCGACAGCCTGTTGGGGAACGGGTCGTGATGGCGGTGGTCGGGGACTGGACGGTCGACGAACGGCTCGACTGGGTGGAGCGCCAGTTCTGGATCGACCAGGACGTCGCCCTCGCCGCGGCGGAGGCCTGGCTGGCGGAACTCGGGCCGGCCGATGACGGCGCACTGCGCCGCCGCCTCGAAGTTCAGAAGGCCTCGATCATGACCCGCCGGGGAGACCCGCGGCAGGGCGCCGCTACCGTGCAGCGAATCCTGGACTGGGCCCAGCAGCAGGGCGATCGCACCCTGCAGTCCCGCTGCCACGAGGTGCTCGGCTCGATCTTCGAACTCGTCGGCGACCGCACCCTCGCCCTCGAGCACGCGGTGGCCACCAATGACCTCCTCGATGCGTCGGAGAGCCCGCTGATGCGCTCCGCCGCCCGGCTCACCCTGGCCGATGCCCTGGGCTCTGCCGGCTCGTTCGACGAGGCGCGCCGCCGCTACGGCGAAGCCCTGCGGCTGGTGATCGACGACCCCGAGACGGGCATCCGCTACACGATTCTCAACAACCTCGCCTACACCGAATACCTGGCGGACAACCAGGCCGCGGCCCTGGCAGCGGTGGAGAACCTGATCGCCCTGTCGACGTTGCACGAGCGGCCGATCGGCATGTACGCCCGGGACACCATCGCGCGGGTCTACCTCACCGCGGGCCGCCTCGACGACGCCGAGGCCACCCTCCTCGCTGCCATGGAAGCCAAGCCCGTCGACTACCTGCCCGACAGCATCGCGGCCGCGCAGGTGACCCTCGTGGAGACCTACCGCCGCCAGGGCGCCCTCGACAAGGCCCAGGCCGTCATCGACCAGTGCCGGGAGCTCACCGCCGAGCACGGCCTGGCGCGCTGGGCCACCGAACTGACCAGGGAACAGGCCGAGATCTTCGCCGAACGGGCGGATTTCCAGGCGGCGTTCGAGGCCTACCGCAGCTACCACGCCCAGGCCGTGGCCCTGACCGCCGGCGAGAACGAGTCGCGCGGCAGCATCCTCGAGGCCATGTTCCAGACCGCGGAATCCCGCCGCGAGAGCGAACGCTACCGCGAAATGGCCGAGCGCGACCCGCTCACCGAGCTGCACAACCGCCGCTTCGCCGACCAGCACCTCACCACCCTGCTCACGGGCCTGCGCGAGGGCGGCAGCCCGCTGGCCATCGCGATGTTGGACGTCGACCACTTCAAGCGCATCAACGACGACCTCACCCACGAGGTGGGCGACCAGGTGCTCCAGGTGCTCGCCGGCATCCTCACCGACGCCATGACCCGCATCCCCGGCGGCGTCGTTGCGCGCCTCGGCGGCGAGGAATTCCTGCTGGTGATGCCCGGGGTCGCAGCGGATGCCGTGTGCGCGCTGTGCGAGGAGGTGCGCGCCGCCGTCGCCGGACACGACTGGTCGGCGATCAACGCGGGCCTGAAGGTCACCGCGAGCCTCGGCGTGGCCTTCGCCCCCGCGGATGCCGACACCAGCTCCGCTCTCGTGCGCGCCGCCGACGTGCGCATGTACGTCGCTAAGCGGGACGGGCGCAACCGGGTGGTCTACCAGGGCGACTGACCCTGCCTGCACAGTGGTGCACCAGTCTTGCGGCGCATCCGGGCGCTGCCTAAGCTCAGCAGCGTGATGAGCGTCAGCACGTCCTCTCCCGCGATCGAAGCCGTCGACCTGGTCAAGACGTTCGGCAGCACCCAGGCCCTCGCCGGCGTCAGCTTCACCATCCCGCGCGGCAGCGTGTTCGGGGTGATCGGGCCCAACGGTGCGGGCAAGACCACCATCATGCGAGCCCTCCTCGACCTCATCCGGCTCACCTCCGGCCGGGCGACCCTGCTGGGCACCGACTCCCGCAACGCGGGACCCGAACTGCGCCGGCGCATCGGCTACCTGCCCGGTGAACTCATCCTCGAGGGGCGCATCACCGGGCGCCGGTTGCTCGGGCACTACGCCGACATCTCCGGACCCGTCGCCCCCGGCCGCATCGACGAGCTGGCCGACCGGTTCGGACTCGACCTCGACCGCACCGTGCGCACCCTGTCCAAGGGCAACAAGCAGAAGATCGGCATCCTGCAGGCGTTCATGCACCAGCCGGACCTGCTCGTGCTCGACGAACCGACCAGCGGGCTCGACCCGCTCATGCAGCAGGAGTTCCTCGGCCTCGTGCGGGAGGCGAAGGGCAACGGGCAGACCGTGTTCCTCTCCTCGCACGTGATCAGCGAGATCCAGCAGGCCGCCGACGTCGTCGCCATCCTCCGCGACGGCCGCATCATCACCGTGGCGGATGTGGAGACGTTGCGGGACACCGCCGTGCGGCACCTGCGCCTGAGCGCCTCCGGCATCACCGAGGCCGAACTGCGCGACCGGTTGCTGCCGCTGGCCGGGGTGGACGAGATCGACTGCCGGCCAACGCCCGGCGGCGCCGAGGCCACCGCCGTCCTCACCGGGGCGATCACCCCGTTCGTGCACGTGATCGCGTCGCTGCGCCTCACCGACCTGGTGGTGGAGGAACCCGACCTCGAGGAGTCGGTGCTCCGGCTCTACTCGGACCGGTCATGAGCGCCGACGTGTCCGGCCGGCGCCCGGCGCTGCCGATCTTCACCAAGGCGCTCACCGACGGCTGGCGCTCGCTCGCGGGCTGGGCGGTCGGCTTCGTCGCGGCGCTCTCCCTCTACCTGCCGATCTTCCCCAGCCTGAGCGGCAACTCCCAGATGCAACAACTCATCGACAGCCTGCCGACGGAGCTCACCCGCACCATCAACTACCAGCAGATCGACACCGGGGCCGGCTACACGCAGTCCACCTTCTTCGGCCTGATCGGCACCTTGCTCTTCACCATCGCCGCGATCAGCTGGGGCGCCGCCGCCATCGGCGGCGATGAGGAGTCCGGCCAGCTCGAACTCACCCTCGCGCACGGCGTCACCCGGGTCGGGGTGGCCGTGCAAAGGTTCGCGGCGCTGGTCGTGAAGGTGCTGGCCCTGTCGCTGGTCGCCTTCCTGGTCATCCTGTTCTGGAACGGGCCGGCGGGACTCGAGCTCGACCTGGGCAACCTCGCGGTCACCTGCCTGCTGTTCGGCGGCCTGGCGCTGGTCTGCGGCAGTGCGGCGCTGCTCTGCGGCGCGCTCACCGGGCGCCGCGCCTGGGGCATCGGCGGCGGCGCGGCCGTCGCGGTGCTGGGCTACGTGTTCAACGCGATCGCCAACCAGAGCGCCGACCTCGAGTGGTTGCACGGGCTCTCGCCCTACTACGCGGCCTTCGGCAACAGCCCGCTGGCCAACGGCACGGATGTCTGGACTCTGGTGCTCTTCGCGCTGGCCAGCCTGCTGCTGGGCGCGCTGGCAGCGCTCACCCTGCGCCGGCGCGACGTGGGTGTCTGAACCGGCCTGCCGGCCTGCGAGCCTGCCGAGCTAGGCGGCTACGGCGAGCCCGGCCTCGATGGCACTGACGATCTCCGGCGCGTCCGGCACGGTGGCCGGGCGGAACCGGTGGACCTCTCCCGCGGGAGTGACCAGGAACTTCTCGAAGTTCCAGCCGACGTCGCCGGCGGAGCCGTCGGCATCCGCCACCTGGGTCAGCTCGGCGTAGAGCGGGTGCCGGCTGTCGCCGTTCACGTCGATCTTGTCGAAGAGCGGGAACGAGATCCCGTAGGTGGTCGAGCAGAATTCCAGGATGGCCTCCATGCTGCCGGGCTCCTGGCCCTTGAACTGGTTGCAGGGGAACCCGAGAACCGTGAAGCCGCGGGAGGAGTAGGTCTGCTGCAGCTGTTCGAGCGCTTCGTACTGCACGGTCAGCCCGCACTTCGAGGCCACGTTGACGATGAGCACGACCTGGTCGGCGTACTCGGCCAGGGTGACGGTGTCGCCGGAGGCGGTGGTCAGGAGGATATCGCGAAGGCTCATCCTCCGAGCTTAGGGATCCCGGTGGGCGGCAGACGAACGCCCGGTTACCACCCGCTGTGAGTTCGCTGACCGTGCCCGTTCGCGGTACCGCCGCCGCGGCCCGGGGGGTTTACTGGACCGATGGCCCAGACTGTCGCAGACCAGCTCATCGCCCAACTCATCGACGCCGGGGTGCGTCGCATCTACGGCATCGTGGGGGACAGCCTCAACCCCGTCGTCGACGCGGTGCGGCGCACTGGCGGTGCCGCGAAGGGCGGCATCGACTGGGTACACGTGCGCAACGAGGAGGCCGCCGCCTTCGCGGCCGGCGCCGAGGCCCAGCTCACCGGACAGCTCGCCGTGTGCGCGGGCAGCTGCGGGCCGGGAAACCTGCACCTCATTAACGGACTCTACGACGCGCACCGGAGCGGTGCGCCGGTGCTGGCGATCGCCAGCCACATCCCCACCGGGCAGATCGGCAGCAGCTACTTCCAGGAAACGCACCCCGACCGGCTCTTCGTCGAGTGCTCGCACTACCGGGAGCTCATCTCCTCCGCCGAGCAGTCGCCGAAGGTGGTCAACGCGGCGATGCGGCACGCGGTCGCCCTCGGCGGGGTCTCAGTCGTCACGCTGCCCGGTGACGTGGCCGAGCTGGATGCGGCGGGCGTCGTTCCCCGGTTCGTCCTGCCGGGCCGTCCGTCCGTGGTGCCCGCGGCGGCGGACGTCACCGCACTGGCCGACGCGATCAATACGGCCAAGACCGTCGCCATCTTCGCCGGCGCCGGTGTGGCCGGCGCCCACGACGAGGTGATCGCCTTCGCCGACCTGGTCGCGGCGCCGGTCGGGCACAGCCTGCGCGGCAAACAGTGGATCCAGTACGACAACCCGTTCGACGTGGGCATGACCGGGCTGCTCGGCTACGGTGCGGCGCACGCGGGCATCCACGACGCCGACCTGGTGCTGCTGCTCGGCACCGACTTCCCGTACGAGCAGTTCCTCCCCGACGGCGACAAGGTCGTCATCGCGCAGGTCGACACCGACCCGTCGCACCTGGGCCGGCGGGTGAGCGTCACGCATCCGGTGCACGGCGATGTGGCCGCGACCCTGGCGGCACTCACCGGCCTGGTCAGGAAGAAGACGAACCGCTCCTTCCTCGAGGCCACCCTCAAGAAACACGACAAGCTGCTCACCTCGGTGGTGGGCACGTACACGGATGTCGACCACGGCCGGCCCATCCACCCGGAGTTCGCGGCCGCGATGCTGGACGAACTCGTGGCCGACGACGCCATCGTCACCGCCGACACCGGCATGGGCAACGTCTGGCAGGCCAGATACCTCAACCCCAACGGCCGACGCCGGCTGATCGGCTCGTACCTGCACGGGTCGATGGCCAACGCGGTGCCGCAGGCGATCGGCGCGCAGAGCGCGTACCCCGACAGGCAGGTCGTCACCATCAGCGGGGACGGGGGACTGGCCATGCTGCTCGGCGAACTGATCACCATCGCCGCCCAGAAACTGCCGGTGAAGGTCGTCGTGTTCAACAACTCCACCCTCGGGCTGGTGAAGCTGGAGATGTTCGTCGACGGCTATCCGGACTTCGGCGTGGATGTCCCGGCGGTCGACTACGCCGCCGTCGCCACGGCGCTCGGCTTCCACGCCGTGCGGGTCGAGGACCCGGCGCAGTTGCGGTCCGCGCTGACGGGTGCCTTCGCCCACCCCGGACCGGCCCTGGTCGACATCGTCACCGACCCGCTCGCCCTGTCGTTGCCGCCGAACGTCACCGCGAAGCAGGTGAAGGGTTTCGCCCTGGCCCTGTCGAAGACGGTGCTCAACGGCGGCGTCGGCGAGGCCGTGCAGATGGCCAGGTCCAACTTCCGGCACCTGCCCGGGCTCTGACCCGCCCGGCTCACCCGAAAAGGGTGACGCCGCGGCGCGGGCCGGGGGAGGACACTGTGCCTGACGCCGACCGAAGCGGAGGGGACCCATGTGGCGACGCCGATCCAGGTCCAGGTCACGGGGCGCGCACGCCCGGCCGCCCGGTAGCGTGGCATCCCCCGGCGGCTCCACTGCCGCGGCGTCACCGCACCGCAGCGCGTTCATCCTCATGGGACTGGGCGGTGCCACCGTGGCCGTGTTCGGTCTGGCCGCCCTAGCCGGGATCGCGGCGCCGATCCTGTTGGCGCTCGTGCTCACCATCTGCGCCCATCCGGTGCGCCGCGGCCTGGAACGGCACGGCGTGCCGCGGGGCCTGGCCACGGGGTCGGTCGTGGCGACGGTGTTCGTGGTGCTGGCAGCGTTCGTCGCGGCGCTGGGCCTGGCCCTCGGCCAGTTCGCCGCCCTGCTGCCCCAGTTCGCCGACCAGCTCGGCGACATCGCCGCGAACCTGACCGACTGGCTCGCGAGCATCGGCTTCGGCACCACGCAGGTGCAGGCCGTCGAGTCGAGCCTCGACCCGAGCAACCTGGTCTCGGTGGTCTCCGGCCTCTTCGGCAGCATCACCAACATCACCGTGGCCCTGGTGATCGTGCTGACCATGCTCATCCTGATGGCCGCGGACGCCGGCTACCTGCCGACGCTGCTCCGCCAGCTGCGACCCTCGCGGCCGACGCTGGTCGAGGCGCTGACGAACTTCGCCACCAGCGTGCGCCGCTACATGGTGGCCACCACATTGCTGGGCATCGCGCAAGGTGTGCTGAACGCCGTCGCCCTCGTCCTGCTCGGGGTGCCCGGCGCCTTCCTCTGGGGGCTGCTGTCATTCCTGTGCAGCTTTATCCCCAATGTCGGCTACTTCATCGCCATCATCCCGCCCACGGTGTTCGCGTTCCTCACCGGCGGCTGGGACCTGGCCCTGCCGGTGATCGTGCTCTACGCGATCGTCAACGGGGTCGTGCAATCGATCGTGCAGCCGAGAGTGGTGGGCAATGCTGTGGCCCTCAGCCAGTCGCTCACTTTCGTGTCGGTGCTGTTCTGGGCCATCGTGCTCGGCGCGGTGGGCGCCATCCTGGCCATCCCGCTCACCCTGCTGGTGCGCACGGTCCTGGTGGATGCCGACCCGGCCGCGGCCTGGTGGCGCCCGCTGATGGGCGACCTCGAGCAGACCCGCACGCTGATGAAGTCGGAGACGGCCCGCCAGCGTGCCCTCCGCAAGGCGGCACGGGCGGCCTGATCTCTCGTGCCAGTTCCCGTGCCAATTTCTCAGGCCGCACTGGCAGAGTCGGTGTTCCGGTCCACTGCCAGGAGGTTTCCATGCCCGCTGATCACCCCGTTCCCGCCACCGCCGACCCGTCGCACTACGACGTCCTCGTGATCGGGGCCGGTCCCGCCGGCACCGCCGCCGCCCTCCGCGCGGCCGAACTGGGCGCCAGCGTCGTCGTCGTCGAGTCCGACCGCACCGGCGGCACCTGCGTGAACACCGGGTGCGTTCCCACCCGGGCGCTCGCCAAGGCGGCTCGGCTGATGCGCGAGGTGCGCACCGCGGAAACCTACGGCATCGAGGCCGTCATCCAGCGATTCGACTGGCGCACCACCGCCGCGCGGGTCACCGAGTCCGTCGACCGGGTGCGCTCGATCAAACGGGAGGCCGAGCGCTTCAGCGACGCCGGCATCGACCTCATCCTCGAAGGGCGGGCCCGGTTCACCGACCCGCACACCGTCGTGCTCGACTCCGGCCGCCGGGTCAGCGCCGACAACATCCTGGTCTGCGTCGGCGGGCATTCGCGGCGGCTGCCGATCCCCGGCGCGGACCTGGCGACCGTGCCGGAGCACGTGCTCACCCTCCCCGCCCTCCCAGAACGCCTCGCCGTGATCGGCGGCGGCAACACCGGCGCCCAGCTGGTGACCATCTTCAGTTCGTTCGGCTCCCGGGTGACGCTGCTCGATGTGGCGCCCCGCATCCTGATGGCCTCTGACGCCGCCGTCTCGGCGGCCGTGACCCTGGCGTTCCGCGAACAGGGCACCCGGGTGACAACCGCCATCGACACCGTCGAATCGCTCGTGAAGCAACCGGACGGCGCGATCCGCCTCACCTGGCGCGAGGACGGCACGCCGGTCAGCGACACCTTCGACGCCGTGATCATGGCCACCGGGTGGCCGGCGGATGTCGATGACCTTGGCCTCGACAACGCCGGCGTCGCCACGGTGCGTTCGGCGATCCCCGTCGACCAGTACTTCCGCAGCGAGGTGTCGCACATCTTCGCCGTCGGCGACGCGAACGGCCGGGACATGCTCGTGCAGGCCGCGCAGTTCGAGGGTGAGGCCGCGGCCGAGAACGCCGTGCTCGGCACCAACCGCCGCACCCCGCACCATCTGCTGCCGGCCGGCGGCTTCACCGACCCCGACTACGCCGGCGTCGGCCTCACCGAGGAGCAGGCCAGGGCCCGCGACCCGCTCTGCGTGGTCGCCACCGTGCCGTACTCGAGCCTGGACCGGGCGGTGATCGACGATCGCGAGCGCGGTTTCCTCATGCTCATCTCCGACCGCCGCCGGGAACTCATCCTGGGCGCGCACGCGGTGGGTGAGAACGCGATCGAGGTGGTGCAATCGGTGACCACGGCCATCGCCGCCGGCGTTGACGTGGCCACCCTCGCGCACGTGCGCTTCGCCTACCCCACCTACAGCGCCATCATCGGAATCGCCGCCCGAGCCCTCCTGGCCGAGGCCTCCGCCGCCCCCGCCGCGCCGTCCCCGAATAGCCCGCCCCTGGCATAACTCCTGCAATTTCCTCAAGCGGCCGCAAGCACCCCCGGAATTCCGGGGGTGCTTCGGGTTCGGCAGGAAAATTGCAGGAGTTATGCGAACCAGACGGGCTAGGAGGCGAGGAGGGTCACGGACCCCTCGAGGGGGGTCTGCGTCACCGAGGTGCCCACGTGCACGGCGAAGGTGCCCGGCTCGTACTGCCAGCCGGCGTCCCAGTTCGCGAACGCCCGGGCCGGCAACGCCAGCTCCACCAGGGCCGACTCCCCGGCCTCGAGGGCAACCGCGGCGAAACCCGCCAGCCAGAGCACCGGCCGGTCGATCGCGCTCTCGGCGCGGCTCAGGTACAGCTGCACCACCTGCTTGCCCGCCCGGTCGCCGGTGTTCGTCACGGTCAGGCTGAGCCAGCCGTCGGTGTCGACGGACACGGTCGGCGCCACCGTCAGGTCGGCGAGCTCCCACTCGGTGTAGCCCAGGCCGAAACCGAACTCGTAGGCCGGCTCGGTGCCGGCCTTCAGCCAGGCTTTGTAGCCGATGTGGATGCCCTCGTCGTAGCGGAGGATCCCGTTCTCCGGCGTCACGTCGAGAACCGGCACGTCGGTCAGTTCCTTCGGCCAGGTGGTGGGCAGGCGTCCGCCGGGCTCGGCCTGGCCGAACAACATGTCGGCGAGCGCGTTGCCGTACTCCTGGCCGCCGAAGTAGGTGAGCAGAATCGCCTGCACCTCGTCACGCCAGGGCAGCAGCACCGGCGACCCGGAGTTGACCACCACGATGGTGCGCGGGTTCGCGGCGACCACGGCGCGCACGAGCTCGTCCTGACGGCCGGGCAGGTCGAGGTCGGTGCGGTCGAAGCCCTCCGACTCCACCTGCGCGTTGGTGCCCACCACGACGATGGCCACGTCCGCTGCGCGCGCCGCGTCGACGGCGGCCGCCAGGAGTCCCGCGGGGTCGGAATCGTCGGCCTCGAGGCCGACCGTGATGCCGAAGACGCCGGGCAGGTCCATATCGCGGGTGGAGAGGTCGAATTCCACCGTGAGGTCGACCGGCTCGCCGGCGACGGCCGTGACGGCGGTGACCACCGACGGCGGGGCCATCATATTGGCGCCTAGGGTGCCGCCGACCGACAGCCCTTCGCCCTCGTGGGCCGCGGAGCCGCCAACGGAAATGCGGCCGCGACCCACGGCGGCGAAGCCGAACGGCACGATGCTCGACTCGGTCGGGGTCCAGGTCATCGACAGCTCGATGGTGTGGGCTGCTTCGATCGGGGCGTCGCCGCCGAAGTAGGTGAGCGCGGTGGCGAGGCGGTCCTCACGGAACAGTTCCGCGCCATCCTTGGCGAGGAAGCGCACCAGCATGCCGGGGGCGCCGGTGGCCGGGTTGACGATCGTCTCCAGCGGCAGTTCGGCGATGCCCTTCTGCACCACCGCGCCCACCGAGTAGGTCACCTCGGCGTGCGGCAGGGCGGCACGGATGCCGTCCAACGGCGTCACGATCTTCTCCGGCAGCACGGTGGCGCTGCCGCCGCCCTGGGTGCGGGCGTGCAGGGCGTTGTGGCCGATCACGGCGACGCGGCCGAGCGCATCCGCTGCGAGCGGCAATGCCTGGTCCTCGTTCCGCAACAGCACGCTGCCGGCCGAGGCGGCCTCGCGGGCGAAGGCGATGCCGTCCTCCACGGTCACGGGCGTGGCCTGCACGGCGTCGAAGCCCGACAGGGCGCCCACCCGGGCGGCCAGGCGCAGGATGCGCAGCACCTTGCGGTCGATGTCGGACACGGCGACCTCGCCGGCCTCAACCGCGGCGACGAGGGCGGCGCCCCAGAACCCGTCCGGGCCGGGCATCTCCAGGTCCTGCGAGGCGCGGGCGGCAGCGGTGCTGCGCACTCCGGTCCAGTCGCTGACCACCACGCCGTCGAAGCCCCACTCCGAGTTCAGCGGCGTCTCCAGCAGGTCGTTCTCGGTCGCGGTGACACCGTTGATCGAGTTGTACGAACTCATCACCAGCCAGGCACGCGCCTCGGTGACCGACTTCTCGAACGCGAGCAGGTAGAGCTCCCGCAACGCCCGGTCGCTGACCTCGGTGCTGGCGGTGAACCGTTCGGTCTCGTAGTCGTTGGCTATGTAGTGCTTGGGGGTGGCGCCGACGCCGTTCTCCTGCACTCCGGCGACGTACGCGGCGGCCATCCCGGCGGTGAGCACGGGGTCTTCGCTGAACGCCTCGAAGTGCCGGCCGCCGAGCGGGGAGCGGTGCAGGTTGATGGTCGGGCCGAGCACCACGTCCACGCCCTTGCGGCGAGCCTCGACGGCGGACATGGCGCCGTAGCGGGCGGCCATCTCGCCGTCCCAGCTCGACGACAGGGCGGTGCCGGAGGGCAGGTTCAGCGAGGGGGAGCGTTCGTCCCAGACCTCGCCGCGCACGCCGCTGGGCCCGTCGGAAACGAGCATCCGCCGCAGCCCGATCTTCTCGATCGGCCAGGTGGTCCAGAAGTCGCGGCCGGTGAGCAGCTGCACCTTTTCTTCCAGGCTGAGCTGGTCGATCAGTGCGGTGAGGCGAGCGGTGTCGGCGTCTGAGGTGTACGTCATGAGCGTCCTTCTTCCAGCGGGCGTCGGTGCCCGCTCACGATGCCGCCGGCGATGGCGACGTTTGCTGGAAGCATAACAGCGGAACCTACCGGTGGTAGGTTTTCGGCGGATGTTCGTCGGCGGTAAGGTGACGGCATGAGCATCGACGCCCCCGCACGACGGTACGCCAAAGGCGCCGCCAAGCGACGCGAGATCCTTGACGCGGCCCTGGCGGTCGTCGCGAAGCACGGCTACCGCAATTCCTCGCTGCAGGAGATCGCGGATGCCGTGAGCCTCACCAAGGCCGGTGTGCTGCACTACTTCGATTCCCGCGAGCAGCTCATGGCCGAGGTCGTCAGCGAACGCGACGAGCACGACCGGGCGGCGTTCGAGGAGATCGGTAAGGACCTGCTGGGCACCCTCAGCCTCACCATCGAGTACAACAGCACGGTGC
The DNA here is from genome assembly GCF_054075385.1 of Cryobacterium sp. AP23. Taxonomy (NCBI): domain Bacteria; kingdom Bacillati; phylum Actinomycetota; class Actinomycetes; order Micrococcales; family Microbacteriaceae; genus Cryobacterium; species Cryobacterium sp. AP23. The sequence continues at coordinate 1,984,830 of NZ_CM133415.1, read as the reverse complement.
CGGGGCTGGTGCAGCTGTACTCCCGGCTTGTCGCCGAATCGGAGGCGCCGGAGCATCCGGCCCACGACTACGTGCGCGAACGCTACGACCTGATCGTGACCACCCTCGCCGACAGTGTGCGCCGCCGCCAGCTCGAGGGCTCCGTGAGTGCCGACATCGACCCGATGGTGGTGGCCAGGGCCGCGACCGCGCTCAGCGACGGCCTGCAACTGCAGTGGCTGCACGACAACACGGTGGACATGAGCGGGGTCTTCGACGCCGCCCTCGAGCTGATGCTCGGCACAACGCCCCGCACCCAGCCCTAGGCGTTCGGTGCACGTCCGTGCAGGGTTCGGCTGCCGTGCAGCTGCGAAGAGTTGACCGGATGCGCGTGCAGTCGCAGACTGAAGCCGTGGACATCGAAGAACGCCAACAGCACGAAGACCAGGCGGTATCCCAGGTCATCGACCGGCTCGTCGAACGGTTTCCCGACCGGCCGCGCTCGTTCATCGAGGACGTCGTGGGCACGGAGCGCCATCTGCTGGACGGCAAACCGATCCGCGACTACGTGCCCGTGCTGATCGAGCACGGAGCCAAGGCGCGGCTGCGCCAGGCCACCGGGCACGGCCCCGTCGGCTGACCCGTCGCGGGTCAGTCCTTGCCGCGCTTGCCCTTCGCCTTGGCTGCGGCCAACTCGGTGATGCGCGCCGCATGGTCGGGCACCGGGCGGTTCAATTCGCGTGGGGGACGTTCGTAGTCCGACCCCGCCGGCCGGTGCGGGATATGAACCACGGGCGGTTCCATGTGCTCGTAGGGCACCAGGGTGAGTAAGTGGCTGATCATGTTGAGCCGCGCCGCCCGCTTGTCCTCGCTCTCGACCACCCACCAGGGTGCCTCGGCGATGTCGGTGTGCACGAACATCTCGTCCTTCGCCTTGGAGTAATCCACCCACTTGGTGATCGAGAGCACGTCCGTCTCGGAGAGCTTCCAGCGCCGCATCGGATCCTGTTGCCGGGACCGGAACCGTGCCTCCTGCTCGGTGTCGGAGACGGAGAACCAGTACTTGATCAGCAGGATGCCGTCTTCGACCAGCATCCGTTCGAACAGGGGTGCCTGGTGCAGGAACCGGCGGTACTCATCCGGGGTGCAGTACCCCATCACCTTCTCCACCCCCGCACGGTTGTACCAGGACCGGTCCATCAGTACGATCTCGCCCGCGGTGGGCAGGTTCTTGATGTAGCGCTGGAAGTACCACTGGCCGCGCTCGCGCTCGGTGGGCACCGGCAGGGCAACCACCCGGGCGATGCGCGGGTTGAGGTACTCGGTGACCCGCTTGATCGCCGAGCCCTTGCCGGCGGCGTCGCGGCCCTCGAAGATCACCACGATCCGGGCGCCGGATTCGCGAACCCACTCCTGCATGGTCACGAGGTCGGCCTGCAACCGGCCAAGCTCCGCCTCGTAGAGCTTCTTGTTCATGCGGGGTACGGCGGGTGCAGCCTTTTTCGCCATCAAGGGCTCCTTGCGGGTCGTGTGCGTGCGCTCAGCGTACCCGGTGGCCGCCGGCGCGCCCATAGCGCTGGGCGACCCGCACTGCCAAGCTTGCGACTACTGAGGCGTGACGAACGGGAGACCCATGAGCGAGGGAACAAAAACAGAACCGTGGAGCCTCACGACGGCACCGGGGACGTCGGCCTACACGATGTTCCGGGAGGGCGACGAACTCGTCTGCCAGGTCGGCTCCACCACCCTGAAGTATCACGCCAGGGCCATCGACGACCTGCACGCCTGGCTCGTCGGGCAGGGCGACTGGGTGCCGCTCGGTGCCGCGGACGAGCAGAAGCCCGCCCCGGACGGCAGCGTCGAGGCCTGGGGCCGGTCGGAGGACAACCCCGTCGGCGGGTGGTACGGCCTGCGCAAGGGGTACCGCGGCCGCTTCGGCATGTACCTGCCGCCGCTGCTCGAACACCTCGGACTGGCCGAACTCACGCACGAGAAGCGCAACAACTCGATGCGGGCGCTCTGACCCGAGGCTAGGCTGACGGGATCGACCGACCAGAAGGGGTACCGATGCAGAGACGGATGCTGACGCCGCGCCCGGCGCCCGCGACGGCCCGGCTGTCGGTCGCGCTCGCCGCCGTCTCCGTCGGCACTCTATCCATTGCCGCCCAATCCCTCGGCGGCCGCGGCTTCGGCGAACTGCTCGCCCTGGCCGCGCTGTTCAGCCTGTGCGCGACGGCCGTCGCCGTCACCGGCGCGGCCCAGCAGGTGCTGGCCATGCTTGTCATGGTGCTCACCGGCGCGCCCACCCCCGTGGCCCGGCCCTACCCCGAGCTGGCCTCCCAGGTTGGCCAAAGCGTCCCGGATGCGCCGGGCAAGCCCCAGCCGCGCGCGCCCGGCCGCGCCCTCCCGGTCGCCTAGGGAGACCCTTTTCGAAAGCGCACCCGCCGGGTGCCCGACTCCCTCTCGCGACCATACGGTTCCCCATTTTCCGTATTCCGACCGGGAGTCTCCTCATGAATTTCTATGCCATCGGCCCCATCGCGGCCGTGCTCGACGCGGCCTACGCCGTTCTGCACAACCTCACCCTCTTCCTCACCCCGTTCGCCGCGGCCAACGCCGCCGCCCTCGCGATCGTCGTGGTCACCGTAGCCCTCCGCCTGCTGCTGATTCCGGTCGGGGTCTCCCAGGCCCGCGCCCAGCAGGTGCGCCAACGCCTGGCCCCGCGGCTGGCGGAGCTCCGCCGCCTGCATGGCAGCACCCCCGAGCGGCTGCAACGCGAAACGGCGGCCCTGTACGCGTCCGAAAACGCCTCCCCGCTGGCGGGCTGCCTGCCCTTGCTCGTGCAGGCCCCCATCCTCTCCATCGTCTACGGCCTGTTCGTGCTGGCCGACATCAACGGGCACGACAACGCCCTGCTGGCCGGCGGGCTGTTCGGCAGCCCGCTGGGCACCAGCATCCTCACCGGCTGGGGAAGCGGCCAGGACGCCGCCGTGCTCCTCGTCGGGGTGGGCGTGCTCGCCGCGCTGCTGCTGGCGCAGTTGCTCAGCCGCCGGCTGATGCTCACCCAGGGTGCGGCCGCCGCCGGCCTCGCGCCGACGGCGAACCCGGGCGCACCGGCCGCATCCGCCGCACCGCCCGCGGCGGCGGCGCTCTCGCCGGCCGCGCAGGCCACCATGACCCGGGCGCTCAGCTGGCTCCCGCTGATCAGCGTGGTCTTCGCCGCGTTCGTGCCGCTGGCCGCCGCCCTCTACCTCACCGTGAGCGCACTGTGGAGCGTGAGCGAGCGGGCGCTGCTCTGGCGGATGATGCGCCCCGGGCGCTGAGCCCACCCGCACCCTTGACCGTCACCCGATACGCGCGCATATTGACGGTGTCGGTTGTGGCCCGGGGGAAGGTCGCAGCCACCCCTTCGCCGAAAGGAAACGAGCATGTTGGACAGAACCACAGCAACCGGCAACATGGTGCTCGAACGTGACTTCGCCGCCCCGCCGGAGCAGGTCTACCGGGCCTTCACCGACCCGGACCAGCTCTCCGAGTGGTTCGGCCCGCTCGGATTCCACGTGCCGCGCTCCACCGTGCGCATCGATGCCAGGCCCGGCGGGTTCTGGCGCCTGGTGATGGTGAACAACGAGAACCGGGCGATCACCTCACCGGTCGACTCGGTGTTCACCGAGGTGACCCCGAACGAGCGCCTCGTCGGGTACGAGGACACGCGGGGCATGCCCGGGGTGCCGGACGGAACCCGGCTGGTGCTCACCATCGAATTCCGGCCGGCGGGAACCGGCACCCGGCTGCACATCGAGCAGGGCCCATTCCCGCGCTCGCTCAGCGAAATGGGCGCCGTCGGGTGGCGGCAGTCCTTCCACAAGCTGGATGCGCTGCTGGAGACTCCCACGCCGATGCGCGCCTCCACCGCCGCCTGACCGGCCCACCCGGCCGCATCCCTAAGAATCCTGGAAGAATTCGGGGCGATTCTTGGAAGGTAAGCAGTGACCTTCCCAGAATCGAGCCCCGATGTCGCTTCGCACGGCACCATCCCCCGTCGCCCGGGCCGTTCCGGACTGGAGCCGGCGCATCCGCACCCGTCGTCGGATGCGCGCCGCCGACCTCCTGATCGCCGCCTGTTGGTCGTCGGTCGCGATGGCCGTCGCGCTCTACCTCGCCTACGGCGGGCTTGCGCAGGCCACCGACGTCGCCTCCGGCCTCAGCGCCGTCGGCATCGTCACCGGGCTGATCGGCACCGACCTCATCCTCGTGATGCTCGTCCTCGCCGCCCGCATCCCGGCGATCGACCGGGTGGTGGGGCAGGACACGGCGATGGCCTTCCACCGAAAGCTGGGCAAGCCGGCGCTGTACCTCATCCTCGCGCACGGCCTGCTGCTCACGGTCGGCTACGCGATGGCGGATGGGTCGAACGTCGTCGCCGAGACCGTCGCGCTGTTCCTGGGACCGGACATGGCGCTGGCCTACCTGGGTCTCGGCCTGCTCGTCACCGTGGTCGTGACGTCGGTGGTCGCGGTGCGCCGGCGATTCCCCTACGAGGCCTGGCACGCCATCCACCTGCTCAGCTATGCGGCCGTGCTGACCGCGCTGCCGCATCAGCTCAGCGCGGGCGGGGTGCTCGCCGACGGCACCGGGCAACGGGTGTACTGGATCGCGCTGTACCTGGTCGCGTTCGGGTCGATCGCCCTGTTCCGCTTCGTCGTGCCGACCGTGCGGAGCGCCAGGCACAACCTCCGAGTGGCCGGGGTCGAGCCGATCGCCCCCGGCGTGGTGTCGCTGCACCTCACCGGACGCCACCTCGAGCGGCTGCAGACCCAGGGCGGCCAGTACGCGATCTGGCGGTTCTGGACCGGCGCCACCTGGTGGCACGCCCACCCCATCTCCTTCTCCGCGGTGCCCACGGCCGCCTCGGCGCGGATCACGGTGCGCAGCCTGGGTCGGGGCAGCGCCGCCCTCGGCCGGGTGCGGCCGGGCACCCGGGTGTCGATCGAGGGGCCGTACGGGATCTTTACCGACACCCACCGCACGACCGCGAAGATCGCCGTGGCGGCGGCCGGAATCGGCATCACACCGGTGCGGTCGCTGCTGGAACACGCTGCCCTGCGCCCGGGGGAGGCGACGGTGGTGCTGCGCGCCACCGACCCGTCACAGAGCTACCTCTGGAACGAGATCGGCGCCCTGCCGAGCATGCGGGGCAACGCGCTGTTCACCATGATGGGCCGCAGGCCGCCCGGCCTGGCCACCTGGATGTCGGCCGAAGCGCTGGCGCGCGGGGTCACCATCCTGTCCGCGTTCCCCGACCTGCTCGAGTCCGACCTGTACGTCTGCGGTCCACAGTCCTGGACCGACCTGGTGATCCGGGACGCCCGGGCGGCCGGGCTGCCCGACACCCAGATCCACGCGGAAAGGTTCGACTGGTGAGGCGCCGCGCGATCGTCCTGAGCGTCCTGTCGTCCTCGGCCGTGCTGGTCGCCGGTTGGCAGGTGGGAGAGCAGAACCAGGCCCAGGTGCAGCAGGCGGATGCCGCGGCGTCGGCGGTCCCGAACGGTGACGGTCCGGGCGCCACCGCGCCGGGCACCACCACGCCGACGCCGACGCCGACCGGCAGTGCCGGGCCGCTGGCCGCGTCCGACAGTTCGGGCACCTCCGGTACGTCCGGAACCTCGGGCACCTACACCGGCAGCGCCGCCTCCACCCGGTTCGGCGACGTACAGGTGCAGATCACCGTCGCGGACGGCACCATCACCGACGTCGTCGCCCTGCAGCTCACCGACCACGACCAGCGGTCGGTGCAGATCAGCAACCGCGCCGCCCCGGTGCTGCGCCAGGAGGTCCTGAGCCTGCAGTCGGCCAACGTGCAGAACGTCTCGGGCGCGACATATACGAGCGACGCCTACCTCACCTCGCTGCAGTCCGCCCTCGACCAGGCCGGCCTCTGACATGGGGGTGCACGTCTTCACCACCATGGGCACCACCGTCAGCCTCCGCGTCGAAGGCACTACCTTCGGCGCCGCACCGCTCGGCGCGGTCGCGGCCGAGTTCGAGGCCGTGGACCGCCGGTTCAGCCTCTACCGCCCCGACTCCGAGCTCAGCCGGATCGCCCGCGGCGACCTTCCCCTGTACCGCGCCTCCGCCGAGCTGCGGGACAGCTACGCCGACGCGCTGCAGTGGCGCAGCCGCACGAACGGAGCCTTCACCCCGCACCGCCCGGACGGCGTCATCGACCTCAACGGCATCGTCAAGGCCAGCGCCATGGCCGCCGCCGCTGCCGTGCTCGACGCTGCCGGGGAGACCGACTGGGTGCTCAACGTCGGCGGGGACATCCTCAGCCGCGGCGACCTGGCCGGCTCGCCGTGGACGGTCGGCATCAGCGACCCCGCCGACCGGTCAGCGGTGCTGTGCGCCCTCACCCTCGGCCCCGGCCGGTCCGCCGTCGCCACTTCCGGCACCGCCGAACGCGGCGAGCACGTCTGGCGGCAGAAACCGGGGCGCACCGACGCGGCGGCGCCCTTCCGGCAGGTGAGCGTGCTCGCCGCCGACATCGTCACCGCCGATGTGCTCGCGACGGCCATCCTCGCCGGCGGCCCGGCGCAGCGCGACGACGCTGTCGCCCGGTTCCCGATCGAGGTGCTGACGGTGGCCGCCGACGGCGCCCTCACCGCCACCCGCGGGCTCCAGCACACCCGCGGCCTCACCCCCGCATGAGCGACTCCGCATGAACGACCCCGGTCGCCGGCCGAGCGAGACTCCATATACTTCGGATATGGCCGACCGTCCCCGGGTGTTGCTCGTCGAAGACGATGTGCGCCTCGTCCGGATGCTCGACCAGCTCCTCACGAATGAGGGCTACGACACCGTCATCGCCCGGGATGGGCAGCGGGCGCTGCACGAAGGCCTCACCCAGCGGTTCGACGTGATCGTGCTGGACCGGGGACTCCCCGTGCTCGAGGGACTCGAGGTGCTCACCCGGCTGCGCGGCCGTGGCGTCCTCACCCCGGCCCTGGTGCTGTCGGCCCTGGGCAACCCGGCCGACCGGGTGGAAGGCCTCGACCGGGGTGCAGAGGACTACCTGGCCAAACCCTTCGACATCGACGAGCTCCTCGCCCGCATCCGGGCCCTGCTCCGCCGGCACAGCACCACCGTCCCCGTCGTCGCCGTGCCCGGCGGCTCCCTGGACACCGGCAGCCGCACGGTCACATTGGCCGGTGGCCCGGTGACCCTGTCCGAACGGGAAGCCGAGCTGCTCGCCCGGCTCGCCCGGCGGCCCGAGCAGGTCTTCGAACGCTCCGACCTACTCGCCAACGTGTTCCCGGATGCCGACGACCTCGGGGTCGTCGACACCTACGTGCACTACCTGCGCAAGAAGCTCGGCCGCGCGTCGATCCTCACCGTGCGGGGCGTCGGCTACCGGCTGGGCACGCTCTCGTGAGGCGCGCGCCACGCCCGGATGACCTGCGCGCCGCCGCGGTGCGGCTCACCGTGCAGTTCACCGCGCTGATGCTCGTGGTCCTCATCCTGGTGGTCGGGATCGTCTTCGCGATCGTGAGCGCGAGTGTGGCCGAATCCGCCACCGAGGAGCTCGCCGCCGCCGCGCGGCTGGATTCCCCGGAGGATGCGGGGGAGGGCGTCTACCTGTCGATCGTGGGCGACGGACGGGTGATCGCGTCGCGCGAGCTGCCCGCCGGCCTCGCCGACGCCGACGCCATCGCCGCGGTCTCCGCGGGAGGCACTGACGTGACCGGCACCCGCACCATCGACGGGAAGAGCTACCGGATGCTGACGACAACGGTCACCGGCGGCCGGGGCGGCGCCAGGGTGGTGCAGGTCGCCATCGACCAGCACGAGAACGACGAGGAGCTGCGCCGGCTGACCGTCGCCTTGCTCGCGGCCGGGCTCGTCGCGGTCGCCGTCTCCGGCGTGGCGGCGTACTGGATGGCTCGCCGTTCGATCCGTCCGCTCGCCGAGGCCCTCGCGCTCCAGCGCCGGTTCGTCGCCGACGCCAGCCACGAGCTGCGCACCCCGCTCACCCTCCTGAGCACCCGGGCGCAACTCCTCCGGCGCCGCGACCAATCCGGGGTGCCGGCGGATGTCACCGAGGCCGTTGACGAGATCCTCACCGATTCGCGGGCGCTCACCGGCATTCTTGACGACCTGCTCATCGCCGCCGACCCCCGCAGCGTCGCCGATCCGGTGCCAGTGGACCTCGCCGCGACCGCCGACCAGGCCGTCGGCCTGCTCCGGGACGAGGCTGCCGGCCGGGGGATCACCCTGCACCGGGCCGGCGCCGACGGCCCCGTCGTCATCGCCGGTTCCCCACCCGCGCTGCTGCGGCTGGTCATCGCCCTGGCCACGAATGCCATCGACCACGCCCGCACCGCCGTGACCGTCACGGTCACCACCGACGGCCGGTACGCCACGATCCGGGTCGCGGACGACGGCCCCGGCTTCGCCCCCGAGGTCACCGACACGGCGTTCGAGCGCTTCGCCAGCGGCCGGGCCGCGGCCGATCCGGGAGCGCCCCGGCACTACGGCCTCGGCCTGGCGATCGTGGCCGAAATCACCCGGCGCCACGGCGGTACGGTCGCAATCGAGCCCCCCGGCTCCGCTGGCACTGCCGGTTCTGCCGGGTCATCCGGTGCCGCGGGTGCTACCGGCGCCGCGGTCGTCGCCCGGTTCCCCCTCGACCCGAACTGACCCCCGGCGCCCGCTTCTCCCTCGACCCGAACCGACCACCCCTCTCGGCCCGTCGTGAGTTGCCAGTTGCCGCCCACTGGGGGCGGCCGAGGGGGCCGTATCTGGCAAGTGAGCGCGTCGCATCCGCACCGAGTTGCCGCACAACGCCCCTTCGCGGGCGTTGAAGGGGCCGGATGCCGGAAGTCGGCGAACGGAGCTCCCGCGAGATGCCGAAAAGTGCCCCTTGGATCGCATCCAAGGGGCACTTCGCCGTAAGTCGGCCGGGTCAGGCGACGCTGGTGGCGTGCGCCTTCGGGGCGGTGACACTGGCGCCGGGCTGGCTCTTCGAGCAGAGCACGACGAGGATCACGGCGACACCGACGACGATGTGCGGCACCCAGGCGTTCGGGGCCTCGTCCGCGAAGCCGAACAGGAACGGCGACGCGATCAGGAAGACCGAGGCGAGGATGTCGAAGACGAGGTGCACGGGCATGCCGATGACCTTGACCAGGCCCAGTTCGTAGCGGGTGAGGAGGCTGTAGATGATGAGGCCGACGCCGAGGACGCGCGGCACGATGACGGCGGCGCCGCCGACCTCTTCGAACATGAAGATCGTCGGGGCGAGAATGAGGGCGATGGCGACGACGTAGTCGAGAACGGCGTGGACCTTGGTGGGAATGAATCGCATGGGGAGCTCCTGGTGGTTGACCGGAGGCCGAATCGCCTCACGACACTAATTCGCCGCCCTCGGGCGGACGGATTGGTCCGGTCCCACAATTGCCGCTCAGCAGCGCTCGTACACGTACCCGTCCGAGCCCGCCGGAACCAGGTCCCGGTCGCGCAGGATCATCGAGTCCGGCCGGTCCGGCGACCCGCAGGCCGCGGCGAAATCCTCCCGCAGGTCGTCGGCGTACTCGATCGCCAGCACGTGGTCGCCGTACGCGGCGGTGTACAGCACGCACTCCTGCCACCGGTCGCACTCCTCCGCGACGGCGAAGTCGAAGGTGCCGGCCAGGTCTGCCGCGAGGTCGGCGGCGTTCTTCTGGCCGATCGCGAGGCCCGCACCGTGGGCGCCGGCCACGAGCAGGTCCGCCAGGGCGAGGTTGCCGGCGGCCGTGAGCAGGCCGGCCGACCGGGTGTAGGAGTCGAGGTTGTCGATCTCCACCGCGTCGAAGCCGTCCTCGGCGCAGCCGGTGATCTGCGGCAGCAGCAGGGCGGCGATGCCTGCGCGGGTCGCGGCCGTGCCGGTGTCGAAGAGGAGCTCGTCCGGCCAGTTCTCATCCCGTACCGGGATGCCGTCGGCGGTGAGGATGAGGTCGGGGGAGTCGGCCAGGATCCGCTCGGAGTCGGCCGGCTGGGTCTGGAACCCGTTGAGGTAACAGACCGAGTACAGGCCGGCGGCGGGCGCTTCGGTGCTGTCACGCACCACGATGTCCACCCCGGCCGGCGGGTCGTACGCCCCTCCGAGCTGGTAGTCCAGGCCACCGCCGGCCGGCGGCAGCGCCGGGCCGGTCGCGGGCGTGCCGGATGCGGGTGAGCCGATCGTGGCGGCGCAGCCGGCCAGCGCGGGCACGAGCAGCACCACCGACACCAGTCGCAGGGGGAACGAGAAAACGCGCCGCCGGGTGATCATTCGGCTGATCATCCGGCGACGCGTTAACAGAGTCTGAAGGCTAGGCGACTTCGGCGACGCTGGCGTTCAGCACGTCGTCGAGCGTGACGAAGGCTTCCTCTTCGGTGGACTTCTGCGCGAGCGCGAGCTCGGAGACGAGAACCTGGCGCGCCTTGATCAGCATCCGCTTCTCACCGGCGGAGACGCCGGAGATGCGGTCGCGGCGCCACAGGTCGCGAACGACCTCGCTGACGCGGTAGACGCTGCCGCTGCCCATCTTCTCGGTGTTGGCCTTGTACCGGCGTGACCAGTTGCTGGGCTCTTCCTCGACATCGCTGCGAAGCACGTCGAAGACGGCCTCGACGCCGGCGGCATCGATGACATCGCGAACGCCGACGAGCTCAGCGTTGTCGATGGGCAGGTTGATGGCCAGGTCGCTCTGGTGCACGGTGAGCGTGATGTAGCGCTTCTCGACACCCTTGATCGTGCGGGTGTCGACCGCAGTGATCGTTGCTGCGCCGTGGTGGGGATAGACGACGGTCTCGCCGACTTCGAAAATCATCTGATGCAGCCTCATAATTCGTTGAGCGTGGTTGACGTATCACCCGGACGTCTGCGCGGGGCGCGGACGTGCTCCTCCACAGTGCTGTTCAGACGATTCGACGCACCCGGGGCAGATCACCGAGGACATCACGCGACTGAAAATGGCATAGCGGTTCGTTAAGGGTATTGAGAGAGTGTATCATTCCCGCCTCGCTGGCCCTATTCGGTGCTGTCCCCGGCTGAGGCGCGCTCGTTCCGCTCCTTCTCGAGGTCGGCCACCCGCTGCAGGATCCACGACGACAGGGTTGCGGTCACCACCCCGACCACCGCGACACCGCCGAGCATCAGCACGCAGGCGACGATGCGGCCGCGCACGGTGACCGGGGTGAAGTCGCCGTAGCCCACCGTGGTGATGGTCACGAACGACCACCAGATCGCGTCGCCGAACGACGTGATGTTGGCATCGGGCGCGCCTCGTTCGGCGTCGAGCACGGCCAGGGCGGCGATGTAGGTCACCAGAATCGCGGTGCCGGTGAGGTAGACCAGCACGCGGGCGCGAAATGCCGTGCCTGCGGATTGCTGGAACACCCGGCTGTGCGCGAGGACCCGGAGCAGCCGGAGCGGGCGCAGCAGCGGAACGAGAACGACCAGGAGGTTGAACGGATGCCGCAGCACCCACTGCCAGCGATGCTCGGCCAGCATCACCTCGATGACGTAGTTGACCGGGAAGATCGCCCAGCTGACCAGGATGACCAGCGCGAGGAACAGGGACGTCGGCGCCGGCGCGCCCGCGATGACCCACCAGGAGTAGGACACCAGGAACAGTAGCGCGGCGACGTTGAGCGGCCAGTCGGAGGCCTGCTCCCAGCGTGCCAGGCGGTCCCCGCCCGGGTCGGCATGCCGCACACCCGTCGCAGTCATGCGGGCATCCTGCCACCACTGGCTGCCGACCGCTGGGCCGGAGCACGGCCGGCCGGCCCGTGGCAGGATATGCGCATCAACGACGGGAGTGTCGTGGCCGAGTCGCAGCGAGACGGGGATCCGGAGGCGCGGCTGCGTGCCCTGCAGCGGCGCGCGTTCGCGGCCGACGGTGACGCCGCGGGCGACCGGGAGGTGGCCAGGGCCATCCGGGAGTTGCAGGCCGAGATCGCGGCGGCGACCGGCGGCGCACAGTCCCGTCCCGTCGCGTCCGAGCCCGTGCGGATGCCGCCCGGAGCTTCCGCGATCGGCTCGCCCCCGCTGCCGGATGCGCCGGGCGACCCGCCCGAGCCCCCGGCTGAGCCCCCGGCCGAACCCGGCAGCGCGGCGGCCGAAGTACCATCCCGCCGCTGGGGGCTGCTGGTCGCCGGCGTGGCCGGGGCGGTGGCGCTGGGGGCACTGGCGGGGAGCGCGGTCACGGCGGCCATCCACACCGAACAATCGGCATCGGTCAGCGGCGCCGGCGAGACCAAGGTCCCCGCCACCGACGACCCCGCCCCGAACGCGGACCAGCCCGTGCTCGTCGGCGAGATCTTCACCCGGGGGCAGACGCCCAGGGACATTCCGCTTGTGCCGATGCCGGAGACCTTCGCCGCCGAGTCCTTCCGCTACCTGGGTTCCGCGGGCTGGACCGACGCCGACGCCGACGGGGTGACGGACTCGCCGTACTACGCGGCGCGGGGCGCCTCCGGCATCGTCTGCCTCGTCGTGGTGCCGGAGGAAAGCGGCTACCTGTCGACGTGCGCGCTGGAGTCCGCTTATCCGGAGGCGGGGCTGCGCCTGTCCTGGCAGAGCGTCGACCTGCACCCGGCCCTGCGGGACAGCGGAGACATCGTCCTGGATATCAGCGTGACCTGGCTGAGCAACGCCATGGTCGAAACGCGCGGGTCGGGCCGGCCCGTCGTCGTGCCGTGACCGGCGGTGCTACAGGCCCTTCTCCACCATGTCGATCACCCGCACGATGAGCGACTGCTTCACCGGCGCCGGCAGGGCCCGGAGTGGTCCGTCGATGAACAGTTCGGCCAAACCGTGCACGGCCGACCAGGCCAGGAATTCGGCGCCCGGGCGCCGCTCCGGCGCGAGCAACCCCACCGTGACCAGGTCGTCGAGAGCCTGCGTGAGCAGCTGGAACGGGGTGAGGCCACCGTGCCCGGCGCGGGCGGAGCTGGTGGCACTGTCCAGGTCGGATGCGGCGGAGAACGCGGTCTGGAACTGACCGGGTTCTTCCAGGGCGAAGCGGAGGTAGCCGGTCCCGACGGCGCGGAACCGCAGCCGGGCGGCCTCCAACGGGTCCGGTGTCGTGATGGCGGCCTGGTCCGCCTCCATGGCGTTGGCGACCAGGGCCTGGCAACTGGAGCAGACCGCATCCAGCAACGCCCGCCGGTCGGCGAAGTGCCGGTACGCCGCATTGGGCGTCACCCCGGCCCGCCGGGTCGCCTCGCGCAGCACCACCGCTGCCGGACCGCCCTCGCCGGCCAGGGCCACCCCGGCCTCGATGAGCGCCCGGCGCAGGTCACCGTGCCGGTACGAAGTTCGCACCGAAGAATCATGGGTACCCGTTGTCACGCCGCCTCCGTCTGGTTACCATGGAATCTTACATGTGGACATCGTACACATTTGCATTCCCATCCAAATTTCCAATTCGGCAGGGGCGTGACATGGCATTCATCGAAGCATCCGGGCTCACCAAGGTCTACAAATCCAAGACCGGGCCGGTGCACGCGCTGGCCGGGCTCGACCTTTCCGTGCCGCAGGGCACGGTCACCGCGATCCTCGGCCCGAACGGCGCCGGCAAGACCACCGTGGTCAAGATCCTGACCACCCTCATCCGGCCGACCGCCGGCACCGCAATCGTGGACGGCATCAACGTGCTGGAAGACCCGAAGGCGGTGCGCAGCATCATCGGGGTGTCCGGTCAGTACGCGGCGGTCGACGAGAATCTCACCGGCTTCGAAAACCTCGAAATGGTCGGCCGCCTGTACCACCTGGGCGGCGCGGCATCCCGGCGGCGGGCGCAGGAACTCATCGACCTGTTCGAGCTGACCGCGGCGGGCAACCGGCCGGTGAAAGGGTTCTCCGGCGGCATGCGCCGCCGCATCGACCTCGCCGGCGCCCTGGTTTTCAACCCCAAGATCCTCTTCCTCGACGAACCGACCACCGGGCTCGACCCGCGCAGCCGGATAGCGCTGTGGGGTGTGATCAACCGTCTCGTCGACAACGGCACCACGGTGCTGCTCACCACCCAGTACCTGGAGGAGGCCGACCAGCTGGCCGACAGCATCGCGGTCATCGACGACGGCAAGGTCATCGCCGAGGGAACCTCTGACGAGCTCAAGGCGCAGATCGGCGGGCACCGGGTGGTGATCGCGCTGGTCGACGCGGCCGACGCCGGAGCCGCGCGGGAGGTGCTCGCCCGGTACGGCGCCGGTGAACCGCAGATCAACAGTGACGGTCGCGGCCTGGACGTAGCCGTCACCGACGGCCCGCCGGCCTTGCAGCACGTGCTCGCCGACCTGCGCAGCGCCGGTGTCGAGCTGCATGACGCGGGGATGCGGCGTCCCACCCTGGACGACGTGTTCCTCCGGCTCACCGGGCACAAGGCCGACATGGCCGCCGACGAGAACGAAGACGACAAGTTGGAGAAGGTGAAATGACGACCACGGCCGAACGGCCCCTCATCGCGCCACCGAACTGGAACCCGCTGTCCCTCTGGTTCTCGGACGGCTGGACCACCACCAAGCGCAACCTCATCAAGATCAAGCGCACCCCCGACATGCTGGTCTTCGCGGTCATCCAGCCGATCATGTTCGTGTTGCTGTTCAGCCAGGTCTACGGCGGCGCCATCTCGGTGCAGGGCACCGACTACGTGCAGTTCCTGATGGCCGGCATCTTCGCCCAGACGGTGGTGTTCGGCTCCACCTTCTCCGGCTCCGCCATGGCGCAGGACCTGAAGGACGGCATCATCGACCGATTCCGTAGCCTACCGATGAGCTCCTCCGCGGTTCTCGTCGGCCGTACCAACGGCGACCTGGTGCTGAACACCATCTCGATGATCATCATGATGGCCACCGGGTTCCTGGTGGGCTGGCGGGTGAACTCGTCGGTGGGGGAGTTCTTCGCCGGGCTCGCCCTGCTACTGCTGTTCAGCTACGCGTTCAGCTGGGTGATGGCGCTGCTGGGCATGAGCGTGCGCTCGCCGGAAGTGATCAACAACGCCTCGTTCATCATCCTGTTCCCGATCACCTTCATCTCCAACGCCTTCGTGCCGATCGAGACGCTGCCGGGTCCGCTGAAGACCTTCGCCGAATACAACCCGGTGTCCGCCCTGGTGCAGGCCGCCAGGGAGCTGTTCGGAAATGAGGGCAGCGCACCGGTGCCGGATGTCTGGACGCTGCAGAACCCCGTTGCTACTGTGCTCATTGGCGTGGTGGTGTTGCTCGTGGTGTTCGTGCCGCTGTGCGTCCGCAAGTTCGCCTCGATCACCTCGCGCTGACAACGACGCAGGTCCAGGAACACGCAGTTTCCAAGAGCACCGAGACAAGGGAGTCGATCATGGCGACAACAACCACACTCACCTTCCAACGCGGATTCGGCGGATTCGCCGTGCCGGACCTGGAGGTCGCTCGCAGCTTCTACGGGGACGTACTCGGACTGAACGTGTCCGACGTGATGGGCATGCTGCAGCTCTCGCTGCCCGGCGGCTCCGAGATGATCGTGTACGACAAGGCGGACTACCAGCCCGCGGTGTTCACGGTCCTCAACCTCTCGGTTCCCGACATCGAGCAGGCCGTGGATGCGTTGGCCGAACGCGGCGTGGAACTGTTGCACTACGACGGATTCGGGCAGGACGAGCGCGGCATCGCGCGCGGCGAGGGGATGCCGACCGGCGGTTGGATTTCCGACCCGGCCGGCAATATCATCGCCATCATGCAGGAATGATTCGAGAGAAGACGATCATGACCACCACAACACGCGTGACCTACCGGCACGGCTTCAGCGGCTTCGCTGTGCCCGACATCGAGGCCGCGAGCACGTTCTACCGGGAGGTGCTCGGCCTTGACACCGGCGACGGCGGGATGGGGACGCTCCGTCTCACCTTGCCCGGCGGTGCCGACGTCTTCATCTACCCCAAGGAGGACCACGAACCGGCAGTGTTCACCATCCTCAACCTGGAGGTGGACGACATCGACCAGACCGTGGACGTGCTCGCCGAACGCGGCGTGGAGTTCCTGCGCTACGACGGCTTCCAGCAGGATGAGCGCGGCATCGCCAGCGACGACGAGGGGCCGCGGATCGCCTGGTTCGCCGACCCGGCCGGCAACATCTTCTCGATCCTGCAGAACTGAACCCGGCCGTGGCGACACCTACGACGGTCGGGGATGCGCCCTACGACGTGAAGCGGGACTTCCGCGCCCTCTACGCCCCGAAGAACCGCGACTGGGAGTCGGTGACGGTGCCGCCGCAACGTTTCCTCGCGGTCGACGGGCACGGTGACCCCAACACGGCACCGGCCTACGTGGAGGCGGTGGAGGCGCTCTACGCGGTGGCGTACACCGTGAAGTTCGCCGGCAAGCGCGCCGGCCGCGACCTGGTGGTGGGGCCGCTGGAGGGGCTCTGGTACGCCGACGACGCATCCGTGTTCTCGGCGCGGAACAAGGCCGCGTGGAGTTGGACGATGCTGATCAGCCTGCCCGACTGGGTGAGTGACGCCGAGGTAGCCGATGCCGTCACCGCGGCGCGCGGCAAGAAGAAGGCGCTGCCGGGCCTGGACCGGGTGCGGATCGAACGGCTTGACGAGGGGCTGTGCAAGCAGCTGCTGCACGTGGGCTCATACGACGAGGAGACGCCCGCGCTGACGAGGTTGCACGGCGTGGTGTTGCCGGCCGAGGGGTTGCGGGAGCGCGGCCGGCACCACGAGGTGTACCTCGGCGACCCGCGCCGCACCGCGCCGGAGAAGCTCAGAACCGTGGTGCGCCAGCCGGTGCAGCCCGCGTATCCGGCGTAACCCTCGCGAGTTGCCCACCTGCGGACGACTTGCCCTGCTCTGCCGGGGCAACTCGTCCGCACCGGGGCAACTCGGGTTCGGGTCAGCGACCGCCGCGGCGCTTCCCGGCCTGCGGGCTGGGGGAGTTGCGGGTGCGGCCGGCGCTCTGCGTCTTGCGCGGGGTGGCCGGTTTGGCGGCGGCCGCGGCGGCGCGCACGGCCTTCGCGGCGGCCTTGGCCTTCGCGGTCTTCTTTTCCTTCTTCACCGGTTCGTCGCCGGCGGAGACCGCGTTGGTGCGTGAACTGTCCCGGGTGCGGCCGCGCACGATGCCGATGAACTCCTCCACGTCCGGGGTGGTGTCCACGGTGCGCCAGGCCAGCGCGATGCGGCTCTCGGCAGTGTCTTCCACGGGCTTCGAGACGACATCCTTGCGGCTGTGCAGCCGGGCCACGGAGTGCGGCAGGATGACGATGCCGACGCCGGCGGCGACGAGTTCCATGGTCTCGTCCATGTCGCGCATCGGCGGGAGCGCGCGGCGGCTGCCGTCGCGCACCTCCACGGCGGCGTCGCGCCACTCCGGCACCTCGTCCGGGTCCTGCAGCAGGTGCTCGTCGACGAGGTCGGCGACGACCACGCTGTCCGCATCCGCCACGAAATGGTCCTTCGCGACGACCACGACCGGGATCTCGTTGTACAGGGCGATCAGGCTCAGGCCCTCTTCGTTGATGGGCAGGCGCACCAGGCTCACGTCGGCACGATTGTCGCGCAGTACGGCCTCCTGGTCGGTGGCACCCGTGCGGAAGACCTCGAGCGGGGTCTCCGGGCGGCGGGACTCCCAGATGCGGGTCCATTTGGTGGGGGTGACCCCGGCGACGAAGGCAATGGAGAAGGTCACCGGCATCCTTTCGTGGAGCGAGTTTCGGGGTTCGGATGGGGGTGTTCGGGGCCGGCGGGCACACGGCACCGAAACCTTAGTGCTCTCAGGCTATACGCTGGAACTATGAGCGAGAAGAAGCCCCAGACCATGAAGCCGGCTACGGCTGCCCAGAAGCTTGGGATTCTGCTCGAAGCAGCACCCGAAGAGTTCCAGTCCGCACCGGTATCCCGCACCGAACTGGCCGCCCTCGAGGCGAACCCGCCGGAGTGGCTCACAAAGCTGCGCGCCAACGGCCCGCACCCCAAGCAGGTCGTCGCGGCCAAGCTCGGCGTCTCCATCTCGGGCCTGGCCCGCGGCGAAGCGACCGAGCCCCTCACCACCGCCGAGATCCAGGCCCTGCTCAAGCAGCCGCCCGCCTGGCTG
The DNA here is from genome assembly GCF_054075385.1 of Cryobacterium sp. AP23. NCBI lineage: Bacteria > Bacillati > Actinomycetota > Actinomycetes > Micrococcales > Microbacteriaceae > Cryobacterium > Cryobacterium sp. AP23. The sequence goes on along the minus strand of NZ_CM133415.1, from coordinate 1,966,758 downwards.
GTCACCGAGCGCGCCACCCAGTTCGAGGTGCGCGAGGAGCAGATCCGCGTGAAGGACCGCGACGCCGAGAAGGCCCGCAAGAAGGCGCACATCGAGCGTCAGATCGCCCAGAACGAAGAGGCCGGCCGCAAGCTGCTCTAGCTCACCGGCTCCCCGCCGAGTTGCCCCGTTCTGGACGAATTGCTCCGGTAGAGCGGGGCAATTCGTCCGTTAAGGGGCAGGTCGGCGACGCCTCCGGGCGAACCCGCGTGAACGGATGCGCCGGGTCAGGCCGCCGGAGCCGCGTACTGCGCGCGCAGGAACGTGACGATCTCGGCGAGTTCGGCCTGCGCGATCGAGTGCCCCAGGCCCTCGTAGATGCCCTCGGTGAGGGTGGAATGCCCCGGCAGCCAGGCCTGGGTGCGGGCGACCGCCGCCTCAGGGATGACCGGGTCGAGCGTGCCCCGGCCCCAGAACACCGGCGGCTTGAGCTCGGCAAGCCTGGCGTCACCCGGATGCGTGGCGCTGGCGATGAAGCCCGACAGCTGCACCGCGAACGCGAACCGTTCCGGCGCGTGTCGCATCAGCTGCAGCGTCATGGCGCCGCCCTGCGAGAATCCGAGCAACCCGATCGAGGTGGGCTGTTCCGGCAGGGCGTCGAGCCAGTCGAGGATGCCGAGCGCGGCCGCGTCGAGCGCGTCGCCGACCGGGTCGCCGGGCACCCCGATGGGAAACCACGACCAGCCCTGCCCGGCCGGCAGCGGTGCCCGCAGCGCGGCGATCGAGGGCTGCAACGGCAGGTGCGGGGCGAGCGAGAACAGGTCACCCTCGTGCGATCCGTAACCGTGCAGCACCAGCAACAACGGCCGTCCCACCCGGTCCGCCGCCGCGGCCGACCACAGTACGGCTGCCGAGTCGATGCCTTGTGCCTTGATCCCCTGTCCCATCCCCCCATCCTCCCACCCCCACCGCAACATCCCGCGAGCCGTGAGCGGAACCCCGAAAACGCGCCCATCCTGGGGTCGTTCTCACGGCTCGGCGGCGGCTTGGGGTGCGTTGCAGGGATTGGTGGGACACAATGAACTATGAGCGTGCGCACACCTGACCCCGATCCGGACTGGACGAATGGCGGGGATGACGCTCCGCCGCCCAGCACGAACCCCGGCTGGCTGACCGATGTGGAGCTTGCCGAGATCCGCCAGCGGCTGCCGCTGCTCTACGTCGAGGCGGTGCCCGTGCGGGTGGATGGACTCGGCCAGGTCGTCGAGGTCGGCGTGCTGCTGCGCGCCACCCCGGAGGGCAAGATGACCCGCACCCTGGTCTCCGGCCGGGTGCTCTACGGCGAGACCCTGCGTGACGCGCTGTTCCGCCACCTCGAGAAGGACCTCGGCCCGATGGCGTTCCCGCAGCTGCCGCCGAGCCCGGTGCCGTACTCCGTCGCCGAGTACTTCCCGATGCCCGGCATCACCGCGTTCACGGATGACCGCCAGCACGCCGTCTCGCTGGCCTACGTCGTGCCCGTCACCGGCACCTGCGACCCCCGCCAGGACGCCCTCGAGCTCACCTGGATGACCCCGGAAGAGGCGGCCACCGACGCCGTCTCGGCCGAGATGGAGGGCGGCCGCGGCGGCCTTCTCCGCATGGCCCTGGCCTCGGTCGGCGCCCTGCGCTAGCCGGACCTGCTCGCGAGCCGTGACCTGAGCCCCATCCCGGGCCCGTCTTGCGTGCTTGGCTCACGGTTCGCGGGTGGTTACAGGCCCAGGGTGTCCAGGAATAGCCGGGTGAATCGCGGGGCGTCCACGTCAAGGGCCACCTCGGCGACCTCCCAGCCGCCGATCGCGCCGTGCAGGCTGTCCTCGCCCAGTCCCCGGCGCCGGTCCACGATCGTCTGCCCGCGGCCGTAACCGGTCAGCTCCACGCGCACCGGCAGCATCCGGGTCTCAAGGGCCTCCGGGTCGACCAGCGCGCAGATGGCACCGGCATCGCCGATCAGGCCGGAGTACTCGGCCACGGAGTTCTCGCCGCGCGCCACCCGGTTGGTCAGCAACGCACCGACCACCCGGCCGTAGGCGGAGTCGCCGGCCTCGAGCGCGGCGGCCACCGCCCGGTCGATGCTCACCTGGTTGAAGACATCCAGCCCGTACATGAAGGTGGGGATGCCGGCATCCAGCACGATCGCGGCCGCTTCGGGGTCGTGCCACACGTTGAACTCGGCCACGGCCGTGGCATTGCCGGTGCCGGCCGAGCCGCCCATGAACACGATGCGTTCGATGTTGTCGGCCAGGTCGGGGTATTGCCGCAGCAGCAGTGCCAGGTTGGTCTGCGGCGCCAGGGCCACCAGGGTCACCGGGCGGGGGCTGTCGGTGATCAGCCGGCGCATCAGCTCGATGGCGTTCACCGGCTCGGGCGTGCGGTCGCCCGGCGGCAGGTGCACGGTGCCCAGGCCGCCCTCGCCGTGCACGTGCGACGCCGCGCGGGCCGGGGAGATCAGCGGCCGCCGGGCGCCGGCGGCCACCGGGATGTCGGGGGCGCCGGCCACGTCGAGGATGCGGAGGGTGTTCTCCACCACCCGTTCGAGCGAGGCGTTGCCGGCGACACAGCTGATCCCGAGCACGTCGATGTCGGGGTGGGCGATCGCGAACAGGATGGCGAGGGCGTCATCGACGCCGGTGTCGACGTCGAGGATGACGGGAATCGTAGGCATCGGCCCAGTTTATGGGCCGCGGCGGAGCCTGGTTGGCGGCGTCTAGCCGGCGGCGACCAGGTGCACCTCGCGCACCAGACGCACCTCGTGGATGGACTCGCCGAGGATTTCCTCGTCGCGGGCCAGGCCGTCGGCCAGGTAGCCGTTGCGGGTGTAGAACCGGTGGGCGCGGGGGTTGTCCTCGGCGACCCACAGGTAAGTGGGCCCCGGGTCGACGACGGCGTCGAAGAGCTGCTGGCCGATGCCGGTGCCGTGGAAGGCGTCGAGCAGGTAGATGAAGTACAGCTCGTGGTCGGTGGGCTTGCCGGCGTCGCGGCCGGGACCGCTGCCGGCGAAGCCGACGATTTCGCCGTCGAGCTCGGCGACGACCTGGCGGTATCCGGGGCCCTGCACGGTGAAACGGCGCCACATCGCCGTGAACCGCGCGGGGTGCAGCTGGGAGAGCGTGGCACGGCTCAGCAGGTGGTCATAGGTCTCGTGCCAGCAGGCCGCGTGCACGCGACCGAGGCTCTCGGCATCCGTCTCGGTGACTGGTCGAACAACAGCTGTGGTGGTCATACCTCGACCCTAAGCCAGGCCGCCGACCTCGCCCGACCACCCCGCCCGGGAGCACAACTCCTGCAATTTTGGCGGATGCGCCGACGCCGCCCCGGAATCACGCGGCGGAATGGAGGCCGTCCCGAATCCAGCAGGAGTTATGCGGCCCAGTGAGGGGTAAACGCCGAACGGGCCGGCCCCTGGAGGAGCCGGCCCGTTCGGGTCAAGCGGATGCTGCGAGGTGCTTAGCCCTGCGCGCGGCGCGGAGCCGAGCGGCGGGCGCCGCCACCGGTGGAGCCGGAGCCGCGAACCAGGCCGCCGACCTGCAGGCCGCCGGAGCGGCCGTTTCCGCCGTTGCCCGAGCCACCCGTGCGGGGCGCGTGGCTGCGGCCGGACGATGCCGGACGCTCGCCACGCTCGTGACGGGCACCGCCGGCGGCAACGGCGTCGCCGCCGCGTCCGCCGCGGCCACCGGAGTCGCGCGAACCGCGGCCGCCGTTGTCACGGTCGTCACGGTTGACGCGCTTGCGCTGGGCGTTGGCGCCCTGCGAGCGGCCGCCCTGCGACTGGCCGTGCGGCTGCTCGACGCGCGGCACCGGCTTGACGTACGCGGCCACATCGCCGGTGAGGGCGATGACGGCGGGGGAGTTGGCGTTCACGCGCTGCGGGGTCACCGTGATGGCGGCCTTGCGCAGCAGCTGGTCGGTGTCGCGCTTCTGCGCGGGCAGCACGATCGTGACCACGTCACCGGCGCTGCCGGCGCGGGCCGTGCGGCCCGAGCGGTGCAGGTATGCCTTGTGCTCTGCGGGCGGGTCCACGTGGATGACGAGTTCGATGTCATCGACGTGCACGCCACGGGCTGCGACGTCGGTGGCGACGAGGACCTTCACGTCGCCGGCGCTGAACGCGGCGAGGTTGCGGTCACGGGCCACCTGGGACAGGTTGCCGTGCAGGTCGACGGAGGGGATGCCCGCGTCGGTGAGCGCCTTGGCCAGCTTCTTGGCGTGGTGCTTGGTGCGCATGAAGAGGATGCGGCGGCCGGTGCCCGAAGCGAGCTTCTCGACGAGCTCCTTCTTGCTGTCGGCGCCGTCGACCTCGAACACGTGGTGGGTCATGGCGGAGACGTGGCTGGTGGCCTCGTCGACCGAGTGCAGGACCTCGTTGTGCAGGAACCGGCGCACGATCTTGTCCACGCCGTTGTCGAGCGTGGCGGAGAACAGCAGGCGCTGGCCGCTGGAGGGGGTCTTGTCGAGGATGCGGGTGACGACGGGCAGGAAGCCCAGGTCGGCCATGTGGTCGGCCTCGTCGAGCACGGTGATCTCGACGGAGTCGAGGTTGACGAAGCCCTGCTTCATGAGGTCTTCGAGCCGGCCGGGGCAGGCCACGACGATGTCGACGCCGGCCTTGAGCGCGGCGACCTGACGGTTCTGCGAGACGCCACCGAAGATGGTGGTGGTGTTCAGGCCGTAGGCCTCGGCGAACGGGGTGAGCGCGTTGGTGATCTGGGTGGCCAGCTCACGGGTCGGCGCGAGGATCAGGCCGAGCGGGCGGCCCGGGCGGCGCTTGCCGCCAGCGAGCTTGCCGCCGAGGCGGGCAGCCATCGGGATGGAGAACGCGAGGGTCTTGCCCGAGCCGGTCTTACCGCGGCCGAGGACGTCGCGGCCCTTGAGGGTGTCGGGCAGGGTGTCGACCTGAATCGGGAACGGGCTGTCGATGCCCTGCTGGGTGAGCACGGCAACGATCGGAGCGGGCACGCCGAGCGCGCTAAAAGAGGTTTCAGACAAAGTGGTGCCTTTCGGGCATCAGTCTCCTCGATCGAACCGGTGTCGCTTGAAGCAACAGCCGGAGCCAGGAGGATTCACATGGCGAAGGTGCCGATGGGCACATCCGTTCGCCGTAAGAAAGTTTCATTCGGAAATCGAGCGGGCTGCATAACCATCCGAGTCTTATCCGGACGTGCGGCCATCAATAAGAAGAGGGCGTTCTACGACGCAGTGAGCGCAACTACGAACTCACAAGTAGGTCTACTCTAGCGGATGCTGTCAAGGCGACACCGGAAATGGTCGCCTAAAACCGTCCTCACCGGGACTTTGGACCCTAGTCCCTGGGCGTGTACAGCTCGCCGACCGGAATCTCGACCGTAACGATGTTGCCGGCCTGCGGCAGCGGGCAGGCCCACATCGGGTCGTACGCGCAGGACGGGTTGTAGGCGAAGTTGAAGTCGAGGATCAGGCTGTCGTCGCCGACGCCCGGGCCGAGGTCGGCGCCCTTGACCGTGTCGAGCAGGTACCGGCCGCCGCCGTAGGTGCCGCCGGGCTTGCCGGCGAGGGAGTCCTTCAGCGGCAGGAACAGGCCGCCGGCGTAGCTGGCCAGTCGCCAGACGTCGAGCGAGCCGATGTAGGGCAGGCGCACGGAGCCGATCAGGTCGAACGGCACCACGCCGTCGGTGCCGGTCTCCACCTTGATGCGGTGCGGCTCCGGCGTGCGGTGCACCTCCACCTCGAACCGCCAGTCGGGGTCGTAGGCGGCCACGGTGAGACCCGTGAACGCGGCCCGGTCATCCGGCAGCAGGGGAGAGGAGGGGTGCCCGGCGAACAGTTCGTCGCGACCGGAGCGCCACAGTTCGTGGCCGGCGGACGGGTTGCGCACGCTGAGCTGCCGCACCCCGCCGTAGAGCCCGAACACGCGGCGGCGCCAGTCGGCGATCTGCAGGGCTCCGATGGTTGTGCTCATGGGTTCAGGCTAGCCCGTCGCCCTCCTCGGAGCCGTCGGCCGCGCCAGCGGCCACGAAAGCGGGATCATCGGCGCCCAGGTCGTACCGCCAGGTGGGGGCCAGGGCCTTCAGCCGCAGCATCCGCAGCTGCCAGAACGCCCACAGGCCCGGCCACACGGCGAGGGTCGCCGGGCCGGCCGAGAAGATCAGCTGGTCGCGGTACAAGGTCTTGCCGGTCCCGGCCGGGTCGGGGGCGATGGCCATGCTGTGGTCCCAGTGCGTGATGGCGGACATCAGGCCGGAAACGCCGTTGCCGGTGTCGCGCACGATGCGTACGCCGGTCTTGTTGGTGCGCATGTTCAGCCGGATCATCTGCTCGCCCAGCGGCACCACACCCAGCCCGCTCATCGTTACCGGGTGCTCGCCGGGCTCCCAGCGGGTGGGGAACCCGTCGGTTTCGAGCGACTCCACGCTCATCAGCGGGCCGCTCACCTCCCGGAAGACGGCGGGGCTGGCCAGGGCCCGCCAGGCGGCATCCGGGGTGCAGTCGAGGATCTCTTTCAGCAGTACACGCATGCACTCAGTCTGTGCTGTCGGGGCAATGCACTACAACTAGTACGTGGCGATTCGGTACTGGCTCGGGGTAGTGCAGCAGGAGTATGTGCTGCGGAGCGTCGCCATGGGCCTGGCCCAGATGAACTACGCCGCACGCGAGATCCTCGAGAGCATGAACGAATCCGACGGGCTGGTCTACTACTCGCCCAAGACCGAGTGCGAGGGTGAGCGGCTGCGCCAGTTCACCGCGATCGGGTACGTGAGCGATGACGTGGTGGTGCAGGTCGGCGACTCCGGCAGCGAGTACCGGCCGTGGCGGCGGCGGGTGCAGTACGACCCGGATGCCGAGCCGGCGTCGATCCGGCCGCTGCTCAAGGTGCTCGACCTCACTCGCGACGACCCCAACTGGGGCCGGCAGCTGCGCCGCGGCCTGCTCGAGATCAGCCGGCACGACTTCGACCTCATCCGCGCGCAGATGCGCCGCCCCACCGCCGACGACCGCCGCCGCTGACCCGACCCGGCCTCGACGGCCCCCCACCCCCGTTCTGACTGGCCCACTTTTGCTAGTGCGTGCCCCCTCCGCACTAGCAAAAACGGGCCACCCCACCGTGACTGGCCCACTTTTGCTAGTGCGCGCCCCCTCCGCACTAGCAAAAGTGGGCAACTCATGACGGGACTCGTCTGGGCCTTTCATCGGGGCTTCCACCAGCTTCGATCAATAGGATGGCGCCATGATCGATGCTCTCTGGTGGCTCCCGTCCGTCATCGTCCTGGCCGTTGTCGTCGGTGTGATCCTGCTGCTGGTGGCCGCGTCCAAGCGGAAGACCCGCGGCGTCCGCGCGGCGCACGCCGCCGAGGTGACCGAGCGGGCCCGCACGGCGGCGATCAGCCTGGTGAGGGCGGATGACCTCGTCGAGGCCGCGACCGACGAACTCGGTTTCGCGCAGGCCCAATTCGGCGAGCGGGCCACCGCTGACTTCGCCGCCGCCCTTGAGGTGTCCAAACGGCAGCTGCGCGACGCCTTCGCGCTCAAGCAGAAGCTCGACGACGGGGTGCCCGACAGTGACAGCGAGATCCGGCAGTGGACCGAGCAGATCACCAAGCTCGCCGACGAGGCCACCGCCCGGCTGGATGCGCAGACCCGGGACTTCGACAGCAAACGGGTGGTCGAACAGAACGCCCCGCTCCAACTCGACAAACTCACCCGGCGCCTCGACCGGGCCACCGACCGGCTGGCCGGCGGCGCCGCCACCCTCAACCGCCTTTCCGCGAGTTACTCCGCCGCCGCGCTCGCCTCGATCAGCGGCAACGTCGAACGGGCCCGCACCGCGATCGACGCGGGCCGCCGGGCAGCGGATGACGCCGCCGCCCGCCTGGCCGGCGGTTCCACCGAACCCGTCGGCGAGCAGGTCGGCGCCGCCGAGCAGGCCCTGTTCACCGCGACCACCCTGCTCGACGCCATTGAGACCGGCGAGGACCAGCTGCACGTGGGCTTCGCCAGCCTGGGGTCCGCGCTCCAGGCAGCGGAGGCCGAGCTGGCCGAGGCTCGGGCGCTCCGAGACCGGCACGAGGAGTCCGACGCCAGCGAGAACCTCAACCGGGTGATATCAGCCGCCGATGCCGTCGCGGCCGAGCTGCGCCGCCCCGGCCGGGTGAGCGACCCGGCCGCCGACCTTGCCCGGCTGCGGGAGGCGATGGACGGCCTCGACGTCACCCGCTCCGAGGCGCGCAACCGGCAGCTGCGCCGTGACAATGCCCGTGAGGCCTACGTGGGCGCCCGGCTGGCCGCGCGCAGCCAGATCGGGATCACCCGCGACTTCATCACCGCCAACCGCGGCCGGGTGGGCGCCGACGCCCGCACCCGCCTCGCGGAGGCCGAGCGCCAGCTGTCCCTCGCCGAGGCCGAGGCCGACCCGGTCACCGCCCTCGACGCCGCCCGCCGGGCCATGACCCACGCGACGGATGCCGACGCACTGGCCCGGTACGACGCCCCCTGAGTAGCTCCCGCGAGTTGCCCACCTGCGGACGAGTTGCCCCGGTGCAGCGGGGCAACTCATCCGCACCGGGGCAACTCGTGTGGCGGGCTGCGAGTCGCCCGGTGACGCCGTCCGGGGTGGGGTGCATCCCGCCCCGGTATCCTGAACGGGTGAGCGACGTCCAGCCCCAGATCAAGTACCAGGTCCGATTCGACTGGGGAGTGGCCGGGTTCCAGGCGCTCGCGGCGGATGCCGATGTGATCGTCCTGGCGGATGCGCTGCCCACGGTCGCCACGGAGCGCACCCTGCCCACCCCCGTCGCGGCGCACACCGTGATCGTGGCCGATCTCAGCACCAGCGACCTCGTTGCCGACTGGGCGCTCGCCCGCCAGACCGAGAAGGGTGACCGTTTCTCGGTCGCCGTCGTCGCGGTGGGGGAGAGCCGCCCGGACGGCGCCATCCGCTTCGCCATGGAGGACCTGCTCGTGGCCGGCGCCGTGATCGACGCCCTGGCCGAGCGGGGCATCGACCACTGCTCGCCGGAAGCCGCCGCCGCGGCCGCGAGCTTCGTGGGCCTCAAGCGTGCCGTGAAACACCTGGTCAAGGCGTCGGAGACCGGACAGGCCCTCGCCGCCGCCGGTCACGCCCCCGCGTCGGCAGCCGCCCCAACGGATGCCGCCCCGACGGATGCCGCCCCGACGGATGCCGCGCCGACGGCGGCCGCGGTGACTGTCGTCACCACGTTCGCCTTCCCCGCTTGACCCGCCCCGTCAGCGGGCGCCGGACGTGACTGGCCCACTTTCGCTAGTGTTCGTGCCTCCAGCACTAGCAAAAGCGGGCCACCCATCGTTCAGGGCAGGGGAATGCGGTCACGCGATGCGGCGTTGCACCGGGACAGGCGCGTACCTGAATGCGCTTTCACGCACCACCAGTCGAAGGAGCCAGCATGAAGGCAGTACTCAACGGCACGATCGTCGCCGAAGCCGCCCAGGCAGACCTGATCAAGATCGAGGGCAACTGGTACTTTCCGCCGTCGAGTGTCACCGAGGGTTTCCTCACGCCCACGGCCACGCCGTACACCTGCGCGTGGAAGGGTGAGTGCCAGTACTTCACCGTGAGCGACGGCACCTCCAGCGTCACGGATGGCGCGTTCAGCTATCCCACCCCCACCCCGAGCTCCTTCGACCGTGTCGGCCAGGACTACAGCGGCTACGTTGCCTTCTGGAAGGACCTGCAGGTCATCGAGTAGCGCCCGCCCTCACGCCGCTCGCTCGCCCGGCTCACCGCGGCTGCAACTGTTGCCCGTGCGGACATCTGCACCCGGTGTGCCGGGACCAATTGTCCGGTTTGGGAACAGTTGCGGATGCCGGGGTCAGCGCGCGGCGGCCGCGGCCCGGCGGCGGGTGGCCGGGGTGATCTCGCGCCGGGTCCAGGTGATCACGTGCGCGGCGGTGAAGCCGCGCCCGCAGAGCCCGCAGGCCAGCGGCCGGGTGGGCTGGCGGTACCGGTAGTGCGTGTGGCCGGCCGCGCACCGGCCCACCCACGGCGCGAGGTCGTCGGCGATCTCGCCGTCGTGGGTGCGCTTGCCGTCGTAGCCGAGCCCCGCGGCCACACCGCGCCACACCGGGCCGTGCCCGGCGCGGGCGCCGGCCAGGGCGTGCGCCACCTCGTGCAGCAGGATCTGGTGGATCTCGTCGTCACCGTACCGGGCGGCGAGGTAGCGGGACACCGTGATCTTCTTCAGGGTGAAGTTGCACAGCCCGGCCCGCTTCTTGGCGTTGTCGAAGTCGAAACTCCAGCTCGGGTCGAGGTGCAGCGTGATGAGGGCGTCCGCCCAGTGGCGCACCCGTTTGAGGTCGGCCATCAGGGACCCACCTGCACCTGGTAGAGACGATCGTCGCCGGGGGCGGGGCTGCCGCGGCCATCCGTGTTATTGCTCACGAACCACAGTGTGCCATTGGGGCCGGACACCACGTCGCGCAGCCGGCCGAAGCTGTTGACAAACCAGTTGTCCACCGTTCCTGTGGAGGGATCGACGCGCCACATCCGTTCGCCGCGGAGGCTGGCCAGGAACAGGGTGTCGCCCACGATCGTGAGGCCGCTGGGGCTGGCCTCGTCGGTGGCCCATTGCTGCACGGGGTTGACGAACGGGGCCGCGCCGCCGCCGCCCTCCACCTCGGGCCAGCCGTAGTTGCCGCCCGCGGTGATGAGGTTGAGCTCGTCCCAGGTGTTCTGCCCGAACTCGCTGGCCCAGAGCCGGCCGGTCGAATCCCAGGCGATGCCCTGCGGGTTGCGGTGCCCGTACGAGTAGACGAGGGTGCCGAACGGGTTGCCGGCCGGCACGTCACCGGTGGGAGTCATCCGCAGGATCTTGCCGCCCAACGAGTCGAGGTCCTGGGCGTTGGCGGAGTTGCCCGCGTCGCCGGCAGTGGCGTACAGCATGCCGTCCGGCCCGACGCCGAGCCGGCCGCCGTTGTGGTTGCCCGCGGCCGGGATGCCGGTGAGCACGTCCTCCGCAGCGCCAAGGCCGACGCTGCCCGCGGCGCCCGTGAGCGGCATCCGCACGATGCGGTTGTCGGATGCGGCGGTGAAATAGGCGTAGACCCAGCCGCTGTCGAGCGTGGTGGCCGCGCTCGGGTCCGGGGTCCCGTCCGGGGTCGGTTCGGCCACAACGATGCCGCTGCCGTTGTCGGCCAGCGGCAGGTAGGCCAGCCCGAGCAACCCGCCCTCACCGTTGGGCTGCACGCCGGCGACGGTGGCGGCGTCGCGCAGGGTCCCGTCCGGCAACAGCTCGCGGATCAGGGCGGTGTCGCGTTCGCTGATCAGGGTGGCGCCGTTCGGCAGCCGCAGGATCGACCAGGGCGCGTCGAGACCGGAGGCGATCACCACGGGTTCCCCGAGCGGCCGCACCGGCACCGGCGCCGCCGGGGCCGCCGCATCCGTGGGCTCAGCGGTGGGGGAGGCGGTGGCCTCCGGTTGCGCCGGGGTGGAACTGCCCACGCTCGGCCGGGGCGCACCCGCCGAGCAGGCGCACAACAGCGCAACCACGCCCGCGGCGATCACGCCGGCCCAAACCCGTCTTCGATGCATATCTCCTGCAGAATGCCACGAAAGTCTCGGAAAGGGCCACATCTGCCCTCGGCCCGCCCGAGCGGAGGCGCCGGCGCCTAGCCCGCGCAACTCGTCGAGAGCGGCGGGCGGGGTGACTCAGGTCAGCGGGGCAGGCGGCGCTCGCCGATGAAGGACTCGACCACGGCGACCGCGATCAGCGCACTCTCCAGGTCATCGGGGGATGCGCCGGCCTTGTCCCGCAGAAACACCGCGGCCTTGAAGTCGGTGAGGGCGTTCTCCAGGTCGTGCTGGTCGAAGTGCACCTTGCCGCGGGTTTCCCGGGCGAACGCGGCCGTGATGGTCCACTCATGGGTTTCCGACTCGAGAATGCACTGGGTCAGCTCCGCGGCGGCTTCCTCGAGCTTGTCCTGGAACTGCATGACCTGGGCACGGCGGATGCGGCACAGCACGAAGTCCTGCCGGTCACCGGTGAACCGGGCCTGGCGCAGGGCCTGGTTGGCGATCTCGAACGCCTCGTCCAACCGGTCGAGCAGGCGCAGCAGCGTGACCTTCTCGTTGAGCGCCGAGAGGCTGCGGAGCTTGCCGAGGTCATTGAGACGGTCGGATGCTGCGGGGAGGTCGACTTTTTCCCGGAGGGTGACGGCGTCGTAGCCAGTGATGATGGTCAGGATGGTGTCCTTGACAGGGCGGCCGAGGGGTGCCGCGAGGGAGGTCGGGTTCCCTTCCAGAGTAACCCGGCCGGGGCACCGATCCGGCAAGCGGGAGGGGTGTGGCTGAGCCGTTTCGGCCCGGGCCCGGGTTCCACAGCGAATCAATTCACCGGAGGCGCTGTGCCTCGGCCGTCCGTCCGGGCGTGTTGCCGGCCGCGCGCCCCCGCAACCGAGGCGCCGTCGGTGACGAGACCCCCTTTCGGTGCATCCGCAAGCCCCGCCCACTGACCTGAGCATTCCTCAGGGCGGGCGTACGTTGTGTGCATCGAGGCGGACACGGTCGTCAAAGCCGACACCGGCCCTGTCTCACCGGCTCCGGTTCCGTTTGCAACGGAGCAACACGAAAGGACCCACCCATGCACACCCTGTCCAGGGAGGGTCTGGCCCTGCGAACCTTGGCCCTCAGCCTGACCGCCGCCCTCACCATCACCCTCGTAACGGTCGGTGCCCCGCCCCCCGCCACCGCCGCACCACAGACACCGAACCTGCCGACCCTGAACATCACCCTCAGCGACCCGAACGCCTCGCACAACACGCTGAGCTACGTGCACGCATCCAAGGACAACGAAGTCGCGACGACGATGACGGTCGAGGACCCTGCCGGGGTGAACACCATCTCCGTCCCGGTTCCCGGCGAGATCAAGGGCCGTGGCAACCACACCTGGAAACTGGCCAAGAAGCCGTACCAGATCAAGTTCGAGGAGAACACCGCTCTTCTCGGCATGGCCCCCTCCAAGACGTGGATCCTTCTCGCGAACGCCGCCGACGCATCCCTGATGCGCAACAAGGCTGCCTTCGACCTGGCCGCTTCCATCGGGCTGGCGTACTCCCCGGAATCCAAATGGGTCGACCTGCGTGTCAACGGCACGTATCTCGGCAACTACCTGGTCAGTGAGAAGACCGAGGTCAAGAAGAACCGCGTCGACCTCGGGAACAATCAAGGCGTGCTGGTCGAGCTGGACAACAGCTACGGCGCGGCCGAACCCTACAAATTCACGACCGCGACCAGCAAGTCCCTCTTCGTCCTGAAGGACGCGAAAGCCGGCGTTCCGGACCCCGATGAGGGTTCGCTTCCCGCCGACACCGTGGCCGGCTGGAACGACATGAAGAGCACCCTGAACACGGTGGACGCGATACTGGCCGCGCCGCAGGTCGACTGGGCTGCGCTGAGCGCCTTGATCGACGTCGACTCATTCGTGAAGTTCTACTACGTGATGGAACAGACGGCCAATCCCGAGATCACGCAGTCGAGCATCTACTTCTACAAGAACGGGCCCGGTACCAAGCTGTACGCCGGACCAGTGTGGGACTTCGACACGGCATTGGGCAACTTCGACCGCGCTCGGCACCTCGGCTCGGATCCGAAGGCGGACTACGCGAAGAACGCACAGATCCTGCAGCAGCACGGCAACGGCTTCTTCGTTGACCTGTTCCGTTCCAAGGACTTCGTCATTCGGGCAAACCAGATGTGGCAAGCGGGCATCTCCAACCAGGTGGGCCTGATGCCGGCCAAGATCACCCGCTGGGAGAACGAGATCAAAGCCTCCGCCGCCCAGAACTTCGCCGTCTGGCGCATCCTGGGCACGCCGACGCTGCTGATCCCCGGCGGCAAGGACTACCACAGCACGTACGCCGGCGAGGTCGGTTACCTCCGCGACTGGGTCACCACCCGAGCCAGAATCTTCATCAAGGAGCAGGGCGCGACACCGATGCTCCGCTACCAATCCCACCTGCAGAACATCGGTTGGCAACGGAAAGTGAACACCGGGCAGGTGGCCGGCACGATCGGTCAGTCCCTGCGGACCGAAGCATTCATGCTCGAGACACCGGGATCCACTGCGATCGCGAACATTCAGGCCAACGCCCACGTCGAGAACCTCGGCTGGCTGGACTGGCATACGGCCGCCCGCGTCGGGACAACCGGCCTCAGCCTGCGGATGGAGGCAATCCAGTTCCGGCTGACCGGTGCGCTGGCGTCCCAGTACGACATCTCCTACCGCACCCACGTGCAGGACGTGGGATGGCAGTCGTGGGTGAGTAACGGTGCGACAGCGGGCACGACGGGCCAGGGGAAGCGGATCGAGGCGATCCAGGTGCGCCTGCTCGCCAAAGCGACACCGACGCTCCCGTCACTGCCCTAGAAACTGGCACCGGTGAGCACTCAAATGTCGAGAGCGGGCAAGGGGCGACGCGCCCGCCGAACCGGTGCGAGCGTGCTCGCCTCCGTGGCCGCTGCTCTTGTTCTGGCCGGATGCGTGTTCGTCTCTCCCGCGAATTCCGACCCGGGACCCTCGGAAAACACCGCGCCGCCGCCACCGCCGGCGACCCGGCTGGCGCTGATCTCCGACTTCGGAACCTGCGACGCCGGCGAACAGTGGGCGGCGGATCAGGTTGCCGCGTGGGACGTGGACGCGATCGTGACGGCCGGGGACAACACCCAGCAGGTTGAGGGCTGTATTCCGTATGACGAATCGGTCTGGGGCTACTTCGACCACGGTCGGAACGGGCAGGGCACGCCCCCGCTGTGGCCCACGCTCGGCAACCACGACTACACCGATGCGGGTGCCGGGCTCGACGCGTACCGCGCTGCCTTCCCGTACCTCAGTACGGCCGCCGACCCTCAGCAGCGCTGGTACACGCAGGATGTCGGCGACGTCACGCTCTTCGTGCTGGACAGTGAGACCACTCCCGCGGAGTTGGAGATCCAGCGGACCTGGTTGAAGGCAGCCCTGTCTGACCAGCGTGCGGCCCGACCGGATGCCTGGAATGTGGTGTTGTTTCACCGCCCCGCGTACACGTCCGGCGTACACGACGACAACCGGGAGATGCGGCCCACCGCCGGCTGGGACTACGCCGGGTGGGGCGCCGATATCGTCATCGCCGGCCATCAGCACATCTATGAGGACGTCGTCGTCGATGGCCTGCACTACCTCACGGCCGGCCTCGGTGGCACGGCCAACTTCCGCCCGTGTCCCGTCGCGCTGCGCGAGGGCAGCCGGCTCTGCCTGGATGGGACCGGGGCGAGCCTGATCGAGGCGACGGCCGAGCAGTTCGTGCTGCAGTACTACCGGCAGGATGCTGACGGCACGGCAACGCTCGGCGACACCATCCGCCTCATCCGCTAGGCGCGCCGCCGCACGAGGTGCGGCCGGCAACTGTTGCCCGTGCGGACAATTGCACCCGGTGTGCCGGGACCATTTGTCCGCAGTGGGAACAGTTGGGCGGCGGGGAGCGCCGGGCGGGCGGGGAGGGGTGCGGCTCAGTTGCCGATCTGGAAGACCGTGCGGCCGGGCAGGGGCGAGGGCGTCGCCGTCGCATCCGTGGCCACCGACGCGGCCGACATGAACTGCTTGAGCTCGGCGCCCTCGACCACCTTGGCCGGATGCGGGCCGCCGGCCAGCAGCCGCGGCACCCAGTGCAGGTCCAGCGGGGTGTGCGCGGCGACGAAGACGATGTTGCCGAACCGGCGCCCCTTGAGCACCTGCGTCTCGGCCAGGCCGATGACGTGCCCGAACACCGCGGAGAGGGTCGCGGCCTGGGCGCGGGCGAAGGCGAGGCCCGGCCCATCCGCCACGTTCACGGCCAGCACGCCGCGGGGAGAGAGCAGCGGAGCGGCGAGCTCGTAAAACTCCCGGCTGGTGACGTGCGCGGGGGTGCGGGCGCCGGAGAAGATGTCCACGACCACGAGGTCCACCGAGCCGTGCAACCCGGCGGGCAGCTTGCCGAGCACCTCACGGGCGTCGCCGTGCCGCACCCGCAGGTTGGCGCGCTTGTCCCAGGGCAGCTCGGCGCGCACGAAATCGATGAGGTCGCTTTCGATCTCCACCACCTGCTGGCGCGAACCCGGCCGGGTCGCCTCCACGTAGCGGGGGAGGGTGAGCGCGCCGGCGCCCAGGTGCACGGCCGTGATCGGCTCGCCCGGGTCGCCGATCAGGTCGATGACGTGCCCGATGCGCTGGATGTACTCGAAGAACAGCTCGTCGGGGTTGTCGATGTTCACGTGCGACTGCGGCGTGCCGTCCACCACCAGCTGGTAGCTGCCCGGGGTGAACCGGTCGGGCTCGATGACGGCCTGGTGCCCGCTCAGTTTCAGCGTGATCGTCGGATGTTCGTGCTCGCCCCTGCTCATTCCCCCAGTCTGACAGCCCCGTGCAGCGGTATCCGCGTGGATGGTGCAGAATGGAGCAACTCGCGAAGACGCCCAGCCGCTCCAGCCGGCTCGTGCGAAACCGGGTTATACCTGAGAATTTCGCGAAGGTCAACATTGCAGTAGACACGGGCGCCACAAGGGCATATAGTTGACCTTTGCGCTCCCAGATTTAACTCTGCCTTCATATTGCGGTCGGCTTTGCGTGCTCAAGCCACCTTGCAGCACATTTCTGAGCCGGATGTCCTCATATCGCGGATAGGCATCCCTGCTCAGGATCTGCGGAGTCCATCCCAAATTACTAACAGTGATTAGACCTGACGGGGTCCACGGAGGTTACTTCCTTGGCTGCTGCGCGCAACGCAACCACCAATTCACCCAAGAACGGACGAGCTGCTGGCCGTCTTTCGTTCGCAAAGATCACCGACAACCTGACGGTTCCCGATCTGCTCGCTTTGCAGACCGAGAGCTTCGACTGGCTCGTCGGCAACGACATCTGGAAGGCTCGCGTCGCCGAGGCCCAGGCTGCCGGACGACAGGACCTGCCGACCCGCACCGGTCTCGACGAGATCTTCGAGGAGATTTCTCCGATCGAAGACCTCAGCGAAACGATGCAGCTGTCGTTCACCAACCCGGAGCTCGAGCCGGAGAAGTACACGATCGACGAGTGCAAGGAAAAGGGCAAGACCTATTCCGCACCGCTGTACGTGAACGCTGAGTTCATGAACCACCTCACCGGTGAGATCAAGACCCAGACCGTGTTCATGGGCGACTTCCCGCTGATGACCCCCAAGGGCACCTTCGTGATCAACGGCACCGAGCGTGTCGTCGTGTCGCAGCTGGTGCGCTCCCCGGGTGTGTACTTCAACCGTGAGCAGGAGAAGACCTCCGACAAGGACATCTACTCCGCCCGCGTCATCCCGAGCCGTGGTGCCTGGCTCGAGTTCGAGATCGACAAGCGCGACCAGGTCGGCGTTCGCATCGACCGCAAGCGCAAGCAGTCCGTCACGGTGTTCCTCAAGGCTCTCGGACTCACCTCCGAAGAGATCCTCGAGGAGTTCAAGGGCTTCGCGTCCATCGAGCTCACCCTCGAGAAGGACAACATCCTCACGAAGGAAGAAGCCCTCAAGGACATCTACCGCAAGCTGCGCCCGGGCGAGCAGGTTGCCGCCGAGGCCGCACGTGCGCTGCTGGACAACTTCTTCTTCAACTCCAAGCGCTACGACCTGGCCAAGGTTGGTCGTTACAAGATCAACCGCAAGCTGGGCCTCGAGGCTCCGCTGAGCGACTCCGTCCTCACGCTCCAGGACATCCTGGCCACGATCAAGTACCTGGTTGCGCTGCACGACAACCAGACCACGATCCGCGGCAAGCGCGACGGCGTCGAGACGGACATCCGCATCGACATCGACGACATCGACCACTTCGGTAACCGTCGTATCCGCGCCGTCGGCGAGCTCATCCAGAACCAGGTCCGCACCGGCCTGTCCCGCATGGAGCGCGTCGTTCGCGAGCGCATGACCACGCAGGACATCGAAGCGATCACCCCGCAGACCCTGATCAACGTGCGCCCCGTCGTCGCCGCGATCAAGGAGTTCTTCGGTACGTCGCAGCTGTCGCAGTTCATGGACCAGAACAACCCGCTCGCAGGCCTCACGCACAAGCGTCGCCTGTCCGCGCTGGGCCCGGGTGGTCTGTCCCGTGACCGTGCCGGCGTCGAGGTGCGAGACGTTCACCCGTCCCACTACGGCCGCATGTGCCCGATTGAAACCCCGGAAGGCCCGAACATCGGCCTGATCGGTTCGCTCGCCTCGTTCGCGCGGATCAACGCCTTCGGTTTCATCGAGACCCCGTACCGTCGCGTCATCGACGGTGTCGTCTCCACGACGATCGACTACCTCACCGCGAGTGAGGAAGACGAGTACATCGTCGCGCAGGCCAACGCCCCGCTGACCAAGGCTGCCCGCTTCGCTGAAGGCCGTGTTCTGGCCCGTAAGAAGGGTGGAGAGGTTGACCTCTTCCCCGCAGAAGACATCGGCTACATGGATGTTTCGCCGCGCCAGATGGTGTCGGTCGCGACCTCGCTCATCCCCTTCCTCGAGCACGACGATGCTAACCGCGCACTCATGGGTGCCAACATGCAGCGTCAGGCTGTGCCGCTGCTGCTCAGCGACAGCCCGCTGGTCGGAACCGGTATGGAGGGCTTCGCGGCCATCGACGCCGGCGACGTGCTCACCGCACAGAAGTCCGGTGTGGTCATGGAGGTGTCGGCTGACGTCGTCACCATCCAGCTCGACGAGGGTGGAACGCAGGACTACTACCTGCGCAAGTTCAGCCGCTCCAACCAGGGCACCAGCTACAACCACCGTGTCATCGTCAACGCCGGCGACCGTATCGAGGCCGGCGAGGTCATCGCCGATGGTCCCGCTACCGACCAGGGCGAGCTCGCACTCGGAAAGAACCTCCTCGTGGCATTCATGTCATGGGAGGGTCACAACTTCGAGGACGCCATCATCCTGAGCCAGAACCTGGTGAAGGACGACGTTCTCTCCTCGATTCACATCGAAGAGTACGAAGTTGACGCGCGCGACACCAAGCTGGGCAAGGAAGAGATCACCCGCGACCTGCCGAACGTCTCCCCGGACCTGCTTGCAGACCTGGACGAGCGCGGCATCATCCGCATCGGTGCCGAGGTTCGCCCCGGCGACATCCTCGTGGGCAAGGTCACGCCGAAGGGCGAGACCGAGCTGTCCGCTGAGGAGCGCCTGCTGCGCGCGATCTTCAACGAGAAGAGCCGCGAAGTTCGCGACACCTCGCTGAAGGTTCCCCACGGTGAGCGTGGCACCATCATCGGTGTCAAGGTCTTCGACTCGCAGGATGGCGACGACGAGCTCGGCTCGGGCGTCAACCAGCGCGTTGTGGTCTTCATCGCCCAGAAGCGCAAGATCACCGAGGGTGACAAGCTCGCCGGTCGTCACGGCAACAAGGGTGTCATCTCCAAGATCCTGCCGGTCGAGGACATGCCGTTCCTCGCCGACGGAACCCCGGTCGACATCATCCTGAACCCGCTGGGCATCCCCGGTCGAATGAACTTCGGCCAGGTCCTGGAGACCCACCTCGGATGGATCGCCAAGCAGGGCTGGCAGGTTGAGGGCAAGCCCAAGTGGGCCGGCCGTCTTCCCGAAGCCGCGCACAGCGCCGCCCCGAACACCAAGGTTGCGACCCCGGTATTCGACGGCGCGCTCGAGGAGGAAATCGCCGGTCTGCTCGACTCGACGACTCTGACTCGTGACGGCGACCGCCTGATCGACTCGACCGGAAAGACGCAGCTGTTCGACGGCCGCTCCGGCGAGCCGTACCCGATGCCCATCGCGGTCGGATACATGTACATCCTGAAGCTGCACCACCTTGTCGACGACAAGATCCACGCACGCTCGACGGGTCCGTACTCCATGATCACGCAGCAGCCGCTGGGTGGTAAGGCGCAGTTCGGTGGACAGCGTTTCGGTGAGATGGAGGTGTGGGCGCTCGAAGCATATGGAGCCGCTTACGCCCTGCAGGAACTCCTGACCATCAAGTCGGACGACATCCTCGGCCGCGTCAAGGTGTACGAAGCCATCGTCAAGGGCGAGAACATTCAGGAACCCGGTATCCCCGAGAGCTTCAAGGTTCTGATCAAGGAAATGCAGTCGCTGTGCCTGAACGTCGAGGTGCTCTCGGCCGATGGAACCGCAGTCAGCCTGCGCGACACGGATGACGAGGTCTTCCGCGCAGCGGAGGAGCTGGGCATCAACATTTCCACCCGGTTTGAGTCGTCTTCAATTGACGACATCTAAGCCTGGCCACTGACGAATACTCGAAAACTTTCCAAGGAGAGAAATTGCTCGACGTAACAACATTTGACGAGCTTCGCATTGGCCTGGCCACCGCTGACGACATCCGTCGTTGGTCGCACGGTGAGGTCAAGAAGCCCGAAACCATCAACTACCGCACGCTCAAGCCCGAAAAGGATGGCCTCTTCGGAGAGCAGATCTTCGGACCGTCCCGCGACTGGGAGTGCTCGTGCGGCAAGTACAAGCGAGTGCGCTTCAAAGGCATCGTTTGTGAGCGCTGTGGCGTAGAGGTCACGAAGTCGTCGGTGCGCCGTGAGCGCATGGGCCACATCGAGCTCGCCGCCCCCGTTACTCACATCTGGTACTTCAAGGGTGTGCCCTCGCGTCTCGGTTACCTGCTGGACATGGCTCCGAAGGACCTCGAAAAGGTCATCTACTTCGCCGCCTACATGGTCATCGAGGTTGACGAAGACGGTCGCCACCAGGACATGCCTGGGCTGGAGAACGAACTGCGCCTCGAGATCAAGACTCTCGAAGGCAGCCGCGACTCCCGCATCGCCGACCGCCTGCAGCGCCTCGAAACCGACCTCGCAGCACTGGAGGCCGAAGGCGCCAAGAGCGACCAGAAGAAGCGCACCAAGGACGCCGCCGAGAAGGAGATGTCCCAGGTTCGCAAGGCCCTGGACGAGCAGATCGCTCACCTCGAGCGTGTGTGGGAAGACTTCCGCACCCTCAAGGTCGGCGACCTGAAGCCGGAAGACTCCGTCTTCCACGAGCTCCAGGACCGCTTCGGCATGTACTTCGAGGCCTACATGGGCGCCGAGGCCATCAAGAAGCGCCTCGAGGCGTTCGACCTGGTCACCGAGAGCGAAAACCTGCACCTGCAGATCGCCGAGGGCAAGGGTCAGAAGAAGATCCGCGCCATCAAGCGTCTGCGCGTCGTCAACGCCTTCATCATGACCGGCAACTCGCCGGCCGCGATGGTGCTCGACGTCGTGCCGGTCATCCCGCCGGAACTGCGCCCGATGGTGCAGCTCGACGGTGGCCGCTTCGCGACCTCTGACCTCAACGACCTCTACCGTCGTGTAATCAACCGCAACAACCGTCTGCGTCGTCTGCTTGACCTCGGTGCCCCCGAGATCATCGTGAACAACGAGAAGCGGATGCTGCAGGAGGCCGTTGACGCGCTCTTCGACAACGGTCGTCGTGGCCGTCCCGTCACGGGTACCGGTAACCGCGCCCTCAAGTCCCTGAGCGACATGCTCAAGGGTAAGCAGGGTCGGTTCCGTCAGAACCTGCTCGGTAAGCGCGTTGACTACTCTGGCCGTTCGGTCATCATTGTCGGCCCGCAGCTGAAGCTGCACCAGTGTGGTCTGCCCAAGCAGATGGCGCTGGAGCTCTTCAAGCCGTTCGTGATCAAGCGCCTGATCGACCTGAGCCACGCTCAGAACATCAAGGCCGCCAAGCGCATGGTCGAGCGCAGCCGCCCGCAGGTTTGGGACGTGCTCGAGGAGATCATCCGTGAGCGCCCGGTTCTGCTGAACCGTGCACCCACGCTGCACCGCCTCGGTATCCAGGCCTTCGAACCTCAGCTCGTGGAGGGTAAGGCCATCCAGCTGCACCCCCTCGTCTGTGCGGCGTTCAACGCCGACTTCGACGGTGACCAGATGGCTGTGCACCTGCCGCTGTCGATGGAGGCCCAGGCCGAAGCGCGCATCCTGATGCTCGCCTCGAACAACATCCTGAAGCCGTCCGACGGTCGCCCGGTGACCCTGCCCACCCAGGACATGATCATCGGTCTGCACCACCTGACCACGCTCAAGGAAGGCGTCACCGGCGAGGGCCGCGCGTTCACCTCTGTCTCGGAGGCCATCCTGGCCCACGACCAGAAGTCGCTCGACCTCAACGCCAAGGTGCGCATCCGCATCAGCGACCTGTACTTCACCGAGGGCACCCAGCCCGATGGTGTCGAGCTGGTCGACGGTCAGGCCGTCGGTACCGTGCTGGTGAACACCACGCTGGGCCGCGCCATCTTCAACGAGGCGCTGCCGGCCGACTACCCGTACTTCGAGAAGGTTGCCGACAAGGGCACCCTCTCGGCGATCGTGAACGACCTGGCAGAGCGGTACCCGAAGGTGGAAGTAGCGGCAACGCTGGACCGCATCAAGGACGCCGGCTTCTACTGGGCCACTCGCTCGGGTGTGACCGTTGCACTCTCCGACATCCTGACGCCTCCGAACAAGAAGGAGATCGTCGGTACGTACGAGAAGATGGCCGCGAAGGTCCAGACGCAGTTCGAGAAGGGTCTCACGACCGACCTCGAGCGTCGTCAGGAGCTCATCCAGATCTGGACCAAGGCGACCGAAGACGTCGCCGCGGCCATGCAGGCGAACTTCCCGGCTGACAACACGATCAACCGGATGGTCACCTCTGGTGCTCGTGGTAACTGGCTGCAGGTGCGAAACATCGCCGGTATGCGTGGTCTGGTTAACAACCCGAAGGGTGAGATCATCCCTCGCCCGATTATCTCGAGCTACCGCGAAGGCCTGTCCGTCGCCGAGTACTTCATTGCTACTCACGGTGCTCGTAAGGGTCTGGCCGACACCGCTCTGCGTACCGCAGACTCCGGTTACCTCACCCGTCGTCTCGTCGACGTCTCGCAGGATGTCATCATCCGCGAAGACGACTGCGGTACGACCAAGGGCCTCGAGCTGCCGATCGCCACGAAGGATGCCGCGGGTAACCTCTCGCGTCACCCGAACGTGGAGAACGCGGTTTACGCTCGCAGCCTGGCCGCCCCCGCGGTCAACGGCAAGGGCGAGGTCGTTGCTGACGCCGGAGACGACGTCGGCGACGTGATGATCGAGAAGCTGGTCGCGGCCGGTGTCGAGAACATCAAGGTGCGCTCGGTGCTGACTTGCGAGTCTGCTGTCGGTGTGTGTGCGGTCTGCTACGGCCGTTCGCTTGCTACCGGCCTGCTCGTGGACATCGGAGAGGCCGTCGGCATCATCGCCGCACAGTCGATCGGTGAGCCCGGCACGCAGCTGACCATGCGTACCTTCCACACCGGTGGTTCCGCCTCCGCAGACGACATCACCCAGGGTCTGCCCCGGGTGCAGGAGCTCTTCGAGGCGCGTACCCCCAAGGGTGCATCGCCGATCGTCGACGTTGCCGGCCGCATCACCATCGAGGACACGGATCGTAGCCGAAAGGTGATCCTGACCCCCGACAACGGTGACGAAGCCATCGCCTACCCGGTGCTCAAGCGTGCAACCCTCCTCGTTGAGGATGGCCAGCACGTGGAGCTCGGCACGCAGATCATCATCGGCGCCGTCGACCCGAAGGAAGTTCTTCGTGTCAAGGGTGTCCGCGCGGTGCAGAAGCACCTCGTCGGTGGCGTGCAGGATGTCTACCGTTCGCAGGGCGTGCCGATTCACGACAAGCACATCGAGGTCATCGTTCGTCAGATGCTTCGCAAGGTGACTGTTGTGGAGCACGGCGACACCGGCCTGCTGCCGGGCGAGCTCGTTGACCGGTTGAAGTACAACGAACTCAACCGCACCGCGCTCACCGAGGGCAAGAAGACGGCTTCGGCTCGTCAGGAAGTCATGGGTATCACCAAGGCTTCGCTGGCTACCGAGTCGTGGCTGAGCGCCGCTTCCTTCCAGGAGACCACCCGGGTTCTGACCCAGGCGGCCATGGAAGGCAAGAGCGACCCGCTGATGGGCCTCAAGGAGAACGTGATCATCGGTAAGTTGATCCCGGCCGGCACCGGTCTTCCTCGCTACCGCGACGTCAACGTCGAGGCAACGGATGAAGCCAAGGCTGAGCGTTACCCGAACCGCATCTTCACTGATGATGCAGCGTTCACCGAGGGTGACCTGAGCTTCGTCGACTTCGACAGCTTCTCGTCGGACGACTTCACCCCCGGTACGTACAACTAACCGAGTGTGATGCCCGGATGGCCCCCTGCTTCGGCAGGGGGCCATTCCCCGTTAACCCGCGCTGTGGCACGTGCTGCCGAGAAGACGGCGGCCACCCGATAACCTGAGGGTGAGGGTGCACACCGCGTCACCATCCAGTTGGGGGCAGCACCATGGCGATGGTCAGTCGGATCGGCGCCAGCTTCGTCGCCGCTGTCGGGCTCATGGTCCTGGTCGGCTGGTACACCGGCATGACCGCGCTGACCACCGTGGTGCCGGGTTTCAGCCCGATGATGCCGCTCACCGCAGTCACCCTCATCCTGTTGTCGTTGTCGTTGCTGGTGGGGCACCGCCGCACGGCCGTGGCACTCGGCTCGGTCGCGCTTGCGCTCGCCTCCGCCACACCGGTCGGGTACCTCCTCGGGTCCACGCTCGGCATGGCCGCCTGGGTGCCCGGTATCGACCTCGCGGGCGTCGAGCCACGGATGCCGCCGATCACCGCGGTCGGGCTGACCCTTGTCGCGGTCGCAGTGATCGCCAGCCGGCTGCGCCGGTTCCGGCTGTTGCAGGCCTCCGCACTCGCCGCCCTGGTGATCAGCCTCATCGCCTTGGTCGGCTACGCATATGGCGTCTCGGCGCTGTATACGGTGGCCGGCTTCAGAAGTGTGGCCGTGCATACCGCCGTGAGCATCGCCATCCTGTCGGTGTCGGTGCTGTTGCAGCAGCCCATGGTGGGCCTGGTCGCGCTGCTGCGTGATCAGGGCAGCGCGGGGGCGCTGATGCGCCGCGTGCTGCCGTTCGCCATCGCCGGCCCGTTGCTGCTCGGCCTGCTGTCGCTCGCGGCACAGAGCACGGGGCTGTTCAACGGCACCCAAGGCACCGCGCTTCTCGTGGTGAGCATGGCGGTGTTGGGCACCATCCTGCTGTGGATCGCGGCCCTCGGGGTGCGGTCACTCGATGCGCAACGCAACGAGGTGACGCTCTCCCTCGCCGAGGTGAACCGCACGCTGGAACAGGCCGTGGGGCGGCGCACGGAGCAACTCGCCGAGCTCGCCGACCGGTTGCACACCCTCATCAAGATCTCTCCGGTCGGCATCGTGCAGCTCGACACCGACGGCGGGCTGCTCAGCGCCAACGACCAGTGGTTGGGCCTGAGCGGACTGACTCTCACCGAATCCCTGGGCGACGGCTGGGCGCAAACGATCCATCCCGACGACATCCTGCGGGTGGCCGCGGGATGGGGCGGGGCGGTCGCCGCCGGGTCGACGTACAGCGCAACGCTGCGGTTCAAGACGCCGGAGGGCGAGGTGCATTGGGTGCAGGTCAACACCGCGCCCATCCACGGCCTGGACGGCACGACGATCCTCGGCCATCAGGCCGCTGTCACCGACATCACGGCTCTCCACAACGCCGAGGAAGCCGCCGCCGCCGCCCGGGCCCGCTTCGAGGCGGCCTTCTCCTCGTCCCCGCTCGGCACGGCCATCGTCTCTCCAGACGGCGTGGTGCTGGAGGCCAACAAGAGACTGGTCGAACTGGCCGGCTGGTCCACCGCCGTGGTCGCGCGCCGCATCGACGAGATCTTCATGCCGGCCGACCCGCACGGCGCAGACCAGCTCCGCCAACCCGCCGGTCCCTCCACCCGTCAGCGGATGGATCGGCAGATGCGGCGCGGGGACGGCGAAGAGACCTGGGTGAAGGTCAGCATCGCCGAGATCGACCCGGGGGAGTCGGCCGGGCGGCTGCTGTACCAGCTGGAGGACATCACCGCTCGCCGCCTGGCCGAGGCGCGTGTGGAGCACCTGGCCTTCCACGATCCGCTGACCAACCTGCCCAACCGGCTGTTGCTGCTTGACCGGCTCAACCAGGCCCTGCTGCAGTCGGTGCATCACGGTCAGGGCGTGGCGGTGCTGTTCATCGACCTCGACCGGTTCAAGTTCGTCAACGACAGCCTCGGCCACCACGCGGGAGACACCGTGCTGCACGAGGTCGCCAGCCGGTTGCAGAGCGTCACCCGGTCCACCGATACCGTCTCCCGCATCGGCGGTGACGAGTTCGTGGTGGTCTGCCCCGACGTCGGCAGCATCGACGATGTGCACGCCATCGCGGATGCCATGCAGCGGGCGATTACCGAGCCGATCATGGTCGGTGACCAGGCGGCATCCGTCGACGCCAGCATCGGCATCGCGTTCGGGCTGCGGCACGACGATGCCGAGTCGGTGCTGCGCAACGCCGACCAGGCGATGTACATGGCCAAGGACCGCGGCCGGGCGCGGTACGAGGTCTTCGACGACGACCTGCGAGGCCGGATCGACCGCAGGCTGCAGACCGAGCTGGCGCTGCGCGATGCGGTGCAGCTGAACCAGATTGAGACCTGGTTTCAGCCGATCGTCGACCTGCAGCAGGGCACCGTCGTGGCCACCGAGGCGCTCGCCCGCTGGCGGCATCCGGACCTCGGCCTGGTGTTTCCCGGCGAGTTCATCGCCATCGCCGAAGAGGTCGGTCTGATCAAGGACATCGGCCGCACGGTGCTCGGTCAGGCCTGCCGCACCGCGACGGCGCTCGATGGGCGGATGTCCGTGAGCGTGAACGTGTCACCCCAACAGTTCGTGCGGGACGATTTCGGCGCCGTGGTGAAGCGGGCGCTGGCGGAGAGCGGTCTGCCGCCCCAGCAGCTCTGGCTGGAACTGACCGAGAGCGCCGTGCTCGAGGCGATCGACTCCGCCGCGCGCACCTTCCAGGAACTGCGCGCCCTCGGGGTGCGCCTGGCCATCGACGACTTCGGCACCGGGTACTCCTCCTTCACCCACCTCAAGGCCTTCACCGTTGACCTGCTCAAGATCGACCGCACCTTCATCCGCGACGTCGAACGGTCCGAGCACGACCGGGCCATCGTAGAGGGCATCCTGCGTCTGGCCGACTCGCTCGCCCTCGACGTGGTCGCCGAAGGCATCGAGACCGTCGAACAACGGGATCTGCTCAGGGCCATGGGCTGCCGGTACGGGCAGGGCTACCTCTTCTCCCAGCCCAGTGCGGTGGCGGCCCCGAACGTCAGCTTTCTGCAGCCCCTCCCCGCGCGCGGTGCCGGCCGGCGCGGTTAGCGGCGCAGTTCTCCGTCGCCCAGCGCGGCTGCCGGGGCGGCCCGGCAGTGGCCGATAGTGTGGAGGAAACTCTACGAGGGGGTCATTTTGGGTGCTGCAACGTCACCGACAGGTGCACCGTCACGACGCCTGCTCTGGGTGGTCCTGGCCGCAATCGGAGGGCTCCTCGTCATCGCGCTCGTCGTGACCCTGGTGGTCTGGCGCGGGGGAGCGGCCACGCCCACAGCTACCGGCCCCACCTCCACCCGCCCCACGCCCACGGCGTCCGCCGCCCCGGTTCCCGTGGCCAGTGCCGCCGTCCCGACCGGCCCGCGCCCCACCACCTGCGACGCGATCTACAGCCCGACCATGCTGGCCACCTTCAGTGACACCCGCACCCTCAACCCTGCCTGGACGGTGGACTCCGACGACGTGCTGCAGGCAGGCACCACCGACGAGGAACTCACCACCCTGATCGAGAGCACCGACCACCTGACCTGCATCTGGGCAGCCGAGGGCGGCGGTACGGACAGTGGCCTCACCACGAACGTGGCCTTCGTCACCCCCGAGAAGTCCGAGGCCGCCCACCAGCGTCTGCTGGCCCTCGGCCAGAACTGCTACGAGGAGCTCGGCGGGATCCGTTGTGTCATGCAGACGCAGTCGGACAGCGACGGCTCCGCCGGCGAATCACACTTCCTGCGCGACGGCATCTGGCTGGCCACGCACTACGTGAACTCGGGCCCCGACGGCTACACCCACGACATGGTCGCGACCATCTGGGCCGGCGCTTAACCCCACGTAAAGCCCCCCAACTGCCCGATGATCCGGCCAGGGCATCGGACTATGCTGTTGCCAAACGGCTGGGGAGTTCCTCGTGGGCGCTGCGCACGCACCGACACCACCCTCACCGGCGAATCGTCGGCTCCGGGTGCTCGTCGGCGTGCTCGGCGGGCTCCTTCTCGTCGCCATCGTGCTGATCGTCGTGCTCTGGCCCCGCCCCGCGGCCACGCCCACCGCGTCGGATGCGCCCCGCCCGGTGCCGTCGAGCACCCCGGCCCCGATCACCCCGACGCCCACGACCTCGCTCGCACTCGGCACGCCGCGGCCCACCGACTGCGAGGAGCTGTACAGCCCCGCCATGGTGGAAGCGTTCGGCAACCTCGTGCTCAACCCGGATTGGCTCGACAACCCGGACGAAAACCTGAACATACGGCCCGCCGATGAACAGCTGAGTGAGCTCATCGACCAAAACGATTCCCTGGAGTGCATCTGGACGACGGCGGAAGGCGGGTCGGACGTCGGGGTGGCCACCGCCGTGGTGTGGGTGGACCCGGACGAGCGGGAAGCCGCCGCCGATCGCCTCGACGAGCTGGGCTTCGACTGCTTCGACGAGCGAGAGGGCCTGCGCTGCACCACCGAAGAAACGACGGATGAAGGCTTCGTCGGGGAGTCGCACTTCTTGCGCGACGGCATCTGGCTCTCGACGCAGTACGCCAACGCCGGACCCGCGGGCTATACCCTCGACATCGTCGACAACCTCTGGCCCGACGACTGACGCAGCGGGTCGGCGCACGCTGTTTCCTGCTCGGCAGGGAAATGTCCACGGAACTCCCATCGGGGCCGTTGCGCAACCGCCTCCAGCTTCGGGGTGGGCGGGTCTATGCTGACCGCACATTGGCCCGGGAAACCGGGCTGGGGGAGGGGGCCGTATGCACGCCCAGGGAGCACAGACGATTCCACCCGGGCGCCTCGCGGTGCTATTCATCTTGAGCACGATCGTGACCGCGCTCGTGGTCATGGCCGCGGTGTGGGTGGTTCTCACTCCCCACCCGCCCACGGAGTCCGCAATCGAGCCGGATGCGCGTCCCGCGCCCACCGCCTCGCCAACCCCCGCGCCGGTGACCGGTCCCATCGCCGTCGTCGCTGCCGGCACCCCCAAACCCGAAGCCTGCGACAAGATCTACAGCCCCGGCATGGCCGCCGCCTTCGGCGACCTGGTGCTCAATCCCGCGTGGACCACCGACCCGGGCACCGACGTTCGCGAAGGCTCCGACGACCCGCAGCTGCTCGCCGTGATCAACAACGCCGAGCACCTCAGCTGCCACTGGGTCAGTCCGGTCGGTCCGTCAGGCAGCGGCGTCGTCACCAACCTGGTCTGGCTGACCGAGGAACAGACCCAGGCCGTGGCCAACCGGCTCCGGGAACTCGCCCTCAACTGCTACGAGGAACTCGGCGGGCTCCGCTGCATCACCGAAACCCGTGGCGACGAGGGCGTCTCCGGGCAATCTCACTTCCTCAGGGGAGGGATCTGGTTGGCGACCCAATTCATCAATGCCGGCCCGGATGGTTATACCCACGACATGGTCGCGACCCTGTGGAACGGCGCCTGACGACCAGCTTCTCGCGGTCGGCCGGGAGCGCTGATCTAACTCGTCCCGACATCCGGATGTACGAGGATCCGCCAGCCCAGCCGCTAAGGTTCAAATAGGCTTCGACCTCCCCGGATGACACCGGCGGGGCCAGGGCAGTTCGTCATCTCATTCGGGCGCTGGTTCATCAGCTGCGTGCGCTCCGTCTCCCTGCAGCCACAGCCTGAAAGGGAAGGTTGTTTTGGCGACTATCACGGAGATCCTGATCCTGCACGGCCTGTTGCCCATCGAGGTCCTGGACACTCTCATGGCCGGTGATCCCGCCGACGAGACAGCCGTGCGCGCCTTGGTCGCCGAAGGCGTCATTTCCGAGGCGCAGTTCGCCAAGGCACGGGCTGCACAGGCAAACCTGCCGTTCGTCGAGCTTTCCGAGTACCCGGTGGACCGACTGGCTATCGCGCTTGTGCCGGTCGCAGTATGCCGACGACACGAAGTGCTTCCTATCCTGATCGACGGCAACCGCCTGGTGCTGGCGATGGTCGACCCAGGCAACGTTTTCGCCGTGGACGATGTGCGTGAAGCCTCAGGGATGCGTGTCACCCAGGTGGTCGCGGAGCGCGCCGACCTTCTGTCCGCCATCAGCCGCTACCACCGAGCAGACGGAGAGCTCAGCGATCTCACCACCACGCTCGAGGAGGAGAACGCGGCCGCTGCCGCAGAAAAGGCCTCCTTTGGAGTCACCGATGCGGCCGACGACGCCCCCATCGTTCGCTTCGTGAACCTCCTCGTCAGCCAGGCCATCCAGGACCTCGCGTCGGACATCCACATCGAACCTGGCGAGCACAGCCTGAAGGTGCGCTATCGCATCGATGGGGTGTTGCACGAGATGCAGACCGCCCCCAAGAGCATCCAGAACGGTGTCATCTCCCGGCTGAAGATTATGAGCGACATCGACATCGCCGAGCGCCGCAAGCCGCAGGACGGCCGTATGACCGTTCGGCACGCCGGCCGGCAGATCGACCTGCGTGTGGCAACGTTGCCGACTGTGTGGGGCGAGAAGGTCGTCATGCGAATTCTCGACAACTCCAACACCACCCTCGATGTCCGTGCCCTCGCCCTGCTTGACCGCAACTTCGAGGCGTACAAGACGTCCTATTCCAAGCCGTACGGCATGATCCTCATCACCGGCCCCACCGGATCCGGCAAGTCCACCACCCTGTACACCACCCTCGGCGCGGTGGCCCGCCCCGAAATCAATGTGATCACGGTGGAGGATCCGGTCGAGTACCGGATGGCCGGGATCAATCAGGTTCAGGTGAATGTCAAGGCGGGCCTGACGTTCGCGAGCGCCCTTCGCTCGATCCTGCGCAGCGACCCCGACGTTGTGCTTCTGGGTGAGATCCGTGACCATGAGACCGCACAGATTGCGATCGAAGCTTCCCTCACTGGCCACCTCGTGCTGTCGACCCTGCACACCAACGATGCTCCCAGCGCCATCACCCGCCTCACCGAAATGGGCATCGAGCCGTTCCTGGTCGGTTCTGCCCTGGACTGCGTGGTGGCGCAACGACTGGCCCGGCGTTTGTGTGACAAGTGTAAGAAGCCATCCGTTCTCACCTCGGCCGACCTCACCCGGTTGCGGTTTAGCTTCGACCCCAACATGCCTCTTCCGACGATTTATGAGCCCGTCGGATGCTCGCAGTGTTCCAAGACTGGCTACCGCGGTCGGATCGCGGTCCATGAGGTCATGACAGTGACCGAGGAAATCGAGCGACTCGCCGTCTCGCGCTCCTCGAGCGCGGAGATTGCCCGTGTCGCGCGGGATCAAGGCATGATCACGCTTCGCGAGGACGGTTGGGCGAAGGCGCGGCTGGGTTTGACATCAATTGAAGAAATTCTGAGAGTGGTTGCGTAATGCAGGGGGAAGACGACAACATGAGTCAGCCGATTTACGACATCCCGGTGACTCCGCCGCAAGGTCCATTCGGTGACGGGGCTGAATCCGAAACCGGGGGCGTCGTTGAACCGGAGCCGTGGTATCTGCGCGACCCGGCGGATGACCCTACCGTCGAACCGGTCCCGTTCAAGTCCAAGTACGACGATGTGATCCAGACAGTCACCGTGTCTCCAACTCATGCGGAGCCAGCGCGGGATGGCGGAGAGATGCCGCCGGATCTCACCCGGTCCGCATTGGAGGGGGCGAATCCGGCCCACGTGCTCCGCCCACGGGCAGAGGCGCGAAACGACGCCACGCGGCGAGGAATTGACGCCGCTCGGAGGGCTCAGCACCCCGAAACCCTTCCGGGCGCCCCAGACCAGGAGCTGCTGAACGCTCTGCAGGAAGTACTCGATCTGAACGGTTCGGACCTGCACATCACCGTCGGCGCCCCGCCTAACCTTCGGGTCAACGGAAGCCTGCGACCGTTCGACAACGCGAACCGCTGGACGTTCGACAAGGTCTCGAACGCTCTGCTCAGCATCCTCACGCCCGCGCAGCGCATGGAGTTCGAACGCGAGTTGGAGCTTGACTTCGCTTACACCGCCAACGGGGCTCGCTTCCGCGTGAACTTCTATCAGCAGCGCGGATCCATCGGTGGAGCGTTCCGGCTCATTCCGCGAGAAATCAAGCCGCTCAAGGAACTGGGCATGCCAGAGTCGGTGGCTCGATTCGCTGCGATGCCGCGTGGCCTTGTGCTTGTTACCGGGCCCACTGGTTCGGGTAAGTCCACGACCCTCGCCGCCTTAGTCGATGAGGTCAACCGCACGCGCGCCGACCACATTGTCACGGTGGAAGACCCGATCGAGTTCCTGCACAAGCACCGGATGTCCCTGGTCAACCAGCGCGAGGTGGGCAGCGATACCAAGAGTTTCGCGGCGGCCCTCAAACATGTCCTGCGGCAGGACCCCGACGTGATCCTCATCGGTGAGCTCCGGGACCTCGAAACGATCTCCGTGGCTATTACCGCCGCGGAAACGGGTCACCTGGTCTTCGCGACCTTGCACACCCAAAGTGCTCCTCAGACTATTGATCGTCTCATCGACGTCTTCCCGCCCGAGCAGCAGGCCCAGGTTCGGTCCCAGCTGGCTGCGACCCTGCAAGGGGTTGTCTGTCAGACGTTGGTGAAGCGGGTCGATGACGGCCGAGTCGTCGCCACGGAGGTCATGTTCGCCACCCCCGCAATCGCGAACCTCATTCGCGAGGGGAAGACATATCAAATTCCTTCGGCAATGCAGGCTGGTCGGTCCCTCGGTATGCACACCCTGGATCAGCACCTTGCCGAACTTGTCGACGCCGGTGTCATTAGCCACGCGTCGGCTGAGGAGAAGGCGCAGGATATGGAGGGCCTCGCTCAGCTGATCCGCCGTGTTGACCCAGCAACGACAGGCACAGCAAATTCCCCAATGTCGGCCGATGGCATCGACTTCGGCGACGCGTATTCCGGAGATAGAGGACACTGATGCCAACGACTTCGGCCTTCGCCTACAAGGCGCGTAACGCAGAGGGCAAGGCGACAAAAGGTCGGCTCGATGCTTCTTCGGAAGGCGCAGCGATATCTCGCCTGCGCACCATGGGCCTGACGCCTATCACCCTCACGTTAGTGCCCGAGGCAACCGGCCTCAGCCGGGACATCAATATTCCCGGGCTCAGCAAGGGAGTCGGCCTTAAAGATTTAGCGATCATGAGCCGGCAAATGGCAACAATGATCGGCGCGGGACTCTCGCTACTGCGAACGCTAAACATTCTTGCGGGTCAAACCGAGAGCAAGCCACTCACAAAGATCCTCGTGAAGGTCCGAGACGATGTCGAGACCGGTATTTCGATATCTGATGCACTCGCGAACCATAGCGAGGCCTTCCCCCCGTTGATGATCAATATGGTCCGAGCCGGTGAAACCGGCGGTTTCTTGGACGGGGCCCTCGAATCGGTAGCCGAAAATTTCGAAAAAGAGGTCAAGCTACGCGGAACAATCAAATCGGCGATGACCTATCCGGTCATCGTTTTGCTGATGTCCCTGGTGTCGGTGATGATCATGCTGATCTTCATCGTCCCTATCTTTGAGGAGATGTTTGCAGGCCTTGGCAGCGCGCTCCCTCTCCCCACAATGATCTTGGTGCATATCTCAAACTCAATGATTTTCGTTGTGCCCGCTCTCCTGGTTGTCGGCGTACTGTTCGCGCTCTGGTGGCGCACGAACAAGAACACACTCCGAGTCCGCATGAAGTTGGATCCCCTCAAGCTAAAACTGCCCGTCTTCGGTTCCTTGCTGCAGAAAATTGCTGTCGCTCGCTTCAGCCGTAATTTCGCAAACATGATTGGAGCAGGTGTGCCTATCCTGCCGGCCCTAAAGATCGTGGGCGAAACCTCTGGAAACTGGGTGATCGAAGACGCACTTTCCAGGGTGGCCGAGTCCGTTCGCCAGGGTCAGTCAATCGCGGCTCCGCTCCTGCTTCAGCCTGTTTTCCCAGCGATGGTCACGCAAATGATCGCAGTAGGTGAAGATGCGGGCTCGCTGGAGACGATGCTCAACAAGATTGCGCAGTTCTATGACCAGGAGGTACAGGCCTCGACCGAGCAGCTCACAGCCGCCATTGAGCCCCTGCTGATCGCATTCCTTGGTGTGGTCATCGGTGGCATGGTCATTGCTCTGTACATGCCCATCTTCAGCATCGCCAGCGTAATCAAATAGCGATAACCTCAGCTCCCACGCCGACTTACCGAGAACTCTGCAAGCCGAGGGCGGTTATACGAAACCGCGCTGTGCGAGAGATGTGGCACTCCTGGTGGAATAACCACGAGATCGGCAAATACTCACTGTTTTGGTATTTAACCTGAAAATAACCTGCGAATATTAGTCAAGTCCGAACGGGCCCGACCGTATGGTCATTGACGCCCAAAGAAAAGGATCCCTCGTGCTCTCTCGTAGCCTTGCCGCTCTTAACCGCCGCCGTAACGACCCAGACGCAAACGAAAAGGGCTTTACCCTTATCGAGCTCCTCGTTGTGGTCATTATCATTGGCATCCTCGCCGCGATCGCCATCCCGGTTTACCTCGGGATCCAGAACAATGCGAAAGATAGCGCTGTCAAGTCCGACCTGACAAACGCAAAGATCGCGGCGGTCGCCTACCAGACCGACACGGGTAACTTCCCGACGACGCTTAGCACGGCGCTGAACTCCTATGGCTACACGAAGAGCGCGAACACCTCCACGATCCAGTTCAAGGTGGCTCCTGCGACCGGCGCGACGGCTTTCTGCATCGACGGCGTTGGGACCACCGGATCCAAGTTCTCGATCACGGAGTCGAGCGCTGTGCTGAGCGCCGTTTGCCCGTAATCAAGCGCTCGTAGTCGACTTGATGTGGTGGGGCGGCCATTTGGCCCCCCACCACACCTGTTGTACCCGTTCATCCATGCGCATAAGGAGGGTTTCGTGAAGTCTCGTCGATCCGCGCGTGGCCAGGACGCGGACGACTCTGGACTATCCCTCGTCGAGGTGTTGGTCGCAATGATGATCTTCGCCATTATCGCTCTCGGCGTCGCCTTCGGAATTGTCAATTCGTTGGTGATGACAAAGGAGTCTCGATCGCGAGAGGTGGCAATCAACCTGGCCTCGCAAGAAATCGACCTCGATCGCTCGGTCAACGACATATTCGGTGTGCTGAACGCACCGGCCTGGGACAAGGTCATCAACGGCACAACGTTCCACGTGGCGCGGACCTCAAGCTGGGTGTCGGAAGATGACTCCACCATGGTCTGTGGTTCCGGCGGCGGTTCTTTGCAATACAAACGGGTAAGCGTCCGAGTGACCTGGGACGGCCAGAGCGCGGCCACCGCCCCCGTAGTAGTCGATACTCTCATTGCCCCGAACAGTCGGATCAACGACCCAGCCCTTGGGACAATAATCGTGTCTATTAAGTCTGCGTCAGGGGCCGGCATTCCTGGTGTGACGGTCACCGTCACTCCAAGCGCCGTGGTCCCTAATACAGCGGCCGCGCTTGCCGTGCCGACTCTTGCCCTCACAGATGAACAAGGCTGTTCATTCGCACTCAAAGTCGTTCCCGGCACCTATGACGTGAAAGTCGCAAAGTCGGACTTTGTTGACATTAAGCAGATCGTTTCTCCCGTCGTCATGCTTGGTGTCGCAGCAGGTAGTGCCGCATCAGCGCCGTTCGACTTCGACAATGGCGCTATATTCAATCTTCGCTATGCCTCGAATTACACCGGCGGGAGCTCAACTCTTCCGACCAACTTGGACACAACCTTCATCAGCACGCTGGGCGGCGTCACGACGAAACAACTAGGCGGTGTGACCACGACGCGCCTCTTCCCTTTCGTTGATGGTTATAAGACTCTGGTCGGCGCCTACGTCGCCCCGGTGGCGGCATTGCCCAGCTGCATCAATGTCGATCCCGCGGCCTGGACCGTGCCGGCAGCAGACGGCGCGGTGGGACGGACCCAACCGACGGTCGCTGGAGCTCCAGGGGCGAGTGCCTCCGCGGATCTACCCATGGGCGTAATTAAGATTGCGAGTCTGACGGTCAACAACTTCGTGACTGCGGTCAGGCAATCCCCTGTCGCGGGATCGGGCGATCCCGGATGCGGAATTCCGGCTACGTACCAATTCCCAAAATTGACGTCTACGACAACAACAATCGCTCTTCCTTTCGGATCTTGGAAGTTATATACCGGCACTGCTGCCGGAAGCTTGACAACGGTAATAACCCCCACAGCGCCTAATACGAATGTCCAAACTAGGAACCTTATTTCAGGGACAGTAGTCACTCTGGACCCCAGGCTGGTGGGGCCATGATGAGTCGGATTCGACGCGCGATTTCCAGTGACCAAGGGTTCAGTCTGACCGAGCTACTAGTCGCAATGATGCTTCTCGGCCTCGTGATGGTGATGGTCACGGGTCTTTTCGCCGGTGCCAAAAGAGCATCAAATGAAAGCAGTGCCATTAGTGGCAACACGAAGTCGGCCGCAAACGGCATGAATGAGGTATCTCGAATACTTCGAGCCGCGACTGACAATCCAGTGCTCAATCAGGCCGTGGATTCTCCGGCCTTTCTTGGGTCGGGTACCGGCAACGAGATAGCGACGGTGTACGCATATGTGAACCTTGCTTCGTCGTCTCAATTGCCTGTGAAAGTTCAATTCAGCTTGGATACCAATAGAAATCTCATTGAACAGCGATGGGCAGGCACGGTAATTAGTGCAGGGTATTGGGCTTTCACCGGTACGCCAACAACAAGAGTGCTGGCTGGCGCTGTGATCCCAAAGTCCGGCACTAACCCGTACCTATTCACATACCTGACATCGACGGGCGCAACCATTCCCGTTCCAACGGGCGGGTTCACTGACGATGTACTCCGAACCGTGGCGGCAGTTCAGGTGACCATTGCCGTTGGGGCTACGAAAACGTCGACAACGGCAATTGTCACCCTTCAGAACACCGTAGGACTGCCCAATTTGGCGATTGCGAGAACACTGTGATCCAATCACTCCGGGCCCGAATGAATGCCCAGGGATCCGACTCTGGCGTCGCTCTTATCGCGGTCATCGGTATTGGCGCAGTGCTTTTGATTCTCGTGACGGCTATGCTCGCAAATTCCTTGAGCGGTGTGGTCAAGGCGCGGCACGACCAAGATTGGATTGCTTCGATGGCGGCTGCATACGCCGGCGTCGAGGAGTATCAAAGCAAGATAGCTAACGACAACACCTATCAGCAGTATGGGAGCTTAGCCACAGCATTCAGCACGGGGAGTGTGTTTACGTCGGCGGCCGGCAACCCAGCTTTCGGTAAAGGCACTAGTGGCACTTGGGCGAACGTGGACGGTAGCGCCGGCCGAGCTTCTTTCCGATATGAGGTGGACAACTCAAAGTACGCGACGACGGGTGTGCTTCGCCTGCAGTCAACCGGCAGAGTGGGCAAGACGACTCGCACCGTGGTAGCGGATCTCAAGCAGCAAGGCTTTATCGACTATCTGTATTTCACTGACTACGAGATCCAGGACCCGGCTCTCTCATCGACTAACTGCACTCCAAAATACGATTGGGCCGTTTCCTCGCGGCCATATTGCACTGAACTTCAGTTCGCGTCCACGGACGTCATCGACGGCCCCGTCCATTCGAACGACACTATCCAAATCTGCGGATCGACATTCAACGCTCAAGTCACTACGTCATTTAACCCGACGTCCGGTGATCGGTTCGCGCTCCCGTCCGGATGCGCTGCTCCAACCTTCGCGCTGGGCAAACCAAAGTATTCCCCCGTGATTGCAATGCCACAAACGAATCTCCTGCTTAAGCAGGAGACACGTTCCGATCTGACGTCCACTAGCGTGCCTCGCCCAGGGTGTCTCTACACCGGGCCCACAACGATCACTTTCAATGCCGGAGGAACTATGACGGTTCGTTCGCCGTGGACCGTGAAAACGAATGTGGCGGGGGACCCGGCTACTAGCGGATCAGTTAACGCCTACTGCGGGACGCCAGGATCGGCGAACGGCACGTTGGGTGGTGCCACTGGCCAGACAATTGCCGTTCCCGTCAACAACCTGATCTTCGTGCAAAGCGTGCCCCGCATCCCCTCGGATCCAAACTACAAAGCCATGGGAACCTACCCCACGGGTTTCACTTGTTCCAGCGCGTCCGGTAGCTCCGGCACAAGCAATGGCCTGGGCTATCCGACAGTCAACGAGAAAGCCCCATCATCGACCACCAGCTCGCCGTCGTATGGATGTGACAAGGGGGATGTCTTCGTCAAAGGACAATTTCACGGCGCCGCGACCATTGCAGCGGACAATTACGTCTATGTCGTTGGGAATATTACTTACGTAGATAATCAGGCCGATCTCCTTGGATTGGTTGGCCAAAACGCTGTGTGGGTGTGGAACCCCGTCAATTCAAGCGCCGATCTTTTGGACACATCGACTGCAGGACGAGAGATCGATGCGGCGATAGTCTCTGTCGGTCATAGCTTTCTGGTACAAAATCACGACGACGGGGTCAAAGGCCCGCTCACGGTGTACGGATCTATCGCTCAGAAATTCCGCGGTCCGGTCGGCGTGGGCTCCACTTCCCGTGGGGTCACGACAATAACCTCAGGCTATTCAAAGGCGTATGGTTACGACCCGCGACTTCGGTACACGGCACCTCCAAAGTTCTTATCACCGGTCTCGACCTCCTACGGGATCAGCGTCCTTGTCGAAAGCAGAACAGCGCTCAATTCTGACGGAAGCCCTAAATGAGTGGTGCAGGGAGTCTGGCTTTGACCCTCGCCATAGTGAGCGCGGTACTTGGATTGTTAATTGGCTCGTTCTTGAACGTGGTTGTCTATCGGGTCCCCGCGGGGATATCTATCTCGTCCCCTCCAAGCGCTTGTCCACGGTGCAATTCTTCTATCAAGGCGCGCGATAACGTTCCCGTGCTTTCTTGGCTCCTTCTTAGAGGGAAGTGCCGGAACTGCCGGTCGGCCATTTCGACTCGATATCCGCTGGTCGAGTTTGGAACCGCAGTGTTCTTCGGGCTCGTGACGTGGTCATACCTTGCAGGCAAGATTTCCGGAGCGTGGGCAGCGCCGCTCGATTCGGTTCCCCAAGCTCTCGTCTTGATCGCTCTTCTCTATTTAGGAGCAGCGAGCGTGGCGCTTGCGCTTATTGATGTTGATACACACCGACTACCTAACTCCATCGTCTACCCCAGCTATGTTGTTGGAGCAATTCTTCTCGGCGGTGCCAGCATCCTCGACCAAAACTTCGAAGCCCTGGTTGGAGCTGCCGTCGGAATGGGTGCCATGTGGCTTGCCTACCTGGTTATGGCACTTGCTTACCCTGGTGGAATGGGATTCGGAGACGTAAAGCTCGCGGGCCTTCTCGGGCTCTTCCTGGGCTACCTCGGTTGGGCGGAACTCGTCGTTGGCGCGTTTGCTGCCTTCCTGCTAGGCGGGTTTTTCGCAGTCGGGCTCATCCTGTTGCGGCGGGCCAGCCGAAAGAGCGGTATTCCATTCGGGCCATGGATGCTGGCTGGTGCGTGGGTCGGAATCCTATTCGGGGCCTCCGTGTGGGACGGTTACCTTACGCTGCTTGGCGTGAAGTAGCTTGGCCGTTTTGAACGTCGAAGAAGGAGATGGCACATGGCAACGAGTGTCGTAGGGATAGACATCGGCAGTGTGTCAATGCGGGCCGTGGAGATTAGCAGTCCAAGTAAGAAGGGCCAGCCCACGCTGCTTCGATACCGAGAGATCCCGCTGGCCGCAGGAGCGGTCAGTCGAGGTGAAGTCGTAGATACACCGGCAGTCGCAGCAGCGCTGAAACAATTGTGGACGGCCGGCGGATTCAGGAGCAAGAACGTCGTGCTCGGCATGGGAAACCAGCGAGTGCTCGCTCGCGAGTTGTCGGTGCCGAAGATGTCCCTCGCGCGCATTCGGGAATCGCTGCCATTCCAGGTGCAGGATCTGTTGCCTATTCCCGTCGCTGAGGCCGTGCTCGACTTCTACCCGATCGCGGAGGTCGAAGGAGAAAACGGACCTATGGTACGTGGGCTTCTTATCGCCGCGCTAAAAGCGGCAGTCCTGGCCAACGTCAAGACCACTGCTCTTGCGGGGTTAACCACCGTTGATGTTGATCTGATCCCCTTCGCGTTGAGCCGCTTGTTTCTTACGCGCCCGGGGGTCGAGGGCACCGTCGCCCTTGTCGACATCGGTGGGAGCACTACCAGCGTCGTCATCGCCACCGACGGTGTTCCTCAATTTGTCCGAATCATCGCCACAGGGGGTGACGACATTACACAGGCGCTGGCCCGCGATTTCGAGTTGGAAACCGATAGAGCTAATGAACTAAAGCGGCGGCTCGGCTTGGCTACGGGCTCAGTTGCGCCGGTCGACAAGGTGGCGGTCGAGGTCGTTTACCGGATCGCAAAAGAACAGTTGTCAAGCCTCCGAAATACAATTAACTATTTCGTCAACACACGCCCCATGGATGCCGTGCACATGATCGTATTGAGCGGGGGTGGCGCACAACTACGCGGACTCCCAGAGGCTCTGGCTGAAATGACCCGATTGTCGGTTGTAGTTGGTGATCCCCTTTCAAGCGTGGCGCTCGCGCGCGGGCTTGAAACCGAGGAATTGATTGCTAATTGCTCCGCATACTCGGTTGCCCTCGGCCTCGCCCTCGGTCGTGCGGCATGAGTCGTCAGGCAGGCAGCGAAATGCTCGTAGTCGGCGGTGAGCCGTCGGTAGATCTGCTGCCGCCGGAGGTCAAGAAAGATCGAGCTGCTAAGGCGGTCCGCCGGCACCTGGGCCTAGGTGTAATTGGCGTTGTGGCCGTCATGGTCGTTGGAACGGGGGCATCGGTTGCTCTGGCGGTCCAGGCGCAGGCGCAACTGGCCAGCGAGCAGGCGTTGACTCCTGCACTCATAAAGGAACAAGCCAAGTTCGGAGAGGTTCGGTCCCTACAACGAGAAGCCGACCTAATCAAGGCTGCTCAGCAGGTCGGCGCGTCGACCGAGATTGATTGGAAAGAATATCTTGAGCGAGTCCAAGGCATTCTCCCCGCCAGCGTGACGATCGAAACGGTTGCCGTTGACTCCGCGACACCCTTAGCGATATACGCACAGCCCACCGCGCCATTGCAGGGCGCACGGGTTGCAACCGTGGGCTTCACAGCGACAAGTGCAGTTCTACCCGATGTGCCGACGTGGATTGACTCGCTCGCGACGCTCCCTGGGTTCGCCGATGCTCTTCCCGGTTCAGTAAGTCGCGACGACACAGGGGTGTACACCGTCGAAGTAACCATGCACGTTAACGATGCCGCCTTCGCGCAGCGCTTCGCCACCGAGGAGAAATAGCTGTGGATAAAAACAAACTTTGGACGATCGGGTGCGTCCTTGTGATGGCTGTCGTGCTGATCGTTGGGGTTCTCCTCGGGATCCAGCCTCAATTGGTTGTTAAAGCCACCGCCAACGAGCAGAGGCAATCGGTCGCCGCG
Source organism: Cryobacterium sp. AP23 (assembly GCF_054075385.1). Lineage (NCBI taxonomy): Bacteria > Bacillati > Actinomycetota > Actinomycetes > Micrococcales > Microbacteriaceae > Cryobacterium > Cryobacterium sp. AP23. The sequence continues at coordinate 1,925,177 of NZ_CM133415.1, read as the reverse complement.
ACCAACGCGGGTCAGTCAGCGGTGCTGGCCCAACTCGAGAAGGACTTCGCAGGAATCGACGATCTTAAGGCCGATCTGGAGCCGCTCCGCGATTCCGTGCCGACAACAACCGACGTGCCCGCGTTCGTCAATCAATTGACCGCGCTGTCTGGACGGAGCCAAGTTGTCCTGACCGGCATCACTGTTTCCGATGCAACCGCCTACACCCCAGTCGAAGCTCCCGCCGCCGTTGAGGAGGAGCCCGGATCGACGGCTACACCGGCGCCCGACGGGGTTGTTGTTGCGCCAACCGCGGGAGTTCCCCCAGTGACGAGTGATCAAATCACTGCAGCCAACTTCGTCTCTCTATCGGTGACGGTGGCTGTCACAGGGACCTATGGAAACGCCCTCGACTTCGTCAAGGGACTTCAAAGCGGTGAGCGCCTGGTGCTCGTTTCGGGGATTTCCACAACGGCCGAGGCGGATACGGAGGGGGATGCCAGTTCGGACAACGTTACGGCGCTCATTACCGGACTTGTCTATGTGCTCGTGCCTGCGGCCACAGCAGAAACCACCGACGCCGGCTGACCGGCGACAGGCCGGTAGCCGCCGCGCGCTCTCCGCATTCGGGGACTTCATGCCCCTTATTGATACTGTGTCAACACAGAGCTATGGCCACGAGGCTCACGAGGAGTGCAGCATGACCAACACGACGCCCCCCGAGGGACACGAGAACCACAACCCGGATGCGCCCACCGAGCGCATTGACACGGAGCACACCGACGCCGAGCAGAGCTACGCCGACACGTCGGCGCCGGAGCCGACCACGGTTGCTGAGCCGATTCCCACCGCCGACGAGAGCGTGCCCGCGTCGGAGCATGGCGCTCACGAGTCGGCCACCGACGCTGACACCGCTGCCTACGTTCCCGGCGAGCCCGTTGACTATGAGCCGGTTTCCTCCCAGGACGCGCCTACCGAAAAGGTAGAGCGAATTACGACCGTCGCCGAGCCCGTTCACGCTGAGGCCGCTCATGCAGCGCCCATCGTGGCCGAGCCCACCCACGCCGAGACAGCCCGCGACGAAGCCGTCGCGCAGAAAAAGGACTACACCCCCGAGTACGTTCCCACGGCGGTCGCCACGACCCCGGCGGCCGGCCAGACCGTCGTACAGCCCACGGTCCAGCAGCAGCAGCCGACGCAGCAGTTCGCGCCGACGCCGATCTACGTCACCGCCCCCACCGCGCCGAAGACGCTGGGCAACCGCGCCGCCGGCATCCTCATCGGCCTGATCGCTACCGCCGTTTTCGCCGGAATCTACGCCCTTGTCGCGTTCTTCATCTCCGCAGCCGGTGCCGCCGACTTCAGTGACGCCACGTCACGGTTCACCGACTTCCTGGTGCTTCCGGTGTTCTACCTGCCGGTGATCTTCTTCTTCCTCGCGTTCGCCCTGCTCGTTTCGGTGCTGAACCGCGCCGGATGGTGGGCCTACGTTCTCGGCGGCTTCCTCGTCGCGGTCATCGTGTACTTCTCCTACATCGGCGGCGCCCTGCTCGCCGTGCAGGCGTGGACGCTGACCGGCTCCGAGGCCGCCCGCTTCATCAGCACCCAGTGGCTGAACCCCGGCGCCATCGCGGCGGCGATCGTCGCCCGCGAGGTGCCGATCTGGTTCGGTGCCTGGATCGCCCGTCGCGGTCGCAGCGTCACCGCCAAGAACGTGGCCGCCCGCCAGGAGTACGAGCGCCAGCTCGCCGAAGGACCGCAGCTCGCGCGCCCCTAGGCAGTGACGGTGCGAGGAGCACACGATGCGTGATTACCAACGGTACGCAACCGTCGTCGCGGTCTTCACGACCGTTCTCTTCGCCGCACTGCTCGTGGCCGGCCTCGGGATGGTGAGCCTGTTCACCAACCTGGATGTGATCGCCGACCGGTCGGTCGGCCCGCTCGTCGGGCCGACCATGACGGTCGCCGTAGTGCTGTTCGTTCTCGTGATGCTCCTGGTCCTCGGCGTGAACACACCGCCGGAGAAACAACGCGTGGCGGTGGGTTTCGCCCTGGCCACGGGAGCGGGGGCGTTCGTGCTTTACGTCCTCACCGGAGCCGTGCTCGTAGCCGCCGGGAGCGGAGACGCCGTCGCCGGGATACTCTTCGGCGGCGAGATGATCGCCAGCCCCTTCGCCGTCACGGTGGGCGTGCTCGCCTTCGTCGTCACCCTGGCCTACTCGATCCTGCTGGCCTCGCACTACGGCGAACACGGTCGTCCGCTCTGGCCGTGGGAGCGCCGCGGCGAATAACGCCCCGCCGTGACTGGCGGCCGCGCATCCGCCGTCGCCCAGCGGCGACCATCTCGCTGAGTACGATGGCGTAATGACCTGCGCCATGTACACACCGGAGCAGCGCGCGTGACGCGTGCCGTACCCGCCCCGATCGTCGACCCGTCCGAGCGGCCGCAACGGGTTCCGCACTCCCGGTTCGAGAACATCGTGGCGCTGCTCATCGGCACCTTTGCGGTCTCGTTTGGTCTCTACCTGCTCAAGGAGGTCGGCGTGGCCACCGGCGGCACCGCCGGCATCGCCCTGCTGGCCAGCTACGCCTCCGGGTGGTCGTTCAGCGTCTGGTTCGTGATCGTGAACGTGCCGTTCTTCGCTCTGGCGATCCGCCGGATGGGCTGGCGGTTCACGCTGAAGACCCTGGTCGCCGTGGTGATGGTCTCCCTCTTCTCTGAGGTGCACCCGTTGTTGCTGGAGATCCGGCACATGGACCCGGTCTACGCCACCCTGCTGGGCAGCCTTCTGGCCGGCATCGGGCTGATCGTGTTGTTCCGGCACCAGGCCAGCCTCGGTGGCGTGAACATCTTGGCGCTGTACCTGCAGCAGAGCCGGGGCTGGCGCGCCGGCTACGTGCAGCTCGTGGTCGACGTGCTCATCGTCCTCGCGGCGTTCACGACCCTGCCGGTGCCGATGGTGCTGCTCTCGGTGGTGGGCGCGGTCATCCTCAACATGATCATCGCCATGAATCACCGGCCCGACCGCTACTTCGGCTGACCTGGGGCCATTAGGTCGGCTCGCTGGGTCTCGACAAGCTCGACCAACGGGTGGTCGCCGACTGCAGGCAGGTCTCAGACCGGCGGAGGAATCGGGATCGCATCGGCGAACGCGGGCGGATGCTCCAGGAGCTCCAGCCCCTCCGCAAGGGTGACGTTGGTCGGAAAGTTGTAGCGGGCAAAGCGTCCCATGGGATCGTCGTGCGTGGTCGGCATGGCGATGTTCGACTCCCGCACCAGGTGCTGGACAAGTGCAGCGTCGCGGGGCGCCAGGGTGCCCAGCTTTGCATCCCGCACCAGCACGACCACCCGCACGCCGTAGTCGTCGCGCAACAGCAGGTGCAAGGCGCGTCGGCCCCGTGGGTTGACCACCAGCAGCTGGGCCGACGTGATGCCCGCATACGGCACCTGTTTACGCCCGACCCGGATGGTGGACGTGGCCGCGTTGAGGCGGGCGACGGGGTAGACGGCCCGAGCGATGACCAGCGTGACCGCCCACACCAGCAGGACTGCGGTGACCATGATCCCGGCCTTCGGGGCCAACGGAAGGTCGGGCAGGAATAACAGGGCCAGGTACGGCGCGCACACCGGCACCAGTGTGAACCAGAGCGGACCGGCGGCGAACGATGCCCACCAGCTCGAGTTCCCCACCGCCACCCACTCGTCGTCCATCGGGCTCGTCATGCGCGCATCATGGCACCGTCCCACCGAAAGCGCAGGACCGCCGAGGAATGACGAATTGCCCGGTGACGTGGGGCCTTCCGCCGACTAAACTTGACAGTCATGGATGCATCCATCGAGTCGCGGGTCGGCCGCGAGGTCGAGGCCTGGTTGCGTTGGGTTCCGCGGTGGCGGCCCGGCACGCACCGGGCACGCTCCAGACTCTGCCAGCAGTGCTTCGGCTCCCCGGTGCTCCGGGCGGCCGGCCTCGACACGGATGTGCCGCACGCGGTACAACATCCGCTCTCCATGCGCGTGAAGACGCTCATCGAGGATGAGGTGGAGACCTACACGGCGCAGAACCTGCCGCTGCTCAACCGCGAGCTCGGGTTGATCGAACTGCGCCGGGCGGCGCAGGCGTACCACCCGCTGGAGGGCCTCGGCCCGGAGTTCGACGGCGTTGACATCGATCCGCCGGCCGAACCCGACTCCCCGTACTTATTCACTTTCGAGGAGTTCGCGAAGCCGCTCAGCGCCGACGACCCGGAACTCGACCCGCCGCCGCTGTCCATCGAGGAGAAGGCATCGCTGCGAGTGGAAATGCGGCTCGCCGATGACTACGCCGCGCTGGTGGGGCGGCGGGTGTGCGCGGCGCTGGCCGAGCACAAGCCGAAACTGCAGCACGCCGTTGCCACCTTTGTGGAACCGCAGGTGCAGGCGTTGCTGGCCGACCTGGGCAGCACCTTGGACCCACACGGTCGGTAGGTTGGCTCGCGGGGTCTCGACAAGCTCGACCGGCGATCGGGCAGATTGGGCCCGCTTGACCCGCACCGGTGGCGGGGCTTAGAATTATCCGGTGTGCGCTTTGTCGTGCGCTTCAGTTATGCCGCTTCGTTGTTCCAACATCGGGTTGCACTTCAGTCGCCCCGACACTCCACGCAAGCAGGGTTTGCTCTCCGAGCGGCCCCCACGGCATACCCACCAGAACGACCGGAAGAAACTCCGTGATTTCCGGCGGGTCCAGATGAACTCGATGAGCACTGAGAAGTGCGATTCGAATGCTTTGACATCAGTCAGCTGTCACCGTGCAGCAAAAACAAGGAGTTATTAGTGCCCACCATTCAGCAGTTGGTGCGAAAGGGACGCAGCCCCAAGGTCACCAAGACCAAGGCTCCCGCCCTGAAGTCCAACCCCCAGCAGCGCGGCGTTTGCACGCGCGTGTACACGACCACCCCGAAGAAGCCGAACTCGGCTCTCCGCAAGGTTGCTCGCGTCAAGCTGTCCAACGGTACCGAGGTCACCGCCTACATCCCCGGTGAAGGCCACAACCTGCAGGAGCACTCGATGGTGCTCGTTCGCGGCGGTCGTGTTAAGGACCTCCCGGGTGTTCGTTACAAGATCGTTCGTGGCGCCCTGGACACCCAGGCAGTCAAGAACCGCAAGCAGGCTCGTAGCCGCTACGGCGCCAAGATGGAGAAGAAGTAATGCCTCGTAAAGGCCCAGCGCCCAAGCGTCCCGTTATCGCTGACCCGGTATACGGCGCCCCCATTGTTAGCCAGCTGGTCAACAAGATCCTCCTCGACGGCAAAAAGGGCCTCGCCGAGCGCATTGTTTACGATGCACTCGAAGGCGTCGTTGCCAAGAACGGTGCGGATGCTGTTGTCACGCTGAAGAAGGCACTCGACAACGTGCGCCCGACCCTCGAGGTGCGTTCGCGCCGCGTCGGTGGTTCCACCTACCAGGTGCCCGTCGAAGTCAAGCCGCACCGTGCGAACACTCTCGCGCTGCGTTGGTTGACCAGCTACGCCAAGGCGCGTCGCGAGAAGACCATGACCGAGCGTCTCACCAACGAGATCCTCGACGCGTCCAACGGCCTCGGTGCCGCAGTGAAGCGTCGTGAGGACACTCACAAGATGGCTGAAGCGAACAAGGCTTTCGCTCACTACCGCTGGTAGTCGCCCGCCGTTGGTCGAGCTTCTCGAGACTCTGGTCCCGACAAGCTCGACCGGCGGCAGCCTGTTCAACCTCATCTTTTACAACACTTCCGGAGGACACCCGTGGCACTTGACGTGCTCACCGACCTGAGCAAGGTCCGCAACATCGGCATCATGGCCCACATTGATGCCGGCAAGACAACGACGACTGAGCGCATCCTGTTCTACACGGGTGTGAACCACAAGATCGGCGAGACGCACGATGGCGCCTCGACGATGGACTGGATGGCACAGGAGCAGGAACGTGGCATCACCATCACGTCCGCTGCCACCACGTGCTTCTGGGCCGGTAACCAGATCAACATCATCGACACCCCCGGTCACGTTGACTTCACCGTCGAGGTGGAGCGTTCGCTCCGTGTCCTCGACGGCGCCGTCGCCGTGTTCGACGGCAAGGAGGGCGTTGAGCCCCAGTCCGAGACCGTCTGGCGCCAGGCCGACAAGTACGACGTGCCCCGCATCTGCTTCGTCAACAAGATGGACAAGCTCGGCGCCGACTTCTACTACACCGTCGACACCATCATCAAGCGCCTCGGCGCCAAGCCGCTGGTCATCCAGCTGCCGATCGGTGAAGAGTCGAACTTCGAAGGGGTCGTTGACCTCGTCGAGATGCGCGCGCTGACCTGGCGTGGCGACTCCAAGGGTGACGTCGAGATGGGCTCCAAGTACGCCATCGAAGAGATCCCCGAAGACCTCGTTGAGAAGGCTGCGGAATACCGCAAGCTGCTCCTCGAGACCGTCGCCGAGACCGACGATGACCTCATGGAGAAGTACTTCTCCGGCGAAGAGCTCACCGTCTCCGAGATCAAGCACGCGATCCGCAAGCTCACGGTCGCCAGCGAGATCTACCCGGTCCTCTGCGGTTCCGCGTTCAAGAACCGTGGTGTGCAGCCGATGCTGGATGCCGTTGTCGACTACCTGCCCACGCCGCTCGACGTTCCCGCCATTGAGGCGCACGACGCTCGCGACGAGGAAAAGGTCGTCATGCTGCACCCGAACGCCGACGAGCCGTTCGCGGCCCTGGCGTTCAAGGTTGCGGTGCACCCGTTCTTCGGTCGTCTGACCTACGTGCGTGTGTACTCGGGCCGCATCGAGTCCGGTGCCCAGATCATCAACTCCACCAAGGGTAAGAAGGAGCGCATCGGGAAGATCTTCCAGATGCACGCCAACAAGGAAAACCCTGTCGGTTTCGTCACCGCCGGTCACATCTACGCGGTCATCGGCCTCAAGGACACGACCACCGGCGACACGCTGTGTGACCCTGCCCAGCAGGTCGTACTCGAGTCGATGACGTTCCCCGACCCGGTTATCGAAGTTGCCATCGAGCCGAAGACCAAGCAGGACCAGGAAAAGCTGGGTCTCGCGATCCAGAAGCTGGCCGAAGAAGACCCCACTTTCCGGACCGAGCAGAACCAGGAAACTGGTCAGACGGTCATCAAGGGAATGGGCGAGCTTCACCTGGACATCCTCGTCGACCGCATGAAGCGTGAATTCAACGTTGAGGCAAACGTCGGCAAGCCCCAGGTTGCGTACCGCGAGACGATCAAGAAGGCCGTCGAGCGTCACGACTACACGCACAAGAAGCAGACCGGTGGATCCGGCCAGTTCGCGAAGATTCAGTTCGCGATCGAGCCGCTTGAAATCACTGCGGACCAGTCGTACGAGTTCGTGAACAAGGTCACCGGTGGCCGCATCCCGCGTGAGTACATCCCTTCGGTTGACGCCGGAATCCAGGATGCCCTCAACGTGGGTGTGCTCGCCGGCTACCCGATGGTCGGCGTCAGGGCACTTCTGCTTGACGGTGCCGCTCACGACGTCGACTCCTCGGAGATGGCGTTCAAGATTGCCGGTTCGATGGGCTTCAAGGAAGCCGTTCGTAAGGCGAACCCCGTTCTTCTCGAGCCGTTGATGGCCGTCGAGGTGCGCACCCCTGAGGAATACATGGGTGACGTCATCGGTGACCTCAACTCTCGTCGTGGCCAGATCCAGACCATGGAGGACGCACAGGGCGTGAAGGTTATTCGCGCACACGTTCCGCTGTCGGAGATGTTCGGTTACATCGGCGACCTGAGGTCCAAGACCTCTGGCCGCGCGGTGTACTCGATGACCTTCGAGAGCTACCAGGAGGTCCCGAAGGCTGTTGCCGACGAGATCATCCAGAAGAACAAGGGCGAATAACCCACCGGCCTTCGGGCCGAATCGCTTAGGCCTCCTGGCCCGAGTAACATAAGTACACAAATCCAGCAGTTCCACCGGGCGTAAACCAACGTCCGGTGGAGCCGAGAGTCCTGAGGAGGACCCACAGTGGCCAAGGCCAAGTTCGAGCGGACCAAGCCGCACGTAAACATCGGAACGATCGGTCACGTTGACCACGGAAAGACCACGCTGACGGCAGCGATCTCGAAGGTCCTTGCCGACACGTTCCCTTCCAAGACCAACGTTCAGCGCGACTTCGCGTCGATCGACTCCGCTCCCGAAGAGCGCCAGCGCGGCATCACGATCAACATCTCGCATGTTGAGTACGAGACCGAGAAGCGTCACTACGCACACGTTGACGCTCCCGGCCACGCTGACTACATCAAGAACATGATCACCGGTGCTGCTCAGATGGACGGCGCGATCCTCGTGGTTGCCGCTACTGACGGCCCGATGGCTCAGACCCGTGAGCACGTTCTGCTCGCGAAGCAGGTCGGCGTGCCGTCCCTGCTCGTCGCGCTGAACAAGTCCGACGCGGTCGACGACGAAGAGATCCTTGAGCTCGTTGAGCTCGAGGTTCGCGAACTGCTCTCCAGCCAGGGCTTCGATGGCGACAACGCCCCCGTCGTTCAGGTTTCCGCCCTCAAGGCGCTCGAGGGTGACCCCAAGTGGGTTGCAAAGATCCTCGAGCTCATGCAGGCAGTGGATGACTACTTCCCGGAGCCCGTCCGCGACAAGGACAAGCCCTTCCTGATGCCGATCGAGGACGTCTTCACGATCACCGGTCGTGGAACCGTCGTCACCGGCCGCGCCGAGCGTGGAACCCTCAAGATCAACTCCGAGGTCGAGGTTGTCGGCATCCGCCCGACCATCAAGACCACGGTCACTGGTATCGAGATGTTCCACAAGCAGCTCGACGAGGCATGGGCCGGCGAGAACTGTGGTCTTCTTCTTCGTGGCACCAAGCGCGAAGACGTTGAGCGCGGCCAGGTTGTCGTCAAGCCGGGTTCGGTTACGCCGCACACCGACTTCGAGGGCACCGCGTACATCCTGTCAAAGGATGAGGGTGGGCGTCACAACCCGTTCTACGCGAACTACCGCCCGCAGTTCTACTTCCGCACCACCGACGTCACCGGCGTCATCACGCTGCCCGAGGGCACCGAGATGGTCATGCCTGGCGACACCGTGGAAATGACTGTCGCGCTGATCCAGCCGATCGCCATGGAAGAGGGCCTCGGCTTCGCTATTCGTGAAGGTGGCCGCACCGTCGGCGCCGGAACCGTCATCAAGGTTCTCAAGTAACACCAGCACCATCCACGGCTTCCTCGTGATCGGGCTTCGCGCTCGTTGATCGAGCTTGTCGAGATCAAAGGGTCGGTCCTTCGGGACCGGCCCTTTTGTCGTTCCAGCCAGCAGTCGTCCGACCCGAAAATCCCGCTGAGTAGAGTGCAGCCAGGGGCACAGCCCGTGCCCCGGTCATCTCAGGGGGAACGATGAACAAGGCTCCGCAGTCTCCACCGGTACCGACACGACATAAGCGAATCCTCGCTACAACGCTCGCTGTGATCCTCAGTCTGAGCCTGGGGGCGGGAGCTCTGCCGGCATTCGCTGCCACCAGCGACACCGCGACCATCGCGTCGCAAACCAATGCCGCTCGCGTCGCACAGGGGCTCCCGGTGCTCAAACGCAACGCGGCAATGGACGCGGTAGCCCAAGCGTGGGCGGTCAAGATGGCCACCAGCGGCTACAAGCACAATCCGGACTACGCTACCCAGATCCCGGCGGGCTGGACGTTAGCAGCCGAGAACATCGCCATGGGCTACACCTCGGGCACCGTCGTAAAAGCCTGGCTCAACTCGCCCGGCCACTACGCCAACATCATGGGCGCCCATACCGATATCGGCATCGGCTACGTCGTGGGTGCCGACGGTGCCGCCTATTCGGTGCAGAACTTCGCGGAGTACAGCGCCCTGACCGGTACGCCCACGCCGACGGTGTCCGGCGCCGCGAGAGTGGGACAGACCCTCACCGCAATCATCGGGGCGTGGGCGCCTGCGCTGGTAACCGTCTCCTATCAGTGGCGGCGTGGGGGAGTGGCCATCGCCGGTGCGACCGCCAAGACCTATAAGGCGACCGCTGCCGATCTGGCGAAGAGCCTCACCGTGTCGGTCACCGGAAAGAAGACCGGATTCTCTAGCGTGACGAAGACATCCGCGGCGACAGCGCTCGTCGTTGCGAACCTCACCGCCACCCCGGTGCCAACGATCACCGGCACGGCTCGGGTCGGGCAGACGCTCACGGCAGTTTCGGGCACCTGGGCCCCCGCGCCCGTGACCCTGAGCTACCAGTGGAAACGCGGTGGGACCGCGATCACCGGGGCAACGGGCTGGACCTTCGTCGTCCGTTCAGCTGACCTGAAAGGCACCCTGACCGTCACCGTTACCGGCAAGAAGGCTTCGTACGGGTCGGTGGTTAAGACGTCAGCAGCAACGGACGTCGTGGCCGGCTGACCCGCGACCTGCTCACTCGCTGAGCTCGTCAACGGCTAAGGGGTCGGGCCTTCGGGCCCGGCCCCTTCGTCGTCCTGGCGGGTGGACTCCTCGGGCACGCGAATCGAGACCCCGCAACCCGCTACTGTTCACTAGGGCGCACAGGACGGGCGCCCGTGAGCCCTGGGGGACCCATGATCAATCGCGGACTGAATCTGCCTGCTACCGGCCGTTTAACGGCCCTCTCCGTCGGGATGGCCCTGTGCCTGACGCTCAGCGCCGGAGCTGCCCCCGCAACGGCGGCCACGCACGTCTCTGCGGCGACCACGAGTAAGTCTGCCGTCGTTGTCTTCAAGAATTGCACCGCACTCACCGCCAAGTATCCGGGCGGAGTCGCCAAGGCTGGCATCAAGGTCAACCTCGTGAACGGCAAGAAGAAAGCGTTCACCAAGCGCCCGACCTTCTCAACGGCGCTGTACACGGCGAACAAGAAGAGCGACCGCGATAAGGACGGCATCGCCTGCGAGAAGTGAGTTGCCCGTCGCGGTTCCCGGATCTACGCTCTAATGAACCAACATCCGCAGATCGGAGATCAGTCATGAACCTCAACGACATCACCCGCAAGGCGCAAGAGTTCCTCAAGACCGAAAAGGGCGAAGAGATCAGCGACAAGGTTCTCGATGGCGGCGCGGCCGTGGCGAACAAGGTCACCGGCAACAAGCACGCCGACAAGATCGAGAACGCGCGTGACACGGCGGACAAGCACGTCGGGCGGGACAACGATGCCGGCAGTCCTGACAGGACCCCTAGCGGCAGGTAGTTCCATCAAACTCAGACACCGACCTCGCTGCGCGTTTCGCGCAGCGAGGTCGGTGTCCTTGGTCGGCTAGGGCCGGCCCATACCGCGATAGGTCCAACCCGCTGCGCGCCAGGCGTCAGCGTCCAGGGCGTTCCGGCCGTCGATAATGGTGCGGGTCTTAACCAAGCTGGCAGCCCAGGCCGGGTCGATGCCTACGAATTCGGGCCACTCGGTGACGAGAACGACGAGTTCCGAGTCCCTGAGCGTTTCTTCGATGCTCTCCGAGAAGTTCAGCTGCGGGTGCTTCGCTTGGGCGTTCTCAATCGACTTGGGGTCGGTTGCGAGAACGTCTGCACCGAGGCCGTGCAGCTGTACCGCCACGTCGAGGGCGGGGGAGTCGCGTACGTCGTCGGAATGCGGCTTGAAGCTCAGACCCAGCACGGCAACCTTTCCATCGTGCAGGCGGTCGCCTAGGGCCGCTGTGGCCACATCAATGACATGGGAGCGACGACGCAGGTTGATGGCGTCGACCTCCTTGAGGAAGGCTACTGATTCGCCGCGGCCGAGTTCTTCGGCGCGTGCGGTGAACGCGCGGATGTCCTTGGGCAGGCAGCCGCCGCCGAAGCCGACTCCAGCGTTCAGGAATCGGCGGCCGATGCGGGCGTCGAAGCCGATCGCGTCGGCCAGCTGCGTGACGTCGGCGCCGGTGACCTCGGCGATCTCGGCCATGGCGTTGATGAAGCTGATCTTGGTGGCCAGGAACGCGTTCGCGGCGACCTTGACGAGCTCGGCGGTGGCGTAGTCGGTGACCACGAGTGGGGTCTCTGCGGCGATTGCGGCCGCGTAGACCTCGTTGAGCAGGGCCGTCGCGCGTTCGCCGGCTGCGCCGGGTGCGACACCGTAGACGAGGCGGTCGGGGCTGATGGTGTCCTGCACCGCGAAACCTTCGCGGAGGAACTCCGGGTTCCAGACGAGGGAGGCGCCGCTGCCGGACTCCGTGATCAGATCGGCGAGCCGGGCAGCAGTGCCGACGGGGACGGTGCTCTTGCCCACAACCAGGTCGCCCTCGGCCAGGTGGGGGAGGAGTCCGGTGATGGCGGCGTCCACGTACGTGAGGTCGGCGGCGTGGCTGCCGGCCTTCTGCGGGGTGCCCACGCCGACGAAGTGAACCTTCGCGCCGGCGGCTTCTGCGATGTCTGTGCTGAAGCGCAGCCGCCCGGTGGCCGTGGCCTTGGTGAGGATTTCAGAGAGACCCGGTTCAAAGAACGGGGGCTTACCCTGAGCGAGTTGTGCGATCTTGTTGGCGTCAACGTCGATGCCGACTACGTCGTGACCAAGCTCCACCATGGCCGACGCGTGCACCGCCCCGAGGTATCCGCACCCGATTACCGATAGCTTCATGCGCTGTGTCCCATAGGACTAACCCTATTGCCCGTCGAAAGCTCCTCGATTCCACCGCATCCGTAGGTGGCCATTGAGGCGCGGACTGCGTTGAGCTGGGGTACTCCGGAGCGGCAGACGGGATAATCGCGCCACGGACCTCGATTGTGCAATATCGTGAGAGCGACCGCAGCGATCCGATTGTGTTCAGAACCACGGTGGGGGCGCGCGCGCATGACAAGACGATCTAAAATCCTGGCGCCAACGAAACCCCAAACGAATGTGCGCCGGGACATTCAGGGGTTGCGCGCATTTGCAGTGCTGGCCGTTATCGCAGACCACCTTCTCGGGTACCCCGCGGGCGGATTTATCGGAGTTGACATGTTTTTCGTCATCTCAGGGTTCATCATTACCTCGGCGTTGCTCCGAGAACATCAATGGAATGGTCGGATTTCTTTCGCTGACTTCTATCGTCGACGAGCTCGGCGAATCTTTCCCGTTTCAACGCTCGTGCTTGTCGCGACGGTGGCCGCCAGCTACTTGGTTTTTCGTCCAGGTGCGGCCCTCAGCATCCTCACTGATGGTGTCGCCGCATTCCTCTTCTCCGCAAACTGGCGTTTCGCCGTAACTGGGACCGATTACTGGGCTGCCGATGGCGCTCTTTCTCCATTGCAGCATTACTGGTCCCTGGCAGTTGAAGAACAGTTCTACTTCGTGTGGCCACTTCTGATCGTTCTTGCGTTGGTGATAGCGCCCAAGATTCTCCATATTCGGGACCCACGGCGAGTTCTTACGACCGTGCTTATTGCGCTAATCGGGATCTCATTCGCCTGGGCTCTCTTTGATACAGCACAAAACCCCGCTTGGGCGTATTTCTCCACATTCTCCCGAGCATGGGAATTGGGCCTGGGTGCATTGGTAGCCGTGGGCGCTCCGCTCTTCGGACACATACCCGACCGTCTGCGCCCGTGGTTGGCCTGGCTCGGCATCGCAGGCGCATTGGCGAGCTTGTCCCTTATCGACAGTGGTTCAGGTATCCCGGCCCCCGGCGTAGTTCTTCCGGTCCTTTCCGTCGGCCTGGTGATAGCTGCTGGGACGGGCGGCCCTTCGAAGTTCCTCTGGCCACTCACAAACAAGCTGAGCCAATATGCGGGAAACCTGTCCTTCTCGCTCTACCTGTGGCATTTCCCGGTGATTGTGCTCCTCGAGCCTTTCTTTTCGAACGGCGGCAGGCTGTACACAGGTCTAGTACTCATGATCACAGCGATTCTCTCGATGCTCTCCTACCACCTGGTAGAGAATCCAGTTCGCAAGTCGGGCTGGCTTGAGCGTAAATCGAGCGGTCGAACGGTCCATCCCGGCTTTATGGTGGTTGGCGCGGCAGCCCTCGTCGGCGCACTTGTCATTGGCACTATTGCTATTCAGCCAACCGTACGAGCCGACGCGGGCGTCAATGACGCAACGGGCCAGTGGACGGATCAGACCTCTCTTACCCTGGCTATTGACGAGGCGTTGAAGGCTGAGCAATGGCCCGACCTGTATCCGTCGATTGACTCCGTCAAATCGGAAGGCGCTCCAATGGAGGACCGGCAAGGCTGCAGCCACGTAGTGGTTGAGAATCCCGACTCGTGCAACTTCCCGTCGCCGGGTGCGACCAAATCTGCGGTTGTGCTCGGAGATTCCACCGGTATCACGCTGTTGCCCACAGTAAGGGGTGCTCTCGGCGATGAATACAACGTACGCGGACTAACTATGGCAGCGTGTGTGAACCTCGACGTAAAGATCAATTTCGAGAACAAAGAAACTGAAGAAGCGTGCGGCGAACACAAAACGAACGCGGTGGCCGAAATCATTCGAACCCAACCGGACCTCGTATTTATTTCGACGATGTACGGATATATCGACAACATGGCGTCTGGAACATCAGGGCCTTCCGGTGGTGCCGAGTGGGAAGCTGGGACGATATCCCTCATCGAAAAGTTGCGCCCGAGCGGAGCTCAGGTCGTACTCGTCGGGTCTCCTCCGCGGGGCCCATCGATCACATCATGCGCGACCAAAGTGAGCACGCCAGTTGACTGCACAGGCTCGGTCGACACCTCGTACCGCGTTGTGACCGAGGCAAATGAGGCCGCTGCGGCAAGCGCAGGAGCGGGCTTTATCAACACTCGTTCATGGTTCTGCAACGACTGGGATGAGTGCCCGTTGTTCGTGGCGGATACCCCGGTCAAGAGAGACGTAGTGCACACCACCCGGCAATATGCGGAGAAGGTTGTGCCGTTGTTCAAGGAGGAGCTGGCGCGCATTCTTGTCACCGGGTAGCCGTGAGCGGCCGAACCTCCGGGTGCGGCAGGCGCTCTCAGCGGTCAGGTCGGCCTATTCAGGTACGAGCGACAGGAGAATCCGCTCCGGGCTTTACTTAGCGCCGATGCGGGCAGTGTTAGACCATCTACCGTCTGCGCGTTATGCGATTCCGGATTGGAATCGCGAGCTGTCGCAAGACCATCCGATTGTCGTGCCCGGCAAATGCCCACAGCAGGACGGCATACACCGCAACTCCGGCGGCACCGACGGGCACGGCAAAGGTCCAGAATGCGTGTTCTCCGTCCGCCCACGCGGTTAGTTGCAGGAATGCGATCGCTATGACCACTGGGATCATCGCAAAGACACAACGGAATACCTGCCCGAGGTACTTCCAAACGGGAAGCCCGATCAGACGGTGGAGAGCCCAGATGCGGACCGGCCAGGTCGCAATCCGCGACCAACGCGAAAACGCCACGCCGAAAATTCCGAACGGGACGAAAGCGAATACGAGAAGAACTCCCACGATGTTCTGAAGCACGGCCACCCACAGTGCGACGTTAGCTCGCCCAATTGCGAGGAAGGCACTGCGGTCAAAGTACATCACGGCCCCGAATGCCCAGCCGCCCGCGAGGATCCACATGATGGGTACCGTCTCGTCCCATCCGGCCCCAAAGGCGAAGGGGACGATCTGAGCTGCGAGCACCGCGACGAGACCGAACATTGGCACGCCGATAGCGGCGGATGCGAATGTCATCTGGAGGAATATGCGGTTTAGCCGTGGCAGGTCGTCCTGCACCTTCGAGAACGTGGTGAGAGTGACTTTGGACATCACGGTCGTCACCAGTTCGATGAGGATCGTTCCAATGCGCTGAGCGAGGTAGTAGTAGCCCAGCTCCTGAGCACTGAAGAATGCACCGACAATTAGCTTGTCTATGTTCTGCTGGAGAGCATCCAAGAGCCCGATCCCCACGATGCGGACTCCCATAGTCCACATAGATTTCAAGGACGAGAACGAGAATTCCCACTTCGGACGCCACGTCGTGGCAGACCACAGTACGACCACCGATGCGGTGTTCGTTACGAGAGCCTGTGCGACGAGAGCCCAGACACCGCCTCCGCTGAACGCGATCGGAATTGCCACGGCCGCGCCACAGAGTGCACCGATGACTTGCCTGATGGCAAGTGACCTGAAGCCAAATGACCGCTCGAGGAGCGCAGCTGGAACCTGCGCCAGCGACGAGATGGGCAGGCCAAGTCCCATGACACGCAAGACACCCGTGAGGTCCGGCTCACCGAACATCCCGGCAAGGAGTGGGGCCGTGAAGAACAGCGCGGCGTAGAGGACGACGCTGAGGGTGACTGACGTCCAGAACGCCGTGGACGAGTCCTTTGGGGAGAGCTCCTTTTTTTGGACCAGGACGGTTACGAACCCCGCCTCAACGAAGACTTGCAGGATCGCGGTCACGACTGTTGCCATGGCAACAAGCCCGAAATCTTCAGGCGAGAGGAGGCGGGTGAGTACGGCAATCACAACGAGCGCAAGTAGTCGAGACGTCCAGCGTTCGAGGACGATCCAGCCAATCGACTGAGTGGCTTTTCGGCGGAGGCCGTCGTCGCCAGTCATCAGTTGTTACTGTGGGCGCCGTGAATCTGGCGACTCACGATCGAGATCTCGTTGCAGCCAAACGCCTCGCGACGCGATGGCCGAGCTGCGCCACTTCTTCCCACACGGCGCGGGGACCGACGGCCGACCATAGGGTCGATACGCGCCCACGCGTGGGACGAAGTCCAAATTCGCGTTGGATCTTCGCGTTGAGGGGACGGGCAAGCCCGGGGAGCGTCTTACCTGAGTGGTTCTCACCAGTGTCGACATGATAGACAGCGGCCGGATACGGAAAGGGCTCCAGATCCCGGCCATGCGCGCGAAACCATGCCTCAGCGTTCCTGTGCGCACCCATTATCGCCGTCAGGCGTTCTCCGTAAGCGGCGGCTACCTGGTCCTGCGTCGCAGAGACGGGAAGATCGGCGGGCACGCCGTAGGCGTCAAAGGGGATGATGAAGGACGTGCCGCAGGCTCGATTGAACTCCCGTTGCGGAACATAAGAATTCCGCGCCCGGGAGTACATCCACCCCTCTTGCACGACCCAGCCATTATGTCCCGGGTTCTCGTGAATGGTGCCGGCAAGATCGCGGTGCACGAAGTCGTCGGCGTCAAAGCTCATCACGTGTGTCGGGGCGAACGGCAACGCCGCAATCAAGCCAATGCCGAGCTTTGTACCCTTGTCCCACACGAAAGGTTCACGTGCAGTGCGCGCGCCAGTCGGCGGTGCCGGCGGCGGGAAGGATACCTGCACGAAATGGGCCTGTTCCGGTAACGGGAAGTCTGGCCGCTTGTTCCCAACGATGATGATGACGTAGTCCTCGGAGGACTGCTGCGCCACCGACTTTAACGTGGCTTCTAGGAGGGCCTCTACCCGGCCGTAGTCCACTGAATTTTGTGGGTGCCGAAGCGTGGTGATAAACGCCAGCATCAGGGGGCCGTCAGTTCTTCGACATAGTGACGCGCGACTTCGGTGTCCGTGGCATATTTCGCCGTCGTGAACTTTCCGGTGTAGTCCTCGAACACAGCCCCGATTTTCCGGTAGTTGTTGTCCAAGGCCACATGGTCGATACCGAGAAGAATCGCCAGCACGTGGGCATGCAGCCGATCGACGACAACAACCCGCGCTGGAGCGTACAGGCGAAGCGCGCCCGCAATATTAATGTCATTCAGGGAAACGATCAGTCGCTGTACGGCCCACTGCGGGTAGATCGGAATCAACCTAATCCGGCGGTGATATCGCACCAGGCGATGGTGAAGCTTCATTGCCCTGCGAGCGAATTTCCATCGCACAGCCAGCCACCCCTCGCTATGCCAGTCCGTGTTTGTGGCGTCGAGCCCGGGCACCCAACCGTCACCAACTGTGTGGAGCCCGGACATCGCTTCTTTGTCCTGGCGAGCGATGATCAGGAGAGACTTGTTCGAGGGCGCACGCGTAGCGGCGGGAGGCTCATAACCGAGAGCCATGTCGTAGCAGAAGATCGGCGTCAGGCTGGGCAGAAGGTCTTTCGCGCGCTCGATTGACAGAGAATCACGCAGTAGGAGATGAAAATCTGGGTGAGCGCCGATAATCTCGTTCGCCTGAGCTGCACGCTCAGGTGATTGAAAATAGATCGACTGGGGCAGTTGCACGAGTCGATAGTCGGGAAGATCCTTGGCGATCTGTTCCCGGTGATTTTGGTGCCCAGTCCACAGATCACCGAAATTGCCCCCGCCGTGGAGCAGTACGACACCGGAAGGCATTGCTCGACGCAACTCTGCGGGATCGTAGGTATTCAGGTCAGACACGTACCTCAGTCTGAGACCCATTCGGCGGAGGTACGCCATCTCCCCAGCCCAGATCAGGGAATCGCCCACGTTCGTTTGATTGGGTGCGTCTAGGAGTGCGACGTCTATGACATCGCCGATCGCCCCGCGCAAGGTAACCTCCGTTGAAGCCCTGAGGCCGCGAAGATATTCCGAATCGATGTCGCTTAACAGCACACTTTCCTATCCCTAAACGGAGCATTTCAACCAACGCACATCACAATCGGCGGCCGTCTATACGAGGTTGCCGAGCGGAGCCTGCATGTCCCGCAAGGGAACCCGCGCGTGGCTCATCCACGATCTTGTGAATCGGATGCGCATCGCCAATCCTACTGACGCCGGTTCTTTTGCTGAAACCGCGGGAACATTGGGCGATATGTCGGCTCTACGAGCGACGAGCCCGATCCCAGAGATCGAACGGGAATGCGCCTAGCAGGGCGGTGGGGTCAAAGTCCATGGGTTCAGCTCCGCCTAACTGGAGGGCTTCGTCGACGCTCAACGCGGTCCGTGGCATGGCGCGCCCAGTCCCGAGATAATAGTCTTCATACTTAAATTCGGACTCGTGTCCCGAGCCGATAAGCCGGGCAGGGACACCGAATGACTCTGCGACGACTATTCCGTGGAGGGACGATCCCACTACAAGGTCGCTCGCGGCGATGCGCCGAATGCAATCTGCCAGGGGTGTCCGCGGGTCGAGGACGTTCTCCACACGTGTGTATTTGGGAAGGTCGTTGAGGTTCGGCACGATCGTCACGGCATGCTTTTTCTGACCTGGAACCGGCGACAGCTCGGGGAAGAACTGTGCAGTTAGAACTCCGGGGTCGCCGAAGATCGTTGGAACAGCTATGCCGCGGCCTTCAAGAAATTTGGCCGTTAGCGGCCCGCGCACTGCCCTGACATCCAGCTCAGAGAAATGGTGTGTGGCGTTGGTCTCCTTGCCGTTGCGACCGGTACCCCAGACGGTGTCACCGTCACCTGCGAAGTGCAACACAGAACCAATGCTGAAGAGACGCGAGGACACATGAGCGCCGCCGAGGTCGACTCCTTCGCTCGCTAGCACTCTCTTTACAATTTCTGGTCCGAGCAAATCACCGAAGTTATTTACCGGAGCCCCGGAGTATCCGGCCCTGGCGAGGCGGCGGCCCAGTAATCCCGGCAGTAGCGGGCGACCAGGATTCCAGGAATACAGCTCAATCAAGTAACTTGCCTTTCGTACGAGCAGATTCCGATGGTAATCACCGAAGCCACAATTGGATTCAAATTCCCACAATACAACGTCGTTTTCACCGCCCTACCCTTTGCGACCGCCGTGCATGCCGCTTGTCGTTCTGATCGGATTCCAGCCGCGGCGAGGGCAACCGAGGAAGACAGACGACCCGCGGAGAGGACGCGCTGCTTTCACTGAGAGACTGAGTACTCCAGTGATGTGTGCCCGCGGGGCTGCAGAGAGATGAGGCTCAGGTGAAGGACACTGTCCGGGTGCTGTTCGACACTAGACAAGCGAACTGGAAAGACAACCCGTACATAGACTTGCTGGCCCAATCCGTAGGCCCCGATGTTGTGATTGTCGGTTTTACCTGGCGCACCCTATTAACGGGGTCCTTTGACGCGTTTCATGTCCACTGGCCCGAACATCTGATCACGCAACCAACGTTGGCGCGGCGGCTAGTTGTACGAGCCTTGTTCTTCCTGGCACTCATCCGATTGCGGTTCAAGCGTGTTCCTGTCGTTCGAACCATGCACAACAAGAACGCCCATTTTCGCGTGGCGTCGGTAGACAAGGCACTCCTCCAGCACTTCGAAAAGCTGGTCTCGGCGCGAATTTGGCTCTCAGAGCGTGAGGACGAAGACGGCGTACGCAGCGACGCAGACGTAGTCATCCCACACAGCGACTATGTTCCATGGCTAGAAGCGCTCGGCGCCCAGGAAAGGCCCCCGGGAGGTATCAACCAGATACTTTGCTTCGGAGTCATCCGTCGGTACAAGCGCTTCGAGGAAGTCGCACACGCTGCGGTCGCGCTTGGCTATCCACATCTGACGATTGCCGGAGCCCCGTCTGAATCGGATTATGCCGCAGAGCTTCTGTCGATCGCAAAGGCGCATCCGTCCCAACTGAGCGTCTTTCCCCAACGACTGGATTCTCAAGAACTAGTCGAGAAGATCCAGGCCGCCAACCTTGTCGTTGTGCCCTATGCGGACCTCTATAACTCAGGTGTGGTTCTCTTGGCGCTCTCGCTACAGCGTCCTGTGGCATTGCGCGAGAGCCCGGCGTCGAGAGCTCTTGCTGCCGAGTATGGAGACTTTTGGATTCGACGGTATCCAGGGGAACTAACTTCAACGTCATTGGACAACCTGATCGCAAAACCTGCGGCCGTGCAAGGTCGAGCATTCTCAGAACGGCGACTATGGAGTTTCGCTGCTCAAGAACATCGTGCTCTGTATCGGCGCGTTACTCATCGGGCCGTCTGACGCGTCTGACGCGTCTGACGCGTCTTTCGGGCTCCTCGGCACCCGCTGGCGGCTTGGTAGGGGGCAGGTACACCGAGTTCTGCAGCATGCGTGCCTAGGCGGCGTCCTAGAGGGAGAGGCAGAACTTCTCGACTTCGTCGGCCTTTGCTGACCAATCCTGAAGCCGGGCGGCGTGGACACCTGCCGTGTTTGCGACCTCGCTAAGGTGATCTCTCGCGTAGATACGAGCGCCGTCCTCGGCGGTCCGGTAGGTGCTCACACCGGGGAGGTTGCGTGCAGCAATCACAGGGGTTTCCCTAGAAACTACCTGAAGGCCTGCCGCAAGGTATTCAAAAAGCTTCATGGGGCTACGGCCCCGGTTGCTCGGGGAATCTGAGAGCGGCAAAAGGCCGACTCGCGCGCGAGCCAGGAGCGCAGGAACGTCCGCGTAGGGGACAGAGCCCAGAAGCTCAACATTGGATGGAAGACCAGGAGGGGCGGAATCGGCTGGTCCAGCCAGTCGTACCGGTGCGTCCGGCACGGCGAGAGCGAACTGCCGGATCGCGTCCCAGTCGAACCGCTCGTCCAGTGCGCCTACATACACCGCTCCTGATCGGTCCTCAGAGAGGGGGGCGGCGAATCGACCAAATTCAACCCCGTTCTCGATCGTCATCCGAGGTATTTGTCTGTCTAAAGGCAGGGAGTGCAGGACCTCATCTGAAGTGGCGATCACCCCAGCAGCGATTCTCAGGAGCGCGCGCTGCTTCACGGCAGCGGCGCCATTCAGATACAAATCGGTCGGCCTGTACACGACCGTGTCCGCAAAGCGAGTGAGCGGACCCGCACTCATCAGCGGCTGGTCAACGAGCATGAAGCGGGCTCCGAGGAATCCGGAGTCCATTAGCGCAGCCTTGAGGTATCGTGACGTGGAAAATCGCGCAGGAAGAATCGTCCGTGGCACCAGTTGGAGCACGCCGTATTCGTCACGCTGGGCGCCCAGGAGAGACTGCTCTTTTCGGCCGTCCGCCCCCTTCCTGAGGGCTGCGTGAGCCGTCGAGAATGGCGTCGACACGTGAGCAACGTTGTATCCGCGAATCGACAGTTCGCGAGCCAAATGATGGCTGCCGACCCTGAAGATGCCGCCGGCATGAGTGTGGCTGATGAAAACTACCCGGTTGTCCATTGCGCCGCTCACTAGAGGCGCCCGGCTGTTTCGGTGGACTCAGAGTGCCGGACGGCGTCGGCCCGGTGCCGGGCTGCGGGCAGACCGTCGCCGTCCTCGGCCAGTGCGTCGCTGGTTGTTTCCGCAGCGTAAGCGCGTGGCCCTGGCGCAAACGGCCGCACCCTCAGTCGCGGCCAGCGGCCAAGGATCGACTCGGCGGCCAGCGAGAAGACGAGACCTGCCGCAGTAGCAAGCAAGAGGAACACCAGGATGCCCTGGTTGAACAGGAAGATCCTCCAGTACTCAGCGAAGCCATACAACAGGACGGCTGCGAGTATCGCTACGACAGATCGATACCGAGCGAATACACCGAAGCCGAATGCTGCCACCGCGAGAACCAGGAGGGTATAAATTACGCCCCACCACCCGTACTTCACGTACGTATCTGCGAACGCGGAGTTGGTCGTGAGGTTGTCCGCAACACTGACGGCTCCATAGCGCTGATCCTTCGTGCCGGTGCCCAGGTTCACCTTCTCGAAATCGACGAACGTCGGGGCGACCGCCTGCAGCGAGAGCAATGGATCGCCGGACACCGCCAACTTCCCCGTCGAAATCTGCTCGGAGACGCCGAGGGACACCTGAATAGGCGTCCCCAAGTACGCCGCAAGCTGGTAGGCATTCATCTCTATCGCGTTCTCTACGCCGTGACGTTCGTAGTAGCCCGCATTGCGCGCGTAATTGAACGCCGTCAGACCTCCGAAGAGAGCAAGGAACGTCACTAGAGCGACCCACCATTTGAGACGAAAGCCGCGGTTGGTCCGCACGAACAGAAACGCATATACCAGCAGCGCGAGAATGAGCGACAGACGAGAGGCCAGCGCAACGTTGGCCAGCAGGAGCAGGACGTTCCAAATGACTACAGGGAGCGGGGCGTTCTTTCGCTGCCAGAGGTAGACGCCAACCGGCGCGGCCAGGGCAGTGGCGTAGCGGAGGGTGGCTATACCGGTTCCCTCGGGGAGCGCGTGCGCGAGATTGTTGAACGTGCGAGTTTGAATCGCCTCCACAATGCTCACGTGCATCGCTATGTGCACCAGACAATAGACCATACCTACCGAGGCGACGAGTGAGATAAACCAGAAGAAGTTTCGCTCGAGCGAGACGGAACGGTCAAAAGATGACAGCCGTTCAACAGTGCGCACCTTCGTACCCAGGCGTATGCAGCCCCAGATGACGATGAAACACAGTGTGTACCAGCCGGCCAATAGAAAGGCCCCGCCAGCGCCGACGGTGCTGCGCTCGGCGAAGCCTCGAAGTTCCTCGGACTGCCCTGGGACTATCCACATGGCGAAACTGACGGCCACTGAGATGAGGAGCAGGCTGGTAGGTCGTAGAAGCCATCCGACTCGCATGTAAAGATTCCGCCGTTCAATTCGATCGACACGGGTCTAGTGACGTGCCTGCTCTTGCCGTTTCGGTCTGAATAAACCTAGCGTAGGTGCGCAGTAGTGTTGGGCAGGTGCGCATTGCTTGGAGCCGGGTCCCCCTCTTGGTGTGGGTTCGACCCGATCAACGTGGCGCTTGGAGATATTGCCGTTGAACGGCAGTAGCGATGATGGATGCCCATGAATGGTCTAATCCCATCGCAGCAATAGATAGGGACACTAATGGCGCAATTATTCGTTGATGATCGCTGGCGCGGTGAACACGGCATTGGTCGGTTCGCCACCGAGGTCGTTGCTCGGCTGGAGGTGCCATGGCTAGCTCTCGGCGGACAGGGATCGCCCACGTCAATCCTGGACGTGCTCAGCGTGCACAGGACGAAGCTTCCATCGTCCAGCGTTTTGTACAGCCCCGGGTTCAATGCGGGGTTCACGCGGGCGCGGCAGATACTGACGATTCATGACTTGATCCACCTGCAAATAGCATCGGAGAAGTCATTCGCCAAGGCGCTCTATTACAACGCTGTCGTTAAGCGGGCCATCAAGCGAGCGGGAGTCGTGATGACTGTTTCTACTACGTCAGCTCGCGCGATCGCCGATTGGATGGGGGCGGCAGACGTCGAGATTGTGGTCGTGGGTTGTGGTCGTTCGCGGGCCTTCGCTGTTGAGGGCCCAAAGGCTACCTTCGACCGACCGACGTTCCTCTACGTGGGTAACTTGAAACCGCACAAGAACGTAGATGTCCTATTCAATGCGCTGGCCCTTCGCCCGGAGTACAACCTCATTGTGGTGACGTCAGATGTTGAGCAGGCAGAGTCGGCTGTGTCGAAAGCCGGTCTCGGCGATCGGGTGAGCATCCGAACAGGTGTGAGCGATGACGAATTGGCGTCGCTGTACCGGGGAGCTGCGGGTGCCCTGCAGCCGTCAATCTTGGAAGGCTTTGGCCTGCCAGCGTTGGAGGCAATGGCGTGCGGAACTCGTGTCGCCTCGTGGACTGGTTGCGAGAGCGTGCAAGAAATTCGGTCTGACACGGGCGTCACCGTTGAATCAGCCACGAGCGCGGACGAATGGGCGCGATCGATGGATTCCTTGGTGGAACAGGCGGAAGCCGGACCGTTGGCTATGCCGGCGGCATGGAATGAGTTGTACAGCTGGGACGGCGTGGGGGAGCGAGTGTCCGCGGTCATAAGTCGCGCGTGACGCTTTCCGTAGCAGCACAGAAGAAGGGCCCGTACTAGTTAGCACGGGCCCTTCTTCTGTGTCTGCTTGTGGCTAGCCAACCACCTGCAGGTCGGAAACGTCTCCGTCTAGGTAGCGCGGGTGGCCATCGACCTGAACCGTGATGCGTCCGTCAACGGGCTCCAGAGTGGTGGTCGCGCCGAACTGGTCCGTAACAGTGATGTCGGTTGTTGCCGCGTATGTGAGTGTCTTGGCCGTTGTAGCCCACGCGACCCGTGTGACCGCGGCGCCGCTCCCAAAGACGTACGAATACACCGATGTGTCAGCCTGCTCGTCGCGCGACGTGAACGGCTTTCCGGAAACTTCACGGATTAGCACAGCCTGCGCCACCGCCGAGGGCTTGGGCGCAAAGAGAGGCACTTCTTCGGTCACCTGACGAACGAGCCCGAAGTTGCCCTCATGGTGGGCGAGGTCGTTCTGGTCGTTGACGAGGTCGTACCAGAAGAACTTCTCAACGCCGTTTGCCAGGGAGATTGCCTGTGCCCGCACAAGGTTGTCGGCCTGCTCTTGCTCGGTGTATCCGGCGGTTGACCAGCCCAATTCACTGATCCAAATGGGCTTGGCAATGCCGTTGTTGTATTCCTTCATCTTGGCGACCTGGTTCTGAAGGGACGCCTCGAGGAACTCAGGCCCGATGCCGGGTCCGTAGTCGTACGGGTGCCAACTGACCGCGTCGAGGTAGTTGAGCCCGCCAGCCTGATACAACTCTGTCAGAAAAACGTCATCTGTGCGGGCGATCGACGGGCCGACGATAAGGGTTTCAGGGTGATCCGCCTTCACTCGCTCGGCGGTGGCCTTGAGCAGGGGCACGTAACACGCCGCCGTGGGCCCGCACGCACCTTTGTTCATCGGCGGGTTGTTGAACTCGTTATAAACCTCTACTGCCGGAGACCCGTAGTGGCTCACGACGGCATTGGTGAATTCGGCGTACGCCGCCAGCCCTTCAGGGGTGCTAGGGGTCTTGTTGTTGTCATACAACTTGTTCTTATAGACGCTAAGCGGCAGGAGACCCACTCCATTTGCTGCGTAATCCTGGATCATGCTCTCCTCGACGTCGGGGAATAAGTACTCGCCCTGTCGCTTCTCAATCAGGTGCCAGAGCGTATCTGTCCGAACAGTCCCGAAGCCTATTTCGCTGGCTACGCGCCCCGAATTGAGATAGGCCGGTGCGAGGTGCACGCCGACACCGAACCTTTCGTCGGTCGCGGAGGCGCCCTTAGCGACAGGGTCGACAATGGCAAGCGAAGTCTGGATGTTGTCTGAACCGTTGTCGTTGTTCACGATGTCGATCGAGTAGTACCCGGGATCAAGATCCTGCAGAGAAACCACGGCAAGTCCGGGCTGCAGATCGAGGGTTCCCGTGCTGACAGACGCGCCGGTTTCGTCGGTAACCGTCCAAGACGCGCCGGGAACGCGCCAGGACACACCCAGTGTCGCCGCGGAGCCAGTCTCCAGCATCAGTGAGGCGTTTGTGATGCGTGGGTTATCGGCGGAAAATGCCTCGAACGAGGGGTTGGCTAGCAGATTGTCCGCTGCTCCGGCCGCGGTCATGGTCAGCTTGTCCAGAGCAATGTCGGTGACGGGGCCGACGGTAAGAAGACTGACAGGCGTCTCCGTTTCGGCGGCACCCGTTGTGTACTTCCAGGTCTGTTCCGTCCACGCACCGCTCGTGCTTGTGAAGTCGTATCGGCCCTGACCCTCTGATCCCATGAAGACGGCCAGTTGAGGCTTCGCCTTCGCGTTCGGGGTCCCCTGGATAGATGCGGTGAACGTATAGGTAGTGGACGGTGTGACTGCGACCGTCTGGCTCAGTGCGCGGCGGGTCGGGTTGTCGGCCGGATTCGTACTCGCGATTCGCAGAGCAATGGCACCATCTGCCGCATCGCCGGCCTCAGCGGTGAAGGTGGATGCCACGTCCGCTTCGTTGTCCTGCGACCAGCCGTCGAACGACGCGGTTGCGTCAGCGGTCGGCAGCGCGGCGGGCTCCGGCGTCGGCGTCGGGGTGGGTGTCGGCGTGGCTGTGGCGCTCGGTGTCGAGGTCGGGGCAACAGCGGCCGGTTCTGAATCGGGCGCGAAGGCAAAAGCGGCGACGGTCGCTCCACAGGCGAGGACGACAACGACGCCTGCGGCCGTGATCACCCGCCAGCGAGGTTGGGCGCGGAGGCGTTTGAGGATTGTCATGAGTCTCCAGGAAGGGGTTGAAATCGGAGTAGAGCGAGGCTAGGCGGGGCGACGCCTGCGGGTGCCGCCCCGGAGAGTTAGGCGTGAACTTCGGTGTCGACCCAGGTGCGCAGGGACGAGCGGAAAACTGACTTGTCGAATTGCCAGGCGCGAGCGATGGCGTCCTCCGGGCGTAAGGTGGCGGCCAGGGCCACAGCCTCACGGCCAGCCTCTCCGGCGAAGTCGCCGAGATGCACACCCGTGACCCCGTCGACGACGGACTCGGCCGCGCCTCCGAAGTCGCGGGCGATCACCGGCGTACCGGTGGCCATGGCCTCGACCGGCATGATGCCGAAGTCTTCGATGGCTGGGAACACGTAGGCCAGCGCGCGTCTATAGAGGGAGCTCAGGAGTGCCCGCGAGGGTTTGATCACGAAGGTCACTTGACCGGGGTGCTGGTCGGCCAAGGCCTGCAGCTCGGGCAGGGACGGTCCGTCGCCGGCCAGCACCACCGGGGTGTCGGATGCGACGCCAAGCGCGACCACCAGGTCGAGGCGCTTATAAGGAATGAAGCGGGAGGCGCCGAGGAGGAACGTGTCGGGGAGTGCCGCGAGGATCTGCTCTTCGTCTGCCGTGAGGTGGGCGGCAGGGTCGTCGGCGAAGGCCTGGACGTCAACCGGCGGGTGGATGACGACGCTGTCGCGGTGCCAGCAGTCCTGGATGCGCTTGCGCACGAATTCGCTGTTCGCCGCGATGGCCTGGGCTTCCTGCGCCCGCGCGCGGTCGAGCCGTTGCAAAGGCATCCGCACGGCTTTTGCCAGCACATTGTTGCCGCGGGCGTCGAGCTCCGGGGTCCAGATGTACCGTGCGGGAGTGTGGGCGTAGACGAGCTTGGGAACATCGCGCGCCGGGCCGGCGAAGCGGGCATGGTGGGAGAAGAGGTGCGAGCTGCACAGGATCCATTCGGCGTCGTTGCTGCCTAAGTGGCGCCAAGTGGTCGGCATGAAGGGAAGGGCGAGAGCTTTCGACTTTCGGAGCGGCGTGCGCGCCAACCAGGTTTCTGCAACGTTCAGGTCGGTGAACCGCTGCGGAGCGTCATTCCAGAGCGATTGCAGCTGGGCGTCCGGAAAGGTCGCGACGATTTCCTCGACGACGTTTTCGGAACCTCCTCGCTTGGCTAACCATTCATGAACGACGATGCCTGACATATGGTGTTCCCCCGGGAGTATCTCGGCTGCCTTGATGTCCAAGGAACCATCTGAATCAGCCTACGTTATCGAGACTGTGGCGCCGGGCGAAGCCGGATGGCTTACTGGGGATTGGCAGGTGCCCCCGTCTACGATGGCGGGATGGAGCAACAGACGATGACGGACAAGGGCCCGCCCAAGAGCAGGGTGCGGCAGCAATTGGGTCTGGCACTGGTCATGGCGTACGGGCTGATCGTCATCTTGGCGACGATGTGGCCGACGCCTCTGGACCAGGGCTTCGCCTCGTCGATCAACCGGCTCCTCGATGTGCTGCATCGAAACGGCATCCCCGAGTGGTTCGGCTACACCAAGCTAGAGTTCACGGCGAATGTTTTGATGTTCGTACCGCTCGGTTTTCTAGTGAGCATGTTGCTGCCGGTGCGCGTGTGGTGGCTGGCGCTTATCATCTGCCCCGGGCTTTCCATCGCCATCGAACTCACGCAGGCATATGCCCTCAGCGCGCGGTTCGCTACTATTTCCGACGTCGCCTCAAACTCCATCGGTGCCCTCATCGGCGCATTGCTTGCAGTCGTGATACGAGCCGCAATCTATGACCGTGACGAGAAAATCATTGCCCGCCGCCTTTGGGAGATGGGTCTCACCCGCTAGCGGGCAGGACCGCTATCCGCACTTCGGGTCAGTGATCGTGACGTCCGTGGCGCGGATCATGGGAGTGCCCCGGACAGCCAGAGGACCGAGATCCGTGGACTCGATCGTGAACGCCACGGTCACGGTCGTTGTCTCTCCGGGGGCGAGGTCTGCAACGATCGGGGCGACAGGCCTGCCGAGGTCCGTTGCCCCGTCCCTGATGGTGGTTTCTTCTCCCTCGGCATCGACCTGCGCTCCGGCCAGGGTTGCGCCGACCGGACCATAGACGTAGACCTCGGTCCGGAACTTTTCCCATCCAAAGTTTTTGCTATTGACGTACTGGGGCAGATCCCTGGCTTCCTTATCCGTGAGCGTGGAATGAAGCGTCACAGAGGTGGTGAATGTGGTCGATCCGGGTACCGAGCACCTGTCGCTCGTTGTTTGCGTGGCCGTCTCGAGGTAATAGTCGATCTTCGACGCCGACGTATCGCGGTAATAGACCCCCACAACGGTCTCGTCGTTGTTGGAAGTCGGCAGAATGCCTTGCAGACGGGTACCGTCCAGGCGGGCCTGTGCTTCTGCATCCGAGTTCCACATCAGGATGCTGCCCTTCTCAATGCCGGTAGACACTGAGCTCAGCATCGTTATGAGGTCGAATTCCCCACTCGTGACCTTGGTGAGGACTGACGATGCGGCCTCTGCGAAAAAGGCATCCGCCTTCGGGGCATCTTCATTGTCCGGGTAGCGCTTGTAAATCCCGTTGGTGAGCAGCCCCACTGCGTTCTTGTCTGAAAGTTCGTCACCTGACGCGAGGGTGATAGGTCCGGTCGCTTTGAGCACGAGTGCCAAAGCAAGGGGGTCAACCGAAATCACGCCGTCGACACTGACTCCGAGATCACGCTCCCAGAAAGCGCTGATGGTCCTGGCCGCGGTCGGAAAGTCCGGCCGGCTAGTAGACGTGTTGATGTGGTCAATGAGGTAGTTGCTGTAGAGACCCAGTGCGCTCTGGTCGACTTCAACGTCGACTGGGACCCCTTCCACGAAATCCCCGCTGTTCGCCTGAGCGGTGACGCTTATCGCGCCGTTTTCGGCGTGGAGCAGAGTGTATGACGCGGCGCTGCCGCCGAGCGCAGTGCTTTCCGCGTTGTTCTGAAAAGCCAGTAGGAGGTCCCGCGGACCGTCGACGCCCAGGGCAGAGCCGGCGACGTCAAGCAGAGGAGCGATATCAGTGACTGCGCCCTGGGCCGTGCCCAATAATCCACTGAGTTTGTCGACGGCGCCCGTGACAGGTCCTACCGTCGCACCGGCAGAGATGCTGTCCAGCTTGTCGAGTGAGGTCGAGAAGACCGTGTCCGCTGACGCGACGATCTTGCGCGCCTCGGTGATGGGAGCAAGGTCGAACCCGCCGGTCTCGGGATCCTTGGTCTTAATGTCAAACGAGCCGAGGACGTCAACGGCGGGTGAGGCGACCTGCACGACAATGTCGTCAATGCTCTCAGCGACGTACCGCACGGCTGTCAGGTTCTCGCCCACGACAGGCACGAATTCGGCGATACGCCAGGTGAGGTCATGAGTGCCGTTGACCGCGCTCGACGAACGAGCTTCGAGCTCGTCGCGGGTCGTAGCAAGGGCGGCGAGGTCGTACGCCTGGGCCTGATCCTGCATTTGCGTGACGAGTGACTGTGAAGCCTCCAAGTCCGTCTTCACCACCAGCGCGCGAGTCGCCAGCCAAGTTACAGCGCAGAGCACCACTATTCCGGCAACAATGAGGCCAACTTTGAGGCGTCGTTTGGTGTTGGAATTGCGTCGATCGTGGCGCGCGCCGGCGCGGGCAGAGCGCTCGGGCGCGCGACGGGAGGCTCGTGAATTCACAGGTCCACCCTAGACGAGCAATCCTGAACCGGCGCCGCCAGGCCTACCACCGCGGGCAGTAACGGCGACGCGCGGCTATGTGAAATTTCGGTGTCCAGCTTGAGATGTGGAACGATATGGGTGAACACCTACTTCCGACGGCATACAAGTGCCGCGGTTTTCGGGGGACTACTCGGGGAGATACATGGCTGTCGGCGACACACGTACGGCTGGAGTGTTACGACGCAGGTCCTGGCAACGCGCCTTTGCTGCACGTCTCTTCCTGAGCGACATCATCGTGATTTTGGCGGCGGTTTTCGGGTCGCAGTTCTTCTGGTTCGGTTTCCAGACGGTTCCCGTCGCCGCCCGCGGTGAGCTCAACGTGGGTGCGAGCTATACCCTGGTCTCGGTTGTCCTCGTCGTGGTGTGGATGCTCATGATGGACATCTACGCAACCCGCGACCACAAGGTCATCGGAAGCGGCACGCTGGAGTACAAACGTGTCGCCGATGCCACGATCCGGCTTTTCGGTATGTTCGCCATCGTTGCCTTCCTCTTCAAAATCGAGGTCGCACGCGGGTACTTCCTCACAGCACTTCCTATTGGTCTCATCCTGCTCATTGCGACGCGGTGGCGATGGCGCCAGTGGTTGCGTAAGCGCCAGGCGCGCGGATACTACCTGTCTCGGGCGCTCCTGCTGGGGGAGCGGCTGAAGTCCGCTCACGTGGCCGCGACGATCACCCGCACCGCGGGGACGGGCCTCAAGCTCGTCGGCGCGCTGACGCGTGAGGGTACTGTCTCGAAGGGTCCCGTGCACGGGGTCCCCGTGGTGGGCGACTACGACGGCCTCCTGGCCGCCGTCGACGCGACCAACGCCGACACGGTCATCCTCACCGGCGCCGACGAGATCAACCCCGAAGACATGCGCCGCGTGGGCTGGGAACTCGAAGCCCGCGACGTTGAGCTGATCGTGGCCCCGGCGCTGACCGACATCGCCGGGCCGCGCATCCACTCCCGCCCGGTCGCCGGCCTTCCGCTGATCCATGTGAGCTACCCGGCATTCGAGGGCGTGAAGCGCGTGACGAAGCGCACCTTCGACATCCTCGGATCTGCGCTGCTCATCATCATCAGCTCGCCCGGCCTGGTCTGGGTCGCTGTCATGGTCAAGCGCTCGAGTCCCGGCAACATCGTGTACCGGCAGGAGCGTATCGGCCGCCACGGCCGCACCTTCGGCATGTACAAGTTCCGCTCCATGGTGCAGGATGCCGACGACCAGCTGGAAAGCCTGCTCGACGCGCAGGGCACCTCGGACACCCCGCTGTTCAAGGTCACCAACGACCCGCGCATCACCCCCATCGGCAAGATCCTGCGGAAGTACTCCATTGACGAGCTGCCGCAGCTGTTCAACGTGTTCTTCGGCGAGATGAGCCTGGTCGGCCCCCGCCCGCAGCGCGCCGCAGAGGTCGCCCTTTACGACGACGCCGCGCACCGCCGACTGATCATGAAGCCCGGCATGAGCGGGCTCTGGCAGGTCAGCGGCCGGTCCAACCTGAGCTGGGACGACAGCATCCGCCTCGACCTCTACTACGTCGAGAACTGGTCGCTCACCACCGACATCCTCATCCTCTGGCGCACCGTTCGCGCCGTGGTCACCCCCGAGGGCGCCCACTAGGCGTTCCGCGCCCCCAGTCAGGGGCACAATCACTCAGGCGGCTCACAGGTAACACCTAGGATCAGGTGTCGGGCTCCCGAGAGACATGAGTCCCGCGCCGTCGGCATCTCAGAGGATGACGTTCGATTCTGCTGGGTGATCAGGCCGGGGGGCTCTGTGTCTGTTGTGAAGCGATGCTCGATTGTTCTCGTAGTGGTGCTGGCCGCCGCGACGTTCACTGCAGCTCCGCAGCCGGCGGCCGCAACGCCGGCAGTGCCCGCGGTGGTGACCCCTCCCACCTCACCGGGGGACGGGCTCGCAGACCCGCTGGATGACATTGTGCTGGTACCCGGCGTGACCATACCCGAGGAACCACCCGCTGGCAGGGGGCCGACCGCTCGTATGGCCACGGAGGTGCACACGGTCTGGGTGAGCATCGTCAACGCGACCGCGACCACAGCAGACAACCTGGCCACCGGACTTGACGGCGACGCTAATGTTCGGGGCCTGGTCGCGAAGATGAATGCGTTCTGGGCCGAGGAATCGGGCGGACGAATCTCGGTGGTGTTCGGCGGGTACGAGAAGCGCGACCTCAACGGCTCCTGCGGTCTGAGCGACATCTTCTCGCGCGCCAGCCAGAAGGCCTTCAGCGGCAAATTTGACCAGTATCACTGGATGGGGACGAAAGAACACTTGCTGATTCTTCCCCGCGACGGCTGCTTCGTCGGGGGTGTCGGCGGGTTGGGCAGCCTAGGTGGCGGTGGCGGCGTCATGCTCGGTATCCAAGGGGTGTCAGGGGTGGGTGCCCTCCCCGTCGTGCTGCACGAATTCGGGCACAATCTCGGCTTCAGCCACGCCAACTCGGCCATCTGCCCGAGCTCTGCGAGCACTGACGCCGCCGCTGGTTCCTACCTCAACGGGACCTGCCCGGTGGAACGCTACGGCGACACCCTGGACATCATGGGAAGCGCCCGGGATGACGCGACGCCGCACCTGTCGAGCCCGCAACGTATCTCGGCCGGCTACCTCAGTGACGTGAAGACGCTCACGGCCGGCAGCGCCACCACCACGATCATGCCGCTGGACAGCCGCGGAACGACGGGGACCCGCGCCCTGCGGGTCGTCGACCCGCTCACGCAGGAGACGTACGTGGTGGAATTCCGCACGTCGGCGGGGGCGGACGCCACGTCGGCGGAGTTCGCCTGGCCACAACAACATCTTGGCCCGTTCAAGGGAAGCTTCTACAGCTACTCATCGGACATGAGCCCGATCACGGGAGGGGTGCGGGTGCTCCGGGAGCTTCCGTATGCGCAAGGCACCGAGACCGCGGTGCTGGCGACTGGCCTGATACCCGGGTCGCTCGATAAAAGGCTGCGTGACACCCACCTCGATGCCGGCGAATCGTTCGTGAGCGTGAACGGCGGATTCACTCTTCGTGTCACCTCGCTCAACGCGAAGACCGGGGCCGTGGTCACCGTCACGTTCGGCACGACACCGGCCGCGCCGATCGCCACCGCGGTCACCCTTGACCAAGTTGCCGGCGCGGACTGGTGGACACAGGTGTCGGGGTCAACCAAGACTCTTCAGGTGCGCGCGACTGCGACGGCCGGGAACGGGAAGGTGCCCAGCGGCAAGATGGTGTTCCTGGCCGGCACACGCAGCTTGGCCACCGTCGCGACGAATGCCAGTGGGGTGGCCCTCTACACGCTGCCCAGCACCCTGACAGCGGGCACCTACGCGGTGGCAGCTCAGTTTGTGCCCACCGCCACGACCCTGGCTCCATCACGTTCGGCGGAGTCCACGCTCACCGTCACCCCGGGCCCCGCCGCCAGCACGACAGGCCTCACGGTCAGTCGAAGCAGCCAGGTCTACGGATCGGCCACCCGCATCGCGGCCACCGCCGCCGTCGCCAAGGTCGGAGGCGTCTACCCCGCCGGAAACGTCGAGTTCCTCTCGGGTGGCACTGTGCTGGGGTCAGCGAGACTGGGCGCGGGGGGAACCGCGGTTTACACCCTGTCGTCCACGCTTGGCGTGGCAGCGCGCTCAATCACGGCCCGGTTCGTCCCGGCAACGGCGGCCGTCAGGGCTTCCACCTCGCCCGCCGTGGCCGTGACAGTGACCAAGGCAACGGCCAAGGCCGTGGTCTCGCTCCTGGCAGCGTCAGTGAAGACGACGAAGAGCGCGGTGGTCAAGGTGGCGGTAACCGTGCCCGGGGTCGCCCGGCCGACCGGCACGCTCGCCGTCTACGCCAACGGCAAATTGGTCAAGTCATACCCGCTGGCCGCGGCCGCGGCCGGCAAGGCATCACTCACCCTTCCGGTGCTGTCCACGGCGGGCGTGAAGACCATAACCGTTCGATACAGCGGCAGCGCGAATATCCTGGCAGCCACCTCGTCGGGCGCCCGGCTCACCGTGGTTAAATAGCCCCCGAGTGCCGCGGAATGACGCGGATCTCAGCGACACGCCCAACGCGACACGCCCGGGTTGCACAATGACCCAATCCTGTGGCAGACTCTTCTAGTTCAACACTTTCGGATCGCGCTGCACGCGAGACCGGAATCACTGCCAGGCAGTGCATAGCTCGCCCCACGGGGTCGGAGTTAGGCCGCGGGTAGCAGAACGAAGCTTAAATCAACTCTCGGCTGACTGGGTAAAACCATGTCAACCATCAGGCCTTGCGGCCTGGGGGAGTTGGGTCGAGAAGGCCGGAATCCCGGTTGGATCGAAATTGACAGATGAACAGTGGTGCGATAGCAGCAGTGCTACTACGGCGTCCAATGCAGCCCTCGGGATGTAAGAAGCCTTGACAAGAAAGAGAGTTCGACATGGCGGGACAGAAAATCCGCATTCGACTTAAGTCGTATGACCACGAGGTCATCGACATCTCGGCGCGCAAGATCGTCGACACTGTCACCCGTGCGGGTGCAACCGTTGTCGGCCCCGTGCCGCTTCCGACCGAGAAGAACGTGGTGTGTGTCATCCGTTCCCCTCACAAGTACAAGGACAGCCGGGAGCACTTTGAAATGCGCACCCACAAGCGTCTGATCGACATCATTGACCCGACGCCGAAGGCCGTCGACTCGCTTATGCGTCTCGACCTGCCGGCCGACGTCAACATCGAGATCAAGCTCTAGGGCCCGCGATGTCGTACGCAGATACCAAGACCACCAAGGGCCTCCTCGGCAAGAAGCTCGGCATGACTCAGGTGTGGGACGAGAACAACAAGCTTGTTCCCGTTACCGTCATCGAGATCTCGCCGAACGTCGTCACCCAGATCCGCACGAAGGACATCGACGGCTACGCCGGCGTCCAGATTGCCTCTGGCGCCATCGACCCCCGCAAGGTGAACAAGCCGTCCGCAGGACACTTCGAGAAGGCCGGCGTCACGCCGCGCCGCCACGTCACCGAGCTCCGCACCGCGGATGCCGCTGACTACACCCTGGGCCAGGAGCTCACCGTTGACGGTGTGTTCGTTGCCGGCACCAAGGTCGACGTCATGGGCACCTCCAAGGGCAAGGGCTTCGCCGGTGTTATGAAGCGTCACAACTTCAAGGGTGTTTCCGCTTCGCACGGTTCGCACCGCAACCACCGTAAGCCCGGTTCCATCGGTGCCTCCTCGACCCCCAGCCGTGTCTTCAAGGGCATGCGCATGGCCGGTCGTATGGGTGGCGAGCGCGTGACCGTGCTGAACCTCAAGGTTCACGCGATCGACGCCGACAAGGGCCTCATCCTGGTTAAGGGTGCCGTTCCCGGCGCCAAGGGCCGCCTCGTATTCGTCCGCACCGCAGTGAAGGGAGCGTAGTTCTTATGGCTACCGCACTCGACCTCATCGATGCCAACGGCAAGAAGGCCGGCTCCGTCGACCTGCCCGCCGAAATCTTCGACGTCCAGACCAACATCCCCCTGATTCACCAGGTTGTTGTCGCGCAGCTCGCTGCCGCACGCCAGGGAACGCACAAGGTGAAGAGCCGCGGAGAAGTTTCCGGTGCCGGCCGCAAGCCGTTCAAGCAGAAGGGAACCGGTCGCGCTCGTCAGGGCTCGATCCGCGCCCCTCAGATGACCGGTGGTGGCATCGTCCACGGACCGACCCCGCGCAGCTACGACCAGCGCACCCCGAAGAAGATGATTGCCGCCGCGCTCAAGGGTTCACTCTCTGACCGCGCCCGTGGCGACCGTCTGCACGTGGTGACCGCGCTGTTCTCGGCCGAGACGCCCAGCACCAAGGGCGCCATCACGCTGCTCACCCAGATCGCCAGCAGCAAGCACGTGCTGGTCGTTCTCGAGCGCACCGACGAGCTGACTCTCCGCAGCATCCGCAACCTCCCGACGGTGCACGTGCTGTCCTGGGACCAGCTGAATGCCTATGACGTTCTCGTCTCTGACGACATCGTCTTCACCAAGGGCGCGTTTGACGCGTTCGTGGCGCACAAGACCAAGAAGGAAGAGGTGTCCGCATAATGGCTACCCCGATTCAAAAGGACCCCCGCGACGTCATCATCGCTCCGGTCGTCTCTGAGAAGAGCTACGGCCTGATCGACGAGGGCAAGTACACCTTCATCGTGGACCCGCGTTCGAACAAGACCGAAATCAAGCTGGCGATCGAGAAGATCTTCAAGGTTGAGGTTGCTTCGATCAACACCATGAACCGCATCGGCAAGACCCGCCGTACGAAGTTCGGCATGGGTAAGCGCAAGGACACCAAGCGTGCGATCGTCACGCTCAAGTCCGGTTCCATCGACATCTTCACGGCCGTCGGCTAAGCGGCACGGGTTAGAGGAATAAGAAATGGCTATTCGTAAGTACAAGCCCACGACCCCCGGTCGTCGCGGTTCTTCTGTTGCGGACTTCGCAGAGATCACCCGTTCGACGCCCGAGAAGTCGCTGCTTCGTCCGTTGTCCAAGACCGGTGGTCGTAACAACCAGGGTCGCATCACGACGCGTCACATCGGTGGTGGCCACAAGCGCCAGTACCGCGTGATCGACTTCCGTCGTAACGACAAAGACGGTGTCAACGCCAAGGTCGCTCACATTGAGTACGACCCGAACCGTACGGCGCGCATCGCGTTGCTGCACTTCCTGGACGGCTCCAAGCGCTACATCATTGCGCCGAACAAGCTGAACCAGGGCGACATCGTCGAGTCGGGTGCCGGTGCTGACATCAAGCCCGGCAACAACCTGCCGCTGAAGAACATCCCCACCGGTACCATCATTCACGCCATCGAGATCCGTCCGGGTGGTGGCGCCAAGCTGGCCCGCTCCGCCGGAGTGTCGGTTCGCCTGGTCGCGAAGGATGGCATCTACGCCCAGCTGCGCCTGCCGTCCGGAGAAATCCGTAACGTCGACGCTCGCTGCCGCGCCACGATCGGCGAGGTCGGCAACGCCGAGCAGTCGAACATCAACTGGGGCAAGGCCGGCCGTATGCGCTGGAAAGGCGTTCGCCCGACCGTTCGTGGTGTTGCCATGAACCCGGTCGACCACCCGCACGGTGGTGGTGAGGGTAAGACGTCCGGTGGACGTCACCCCGTCAGCCCCTGGGGCCAGAAGGAAGGCCGCACCCGGCACCCGAACAAGGAAAGCGACAAGCTCATTGTTCGTCGCCGTACCGTCGGCAAGAAGCGTAAGTAGGAGTAGACGATGCCTCGCAGTCTCAAGAAGGGCCCGTTCGTTGATGACCACCTGCTCCGCAAGGTAGTCAAGGCAAACGAAGCCTCTAGCAAGAACGTAATCAAGACCTGGTCGCGCCGTTCGATGATCATCCCCGACATGCTCGGGCACACCATCGCGGTTCACGACGGTCGCAAGCACATCCCGGTGTTCGTCACCGAGAGCATGGTTGGGCACAAACTCGGCGAGTTTGCTCCCACCCGCACCTTCCGTGGTCACGTGAAGGATGACAAGAAGGGTCGTCGCCGCTAACGCGGTGACGTGAAGGAGGAGAAATGGTGGAGTCGATCGCACGCGTGCGTCACATCCGCGTTACCGCCCAGAAGGCCCGTCGCGTTGTCAACCTGATTCGTGGCAAGCAGGCGCATGAAGCGCTGGGAATTCTCAAGTTCGCGCCGCAGGGCGCGTCCGACCCCGTGTACAAGCTGGTCGAATCGGCCATCGCGAACGCACGGGTCAAGGCTGATGCAGCCAACGAGTTCCTGGACGAGCAGGACCTGTTCGTTTCCCAGGCATTCGTCGATGAGGGCACGACCCTCAAGCGTTTCCAGGCCCGCGCACAGGGTCGCGCATTCCAGATCAAGAAGCGTACGAGCCACATCACTGTTGTGCTCGCCACTCCTGAGGAGGGTACGAAGTAATGGGTCAGAAAGTAAACCCGTATGGCTTCCGTCTGGGAATCACGACCGACCACGTGTCGCGTTGGTTCTCTGACAGCACGAAGCCGGGCCAGCGTTACAGCGACTTCGTCGCTGAGGACGTCAAGATCCGCCGCCTGTTGAGCACCAGCCTCGACCGCGCCGGCGTTTCCCGCATCGAGATCGAGCGCACCCGCGATCGTGTCCGTGTCGACATTCACACCGCCCGTCCGGGCATCGTGATCGGTCGTCGCGGCGCGGAAGCAGAGCGCATCCGGTCCGACCTTGAAAAGCTCACCGCCAAGCAGATCCAGCTGAACATCCTCGAGGTCAAGAACCCCGAGCAGGATGCACAGCTTGTCGCGCAGGGCATCGCAGAGCAGCTCTCCGCTCGTGTGGCTTTCCGCCGCGCGATGCGTAAGGGCCTGCAGGGCGCCCAGCGCGCCGGCGCCAAGGGTGTTCGCATCCAGGTGTCCGGTCGTCTCGGTGGCGCTGAGATGAGCCGTTCGGAGTTCTACCGCGAAGGCCGTGTGCCGCTGCACACCCTGCGCGCGAACATCGACTACGGCTTCTACGAAGCCAAGACCACCTTCGGCCGCATCGGCGTGAAGGTCTGGATCTACAAGGGCGACATCACCAACAAGGAACTCGCTCGTGAGCAGGCCAACGCTAAGTCGTCCCGCCCCGAGCGTCGTGACGACCGTCCCCGCCGTGCGCCTCGCGCAGAGGGCGCGGCTCCGGTTGCAGCAGGAGTTGAGGCTAAATAATGTTGATTCCCCGCAGAGTTAAGCACCGCAAGCAGCACCACCCCGGCCGTACCGGCCACGCAACCGGTGGTACCACTGTTTCGTTCGGCGAGTATGGCATTCAGGCCCTCACCCCCGCGTACGTGACCAACCGTCAGATCGAGTC
Organism: Cryobacterium sp. AP23; assembly: GCF_054075385.1. Taxonomy (NCBI): domain Bacteria; kingdom Bacillati; phylum Actinomycetota; class Actinomycetes; order Micrococcales; family Microbacteriaceae; genus Cryobacterium; species Cryobacterium sp. AP23. Next base: position 1,885,934 of record NZ_CM133415.1, on the reverse strand, counting down.
CGCTCGTATCGCCATGACGCGTCACATCAAGCGTGGCGGCAAGGTCTGGATCAACATCTACCCGGACCGCCCGCTGACCAAGAAGCCGGCCGAAACCCGCATGGGTTCCGGTAAGGGTTCGGTCGAGTGGTGGGTCGCGAACGTCAAGCCGGGCCGCGTGCTCTTCGAGCTCTCCGGTGTCTCTGACACCGTTGCTCGTGAAGCGCTCACCCGTGCAATTCACAAGCTGCCCCTCAAGGCACGCATCATCAAGCGCGAGGAGGGCGACGCATAATGGCGATCGGATCCAAGGAGCTCGCCTCAGTCGAGCTCGATACTTTTGAAAACGAACGACTGTTCGACGAGCTGAAGAAGGCCAAGGAAGAGCTGTTCAACCTGCGCTTCCAGTCGGCCACCGGCCAGCTCGAAAGCCACGGCCGCCTCCGCGCGGTCAAGCGGGACATTGCACGCATCTACACGGTTCTCCGTGAGCGCGAGCTGGGCATTCGTGCCACTCCCGTCGCAGTCGAGGCTCCGGCCAAGGCTGAGAAGAAGACGACCAAGAAGGCCAAGGCCAAGGACGCATCCACGGATGCTCCCGAGGCTGACGCCGTCGAGACGAAGGAGGCCTAATCATGGCGAAGACTGACGAAACGGTCGTCCCCGCCGAGGCTCTCGTGCGCGGCTACCGCAAGACGATGCGTGGATACGTCACCAGCGACAAGATGGATAAGACCATCGTCGTTGAGGTCGAAGACCGCGTGAAGCACCCCCTGTACGGCAAGGTCATCCGCCGTACGTCCAAGCTGAAGGTTCACGACGAGGCGAACGCTGCCGGCGTCGGCGACCTGGTCCTGATCAGTGAAACCCGTCCGCTGAGCGCCACCAAGCGCTTCCGCCTGGTCGAGATTCTCGAGAAGGCCAAGTAAGCCTCGCGCTTACTTGATAGAAGGAGTTAGAAAGTGCTTCAGCAAGAATCACGACTCAAAGTTGCCGACAACACCGGTGCCAAGGTCCTGTTGACGATCCGTGTTCTCGGTGGCTCCGGCCGTCGTTACGCCGGACTGGGCGACGTTATCGTCGCCACCGTCAAGGACGCCATCCCGGGCGGCAACGTCAAGAAGGGTGACGTCGTCAAAGCCGTCATCGTTCGCGTCAAAAAGCAGACCCGTCGTCCAGACGGCTCGTACATCAAGTTCGATGAGAACGCCGCAGTGATCTTGAAGGCTGACGGAGACCCCCGTGGTACCCGTATCTTCGGACCGGTCGGTCGCGAACTCCGCGACAAGAAGTTCATGAAGATCATTTCGTTGGCACCGGAGGTTATCTAAATCATGGCCAGAATCAAGAAGGGTGACCTCGTTGAGGTCATCACCGGCCGCACCCAGGCTCGCGGCGGAGACCGTGGCAAGCAGGGTCGTGTGCTCGAGGTACAGGTCGAGAAGAACCGCGTCCTGATCGAAGGCATCAACTTCGTCAAGAAGCACGTTCGCGTCGGCCAGACCCAGCGCGGCTCCAAGACCGGCGGCATCGAGACGGTAGAAGCATCGATCCACGCTTCCAACGTCGCGCTCGTCGACCCGGAGACCAAGAAGCCGACCAAGGTCGGATTCCGCCTCGAAGAGGTAACGAAGGACGGCGTCACCAAGACGGTCCGCGTTCGTTACGCCAAGAAGTCAGGTAAGGACCTCTAATGACTGACACCACTACTGAGGCCACCAAGCCTGTCGTGCTGCCGCGTCTCAAGCAGAAGTACCGCGAAGAGATCTCCCTGCAGCTCGCCAAGGACCTGGGCTTCACCAACGTCCACCAGGTACCCAACCTGACGAAGATCATCGTCAACATGGGTGTCGGCGAGGCTGCACGCGACGGCAAGATCATGGATGGCGCCGTCGCCGACCTCACCAAGATCACCGGCCAGAAGCCGCAGGTCACCAAGGCACGCAAGTCCATCGCGCAGTTCAAACTGCGTGAAGGACAGCCCATTGGCACGCACGTCACACTTCGTGGCGACCGCATGTGGGAGTTCCTCGACCGGCTGCTCAGCCTCGCCCTGCCCCGTATCCGCGACTTCCGCGGCCTCTCGGACCAGCAGTTCGACGGCGCCGGCAACTACACCTTCGGTCTCACGGAGCAGGTTATGTTCCACGAGATCGACCAGGACCGGATCGACCGTGTTCGCGGTATGGACATCACTGTTGTGACGACCGCCAAGAACAACGACGAAGGCCGCGCGCTGCTCAAGGCGCTGGGCTTCCCGTTCAAGACGGCCGAAAACTCCAAGTAGATTTACCCCGGGGGCCGGACAACCGTTCGGCCCCCTCCACCACCACAGGTCGTCATCCGTGTAACGGGTGCACGAAACCAGGCGAGAAAGGCACCACAAAATGACAATGACAGATCCGGTCGCAGATATGCTGACCAGACTGCGCAACGCTAACTCGGCGTACCACGACACAGTGTCGATGCCGCACAGCAAGCTCAAGGCGCACATCGCAGACATCCTCAAGGCTCAGGGTTACATCTCTGCCTGGGATGTCAAGGATGCAGAGGTCGGAAAGACCCTCACGCTGAACCTCAAGTTCGGCCCCAACCGCGAGCGTTCCATCGTCGGCATCAAGCGGGTTTCCAAGCCCGGCCTGCGCGTGTACGCAAAGTCGACTGAGATCCCCACGGTTCTCGGCGGCCTCGGCGTTGCCATCCTGTCCACCTCCAGCGGTCTGCTCACCGACCGCCAGGCTGAGAAGAAGGGCGTAGGCGGAGAAGTTCTCGCCTACGTGTGGTAGCCGACAATGTCACGTATTGGAAGACTTCCGATCGAGATCCCCGCGGGTGTCACGGTCGAAGCTAACGGCCAGGCCGTCAGCGTCAAGGGTCCGAAGGGCGAGCTCGCGCTCACCGTCGCCAACCCCATCGAGGTCCAGGTCACCGATGGCCAGGTTCTGGTCACCCGTCCCGACGACGAGCGCGCTTCGCGTTCGCTGCACGGACTGACCCGTACCCTGATCGCCAACCAGATCATCGGCGTCACCGTGGGTTACACCAAGGGACTCGAGATCGTCGGTACCGGTTACCGAGTCGCACAGAAGGGCACCTCTGTTGAGTTCGCCCTCGGCTTCTCCCACCCGGTCCTCATCGAGCCGCCCGTTGGTATCTCCCTGACCGTCGAGGGCGTTAACAAGCTCACGGTCAGCGGTATCGACAAGCAGGCTGTCGGCGAGGTTGCCGCAAACATCCGTAAGATTCGCAAGCCAGAGCCCTACAAGGGCAAGGGTGTGCGTTACGCCGGCGAGATTGTTCGCCGCAAGGCCGGAAAGAGTGGTAAGTAACCATGGGTCTCGGAACTAGAGGAAAAAGCAAGTCGGCTGCCCGCGGACGCAGGCACGCACGTCTTCGCAAGAAGATCCAGGGGACCGCGCTTCGTCCGCGTCTCGTCGTCACCCGTTCAGCTCGCCACGTATTCGTGCAGGTCGTTGACGACAGCAAGGGTTTCACCCTCGCGTCGGCGTCGACTCTCGAAACCGGTCTGCGCACCTTCGATGGTGACAAGACCGCCAAGGCGCACAAGGTCGGCGAGCTCGTCGCCGAGCGCGCCAAAGCCGCCGGTATCGAAGCCGTCGTATTTGACCGTGGTGGCAGCAAGTACGCAGGACGCGTCGCAGCCATCGCCGAAGGAGCCCGAAAGGGAGGGTTGGACCTGTGAGCACTGAATCCAGTAGCACCGCAGCAGCGAAGGAAGCTGACGTCGTCACTGAAGTTCCGGTGGAAACCGCAGCTTCGACCACGCCGCCGCAGAACGAGCCTCGTGAGGCTCGCCGTGGTGGCCGTGAGCGCAGCCCGAACCGTGAGCGCGGAAGCCGTGACGCCGAGAAGAGCCAGTTCCTCGAGCGCGTCGTCACGATCAACCGTGTTTCCAAGGTGGTCAAGGGTGGTCGTCGCTTCAGCTTCACCGCTCTGGTCGTCGTCGGAGACGGTAACGGCCTGGTAGGCGTTGGTTACGGTAAGGCCCGCGAGGTCCCGACCGCAATCAGCAAGGGCGTCGAGGAAGCGAAGAAGAACTTCTTCCGCGTTCCCCGCGTCGGCCTGACCATCCCGCACCCCGTTCAGGGTGAAGCAGCTGCCGGAGTCGTTCTTCTCCGTCCGGCCGCAGCAGGTACCGGCGTTATCGCCGGTGGCCCGGTGCGCGCCGTACTCGAATGCGCCGGCATCCACGACGTTCTGAGCAAGTCGCTCGGTTCGTCGAACACCATCAACATCGTGCACGCCACGGTGGAGGCCCTGCACCAGCTCGAAGAGCCTCGTGCAGTCGCGGCTCGCCGTGGCCTCTCCTACGAAGACGTGGCCCCGGCCCGTTTTCTGCGTGCCGACGCGGCTGCAGCAGCAGCCGCCGCAAGCGCGAAGGCAGGTGCCTAATGGCTCAGCTGAAGATTACGCAGATCAAGTCCAAAATTAGTGAGAAGCAGAACCAGCGCGACACGCTTCGCAGCCTGGGCCTGCGTCGCATTGGCGCCGTCACGATCCGCGAGGACAACTCGCAGAACCGTGGCTACGTCAACACCGTTGCTCACCTGGTGAAGGTCGAGGAGATTGACTAATGGCTGACGAGAAGGAAGCTACCGAGAAGGTAGCAACCAAGCCCGCCGCTAAGAAGGCCGCCGCCCCCAAAAAGGCGACGACCACGAAGGCTGCTGCAGCCAAGGCTCCGGCCAAGACTGTTGCCGCCAAGAAGGCCGCCGCGCCGACTGAGCCCACTGAGGTCCGTCCGCAGGTGCTGAAGGTTCACCACCTTCGCCCCGCGCCCGGTTCGAAGAAGGACAAGCAGCGCGTTGGCCGTGGTGAAGGATCCAAGGGTAAGACCGCGGGTCGTGGAACCAAGGGCACCAAGGCGCGCTACACCGTGCGCATCGGTTTCGAGGGTGGGCAGATGCCTCTGCACATGCGTACCCCGAAGCTGCGCGGGTTCAAGAACCCGTTCCGCGTCGAGTACCAGGTTGTGAACCTGGAGCGCCTCGCCGAGCTGTACCCGACCGGCGGCGATGTAACCATCGCTTCACTGGTCGCCAAGGGTGCCGTTCGCGACAACGAGAAGGTCAAGGTTCTCGGCAATGGTGACATTGCGGTTAAGCTGACTGTTGCAGTCGATAAGGTCTCCCGCTCAGCAGAGCAGAAGATCGTCGCAGCAGGTGGCTCGATCAAGTAGTAAGACCCGTAGACGAGATCGAGCTTGTCGAGCCTGCTCAGCGACTAATGCGCTGACGCTGACTCGGCAAGCTCGTTCTTTGTTACTAACTGGAGGCCTTTTTTGTTTAGCGCCATTGCGCGGATATTCCGCACACCGGATCTTCGTAAGAAGATCGGGTTCACCCTGGGCATCGTCGCCCTGTTCCGACTGGGCTCGTTCATCCCCGCCCCGTTCGTGGACTTCGGCAACGTGCAAGCATGTCTTGCAGCGAACCAGGGAACGAGCGGCCTCTACGAGCTCGTGAACCTGTTCAGCGGTGGCGCCCTGCTGCAGCTGTCCGTCTTCGCGCTGGGGATCATGCCGTACATCACGGCCTCCATCATCGTGCAGCTGCTGCGCGTTGTGATCCCTCACTTCGAAACCCTGTACAAGGAGGGTGCGGCCGGCCAGTCCAAGCTCACCCAGTACACCCGTTACCTCACCATCGCCCTCGGTATCCTGCAGTCGACGACCTTGATCACGGTGGCCCGCAGCGGCGCCCTGTTCGGCACGTCCGCCTCCTCCGAGTGCTCCCAGTTGCTCACCAACGATGCCTGGTACGCCATCATGCTGATGGTCATCACCATGACCGCCGGTACCGGCGTGATCATGTGGATGGGTGAAATGATCACCGAGCGCGGCATCGGCAACGGCATGTCGCTGCTGATCTTCACGTCCATCGCGGCGCAGTTCCCCAACTCCCTCATCTCGATCGCCCAGCAGAAGGGCATCGACGTCTTCCTCATCGTGCTCGCGATCGGCCTCGTCGTCGTCGCCGGTGTGGTGTTCGTCGAACAGTCGCAGCGCCGCATCCCGGTGCAGTACGCCAAGCGGATGGTGGGTCGCCGCACCTACGGCGGTAACAACACCTACATCCCGATCAAGGTGAACATGGCCGGCGTCGTGCCCGTCATCTTCGCGTCGTCGCTGCTGTACCTGCCGGCCCTGATCGCCCAGTTCAACCAGCCCGCCGCCGGCGAGACGCCGCAGGCCTGGGTCACCTGGGTCACCAACAACCTCACCCAGGGCAGCCACCCGCTGTACATGGCGTTCTACTTCCTGCTCATCGTGGGCTTCACCTACTTCTACGTCGCGATCACCTTCAACCCCGAAGAGGTCGCCGACAACATGAAGAAGTACGGCGGGTTCATTCCCGGCATCCGTGCCGGCCGGCCCACCGCCGAGTACCTCGACTACGTTCTCACCCGGGTGACGCTGCCCGGTGCGCTCTACCTCGGCCTGATCGCCCTGATCCCGCTGATCGCCTTCTCGCTGATCGGTGCCGACCAGAACTTCCCGTTCGGTGGCGCCAGCATCCTGATCATCGTCGGCGTCGGCCTGGAGACGGTCAAGCAGATCGACTCGCAACTGCAGCAGCGCCACTACGAAGGACTTCTCCGATGACCCGACTTCTCGTGATCGGCCCGCCCGGCGCCGGCAAGGGCACCCAGGCCGTGCGCCTGGCCGAAGCCTTCGGTATCCCCGCCATCTCCACCGGCGACATCTTCCGTCACAACGTGAAGACCGAAACCGAGCTGGGCCTCAAGGTCAAGGCGTTCATCGAGGCCGGCAAGTACGTGCCGGACTCCCTGACCAACGAGATCGTCGCCGACCGGCTCCAGGAGCCGGACGCCCTGAACGGGTTCCTGCTCGACGGCTACCCGCGCACCACCGACCAGGTGCTCGAGCTCGACCGCCTGCTCGAGGCCGAGGGCACCTCGCTCGACGCCGTGGTGCAGATCGTCGCCGACACCGATGAGGTCGTGGGCCGGCTGCTCAAGCGCGCCGCCGAGCAGGGCCGCGCCGATGACACGGCCGACGTCATCCGCCACCGCCTCGACGTGTACGAGGAGCAGACCGCTCCGCTCATCGACCTGTACGACCAGCGCGGCGTCGTCGTGACCGTGGACGGCCTCGGCGCCGTCGACCAGGTCACCGACCGGATCGTGGCGGCCCTGGCCGAGCGCGGCCTGCACGCCGTCGGTCCGACCGACAGCTTCGCGAGCGCGTCCGTCTGATCCGCTCCACCCGGGCACCGGATCTTGCCGGTGCCCACCGCCTTTGCACGATGAATTAGTTTGCAGGTATGTCCGTGGCTCTTCGCCGCTCCATCTACAAGTCCCCGGCGCAGATGCGCCTCATGCTGGCCCCCGGCCTCGCGACCGCCGCGTCGCTGGACGCGGCCCGCGCGGCGATGCGGGTGGGCGCCACCACCCTCCAGCTGGATGCCGCCGCTGAGGCCGCGATCGTGGCCCGGGGCGGCAAGCCCAACTTCAAGCTCGAGCAGGGCTACTTCCACACCGTGTGCGCCTCGGTGAACGACGACATCGTGCACGGCATCCCCGGCGCCCGCGTTCTCGGCCCCGGCGACATCGTCTCCATCGACAGCGGCGCGGTCATCGACGGCTGGAACGGCGACGCCGCGTTCACGTTCGTGCTGCCCGACCCGTCGCGGCCGGAGCTCGTCGCCGAGCGCGAGGAACTCTCCCGCGTGACCGAGCAGTCGCTCTGGCACGGCATCGCCCGGCTGCACGAGGCCCGGCACCTGAACGAGGTCGGCGACGCCATCGAGGACTACATCGAGTCGCAGGGCAGCTACGGCATCCTCACCGACTACGTGGGCCACGGCATCGGCCGGTCCATGCACGAGGCCCCGCCGGTGTTCAACTACCGGGTGCGCCAGAAAGGGCCTGACGTGAAGCCCGGACTCGTCGTGGCGATCGAGCCGATGGTCGTGCTCGGCGACATCGAGACCTACACCCGCGACGACGACTGGACCGTCGCCACCAGCGACGGTAAGGCCGCCGCGCACTGGGAGCACAGCGTCGCCGTGCACAAGGACGGCATCTGGGTGCTCACCGCCCACGACGGCGGAGCCGCGGGCCTCGCCCAGTTCGGCATCACCCCGGTCCAGCCCGCGTAACCCGCCCGCGGGGTCACCCAGGCTCGCCGGGCTCGACCACTGGGCCGGTGCGCATCCGCCACCGACTGTTCCCCCTGCGGACAATTGCACCCGGTGTGCCGGGACCATTTGTCCGGTGCGGGAACAGCTAGGCGGGCCGTGCCCCCAGAACGGCCGCCAACCGCGCGCCCCGGTCCGTGGACCGGTAGGTTGGGGCCGGAAGAAGGTGTTGATCTCACATGACTCGACTCTCGAAATCACACGCACAGACCACGACGGGTGAAGCTGTCAGCACACCTCGGCATGTGGCCCACGGCCGGTTGACATTCGCTGCCGCTCTGAGCGTTGTCGTCACCGCGCTGGTCGTATTCGGATCCGTAGCGCCGGCTGGCGCGGAAACCTCGGCGGATGCCACCACCGTTACCGACGTCGAATCCGTCGCGGGAACTGCCGCGGCGAAGAAGACGACCTATCTCTACAAGATCGTGTACGACGCGACGATTTACGAGCTCGTGACGAACCCGGACGGCACCCAGACGCCCGTTCGACTGAGCTACGAGAAGTGGCGGGACGTTTACGGCCTGCAGGATCCTGAACCGGCGGCCACGGATTTCGTGAAGTACCCGTGGTCGGAGACCGTGTACGCGGTCACCTTCTGGCCGGGCGGGGAGGGCAACTGGCTGTGGACTCCGCTCACCTACCCGATGTGGGAGGCCGCCAAATTCCCGACCCCGCGCATCGCCGGGTGGATCAAGGACAGTTACTTCTACAAGTGGGCGACGTCGGATGAGCTGTTCGTGGAAGGCCCCGACGGTGTGAACCACAAGCTCTCGTATAAGGAGTGGGCCAACTCCGGGTTTCGCGCATTCTTCATTCGCGCCGATGAAGGATTCATCAAATTGTCCTGGGCGCCGGAGCTGGCGAGAATCTCCAGTCTCGGCACCGGCGCAGGCCGTCCTCTGGGCTACGCGGAGTGGCAAGGGGAGGGCTTTCCCACACCTCTGGTCGTGCAGCGTATGGACAACGAGTTGTTCTACATGGCCTGTGACAGTACGGACATCTGGTACGCCGGGCCCGGTATGAACCGCCGGATCTCGTTCCAGGAGTGGCGGGCCGCCGGAGCGCCGACGGCGACCGCCTGCCTCCACTGACATCCGTCACAAACTGTTCCCCATGCGGACAAATGCACCCGGTGTGCCGGGACCATTTGTCCGGTGCGGGAACAGTTAGGCGTCCATGACGTGGACGAGCTCGTCGATGAAGGAGGCGAAGTCGACGGAGCGCTTGATCAGCCGCTGCACCTCGACCCGGTCGGCGAAGACCTCGACGAACTGGTCGAAGACGGCCTGGAAGGTGCTGCGGCCGGCGGCGCTGAACGCGATCAGGGCGACCACGTTCACCCGGTTGTCGCCCCAGTCCATCGGGGTGTCGTTGATGACGATCGCGATCGAGGTCTGGGTCGCGCTCATCGACATGGCGTGCGGTACGGCGAGGTTGTCGGTGAACGCCGTTGACGACATCAGCTCGCGCTCGATGGCGCCGTCGACGTAACTCTGGTCGATCAGGCCCTTCGTCATCATCCGTTCGCCCAGGGCGGTGATCATGGCGGTCTCGTCGGGGGCGTAGAAGTTGCGGGAGAACAGCGACTCGTCGAAGAACTGCAGCAGGTCGTCCTTGAGACGCGCGCGGCGGCGCATCCGGCGCACCCGGCTGGCCTGCTGGCGGATGCGGTCGACGTCGTTCTGGGTGAGGAACGGCTGGATCACGATGACACCGTCGGCGTGCAGCTGCGGGTCGATGGTGGTGAGCACGAGGTCGGCGTCGAGCTCGTCCCAGGCCACATCGGACCGGGTGATCACCGCGACGACTTCGAGGTCGTCGCCGAGCACCCGTTCGATGCGCTCACGCAGCAGCACGTGCATGTCGTAGTAGTTCGGGCAGACGATCGCGCAGGTGACCAGCTCCACCCGCCGGGTCTGCTGCTCGAGGTGCGCGCCGACGTGCATGGCGATGTAGGCGATCTCGTCGTCGTTGATCACGATCTGCTCGGCCCGCTGCAGCTCGCTGGCAATGTAGACGGCGAGTTCGTAGATCAGCGGGTAGGAGGTCTTGATCGACCGGGTGAGCGGGTTGCGGGAGTAGGACTTGTCGTGCGCCCGGTTGATCAGGTTGCGCACATGCAGGGTGAGCCGCACGATGAAGTCGTCGTCGTCAAGGTCGACGAGGTACTCCTGGCTGGCCCGGTCGACGATGGCGCGCATCACGGCGAGCTCCTCCGGCCGTACGTAGCTCTCGATCAGGGTCTCGGCCGGCTGGTCGTGCCCCGGGGTGATCACCCGGGTGGTGAGCAGGAACGCGAGATAGGCGAGGTCGCCGCTGCCCAGGCTCACATCGAAGTGCGTCAGGATCAGACCCGACAGCGAGGTGGCCAGCTCCGACGGCGGCTCGGCCACCGCCGGCGCGGGGGAGAGGTGCTTGGTGACCCGGTCGATGGCGATGGCCACGTGCAGCAACACATTGTTGATGCCGTACTCGTTGATGAAGTAGCCCTGGCCGTCGAGCAGCGCGATGAGGTCGGTCTTGAACGCGCCCAGGCTGTCGGCGCCGGCCTGGCCGGAGGTGAACTCGCGCTGGATGGTCTCCAGGTCGATCATGCCCCTGGCGCTCTCGTCGCGGAACATGCGGCTGAGCAGCTTGCGCCGGTCCGTCTCCGAGCCGGTGAGGGTCACGACGCTGCCGTGCCGCACCAGGGCCAGGCCGCTGTCGGGCAGCAGCAGGCGCACCCGGGCCAGGTCGGCCTCGACCGTGGAGTCGCTGACGAAGTTCTCGGCGGCCAACTCGTAGACGTCGAGCCCGTCGGGCGATTCGGTGAGCCGCCGCACCAGGCTGGAAAGCCGTTGCTGCGGGGTATCGGCATCCGCCTCCCGCACCTGGGAGCGGTTGGACGCGGTGAAGCTCGCGAATTCGTCGCGGTTGAGCCGGTAGCCGGCGGTGCCGGACTCGATGAGGGTGAGCGGATGCGCGGCCGCCTTCACCGCGGTGACGTAGCTGCGCACGCTCCGCGGGGTCACGCCCAAACGGTCAGCAAGTTCGCCTGCCGTGATCCAGCTGGATGTCTGGGACAGGAAGTCCAGCATCCGCGTCTGTTTATCACTCATCGTGCGCAACTCCATTGTCTCAAGAGTAGTCAAGCAGAGTGCGGGCCGGGCACGGTAGGACACCAGCGTGTTTCCGCTCCCTGCGGAAAAGGGTCTGGTGGCGCCCGGTGCCCCCACAGAGGACAGTGGTACTTGCATTCAAAGGATCGATGAAAGGAAAGAATCAATGAAGATTCTCATCGTTTGTGGTGCCGGAGCGTCCAGCGCGTTCGTCGCGCACCGGTTGCGCGTCACCGGCAAGGAACGTGGGCTCACCCTCACTGTCGTCGCCGGCAGCGAATCCGACCTGCCGGCCTCACTCGACACCATCGACGTTCTCCTGATCGGTCCCCACCTCGCCCCTCGTTTCGATCGCATCAGCGCTCAGGCGAAGACACGGGGCGTTGGCGTTGCGCTGCTGCCGGCTTCGGTGCTCGCGGCGCGCGACGGCACCCTGGCCCTCGACCTGGCCGTGGATGCGGAACACGAACGCTCCTGGGTCTGACCAGAACGGTCAGGCCACACCCTGATTGTTGTGCCGGCGCTTGCCGGCCGCCCGCAGTGAGCCGGGACCTCGACTGAGGCCCCGGTGACAATCCCGCACGATGGAAAGGCAGGCGTAGAAGATGGCTGTACGCACCGTACTGATCGGATCGACGCATGGGCTGCACGCCCGCCCCGCAAAACTCTTCACCAAGGCCGCCGCGGCCGCCGGCGCACCGGTCACCCTGCAGAAGGGTGACGGCAAGGCCGTCAACGCCGCCAGCATCCTCGGCGTCATCTCGCTGGGCATCAACCACGGCGACAGCGTCACCCTGAGCACCGACGGCGACAACGCCGAGTCGGTGCTCGATGAACTCTCCGAGCTCCTCCTCACCGACCACGACGCGTAAGCCGGCCCGGTCATGATCGAACTACAGGGAATCGGGGTCGGCCAGGGCGTCGCCATCGGCCGCGTGCTCCGCATGCCCGAACCGTTGCCGGAACCCACGGATGCCCGCAGCACGCTGGACCCCGAGGCCGAACTGGCCCGCGCGACCGCGTCGATGCACACGGTGGCCGTTGACCTCGAAGCCCGCGGCGAACGCGCCGGCGGCACCGCCCAGGAAGTGCTCGAGGCCCAGGCCATGATGGCCGAGGACCCCACCCTCGTCGACGAGGTCACCGCCCGGCTGCACAAGCACCAGACCGCCGAACGCGCCGTGTTCGAAGCCTTCGCCGCGTTCCGCGACCAGCTGCTGGCCCTCGGCGGATACCTCGGCGAACGCGCCGCGGACCTCGACGACGTCGCCCAGCGGGTCATCTCCGACCTCGCCGGCCTGCCCGCCCCCGGCGTGCCCGACCCGGCCGAGCCGTTCGTGCTCGTCGCCCGGGACCTTGCCCCGGCCGACACCGCCCTGCTCGACCTGGACAAGGTGCTCGGCCTCATCACCATCGACGGCGGCCCCACCTCGCACACCGCGATCCTGGCCCGGGAGAAGTCAATCACCGCCATCGTCGGCACCCACGCCGCCGCGCAGCTCGCCGACGGCGACGAGGTCATCATTGACGCCGCCAACGGCATCGTGCTCCTGGCGCCCACCGCGAAGCAGCTCGACGAGGCCCGCGCCCGCATCGCGGCCCGCGCCGCCCGTGCCCTCGCCCCCATCGGCCCCGGCAAGCTGAAGGACGGCACCAGCGTTCCGTTGCTGGCCAACCTCGGCAACGCCGACGGTGCGGCCAAGGCCGTCGCCCTCGGCGCCGAAGGTGTCGGCCTGTTCCGCACCGAATTCCTCTTCCTCGACTCCACCTCCGCGCCGACCGTGACGCAGCAGCGTGAACAGTACGAGCGGATGCTCCGCGAATTCCCCGGCCAGAAGGTCGTCGTGCGGGCGCTCGACGCCGGCGCCGACAAGCCCCTGGCGTTCCTCAACGACGCCGACGAGGAGAACCCCGCCCTGGGCCTCCGCGGTCTCCGCGCCCTCCGCGCGAGCGAGGATATCCTCCGGGAGCAGCTCACCGCCCTCGCCGAGGCCGACGCGGCCACCGACGCCGACCTCTGGGTGATGGCGCCGATGGTGTCCACTGTGGAGGAGACCGAGTACTTCACCGTCCTCGCCCACGACCTCGGCCTGAAAACGGCCGGCGTCATGGTCGAGGTACCGTCCGCGGCCCTCCTGGCCGACCGGATCCTGGCGCACACCGACTTCGCGTCCATCGGCACCAACGACCTCACCCAGTACACCCTCGCGGCCGACCGGATGCTCGGAAGCGTCGCCGGGTTCCAGGACCCGTGGCACCCCGCGGTGCTGCGCCTGGTGGGCGAGGTCGGTGCCGCCGGCGCCAAGCTTGGCAAGCCCGTCGGCGTCTGCGGTGAGGCCGCGGCCGACCCGCTGCTCGCCGTGGTGCTCGTGGGCCTCGGCGCCACCACCCTGTCGATGACGGCTTCGGCCCTCGCCGACGTTCGGGCCTCCCTGGCCGACTTCACACTCGAGCAGGCCCGGCACCTTGCCGACGCCGCTCTGTCCGCCGACGGCGCAGCATCCGCTCGCGCCGCGGCAACTGCAATCGCACACAGCTACACCAGCACTGCCCCCACCAGCGCGGCCCCTACCGTGCTCATCCCCGAGAGAGGTATACAGAAATGACAACGACGTCTGTCACCGAGAAGAAGGGCGCGAGGGTCCACGTTCAAGCCTTCGGCACCTTCCTGAGCGGCATGATCATGCCCAACATCGCGGCGTTCATCGCGTGGGGCATCATCACCGCCTTCTTCATCCCCACCGGCTGGACCCCGAACGAGACCCTGGTCACGCTCGTGGACCCGATGATCTTGTACCTACTCCCGTTGTTGATCGCCAACACCGGCGGCCGGATGGTCTACGGCACCCGCGGTGGCGTGATCGCTTCGATCGCCACCATGGGCGTCATCGTCGGCAGCTCGATCCCGATGTTCATCGGCGCCATGATCGTCGGCCCGCTGTCCGCATGGATCCTGATGAAGGTCGACAAGATCTGGGCCGGCAAGATCAAGCCCGGCTTCGAGATGCTGGTGGACAACTTCTCCGCCGGTATCCTCGGCTTCGCCCTGGCCCTCGGTGCGTTCTTCGGAATCGCCCCGCTGGTCACCGGCCTGAGCGCCTTCCTCGAGACCATCGTGGACTGGCTCATCACCAACGGCCTGCTGCCGATCGCGTCGATCTTCATCGAACCGGGCAAGATCCTCTTCCTCAACAACGCCATCAACCACGGCGTGCTCACGCCCATCGGTGTGCAGCAGGTCCAGGAGTCCGGCAAGTCCGTCCTCTTCCTGCTCGAGGCGAACCCCGGCCCCGGCCTGGGCATCCTGCTCGCGTTCTCCTTCTTCGGCGTCGGCCTGGCCCGCGCGAGTGCACCCGGCGCGATCATCATCCAGTTCCTCGGTGGCATCCACGAGATCTACTTCCCGTACGTGCTGATGAAGCCGATGATGCTGCTCGCCGCCATCGGTGGTGGCATGACCGGTGTTGCCGTGAACGTCGCCTTCCAGACCGGCCTCCGCGCCCCCGCCTCGCCCGGCAGTATCATCGCCGTGCTGGCCCAGACCCCCGCCACCGACTTCATCGGCGTGCTCCTCTCGGTCCTCGCCTCTGCCGGTGTCTCGTTCGCGATCGGTGCGGTCATCCTCCGCGCCAGCCGCAAGAAGGACCTCGCCGCTGAGAACGACAACGAACTGGCCGCCGCCATCGCCAAGACCGAAGCCAACAAGGGCAAGTCCAGCTCCGTGCTGGGCAACCTCGGCGCCTCGGCCGCGACCGGTACCGCAGTGAAGAACATCGTCTTCGCCTGCGACGCCGGCATGGGCTCCAGCGCCATGGGCGCCTCGGTGCTCCGCAACAAGATCAAGAAGGCCGGCATCGAAGGGGTCACGGTGACCAACCAGGCCATCGCGAACCTCGACGGCACCGCCGACCTCGTGATCACCCACCAGGACCTGACGGACCGGGCCCGCGGCAAGAGCCCCAAGTCGGTGCACGTGTCGGTGGAGAACTTCATGAACAGCCCGAAGTACGACGAGGTCGTGCAGTCCCTGCAGGGCACAAGCGAGGAAGTGACCAAGTAATGACCCAGAGCATTCTGGAACCGCAGAACGTGGTGGCCGCAGGCGCGGCCACCACCCGCGACGAGGCCATCCGTGAGGCCGGTGCCCTGTTGGTCGCCGCCGGAGCGGTCAAGCAGGAGTACGTCGACTCGATGTTCGAGCGCGAGAACTCCGTCTCGACCTACATGGGTAACTTCCTGGCGATCCCGCACGGCACCAACGACGCGAAGGAGTCGATCGTTCGATCGGCCCTCTCGCTCGTGCGGTACGCCGAGCCGATCGACTGGGACGGCCAGCCCGTCAAGTTCGCGGTCGGCATCGCCGGCCTCAACAACGAACACCTGGAGATCCTCTCCAAGATCGCCATCGTCTTCTCCGATGAGGACGAAGTACAGAAACTGATCGACGCAGGTTCGCAGGACGAGATCTTCGCCCTGCTCGAGGAGGTAAACGCAGAATGAAAGCCATTCACTTCGGCGCGGGCAACATCGGCCGCGGCTTCGTCGGACTCTTGCTTCACGAGGCCGGTTATGAGGTTGTCTTCGCCGATGTGAATGCTCCTCTCATCGAGGCGTTGCAGCAGGCGCCCTCGTACACGGTGCACGAGGCGGGGGAGACCCCCACCGACAAGGTGGTCGACAACTTCCGCGCCATTAACAGCTCCACGAACGAGGCCGATCTCATCAACGAGATCGCCACGGCCGACGCCGTCACCACGGCCGTCGGCCCCACGGTGCTGCGGTTCGTGGCCCCGGTCATCGCGGCGGGCCTGGCCCTCCGCGATGCCGGGCTGCCGCCGCTGGCCGTGATGGCGTGCGAGAACGCGATCAACGCCACCGATGTGCTCGCCGAGCAGGTCTGGGCGAACGTGTCCGACGGCGACCGGGCGGCCCTGGAAAGCCGGGTGGCCTTCGCCAACACGGCCGTGGACCGCATCGTGCCCGGCCAGGCCGCGGATGCCGGTATCGACGTCACCGTCGAGGCCTTCTACGAGTGGGTCATCGAAAGCCCCGCCTTCGGCGGCACGCCTCCGGTGATCCCCGGCGCCACGTTCGTGGAGGACCTCGCGCCCTACATCGAACGCAAGCTCTTCACGGTGAACACCGGGCACGCCACGGTCGCGTACCTCGGCACCCAGGCCGGCGTCTCCAAGCTCTCCGAAGCCTTGCTGGTGCCCTCGGTCGCCGACGGCGCCCGCCGGGTGCTCGAGGAGACCAGCGCCCTGCTGGTGGCCAAGCACGGCCTCGACGAGGACACCCAGCGCGCCTACCGGGAGAAGATCCTGGGCCGCTTCGCGAACCCGTCGCTGCCGGACACCGTCGAACGGGTCGGCCGCCAGCCGCTGCGGAAGCTCAGCCGGCACGAACGCTTCATCGGCCCCGCGGCGGAGATCGCCGAGCGCGGCACCCGCCCCGTGGCGCTGCTCACGGCCATCGCCGCGGCTCTCCGCTTCGACGTGGCCGACGACGAGCAGAGCGTCGAGCTCAAGCGGATGCTGGCGACGGACTCCGCGGAGATCATCGTCGCCAACGTCTGCGGACTCGAGCCCACGCATCCGCTCTACGCGGATGTGCTCGAGGTCGTTCGCGGCGTCGTCACCGCAGCCTGAACCCAATACTCCCTCGGCCGGGGCAACCTGGCCGAGGGATTATAGGCATGAATTGCCAAAAGGCAATTGCATAGCATAGGATAAATCCTTGGTGTCTAGCACTGCCTTTGTTGGCGTGTCTCAGGTGCCACAATCCACGCACGACCAGCAACCAATACTTTAGCGATAGTGAGTTATGGCCAAAAAAGACGGTGTCATCGAGATCGAGGGCGCAGTAGTCGAAGCTCTTCCCAACGCGATGTTTCGCGTTGAGTTGACCAACGGCCACAAAGTTCTTGCCCACATTTCGGGCAAGATGCGTCAGCACTACATCCGCATCCTCCCCGAGGACCGCGTGATCGTGGAGCTGAGCCCTTACGACCTGACCCGCGGTCGGATCGTTTACCGCTACAAGTAACTGTTGCTGTAAGTAACGGCCCACGGCATCCCGAGGGTACGAAGACAGCGATTACAAGGACACACCCATGAAGGTCAAGCCCAGCGTCAAGAAGATCTGTGACAAGTGCAAGGTCATCCGCCGTAACGGCAACGTGATGGTCATCTGCGAGAACCCGCGTCACAAGCAGCGTCAGGGCTAGGTCTCGACACTAGGGCTCAACCCGGCGAAAGCCGGTCGTCGAGTCTGTCGGGGCACAGCAGCTTTACAACTCAATATTCAGCAGTACCGGGAACCCTTCGGGGGGACACCATCGGTTGGAGGCCGATGCACAGGTGCTGCTACAGACCTCCACTCATCCCACAGGAGAAGCCACAATGGCACGTCTAGCCGGCGTAGACATTCCGCGCGATAAGCGCGTGGAAGTTGCACTTACTTACATTTTCGGTGTTGGCCGTACGAGGGCTCTCAAGACCCTCGCCGACGTCGAGATCGATGGAAACATTCGCGTCAAGGACCTGACCGACGAGCAGCTCGTCCAGCTCCGCGACTACATCGAAGGAACCTTCAAGATCGAGGGTGACCTTCGCCGTGAGATCGCCGCTGACATCCGCCGCAAGGTCGAGATCGGTAGCTACGAAGGTATTCGTCACCGCAAGGGCCTGCCCGTTCGCGGCCAGCGCACCAAGACCAACGCTCGCACCCGCAAGGGCCCGAAGCGCACCGTAGCCGGCAAGAAGAAGGCGCGCTAGGCCTCGCCTAGCCCGTCACGCCTCTAGGATTCAGGAGAAATCATGGCAGCACCAAAGTCGGCCGTTCGGAAGCCGCGTAAGAAAGAAAAGAAGAACATTGCTGTGGGCCAGGCTCACATCAAGTCCACCTTCAACAACACCATCGTCTCGATCACTGACACCACCGGTGCAGTCATCAGCTGGGCGTCCTCAGGTGGAGTCGGCTTCAAGGGTTCGCGCAAGTCGACCCCGTTCGCCGCTCAGCTGGCCGCGGAGTCCGCAGCCCGCCAGGCCCAGGAGCACGGCATGAAGAAGGTCGACGTTTTCGTCAAGGGACCGGGTTCAGGCCGCGAAACGGCTATCCGTTCGCTGCAGGCCGCCGGCCTCGAGGTCGGTTCGATCAACGACGTGACGCCCCAGGCCCACAACGGTTGCCGTCCGCCGAAGCGTCGCCGCGTTTAATTCCTTTCTGTGACGGGCGTTTGGGCTTGTCCGGGTCGAAAGATCCGGGCAGGCTCACTCGCCGTTCACCGCGACGGGGCCGCATAGCGGATTCGTCGAGACACACAATTTAACAACTCGCCACTAAGTGTCATATAGCGGACACTTCGCCGAAAGGAATCAATAGTGCTTATCGCACAGCGCCCCACGCTCACCGAAGAGAACATCTCGGAGTTCCGGTCCCGGTTCGTCATCGAACCCCTCGAGCCCGGCTTCGGCTACACCCTCGGTAACTCGATGCGCCGCACCCTGCTTTCCTCGATTCCCGGCGCTGCTGTCACCAGCATCCGCATCGATGGAGTGCTCCACGAGTTCAGCACCGTTCCCGGGGTCAAGGAAGATGTCACTGAGATCATCCTGAACATCAAGGGTCTGGTCATCTCCAGCGAGCACGACGAGCCGATCACCGCGTACCTGCGCAAGCAGGGCTCCGGCCAGGTCACGGCCGCCGACATCTCGGCTCCGGCCGGCGTCGAGGTTCACAACCCCGAGCTCGTCATCGCCACCTTGAACGACAAGGCCAAGTTCGAACTTGAACTGACCATCGAGCGTGGCCGTGGCTACGTCTCGGCTACCCAGAACCGCAACGAGTACTCCGAAGCCGGCCAGATCCCGGTCGACTCGATCTACTCGCCGGTTCTCAAGGTGACCTACCGTGTCGAGGCAACTCGTGCCGGTGAGCGCACTGACTTCGACCGCCTCGTCGTTGACGTGGAGACCAAGTCGGCCATCTCGCCCCGCGACGCCATCGCATCCGCCGGTCGCACGCTGACCGAGCTGTTCGGTCTGGCCCGCGAGCTGAACACTGCCGCTGAGGGCATTGAGATCGGCCCCGCGCCGGTCGACGCCGTCCTCTCGACCGAGCTGTCCGTGCCGATCGAAGACCTCGATCTGTCCGTGCGTTCGTACAACTGCCTCAAGCGCGAAGGCATCAACAACGTCAGCGAACTGGTCGCCCTCTCGGAGACCCAGCTGATGAACATCCGCAACTTCGGTCAGAAGTCGGTGGATGAGGTCAAGGACAAGCTCGTTGAGCTTGGCCTGTCGCTGAAGGATTCTGTGCCCGGCTTTGACGGTGCGCACTTCTACAGCGGTTACGACGAAGAAACCATCTAAGGCTCGTCGTTTCTCGACGCCTTTCGACTTTGATACTGGAGATTACCGATAATGCCTAAGCCCACTAAGGGAGCCCGTCTCGGTGGCGGACCGGCGCACGAGCGCCTCATGCTCGCGAACCTGGCTGCCGCCCTGTTCACCCACAAGTCCATCAAGACGACCGAGACGCGCGCCAAGCGCCTGCGTCCGGTTGCCGAGCGCCTGGTGACTTTCGCCAAGCGTGGCGACCTGCACGCTCGTCGTCGCGTTCTCGCGACGATCGGCGACAAGACCGTCGTGCACGAGCTCTTCACCGAGATCGCGCCCCAGGTTGCGCTGCGCGATGGCGGTTACACCCGCATCACGAAGCTCGGCTTCCGTAAGGGCGACAACGCCTCGATGGTGCAGATGGAGCTCGTTCTCGAGCCCGTGACGCCGAAGTCGAAGCCCGCCAAGGCCTTCGCAGCGAAGGCGTCCGCGCCCGTCGCCGAGGAGACCGTCGTTGAAGAGGCACCCGAGGCCGAGGTCGTAGAGACCGAGACCGTTGAGGCCGACGCGACCGAGGCTCCCGCTGAGGAAGCCAAGTAGCACCAGCTCCACCCGCTGAACCTGAAAGGGCCCGACTCCGGTCGGGCCCTTTTTGTGTGCCCGGCTCAGCCGACCAGGGCCGTCACCGAGCTGAAGTAGTCGGAGTAGCTCGCGTAGTAGGTCGACCCGTCGACGTGCACGATCGCGGGCACGTAGTTGGGGTCGTGATCGGCGGGCGCCGTGAGGACGCCCGCGATGGGGGAATCGGTCTGGGTCCAGCCGTCGTCGATCAGCTGCTGCCGCTGCGTGGCCCACGCGTCGGCGTCCTGTTCGGCCTGCGCGTACCAGACCCGCACATCGCCGCCGCTGCGGCTCCAGTAGCAGCCGAAGCCCTGGTCCATGACCGCCTGCATCGTGTCGTCCAGTACGTAGATCTCCGGGTCGAGGGTGAGGCCGTCTTCCGCCAGTGCGACATACTCGTCGTCGGTCAGGACGGTGTCGCAGCCGGCCACGACGGGCTCCGCCGGTGTCTCCGAGTTGGTAGGGGTGGCAGACGGTGTCGGGGTCGCGGTCGGTGTGGGCTTCGCCGTGGCCGTGATCGCGGGGGTTGGCGCGGCTTCCGGCGCGGGAGCCTCCGCCGCGGCGCAGCCGGGGAGCAGGAGAAGAACGGCCAGTGTCGTGAGGAAGCATCGTCGCATGCCCTCAATCTAGCCGTGCGCAGTCCGCGGACCCGGCCGGTTGGAGCGTTGTGCGGGTTCCCGGAGCGGGACATACTGAGCGTGCGAGGGGCCGCCGGAGAGACGGTTCCGACGTCGAAGCGAGTTGGTGAGCATGACAAGCGATGCCAAGGTCGTGCCGTTCAACGGCAGACTCGCCCTACTGCTGGCTATGGCCATGTTCGTCCTGGTCGTGGACACGTCGATCATGAACGTGTCCATCTCGGCGGTGGTGGACGACATCGGTGTCGCCGTCAGCGACATCCAGTCGGCCATCGCGCTCGAGGCGCTGGTGTCGGCCGCGTTCATCCTCATCGGCAGCAAGGTCGGCGACCTGATTGGCCGCAAACGCGCCTACGTGCTCGGCCTCATCGGGTACGCGATCGGGGCCATCGCCATGGTCCTGGCCCAGAGCATCCTGCCCATCATCATTTTCTGGGCCGTGATCGGCGGAATCGGGGCGTCGCTGCTGCTGCCGGCGATGCAGTCGCTTATCCACGGCAACTTCGAGGGGGCGCACCAGAAGCGGGTCTACGCGCTCGTAGGCGCATCGGCGGCGATCGCGGCCGCCGTCGGCCCGCTGCTGGGCGGGTTCATCACCACGTTCCTCTCCTGGCGGGTCGCCTTTCTCCTCGAGGCCGTCATCATCGCGATCGTGCTCTCCGGGATCTCGCTCGTGCATGACGTGCCGTACACGGGGTCCCGCCACATCGACGTTGTGGGTTCCATCCTCTCCGTCGTCGGCATGGGCGGCATCGTGCTCGGCATCCTGGTCTGGCAGGAAGGCGGCGAGCGGGTGGCGATCATCCTCGTCGTCGGCGCTGCCGCGCTCGCCGGTCTCGGCGGCTGGCTGGTGCGGCGGAAGCGCCGCGGGGAGGCGACCCTGCTCGATCCGGACCTGCTGCGGGTGAAGACGTTCCGGTTCGGCATCACCGAGCAGATGCTGCAGCAAATCGCGCTCGGCGGCACGATGATCGTGCTGCCGCTCTACCTCCAGATGGTGCTCGAATACAACGCCCTGGAGGCGGGGCTCTCGATCGCGCCGCTGTCGCTGAGCATGTTCGCCATCGCCATGATCGCGGGCAAGAGCGCGGGAAAGCGCCGCCCGGCCAGCCTGGTGAGATGGGGCTTCATCCTGTTGGGAGTCGGGCTGGTCGCCCTCGTCCCGTTGGTGCCCCGCGCCGACTCCGGCTGGTGGCTGCTGCCGCCCCTGGTCGTCGCCGGATGCGGCCTCGGCCTGCTGGTCTCCCAGCTCAACAACTACACGCTCTCGCCCATCTCGGATGAACGGGTGAGCGAGGCCGCGGGCGTCAACTCGGCCGCCGGTTCCTTCGGGCTGTCGTTCGGGCTGGCGTTCGCTGGCGCGATCCTGCTCGCGGCCCTCGCCCCGGTGTTCGGCAGCATGGCCGCCGACAGCACGGTGCTGCCGGCCGCCGAGCAGGCGCAGGTGGCGCAGGCCCTCGACGAGGATGCGCAGGTGCTCAGCAACAGCCAGCTCGAAGAACTTCTCGTCGACCAGCCGGAGGCCATCCAGGACGAGATCATCCGCATCAACACCGAGGCCAGGCCCATCGCCCTGCAGATCGCGTTGCTGATCCCGATCCTCGCCGCCCTCAGCGGTGTGATCATCTCATTCCGGATGATGCGCATCCCCGACCCCGTGCCCGCCGGCGCCGCCGATAGGTTGGACCTCGGCTGACGTCGGGACGTTTCGAGCGGGTTGGCCTAGGGGGCGCGGAAGGCCTGCAGGGTGTCGGCGCCGGGGCCGAGGTTCGCCGGGGCGTCGACCAGGCTGTCCAGCGCGGCTGCGACGGTGTCGGCGTAGATCGCGCCGCCGGTGGGACCGGGGTGGATGCCGTCGCCGGCGAGGACGTCCACGTGTGGGGCGATGGCGTCGTGCCAGTCGGCCAGGGCCACCCGGGTGCGGTGCTTGGAGAAGTCGGCGAGCTCCGCGTTCACGCCCTGGGTCCAGTCCCGGTCCGCGAACGCGTTCACCATGATGAGTTCCCGGGTCGGCCCGATCACCCGCATGATGGCGGCCAGGTCGGCGGGACTGATCTCCCCGTTGGTGCCCAGTCCCACCACCACGACGTCGCGCAGGGTGCCGGCGGCACGTTGCGCGGCCAGGATCTCCGGGGCGGCGCGCATGCCGCGGGACACGGCGGCGTCGATGGTGATGCCGGGGAACTCCGCCTGCAGTTCGGCCGCGGAGGCCAGCATCACCGAATCGCCCACCGCGGTGATCTTCGAGCCCCGCGTCGCCTCCGCGCTCAGGCCGGCGGCCTGCGCCGCGGCATCCGTCACGGCCTGCGCCGCCGCGGCCTTCTCGGCCCGGGCCAGCGCCTGCTGCCCGCGCAGCACCTCGGCCTGCGCGGACGTGAGGGTGGGTGCCAGCAGCACGGATGCGGCGGTGCCGGCCACGAGCGCCAGCGTCACGGTTCCGGCCACGACAAGGGACGTGACGGCCCGGCGGCGGGAGCCGATGCGCGGCGCCGTGCCGGCGATCGGCGCCCACACCCGGGCGAGGCCGGCGCGCAGGCCGAGCCGGCGGATAGGGATCTCCAGCCAGCGGTAGGACGCCGCGGCGATGGCGAGTGAGAGGACGAGGGCCAGCCCCCCGGTGCCGACGACGCCTGCGGGTCCGCGGCCGAACGGCGCCACGAGCTGCAGCAATACGAGCAGCGGCCAGTGCCAGAGGTAGAGGCCGTAGGAGCGTTCACCGAGGTAGCGCAGGGGAGCGGTGTCGAGCATCCGGCCGAACCAGCCGTCGGCCACGCCCGCCCAGATCACGACCGCCGTGAGCACGCTCACCGCGGCGAGGCCGCCGCGGTAGGTGAGCGCGGCATCGTCGGGAAGCCAGACCGCGGCGCCGAGGAGGCCGGCCACCGCGGCCGCACCCCACCACGGCCGGGTCGCGGCCAGGGCCCGGCGCGGAGCGGACGGGTCGGACGGGGCGGGGAGCGCGTCGGCCGTGGCGGGTCGCCGGAGCCGCAGGAGCAGCGCCAGGCCGGCGCCGATCAGCAAACCGAAGCTGTGGGTGTCGGTGCCGTAGTACACCCGGGTGGGATCGGTGCCGGGCTGGAACCCCAGCCCCATCCATACCGCGGACGCGGCCGCCAGCGCCCCGACGAGAGTGAGGCGCATCCACGGGCGCCGCAGCAGGAGCAGCAGAAGCAGCAGCAACGGCCAGACCAGGTAGAACTGTTCCTCCACCGCCAGCGACCAGAGGTTGCGGAACAGCTCGGGCGCTCCCACACCGAAGTAGCTGGTGTCGGCGGACAGCGACGCCCAGTTGTAACTGAACGTCGCGGCGCCGAGCATCTTCCAGCCCAGGCCCACCAGCACGTCACCGCCGATCAGCCAGGCCGCCGTGCAGCAGACCAGCATCAGCGGTACGAGCGCGGGCAGCAGCCGCCGGGCCCGGCGCCGCCAGAACCGGCGGGCGGAGAAGTGGCCGGTGTGCTCCCGCTCGGTCACGATCAGCCCGGTGATGAGGAAGCCGCTGATGACGAAGAAGATGTCGACACCGATGAACCCGCCGCCGAGCAGGGGCGGGAAGAGGTGGAAGACCAGCACCAGGGTGACGGCCAGGCCGCGCAGCCCGTCGAGGCCGCTGAGCCGCCGGGCGGCCGGGGCCGCGGGGATCTGTGCGGTGGAGACAGCTGTGGCGGGGGAGCTGGGCTGGAGGTGTGGGGAACTGGTCATAGCGGGTACCGGACCGCGCGCGGCCCGTACAACGATAACCCGGCCCGGCCTCTACACTGACGTCTGTGAGTCTTCCCGAGCCCGTCGACGGCGCCCTTCCGACGGTGCCGGCACAGCTCAACCCGGACGGCGCCCTGGCCGAGCCGAGCGATTCGATGCCGGAACCGGGCTCCACCCGCATCCGCCTCGACATCGGCTACGACGGCACCGACTTCTTCGGCTGGGCCGTCCAGCCCGGGTTCCGCACCGTGCAGGGCCAGATCGAGGAGGGCCTCGGCGCGATCCTCAAACGGCACCAGCCCACGCCCACCCTCGTGGTCGCCGGGCGCACCGACTCCGGTGTGCACGCCCTCGGCCAGGTAGCGCATTTCGACCTGAATCCCGACCAGGTGAACGCCCTGGTGCGGGTGAAGCGGGGCACGGGCACCCCCAAGTACCCCAACGAGCTGGCCACGATGGTGCAGCGCCGGCTCGGCGGCATCCTGGTCACCCAGCCCGAGATCGTGATCCACCGGTCCACCCTCGCGCCGGCCGGGTTCGACGCCCGGTTCTCCGCCCTCTGGCGACGCTACGAGTACCGCATCTCCGACACCGGCGCACTCCGCGACCCGCTGCAACGGACGCGCACCACCTGGCACGGGTTCAGGCTCGACCTGGCGTCGATGCAGGAGGCCGCGGCCACCCTGATCGGGCTGCACGACTTCGCCACCTACTGCAAGCCGCGGCCCGGAGCCACGACCATCCGCACCCTGCAATCGTTCGAGTGGCGGCGGGACCCGGACGGGGTGCTGGTGGCCACTCTGCAGGCGGATGCGTTCTGCCACTCGATGGTGCGCGCCCTGGTGGGCGCCTGCGTGTCGGTGGGGGAGGGCAAGCTCGTCGGTACCCGGCTGGTGGACCTGCGCATCGAACGGGCCCGCACCAGCGAGTTCAAGGTGATGCCCGCACAGGGCCTCACCCTGCTGGAGGTCGGCTACCCCGAGGACGCCGGCATGGCCATCCGTGCCGCCCAGACCCGCGCCCGCCGGGAACTGCCCGAAGACGAGTGACGGATCGGCCCGCGGGAGTTGTGCCCGGGTGCCCTCGTGAACTAGTGTTGCTCTTTGGTGTCTGAGCGTTGCAGCCAGGCACACGAACGTGAGCCCTCCATCGATCGTGTTCTCTTCGAGAACACACCCGGAGCGGGATTCACGAACACCTCCGTTCGAAAACAAGAAAGCAGCACAACAGTGACGCGCACTTACACCCCCAAGGCAAGCGAACTCCAGCACGACTGGGTCGTCATCGATGCCACCGACATCATTCTGGGCCGGCTCGCCAGCCACGCCGCGATTCTTCTTCGCGGCAAGCACAAGGCGACCTTCTCCCCCCACATGGATGGTGGCGACTTCGTCATCATCATCAACGCCGAGAAGATTGCCCTCACCGGCAAGAAGCTCGACCTCAAGATGGCGTACCGCCACTCCGGTTACCCGGGCGGCCTCACGGCCACGAACTACTCGGAGATGCTCGAGAAGCACCCCACCCGTGCGGTAGAAAAGGCGATTCGCGGCATGCTGCCGAAGAACTCGCTCGGCCGTGCACAGCTGCTGAAGCTCAAGGTCTACGCAGGCCCCGAGCACCCGCACGCTGCGCAGCAGCCCAAGCCGTACACCCTCAGCCAGGTCGCTCAGTAGCGTCGGCCCCAGACTTCTCGATATCTAAGAAAAAAGGATTCACACCATCGTGGCGAAGATCGCAGACCAGATTGACGCAACTCCCGAGAGCTACTCCACCGAGACTCCCGCTGAAGTTGCAACCAAGGCGCCCCGCGCCGTCCTCAACGTTCCCGGCGCAGCCGTGGGCCGTCGCAAGCAGGCCATCGCCCGCGTGCGCATCGTTCCCGGCGCCGGCAAGATCGTCGTCAACGGGCGCGAGCTCGACGACTACTTCCCGAACAAGCTGCACCAGCAGCTGATCAACGACCCGTTCAAGGTCCTCGACCTCATCGGCAGCTACGACGTCATCGCACGCATCACCGGTGGTGGCCCGTCCGGCCAGGCCGGCGCGCTGCGCCTCGGCATCGCCCGCTCGCTGAACCAGATCGACGAAGAGAACAACCGCGCCATCCTCAAGAAGGCCGGCTTCCTCAACCGTGACGCTCGCGTCAAGGAGCGCAAGAAGGCCGGACTCAAGAAGGCCCGCAAGGCGCCCCAGTTCTCGAAGCGCTAACCCGTTAGTCGAGTTCACACTCATATGGCTCGACTATTCGGCACGGACGGCGTCCGGGGCCTGGCTAACCGTGATCTCACGGCTGGCCTGGCCCTGGGCCTCGCCCAGGCGAGCGCTGTTGTGCTCACCTCGGGCCGCCGGGCCGCGCAACGCGCAGCGCAGGGCAGACGCCCCGTGGCTGTGGTTGCCCGTGATCCCCGTATTTCCGGTGAATTCATCACCTCCGCCGTTGCAGCAGGCTTGGCCAGCTCCGGCGTAGACGTGTTGGATGCCGGCGTCATCCCGACGCCCGCCGCCGCGTTCCTCATCGCCGACATCGGCGCAGACTTCGGCGTGATGATCTCCGCCTCGCACAACCCCGCGCCCGACAACGGAATCAAGTTCTTCAACTTCGGCGGCACCAAGCTTCCCGACGACGTCGAGGACCGCATCGAAGCGGTGCTCGCGGCGGGGGACCAGCTCCTCACCCCGATCGCCGGCGACGTCGGACGCATCCGTCGGTTCGCCGACGCGGAGGACCGCTACGTCGTGCACCTGCTCGGCACCCTGCCGCACCGGCTAGACGGCATCCACGTGGTGCTGGACTGCGCCCACGGCGCGGCCGCCGGCGTGTCCCCGCAGGTCTTCACGGATGCCGGCGCCCGCGTAACCGTGATCGGTGCCGACCCCGACGGCCTCAACATCAACGACGGCGTGGGCTCGACCCACCTCGACAACCTCGCCCGCGCGGTGCTCGAGCACGGCGCCGACGTGGGCATCGCCCATGACGGCGACGCCGACCGCTGCCTGGCCGTCGACCGCGACGGCAAGATCGTCGACGGCGACCAGATCATGGCGATCCTGGCCGTGTCGATGGCCGACCGCGGTGTGCTGAAGAACCGCACCCTGGTCGCCACCGTGATGAGCAACCTGGGCCTGAAGAAGGCCATGGCCGCGAACGGAATCTCGATGATCGAGTCGAAGGTTGGCGACCGTTACGTGCTCGAGGAACTCGACGCGCACGGGCTCTCCCTCGGCGGCGAGCAGAGCGGGCACGTCATCATGACGAAGTTCGCCACCACCGGCGACGGCATCCTCACCGGCCTGCACCTCGTGGCCGAAATGGCGCGCACCGGAAAGACCCTGGCCGAACTGGCCAGCGTCATGACCGTGTACCCGCAGATCCTCGTGAACGTGCGCGGCGTCGACCACCACGCCCTCGCCGGCGACGAGGTCATCGCGCAGGCCGTGCGTGACGCCGAAGCCGAACTCGGCGACACCGGCCGGGTGCTGCTGCGCCCCTCCGGCACCGAGCCGATGGTGCGGGTGATGGTGGAAGCCGCCGACCAGCCCACCGCCGACCGCCTGGCCCATGCCCTGGCCGAGGTCGTGCAGTCCCGCCTGGCCCTGCCGGTTTCCTAGTACCCCGTTCCGCATCCGCCGCGCCCGGCAACTGTTCCCCGTGCGGACAATTGCACCCGGCGTACCGGGTGCAATTGTCCGCATTGGGAACAGTTGGGCCGAGGATTACGGGGTGGGCATGCCGCCGTTCACGTTCAGGGTCTCGCCGATGACGTAACTGGACTCGCCCGACGCCAGGAACACGTAGGCCGGGGCCAGTTCGGCCGGCTGGCCGGGACGGCCCAGCGGAGTCTGCTCACCGAACTCCGGCAGTTCCTCGGTGGGCTGGCCGCCGGCGGTCTGCAACGGCGTCCAGATCGGGCCGGGTGCGACAGCGTTCACCCGGATGCCCTTGGGCGCCAGCTGCTGGCCGAGCGCCTTGGTGAACGCGTTGATGGTGGCCTTGGTGGAGGCGTAGTCGACCAGGTTCTCCGACGGGGAGTAGGCCTGGATGGACGTGGTGTTGATGATGCTCGACCCGGGCGCCAGGTGCGGCAACGCGGCCTTAGTGAGCCAGAACATGGCGTACACGTTGGTCTTGAAGGTCTCGTCGAACTGCTCGTCGGTGAGGTCGAGGAGGTCTTCCACATGCTGCTGCTTGCCGGCGTTGTTCACCAGGATGTCGAGCCCGCCGAGCCCGTCGACGGCGTCGGCGATGACCTTCCGGCAGTACGCGGAGTCGGTGAGGTCGCCGGGCAGGGCCACCGCGGTGCGACCGGCTTCTTCGATCAGCGCGACGACCTTCCGCGCGTCCTCTTCCTCCTCGGGAAGGTAGGAGATCGCGACGTCAGCTCCCTCACGGGCGAACGCGATGGCCACAGCGGCGCCGATGCCGGAGTCGCCTCCGGTGACCAGGGCTTTGCGGGCGGTCAAGCGGCCGGAGCCGCGGTAGGACGTTTCGCCACGGTCGGCGGTGTCGTTCAGTTTCGCGTCGAGCCCGGGGCCTTTCTGGGACTGCGCGGTCGTATCGATGTCGGCGTACTTCTTGGCGGGGTCTTCGAAGGTGTACTGGTCGGAGGACAAGGTGTTGCCTTTCGTCGCGCGTAAACGGGGCAGCGGACACTGTTGCATCCGCCCTGACGGTCATCAGCATAAAAGCGTGAATCTGAGCGTTGCCTGAGTGCACGGGCGGGCCGGTTCGCGGCTAGGTCGGACGGTCGGTCGCCACCGACTGGAGGAGGTAGCGCATGTGGCGGCGGAGCGGTGAGTCCGGCGGCAGGCGGGGGTGGTCGAACTCGTCCGCCGGATGCATGCCGAGCCGTTCCATCACCCGTCGGGAGCGGAGATTGACCACGGCCGTGATCGAATTCACCTCGGTCAGCCCGAGGGTATCCAAGCCGAACCGGAGTGCCGCGGTGGCGGCCTCGGTGGCGTAGCCCTGGCCCCACGCCGACCGGGCCAGGCGCCAGCCCACCTCGACCCCGCCGGACCCGGGGACGCCTTCGGGCATCGGGGCGAGCCCGGTGAAGCCGATGAACTCGCCGGTGTCCCGACGCTCGAGCGCCCACAGGCCGTAGCCGTGCAGGTCGAACAGTGCGTCGGCGCGGACGGCGAGGGCGTCGCTCTCGGCCCGGCTGAGGCGGGCGGGGAAGAAGCGCATCACCTCGGCATCCGCATTCAACTGCGCGAATGGCTCCCGGTCGGCCTCGTGCCAGCGCCGCAGCAGGAGCCGGTCGGTGCGCACGTCGAAGTCCATCGCCCTACCGTAACCGCGCCCGCCGCCGCCGGCCCACGCATCCGCCGCATCGCCCACGCAACTGTTACCGATGCGGACAATTGCACCCGGTGTGCCGGGACCATTTGTCCGCACGGGGAACAGTTACGGGGTAGACGGGCGGATCGGGCGGGCCGGGCGGGTCAGACCTTGCGGAGGAGGACCTTGTCGACGGTGTGGTCGGAGTCCTTGCGCAGCACCAGGGTGGCGCGGGACCGGGTGGGACGCACGTTCTGCAGCAGGTTGGGCTCGTTGATGGTGCCCCAGATGGTGCGGGCCCGCGCCCGGGCCTCGTCCTCGCTGAGCGAGGCGAACCGGTGGAAGTAGGACTTCGGGTTCGTGAACGCGCCCTGCTGCAACCGCAGGAAGCGCTCCTCGTACCAGCGCGAGATGTCGGAGGTGCGGGCATCCACGTAGATGGTGAAGTCGAACAGGTCGCTCACCGCGAGGCCGTGGCCCGGCAGTGGCGGCTGGAGCACATTCAGGCCCTCGACGATGAGGATGTCGGGCTGGCGCACGATGACCTCGGCATCGGGCACGATGTCGTAGTTCAGGTGCGAGTAGAACGGGGCGCGCACCTCGGCGGCGCCGCTCTTGATGGCGCTGACGAAACGCAGCAACGCGCGCCGGTCATAGGACTCCGGGAATCCCTTGCGCTCCATCAGGCCGCGGCGGGCGAGTTCGGCGTTGGGGAAGAGGAACCCGTCGGTGGTGACCAGCTCCACCCGCGGGGTGTCCTCCCACCGGGCGAGCAGTTCGCGCAGCAACCGGGCGATGGTGGACTTGCCCACCGCAACCGAGCCGGCCACGCCGATGACGAACGGGGTGTGCTGGGCGCGCTGGCCCAGGAACGCGCTGGTGTCGCGGTGCAACTGCCGGGCGCCGGCGGCGTACAGGTTGAGCAGGCGGCTCAGCGGCAGGTAGACATCCGAGACCTCGTTGATGTCCAGCGGCTCGCCCAAACCGCGAAGTTGCACAACTTCGGTTTCCTTCAACGGCAGCCGGGTGGAGGGTGCGAGAGCGGCCCACACAGCACGGTCGAGCTCCACAAAGGGGGTGCTGTGACCGTTATTACTGGGGCTCACCACCGGCTCGGACATCTTGCCAAGCATAGTGCGACTAAAATCAGGGCCATGTGCGGAATCGTGGGATATGTCGGAGACAACAAAAGCGTCGAAGTCCTCATGGGAGGACTGCGTCGCCTGGAATACCGGGGGTATGACTCCGCCGGAATCGCGGTGATCGACGCCGAGGGCAAGCTCAACACGGCCAAGCGCGCCGGGAAGCTTGCCGTGCTCGCCGCCGAGCTCGAGGCGAACCCGATCCCCAACGGGGTCACCGGCATCGGCCACACCCGCTGGGCCACCCACGGCGGCCCCACCGACGGCAACGCGCACCCGCACCTGGGTGACAACGGCAAGCTCGCCCTCATCCACAACGGCATCATCGAGAACTTCTCGCCGCTGAAGGAGGAGCTCCTCGCCGAGGGCTACACCTTCCTCTCCGAGACCGACACCGAGGTGGCCGCCGTGCTGCTCGGCCGCGAATACCAGCGCGTCGGCGACCTGGGCGAAGCGTTCCGCACCGTCGTCGCGCGCCTGGACGGCGCCTTCACGCTGCTCGCCGTGCACCAGGACCAGCCCGGCGTCGTCGTCGGCGCCCGCCGCAACTCGCCGCTGGTGATCGGCCTCGGCGACGGCGAGAACTTCCTCGGCTCCGACGTTGCCGCGTTCGTGGAGTACACCCGCCGTGCCGTCGCGATCGGCCAGGACCAGATCGTGACCATCACCCCCGACCTCGTCACCGTCACCGACTTCTTCGGCACCCCCGTCGAGGTCGAAGAGTTCGACATCGCCTGGGATGCCTCCGCCAGCGAAAAGGGCGGCTGGTCCAGCTTCATGGCCAAGGAGATCTCCGAACAGCCGGATGCCGTCACGAACACCCTGCGCGGACGCATCCGCGACGGCCAGGCCGTTGTGCCCGAGCTCGAGGCGTTCGGCGACGATGTGCTCGCCAGCATCCAGCGCATCGTGATCGTGGCCTGCGGCACCGCCGCGTACGCCGGCCAGACCGCCAAGTACGCCATCGAGAAGTGGGCGCAGGTGCCGGTGGATGTCGAACTCAGCCACGAGTTCCGCTACCGCGACCCGGTGCTCACCGACCACACCCTGGTGATCTCGATCAGCCAGTCCGGCGAGACCATGGACACGCTGATGGCCGTGAAGTACGCCCGCGAGGCCGGCGCGAAGGCGATCTCGATCTGCAACACCCAGGGCGCCACCATCCCGCGCGAATCCGACGCCGTGATCTACACGCACGCCGGGCCCGAGGTGGCCGTCGCGTCGACGAAGGGTTTCACCGCCCAGATCGCCGCGCTCTACCTCTTCGCCCTGCACCTGGCCCGGGTGCGCAACACCCTCACCACCGCCGAGCTGGCCGAGCAGGTCGCCGAGCTGCAGGCCATCCCGGAGAAGATCGCCACCACCCTGCTGCAGGGCGAGGCCGTGCAGCAGCTGGCCACCTGGATGACCGACACCCGCGCGGTGCTGTTCCTCGGCCGCCACGTGGGCTTCCCGATCGCGCTCGAGGGTGCGCTCAAGCTCAAGGAACTCGCCTACATCCACGCCGAGGGCTTCGCCGCCGGCGAGCTCAAGCACGGCCCGATCGCGCTGATCGAACCCGGCCAGCCGGTCTTCGTCGTCGTGCCCAGCCCGCGCGGCTCCGCGCACCTGCACCCCAAGGTGGTCTCCAACATCCAGGAGATCCGCGCCCGCGGTGCCCGCATCATCGCGATCGCCGAGCAGGGCGACGCCGCGGTGCTGCCGTTCGCCGATTCCGTGTTCCACATCCCACTCGCCGCGCCCCTGTTCGAGCCGCTGCTCGCCGTGGTGCCGCTGCAGATGTTCGCCATCGGCCTGGCCACCGCCAAGGGCCTGGACGTGGACCAGCCGCGCAACCTGGCCAAGTCCGTCACGGTCGAATAGGCCCGACCGAGCCGGCAAACAGACCAGACGAAGAGAATCGGATGCCCGGGCCTCGCCGCTTCATCGCCTCGCGATGCGGCGCGGGGCCTGGGAAGCCCGCCGGGCGTGAAGCCCGGGGATTGAGCACAGCATGATCAAGGGCATCGGCGTCGACATCGTCGACCTGGCACGCTTCGACCGGCAGGTGGCCCGCACGCCCGGGCTGGTGACCCGCCTGTTCGCGCCGGGCGAGCGGGCGCTCCCGCCGCACTCGCTGGCCGCCCGGTTCGCCGCCAAGGAGGCCCTGATCAAGGCCCTCGGCGACAGCGTGGGTGCCAGCTGGCAGGAGATGGAAGTGGTGTCGGACTCGCACGGCAACCCGTCGTTCGCGCTGAGCGGGGTGGTGCAGGCGGCGTTCGACGCCCGCGGCATCACCAGCGCCCACCTCAGCCTCACCCACGACGCCGGGGTGGCCTGCGCGTTCGTCGTGCTGGAGGGAGACGCATGAGCGACTTCCGTGAGGCCGTCATCGACCTCGGCGCGGTGCGGGCCAACGTGGAGCACCTGCGCCGGCTGATCGGCACCCGGCACACCATGGCCGTGGTCAAGGCCAACGGCTACGGCCACGGTGCCGTCCAGGTGGCCCGTGCCGCCCTCGCCGGTGGCGCCGACTGGCTCGGCGTTGCCGACATCGGTGAAGCCCTCGAATTGCGCGCCGCCGGCATCACGGTTCCCCTGCTGGCCTGGCTGCACGGCCCGGACCCCGACTTCGCCGCCGCCATCGCCGCCGACATCGACCTCGGCCTGTCGTCGGCGCTGCAGGTGCGCCAGGCAGCGGCCGCCGCGAGCACCCTCGGCCGCACCGCGCACGTGCAGATCAAGCTCGAGACCGGCCTGAACCGCAACGGTGTCGACGAGGCCGACTGGGCGGATGTGCTGACGCTCGCCGCCGCGTTCGAACGGGTGGGCCGGCTGCGGGTGCGCGGCGTGTTCAGCCACCTGGCCAACACCTCGCCGGAAGACGACCTCGCCGCGATCAGCAGCTTCGAGCGCGGCCTGGCCGCGGCGGCGGCGGCCGGGCTCACCGTCGACCTCGCCCACCTCGCCTCCACCGCGGCCGCGTTGCGCCTGCCCGCCGCCCGCTACTCGATGGTGCGGCTCGGCATCGGCATCTACGGGCAGTCCCCGTTCAGCGACGCCGACTCGGCCGTGCTCGGGCTCACCGCGGCGATGACCCTGCGCGGCCGGGTCGCCGCCGTGCGCACGGTGTCCGCCGGCGCCGGCGTCTCCTACGACTACCTCTGGCGCGCGAGCGCCGACACCACCCTGGCCCTGGTGCCGCTCGGCTACGCCGACGGCGTGCCCCGGCAGGCCATGAATGCCGCCCGCGTGGCCATCAACGGGGTGCAGTACCCGGTGGTGGGCCGCATCGCCATGGACCAATTCCTGGTGGACGTGGGCGCCGGACCGGTCGCCGTTGGCGACGAGGTGGTGTTGTTCGGTGACGCCGCCACGGGAGCCCCCACCGCCGCCGAGTGGGGCGCCGCGGCCGGCACCATCAACTAC
This sequence comes from Cryobacterium sp. AP23, assembly GCF_054075385.1. Classification (NCBI taxonomy): domain Bacteria; kingdom Bacillati; phylum Actinomycetota; class Actinomycetes; order Micrococcales; family Microbacteriaceae; genus Cryobacterium; species Cryobacterium sp. AP23. Next base: position 1,851,540 of record NZ_CM133415.1, on the reverse strand, counting down.
GACATCGTCACCCGCGTGGGCGCCCGGGTGCCCCGGCGCTACCTACCGGCCGACGCCGCTGACGCAGATGCAGACGCAGACGCAGACGCCTCCGCCGCTGCCAACGCGGCCGCCGACCCGGATGCAGCCGCGAACGTGGCCGAGACCACGGGGCCGTAGCCGCCGATGCGCCGAATCATCGACGACCCCGACGCCATGCACGCCCTCGGCCAGGAGCTGGCCCAGCTGCTCCGCGCCGGCGACCTGATGGTGCTCACCGGCCCGCTCGGCGCCGGCAAGACCACCTTCACGCGCGGCCTGGGCGAGGGGCTGCAGGTGCGCGGCCCTGTCACCAGCCCCACCTTCGTGCTCGCCCGCACGCATCCGAGCACCGTCGGCGGGCCGCCGCTGGTGCACGTGGATGCCTACCGGCTCGCCAGCGCCATGGAACTCGACGACCTCGACATCGACTTCGCCCGCTCGATCGTTGTGGTGGAGTGGGGCCGCGGCCTCCTCGAGGGCATCACGGAGTCGTGGCTCGACGTGGAGATCGAGCGCCCCCTCGGCGCGTCGGAGGCCGCTCCGGATGCCGCCGGCGACATCGACGACACGGACGGCACTGGCACCGACAGTGACGGTGCCGCCGTCTTCGACCTGCCCGAACCGCGCACCGTCACGGTCACCGGGCACGGCCCCCGCTGGCAGGCCGGCCTCACCGCGGCCGGCCCCGACCTGCCCGCGCCCGCATGAGCGGCGACCGCCGGGCCGTCTGGTACTGGAGCGCGCTCACGATCACCGGGCTGATCGGCGGGCTGCTCTCCGGCATCTTCGGCGTGGGCGGCGGCATCGTGATGGTGCCGCTTCTGATCAGCCTGGTGCGGATGGACCAGCGCCAGGCCGCCACCACCTCGCTTGCGGCGATCGTGCCCACCTCCATCGTGGGTTCGCTGACCTACCTCGCCAACGGCCACATCGACCTCGTCGCCGGCGCGATCATCGCCGCCGGCGCCGTGGCCGGCTCGGTGATCGGCAGCAAGCTGCTGCAACGCATCCCGCTGGTGTGGCTGCGCTGGCTGTTCATCCTGCTGTTGCTCGTCGTCGCCGCGCGGATGTTGATGGTGGAGCCGGAGCGTGGCGCCGGCCTCGAGCTGGACTGGATTGTGGTGCTCGGCTACCTGGCCCTCGGCTTGGTGATGGGCATCGCGTCCGGGCTGTTCGGCATCGGCGGGGGAGTGATCGCGGTGCCCGCCCTGGTGGCCGTGTTCGGGATCAGCGACCTCATCGCCAAGGGCACCTCCCTGCTCGTGCTGGTGCCCACCAGCATCGTCGGCACCATCGCCAACCTGCGCGCCGGAGCCGTCAACCTGCGCGCCGGCCTCGTCGTGGGGGTCGCCGCCACGATCGCGGCGGTGCCCGGGGTCGCACTGGCGGTGCTGATCCCGCCGCGGCTGTCCAGCATCCTCTTCGCCGTGCTCCTGGTGATCGCCGCCGCCCAGCTCACCGTGAAGGCCCTGCGCGCCCGCCGACCCTGACCCCTGGCGCACGCCAACTGTTCCCCGTGCGGACAAATGGTCCCGGTGTGCCGGGACCAATTGTCCGCAGCGGGAACAGTTGAGGGACCGGGAGAGCGGGGGAGGGTGCAGGCGGTGAGGGGAGGGCGCGGCGGCGCATAGGCTGGATGGGTGCTCCTCGCCATCGATACCTCCGCCGGCACCAGCGTCGCCGTCGTCGACCTGACCCGGGGCGTGCTCGCCGAACGCGGCGTCGCCGACACCATGCGGCACGCCGAAGTGGTCGGCCGCCTGATCCAGGAGTGCCTCACCGAGGCCGACGTTCCGGTCTTGGCACTGTCCGGCGTCGTCGGCGGGATGGGCCCCGGCCCGTTCACGGGGCTCCGCGTCGGCATCGCCGCCGCCCGGGTCTTCGCGCTCGGCATCAACCGTCCCCTGGTCCCCGTGGTCAGCCACGACGCCATCGCCTACGGCCACTACCGCACCGGGCACACCGGGCCACTGCTCGTGGTCACCGACGCCCGCCGCCGCGAGGTGTACTGGTCGGCGTACAGCGGGGCGGATGCCCAGGGCCTGCCGGTGCGGATCGGCCAGCCCGCGCTGGCCAAGCCGGCCGAGCTGCTCGAGGCCGACTTCGTGCACGCCGGCCTGCCCCGCCTCGACGCCGCCACCATCTCCGCCGGGGACCTCGGCATGGTCGCCGAGCTCGGCTACGCCGCCGGCCGCCCGGCCGCCGCCGACGAGGCGCTGTACCTGCGGTCGCCCGACGTGACGGTGTCCAAAAACGGCCCCAAGCGGGTGAGCTGATGACCGCCTGGCAGCTGCGCCGCGCCACCGCCGCCGACGTCGACGCGATCATGCTGCTGGAGACCTCCATCTTCGAAAACGACGCCTGGTCCACCGAGATGATGGCCCGCGACGTCGACGACCCCGGCTGCTACTACCTGGTCGCGTTCCCCCCGGATACCCCCGGCCACATCGTCGCCTATGCCGGCCTGCAGGCGGCGCCCCGTTCGCCGGAGAGCGACATCCAGACCATCGCCGTCGCCGCGGAGGCCCGCGGCCAGGGCCTCGGCCGGGTGCTGATGCTCACCCTGATCAACGAGGCCCGCAAGCGCGGCGCCCGGGAGACCTTCCTCGAGGTGCGCGCCGACAACCCCGGCGCCCAGCACCTCTACCGCTCGCTCGGCTTCGAAGACCTCGGCGTGCGCCGCGGCTACTACCAACCAGACAACGTGGATGCGATCGTGATGCGCCTGGCCATTCCCCCCGCCGAGATGGCGTTCGCCGCCACCACCGCAGCTATCGTGGCCGCCGCGCCGGCCGCCGCCGAGCCCGCAGCCGCCCAGCCCGCAGCTGCCGCGCCGGCCCCTGCCGCATCCGCCGCAGCCCAGGCCCGCCCGCTCAACCGCACCAACCCGCTCGTGCTCGGCATCGAGACGTCCTGCGACGAAACCGGCATCGGCATCGTGCGCGGCACCACCCTGCTCTCCAACACCATCGCCTCCTCCATGGACGAGCACGCCCGCTACGGCGGCGTCGTGCCGGAGGTGGCCGCCCGCGCCCACCTCGAAGAGATGGTGCCCGCGATCCACGCCGCCGTCGCCGAGGCCGGCATTCGCCTCGACGAGATCGACGCCATCGCCGTCACCAGCGGCCCCGGACTGGCCGGCGCGCTGATGGTGGGCGTCGGCGCCGCCAAGTCGCTCGCCATCGCGCTGGACGTGCCGATCTACGCCGTCAACCACCTCGTCGGCCACGTCGGCGCCGACCTGCTCCGCGGTGAGGGCGTCACGACGGATGCGCCGCTGGAGTACCCCACCATCGCGCTGCTGGTCTCTGGCGGCCACACCTCGCTGCTGCTCGTGCGCGACCTCGTTTCCGACGTCGAACTGCTCGGCGAAACCATCGACGACGCCGCCGGCGAGGCCTTCGACAAGGTGGCTAGGTTGCTCGGCCTGCCCTACCCCGGCGGCCCCCAGATCGACCGGGTCGCCGTGACCGGCAGCCCCACCGCCATCCGCTTCCCCCGCGGCCTGAGCCACCAGAAGGACGTCGCCAAGCATCGCTACGACTTCTCCTTCTCCGGCCTGAAGACTTCCGTCGCCCGCTGGGTGGAGCAGAAGCGCGACGCCGGCGAGACCGTGCCGATCGACGACGTCGCGGCCAGCTTCCGCGAGGCCGTCGTCGACGTGCTGCTCACCAAGGCCGTCGCCGCGTGCACCGACCTCGGGGTGCCCCGGCTGCTGCTCGGCGGCGGTGTGATCGCCAACCAGCGGCTGCGCCAGGTGGCCCAGGAACGCACGGATGCGGCCGGCATCGCGCTGCGGATCCCGCCGCTGTCCCTGTGCACCGACAACGGCGCGATGATCGCAGCCCTCGGCGCCCAGCTGATCATGGCCGGCCACGCCCCGTCCACCCTCGACTTCGGTGCGGATTCCACCCTGCCGGTGTCCGAGATCCAGGCCTGAAAACCCGTCTCACCGAGCGTTTCCCTGCCTGAGGCGATACTCTGGGCGCGGGGGTCTCCGCCGTGCCTAAACGTTGACACCCCCGCGACGTGGGTGCCACTATGGCACCGCGGAACCCAACGTCGAGAACTGTCCCTGACGCTGCATCCACTCGAAGGAGTCTCCGACATGACCGACCCGAACCTTCCCCCGGTTACCCCGCCCGCCAACCAGCCGGCTCCGCCGCCGGCCTACGCCCCGCCGTCCGCACCCGCGTACGGTGCCACCGGCGAGACCCCGCCCGCGTACTCCGCGCAGAGCTACACCGGCCCGGCCGGGGCGGACAAGTACAACGTGCTCGCCATCATCTCCCTGGTCAGCGCCTTCTTCGTGTCCCTCGCGGCGATCATCTGCGGCCACATCGCGCTCAGCCAGATCAAGAAGACCGGTGAACGCGGCCGTGGCCTGGCCATCGCCGGGCTGGTCCTGGGCTACCTCGGCATCATTGCCGGGATCATCATCTTCGTCGTCCTCATCCTCGCCTGGATCGCGGCGATCAACAGCGGCTACGACCCGGCGACGACCTACTAGGCCACCGCCGGGCCCGCCCTGGGCGACGGGGCGGGCCGCGGCCGCCGGCGAGGTCCACGCATCGACAAGAAAGGGAGTCACCGATCATGTCCGATCCGAATACACCAGACGGTCCCGTTCCGCACGTGCCCGAGGTACCGCAGGTTCCCGACGTACCCCAGGTTCCTGACGTGCCGCAGGTGCCCGACTTCCCGCAGTCGAATGCGGCCGCGGATCCGCCCGGACCGCCGCCGCCGTCCGGCCAGCCCGGACCCGCCGGCCCGCCGCCCGGCCAAGGCGGCGGATACGGTCCGCCGCCGGCCTACGGCGCCCCGCCCTCCTCCGGGCCGGCGGCCGGCTACGGGCCGCCGCCCCCGGCGTACGGCGCCCCGCAGCCAGGGCAGGGCCGCCCGCCGGGCCCGTACCCCGCCAGCAAGCAGCCGGTGCTCAGCATCATCTCCATGGTCGCCGGCGTGGTCGGGCTGATCAGCACCCCCATCGGATTCCTGCCGTTCGTCGGCGGCATCCTCGCGCTGATCCTGCCGCTGGCCGGTGTGGTGCTCGGATTCATCGCCCGCCCCCGGGAACCGAACGGTCGCGGCTTCTGGCTCACCGGCATTATCACCGGCTTTGTCGGCATAGGGGTGGCGCTGTTGAGTATCCTGCTGTGGTCCCTGTTGTTCGCCTCCACGCCGATGGACAACTACAACTACAACTTCGACTACTGATCCATCCGAAAGAGCACAGCATGTTCCGTCAGTATCCCGCGCGTTGCGTTCGGCTCCGCTCTGCGCCCGTGGACCGGAGCCGCGCATGACCACCGGAGCGTCGGACACCCAGGCGGACCAGCGCAGGGCGGAGCCCCGCGAGGAGGCTCCCGCCCGCACCCGTGCCGAGGCGCGGGCTCGCGCTGCCGCGCTCGCCGGGCCCGCCGCCGCCGCCGCGCCGCGGCTGCCCGTCGCGCTCACCCGACCGCCGGTGGCCGGAGAACTGGCCTACGAATCCACGGTCACCGCCCCGACCGAGTGGGTGCCGTACGTCTACACCACCGCAGAGATCCAGACCCATCCGGCCCGCCGCGGCCTGAGCATCGCGGCCGTGGTCTGCGGGGCGCTCGGCGTGCTGGCCGGCATCTTCGTGATCTGGGGCGCCCCGCTGAGCCTGGCCGCCGTGGTGCTCGCGCTCGTCGCCAGAGCGGTGGAGAGACGCGCCGGCGGCCTGTGGTTGTTCGGCCTGTTCAGCGGGATCGTCGGGCTGATGATGGCGGCGCTGTGGTTCGTCGTCATCACCCAGATGCTGCCCGCCTACTACCGCTGAGGCGCGCCCGGCGGTCGTCCGACCCGCTCCACCAGCAGGGCCACCTTGTGCCCGGCGGCCCGGGTCAGCACCAGGGTGCCGGTTTCCGGTCCCTTGAGCTTCAACCGGGTGCGCAGGGTGGCCGGATCCACATCCACGCCGCGCTTCTTGATCTCCAGTGTGCCGATCTTGCGTTCGGCCAGGGCCAGCCGCAGCTTCTTCTCGTCGGTGGGCAGCACCTCCAGCACCCGGAACGCCGTGGCGAACGGCGTGCGGGTGAGCGTGGCGCTGGTCAGGTAGGCCAGGCCCTCGCTGAGCATGAGCGCATCCATCGACCGGGCCAGGTCACCGATCAGGCGGGCGCGGATGATGGCCCCGTCGGGTTCGTAGAGGTACTCGCCCAACTCGCCGACACCGACATCCTCGCTGTCGCCGGCGGCGGTCAGCTCGGCGACCTCGCCCTCCCGGCCCAGCAACAATGCCGCCCGCCGGATACCGGGGCGCGCGAGCGCGCCGAACCACAGGCCCATCTCCACCAGCTTGCCGTCCACCGACACCCACTGGGCCTCCGCGGTGTCCGGAATCTGGTCGCGGTCGTGGCCGGGGCCGAGCTTGACGCCGACGGGCATCCGCCCGGCCAGGGCGAAGACGTCGTTCAGGTTGGGGGAGTAGTCCTCCGCCCGGGTCAGCCGGCTGGTGTTGCCGTGCCCGGCGGTGCGGCGGGCGGGGTCGAACCAGAGCGCGTCGAACTCGGTCGGGTCGATGCTGGCCGCGTCGGCGCAGACCACCGAGGAGCTGGGGAACGGGGCGAGGTTGAAGCTGGCGACGGTGGCGGTGACCTCGTCCACGTCGATCGCGGTCACGGTCAGCTCCATCGCCGCCATCGCCATGGCGTCGCCGCCGATGCCGCAGCCCACGTCGGCGACCCGGGTCAGCCCGGCCTCCACGAACCGGCCGGCGTGCAGCGCGGCCACCCGCAGCCGGGTGGCCTGCTCCAGGCCGGCCTCGGTGAACAGCATCCGGCTGGCGAAATCCCCGAATTTGGCCGCCGCCTTGGCCCGCAACCGGGACTGGTACAGCACCGCGTTCACCAGGGCGGGGGAGTGGCCGGCGCGGCGCAGGTCACTCACCGTGCGCACCACATCGGCCCCGGCCTCGTAGGCGGGCAAAGAGTCCAGCAGGCGCAGGCCTTCGGGAGAGAGAAGCTCAACGAGCTCGGCGCGATCCATCCCGCAAACCTATCAAGCCAAACCCGCGCCCGGCCGAGCGCCATTGGCACTCACGTTGCGTGAGTGCCAGTTGCGCCCTAAACTCGACTTAGCACTCTCGCTGTGAGTCTGCTAACTACGTCTTAGCTAAGAAAGAGGTCAACCGTGTCGGTCTCCATCAAGCCGCTCGAAGATCGCATCGTCATCAAGCAGGTGGATGCAGAACAGACCACCGCTTCCGGACTTGTGATCCCGGACACCGCCAAAGAGAAGCCCCAGGAGGGCGAAGTTGTCGCCGTCGGCCCCGGCCGCATTGACGACAACGGCAACCGGATCCCGCTCGACGTCGCCGTCGGCGACAAGGTGATCTACTCCAAGTACGGTGGAACCGAAGTCAAGTTCGGTGGCGAGGACCTCCTCGTTCTGTCGGCCCGCGACGTTCTCGCGGTCGTCGTTCGCTAGTCACACCCCATATCGTTGAATCCCGGATGGCCTCGGCCGTCCGGGATTTTTCGCGTCCAGAGGAGGCAGTGTGCTCGAGGATTCCACCGACCCGGCCGATTCGTCGGGAGTGACGGATGCCGGCCAGGGCCGGGTGCGCACGCCGCGGAGCGCGTCGACCACAGGCCTGATCTTCGCGCTCTGCTCCTACGGCATGTGGGGGTTCCTGCCGCTGTACTTCCTGCTCCTCGCTCCCACCGGGGCGTTCGAGATCGTGGCCTGGCGGGTGCTGTTCTCGCTGGTCTTCTGCGCGGTGCTGATCGTGTCTACCCGGGCCTGGCGGCCCCTGGCCGCGGCGCTCCGCACGCCGCGCATCGTCTGGACGATGGGGCTGGCCGGCATCCTCATCTACATCAACTGGCAGACCTTCATCCTGGGTACCCTCAGCGGCCACGTCGTCGAGACGGCGCTGGGGTACTTCATCAACCCGATCATCACCGTCCTGCTCGGGGTGCTCGTGCTGCACGAACGGTTGCGCACCGCCCAGTGGGCCGCCGTGCTGATCAGCCTGGTCGCCGTGGTGGTGCTCAGCGTCGGCTACGGCCGCATCCCCTGGATCTCGCTGATCCTGGCGTTCTCGTTCGGCCTGTACGGGCTGATCAAGAAACGGGTCGGCGGCCACCTCGACGCGCTCACCGGGCTCACCCTCGAGACGATCTGGCTCACCCCGGTCGCGATCATCCAGCTGGTCGTGGTGGCTCTGATCTCCGGGCTCACCTTCGGCACCGTGTCGCCGTTGCACACGATTGCACTGATCGGCTCCGGCGTGCTCACCGCGGTGCCGTTGCTGTTCTTCGCGGCGGCCTCCCGCCGGCTTCCGCTGACCACGATGGGGCTCGTGCAGTACCTCGCCCCGGTGCTGCAGTTCATCGCCGGCGTGGTCATCCTGCACGAGCCGATGCCGCCGGAACGCTGGCTCGGCTTCGGCCTGGTCTGGCTGGCGCTGATCGTGCTCACCGTCGACATGATCGCCTCGGGCCGCGCCGCGCGCCGGCCGGTCACCGACACGTTCTAGGCGTCTGACCTAAAGATTCTGATCAGGAGCCCGTTCGTAACGATTTGGTCGCGTTACACGGCTGTAACACGACCGCCTTGTTTGATGTCGTTCTGGTGAATACGTTTACACCACGGCAACGATCGTTTGCCAGCTCTTCTTCTCGATTCCCCTTACCCTAGGAGCAACATGAGCGTATTCGCGAAGGCCTCGGCCTCCCGCTCGGCACGCGCCGTAGTCACCGGCGTCGCCATCTTCGGCGTCAGCGCACTTCTGCTCACCGGATGCAGCACCACCGCCGAGGAACCGGCCGCATCCGAGGCACCCGCAGCTGGCAGCAGCGACGTCATCGCCATCGAGGCCGGAGATCGCGACCTGTCCCTGAAGGTCGGTACGATCCTTCCCCAGAGTGGTGCTCTCGCCTTCCTCGGCCCGCCCGAAGAAGCCGGTGTCAACCTGGCCGTCGAAGAGATCAAGGCCGCCGACCTGGGCATCGACATCGAAGCCATCCTCCGCGACTCCGGCGACACCACGACCGACACCGCAACCGTCTCCGTGACCGACCTGCTCTCGCAGGACGTCTCGGCGATCATCGGTGCGGCATCCTCCGGTGTCTCCAAGACCGTCATCGACCAGATCACCGGCGACGGCGTCGTGCAGTTCTCCCCGGCCAACACCTCGGCCGACTTCACGGACTACGAGGACAACAACCTCTTCTGGCGCACCGCGCCGTCCGACGTCCTGCAGGGCGAAGTCCTCGGAAACCTGATCGCCGAAGACGGCAACAGCACCCTGGGCCTGATCGTGCTCAACGACTCCTACGGAACCGGCCTGGCCGAGTACACCACCGCCGCCTTCGAGGCAGCCGGTGGAGAAGTCGTTGCGACCTCGCTCTTCAACGAGGGTGACTCGAACTTCGCCGCGCAGATCTCCGAAGTGACCGCTGCGAACCCCGACGCGATCGCCATCATCTCCTTCGACCAGGCCAAGATCATCACCCCGGCCCTCGTCGGCGGCGGCTTCCCCGGCGACAAGCTCTACTTCGTCGACGGAAACCTGGCGGACTACAGCGCCGACTTCGCACCCGGCCTCGTCGAGGGCTCCAAGGGCACGCTGCCCGGCCTCGACACCGCCACGCTCGGTGACTTCACCGACCGTCTGCTCGAGATCGACCCGACCCTGACCGACTTCAGCTACGCGGCTGAGTCGTACGACGCCGTGATCCTGATCGCGCTGGCCGCCTACGCAGCCAACGACACGTCGGGTGAGGCCATCGCCAGCTACCTGCAGCAGGTCTCGGGTGGCACCGGTGAAGGCACCAAGGTCACCGACTTCGCATCGGGCGCCGAGGCGCTCGCCGCGGGCGACCAGATCGACTACGACGGCTACTCCGGCCCGGTCACGTTCGACGAGAACGGCGACCCGACCGAGGCGACCATCGGCGTCTACGAGTTCGGTGCAGACAACAAGTACACCCGCATCAACTAGACACCTCCGCTGACGGCGGCGCGCCCCGCAGCAGACGCGCCGCCACCAGCACCAGAAGGGCCCCGGCATCCGCCGGGGCCCTTCTGCGTGCCCGCCGCGCCGAGTTGCCCCGCAGCGGACGAGTTGCCCCGGTACGCGGGGGCAACTCGTCCGCTCGGGGGCAAGTCGGGGGTGGGGTCAGGCGCGGGTGAGGTGCAGCACCAGGGCCTGGGCGGGCCAGAGCGGGGGGACCTGCATGCCGACCGTGCCCAGGACGACGCCGGGGAGGGTGACCTCGCCGGCGGTCAGCCAGGCCGGGGTGGTCCAGCCGTGCCGGGTGGCGCCGATCTCCCGGCGCACCCGCACCGTGTACCGGGCCTCGGGGTCCAGGCCGTGCAGCCGGATGTGCTCCGGCAGGGAGTCCTCCGTCGTCGCGACGCTCGCAATCGTGTACACCGCCGCGCTCCGGTCGGGCAGCACAGCGCCGGTGAGGCGGAGGGCAGGGTCGCGCAGGTCGCCGTGCACCGCGGTGCCGGTGTGGATGATGTGGCGCACCTCCTTGTACAGCGCGGCGAACGCGGCGATGGTCGCCAGCTCCGCCTCGGTGCACTCTGCGATGTTCCACTCGAACCCCGCCGACCCCATCAGGCTCGTCGCCAGGCGGTAGGACAGGTCGGTCGCCCGGCCCGAGCTGTGCGCCACCGTGGGGCCGACGTGGCCGCCGACGAGCTCGGGCGGTAGCAGCAGCTGGGTCCAGCGCTGGATGTCCTGCCGCTCGACCGGGTCGTTGGAGTCGCTGGCCCACATCCGGTCGGCGACGGCCATGATGCCCAGGTCGGAGCGCGCCCCGCCGCTCGAGCAGGACTCGATCTCCAGGCCGGGGTGCCGGTCCTTGAGCTCGGCGAACAGCCGGTACGCCGCCCGGGTCTGCTCGTGCACCCCGTACCGGCCGGCGTGCACGGCCTCGACCAGGTCGCGGTTGTGGTCCCACTTGATGAAGTCGATCCCGAGCTCGGTCACCAGGGCGTCCATCTGGCCGAGCACGTGGGCGTAGGCGGCGGGGTTGGCGATGTCGAGCACGAACTGGGTGCGCCAGCTCAGCCCGGCCGGCAAATCGATCGCGTCCGGCCGGTGCAGCAGCCAGTCCGGGTGCGCCCGCGCGAGATCGGAATCGAGGTTCACCATCTCGGGTTCGAACCACAGCCCGAACTCCATGCCGAGGCCGTGCACATGGTCGGCGAGCGGGCCGAGGCCGTCCGGCCACACGGCGGGATCCACCAGCCAGTCGCCCAGGCCCGTGGTGTCGTCCCGGCGGGACATGAACCAGCCGTCGTCGAGCACGAACCGCTCGATGCCGACGCCGGCGGCGACATCCGCCAGGTGCAGCAGGTTCGCCGGGTTGTGGTCGAAGTAGACCGCCTCCCAGGTGTTGAGCACCAGCGGGCGGGTGCGGCGCGGATGCTGCGGGCGGGCCCGGAGGTAGGCGTGGAAGCGGGCGGACAGGCCGTCCAGGCCCGCACCCGACCAGGCGAAGAAGGAGACGGGCGTCTCGTAGACCGCGCCGGTGGCCAGCACGATCTCGCCGGGGCGCACCAGCTCGCCGGCGCCGATCAGGGGCACGAACTCCGGCCCGCGGTCCGTGCGGTAGGTGGTGTCGGCGCTCCAGCCCAGGTGCACGGCCCACAGCTCGCCGTCCCGGTCGGCCGGCGGGTTGATCGAGGCGATCAGCATGGTGGTGGCGTCGTGGCCGCTCCGACCCCGGCGGGTCTGCCGGGTGACGGTTCCGCGGGGCAGCTCGGTGGTCTGGGGCACCTTCTCCCGGGTCCAGCGGCCGGAGAACTGGGTGACCCGGTCCACCGCCTTCGGCGTCGGCAGGGTCGCCTCGAGCCACTCGACGGCGACGAGGCCCGGCCCGGTGTTGTGGAGCTCGTGCCGCACGCTGATCACGCCGCCGGCCTCGATGCGGAACCGGCTGGTCAACCGGAGTCCGCCGACGTGATCGTCGGCCGTGACCACCAGTGCCGGTGTCCCGGCCGGGCCGGCCACGTCCAGGCCGGTGACCTGCCAGCGCGGGAACACGGGGGAGCCGTCCCGGGTGAGCAGGGTGCCGGGGCGGCCCGGCCAGCCGTCGGACTCCTGCGGCAGGATCGACACCTGCCAGGCGGCATCCAGGGTGCCGGGAGCGGTCTGCCGGCTGACCGCGGCGGAGAACTGCTCGCGGTCACCCTCGGTGAGTTCACCGAGGTCCGCGCCCCAGTGCAGCACCACCGGCAGGCCCGTCTCGGGCTGCTCGAGCAGCAGGGATGTTCCCTCCCCCCGTAACAGAACGAACCGGGGAAGGAGGGACTGGAGCATGGAAGAACCTTTCGCTGGATCGGCATTGACCTGTGGGTGGGTTCAGCATAACGACCGTTACGTCATTTTCCCGAGTAACTTGACTAACTAAATTTAAGGAGATAGGAATGTCTCTAGGTCGGGCCCTGGTGCCCGGCCGCACCGACAAGGTCGTCTAGGCACAGCGATGTGGCTGGCATGAGAAAGGATCAAAGATGTTCCTGCACAGTTCACGCACGCGGAGCCTGGCCGTGGCGGCCATCGTCGCCACCGCTGCTCTCGCCCTCACCGGGTGCACCTCATCCGGCTCGTCGTCGTCGTCCGGGTCGTCGGCGTCCGACACCCTCGTCGCCTACACCGGGCAGTCCGGCGACTACCAGCTCAACTTCAACCCGTACTCGCCGTCCAACATCGGCGGCATCGGCACCATCTTCGAAGGACTCTTCTTCGTCACCAACGTCAACAGCGACCCGTACACGCCGCTGCTCGGCACCGACTACACCTGGAACGCCGACGGCACCCAGCTCGACGTCACCCTGCGCGAGGGTGTGACCTGGTCCGACGGCGAGGCGTTCACCGCCGACGACGTGGCCTTCACCTTCAACATGCTGCTGGAAACCCCGTCGATCAACACCGGCGGTTTCGACGGCACCGTCACGGCCGCCGACGACACCCACGTCACCTTCACCTGGACCCACCCGGCCTTCGTCGACGGCCCCACCGTGCTCGGCCGCACCTACATCGTGCCCGAGCACATCTGGGCCGACCTGGACCCCACCACCGACGTGCAGGAGAAGCCGGTGGGTACGGGCGCGTTCACCCTGACCAACTTCAAGGCGCAGGCGTTCACCCTCTCCGCCAACCCCACCTACTGGGACGGCGAGCCGGACGTGAAGGCCGTGCGCTACCTGTCGCTGTCGGGTAACACCGCCGGTGCGGATGCGCTCGCCGCCGGAACCATCGACTGGCAGACCGGCCCGGTGCCCGACATCAAGAACGTCTCCAAGAACTACCAGGGCTACGACGCCATCACGGTGCCGCAGAACCAGATGGTCCTGGCCACCTGCTCCAGCGCCGAACTGGGCTGCACCGGACCGCAGACCGACCCGGCCGTGCGCCAGGCGATCTACTACGCCATCGACCGCGACCAGGCCAACAGCCTCGCCTTCGAGGACACGGCCAGCGAGATCTCGCCGAGCCTTGCGCTCACCACCAGCCAGTCCGACCTCATCTCCAGCGCATTGGAGGAGCCGATCGCCCCGAGCGCAGCGGACCCCAAGAAGTCCGATGCGCTGCTCACCGGCGCCGGCTGGGCCAAGGGCGCCGACGGTATCTACGCCAAGGCCGGCGAGAAGCTCTCCCTCACCGCCGAGGTCGTCACCGGCTGGACCGACTACATCACGGCGCTGGACACCATGAAGCAGCAGCTGAAAACGGCCGGCATCGACCTCACCGTCGCCCAGTCCTCGTGGAACGAGTGGACGGACAAGAAGGGCAAGGGCAACTACCAGCTCGCCATCGACTCGCTCGGCCAGGGCCCGGCATCCGACCCGTACTACCTGTACAACAACTACTTCAGCACCGCGAACACCGCCGCCGTCGGCACCTCCGTGTCACTGAACATCGGCCGGTTCAGCGACCCGGCGGTCGACGCCGCCCTGGCCGTGCTCAAGGGCACCGACCCGTCTGACACCGCGACCCGGCAGACGCAGTTCGACGTCATCCAGGCGAGCATCGTCGCGGACCTGCCGTACATCCCGATCATGACCGGCGGCACGACGAGCGAATTCCACTCGTCGAAGTTCACCGGCTGGCCCACGCTGGACGACCTGTACGCCTTCCCGGCCATCTGGGCGTCACCGGACAACTCGCAGATCTTCAAGACGCTCGTTCCCACGGGTAAGTAACCCGGTCCAGCTCGTGCTGCTGGAGAAGTTCGTACACAGACCCAAGGGAATCCGATGAATTACTTTCTGCGAAAGCTTGGCTTCTACGCCATTGCGTTGTGGGCCGCGCTCACGTTGAATTTCATGATTCCCCGGCTGCTGCCCGGTAATCCGGTCGACATCCTGCTCGCCAAGCTTCAGCAGCGCGGCGGCATCGTCACCGCTGAGACCCGGCGGGCGTACGAACTTCTCCTCGGCGGCGACACCGACCAGCCCCTGATCGCCCAGTACTGGGACTACATCGTCAACGTGTTCCAGGGCGACCTCGGTGTCTCGGTGACGTACTTCCCCGCCCCGGTCAGCGAGGTCATCGCGGCCTCGCTGCCCTGGACGATCATGCTGGTGGGCATCGCCACCATCCTGTCCACCATCCTCGGCGTGGGCCTGGGCGCCATCGTCGGTTGGAAGCCGGGCACCTGGCTGGACTCGCTCGTGCCGGCGACGACCCTGCTGGCCGCGGTGCCGTACTTCTGGCTCGCACTGATCCTGGTCTACGCCTTCGCCACCACCTGGCGGCTCTTCCCCGGCCAGGGCGGCTACGACGTGGTGCTCGACCCGGGCTGGAGCCTGGAGTTCATCGGCTCGGCCATCACGTACGGCTTCCTGCCGGCCCTGACCATCGTCATCGCCTCCATCGGCGGCTGGCTGCTGGGCATGCGCAACATGATGGTCTCCACCCTCTCCGAGGACTACATCCTCACCGCGGAGGCCAAGGGGCTGCGGAACGGCAAGATCCTGCGCAGCTACGCCGCCCGCAACGCGATGCTGCCCTCGATCGCGGGCTTCGCGATCTCGCTGGGCTTCGTCGTCTCCGGGTCCATCGTCACCGAGCAGGTGTTCTCCTACCCGGGGATCGGTTCCAAGCTGCTCACCGCGGTCACCAACAATGACTACGCACTCATGCAGGGGATCTTCCTCTACATCACCCTCGCCGTGCTCGGCGCGAACCTGGTCGTGGACATCCTCTACGGATTCATCGACCCCCGCACCCGAGCGAGAAGCTGAGAGAAGGGACCCTCATGACCAACCTCACCCCGACAACGGAACCCTCCATCGGCGACGCCCCCGAACAGCTGGCCGCCGTGGCCGGAGCGCTCGGCGAAAAGCCCCGCTCTGCTCTCCGGGCCATGCTGCCCACCCTCACCCCGTGGCTCGTCACCGGGCTGAGCCTGATCGGCGCGATCGCGCTGTTCGGCATCATCGGCCCGTTCTTCGTACAGGACCCCACCGTCATCCGCAACATCGGGCTGTCCGCCCCGTCGGCCGAGCACATCCTGGGCACCACCCAGACCGGGCAGGATGTCTTCGCCCAGCTCGCCTACGCCACCAGGGGCTCCCTCGAGATCGGGCTGCTCGTGGGGGTGCTCGCCACCATCCTCTCCGCCTTCTTCGGCATCCTCGGCGCGTACATCGGCGGATTCGCCGACGAGGCCTTCTCGCTGTTCTCCAACGTGTTCCTGGTCATCCCCGGCCTGCCGCTGGTGATCGTCATCTCCGGCTTCGTACCGCCCAAGCAGCGCGGCCTGTGGACCATCGCCGTGGTGCTGGCCATCACCGGCTGGGCCGCGTCCTCCCGGGTGTTGCGGGCGCAGACCATGTCGATCCGGAACCGGGACTACGTGAACGCGGCCCGGGTGTCCGGGGAGCGGTCGTTCCGGGTCATCGCCGTGGAGATCCTGCCGAACCTGCTGCCCGTGCTCGCCTCCCAGTTCGTGTTCGCGGTGATCGCCGCCATCCTCGCGGAGGCGGGCCTGGCCTTCCTCGGCCTGGGCGCGTCGAACTCGTCGACGCTGGGCACCATGTTGTTCTACGCCCAGAACGGCTTCGCCCTGCCGCTCGGCGCCTGGTGGTGGTTCATCCCGCCGGGGTTGATCATCGCCCTGTTCGGCACCGGGCTCTCCCTGGTCAACTTCAGCATCGACGAGATCATCAACCCCCGGCTCAAGAACGCCCGGCTCTACCGCAAGCGCCGCAAGGTCGCGCAGCGCCGGAGTGCCGACACCCCCAGGAGCGCATCATGACCCTCACCGTGAACCCGGCCGCCGCCGGGGTGCCCGCGACCCCGTCGCCCACCGTGCTCAGCGTCACGAACCTCACCGTGGTGTACGAGGTCGACCACCCGGTCACCGCCGTCAAGAATGTCAGCCTCGAGTTGGCCCGCGGCGAGATCCTCGGCCTGGCCGGGGAGTCCGGCTGCGGCAAGACCACGCTGGCGTACGCCATCAACCGGCTGCACAAACCACCGGCGCGGATCGTGTCCGGGGAGGTGACGTTCCACGACAAGGCCGACGGCGACCTCAACCTGCTCACCCTCGGCGACGAGCAGCTGCGCCTGTTCCGTTGGGACAAGCTCTCGATGGTGTTCCAGGGCGCCATGAACGCCCTCAACCCGGTGATCACGGTGCGTGCCCAGCTCGAGGACGTGCTCACCACCCACCGGCCGGGCATGAAGAAGGCCGAGCGCCGGGAGCTCGCCGCCAGCGTGCTGCAGCTGGTGGGCGTCGACCGGTCCCGGCTCACCTCCTACGCGCACGAACTGTCCGGCGGGATGCGCCAGCGCGTGATGATCGCGATGGCGCTGCTGCTCGAGCCGCAGGTGATGATCATGGACGAACCCACCACCGCCCTGGACGTGGTCGTGCAGCGGGAGATCCTGCGGGAGATCGTGCGGCTCCGCGACGAACTGAACTTCGCGGTGATCTTCATCACCCACGACCTGCCGTTGCTGCTGGAGATCAGCGACCGGATCGCGATCATGCTCGCCGGTGAGATCGTCGAGATCGACACCGCCACGAACATCTACCGCAACCCGCAGCATCCGTATACCAAGAAGCTGCTCGGTTCCTTCCCCAGCCTCACCGGCGCACGCGGGTCGTTCATCCGCTCCGGTGTCAACAACAGTGCGGACCTGTCATGACCAGCATCGAAGTGACCAACCTGAGCAAGCACTTCGTGCTGCGTGAGGGACTCAAGCGCAACACCCTCAAGGCCGTCGACCGGGTCTCGTTCGACCTCACGCCCGGCCGCACGGTCGCCCTGGTCGGCGAGTCCGGGTCGGGCAAGTCCACCATCGCCCGGATGCTGTCCCGGCTGGAGAAACCCACCAGCGGGCAGATCAAGGTCACCCTCGACGACGGCACCCAGGTGGGCGGGTCGATCTACCGCCGGCACGTGCAGATGGTGTTCCAGGACCCGTTCGCGTCGCTGAACCCGTTCCACTCGATCGAGCACCACATCGCCCGGCCCCTCATCCTCCACCACCGCACCAAGGGGCGGGCACAGACCCACGAACGGGTCGTGCAGATGCTGGAGCGGGTGAACCTGCATCCCGCCGCCGACATGGCCATGCGACGCCCGCACGAGCTCTCCGGCGGGCAACGGCAGCGGGTCGCGATCGCGCGGGCGCTCGCGCCCGGCGCGCAGGTGCTCATAGCGGACGAACCGGTGTCGATGCTCGACGTGTCGATCCGGCTCGAGGTGCTCAACCTGATGGCCCGGTTGCAGCGCGAGGACAACCTCGCGGTGCTCTACATCACCCACGACCTGGCCACCGCCCGGCACTTCTCCGACGAGATCCTGGTCATGTTCCGCGGGCGGATCGTGGAGCGCGGCCCGGCCGACGACGTGATCCTCGACCCGCAGCATCCGTACACGAAGCTGCTCGCGCTGGCGGCGCCCGACCCGGAGCAGGCCGGCAAGATCATCGGCACCGAAACGGCCTTCGACCACAAGGCGATGGACAACCAGTCCACCTTCAACCACTACACCCGCGAGTGGACCAACGCCGCCGGCGAAGTCCTCGAGACCGTCTAGCGCCGGACCATGACCGAGTTCCACTGGCGCACGGATGCGCTCACGCTCACCTTCGGCCACGACGACACGGCGCCGGTGGCGCTCCGCTCACTGCGGGCGGCGGGCACCGCGGCCCCGGACACCGCCGACGGCCGGCTCGACCAACCGCTGGTGGAGGTCTCGGCGATCGGCCACGGCCGGTTCCCCGGCGGCTTCCGGCACGTGGACACGGTCCTCGGCGCGTCCCTCCGCTACGCCGGGCACGCCGAGACCGCGGACGGCGCGTACCGCGAGCTGCGCGTCACCCAGGCCGACCCCGGCACCGGGCTCCGGGTGACGAGCGTGTTCCGGGCCCAGGCGGGCACGGCCGCGTTCCAGGCCTGGACCGTCGTGGAGCTCGACGCCGGTGCAGCGGCGCTCACCCTGGACTTCGTGTCCTCCTTCGCCACCGGAGCGTTCCTCGCCGACACCGGTCTCACCGTGGACGCGTTCGACCTGCTCAGCGGCGAGAACGACTGGGTCGCCGAGAACCGGTGGAGCCGTCGCGCGCTCCGGGAGGTCGGGCTCGCCCGCATCGACCGCGACATCCAGCATCACCCGCCGCGCAGCCGGTGCCTGGTCTCCAACCGGGGGTCCTGGTCGACGGGGGAGCGGTTGCCCACCGGGGCGCTGCTCTGCCGGGACGCGGACTACGCCCTCGCCTGGCAGGTGGAGCACAACGGGCCGTGGAGCTACGAGATCGGCGAGAGCCGGCACGGCGCCTACCTGCTGCTGGCCGGGCCGACCGACCAGGAGAACCAGTGGTCCACCCCGATCACGCCCGGGCACGGCTTCACCTCGGTGCCGGTGTCGGTGGGCATCTCTCGCGGCGGGGTGCAGGCGGCGCTCGCCGTGCTCACCGACCAGCGCCGGGCCATCCGGTTGCCGCGCGCCGCCGACGAGGCCCTGCCGGTGATCTTCAACGACTACATGAACACGCTGATGGGCGACCCCACCACCGCCACCCTGCTGCCGCTGATCGATGCCGCGGCACGGGTGGGCGCCGACTACTTCTGCATCGACGCCGGCTGGTACGCCGAGGGGCACTGGTGGGACACCGTCGGCGCGTGGGAGCCCGCGGCGAGCCGGTTCCCCGGCGGCATCACCGCGGTGATCGACCACATCCGGGCCCGCGGCATGGTGGCCGGGCTGTGGCTGGAACCCGAGGTGATCGGCGTGCACTCCCCGCTGGCCCGGTCGCTGCCCGACGACGCGTTCTTCTCCCGCGGCGGCATCCGCGTGGCCGAGCACGGCCGGCACCACCTCGATCTGCGCTCGGCCGCGGCCAGGGCGCACCTGGATGCCGTCGTCGACCGGTTGGTCTCCGACTACGGGGTCGGCTTCTTCAAGATGGACTACAACACCATGGCCGGCCCGGGCACCGACGCCACCGGGGGAGTGGCCGGCGACGGCCTGCTCGGCCACACCCGGGCGCTGCTCGACTGGCTCGACGGCATCCAGGCCCGGCACCCGCAGCTGTTGATCGAGAACTGCGCCTCCGGGGCGATGCGGATGGACTACGCCATGATGAGCCGGCTGCACCTGCAGTCCACCTCCGACCAGCAGGACCCGGTGCTCTACGCCCCGATCGCCGCCGCGGCGCCCGCGTCGCTGCTGCCCGAGCAGGCCGGCAACTGGGCGTACCCGCAGGCGGGCATGACCCCGGAGCTGTTCACCTTCGCGCTGGTGAACGCGATCCTCGGCCGGATGTACCTCTCCGGCTACCTCAACCGGATGAGCCCGGCCGAAGTGGCCCTGGTCACCGAGGCCGTGGCCGCGCAGAAGACCGTCGTGGCGGGCATCCGCTTGTCACACCCGGTCTGGCCGCTCGGCCTGCCCGGTTGGGAGGACCCGTGGGTCGCGCTGGGGCTGACCGCACCCGGAGGGGAGCTGCGCCTCTCGCTCTGGCGTCGCCCGGGAGCCGCCGACACCGTGGTGCTGCCGCTACCGGCCTTCACCGGCCGCGAGCTCGACGTGGCGGCGTTCTTCCCCGCCCGGCAGCACGGCTGGTCCTGGACCTGGGACGCCGCGGCCGGGCTCCTCACCGTGACAGTGACCGTGGCCGCGCCCACCGCCCGGGTCCTCGCGCTCCGTACCATTTAACGCGAGTTGCCCCGCTGCGGACCAGTTGCCCCCGTAGACCGGGGCAACTCGTCCGCAACGGGGCAAGTCGGTGAAGCGGATGGTGCGGGCTAGTCGTCCTGGCCCAGGGTGCCCAGGTACAGGCCGATCACCTTAGGGTCGTTCAGCAGCTCACGGCCGGTGCCGGTGTACGCATCCCGGCCCTGGTCGAGCACGTAGCCGCGGTCGCAGATCTGCAGGCACCGACGGGCGTTCTGCTCCACCATGATCGTGGTCACGCCGGCCTTGTTGATCTCCTTCACGCGCAGGAACGCCTCGTCCTGGCGCACGGGGGATAGGCCGGCGCTCGGCTCGTCGAGCAGCAGCACGTGCGGGCCCATCATCAGTGCCCGCGACATCGCCACCATCTGACGCTCACCACCGGAGAGCGACCCGGCCCGCTGGCCGAGGCGCTTGCGCAGTTCGGGGAAGATCTCGGTGACGAACTCGAGGCGTTCCGCCAGGCCCTTGGGTTTCTGGTACATGCCCATTTCCAGGTTCTCCTGGATGGTCAGCGTCGGGAAGACGTTGTTTGTCTGCGGCACGAAACCGACACCCTTGGAGACCAGCTTGTTGGCCTTGAGGTTGGTGATGTTGTCACCGCGCAACCGGATCTCACCCTCGCGCACCTTGACGAGGCCGAAGATCGACTTGAGCAGCGTCGACTTGCCGGCGCCGTTCGGGCCGATGATGCCGATCAGTTCGCCGTCGTAGGCGGTGAGCGAGCATTCGTTGAGGATGTTCACGCCGGGCACGTAGCCGGCGGTCACGTTCTTGACCTCGACGACGGCGTTGCGCACCGGGGCGGGCGCGCCTCCGACCAGCGGGCTAGAGTTCGTCATCGAGCAGCTCCTTAATGGCTCCGACATGTTCTTTTTCGGCGTCCGGGTCTTCGCCCAGGTCCTCGTCGTGGTGCTGGCCCAGGTACGCGTCGATCACGGCCTGGTTGCGCATCACCTCGTGCGGGTCGCCCTCGGCGACCACCTTGCCCTCGGCCATCACGATCACCCAGTCGGCGATGTGACGCACCATGTGCATGTCGTGCTCGACGAAGAGCACGCTCATGCCTTCGGCCTTGAGGTTGAGGATGTGGTCGAGCAGCGACTGGGTCAGCGCCGGGTTCACGCCGGCCATCGGCTCGTCGAGCATCACCAGGGTCGGGTCGCTCATCAGCGCCCGCGCCATTTCGAGGAGCTTGCGCTGCCCACCGGAGAGGCTGGCCGCGTAGTCGTCCTTCTTGGTGTCCAGCTTGAACCTGGCGAGCAGGTCGAGGGCCTTGACCTTGTTGTCCTTCTCCTGCTGGCGCCAGAGGAACGGCAGCACGGCGCGGAACAGGTTCTCGCCGACCTGCGCCTTGGCGCCGAGCAGCATGTTGTCCATCACGGTGAGCAGGCCCAGCGCCTTGGTGAGCTGGAAGGTGCGCACCTGGCCCATCCGGGCCACCTTGAACGCGGCCATGCCGCCGATCGAGGTGCCCTCGAACGTCCACGAGCCGGTGTCGGGCTTGTCGAATCCGGTGAGCAGGTTGAACAGCGTGGTCTTGCCGGCGCCGTTCGGGCCGATCAGCGCGGTGATGGCGCCGCGGGGGATCTCGAGGTGTTCGACATCCACCGCCTTGAGGCCGCCGAAGGTGCGGCTGACGCCGTCCACGACGAGGATCGGGTCCTTCTTCTTGCACCCGGGAACGGCTTCACCGATGTGCATGTCGACGGTCTTGACGGGCTTTGCAGTGGGAACGGTGTTATTTGACAAAAGCCAGCTCCTTCTTGTTTCCGAAGATGCCCTGTGGTCGATAGATGACTATCAGCATGATCGCCACGCCCACCAGGATGAAGCGCAACTGCCCGGCCTGGATGCTCGACATGAACGGCAGCCAGCCGGCCTCGACGGCGCGGGCGATGAAGCCGGAGAAGAACGACAGCAGCACCCAGAAGATCATCGAGCCGATGACCGGTCCGAGGATCGTCGCGGCGCCACCGAGCAGCAGGATCGCGTAGACGAAGAACGTGAGGCTCGTCTGGTAGTTCGACGGCACCACGGCCCGCGGCAGCACGAAGATCATTCCGGCGATCGTGCCGAACACGCCACCGAGGATCAGGGACTGCATCTTGTAGGCGTAGACGTTCTTGCCCAGCGCGCGGACGGCATCCTCGTCTTCACGGATGCCCTTGATGACGCGGCCCCAGGGGCTGCGCATGATCTGCCAGGTGAACAGGCAGGCCAGGATCACGACGGTCCAGGCCACGATGCGCAGCCACCAGTCGTAGGCGTTGTACTCGAACGGACCGAACCCGTAGGTGCCGGCGGGGATCGGGTTGAGGTCGGCGAAGCCGCCCTTGTACCCGCTGAGCCCGTTGGCCGAACCGGTGATGGGTTCGAAGGTGTTCGTCGTGAACAGCAGTCGCACGATCTCGGCCGCCGCGATGGTCACGATGGCCAGGTAGTCCGCCCGCAACCGCAGGGTGGGTATACCCAGGATCAGGGCGAACACGACGGATGCGCCGATCCCGACGAGCACGGACGCCCAGACCGGGAAGCCGAAGCTCAGGGTCGAGATGGCGTACCCGTAGGCGCCGAGGGCCATGAAGCCGGCCTGGCCGAAGTTGAGCAGGCCGGTGTAGCCGAAGTGGACCGCCAGTCCCAACGCCGCGAGGGCGTAGGCGGCGGTGGTCGGGCTGATCAGCTCGACGGCCGCGTTGCTAAAGATTGCTCCCCAGTCGATCATCGTCAGCCCCTAGCCAATTCTCTCTTTGCGACCCAGGATGCCTTGCGGCCGAAGCAGCAGCACCAGGATCAAAACGACAAGTGCACCGACGTATTTCAGGTCGGACGGAAGCCAGAGCGTCGACAGTTCGACGAACAGGCCCACGATGATCGAGCCGACGAGGGCGCCGAACGCGGTACCGAGACCGCCGAGGGTCGTGGCCGCGAAGACCAGCAGCAGGATCTGGAAACCCATGTCCCAGCTGACGCCCGGACGGAAGTAGGCCCAGAGCACACCGGACAGGCCGGCCAGCGCTCCGCCGACGATCCAGACGATGCGGATGACGCCGTCGACGTCGATGCCGCTGGCCGAGGCGAGGCTGGGATTGTCGGAGACGGCACGGGTGGCCTTGCCGATGCGGGTGCGCAGCAAGAAGTAGGACACCGCGAGCAGCACGACAATGCTGATCCCCATGCTCCACAGGTCGATCGGGGAGAGCGAGATCGGCCCGAACTTCATGTCGGCCATGCCCGATCCGGGCAGCTGGCTGGTGCCGCCGCCGTAGAAGAGCTGGAACACGTAGCGCAGCGCCAGGGACAGGCCGATGCTGACGATCATCAGCGGGATCAATCCCACCCCCTTCTTCCGCAGGGGTTTCCAGATCGTGGCGTCGAGCCCCCAGCCGAGGGCGCCGCTGAGCAGGATGGCCACCACGATCGCCACCCAGATCGGCAGACCCATGGTGACGGAGAGGGTGAGGGTGGCCAACGCGCCGAAGGTGATCATCTCCGCGTGGGCGAAGTTGCTCAGGCCCGTCGTGCCGAAGATCAGCGACATGCCGATCGCCGCCAGCGCCAGCAGCAGCCCGAAGTTCAGGCCGTTGACGAACCGGTTCACGAACTGGTCGAAGAAGCTGACCGTGGTGCGTTCTCCCTCGCCGAGGAAGAAGTTCACCGATTTGACCTTGGTCAGGCCGAACTCGGCGGTGATCTCGGAACCGCCCTTGGCGACGACCACGCCCTTGGGCAACGTGTCCTCGTCGAGGGCGACCGTGTAGGTCTCCTTCTCCGGCACACCGATGCGCCACTTGCCGTCGGCGTCGGTGACGACCTCGGCCTCGTAACCGGATCCCTCAACCGAGATGAGCACGTCTTCGATGGGTTCACCATCGAATTGCACGTTGCCGGACAGCACGTACTCGTACTGGTCGGTGTTGATCTCATCGGCGTGAGCCGCTCCCGCGCCGAGCGTGGAAAAGGTCAGCGCGGTCAGGAGGAGGCCGAGTAGCAGCACCACCCTCCGGGGCGTGAATTTGCGAACTGCGTGTGTATTGCTCACTGCACCTCCAGGGCGGCACCGTCGGTGCGTATTCGAGCCGGCACGGACTTGCCTGCCAGCGACGTTGCTGACAGTACGTGCCGATTATGTCGCATATGTTTCGTAGCCCGGTCATGCCGGAAGAATTTCGGCTCGCGGAATGCGCCGGGCCTTCTGTCGCTTAACATTGATTACCGGTTACATCTCTTGGATTTCCGGACATTTTTCCTTATCCGCGAATGCAAAAGAGGTTTCATGGATCAGCCAGATCCCTTCGGTTTCACCGGTCTCACCTACGACGACGTCCTGCTCCTGCCGGGACACACCGACGTAATTCCGAGCGAGGCCGAGACAAAGTCCCGGCTAACCCGCAGAATCAGCGTTGCGACGCCGCTGCTCTCGGCCGCGATGGACACCGTCACCGAGACCCGCATGGCCATCGCCATGGCCCGGGAAGGTGGCCTCGGCATCCTGCACCGCAACCTGTCGATCTCCGACCAGGCCGAGCAGGTCGACCTGGTCAAGCGCAGCGAATCCGGCATGATTACCAATCCGGTAACGACTTCGCCCGACGCGACCGTCGCCGAGGTGGATGCCCTCTGCGGCCAGTTCCGCATCAGCGGCCTCCCCGTCGTCGACAACGACGGTGTGCTCGTGGGC
This sequence comes from Cryobacterium sp. AP23, assembly GCF_054075385.1. Taxonomy (NCBI): domain Bacteria; kingdom Bacillati; phylum Actinomycetota; class Actinomycetes; order Micrococcales; family Microbacteriaceae; genus Cryobacterium; species Cryobacterium sp. AP23. The sequence goes on along the minus strand of NZ_CM133415.1, from coordinate 1,826,651 downwards.
ATCATCACCAACCGCGACATGCGCTTCGTCTCCACCGTGCAGAAGCACACCATGAAGGTGCGCGAGGTCATGACCAAGGCGCCGCTCATCACCGGCAAGGTCGGCATGGCACCGATGGACGCCGTCGCGATCTTCGCCACCCACAAGATCGAGAAGCTCCCGCTCGTCGACGAGGCGGGGCGCCTGACCGGCCTCATCACCGTCAAGGACTTCGACAAGAGCGAGGAATACCCCAACGCCACCAAGGACGACGCCGGGCGGCTGCGCGTGGGCGCAGCAATCGGCTTCTTCGGTGACGCCTGGCGCCGGGCATCCGCCCTGCTCGAGGTGGGCGTCGACGTTCTCGTCGTCGACACTGCCAACGGCGACAGCGCCGGCGTGCTGGAGATCATCCGCAAGCTCAAGGCCGACAAGGCGTTCGCCGACGTCGACATCATCGGCGGCAACGTCGCCACCCGCTCCGGCGCGCAGGCCCTGGTCGACGCCGGTGCGGATGCGATCAAGGTGGGCGTCGGTCCCGGCTCGATCTGCACCACCCGCATCGTGGCCGGCGTGGGCGTGCCCCAGGTCACCGCGGTCTACCAGGCGTCCCTGGCCGCCCGCGAGAGCGGCGTCCCGGTGATCGCCGATGGCGGCCTGCAGTACTCCGGTGACATCGCCAAGGCGCTCGTCGCCGGCGCTGACACCGTGATGCTCGGGTCCCTGCTGGCCGGCTGCGACGAGAGCCCGGGCGAGCTGGTCTTCGTGAACGGCAAGCAGTTCAAGTCCTACCGTGGCATGGGATCGCTCGGCGCGCTGCAGACCCGCGGCAGCAAGACGTCCTACTCCAAGGACCGCTACTTCCAGTCGGATGTGCCCAGCGACGACAAGCTCATCCCCGAGGGCATCGAGGGCCAGGTGCCCTACCGTGGCCCGGTGTCCGCGGTGTCCTACCAGCTCATCGGCGGCCTGCGCCAGTCGATGTTCTACGTGGGTGCCCGCACCATCGAGGAGCTCAAGAACAAGGGCAAGTTCGTGCGGATCACCTCCGCCGGCCTGAAGGAGAGCCACCCCCACGACGTGCAGATCGTGGTGGAGGCGCCCAACTACCGCCGCTAACCATCCGCGAACCGTGAGGAAAGCCCCGAAAACGTCGAGTTTTCGGGGCTTTTCTCACGCCTCGGCGGGGGAGGGGTGCGGGGGAACTGGTGGGGCCGTGGGCGGGGTGCGGGTAAACTGGGCCGGTGAGTATGGAAATTGAGATCGGCCGGTCCAAGCGCGCTCGGCGCGTGTACGCCTTCGACGACATCGCGGTGGTGCCTTCCCGGCGCACCCGTGACCCGGAGGATGTGTCGGTGGGCTGGTCCATCGACGCGTACCAGTTCGACATCCCGTTCCTCGCCGCCCCGATGGACTCCGTCGTCTCCCCGACGACCGCGATCATGATGGGCCAGCTCGGCGGCCTCGGCGTGCTCGACCTCGAGGGCCTCTGGACCCGGTACGAGAACCCCGAACCGCTGCTCGCCGAGATCCGTGAGCTGCCTGCCGACAAGACCACCGCCCGGATGCAGGAGATCTACGCCGAGCCGATCAAGCCGGCCCTCGTCACCGAGCGCCTCGCCGAGATCCGCGCCGCCGGAGTCACCGTCGCCGGCGCCCTGTCGCCGCAGCGCACCCAGGAACTCTACGAAACCGTCGTCGCCGCCGGCGTCGACCTGTTCGTCATCCGCGGCACCACGGTCAGCGCCGAGCACGTCTCGCGCAACCAGGAGCCGCTGAACCTGAAGAAGTTCATCTACGACCTCGACGTGCCCGTCATCGTCGGCGGCGCCGCCACCTACACCGCGGCCCTGCACCTGATGCGCACCGGCGCGGCCGGCGTGCTCGTCGGCTTCGGCGGCGGCGCGGCCTCCACCACCCGCACCAGCCTCGGCATCCACGCCCCCATGGCCACCGCCGTGGCCGACGTCGCCGGTGCCCGCCGCGACTACATGGACGAGTCCGGCGGACGCTACGTGCACGTGATCGCCGACGGCGGCCTCAGCACCTCCGGCGACATCGTCAAGGCCATCGCCTGCGGTGCGGATGCCGTGATGCTCGGCACCGCCCTGGCCCGCGCCACCGACGCCCCGGGTGGCGGTTTCCACTGGGGCGCCGAGGCGCACCACTCGCAGCTGCCCCGCGGCCGCCGCGTCGAGGTCGGCACCGTCGCTCCGCTCGAAGCGATTCTCTACGGACCGGCGTCCGCCGCCGACGGCACCGCCAACCTGGTCGGCGCCCTGCGCCGCTCGATGGCCACCACCGGCTACAGCGGAATCAAGGAATTTCAGCGGGTTGAGGTAGTTGTCGCGCCGTACTGAGTGAACTAGCGTCACAAGCAAGCACCAACGATGTCGATGGGAGTTTGCAGATGACGCACGATAATTCGGTGACACGGTCCAACAAGCTGGGACCGGAGGAGCGCGCGGCGGCGATCGAGCGCCTGAAGGCGAAGGAAGTCGACATCCTCGTTGTCGGCGGTGGGATCGTCGGTACCGGAGCGGCCCTCGACGCGGTCACCCGCGGCCTGAGCGTCGGCATCCTGGAGGCGCGCGACTGGGCGTCGGGCACCTCCAGCCGGTCGTCGAAGCTCGTGCACGGCGGCATCCGCTACCTCGAACAACTCGACTTCCGGCTGGTACGCGAGGCACTGACCGAACGCGGCCTGCTGCTGAAGACGATCGCGCCGCACCTGGTCAAGCCCGTCCGGTTCCTCTACCCGCTGAAGAAGCGGGTCACCGAACGCGCCTACGTGGGTGCCGGGATGCTGCTCTACGACGTGCTGTCGTACATCGGCGGCCGGCCCGGTGTTCCGCACCACCGGCACCTCAGCCGGGGCCAGGTGCAGAAGCTGGTGCCCAGCCTCAGCCACAACGCCCTGGTCGGCGGCATCACCTACTACGACGCCCAGGTCGACGACGCCCTCTACGTGGCCTCGCTGGCCCGCACCGCGTCCTACTACGGTGCCCACGCCGCCAGCCGGGTGCGGGTGGAGGGTTTCATCAAGGTGGGCGAACGGGTCGTCGGCGTCCAGGCCCACGACCTGCAGACCGGCGAGCGGTTCGAGGTACGCGCCAAGCAGGTGGTCAACGCCACCGGCGTCTGGACCGACGACACCCAGCGGATGGTCGGCGAACGCGGCACCTTCAAGGTGCGCGCGTCCAAGGGCATCCACCTCGTCGTGCCCCGGGACCGGTTCCAGTCCGCGATGGGCCTGCTGCTCCGCACCGAGAAGAGCGTGCTCTTCGTGATCCCGTGGGGACGGCACTGGCTGATCGGCACCACCGACACCGACTGGCATCTGGACAAGGCGCATCCGGCCGCCACCGCCGCGGACATCGACTACCTGCTCGAACACGTCAACGCGGTGCTCGCAACGCCGTTGACCCGGGAGGACGTCGAAGGCGTCTACGCGGGGCTGCGGCCGCTGCTGGCGGGGGAGAGCGAGCAGACCTCGAAACTCTCCCGTGAGCACCTGGTCGGGCATTCGGTGCCGGGCCTGGTCGTGATCGCCGGCGGCAAGTGGACCACCTACCGGGTGATGGCCAAGGACGCCATCGACGCGGCCGTCGACGCGATGGACGACCTGGTGCCGCCGTCGACCACGAAGGAGATCCCGCTGCTCGGCGCGCAGGGCTACCGGGCGGCGTGGAACAAGCGCGGCAAGATCGCCCACGCCTTCAACCTGCACACCGTGCGGATGGAGCACCTGCTGAACCGGTACGGCACCCTCACCGACGAGGTGCTCGACCTGATCAAGGAATCGCCGGAGCTCGCCGACCCGCTGCCCGGCGCCGACGACTACATCCAGGCCGAGGTGGTCTACGCCGCCACCCACCTGGGCGCCCTGCACCTCGAGGACGTGCTCGCCCGGCGCACCCGGATCTCGATCGAGGCCTGGGACCGCGGGGTGTCGGCGGCGCCGGTCGCCGCCCGGCTGCTGGCCGGGGTGCTCGGCTGGGACGCCGAACGGGAAGAACGCGAGGTGTCGATCTACCTCAAGCGGGTCGCCGCCGAACGCGCCTCGCAGACCCAGCCCGACGACGAGTCCGCCGACCGGGTGCGCCTGGAGGCGCCCGACATCGTCACGAACTGAGCCGCGGGCGCGCGCGGCGGGCCTCCCGCCGCGCCTCCAGCGGTTCACTGCGCCTCCTTTCGGCGACCGCGCCCGCTATAGCGGGCGCAGTCGCCCGTACGAGGTGCAGTGAGTAGCCGCACGAGGACACTCAGCGAGCCCGGGGGATTCCGTTGCGGGTGAGGAGGTCGCCCAGGGCGGGGAGGGATGTGGCAACCGACCAGTCCCAACGGAACACGCCCAGCCCAGTGCGCGCAGCCGGTCTTCCCTGATCTTCTCGGCGATGACGATATCGGCGGTGGGGCGTCCTCCGGTGAATTCATCGCGCAGGTACTTACCGAGCCCATCGAATTCGCCGACCTTTCCGATGCCTCGCCAGAAGAAGTCAGTGAACCCGATCAGCCCCGCGTGATCCCAGTGCGACACCTGCAGCTCGGGCAGGAGAAAACCCAAGAGGAAAACGCCGGCCCGGCTGATCGATTCCCCGGTCGACCCGGAGAGCGGTGACGCGAACTCGAGGGCCCGCCCAGCGGCCGCGCGACCGGTAACCCGGCCGAGCTGATCGAACGCACGATCGAGGTCGGCTCGGGTCGCCAGGGCGTGACCGTCGCGTGATTCGTGGATGGCCTTGTCCATCACCGCCACTGCCTGGCCGAACTTGAGCACCCTCGCGAGTGCCACCGAGGTCGCCGCGACCGAGGTCACCCGAAGCCCCTCGTGCTCCACGACGTCGAGGCTGTGCTCCTGCGGATGACGGACCACGCCGCGCCGGGACCGTCCGCCCGACGCCATGGTGGTGGCAAGGTGAATGTCCGCGGGCCAGGTGCCGACAACCGGCAATCCCCAGAGCGCCGCGGCCGAGAAGTGCGAGTACACAGCCGGTACCTCCGCCGTGGCGGCATGGGCGTGGATTCGGCGCAGGTACCGCGCATCCGCGCCGAGGGCATCCCACTCGGCAGCGAGTGTGTACACCCCACGGCGGAGGCGAATGACGGTGTGCCGATCGTATTCTCGACGGAGCTCGTGGTGGAGGCCGACATGCGCCGCGTCGCTCGCCAGGATGAGCCCGCTGGGGGTAGCCAACGCGGCTAGGACGCCCAGGCTGTCTGATGATGTGGTGGTCATGCCCCGAGGCTGACGGATCGTGGGGCCCAGGGGCGTCGGCCGGAGGTATCTGTGCAATTCCTCGGGCTGTCTCTCCCTGTGGATGATGCCTCGACCGCCCCTTCCCGCCCGCGAGTGCACCTCATGTCGGCGATCGCGCCCGCTGTAGCGGGCGCGGTCGCCCGTAGGAGGTGCACCGAACACGGCGAGGCGCCCAAGAGGTGCTCCGAACGGCTGCGGCGCCATTCGGGGCGCACCGGATGCGGCCGTGTCGGACCCGGAGAACCGGCCGAAAGCCTCCGGTAGAATGGTCTAACCGCCCACAAGCCTTCAGGAGTCGCACCATGGTTGACGTTCGACGGGTCAAGCTCCCCGGTGTGGGTGTGCTGCACACCTTCATCACCGATGACGGCGGCAAGGTCGGTGTGATCGCCCACCGCTCCGGCCACAGCGACCTGATCACCTTCGCCGACGACGAGGGCGGCCCCGACGCCAGCAAGGTCTCGCTGCGCCTCAGCGAGGACGAAGCGCACACCCTCGCCGAACTGCTCGGCGGCACCCAGATCACCGAGTCGCTCACCGCGCTCGACCAGATCCCCGGGCTCAGCATCGACTGGTTCACCGTGGACTACGAGGACCATATCGCCGGCCAGCCGCTCGGCAACCCCGCCGAGCGCGGCATCGCCGGCCTCACCGTCGTGGCCGTCGTGCGTGGCGAATCCGCGAACCCGGCGCCGGCTCCCGACTTCAAGGTCTTCCCCGGCGACACCCTCGTCGTGGCCGGCTCACCCGAAAAGGTGGCGAAGGCGTTCGCCTTCTTCCGCACCGGCGCGATCACGGCGAAGACTGTCGACTCGCCGCCCGGAGGTTGATCGATGAACCTCGGTGAAGATCTCATCACCCTGGGCATCCTGCTGGTGGTTGCCTACGTCCTGGGCCGCCTGGGCAAGCTGATCGGCTTGCCGTCCATCCCGATCTACATGATCGTGGGCTTGCTCGCCAGCCCGTACAGCGGATGGTTCCCACTGGACTTCCACTCCGCCGACATCGAACTGATCGCGGTCTTCGGGCTGATCCTGCTCCTGTTCAGCCTGGGCCTCGAGTTCGACCAGGAGGCCTTCTTCGGCGACGCCGGAAAACTGCTGGTCTCCGGCGGCTCGTACATCCTGATCAACATGGGCGTCGGTTTCGCCTTCGGCATGATGGTGGGCTGGGGACCCCGGGAAGCCCTCGTCATCGCGGGCATGACCGGCACCTCCTCGAGCGCCATCATCACCAAACTGCTCATCGAACTGCGCCGGCTGGCCAACAAGGAAACCCCGATGATCCTCGGGGTGACCGTGGTCGGCGACATCTTCATCGCCGTCTACCTGGCCATCGTCTCCGTCGTGCTGAGCGGCGAGACCGAGATCTGGCCGATCGTGCTGCAATTGTTCATCGCGTTCCTGTTCCTCGTGGTGATGTTCTCCGTCGCCCGGTGGGGCGGCCGGGTCGTGTCCCGGCTGATGCGCACCAAGGACGACGAACTCTTCACCATCCTGTTCTTCGGCCTGGCCGTGCTGTTCGCCGGTATCGGCGAGATCATCGGCGTCACCGACGCGATCGGCGCGTTCCTCATCGGCGTGGTGCTCGGCGCCAGCACCTACCGCGGCCGCATCGAACGGGTCGCGGTGCCGCTGCGCGACGTGTTCGGTGCGTTCTTCTTCCTCAACTTCGGCCTGGCCCTGGATGTGGCGCAGTTCGGCTCGGTCATCTTCGTGGTGCTCATCGCCATCCTGATGACCTTCGTACTCAGCCTGGGCTCGGGCATGCTGCTGGCGCGGATGCACCAGATGGGCGTGCGGGAAGGCCTGAACACCGCGGCGATCTTCGTCAACCGCGGCGAGTTCACCCTGATCCTCGCGACCCTGTCGGTGAGCGCCGGCCTGGACCAGCGGCTGCAACCCTTCGCCGGCCTGTACGTGCTCACGATGGCGATCCTCGGACCGCTCTTCACCGCCAACTCGGAGAAGATCGGCGCGGCGTTCGGCCGCCGGTCGAAGGCGCAGCATCCGCCCGCCCGCAGCCCGGAACGTGACGCCATGCACGCCGAGGAGATCGCGCTCGTCGAGGCGGCCACGCAGGACCAGGCCACCGCAGACCCGATGATGGACTTCATCTCCGACACCTACCCGACCAAGAAGAAGACCGACAAGGCCGGGGCCGACGAACACAGCGGGGACTACTCATGATTCGCATGATGGTGCGCCCGCGCTGGATCGCCGCCCTGCTGCTGGCCCTGGCCATCGCCGCCGCGTTCGCGCTGCTCGGCCAGTGGCAGCTGGACCGCGCCATCTCCTCCGGCCAGGTCGTGGAGCGCAGCACCGAAACCGTGCAGCCGCTCACCGACACGGTGTCACCGGATGGCCCGCCCGAGCAGATCGCGGAAGGCCAGCTGGTCGAAACGACCGGCTCCTACGTGCCCGGTGACGAGCAGATCATCAGCGGCCGCCACAACGGCGGCGAGACCGGCTTCTGGGTCGTCAGCCACTTCGTCACCGCCGAGGGCGCCAGCATCGCCGTCGCCCGCGGCTGGACCGCCGACGCCGACCAGGCCGCAGCCGTGCGTGACCGGCTCGCCACCGAGATGACGATCCAGTCGCTGCAGCCCCTCACCGGCCGGTTCCTCTCCTCCGAGGCGCCGGAGGTGCCCGACGAGGACGCCGACCCGCACACCATGACCACCGTGTCGACCGCGGCGCTGATCAACCTCTGGGCCAATTGGGACGACCAGTCCGTCTACCAGGGCTACATCGTCGCCGCCGACGCCCCCGACGGCCTCGTCGCCATCGACTCCCCGGAGCCCGTCGTGGAGGTTCCTCTGAACTGGCTCAACATCTTCTACGCCCTCGAGTGGGCCGTTTTCGCCGGCTTTGCCGTGTTCCTCTGGTACCGACTGGTGCGGGATGCCTGGGAGCGCGAACTCGAGGAAGCCGAACTCAACGCCGCCGACGCGGCCGGCACCGGGGAGAACCCCGGCGGCGGCGCCGACGCCCCCGCCGACCGGCCGCGCGCCACGGCCCCGTAGAATTAGCCCATGCCACTTGAACCCAAGCCTGCCGACCTGCCCAGAATCCCCGGTGCGCTTCGGCTGTACCAGGTCTCGTCGATCATCACCGGTGTCTTCCTGCTGCTGCTCTGCGTCGAGGTCATCCTCAAGTTCGTCTTCCAGTACGAGATCGAACTGGGCGGACCCAACGGCTTCCTGGCCCTCGTGGCTCGGGACACCGTGTCCGCGTTCAACCTGAGCACCGCGATCCTGATCGTGCACGGCTGGTTCTACGTCCTGTATCTGTTCGCCGACTTCCGCCTCTGGAGCATCATGCGCTGGCCCTTCCCCACCTTCCTGCTGATCGCCCTCGGTGGCATCATCCCGTTCCTGTCCTTCTTCCTGGAGGTGCGGATCGGTAACCGGGTCAAGGCGTACCTCGCCGCACACCCCGTCGCCTCGGTGGAGAGCGGGGTCCGCGCATGAGCGCCGTGAACCCGATGGACATCGTCGGTGCCGACGGCGCCGAAGGCGCTGAAGGCCTCGAAAACCAGCTCGGCACCGAGGAAAGCGCCGCGCCTGTCGCCGCCTCCGGCATCAGCCGCCCCGTGCTCGTGGTCGACTTCGGTGCGCAGTACGCACAGCTGATCGCCCGGCGCGTGCGCGAGGCATCCGTCTACTCGGAGATCGTGGCGCACTCGATCACCGCGGCGGAGGTCACCGAGAAGAACCCGATCGGCATCGTCCTCTCCGGCGGCCCGTCCAGCGTCTACGCGGATGGCGCCCCCACCTTCGATCCCGCCATCTTCGACCTCGGCATCCCGGTTCTGGGCATCTGCTACGGCTTCCAGGTGATGGCCACCGCCCTCGGCGGCGAGGTTTCGCACACCGGCCAGCGCGAATACGGCTCCACCCCGGTGGTCGTCTCCGACAGCGTCAACGCGCTGCTCGCCGACCAGCCGGTGGACCAGACCGTGTGGATGAGCCACGGCGACTCCGTCTCCAAGGCGCCCGACGGTTTCACCGTGCTGGCGTCCACCGTCTCCACCCCGGTTGCCGCATTCGCGAACGACGAGCGCCGGCTCTACGGCGTGCAGTGGCACCCCGAGGTCAAGCACTCCGCGCACGGCCAGCACGTGCTGGAGAACTTCCTGCACCGCGCCGCCGGCATCCCCGCCGACTGGAACAGCGGCAACGTCATCACCGAACAGGTCGCCAAGATCCGCGCCCAGGTCGGCACCGGCAAGGTCATCTGCGGGCTCTCCGGCGGCGTCGACTCCGCCGTCGCGGCCGCCCTGGTGCACAAGGCCATCGGCGACCAGCTCGTCTGCGTGTTCGTGGACCACGGCCTGCTCCGCGAGGACGAGCGCCGCCAGGTCGAGGAAGACTACGTCAAGGCCACCGGCATCCGCTTGGTCACCGTTGACGTGCGCGAGCAGTTCATCAACGCCCTCGCCGGGGTCAGCGACCCGGAGACCAAGCGCAAGATCATCGGCCGCGAATTCATTCGCACCTTCGAGCAGGCCCAGGCCGAGCTCATCAAGGAGGCCGCCGAGATCGACGGCGACCCGATCCGCTTCCTCGTACAGGGCACCCTGTACCCCGACGTGGTCGAGTCCGGCGGCGGCAGCGGCACCGCGAACATCAAGAGCCACCACAATGTGGGCGGTCTGCCCGAGGACCTGCAGTTCGAGCTCGTCGAGCCGCTGCGCGCCCTGTTCAAGGACGAGGTGCGGGCCATCGGCGCCGAGCTGGGCCTGCCGGCCGAGATCGTGCAGCGCCAGCCGTTCCCCGGACCCGGCCTCGGCATCCGCATCGTCGGCGAGGTTACCCAGGAGCGCCTGGACCTGCTGCGCAAGGCGGATGCGATCGTCCGGTTCGAACTGACCGCCGCGGGCCTGGACCGGGAGATCTGGCAGTGCCCCGTTGTGCTGCTCGCCGACGTGCGCTCGGTGGGCGTGCAGGGCGACGGCCGCACCTACGGTCACCCGATCGTGCTGCGCCCGGTCTCCAGCGAGGACGCCATGACGGCCGACTGGACCCGCCTGCCGTACGACCTGCTCGCGAAGATCTCCAACCGCATCACCAACGAGGTCGACGGGGTCAACCGCGTGGTGCTCGACGTCACGTCGAAGCCGCCGGGGACCATCGAATGGGAGTAGGCGCACCGCCGCTCCGCTAGTCGTGCCGGAAGCACCCCCGCCCGCGCGGGGGTGCTTCCGTCGTTAACCCGCCCGGCCGGCCAGCCCGCCCGCCTCGCCGCACGGGCGGGTGAGCATAACTCCTGCTGGATTCCGGCCGAGTCCGGTCAGACACCAAATCTGTGACCGGATCCCGCAAATTGCAGGAGTTATGCAGCCGGATGAGGAGCGGGCGGGGGCAACGACGAAAGGGCCGGCCCTGGTGGGCCGGCCCTCTCGGGTGGTGCGGATGCTGCGGGTGGCGCGTGAGCGCCTGGGCGCCGGGGGAGCGCTACTCGCGGGCGATCATGAAGATGCGCAGCAGCTCCACGTACAGCCACACGACGGTGACCATGATGCCGAACGCGCCGCTCCAGCCGAACTTGCGGGGGGCCCGGTTGTTGACGCCGCGCTGGATGAAGTCGAAGTCGAGCACGAGGGAGTACGCGGCCATGAGCACGGCCAGGACGCCGATGAGCAGGCCCAGCTTGATTTCGAAGCCGGCGATCTCGATGCTGCCGCTGCGCATGCCGAACGCGCCGTCGACGGCGCCGAACATCATCATGCCGAAGTTGACCAGGGAGAAGACGGCGTAGCCGACCATGGCGATGAGGAAGACCTTGGTGGCCCGCTTCGACGCGCGGATCTTGCCGCTGGAGAACAGCGCCAGGGTCACACCGACCACCACGAGGGTGGCGATGACCGCCTGCACGACAACGCCCGGTGCGATCTGCTCGAAGACGCGGGAGATACCACCGACGAACAGGCCCTCCAGCGCCGCGTAGGCGAGGATCAGGGGCGGCGACGGCTCCTTCTTGAACGCGTTGACCAGGCCGAGCACGAGGCCGCCGATCGCGCCGAGGATCAGCAGGAACGGGGCGACGGGCGTGAGGACCCAGGCGGTCGCGGCCGCGGCGAGCAGGATCGCGAAGGACAGGACCGTCTTACCGATCGTGTCCTCGTAGGTCATCCGGTCGGTGTCCTGCGAGCGGGCGGACGGCGCGTTGTACAGGTCCTGCAGGTCGTTGTCGGAGAGCACCTTGGACGTTGCAACGGCGCCGGGAGCGCCGAACGCGGCGTTTCGGAATGCGGGGTTGGAGGTTGCCATGGTTTCCTGCCTAACAATCAGCTGGGTGAGGGGTGCGCCTTCACGTGCGCGCGAGTCTGTGCAACAAATCTACTGGAACAAACCGTAGTTTGCTGAGAGTCTACTCAGGGTTCACCGGGTGGCCAGCGGAGACGGCGGCAGGGTCCGCGGCGGGCCCGGGGAGCGTGGCCGGCGAGGCGGCCGCGACCGAATCCCCAGCGGATGCCGCCCGCCGCGCCCGCCAGGCCCGGATCGTGCGCCACCGCCACACGGCCAGCGCCCGGCCCAACCAGGCGCAGGCCACCGTCGCCGCCGACCCGCTGAGCAGCCCGACCCAGTTCTGGCCGTACTCGTTCAGGGCGCCCTTGAGCACGAAGCTCAGGACGATCACCGGCAGCACGGCGACGTAGCTCAGCGGCGGGCGGTGCCGGGCGAACAGCCAGCCGGCCAGCAGCACCGCGAACGCGCCGACGAAATCGGGGCCGGCCACGAGCACGAGCGCCGCCACCAGGCAGGGCAGCAGCAGCAGCAGCCGGCGCCAAAGCGCACCGGGCAGAATCAACCAGCCCAGCAGCTGCACCAGCGGCCCGAGCAGCAGGAACCACAGGCTGTACGTGCTGGTGAGCGTCGTCGCGGCCGCGCCGAGCACGATCGTGACCAGCCCCACCCCGTACCGCCACCGGGGGTTACCCCAGCGCACCGGCGGGGTGGGTTCGGTCCATTCGGTCATAACCTGTGATTCTGGCAGGCCACGGCTAACCTTGGGACATGAAACCCCTCGTGATCGGCCACCGTGGAGCCAGCGGCTACCGGCCGGAACACACCGAGGCCGCCTACAGCCTGGCCTTCGCCCTCGGCGCCGACGCCGTCGAGCCCGACATCGTGGCGACCAAGGACGGCATCCTGGTGGTGCGGCACGAGAACGAGATCTCCGGCACGACGGATGTGGCCGATCACGCCGAATTCGCCGACCGCAGGGCCGACAAGGTCATCGACGGCGTCGCCGTGACCGGCTGGTTCACCGAGGACTTCACCTGGGCCGAGCTCTCCACCCTGCGCGCCCGGGAACGGCTGCCCGCGCTCCGCCCGCTCAGCGCCAGCTTCGACGGGCTCCTCCCGATCCTGCGGCTGCGCGACGTGTTCCGGCTCGTGGACCTCGCCGAGGCGCCGCTGGACCGGGAACTCGGCCTCGTCGCCGAGATCAAACACGCCAGCTACTTCGAGTCGATCGGGCTGCCGCTGGACGAACTGTTCGCCGCCGAGGTCAACGAGGCTGGCTGGAACACCGGCGAGGGCCGGCTCACTATCGAGAGCTTCGAACGCACCGTGCTCGCCCAGGTGCAGGCGCGCGGGATCTTCGGCCGGCGGGTGTTCCTGCTCGAGGCCACCGGCGCCCCCGCCGACCTCGTCGCCCGGTTCGGCGACCGGGCCACCTGCTACGCGGAGTACCTCACCGACCTGGCCCTGTACCAGCTCGGCCACCAGCTCGACGGCATCAGCGTGCCCAAGTCCCTCATCCTCAACACAGACGCGGACGGAATGGTGGACGGCGCCTCCGACCTCGTTGATTCCGCCCACGCGGCGGGCCTGGAGATCTACACCTGGACGTTGCGGCCGGAGAACCGGTTCCTCGCCCCGTCCTTCCGGGTCGGCACCCGCAAGGCCGACTTCGGCAACTGGCAGGCCGAGTTCCGCACGATCATGGACACCGGCATCGACGGTGTCTTCGCCGACCAGCCCGACCTGGCCGTTTTCGTGCGCGACGGCCTGGCGGCGGGGCTGCCGCAGCCGGCGGCGCATCCGCTCCCGACTGCCTGAGGCGTTCCTCCCCGGTGCGGTGTCAGCGGCTGCGCCTAGAATTGGCTGGCCATGACATTGTCCTCAGACCTGCCCAACACCCCCGCCACCAGGTCGTCGGCGACCCCGATCATCCTCGACGGCCACGCCGGTCCGACCGGTGGGGACGACTCGTACCAGAGCCCCCTGCTCGACGGCCTCAACCCGCAGCAGCTCGAGGCGGTGCAGTACCGCGGCCCGGCCCTGCTCATCGTCGCCGGCGCGGGCTCCGGCAAGACCAGCGTGCTCACCCGCCGGGTCGCCAGCCTGATCGAGAGCCGCGAGGCGTGGCCCAGCCAGATCCTCGCGATCACCTTCACCAATAAGGCCGCCGCCGAGATGCGCGAACGCGTGCGCGGGCTGCTCGGCCAGGCGTCCGACGGCATGTGGATCAGCACCTTCCACTCCTCCTGCGTGCGCATCCTGCGCCGCGAGGCGGAGAGCGCCGGCCTGTCGACGAACTTCAGCATCTACGACTCCGCCGACAGCAAGGTCACCATCAAGCGCATCATCAAGCAGCTTGACGCCGACACGATGGGCTTCACCCCCGGCAATGTGGCGTCGAAGATCTCCAAGCTCAAGAACGAGCTGGCGGATGTCGACTCCTACGCCCGCAACGCGAATATGAGCGACCCGCAGGAGGTCATGTTCGTCGAGATCTTCCGCCAGTACACCCGACGGCTGCGGGAGGCCAGCGCCCTGGACTTCGACGACCTGATCGGCGAGACGGTGTTCCTGTTCCGCGCGTTCCCCAAGGTCGCGGCGCTGTACCGGCGTAGGTTCCGGCACATCCTGGTCGACGAATACCAGGACACCAACCACGCCCAGTACGCCCTGGTGCGCGAGCTCACCCGCCCGGTCGCGGCCGAACTTGCCGACGACATGGAGGACCAGGGCCTGCACGTCAAGAACCTGCAGGACCCCTCCGGGCAGATCCCCGGCGCCAGCCTCACCGTGGTGGGCGACTCCGACCAGTCCATCTACGCCTTCCGCGGTGCCTCCAGCCGCAACATCACCGAGTTCGAGCGGGACTTCCCCGGCACCAAGGTGATCCTGCTGGAGCAGAACTACCGGTCCACCCAGAACATCCTCTCGGCCGCGAACGCCGTGATCGGCAACAACTTCGACCGCCGCGAGAAGAAGCTCTGGAGCGCCGGCGGAGACGGCGAGAAGATCGTCGGCTACACCGCGTACAACGGTCACGACGAGGCGCAGTTCGTCGCCGACGAGATCGAGGTGCTGCACCGGGCCGGCATGGCCTACCGCGACATGGCCGTGTTCTACCGCACCAACGCGCAGACCCGTGCGCTGGAGGAGATCCTGGTGCGCGCAGCGGTGCCGTACCGGGTCGTCGGCGGCACCAAGTTCTACGAGCGTGCCGAGATCAAGGATGCGCTGGCGTACCTCATCGCCGTCGCCAACCCGCAGGACGAACTCGCGCTCCGCCGCATCCTGAACACCCCCAAGCGCGGCATCGGCCCCGCCACCGAAACCCAGCTGGCCAGCTTCGCCGAGACCAACGGCATCACCTTCCGGCAGGCGATGCGCGACTCCGGCGGCCTGGGCCTCGGCCCCAAGGTGACCGGCGCCATCCTCAAGCTGGCGACCCTGCTCGACACCGCCGCGCAGTCCCTCGCCCCGGACAACCCGACCGGCATCATGAACGTCAGCGACCTGCTCACCTTCCTGCTCGACGGCAGCGGCCTGCTCGCCGTGCTCCGCGGCAGCCGGGACGCGCAGGACGAGGTGCGGGCGGAGAACATCGAGGAGCTCGTCGCCCAGACCAAGGACTTCAACCGGGAGAACCCCGACGCCGGCCTGGTCGACTTCCTCACCCAGGTGTCCCTCGTCGCCGCCGCCGACGACCTCGACGACGCCTCCGGCACGGTGTCGCTGATGACCCTGCACACCGCCAAGGGCCTCGAGTACGAGGCGGTGTTCCTCACCGGTGTGGAGGAGGGCCTGCTGCCGCACCAGATGTCGGCCGGTGAACCCGGCGGGCCGGCCGAGGAGCGGCGCCTCTTCTACGTGGGCATCACCCGCGCCCGGCAACGGCTGTACCTGTCGCTTGCGATGACCCGCGCCCAGTTCGGCGAGGTGAACGTGGCGATGCCCAGCCGCTACCTGCAGGAGATCCCGGCGGCGCTGATCGACTGGAAGCAGTCGCCCGGCATGGCCAACTCCCGCGGCGGCTCCCAGCCGCGCGCGCTCAACGCCCGCCGCGACGGCGGCGGGTTCGGTGGCGGCGGTTTCGGCTCCCGCAGCGGCACCCCCGGCCAGTTGCCGCCGGCGCCCAAGCCGAAGACCGAGTGGGCCAACCGGATCACCGCTCAGGTGCGCGACAACGGCGACCTCACCCTCAACGCGGGCGACCGCATCCGCCACGTCGACTTCGGTGACGGCCGGGTGAACCAGGTCACGGGGGAGGGCACCAAGCGCATCGCGCACGTGCAGTTCGACACCAGCGGGGCGAAGAAGCTGCTGATCAAGGTTGCGCCGATCGAGAAGATCGAGTGACGGCGCCACACCACGACAACACCGCGGATGCCCGTTCCCGGCCCGAAACCCTGAGGCAGTGGGCGCGGTCGCTGCGCGCCCTCGACCTGGAGGTCGCCACCCGGGCGACCTTCGCGATGGTGCTTCCCCTCATCGTGCTGGTGCTGGCCGGGCGCATCGACTGGGCGGTCTACGCCTCCTTCGGCGGAATGACCGCACTGTTCGGGCGCAGCGAACCGTACCGGCTGCGGGCCCGGTCGGTGAGCGTCGCGGCCGCCGGGCTGGTCGGCAGCATCGCGTTCGGCCTCGTCCTGGCGGCGATCGGGGCGCCGTTGTGGCTGCTCACCGTCGGCCTCGTCGTGGTGCTCGTCACCGGGGTGCTGCTGGTGAACACCATGGGGCTGTTCCCCGGCACGCCCCTGTTCTTCGTGTTCGCCTACACCGTGTGCTCCCAGGTGCCCACCGAACCCGACCAGGTGGCATCACGGCTGCTGGTCGGCGTGGCCGGCGCGGCATTCGCCTGGCTGGTGACGATGTCGGGCGCCCTGCTGCGCCGGGCCGCACCGGAGCGGAGCGCCCCGCTGTTCAAGCAGCTGCCGCGGCAACCCCGGGTGAACCTGGCCGCGTACCGCAGCGGCCGGGTGTGGCTGTCGATCGGGCAGATGGTGGTGGGCAGCCTGATCGCCGGCGGCCTGGCCATTCTCGTGGGCATCGGGCACCCGTACTGGGCGGTCGTGAGCGTCGTGGCCGTGCTGCCGCCACCCGGGGCCCGGCACTCCACCTCCCGCGCGTTCCACCGCATCTTCGGCACGGCCCTCGGGGTCGTGCTGACCGCGCTGGTGCTGCTGCCGGGGCCGCCGGTCTGGGTGCTGATCCTGGTCATCGCCGTCGGCCAGTTCGGTGCCGAAATCCTGGTCGGCAAGCACTACGGTGCCGCGCTGCTGTTCATCACGCCGTTGGCGTTGACGGTGTCGCACCTGGGCAGCCCGATGCCGGTCTCGGTGCTGCTGGTCGACCGGGTGGTGGAGACCGCGCTCGGTGGCGCCGTTGCCCTCGTGATCGTTGTCGTCACCCGCGCCGGCCTGGCCAGGGCGGCCGCGCGACGAGAGTCCGCACCGGCCTGAAATCCGCCGGATCGCCAGCCGCCCGGCGCCTTGTCGGCGACCCCTGGGGCAGGTACGGTGTCACCGACTCGCCCCCAACCCTTCGCCAGAGGCACGCCCAAGGAGGCTCGACATGACCAGTGACGCGAACGGCCTGTGGCCGCACGACCCCGAGGCGCTCGACGACAATCGCACCGTCGACGACCTGGAGATTCCCGACGACGACGACGAGGACGAGGTGCCGGACCTCGACGAGTGGGGAGACGACGCCGACAACCGCCCCGTCGACCTGGACGATGACGACACCGACATCGACGACCTCGACCGCTGACCCCTGCGTCAGTGAGGTCGTCTCGCGGGGTCTCGACAGGCTCGACCAGCGGAGCTGGTTGCGTTCGCGCAGACCTGGCGGGCTGTCAGCGGGACGTCGCGGCGGGGCGGCGCAGGCGCCGCACGAGCAGGGCGATGCCGCGCCAGCCGAGCAGGAACACCCCGACGACGACGACGGTCACGATCACGAAACTGAGCTGCACGCCCTGACCGGACGCCACCCGCAGCAGCATGGCCACCACGACGGTGATCAGCCACACGCCGACACCGGTCCAACGCAGCTGCAGCGGTGTGCGCCAGGCGCGCAGCACAACCCAGGCCACGGCCAGTCCGGCCAGGAACGGCCACCAGGTGCCCAGCACGCCCATGAGGCCGTCTTCACCGTGGTTGGCGCGGCCGATCACGACGAAAAGCAACAGCAGCGCCGCATCGACCCCGGCAGCGAGCGCGATGAGGGCGGGGCTGGAGTTGCGATACGGCATGGGCCCAGAATACCGGCCGGCGCCGGCCCGCGTCTCCGCTGAGACGGCGGATGCGGCGGCGCCGGGCGCACCTCGGCCGGCGATCTGAGAAGGTAGAGTTTGAGAAGGTCAGTATCTCTCGACGTCGAGCTAGTTTTCGCGCCAGGGAGGCAGATCACCCACACCCCATGCACGGAACGCTATGACGCGGATTGGAAGAACAGCGTGGATCTTTACGAATACCAGGCCAGAGACCTTTTTGAACAGTATGGAGTACCGGTACTGCCGGGCATCGTCGCTGACACGCCCGAGGAGGTGCGCGCCGCAGCCGAGAAGCTGGGCGGCGTCGTCGTCGTCAAGGCGCAGGTCAAGGTCGGCGGCCGCGGCAAGGCCGGCGGCGTGAAGGTCGCCAAGACCCCGGATGAGGCCGAAGCCGCCGGGCGCGCCATCCTGGGCCTGGACATCAAGGGCCACACCGTCAACCGGGTCATGGTCGCCGGGGGAGCCCGCATCAAGCAGGAGTTCTACTTCTCGGTGCTGCTGGACCGGTCCAACCGCTCCTACCTCTCCCTGGCCAGCTACGAGGGTGGCGTGGAGATCGAGGTCCTCGCGGTCGAGAAGCCCGAGGCGCTCGCCTACGTCGCGATCGACCCCAACGCCGGCATCGACCTGGCCAAGGCCAAGGAGATCGCCATCCAGGCCAAGTTCCCCGCCGAGCTGGTCGACAAGGTCGCTCCCGTCTTCGTGCAGCTCTACAACGTCTACAAGGGTGAGGACGCCAGCCTCGTCGAGGTCAACCCGCTCGTCCTCACCGAAGAGGGCGACATCATCGCCCTCGACGGCAAGGTCACCCTGGACGAGAACGCCGGGTTCCGCCACCCGCACCACGCCGAACTCGAAGACGCCGCCGCAGCCGACCCGCTCGAGGCCAAGGCCAAGGAAAACGACCTCAACTACGTCAAGCTCGACGGTTCCGTCGGCGTCATCGGCAACGGAGCCGGCCTGGTCATGTCGACCCTGGACGTCGTCGCCTACGCCGGCGAGCACCACGGCGGCGTGAAGCCCGCCAACTTCCTCGACATCGGGGGCGGAGCCTCCGCTGAGGTCATGGCCGCTGGCCTCGACGTCATCCTCGGCGACCCGCAGGTCAAGAGCGTCTTCGTCAACGTCTTCGGCGGCATCACCGCCTGCGACGCCGTCGCCAAGGGCATCGTCGGCGCGCTCGCCGAGCTCGGCTCCGCCGCGAACAAGCCGCTCGTCGTGCGCCTCGACGGCAACAACGTCGAAGAAGGCCGTCGCATCCTCACCGAGGCGAACCACCCGCTGGTCACTCTGGCCGCCACCATGGACGAAGGCGCCGCCAAGGCCGCCGAACTCGCCAACGCCGCCCGCTGATCGAGCCAGTCGAGATCAAGGATTAAGGAAAAACATGTCAATCTTCCTCAACAAGGACTCCAAGGTCATCGTGCAGGGCATCACCGGCGGTGAGGGCACCAAGCACACCGCCCTCATGCTCAAGGCCGGCACCCAGATCGTCGGCGGCGTCAACGCCCGCAAGGCCGGCACCACCGTCGTGCACGGCAACGTCGAACTGCCCGTCTTCGGCACGGTCGCCGAAGCCATGGCGAAGACCGGCGCGGATGTCTCCATCGCGTTCGTGCCGCCGGCCTTCACCAAGGACGCCGTCATCGAAGCGATCGACGCCGAAATCGGCCTTCTCGTGATCATCACCGAGGGCGTGCCGGTCAAGGACTCGGCCGAGTTCTGGGCCTACGCCCAGGAGAAGGGCAACAAGACCCGCATCATCGGGCCCAACTGCCCCGGCATCATCACCCCCGGCGAAGCACTCGTGGGCATCACGCCGGCCAACATCACCGGCAAGGGCCCGGTCGGCCTGGTCTCCAAGTCGGGCACCCTGACCTACCAGATGATGTACGAACTGCGCGACCTGGGCTTCTCCACCGCCATCGGCATCGGCGGCGACCCCATCATCGGCACCACCCACATCGACGCCCTCGAGGCATTCGAGGCCGACCCGGAAACCAAGGCCATCGTCATGATCGGTGAGATCGGCGGCGACGCCGAGGAGAAGGCCGCCGCGTACATCAAGGCGCACGTCACCAAGCCCGTCGTGGGCTACGTGGCCGGCTTCACTGCACCGGAGGGCAAGACCATGGGCCACGCCGGCGCCATCGTCTCCGACGGAGCCGGAACCGCGCAGGGCAAGAAGGAGGCCCTCGAGGCCGCCGGGGTCAAGGTCGGCAAGACGCCGAGCGAGACCGCGACCCTGCTGCGCGAGGTTCTCGCCGCGCTGTAACCACACCACACGACGAAGGGCCCGCCGATCCGGCGGGCCCTTTCTCGTGCCCGGCGCGACGAGTACGATGCCCCCACAAGACGGCGACCGTCGGCGGATGCCGGCGCCGACGGAGGGAGAATCATGGCCCGCAATGATGCGACGCTTCCGGTGCGACCCGACCCGCCGGCCCGGTCAGAGGGCAAGGGCCTCGCCGCCGGTACCCTGGGCCTGTTCGGCTCCACGGTCCTCGGGCTCGCCTCCACCGCCCCGGTCTACTCCCTCGCCGCGACCCTCGGCTTTGTGGTGCTCGCCGTCGGCGCCCAGGCGCCCATCGTCTTCGTCATCGCGTTCATCCCCATGCTTCTGGTCGCGTTCGCCTATCGGGAACTGAACCGGGACATCCCCGACTGCGGCACCACCTTCACCTGGGCGACGAAGGCGTTCGGGCCGTGGGTGGGCTGGATGGGCGGCTGGGGCGTGGCCGTGGCCGGCATCGTGGTGCTCGGCAACCTCGCCCAGATCGGCGGCATCTACTTCTGGCTGCTCGTGAACCCCGACCTGGCCGAGAACAAGTTCATCGTCACCCTCACCGGCGTGGTCTTCATCGTGCTGATGGTGTGGGTGAGCTACCGGGGCATCGAGATCGGTGAGCGGCTGCAGAACGTGCTGCTCGGCTTCCAATACCTCGCGCTGGTGCTGTTCACCGTGTTCACTCTCTGGGCGGTGTTCACCGGCAACGCCCCGGCCGGGTCCACGCTGCCGCAGGCGGACTGGTTCAACCCGTTCGCGCTGACCTCCTTCCCCGGCCTCGTCGAGGGTGTGCTGCTCGCCCTGTTCATCTACTGGGGCTGGGACACCTGCCTGTCCCTGAACGAGGAGACCCGCGACCCCAAGCGCATCCCGGGCCAGGCGGCGGTGCTCACCACGGTCATCCTGCTGGTCACCTATGTCGGCGTAGCCGTCGCGGCCATGGCGTACGCCGGGCTCGGCACCGCCGGCCTCGGCCTCGGCAACGAGGGCAACGCCGACGATGTGTTCTTCGCGCTCAAGGACGCGGTGTTCGGGCCGTGGGCCTGGCTGCTGGTGGCGGCCGTGATGATCTCCGCAGTCTCCTCGACCCAGACCACCATCCTCCCGACCGCCCGCGGCACCCTGGCGATGGCCGTCTACAAGGCGCTGCCGCGACGGTTCGGCCAGGTGCACCCGCGGTTCCAGACGCCGTCGTTCTCCACCTTCGTGATGGGCGTCGTGGCGGTGGCCGTCTATGTGGGCATGACCTTCGTGAGCGAGAACATCCTCAACGACACCGTGCTCTCGCTGGGCCTGGCGATCGCGTTCTATTACGCCATCACCGGCTACGCCTGCGTCTGGTACTTCCGGCACGACCTGTTCACCAGCTGGCGGAACGCCTGGATGCGTTTCGTCTTCCCGCTGCTCGGCTCGCTGATCCTCACCGCCGCGTTCGTGTTCTCCCTTATGGACATGATCCGACCCGACTACGGCTACACCGTGATCTGGGGCGTCGGCGGCGTCTTCGTGGTGGGGGTCGGGTCGTTGCTGGTCGGGGTACTGCTGATGATCATCTGGTCGTTCTTCGCCGGGTCGAGGCCGTTCTTCCGCGGCGAATCGCTCAACCGGGACACCCCGGTGCTGGTGCCGGATGCCGACCTGCCGGTGACCCGGTCGGTGGACGGCGGGATCTGATCCTTGAGGATCGCCGCCTGGTGATTCCCGCCGGATGCGGCCGGGTTCGGTGCCCGTGCAGCCGCGCCACGGTAAGCTCCCACACGGATATGAACCGTATAACGACTGCCCTGCTCGCCGCGCTCGAGGCGCTCATTGTCGTCGCCATCGGCCTGGGCATCGCCCTCCTCCCGCTCACGATCCTCTGGGGCACCCATTACGGCCTCGGCATCGACTGGTTCGTGTTCTGGCGCGCCGCCGTGGACGTGTGGCTTCTCGGCAACGGCGTCGACCTCGTGGTGCAACTGCCGGTCGAACTGTCCGCCTCGCTCGGCCTGGCCGGCTCCGAACTGCCGTTCACCCTCTCCATCGCGCTGCTCGGCTTCGCCCTGGTCGCCCTGCTGCTGGGGGTCCGCACCGGTCGCCGCGCCGCCGGCACCGACTACACCCTCACCGCCGCCGGGGTCGCGGTCCTCACCTACGGACTGTTGGCCGCGCTGCTCGCCTTCTCCGCCGGCACCATGATCGTCACCCCCGCGCCCGTGCAGGGCATCCTGCTGCCCACCCTCGTCTTCGCCACCGGGGTGCTGATCGGCCTGGCCGGCGCCCCCCGCACGGCGCCGGTGCTGCCCGGCTGGGTGCTGCGCCCGATCGACGACCAGCTGCACCGCATCCCGGCCGAGGTGCGCAGCCAGCTCGGCGCGACGTTCCGCGGCGGGGCCGCCGCCACCGCCGGTATCCTGGTGGTCGCCGGCGTGGCCGTCTGCGTCTCCGTGCTGGCCAACTTCGCCACGGTGATCGGACTCTACGAGGCCCTGCAGGCCGACGTGATGGGCGGCATCGCCCTCACCATCGGCCAGCTGGCGTTCATCCCCAACCTCGTGATCTGGGCCGCCAGCTGGTTCGTCGGCCCGGGCATCGCCCTCGGCACCGGCACGAACGTCTCGCCGCTCGGCACCTCCCTCGATGCCGTGCCCGGCCTGCCGGTGTTCGGCGCCCTCCCGCACGGCACCCTGGACTACGGCTTCCTCGGCCTGCTGGTGCCGGTCCTGGTCGGTTTCGTGATCGCCGTCCTGGTGCGCCAGGGCTTCGACAAACGCGCCAACGCGCCGCACGGCCGGGTGCGGATGCTCATCACCGGGGCGCTCATGGGCGCCGTCGCCGGCATCCTGCTCGGCCTGCTCGCCTGGTGGTCGGCCGGCGCGATGGGACCGGGCCGGCTCGCCGACGTCGGCCCGAACCCGCTGGTCGTCGGGGCGCTCACCTTCGCGGAGGTGGGCATCGCCGCCGCACTCGGTATGCTCGTCGGTGGCCGACGGGCCCGGACCTCGGAGTCTGGCGCCGAGGAAGTCTCAACGAAACGGTAGGCTCGGATGGTGCTGTCACTGGTCGTATTGATCTCCGGCGGAGGCTCGAACCTGCGCGCGCTGTTGGAGGCGTCCGAGGACGCCGAATTTCCCGCCCGGGTGGTCGCCATCGGCGCCGACCGGGATGCCGACGGACTGGAGCTCGGCGAGGAATTCGGCATCCCCACCTTCACCGTCCCGTTCTCCTCGCACGCCGACCGGGACACCTGGGGCGACGCGCTGCTCGCGCAGATCCAGCAGTGGCAGCCCGACCTCACCGTGCTCAGCGGCTTCATGCGCCTGCTGCCGCCGCGGGTCGTCGCCGCGCTGTCGCCGCACCTGATCAACACCCACCCCGCCTACCTGCCCGAGTTCCCCGGCGCCCACGGGGTGCGCGACGCGCTCGCCGCCGGCGCCACCCAGACCGGCGCCAGCATCATCGTCGTCGACAACGGAGTGGACGACGGACCGATCGTGAGCCAGGAGCGGGTGCCGGTACTCGCCGATGACACCCAGGACTCGCTCCACGATCGCATCAAACTCGTCGAACGCCGCCTGCTCGTGCAGGCAGTGCTCGACATCGCCAACGGACACGTCGATCTCAAGGAGCATTCCCCCATATGAGCGGTCACACCAACGCCCGGAGCCTTTACCGCGACCGGGACGTCATTCCGGTGCAGCGCGCGCTGATCTCGGTTTCCGACAAGACCGGCCTCGTCGAGCTGGCCAACGCCCTCGCCGCCGCCGGGGTGGAGATGGTCTCCACCGGTTCCACCGCCGCCACCATCCGCCAGGCCGGCCACGACGTCACGGATGTCTCCGCCGTCACCGGGTTCCCGGAGTCGCTCGACGGCCGGGTCAAGACCCTGCACCCGAGCGTGCACGCCGGCATCCTCGCCGACCTCCGCCTCGAAGCGCACGAGAACCAGCTCGCCGACCTGTCGATCGCCCCGTTCCAGCTCGTGGTCGTGAACCTGTACCCGTTCGTCGAGACCGTCGAATCCGGCGCGGAGCCCGCCGACGTGATCGAGCAGATCGACATCGGCGGTCCCGCCCTGGTGCGCGCCTCCGCCAAGAACCACCCCAACGTGGCCATCGTCGTCGACCCGGACAACTACCCGGAGATCGTCACGGCCGTCGCCGCCGGCGGCAGCACCCTGCGCCTGCGCCAGAAACTGGCGTCGCTCGCGTTCGAGCACACCGCCAACTACGACCTCAGCGTGTCGGCCTGGTTCACTGAGAACGTCTACGACCAGTGGCAGGACGACACCGAGGCCCTCGGCGAGGAGATCCTCGACGCGTTCGACGCCATCGTCGGCGACACCGACGACACCGCCGACGCGTTGTTCCCCGAGACCCTCGCGATCGAAGCCACCCGCGCCAGCGTGCTGCGCTACGGCGAGAACTCGCACCAGGCCGCCGCGCTGTACCTCGGCGAGGGCGGCCAGGGCATCGCCCAGGCCAAGCAGCTGCACGGCAAGGAGATGTCCTACAACAACTACGTCGACGCCGACGCCGCCGTGCGCGCCGCGTTCGACTTCAGCGAACCGGCCGTGGCCATCATCAAGCACGCCAACCCCTGCGGCATCGCCGTGGCGAATCCGAAGGCGCCCGACGCCATCGCCTCCGCCCACCACCGCGCGCACGACTGCGACCCGGTATCGGCGTTCGGCGGTGTCATCGCCGCCAACCGCGTCGTCACCCTGGGCATGGCCGAGACCGTCAGCCAGATCTTCACCGAGGTGCTCGTCGCCCCGGGCTTCGAGCCGGCCGCGTTCGAGCTGCTCAGCGCCAAGAAGAACATCCGCCTGCTCGAACTGCCCGCCGACTACCGCCGCTCGTCGCTGGAACTGCGCCAGATCTCCGGCGGACTGCTGGTGCAGGAGACCGACACCTTCGACAGCCTCGACACCGATGAGTGGCGTCTCGTCTCCGGTCCCGAGGTGGATGCGGCCACCCGCGCCGACCTCGAGTTCGCCTGGAAGGCGTGCCGGGCCGTGAAGTCGAACGCCATCCTGCTCGCGCACGCCGGCGCATCCGTCGGCGTCGGTATGGGCCAGGTCAACCGGGTGGACTCCTGCCATCTGGCCGTGAGCCGGGCCGGGGAGCGCGCCGAGGGCGCCGTCGCCGCGTCCGACGCGTTCTTCCCGTTCGCCGACGGGCTCGAGGTGCTTCTGGCGGCCGGCGTGACCGCGGTCGTGCAGCCCGGCGGTTCGGTGCGCGACGAGGAGGTCATCGCCGCCGCGACGGCCGCCGGCGTCTCGATGTACTTCACCGGTGAACGACACTTCTTCCACTGATCCAGTCCGCAGACGCCGGGCGACGTATCCGCACGACGGATGCGTCGCCCGGCGTTCTGCTTTTGTGATGTTCTTCCCAGTCGGATCTGCCATGATGGCAGGTCCACGTGACACCGCCGTTGCAGCTTCCCCAGACCTGTAACGAAAGGTTCCCCGTGTTCGAAGTCCTCGGGCTCTCCCTGCCCGCCTTCCCCGTCGCCGTCCTCGTGGCGATCATCGCCGCCCTCGTCATCACCGCCGTCGCCGCGTTCGCGTTCCGCATGGTCGGCAAGCGCAAGGCCTGGGCCCGCGTGCTCGTGCAGCTCATCCGGGTGCCGTTCCGGATGACCGTGCTCATCGGCGCGCTCTGGCTCGCCGTGGCCGGGTACCTCGACGTGCCCGCCGACGTCGACGTGCTGCTCGGGTTCATCTTCCGGGCGCTGTTCATCGGCAGCGCCACCTGGCTGCTCTGCGCGCTGCTCTACTACGCCGAGGAGATCGCCGCCAGCCGGTACCGCATCGACGTGCGCGACAACCGGGTGGCCCGCCGGGTGCGCACCCAGCTGCGGATGCTGCGTCGCATCGGCGTCGTGATCATCATCATCTGCGCCATCGGCACCGTGCTGCTCAGCATCCCCGGCGCCGCCACCGTGGGCGCCAGCCTGTTCGCCTCCGCCGGCCTGCTCAGCGTCGTGGCGGGCCTCGCCGCCCAGTCCACCCTGGCGAACATCTTCGCCGGCATGCAGCTCGCGTTCAACAACGCCCTGCGGGTGGATGACGTCGTCATCGTCGAGGGGGAGTGGGGCAAGATCGAGGAGATCACGCTCACCTACATCGTCGTGCACATCTGGGACGACCGTCGGATGGTGCTGCCGTCGACGTACTTCACCACCACCCCGTTCCAGAACTGGACCCGGCACAACAGCGAACTGCTCGGCTCGATCGAGTTCGACCTGGACTGGCGCGTCAACCCGGCCGCGATGCGCGAGGAACTCAACCGCATCGTCGAGATGACCGACCTCTGGGACCACCGCGCCGTGGTGCTGCAGGTCACGGACGCGATCGGCGGCTTCGTGCGCGTGCGGGTGCTCGTCACCGCGCAGGACGCGCCCACCCTGTTCGACCTGCGCTGCTTCGTGCGCGAGAACCTGATCGACTGGGTCAACGCGGAGAACCCCGACGCCCTGCCGATGAACCGCGTCGAGGTGCGCCAGCAGCCGGAAACCCCGCCCGTGCGCCCCTCCAGCCGGGCCCGCAAGCCCGTGCGCCCGGTCATCGAGGCGCCCGGCCTGTTCTCCGGCGACGAGGGCGGCAAGGAACGCGCGCAGCACTTCACCGAATCGATCACCGTGCAGGACTGGGAAGACGCCCCCGAGTCCCTGCCCGCGCCTCGGTAAACTCCCCCTCCAAGATTCCACTATGTCCATAGTGGACAGTGCACTATGGCCGTAGTATTCTGGCGGCATGGGTGCGATGAAGCCCTCGGGCGAATTCAGACATGACCGTGAAGCGAGCTTCCGCGACACCGAGGTGTCGCTGCCGGAGCTGACCGGCGTCAGACATCGGTTCCTCGATCTTCCCGGGCTGCGGATGCACGTCGCCGAGGCCGGCGACGGCCCGCCGCTGCTGATGCTGCACGGTTTCCCCCAGCACTGGTGGGCATGGCGCAAGGTGATCCCCGGCCTCGCCGGGCGCTACCGGCTGATCTGCCCCGACCTGCGCGGAGCCGGCTGGACCGACGCCCCGCCCAACGGCTACACGAGCGAGCAGCTGGTGGCGGACGTCGTCGCGCTCCTCGACGTGCTGCAGCTGCAGAAGGTCGACATCCTCGCCTACGACTGGGGCGGTGCGGTCGCGTACCGGGTGTGCCTGGCGCACCCGGACCGGGTCGGCCGGCTCGTGACCATCGCCACCCCGCACCCGTACCCCGACCTGCACCTCAAGGCGCTGCTGTACCTCTGGCGGGTCTGGCCGATGTTCGCCATCGCCATGCCGGGCCTCGGTCCATGGTTGCTGCGCGCCGGGCGACAGCGCCTGCCCCGGTGGATGATGACCGGCGACACGACCGACCCGGGGGTCTTCTCCCGCGACGACATCGACATCTTCGTCTCCCGGCTGAAGGACCCGGCCAGGGCGCGCGCCGGATCCACGCTGTACCGCTCCTTCATCCTGGGCGACGCCCAGCGGGCCAGCACGGGCTTCTACCGGGGCACCCGCCTGCGGGCGCCGACCCTCTCGCTCTACGGGAAGGTCCTCTACGGCAACGACGACCCGACCAGGGACCACCCGGAGATCCTCGACGGCTACCAGGACTACGCCGATGACTTCACCCTCGAGCATGTTCCCGGTACCGGCTACTACCTCGCGGAGGAACGACCCGACGTCGTGGTCGCCCGCACCCTCGAGTTCCTCTCCGCCCGCTGAGGCCGGCGCTGCGCCCGGGACCGGGTGTGTTTTAGGCTGTGCGCATGACTCCTCCCGACGAGACGACGATGCCCGGCAGCGCACGGCGAGCCCTGGTGCGCCGGCCCGCGGACACCCTCGCCGAGGGGCAGATCACCCACATCGAGCGGGTGCCCATCGACCTCGGCCTGGCCCGCGCCCAGTGGGCCGGCTACGTCGCGGCGCTGCAGGGGGAGGGCTGGACCACCACCGAGGTGGACCCGGCACCCGACCAGCCCGACTCCGTGTTCATCGAGGACGCCGTGGTCATGTTCGGCGGCACGGCCGTGCTCACCAGCCCCGGTGCGCCCAGCCGGCGTGGGGAGACGGCGGGCGCCGAGGCCGCCGTGCGCCGCCTGGGCGTCGCGGTGCGCCGGGTCGAGTTGCCCGGCACCCTGGAGGGCGGCGACGTGCTCAAGGTGGGCGCCACCGTCTACGTCGGCCAGAGCCTCCGCACCAACGCGGAAGGCACCCGCCAGCTCGCGCACATCGTCGAGCCGCTCGGCTACACGGTGGTCCCGGTCCCGGTGACCCGCGCGTTGCACCTGAAGACGGCGGTCACCGCGCTGCCGGACGGCACCGTCATCGGCTACCCGCCGCTCGTGGACGACCCCGGCCTGTTCGACCGGTTCCTGCCTGTGCCGGAGGCCGAGGGCACCGCAGTGGTGGTGCTCGACGCGCACACCCTGCTGCTGTCGGCCGCCGCGCCGCGCACCGCCGAGCTGCTCACCGGGCTCGGCTACCGCACCGTGCCCGTCGACATCACCGAGTTCGAGAAGCTCGAGGGCTGCGTCACCTGCCTGAGCGTGCGGGTGCGCTGACCGTCCGCGCGAAATTGCGTCTTGCGCTGGCGGCGGTGATGGCCATATCCTGAAAGGCTGCCTGATCAGGGGGGCACAAGACGATGACACGACGCGCTCAGGAGGCCGACATGACCAAGACAGCTCGCACCAGGTTCGCACTGATTGCGACCGGCGCTGCCCTTGTTCCGGCGCTCCGGCCCGCCTCCGCCTAGGCGACCGGCCCGACCACCCCGCCGCCGGCTCCTCAGCCGGCGCACCTCGATTCCCCGGGCGTCAGCGCTCCGGCGCGGTCTCACCGCGCACCCCACCTTGCCGTAGGCTCCGCCGCGGCCCGGCTGATTCCTCAGCCCGCATCATCCACCCCGCTCGGCGTGATCGCCGTCGGGTCCCAGCCAGGAACGACTCATGACCACCACCGCAGAACAGCATCCGCCCCACGTCGCGCCCGAACCGGCAGTGCGCAGCAACACCTTCCGCACCCTGCTGCGCCTCTACCCCTATGCCAAGCCGGCCCTGCCGCGCCTTGGCCTGGGCATGCTCGCGGCGCTGTTCGCCTCGCTGATGGCCCTGGCCATCCCGCAGGTGCTGCAGCAGCTCGTCGACGGCGCCCTCAGCCAGGGTGACACCGCGCCGATCTGGCCCGCCGTGCTCACCGTGCTCGGCCTCGGCGTGCTCGAAGCGGGCATGATCGCCCTGCGCCGCTGGTTCGTGCTGGTACCGGGCACCCACATCGAATCGAGGATGCGCAACGCCCTCTACGCCCGGCTGCAGGACCTGCCCGTGACCTTCCACGACCGCTGGCCGAGCGGGCAGCTGCTCTCGCGCGCCATCAGCGACCTCAACATGATCCGCCGCTGGATCTCGTTCGGGCTGGTGCTGCTCGTGGTGAACTTCCTCACCATCGTCGCCGGCGCCGTGATCCTCATTTCGATGAACTGGATCCTCGGCCTGATATTCCTGGTCTGCTCCATCCCGATCTGGATCTACGGCTACGTCTTCGAGGAGAAGTACTCCGTGATCGCCCGGCGCAGCCAGGACCAGTCCGGCGACCTCGCCACCGCGGTGGAGGAGTCCGTGCACGGCATCCGCGTGCTCAAGGCGTTCGGCCGGGGCAGCTTCGCGCTCAAGAGCTTCGCCAGTCAGGCCGAGGAACTGCGCGGCACCGAGATCGAGAAGGCCAGGGCCATCGCCGGCATCTGGCTGTGGCTGCTGCTCGTGCCCGACGTCGCGTTCGCGCTCTGCCTCGTCTCCGGCGTCTGGCTCACCAGCCAGGGCCAGCTGAGCGTGGGCGAGCTGGTGGCGTTCTTCGCCACCGCCACCGTGCTGCGCTTCCCGGTCGAGTCGATCGGGTTCCTGCTGTCGATGACCTTCGACACCCGCACGGCCACCGACCGGTTCTTCGATATCCTCGACACCCCCAACACCATCACCGACCCGCCCCGCCCGGTCACCATCACCGCCCCGCGCGGCCGGCTCGCGTTCGAGAACGTGCATTTCCGTTACGCGGACTCGCCCGAACGCTTCCCCGACCTGCTCGACGGGGTTGACCTGGTGCTCGAACCCGGCGAGACCATGGCGCTGGTCGGGCTCACCGGCTCCGGCAAGTCCACCCTGACGGCGCTCACCACCCGGCTCTACGACGTGACGGACGGCTCGGTGACCCTGGACGGGGTCGACGTGCGCGCCCTCCGCCGCGAGGAGCTGCGCCGCCACATCGCCATGGCGTTCGAGGACGCCACCCTGTTCTCGGCATCCGTCCGCGACAACGTGCTGCTCGGCCGTCCGGAGTTCACCGAACGGAGCCCGGAGGCCGACGCCGTGCTCGCCGAAGCGCTCGAGATCGCGCAGGCCGGATTCGTGCACGCCCTGCCCGACGGCGTCGACACCCTCGTCGGCGAGGAGGGCATGAGCCTCTCCGGCGGCCAGCGGCAACGAGTGGCGCTGGCCCGCGCGGTCGCCGCGGCGCCCGCGGTGCTCGTGCTCGACGACCCGCTCTCCGCACTCGACGTGAACACCGAGTCGCTCGTGGAGGCCGCACTGCGCCGGGTGCTCGTGAAGACGACGGCGCTGATCGTGGCGCACCGCCCGTCCACGGTCATGCTCGCCGACCGGGTGGCCCTGCTCGAGGACGGCCGTATCACCGCGGTCGGCACCCACTCCGAGCTGCTGGCCACCAGCCCGCATTACACCTTCGTCATCTCCAGCCTGGAGGACGAGGAACGACGAGAGTCACAACAAGCGGAGGAGTCGCTGTGAGCGTCACCGGCGTCGAAGGCGAAGAACGCCTCGACTACACCAAGGCGGAGAGCGCCGAGATCCGCCGCCGTTCGCTGCGCCTGCTCGGCTCGCTGCTGTTTCCGGTGCGTTGGTCGGTGGTGGTGGCGATGCTCGTCGTCGTCGTGTCCACCGCCGCCCAGGTCGCCGGTCCCGCACTGATCGCGTACGGCATCGACAAGGGCCTGCCCGCCCTGCTCGAGCAGGACTGGGTGCCGTTGGCGGCGACCGGGGCGATCTACCTCGCCACCGGCATCACCGGTGCGCTGTTGATCGCCTGGTACACCGTGCTCTCCGCCCGGATCAGCCAGGCCGTGCTGATCGACCTGCGGAAGCGCGTGTTCCTGCAGACGCAGCGGCTCAGCCTGGAATTCCACGAGTCCTACACCTCCGGGCGCATCATCTCCCGGCAGACCAGCGACCTGGATGCGATCCGCGAACTGCTCGACTCCGGCATCAACCAGCTCGTGCAGGGCCTGCTCTACATGGTCTTCACCGGCATCGCCCTGGTCACCCTCGACGGGGTGAGCGGCCTGGTGCTGCTCGTCGCGCTGGTGCCGCTGCTCGCGCTCACCCGCTGGTTCCAGGTGCGCTCCCAGCACCTGTTCCGCCAGTCGCGCACCGCGTCGGCGAGCCTGATCGTGCAGTTCGTGGAGTCCATGACCGGCATCCGCGCGGTCAAGGCGTTCCGCACCGAGAAGCGCAACGAGGGTGTCTTCGGCAAGCTCGTCGAGGCGTACCGGCTGGTCAACGCGCGAGTCATCCAGCTGTTCGGGGTGTTCGACCCCGGGCTGATCCTGATCGGCAACGTCACCGTCGCCGCCGTGCTGCTGGTCGGCGGCTTCCGGGTCGCCGACGGCCAGCTGGCCATCGGTGCGCTGCTCGCCGCGCTGCTGTACACCCGCCGGTTCTTCGACCCGATGGAGGAGATGGCGATGTTCTACAACTCCTACCAGTCGGCCGCCGCGGCGCTGGAGAAGATCTCCGGGGTGCTCGAGGAGCAGCCCGGCGTGCCGGACCCGGTGAAGCCGGTGGACCTGTGGACGTCAACCGGTGCGGTGCAGTTCGAGGACGTGAAATTCGAGTACCAGGCCGACCGGGTCATCCTGCCGACCTTCAACCTCACCCTCGAACCGGGGCAGACCATCGCCCTGGTCGGTTCGACCGGCGCGGGCAAGTCGACGCTGGCCAAACTGATCTCCCGGTTCTACGACCCGTCCTCCGGCCGGGTGCTGTTGGACGGTGTGGACCTGCGCGACCTGCACCCCAAGGACCTGCGCCGGGCCATCGTGATGGTGACCCAGGAGGCGTACCTGTTCAGCGGGAGCGTCGCCGACAACATCGCCATCGGCAAGCCGGAGGCGACCCGGTCGGAGGTCGAGGCGGCCGCGCGGGCCGTCGGCGCGCACGACTTCATCGTGGGTCTGCCCGGCGGTTACGACACCGACGTGAACAAGCGCGGCGGCCGGGTCTCGGCCGGGCAACGCCAGCTGATCTCGTTCGCGCGGGCGTTCCTGGCCGACCCGGCGGTGCTGATCCTCGACGAGGCCACCTCGTCGTTGGACATCCCCAGCGAACGGTTGGTGCAGGAGGCGTTGCAGACGCTGCTCAGCGACCGCACAGCGGTGATCATCGCGCACCGGCTGTCGACGGTCGCGATCGCCGACCGGGTGCTGGTGATGGAGAACGGCGTGATCGTGGAGGACGGCACCCCCGCGATGCTGATCTCCGGCACCGGCCGGTTCTCCCGCCTGCACGCCGCCTGGCGCGAGTCCCTGGTCTGACCCGCCCCATCCATCCGCGAGCCGTGACCTGGGCCCGGAAAACCTCGAGTTTTCGGGGCCCACCTCACGGCTCGCGGGCTAGGCGGGTCCCAATGGGGAACCGGCGGCGAGTGGGGGTCCCTTGACCTCGACGAAGATCGCGTGGGTGGGGGTGGGGCCGGTGTTCTCGCCGGAGTGCGTTTGGGCGGGCAGCCAGCGCGCCTCCCCGGCATCCAGCACGGCGTCGAAGACCCGGTCGCCGCTGGACAGCCGGCGACGGAACCCGCTCAGCGTCACCATGACGCTGTCCGGATGCTGGTGCGGGGTGGTCTGGTCGCCGGGGTCGTCCCGGTACTCCAGCACCCGCACCCGCTCGTTCTCGAACAACACGCTGTAGTGGTCGGGGTTGGTGCTCACCGGGTCGTGTTCCACAGTCGGCTCATCCATGCGGGCACGGTACACCCGTCTCCCGCGACCCGTGAGCTGAACCCCGAAAGTCCCGATTCTCGGGATCCAGGTCCCGGCAGGCGGGCGTTTGAGTCGAGGGTGTTTCGGGGATGTTGAGGGCCGGGAACCAGTCGCCGGGAAGCCGCCTGATGCGCTTGACACCCCCCGGTCGGGAGGTGAATCTGGAGAAACACCAACTACAACCGCCCGGAACGAATGAACACGTTCTCCAGCGGCGCCCCGCGGTCCTCCGCCCGGCGCGGCCTGATGATCGGGGGATCACCCAGCATGGATTCAGTCACCATCGTGGGCGCGGGGGTGGTGGGGCACGCAAGCGCCGCAGCCCTCCGCGCACTCGGCTACACCGGCCGCATCACCGTGATCGGCGGCGAACGCCACCGCCCCTACGACCGGCCGCCGCTGAATCGTGGCTTCCTCACCGGCGAGACGACGATCGGTGAACTGGCGCTGGAAGCCCCGCAGGAGGACCTCGATGCCGAATGGCTGCTCGGTGTGCCGGCCACCGCGCTGGACGCGGCCGGCCATCGGGTGACCCTGGCCACCGGCCGCACCATCGACTCCGACGCGGTCGTGATCGCCACCGGGTCCGCCGCCCGCCGGTTCGACTCCATGCCCCGCGGGGTGCACACCCTCCGCACCGTCGAGGACGCCCTCGCCCTGCGCGAGGAGCTGCTGCCCGGTGCCCGGATGACCGTGGTCGGGTCGGGCATCGTGGGCCTGGAGGTGGCCTCGACCGCCCAAGCCATGGGTCTGGAGGTGACGGTGCTCGGCAGCACAACGGATGCGCTCTGCACGGCCTTCGGCGGCACCGTCGCCGAGGCGGTGTACACCCTGCACTCCCGGCGCGGCATCACCGTGCGCACCGACCTGCGGGTCGCGGACCTGATCGGCCCCGGCTGGGTGTCGGGAGTGCGGCTGACCAGCGGGGAGGAGATCGGCGCCGACGTCGTGCTGCTGGACATCGGCTCGGTGCCGCTGGCGGGCTGGCTGCAGGATTCCGGCCTCGACCTGTGCGGCTCCGACCCCCGCGGCGGTGTCGTCTGCGACGCGCTGGGCGCCACCTCGGTGTCCGGCGTGGTGGCGGTCGGCGACTGCGCCGCCTGGTTCGACCCGGTCACCGGGCGGCACCGCCGCATCCCGCCCTGGAGCGACACCCGGGACCGGCCGGGCATCGCCATGGCCGCGCTCCTCGGCGTCGATCCGGGCCGGGCCCTCACGCCCGGCCGGATTGCGTCGGAGCAGGCCGGCACCCGGGTGCAGTTCGCCGGCCGGCTGTGCGGCACCGAAGAGGTCTCGATCGAGCACGGCGGCGTCGACACCGGCGACCTCGTGGCCGTCTACCGCCATGGCGGCCGGCCGGTGGGGGTGCTCGGCATCGACCAGCCGGCCCTGGTGGCCGAGTGGCAGGGCCGGCTGGGCGAGCCCGCCACGACCGAGCCCGCAACCAGCCGGCTCGCGGCCGCCGCCCGGGCCGTGCCCACTGTCGTCGGCGCGGGACCGGTCAGGGACGCCAGCGTGCGCGGCTGAGATCCACCCGGTAACCGGCATCCGGCCGGCTGCTGGGCACCAGCGGCGTCTGCTCGGCCCGGTAGTGCACCAGCGCCCGATCCTCATGGTCGACCGGTGGATACCCGCCGGCGCGGATGACCCGCCACCACGGCGCATCCGCCCCGAACTGCGCCATCGTCTGGCCCACCACCCTGGCGGCCCGGGAACCGAGCACGGCGGCGACGTCGCCGTAAGTCATCACCCGGCCGGGCGGAATGGAATCGACGATGTCGAGCACCGCCGCGACGAACGGGCCGGTCGGGTCGAGACGCATCCCTAGAGGGTGAGCGCGCCGATGACCTCGCCGTATTCGGTCTGGCCCATGTCGACGAAACCGATGCGGTGGAAGAAGGCCTCCGGGCCCTCCTCGCCGGGCTCCCAGATCACCGTGATGCGGTCGAAGCCGCGGTGCCGGGCCTCCTCGGCGAGGGCCTCCGCGGCGAACTTGCCCACACCAAGGCCCTGGGCTTCGGCGTCGACGTTGATGCGCCAGATGCACGCCCGGAATTCCTCCTGCTGGGACTCCGGGTCGAAATTTCCGTGGATGAAGCCGGCGACCTGGCCATCGAGCAGGACCACGCGCTGCCAGGCGGTGGCCGGGTTGATCACAGACGCCGCCACCGCGTACGAGACCGGCGCAATGAATTGCTCCTGACCGGGCTTCAGGCTCAGGTTATTGGCCGCGACGATGTTACGCGCGGACAGTTCTTCCAGTCGGAGTTCAGGCATGACCCTAGGCTATCGCCCGGCCGGGGCGCCTGATAGTCGGGATTCTGGGGGACCGCTGAGTGCTCCCCACGGCAGCAGCCAAGTCTCTTGATGTCGAGACAGTTACCGCCCTCGGCTAGGATTGACCTCGGCCACCATGCCCCGACTCACTGAGGAGAATCCATTGTCGAAGATCAAGGTTGCAGGTACTGTCGTCGAACTTGACGGGGACGAGATGACCCGCATCATCTGGCAGGCCATCAAGGACTCCCTGATTCACCCGTACCTCGACATCGACCTCGAGTACTACGACCTCTCCATCCAGAAGCGTGACGAGACCGACGACCAGATCACTGTCGACGCGGCCCACGCCATCCAGAAGCACGGCGTCGGCGTCAAGTGCGCCACCATCACCCCCGACGAAGCCCGGGTCGAGGAATTCGGCCTGAAGAAGATGTGGGCCTCGCCCAACGGCACCATCCGCAACATCCTCGGTGGCACCATCTTCCGTGAGCCGATCATCATCTCCAACATCCCGCGCCTGGTGCCGGGCTGGAACAAGCCGATCATCATCGGCCGCCACGCGTTCGGCGACCAGTACCGCGCCACCAACTTCCGCTTCGAGGGCGAAGGCACCCTCACCATGACCTTCACCCCGAAGGATGGCGGCGACCCGCAGCAGTTCGAGGTCTTTCAGGCGCCCGGCAGCGGCGTGGCCATGGGAATGTACAACCTCGACAAGTCGATCATCGACTTCGCCCGCGCGTCGCTGAACTACGGCCTCGAGCGCAACTATCCGGTCTACCTGTCGACCAAGAACACCATCCTCAAGGCGTACGACGGCCGGTTCAAGGACATCTTCCAGGAGATCTTCGACACCGAGTTCAAGGACCGCTTCGAGGCTGCCGGCCTCACCTACGAGCACCGCCTGATCGACGACATGGTCGCATCCGCCATGAAGTGGGAGGGCGGCTACGTCTGGGCCTGCAAGAACTACGACGGCGACGTGCAGTCCGACACCGTGGCACAGGGCTTCGGTTCGCTCGGGCTCATGACGAGCGTGCTCTCCACCCCCGACGGCAGCGTCGTCGAGGCCGAGGCCGCCCACGGCACCGTGACCCGGCACTACCGCCAGCACCAGCAGGGCAAGCCCACCTCCACCAACCCGATCGCGTCGATCTACGCCTGGACCCGCGGGCTGTCGCACCGCGCCAAGCTCGACGACAACCCGGCGCTGGCCGAGTTCGCGCACACCCTCGAAGACGTGGTCGTGAAGACCGTCGAGAGCGGCAAGATGACCAAGGACCTCGCGCTGCTCGTCGGCCCCGACCAGGGTTACCTCACCACCGAGGAATTCCTGGCCGCGATCAGCGACAACCTGCAGACCCGCCTGGCGTAACCCGCCGCACACGACAAGGCCCCGCCGATCCGGCGGGGCCTTTTCTGTGTGCAACTGTTTCCGCACCGGACAATTGCACCCGGTGCGCCGGGTGCAATTGTCCGCGCGGGAAACAGTCAGCCGGCGCTGGTGCCGAGGGGCGGCAGAGGTGAGAATGGTGCCATGTTCACGCTCACGGGAGCATTCCGCCGGTATCCGGTTGTCGCGGCAGCCATCCTCGTCGGCCTGCTCGGCCTGCTGTTATGGGCCGCCGGGCTGCCGCTCGCGGTGCAGTGGCTGTTCTCCGGGCTGGGCCTGGTCGTGGCCGGCATCCAGGGCGCCGACATGCTCCGGCGGATGCGGCAGGGCTCGTTCGGCGTGGACCTGCTGGCCATCGTCGCAATCATCGCCACCATCCTCGTCGGCGAATACGTGGCCACCCTGGTGATCGTGCTGATGCTCTCCGGCGGCGCCGCCCTCGAGGATTACGCCGAGGGCCGGGCCAGGCGCGAGCTGAACGCCCTGCTGAACCGGGCGCCGCAGGTCGCGCACGTGCTGCGCACCGGCTCGTCCGAGGTGGACGACGTGCCGGCGACCCAGGTGTTGGTCGGCGATCTGCTGCTCGTGCGCCCGGCCGAGGTCGTGCCCGTCGACGCCGACCTGGTCTCCGAGGACGCGGCCTTCGACGAGTCCTCGCTCACCGGCGAGAGCCTGCCCGTGGAGCGCCGTGCGGGCGACGCCGTGCTTAGCGGATCGGTCAACGGGCAGTCCGCGATCACCGTGCGTGCCACGGCCCTCGCCGCCGACAGCCAGTTCCAGCAGATCGTGGCGCTCGTGGCCGAGGCCGCCGCCAGCAAGGCCCCGGTCGTGCGCCTCGCCGACCGGTACGCGGTGCCGTTCACCGCCGTCGCGATCCTCATCGCCGGCCTGGCCTGGTACCTCTCCGGCGACCCGGTGCGGTTCGCCGAGGTGCTCGTCGTCGCCACCCCGTGCCCGCTGCTGCTGGCCGCGCCGGTGGCGTTCATGGGCGGGATGGGCCGGGCCGCCCGCACCGGCATCATCGTCAAGGGCGGGGGAGTGCTGGAGAAGCTCGCCCGCGCACGCACGGTGGTGTTCGACAAGACCGGCACCCTCACCTACGGCGCCCCGACCATCGCCCGGGTGCGCCCGGAGCCGCCGTTCACCGAGGACGAGCTGCTCACCCTGGCGGCGTCGACCGAGCAGTACTCGTCGCACGTGCTGGCCGCTGCGGTGCTCGCCGAGGCGGAGAGCCGGGGCCTGGCCTTGCAACGCACCGACGCGGCCGAGGAGGTGCCGGCGCACGGCGTCATCGCCGGGTTCGGCGACCGGGTCGTGGTGGTGGGCAAGCTGTCCTTCGTCGCCGACCATGTGCCCGACGCCTACCCGGCCGACCTCGTCGGCGGCGAACTCGCCATCTACCTGGCCGTCGACGGCCGGTTCGCCGGTAGCCTCGTCGCCGCCGACCAGGTGCGCGACAACGCCCGCGCCACCGTCGAGGCCCTGGACAGGCTCGGCGTGCACGAATCCGTCATGCTCACCGGCGACGCCCGGCCCGCCGCCAACCACATCGCCCGGCAGGTGGGCATCACCCGGGTGCGCGCCGACTGCTTGCCCGCCGACAAGGTCGACGCCGTCCGCGCCATGCGGGAACGCCCGGTGATCATGGTCGGCGACGGCGTCAACGACGCCCCGGTGCTCGCCGTGGCCGACGTCGGCATCGCCATGGGCGCCAGGGGGTCGACCGCCGCGAGCGAAGCGGCGGATGCCGTGATCCTGCTCGATGACCTCTCCCGTGCCGCGCGGGCGGTCGCCATCAGCCGCGACACGGTGCGCATCGCCCTGCAGAGCATCTGGCTGGGCATGGCACTGAGCATCGGCCTGATGATCGTCGCCGCGTTCGGCCTCATCCCCGCCACCGTCGGTGCGCTGCTGCAGGAGGTGGTCGACCTCGCGACCATCCTCAACGCCCTGCGCGCGATCGGCGGCCGCCGGGATGTGCGCGGTCGCGGCGTGGCCGCCAGGATCCCGGTGGCGTCGCGCCCCGCTCCGGTTCGGTGACTCAGTCGGCGCCGCCCACCGACGCGGTCTTCGGGATCCCGGCGAAGCCCTGGGAGCCGAGCCAGTCCAGCACGGGCCCGGCCACGTCGCGCCAGCCGGAGTCGATGGTGAGGGAATGGCCCTTGCCCTCGAACTCCAGGTAGTCGGTCACCGACGCGGGGTTGCGGGAGTAGAGCTTGGCCACCTCCAGGGTCACCTTCTTGGGCACGGTATGGTCATCCGATCCTGAGGTGAGAAGCAACGGTCCCCGCACCCCGTTCGCGGTGTCGACGGCGGCCGGGGAGGACTTGGAGAAATTGGCGGTTGCGTCTTCGAAGAGGGGCCGGCCCGGGCCGGGGATCGTCCAGGCGGAATGGAGCGCGTCGGACTCCTCGACCGGAAGCACGTTCCCGAACGCGTACTGGAACTGCTTCGCTGTGAGGGAGACGGTGCGTTTGCGGTTCGCCGGGTTGCCCAGCACCGGAAGGCCGGACTTCAGTTGCGAGAACGGGAGCGCCTTGACCCCCTTGATCGGTGCCGGGTCGATCGCGACGGCCGCGACGGCGAAGCCGTGCGACAGCAGTTCCTGGGCGATCAACCCGC
The DNA here is from genome assembly GCF_054075385.1 of Cryobacterium sp. AP23. Classification (NCBI taxonomy): domain Bacteria; kingdom Bacillati; phylum Actinomycetota; class Actinomycetes; order Micrococcales; family Microbacteriaceae; genus Cryobacterium; species Cryobacterium sp. AP23. The sequence continues at coordinate 1,787,281 of NZ_CM133415.1, read as the reverse complement.
CGAAGGAATGCCCGATCACGATCGGCAGCACGCCCGTGGCCTCGATGAGTCCGGCGTAGTGGTGGCAGATCGCCTCGATGCCGACCTCGTTGAGCGCGTCGGCGTTGTCACGGGTCGACTGCACGGTGTCGCCGTCGCCCGGCCAGCCGGGTGCGGTCGCGACGAAGCCGTGCTCGGCGAACAGGTCGATCCACGGTTGCCAGGCACTGGAGTGGATCCACAGGCCGTGGATGAAGAGCACGGGCGGAGCGGATGCGGAGGGGGACATGGGAACTCCTATCGGTCGGGTGGGGCGGGGGATGGCGCGGGAGTCAGAGGGTCTTGATCAGGCCGCCGTCGATCAGGAAGTCCGAGCCGGTCACGTTGCCGGCCCGTGCGCTGGCCAGCAGGAGCACCAGGTCGGCCACCTCCGCGGGTTCGGTGAACCGGCCGGTGCTGAACCCGCCCTGGCCCTCGATGACCCGCGCCTTGGCGGTGGCGAAATCCACGCCCATCTTCTGGGCGATGGTGGCGGCGACCCCGGTGTCGCCGAGCCAGAGCGCCGTCGAGACCGGGCCGGGGCTGACGGTGTTGAAGCGGATGTTCTGCGGCCCGAACTCCTTCGACAGCGATTTGGAGAGGTTCCACACCGCGGCCTTCGTGGCGGAGTAGTCGACGACGCCGGGGTCGGGCAGGAACGAATTCACCGAGCCGATGGTCACGACGTTCCCGCCGCCGCGTTCGAGCAGCATCGGGATGGCGGCCCGGGTCGCCCGGATCATCGCCATCAGCCCGAGGTTCAGCGAGGCGAGCCAGTGCTCGTCGGTCACGTGCACGAAGCCCTCGGTGCGCGGTGTCACCGCCCCGACGTTGTTGACGAGGATGTCGAGGCCACCGAAATCGGCGGCGTGCGCCACCAGCTCGGCCGGTGCCCCGGCGGCGGACAGGTCGAGTCGCACAGAGCGCACCGCGCCCGTGTCGACCAGGCGGTCCAGTTCGGCGGAGCCGCGGCGGGAACCGGCGATGACCCGCACCCCCTCGGCCACGAGGCCCTGCACGATGGCGAGGCCGATGCCTTGGCTGGCGCCCGTTACCACGGCGATCTTCCCGGTGAGCTCGAGGTCCATTCCACATCCGATCTGGGTAGGTGGGCACACGCTACGTCCGGCACCCGGCATCCGTCGTGTCCCTGTCACTACCAGTCAGGACACCCCGCGGCGCAAAACTCCCTGGAACCCGGGCGCGGGTGACGGCTACGCTCGGAGAATGGGTGGACATCCGTCATGATCCAGTCGCCGTTCGGCGAATACCTGAGGGCGCGCAGGCAACTCGTGCGCCCCGAAGACGTGGGCCTGCCGGCGGACGACAATCGCCGGGTCGCCGGCCTCCGGCGGCTGGAGGTGGCGAACCTGGCGGGGATCAGCGCCGAGTACTACCTGCGGCTGGAGCAGGGCCGTGACCGGCAGCCGTCCGCCCAGGTGCTGAACGCCCTGGGTCGCGCCCTGCGGTTGGACGACAGCGCGGTCGAATACATGCACCGGCTCGTACACCCCAACGTGGCCGAGGGGCGCCATCGGGCCGCCGCCAACGAGGTCGCCGACTCGTTGCGGATGCTGATGGGCCAGTGGACCCATACGCCCGCTCATATCCTGAACCGCAGCCAGGATGTGTTGGCGTGCAATCCGCTGGCCGCCGCCCTGGTGCCGGGAGTGTTCGAACCGGGCAGCAACCTGCTCAGGTCGATCTTCGGCAGCGGGTCCCGTGTCCACGACCCCAACTGGGAGGCGTTGGCCAGTGGCGCCGTCGCCACCCTGCGGTACAACGCCGACCCGTCCGACCCGCGCCTGCAGCAGGTCGTCGGTGAACTGCTCATCAACGAGCCCGATTTCCGCCGGCTGTGGGCCCGCCACGATGCCCAACCGTTAACAACGGGTACCGCCTTCTTCACCGTGGAGACCTTCGGGGTGGTCGAGTTGCGCTGGCAGGCGCTGACCATCCCGGATCACTCCGGCAACACCCTGATCACCTACTTCGGTGCGGCCGGAACCCGGGGGGAAACGGCCATGGTCCATCTGCACGACACCGTCGTCGCATCCGGCTCAGCCGCTCCCCGGGGAGCGTGACTTCCGCGGCACCGGTCACGCGCGTGCGGGGCGACGCCGGGGCATGACGTGACGGCCTAATCTGGAGGGATGCGACGCATCCGTTCCCCGTTCGGCCCCAGCACCGGCCGACCGGCGAATGAACCCCGGCTGGGCCGGGACGTCTACGTGCTCGGTGTGATCGCCTTCTTCGTGATGGTGGGCTTCGGCGTCGTCGTGCCCGTGCTGCCCGTCTACGTGAAGAGCTTCGGCGTGGGCAACCTCGAGATCGGCGCGGTCGTGTCGGCGTTCGCGTTGATGCGCTTCATCGCCAGCCCGGTCTGCGGCAAGCTCATCGACTGGGCCGGCGAACGCACCATCCTGGCCGTGGGAATCGGCATCGTGGCGGTGTCCAGCGGCCTGGTCGGCATCGCCGGCAGCTACCCGCAACTGCTGCTGCTGCGGGGCGCCGGCGGCATCGGCTCGGCCATGTTCTCGGTCGCGGCGATGACGCTGCTGCTGCGTACCACGGCGCCGGGCATCCGCGGCCGCGCGGTCGGCTTCTACCAGGGCGGCTTCCTCATCGGCGGCATGGCCGGGCCCGCCCTTGGCGGCCTGCTGGCCACCATCTCGCTGACCGCGCCGTTCTTCTTCTACGCCGGCACCTTGGCCGTCGCCGGCCTGATCGGCCTGGTCATGCTGCAACCGGCCACCCGGCCCGGTGTGGGCGCGACCGGCGCACCGGTGCCGTTGCTGCCGCTCCGCACGGTGCTGCGCGACCCGCGGTTCCGGGCGGCCTGCCTCGCGAATTTCTCCCAGGGCTGGTCGTCGTTCGGGGTGCGCGGCGCCCTGGTGCCGGTGCTCGTGGTCGAGGTGCTCAAGGGCCCGAGCGCGTGGACCGGCATCGCCTTCGCCATCGCCGCCGTCGCGCAGGCCCTCGCCCTGGCGCCCGCCGCCAGGTTCGTTGACACCGTCGGCCGCAAACCGGCCATCATCGGGGCCTTCCTCGTGGCGGCCGTCACAATCACCGCGATCCCGTTCGCGCCGAACATCTGGCTGCTCACCGCGTTGCTCTGCGTCTACGGTGTGGCCGCGGCGTTCATGGGCACCGCGCCGGCGGCATCCGTCGGCGACGCCGCCGGCACCGCGGGCGGGCGCCCGGTGGCGATCTTCTCGATGTTCTCCGACTTCGGCGCCATCGTCGGCCCACTCGTGGCCGGCCTCCTCGCCGACTCGGTGTCGTACCCCGCCGCGTTCCTGCTCGGCGGCCTGCTCTTCGCCGGCACTGCCCTCTACGCGCTGCGGATGCCCGGCGGCCTGCCCGCCCAGCCCGCCCCCGCGCCCCCGGTCACCGACCCCGTCGACCGCTGACGGACCCCGTGTGGGCATAACTCCTGCAGTTTCTCTGCGGGAGCCGACGGAACCCCGGAATTCCGCGGTCGCGAATCCGGCCGGGCCAAAATTGCAGGAGTTGTGCGTATCCGGTGGCGGCGGTCGGTCGTACGGTATCGGCATGGACTACCTCGAGGTGCCCGTCCCGGCCGACCTGGCGCCCGACGTGCAACGGCTCTGGTACCTGGAGCAGGCCGCCGAGCAGCGTTACGAACGTATCTTCCCGCAGCCCGCGCTGCACCTGATCGTGAACCTCTCGGACCCCTACCGATTGTTCGACGTGCAGACCGGGTCGGTGCGGGTGCTGGCGGCCGGGTTCCTCTCCGGCCTGCAACCGCGGTACCTGATGAGCCAAAGCCCACCGGCCATCCGTCACATCGCGGCCGAGCTGGCGCCGTTCGCGGCCGCCCGGTTCCTCGACCTGCCCGCGGCGGCGCTGACCGGAACCGTGCGGGAGAGCCACGGGATCCTCGGCGACACCGACGGCCTGCGGCGGGCCGCCCTGACCAGCGAGCCGGCCGAGGCGGTGGGCCTGCTGATCGCGCACCTGCGTGCGCAGAGGCGCGCCGGGGCGGCGCCGCCCGAGGTGGTGCGGGCCTGGACGGCCATCCACGACAACCCGGATGCGCCCATCCCGCAGATCGCGGCGGCCGCCGGCACCAGCCACCACCGGCTGATCGACGATGTCCGCGCCTGGTGCGGGGTGACGCCGAAGGCCTACGCCGACATCGTGCGTTTCCGCCAGTTCCTCGCCGCCCTGCCGTTGCAGGGGCCGATGCCCACCTGGTCCGACCTCGTCGGCGCCTCCGGCTACTACGACCAGCCGCATTTCATCCGGGTGTTCCGGGCGTTCACCGGTTTTTCACCCGGGCGGTACGTCGAGATCGTCACCCGCTACGGCCCCGACTACGCGGCCTTCGTTCCGCTCGACGCGCTCGAGGGCGTGCCGGAATTTTCTACAAGACCGCTCCAGCCCTGATCGTTAGCGTGGGACTGTCCCGGGTCGGCCGGGGCCACGCATCCCCTGGGAGCTGTCATGGACGTGTCCTTCAACTGGCTGGCGATCGCGCTGGCCGCGATCTCGTCGTTCGTCATCGGCGGGCTCTGGTACTCGGTGCTGTTCGCCCGGCCCTGGCAGCGCGCCGCCGCGGTCACCGACGAGCAGCTGAAGACCGGCGCCGCGCGGGTCTTCCTCGGGTCGCTGATCCTGGCGATCGTGATGTCGATCAGCCTGGCCGCGTTCATCGGCTCGAACGGGCTGGGCTTCGGCGTGTTCGCCGGCTTCGCAACCGGGGCGACGTTCGTGGCCGCGGCGTTCGGGGTGAACTACCTGTTCGAGCGGCGCAGCCCGGTGCTGTTCGCGATCAACGGGTCCTACAACGTCGTGTCGTTCACCGTGATGGGCGCCATCATCGGCGCCCTGCAGTAGGCGCTTAGGCGCCGAGCTCCTTGCGGCCCGAGATGACGCCGCTGACGGTGGCGACGACGGCGAAGACGCCGGCCACGATCGGCTGGCCCAGGTCCCACCACGCCAGCGCGGCGGCGCCGAAGACGAAGATCTCCACGATCGCCTTGCCGAACGGGTCGAGCTTGAACACGGCCTTGGGCGAGCGGAACAACGCCCAGACCAGGATCGCGAACGCCGGCGCGAGGATGCCCACCAGGACGCCCGGCCACGGCAGCGGCCAGGCCAGGAACCCCCACAGCCCCAGGCTCACGAAGGCGAACAGTTCGAGCAGGAAGCGCAGGATGTCGTTGGCGCCGATGGCAGGCGTGGCGGGAGTGTCGTTCACCTGCCAATCCTACCGAGCGGGCCTACTTGAAGATGATGGTGCGGGCGCCGTCGAGCAGCACCCGGTTCTCGGCGAACCACTTCACCGCCTGGGTGAGGGTGCGGCTCTCCTCGTCCTGGCCGATCGCGACGAGCTCGCCGGGGGTGCGTGAGTGGTCGACCCGCACGACGTTCTGCTCGATGATCGGGCCCTCGTCCAGGTCGCTGGTGACGAAGTGCGCGGTGGCGCCGATGAGCTTCACGCCGCGGGCGTGCGCCTGCTTGTACGGGTTCGCGCCCTTGAAGCCGGGCAGGAAGGAGTGGTGGATGTTGATCGCCCGGCCCTCAAGGTAGGCGCATAGCTCGGGGGAGAGGATCTGCATATACCGGGCCAGCACCACCAGCTCGATGTCGTGCTCCTCGACCGCCTCGACCACCCGCGCCTCGAACGCGGCCTTGCTGGCGGCATCCGTGATCGGCAGCGACTCGAACGGCACACCGTAGAACCCGACCAGGTCGCGCAGGGTGCCGTGGTTGCTGAGCACCAGCGGCACCTGCACGGCGAGCTGGCCGCCGCGCTGGCGGAAGAGCAGGTCGTTGACGCAGTGCCCGGCGGTGGAGGCGAGCACCAGGGTGCGCAGCGGCCGGCCCACCACGTCGATGACCGAGGCCATGGCGTAGCGCTCGATGATCGGGGCCAGCGCCGCCTGCAGTTCGTCACGGTCGGCGGGGGACTCCACCTGCAGCCGGATGAAGAACCGGCCGGTGTCGGCGCTGGAGAACTGCTGGCTCTCGGTGATGTTGCCGCGGGCCGCCACAATGGCGCCGCTGACGGCGTGCACGATGCCGGGCTGGTCGGGGCAGACGAGCGTGATGACCAGGTGGTGATGGTGGGCGGGCATCGTGGTGGGGTTCATCGGACCAGATTACCCGGCTGCGCGGGCCCCACCCGGCGGTGTCGACGGCGCAACCCACCGGATGCGGGCGCCGGGCGGCACGTAAACCGGCGCAACAAACCGGCAATCTGGTGGTTTCGCGACCGAAACTCACGGATGCTGAGATAGCAGTGGGCAGGAACGCTGCCGAGTACCCCGATCTGGAAGGCAGAACCAACCCCATGAGCGACGGAACCCTGCGGGCCACCGACACCCGGCCGACGACCATCACCGGAACAGTCATCCACGGCAACGCCTGGGGCCGGGTGATCGGTTTCCCCACCGCGAACATCGAGGTGCCCGACCTGCTGGCGCACTCCGGCATCTGGGCGGGCATCGTGCACGGCGACGCGCTCCCCGCGGAGGGGGTGCTGGCCGCGATTTCCGTGGGCACCCGGCCGACCTACTACGGCGACGCCGGACATCCGCTGCTCGAGGCGCACCTGCTCGACTTCGCCGGCGACCTGTACGACCAGAAGCTGTCGGTGGAACTGCGCCTGTTCCTGCGCGCGGAAGTGGCGTTCGTGGACACCCCGGCCCTGGTCGACCAGCTCGCCGTTGACGTGCAGAACACCCGCGACTGGTACGCCGCCGAGACCGGCGCCGCCGCCTGAGCCCGGTCATCCGGCCCTGAATCGCCCCCGACCGAGATCGGCCGCACGATGCACTGGAAACAACGGGCGGCTCCCGGCCAGGGACCCGCCGCCACCCGGGACCCAGCGGTGCGCCGCACCGAACGGCACAGCCGGCGGGAGGCCGCCGTCGTCGCCGGGCTACGCGCCCTGCGCAGCCGGCGCGGCCAGGGGGAGCCGACGCACCAGGCGCTCGCCGAGTACAGCGGGCTGCCGGTCGGCTGGTTGCGGTGGGCGTACCCGTCACTCGAGGAGTTATCCGGCTAGGCTGGTGAGCGGCCGGCGGAACTTCGCGCGGCCCCGGGCGCGCACGTCGGCGCGCACCGCTTGACGAACCCCGTGCAGCCAGGCCGGAACAGCCGCCGGAGCTATGGGCAAGCGGATCCCGTCTGTGAGCCACAGCACCCATGTCATTTACCGCGCCCATCTCGCTGCCCTCGACCGGCCTGCCCCGGCCGAACGGCACCGCCCCCACCGGACCGTTCCCCTGGATCGGCCTGATCGCCCTCTCCGCCGCCGTGTTCCTCTCGGTCACCTCCGAGATGCTGCCCACCGGCCTGCTGCCGGAGATGAGCGACTCCCTCGGCGTCAGCCAGGCCGACGTCGGCCTGCTGGTGTCCTGGTTCGCCTTCACCGTCGTGATCACCAGCACCCCGCTGGCTCTGCTGACCAAACGGATGCCCCGGCACGGCCTCATCGTGATGGTGCTCGTCGTCTTCGCGCTGAGCAACGTGCTCACCGCCTTCGCCCCCGACTACACCTTCGTGGTGATCTCCCGGGTGATCGGCGGGCTGGCCCACGGCCTGTTCTGGGGCGTCGTCGGCGCCTACTCCGCCCACCTGGTGCCCAAGGACCAGATCGCCCGCGCCGTGTCGATCACGATCGCCGGCGGCACGCTGGCGTTCGTCTTCGGGGTGCCGCTGGGCACCTTCGCCGGCCACCTGCTGGGTTGGCGGATGTCGTTCATCGTGCTGGCCGGGCTGATGCTCGTCGGCGCCGTGGTGATCTGGCGGTTCCTGCCCAAGGTCGAGCACTACACGGCCGCCCGCACCGAAACCGTCACCACCGCGACCGGGACCATCACGACGGCCAAGCTGCCCCGCGACCCCACAATCGGTCCGGTCGCACTGGTCTGCGTGATCACGGCGCTCACCATGATCGGCCACTACACCTTCTACACCTACATCGCGCCGTTCCTCAGCGACACCCTCGGGGTGGGCAGCGACGCCGTCGCGCCGTTGCTCTTCGCCTATGGCATCGCCGGCGCCGTCGGCCTGTTCATCAGCGGTGTCGTCTTCAGCAAGCGCCCGCAGCTCGGCCTGGTCCTGGGCATGTCGGTGACCGTGGTCAGTGTGACCGTGCTGGCCCTGTTCACCCAGACCCTGCCCGTCGCGATCGGCGCCTTCCTCATCTGGGGGCTGGCGTTCGGCACATTCCCGCCGCTGCTGCAGACCCGGTTGCTGCACACCGCGTCGGTGCGCATCCGCGACACCGCCAGCGCCGTCTACACCACGGCGTTCAACATCGGCATCGGCCTTGGCGCGTTCGTGGGCGCGTTCCTGCTGGACTCGGTGGGCCTGGGCACGGTGCCCTTCGTCTACGTGGGCATCATCGTGGTGGCGCTGGCCCTCGTGCTCGCCAGCGACCTCGTCATCCGCCGCCGCCGAGCCTGACCCGCGCCTAACTGGTCCCGAAACGGACAAATGCACCCGGCACACCGGGTGCATTTGTCCGCACGGGGAACAGTTAGCGCTTGGTGGGCAGCGGGGGACGGGCGGCGGCGATCTCGAGGATCCGGCCTCGGCAGACGAACCAGCCCAGGATCAGCGCCGGGATGATCACCACGAGCGAGCTGATCGTGAGCGTGCCGACCGGCCAGTCGAAGGCCATCAGCACGAGCACCGCGGCGAGGAAGACCAGGGTGAGGTAGCCGGTGTACGGCGCCCCCGGCATCCGGAACGCCGGCCGGGTGAGGATGCCCGCCTTCGCCCAGGCCTGCAGCCGCAGCTGGCAGAGCACGATCATGCCCCAGGCGCTGATGATGCCGATCGCTGCCATGTTCAGCACGATCTCGAACGCCTCGTCCGGCACGACCGCGTTCAGGGCCACACCGAGCAGGGTGACCACGCCGGTGAGCAGGATGCCGCCGAACGGCACCCCGTTGCGGCTCACCTTGTCGGCGAACTTCGGTGCCGACCCGGCCAGCGACATGGACCGCAGGATGCGCCCGGTGGAATACAGGCCGGCGTTCAGCGACGACAGCGCCGCGGTGAGGACGACGAGGTTCATGATCACGTCGACGCCTTCGACACCGATCGAGCCGAAGAAGGTGACGAACGGGCTCACCCCGGCCTCATATGCCGTGTACGGCAACAACAGGGACAGCAGCAGGATCGAGCCGACGTAGAAGACCGCGATGCGCACGATGACGGTGTTGATCGCCTTGGGCATCACCTTCTCCGGGTGCTCGGTCTCACCGGCGGCGGTGCCGATCAGTTCGATCGAAGCGTAGGCGAAGACCACGCCCTGCACCACGAGCACCGACGCGATCACACCGTTGGGCAGCCAGCCGCCGTTGTCGGCGATGAGGGAGAAGCCCACGGTGGCGCCATCGACCGGGGTGCCGAAGATGACCATCCAGGTGCCCACAATGAGGAACGCCACGATGGCGACGACCTTGATCAGCGCGAACCAGAACTCCAGCTCGCCGAACACCTTGACCGAGAGCAGGTTGAGGCTGAGCACCACGGCGAGGGCGATCAGCGCGAACAGCCACTGCGGCACATCACCGAACGGCGCCCAGTACTTGCCGAAGAAGTTCATGTACAACGCCACCGCGGTGACGTCCACGATCGCGGTCATCACCCAGTTCAGCCAGTACAACCAGCCGGTGACGAACGCGGTCTTCTCGCCGAAGAACTCGCGGGCGTAGGAGACGAAGGAGCCGGAGGTGGGCCGGTGCAGCACCAGCTCGCCGAGCGCCCGCAGGATAAGGAACGCGAAGAAACCGCAGATGGCATAGACGAACACCAGGGCGGGGCCGGCGCTGGCGAGCCGGCCGCCCGCGCCCAGGAACAGCCCGGTGCCGATGGCGCCGCCGATCGCGATCATCTGCACGTGCCTGGCCTTGAGGCCCTTGTGCAGCCCCTGGTCCTCGTGCACGCTCAGGGCGTCGTCGATGTGCTCGAAGGGGGTTTCCTCGTGCGTGCCGCGGTGCGTTGCAGCCCCCGCCTGGGCGGGGGTGTTCTCCGGCCGGTCCGGCCCGGTGGTGCTGGTTGTCACGTGGAGCATCCGTTCTGGTGGTTGCGGCAACACTAGTCGACGCCCCGCACGCGGTCAGGGACTAAAGACCCCTCCTGTAGACTGGACCCTGACACTCTGACCGTAGAGACGACACTCTGATTCCAGGGAGCCGGGAGGCCGCATGGCGACAATCCTCCTGATCTTCCTGCTCGTTTCCGTTCTCACCCCCACGCTCACCCGACTGATCGGGTTGCGTGTTTTCTATGTGGTGGCCGTACTGCCCGCCATCGCGTTCGGGTACACCCTCACCCAGACCGGCACCGTACTGGCCGGCGGCGCCGCCACCGAGAGCCTGCCATGGATCCCGCAGCTGGGCATCAGCCTGAGTTTCCGGGTGGATGCCCTCGCCTGGTTGCTGGCGCTCGTCGTCACCGGCGTCGGCGCCCTGGTGCTGATCTACTGCGCCCGCTACTTCGACGAGGACGAGCCCAGCCTCGGCCGGTTCGCCGCGCTGCTGCTCGCCTTCGCCGGCACGATGTACGGCCTCGTCACCGCAGACGACATCCTGGTGATGTTCATGTTCTGGGAGATCACCAGCGTGCTCTCCTACCTGTTGATCGGGCACTACACCACCAAACGGGAGAGCCGCGGTGCCGCCCTGCAGGCGCTTCTGGTGACCACCTTCGGCGGCCTGGTGATGCTCGTCGGCGTGATCATGATCTCCGTCGATTCCGGCTCCACCTCGCTGGCGGCCATCGTGGCCGACCCCGGCGACAGCCCCGTCGCCGTCTGGGCGGTGCTGCTGATCCTGGTCGGCGCGCTGTCCAAGTCCGCATTGATCCCCTTCCACTTCTGGCTGCCCGCCGCGATGGCCGCGCCCACCCCGGTCAGCGCCTACCTGCACGCCGCCGCGATGGTGAAGGCCGGCATCTACCTCACCGCCCGCTTCGCGCCCGGCTACGCCGACTCACCGGGCTGGCTGCCGGTGCTGGTGACCATCGGCGTGTGGACCATGCTCGTCGGGGCATGGCGGTCGCTCCGCCAGCACGACATCAAGCTGATGCTCGCCTACGGCACCGTCAGCCAGCTCGGCTTCCTCATGGTCGTCGTCGGCTTCGGCACCCGCGACGCGGCCCTCGCCGGGGCGGCGCTGCTCCTCGCCCATGCGCTCTACAAGGCCACCCTGTTCCTCGTGGTGGGCATCATCGACCACCGCGCCGGCACCCGCGACTGGCGCAAGCTCTCCGGGATCGGCCGCCGCGAACCGGTGCTCGCGATCATCGCCCTCATCGCGGTCGCGTCGATGGCGGGCCTGCCGCCGCTGCTTGGCTTCGTCGCCAAGGAAGCCGTGTTCACGGCGTTCCTCGAGGCCGGGCTGGCCGGCGACGGCTGGGGCTGGATCGCCCTGGCCGGAACCGCGGTCGGGTCGGTGCTCACCGTCGCCTACAGCGCCAAGTTCCTCTGGGGCGCCTTCGGCACCCGGCCCGCGATCAGCGACACCGCCCTGCACCACGCCCGCTGGGACTTCAACCTGGCCCCCGGCATCCTCACCATCGCCACCGTGCTGCTCGGCCCGCTGGTGTTCCTGCTCGACCCGGTCCTGGCCGCCTACGCCGACACCGTCCCCGGCGGCGGGGACTACCACCTGGCGCTCTGGCACGGGCTGGAGCCGGCGCTGCTGCTGAGCACCATCGTCGTGCTGCTGGGCCTGGCCATCTTCGCCCAGCGCAAGCGGGTGGCCCGCTGGCAGGCCGCCGTGCCCGCCTGGGTCGACGCCGGCCACGGCTACGGCCACACCGTGCGGTTCATCGACCGGGTCGCCGCGCGCACCACCCACCTGGCCCAGAAGGGCGGGTTGCCGCAGTACCTGGCCACCATCCTCGTGGTGTTCGTGCTCGCCCTCGGCGCGGCCTCCTTCGTCAACCGCACCTGGCCCGACGCGATCGTGGCCTGGGACTACCCGGCCCAGGTGATCATCGGCCTGATCATGATCATCGCCGCGGTCATGGCCGCCCGGGTGGGTCAGCGGATGACCGCGGTGCTGCTGGCCGGCGTCACCGGCTACGGCCTGGTCGCCCTGTTCGCCTTCCACGGCGCCCCCGACCTCGCGCTCACCCAGGCCCTCGTCGAGTCGATCACCCTCGTCGTGTTCGTGCTCGTGCTGCGCCGGCTGCCCAGCCGCATCGCCCAGCACAACCGGCCGATGCAGCGCCGTCGCCGGGCGATCATCGGCGGCCTGGTCGGCCTGGTGATGGGCACCATCGCGGTGATCTCCCTCGGCGCCCGCCAGGCGCAGAGCATCGCCGTCGAACTTCCCCGGCTGGCCGTGGAAGAGGGCCACGGCAAGAACATCGTCAACGTCATGCTCGTCGACATCCGCGCCTGGGACACCATGGGGGAGATCTCGGTGCTCATCGTCGTCGCCACCGGTGTCGCCAGCCTGCTGTTCGTCTCCGGCCGTGCCGCGGAGATGCCGCGGCTGCGGGAATCCCGGAAGCGCCGCGCGCCGAAGAACCGCCGCCGCGTCGTCGCGGACCCGCACGCCAGCTCCGCCGGGCACGCCGTCAGCCGCCAGTCCTGGCTGCTCGGCGGGCGCACCCAGTCGGCCGAGAACCGGTCGATCATCATCGAGGTGCTGGTGCGGCTGCTCTTCCACCCCGCCATCGTCGTGTCGATCTACCTGCTCTTCGCCGGCCACAACCTGCCCGGCGGCGGGTTCGCCGGGGGCCTGCTGGCCGGCCTGGCCCTGGTGGCGCGCTACCTGGCCGGCGGCCGGTACGAGCTCGGTGAGGCCGCGCCCATCGACCCGGGCAAGATCCTCGGGCTCGGCGTCGTGCTCGCCGTCGGCACGGCCGTGGCGTCGCTGTTCGTCACCGGCATCCCGCTCGAGTCGGCCTACTTCGAAGCGGACGTGCCCCTGCTCGGCCACCTCTCCTTCGGCACCTCGAGCATCTTCGACATCGGCGTGTACCTCGTGGTGATCGGCCTGACCCTCGACATCCTCCGCAGCCTCGGCAGCGAGATCGACCGGCAGAGCGAACTCGACGAACCCGGCGACGACGACCCCGAGCACCCCACCGTGCCGCCGCTCGGCGACGAGTCCAGCGACGCGGGCGACGCCATCGGCTTCGATGCCTCGTCTGACTGGGTGGCCGCCGAGGCACCCGCAGCGGGCGAGGGCCCCGAGACCGCCCCGATCACCCAGCCCACGGCCGACGATACCGAGCCCAGCCCGGCGGAGGGACACCGATGAGCGCCTCCCTGACCCTGGTCGTCGTGATGGCCGTGATGTACGCCGCGGGCATCTACATCATGCTCGAACGCAGCCTCACCCGGGTGCTGATCGGGTTCCTGCTGGTGGGCAACGCCACCAACCTGCTGATCTTCATCATGAGCGGCCGCCCCGGCAGCTCGCCGATCGTCACCGGCACGGCGCTGGACGACACCATGGTCGACCCGGTGCCGCAGGTGCTGATGCTCACCGCCATCGTGATCAACTTCGGCATCACCGCGCTGCTGCTCGCGCTGATCTACCGGTCCTGGTGGCTGGCGCAGCTCGGCGACGAGGGCGACACCCTCACCGACGAGCACGCCGCGGAGACCAGCGAAGACTCCGAGATCACCTTCCGGTCCTCCACCGACGACGAGGCCGCCGTGCAGGCGTCCCTCGACGCCAGCGAAGACGGCAGCGACGACGACAGCTCCGCAACGGACGCCACCGACCGCTCCGACGAACGCGACCCCGCGACCACCGACCGGGAGGGCGGCAGCTGATGAACGTCCTTGTGCCCCTCGTCGTCGCGATCCCGCTGCTCGGCGCCGCCCTCGCCCTGGCTCTCGGCCGCCGCTCGCGCTACCAGGTGATGGTGAGCGTGCTCTCGCTCACCGCGATCGTCGTGATCAGCGCCATCCTGCTGGTGCTCGTCGACCAGCACGGCCCCGCCGTGGTGCACGTGGGTGACTGGCAGGCGCCGTGGGGCATCGTGCTCGTCGTCGACCGGCTCTCGGCGATCATGCTCATCGTGTCGGCGCTGATGCTGCTCGGCGTGCTCCTCTTCGCCGTCGGGCAGGGCATCGTCGAGGGCGACCGGGAGACCCCGGTGTCGATCTTCCACCCCACCTACCTGGTGCTGGCCGCCGGGCTGTTCAACGCGTTCATCGCCGGTGACCTGTTCAACATGTATGTCGGCTTCGAGATGCTGCTCTCGGCCAGCTACGTGCTGCTCACCCTCGGCGGCACGGGCGCGCGCATCCGGGCCGGCGTCACCTACATCGTCGTCAGCCTGGTCTCGTCGATCCTGTTCCTCTCCGCGATCGCCCTGATCTACGGTGCCACCGGGACGGTCACGCTGGCCCTGCTGGCCGAGCGCATCCCGCAGCTGCCCGGCGACGTGCAACTGATCCTCGGGCTGATGCTGCTCATCGCGTTCAGCGTCAAGGCGGCGGTGTTCCCGCTGTCGTTCTGGCTGCCGGATTCCTACCCGACCGCGCCCGCCCCGGTCACGGCCGTGTTCGCCGGCCTGCTCACCAAGGTCGGCGTCTACGCGATCCTGCGCACCCAGACGCTGCTCTTCCCCGACAACCGGCTGCAGGTACCGCTGATGATCGTGGCGCTGCTCACCATGGTGATCGGCATCCTCGGTGCGCTCGCCCAGGCCGACATCAAACGGTTGCTCTCCTTCACTCTGGTCAGCCACATCGGGTACATGATCTTCGGCATCGCGCTGGGCACCGAGGCGGCGATCGCGGCCACCATCTTCTACGTGGTGCACCACATCATGATCCAGACCACCCTGTTCCTCTGCGCCGGGCTGATCGAGCGGATCGGCGGCACCACGTCACTGGCCCGGCTCGGCGGGATGCTCAAGGCGGCGCCGCTGGTCGCCGTCCTGTTCTTCATCGGCGCGCTCAACCTCGGCGGCATCCCGCCGTTCTCCGGGTTCCTCGGCAAGGTCGCCCTGTTCGACGCGGGCGTGCAGGTCGGCGGCGCGTTGAGCTACGTGCTGCTGGCCGGGGGAGCGGCGACGTCGCTGCTCACCCTTTACGCGCTCGCCCGGGCCTGGAACATGGCGTTCTGGCGGCCGCGGCGTGACGTGGAGAACTACGACTCGGCCATGCTCAACGCCCTGCAGGACGACCCGCATGACGAGGGCACGGTCCTGACCAAGACCACCTCCCCGCTGATGACCGCGGCCACCGCCACCATGCTGGTCCTCACCGTGAGCCTGACCGTGTTCGCCGGCCCCGCCTTCGACCTGGCCGCCCGCGCGGCGGCGAACATCGAGCAGCCGTCGACGTACATCGACGCCGTGTTCCCGGGCGGCACCCCGTGAACGCCGTGAAGGACCGGCTCGGCGGGGTCGTCAACCAGCTGCCGCTCTTCCTCGGCCTGGTGCTGCTCTGGGCGCTGCTGTGGGGCAAGTTCTCCTGGCTGAACCTGATCACGGGGGCGGTCTTCGCCGCGATCGTGTCGGTGGTGTTCTACCTGCCGGCGGTGCAGCTCAGCGGTCGGGTCAACCTCTGGCGCACCGCGTGGCTGGCCGGGAAGCTGCTCTGGGACATCGTGCGGGCCTCCGGCACCGTGGCCTGGCTGGCCCTCGGGCCCGGGTACACCCCGAGCAACGCCATCATCGCGGTGCACCTGCGCACCCGGAGTGACCTCATCCTCACCTGGACGGCCGTGGCCACGTCGATCGTGCCCGGTTCCATCGTGGTGGACATCGAACGGGTCGACTCCACCCTGTACCTGCACGTGATCAACATGCGCAACGCTGCCGAGACCGACGCCTTCCGCGCATCCGTGCTCGCCACCGAGCGGCGCATCGTGATGGCGTTCGGCTCCCGGGAGGACGTCGAACGGGTCTGCCGGGTGCAGAACGAAGAGGAGCGGCTGGGAACCACGCCAGGCGAGCCGCCGGAAGTCACGAACGGAGCCCAGCAATGACCCCCATGGACATCGTCGCCGTCGTCGCGGGAATCATGTTCGGTGCCGGAGCCCTGGCGGCCGTCTACCGCATCATCCGTGGGCCCTCCGTGCTCGACCGGGTGATCGCCTCGGACGTGCTCGTGTCCACCATCATCTGCGCCCTCGGTGCCGAGATGGCGTTCAACCGGCACACCGACAACCTGCCGGTGTTGCTGGTGCTGGCCCTGTTCGCGGTGCTCGGGTCGCTCAGCGTCGCCCGGTTCCTGCCCGGACGGGACCGCGCATGAGCGCCGTGTGGAGTGACGTGGTCACCGCCGTGCTGGTGCTGCTCGCCGCGCTGATGTGCCTGGCCGCCGGCGTCGGCCTGCTCCGCTTCCCCGACGTGCTGACCCGGCTGCACTCCGCCACCAAGCCGCAGATCCTCGGGCTGATGGCGGTCACCCTGGACATCGCGGTGACGAACTTCAGCATCGGCACCGTCACGCTCGTGCTCGCGATCGTGCTCTTCCAGGCGCTGACCGCGCCGATGGCGGCGCACCTGGTGGCCCGCGCCGCCTACGTCACCGACCACCTCCGGCCGGATCTGTTGATCCTCGACGAGCTGCGGGACGCGCGCGGCTGATAGTATTGCCGGGTCGCGACTGGCGTAGCACGAAAGATGGGTCACCATCGGGGAGCGACTGACACGGTTAGTGACCGCACGCCTGGGCCACGACACATCCATCGAGAGTCTCAAGGAGTTCCCCGTGTCCGACACTGTGTTGACTAATTCTGTAGCGTCCAGCTTCAACGATTCCCTCGAGGTCGTCGACCCCGAGATCGCCGCGATCCTCGAGCTCGAGCTCGGTCGCCAGCGCGACTACCTCGAAATGATCGCCAGCGAGAACTTCGTGCCCCGCGCCATCCTGCAGTCGCAGGGTTCCGTGCTCACCAACAAGTACGCCGAGGGCTACCCGGGCCGCCGCTACTACGGCGGCTGCGAATACGTCGACGTGGCCGAGCAGCTCGCCATCGATCGCGCCAAGAGCCTGTTCGGCGCCGAGTACGCGAACGTGCAGCCGCACTCCGGCGCCACCGCCAACGCGGCCGTGCTCTCGGCCATCGCCACCCCCGGCGACACTATCCTGGGCCTCGAGCTGGCGCACGGCGGCCACCTCACCCACGGTATGAAGCTCAACTTCTCCGGCAAGCTCTACAACCCGGTCGCCTACGGCGTCGACCCGGAGACCTTCCGCGTCGACATGGACGTGGTGCGCGACAAGGCCCTCGAGCACAAGCCGCAGGTCATCATCGCCGGCTGGTCGGCATACCCGCGCCAGCTCGACTTCGCCGCGTTCCGCGCCATCGCCGACGAGGTCGGCGCCAAGCTCTGGGTGGACATGGCCCACTTCGCCGGCCTCGTCGCCGCGGGCCTGCACCCGTCACCGGTGCCCTACGCCGACGTCGTCTCCAGCACCGTGCACAAGACCCTCGCCGGCCCCCGCTCGGGCTTCATCCTCTCCCGCGACACCGCGCTGGCGAAGAAGCTCAACTCCAACGTGTTCCCCGGCCAGCAGGGCGGCCCGCTGATGCACGTGATCGCCGCCAAGGCCACCGCGTTCAAGCTCGCGGCGCTGCCGGAGTTCAAGGAGCGCCAGGAGCGCACCCTCCGCGGTGCCCGCATCCTCGCCGACCGGCTCACCGCCGACGACTCGCGCGCCGCGGGCATCGACGTGCTCACCGGCGGCACCGACGTGCACCTCGTGCTCGCCGACCTCCGCAATTCCGAGATCAACGGCCAGCAGGCCGAGGACGCGCTGCACGAGGTGGGCATCACCGTCAACCGCAACTCGGTGCCGTTCGACCCGCGCCCGCCGATGGTCACCTCGGGCCTCCGCATCGGCACGCCCGCCCTGGCCACCCGTGGTTTCGGCGACGCCGAGTTCACCGTGGTGTCCGACGTCATCGCCGAGGCGCTCAAGCCCGGCGCCGACATCCAGGGCCTGCGCGCCCGGGTGAAGGGCCTCACCGACGCGTTCCCGCTGTACCCCGGCCTCTCCCAGTAGGCCCCTTTGCGGTGACGGATGCTGAGCCCTCGCGTGCGCGCATCCGTCACCGCACCGGGCATCACCGCGCGCATCGTGCCGCGGCGATCGCGACATCGGCGCGTAGCCCCAGGCTGGGGCAGGCGCGCAGCATCACCAACAGATCGGATTTCGCATGACCGCACTCACCCTCGACGGCGTCGCCACCGCGACCCAGGTCAAGCACGAACTCACCGAACGCGTGCGCGCGCTGGCCGCGCAGGGCATCGTGCCCGGGCTCGGCACCCTGCTCGTCGGCGACGACCCTGGGTCGCGCTCCTACGTGGCCGGCAAGC
Organism: Cryobacterium sp. AP23; assembly: GCF_054075385.1. NCBI lineage: Bacteria > Bacillati > Actinomycetota > Actinomycetes > Micrococcales > Microbacteriaceae > Cryobacterium > Cryobacterium sp. AP23. The sequence continues at coordinate 1,768,963 of NZ_CM133415.1, read as the reverse complement.
ACCGCGACTGCGCCGAGGTGGGCATCGAGTCCATCCGCATCGACCTGCCCGGTTCGGCCACGAGCGCGGATGTGCGCGCCGCGATCACCGACCTCAACGCCGCCCGCGAGGTCACCGGCTACATCATCCAGCTGCCGCTGCCGGTGGGCCACAACGAGAACGCCATGCTCGAGCTGATGGACCCGGCCAAGGACGCCGACGGCCTGCACCCCACCAACCTCGGTCGCCTGGTGCTCGGCATCGAGGGTGAACTCAGCTCGCCGCTGCCCTGCACCCCGGCCGGAATCGTCGAGCTGCTGCGCCGCTACGAGGTGCCGATCGCGGGCAAGAACGTGGTCGTCATCGGCCGCGGCCTCACCGTGGGCCGCCCGCTGGGGCTGCTCTTCACCCGCAAGGGCCTGGACGCCACCGTCACCCTCACCCACTCGCGCACCGTCGACCTGGCCGCCGAGGTGCGCCGCGCCGACATCGTCGTGGCCGCCGTCGGCCAGCCGCACCTGGTGCAGGCCGACTGGATCAAGCCCGGCGCCGCCGTGCTCGACGTGGGCATCACCCGGGTCGAGAACCCGGAGACGGGCAAGGGCATGCTCACCGGAGACGTGCACCCCGACGTCGCCGAGGTGGCCGGCTACCTCTCGCCGAACCCGCGCGGCGTGGGCCCGATGACCCGTGCCATGCTCCTGGCCAACGTCGTCAAGGCCTCCGAGCGCCTCCTCAAGCCCTAGTCCCGCCGCCCGCCGGGTCAGATGGCCAGGCGGTGCAGGGCCGCGTGGCCGAGGTAGTTCTCGGCGTTGTGGCGGATGCCGTCGATCTCCTCCGGAGTGAGCTCGCGGCGTACCTTGCCCGGTACGCCGGCCACGAGGGACCCCGGCGGCACGATGGTGCCCTCGAGCACCACGGCGCCGGCGGCAACGAGGGAGCCGGCACCGATCACGGCGCCGTTGAGCACCGTGGCGGCCATACCGATCAGGGCACCGTCCTCCACGGTGCAGCCGTGCAATACCGCGCCGTGGCCCACCGACACGTCACGGCCCACGATCATCGGGAAGCCGCCGTCGACGTGGCAGGAAACGTTGTCCTGCAGGTTCGAGCCGGCGCCGATCCGGATCGGTTCCGCCTCGGCGCGGAGCACCGCGTTGTACCAGACGCTCGCGTGCTCGGCGAGGCTCACGTTGCCCACCAGCACGGCTCCGGCAGCCACGAACGCGCTCTCGGCCACCTGCGGCCCCGGTCGGTCGGGCAGGCTGATGAGGCGGGCGGCGTTGTCGGCGGTCATGGGACCACCCTAGTTGCGCATCCATCCGTCGCCACCCTTACGACCACCTCTCGCGAGCCGTGATCTAAACCCCGAAAATCCCGAATTTCAGGTGCCCGGCTCACGGTTCGCGGGCTCTAGGATTCAGGGATGGTGAACACAGCGCATCCCGCCGTCGACCGAGTGCGCCTCGCGCTCAATGCCCAGGGGCTCGACCCGGATATCCGCTGGTTCGACGATGCCACCACCACCGCGGTCGCCGCTGCAGCGGCGCTGGGCATCGAGGTCGGTGCGATCGCGAACTCGCTGGTTTTCACCCTCGACGGTGAGCCGCTGCTGGTCCTCACGTCCGGGGCGCACCGGGTGGACACGGCCTGGCTGGGGGAACAACTCGGCGGCACCATCGGGCGGGCCTCGAAGGACCTGGTGAAGGAGGCCACCGGGCAGGTGATCGGCGGGGTCGCGCCCGTCGGGCATCCGTCGCCGATTCGCACGCTGGTCGACGAGGACCTCGCCAGCTACCCTGCGGTCTGGGCCGCGGCGGGGCATGCGCACACGGTCTTCCCCACCACGTTCGCCGAGCTGCTGCGCCTCACCGGCGGCACAGCCACCCCGGTGGTTCCGCCCGCCTGACCCCGGGTGTTGAGTTACGGACTTTCGGCCTTCCTTTTCGAAACGAAGGCCGAAAGTCCGTAACTCACCGAGCGGCGGGTCTAGGAGAGGCGGGCGGCCCCGGCGGCGGCGCGCACCACGAACATGTCGGGGGCGGTGTAGCCGGCGGTGGCGAAGGCATCCGCCACGGCCTGCTGCACGGCGGGGATGAGCGCGTGCGGGGTGAGCGCGATCGCCGAGCCGCCGAAGCCGCCGCCGGTCATGCGGGCGCCGAGGGCGCCGGCCGCACGGGCCGTCTCCACCGCGAGGTCGAGCTCGGCGACCGAGATCTCGAAGTCGTCGCGCATCGAGGTGTGCGAGGCGTCGAGAAGCGAGCCGATCGCAGACGGGCCCTCTTCGCGCAGCACCCGCACGGTGTCGAGCACCCGCTGGTTCTCGGTGAGGATGTGCCGCACCCGGCGGAACGTCTCCTCGTCGAGGGCGGATGCGGCGCGCGGCAGGTCGTCCACGGTGAGGTCGCGGAGGGACCCGACGCCCATCAGCGCGGCACCCTTCTCGCAGGAGGCACGCCGGTCGGCGTAGCCGCCGGTGGCGTGCGCGTGGCTCACCTTGGTGTCGATCACGAGCAGCTCGAGGCCGGCGTCGTCGAAACCGAGCGGGATGACCTCGGACTCGAAGCTGCGGCAGTCCAGGAACACCGCGGCGTCGGTCTGGCCGAGCAGCGACGCCGACTGGTCGAGGATGCCGGTGGGCGCGCCAACGACCCGGTTCTCGGCCAGCTGCCCCACCCGCACGAGCACCTGCTTCTCGAAGCCGAGGTTCCAGACCTCGTTGAGCGCCACGGCGGTGGCGCACTCGATCGCGGCCGAGGAGGACAAGCCCGCGCCGATCGGCACGTCGGAGTCGATGAACGCGTCGAACCCGGTCACGGCCGAGAGGTCGGCGCCGTGTTCGCCGAGCGCCCAGGCGACGCCGAGCGGATACGCGGACCAGCCCGACACGGTCTCGGGGGAGAGCTCGTCGAGCGAGATCTGCACGATCTCGTCGGTGAAGGAGCTGGCGACCCGCAGCATCCGGTCGTCGCGCACCGACAGTGCCACCACGGCACGGCGGTTGATCGCGAACGGGAACACGAAACCGTCGTTGTAGTCGGTGTGCTCACCGATCAGGTTGACCCGGCCCGGGCCGAACCAGAGTCCGTCGGCGTCGTGGTCGAACCGGTCCCGGAAGCCGCTCAGGATGGTCTGGGTGGTGTCGCTCACGAGTGGGCCTTTCCGGTGGTGCTGTCGGTTGCTGCGGCGTCGGCGGCGTCGGAACGCTCCACCGCGGCGCGGATGTTCGCGGCCGCCTGCTCGGGCGTGACGTCGCCGATCCAGGCGCCCATGGCGGCCTCGGAGCCGGCCAGGTACTTGAGCTTGTCCTCGGCCCGGCGCGGGCTGGTCAGCTGCAGCATCAGGCGGATGTCGTCCCGGTGCACGTTCACCGGCGCCTGGTGCCAGGCGGCGATGTACGGAGTCTCGGTGGAGTACAGCTGGTCGATGCCACGCAGCAGCCGGCGGTACAGTACCGCGAGCTCGTCGCGTTCGGCCAGGGTGGTGCCGGCGAAGTCGGCCACGTGGCGGTGCGGCAGCATGTGCACCTCGACGGGCCAGCGGGCGGCGAACGGCACGAATGCTGTCCAGTGCTCGCCCTGCAGGATGATGCGCTCGCCGGCCTGTTCGCTGGCCAGGATGTCGGCGAACAGGGTGGGGCCGTAGCTCTCGATCGAGTCGATCAGCCGCTGCGTGCGCGGGGTGACGTAGGGGTAGGAATAGATCTGCCCGTGCGGGTGGTGCAGGGTGACCCCGATGGCCTCGCCGCGGTTCTCGAACGGGAAGACCTGCTCGATGCCGGGCATCTGCGACAGCGCGTGGGTGCGCTCGGCCCAGGCCTCGATCACGGTGCGGGCGCGGGTGACCGACAGGCTGCCGAACGAGCCCTCGGTGGCGGGGCTGAAGCAGACGACCTCGCAGCGGCCGACCGAGGTGCGGATGCGCCCCAGCCCGATCGTGCGGAGGTCGTCGAGTCCGGCAGGCGCGTCGGCGTCCTCGAGCAGCGGCCCGAACGAGGGGGACTTGTTCTCGAACACGGCCACGTCGTAGTTGCTGGGCACCTCGGACGGGTTCTCCGGGGTGGACGGCGCGAGCGGGTCGAGGTGCGCCGGAGGCAGGAACACCCGGTTCTGCCGGGCGGCGGCGATGGAGACCCATTCGCCGCTGAGCGGGTCCTGGCGCATCCGGGCCGTGGCCGGCCGCGGCGCGAGATCGCGCAGGTCGGGGGCCCGGTCGGGCGCCAGGGTGGTGTCCGGGTCGTCGAAGTAGATGAGGTCGCGGCCGTCGGCCAGGATGTGCGCCTTGCGGGTGATTCCGGCGTCGGCGACGAAGTCTGGGGTGCTGGGAGTCATGGTGCGACCAACGCTAGTCGATTTACGAATGCGAAACCAGTACTTGCGTATTGAAAAGCGACACAAACTAAGTGAAGATTGGGCCATGGCCTCTGCGGAACATCCGACCGACCGGGACGCGCTGCCCGCGCACCAGCGCCGGGAACAGATCCAGCGACTCGTCGACGAGCGCGGCTTCGTGCGGGTCAGCGAACTCAGCGACACCTTCGGCGTCTCCGGCGTCACCGCCCGCGCCGACCTCGACCAGCTCGAGAGCGCCGGCTCCCTCACCCGCATCCACGGCGGTGCGGTGCCCGCCGGGCCCGCCGCCGTCGGCCGGCCCGACCGGGAGTTCTCCTTCGAGGAGGCCCTCGCCTCCTCGGTGATCCCCAAGCAGGAGATCGGCGACCTCGCCGCGTCCCTCGTCACCAGCGGCCAGAGCGTGATCCTCGATGTGGGCACCACCACCCTCGCCATCGCCCGGGCGCTCGTGGCCCGCACCGATCTCACCGACGTCGTGGTCATCACCAACGGCCTGAGCATCGCCCTCGCCCTCGAACCCGCCATCCCGCGCTTCACCGTGATCGTCACCGGCGGTTCGCTCCGGCCGCTGCAGCACTCGCTCGTCGACCCGCTCGCGGCCACCGTGCTCAGCCAGGTGCACGCCGACCTCGCCTTCATCGGCTGCAACGGTGTCGACGCCGACGGCGGCGTCACCAACATCAACCTGCCGGAGGCCGGCGTGAAAACCCTCATGCTGGCCGCCGCGGCGCGTGCGATCGTGGTGGCCGACGGTGCCAAACTGGGGCACGTGCACCTCGGCCGGATCGGCCCGCTCGCCGCCTTCGACACCCTGGTGACGGATGCGGCCGCCGACCCGGCCGCGCTCGCGCCCCTCCGTGATGCCGGCCTGGCCGTGCTCCAACCCACCTGACCGGAAAGACTACCCATGCCGCAGCCCGCCGCCACCGGAACCCAGTACGCGCTCAGCCTGCAGACGCCGCAGGGCCCGGCCACAGCGACCATCACCGAGGTCGCCGCGGGCCTGCGCGAATATGCGCTGAACGGCATAGACCTGGTGGAGGGGTTCGCCGCCGACCGGGTGCCGCCGCTGGGCGCCGGCATCGTGCTGGTGCCCTGGCCCAACCGCATCCGTGACGGCATCTGGACCCAGCACGAGGTGCGGCACCTGCTCGCCATCACCGAGCCGGTCCTCATGAACGCGATCCACGGCCTGCTCGCGGTGACCGCCTACCGTCTGGTCGCCCAGAGCGCCGCGTCGGTCACCCTGGCGGCCACGGTCTACCCGCAGGCCGGCTACCCGTACCAGCTCGACACCACGGTCACCTATGCGCTCACGCCCGACGGACTGGCCGTCACCCACACCATCCGGAACGTCGGCGGCGAGCCGGCCCCGGTCGCCATCGGCACCCACCCCTACCTCAAGATCGGTGACGTCCCCACCGAGGACCTCGTGCTCCGGCTGGCCGCCACCAGCCACATCGACGTCGACCACCGGCTCAACCCCGTCGGTGTGACCCCGGTGGACGGCACCCGCTTCGACCTCCGCGCCGGCGCGCGGGTGGGCGACCTCGACCTCGACGACGGGTTCGGCGGCGTCATCGTCGAAGACGGTCGCGGCGAGCACTCCCTGACCGCGCCGGACGGGCGCCGGGTGACCCTGTGGGGTGACGAGAACATGGCCTACGTGCAGGCCTTCACCCCGCGCATCTTCCCGGTGCGCACGGGCGCCACCGTGCAGCTCGGCCAGGCCGTCGCGATCGAGCCGATGACGGCGCCGGCGGATGCCTTCAATTCCGGCCAGGGCCTCCGCTGGCTGGCTGCCGGTGACGAGTGGACGGTTCGCTGGGGAATCACCCCGGCGGGTTTCGCCGACTGAGCGACCCGGCCTAGGGTGGCGGGAGCGCCGCAGTTGCAGCGCCCTGCGGATTGACAAGGAACGACCAGACCCATGGCATCACCCTCCCTGACCCGCCCCGCCCCCACCGTGCCCACCCCGCGGGCGCCGCTCAGCCCCACCGACGAGGCCCGCCGGATCGCGCTCGTCGGCATGAAACGGCTCGCCCTCGGCCTGCTCCTCGCGATGGCCGTGATCTTCGCCGTGTCCTTCGCGCTCGAGGACCGCTACCCCTGGCTGGAGTACGTGCGCGCCGCCGCCGAGGGCGGCATGGTCGGCGCGATCGCCGACTGGTTCGCCGTCACAGCGCTGTTCCGCTACCCGCTCGGGCTGCGCATCCCGCACACCAACATCATCGCCAACCGCAAGGACGAGATCGGCGCGAGCCTGGGCGAGTTTGTGGAGTCCAACTTCCTCTCCGACGCTGTCGTGCGCGGCAAGCTGGAATCCATCGGCATCTCCAGCCGGGTCGGCGCCTGGCTGGTGCAGCCCAGCAACGCCGAGCGGCTCACCGACGAGCTCGCGCACGCCGGCTCCGGGCTCCTCGACCTGCTCAGTGACGACGACATCAAGGACCTGCTCGAGGGCGTCGCGCGGGAGCACCTGCTCGAACCGGAGTGGGGACCGAGCCTCGGCCGGCTGGGCGGGCACCTGGTCGAGTCCGGCCGGCACCACGCCGCCGTCGACCTGCTGCTGGACAAGGCGCACTCCTGGCTGGAGACCCACCCGGAGGCGTTCGGCCAGTCCGTGTCCACCCGGCTGCCCCGCTGGTTGCCCGGCTTCGTCGGCGAGATGGTCGACGACAAGGCCTACCGCGAGGTGCTCGCGTTCGTGTCGACCGTGCAGGGCACCCCCGAGCATCCGCTGCGGGAAGCGATCGACCACTACCTGGCCGAGCTGATGGCCGACCTGCAGCACGACACAACCATGATCGCCCGCGTCGAAGCGCTCAAGCTCGAGCTGGTCGACAACGCCAAGCTGCGCGAATTCGCCGGCGACGCCTGGGAGTCGCTCAAGGAGACCCTGCTGGTGGCCCTCGCCGATCCGCAGAGCGCCCTGCGCCGCGGCATCACCTCGACGGTGCTGGACGTCGGCGGGCGCCTCGCCGGCGACGCGTCCCTCGGCGCGCGTATCGACCGTTGGCTGGCGGATGCGGCGGGCTACATGCTGCAGAAGTACCGGCACGAAATCGCCGGCGTGATCACCGAGACCGTGGAACGCTGGGATCCGGCCGAGACGACCGAGAAGATCGAGCTGCAGGTGGGCAAGGATCTCCAGTTCATCCGCATCAACGGCACGGTGGTCGGTGCGCTCGCCGGGTTGCTGATCTTCGCCGTCGCGCAGGGAGCCGCGGCGCTGCTGGCCCTCTGACCGGGCCGGCCGACCGGTGCCGGCACTGGCCGACCCACTCTGGCTGACCCCCAGATGAGCCATACTTAAGGGGTGGGCACAGATGGTTCGCACGACTCCGATGACGGCACCGTCACCCCCGCCGTCGCGCCCTCAACCGGGCGGATCGTGGACGAGGGCATGCTCATCGCCATGGCCGCCGTGCGGATGGCGCTGAAGAACCGCATCATCGTCGGCGCCCTGCGGGAGCACACCGACTACGACGCCGCCGACTACGCGGCGCTCGCCCGGCAGGAACTGCGCGAGGTGGCCCGGCAGAACGACGAGGACTCCACCCGGGTCGAACGGCTCGGCTCGTACCTGTTCCGCACCACCCGGTCCGGCAAGGGCCGGGAGATCGAGAACAAACGCCGCGACGTCATCCGCCTCGGCCGCCGGCGCACGCTGCACGATCACGTCGCCGAGCGCCTGCGCGACCTCGCCGACGACGACGACCGGGTCGCCGAGCTGGTGGAGAAGGCCCGCGCGGATGCCCTGGAGGAGATCAACGAGGCGCTCGCCACCCGGCTGCTGGCCCAGCGAATCGACCCGCGCCAGCCCGGCTACGCGGCGGCGCGCGCCGAGCGGATGCGGGCCGTGGGCAAGATTGACCTCGCCGCGCTGGCGAAGAAGACCCGCCACACCCGCTGAGCCGCACTCGGCGGGGCGGTGGCGGCGACCGGCACCGGCACATCCGGCACCGCGGGGCGGCCGCCGTTCGCTACGCTCGAAGGGTGGATACCCAGGCAATACAGACGTTCCTTGATGACAGCGATTTCTCCGGAGTGGTGCTGGTGCGCGACGGCGACCGCACGATCTTCGAGGCGGCCAGGGGATTCGCCACCCCGCGCTGGCAGGTGCCGAACACCCTGGACACCCGCTTCGACACGGCGTCGATCACCAAGCTGTTCACCAGCGTCGCCGTGCTGCAGCAGGTGGATGCCGGCCGGCTCGACCTTGAGGCCTCGATCCACGACTACGTCGACCTGGGCGGCAGCGCGATCGGCACCGATGTCACCCTGCTGCACCTGCTCACCCACACCAGCGGCATCGCCGACGACGTGGACGAGGAGGCCGGCGAGGACTACGACGAGTACTGGGCCGCGACGCCGAACTACTCGCTGATCGAGACGATCGACTTCCTGCCGCTGTTCGCCGACAAGCCGCGCCTGGCCCCGCCCGGGGTGCAGGTCGAGGACTGCAACGTCGGCTACATCCTCGCCGGCCTCGCCGTGGAGCGGGCATCCGGCCTCTCCTACCGCGACTACGTGCGCGACGAGGTCTTCGCCCGCTCCGGCATGACCGACTCCGGCTTCTTCGACCGCCGGGATGCCGTCGAGCGCGTCGCCGAGGGCTGGGACCGGCGTGAGGACGGCAGCTGGATCTCCAACATCTACAGCTCCCCGGCGATCGGCTCGCCCGACAGCGGCGCGCAAACCACGGCCGGCGACCTGATGAACTTCCTCAACGCCGTCCGCGGCGGGAAGCTGCTCTCCAAGGAGTACACCGAGGAGTTCTTCACCCCGCAGGTGGACTACGACGACGACATCAAGTACGGCTTCGGTCTCGAGTTCGACTTCGACGACAACGGGAAGGTGCGCTCGTATTACAAGGACGGCGTCAACGCCGGTGCCAGCGGCATCCTGCGGCACTACCCCAAGAGCGGCCTCGACGTGGTCGTGCTCAGCAACGCCGAAGAGGGCGCCTGGGACCTCGTGGTGGAGCTCGACGCCCAGTTCTGACCCACGATCCCAGGTCCTCCCCACGGTGCGCCGTGGGAGCATAACTCCTGCAATTTTCGGGGCCGGGCGAGCGGATGACCGGAATTCCGCGGGGCCGGATCGGCCGGCGGCGGAATTGCAGGAGTTATGGTGTGGGCAGGGGGCAGCGCAGCTGGGTGCGCTCGCCACTGCGGTCGATGTCGTGGTCGGTCATCGGCGCTCCGCAGAGCGGGCAGCGCGCCACCGGACGCTCGGCCACGGGCACCTCGTCGTCGTACGGGCCCAGCGGCGGCGGGCCGATGAACGGCAGCAGCCGTGAGTTCAGCCAGCCGCCGAAGCCGGCCTCTTTCAGGGTTGGTTTGCGTTTCTTCGCCGTCATACTAGTTAGTGTACTAACTAAATGCGTTTATTGGTTAGGGTACTAAATACCGGGGCTCGGGCCCGCGTTTTCTGAGGAGTGGTGATGACCGAACCGAACGTGCTCGCGCTGGAGAACCAGGTCTGCTTCGCCATCACCGTTGCCGCGCGGGCCACCGTGGCGCTCTACCGGCCCATCCTGGAGCCGCTCGGCCTCACGCATCCGCAGTACCTGGTGATGTTGGCGCTGTGGGAGGAGAACCCGCGCACCCTGCGCAGCCTGGCCGACGCGCTGCGGCTGGAGCCGGCGACCCTCTCGCCGCTGGTGAAGCGGCTCGAGGCGACGGGCTACCTGCGCCGGGAGAAGTCGACCACCGACGAACGCGCCCTGCAGGTGACGCTCACCGACGCCGGCCTTCAGCTGCGCCGGATCGCCGAGACGATCCCCGAGCGGGTGGCCCGCACCCTGGACATGTCCCCGGCGAGCCTCGTCGAGCTGCGGGACACGCTCAACGCCGTCATCCGTGCGACCGAGGCCGCCGGAGAACCGGCGCGCTAGCCGCACCGCCAGGCCGCCGAGTTGCCCTGTTGCGGACGAGTTGCCCCGCTCCACCGGGGCAACTCGTCCGCACGGGGGCAGGTCGCGGCACGGGGTCGCGGACGGGTGAGTACGCTGGCGCCATGAAGAAGATCTCGATCGAGGCCCTCGCCCGCCAGCAGCTCGCTGCGGCCACCTCCGGCACCAGCGGACGGGCCGCCGACACCGTCTTCGGCGGCCACGAGAAGGTGCTGCGCCAGACCGTGATCGGTATGGCGGCGGGCACGGTGATGGCGGAGCACGAGAGCCCCGGCGACGCCACCGTCTATGTGCTGAGCGGGCGGGTGCGGCTGATGGTGGGGGAGGACTCCTGGCAGGCCCGCACCGGCGACCTGCTGATCATGCCCAGGGCCCGGCACAGCCTCGAGGCCGAGGAGGACGCCGCCATCCTGCTCACGGTCGCCAAGCTGCCGTAGAGACCATCGAGTTGCCCCGCTGCGGTCGAGTTGCCCCGTTCCGCCGGGGCAACTCGTCCGCACGGGGGCAACTCGGCGGATGCGACGGGCGAACTACTGAGGTGCGGCCGGCCAGCCCAGGGCGAGCTCGGTGGCGGCGGCGCTCGCCGCGGCGATGTCGTCGGCGCTGCCGCCCGCCCGCGCGGCGGCCAGTCCGACCAGGAATAGGCTGAGCGGGGCGGCCGGCCGGGCCACGTTGTGGGCCACGTCGCGGGCCACGTCGAGCAGCAGACCGGTGGGGATCACCTCGGCGTCGAGGCCGAGGTGCGCGGCGAGGGCGGCCACCCAGTCGTCGAGGGCTTCGGGCGGAAGCGGAACGTTCGTGCTCATGGGGTCACTCCTCGGTGGGCGAATCGGTGGAGGTGGCGGGCTCGGCCGCGACGTCCTCGGCGGGGATGGGGCCGCCGGCCGGCACAGGCTGGAGCACGGGCAGGGGAGCGGCGTCGAACTGTCCGGTGTCGGCGTCGATGGTCAGCACCCGGCCGATCAACGGTTCCCCGGTGCCGGTGATAACGCGGATGGCCTCGGCGGCCAAAAGCGCACCGGCCTGCCCGCGCAGCGCACCGAGTACGCCCGGGTCGGCGGGCACACCCAGAAGGGCGGCGGGGTCGGCGCCGAAGAAGTCGCGCAGCCGGGTGGAACGCTGGCCGCTCCGCCTTGGCGGACTGGACCAGAACACCGACAGTTCCGCGTTCCCGCGCGCCACCGAGCCCCACACCAGCGGCAGCCCGAGGGTGGCGCAAGTGTCGCCGACGAGGAACGGCTGCGGGGAAACATCGCTGCCGTCGAGCACCAGGTCGTAACCGCCGAGGATGCGCGCGGCCGTCTCGGCGGTGAGCGCCTCGTCGTGCGCCACCACTGCAGTGTCGGGCGAGAGGGTGAGAACGGTGGTCGTCGCGAGAACCAGGGCGTCGACATCCAGCTCACCCACGTCGCAGAGCCCGATCGTGCCCACACCGGCGGCGGCCAGCGAGCGGAGCGCCGGTGCGCTGAGCCCGCCGGCGCCGAGCACGAGCACCCGGGCGGCGGCGAGGCGGCGGTGGCCCAGGTCGTCGATCGGGGGCAGCCGCAGTTGCGGCAGGCTGCGCACCTGCAGCAGGCGTGCGGTTTCGGTGGGGCTGAGCGGGCCGCTGGGCTCGACGAGAGGGGGAAGTGCCATGACACCACGGTACGCGGCAATCGCCTGCGGCACGCCCACGGCACCCCGATGGGCAGCGTGTGAAGCGGCCACACGTCCGCAACGACGAGCAGCGCCCACGTCCCTCCCATCAGGCCGGTCAGAGGATTAGGCTCGAAGGAGGTTCCAGTGGGCTCCTGTGGGGGCCGCGCCGGACGCATTCCCAGGAGGGCACCCATGAGCAGAGTCACGGCCAGGCGCAAGATCACCCGGCTGACGGTGGGCCAGGCGCCCATCCGCCGCGAAGACGTGCTTGCGGCCGAGGAGCCGCTCGAGATGCGGGTGAACGGCCGGTCACTGGCCGTCACCATGCGCACGCCCGGCCACGACGTCGACCTCGCCGCGGGCTTCCTCGTCTCCGAGGGCATCATCAGCGCGGGGGAGCACCTCGCCACCGCCCGCTATTGCGCCGGCGCCACGGCCGAGGGCGTCAACACCTACAACGTGCTCGACCTGCACCTGGCCCCCGGCGTCACACCGCCGGCCCAGAGCCAGGAACGGAACCTCCTCACCACCAGCTCGTGCGGCCTGTGCGGCAAGGAGAGCATCGACGCGGTGCGCACCAAGTCCACCTGGGAGGTGCGGGCGGATGCGGTGCGCGTCGACGCCGAGATGCTCTCGAGCTTCCCTGACACGTTGCGTGCGGCACAGGCGGTCTTCGAGAAGACCGGCGGCCTGCACGCCGCCGCCCTGTTCGACCCCGCCACCGGCGAGATGCTGGTGCTCCGCGAGGACGTGGGACGGCACAACGCGGTCGACAAGGTGATCGGCTGGGCGGTGAAGGAGAACCTGCTGCCTCTGCGCGGCACCGTGCTGATGGTGTCCAGCCGGGCCAGTTTCGAGCTGGCGCAGAAGGCGCTGATGGCCGGCATCCCGGTGCTCGCCGTGGTGTCGGCGCCGTCCTCGCTCGCGGCCGAGTTCGCGGCCGAGGTCGGCATGACCCTGGTCGGCTTCCTCCGCGGCGACTCGATGGTGATCTACGCCGGCGAGGAACGCATCACGCAGAGCGCGCTCGCCACGGTCTAGCCGGGCCTGTCCCGCTCTGTCGAGGCCGCAACTGTTCCCGAAACGGACAATTGCACCCGGTGTGCCGGGTGCAATTGTCCGCACGGGGACCAGTTGGGGTGAGCTGACCGGCCCAAACCTGTACTCAGGCGGCGAGTCCGTGCGCCCGGCGGGCGCCCCGGCCGAGCGTATTGCCCACGTTGGTGCCGTCGGGAACCTGGGTGTCGCGTTCCAGCCGCACGCCGGCGGCGATGCGCACGTTGCGGCCGATCCGGGCGTGGCTGCCCAGGCGCGCGCCGCCGGCGACGAGGCTGCCCTCGCCGATGTGCACGTTCTGGCCGATGAAGACCTTGTCGCCGATGATGACGTCATGGTCGATCCAGCTGCCCGGCCCGACCCAGGCGTCCCGGCCGATCTCCGCACCGGACTCGATGTAGGCGGACTCGGAGATGAAGGCGCTGGGTTGCACGCTGGACTTGCCGGACACCCATCCGTTGCCATTGGGGTGCCGGCGATACTTCTCGATGACGCCGGATTCGACTTCCACGTCGATGTTCTTTCGCACTGGGGCTCCTCCCGTGACGCTCGTTGGGTGCGCCACCCGCCGCCGAAGCGCGGATGTTGCGCCTGAGGCCGAAGTTCAGCACATCAGAACGAGGGTCAACACGATCAGAAACACTGAATACTCGCAGGACATTCCGTGCGCGTGCCCAGTCTCAGGTGCCGCACAGGAGGGAGGGCCGGCCCCGAATCGTCCCGCGAAGGCGGGCGACCGAGCGCACAACCGTGAAGTGGGCCCCGTCGGGCTCGAACCGACGACCCAAGGATTAAAAGTCCTTTGCTCTACCAACTGAGCTAGAGGCCCGCGGTTAATAACTTAGCGTGGATTGCCGGACGGTTTTTCTGACTAGCGTGGAAGCAGCCGCAACACCCAGACGAGAAAGCCAGGAGGAGAGCGATGGCCGACGATTTTCACAAGCCCACCCAGTTCTCGGGCGCCAAATTCGAGTCCATGATGGGCGGCGAGGACCCGGCGCAAATCAGCCGGGTGGCCCACGAGACCGCGCAGGCCCTGATCAACCGGGTGCGCGACGACCCAGACCCCGGCGTGGTCGAACGCCTGGTGGCGTACACCGACGAGCACGGGATCGATGCTGTGGCCGAACTGTGGTCGCGGGCCACGCCGCGCAGCCTGCCCGGCGCCCTCTGGCGGATCTACCTGGTGCGGCTGTTGATCCGGCAGGATGCCGACGGTACGGCGTTCCTGTACCAGCGCGGCATCGACGTGGCCGTCAGCATCGACCCGATCGTGGCGGGAGCGGCCGTGCCGACCGGCCCGGCCGAGATCATCCTGCTGGCCGACGAGATCCTGCGCGGCCTGTTCACCGGCGACTTCGCCGTCGCGCTGGACCGGGCGGCGGCGTTCTGCCGGGTGATCGGGGCCGGATGCGCGAGCGTCGCCGACGATTTCGACAGCACGGAACCCGGCCGCTCCAGCGAACTCACCACCCGCGCGCTGCGGTTCTCCACCACGGCACAGGAGTTCGCCGCCTGCGCCCGGTTGTGGCGCAGCGACTCGCTTGAATAGCCCGGAGGGCCAAAACAAACCAGGGGAATGAACATCCCTGGTTTGTCGTTTACACTGGATGCTGGCCGGACCGCAGTAACCCCGGGCTCCAATATTCGCCGTCTAGAACGGCCTCGCGCCGAGAGGCGTTCTGCGGTCCGGCCTTCACTCTGCCCGGCGGCCGGCGGGCACAGGGCCATAACTTTTCTTCGCTCCAGACCAATCCATCAGGGACTCGGCACCGAACCCTCTGCATGGAAGGGGACTAGACCTGACATGCTGGATCTCATGACAGCTGAATTCAACCTCGACGCCTCGTCGACAGCGCCTTCGAAAGAAGAGCTGCTCGCCCGAGTTGCGGCCGGGGACCAATTGGCTTTCGGAGAGCTTTACGACCAGATCGCTCCGCGGGTGCTTGGCCTTGTCAAGCGCGTGCTGATCGATCACGCACAGTCCGAGGAAGTGACCCAGGAGATTTTCCTGGAGATCTGGCAGACGGCTTCGCGGTACGAGTCGCAGCGTGGCGGGGCTTCGACCTGGATCATGACCATGGCGCACCGGCGTGCGATCGACCGAATTCGGTCCTCGCAAGCCGGACGCGACCGGGACACGAAGATCGGTATCCGCGACCTCGCGGTGCCGTACGACCACGTCGCCGAAACCGTCGAGGTGAAAATCGAGCATGAAAGGGTGGAGAAGGCGATGTCGAGACTGACCGAACTGCAACGCCAGGCCGTGAGCCTGTCGTATTTCAGCGGTTACAGTCACCGCGAAGTCGCTGACCACCTGCACATTCCGCTCGGCACCGTGAAGACAAGGCTGCGCGACGGGTTAATCCGCTTGCGAGATGAACTGGGGGTGGCGTCATGAGCGACACCGACAAGCCAGACAACGACCTGACCGGCAACGGTTCGGTCGAGAACCCGGCCGACCTGGCCGGGGCCTACGCCCTGCACGCGCTCAACGCCGAGGAAGAGGCCGCCTACGAGCGGCACCTGGCCGAGTCGGAGCAGGCGCGCATCGAAGCCGTCGAACTCGGCGACACGGCCGTGGCCCTCGGCCTGGCGGTCGCGCCGGTGCAACCCTCCAGCGCGCTCAAGGCCGGCCTGATGGCCAAGCTCGCCTCCACCCCGCAGCTGGCGCCGCTGCCCGCGACGACCGAACCGGCTCAGCCCGTGCAGATCGCTGCCACGACGGATGCGCCGCCCGCGGCCATCCCGATCGGCTCCGCCCCCGCATCCGCCGCGACCTCGACCCCCGCCGTCGCGCCGGCACCGACCGACGTACCGGCCCCCGCGGCCGAGCCCGCCCCGACCTCGGCCAACGGCCAGGGCGCCGCTGCCGACCGGGCCCAACGCCGCTGGTTCCAGCGCCCCGCCGGGTACCTCGTCGCGGCCGCGGCCGCCGTGGCCCTGTTCGTCGGCGGCACCCTCGTCGGACCCGCGCTCTACGGTGATTCCGGCGACGACTTCGCCGCGGCGCAGGCCGCCAGCCTCGCCGAGATCAACGCCGCCGCCGACACGCAGCGGGCGTCGACCGAAACCACCGAAGGGCAGGAGGCCACCCTGGTCTGGTCCGGTGAACTCGGCCTGTCCGCGATCATCGTCGACGACCTGCCCGCCCTCGGCGACAACGAGGACTACCAGCTCTGGTACATCGGTGAGGGCGGACCGGTCTCCGCCGGCACGTTCGACTCCGATGGCTCCGGCCCCGTCTGGCGGGTGCTCGACGGCACCTTGAACGCCGGCGACGCCGTCGGTGTCACCGTCGAACCCGCCGGCGGCTCCGACCAGCCCACCACCGACCCGATCGTGGCCATCCAGAGCTAGACGGCGCTGCACGGCATGCCGACTTGCCGCAAAGTGCCCCTTCCGCCGCGCTGAAGGGGGACTTCGGCGGAACTCGCGGGCGGCGCGCATCCCGACTTGCCGCAAAGTTCCCCTTCCGCCGCGCTGAAGGGGCACTTTGGCTGAACTCGACGGCTGGCCCTGCCGTGAGTTGACAATTGAGGCCCCCATTGACCGCTCGAAGCGGCGCCAACTGGCAACTCGATGTCGGGCCCGGGCTGAGTTGCCAGTTCGGGCCCGCTCAGCGGGCCGTATGGGGCGCAACCTGGCAACTCGCGGGCGCGCAGCTGCATCGGCCGGGGCGGGCTCCGGGATGCGCCGGGCGGGGTGGGTAGGCTCGGTGCATGACCCTGCCTTTCACGCTGCTCATCGACCCGGAGCCCGCCGACTCCACCCGCACCGACTTCGTGGAGACGTTCCACGAGATCGACTCCGGCGCCCCGGCGCTGCGGGTGGCCGAGCTCAGCACCCAGCGCGGTGACGGCATCTTCGAGACCCTGAGCGTGGTCGACGGGCACCCGCAGGAGGTTGAGCCGCACATCAGCCGGCTCGTCAACTCGGCCCAGATCTGCGACCTGCCGGTGCCGAACCCGGCCCAGTGGCGGGCCGCGATCGCGTATGCGGTCGCCCGCATCCCGGGCGAGGGTGAGCTGGCGCTGAAATTCGTGCTCAGCCGCGGCGTCGAGCACGGCCCCGCGCCCACCGCGTGGCTGCACGCCACCAAGGCCGCCGATTTCACCGCGGTGCGGGAGAACGGCATCAAGGTGATCACGCTCGACCGCGGCTACCCGCGCGGCGTCGCCGAGCAGGCGCCGTGGCTGCTGATGGGCGCCAAGACCCTCAGCTACGCCATCAACATGGCCGCCCTGCGCGAGGCGAAGCGCCGTGGCGCCGACGACACCATCTTCCTCACCCACGACGGCTACGTCATGGAGGGCCCCACGTCGAGCGTGATCGTGCGCATCGACGGCCGCTACGTCACCCCGGCGCCGAGTGGCGCCATCCTGCACGGCACCACCCAGCAGAGCGTGTTCGAGTACCTCGAGGCGCACGGGGAGAGTGTCGAGTACCGCGACGTCACGATCGACGAGCTGCGGGCGGCGGATGCGGCCTGGCTGGTGTCCAGCGTGCGCCTCGCGGTCGCTGTGACCGCGCTGGACGGCGTGGAGTTCCCCCACGACGACGAGCTCACCCTCACCTTGAACGCGTCCCTGCTGGCCCGCACCGGCGCTTAAACGCCCGCGAGCCGTGAGCTGAGCACGTTTCCGGGCGTCCGGAAGGGGGCTCTGCTCACGGCTCGCGAGAGGCGCGCGTGCGGGGTTCAGCCGAAGCGGCCGGAGACGTAGTCCTCGGTGGCCTGCACGGTGGGGTTGGAGAAGATGGTGGTGGTGTCGTCGTACTCGATCAGCTTGCCCGGCTTGCCGGTGCCCGCGATGTTGAAGAACGCGGTGCGGTCGGAGACGCGGGAGGCCTGCTGCATGTTGTGCGTGACGATGACGATCGTGTAGTCCACCTTCATCTCCTCGATGAGGTCCTCGATCGCGAGGGTGGAGATCGGGTCCAGCGCCGAGCAGGGCTCGTCCATCAGGATCACGTCGGGTTGCACCGCGATTGCGCGGGCGATGCAGAGGCGCTGCTGCTGGCCGCCGGAGAGGCTGGAGCCGGGCTTGTCGAGACGGTCCTTGACCTCGTTCCAGAGGTTGGCGCCGCTGAGCGACTTCTCGATCAGGGCGTCGGCGTCGCTCTTGGCCATCCGCTTGTTGTTCAGCTTCACGCCGGCGAGCACGTTGTCGCCGATCGACATGGTGGGGAACGGGTTGGGGCGCTGGAACACCATGCCCACCTGGCGGCGCACGAGCACCGGGTCGACGCCGGGACCGTAGAGGTTGTTGCCGTCGATGAGCACCTCACCGTCGACGTGGGCGCCGGGGATGACCTCGTGCATGCGGTTGAGGGTGCGCAGGAACGTGGACTTGCCGCAGCCGGAGGGGCCGATCAGCGCGGTCACGGTGCGCGGTTCGATGGTCAGTGACACACCCTCGACGGCGAGGAATTTGCTGTAGTAGACGTCGAGGTCGTTGACTTCAATGCGCTTGGACATGTGTTCCTTCGAATCTGAGAATCAGGAGAGGCTGAGGTGGTGGCGGCGTCAGCGGCCGAGTTTGGGGGAGAAGGTGCGAGCGACGAGGCGGGCCACCAGGTTCAGCAGCATGACGATCACGATCAGGGTGAGCGCTCCGGCCCAGGCCCGGTCGATGTACGCCTGCGAGTCGGCGCCCTGGCTGGCGTACTGGTTGTACACGAACACCGGCAGGGTCATCATCCGCTCGCTGAACAGGTCGTAGTTCATGCTGGCGGTGAAGCCGGCGACGATCAACAGCGGCGCGGTCTCGCCGATCACGCGGGAGATCGAGATCATGATGCCCGTGACGATGCCGGCCAGCGACGTGGGCAGCACCACCTTCACGATGGTCAGCCACTTGGGCACACCGAGCGCGTAGGCGGCCTCGCGCAGCTCGTTGGGCACCAGCTTGAGCATCTCCTCGCTGGAGCGCACCACGACGGGGATCATCAGGACCGACAGCGCCACCGACCCGCCGAAGCCGAACCGGATGCCCGGGTCGTTGAACAGGAGCGAGAACAGCGCGTAGGCGAACAGGCCGGCCACGATCGAGGGGATGCCGGTCATCACGTCGACGAAGAAGGTGATTCCGCGGGCGAGCCGGCCGCGGCCGTATTCGGTGAGGTAGATCGCGGTGAGCAGGCCGATCGGCACCGAGATGATGGTGGCGAGCCCGGTGACGAAGAGGGTGCCCACGATCGCGTGCAGCGCCCCGCCGCCGGCGCCGACGACGTTGCGCTGGGATTCGGTGAAGAAGCTCGGGGTGAGGAACGCCGGCAGCCCGTTGACGATGGTGGTGCCGACGAGGGAGATCAGCGGGATCAGGGCCACGACGAAGGCGATGGTGACCAGGGCGGTGACCAGGCGGTCCTTGGCCCGGCGGATGCCTTCGACGAAGTAGGAGAACAGGAACAGGGCGATGCAGTACAGCACGGTGCCGAAGAACAGGGTGCCGGCCCAGTTGAAGGTCTCGGTGGCGCCGGCGAGGAAAATCACGACGAAGAAGGCGCCCGTGACGATCCAGCTGGCGGCGAGCACCATCATGGGCGAGTTCTTGGGCAGCTTGCCGGCGGTGAGGGAGTTGGTGACGGGAGTCGCGACAGTCATGGTGCTCATCAATTCGCTCCAGAGAAGGCCTTGCGGCGGTTGATGATCACGCGGGCGATCATGTTGACGATCAGCGTGATGACGAAGAGCACGAGGCCGGTGGCGAGCAGGATGTTGACCCCCACGCCGTGTGCCTCGGGGAAGTTTAGGGCGATGTTCGCGGCGATGGTGTTCGAGTTCTGCGAGGTGAGCAGCTGGAAGATCACCTCGGGGTTGGGGGAGAGCACCATGGCAACGGCCATGGTCTCACCGAGTGCCCGGCCGAGGCCCAGCATGGCGGCGGAGATGATCCCGGCGCGGCCGAACGGCAGCACGGCCATGGTGATCATTTCCCAGCGGGTGGCGCCGAGGGCCAGGGAGGCTTCCTCGTAGAGCACCGGGGTCTGCAGGAAGATCTCCCGGCAGATGGCGGTGATGATCGGCAGCACCATCACGGCCAGCACGATGGCGACGGTGAGGATGGTGCGGCCGGTGCCGGAGACGGGGCCGGCGAAGAGCGGGAACCAGCCGAACCACTCGACGAGGTTGGCGTAGAACGGCTGCACCAGGGGGGCGAGGACGCCGATGCCCCAGAGGCCGAACACCACGGACGGCACGGCGGCGAGCAGGTCGATGAGGTAGCCCAGGCCCTGCGCCAGCTTGCGGGGCGCGTAGTGCGAGATGAACAGCGCGACGGCGATGGCCACCGGCACGGCCATCAGGAGGGCCAGGAAGGCCGACCAGACGGTGCCGAAGGCGAGCGGCGCCACGTAGGACCAGAAGTTGGAGAAGTCTCCCTTGAAGGCATCCGCCGGCGCCACGAAGGCGGGGATGCTCTGCACGAACAGGAACAGGGCCACGGCGGCCAGTACGGCCAGGATCAGGCTGCCTGCCACCACCGTTGCGGTGGAGAAGATGCGGTCGCCCGGTCGTTCCTTGGCCTTGATCGCAATACGGTCAACTGCGGTCGTCATTCCGAGCGTCTCCCTGGAGGGGTGAGGTGATACCGGTAAGGGTGGATCGTGAGCCGGACCCCAAGCCTCAGTGTGCCCGACCGGGCGACCGCGTGCAACGCGATCGCCCTGCCGGGCAGTGTTACTGAAGCCGGAAGCTCAGCGGGTGTTGAGTTACTTGACGGTCTCGAGGACCGCGGCGACCTTGGACTGCAGGTCGGCGGACAGCGGAGCGGCACCGGCGGAGGTCGCGGCCTCTTCCTGGCCGGCCTCGCTGGCCATGTAGCTGACGTACTCCTTGACGAGGGCGCCCTGTTCGGCGTCGGCGTACTCGGTGCAGACCAGCGCGTAGCTCACGAGCACGAGCGGGTAGTGCGTCGCGTCGGTGGTGAGGCGGTCCAGCTTGATGGCCAGGTCGTTGTCCTCGCGGCCTTCGACCAGCGGCGAACCGTCGACGACGGCGGCAGCTGCTTCGGCGGTGTACTCGACGAACTCGTCGCCGACCTTGATCTTGGCGACTCCGAGGTCACCGGCGCGGGAGGCGTCGGCGTAGCCGATGGTGCCGGTGCCGTTGGTGACGGCGTCGACGACACCGGAGGTGCCCTGGGCGCCCTCACCGGTCTGGTACGGGAACGGGTCGGCCGGCTTCTCGGTCCACACGTCGGGTGCGGCCTGGAAGAGGTAGTCGGCGAAGTTCTTGGTGGTGCCGGAGTCGTCCGAGCGGTGCACGGCGGTGATCGCGGTGGCGGGCAGGTCGGCGTCCTCGTTCAACGCGGCGATGGCCGGGTCGTTCCAGGTGGTGATGGCGCCGGTGAAGATCTTCGCGAGGGTGTCGGCATCCAGGTTGAGGTCGGTGACGCCCTCGACGTTGAAGATGACGGCGATCGGGGAGATGTAGACCGGCAGGTCGACGGCGGTGGTGTCGGGGGCGCAGGCGGCGAACGTGCCGGCCAGCTCCTCGTCGCTCAGGTAGGAGTCCGAACCGGCGAAGTCGGTGCCGCCGGCGATGAAGGTCTCGCGACCGGCGCCGGAGCCCGACGGGTCGTAGTTGATGGTGACGTCGGGGTTGGCGATCTGGAAGGCGGAGATCCAGGCTTCCTGGGCGGAGCCCTGCGAGGAAGCGCCGGCGGCGTTGATCGTGCCGGAGAGGGTGCTTTCCTCGGCGCCGTCGGTGGGCGTGCTGGCGCCACCTTCGTTGGACGCGCAGGAGGAGAGAACGAGTGCTGCGGCAATGGCAATGACCGCCGGGCGGCCAAAACGCATGAGATTCACAAGGATCCTTTTCAGGTCGAATACAGGGAATGCGATCACAGGAGAATCCTGCAAACAAAGGCCGGTGCTGGCCCTTGAGAGACGCTAATCTCTGCGGTTAACGACACTCCCTCTCCCGGGTGAACGGGAGGTAAACGGAATCCGACGGCTCGGCCTCAACGACAACGCCCGCAACCGGGTCGGGTTGCGGGCGATCGAGTCGGTGGGTGGGACCGGCCTACACGCGCGGCGGGTGGCTCTCGATGGCCAGGATGCCGGCGCTCGGGTTGTCGCTGGAGAGGTGCACGACCGAGAACCCGCTGGGCGCGAGAGCGGCGGCGTTGGAGAGCTGGTGCGTCACCGGGGAGCCGGTGGCCAGGGCGATCTCCCGCAGGATGTCCGGCAGGACCGGTCCGTGGCTGCACAGCACCGCGGTCTTGCGGGCACGGATGCGCTTGCCGACGTTGTGCCGCACGTCGGAGGTGCCCTCTTCCCAGGCGTCCTGGCTGATCAGGTCGGTGCGCTTGAACGCCACACCGGTCGCCGCCGCCAGCGGTGCCACGGTGGTGACGCAGCGGGTGGCGGTGCTGGTGAAGATGCGTTGCGGCTGCCACGCGCTCACGGTGCCCACCAGGGCGGCGGCCTGCGCGACCCCGCGTTCGCTGAGCGGACGGGTGGCGTCGGGGCCGGACCAGTCGTTGGGCGCGGTGGCCTTGGCGTGCCGCAGCGCGATGATCGCGAAGGTGCGGGTGATGCCCTGCCCCACGAGACCCGCGAAGGCGTCGATGATCTCCACGTCCGGGGCGTAGCTGAGGTACGTCCTGGCCTTCTTGATGGTGACCCATTCCAGGGCCGCGACCTCGCCGTTGGGCACGAAGGTGGAGTGCAGGATGTGCTCCGGCAGCACCTCGGCCGCCCAGTAGTGCACGACCTTCAGCTTGCCGTTCGGCATCGGGTACTCGGAGACCCCGAGCGGAACCCCGAGCGCGATCGCCAGCCCGGTCTCCTCCTCGATCTCCCGCACCGCGGTGACCGGTAGCGTCTCGCCGGGGTCGACCTTGCCCTTGGGGATGGTGATGTCGCCGTGCACGGTGCGGTGGATCAGCAGCACGTGCATCTTGCCGTCGATCAGCCGCCAGCAGACCGCGCCGGCAGCGTAGACGATGCCAGGGTCACTCATCGGCGGCTCACCGGGCGCTTCCGCTGCCCGATCTGCTGCATCAGACGGTTCTGCATGTCGTCCAGCGGCTTGCCGTCCACGTCGAGGTGGTGACGCGTCCATTCGCCGGTGCCGTCCAGCCACCACGACGAGGTGCGTTCGTCCATCGCCCGGGTGAAGAGGGCGTCGACCTCGTTGAGGTGCCGCGGGTCCACCAGGCGCACCAGCGCCTCCACCCGGCGGTCGAGGTTGCGGTGCATCATGTCGGCGCTGCCGATGAACACCTGCGTCTCGCCGAGGGTGTGGAAGCAGAAGATCCGGGAGTGCTCGAGGTACCGGCCCAGGATCGACCGCACCCGGATGTTCTCGCTCAGGCCGGGCACGCCGGGCTTGAGGCTGCAGATGCCGCGCACCCACACGTCCACCGGCACGCCGGCCTGGCTGGCCCGGTAGAGCGCGTCGATGATGTCCTCGTCGACCATCGAGTTGACCTTGATCCGGATGCCCGCGGGCTTGCCGGCGGCCGCGTTGGCGGTCTCGTCGGCGATCCGCTTGAGCAGGGCCTTCCGCAGGTGCAGCGGGGCCACCAGCAGGCGTTTGAACTTCTTCTCGATGGCGTAGCCGGAGAGCTCGTTGAACAGCCGGGTGAGGTCCTTGCCGACCTGGTCATCCGCCGTCAGCAGGCCCATGTCTTCGTAGATCCGGCTGGTCTTGGGGTTGTAGTTGCCGGTGCCGATGTGGCTGTAGTGCCGCAGCACGCCCTTCTCGTAGCGCACCACGAGGGCGAGCTTGCAGTGGGTCTTGAGCCCGACGAGCCCGTAGACCACGTGCACGCCGGCCTTCTCCAGCTTGCGCGCCCAGGAGATGTTGGCCTGCTCGTCGAAGCGGGCCTTGATCTCCACCAGCGCGAGCACCTGCTTGCCGGATTCCGCGGCGGCGATGAGCGCCTCCACGATCGGGCTGTCACCGGAGGTGCGGTACAGGGTCTGCTTGATGGCGAGCACGTTCGGGTCCGCCGCGGCCTGCTCGAGGAACGCCTGCACACTGGTCGCGAACGATTCGTAGGGGTGGTGCAGCAGCACGTCGCCCCGGCCGATGGCCCGGAAGATGTCGGGTTCCTCGTTGGGTTCGCCGGTGAGCAGCTGCGCCGCGGTGGTGGGAACGTGCTTGGTGTAGTGCAGGTCGGGGCGGTCGATGCGCAGGTCGAACAGTCCGCCGAGGTCCAGCGGGGCGGGCAGGCGGTAGACCTCCTGCTCGGTGACGTCGAGTTCACGCACGAGCAGGCCCAGGGTCACCTCGTCCATGTCCTCGGTGACCTCGAGGCGGATGGGCGGGCCGAACCGGCGACGCAGCAGCTCCTTCTCGAGCGCCTTGATCAGGTTCTCGGTGTCGTCTTCCTCGATCACGACGTCCTCGTTGCGGGTGACCCGGAACACGTGGTGTTCGAGGATGTCCATGCCGGGGAAGAGGTCCTCGAGGTGGTTGGCGATGAGGTCCTCGAGGGTGATGAAGCGCACCTTGTCGACGGATTCGGTGCGGTCCACGCGCACGAAGCGCGGCAGCATCGAGGGCACCTTGAGCCGGGCGAATTCCTGCTTGCCGGTCTTGGAGCTGTGCAGCCGCACCGCCAGGTTGAGCGAGAGGCCGGAGATGTAGGGGAACGGGTGCGCCGGGTCGACGGCCAACGGCATCAGCACCGGGAAGATCTGGTTGGAGAAGTAGCCGCGCAACGACCGGCGGTCCACGTCGGAGAGGCTGTCCCAGGTGACGATGTCGACGCCGTGCTCGGCCAGGGCGGGGCGCACCAGCTCCTGGAAGGCGTGCGCGTGCCGGTCCTGCAGTACGTGGGCGGCCTTGGAGATGTCGGTGAGCACATCGTGCGGGGCCCGGCCGACATTGGTGGGCACGGCGAGGCCGGTGAGGATGCGGCGCTTGAGGCCGGCGACGCGCACCATGAAGAACTCGTCGAGGTTGCTGGCGAAGATTGCCAGGAAGTTCGCCCGCTCGAGCACCGGCAGGGCCGGGTCTTCGGCAAGTTCGAGTACCCGCTGGTTGAAGGCGAGCCAGCTCAGCTCGCGATCGAGGTACCGCTCGCTCGGTAGTGCGGGATCGTTTTTGCCGATCTGAGGGTCAAAATCGTCGTCGAGTTCGCTCTCGAGCCCTGAGGTGCCTGGGATGTTGTCGCCGTCCATCTGTCCATCTTGACACCCGGCGCCGAGCGGGCGCGACGATCACGGTGAACGGAACGTTAACGAGGGCTGCGGTGGTACTGCACATCGACCGTGCGGTCGGTGAATCCGAGGCTGCGGTAGAGGCCGACCGGGCCGGTGCTCTCGGCCTCCACGTACAGCTCGACGGCCGTGCAACCCCGTTCGCGGAGGCGCCCCAGGCCGGCCAGCATGAGGGCGCGGCCGAGGCCGGCGCCGGCCGCATCCGGGTGCACGCCGAGCACGTAGATCTCGCCGGTGGTGGAGCCGGGTTCGACCTTGAGCCAGTTGTAGCCGAGGACCGGCCCGGGCGCGGCGTCCGAGGTCGATCGGGCCAGGAGCAGGTCGCCGGCGTCGAACCAGGGTTCGTCCTGCCGGGCGGCGAGGTCGGCGTCGGTGATGGCGCCCTGTTCCGGGTGCTCGGCGAAAACGAGGGCGTTCAACCGCACCCACTCGGCGGCATCGCCGGGGTCGGTCGTGGTCGCCGGGCGGAACGGGGTGATGGCCACACCGTCCGGCAGCGCGGGGGAGTCGTCGGCGTCGGTGAGCGGCCGGTCCAGCTGCAGCAGGGTGCGGGCGGCGCTGAAGCCGAACCGGTCGGCGAGGGCCCGCGCGCCGGGGTGGTCGCCGTGCGCCCAGGCGGTGAGGTCGCCGGACATGCCGCCCTCGTCCTCGAACAGGCGGCGGAGCGCGGCGGTGGCGTGGCCGCGCCGGCGGTAGCGCGGGTGCATGACCAGGTCGACCTGGCCGCGGCCGAAGATCGCGGCGCCGACGGCGTCTTCGCCCTCGAGCAACAGCTGCGGCTGGCGGTGGCCGCTGCGCACGTCGAGCATGGCCTGTTCGTTGAACGGGCGGTAGCCGTCGGTGTGCGCGGCCGCGTCGGCGACGTCGTGGAACCGGGCCGCGAAGGCGGCGTCGGCCAGGTCAGGCGCCGACAGAGTGAGCGACACGCTCGCCGTCCTCTTCGTACACGTTGAACCGGTAGCCGACGTTGCGCACGGTGCCGATCAGGGATTCCTGGTCGCCGAGCTTGGCGCGCAGGCGCCGCACGTGCACGTCGACGGTGCGGGTGCCACCGAAGTAGTCGTAGCCCCAGACCTCGCTGAGCAGCTGCTCACGGGTGAACACCCGCGACGGGTGCGCGGCCAGGAAGCGCAGCAGCTCGAACTCCTTGTAGGTGAGATCGAGCGGCTTGCCGTGCACCTTGGCTGAGTAGCTGGCCTCGTCGATGACGACACCGGCGGCGCGGATGGTGGGGGAGGGTTCGTTGTGCGGAGTGCGGCCGGCGGCGAGTCGGATGCGCGCATCCACCTCGGCGGGACCGGCCGTGTTGAGCACAACATCGTCGACCCCCCAGTCCGGGCTGACGGCCGTGAGGCCGCCCTCGGTGATCACCAGAAGCAACGGAACGCTGCTCCCGGTGGTGCGCAGGATCTGGCAGAGCGACTTGGCGCCCATCAGGTTCGATCGCGCGTCGACCAGGATCAGGTCGGAATCGGGCGCGGTGATGAGCTGATCCGGCTGCGCCGGAATGAGTCGTGTGCTGTGTGACAGCAACGCCAGGGCTGGGAGAACTTCGTCGTTCACCGCCGAGGTCAGGATCAACAGCTGCGCCACGCAGGTCCTCCAAGTATCTTGCGACTCATACTAGCGTGCCACGGAATGCGACTCTGGCGTGCAGAATGGGTCTGTGAGCTGGAAGCGTTTGAGTGTTGTGATGATTTGGCTGGTCGCCGCGGTCTGTGCGGTACTGACCGGCGTGCTCGTCGCCCCGGAAAATCGGCTGGTGTGGACCAGCCTGTCCCTGGCCGGATGCACGATCCTCACCCTCGCAGCCCAACTGTCCACGGGGCAGAAAGAGGGATACGTGAGCCGGGTCACGCAGAGCTTGGTCGGCGCCGTTCTCGTGCTTGCCGCCGCGACCGGCATTTTCGCCGTGATCGGCCTTGCATAACGGTTCGGCGTTTCGGCCGCGCGGCGCGCGCCAGCGGCTAGAGTTGGGGCATGTCAACGCTCGCACTTGAAATCCTGTTCCTGGGCCTCCTCGCGCTGGCCAGCCTGTCGATCGCCTGGGTTTCCGGCGTTGTGCTGTTCAAGCTGTTCCGGGGCCAGCGGTAACCGAAGTGTACGAACTCCCGGTCGGCTTGCCGTCCGAGCTCGTTCCCTTGTCGTGGCTGCTCGGCGTCTGGGAAGGCTCGGGGATCCTCGACTACACCGTCGGCGGCACCACCGTCACCCGCGAATTCGGTCACCGCATCAGCTTCAGCCATGACGGCCTGCAGCACCTGAACTACAGCTCGTACACCTGGCTGGAGCCCGAGGCCGGCGACGCCGCCGCCTCTTCAACTCCCGCCGCATCCGCCGAGGGTGCCGCCGCCGGTGCGAGCACAGCCGCCGGTGCGGCCATCCCGCTGATGACCGAGACGGGCTACTGGCGGCTCAGCCGCCCGCAACAGGCCGGCGACCCTGGTCCCGGCCTGCTGCCCGGTGTCGGCGCCGCCCCGTTCCAGAGCGCCGAAGCCGTGGAGACCCTGCGGAACGCCGACGGCGGGTTCGACATCGAGGTGAGCCTGGTGCATCCGGGCGGCATCATCGAGCTCTACCTCGGCCAGGTGAAGGGCCCCCGCATCGACCTGGCCACCGACGCCATCGTGCGCACGAGCGGCGCCAAGCCGTACGCGGCCGCGACCCGGCTGTACGGCCTCGTCGACAAGCACCTGCTCTGGGCCTGGGATATCGCCGCCCTCGGCGAGGACCTGCGCACACACGCCTCCGGCAGGCTCAGCCGCGTGGCCTGACCGGCACCACCCCGACCAGCCGCACCCGGCTGAGGCCGAACACCAGGGCCCCGGCGGCGAGCACGGCGACGGCGATCAGCACCACGTAGCCCGACACCGCGCCATACCCGGTCACCGGGTTGAGGAACGGGTACGGCACCCAGCCATCCGTCGCCCCGCGCAGGAGCACCACGGCGCACCACAGCGTCGGGTAGATCAGCACCAGCCACAGCCGGCCCCACCGATGGCGGTCCCGGTCGGCGAAGACGAGCCAGTCGAGCAGGCAATAGACCGGGAACACGACGTGCAGCACGGTGTTCGCCCAGGCCAGGTCGACGCCGCCGGCCAGCCCAGCCAGCAGGGTGTTGTAGACGAGTCCGACGACGACCAGGTACGCCGTCGTCGCCGCCCGAGCCAGCTCCAGCCAGTCCGGGACCGCCCGGCCGAGCAGCACCAGCACCGCCGTGGCGAGGAGGACACCTGCCGCGAGCAGGTTGCTCTGGATGGTGAAGAAGCCGAAGAAGTTGAACGGGTTGATCGTGGCGCGGGCCGCGGTGGAGAAGAAGGTGGCGGCCACCGCGATCACGGTGAGCGCCCCGGCCGTGAGGCGGAGCGCGGCAGGCAGGGTGGCGGGAACAGTCATCGGTGACTCCTCGTCGGGGCGGGCAGCCGGCCTGGCGGGAATACCGGGTGCCCGGCAGGCCGTTGGGTTAGCATATGGGCCGGAGTTCCGGTTGTCGACTGCCCGGTCTTCGCGGCAGCGTTCCCGGAGCTTCCTTGAAGGAGAGCGCAATGACCAGCAGCACCGAACCACTCGTTCCGGCCGCCGCATCGCCCCTGCTCGAACTCGACGGTGCCGTGGAGGCCCTGGGCATCGACGCCGGCGTCGCCGCCCACTACGGGAGCCCGAACTCCGAACAGCGCAAGCTCCTCGCCGGCACGGCCATCGTCGACCTCTCCCACCGCGGGGTGCTGTCCATCTCCGGGCCCGACCGGCTCACCTGGCTGAACTCGATGTCCAGCCAGGAACTGCGCGGCCTCACCCCGGGCCAGTCCACCGAGACTCTGCTGCTCGACCCGGCCGGCCACCTCGAATACGCCATCGCCCTCGTCGACGACGGCGTCGAAAGCTGGCTGCTCGTCGAAGCCGCCGAACTGCCCGGCCTGCAGACCTTCCTCGACCGGATGCGCTTCACCCTGCGGGTGCAGGTCGTCGACCACACCCTCGCCTACGCCACCATCGGCACCATGGCCGCGGACCCCGCCGCCGTCGCGCTCGCCCCGGCCGCGCCCAACGGGGTGCCGCTGGTCTGGAACGACCCGTGGAACGCCGTCGCGCCCGGCGGCTGGCAGTACGCCACCACCGCCGGCCACCCCGGCGCCGGATGGCGGTGGACCGAGGTGCTGATCGACCGGTCGGCGCTGCCCACCCTGCGGGACACCGTCGCCGCCGGCACCGTGACCGCAGCCGGCCTGCTCGCCCTCGAAGCGTTGCGCATCGCCGCCTGGCGCCCGCGCGGCGCCCTCGACGCCGACGAGCGCACCATCCCGCACGAACTGGACTGGCTGCGCACCGCGGTGCACCTGAACAAGGGTTGCTACCGCGGCCAGGAGACCGTCGCCAAGGTGCACAACCTCGGCCACCCGCCGCGCCGGTTGGTGCTGCTGCACCTGGACGGTTCGGAGTCGGTGCTGCCCGCCCACGGCGACGAGGTACAGGGCGACCGGTTCGTGGCGAACGCGGAACCGGAACGCCGCACCGTCGGCACTATCACCTCCAGCGCCATCCACTACGAACTCGGACCGATCGCGCTCGCCGTCGTCAAGCGCACAGTGCCGGGAACGGTGACCCTGCACGTGCTCTCCCAGGGCCTGTCGATCACCGCCAGCCAGGAGGTCATCGTGCCGGAGTCGGCCGGGTCCGTCGCCGAGATCCCGCGGCTGCCGCGGCTGGGTGTGCGGGCGCCGCGCGGCTGAATCCCAGCCGGTCACAGGCATCCGCGGGACTTTCGTCACGCCCGCGGGTGCGGCAGGCCCACGCGCGCCTCGCTAGAGTTGGACCATGTCTGCTCCTTATACCCTCATCCTTCTCCGCCACGGCAACAGCACCTGGAACCAGCAAAACCTCTTCACCGGTTGGGTGGATGTGCGTCTGAGCGACCAGGGCCGGGCCGAGGCGCTGCGCGCCGGCGAGCTGCTGGCCGAGTCCGGCCTGCTGCCGGACATCCTGCACACCTCGCGCCTCACCCGCGCAATCCAGACCGCCGACATCGCCCTCGAAGAGGCCGACCGCCTGTGGATCGACGTCAAGCGCTCCTGGCGCCTCAACGAGCGCCACTACGGCGCCCTGCAGGGCCTGGACAAGGCCGAGACCCTCGCCAAGTACGGCCCCGAGCAGTTCCAGACCTGGCGCCGCTCGTTCGACGTGCCGCCGCCCCTGCTCGACGACACCTCCGAGTGGACCCAGGTGGGCGACGCCCGCTACGCCGACCTCGGCGACGAGGTGCCCCGCACCGAGAGCCTCAAGGACGTCATCGCCCGGATGCTGCCGTACTGGGAGTCCGACATCGCCGCCGACCTCCGCACCGGCAAGACCGTGCTCGTCACCGCACACGGCAACTCGCTGCGCGCGCTGGTCAAGCACCTCGACGGCATCTCCGACGCCGACATCGCCGAGCTGAACATCCCCACCGGCATCCCGCTGGTCTACCGCCTCGACGAGGACCTCAAGCCGATCGGTGCGGGCGAGTACCTCGACCCCGCCGCCGCTGCCGCCGGCGCCGCCGCCGTCGCGGCCCAGGGCAAGAAGTAACCCCAGCCCCACAAGGAAAAGCCCCCGTCTCCGACGGGGGCTTTTCTCGTTGATCGAGCGTGTCGAGATCCCCGTGCGGGGTCTCGACACGCTCGACCGGCGGTACTGGTTCGGGCGTTAGACCTCGATCGATGACGGCTGGTGCCAGTCGCCGGTGCCCAGGTACTGCACCTTCTTCGCGATCGACACCGCGTGGTCGGCGAACCGCTCGTGGTACCGGCTGGCGAGGGTCGCGTCGACGGTGTCCGCCGCCTGGCCCTTCCAGGTCTCGCCGAGCACGGCGTCGAACACGCTCAGGTGCAGCGCATCCACCTTGTCATCCTCGTTGCGGATGGCCTCGGCCAGCTTCATGTCCTCGGTGGTGAGCAGCTCGGCGAGCATGTTCGCGATCTTCACGTCGAGGGCGCCCATCTGGGCGAACGTGGGCCGCAGGCTCTTGGGGATCACCTTGTCGGGGAACCGGTACCTGGCCAGCTGGGAGATGTGCGTGGACATGTCACCCATCCGCTCCAGCGACGCGCTGATGCGCAGCGCGCTCACCACGATGCGCAGGTCCCGCGCCACCGGCTGCTGCCGGGCGAGGATGGTGATGGCCAGCTCGTCCAGCTCGACCGTGAGCGCGTCGATCTTGTCGTCGTCGGCGATGACCTCTTCGGCCAGCGCGACATCCGACTTATTGAAAGCCTTGGTGGCCTTCTCGATGGAGATGGCCACGAGGCGGGCGATCTCGGCGAGACGATCCTGCACCTCGGCAAGCTCCTGCTGAAATACTTCACGCATGTATCTGTGGTCCTTCCTGGTCGCGCCAAAGCGCGCGAACGCATGAGGCCCGCCTGGCCCCCACCAATACTGGCGAGCGGAGGTTAACGGCAGGTGCCCTGCGATTGAACAGTTCCTAAAGTAGCGTGTGCCCACCCTTGCCGCGCCGAACCGGCCATGGGATAGTCACTAATCTGGTCAAATGGAATCGACCTGGCTCGTGTTGCTGTCCCTGGCACTGGGCCTCGCTGTTGGCGGAGGGTTCGTGACCTTGCTCTATGTGGCGGAGCGGCACGGCAAACGGGCCGCCGAGGTGGTCAACCCGGCGGTGCCCGACGGTATCGACCAGGTGCTCGACGCCCTGGAAAGCGCCGGACTGGTGCTGGACCCGTCGAACAACGTGATCAAGACGTCCCCGGGCGCCGTGAGCATGGGACTGGTGGTCAACCAGCAACTCGCCCACCCTGAACTGCTCGACCTGGCCCGCGGCGTGCGGCGCACCGGCGACGCGGTGTCGGAGGACCTCGTCCTCTCCCGCGGTCCGTTCGGCGACGCGAGCATGCACCTGCGGGTGCGACTGGCCCGGCTCGGCTCCCGGTACGTGCTGCTGCTGGCCGAGGACCGCACCGAGGCGTTCCGGCTCGACGAGGTGCGCCGGGACTTCGTCGCCAACATCAGCCACGAACTCAAGACCCCGATCGCCGCCGTCGGCCTGCTCGCCGAGGCCCTCGGCCACGCCGCCGACGAACCCGTGCAGGTGCGCCGGTTCGCCGACCGCCTCACCACCGAGGCCGGTCGTCTGGCCCGGCTCACTCAGGAGATCATCGAACTGTCCCGGCTGCAGGCCCAGGATGCGCTCCGCGAGCCCGAACTGCTCTACATCGACGACATCGTCAGCGCCGGCGTCGACCAGAACCGGGTCGTGGCGGAGGCCGACCGCATCACCATCGCGGTAGGCCGGAAGTCCCGGGCGCGGGTCTACGGCGACGAGCGGCTGCTCGTCATGGCCGTGCACAACCTCGTCGCCAACGCCGTGCACTATTCGGCGCCGGGCTCCAGGGTGGGCGTCGGTGCCCGCGTCACCGACGGCGTGGTCGAGATCACCGTCACCGACCAGGGCGTCGGCATCCCCGAGGGCGACCTCGACCGCATCTTCGAACGGTTCTTCCGCGTCGACCAGGCTCGCGCCCGCAACACCGGCGGCACCGGTCTCGGCCTGTCCATCGTCAAGCACGTCGTGCAGATCCACGGCGGGGACATCCGGGTCTGGTCCCAGCCCGGCAGCGGCTCCACCTTCACCATTCGCCTGCCAGAGGCGAGCCAACCCGCGTTAGCGGCGACAGGAGACACCCCATGACCCGAATCCTTCTGGTTGAAGACGAGCAGGCGCTCAGCGAACCGTTGAGCTTCCTGCTCGAGCGGGAGGGCTACGAGGTAGCCGTGGCCGAGGACGGTCCGGGCGCCCTCGCCGAATTCGACCGTGCCGGCGCCGACCTGATCCTGCTCGACCTCATGCTGCCGGGCATCCCCGGCACCGAGGTGTGCCGGGAGATCCGCACCCGCTCGTCGGTGCCGATCATCATGCTCACGGCCAAGGACTCCGAGGTCGACATCGTGGTGGGGCTCGAGCTGGGCGCCGACGACTACGTCACCAAGCCGTACTCCACCCGGGAACTGCTCGCCCGCATCCGCGCCGTCTCGCGCCGGCACACCGAACCGGTCGAAGAGGATGACGGTGTGCTCACCGCGGGTACCGTGAGGATGGACATCGAACGGCACACCGTGTCGGTGTCCGGCGATGTGGTGAACATGCCCCTGAAGGAGTTCGAACTGCTGGAGTTCCTGCTGCGCAACGCCGGCCGGGTGCTCACCCGGGGCCAGCTGATCGACCGCGTCTGGGGCAGCGACTACTTCGGCGACACCAAAACGCTCGACGTGCACATCAAGCGCATCCGCTCACGCATCGAAGCGACCCCGTCCGAACCGACCATGCTCGTCACCGTGCGCGGCCTGGGCTACCGCTTCGAGGCCTGACCGGCGCACCCGCCCAGATACGCGAAATGCCCCTTGAGCGAAAGCCAAGGGGCATTGTGCGTGAAGCGACGCCGTTACGGTGCGGTGGTGGCTTCCGGGGTCGCGGTGGGAGCGGGCGTTTCCGTCGGCTCAGCGGTGGCCGCGGTGGTGGGCGTCGGCTTCTCGGTGGGCACCAGGGTGGAGTACTGCGACAGGGTGCCGTCGAGCACGGGCACCAGCAGCTCGGTGCCGGTGTAGTCGCCGTACTGGAAGAACACCGGGAACAGGGAGCCCGCAGCGACGTCGCCCTCGACGAGCACGCTGTCGCCGCCCTCGACGCCGATCTCGCCGGTCGAATTCGCGTCGATGGTCACGGTGGTGTCGACCTTGTCGTCGACGCCCTCGTACTGCACGAGCAGGTCGATGTCTTCATCGCTCGAGTTCACCACGTGCACGAGCAGGTTGGCGGTCTCGCCGTTCGCGGTGAGGAGCATGGCGTTGCGGATGGCCAGATCGCCGACGTTGCCGCTGACGCCGTCGCTGGCGTCGTAGTGGATCGTCGTCGCCTGGGGAGCGGACAGGTTGCAGCCCGTCGTTCCCAGCAGGATGCCGGCCGCCACAACGACGGTTGCCATGGTTCGCGCTCTCACAAGACCTCCACAAGAGTTCAGCGTTCAGCCGAAGTGGCGTGAACGCTGCAGATTTGGCTTGAGTTTACCTTACGGATTGAACCGGCCCGGGCGCGTCCGGGGGAGAGCCGTGATACCGCGCCGGAAGGGTGCCGGGGAGGGGTGGTATCATAGACGTTGCTGAAGGGATTTCAATACATGTTATTTGAAGTTGGCGAAACAGTCGTCTATCCCCACCACGGCGCTGCGACGATCACCGAGGTGAAAACTCGCATCATCAAGGGTGAAGAGAAACTCTATTTGAAGCTGAACGTCACCCAGGGTGACCTCACGATCGAAGTCCCGGCCGAGAACGTCGACCTGGTCGGAGTGCGTGATGTCATCGGCCAGGACGGCCTCGACAAGGTCTTCGAGGTACTCCGGGCGCCGTTCACCGAGGAACCTACCAACTGGTCACGGCGGTACAAGGCCAACCTGGAGAAACTGGCCAGTGGCGACGTGATCAAGGTGTCGGAGGTCGTTCGCGACCTGTGGCGCCGAGACCAGGACCGTGGCCTCTCGGCCGGGGAGAAGCGGATGCTCGCGAAGGCGCGGCAAATCCTCATCTCCGAACTGGCCTTGGCCGAAAAAACCGACGAGGACCGGGCATCGAGCGTGCTCGACGAGGTGCTCGCCTCATAACAACTCCTGTTCATGCGGCAGGCGGCGCCCAACGGCGCCGCCTTTCGCATGTTCACGGTCTCCGCTCCACCCCTTTCCAGCCCTCTTTCCACCCCGCTTCACCGCGCCCCACCAGATAGCCTCCAGACATGACTGAAATCCCGGTTCCCGCCGTCGCGGTCATCGTCGTCGCCGCCGGCAGCGGCAGCCGGCTCGGCCGCGACCAACCCAAGGCGTTCGTACCTCTGGGCGGCCGCGCCATCCTCGACCACGCCCTCACCGGCGTCTTCGGCCTGGCCGAGGCCGCGCAGGTCATCGTCGTGGCCCCCGACGCCCAGCTCGCCGAGGCCCGCACCATCGCCGGTCGTGTCGCCGGCACCGCCGACGGCTACCTCGATGTCGTCGCCGGGGGAGCCACCAGGCAGGACTCCGTGGCCCGCGGTCTCGCGCAGGTGCGCGCCGGGGTGAGTGTCGTGCTCGTGCACGACGCCGCCAGGGCGCTCACCCCGGCCGGCCTGATCGATGCCGTCGTCGCCGCCGTGCGCCGGACCGGCCACGGCATCGTGCCCGGCCTGCCCGTGGTTGACACGATCAAGAGCGTCGACGCCACCGGCACGATCCTCGGCACTGTCGACAGGTCGCTGCTGGCCGCGGTGCAGACCCCGCAGGGCTTCCCCCGCGACATGCTCGACGCCGCGTTCGCCTGGGCCGCCACCCTGCCGGCCACGGATGCCGCCGGCCGGGACCTCACCGACGACGCCGCCCTCGTTGCCGCGGCCGGCAACCCCGTCACCGTCATCCCCGGCGACCCGCTGGCGTTCAAGGTCACCACCGCCTGGGACCTGCGCCGGGCCGAACTCCTGCTCGGCGACACCGCACCCACCGCCGTACCCAGCGCCACCGCCGAGCCGCGCGTCGGCACCGGCGTCGACGTGCACGCGTTCGACGACACGAGCGCGCTCTGGCTGGCCGGTCTGCACTGGCCGGGGGAGCGCGGCCTGTCCGGGCACAGCGACGGCGACGCCGCCGTGCACGCCATCTGCGATGCTCTGCTCGCCGCTGCCGGGTTGGGCGACATCGGCCAGGTCTTCGGCACCGCCGACCCACGGCTCACCGACGCCCACGGCGAGGTGTTCCTCACCGAGACCCTGCGGCTGCTGACCGAGGCCGGCTACCGGGTCGGCAACGTGTCCGTGCAGATCATCGGCAACCGCCCCAAGCTCGCCCCGCGACGCCTCGAAGCACAGGAACTGCTCACCGGCATCCTGCGTGCACCGGTATCGGTGTCGGCCACCACCACCGACGCGCTGGGCTTCACCGGGCGCGGCGAGGGCATCGCCGCACTGGCCACCGCCGTCATCCACCCGAGCATCCGACCGGGCCTCGCCTAAACTGAACCAGTGAGCATGCGACTATACGACTCGAAGGCCCAGGCCCTTCGCGATTTCCTGCCGATCGTTCCGGGCAAGGTGGGAATCTACGTCTGCGGACCCACGGTGCAGTCGTCCCCTCACATCGGCCACCTGCGCAGCGCCCTGGTCTACGACCAGCTGCGCCGCTGGCTCAGCTACCGCGGCAACGACGTCACCTTCGTGCGCAACGTCACCGACATCGACGACAAGATCCTGATCAACGCGCAGGGCACCACCGAAGAGTGGTGGGCGCTGGCCTACCGCTACGAACTCGAGTTCACCGCCGGCTACCAGAAGCTGGGCATCCTCGCGCCCACCTATGAACCGCGGGCCACCGCGAGCGTGCACGAGATGCAGGACATCGTCGTGCGTCTGATCGACAACGGGCACGCCTACCCGGCCGAGGACGGCTCCGGCGACGTCTACTTCGACACCCGCAGCTGGCCCACCTACGGCGAACTCACCCGGCAGAACCCCGACAACATGGAAGCCGCCGCCGACGCCGACCCGCGCGGCAAGCGCGACCCGCGCGACTTCGCCCTGTGGAAGGGCCACAAGGAGGGCGAACCCGCCTCCGCCGCCTGGCGGTCCCCCTGGGGCGCCGGCCGGCCCGGCTGGCACATCGAGTGCTCCGCCATGGCCGCCCGCTACCTCGGCCCGCAGTTCGACATCCACGGCGGCGGCCTCGACCTGCGCTTCCCGCACCACGAGAACGAACTCGCGCAGTCCACCGCCGCCGGCGACGGTTTCGCGAACTTCTGGGTGCACAACGGCCTGGTCAACACCAACGGCCAGAAGATGTCCAAGTCGCTGGGCAACTCGGTGTACGCCGCGGAGCTGCTCGACCAGGCCCGTGCCATCGTCGTGCGCTACTACCTGGGTGCGGCGCACTACCGGTCCACCCTCGATTTCCATGAGGGCTCCCTCGCCGAGGCCGAAGCCGCCCTCGAACGCATCGAAAGCTTCCTCGACCGCGCCGACCGGCGCCTCGCCGACACCCGGTTCGCCGGGTCCGGGGTCGAGATCGTGCCGGATGACTTCGCCACGGCCATGGACGACGACCTCGCGGTACCGCAGGCGCTCGGCGTGCTGCACGAAACCGTGCGTGCGGGCAACGCCGCCCTCGACGCCGAAGACCTGCATGCCGCCGCGGCCGCCCGCGGCCAGGTGCTCGCCATGAGCGAGGTGCTCGGCATCAACCCGCTGTCACCGGGCTGGGCCGTGTCCACGGACGAACCCGCCATGGTGGCACTCACCGCCCTCGTCGAGCGCCTGCTCGACGACCGCGAGACCGCAAGGACCAGCCGCGACTACGCGGCCGCAGACCGTATCCGGGACGAGCTCGTCGCCGCCGGCATAACCATCGAAGACACCCCGTCGGGTGCACATTGGAGTTTTGACTGATGAAGAACACAGATCGCAAATCGCGCACCGGCGCGGTGCGCAAGGGCAGCAGGGGACCCCAGGTCGGCTCCGGCGGACAGGGTCGCCAGGCCCTCGAGGGCAAGAAGCCCACCCCCAAGGCCGAAGACCGTCCGTACCACCCCGCAGGCAAGGCCAAGGCTGCCAAGGACCGCTTCGCCGCGGCCGGCGGCGGCCGCAGCCGCGCGCCCGGCGGCTCCGGCTCCGGCGCCCCGCGCACCGGCCGCAACACCGGCACCGGCAACACCGGCGGCGGCGGTTCGTCCACCCGCAAGGCCAAGTCGGATGCCGAGTTCGAGGTCGTCACCGGCCGCAACTCGGTGCTCGAGGCGCTGCGCGCCAAGATCCCCGCATCCGCGCTGTACGTGGCCACCCGCATCGAAATGGATGACCGGGTCAAGGAAGTCCTCAAGCTCGCGACGACCCGCAACATCCCGGTGCTCGAGGTCATGCGCCCCGAGATCGACCGGCTCTCCGGTAAGGACGCCGTGCACCAGGGCCTCGCGCTCAAGGTGCCCGCGTACGAGTACGCGCACCCGATCGAGCTGCTCGACCTCACCATCAGCCGCGGCCACAAGCCGCTGTTCGTGGCGCTGGACGGCATCACCGACCCCCGCAACCTCGGTGCGATCATCCGTTCCACCGCCGCGTTCGGCGGCCACGGCATCATCGTGCCGCAGCGTCGCTCCGTGGGCGTCACCGCCTCCGCCTGGAAGACGTCGGCCGGTGCGGCCGCCCGCCTGCCCGTCGCGATGGCGAGCAACCTCACCCAGACGCTCAAGTTGCTCAAGGAGCGCGGCGTGCTCGTGATCGGCCTCGACGGCGGCGGCGACACCGAGCTGCCCGAGCTGGGCATCGGCTACGCCGAGCGCCCGATCGTCGTGGTTGTCGGCAGCGAGGGCAAGGGGCTGTCCCGCCTCGTCACCGAGACCTGCGACGCCATCGTGTCGATCCCGATCAACGCGAACACCGAGTCGCTGAACGCCGGAATCGCCGCCGGTGTGACGCTGTACGAGATTTCGAAGCTGCGGGCTGTTGCGGCTGCTGCCAAGGCGGCCACGAAGGCTGCGCAGGGATAGGTTTCCCTGCAACGCGTAAGTCACGGCGCGGATCGTTCCTGAGGGGAGGGTCTGCGCCGTTTCTTGTTGGGGCGGGGCTGTGGGCAGGCTCAGGGCCTGCTGATTATGGGATGCGGATGCCCGGGTGAGTGCCGCGGGTTTCCGTTGCAGAGGCTCCGGCGGTGCCGCTCCGTGGGGCGGGCCGGGTGAGTTGCCACGTGGGGCCCACTGCCGTGCCCTGAAGGGGCCTCAACTGGCAAGTCGTCGCCGGCGCCGATGGTGAGTTGCCAGTTGACGGCCATTGCGGCGCGCTGAGAGGGCCTCAACTGCCATCTCGCGTGGAGGAGCTTCCGCGAGTTGCCGCAAAGTGCCCCTTGCGGGCGTGCGAAGGGGGAACTTGGCGGAAGTGGGTGCATCCGGTTTTCGCGAGAACGCTCAAAGTGCCCCTTCAGCTCGGCTGAAGGGGCACTTTGCGGCACGTCAGGGGCGGCGGGTCAAACGTTGAGGCGCCAGTCGTCCACGTCGGCGTCCGCGGCGTCGATGTCCTCGTCGTCGAGCTCCGGCACGTCGATCGGCGTGGTCGGCGGGTCGATGACGGTGGCCTCGTCGCGGCGGTGACGGAGCACATCCTGCACATAGGAGGTGACGGCCTCGGCCAGGGGGATGTCCCGGTTGGCGTTCTGAGCCATGAACCAGCGGTGGTCGAGCAGCTGGTGGAAGACCTCGGCCGGCTCGAGCTTGCCCTTGAGCTCACGGGGGATCGCGCGCACCACGGGCTCGAAGACGCGCATCAGCCACTCGTGCGCCATCATCTCCTCATCGGCATCCGGGTTACCGTATGCGACGCCGTAGGAATCCAGGTCGTTGAGCAGGCGACGGGCCTGGTTTTCCTCGGCGTCCAGGCCCGCCAGGCGCAGCAGGCGGCGCTGGTGGTGACCGGCATCCACGACCTTGGGCTGGATGCGCACGGTCGTGCCGTTCTCGTCGGTCTTGATCGCGAGTTCCTCGATGTCGAAGCCGAGGTTGTTGAGGCGTTCGACGCGCTCGGTGATGCGCCACCGCTCACTGCTCGCGAAGGACTCGGAGCCGGTGAGCTCCTTCCAGAGCAGCCGGTAGGCGGCGACGATTCCGTTGCTCACGTTGATCGGGTCCAGCTCGTCGGCCACGCGGCCGCCGGCCTCGAGGTCCATCAGCTCGCCGGCGATGTTGACCCGGGCGATCTCGAGGTCGTTCTCGCGCTGGCCGTTGGAGAGGCCACCGGGGTAGAGCTGCCCGGTCTCGGCGTCGACGAGGTAGGCGGCGAAGGCGCCGGCGTCGCGTCGGAAGAGGGTGTTCGACAGCGACACGTCGCCCCAGAACAGGCCCACCATGTGCACCCGCACCAGCAGCAACGCCAGGGCGTCGACGAGGCGGGTGGCGGTGTCGGGCCGCAGGGCCTGCGAGTAGAGCGCCCGGTAGGGCAGCGAGAACTTGAGGTGCCGGGTGACCAGCACGGAGTTGAGCGGGTCGCCGTCTTCGTCGGTGCGGTTCGTGATCACGGCGAGCGGTTCGACGCAGGGGATCTCCAGGCCCTGCAGGGTACGGAGCATGTCGTACTCCCGCTTGGCCATCTCGCTGGTGGTCTCCTTGATGGCGACAACGCGGCCGCTCAGGTGCGCGAACCGCACGAGGTGGCGGGAGAGGCCCTTAGGCAGCGAGGCGATGTTCTCGTTCGGCCAGGCGTCGAGCGGAACGTTCCAGGGAAGGTCGAGCAGGGCCGGATCGGCCGTGGCGGAGGTGATGTTCAGGGAGCCGCTCATGTGGAGCCTAACTGTCGGCAGGGCAGCGAAGCCCCGCGGGTGGCCTCGGCCGGTAGCAGCCGGTGAGACGCGGATGTGCAGCGGCGCCGCCCAGAGGGAACTGGCGCCGATATGACAAACTCGACCGCCGAAAAGTACCGGCGGTCGAGTTTATCGGTGTGGAACCTAGTCGCTGACGGCGCCGCCGAGACGCGCGCCGGACTCGGCGTCGAACACGTGCAGGTGGTTCGGCGTCGGGGTCAGGTAGACGGTGTCGCCCGCGGACGGGTGCGAGCGGCCGTCGACGCGAGCGACGATGTCGGTGCGCTTGCCTTCGACGGTGGAGTGGCCGTACAGGTAACCGTCGGCGCCGAGCTCCTCGACCAGGTCGACGTCGACCGCGAGGCCTTCGCCCTGCGTGGTCGAGAGGTGGATGTCCTCCGGGCGAACGCCGATGGTGACCTTCGAGCCGGTGGCGCCGGCGAGGGTGTCGCGGGCGACGGGGACGGTTGCGGTACCGAACTTGATGCCACCGTCGACGGCGTCGGCCAGGAACAGGTTCATGGCCGGGCTGCCGATGAAGCCGGCAACGAAGACGTTGTTCGGCTTGGCGTACAGGTCCCGCGGGGTGCCGACCTGCTGCAGGACGCCATCCTTGAGCACGGCGATGCGGTCACCCATGGTGAGCGCCTCGGTCTGGTCGTGCGTGACGTAGACCGTGGTGACGCCCAGGCGACGCTGCAGCGACGCGATCTGGGTGCGGGTCTGAACGCGCAGCTTGGCGTCGAGGTTCGACAGCGGCTCGTCCATGAGGAACACCTGGGGCTGACGCACGATGGCACGACCCATGGCAACACGCTGACGCTGGCCACCGGAGAGGGCCTTCGGCTTGCGGCTGAGGTAGGGCTCGAGGTCGAGCAGCTTGGCGGCTTCGAGAACGCGGGTGGCGCGCTCGTCCTTGTTGACGCCGGCGATCTTGAGCGCGAAGCCCATGTTCTCGGCGACGGTCATGTGCGGGTACAGCGCGTAGTTCTGGAAGACCATCGCGATGTCGCGGTCCTTCGGGGGAACGTCGGTGACGTTGCGCTCACCAATGAAGATGTCGCCGTCGTTGACCTCTTCGAGGCCGGCGAGCATGCGCAGCGAGGTGGACTTTCCACAGCCGGACGGACCGACCAGGACGAGGAATTCACCATCGGCGACCGAAAGGTCGAGGTGATCGACTGCGGGGCGAGTGGAGCCCGGGTACAGACGGGTGGCCTTGTCAAAGGTTACTGAAGCCATTATTTCGTTATTCTCCTTCACCGGCAGGTACGTGCCGGACGATCCGTTGTGATGGGATTTATGCGTCCGGCTGGCGTAAGCACCAGCGCAAGACCTTCCTAGTATGGCACGCCGCGGAAGGGAAGCGCTGAGGCGCCCTCAGCGACGGCAGTGGACCGCCGGTGAGTCGGCAGTGAGGCGGCTGTGCTCCCGGTTGGTCATTTCCCAGACTCGGGTCCTAATATTTGGAGAGCTACCGCGCATTCCGCGAGCGCACCCCTCAACTCGGAGCGATCATCCATGACAACTGGCGGCCCAGGCGACTCTCGTCCCGCGAAGAACAAGCGACGTGACGCCGCACGCACCAAGGCCGCGAAGCTTCGAGTGGAGCAGAAGAAGCGGGACCGCCGCAACCGGGTATTCCTCCAGGGCGGCATCGCAGTCCTGGCGATCGCCGCGGTCACGGCCATCGTCCTGATCATCGTGAACTCCGTACAGCCCGCCGGCCCCGGCCCGAAGAACATGGCCAGTGACGGCCTGCTCCTCGGCGCCGGCCTCACCGCGGTCACCACCACCGCGCTGCAGCCCGACGACGACCCGATACCCTCCACCCCGGATGCGTCCGGCGCCGTCGCCGACATCCGGGTCTACCTCGACTACCTCTGCCCGTTCTGCGGCGAGTTCGAGAACACCAACAGCGACCAGATGTCGCAGTGGGTCGAGTCAGGGGCAGCCACCCTGGAGATCCACCCGATTTCCATCCTCACCAGCAAGTCGGCCGGAACCCAGTACTCGCTGCGCGCGGCCAACGCCGCCGCCTGCGTGGCGAACACGGCGCCGGAGAGCTTCTTAGCGGTCAACTCGGCCCTGTTCGCCGACCAGCCCGTCGAGGGCACCGCCGGACTCAGCGACACCGAGCTCAAGGCCCTGGTGAAGAAGGCGGGCGTCACGACCGGGCTCTCGTCGATCAACGAGTGCATCGACGACACCACCTTCAAGTCCTGGGTGAAGGCTGCCACCGACCGGGCGCTCAGCGGTCCCATCCCGAACTCCTCGCTCAAGGCGATCACCGGCACCCCCACCGTGCTCGTGAACGGCAAGCAGTACGTCGGAGCGCTGGATGATCCCAAGGAATTCGCCGCCTTCGTGCTGCAGGCCGCGAGCGAAACCTACTCCACCGCCACCCCGGCGCCCGTCGGATAGGATGAATGCTCGAGGCGGCTCGTTCGCCTCATGCCGGCCTGGCGCAATTGGTAGCGCACCACTCTTGTAAAGTGGGGGTTACGGGTTCAAGTCCCGTGGCCGGC
This sequence comes from Cryobacterium sp. AP23, assembly GCF_054075385.1. Classification (NCBI taxonomy): domain Bacteria; kingdom Bacillati; phylum Actinomycetota; class Actinomycetes; order Micrococcales; family Microbacteriaceae; genus Cryobacterium; species Cryobacterium sp. AP23. Next base: position 1,725,972 of record NZ_CM133415.1, on the reverse strand, counting down.
CCCCTGAATCACGGCCGATCGCCCTGTCGTCTACAGCGAGGAGACAGCGTGACCGCGCTGCACGAATCGAATGAGCTCACCGACCGCACCGCCGTTTCGGATGCGGATGCCGCCCATCTCCTGCACGCCATCCGGGTCGCGCGCACGTCGCGCGAGGGCGGCAACCACCCGTTCGGCGCCATCCTCATCACCGTGGACGGCCGGGTCCTGGAGGCCGAGAACAGCGTCGTGACCACCGGTGACCCGACCGGACATGCCGAACTCAACCTCGTGCGGGCCTCCGGCACCACGTTGACGCGGGACGAGTTGACGGCGAGCACCCTGTACACGAGCACCGAACCGTGCGCGATGTGCTCCGGCGCCATCTACTGGGCTGGGATCGGCCGGGTGGTCTATGCCCTCCCCGAGGAGGCGCTGGCCGCGCTGGTGCCGTCCCAGGACGGTGCTCCCACCATGGACCTGCCCTGCCGGGAGGTGTTCGCGCGCGGCGGCACCCCGGTGATCGTGGCCGGCCCCGCGCTCCTCGACGAGGCGGCCGACGTGCACGCCGGGTTCTGGGACGCGCGGAACTGACGCCAGAGCTGGCGCTAGCGCCGGCTCACGCGGCCGGATGGGCCGGCACCGGCCGCTCCAACAGGCGGCTCAGTCGCCGGCCGGGCGCCTCCGGCAACCGGGCGGTCAGCACGTACGCGACCACCACCGCCACGATCACGAGCGGCATCACCGCGAATGCGTCGCTGGTGAGCAATACGGTCGCCAGCAGCACGCTGGTGAGCGGCAACCGCAGCATCGAGACGCTCATCGCGCCGATGCCCACCCCCACGGCGGGCACCAGTTCCATCCCGGGCAGGTGTGCGGCCGCGACGCCGATGGCCGCGCCGATGAACATGGCCGGAAACACCGGCCCGCCGCGGAACGCGCTCAGGGAGAGCCCGTAGGCCAGTGCTTTGCAGGCTACGAGCAGTACGACCGCGCCCACCGGCCAGGCCGCCCCGCCGCTGATCAGGGCGGGCATCGCGGACTGGCCGGAGAACAGCACCTGCGCGCTGTCCTCCCCGGTGACCATCGTGAAGCCGATGGCCAGGGCGGCGATGACCAGGCCGAGCAGCGGCGTGACGAGCAGCCGGTGCGTGTGCACCGCGGGGCGCACCACCCGGGCCACGGCGTTGATACCCCAGGTCAGCAGGGGGCAGGCGAGCCCGAGCAGCAGAGCCCAGCCGAACATGGCCAGCGTGGGGGTGGAGAACGCGGGCAGGTTGGGGAGCGCCAACGAGAACGTGCCCAGACCGGTCCAGGAATCCAGTCCGACGAACACCAACGAGCCGATGCCCGCCGCCAGCAGGCCGGGGAGCAGACCGATGCCCAGCATCGCACCGCCCAGCCCGGAGGCCTCCATCAGGAGGAACGCCCCGAGGAGAGGGGAGCCCAGCAGGGTGCTGACCGCGGCGAAGCTCCCCGCCGCCGCGATCACCCCGACCGCCGTGGGCGGCGAATCCTTCTTCACGAGCCGGATCGCCACCGCGCCCAGGCCGCCGCCGAGCGCGATGAGCGGAGCCTCCGGGCCGAGCACCGCGCCCAGCGCCAGGGTGGCAAGGGCGGCCAGGGCCACGCCGGGCAGGTCAGCGGGCTGCGGGAATCCACCTGCCTTGAATCCCTCCGACGGCGAGTGCCCGCTTGTGCCCGGCAGGGAGCGGATGCACACCGCCACCAGGAACCCCGACAGCGCGAGCAACGGCAGCGGCCACCAGAGCGGCGCCCCGTCGAACCCCAGGATGCGGGGCAGGTCGGTGTACAGATACTCCTGCAGCCAGTCGACCAGCGCCAGGAAGCCGTAGGCGATGGCCGAGACCGGGATGCCGATCAGCCCGGCCAGGAGCAGGATCCGCAGGTACCCGCGGGAGCGGATGACGGCTATGGGGTCGTGGGCGGGCTTCGGCTGTTCGGGCGGATCGGGGAGCGAGTGCATGTCGCGGTCCTCTTCGGTCCGGCGGACGGGTGGGCTGTGCAGCCCACGGTGGCCCGGTGAAAGCCGCGACGCAAGGCCGAACGGCTCTGTGCGCCGACACCTGACCGGCTATTCTGTTGTTTGTGGTTACAGACAACAAAACATCCCCAGTTCCCGTTCGCTCCGAATTCGACAAGATGGTGGCGGGGGAGTGGTACCGCTATCGCAACGGACCGGAGCTCGCCGACCTGACGACGAGTACGCAGCGCACCTGCCGGCAGATCACCGCGCTCTACGACGACGACCAGGCCGCCGCGCACGCCCTGTTCGTCGACCTGCTCGGAAGCGTCGGCGACGGCGTGGACTTCCGCCCGCCGATGTACTTGGACTACGGCTCCCGGCTGCACGTGGGCGAGAATACCTTCATCAACGCCGACTTCCTCACCCTGGGCGGAGGGGAGATCACCATCGGCGCGAACGTGCTCGTGGGCCCGAGCGCCCGCCTGTACACCCCCAGCCACGCCCTCGACATCGACGAACGCCGGGCCGGCTACGAACGGGTGTCCCCGATCACCATCGAGGACGACGTCTGGCTGGGCGGCAACGTGGTCGTCTGCCCCGGGGTGACCATCGGTGCGGGCAGCATCATCGGCGCCGGTTCGGTCGTGACCCGCGATGTGCCGCCCGGCGTCATCGCGACCGGCAACCCGGCCAGGGTCATCCGCGCCATCGGCCCGGACGACCGGATGGCCGGCCCGGACGACGGCAGGGCAAGCAGCTAGAGCACCCCAACGACCGCGCCTAGTGGTGGGGGACAATCGTGGCGCTCGCGTTCTGACCGCACCCGCCGGCACCGAGCGTACGCTGGAGCGATGACCACAACACCCCAGCACGCCCTGCCGTCCGGATTCAGCGCCAGTTCCACGGCGACGGAGGTACTCACGGGCATCGACCTGACCGGGAAGGCCGCCATCGTCACCGGCGGCTACTCGGGCCTGGGCATCGAGGCCGTCGCGGCGCTGACGGCCGCCGGCGCCCAGGTGATCGTCCCGGCCCGGCGCCCCGAGGTGGCGTGGGCCGCCCTGGACGCCCGTGGCCTGAACGCGGTGGAGGTCGAGACCCTGGACCTCGCCGACCTGGTCAGCGTGCGCGCCTTCGCCGAGCACTTCCTCGCCACCGGGAAGAGCCTCGACATCCTGATCAACAACGCGGCCATCATGGCCGCCCCGGAGGCCCGGGTCGGGGACGGCTGGGAGTCCCAGTTCGCCACGAACCACCTCGGCCACTACGTGCTCACCAACCTGCTCTGGCCGGCGCTCGTGGCCGACGGCGGTGCGCGCGTCGTGGCGCTGTCCTCCACCGGGCACAAGCTCAGCGGCATCCGCTTCGACGACCCGCAGTTCACCACCGGCTACGACAAGTGGCAGGCCTACGGGCAGGCCAAGACCGCCAACAGCCTGTTCGCGGTACAGCTGGATGCCCGCGGCGCCGACCACGGCGTGCGGGCATTCGCCGTGCATCCCGGCGGCATCATGACCGAGCTCCAGCGGCACCTGCCGCGGGAGGAGATGATCGCCGCAGGTTGGATGACCGAGGACGGCGTGGTCAACGCTCAGTTCAAGTCAGCGGAGCAGGGCGCCGCCACGTCGGTCTGGGCGGCGACGTCGGCCCAGCTGGACGGGATGGGCGGCGTGTACTGCGAGGACTGCGACATCGCCGAACCCACCGTGGCCGGCAGCGACACGGCGCGGGTGCGCGGCGTCAATGCGCACGCCGTCGATCCGGATGCGGCGGCCCGGCTCTGGGCGCTTTCCGCCGAACTCACCGGAGTGAACGCGTTCGCCTGACCCGCGAGCCCACGCAACTGTTCCCCATGCGGACTTCTGCACCCGGTGTGCCGGGACCAGTTGTCCGCACGGGGAACAGTTGGGGAGGGGTTACTCGCCCGGGGTGAAGTTGAGCGAGATCGAGTTCATGCAGTAGCGGTCCCCGGTGGGGGTGCCGAAACCGTCATCGAACACGTGGCCGAGGTGCGAGCCGCAGGCGGCACAGCGCACCTCGGTGCGCACGACACCGAGCGAACGGTCCTCGATGAGCTCGACGGCCTCGGGGCGCACCGACTCGTAGAAGCTCGGCCAGCCGCAGCCGGAGTCGAACTTCGTGCCGCTCTTGAACAGCTCGGCGTTGCAGGCGCCGCAGGTGTACACACCCGAGCGGCCCTCATCGAGGAGTTCGCCGGTCCAGGCGCGTTCGGTGGCCGCGCCGCGCAGCACGGCGTACTGCTCGGCGGAAAGCTCGGCCTTCCATTCGGCGTCAGACTTGGTGACCTCGTAGTCCATGGTGCGTCCTTTCGTCGTTCTTGTGCGGCAGGCGACTGCCTCCAGCTTAAACTCGCCCGGCACCCGGGGCATTCCCGGTTGCCGGGCATTGCACAGCCGATTCCCACTCTCGACCGTAGTGGGCGGTCCTCGCGACAGGCGGGCCCGGTCAGGGAAAACCCAGTCCCCGGCAAATAGGATGACGCGTATGGCGACCAGCGGGCACACCGAGAGCGAGCGGGAAGACGGCGCTGCTCGCGCCCTCGGCCCCCGCGACGAGGCCGTGCTCGCCTTCGAACGGCGGTGGTGGTCACAGCCCGGCGCCAAGGAGCAGGCCATCCGCTCCGAATTCGGTCTCTCGGCCGCCCGGTACTATCAAGTGCTGGGTGCCCTGCTCGACTCCCCGCTTGCCCTCGCCCACGATCCCATGCTGGTCAAACGCCTGCAGCGGATGCGTGACGCCAGGGCAGAGGCCCGGTCGCAGCGAGCCATCCGCCCCATCGAGTAACCAACCGAGGATCGAACCGAACTGACGATGCCCACTTCGTACCCGAAAGACCGCTTCGACGACCTCCCGCACCACCTCGACCGCGTGGGGGCGCACCGGGCTCCGGCGAAGAAGGGCCGCCGATGGGTGGCGTTCTGGTGGGCCCTGGCCGCCACTGCCGTGCTCATCGCAATCGGTGCCGTCGGCCTGACGGTGCTGAACAACCGGCTCAATTTCACGATCCCCGGCATCGACGCGATCAGCGAGAGTGCCGAGCCCACCGTCGAGCCGGTCCCGACCGCTGAACCCACCACTGACCCCAGTGCGAGTGTCACGGTCCTCAACGGCACCGCGGGAGCCGGGGTTGCCCGCTCGGTGGGAGACCTGCTCGGCGCGGCCGGCTGGTCCGTGGCCACCACGAGCAACGCCGACACCGAGGACGTCGTCACGACGACCGTGTACTACGCGGATGCCGCCCAGGAGGGCGCTGCCCGGGGTGTGGCGCTGCTGCTGCCGGGTTCGGCCATCCAGCTGGCCGACACCTTCGCGGGCTCTGGCGCCACCCTGACCGTTGTCGTGGGAACCGACTACGTGATGCCGGTGGGCTGACCTGCCCACACGCCGTGTTTCGTAGTGGGAACGCGGCCCCCAGTCAACCCCCTATTGAACTTCGTAGACCTAACTAATATCTGCAGTGGTCGCTCATTTTGTGCCGAGTGCTCTCAACCGGAGAGCGCTCTATTGCATACAGTGGACGCAGCTTCTGCGCCAGGCCCGGTAACACCAACGGGTGAGTGCCGTACTACAACACTGCATTAGGGGAGTTTCACATGGCGAACGGAACCGTCAAATGGTTCAACGCTGAAAAAGGTTTCGGCTTCATCACTGTTGATGGAGGTGGGCAGGACGTCTTCGTCCACTACTCCGCCATCGACATGCACGGCTACAAGGTTCTCGAAGAGGGACAGCACGTCATCTTCGAACTCGGTACCGGAGCCAAGGGCCCGCAGGCCGAGTCGGTTCGCCCGGCTTAGAGATCACGCGTCGAACAACTACATAACGCAAGGTGTCAGTCACGCCACCACCGCGCCCGCCAGGCAGACATACCGGGCGGTCGCGGTGCGTGGCGTGACTGCGTTAACGATCCGCTTCCGTCGGCGCGCGCAGGCCGCCCGCTGACTGGGAGACCCTCCCGTTCACTTGCACTCTCGACCCCAGAGTGCCAGAATCGATTTGGCACTCTGCTCTTACGAGTGCTAACCCATCATCGTTTTGGTAACGTCCGGGAGGGACGAGAAACACATATGGCAAAGATCATTGCTTTCAATGAAGAGGCCCGTCGCGGCCTTGAGCGCGGCCTCAACATCCTCGCTGACACGGTCAAGGTGACCCTCGGCCCGCGCGGACGCAACGTCGTGCTGGAGAAGAAGTGGGGCGCCCCCACGATCACCAACGACGGCGTGTCCATCGCCAAGGAGATCGAGCTCGACGACCCGTACGAGAAGATCGGTGCTGAGCTCGTCAAGGAGGTCGCCAAGAAGACCGACGACGTCGCCGGCGACGGTACCACCACCGCCACCGTCCTCGCCCAGGCCCTGGTTCGCGAAGGCCTGCGCAACGTCGCAGCCGGCGCCGACCCGATCAGCCTCAAGCGCGGCATCGAGAAGGCCACCGCAGCGGTCATCGCCGAGCTCATCTCCAGCGCCAAGGAGATCGAGACCAAGGAAGAGATCGCAGCCACGGCTTCCATCTCCGCCGGCGACGCCGAGATCGGCGCCATCATCGCCGAGGCCATCGACAAGGTCGGCAAGGAAGGTGTTGTCACCGTCGAGGAGTCGAACACCTTCGGCACCGAGCTGGAGCTCACCGAGGGCATGCGCTTCGACAAGGGTTTCCTGTCGGCATACTTCGTCACCGACCCCGACCGTCAGGAAGCGGTCTTCGAAGACCCCTACATCCTGATCGTCAACTCCAAGGTCTCCAACATCAAGGACCTGCTGCCGATCGTCGACAAGGTCATCCAGAGCGGCAAGCAGCTGCTCATCATTGCCGAGGACGTCGACGGCGAGGCCCTGGCCACGCTCGTTGTGAACAAGATCCGTGGCATCTTCAAGTCGGTTGCCGTCAAGGCTCCCGGTTTCGGTGACCGTCGCAAGGCGCAGCTGCAGGACATCGCCATCCTCACCGGTGGCCAGGTCATCTCCGAGGAGGTCGGCCTCAAGCTCGAGAACGTCACCCTCGACCTGCTCGGTAACGCCCGCAAGGTCGTCATCACCAAGGACGAGACCACCATCGTCGAGGGTGCCGGCGACGCCGAGGCCATCGCCGGTCGCGTGCAGCAGATCCGCAACGAGATCGAGAACACCGACTCGGACTACGACCGTGAGAAGCTCCAGGAGCGTCTCGCCAAGCTCGCCGGTGGCGTTGCCGTCATCAAGGCCGGCGCCGCGACGGAGGTTGAGCTCAAGGAGCGCAAGCACCGCATCGAGGACGCCGTTCGTAACGCGAAGGCAGCCGTGGAAGAGGGCATCGTCGCCGGTGGTGGCGTGGCCCTCATCCAGGCCGGCAAGACCGCATTCGAGAGCAAGGCAATCCTTGACCTCGTCGGCGACGAGGCAACGGGCGCGAACATCGTGCGCGTCGCCATCGACGCTCCGCTGAAGCAGATCGCCCTCAACGCCGGCATGGAGCCGGGCGTTGTCGCTGACAAGGTGCGCAACCTGCCCGTCGGATTCGGCCTCAACGCCGCGACCGGTGAGTACGTTGACATGATCGCTGCCGGCATCAATGACCCGGTGAAGGTCACCCGCTCCGCGCTGCTGAACGCATCGTCGATCGCCGGACTGTTCCTCACCACCGAGGCCGTTGTCGCCGACAAGCCCGAGAAGAACCCGGCCCCGGCCGGCGACCCCTCCGGTGGCATGGACTTCTAAGTCCAACCAGCAGCACCCGCACTACCTGCACTGACAGCTGGGCGTCTCCCTCGGGAGGCGCCCAGCTTTGTCGTATCCGGGCGACGGATGCCGGCGACGGCTACCGGGAGAACAGCCGGGCGTTGGCCTGCTCCACGTCGGCGTACTGCTGGCCGGCCTGCCCGAGCGCCTGGCCCAGCACATCCGCGCTCTGCTCCACGTGCTGCTGGGTCGTGCGCCAAGCCGAGACCGCCGCCTGGAACTGCGCGGATGCCTGCCCGGTCCACGAGCCCTCCAGCCCGGTGAGCTGCCCGAGCAGGGTGGCGACCTCCGCCTGGATGCGTCCCATGGTGGCGCGCGCCGCCCCGGTGGTGGTGATCAGCGCGTCGCTGTCTACCTGGAATTGGGTCATCGACTTCTCCCTTCGCTTGCGGCGTGCCGGTCGGACGCCCGCAGGCGACGCTACGGCGTCGGGGGAGCACCGGACGGCCCATCGTGCCCGGTGGGGAGAACCGGCCGCCCACCGGCCTGGGGAGGACGGGAGAGCCTGCGTCAGCGGGTCCGGCGCCGGGTCAGCCGCGGGTCAGGCGAGGCTGGAGGGGCCCAGCGCCTGCGGCGCTGCCGCGGAGTCGGCCAGTGGGAACCACACCCGGAAGGTGGCTCCGCCGCCCGGGGTCTCCAGCACCTCGACCGAGCCATTGTGGCTGGCCACGATGGATGCCACGATCGCCAGGCCCAGGCCGCTGCCGCCGGTTTCCCGCGCGCGGGAGGTGTCGGCGCGCCAGAAGCGCTGGAAGATCTTGTCCCGAATCTGCGGCGGAATGCCCTCGCCGTGGTCGATGACGGAGATCGAGGCGCGCTGGTTGCGGCGGTCGACGGCCACATCGAGTTCTACCGGGCTGTCGGCCGGGCTGAACCGGAGGGCGTTGCCCATCAGGTTCGTGATGACCTGGCGCACCTTGTTCTCCTCGGCCATGATCACGGCGTCGAGGGCCGGGGGCCCCAGCAGCGGCTCGGCGGCGGCGTCGGCGTCGAGGGCCGGCGCATCCGCACGCCGGGTCCGGCGCGGACGCAGCCGGGCCAGGGTGGCGCGGGCGTTGGCGACCGAGCCCGTTGTGGACCCGGACGGGTCCGGCTTGGTGACGGCGGGCTTCGCGGCGGCGGCGGCGGCCTTGGCGGCGGCGGCCACGGCCCTGGCCGTGGGAGCGGGCGCGGACGGGAGCGCCGGCGGCACCGGTGCGGGGCTGAGGACCTCACCGGTGGAGTGCGCCAGGTCGATCGGCGGCTCCCGGTCGGTGTCATCGAATTCGGCCAGGTGGCTGGTGAGCACCGTCACCCGGCGGCCGGGGGAGGAGGCCATGGCGTCCAGTGCGGCGTCCTGGGCGAGGGGAACCAGGTCGACCCGGGTGAGGGCGAGTGGCTTGGTCTCGTCGAGCCGGGCCAGTTCGAGCAGGTCCTCGACCAGGCCGCCCATGCGGATGGCTTCCTTCTCGATGCGCTGCATGGCCTGGGCGACCTCTTCGGGAGTCTGCAGCGCCCCCATCCGGTAGAGCTCGGCGTAGCCGCGCACCGACACGAGCGGGGTGCGCAGCTCGTGGCTGGCGTCGCCCACGAACCGGCGCATCTGGTCGATCGTGCGGGCGCGGTCCTTGAACGCCCGGTCGATCCGGCTGAGCATGGTGTTGAGCGAGCGGTTGAGCCGGCCGACCTCGGTATTGGGCGTGGCCCCGCCCAGGCGCTGGCTGAAGTCGCCGTCGGCGATGGCCGCGGCGGTGCGTTCGGCCTCACGCAGCGGCGCGAAGGTCGTGGTGACGAGCAGACGGGTGAGCATGGCGCCCACGACGACAACGCCGACACCGAAGCCGAGGAAGATGCTGAGGTACGTGTTGACGGTGTTCTGGGTCGGCTGCATCGACACTGCCATCAGCAGGGTGCCGTAGGTGCCGGTGGAGTTGATGGTGAACGGCACCGCGACGGCGTGGTATTCGGTGTCGCCATCCGCGTTGGAGAGTTTCTGCACCGCGCCGTCCAGCAGGATCACGCTGTGCAGGTCCAGCGGCATGGTGACCTCTGGCAGGGTGGCGCGCGGGCGGTCCCGCCAGGTGCGGTTCTTGAGCACGCCGTTCTGGTCGTAGACCGCGACGAAGTAGTCCGAGTCCGCTCGGATACGGCCGTCGTCGGCCGAGTTGAGGTACGTCAGCCCGTTGGTCTGCGCCTCGGTCTGCAGGCTGGCATCCACCTGCTGCACCACGTAGTTGCGCAGGATGACCATGGTGCCCACGCCGGAAACGAGCAGGCCGAGCGTGAGCATCAGCACGGTCACACCGGTGATCTTGGAGCGGAGCGAAATCCGGCTCCATCGGTCCATCAGGGCCACATGCATGGGTTCAGTCTAGGAAGTGAAACTGTGTGTCTACGCCTTCGCGGCCTTGAGCATGTACCCGAAGCCGCGCTTGGTCTGGATCAGCGGTTCGCTGGAGTGCATGTCGACCTTGCGGCGGAGGTAGGAGATGTAGGACTCCACGATGCCGGCGTCGCCGTTGAAGTCGTACTCCCAGACGTGGTCGAGGATCTGCGCCTTGGAGAGCACCCGGTTGGGGTTGAGCATCAGGTAGCGCAGCAGCTTGAACTCGGTGGGGCTGAGCTCGATGGGCTGGTCGCCGACGAGCACCTCGTGGGTGTCCTGGTCCATGGTGAGCTCACCGGCGCGGATGACCGCGTCTTCGTCGGCGTGCATCGTGCGGCGCAGAATGGCCTTGATCCGGGCCACGATCTCGTCAAGGCTGAACGGCTTGGTGACGTAGTCGTCGCCGCCGACGGTGAGGCCGGTGATCTTGTCCTCGGTGTCGTCCTTCGCGGTGAGGAAGAGGATCGGAGCGGTGTAGCCGGCCGACCGGAGGCGCTTGGTGACGCCGAAACCGTTCATGTCCGGCAGCATGACGTCCAGGATGATGAGGTCGGGCTCTTCTTCCAGGACAGCGGAAATCGCCTGGGCACCGTTGCCGACGGCACGCACGGCGAAGCCGGCGAAGCGGAGGCTGGTGGTGAGGAGATCCCTGATGTTGGGTTCGTCGTCAACGATAAGGATGCGGGGGCCGTCAGTCATGCACCCAGTATCTGCGCGTTAGCTGGTGCTTTCCTGAGAGCGGGCGGTGCGCAAGCAGATGAAGGCTGGGTAACCCTTCCGGTGCGGGCCGGATGCCGATACCGTCATCCCTGACAGGTCGTGCGGGACAGAAACCGGGGCGAGGGGTAGCCATGGTCGAGCGGGGAAATACGGAGCCGGCTCACCCCGGCGCACAGGGGGACGAGCCAGTCGTCATCGTGGGCGCCGGCCTGGCCGGTGCGCGGGCGGCGGAGGCCGTGCGCGCCGGCTCGACCGGTCGGGTGGTCCTCATCGGGGAGGAGATCGACGCACCGTACATCCGCCCGCCGTTGTCGAAGGAGTACCTGGCCGGCACCGCTGACCGTGACGTGGTGGATGTGCATCCGCTCGGCTGGTACGCCGACCAGGGGATCGAACGCATTGCCGGGCACCGCGCCGCCGTGCTGGACCGCGGGGCCCACCGGGTGACCCTCGACGACGGCCGCAGCCTGCGCTACTCGCGGCTGCTGCTGGCGACGGGGGCTTCGCCGCGGCCGTTTCCCGGCCCGGGGGCGAGCCTGCCCGGTGTGCACTACCTGCGCAGCATCGGCGACTCGACCCGGTTGCGGGCCGCGCTGTCACCGGGCGGACGTCGGGTGGTGGTCATCGGCACCGGCTGGATCGGGATGGAGGTCGCCGCCGCGGCCCGCGGGTACGGCAACGAGGTAATCGTGCTCGGCCGCGGCGCCGTGCCGCTGGCCTCCGCGATCGGCCCGGAGCTCGGCGCGGTGTTCGAGCGGTTGCACCGCGATCACGGGGTGCACGTGGGTAACCACACCGAGGTGGCGGAGCTGGAGGGGGAGACCCGCAGCGGCGGCACCCGGGTGACCGGGGTGCGGCTGACCGATCGCACCCTGGTACGGGCCGACCTGGTGGTAGTGGGCCTGGGGGCCACGCCGAACACGCAGCTGGCGCTCGGATCCGGGCTCGCCGTGGACAACGGCATCGCCGTGTCGGCGACGTTCGCCACGAGCGACCCCGACGTCTTCGCCGTCGGCGACGTCGCGAACGTCTATCACCCGCGGCTCGGGCACCGGCTGCGGGTGGAGCACTGGGCCAACGCCGACACCGCCGGCGCCGCGGCCGGCCGGGCGGTGCTGGGCGACAGCACGGAGTACGACGCGATCCCGTACTTCTACACCGACCAGTTCGACCTGGGGATGGAGTACTCGGGATTCGGCGACCTCGCCGGCGGGGCGGAGGTCGTGTTCCGCGGCGACCGGGCCGGACGTTCGTTCGTGGCCTTCTGGCTCGCCGGTGGGCAGGTGGTCGCCGGCATGAACGTGAACGTGTGGGACGTGAACGAGACCGTGCAACGTCTCATCCGTTCGGGCGTGCGGGTGGAGGCGAAACGGCTCGCGGATGAGACCATAGCCTTGGAAGACCTGCTCGCCCCGTCGCCGGGGTAGGTCTGGCAGAACTGCCCGCCGCCCGCGCGGCGTGGCCCAGCACGAGGAGTCAGATGCCCCGCTCGACCGCCGCCTCCGGGGTCATCCTGCCCCGGCTGGACACGCCGCTTCGCCGCATCAACGGGCGGGACTTCGACTTCGCCCGCGAGGTGGCGGTGATGGCGGTCATCAACCGCACCCCGGACTCGTTCTACGACCGCGGTGCCACCTTCGCCCTCGACGCGGCCGTCGCCGCCGCCCGCCAGGCCGTTGTCGACGGCGCCGACTGGGTCGACATCGGCGGGGCCAAGTTCGCCCCTGGGCCGGCGATTCCGGTGGCGGAGGAGATCGACCGGGTGGTGCCGGTGGTTGAGGCACTGCAGGGGGCGGGAGTGGTGATCTCGGTGGACACCTTCGACCCCGACGTGGCCAGGGCCAGCATCCGCGCCGGCGCCCACGTCATCAACGACACCACCGGCGTGCACGACCCGCGGATGGCGGAGGTCGTCGCCGACAGCGACGCCACGCTGGTGATCACCCACAGCCTGGCCCGGCCGCGGACGCCCTACCCCGCCCCGCAGTACGACGACGTCGTCGGCGAGGTCGCCACGTTCCTGCTGGCCCGGGTGGACCGGGCGGTCGCGCACGGGATGCCCGCCGACCGGCTGGTCATCGACCCCGGCCACGACCTGAATAAGAACACCCGGCACTCCCTCGAGCTCACCCGCCGGCTGGGCGAGATCACCACGCTGGGGCTGCCGACCCTGGTGGCGGTGTCGAACAAGGACTTCATCGGCGAGACCCTCGACCGGGAGCGGGACCAGCGGGTGGAGGGCACCCTCGCCGCGGCTGTCTTCTGCATCATGCAGGGCGCCCGGATCGTGCGGGTGCACAACGTGCCGGCCGCCGTCGACGCCGTGCGCATGGTCGAGGCCATCCTCGGCTTCCGCGAGCCCGCCTACCTGCGCCACAACCTCACCTGATGACCACCGACACCGGCGCGCCGGACCCCGCCGAGGTGCTCGACCGCTACCGGGTCGCCGACCGGAGCAGGCCGCACCTGCGGGTGAACTTCGTCAGCAGCCTTGACGGGGCGGCCACCCACGACGGCCTGAGCGGCGGGCTCGGCGACGACGCCGACCGACTCGTCTTCGACACCCTGCGGATGCTCACCGATGTGATCCTGGTCGGCGCCGGCACGGTGCGCGCCGAGGGGTACGGCGGCATCCGCTTCACCGACACCGCGGTGGCGTGGCGGTTGGCCAACGGCCTGCCGGAGCACCCGCCGGTGGCGATCGTGTCCGGCCGGCTCGACCTCGACCCGGTGCATCCGGTGTTCACCCGGGCGGCCACCCGTCCGCTCGTGGTCACTCACGCGCAGGCGCCGGCCGAGCGGCGCGCGGCGCTCGCCGCGGTGGCCGACGTGTTGGTGTGCGGGGACGCAGCCGTGGACCACGCGCTGATGGTGCGCACCCTGACGCAGCGCGGGTACCGGCAGGTGCTCTGCGAGGGCGGCCCCAGCCTGTTCGGCTCGCTGCTGGCCGCGGACGCCGTGGACGAGCTCTGCCTCACCCTGTCCCCGCTGCTCGAGTCCGGCCGGGCGCCGCGGATCGCCGCCGGCGACTCGGCGACCCCGCGCCGGATGCGCCTGGCCCACGCGCTCCCCGCCGGGGACACCCTGCTTCTGCGCTACCTGCGCGCCCCCGAGCCGTGAGTTCGGCACCGAAAATCCGGGATTTTCGGGTTCAGGTCACCGCTCGCGCGCCGGTTAGGGCGTGGGCGTCGAGAATTGTGTAGGAGTACCCCTGTTCGGCCAGGAACCTCTGGCGGTTTTGGGCGAAGTCCTGGTCGACCGTGTCCCGGGCCACGAGGGTGTAGAAGCTGGCGGTGAGGCCCGATTCCTTGGGGCGGAGCAGGCGGCCGAGGCGCTGGGCCTCTTCCTGGCGGGAGCCGTAGGAGCCGGAGACCTGGATGGCGACGGACGCCTCGGGCAGGTCGATGGAGAAATTCGCCACCTTCGACACCACGAGCAGGTTCTCCTCGCCCACCCGGAACGCCTGGTACAGCCGTTCGCGTTCGTCGACCGGGGTCGCCCCGGTGAGCTTGGGCGCCTGCAGCGCCTCGGCGAGCTCGTCGATCTGGTCGAGGTACTGGCCGATGACGAGGATGCGTTCGTCCGGGTGCATCGCGACCAGCTGCCGGACCACGTCGAGCTTGGCCGGCGCGGTGGCGGCCATCCGGTAGCGCTCGTCGTCGGGCGCGGCGGCGTAGCTGAGCCGCTCGGACTGGGGCAGGTCGATGCGCACCTCGAAGCAGGCGGCGGGGGAGATGAAGCCCTGGGCCTCGATCTCCTTCCACGGGGCGTCGAACCTTTTCGGACCGATCAGGCTGAACACGTCGCCCTCCCGGCCGTCTTCGCGCACCAGGGTGGCGGTGAGGCCGAGCCGGCGGCGGGCCTGCAGTTCGGCGGTGAGCTTGAACACCGGGGCGGGCAGCAGGTGTACCTCGTCGTAGATCACCAGGCCCCAGTCCATCGCGTCGAGCAGCTCCAGGTGCGCGTACTCGCCCTTCCGCTTGGCCGTGAGGATCTGGTACGTCGCGATGGTGACGGGCTTGACCTCTTTGACCTGGCCGGAGTACTCGCCGATCTCCTCCGCGGTGAGGGTGGTGCGCTTGAGCAGCTCGTCGCGCCATTGCCGTGCCGAGACCGTGTTGGTGACCAGGATCAGGGTGTTCGTCTTCGCGGTGGCCATCGCCCCGGCGCCGACGAGGGTCTTGCCGGCCCCGCAGGGCAGCACGACGACACCGGACCCGGCGTCGAAGAAGTTCGACACGGCCTTGTTCTGGTAGTCGCGCAGCGCCCAGCCGTCCTCGAGCAACGCGATGTCGTGCGGGGTGCCCGGGGTGTACCCGGCGAGGTCCTCCGCCGGCCAGCCGAGTTTGACCAGTTCCTGCTTGAGTTGTCCGCGCGCCCACGGCGCCACCAGGAACGAGTCCGGGGTGGGCTGGCCGATCAAGAGCGGCGCGATGCGGCGCGCGGCGGCCACCTCCGTGAGCACCGGCGCGTCGAGGCTGCGGAGGATCAGCTGGCCCTCGGCGTCCCGGTCGATGACCAGCCGGCCGTACCGGCCGACGGTCTCCTCCAGGTCGACGGTGACCGTCTGCGGGATCGCGAATTTGGAGTACTTCTCGAGCGTCGCCAGCATGTTCGCCGCATCATGTCCGGCGGCGCGAGCGTTCCACAGTCCGAGGCGGGTGATGCGGTAGGTGTGGATGTGCTCCGGCGCGCGTTCCAGCTCGGCGAAAACGGCCAGGTCGTGCCGGGCATCCTCGGCGAGAGGGTGCGCGACTTCGAGCAGAACCGTGCGGTCACTTTGGACGATCAGCGGGCCATCGGACATAAGCGTCAATGGTACGCCGGTGGGCCGCCGCTCTCAGCACCCGCGTTCCGGGGGTACGGCACGGTCACGGGGCGGGGGTGATGCTCACCACGCTGGAGAGCGGCAGGGTGCGTTCGATGTCCGCGTGCCGGTCCCGCGCCCGGAAGCGGCCGTTGCCGACGCTGGCCGGTTCGAGCACGTAGTCGATGACATCACCGCCGGGCATCTGCACGCTCACCAGCACGGTCTGACGGTGCTTGATCGCGGAATCGAGCTGCCGCGCAAGCCAGGCGTGGGCGGCCTTGGCCTCGCCCCCGTCGGTGGCGCGCAGCGTTTCCACGAGCGCGATGGCGGGGTCGGGCACCTCGACGCGAGTAGTCGTGCTGAAAGCGTGCCGGCGCGGGTGCACGATCGCGCCGTCGGCGTTCTCCGCGGCGACGGGGTAGCGGGCGTCGGTGAGGGCCCAGAACACCGTGTCCGCCGGCAGCGGGCTGGTCAACCGGGTCGCGGTGACCTGCCGCAATGCCAGTTGGGCGAAGGTCTGGTCGACCGCGATGGCGTCCAGAAGGGCCGTGTCGGACGAGGTGACGTAACTCGCCCCGGCCGGATCGCCGGGGTGCACGCTGCCCACCCGCACCCGGCCGTACCGGTCGGCGGCGTCGCGGATGAGGTAGTCCACCGGCTGCGGAACGCCGGTGACGGAGATCGACGCAAGGAAGGCCAGCAGGGAATCAGCGTCCTCGCCGATGGCCAGGGCGCGGTTCACCGACGCGCCGCTGAGCCGGTAGGTCGAGGCCAGTTCGCGGCTCTCGACATCCGCGAAGGTGCGCAGCCGCGCATCGATCCACGGTGACAGCGGTCCGGGGGCGACGATGGAGAGGTCGTGCTGGAGGTACACGGTGGCCACCTCGGCCGGCAGGGAGGCCGCGATGGTGGCCACGGCGGCATCGATGTCGCCGACCAGCACGGATGCGCCGGCCGCGCTTGTCGTCTGGCGGGCGGTGATCCCGATCAGTTCGGCGTCCCGGGCGAAGACGGCGATCCGTTCGTCCATCCAGGCGCCCCCGGCGGGGTAGAGCCAGGCGACGAAGCGGTGCATGGCGTCGCCCCAGGCAACCCCGGGGCGTTCCGCGAGGATCTGGCGGACGTCGGCGGGGAGGGCGCCGAGCCAGGACTCGGCCAGGACGGCCCAGCGGGCCGCCGCGCCGCCCACCAGCCACGCCTCACCGGCGGGGGACTCGCCCCAGTATCCGCCGCTGAGCACCACCAGGTCCGCCCGGGCGGCGACACTCACGATCGGGGCGACCTCGTCGACGTCGATGCCCATCACCATGGCCAACCGCTTGGTGTCGGGCAGGCCGAGGCCGCCGCGGCTGAGTTCGCGGGCGGGTTCCCGGCCCAGCTCGGCGAGCAGCTCGGCGATCGAGGACACCGCGCCGAACGCCCGCTCCGCGGCCAGCCGTTCGGTGAACCGGCTGTCGGTGGCCGACAGCGGGGCGAGCGGGGTGGGCGCCGGAACGCCGGCCAGCTCGGCGGCGCTGGGCAAGCCGCGCTCGGGCCAGCCGCGCAGCTGCGCGGTGACCGGGTCGTACGGCTGTACGGTGCCGTCCGCCGCGCGGACCAGCATCAGCTCGTCGAGGCGGTCGACGCGGGCCTGGATGTCGGCGGTGCCCTGGGTGTCGTGCCCGAGTTCGGCGAGGCCCTCAACCAACTCGGCGAGCGTGGGCGCACCGAGATCGCCCGCGACCGCGAGCACGGCGAGGGTGCTGCGGTCCAGGCGGGACAGGGTGGATTCGAGCGCATCCGGGTCGAGGAGCGCCTCGGCGAGGTCGAAGAAGTCGTGGATGCCGTGCGCGGAGATCCCACGGAGGCCGATCGTGCGGCGCAGTGCTGCGTCGTCCAGTGCGCGGAGGCGGGAGGCGAGCGTCAGCATCGGGGCTACTCCTGCTTCTGACGAGCCTCGCGTGCGCGGCGGAGTGCGCTGACGATCATCAGGGCGATGACCAGCAGGAAACCGATGGGGAGTCCGAACAGGGGCAGGGTGAGCACGGCCGGCCAGACTCCCTTGCTGAACCCGTCGTTGTCGCCGACACCGGCGGCGGTGCCGAGGATCACGGCGAGGAAGGCGAGGATCGACAGCCCGACGACGCCCGCAACCATGTACGCCAGGATCTTCTCGAGCCGGCCGGAGTCGTGTGGAGTTTGAGTGGTCACAGTCCAAGGATACGGGGCACGGTCAGCTACAACGGAATAAGCTGTGTCTGGTTGGCACGCATTCTGCGCGCCCCAAAATCACAGCGAGGTTCAGATGCCCACCGGCAAAGTCAAGTTCTACGACGAGGAGAAGGGTTTTGGCTTCATCAGTTCCGATGACGGCCACGAAGTCTTCCTGCACGCATCTGCGGTGCCCGCCGGCGTGACGGTGAAGGCGGGGATGAAACTCGAGTTCGGCATCGCCGATGGCAAGCGTGGCGCCCAGGCACTGTCTGTGCGGGTGCTCGAGGCTCCGCCGAGCCTGGCCAAGCTCAGCCGCAAGCCGGCCGACGACATGGCAATCATCGTCGAAGACCTGGTGAAGCTGCTCGACGGCATCGGTGCGAGCCTGCGCCGCGGCCGCTACCCCGACAGCTCGCACAGCAAGAAGATCGCGGCGATGCTGCGCAAGGTTGCCGAGGAACTGGATGCTTGATCCGTTCGATCCCACCCCGCCGAAGGCGCCGCCGGTCGAGAAGGTCCCCACCGAGCACGTCAACGCCGAGCCCGCCGTGGATGACGCTGCCGTCGACGCTGCCGCGGCCGACGAGCCGAGCCTGACCGGCCCGACCCCGGATGCCCCGGCCGCGACGGGCGAGCCCGTCGCCGAGGTGGATGACGACGAGGTCTGGGAGGCCGACGAGGTGCTCGCCGCCGCGACCGACCAGGCCAGGAGCGCACTCGAACTGATCACCCCGGCCGACACCATCGGCGAACCGCTCGGTTACATCGTCGAGGGCGAGCACGTGCTGTCGCTGCTCTTCGACTGCCTGATGACCGGGTACCCGGGCTGGCGCTGGACGGTCAGCCTGTCCAGGGTCGACGGCGACGCCGAGCCGCAGGTGCTCGAGACCGAGCTCACGCCCGGTGACGAGTCCCTGCTCGCTCCGGAGTGGGTGCCGTGGAGCGACCGGCTCGCCGACGCCAAGGTCGCCGAGGAACTGGCCGCCGTTGCTCTGTCGGACGATGACGACTACGACGACGACGAAGACGACGAGGAACGCGACGAGGACGAGGACGGCGAAGGGGACGACGCCGAAGACACTGACGACGCCGACGACGAGAGCGCCGAATCCGATGACGTCGCCGACGACGGCGTCGACGTTCTCGACGGCATCGACTTCGACGAGGCGCTCAGCGCCTCCGAATCGGCGGCCGAGCCGCTAACGGCGCCGGAGCAGGACGAAACCGAGACCGGCCAGGCCGAGTCCGAGACCGATGACGGCGCACCACAGCCACCAGTCCAGGCCCGCGGCATGCAGTTCAGCTCGGAACACGACAGCGCACACCAGGGCGACTAGCCACCCGACCGAACCCGCTGCCACCGCCTTCAACGCATTCGCGCGGGCGGGCAGCGGGTCTGGCCGGCGTTCGTCGTCCTTCAGCCAGAGCCGCATGGGGTGAGGTTATCCCAGGTTGGCGACGACGTACTCGATGGACGACACGAGCTTGCGGACATCCGCCGGCTCGATCGCGGTGAACGTCGCGACGCGCAGCTGGTTGCGGCCGAGCTTGCGGTACGGCTCGGTGTCGACGATGCCGTTGGCGCGCAGCACCTTGGCGATCGCGGCGGCGTCGATGCTGTCATCGAAGTCGATCGTGGCGACGACCTGCGAGCGGTGGCTCGGGTCGGTCACGAACGGGGTCGCGTAGTCGACGGTCGCTGCCCAGTCGTAGAGGACCGACGACGACTCCGTGGTGCGGGCGGATGCCCATGCCAGTCCGCCGTTGCCGTTGATCCAGTCGAGCTGGTTCTCCATCAGCAGCAGCGTGGACACGGCCGGCGTGTTCAGCGTCTGGTTGAGGCGGGAGTTGTCGATGGCGTTCTTCAGGCTGAGGAACTCCGGGATGTACCGGCCGCTGGCCGCGATGCGCTCGACCCGCTCGATGGCAGCGGGGGAGAACAGCGCCAACCAGATGCCGCCATCCGAGGCGAGGTTCTTCTGCGGGGCGAAGTAGTAGACATCCGCCTGGTCGGCCTCGAAGTCGATGCCGGCGGCGGCGCTGGTGGCGTCGATGACGGTGAGTGCACCGGCGTCGCCCTGCACCCGGGTGACCGGGGCCATGACACCGGTTGAGGTCTCGTTCTGCGGCCAGGCGTACACGTCGATGCCCTCGGTGGGAACGGCGGTGGCTCGCGAGCCCGGTGCGGACTTGATCACGTCGGGGGCGGTGAGGAACGGGGCGGCGGCCGCGGCGGCGAACTTGCCGCCGAACTCACCGAAGACGAGGTTCTGCGCGCGGGTTTCGATGAGCGAGAACGCGGCGGCGTCCCAGAACGCGGTCGACCCGCCGTTGCCCATGATCAGCTCGTATCCGGCCGGGGCGCGGAACAGGTCGGTCAGGCCGGTGCGCACACGCCCGACCAGGTTCTTCACCGGGGCCTGGCGGTGGGAGGTGCCGAGGATGCTGGCGCCGGAACCGGAGAGGTAGTCGAGCTGCTCCTGGCGGATCTTGGACGGGCCGCAGCCGAAACGTCCGTCTGCGGGCAGCAATTCAGTGGGGATCTGTATGTCCGGCATAACAGGATTCTAGTTGGCCGGGCCGCACGGGTAGTGTTGTGGCGTTGCACATATGGCCGAGCGGGAGGCTGCGGATGACTGACCTTATCGACACGACCGAAATGTATCTCCGCACGATCCTCGATCTGGAGGAGGAGAACATCGTTCCGCTCCGCGCCCGGATCTCGGAGCGGCTGGGCCACTCCGGTCCGACGGTGTCGCAGACCGTCGCGCGGATGGAGCGCGATGGCCTCGTGGTCGTCTCCGGCGACCGCCACCTCGAACTCACCCTCACGGGGCGCAGCAAGGCCGTGCACGTGATGCGCAAGCACCGCCTCGCCGAGCGGCTGCTCAGCGACGTGATCGGCCTGGAGTGGGAGTTCGTCCACGACGAAGCCTGCCGCTGGGAGCACGTGATGAGCGAGCAGGTGGAGCGCAAGATCCTCGAAATCCTCGGTCACCCCACCGAATCCCCGTACGGCAACCCGATCCCCGGCCTCGACGAACTGGGCGACTCGCCCGCGGTCGCGTTCATGGCCGGGGTGACCAACCTGCTTGACGTCGTGGCGGCGTCGCCGGAACCGGTGAGCGCGGTCATCCGTCGCATGGGCGAGCCCGTGCAGTTCGACCCCGAACTCCTGGCCCAGCTCAAGCAGTCCGGCGTGCTGCCGGGCAACACCGGCGTGTTCTCCGCCGTCGGCTCCTACGTGCTGGTGCGCGTGGACGGCTTCGGCGACGGCCTTGAACTGCCCAACGAGGTCGCCGGCCACATTTTCGTCACCACGCCCCCCGTCGGGGTGTGACGTACCCCCCAGATGTCTGGGGAAATTCACAGATTCGTTACCCATTCGTTAGATTTAGCGTTTTTGGGGTGACAAACGGGATCTCGTCACGTAGCGTCAAACCTGCCCACAGGTCAGAGATCGATCGACGGGCCCGCGCAAGACGTCTCTGCCAACCCGTCTCTTGTTGCGGTAATTTCACGCGGTCACCCGCATCGGACGGGGCAACTACCTAGTGTTGCCGAGGCGCCGGAGGTTAACTTTTGGCTGCATTAGGTAGAAGACTGTCCACTCGCGGTCGGCGTTCCACCGCCCTCGCGATTCGCCCCGCGTCCGCCGACCCGATGCGCGCGACGCAAACAGAGGTTCGCCCCCGCGTCGTGATGCCCCCGGGCACCCCGCCCAAACGCCCGGCGCGCCGCAGCCCGGTCGGCAGCATGGTGATGATGACCCTCGCCGCCGGACTCGTCGCGACGATGGCGCTGCCCGCCTACGCCTTCGCCCCGTCGGACGGCGAGGAGGGCTTCGCGGCCACCGAAGCCACCCAGCTCACCAAGGCCGGCGCCCAGAATGTGGCCGTCGACAACACCGCTGCCACCGTGACCGTGGCCGAGGACGGCTTCTCCTCCACACCGCAGGCCGATATCGATGCCGCGGAGGCCGCCGAAGCCGCTGCGGCGGCAGAAGCCGCCCGGGTGGCCGCCGCCGCCTCGATGACGAGCTACGCGGCCTCCTACTCCGGCCCGTCCGCCGCCGAGTACCTGGCCAGCCCGGCGCATCCGAACTTCGACCTCGCGTCGGTGTACAACGTGGCCCTGCAATACCAGGGGGTGCCGTACGTGTACGGCGGTGCCACCCCGGCCGGGTTCGACTGCTCCGGGTTCGTGATGTACGTCTACGCCCAGTTCGGCATCTCCCTGCCGCACTCCTCCACCGGACAGGGCGCCGCCGGCACCCGGATCTCCCTCGCCGACGCCCAGCCCGGCGACCTGGTGATCATGGACGGCCACGACGGCTTCTACGCCGGCAACGGCAACATCCTGCACGCCCCCTATGAAGGAGCGGCCGTGCGCGTTCAGCCGCTCTGGACCAGCGACTACTACATCGTGCGATTGGGTATCTGAGACCGGCGGTAGCCGGTTTTGGCCGTCCCCGGTAAACACTGGGTAACGCCTAGCACAAATGGTGCGCCACGTTTCGCGGCGCACCATTTTGTGGGTTAACCTGATGCCCTGATGTTCTACGGGATTTTGGGAGAGCCAATGCAGAAGCTACGCACGATCCACACCATGGATGTGCGCGGACACTTCGCGCTGCGGCACAGCAGTCAAATCTGTCTGGGAGTCGTGTGCCCCGAGCACACTGAAGCCCGCGGGGCGTTGTCATGATGACAACGCCCTTTTTGTTTGCCCGCATCTCCTCCCCGCGCACATCAGGAAGCAGTTCGAATGGCTGGAAGCCGTCCAGCCTTTTTCGAAAGGGAGCGCATGCGCACATTGGTCCTCAACGCCGGGTATGAACCCCTCGCGGTCGTTTCGTTCAAGCGTGCACTCGTGCTCGTCATGAACCAGAAGGCAACCATCATCCAAGCCGACCAGGGCCATCCGGTGTGGGCGGCGACGGGGTCGTGGGAGCGGCCCAGCGTCATCCTGCTCACCCGGTACGTGCGGCTGCCGCGCTCCCGCACGGTGCCGGTGAGCCGCCGGGGCGTGCTGCGGCGCGACGAGCACCGCTGCTGCTACTGCGGCAAGACCGCCAGCACCATCGACCACGTGCAGCCCCGGTCGCGGGGTGGCCGCGACACCTGGGACAACCTGGTGGCCTGCTGCCTGCGGTGCAACAACCTCAAGAGCGACCGCACGCCCGCCGAGATGGGCTGGGCCATGCATATCAACCCGCGGATGCCGCAGGGAACGACCTGGGTCATGAGCGGGGTGGAACGGCCGCTGCCGCAGTGGGACGAGTTCCTCGCCCCGGACGCGCAGAGCGCGGCGTGACCGGATGGTCACACCAATGTCGCGCCAATGTCACAAAAACGTAACGCTCAATGCGACAGGAGCGACCCGCATCCGTTAAGGTTGTGAAGTCCCCTCCCGGTTTTGGCCGTCAAAAGGAATATCTGTGACTTTTTCCGGCCCAGCCGGCTCGCCCGAGGGCGACGGCGCGCTTCCCACGCGCCGCGAGCTGCGCGCACGACGCGACGCCGAAGCGCTCGCCGCCGGATCCGTGACCCCGGTACCCGAGTCATCGGTACCCGAGTCGTCGGTAGCCGAGTCGTCGGTAGCCGTGCCTGTGCCGCCGGTGCAGATCGTTTCCGCGGCCCAGGTCCTGGCCGTCGTCGTCGAAACCGCACAGCCCGCGGCCGTGCCGTCGCCGGCCCGCCGGGCTCCCGTGCGTCCCGCCCGCGCCTACGCGCGCGCCACGCCGCCGCCCGTCGCTCCCCGGCCGCGCGCGACCGGTCGAATCCGGGCCGCCCGCAAACCGATGGCGAAGCTCCTGACCCTCGTGGCGATCCCCGCGATCTTCCTCACCACTGCGCTGCCCTCCTACGCCTTCGCACCCCAGGGCAGCATTGCCGTGGTCAGCGGCGCGACCGCCGAAGAGGCCCAGCGGGTCACCGTGGCGGCCGCGGCCGCGGCCGTGACCATCTCCGCCGACGGCTTCAGCGCCACCAGCCAGGCCGAGCTTGACGAGGCCGAGGCGGCCCTGCAGGCGGAGCTCGCCCAGAAGGCCGCCGCGGCCGCAGGCTTCGCCGTGTACGGCATCCGTGCCGAGGGCGACGACTACCCGTGGATGGGTGCGGCGACGGAATCGCAGGGCGGCGGGCTCTCCCCGCTCGGTTACTACTACCGCGAGTGCGTGGACTTTGTGGCGTGGCGCCTGAACCGCGACGCCGGCGCCTCCGGCAGCCCGTGGAAGTGGACTTGGGGCAACCTGACCCCCGGCGGCGGCAACGGCTCCGCCTGGGCCGGCAACTGGGCGGCCCAGGGCCGACCGACCGGCAAGACCCCCGTCGTGGGCGCCGTCGCCACCTTCAGCTACAACCACGTGGCCTACGTGCAGTCGGTGCCCGGCGACGGCACCGTCGTGCTCGAGGAGTACAACTGGATGGGTTCGCACGCGTACCACACGCGCACGATCCCGATCAGCGAGGTCAAGCTCTTCCTCTACCCGCCGACCTAGTCGGTCCCGGTCCTCCGCGACCTGCCCCGTTCCGGACGACTTGCCCCGGTGCGCCGGGGCAGCTCGACCGCATGGGGGCAACTCGGCGCCCCGTGGACCGGATTGCGGCTAAACTTTCCCGGTCAGCCTCTGTAGCTCAATGGAAGAGCAGTTCCGTCCTAAGGAAAGGGTTGGGGGTTCGAGTCCCTCCAGGGGCACCACTGGCCGCGATCGGCCGCGCGGGTTGGTAGCGTCGAGGGATGAAGACTACGCGGTGGGCGATCCTGGGACCGGGCGATATCGGCGGCTGGTTCGCGCGGGCGTTACCCGGCTCGGCGCATGGCGTGCTGCACGCCGTCGGCAGCACTAATCCCGCCCGGGCGGCCGCCTTCGCCGCCGAGCATGGCGCGGAGGTCACCGGGATCTACGAGGAGATTCTCGCCCGGGACGACGTCGACGCCGTCTACATCGCGACCGTGAACACCACCCACGCGCAGCTGGCCATCGCGGCGCTGGACGCCGGCAAGGCCGTCCTGTGCGAGAAGCCGGTCACCATGACGGCCGCCGGACTGGAGCAGATCCTGCAGCGGGCCGAGGCGGCCGGGCTGCCGTTCGTGGAGGCGTACAAGCACCGGTTCGGACCGTTCGCCCGGGCCTTGGACTCCGCCGTCGCCGATCCCAAGCTGGTCGGACCGCTGCACCTGGAGGCGTCGTTCGGATTCGCCGCCGGGCAGCGAACCGGGCGCCTGTTCGACCCTGAGCTGGCCGGAGGCGCGATCCTCGACGTCGGCGGCTACCCCGTCGCGCTGGCCGTCGGCCTGGCCGCGGCCGCGGGCCTCGACCTCGCCGAGCTCACCGTGACCGGTGTCACGGGCACCATCGGGGACACCGGCGTCGACGAGCAGGCCCGCGCGACGATCACGGCTGCGGGCTTCACCGCCGCTGTGGCCTGCGCCATCACCGTGGAGCTGCCGCGCTCCGGCTCGGTCACCGGCGGCAACGCGACCCTCGAACTGCCCAACGCGTTCGGCGGCCGGGATGCGTCGGCGGACTCCTTCATCCTGCACGCGGACGGCCGCGACATCGAGATCGAGCTACCGACCGTGGACCCGTTCGCCGCGGAGGCCGATGCCGTGTCACTGGCCCTCGCGGAGGGGCGCACCGAAGCGCCCGAGGTGCCGTGGGAGCACAGCCGCACCGTGGTGCGCCTGCTCGAGGAGTGGCGCGCCGGCCTCGACGGCTAAACGCTGCCGCCCGGTCGGCACCGGTCGGTCGGCGCGGCACGCGGGTGCCGCGCCGTTTCGCGGGCGGCGCGCCACCCGCGAAACGGCGCCACACCCGCGCTTCGGCGCGGCTGGGCGAGGGTCACCGGAACTGGGTGAGCTTGAGGACCAGGTACTGGTCCCTGACCCGGTCCAGTTCGCGGCGGGCCTCGATCGTCTCCGGGGCGAAGACGGGTCGGTTGCGGCGCCGTGCCTTCACGGGCCGGCGGCCCCAGTGGATGAGTGCCACGCCGAGGTGCATCGCGGCGCGGTCGAGCACGCCGACGCGGCGCACGGGGTGCGCCTCGGGGCCGCGCTCGGGTTGGGGTGGGTGGTCGTGACGGCCCGGAGTGGGCGCCAGTTGGGTATTCATGGTGGTGATTCCTTTGACATGGTCGCGAAACCGGGCGCACCAGAAGGCGCGGCCGGGGTCGCCGAATGAGAGATGGCCGCGGAGGCGGCGAGAAAGCGACGCGCGGGACGCGCGCGCTTACGGGGTGAATGACACCGGTCGCGAGCACACGAGTGCGGATGCGGCCTGGTCGGGCTTCGAGAGCGTCACCACCGTCTGGACCGGTGGGTTACCTACTGGCCGATCAGGCGGTGAAGACGCCGACGAAGCCGGCGGCGGTGCGGAATGCGAATGCAATCTTCTGAGTAATCACGCTGGGCTCCTTTCGTCTGTGGCGTAGGCATCACCGTAGTGGGGATCACAGTCGGTGCGCAAGACCCCAATTTTGCCTGTTCCGCGGAGGGGACGGGCTGGGTACCCTCGAAATATGTGTCGGAACATTCATCAGCTTCACAATTTCGAACCGGCCGCCACCGACGATGAGGTGTACGCGGCGTCGCTGCAGTTCGTGCGCAAGATCAGCGGATCCACCAAACCGTCGAAGGCCAATGAAGAGGCCTTCAACCGTGCGGTCGAGGAAATCGCCCACATCTCCAGGCACCTGCTGGAGGACCTGGTCACGTCCGCTCCGCCGAAGAACCGCGAGGTGGAGGCGGAGAAGGCCAAGGAGCGCTCGGCCAAACGGTTCGCGGCAGCCTGAGCGCAGCGCCTCGGCGGGCGCGGGTCAGGAGTCCTGCAGTTCCCGCGGCACGGTGATCGCGTCGACCAGTGCGCCGTTCCGCCACACCGTGATCTCGACGGGTTTGTCGATGGCGGTCTCCACCATCAGCTGCTGCACGGCCGTGGCGGTGACGACCGGCTGACCGGCGAGCTCCACCACGATGTCACCACGCAGCAACCCCGCCTCGGCGGCTGGGCTGCCCGGGGACACCCCGGCGACCTGCAGCCCGGTGGGGGAGCCGATCCGGGCCGCGAGCGCCGGCGGCAGCGGCACCTGCGCGCCGGCGATGCCCAGCCAGGCGCGGCGCATCCGCCCGGTGGTCATCAGCGCGGTGATGATCTCCCGGGTGGTCGCGTTGATCGGCACGGCCATGCCGACCCCGATGCCGGCCAGGGCGGTGTTCACGCCCACCATCCGGCCGGAACTGTCGGCGAGGACACCGCCGCTGTTGCCCGGGTTGAGGGCGGCGTCGGTCTGGATCACCTCGTCGATGACCCGGCCGGACCGGGTCGGCAGGGAGCGGCCGAGCGCCGACACGATGCCGGCGGTGACGCTGCCGGCCAGCCCGAGCGGGTTGCCGAGCGCCACCACCACCTGGCCGACGCGGAGTTTCGCGGCGTCGCCGAGCGGCACCGGATGCGGCGTGGCCCCGCGGGCGTGCAGCACGGCGAGGTCGGAGAGCGGGTCGCGGCCGACCACATCCACCCGGGTGCTGGTGCCGTCGGCGAACCCGACGTCGGCGCTCTCGGCCCCGTCGACCACGTGGGCGCTGGTGAGGAGGAAGCCGTCGGGCGTGATCACGCTCGCGCTGCCCGCGCCCTGGCCGCGGCGGCTCTGCACGGTGACGCTGGCCACGCTCGGCAGTACGCCGGCGGCCACCGCCATGACGGTACGCGAGTAGGCGTCGAGGAGCCCGTCGTCATCCTTCTCCGGAACATCGTTCATGGCACCAGAGCGTACGTCCGTCGACGCCGGTTGTGAGCCCCGTTCGCTGCCAGCAGACGGGCGCGTCACCGCGGGGTCTCGCGGCCCGCGTCGAGTGCGACGGCACGGGTTGCTACGCGTGCCGCGGGGACGAACTGGTGCCGCCGGGAGGAACTCGTGCCGCGGGTCAGCGGCGCCGGCGGCGGGTGCCGAAGATGCCCGTGACGATGCCGGTGAGGATGGTTTTCGTGGCGGGGGAGCCCAGCACTTCCTCGAGCACCGTCTTCTGCGGCCGGGCACGAGTGCGGGTGCGGGACCCGGTATCGGCCTGTCGCCGGAGCCGTTCGTAGTCGGCCTGCGCCTTCTTCTGGGCCTTGGCCTGTTGCGCATCCGCTGAGGCCTGCTGCTTGGCGAGTTCGGCGTCGGCCTTGGCCTGTTCGACCGCCCGCTGTTCGGCTTCGGCGACCCGGGTGGCCGCCTCCAACCGGGTGGCCAGCATCTCCCGGGCGGAGTCCCGGTCGACCGCCGCTCCGTAGCGTGCCAGCAGCGGTGACGCCGCGATCGTGGCCTCGATCTGCTCGGCCGGCGTGGGCGCCATCGACCCCAGCGGGGCCCGCAGCCGGGTCCAGGCCACGGGGCTGGGCGCACCCTTCTCGTTCATGACCGTGACCACGGCCTCGCCGATGCCGAGCCCGGTGAGCACCTCCGCGAGGTCGTAACCGGAGGTGGGGAACGTCGACACCGTCGCCCGCAACGCCTTGGCGTCATCCGGGGTGAACGCCCGCAGCTGGTGCTGCACCCGGGAGCCGAGCTGGGCGAGCACGTCACCGGGCACGTCCTTCGGCGTCTGGGTGACGAAGAAGATGCCCACCCCCTTCGAGCGGATGAGCCGCACGGTCTGGGTGATCGCGGCCAGGAAGTCCTTGGACGCGTCCCGGAACAGCAGATGCGCCTCGTCGAAGAAGAACACCAGCTTGGGCTTGTCGAGGTCGCCCACCTCCGGCAGGTCGTTGAACAGGTCGGCGAGCAGCCACATCAGGAAGGTGGAGTACAGCGCCGGCCGGTCCTGCACGCCGGGCACTTCGAGCAGGCTGACCAGCCCGCGGCCGTCGGCGGTGACGGAGAGGAACTCGGCGGTGTCGATCTCGGGCTCACCGAAGAAGACGTCGGCGCCCTGATCGGCGAAGGTGATCAGTTCCCGCAGGATGACCCCGACGGTGGCGCTGGACAGCCCGCCAAGGCCGGTGAGTTCGGCCTTGCCGGCGTCGCTGATCAGGTAGCCAAGCACCGCGCGCAGGTCGGTGAGGTCGAGCAACGGCAGACCGGCCTCGTCGGCGTAGTGGAACACCAGGCCGAGGCTGGACTCCTGGGTGTCGTTGAGCCCGAGCACCTTGCTGAGCAGCAGTGGACCGAACCCCGCCACCGTCGCCCGGATCGGGATGCCGTGGCCGATGCCGCCGAGGGAGAAGAACTCGGTGGGCGACGCGGCGCCGGCCCAATCCTGGCCGAGGGCCGTCGTGCGGGCGAGCAGCTTCTCGCTGGAGGTGCCGGCGGTGGCGATGCCGGACAGGTCGCCCTTGATGTCCGCGGCGAACACCGGCACACCGTGCGCCGACAACTGCTCGGCGAGCACCTGCAGGGTCTTGGTCTTGCCGGTGCCGGTCGCGCCGGCGACGAGGCCGTGCCGGTTGGTCATGGCCAGCGGGATGCGGACCTGCACGTCGGGGCGTGCGTCGCCGTTGACGAGGGCGCCCAGTTCCAGCGCCGGCCCGTCGAACGCGTAGCCGGACCGGATCGCCGCGACCTGGCCGTCATCCAGGGGACCGGCGGGCGGGGCGAACGGTTCGGCTGCTGCTTCGGCTGTGGCCGGCGCAGCGTCGGGTGCAGGGGCTTCTGCGGCGGCAGCGGAGGCCGCCTGCGCGTCCTGCTCCGCCTGACGCAGCTGGGCCTCCGCGTCCGCCGCGTCGGCCTGGGCGCGGGCTGCCGCGGCCCTGGCCGCATCCGCTTTCGCCTTGAGCTGGCTAACCGCATCGACTGCATCGCTGGGAGTCATGGCGGTATCCTAGCCGCCGCCCTGCGACGGGCGCGGGGCCTACGACGGGCGGGATCGGTCGGCGGTGTCGAGCGCGTCGGCGGCGTCCCTGGCGTCCCGGGCGCGGCCCCTGGCGTCCGCCACCGCGGCCTCGGCCCTTGCCCGGTCGTCGGCCAGGGCGCTGTCGTCGTCGGTGACGGCCGCGAGGGCCGCCTCTGCAGTGTCCAGCTGGTCACGAAGCTCCGCGATCTCCGCTTCGAGGCTGGCCCGGCGCAGCTCGAGCCGATGGGCCCGACGCTCCAGGGCGTCGAGTTCCTCGGTAGCGGCCTCGGCCTCGCGCTCCAGGCGGTCCGCGTCCCGTCGGGCCTCCTTGCGCCGGCGGACGTCGGCGAGGTGCACCGGGTCCGGTGGTGTGGAGGTGCCGGATGCGCCGGCGCTTGCCCGAACGGGCCAGGACTCCGGGTCCGGCACCGCGACGGCCCCGGCCAGGTCGACGGGTTCGTACCCTACGGAGCGCAGCGCCTTGACCAGCATCCCGCTGGCGACCGCGGTCGCCGCCGCCGGATCCGACGTCCCGGCCTGCAGGGTCTGTTCGACCTCGCCGAGCACGGCCGCGGTGGGCGGATGGCCGAGTTCGGCGGCGAGGTCGGCGCCGGCCCGGGCGAGCGCGGCGACGGCGCCCCGGCGCTCGCCGCCGAGGCTCCGGAGCGCCTCGCGGTCGAGCTGCTCCTGCGCGGTGCGCATCCGCTCGCCGAGGTCGAGGAGCGCGGAGAGGTCGTCGGTGTTCTCCCGGGCGAGGAGGTTCACCAGCCAGGCGGCGGGGGAGGGCTTCCGCAGCGCAGCGACCTGCTTGGCGAGCAGGGCATCCGAGCCCTTCAGCTCTTGCGCCCGGGTGTTGCGTGCGGCCGTGAAGTCCACTGGTTGCAAGCCGTAGAGCTCCCGGGCGACATCGGCAAGGGTGAGCACCATGGGACCATCCTCGCCCGCACCGGCGCCGGCCGCCAACATTCCGGCGTCGTGTCGGATGCGCCCCGGCCGGCCGGGGACGACACAGCGGCACAGCACCGCCGAAAGATTAGGTTAGGCTGCCCTTATGTCCCGAACCTCGGCGGATTCCCGCACCACCCGTCTCCTGACCGCTCTCGCCGCCTCAACGGCCACCATCGCCCTCCTCGCCGGCTGCACCAGCGCGGCCGCCGACAGCGACACCGCCGCCGGCCGCACCGTCGACACCATCCTCGGTGAAGTCACCGTGCCGGAACAGATCGATTCCGTCGTCGTGATCGAGGGCCGCCGGGACCTCGACATTGCCCTCGCCCTCGACCTCCCTGTCGTCGGCTTCCCGACCGAGGAGGAGGGCGCGCTGGAGCTGGAATCGCCGCTGGCGGATGCCCGCGCCGCCGTTGAGGCCACCGGCGCCACCGGCCTGTTCCTGGCCGACGAGATCAACATCGAGGCCATCGCTGCGGCAGCGCCGAGCCTGATCATCAGCCGCTCCGACGACGTCGAACCGATCTTCGAGGAGCTCAGCGCCATCGCGCCGGTGCTCGCGATCGGCGAACAGGACGTCTCCACCTGGCAGGACGACCTGCTGCTGGTCGGTGAGGCCACCGGCACCACCGACACCGCCGAAGCCCTCATCGCCGACTACGAGGCGCGCGTCGCCGAGGTCGCCACCACCTACGCCGACGTGGTAGCGATCAAGCTCGTCGTGCCGCTGGGTACCGACGCCGACGGCTCGCAGGTGCGCCCCAACCGCCTGCTCTCCACCGTGCTGCAGGATGTCGGGGCCCAGCCGAGCGCCGCGTTCGCCGAATCGATCGAGACCGGCGACGGTGTCGAGTACGGCCCGGAGCAGCTGCTGGATGCGCACCGCGACGCCGACGGCATCATCGCCCTGGTCAACGTGGCCGACGAGTGGGCCGCCACTCAGGCCAACCCGCTCTGGACCCAGCTGCCCGCCGTCGCCGCCGGTCACGTCGTGCGTTCCGACAAGTCCACGCACGAGGGCGGCCCGATCACGGCCATGCACGCCCTCGACGTCGTCGAAGCGCTCTACGCCACCTTCTAACCCGCCCCCGCACCAACTCTCTCCACAGGCACCTTCTGACCAGCACTAGCATGACCACGACGAGCACCCGGGCGCCGAGCATCCGCCGGGTGCTCGTCGTCGGCGTGCTCGCGTTGCTGGCCGTCGCGGCGGCCGCGGCGCTGAGCATCTTCGTGGGCACCCGGCAGTTCGACCCGGCCACGGTACTCGGCGCGCTCGCCGGCACGGCGGGTGAGGAGGCGCACGCGATCATCCTCGGCCAGCGGGTGCCGCGCACCGTGCTCGGCATCGTCGGCGGTGCCGCGCTGGCCGTGGGCGGCGCGCTGGTGCAGGCGCACACCCGCAACCCGCTCGCCGACCCTGGGCTGCTCGGCGTCACCGCCGGGTCGGCGCTGGCCGTGGTGCTGGCGATCTCGCTGCTGGGCGTCACCACGCCGCTGGGCTACCTGTGGTTCGCCTTCGCGGGCGCACTGCTGGGCACGGTGCTGGTAGCCGTGTTCGGTTCGGTCGCCACCCGGCGACGGGATGCCGGCCCCGCGTCGCTCGTGCTGGCCGGCGCCGCGGTCTCCGCCCTGCTCGGCGCCGTGACCGGGGTCATCCTGCTGCTGGACACCGCCACCCTCGACGTCTACCGGTTCTGGACCGTCGGCTCCCTCGCCGGCGGCCGGGGCGCCGAGGCGCTCGGGGTGGTGTGGCCGTTCCTGGTGCTGGGCCTGCTGCTGGCCCTCGTGCAGGCGCCCGCCCTCAACGCGCTCGCCCTCGGCGCCGACATCGCCCAGAGCCTCGGCCGCAACGTGGCCGGCACCCGGATGCTCGGCCTCGCCGCGGTTGTGCTCCTGGTCGGCGGGGCGGTGGCGTGCATCGGCTCGCTGGGCTTCGTGGGGCTGGTGGCCCCGCACCTGGTGCGCCGGTTCTGCCGGGACGACCAGCGGGCGCTGCTGCCGCTCGCGGCGGCCGCGGGCGCCCTGCTGGTGCTGGTCGCCGACATCATCGGCCGGGTCGTCGTGGCGCCCAACGAGATCCCCGTCGGCATCACCCTCGGTGTCCTCGGCGGCCCGGCATTCCTGATCCTCGTGGTCCGGTCCGCGCGGCGCCGCCGGCCCGCCCGCTCGCGGGGCCGCGCGCCCGCCCCGCGGGGCGCCGCCTCGTGAGCGTGCTCCGGTTCGGCCCGGTCTCGGCGCGGGTGCGGCCACGCGCCGCGGTCGTGACCCTGGCCGCTCTCGTCCTCGCGGTCGGCGTCACCATCGTGTCGCTGGGCATCGGCGACCTCGGCCTCACCCCGACCCGGGTGCTGCAGGTGCTCCTCGGCGGCGGCACCGCCGGGGAGGAGCTCATCGTGACCAACCTCCGCCTGCCGCGGGCCGCGCTGGCGCTCGTGGTGGGAGCCGCACTGGGGATCTCGGGCGCGATCGTGCAGACCACCGCCCGTAACGCCCTGGCCAGCCCCGACCTGCTCGGCATCACCTCGGGAGCCAGCGCCGGAGCGGTGGCCGTGATCGTGCTCGGCGGCAGCAGCGGTCAGGCGGCCGGGCTGCTCCGCGCGGTGGGGGTGCCCGCCGCGGCCGTGCTGGGCGGGCTGGTGGCAGCCGGAGTCGTCGCGCTCATCCTCCGGGTTGTCGACGCGAACGGTGTGCAGCCGCTGCTGGTCGGCGTCGGCGTCTCCGCCTTCTTCGGCGGGCTGGTGAGTTGGATGATGATCGCCGCGAGCATCGACGACGCCGCCCGCGCCAACGTCTGGCTCACCGGCTCGCTCAACAACCGCTCCTGGCCCGAACTCGCCGCCGCAGGAACGGTGACCGTCCTGGGCCTGGTCGCCCTGGTGCCGCTCGCACCCCGCCTGGCCACGCTCTCCCTCGGCCCGGAGACTGCGCGGTCCCTGGGGCTCCGCCCGCTGCCGGTCGTCACCGGCCTGCTGCTGATCTCGGTGGTCATGGTCTCCGCCGCCACCGCGGTCGCCGGCCCGGTCGCGTTCGTCGCCCTGGTCGCCCCGCACCTCGCCCGGATGGCCAGCCGGTCACCGACGTCCCCGCTGCTCGCCTCCGCCGTGATCGGGGCGCTCCTCGTGGTGGCCGGCGACCTCGTCGCCCGCACCCTGCTCGCCCCGATCATCCTGCCCGTCGGCGCGGTCACCGCCGCCGTCGGTGCCCCGTTCCTGCTCTGGCTGCTCGTGCGCGGCAGAAAGGCCTCCGCCTGATGACCGACCCCTCCACCGACCCGGCCAGCAGCGCCGCCACCGGCCCCGCCGGGAACGAATTCGTCGTCGAGGGGTTGAGCGTGCTCTACGGCGAGCGGGTCGCCGTAGACGCGGTCAGCACCGTGTTGCCGGCCGGCAGGATCACGGCCGTGATCGGCCCGAACGGCTGCGGCAAGTCCACCCTGCTGCGCGCCCTCGCCGGCCTCGTGCGACCCGACCGGGGCCGGATCTCGCTCGGCGGCACCGACATCGGCCGGATCCGCACCAAGGAGTATGCCCGCCGGGTGGCCGTTCTGCCGCAGTCCCCGGTCGCCCCCGACGGCCTCACCGTGGCCGACCTGGTCTCCCGGGGCCGCGACCCGTACCGGCGCTGGTACGACCAGTGGTCCCGAGCCGACGAATCCCTCGTGCACGACACCCTGCGCGCCACCGGGCTCGAACTCCTCGCCGACCGGCCCCTGGACAGCCTGTCCGGCGGGCAACGCCAACGCGCCTGGATCGCGATGGCCGTCGCCCAACGCACCGGCGTGCTGCTGCTGGACGAACCGACCAGCTTCCTCGATGTGGCGCATCAGCTCGAGGTGCTCGCCCTGGTCGAGGAGCTGCACGCGACCCTCGGCGTCACCGTGGTGATGGTGCTGCACGAACTCAGCCTCGCCGCCAAGCACGCCGACCACCTCGTGGCGATGAAGGACGGCCGGATCATCACCTCGGGGACCCCCGCCGAGGTCGTCACCGGCGCCGTGCTGGCAGAGGTGTTCGGGATCGAAGCCGACATCCTGACCGACCGGCAGACCGGCCGGCCGATCGTGATCCCGACCGGTCTGAGCCAACCGACACCGCAGGGGCAGCGCGTCAGCTGATGCGCACCCCGGAGGCCTTGAGCTCGAGCTGGGCCAGGGCCCGCATCACTTCGGGGTCGCCCCGCCGCCAGGCGGACACGGGGTCGGCGTCGACCGCGGCAAGCACCGTCAGCTTCTGGTTCGTCAGCGCACGCAACGCGAGCATGTCCACCGTGACCCCCGTGATGACCAGCCGGCGGGTCGTGCCCGCCCGGCGGGAGAACCGCAGGCGGGGCACGAGCCAGAACACCAGGATCGTCGCGACCGGAACGACGGCGATACCCCACCCCAGGCCGACGGCGAGATTGAGCACCGCCTCCTGCTGGCTGCGGCCGGCGGCCTCCAGGCTCTCGCCGACTCCGCCGGCGGCGTCGAACGGCCCGCTGATGCCGCCGCCGATCAATGGAACACCACCGAGGGTGTCGCCGATGTCACTCATCGTGCTGGAGAAGTCAGACCCGGCGGACTGCATCTGCACACCGAACCGGGCAAGGTCGATCACCAGCGAGTAGACGAACGCCCCCAGCGCGATCCACGCAGCGATGGCGGCGATCGCGAACACGTCGACCGCGATCTGGCGGGAGCGGTGCGCGGCGAAGTCGGAGTAAATCTGCATGCTTCACTATCGCGTAACCAGCCTGCGCCCGCGGACACCCGTCAGGAGAGCAGGTGGCTGGCCTGTTCGCCACTGAGGTGCAGGAGGTCGTACTGCCCCTCGAGGAGCGGAGCGACGCGCCGGCCGCGCCGCGCCTGCACCCGGGAATGACCGAGGTAGCCGACGGTCCAGCCGGCCACCCCGATCACCCCGAGCGGGATCGACACGAGCACCAGCCCGGCCTGCAGGCTGAACACCGAACCGGCCACGAAGGCGCAGCCGAGGATCCCGGCGGTGAGGGACACGACCAGTGCCGCCCGGCCGACGGAGCGCTCGAGTGCCGCGATCGTGGTCAACGCGGCTTCACCACGGTGCTCGTGCACCATCCTGGCCGGGCGGCGGGCGGGCGCCGTCGTGCAGGCGGACGGTCCGGCACTACTCCAGCCGCAGTACGCGCGGCGGTCCGCGGCTGGGAGGATGGTCACGTGACCCCCCAGACCCACCAGATCCGCGGCCCGCGCGCGCCGCTGTGGTCCCGGGGCGGCTCGGCCCTCGAGACCGTGACGACGGTCATCATGGTGGTGGCGATCCTCGTCGAGGCGGTCCTGGTCGTCCAGGCCGGTTTCCCGCTCGGCGGCGTCCTCGCCCTCCTCACGATCGCCGCGAGTGTCGGACTGATCGGGCGGTACCCCTACCTGGCCCTCGGCCTCGTCGCCGCGGCCCCGCTCATCGCCGCCGTGCTGGGTTGGGCGCCGATCTCCAACTGGACGATCGCGTGCTTCGCCGCTTTTCTCCTGGCGCTCCGTGGCCTGTCGGGGTTGCTGACCGGCGCCGTCATCGCCGCGGCGAACCTGGCGTCGGTGTGGCTCGTGTCCGGCACGGTGGACCCGACCGTGAACCCGGAGACCTCCGTGGCCGCCTTCGCCGCCGTCGCGACCGCCGCGGCGGGCAGCGCGGTGCGGGAGTCCCGGCGGTACTGGCAGGAACTGGAACGCCGCACCACCGACGCCATCGCCACCCGCGAGGCCGCGGTGGACCGCAGCGTCGCCGAGGAACGGCTGCGCATCGCCCGGGACCTGCACGACAGCATCGGCCACGAGATCGCGGTGGTGAACATGCACCTGGGGTCGGCCGAGGTGCACCTGCCGGCCGAAGCGGATGCCAGCCGGGCCGACCTCGCCGCGGCGCAACGCAGCGTGAAGGCCGTGCTGCGGGAGACGCAGCAGATCCTGCGGGTGCTACGGGTCGGCAGCGACGCCGACCTCCTGGCGCCGACGCCCGAGCACGGCCGGATTCCCGAACTCGTCGAGTCCTACCGACTGGCCGGCCTCGAAATCGAGGCCACCCTGCCCGACCTGACCCGTCCGCTGGATCCGCAGGTGAGCGCGGCCGCGTACCGCATCACCCAGGAAGCCCTGACCAACGCGCACAAGCACGGCACCGGTGTCATCTCCCTCCGTGTTGACGTCGACGACGACGGGGCCGTGGGCATCGAAGTGGTGAACATGCACCGCCCCGGCGTGGTCGACCCGACCGCGGTGGGCGGCGGGCACGGCCTCGTCGGCATGCAGGAACGGGCAGCCTCCACCGGCGGCCGGGTCGAGGTGAAGAGCGACCATAGCTTGTTCTGGATGACGGCGACCTTGCCGTCCAACGGAGGGAACGCATGATCCGGGTGATGATCGTCGACGATCAGGAGATGATCCGGGCCGGCCTGCACACCATGATCGATGCGCATCCGGACCTGTCGGTGGTGGCGGAGGTCGGCGACGGCCTCGCGGCGCTCGGGCTGCTGGAGTACACCGCGGTGGATGTGGTGCTGCTGGACATCCGCATGCCCGGGATCGACGGGGTGGAGACCACCCGCCGCATCCGCGCCGCGCACCCCGCCGGTACCGTGCGGATCCTGATCCTGACCACCTTCGAGCAGGACGAGTACGTGCTGAACGCCCTCCGTGCCGGGGCCGACGGGTTCCTCGGCAAGGGCGCCAGCCGGACCGAGCTCACCGACGGGATCCTGGCCGTGGCCGGCGGCGATCACGCTCTGTCCCCGGCCGCGATGAACGCGCTGGTGGACCACGTCGCCCTGCCGGTGACACCGCCGAGCGACCCGGCCGCCGTGGCCCGGTTCGACGGGCTCACCCAGCGGGAGCGGGAGGTGGTGGCGCTGATCGTCGAGGGCCTGGACAACGCCGACATCGCCGCGCGGATCTTCGTCTCCCCGTTCACCGTGAAGACCCACGCCAACCGGGCGATGATGAAGTCCGGCACCCAGAACCGGGCCCAGCTGGTGTCCCTGGCCGTGCAGGCCGGCATCCGCCCGTAGCGCCGCCAGACGGCGGGGCGCGGGAGGTTACGCGTTGCGGGGAGCGCGACTAGCCTGTGTGCCAGTGGGGCTGACCGGGCGACACGAACGACGGAGGATCTGATGGCGACGGATGGTCGGGGCCGCGTGATCGTGCGGGACGGCTCCTGGGGGTTCTTCTTCCTGCTGGCCTATATCGGGGCCGCGGTCTACTTCATCTCGGTCTCGGACGGCTCGTTCTGGGGCGTCATCCTCGGGCTGCTGCAGGCGATCGTGTGGCCGGCCTACGTGACCTACGAGACGCTGCTGCTGCTTCTCGGCGGCTGAGCGCCGGCTTGGCGCCCGTGTCGCTCAGGCGGCGTGGCCGGCCTGGGCGGTCTGGGCGGTCTGCGCCGCCCAGAGGGCGATGCTGTCGCGGGAGTGCGCGGGAGCGCGGTCGACGGTGACGGGCAGGTCCGCCGGTCCGTGCGCCCCGGCGGGCACGGCCACGACGGTTGCCGTCATGACGATGGGGCGGAGCGCCCGGTGGGCGGGAATGGTGCGCAGGATGGTGGTCATCTGGAATCCTCTCGGCCGAGCGGCACCCGAGCGCTCGAGCGAGGTCGGTGATTCCATGGTCGCGGCCGGGCCGCCCGGGAGCATCCTCCGGACGGATGAACCCGCCTACTGCGTTCGGCGTAGGTTGTGCGCCGGGAGTCAGCTCGAGGTCAGCCGCGGGACTGCAGGAAGACCATCACCAGGGTGCCCGCGCCGTAGAGGAGCAGTTTGCCGCGGTAGCCGGCCCACCAGGCGCGGGGCGGCGGCTGCTCGTCGTCGGCGGGGGCGGCATCCGGGTCGTCGAGGTCGTCGGGGGAGCGTGATTCGGTCGAACGGGCGCCGGACGGTTCGGCGCGGCCGGCGGGCGCGGCGGGCAGCGGTCGGCCGCCGAGGCGCTCGAACGGCCGGGCGATGAACTCCGGAATCATGATCCGGTCGAACTCGTCCCGTGGTTCGTCGTCGTTCTTCTTGTTTCGCATCCGCATTTTCTCCCCTGCTCTCGATTGTAGGGAATAACCTGAACTCCCGGTTGCTGCACGCCTGTGCGGCAGCGCCGCCCGACCCGAAAAAAGCGATGATCAGCCACGACACCTTCAGCCGCCGCATCCGTGACCAGCTGGCGGCGGCCGGGGCCGTCGCCCCGATCGCGTCGGCACCGGCCCCCCCCCCCCCCCCCCCCCCCCCCCCGCGGTGGCGTCCGCCGGGACCCGGCCGGCGGCATGGGCCGCCGACCCGATCCAGTCCGACGCGAAGATCCTGGAGAACACCGGGCACGGCTGGGACGAGTGGGCCGACCTGATCGCGGCCGGCCCCGGCCGGGACGCCGGGCACACCGCCATCGCCGCCTGGGTGCACGCCGAACACGGCCTGACGGGCTGGTGGGCGCAGGGCGTCACCGTGGGCTACGAACGCATCGCCGGCCTGCGGCTGCCCGGCCAGATGCCCGACGGCACCTTCAGCGTGAGCCGCACCCGGGTGCTGGCCCTGCCGGCGGAGCCGCTGCGCGCGGCCCTGCTGGACGAACTCTGCCGCGCCGACGTGTTCCCCGGCATCGACACCGTGTTGCGGTCCAAGCCGGCGGCCAAGGCGCTGCGCTTCGCGGCATCCGTTGCCGGCGCCCCGCTGGGTTCGCTGCTGGTGTCGACCGACCCGGTGCCCGACGGCCGGTTGCGGGTGGGTGTGACCCACGACAAGCTGCCGGGGTTCGACGAGGGCGAACGGTGGAAGGCCTTCTGGGGCGCGTGGCTGGATGCGGTAGCCCTAGCCGCCGAGACCGCCGGACCCGCACTCTCCGCCTGAGCGGCATAACTCCTGCAATTTTCGCCGGAGGATGCGGCGTGCCCGGTGTTTCCGGGCCGGCCGGCGGTGCCGGGGAAAAATAGCAGGAGTTGTGCTCAGCGGCGGCCGGGTGGGGCGCGGCTAGGGCAGCAGGCGGGCGAGGGTGGCCACCGCGCCCTCGAACAGCTCGGGGCGGGCGCGGGAGTAGTTGAGCCGGAAGAAGGACCCGGTGGGTTCGGCCGGGAACCAGTCGCCGCCGGGGGAGAAGAGCACACCCTCCGCGCGGCTCCGCCGGGCCAGGTCGGCCACGTCCACCCCGTCAATGGTACGCACCCAGAGGTTCAGCCCGCCGCGGGGCACCAGCTCCAACGCATCCGCGCCCAGCTGGCCGCGCACCTGCCGGGCCATTTCGTCACGGCGGCCGCGCAGCGACCCGCGCAACCGGGTGAGGTGGCCGCGCCAGCCCGGGTCGGTGAGCACGTCGACAGCGGCGGCCTGCAGGATCCCGCTCACGTAGAGGTCGTCAACGGTGCGGTCCACCTGGATGCGCACTAGAGCGGGACCGCGGGCCACGACGGCGGCCACCCGGATCGCGGGGGAGAGGCTCTTGGTGAGCGACCGCACATAGACGATGTGACCATCCGCGTCGTCGGCGGCGAGCGTGGCCACGTCGGCCTCGATACCGAAGTCGTGCGCCCAGTCGTCCTCGACCAGGTAGACCCCGCGCGCCTTGATGACGGCGCTGATGGCGCTGCGCTCGGCGCTCGACCACAGCGCCCCGGTGGGGTTGGCGAAGTGCGGTTGGGCGTAGAACAGCCGCGCCCCGCTCGCGCCGAGGGCGTCGTCGAGGTCGGCCGCGGTGGGCGCCGCCGCGCCCCGGGCGATCGGCACGATCCGCAGGCCCGCCTGCCGGGCGGCCGCCATGGCGCCCCAGTAGGTGGGCGATTCCATCACGATCGCGTCGCCGGGAACCGCCAGCGCCCGGAAGATCGACGACAGGGCGCTCTGTCCACCCGGGGTGATGACCACGTCATCGGCGGCCGGTGGGGCCGCTGCGGATGCGCCGGCCGGGGCGAGCTCCGCCGCGAACCAGCTGCGTAACTCCGGCAGCCCGGAGATGGGCGCACGCTCGACGGCCGTGCCGGTGCGCGCTGCCCGGACCAGGGCGCTCCGCACCAACCGGGTGGGCAGCAGATCCTCGGCGGGGTAGCCGGAGTGCAGGGCGATCACGCCGGGCCCGGCGCTCGCCATGGCGGTGCCGATGGCGTCAGCGCCGGTGCGGGCGGCGCCGAGGGCGGTGGTCTGCCAGCCGAAATCGGCGCGGTGCACGGCGTGCGGCCGGGCCACGAAGCTGCCCGCGCCCGGCCGGGTTTCCACGAGGCCCTCGAGCACCAGCCGTTGCAGGGCGCGCTGCACGGTAAGCGGGCTGGCGGCGTGTTCGAGCACCAGGGCGCGGGTGGAGGGCAACCGTTCCCCGACCGGCCGGGAGGCGACAAGGTCGCGCAGCCGGCGTTCGATGGCGAGGTGGGCGGATTCGCCGTCGACCGCGCCGGTCAGGCCGGTCGGGCCGGTGGACGTGGCGTTGGCTCGGGTGCTATCCTCTTCCATGAAAATACAGAATAGCGCTATCGCTACGCCGCCGCCAGCGCTATCCGGCCCGGCTGCCGTCGCTCCGGCGGTCGCACGAGCCTCGGCGGGCACTCCGCACGGCTCGGCCGCCGCCGGCCTGGTCTTCGGCCTGCTCGGCGTGCTGGCGTTCTCCTTCACCCTGCCGCTGACCCGCGTGGCCGTGGCGCAGCTCGACCCGCTCTTCGTCGGCGCCGGGCGGGCCGTGGTGGCCGGCGTGCTCGCGATCGTCGTGCTCGCGGTGTTGCGCCAGCGGTTTCCGCGCGGGCGGCAGTGGCTGCGGCTGGCCGTGGTGGGCGCCGGCGTCATCGCGGGGTTCCCGATCCTCACCTCGTTCGCGCTGCAGACCGTGCCGGCCGCACACGGCGCCGTCGTGATCGGGTTACTGCCCGCCGCCACGGCCGTGGTCGCGGTGCTGCGGGCGAGGGAACGGCCGTCCATGCGGTTCTGGCTGGCCAGCGGCCTCGGCGTGGCCGCCGTGATCGGCTTCGTGGCGCTCACCGCCGGCGGCCTGAGCAGCCTGCACCCGGCCGACCTGCTCCTGGTGGGCGCGGTGGCGCTCGCGGCGATCGGCTACGGCGAGGGCGCGCTGCTCTCCCGCGAGCTCGGCTCCTGGCAGACCATCTGCTGGGCGTTGATCGTGGCGCTGCCGGTGATGCTGCCCCTCATGCTGGTCGGGCTCGGCGCCGGCCGGCCCGAAGCGGATGCGCCGGCCTGGCTCGCGTTCGCCTACCTCGCCGGGGTGAGCATGTTCCTCGGCTTCTTCGCCTGGTACCGGGGCCTGGCCATCGGGCCGATCGCCCGGGTGAGCCAGATCCAGCTCGTGCAACCGGTGCTCACGATCGTCTGGGCAACCCTGCTCCTCGGCGAGCGGCTGGACCTGATCGTGCTGGTCGGCGCCCTCGCCGTGATCCTCTGCGCGGCCACCGCCGTGCGCGCCCGCATCCGCTGACCGGGCCCACAACCATCGGGTGATGCATAACTCCTGCAATTCGTCCGGCCGGGGTCGGCCCGCCCACGGAATCCTGCGGCCGCAGCGGCGGCGTGCCGAATTCTGCAGGAGTTGTGCACGGCGCAGCGCGGGAGGGGGACGGGCGAGCGGGGGAGGGGGAGAATGGCGGGGTGTGACGCGCGTTCACCCGCTGGTTACCTAATGGTTCTACGCTGGCGCCGTCGCGGTTTGTCGCGAAACCGGACAGGAGCGTGCGTGACCCCGATCCACCCAGAGCCCAGCAAGCGCTCCGTCG
Organism: Cryobacterium sp. AP23; assembly: GCF_054075385.1. Taxonomy (NCBI): domain Bacteria; kingdom Bacillati; phylum Actinomycetota; class Actinomycetes; order Micrococcales; family Microbacteriaceae; genus Cryobacterium; species Cryobacterium sp. AP23. The sequence continues at coordinate 1,683,734 of NZ_CM133415.1, read as the reverse complement.
ATTCCCTCGCCGAGACCGTCACCACGGCAGCGGCAACCGCTGCAGCGGCAACCGCTGCAGCGGCCGCATCCGCCCCGGCGCCGGGCAGTGCGACCGCACCCGGGCATGAGCAGGGTGTGCTGGATGCCGGCGGCCTGGTGCACCCGGAGCGCACCCTGGTCGACATCCTGCTCGCCACCGCCGAGGAGTACCCCACCGCGCTCGCGCTCGAAGACGCGGCCGGAGCGCTGAGCTACCGCCGGCTGGTGCGCCTGGTCAACGACCAGGCCGCCCAGCTGAGCCGGGCCGGTGTGCGCCGCGGCGACACCGTGGGGATCCGCATCCCGTCCGGCACCCGCGAGCTCTACCTCTCCATCCTCGCGACCCTGCGGGTGGGCGCCGCCTACGTGCCCGTCGACGCCGACGACCCGGAGGAACGCGCCCGGCTGGTGTTCGGCGAGGCCGCCGTGGTGGGTGTCATCGGCGCCGGCGGGGTCTTCGCCGTGCGCGCCGGCCTGGACGCCGGGGTGCTGGCCGAACGCCCGCTGCCGCCCGAGGAGGACCCCTCGCTCGCCCACTGGGCCGAGCCGATGCCGAGCCCCGACGACGACGCCTGGATCATCTTCACCTCCGGCTCCACCGGCGTGCCCAAGGGCGTTGCCGTCACGCACCGCTCCGCGGCCGCGTTCGTCGACGCCGAGGCCGGCCTGTTCCTGGCCAGCGACCCCATCATCCCCGGCGACCGGGTGCTGGCCGGGCTGTCGGTGGCATTCGACGCCTCCTGCGAGGAGATGTGGCTGGCCTGGCGGAACGGCGCCTGCCTGGTGCCCGCTCCCCGCTCCCTGGTGCGCAGCGGCGCCGACCTCGGCCCCTGGCTGATCGCGCACGGCATCACCGTGGTCTCCACCGTGCCCACCCTCGCCGGGCTCTGGCCCGAGGAGGCGCTGGAGAACGTGCGCCTGGTGATCTTCGGCGGTGAGGCCTGCCCGCCCGAGCTGGCCGCCCGCATCAGCGCCCGCGGCCGCGAGGTCTGGAACACGTACGGCCCCACCGAGGCCACCGTCGTGGCCTGCGGCGCCCTGCTCGACGGCAGCGACCCGGTGCGCATCGGCCTGCCGCTGGACGGCTGGCGGCTCGCCGTGGTCGACCCGGCCGGGCAGCGGGTGGCCGCCGGCGAAACCGGCGAACTCATCATCGGCGGCGTGGGCCTGGCCCGCTACCTCGACCCCGCCCAGGATGCGGTGAAATACGCCCCGCACGCCGGCCTCGGCTGGCAGCGCGCCTACCGCAGCGGCGACCTCGTGCGGTTCGACCCGGCCGGGCTCGTGTTCGTGGGCCGCGCCGACGACCAGATCAAGCTCGGCGGCCGGCGCATCGAACTCGGCGAGATCGACGCCGCCATGCAGGCCCTGCCCGGCGTGGCCGGTGCCGCCGCCGTGGTGCAGACCACCCCGGCCGGCAACCAGGTGCTGGTGGGCTACCTCGCCCTCACCGACACGGCAGCCACCGGGTTCGACCTTCCCGCCGCCTCCGACGCGCTCCGCACCGCGCTGCCCGCCGCGCTCGTGCCGCTGCTCACCGTCGTCGACACCATCCCCACCCGCACCTCCGGCAAGGTCGACCGCGGCGCCCTGCCCTGGCCGCTGCCGAGCCTGGCCGGCGGCGACAGCGGCGGCGCGGATGCCCTCAACGGCACGGCCGCCTGGCTCGCCGGGCACTGGGCTGCGATCCTCGGCGTGCCCGTCGTCGACGGCGACAGCGACTTCTTCGCCTACGGCGGCGGGTCGCTCTCCGCCGCGCAGTTCGTCTCCGCGATCCGCGAGCGCTACCCCGACACCCGGATCAGCGACATCTACGACCACCCCCGCATCGGCTCGCTGGCCGACGAACTCGACAGCCGCATCCCGCCCGTGGCCCGCCGCAGCCGGCAGGTGCTGCCCACCCCGGCGAGGTCAGGGCTGGTGCAGAGCCTGCTGGGCGTGCCCCTGCACCTGCTCGTGGGTGCCCGCTGGCTGGTCTACCTGATGGCGGCCAACAACGTCCTCGCCGCCGCCGGCGCATCCTTCGCCCCGACGGTGTCGTGGTGGTGGGTGCTGGCCGGATTCATCCTGCTGGTCACGCCGTTGGGCAAGATGGCGATCTCTGTCGCCTCCGCCCGGCTGCTGCTGCGCGGCGTGAAACCGGGCGCCTACCCGCGCGGCGGCTCGGTGCACCTGCGCCTCTGGCTGGCCGAACAGGTGGCCCACTTCGTCGACGCCGCCAGCCTGGCCGGGGCGCCCTGGATCAGCTACTACGCCCGCGCGCTCGGCGCCCGCATCGAACCCGGCGTCGACCTGCACTCCGTGCCGCCGGTCACCGGGATGCTCACGATCGGCGCCCGCGCCGCCATCGAACCCGAGGTGGACCTGGCCGGCTACTGGCTCGACGGCGACACCCTGCGGCTCGGCCAGGTGAAGATCGGCGCCGACGCCGTGATCGGCTCGCGCAGCACGGTACTCGGCGGCGCGAAGATCGGTGCCGGCAGCGAGATCGAACCCGGCTCCGCCATCTCCGGCCGCGTGCCCGCCGGTGAACGCTGGGCCGGATCACCCGCCGCCAGGGTCGGCTCCGCCCGGCACGCCTGGCCCGCCGAACGGCCGGCGAACAAGCGCCGCTGGCTGCTCGGCTACGGCGCCGGGTCGCTCGCGCTCACCGCCATCCCCGCCGCCGCCGTGCTCGTGGGCCTCGTGATCGTGGGCCTGGTCATCGGCGACGCCGGCACCCTGGGCGCCGCCCTGACGCGTGCCGCCGCCGCCGTGCCGCTGGCCGTGCTCGCGGCCGGACTCGTCTACGCCGGTGCCGTCGTCGGCGCGGTGCGGCTGCTCGGCCTCGCCCTGTCCGAGGGGCACCACGCGGTGCGCAGCCGGGTGGGCTGGCAGGTCTGGATGACCGAACGACTGCTCGACGGCGCCCGCACCCTGCTCTTCCCGCTCTACGCCAGCCTGCTCACCCCGGTCTGGCTGCGGCTGCTCGGCGCCAGGGTCGGCCCGGGCGTCGAAGCCTCCACCGTGCTGCTCGTGCCCTCCCTCACCACCATCGCACCGGGCGCATTCCTCGCCGACGACACCATGGTCGCCTGCTACGAACTCGGCGGCGGCTGGATGCGCATCGGCCGCGCCAAGATCGGCCGCCGGGCGTTCCTGGGCAACAGCGGCATCGCCGGCCCCGGCCGCACCGTGCCGCGCGACGGCCTCGTCGCCGTGCTCTCCTCCACCCCGCGGAAGGCCAAACGCGGCTCGTCCTGGCTGGGCAACCCGCCCACACGCCTCCGCCGCCGGGTCACCGACATCGACGAGGCCCGCACCTTCCACCCGCCGGCCCGGCTGCGGCTGGCCCGGTCGCTCTGGGAGGTGCTGCGCCTGGTGCCGGTGTTCGTGTCCGCCTGGATCGCGCTCGGGGTGCTCGGCGCCCTGGCGGCGCTGTGGCTGTGGGCGGGACCGTGGGTGGCGTTGCTGCTGTCGGCCGTCGTGCTCATGATCGCCGGCGTGGTCGCCGCCGGGCTGACCACCGCCGCCAAGTGGCTGCTGGTGGGGCGGATCAAGGCGATGGAGCATCCGCTCTGGTCATCGTTCATCTGGCGCAACGAGGTGTCGGACACCTTCGTGGAGATGGTCGCCCGGCCGTGGTTCGCGCAGAACGCCGCAGGCACGCCCGCACTGGCGCTGTGGCTGCGGTCGCTGGGAGCCCGGATCGGCCGGGGGGTGTGGTGCGAGTCCTACTGGCTGCCCGAAGCCGACCTCGTCACCCTGGAGGCCGGCAGCAGCGTCAACCGCGGCTGTGTCGTGCAGACGCACCTGTTCCACGACCGGATCATGCAGCTGGACACCGTGCTGATCGGCGCCGGCGGCACCCTCGGACCGAACAGCGTCATCCTGCCGGCGGCGCGGATCGACGCCAACGCCACCGTGGGACCGGGCTCGCTGGTGATGCGCGGCGAGCGGGTTCCCACCGATTCGCTGTGGTCCGGCAACCCGATTGCGCCGTGGCACCGGCCGCCGTGGAAGACTTGACCCCTTATGTTGCAGCCTTCCACCGCCGTGTTCGGGTCCGCGTCCGCGGGCGATCCCTACCTGCCCGCCAGCGGCAACGGCGGTTACAGCGTCGACCACTACGACCTGAACCTGGACTACCGGGTGGCCACCAACCGGTTGACCGCCACCGCCGTGATCCGGGCGCGCGCCCTCACCCGGCTGGACCGGTTCAGCCTGGACCTGGCCGGCCTGACCGTGGAGAAGGTCACCGTTGCCGGCGTCGCGCCGGCGAAGACGGTGCACTCGGCCCGCAAGCTCACCCTCACCCTCGCGGTGCCGCTCGCCGCGGGGGAGACGTTCGAGGTGTCGGTGCGCTACCGCGGGGCGCCGCGCCCGGTACGCAGCCACTGGGGTGAGGTGGGCTGGGAGGAACTCACCGACGGGGTGCTCGTCGCCGGCCAGCCGAGCGGCGCACCGTCGTGGTTCCCCTGCAACGACCACCCCAGCGACAAGGCGACCTTCCGCATCCAGGTCACCTGCGAGGCGCCGTATACGGTGGTGAGCAACGGCCCGGTCGTGGCCAGGAGCACCCGCTCCGGCCGCACCTCCTGGACCTTCGACGTCGCGGAGCCGATGGCCGCGTACCTGGCCAGCGTGCAGATCGGCCGTTACCGCCGGCACGACATCGCGGCAGCGCCGGTGGCGCACAGCCTGTTCTTCCCGCCCACGCTGTCCCGCCAGGTGGCCGTGGACTTCGCCCGGCTCGGCGACATGATCGCCGTGTTCAGCCAGGCCTTCGGCCCGTACCCGTTCCCCGCCTACTCGGTGATCGTGACGGATGACGACCTCGAGATCCCGTTGGAGGCGCACGGCATCGCCGTCTTCGGCCGCAACCACGTCGACGGGCTGCACGGTAGCGACCGGCTGATCGCGCACGAGCTGGCCCACCAGTGGTTCGGCAACAGTCTCACCCTCAGCCGCTGGGCCGACATCTGGCTGCACGAGGGCTTCGCCTGCTACTCCGAATGGATCTGGTCGGAGGCCAGCGGCGGACTCAGCGCGCATGCGAATGCCCTGCTGCACCGGGCGGAACTCGACACGCTGCCCAAGAACCTCGTCGTGGGCGACCCCGGACCGCAGGCGATGTTCGACGACCGGGTCTACAAGCGCGGGGCGCTGGCCCTGCACGCGGTGCGGCAGGCGATCGGCGACGAAGCGTTCTTCACCGCGCTGCGCGCCTACACCCGCACGCACCGGCACGGAAACGTCACCCCGGAGGACCTGCTCGGCTGCTTCGATGCCGCCTCCGGCACCCGCGTGGCCGACAAGATCGTGGCCCGCTGGGTGTCGAGCAAGAGCCTGCCACGGCTGGCCGCCGCGCCCCCGGCGCCGGCCTGACGCAACCCTCGCACCCGAGTTCGCCCAAAACGCCCCTTGGCAGGCCGCGAAGGGGGATTTTGCGGCAACTCGTTAAGGGGATCGTTTGCGAGTTCATCCAGAGTGCCCCTTGGCGTGCCGTGATGGGGGATTTTGCGGCAAGTCGAACGGGGGTCAGCTGAGCGGGGCCGGCAGGACCACCAGTGCCGGACGGGCGGCGCAGACGACCGCGACGGTCCCGACGGTTCCGGGCGGCGCGGTCAGCGGATGCAGGTGTACGGCGTCGAGCGGGAACGGCGCCGCGGGCCACTCGGCCACCACCGGCCAACGGACGCGGGGCCTGGCACTGGGGCCGGAGTCGCCAACGTCGCTGCGGCTGGCGCTGGAGTCGGCGGCCCGGTCGGCTGAGCCTCCCGCCGGCATGCTGTCCGGCGCCGGGAGAGCGATGGTGAGGTCGCGCGGATCGACCCGCAGACCCACGCCGGCGGCCTTCAGAACGGCCTCCTTGCTGGTCCAGAGGACGCCCGTCGCCGCCTCCGCCTCGGATGCGCCGAGGCCGGCCAGGGCCAGGGCTTCGGCTGCGGACACCAGCGCGTCTCCGACCGGCGCGCGGCGAAGGGCCGCCACCGACTCCAGGTCGATGCCCACCGGACCGGCCCCGGTGACGGCCAGGGCCACCAGCCCGCCGGCCCGGGCGAGGCTCACGTGCACGGCGGGGGACGGCGCGGCCGTTCCGACGAGTACCCGGAGCGGTCCGTGGCCGGGCTCCCCACAACTGGGGCACTCCTGGCTGACCGTCACGGATGCGGCATCCGCGCCGGTCACCCGGCCCACCAGCGCGGCCAGCAGCCGGTGGTCGCCGGCCTTCATCGGCGCCTGCCCGGCGAGCAGCACGACCACCGTGCCGGCCAGGTCCGTGCCGGCCAGGTCGATACCCGCCGGTTCGGTGTCCGCCGGGTCGCCGCCGGGGTGGCCGGCCCTGGCAGCGCGGGCGCTGGTCGCGGCGGTGCGCACCGGGTCGTCGGAGGGGAGGGGAGCATCGGGCACGCCATCACCCTAACCGCACCCGGCACCCGCCCACCCTGCGGATGCCGGCCGATGCCGGGCGGATGTGAGTGGCCACTTCCGGCCCCTTCCGGCGGCGGGATACGGCACCAACTGGCATCTCGCGGGAGCGTCGCCGGGTGAGACGCCAGTTGGGGCCCATTGAGCGGGAGGCAACGGGCGTCAACTGGCAACTGACCGCGCCCATCCGCTCTTGTCGGGCGGAACGGCGGGTGCGAGAATCGAACCAATCGGCCCCACCCACCCCACCGGCGTGCGGGAGCCGACGCTGCAGCGCAGTAGGTGAGGTTGTCGTGAAGAGATTCGAAGGCGTCGCGAAGCCCTCGACCCTCGCCGCCGGTTGCGTGTTCCTCCTCGGCGGAGTCCTCGACCAGGTGCTGCGCCTCAGCGCCGACCCGGCCAGCGAGATCGTGCAGACCCCGCTCTACGCGGTGCGCTCCGTGGCACTGCTGGGCGGCGCGCTGCTGCTCATCCTGGCGCTGGTGGCCATCTACGAACGCCGCGCCCGGCAGATCGGCCCCTTCGGGTTCTCGGCCGCGATCGTCGCCGGAACCGGCACCATCCTGATCAGCGGCCTGTTCTGGGCGGAGGCCTTCCTCTATCCCACCCTGGGCCGTCTCGCCCCCGACCTCATCGACGGCACCGCCCGGCCCGGTTCCTACTCCTTCGGCCTGCTGTTGACCGCCGCCGTGTTCGGGGTCGGCTGGATCCTGCTCGGCACCGCCATGCTGCGCGCCCGTGTGTACCGGGTCCTCCCCGCGGTGCTCATCGCCCTCGGCGGGGCCATCTCGCTGATCCCCGTTACGAATATCGGCCAGGCGGTGCTCGGAGCGGGCCTGATCCTGCTCGCGTTCAGCCCCACCTACCGCAAGCACGAGGGCCCGCAGCGCCACTGAGCTCGCCGTGTCCGCCGGCCCGCCCGGCCGGTGCCACACTTGTACCGCGAGTGAGGAGCAGCCGTGGCGCTGATTGATGACGCGATCTATGTGGATGGCCGCCGGGTGGCGACCCCGGAGACGTTGCAGGATGTCTTCACGGTGCTCAAGGAGAAGAAGGGCTTCGCCTGGATCGGCCTGTACCGTCCCACCGACGACGAGATCCGGAGCGTCGCCGACGAGTTCGGCCTGCACCACCTCGCGATCGAGGACGCCCTCAAGGGCCACCAGCGGGCCAAGATCGAACGCTTCGCCGACACCCAGTTCCTGGTGCTGCGCCCCGCCCGGTACCTCGACGAGGACGAGCGGGTGGAGTTCGGCGAGTTGCACGTCTTCGTCGGACCGGACTTCGTCGTCACCATCCGGCACGCCGAATCGCCCGACCTCGCCTCCGTGCGTCGCCGCCTCGAGGAGACGCCGGACCTGCTGGCCTTCGGCCCGCAGGCCGTGCTGTACGCGATCCTCGACCAGGTGATCGACGAGTACGCACCCGTCGTGGCGGGCCTGGAGAACGACATCGACGAGATCGAGGACCAGCTCTTCGACGGCGACCAGGCCGTTTCCCGGCGCATCTACGCGCTGTCGCGTGAGGTCATCGAGTTCCAGCGCGCCACCCAGCCGCTGATCGGGATGCTCGAATCCCTGCAGGAGGCGTTCGAGACCCACCACGTCGACGTCGAACTGCACCGGCACCTGCGCGATGTGCTCGACCACACCATCCGGGTCGTCGAACGGGTGGATGCGTTCCGGCAGCTGCTGCAGAACGCCCTCACCGTGCACAGCACCCTCGTCGCGCAACGGCAGAACGACGAGACCCGCCGGCTGTCCGAGACCGGGCTGGCGCAGAGCGAGGAAGTGAAGAAGATCTCCAGTTGGGCGGCGATTCTGTTCGCCCCCACCCTTGTGGGCACCATTTACGGGATGAATTTCACCCATATGCCGGAGTTAGACTGGCGGTTCGGCTACCCGTTCGCGATCGCGCTGATGTTCGCCATGGGTTTCGGGCTGTACGTGGCATTCAAGCGCAAGGGTTGGCTCTAGGCTGCGACGCCGGCGAAACCCTCCAGAAACCTGCGAATGCACGAAAACCCCGGGTGGCCTAACGGAGAACCGGCCGCCGGAGAAATAGGGTGTGGGTGTGTGGCGCCTCGATAGAAAACCAGAAGATGACGATTTCACGTCGGAGTACACCGACGTGCCGTCTGCCGACTCGCGACGTGCAACGTCTCCCGACTCGGTGAGCCTCGGTGATCCGGCGCTCGTCGCCGGCAACATCGCCGAACCCACCTGGCAGCGTTGGCGGGACGAACTCGCCGCCGTCGGCGGCCACTCCCCCCTGCTGCACTTCGGCGACAGTGCACGTTCGCGCATCGAGCTGTCCGCCACCCACCCCGGCGGGCTGCCCCAGTTCATCACCGGCAAGACCACCCTGCTGTCCAACCTCATCCGGGACGAGCTGGCGCTGCGCAACGCCCGCCTGGCCGCGAACGAGATAACCCAGAAGGGCATCGAGCTGCGGTCGATGCGCGGCATCGAATCGGTGCACCTCGCCATCGGCCTGGCCCAGTGGCGCCACAACGACGTCGAGTTCACCGCACCGGTGCTGCTGCGCCCCCTGGCCATCCGCCGCTACGGCCGCGACTTCGAACTCAAGCTCAAGGGCGCCCCGTTCCTCAACCCCGAACTCGCCCGGGCCCTGCACGACCAGTTCCAGATCACCCTCGACGCGGATGCGTTCGTCGCCCTGGCCGTGACCAACGGAGCGTTCAAGCCGCAGCCCGTGATCGACCGGCTGCGTGGGCTCACCTCGCACCTGCCCTGGTTCAACGTCTCCCCGCGCCTGGTGGCGTCGTCGTTCGCCGACGTCGGCCGCGCCATGGCCGTCGACGCGCACAAGCTCACCCACCCGGTGCTCGACGCCGTCGCCGGCAACCCCACCGCCAAGCGCGCCATCGAGATGGCGTACCACCCGGTCATGCCGATCGGGCAGGACGTGCGCCCGCCCGGCACCGACACGCTGCTGCTGGATGCCGACGCGGAGCAGGAGAACGTCGTCGCGCAGATCAGCGCCGGCAACTCCCTCGTCGTGAAGACCCTGCCCGGCACCGGTGGCACCCAGACCATCGTCAACGCCATCGGGTCGCTCATCGCGCAGCACAAGCGCGTGCTCGTGGTCAGCGCCCGCCGGTCCAGCCTCGACGGCATCGCCCACCGCCTCGTGCAGGTGGGCCTGCCCGGCGTGGCCGTGACCCCGCGCACCCTGCGCCGCGACCTGATCCAGTCGATCACCCGCAACGAGAAGTGCGTGCAGCCCAAGGTCGGCGACGTCGACGACGCCCTCGTGCGCCTGCGCAAGGTGCTGCTCGACTACCGGTCGGCGCTCACCCGCAAGGATTCGGTCCTGGGCGTGTCGGTGCTGGATGCACTCGGCGAACTCGCCCGGCTCGCCCAGCTGCCGTCCCCGCCGTCGACCACCGCCCGGCTCGATCGGGTCGCCCTCGAGCGCCTCGCCCACGACCGGGCCAGCGCCGCCGCGATCCTGATCAAGGCCGCGGTCCTCGGCCAGTTCCGCTACGGCCCCGGCGACTCGCCCTGGTACGGCGCCTCGTTCACCTCCACCGCGGATGCCGGTGCAGCGCACGAGCTCGCCAAGCGCCTGAACACGCCCGACCTGCCGCGCCTGCTCGAGCGGGCCACCCACCTGGTCGGCCAGACCCGGTTGCGCCCGTTCGAGACCGTGCACGAGCTCGGCATCTACCTGCGCCTACTGCTGGACATCCGCGAAACGCTCGACCGGTTCCAGCCCGCCGTCTTCGACCGGTCCCTGACCGAACTGATCGCCGCGACCTCCGCCCGCCGGGACTCGCCGGAGATGACCGGCGCGAACCGCCGCCGGCTGCGCAAGCTCGCCGACGAATACCTGCGCCCCGGCGTGCACGTGAGCGACATGAACGAGAGCCTGCGCCGCATCCAGCAGCAGCGCACCCTCTGGCAGCGCTACGCCGCCGCCGGCGTGACCCCCGAGGTGCCGGTCGGCATCAACGATGTGCACGTCGCGTTCCAGCGCGTCGCCGAAGACCTCGGCAAGCTCGACCTGCCGCTCGGCAACTCCGGCACGCCCCGCCAGCTGGTCTCCCAGCCCATCCGGGAACTGCTGCACACCATCAAGGGCCTCGCCGCCGACAGCGAGGTGCTCGCGAACCTGCACGAGCGCACCGCCCTGCTCGCCACGCTGCGCGAGCACAACCTCGACCCGCTGATGGCCGACCTGTCGCTGCGGCACGTGTCCGAGAGCGATGTCGCCGCTGAACTCGAACTGGCCTGGTGGCAGTCGGTGCTCGAGGTCATGCTGGGCGGCGACAAGGCCCTGCTGAACGCCAACACCCAGGTGCTGGACCGGCTCGAGGCCGACTTCAAGCTCGTCGACGAGGCGCACGCCTCCAGCACCGGCCAGATCCTGGCCTGGCTGCTCGCCGAGACCTGGAAGATCGGCGTCGTCGACTGGCCGGAGGAGGCAGACCAGCTGCGCCGCCTGCTGCGCGCCGACCGCGCCACCCCCAGCCGCATCAACGAAGTCTCCCCGCACCTGGGCCGCGTGCTCGCGCCCGTCTGGCTGGCCTCGCCCTACGAAGTCGCCGCCCTCGACGACAGCATGACCTTCGACGCCGTGCTGCTCGTCGACGCGGGCGCGACCACCCTCGCCGAGAACGTCGGCGCCATCCGCCGCGGCAAGCAGGTCGTGGCGTTCGGCGACCCGGTCACCCAGACCCCGTCCCCGTTCGAGACCGGCATCGTGGAACCGGCCGACGTGCCCATCCCGCAGGAGACCAACGTCGACGCCCTGCACGCCGACTCCGCCCTGGCCCGCCTCGGCGAGCTGCTGCCGACCCTCACCCTCACCCGCAGCTACCGGGCCGGCGGCGAGGACCTCGCCGAGCTGGTCAACCACCGCTTCTACGGCGGCCGGATCGACTCGCTGCCCTGGGCGGGCAGCTTCCTCGGTCACGGCAGCCTCACCCTCAACTACGTCGCCGGCGGCCACGGCATGCCCGACGTGGACAGCGGCGCGGTGGAGAGCGTGGACGCCGAGGTGGCCAAGGTCGTCGACCTGGTCATGGACCACGCCGTCAAGCGCCCGCGCGAATCCCTGATGGTCATCACCGCCAGCGCCCGGCACGCCGTGCGCGTGCACCAGGCCGTGCTCGCCGCGTTCGCCAAGCGCACCGACCTGAGCGACTTCATCCTCAAGGACCGCGCCGAACCGTTCACGGTGCTCACCCTCGAGCAGGCCGTGGCGCAGAGCCGCGACCGGGTGATCTTCTCGATCGGCTACGGCCGCACCCCGCACGGCCGACTGCTGAGCAACTTCGGGTCGCTCGGCGAGCCGGGCGGCGAACGCCTGCTCGCGATCGGCATGACCCGCGCCCGCCGGGCGATGGACATCGTCTCCTGCTTCCGTCCCATCGACATCGACGCCGACCGGCAGCGGCATGGCATCCTGGCCCTCTCGCAGGTGCTCACCGAGACCGAGGCGCGCCGCAACGAGGTGGCCGTGCCGGATGCCCGCGAGGCCATGCTCGTCGACCTGGCCCGCCGGCTCGAACGCAAGGGCCTCACCGTCTCCCTCGGGCACCGCGGCAAGCTCGCGCTGGCCGCCTCGCACGCCGGCCGCGCCGTGGTCGTGGAGACCGACGCCGTGGTCAACCGGGCGAGCCTGCGCGAATCCTTGCGCCTGCGCCCCGAGGTGCTGCGGCGCCTGGGCTGGCACTACCTGCGGGTGCATAGCTTCGAACTGTTCAGCAACCCGGACGCGGTCGCCGCCCGCGTCGCCGCCCTCGCCGGCATCACGCCGGCCGACGGGTCGGGCGGTCCGGCGCACCGTGCCTGACCCGGCCGCGGCTGACCCGGCCGCGCCCGCCGAGACCGTGTCGGCGGCCGAGCCGCGCCAGCGGGTGGTGCGGTCGACCGGTGCCCGTCGGGCGCGCCTGACCCCGGCCCCGGACACCGATCCGAACCCGGAGCCGGCTGCCCGTGAAGAGGGCGGCCAGACCTCCGGCGACGGCTCCTCCACGAGCGCCAACGACGCGAGGCTCCGCCAGGACAAGCCCCCGCACTGGTAGCGCACCGTCCGCTCGGCGGCTGTCCACCCATCGACTTGCATCAAAAGCCCCCGTGGAGTGCACCCAAGGGGCACTTCGAAGCAACTCGGCGAACCACCCCGTCGCGAGATGCGGCAAAACACCCCCTTGGTGCGCATCCATGGGGCACTTTGCCGCAAGTCGCGCTACGCCGGCGAGCCGGCCCGGCGGATGGTGCGGTTACAGCGTGTGCTTCGGGGTGCCGTCGCTGGGACGCGCGGCGGCGGCGGTTGCCGCAGCGGCGGGGACGGCAGAGGCACGGGCCGAGGCGGCCAGCAGGTCGCGGATCTCGCTGAGCAGGACGATGTCGGTGAGGGGTGCCGCTTCCTGGACGCCGGGGGCCTGGGCGGCCAGGCGGCGCTCCTGCGCCTCCTTCATACGGTTGATCGGCAGCACGAAGACGAAGTAGACCACGGCGGCGATGAGCAGGAAGTTGATGATGGCCGCGAGCACCGCGCCGAGCGCCAGGTCACCGCCTCCGGGCAGGCCGATCATGAACGAGGTCTTGAGGCTGTCGGCGTTGAAGATGGCGCCGATCAGGGGGTTGAACACATTCTCGACGATGGCGGTGACGACGGCGGTGAATGCGGCGCCGATGACGACGGCGACGGCGAGGTCGATGACGTTGCCCCGCATGATGAATGCTTTGAAGCCTTGGATCATGGTTCTTCCTTACGTATGGCGGGTGTGATCCGCGTCCTCGATATTAACGGAGGCTGTCGCCGTGCCGGAAGAGGGCGAAACCCGGATTCAGGACGACTTGGGGGCCGGCGTCGGGGACGAGCTGGAACCCGACCCACCCGACGAAGAGCTGGACGACGACGGCGCGGCCGGTGCTGACTTCTCGGCCGGCTTGGCGGCGGGGGTGGAGTCCGACTTCGACTCCGACTTGCCGGAGCCCTTCTCGGCCGACAGCGAGTTGGACTTGCCGGTCGACTCGGAGCGGGAGTCGTTGCGGTAGAAGCCGGAACCCGTGAAGCTGACTCCGATCGACGAGTACACCTTGCGCAGCTTGCCGCCACAGGTGGGGCACTCGGTCAGGGTGTTGTCGGTGAAAGCCTGCTGGATGTCGAAGGCCGTGTCGCACTCGGTGCAACGGTAAGAATAGGTAGGCACTGCGTCTTTTCGGTTCGTGGTTCGAGGGAGCTGGCCGGCAATCGCCGGTGGGGAAAGTCTAGAAGACGACGATCCGGGTGGGGGTGACGAGACCGTTCACCGGCTGGTCGTGCACCTCGCGCGGCACCTCGTCGACGTACTCGTTGTCGTAGACGACGGCGTACACCGGCGGACACTTCTCCATCGACCCGAGGGTCTTGTCGAAGTAGCCGCGACCCCAACCCATCCGGAGGCCCGTCTTGTCGATCGCCGCCGCCGGAACGATGATCAGGTCGACGTCGTTGATCGCGATCGGGCCGAGCAGTTCGCCCTTGGGCTCAGGGGCGCCGGAGAGTCCCTTGATCTCGGTTTCCTCCTCGCCGACGGTCCAGTCGAGCAGGCCGTCGTCGCGGGAGACGGGGAACAGCACCCGGATGCCGCGGGCCTCGGCCCAGTTCACGAACGGGCGGGTGTTCGGCTCGGTCGGCCCGGAGAGATAGCAGGAGATCGACCGGGCGGACAAGTCGAGCACGATGCTCTGCAGGTTCTCGGTGAACCCTGCCGTGGCGCTGTCGCGTTCCACAGCGGTCAGTGTGTGGCGGCGCTCCCGGAGCTCTGCGCGGAGCGCCCGCTTTCGGTGCTCAATATCAGAGTCCATACAAGTCATCCTAGGTGCGGAACAGGGCGGGGATGCCGCTAACCTAATGCCATGGTTACTCAGATTACTAAGGCCGTCATTCCCGCTGCTGGAATGGGAACCCGGTTCCTGCCCGCGACTAAGGCCATGCCGAAAGAGATGCTGCCCGTCGTCGACAAGCCGGCCATCCAGTATGTCGTCGAAGAAGCCGTCGCTGCCGGCCTCACCGATGTGCTGATGATCACCGGTCGTAACAAGAACGCCCTGGAGAACCACTTCGACCGCGTCACCGAGCTGGAGGCCGTGCTCATCCAGAAGGGTGACCGTGACCGTCTCGCCAAGGTGAACGAGTCCACCGACCTCGCCGACATGCACTATGTGCGCCAGGGTGACCCGCTGGGCCTGGGCCACGCGGTGCTCCGCGCCAAGATGCACGTGGGCAATGAGCCGTTCGCCGTGCTGCTCGGTGACGACATCATCGACGCCCGCGACCCGCTGCTCGACAAGATGCTCGCGGAGCAGATCAGCCGCAACACGAGCGTCGTCGCCCTCCTCGAGGTCGACCCGTCGCAGATCCACCTCTACGGTGCCGCCGCCATCGAGAAGACCGATGACCCCGACGTGGTGCGCATCACCGGCCTGGTCGAGAAGCCCTCCGCCGCGGATGCCCCGTCGAACCTGGCCATCATCGGCCGCTACGTGCTCCGCCCCGAGGTGTTCGAGGTGCTCGAGCACACCGCGCCGGGCAAGGGCAACGAGATCCAGCTCACCGACGCCCTGCAGGAGATGGCGGTGAACCCCGAGACCACCGGCGGTGTGTACGGTGTCATCTTCCGGGGCCGCCGCTACGACACGGGTGACCGGTTGGACTACATCAAGGCCATCATCCAGCTCGCCGTCGACCGCGACGACCTCGGCAAGGAACTGCGCCCGTGGCTGCAGGAGTTCACCGCCACCCTCGAGTAGCGCAACGCTCCATCGGGTCGGCTCCGGACTAGGATTCGGACATCACCGGGCTTCGGCCCCCAAGTAGACGGGTTCATCGTGCCGACCGCGATTCCTACGCTCCGTGACGGTGCCGTGACCCTGCGACCGATCCGGTTGCGCGATGCACGGGCCCTCGAGCGTGAGCTGATGGAGAACCGGTCCTGGCTGCGCACCTGGGAGGCCACCAGCCCCTACGCGCCGATGTCGTTCGACACCCGCGCCAGCATCCGCAGCCTGCTCGCGCACTCGCGCACCGGCAGCGGGCTGCCGTTCCTGGTGGAATACAACGGTGAACTGGCCGGCCAGCTGAACGTGTCGTCGATCACCTGGGGATCGCTGTCGAGCGCCTCGATCGGGTACTGGGTGGGCGAGTCCTTCGCGGGCCGCTCGATCACCCCGATCGCGGTCGCCCTGGCCACCGACTACTGCTTCGGCCAGCTCGGGCTGCACCGGATGGAAATCTGCATCCGGCCGGAGAACGGCCCGTCCCTGCGGGTGGTCGAGAAGCTCGGTTTCCGGTACGAGGGCCTGCGCCGCCGCTTCATCCACATCAACGGCGCCTGGCGCGACCACTTCGCCTTCGGCCTGGTGGCCGAGGAGGTGCGCGGAGGGGTGTTGCGCCGCTGGCAGGACGGCCTCGTTCCGCCCGGTCTGGCCACCGTGAATGAGTTCGACAAGGCGGCCGCGGCGCATCCGCTGCAGGTGGCCGACAAGTGACACACCCCCCGGTAATCAGGCACGGAAGGTCCCGCGACTCATACCGTAGGGAGCATGAGTAGCGAAGTCCTGGGTGGGGGAGTGATGGTGGCGGTTGCCGCCGCGCTCTGGGTGACGTACCTCATGCCGACATGGGCCCGGCGTCGGCAGTATCTCGCCACCGAACGCAACGCCGTGCGACTGCAGCAGACCCTGCGCATCCTGGCCGAGACGTCGGAAATCCCCCAGGAGGTTCGCGTGGAAACCAACGCCCGCGGTGTGTCCGCCCAGCAAAAACTGCTCGCCCAGGCCGAGGAAGACGCCCGGATCGCCGCGAAAACCGCCGGCGACGCCGCCACGGCCGCCCGCCGTGCCGCGGTGCTGCGCGCCGCCGCCGCCCGCCCCAAGGCACTCACCCCGGCGGGCAAGGCCAAGCGCCTGCGCGCCATGCGCGCCTTCGCCTCGCTCGTGCTGCTCATCGGGCTGGTCGTCGCCGTCGTCGGCGCCACCCTGCTCTCCGCGGGAACCTGGACCCTCCTCGCCGGCGGGCTCGTCGCCGCGGTTCTGGCCCTGACCACCCTCGGCCGGCTCGCCGCCGTGAGCCGCTCGGCCCGCGCACCGCGCACGGTTGAGAACCCGGATGCCGTCGCGACGGGCCGCCGCGCTCCCGCCACCGGGCAGCGCTTCGAACCGGTGCACTTCGATGAGGCGCCGGTCGCTCAGCCCAGTCCGTGGACCCCGCAGCCGCTGCCCAAGCCCCTGCACCTGTCGCCGGGCTCCATCGCCCAGGCGGCCATGGCGTCGGTGGATGCCGCAGCGGCGCTGCGTCAGGCCGCCACGGAAGCGGAACTGCAGCGCCGGGCCCTGGCCATGGCGGAGGCCATCGCGCCGTCCGAGGTCACCCCGATCACTCGCCCGGTGGTCGCCCGTGCCGCGGCCGCCAAGGCCGCGCCCCAGGCCGCGCCGAGCCGGTTCGCCAACATGGGCATCATCGGCGACACCGAGCCGGGCATGACCGACCTCGACGACGTGCTGCGCCGCCGCCGCTCGGTCGGCTGACCGGCGGCAACGGTTCGAAGCATCCGGCCCGCGTGATATTGTAAATACGCAGTTAGGGGCTATGGCGCAGTTGGTAGCGCGTCTCGTTCGCAATGAGAAGGTCAGGAGTTCGAATCTCCTTAGCTCCACCACTGAACAGATACTGGTCAGGTCGGGTTTCAACCCCGGACCTGGCCAGTATTTTTTTGCGCCCTGACCCCGGCGGGAGCGGCGCACTCCCACAGACGAATCGCGGACCCCAGGGCCCTGACGGGCATGGGATCCGCGACTCTGGTCGGGAGGGAACGTGGCCGTCGACGGGCGGCCAGTCCGGGGCCGGGATTAGGCGAGCTGTCGCTTCTCCTCGGCGACAAGGGCGTTGATCCGGGCGCGTTCGGCCCGACCGAAGGTCTCCTTGGTCACGAGGATGCCGACCAGTCCGACGACTGCCGCGCTCATGTAGAGCAGCGACGCGCCCTGCCAGCCGATCCAGCCGACGAGCAGTGCCGCCAGCAGCGGTGCGAAGCCGCCGATGGCCGCGGCGATCTGGTACCCGAGGGAAGCGCCGGAGGTGCGAGTCGAGGTGCCGAACTGCTCGGTGAGCAGGGAACCCTGCACTCCGGTGAGCGACGCGTGGATGACGCCGATGCCGAAGATGAAGACGGCGATGACGAGGGCCGGCGTGCCGTCGTTCGTGAGCAGATACATCGGGAACGCCCACAGGATCGCGACGAGGCAGGCGATGATGTAGATCGGTCTGCGGCCGACACGGTCGGTGAGCGAGCCCATGATGAAGGTCACGAAGATCGCGATCAGGCTGGCCGCGGTGATGGCGCCGAGGGCAGTGGGGCGGATGTCCGGGTAGCGCTCGGAGAGGTAGTTGAGCAGGTAGGTAGCGGTCGAGTAGTAGGCGAACGACTCAACGATGCGCAGGGCGATCACGCGGAGGATGCTCCTCCAGTCGCGGCGGAGGGTCGTGGTGAACGGGTTCTTCTCGATCTTTCCTTCGGCCTTGGCGGCTTCGAACTCGGGAGACTCGGACAGGCGCGAACGCACGACCAGGGCCACGACGACGAGAACGGCGCTGAGGAGGAACGGAATGCGCCAGGCCAGGTCGCCCTCGAGGTTCGCGCAGACGAGGAACATTCCGCTTGCCAGTGCGATGCCGAGCGGGTTGCCGGACTGGGGGATGGCGGCGTACATGCCGCGTCGGTTCCATGGCGCGTGCTCGTAGGCCATGGTGATGGCCCCGCCCCACTCCGCACCGAAGGCGAGTCCCTGGATCATACGGATGATGACCAGGAGAACCGGCGCAATGACGCCGATCTGGGCATAGGTGGGGAGGAGCCCGATCAGGAACGTCGCGCCGCCCATCACCAGCATCGCGCCGACAAGCACCGGTTTGCGACCGAACTTGTCGGCGAGGTAACCGCCGACCGCGCCGCCGAGGGGGCGCATCAGGAAGCCCACCGCGAGAGTGGCGAAGGAGAGCAACGTGCCGATGAATCGGTCGCTCTCGGGGAAGAAGACCGCACTGAAGTACAGGGCGGAGGCGGTGCCGTAGGCGATGAAGTCGTAGTTTTCTACGCTCGTGCCCAGTGCCGCGGCGATGGCCGTCTTGTTGCGGTCCTTCGATCCCAGCGCAGATTTCTGCGTTGCCGGGGGCGTGATGGTGGTTGTCATGGGTGGATCTCCTTTGATCAGGGTAAAACGAGTTGGTCTTAACGAACGGGGATGCGTGTGGGGCGGAGGAGGTCGAGGGCGTTCAACTTATCGACGCGGCGGCGGGTGTCCTCGTCGTCGTCGAAGGTTGCGGCGAGGAACTGCTGCACGATGTCGTCGATGAAGGCGGGCGGAACCAGCCAGGCGCCAAGGGCGATGACGTTCGCGTCGTCGTGCTCGACCGCCTGGTGGGCGGAGTACGACTCGTTGGCGAGGCCGCAGCGGATGCCGGGGATCTTGTTGGCGGCCATGATGGCCCCTGCGCCCGTTCCGCACACAAGAACGGCGCGGTCCGCTGTGCCGTCGAGCACGGGAGCGCAGGTGTCTTGTGTGACGTCGGGAAAATCGACCGGATCCGTGTTCGTGGCGCCACGTTCGATCACGGTATGGCCGAGTCGCTCGATGGCGTCGATGACGCGCTGTTTGACGGGGAAGCCGGCGTGGTCTGCTCCTACGGCAACGATCATGCGGGTGTCCTTTCGGTGAGGGCGACGAGCATCCGCTCGACGTCGGTGAGGTGGGGGATGGAAGAGGATGCGCCGGCCCGGGTGACGGTGAGGGCGCCGGCGCTGGCAGCGAGGTGGAGCCGTTCCTCCACGGGCAGCGCCGAGTGCGCGGCGAGGTAGCCGACCACAGTGTCGCCGGCAGCCGTCGTGTCGATGGCGCGTACCGTCGGAGCCGGAACCCGACCGACCTGCCCGGCGACGTCGTAGATCGCCCCGTCGGGACCGAGTGTGCAGATGGCATCAGCTTCCAGCGCCCCAGCAACCGCGGTGAGGAGCCCGGCCAGGTCGCCGCCGCCGGAACTGTCCTCGCTGGCGGTGAAGTTGAGGAGGCCGTGGATCTGCTTCAGTTCGTGTTCGTTCACCACGAGGAGGTCGATGTCCGTCACCAGGTCTGCAGCCGTGGCGGGGGCCGGCGCTGCGTTCCAGATGACGGTGGCGCCGGAAGCCTGGGCGTGACGGGCGGCCGCCCTGTTCGCCGCTGCGGGCACCTCGTTCTGCAGCACGAGCACATCGCCGTACGCGATCTCCTCGAGGCCGGTCCCGGCCACAGTTGCGTCGAGTGTGGTGTTGGCGCCGGACAGGACAACGATGGAGTTCTCACCGGAATCGTCGACGCACACAATCGCGCGGCCGGTGGCGAAGCCGGGGCGTGTCGCGATTGAGGCGGTGTCGATACCGCGCGCCGTGAGCGCGGCGAGCAGGGCGGCCGCCTCCGCGTCATCTCCGACCGCGCCGATCATGCGGGTCATGGCGCCGGCGGCCGCTGCCGCGATCGCCTGGTTGGCGCCTTTGCCGCCCGGCGAGGTGCTCGCTGTGGCTGCGATGACGGTCTCGCCGGGCATCGGGAGGGTCGTCATTCTGTAGCTGGTGTCGGCGTTGATGCTGCCGAAGACAAAAACCGTGCCGGGCATCGTCCACCTCCTTGTGTCGTTGATCGGTCCCGTGGAAACGTTTCCACGAGTGCAATGAGACCAATGATGCATGACGGCCCGGGCAATTGCAAGGTCGGAGTTCTGGACCCCACGGGGTCGTCGGGGCTCGGGCAGACCTTTGCTCCTATCGATTACGCGTGCCAAGATGGGAACGTTTCCGTCAAGGAGTGGGTCTGTGGCGACAATCAAGGATGTGGCGGCTCGGGCCGGGGTCGCGCTCGGCACTGCCTCGCGCGTACTCACGGGCAGCAGCCAAACGTCGCCGGATTCGCGGTCGCGGGTGCTGGCGGCGGCGGCCGAGCTGAACTACATCGCCAACGGGCCGGCCCGCTCGCTACGCCGTGCCCGGACCGATGTGCTCGGTCTCCTGGTGTCAGACATCCGCAACCCGTTCTTCTCCGAACTCGCCCACGCGGCCGAGCAGGAGGCTGGCCGGTTGGGCTACACCGTGCTGCTCGCGAACGCCAACGAAGACCAGGCTCAGGTCGACGAGTACCTGCGTATCTTTGCCTCACAGCGCATCGACGGGTTGCTGCTCTCCCCTCAGGGCGGTCTGTCACGGCAAGTCGCGGCCCAGCGCGCGAGCGGCCTGCCGCTCGTTCTCATGAACCGCACCGTTGCCGGACTCGATGCCCCCATGATTGGCACTGACAACGCTGGCGGAGTCGCGAGCGTGCTCGACTGGCTGCAGAAGCAGGGGCACCGCGATGTCGCGTTCGTCGGTGGGCCGTCGACGATCTCCACCGGAGCCGAACGCCTGGCCGCGTTCCGGGCGGGCCGTGAGGCGCATGGCCTCAGCATGGACGAGGCGCTGATCGACACCGGCGACTTCTTGCCCGGCGGCGCGGCGAAGGCGATGCACCGCATCCTCGATCGTGGCGTGCAGCCGACCATCGTCTTCGGCGCGAACGGTCCCACCACGCTGGGAGTCGTGCGCGCACTCCGGGAACGCCTCGGCAGCGAGTGGGCGAAGCAGATCGCGATCGTCTCCTTCGATGATCTCGACTGGTTCGAGTTCGCGTCGCCGCCGATCAGCGCGGTGCGGAATGATGCGACGACGATCGGACGCCTCGGCGTCGCCCGGCTCGTCGACCTGATCGAGGGGCGCGAGGCGCAGTCGCAGCGGGTCGCGACCGAGTTCGTCGACCGCTCCGCGGGACTCCCGTAGCCGCTGGCCCGGCGGGCCGTTCCCTCAGACCGACAGCAATCATGCCTTTACGTGGCTCGTCGAGGCGTTGATGTGCGAGACTCGCACACGCACCAGAATGGTGAGATGAGTCGAGCGCAGCTGATCGTAGACCGCCTTGTGGCCATCGCCGAGGAGGACGGCTTCGCCGCGCACGCCGTGCACGTCCTCATCGACGACGAGAGCGCCGAGTATCACTGGAGCGATGATGACCGCCGGGATGTTCACTCGGCTGCCAAGGGCGTCTGCGTTCTCGCGATCGGGATCGCAGCCGATGACGGGCGGCTCGATATTGATGCGCCGGTAGCGGCCTACCTGCCGGACTTCGAAGAACTCGGAGCGGGCGTCGAGGGTGTCACGCTGCGGCATCTGCTCACGATGACGAGCGGGATCGATTTCCCGTGGTCGGAGACGATGATGACGGACTGGCCCGACCTCGCGCGCGAGTTTCTCAGCCGTCCATCACGAGGACGGGTCTTCCAATACTCCAACGCGAGCACCTACACCGCGATGCGGGCGCTGCAGTCCGTTGTGGGTGACGTGCCCCAGTGGCTCGATCAGCGCTTGTTCGGACCGTTGGCGATCGATGCGCCTGCGTGGGAGCGCTGCCCGAACGGCTGGATCCTGGCAGGAGGGGGGCTTCACCTGCGCACGGCTGAGCTGGCACGGATCGGGCAGCTCATCCGCGACGACGGGGTATGGCAGTCACAGCGCATCGTATCCCCGCGCTGGGTGCAGGCGATGCACACCGACTGGTTTGAACGGGGGCCGGAAACTGGGCCCGCATACCGGCGCTATGCGCTCTCCGGCTGGGGTGGGCCCGGCGCTGCATGGCGTCTGCATGGTGCGTACGGACAGCTCCTGGTCTTCCTCGGCGACGCGGTGGTCACGATCACCGCCGACGATCATTTCAAGGCGGATCGGATGGCCGAGCGCGTTGTAACGACCCTGGAGCAGTCGGCGAGCTGATACCGGGGGCGAACCTAGGACGGACGCTTCATCGCTTCGATCTCAGCGACATGGTGCCGTCCGATCGGTGTGACCATCGGCTTGCCTGACACCGGGTCGGCGGTGATGCTGTTGGGGAGGCCGAAGACCTCTTCTATGAGCGTGCTCGTGACGACCTCGGATGGATCGCCCATGGCGAGCACCTTGCCGTCTTTGACCGCCACGATGGTGTCCGCGTAGCGGATCGCGAGGTTCACATCGTGCAGCACCATGACGATCGTCGTGCCTCGACGGTGGTTGAGGTCGGTAAGCAGGTCGAGGACCTCGACCTGGTGGGCGATGTCCAGGAACGTCGTCGGCTCGTCCAGCAGCAGGATATCGGTCTCCTGGGCGAGCGCCATAGCGATCCACACCCTCTGTCGCTGGCCACCGGAGAGCTCGTCGACGCTGCGGTCGGCGAGGTCGGCGACCCCGGTCGCCTCCAGCGCTTCCACGACCGCCCGGTCGTCGTCCGTGGTCCAGGAGCGGAACAGCTTCTGGTGCGGATGCCGTCCGCGCCCGACGAGGTCGGCGACGGCGATGCCCTCCGGCGCAATCGGCTGCTGGGGGAGCAAGCCGAGGGTGCGTGCCAGCTGCTTGGTGTGCAGCTGGCTGATCTGTTTGCCGTCGAGCACAACAGCACCGCTGGTCGGTTTGATGAGCCGCGCCAGCGTCTTCAGCAGCGTCGATTTTCCGCACGCGTTCGCCCCGACGATCACGGTGATGCGGCCGGCCGGCAGTTCGAGGTCGACGCCGTCGATGATGGTCGTACTGCCGTAGCCCGACACCAGGGCTTCGGCGGTCAGTCGATGCTGTGCACTCATGAGGATCCTCCGCGGCGGGATGTGCGAATCAGTAAGAAGAGCAGATAGGGGGCACCGAGGATGCCGGTGATCACCCCGACCGGGAACCGGGTGTCGAAGGCGAACTGGCCGATGAGATCGGAGGTGAGAACCAGGCAGGCCCCCATCAGAGCTGCGGGAATGGTCAGCGAGGAGCCGTGACCGACCAGCCTGCTCACGATGGGGCCCGCAAGGAACGCCACGAATGCGATCGGCCCGGTGGTCGCGGTCGCGAAGCAGGTGAGGGCGACAGCGGCGAGGATGAGCAGGATGCGGACGTGGTCAACCCGCACGCCCAGCGACGTCGCGGCGGCGTCGCCGAGTTCCAGCGCTCGCAATTGTCGCGAGAGCAGGGCGAGCACGGGCAGCAGCACTGCCACGGCGATGCCGAGCGGGAGGACGCTCTCCCAGCGGGAACCGTTGAGGCTGCCGGTGAGCCAACGCATGGCGACGGCGACATCCCATTCCGCCGCCCGCTGGATCGCGTAGTTGACGACCGCGTCCAGCATCGCGCCGATGCCGATACCGATGAGAATGAGCCGGCCGCCGGTTGACTCGCCGCCACGTGCGGCCAAGTAGATGGCCGCGGCCGTGGCAACGCCCGCAATGAGAGCGGCGAACATGGTGGCGGTGCCGCTCCAGTGCAGCACAACGAGGCACACGACGGCGGCCGCGCTGGCGCCGGCACTGATGCCGATCACATCCGGGCTGGCGAGGGGGTTGCGCAGCATTGTCTGAAATGTCGTGCCGGCTGCGCCGAAGGCGAGTCCGGCAAGCGCGCCGATGAGCGCCCGCGGGATGCGCAGGGTGCCGACGGTGAAGGATGCTCCGGGCACGCTCTCTCCGCGTAGGACGGCGAGTACGTCGGAGACCGGGTAGATCGTGTTGCCGAGCATCATCATGGCGGCCAGGAGCGCCAGTACCGCGACGGCGAGAAGGACGATGACGATGACACGACGACGGGAGCGGCGGATGCGGCCGGCACGGACCAGTGCCATGCGCGCAGCGAGATCGGGCGTTGCGGGGAGAGAGGTCATGTCAGAGCGCCCTCATCCGGCTGCGGCGGGCGATGAGGACGAGGACCGGAGCGCCGATGAAGGCGGTGACGATGCCCGCTTCCGTCTCGCCGGGGTAGCCGATGAGACGCCCGATCGTGTCGGCGAGCGTCAGCAGCATCGCGCCGCCCAGTGCCGAGAGCGGCAGCATCCAGCGCTGATCGGGGCCGACGAGCATCCGCACCACGTGCGGGACCATGAGGCCGACGAAGGCGATGGGACCGGCGACCGCGGTGACAGCGGCGCAGAGCACCACACCCGCGACAGCGGCGAGCAGCCGGGTGCGGCCGATGCGCACGCCGAGCCCCACGGCGACGTCGTCACCGAGGGCAAGTGCGTTCAACGCGGGTGCGCAGATGAATGCGACCAGGGTCCCCGCCACGAGCAGGGGGGAGATGACCGCCATCGTGCCCCAGTCGGCTCCGCCGACGCCGCCGACCTGCCAGAAGCGGAAGGTGTCCATCGCTGCGGTGCGGGGCAGCAGGACCGCGCTGACCAGGGAGGACAGCGCTGCCGTGGTCGCCGCTCCCGCGAGCGCCAGTTTGATGGGCGTAGAGCCGCCGGGTCCGACCGAGCCGACGTTGTAGACGAAGATCGCGGTCAGGACGGCGCCACCCAGGGCGAGCCAGAGGTACTGGTACGGCGAGGTGATCCCGAAGAATGCGATTCCGCAGACGACCGCGAGCGCGGCGCCGGTGTTCACTCCGAGGATGCCGGGGTCGGCGATGGGGTTGCGGGTGATCGCCTGCATCAGCGCCCCCGACAGTGCGAGCGCTGCGCCGGCCATGATGGCGAGCACCGTGCGTGGGATGCGCCCCTGCACCGCGATCGCTCCGATGTCCGCGGGCGTCCGCCCCTGCGCCCAGGAGGTCAATCCGTCGACAATCTCCGCCAGCGAGACGGTTCGCGACCCGAAGGCCAGGGAGAGCAGGATGGCGATGCCGACGCCGACGATCAAGCCGGCGATCGTCACAGTGCGCCGCCGCGCCCCCACCTGAATGGCGGGGGCGCGGCGGCGGTCACCAACCGTTGCGTGCACTGAGGTCACTTCGCGAGTGCGACGGCACCGTCCAGGAGGGCGACGTAGTCCTTCAGCATCCACGGGATCGACAGCGCGGTCGGCGTGACGGCGCCGCTGAGTGCATCGCCGGATCCGACCGAGACGACAGCGCCGTTCTGCACGGCCGTCAGCGTGTTCCACAGCGGGTCGGCCTGCAGCGCCTTGAGGAGCTCATCACTGTCGCCGTAGCTCACGATCACGTCGATGTCGGCCAGCTGATCGGCGTTCTCCGCGCTGACGTCCTGGTAGAAGGTGTCGCCGTCACCGGCAAGGTCGGGAAGGTCGAAGCCGAGATCGGCGAGGAAGGCCGTGCGCGAGTCGCCCTGACCATAGATCGAAATGGTGGAGAGGTCGGCTGCGGTCATGTAGAAGAACGCCGCCTTCTTGCCCGCGAATGCGGAGTCTGCCGTGGCGTCCGCGATCTGCTGGTCGAGGTCGTCGACGAGCGCCTGGCCCTTGTCGGCGAGCCCGAGAGCAGCGGAGTCGGTGAGGATGACGTCGCGCCACGGGGTGAGCCAGGCGGCATCGGGGTAGGCGACGGTCGGCGCGATCTCGCTCAGAGTGGCGTAGTCCTCCTCGGTGACGCCGGAGTAGCCCGCGAGAATGGCATCGGGCTGGGTGTCGGCGATCGCTTCGAAGTCGGTGCCGTCCACGGTGGAGAACACCACCGGCTCCTCAGCGCCGAGCGCCTCGTAGGCGTCGAGGGTCCAGTCGTAGACGCCGAGCCCATCGCTGCCGTCCATCGACCAGGTCTGGTCGTCGACGCCGACGGGAGCGACGCCGAGTGCGAGCGCAACGTCCTGGTTGCCCCAGCCGATCGTGGTGACCCGTTCGGGCTGCTTCTCGATCACGGTCTCTCCGAGCGCGTGCTCGACGGTCACGGGGAAGTCGCCGCTGGCTGTCGAATCCGAGTCGGAATTCTCCGCAGCGGAGGGGGAGCAGGCGGCAAGCCCGATGGTCATAACTGTGGCCACGCTGAGGCCGAGAAGGCGGGGGATCGACATAGGATTCCAAATTCTGTGTTCGGGACGGTGAGGGCGGACGAGAGAGCGTCGAGACTTTGGTTAGCCTACCCTAATGTGCAGCACTGTTCGTTCGCCACAACCGTCCAGGCATTCGTGGGGGAGCCCGGAGCCGCGGTTAGACTTGACTAATTCACCAGAACCGGCAGGCCGATGGCTTGGCGGTTCTTCTGTTCGAGACACCGGGGGACGAGCATGACAGGGCGCGCGGAAGACCAGGCGACCGGACCGTCCACTGCGGTGATTGAGGGCGTCTTCGCGTTGGCCCGAGACGGCCGCACCGGCCCGTTGGGCGAGATGATCGATGCCGGGGTGCCGCTCGACCTGGTCAACGGGCGCGGCGACAGCCTGCTGATCGTGGCCGCGTACGGGCAGCACCGTGAAGCCGTGCAGGAGCTGCTCCGCCGCGGCGCCGACACCGGCATCGTCAACGGAATGGGCCAGACCGCGCTTGCCTGCGCGGTGTTCCGGGGCAACGAGGCGATCCTGCTCGACCTATTACAGGCCGGCGCCGACCCCGACCTCGGCAGCCACACCGGCATCCAGATCGCCGACCAGTTCGCAATGCCGCGGATGCGCGAGGTCATCGAGGCGTACACCGGCGCGTGACGGCGCCCCGTGTGGCCCGCCGCGCCCGCTGTAGCGGGCGCATCCGGCCAGAGGAGGCGCGCTGACGGCCCGACAGTCGTCGCGGCCACTGCCACCGGACGCCAGCGCCTCGGCGCGAGGGTATAACGGATGGCATGAGCCTGGAGCAGATCGTTGACCTCGTGCGCTCCTTCGACGGGGCTGTGGTGCTGGCCCCCGAAAAGGCAGCGGGGTTCCCGAGATCGCGTGGGGCGACTTCTTCTTCTACTCCGTCCCGGACGGCGAGGTGCCGCCGCGCGCGCAGCCCTACGCGACGATCATCACCAAGGACTACCCGGATGACTCCGGGTCCCACCTGGACCCGCCGGGCCGCTGGCGCCTGAACATCCACGTCGGGCCGGCAAGGCTTCTCGAGCTGGCGGGGGCCGGACCGCACGATCTGGCAGCGGCGGACGCGTTCCTGCCCCATCCGGTCTACGGTGCGCTCGGTTGGGTCGCCGTCGTGAACCCGGGGGAGAGAACGCTGGCCGCCGCCAGCGACCTGCTCCGCGCTGCGCACGCCGACGAGCAACGCCGGCACGCCCGTCGGCACAGTCCCGGCCACTGAGTTACGGACTTTCGGCCTTCGTTTCGGAAACGAAGGCCGAATCTCCGTAACTGAACGCGTTGAACCGTGTCGGCGGTCGTGGGTAGCGTGGCCGGGGATGACCGGAGCGAAGGGCAGGGGCGTCAGGATGGGTGACACGACACCGGCGGGCACCTCCGTGCGGTTCCGGTGCGGGCACGGTGCCGCGGCCGAGGACGCCCGCATCACCCTGCAGCGGGACTGCCCGCTCTGCATGCTGCTGCGGGAGACCAAACGCAGCCGGGAGCAGTTGCTGCACCGGGTGGCCCCGAACGGCCGGGACGCCCTCGCACAGGAGACCCGCATCGGCACCAACTTCGAGTGGATCTGCACCCGTGGGCACTCCCGCTACTCGGCGAGCGTGCTGGAGACCCTCACCGGGCCGGGCTGCCCCAAGTGCCAGAAGAACGCGCAGGCCCCCGCGGCCCGGTTCGAGGGCGGCGTGCCCTTCATGAAGCCCGGGCTGAAAACGCGCACCTCCCAGGCCGAACAGAAGCTGCGGATGC
This sequence comes from Cryobacterium sp. AP23, assembly GCF_054075385.1. Lineage (NCBI taxonomy): Bacteria > Bacillati > Actinomycetota > Actinomycetes > Micrococcales > Microbacteriaceae > Cryobacterium > Cryobacterium sp. AP23. The sequence continues at coordinate 1,655,746 of NZ_CM133415.1, read as the reverse complement.
TGCTGGGCGAACGCATCCGCCTGCCGCACCGGGTGAACGCCATCCGGATCAACCGCAGTTTCTACGGCAAACCGGAGGTATGGCCGGACATCATCATCCCCGCCCTCAAGGTCGCGATCGAATACGACTCACCCGGCCGGGACAAGACCTCCCACCGCGGACTCAAGGAGGTCTCCGACCGGGAGAAGGACGCCGCCCTCGAGGAGGTCGGCTGGGCGGTGATCCGGGTGCGCGCCGACGGCCTGGACCCCGTCGGGCGGTACAGCATCGCCTGCAGCGGGGTGACCGCCGGGCTCGTCGAGGAGGTCCTCACGATGCTCGCCGCGATCCGCGGGGAGCAGGCGCTGGCCGCCCTTATGAGATCAGACCCGAGTGGATAGAGTGGCCGGGTAAGAGGCTCACTGTCGAGCAGGGGGTCGGCATTCGTGAGACGCCCGGAGCAAAGGAGCTCGTGCCGTGTTGCACACAGACATACCCACCCGAGACGACGTCGACACCCTCGCGGCAGTGCGCAGGCATCCGTGCGTCTCGATCTACCTGAGCACCAGTCCGCTGCCACAGGACTCGGAGAAGGCCAGGGTCGAACTCAAGAACCGGCTGACCGAAGCGGTGCAACAGCTGCGGGACGCGGACACCGACAAGGGCCCGATCGAGGAGTTGCAGGAGACCCTCGACGACCTGATCGAGGACTCCGACTTCTGGCGGTCGCTGTCGTACAGCCTGGCCATCTTCGCCACCCCCGACAGCGTGCGCACCTTCCGGCTGCCCAACCGGCTCAGCGGAGCCGTGGAGGTCTCCGACCGGTTCTACCTCAAGCCGTTGCTGCGCGCGGTGACCTTCCCGCAGGCCGCGTTCGTGCTCGCCCTCGCGCAGAACTCGGTGCGGCTGCTGGAGATCAGCGCGGACAGCCCGGTGTACGCCGTGTCCGTGCCGGGGCTGCCCAGCGACGTCGCGGACGCCGTCGGCCTGCCCTCGATTAACGGCCGCACCCAGGACAGTCACATCATGGGCGGCCGCATCCAGGGTGCGGAGGGTCAGAAGGTGCGGATGCGCCAGTACGCGCGGGCGATCGACCGGGCGTTGCGGCCGGTGCTCAGCGGTCTCGATCTGCCCCTGATCCTCGCCGCCGCTGAGCCCCTCGCCGGCATCTACCGGTCGGTGAATAGCTACCCGAACCTGACCGAGGCGATCATCCCCGGCAACCCGGAGGAGACCGCCGACGAGGACCTCGGCGGGTCGGCACGCGGCATCCTGGACGACCTCTACGCCGCCGAGCTGGACGGACTGAAGGACCGGATGGCACGCCGGGCCGCGCACGGGCGGGCGGTCACCGACCTCAGCGACGTGGCCAGGGCCGCGACCTACGGGGCGGTGGAGACCCTGTTCGTGGACATCGACCAGAGCGTGCCCGGGCTGGTCGACGAGGAGACCGGGGCGGTGACCCTGAGTGACGGAGACGACGCCGTCACCTACGGCGTTGTGGACGAGATCCTCCGGCGGGCGCTCCTGTCCGGCGCGGAGATCTTCGCCGTGCGCGCCGACGACATGCCCGGCGGCGGGGCCGTCGCGGCGGGCGTGCGGTTCATGGTCTAGAAATGCAAGAACCGGTGCCGCCTGCGGACAGGTGACACCGGTGAGTCATGCGCAACAGGCGAATCACGCCCGGGCTGAAGCGAGTTAGCGCTTGCGGGCCTTCTCGGTCTCAGCGGACTTCGCCTGCTTGTCAGCGCGCTTTTCCTTGAGTGACTTGCCGGCGACCTTCTTGGTCGCATCCTTCTTGGGTGATTTGTCAGCCATGTGTACTCCTTCGACCTGAGCCCGTGCGGCACCGATGATCTGACCCTACGCGGGTTCGGCAGAAAGGGCATCTTGAGCCGGCCGGCCCCCGCCGGCCTGACCTATTCGGGGGCCGAATGGTGCCCTGTGCCTTTCGCGGGTGTCGACGTAGGCTGTCTGCGATGAGGCGCCTCGTCAGTGGGACGGGAAGGCGCAGGAGAGCCGGGAGAACATGAGCGAACAGGGAACCTATAAGGCAGTGCTATTCGGCCCGAACGTGATCGGCTCGGGTACCGAGGTGGAACTGCACTACACCAACGGTGAATACCAGGACGTGGTGGTGCTCGAAGCCGTCGAGGAAGGGCAGACCATCACCCGCACGTACCGCAAGGGACGTGAAACCGAAGAGCCCATCCCGTACCGGTTCGTCGACGAAGACGTCTCGGACGAAACCGTGGAGGGAGAGGTTCCCAATTAGCCTCCCGACACGGTGCAGCGGCGGCAGCGCGGGATGCGCTGCCGCCGCTGCGTCGGGTCCGGCTAGATGCGGGTGCCCGGCTTGGAGCTGCGGCTCAGCCGCACGGGCAGGGCCATCAGCGGCCCGACGAACCGGCGCTGCAGGCTGCGGCCGGGGCCCCAGACGTACTGCACGATCAGCTGGGCCAGGATGGCGCTGGCCGCCAGGGCCACCGCGATCGCGCCCGCGGTGAGCAGGTTGAGCAACCCGTTGATGTCACCGTCGGACATCTGCAGCAGCCCGCGGAACAACGCCAGGCCCGGCACCAGCGGCACCAGGGCGCACACGATGATCACCAGCGGCGGGGTGCGCACGATGCGCGCGCCGACCGCGGCCAGGAGCCCCGCCCCCATCGCCGCGGCGCCGGAGGACCAGACCAGGCCGAAGCCGGAGTTCGTGGCGCCGAGGTAGATCGCCTCCGCCACCGCGCCGAGCAGGCACAGCACCCAGAACGCCCGCCAGGGCACCTGGGTGGCGAGGCCGAAGCCCACCACGATGACCACGGCCGCGACCAGCTGGATCGCCAGGATGCCCAGGGTAGGGGTGAGATCGGCGTTGATGCGCAGGTCGAGGCCGAACCGGGAGAGCAGCAGTGAGGACCCGGCCACCCCGGCGACGAGCCCACCGGTAATCAAAAGCGCCTCGATCAGCCGTGCGGTGCCGGTGAGATAAAAGCCGGAGAGGGTGTCGTGCACCGCACCGAAGGTGGTCACCCCGGCCAGGAGCATGATGATGGTCGCGACGACGACGAGGGACGGGGTGGCGGTGGGGTCGACCAGGGGCACGAACGCCGCGAACAACGGGCCGATGGCGCCGCCGACGACGGTCTGGTAGAACAGCGGCACCCTCCGCTTGTCGAGCGCGGTGGTGAGAAAGTCGATGACGAACGCCGCGACGAACGCGGCCAGGACCACGATCGGGCCACCGCCGATGAGCGCGGCGGCGCCAGCGCCGACGAGGCTCCAGCCGACCCGCCGGTACAGCAGGGTGACCTGGGGCTTGGAGGAGACGATGGTGGCCAGGCGTTTGCGGGCCTCCGCCACATCCGTGGGCTCGTCGATGAGGTCGGCGATCAGCTCGGAGGTGGCGGTGAGCTTGGCGTAGTTGAGGGTGCGGTACTTCACGTCGCGGCTGCGCGAGATGGCCTCGTGGGTGGACTGGTCCTCATGGGTGAGGGTGATGATCGTGTGGGTGATGTTCGCCTCGGTGCCGCGCAGGCCGTACGCGCGGGTGAGGGCGAGCATGGCCGCGGTGGCGTCTTCGGCGCCGGCGCCGGAGGAGAAGATCACTTCGGCCAGCCGCATGGTGAGGTCGAGCACCGACCGCGTGTACGCGGCGATGTCGATGACCGGGACGGCGATGGTGGAGGTGCTCGGCGCGTCCTCGTAGGCGCGCACCGCCGCGATCCCGCTGGCGTCGGCGCGCAGGATCGGGATGCTGGTGGTGACCGGGCGCGGCGTGGTGGGATGCGGCGCCCGGTACGGCTGCTTGGGAATCGGGGCGGTCGCGGTGACCGGCTCGGTGGTGATCGGCGCGGTGGTGATCGGCGCGGCGTTCATCGGCGCGGCGTTCGCCGGGGAGTTCGTGATCGGGGGAGTCGGGGGCACGGCAGTCAACTGGACAACTTCAACACTTCGGGGGTCGGTCTTGCGGATGGGGATCGGACGGGTGCGTTCAGACATCGAGCGGGCCGAGCCAGGCGGCGGCGACGGTGGCATGCGCGGAGTCGGCATTGGAGGGATGGAACAGCCCGGCCAACACGTCGCGGTACAGCCGGCCGAGTTCGTCGCCGGTGAAATAGCTGGCGCCGCCGTTCACGCGCAGCATCAGGTCGACGACCGCCTTGGCGTTCTCGACGCTGGTGTGCTTGAGGCCGGCGAGCCGGGCGAACCAGAACGCTCCGTGATCGACGAGGTCGTCGACGTCGCGGGCGAGGGCGTCGATAGGCGGGTACGCGGCCGCCAGCAGCATCGCCGCCTCCGCGATCCGGCGGCGGATGTCGGGGTCCTGGGCGAGCGGACGGCCGTCGTGCTTGGCCGAGCGGCGCCATTTCGCGGCGGCGACGCCGAGCTCCAGCGCCCGCTGGGCGATGCCGGTGTACACGCTCGAGAGCAGGATCTCGAAGGTGGCGAAGATACCGAAGATCAACGGGTCGTTCACCGGCCCCGGCGGCAGCCGCCGCACCACCCGGTCGGCGGGCGCGTGGGCGCCATCGAGCAGGGTGGTCTGGCTCTGGCTGCCGCGCATGCCCAGCGTGTCCCAGTCATCGACCCGGGTGATGCCCGGGTCGGCGCGGTCGAGGAACGCCCAGACGATCAGCGGCCGGTCCGGGTCGGAGGTGTCCAGGCCCATGGTGCCCAGCTGGGTCCAGACCGGGGAGAGGGAGGTGAAGATCTTGGTGCCGGTGAAGGTGTAGCCGCCGTCCGGCTGCGGGGACGCATCCGTGCCGGAGCCGAACAGGACCAGGTCGTTGCCGGGTTCGCTGACGCCGAAGCCGAAGATCGCGCCCTGCGCGGCCTCGGTGAGGAGGAAGTCGAGGGCGCCGTCGCCGCGGTCGTGCATGGCCTTTGCAACGCCGGTCCAGACCAGGTGCATGTTCACGGCGAGGGCGGTGGCCGGCGCGTGCGCGGCGAGGCGGGACTGCTCGACCGCGAGCTGCGCCAGGGTGAGGCCGAGACCACCGAACCGCACCGGCACGAGGGCGCGCAGATACCCGGCCTCGGCCAGCTCGGTGACGTCCTGGAACGGGAAGGTGTTGTCGGCATCGTGGGCCGCCGCGCGCGAGCGGATGCGAGCCAGCAGGTCGTCGCCGAGCACCCCCGGTGAGGGTGCAGGGGAGGGCGTTACGGCGCGGGAGGACTCGGTCACACCTGCAAGCCTACGTAGCCTTTCCCTTTCGTGTGCTCAGGCGCACGATGAGGAGCACGATCCCGCCGACGACGGCCGCGATCGCCAGCCACGGAAGGGCGAACCCGATGCCCACCAGGACCGCGCCGAGCACCGTCACCAGGGTGTTCCAGCCCGCCACGATGCCGGTCCAGAAGTTGTCCGGCGCGCCGGGCGCGACGGTGCCGGTGGCGTACAACTCCAGGTTGATGGTGGAGTATTCGACCTGGTCGGCGAGGTAATCCCGCTGGGACTTCATGCTCTCCAGCTCCGCCTGGCGGGTGGAGAGTTCACCCTCGATGGCGATCAGGTCGGTGGTGTTCGTCGCCTGGGTCATCAGGGCGAGCAGACGATCGACCGAGGTGGTGAGGGCGGTGACCCTGGCGTTGAGGTCGGCGCTTTGCTGGGTGACGTCGGAGGCGTTCAGGGAGACGTAGTTCACCGTGCCGAGGGCCCGCAGCTCGTCCAGGGTGCGGTCCAGGTCACCGGCCGGGATGCGCAGGGTCAGGTTCGCGCTCGCGGCCTGGTTGTCGGTCTCCGGGTTCTCGGTGCGGCTGTCCACCCGGCCGCCGGCCTGCTCGACGATGGTGACCGCATCCTGCGCGGTCTTGATCGGGTCGGTCACCGTCACCGAGACCGAACCGGTGGTGATCACCGAACGGTCGGCGATGGCGGTGTCCCCGGCGGAGCCCTCGGCGGTCGCGGCATCCGGTTGGCCCTGCATCTCGCTGGAATCCCCGCCGGAGGTGGCGGACTGCTCGTTCACGCTGTCGGAATTGGCCGCGGTGCAGCCGGCCAGCAGGAGCGCGGCGAGGGCGATTCCCGCCGCCCAGCCGGTGCGACGGGCGGCGCGTTCGCGCGGGGCGCCGCTGCCAGGCCGGATGGTGCCGCTGTGCTCGCTGCTGTGGTTCATGGCCTCACTGTAGGGCTGGTCCGGGGCCCAAATCTGGGTGAAATCTGGGAGTCGGATCACAATCGAGTCTCGGCGCCGGGCCGGGCCGTACGCTCGAAATGGTGCCGCTGACGCGGTGCCGCCGCCCGAAGAACCAATCAGTTCGTGCTTGAGGAGGAACCCATGGGATTCGCAGACGATGCCAAGGACGCGCTCGACGCAACCGGCCAGAAGATCGGCCGTGCCGCCGAGGACGCGAAAGAACGTGTTTCGGACAAGATCGATGAGGTCAAGGCCGACGCCGAGGTGAAGAAGGCCGAGGGTGACGTGAAGCGCGCGGAAGCGGAGCGGGACTCCACCAAGGCCAAGAACGAGTACAAAGAAGGATTGCGCTAGCTCGTCGGAGCAGCGCTGCGACCCGTGGACCAGTCCCCGGGTCGGTCGTGGGGCACGGCGGTGACGGAACGATTCCGTCGGCGCCGGGCCCCACGTTTGCATGTCGACACCGACACTGGCAGCGGCCCGGTCGTGATCCTGGTGCACGGCATCGCCTCCACCTCCGCCACCTTCCACAAGGTCGTGCCGCTGCTCGCACCGGCGCACCGCGTGATCGCGATCGACATCCTCGGCCACGGCGCGTCGCCGGCGCCGGAGGACTGCGACTACACCCTCGACGACCACGTCGCTGCCCTCGCCGCCACCATCCGTGCGTTGCGGCTGCGGGAACCGTTCGTGCTGGTGGGGCATTCTCTGGGCAGCCTCATCGCCACCCGGTACGCCGCCGAGCGGCGCTGGTTCTCCGCGCCGGGCACGCGGGTGTCCCGCCTGGTGCTGGTGGGACCGCCGATCTACCTGTCGCCGTCGGACATCGGTGATCCGTGGGTGCGGGCTCGGGTGTCGGCGTACCTCCGGGCGTACGAATTCCTGCGCTCGAACAAGGACTTCACCCTCGCGAACGCCGCGGTGATCTCCCGGATGCTGCCCAAGGGCATCCTCGAACTCACCGCCTCGTCCTGGACGCCGTTCGTGAAGTCGCTCAAGAACTGCATCGAGTCGCAGACCATGGTCAGCGACATCGCCGTGCTGCGCATTCCGGTCGACCTCATCTACGGGGCGTTGGACGCTTTCGTCACGCCCGGCAGCCTGCGGGTGGTCGAGCGGATGCGGCACGTGACCACCCACCGGGTCGAGGCCAACGACCACATCGTGCGCAGCCGCATCGCGCGGGTGCTGGTGCGGGTGATCGACGGCGCCGCCGGGGATGGGGCGGTCCCGGACGAGCGCACCGGGCGGCCCGCCCGCCGGTAGCCGGCGCAGCGGTTCGCGACGCGAGTTGCCATCGGCGGGGCGCCGCTGCCAGCATGAACCCGATGACTAACCCCGAGCAGTACCTCCAGGCCTACGACGACCAGCTGCGCACCGACGCGGAGACCCCCAGCGCGACCAGCGTGACGCGGCTCGGGCCGCTGCGGCTCGTGACCTTCGCCGGCCGGCGCGGCTTCGTCACCTACCGCGACCTCGACGGAGCCGACGAGCACACGATCGGACAGCTGGTCGCGGGCGCCCTGGCGTTTTTCCGTGCCGACCCGGAGATCGCCCACGTGGAGTGGAAGAGCCGCGGGCACGACCACGCCCCCGGGCTGCACGCGGCGCTGCTGGCGAACGGGTTCGCACCCGACGACGCCGAATCGATCATGATCGGGCCGCTCGAAGCGCTGTGCGCCGACGTCGCCACCCCGGCCGGGGTCATCGTGCGCCGGGTCACCGCCGAAGCCGAGGTGCGTGCGATGAGCGCAACCGTTGACGAGGCGTTCGGCGACCCGGTCGACACCCGCATGGCCGACGCCCTGCTCGCCCGCCTCGCCCGCGGTGACGGCATGGAACTCTGGGCCGCGGAGGCGGACGGTCGTTTTGTCTGCGGCGGCCGGCTCGAACCGGTGCCCGGCACCGAGTTCGTCGGCATCTGGGGTGGCGCCACCCTCGAGGCGTACCGGGGCCGGGGGATCTACCGCGCCGTGACGGCCGCCCGCGCCCGCTCCGCGCTCGCCCAGGGGAAGACGCTCGTGCACAGCGACTCCACCGAGTACTCCCGCCCCATCCTGGAGCGGGCCGGCCTCGTGAAGGTGTCGACGACGACGCCGTACAACTGGAGTCGATGACCCAGCACGGCCGCCGCGAACCTGTGGATCACCCGGTCGTCGGGCGCCTACCCGCTGTTGTCGGGCCGCGTGGATAGGCTAGTCAAATGGACACTAGAACACTGGGCAGAACCGGCCGCACCGTCTCCGTCATCGGACTGGGCACCTGGCAGCTGGGCGCGGACTGGGGCGACGTCAGCGAAGCCGACGCCACCAACGTGCTCGCCGCATCCGTCGACGCCGGCGTCACCTTCTTCGACACCGCGGACGTCTATGGCGACGGCCGCAGCGAGCAAATCATCGGGCACTTCCTCGAGCACGACGCCCCGGGCGTCGACATCACCGTGGCCACCAAGATGGGCCGCCGCGTCGACCAGCTGCCCGAGAACTACGTTCTCGACAACTTCCGGGCCTGGACCGAGCGCTCCCGCCGGAACCTGGGCACCGAGACCCTCGACCTGGTGCAGCTGCACTGCCCGCCGAGCGCCGTGATCGACTCCGGCGAGGTCTACGACGCCCTCGACACCCTGGTGGACGACGGTGTGATCGCCAACTACGGCGTGAGCGTGGAGACCTGCGATCAGGCCCTCGCGGCCATCGCCCGGCCCGGCATCGCCACGGTGCAGATCATCCTCAACGCGTTCCGGCTCAAGCCGCTCGACGAGGTCGTACCGGCCGCGCGAGCCGCCGGGGTGGGGATCATCGCCCGGGTGCCGCTGGCCAGCGGTCTGCTCACCGGCAAGTACACCCGTGAGACGGTCTTCGCCGAGAACGACCACCGTAACTACAACCGCGACGGCAGCTCGTTCGACGTGGGCGAGACGTTCTCCGGTGTGGACTTCGAGACCGGCCTGGCCGCCGCCGCGGAATTCGCCGCGCTGGTGCCGGAGGGTCTCAGCCCGGCGCAGGCCGCGCTGGCCTGGGTCGCGCAGATCGACGGCGTCAGCTCCGTGATCCCGGGTGCACGGTCGGTGAAGCAGGCGCTGGGCAACGCCTCCGCCGGCGCCCTGCCGCAGCTGCCCGACGAGTTCATGGTCGGTGTGCAGTCGATCTACGATCGCCTCCTGCGCGAGGACATCCACCCGCGCTGGTAAGCCTCTCCGTGTGCGGGCTCAGTCGAGGTCGTCGGGGTCCTTGCCGGTGCGCTCACCCGCGTCGAGCGCGGAGACCGCGGCGACGTCGGCAGCCGTCAGGGTGAAGTCGAAGACGTCGAGGTTCTCCCGGATGCGCGCGGGGGTGACCGACTTGGGGATCACAACGTTGCCCACCTGCAGGTGCCAGCGCAGCACCACCTGCGCCGCCGACTTGTCGTAGCGGGCGCCGATGGCGTCCAGGGTGGGGTCGCCGATCGCCCGTCCGCGGGCCAACGGCGACCACGCCTCGGTGAGGATGCCGTGGGCCGCGTTGTACGCGCGCACCTCGGTCTGCACCAGCCACGGATGCAGCTCCACCTGGTTGACCGCCGGAACGATGTCGGTCTCGGCCAGCAACCGGTCGAGGTGATGGGTGTGGAAGTTCGACACCCCGATCGACCGGGCCCGGCCGTCGGCCCGCAGGGCCTCGAGGGCGCGATAGGTGTCGACATAGCGGTCCTGCCGCGGTGCCGGCCAGTGGATCAGGTACAGGTCGACGTAGTCCAGGCCGAGCTTGGTCAGGCTCTCGTCGAACGCGCGCAAGGTTGCGTCGTAGCCGTGCCGGTCGTTCCAGACCTTGGTGGTGACGAAGACCTCCTCGCGGGGCAGGCCGACCCGGGCAAGGCCCCTGCCGACGCCGCGCTCGTTGGCGTACAGCGCGGCGGTGTCGACATGCCGATAGCCGGCCTCCAACGCGAACTGGACGGTGTCCGCGGCGAGGGCATCCGGAACCTTGTACACGCCCAGCCCCAGCTGCGGGATGCGGTGGCCGTCGTTGAGTTCCAGGGTGTGATTCATGCCACTCATTAAACCAAGTCGAGGGGTCAGCGCGCGGCGTCGGAGAGCTCGGTGAGCATCGACAGCCCGAGCCGGTCGACCGACCGTGCGGTCGCGGAGACGACCGCGACACCCGTGCCCGCGGCGCGGTCGATCCCGATCCACGAGCGGAACCCGCCCGTGCCGCCGTTGTGCCAGACCACCTGCCGGCCACGCCGATCGAGCGTGATCCAGGCCGCCCCGATGCGCACCGCCGGGCCCGCCAGCGGCGCGACCGGGTCGAGCGCGGCGATGCCCGGCGCCGACCCGTCGAGCAGGGCGAGGGCGAATCGGCCCAGGTCGCCGATCGACGCGCGGATGCCGCCGGCGGGCGCGAGGGCCTCACCCGTCCATGGTTGCTGCGGTCGGCCGAGCCGGCTGGTGCCGAGGAGCGCACCGGGGCGCAGGTCGCCGGCGGAGTGTGGGGCATAAACGCTGGGCAGCTCGAGTGGCCGGGCGAGCCTGGCCGCCAGCAGCTCGCCGTAACCGGTGCCCGCCGCGGCGGCGACCGCGTGGCCGAGCAATTCGAAACCGAGGTTGGAATAGGCGGGGCGCGGCTTGCCGAGCTTCACCTGCGCCACCTGTTCGAGCAGCTGCGGCAGGTCTTCCCCGTACGGGTTCGCGCCGTGCAGCCACATCTCGCGCATCGTGCGGAGCGTCACGGTGCCCGGTGCGAGCTGGGGCAGCCCGGACGAGTGGGTGCTCACATCCCGCAGGGTCAAGGATGCCGCCGCGCTCGGCCCCAGGGGCAGGAAGTCGCCGAGCGTCGACTCTGCTCCGATCTCGCCCCGTTCGAGCGCGTCGACATAGAGCAGGCCGGTGAAGCCCTTCGAGATCGAGCCGATTTCGAAGTCAGCGTCCGGGTCGGCGCCGAGGGCCGCCGTGGCGACCTGGCCCGACGTCACCGTCGCCGCGGCGATCACGCGATGGCGTCTGCCCGCTCGCTCGTGCAGGCGGGCGGCGAGCGTGGTGGCGCTGGTGTCGGCAGTCATGGGCCAACCGTAGCCATGAGGCCCCCGGTTCGAAAGGGACAGCCCGGGCCGGGGGTTGGTTCGCGGGCTATTCTCGGTGACGTACCCCCGCGCTCCACTTCCGCACGAGGAGTCCAAATGAGCACCGACCGAGCGTCCCTGCAGGGTAAGACTGCACTCGTGACCGGGGTGTCGCGGCGGAAGGGCATCGGCTATGCGGTGGCGTGCCGGCTGGCCGAGCAGGGCGCCAACGTCTTCGTGCAACATTTCGCGCCGCACGACGCCGAGCAACCCTGGGGCGGCGACGACCTCGAGGCGGTGCCGTCGGGCATCCGCTCGGCGCTGATCGACGACGCCGGGTTCGGTGACCTGAGCGCCGACCTGACCGAGCCGGATGCCGCGGCCGACACCATGCGCGCCGCGACCGAGCTGACCGGTCGGGTCGACATCCTGGTGGCCAACCACGCCCGCAGCGGCGGCGACGGCACCATCTTCGACCTGACCGCCGACATGCTCGACGGCCACTGGCAGGTCAACGCCCGGTCCACCCTGCTGCTCACCCGCGCCTTCGCGGAGCAGTTCGGCGATGCGGCCCGGCGGGTGGAGGAAGCGCCGACCGACATCCCCCTGCCGCCGGCGGGGGCGATCGGAGTGCTCCCCGCCGCCATCGACGAGTTCGCCACCGGGCGGGTGATCTGGCTGACCTCCGGGCAGATGCGCGGGCCGATGCCCGGGGAGGTCGCGTACGCGGCCAGCAAGGCGGTGCTGGCCGGTCTCACCCCCACGGTCGCCGGTGAGCTGCTCACCCACGGGATCATTCTCAACACCGTCAATCCGGGCCCGGTGGACACCGGCTACCTGGACCCGCACAGCACGGACCGGCCCCTGGCGGGGATGCTGGAGTACCTGCGTACCATTCCGTTCGGCCGGTTCGGCGACCCGACGGACCCTGCCCGGCTGATCGGCTGGCTCTGCAGCACGGACGCCCGCTGGCTGGTGGGCCAGGTGCTGACCAGCGACGGCGGGTTCGCGCTGGCAGGTTAGGGGTTCGCGTTCTCGCGGGTCAGGAGACCTGGATGCTGATGGGCTCGGTGTCGGGGATCGGGCTGACGTCGCGGCCGCGCAGGTCGGGGTGCCAGCGGCGGCCGAGCGCGGGGATGATCGTGCCCAGCGCGGCGAAGCCGGCGGCGACGTAGATCGCCGCGGCGGCGCCGGAATGGTCGATCGCGAAGCCGGCCAGTGCCGAGCCGAGCGCGGCGCCGATGAGCTGCCCGGTGCCGATCCAGCCGTAGGCCTCGGCGGTGTCACTGAACTTGACGCTCGCCGAGACGATGCCGAACAGCACCGCGAACGACGGGGCGATGCCGATGCCGGCGAGCAGCAGCGCTCCGGAGAGCCACCAGAAGTTCAGCCAGACGGCGGCGATGGCCAGGCCGATCGTGACGATGAGCATCCGGCTGGCCAGCGCCCACGGGCCGATCGGCAGGTGACCGAGCGCGAGCCCGCCGATGAGGGAGCCCACCGCGAAGATGCCCAGCACCCAGCCGGCGTTGGAGCTGCCGTGACCGAACACTGCCACCACCCCGGCCTCGACGGCGGAGCAGGCGGCGACGAGCATGAAGCCCACGACGGTGCTCAGCAGCACGGCAGGTTTCTTGAGCACCACGCCGAGTTTGCGGCGGCTGCGGGGGATGCGCACCCGGCCGACCTCGGGCAGCGCCACGAACCAGACGCCGCCGGCGACGAGGAAGAACGCGGCGAGCAGGATGCCCGCGGTGCTGCTGACCTGGATGGCGACGAAGGTCGCGATGACCGGTCCGAGCACCCAGATGATCTCCTGCGCGGAGGCGTCCAGGGAGAACAACGGCGCCAGCTGGCGGGAGTTGACGACCTTGGGGTAGATGGTGCGCACGGCCGGCTGGATGGGCGGCATCGACAGGCCGGCGACGAAACCGACGATCATCAGGCCCACGATCGGCAGCGGCACCAGGGCCATCACGATGATCGCCGCGGTGCAGACCACCATGGTCGCGATGAGCACCGGGCGCATGCCAAGCCGGCCCATCAGCCGGGAGGTGAGCGGGCCGGCGATGGCCTGGCCGATGCTCATGGCGCCGAGCACGAGGCCGGCGGCGCCGTACGAATCGAAGATGCCCTCGATGTGGATCAGGAACGCGAGCGAGAGCATCCCGAACGGGAATCGGGCGGTGAGCTGGGCTCCGATGAGTCGGGCGACGCCCGGGGTTTTCAGAAGGGTCCAGTAGCTGCTCACAACCGTCCAGTCTACGGCCGGGGCGACTCCCGCCGCACTGCCGGGCTACCCGTCCGGGCGCTAACGTGAACGGATGCGCACACTGATCTCGGCGGCCGATCTGGCCGCCCTCCTCGTCGCCGGCCCCGCACCGCGCCTCCTCGATGTGCGGTGGAAGCTCGGCGGCCCTCCCGGCCGCGCCGAGTTCCGCCTCGGCCACCTGCCCGGGGCCGTGTACGTGGACCTGGACACCGAGCTCGCCGGGCACGGCGTCGCTGCCGACGGCCGGCATCCGCTGCCCACCCCGGCCGACCTGCAGGCCGCCGCCCGCGGCTGGGGCCTGAACGACGGCGACACCGTGGTGGTCTACGACGACCTGGGCAACATGTCGGCCGCCCGCGCCTGGTGGTTGCTCCGGAACGCCGGAGTGCGCGACGTGCGCCTGCTCGACGGCGGCCTGGCCGCGTGGCGCGCCGAGGGCCTGCCCGTGGTGACGGGGGAGGAGCCCGTGCGGCCCGGCACCGTGACGCTGACGCCCGGCTCCCTGCCGGCCCTCGACGCGGATGCCGCGGCCGCGGTGGCGCGGGACGGCGTGCTGCTCGACGCCCGGGCCGCCGAACGCTACCGCGGCGACACCGAACCGATCGACCCGCGTGCCGGCCACATCCCCGGCGCGATCAGCGCCCCCACCGGCGGCAACCTCGCCGCCGACGGCCGCTTCCTGACCGCGGCCGAGCTGCGCGCCCGGTTCGAGGCGCTTGGCGTGCGGGCGGGCGCACGCGGTGTGGCCGGGTCGGCCGTGCCGAACGCCGGCCCGGATGCCGGAGCGGATGTCGCTGGGCCCGGTTTCGACGTCGGTGTGTACTGCGGCTCTGGTGTCACGGCCGCGCACGAAGCCGTGGCGCTCACCCTGGCCGGGTTCACCCCGGCGCTCTACCCCGGCTCCTGGTCGCAATGGTCCAACCTGCCCGACCGGCCGGTCGCCACCGGCGACGAGCCCGGCACCCCGGCCTGACCCCGGCCCCGGCGGTCGCGCGTCGTCGGCGCATAGGCACCCTCGCTGCACCTCCTGTGGCCCGCCGCGCCTGCTATAGCGGGCGCGGCGCGCCATACGGGGCGCAGTGAACCCCCGCGGGGGCGAGGGGGCGAGTGAGCAGGGAACCCATGCGGGCGAAGGGCGGGCGCGGGCGGGGCGGCTAGTCGATCTCGACCGCGGTGCCGGACACCACGATGCCGCCGCTGACGGGCACGTCCACGAGCAGCAGGCTCGGCCGGCCGACGTGCCGGCCCTGGCGGATGACCACCCGAGCCGGCGGCGCCACCAACCCGAGTTCCCGCAGGTACCCGCCCACCGAGGCCGCGGCCGACCCGGTGGCCGGGTCCTCGCTCATCGTGCCGATCGGGAACAGGTTGCGCGCCTCGAACTCGTTCGGGCCCCGCACCACGAGGGTGGTGACGGTGCCCGCCCAGCCCTCGGCATCCATCAGCGCGCGCATCGCCGCCGGGTCGAAGGTGAAGGCGTCGAACTCGGCGAGGCCGGCGAACACCAGCACCGGATGCCAGTTGCCGGCGAAGGCCAGCCGGGGCGGGTAGTCGGGGTGCAGCGCCGCGGCGGGAACCCCGAGCAGGCCGAGCAGGGTGCTGAGAACCCCGGGCGCGATGGCCCGCAGCTGCGGCTGGACGCTGGTGAACGAGGCCGTGATGCCGGACTCCCCGCGGCGGGTCTCGATCGTGATCGGGCCGACGTTGGTCTCGAAGGTGAGCGCGCCCGCACCGGCCCGGCCGGCCACCGCTACCGCGGTGGCGACGGTGGCGTGCCCGCAGAACGGCACCTCGGCGATGGGGGAGAAGTATCGCAGCCGGCTGTGCCGCGGCTCCCCGTCGATCTCCGGTTCGACGACGAACGCCGTCTCCGCGTAGCCGACCCGGGCGGCGATGGCTCGCATCGCGGCGTCGTCGAGGCCGCTCGCGTCGAGCACGACGCCGGCGGGGTTGCCCCCGGGGTTGCCCGCGGCGGAGGCCTCGGCGTGGTCGGGGTCGGTGAAGGCGGCGTAGCGCAGCACGGTCACGGTCATGCGTCCATGCTGGCAGAGGTAGCTCGCGCATCCGACAGGCCAATTCGGGGGTCGTGGACGCTTATCAACCCAGACTGGCCCGGATTTGCTAGTGCGGAGGGGCATCCGACTAGCGAAAGTGGGCCAGTCACGGGGTGGGGTGCCCGCGATGCTCTCGCTGACCTGGGGCATCGACGACTACGTCGACCCGCTCTCCACGGCAACGCTGGCGGCCGATGCCGCGAAGTAGACGCGGCCGGGAGCGGGGGCTGCCGGGAGCACGATAACCTTGAGTTGCGTCCGTTTCGATTGATCCCGAAGCCGATTTCGGCCGAGCCGCACCCCAGCGCAGGGGTGTTCAGGCTCGCTCCAGTCGTACCATCCACGGACCGCTCAGTCGACTCGATCCCTTGTGGCCTCGAGACCCATGAAAAGGTTGTGCCATGCGCGCTAGATACGTGTTCCCCGCCCTCGCTGCCGTTACGGCGCTGATGCTCACCGGATGCGTCGACAACTCGACTCCGGCGGAGTCAGGTTCGCCCGAAGGCAGCGCCGCTGCGATCACGAAAGACGACGCGGCAGCAGCGCTGGTCCCGGCGGAGGTCGCCGATCGTGGCACCCTCATCATCGGCACCGAACCGACCTATGCGCCGAACGAGTTCAAGAACGAGGCCGGAGACCCGATCGGCTGGGACATCGAACTCGCCAGCGGCCTCGCCGCCAAGCTCGGCCTGACGCCGACGTTCCAGGTCGCAAAGTTCGACAACATCATCCCGAGCGTGGCCGGCGGCAAGGCCGACATCGGGGCGTCCTCGTTCACCTACACTCCGGAGCGCGCTGAGCAGGTCGACTTCGTCAACTACTACAACGCCGGCATCCAGTGGGCGTCGGCGACGGGCACCGACGTCGACCCCGACAACGCCTGTGGCCTGAAGGTGGCGGTGCAGGCCGCCACCTACGAGGACACCGATGATGTGCCCGCCAAGAGCGAGGCCTGCGTGGCCGCCGGCAAGCCGCCGATCGATAAGTTGAAGTTCGACACCCAGGCCGACGTGGCCAACGCCGTTGTGCTCGGCCAGGCCGACGCGCTCAGCGCCGACTCCCCGGTCACGCTGTACGCGATCGACCAGACCGGCGACAAGTTGCAGCCGGCCGGCGACACGTTCGATGAGGCCCCGTACGGCATGGTCGTCGCCAGCGGTTCCGAGCTCACCACCGCCGTGCAGGCCGCCCTGCAGTCGATGGTGGATGACGGCAGCTACGAGGCCATCCTCGATTCCTGGGGTGTCACAGACGGTGGCGTGGACGAGATCACGATCAACACGGCCGCGAACGGCTGACCCCGCCAGCCGGGCCAGAGGGCGGGACGGAACCGCTGGAGTGCCGCCGTCGCGGAACACGGTAACCTTGGCGGGCGTCGGTCGGGCTGTTCCCGAACCGATATCGCAGGCCCATTCCCCCAGCGCAGGGGTGTATTAGGCTCACTGCAGTCGTACCGTTCCCTGCAATTCGGTCGAACCGAACCCTCGACGCCCTACGAAGAAGGTTGTGCCATGCGCGCTAGATACGTACTCCCCGCCCTCGCCGCCACAGCGGCCCTGTTGCTCACCGGCTGTGTCGACAACTCGACACCCGCCACGGGTGGCTCTGAAACCTCGGCGCCCGCCATCGAGCAGGATGACGCGGCCACCGCCTTGGTGCCCGCCGAGGTCGCCGACACCGGCACCCTGGTCATCGGCACCGACCCCACCTACGCGCCCAACGAGTTCAAGAACGAAGCCGGCGACCCGATCGGCTGGGGCATCGAGATCGCCAACGGGATTGCCGCCAAGCTCGGCCTCGAGCCGAAGTTCCAGGTCGCGAAGTTCGACAACATCATCCCCAGCGTCACCGGCGGCAAGGCCGACATCGGCGAGTCCTCCTTCACCGACACCGTCGAGCGCGAGCAGCAGGTCGACTTCGTCAACTACTACACCGCCGGCATCCAGTGGGCCTCGGCCAAGGGCAAGGACGTCGACCCCGACAACGCCTGCGGCCTCAAGGTCGCCGTGCAGGCCACCACCTACGAGGACACCGACGAGGTTCCCGCCAAGAGCGACGCCTGCGTCGCCGCCGGCAAGCCCCCGATCGAGAAGCTGAAGTTCGACACCCAGGATGCCGCGACCAACGCCGTCGTGCTCGGCCAGGCCGACGCGCTCAGCGCCGACTCCCCGGTCACCCTGTACGCGATCGACCAGACCGGCGACAAGCTGCAGCTGGCCGGCGAGACCTTCGACGTGGCTCCGTACGGCATCGTCGTCGCCAAGGGCTCCGAGCTCACCGCGGCCGTGCAGGCCGCGCTCCAGTCCATGGTCGATGACGGCAGCTACCAGGCCATCCTCGACGAGTGGGGCGTCGCCGACGGCGGCATCGACGAGATCACGATCAACGCAGCCGCGAACGGTTAGACCATGAGCGCCACGAACGTAAGCGGCACAGCGGCGGGCTCGACCCCGCCGCTGGGCGAGACGGGCGCGTCGGAGCCGATCAAGGCCATCCGGTTGCGGCACCCGTGGCGGATGGTGTTCGCGGTCCTGCTGATCCTGGTCTTCGCCTTCTTCGTCATCGACGCGGCCTTCCGCCCGGCCTACGACTGGCCGTCGGTGGGCAAGTACCTCTTCGACCGGCGCATCTCCATGGCCGCGGTGGTCACCATCGAACTGACCGTGTTCTCCATGGTCATCGCGATCGTCCTCGGCGTGATCCTGGCCGTGATGCGGCTCTCACCCAACCCGGTGGTGAAGAGCGTCGCCTGGTTCTACCTCTGGATCTTCCGCGGTACCCCGGTGTACGTGCAGCTGACCATCTGGGGCCTGATCTCGCTGATCTACACCAGCATCGACATCGGCCTGCCGTTCATGACCCCGTGGATCTCGTTCAGCACCAACGCCGCCCTGAACACCTTCACCCTGGCCGTGATCGGCCTGGCGCTGAACGAGGCCGCGTATATGGCCGAGATTGTGCGCGCCGGCCTGCTGTCGGTCGACAAGGGCCAGGAAGAGGCCTCGATCGCGCTCGGCATGAGCTGGTCGCAGACGATGACCCGGGTCATCCTGCCGCAGTCGATGCGGGTGATCATCCCGCCGACCGGCAACGAGGTGATCTCGATGCTGAAAACCACCTCCCTGGTCACCGCCGTGCCGTTCAGTCTCGAGCTGTTCACCCGGTCCCGGGACATCTCCGCGGAGACCTTCAACCCGATCCCGCTCCTGATCGTGGCGTCGATCTGGTACCTGTTCTTCACCTCGATCCTGATGGTGGGGCAGTACTTCCTCGAGAAGCGCTTCTCCCGCGGCGTGGGCGACCGGCAGGCGAACAAGTCGGATGCGGGTAACGCGGCCGCGCTCACCGGGGCACTGCCCGTGGTCGGAGCGGGGCAGCCGACCGTGGTGTTGCCGCCGAAGCCAGACCAGCCGGGCACGCCCGGAACCGGAGGAGCACGATGAGCGGCACAAGCGTGACCGGCGCCACATCCGTCGAGCCCCCGATGGTGCTCGCGGAACAGGTGACCAAGAGCTTCGGCTCGAACGAGGTGCTCAAGGGCATCAGCCTCGAGGTCAAGCGCGGCGAGGTGATGTGCCTGGTCGGGCCCTCCGGCTCCGGCAAGTCCACGTTCCTGCGCTGCATCAACCACCTCGAGGTGCTCTCGGCCGGCCGGCTGAGCGTGGACGGTGAGCTGATCGGCTACCGCGAGGCCAACGGCAAGCTCTACGAGATGGCGCCGAAGGAAGCCGCGAAGCAGCGCCGCGACATCGGCATGGTGTTCCAGCGGTTCAACCTGTTCCCGCACATGACGGCCCTCCAGAACGTGATGGAGGCCCCGCTGCGGGTGAAGGGACTGCCCAAGTCGAAAGTTGAGTCGACCGCACGCGACCTGCTCGCCCGGGTGGGCCTGGCCGACCGGGCCGACTATTACCCGGCGCACCTCTCCGGTGGTCAGCAGCAGCGGGTCGCGATCGCCCGGGCGCTGGCAATGGAGCCCAAGCTGATGCTCTTCGACGAGCCCACCAGCGCGCTCGACCCCGAACTCGTCGGCGAGGTGCTCGACGTGATGAAGGGCCTGGCCAAGGAGGGCATGACCATGATCGTGGTCACCCACGAGATGGGCTTCGCCCGCGAGGTCGCCGACTCCCTGGTCTTCATGGACGCCGGCGTGGTGGTCGAGTCGGGTCTTCCCTCGGAGGTCCTGGCCAACCCGCAGCACCAGCGCACCCAGGCCTTCCTCTCCAAGGTGCTCTAACCCCCGGGACCGAACCATCTCGCTGATCGAGCTTGTCGAGATCCCGTGAGCCGACCCACGAACGTGGGCAAGGTCACCGGGTCTCGACAAGCTCGACCAACGATGGGTAGCGATATCGACTGAGGGTTAGAACGCCCAGGGGCCGAAGCGGGTGATGGCCACGACGAGAGCCAGGACGCCGAGGATCACGCTGGGCATGGTCTCCTTCGCGCCATCGCCGGCACGCACGTGCCAGACGACCGCGCCGATCATGATCACGGTGAGTGCGGCCGCGGCGATCGGCACCAGAATCGGGGCGATGCCGGTGATCGCGGGCAGGATGAGGCCCAGGCCGCCGAGCAGCTCGGCGAGGCCGACCAGCTTGACGCCGGCATCCGAATAGTCGTTGGTCCAGGCCATGCCGTTGGCAGCGAGCTTGGCGCGGGGCTGGGCGACCTTCATCAGGCCGGCGCCGATGAAGGCAACGGCGATGAGGCCGGTGATGATCCAGATGGCGATGTTCATGGGGACTCCTGTTGTGGTCACGGCCCCTGAGGACGCCGCACGCCGTTGATTGCGACGGAAGTAGTTGCCGCGTCAAATAATCTAGAGTGAACTACTTTCTGTGTCAAGTAAATCTCGCTAGAGTGGGCAGATGGACGAACCGAACTGGCTCACCGCCGATGAGCTGGATGCCTGGAAGGCCCTGGCGGGTGTGCTGTTCCTCCTGCCCGCCGCGCTCGACTCACAGCTGCAACGCGACTCCGACCTGACCATGGCGGACTACATGGTGCTGGTGATGCTGTCGGAGCGGGAGGATCACTGCATGCGGATGAGCGAGCTCGCGGCATCCGCCAACACGTCACAGTCGCGGCTGTCACGCATCGTGGCCCGTCTCGAGGCGTCGGGCTACGCCACCCGCCAGATGGCGCCGGATGACCGCCGAGCCGTGTTGACCACCCTGACCGAGGCCGGCATGGCCAAGCTGGTCGCCGCAGCGCCCGGGCACGTCGCCCAGGTTCGCCGCCTGGTCTTCGACCACCTCACCCCCGCCCAGGTGACCTCCCTCAACGAGGTCGCCCGCGCCCTCACCGACCCCGACGACCCCGCGATCTGTGAGGCCTCTTAACGTCCAGTCCCGGGGTCTCGACAAGCTCGACCGGCGTTCGGTCGCGGGGTCTCGACAGACTCGACCGGCCAGGCGACGTCAGGAGGCCAGGACCTTCTGGATGCGTTGGAGCGAGACGCTCTCCGCCGCGCGCAGTTCCTGGGCGAAGAGGCTGATGCGCAGCTCCTCGATCATCCAGCGGGCGCGCACCAGGTTCGGCGCGGCATCCGCCGCAAGCGGGATGCGGCCACCGGCGTCGGTGAACCTGGCGGTGGCGGACTGCACCTCGTTCATCCAGACCCGGTCGCGGTTGGGGTTGTCGAGAAGCTTCTCGATGCGCGCGCTGATGCCGCCGAGGTAGCGCGGCACGTGCCGCAGCTGGGCGAGCCCGGTGGCGCTGACGAAACCGGGGTAGACCAGCCCGTTCAGCTGCTCGCGGGCATCCGTGAGCGCCGCCAGCAGGGCCATGCTCGTGGAGCCCTTGAGCGCCTTGTCGGCGGCCCGGGAGGCGGTGAGCACCCGAGCGACGAGCCCGACGGTCTCGAACATCGAGTCCATCACCACGCCGGAGACCCGGTCGCGGATGCTGTCGAACTCGGCCTTCATGAACACCAGGCCGTCCGGGCGCACCCGGTAGAGCACGTCGTCCACGGCCGCGGCGAGGCAATCGTCGAACAGAGCCTGGGTGGACCGGTACGGGCTCGTGGCCAGGGAGAGCTTCTCGCCGCCCTTGAGGTGCTGCTGCACGTAGGCCACCGGGGACGCGGTCGCGAGTAACAGCAACCGGCGCACTCCGCCGGGCAGGGTGCGGGCCTGCTCCTCCGCGGTGCTCATCATACGGATGCTCACCGACGTGCCGTCGTCGATCAGGGTGGGGTAGCCGCGGATGGTGTTGTCGCCCTGCTTGGTGTCGATGAACCGGGGCAGCTCGACGAAGTCCCAGGTGGTGAGGCCGGGGCGCTCGATCGCGTTCTTCGGGGTGGCGGCGGAGGCCTTGGCGACGGACTCGCGCACCTTGTTGCCCAGCCGGCGTTGCAGCTCGCCGAGGTCCTTGCCGGAGGCGACGCTCTTGCCGCGTTCGTCGACGACCCGGAAGGTCATGCGCAGGTGCGCGGGGACCCGGGAGAGGTCGAAGTCGCGCACCGTGACCGGCACGTAGGTGAGGCGCTGGATGAGGGCGGCGAGGGTTTCGGCGAAGGACGGGTCGGTCGGCTCGGCGCCGGCGCCGGTGGCGGCACCGCTCGTGGGACCCACCACACCGGGAGCGGGCGGCAGCTCGGCGAGCAGGCGCACCGCCCAGTCGGCGGCGGGCACGACGTTGCGGCGGATGGCCTTGGGCAGTGACTTGATCAGCGAGGTGACGAGGTCGGCGCGGAGGCCCGGCACCTGCCAGTCGAAACCGGTGGGGGAGACCCGCGCCAGCAGAGCGAGGGGCACCTGCACGGTCACGCCGTCGTCCTCGGCGCCGGGCTCGAACCGGTAGCTGAGCGCGAAGCGCTGGTCGCGCTGCTGCCAGGACGGCGGGAACAGGGACTCGTCGATCTCCGGCGCATCCTCGGGCACGAGCGCCTCGGCGGTCATCGTGAGCAGGTCGGGCGTCTGGGCGCGGGCAACGCGCCACCAGGTCTCGAAGGTGCGGGTGCTGTGCACCTCGGCGGGGATGCGCCGGTGGTAGAACTCGAAGACGGCCTCGTCGTCGAAGAGGATGTCCCGGCGCCGGGTGCGCTCCTCGAGCTCGGCGAGCTCCTTGCGGAGCGCCGTGTTGGCCCGGTCGAACGCGGTGACCCGCTGGTCGACCCGGTCGAGGTCCCACTCGCCGTCGACGAGGGCGTGGCGGATGAACAGCTCACGCGCGTAGGCCGGGTCCACCCGGGAGAACTGCACCCGGCGGCGCGGCACGATCGGCACCCCGTACAGGGTGACCCGTTCGTAGGCGACCACGGCGCCCTGCTTCTTCTCCCAGTGCGGCTCGGAATACGACCGCTTGCAGAGGTCGCCGGCGAGCTGCTCGGCCCAGGCCGGGTCGACGACGGCGTTCATCCGGGCGAACAGCCGGCTGGTCTCCACCAGCTCGGCGCTCATCACGGCGTTGGGCTGCTTCTTGGCCAGCGCGGAGCCGGGGAACAACACGAACCGCTGCTGCCGGGCGCCGATGTAGTCCTTCTTGGCCACATCCTTGAGGCCGATGTGCGAGAGCAGGCCGGAGAGCATCGACCGGTGGATGCCGTCGGGATTCACGGCCGGGTCGCCGATATGCAGGCCGAGCGGCTTGGCCAGCTGACGGAGCTGCTTGTAGACGTCCTGCCACTCGCGCACCCGCAGGTAGTTGAGGTACTCGTTCTTGCACAGCCGGCGGAACGCGCTCGAGCCGAGCTCCTTCTGCTGCGTCTCGAGGTAGTTCCAGAGGTTGAGCAGCGAGAGGAAGTCGCTGGTGGGGTCGGCGAACCGGGCGTGCTTCTCGTCCGCGGACCCGCGGCGCTCCAGCGGCCGCTCGCGCACGTCCTGGATGGTGAGCCCGGCGACGATGGCCATCACCTCCCGGCTGGTGCCCTGCACCTTGGACTCGATCACCATCCGGCCGAACCGGGGGTCGATGGGCAGCTGGGCGAGCTGCTGGCCCACCCGGGTGAGGCTGTGCGTGCCGGCCGTGACGGCCATCCGCCCGCTGCCGCGAGGACCGCGACCGCCGCGCCCGCGACCGCCACCGCCGGACCGACCGCCGTCGCGCCCGCCGCCGGCCTGGCTCGGGTCCTCGGTGGGGGTGCCGGTGGGCGCCACGACGGCCTTGACCGCACCGAGCTCGGTGAGCAGGTCGAGGCCGTCCTTGATGTTGCGGGAGTCCGGCGGGGTGAGGAACGGGAACTGGGCGATGTCGCCGAGGCCAAGCGAGATCATCTGCAGGATCACCGCGGCCAGGTTGGTGCGCAGGATCTCCGGTTCGGTGTACTCGGGCCGGCGGGTGAAGTCCTCTTCGCTGTACAGGCGGATGGCGATGCCGTCGCTGGTGCGGCCGCTTCGGCCGGAGCGCTGGTTGGCGGACGCCTGCGCGATGGCCTCGATCGGCAGCCGCTGCACCTTGGAACGCACGCTGTACCGGCTGATCCTTGCGGTGCCGGCGTCGATGACGTAGCGGATGCCCGGCACGGTGAGGCTGGTCTCGGCCACGTTGGTGGCCAGCACGATGCGGCGGCGCACCCCCGCCACGGTGGAGGGCTGGAACACCTTGTGCTGGTCGGCGGAGGAGAGCCGGCCGTAGAGCGGCAGCACCTCGGTGGGGCTGGTCCGGTCGCCGCCGGCGAACTTGCCCTGCAGGGCGTCCGCGGCGTCGCGGATCTCGGTCTCGCCGGAGAGGAAGACCAGCACGTCGCCGTTGGACTCCCGCTCGAGCTCGTCGAGTGCGGCGGAGATGCCCTCGATGTAGTCGCGGTCCACGCTGGGCGCGGCATCCGAGATCTCGTCGTCGTCGTCGATCGCGGCCTCGGCCACGAGCGGGCGGTAGCGGATCTCGACGGGATAGGTGCGGCCGGAGACCTCGATGATGGGCGCCGGGGTGCCGTCGGCCGCGGCGAAGTGCTTGGCGAAGCTGGCCGGGTCGATGGTGGCGCTGGTGATGATGAGCTTGAGCTCGGGGCGCTGGGGGAGCAGCTGCTGCAGGTAGCCGAGCAGGAAGTCGATGTTGAGGCTGCGCTCGTGGGCCTCGTCGATGATGATCGTGTCGTACTTCCGCAGCATCCGGTCGCGGTGGATCTCGTTGAGCAGGATGCCGTCGGTCATCAGCTTGATGCGGGTGTCGGCGCCGACGCGGTCGGTGAAGCGCACCTGGTAGCCGACGAGTTCGCCGACCTCCTGGCCGAGTTCCTCGGCGATGCGCTCGGCGATGGTCCGCGCGGCGAGCCGGCGCGGCTGGGTGTGGCCGATCGATTCCCGGCCGAGCTCCAGGCAGATCTTGGGCAGCTGGGTGGTCTTGCCCGAGCCGGTCGATCCGGCGACGATCACGACCTGGTTGTCGCGGATGGCGCGCGCGATGTCGTCGCGGCGCTGGCTGATCGGCAACTCGGGCGGGAAGGTGATTTTCACGGGAATCATTAGCCCTCCATGTTATTGCTTCCCGGCGCCACCCCATTTCGGGCCGAATCGTTGTGGCGCAAAGTACTTTGTGTTACAAAGTAGACATGAACGACAACGCGACGGATGCCGACCAGCCGCTGGGCGACCCGCGGGCCACCCTCGCCCTGCTCGAGGCGCAGCAACGGCAGGTCCTGAACGCCCAGCAGCAGCCGGTGATCTGGATGTACCTCATCTGGGGCATCACCTGGTTCGTCGGTTTCCTGGCCCTCTGGTCGGGCGACGCCGACGGCAACCCCTGGTTCACCATCCCGGCGTTTGTGGCCACGCCGGTGTTCATC
Organism: Cryobacterium sp. AP23; assembly: GCF_054075385.1. Taxonomy (NCBI): domain Bacteria; kingdom Bacillati; phylum Actinomycetota; class Actinomycetes; order Micrococcales; family Microbacteriaceae; genus Cryobacterium; species Cryobacterium sp. AP23. The sequence continues at coordinate 1,630,540 of NZ_CM133415.1, read as the reverse complement.
GTGATGCTGGTGGTCTCGATCGTGGCGTCGGCGGTGCTCGGCATCCGCATCAATCGCGGCGTGCGCGGCGCCTCGGTGTTCTCCGGCGCGGTCTACGGGCTCTCCTGGACGGCCTGCGGCACCGCCTTCGCCGTCCTCGGCACCGGCCTGATCAGCCAGGGCCTCTCGCCGGAGCTCGCCAACCTGTACTTCCCGGCCGCTTACGCGCTGATGTGCGGCACCATCTACCTCGGCGGCGCAGCGCTCTGGCGCGACGTCTCCCAGTTGGTGCTCGGCCTGGTGCTGCTCGCGGTCGGGTCGGCGTCCGCCTTCGCCGGGTCACCCGGCAACGACCTCGTGCTCGCCCTCGGCGTTGGCGGGGCCTTCCTGGTGGCCGCCGCGACCCTCACGGTGCGGCGCCGGGCGGGGAGCTGACGATGGACGAACTCGACCCGGTGATCCACGCATCCGCCCGGCTCAAGATCACGGCCACGTTGGCCACGCTGCCGGTGGGCGACCAGATCGCCTTTCCCCGCCTGCAGGAACTGCTCGGCATGACCGCCGGCAACCTGTCCACGCATCTGCGCAAGCTCGAAGACGCCGGTTACGTCGACGTCGTGAAGTCGCACCAGGGCCGCACCCCGGCCACGTACCTCGCGCTGTCCCGCTCGGGCCGGCGCGCCTTCGAGGACTACCTGGAAGCCCTCCGTGCACTGTTGGGAGAATCCGCATGACCGTTCTGGCCCGGCTCGATCAGGTCACCCGTCGTTTCGGCGAGGTGCTCGCCGTCGACGACGTCACCCTCGACATCCACTCCGGCAGCATCCTGGGCCTGCTCGGGCCCAATGGGGCGGGCAAGTCCACCGTGCTCACCATGTTGCAGGGGCTGCGGAAGCCGAGCTCGGGCACCGTCTCCCTGTTCGGCGGGTCGCCCGGCGACTACCGGATGCGCCAGAAGCTCGGCGGCACCCCGCAGGAGACCGCGCTGCCGCCGACCCTGCGGGTGGGAGAGGTGATCGACTTCGTCGGCCGGCACTTCGAGGAGCCGCTGACGACCGCGGCGGTGGCCGAGGAGTTCGGCCTTACGGACCTGCTCAGGCGGCAAACCGGGGCGCTCTCCGGCGGGCAGAAGCGCCGGCTCAGCGTGGCGCTCGCGTTCGTGGGCCAGCCGCGGCTGGTGCTGCTGGACGAACCCACCACCGGGCTCGACGTGGATGCCCGCCGCACCCTGTGGGATGCCGTGCGCCGGCAGCATGACTGCGGCGCCACCGTGGTGGTGACCAGCCACTACCTCGAGGAGATCGAGGCGCTCGCCGAACGCGTGGTGGTGATGAGCCACGGGCGGGTGATCGCCGACGACACCGTCGCGGCCGTGATCAACCAGGTCTCCCTGCGGCAGGTGCGGATGGTGACCGACCAGCCCGACCGGGTCAGCGGGTTGCCCGGCGTGGTGGGCCGCGACCTCGGCGACGACGGCAGCACCACCTTCTATGCCAACGACAGCGACCGTTTGATCGTGGAACTGGTGCGGTCCGGTATCCCCTTCGACGATCTCACCGTGCGCGGCGCCACCCTCGAGGAGGCGTTCCTCACCCTCACCGGGGCGACGGATGCGCCCGGTTCCGCAACCCTCCCCGCCCAGAAGGAGATGAACCGATGAGCACTCTCACCCCCACACCGGCCGGCGCCGCTCCGGCCGCGCCCGGCCGCAGCCGGGTTCTCGGCGGGCGCACGGGCATCCTCGCCCTCACGTTCGTGCACGCGCGGATCATCCTCGTCGAGACATTCCGCATCCCGGCCGCCCTGATCGGGTCGCTGGTGTTTCCCGGGCTGTCGCTGCTGTTCTTCGTGGTGCCGCAGCGCACCGTCGCCGACAACCCGGAGTTCGCCACCCAGGCCGTGATCGCGCTGAGCGTGTTCGCGCTGATGTCGAACTCGCTGTTCAGCTTCGGCCTGAATATCTCGGCCAACCGGGAACAGCCGTGGGACCCGTACTTGCGCACCCTGCCGGTGCCGGGCATCTCCCGCGTGCTCGGCCAGATCTTCTCCACCGGGCTGATGGGCCTGGTGTCGATCCTGCCGGTGATCGCGATCGGTGCGTTGTTCACGGCGGCGGAGGCATCCGTGCGGGGCCTTCTCGCGGGGATCGTGGCGCTGGGCATCTCGGCCCTGCCGTTCATGTTCATCGGCATCTCGATCGGCTACTCGATGTCGTCCAAGGCCGCGATCGCGGTGGTGCAGATCGTGATGTTCGGCCTCGCGTTCGCGGGCGGCCTGTTCCTGCCGCCGTACCTCTTCGCGGACTGGCTCGACACCCTGTCGAAGTTCCTGCCGTCGCGGCAGGCTCGGGAGTTCGTGATTTGGGCCGTGCAGGGCGGCGAGCTCGAGCCCTGGGTCTGGATCGGCATCCTGGTCTGGACCGCGGCGACATTCGCCCTGGCCCTGCTGCTCTTCCGACGCGACGAGGGCCGCCGCTACCGCTGACCCGCTGCCCCACGCGGCGCGCGATTCATGACTGGCCCACTTTCGCTAGTGCCGGGCCCTGCCCGACTAGCAAAAGTGGGCCAGTCATGTGGGGAGCGCCGATTACGCTGTCGGCACGCGTGACGTGCGCCGGGCGGGACCAGTCCCTAGGCTCGGGGGATGACAAAATCTGTACCCACCCTCACTCTGAACGACGGCCACACCATCCCGCAGCTCGGCTTCGGGGTCTTCAAGGTGGAGCCGACCGAGACCACCCGCATCGTCTCCGACGCGCTCGACGTGGGCTACCGCCACATCGACACCGCCGCGATCTACGGCAACGAGGAGGGCGTCGGCCAGGCGCTGGCCACCTCCGGCATCGACCGTTCCGAACTGTTCATCACCACAAAGCTGTGGAATGACAACCAGGGCACCCAGTCGGCGCTGGACGCGTTCGACGAGAGCCTGGAGAAGCTCGGCCTGGACTACGTCGACCTCTACCTGATCCACTGGCCGACGCCCGCCAAGGACACCTACGTGGAGAGCTGGAAGACACTCGCGAAGATCCGCGAGTCCGGCCGCGCCCGCTCCATCGGGGTCTCGAACTTCCTGGTGCCGCACCTGGAGCGGGTCATCAGCGAGACCGACGTCGTGCCCGCGGTCAACCAGATCGAACTGCACCCGGCCGGCCAGCAGGCCGAAGTCGCGGCGTTCTCCCGCCAGCACGGCATCCAGGTCGAGGCCTGGGGCCCGCTCGGCCAGGGCAAGTACCCGCTGCTCGAGGAGACGGTGGTGACCGCCGCGGCCGAGGCGCACGACAAGACGCCGGCGCAGGTGATCATCCGCTGGCACCTGCAGTCCGGCAACATCGTCTTCCCCAAGTCGAACCGCCGCGAGCGCATGGCCGAGAACTTCGACGTCTTCGACTTCGAGCTCAGCAACACCGAGCTCGCCACCATCACGGCCCTCGAGCGCGGCGGCCGGGTGGGCTCGCACCCCAACGAGGTCAACTAGCCCGCAGCCGGGCCGCTCAGTTGCCGCAAACGGTCCCTTCCGCACGCTCGAAGGGGCCGTTTGCCGTATCTCGGCGGATGCGGTGGGCGGCGGGCCCGCGCGCGTCTTACGCCGTGTGTCGGCGGGAGTGGCGGCATCCGGCAAGCGGCCTTAGCGTCGGAACATGTCGTACACCCTGAATGTCGTCGCCGTCTCCGGCAGCCTGCACGCGCCCTCGAAAACGACCGCCCTGGTGCGGGCGATCCTGGACGCCCTCGAGCGCGAACTGTCGATCTCCGTGCACCTGATCGAGCTCAGCCAGGTGGGCCGCGAATTCAGTGGCGCGCTCCGCCGCGACGAACTCTCACCCGCGGCCGAGGCCGACCTTGTGCGCATCGAGGGTGCCGACCTGCTCATCGTGGCGTCCCCGGTCTACCGGGCCTCGTTCACCGGCCTGTTCAAGCACGTCTTCGACTTCGTCGAGCAGTACTCGCTCGTGGACAAGCCGGTGCTGCTGGCAGCGACCGGCGGCAGCGACCGGCACGCTCTCATCCTCGAGCACCAGTTCCGGCCGCTGTTCAGCTTCTTCCAGGCGCTCACCCTGCCGCTCGGCGTGTACGCCAAGGACAGCGACTTCACCAACTACCAGGTGACCAACGTCGACCTCAGCGACCGCATCGACCAGGCCATCCGCCGCGGCTTGCCGCTCGTGCGCGCCAGCCTGCCGGCCAACCTGTCCGCCGACTCCGCCGCCATCGTCTGGTGACACCCGCGGAATAGAGTGCGGCCCGCACGCCTTACATTGGGACGTGCACGGATGCGAACCATCCGGGAGAGAAGTAACTTGTGTCCCTGATCGACTGGCTTTTCGACGCCCAGCTGCAGATCGGTACCCAGACCATCCTCTGGCGGGAGATCATCGGCAACGTCTTCGGCATCGCCAGCGCCGTCGGTGGCATGCGCCGCAAGCTCTGGGCCTGGCCCGTCGGCATCATCGGCAACGCCCTGCTCTTCACGGTGTTCCTCGGCGCCGTGTTCGGCACCCCCAACCCCGTCAACCTGCTCGGCCAGGCCGGCCGGCAGATCATGTTCATCGTCGTGTCGATCTACGGCTGGGTGCAGTGGTCCCGCAGCCGCTCGAGCGGCCACGTCGCCGTGGCCCCGCACTGGGCCGGAACCCGGGCCCGGATCGGCCTCGGCGTCGGCCTCGTCGCCGGCACGCTCATCCTCACCCCGATCTTCCGCGCCCTCGGCTCCTTCGAACCGGTCTGGGCCGATGCCTGGATCTTCACCGGTTCGCTGCTGGCCACCTACGGGATGGCGCGCGGCTGGACCGAGTTCTGGCTGATCTGGGTGGCCGTTGACATCGTCGGCGTTCCGCTGCTGATCAGCGCCGGCTACTATGCCTCGGCCGTGCTGTACCTCTTCTATGGCGCGTTCACCATCACCGGGTTCGTGATCTGGACCCGGGTGCAACGCCGCCGCCAGGCGCTGCTCGAGCACGCCCCGGCCTAGCCTTCGGCGCTAGCGGTGGGTGAGCCGGTACCGGCCGAGGGCCACCAGCCCGAGCACGGGAGCGGCGAGCATGATCATCGACACCAGCGGGCCGAATGACGCGAACGCGATGGTGAGGGCCGCGGTGGCGCCGCCCAGGGCCACCACGACGGCGAGGAATCCCTGCCGTCCAGTGCGGGCGTAGGCCGCGGCGGCCAGCCCGAGCGGCAGCAGGCGCAGCCACAGGTCGAGCCCGGAGTACGGCAGCGGGCCGCCGAGGAACGAGACCAGTGCCGCAACGACGTACAACACCAGCCACACCCAGAACAGCCAGGGACTCGGCGGGGCCACCGGCTCGTACGGCACGTCCGCCGCCCAGATCGGGCCCGCCCACGACTCCTCTGCTGCGGGCCGACCACGGGAGGCGCGCGGTGCCGCGGATCCGCCCGGCGTGGCCGTCGGCCCGGCCGGGTCGGGAGTGGGGGAGCGGTGCCGCCGTTCGTCATCCGCTTCGCGCAGCACGGAGCGCGCGAGGGTGAACCGGTCGAACCGGGCGGCCGCGGCGGCCAGTTCGGAGGGCGTCGCCGACGCCATCCGGTCGGGATGCGACCGCTGCGCCTGGTACCGGAAGGCCCGTTCGACCTGCTCGAGTTCGGCGTCGACCGCCACTTCGAGGAGGGCCGCCGCTTCGGCGGGGGTCATCGTGCGTTCGGTCATGGGCAGGGCCCGTTCACGAGGTCACATCACTGTGGGTCACTCTGCCTCCGGCTGCAGGTGGTGGGGCCGGCCGGCCGTGTCCTGTCACGGCGCTGCCGGCTGCGCCCGGTTGACTATCAAGTCTCACAGCCACCCTCCACCACGGCAAGCCTTCGGCCGATGCCGCGGCCGCAAATCCCAGGACGACCAGCCGGAACGGAGGCTCTCGCGGCACAATGGGACGCATGACGAATCGCCTCGCCGATGCCATCAGCCCCTACCTGCGCTCACACGCCGAGAACCCGGTCGACTGGCAACCCTGGAGCGAGGCCGCGTTCGCCGAGGCCCGGGACCGGGACGTTCCCGTGCTCGTGTCGATCGGCTACTCCACCTGCCACTGGTGCCACGTGATGGCCAGGGAGAGCTTCAGCGATCCGGCGATCGCCGACTACCTGAACCAGAACTTTGTCAGCATCAAGGTAGACCGCGAAGAACACCCCGACGTCGACGCCAGCTACCTCACCGCCGCCGGCGCGTTCACCGAGAACCTCGGCTGGCCGCTGAACGTGTTCGTCACCCCGGCCGGCCGGCCGTTCTACGCCGGCACCTACTCCCCGCCCGCGCCGATGCCGGGGCATCCGGCGTTTCGCCAGGTGCTCGACGCGGTGACGGATGCGTGGACCAGCCGCCGCGATGCCGTGGAAGAAAGCGCCGCGGGACTGGCCGAGGCGCTGGCCCAACCCGCCCCCGACCCGGCGGCCCGGCGCCTGCCCGACCAGGCCCAGCTCGCCGACATCGTCGCCACCCTGGCGACCGCCGAAGACCCGGTCTACGGCGGCTTCGGCGGCGCGCCGAAGTTCCCGGCCTCGCCGGCGCTCGCCCTGCTACTGGATCGAGCCGACGGACGTGACCTCGCCCTGCGCACCCTCAAGCGGATGGGCGCGTCACCGTTGCGCGACCCCGTCGAGGGCGGTTTCTTCCGCTACGCCGTGAACCGGGACTGGAGCGACCCGCACTACGAGCGGATGCTCTACGACAACGCCCAGCTGCTCGAGCTGTACACCACGGCCTGGATGCTCACCGGGGAACGGTGGGCTCGGATCGTGGCCGAGGGGCTGGTGCGGTTCCTCGGCCTGGTGCTGGCGCTGCCCGCCGGCGGCTTCGCCAGCGCCCAGGACTCGGAGAGCACCGTAGACGGCGCCCGGGTCGAGGGCGGCTACTACGCCCTCGACGAGGACGCCCGCAAGGCCCAGGTTCCGCCGGCCCTCGACGCCAAGGTGCTCACCGGCTGGAACGGGCTGGCGATCGGGGCGCTCGCCACCGCCGGGCTCGCGTTCGCCGACGTCACCGCGCTGGGCCTCGCTCGCCGAGCCGCCGATCAGCTGCTCGAGGCCCACCGGCGCGATGACGGCGCGCTGGTGCGCGCATCCATCGACGGGCGGCTCTCCTCCGCCGTGGCCACGCTCGAGGACTACGGCATGTTCGCCGGCGGGCTGCTCGACCTCGCCGCCGCCACCGGGGAGGTGCGGTACGCGGAGGCGGCCCGGGACCTCGTCGACCGCACGCTGCCTCCCGCCGACCCGGCCGACCCGGCTGTGCCGCCGGCCGACCCGGCTGTGCCCACTGCCGGCACGACCTTCACCGCACCGGAAGGGGCCGACCCGGTCCTCACCGGCCAGCGCCTCGACCTGGCCACCGACCCGTCCGAGGGCGCCTACCCGTCGGGCCTCTCCGCCATCGCGGCGGCGGCCTGGCGGCTGCACCAGCTCGGCGCCGGCGACCGGTACCGCGAGACCGCGACGGCCGGCATGGTGCGCCTGGTGGGAGCCGGCAGCCCCAACCCGCTCGCGTTCGGAGCCGCGCTGCGGCTCACCAACGCCCTCACCTCTCCCAACGAGCAGCTCGTCGTGGTGACCCCGGACCCCGGGGCCGCCCAGGCGCCCGGCCCGGCGGCTGATAATGCGGCCGACGGCGAGTCTGCAGCGGCACGCGCATCTGCAGCAGCCGACTCGCGTGCCCTCGTGGACGCGGCTCGCCGCCGCACCGGCCTGGTCGCCGTGGTCACCGAGCAGCAGGGGGCAGCGTTCGCCGAGGCCGGCTTCGAGCTCTTCGCCGAACGCCGCACCCGTGACGGCCTCCCCACCGCCTACCTCTGCCGCGACTTCGTCTGCCGCCTGCCCACCACGGACGCCGCCGCCCTCGCCTAGCTCCGCCCCGCCCCGCCGCGCCCCACCAACTGGACCCCGTGCGGACAAATGGTCCCGGCACACCGGGACCACTTGTCCGCAGCGGGAACAGTTGCGCGGCGCGGGCGGCGCATCCGTTACCGAGCGGGGCCCCGGCGCTAGCATCGGAACCAACACCGACGGCAGCGCCGTCGCCGGAAGGAGACCATCATGATCCCCGAAGTGAACATCTGGGCCGTGCTGCTCGCGACAGCGTCGAGCATGGTCATCGGCGCGATCTGGTACGCGAAACCGGTCTTCGGTCGGTACTGGATGAGGGCCGCCGGGCACACCGACGAAACCACCCAGTCCGGGGCCACCCTCGCCATCGTGGTCACGGTGATCGTGAGCTTCATCACCGCGTGGGTGCTCGCCGGCGCGGCGGCCATCGCGCAGGCCTTCTACGGCGGCAATTTCCTGGCCAACACCCTGCTCACCGGCCTGATTCTCTGGGCCGGGTTCACCGCGGCCCGGATGATCACCCACGACGCCTTCGACCGTCGCCCCCGCGGCCTCACCGTTCTCAATCTCGCCCACGAGCTCGTCACGATCCTGGTGATGGCCCTGATCATCGGCCTATTCGGCATCAACGCCGCCTGACCGCCCGCCGCCGGACCACACCCCGCAGCGACGGCCGGTAGGCGCCGCCAGCCCGCCGTTCCGGGCGCACCCTCGCGGCCACGTACACTAGGACCAACGTCACTGTTACCCGCGGGCTCACCGCCCGGTCTGGACCAGTGCGTGACTGCCCGAATCATCGGGCGCATCCTCCGGGGCCTGGCGCAACGCTGCCCGCCACGCGGAGACTATCTGACGCATCATTCGAACAGCCGCATTCGCACCCGCAGCCGCACTGCACCGTTACCGCTCCACGCAATTTGCTCCAAGGAGGACCATGGCACGCTTTGACCGCACCGACTCCACCCGACACTCCCGCACCGCTGCCGGCAGTGGCTTCTCCGAGGCCGCCCCGACCGTCGTCGACGAGCCGGCCCCCGACACCGGATCGATGCCGATCCTCTCGCTGAGCAGCGAACCCGAGCTGGTCCTGCTCTCCCTTGACGACCGCACCCGCCGGTTCGACCGCGATGACGTCGTCGTGCGCAAGGGCGAGATCGCCCTGATCAACGGCCACTTCACCCCGCACGAGTCCCGGGTCAGCGACCTGCTCGCCCTCGCCGAGGCGCTCGACGAAGCCGGCATCGACTACCTGCTCGTGCGCGGCGACCGTGACCGTCCCGTCATCGCCGTCAACCGCAAGCGTCGCAAGAAGATCAGCCGGGTCCTCGCCCAGGCGTTCTCCAACACCCCCTTCTACCTCAAGCCGCTCGACGGCGACCCGGCCCGCCCCGCGCTCGTCGCCGACGGCGCCCTCGCCTCGCTGGCCACCTCCGACGTCTTCCGGGTCTACCAGCCGCGCATCGAACCGATCGGCCGCCTCCGCTACGGCGCCGAGACCGCGTTCCAGCTCGAACTGTGGCGCTTCGGCGAGGACGAGATCGTCGCCCCGGTCGAGAACGTGCTGATGCGCAAGCGCCTGCCCCGCGCCGAAGCCCGCGAGACCACGGTCGAACTCTTCGGCCGCAGCTGGCGCACCCTGCAGAACATGTTCGACGACCTCGTCAGCGACATCAGCTTCGACATCGACCTGGTCTTCTCCTGGGTCGACGGCTCTTCCACCGACTTCCAGAAGGCCCGTGCGGCACGCATGAAGTCTTACGTGGTCGGCGAGGGTGACGACTCGGATGCCCGGTTCCGGCAGATCGACGAACTCAAGTACGCCCTCCGCAGCGTCTACATGTTCGCCCCGTGGGTGCGCCGAATCTTCATCGCCACCGACTCGCCCGCCCCCGAATGGCTGGTCGACCACCCCCGGGTGACGATCATGAACAGCGAAGACTTCTTCCCCGACACGAGCGGGCTGCCCACCCACAACTCGCACGCCGTGGAGAGCCAGCTGCACCACATCCCGGGGCTCGCCGAGCACTTCCTCTACTCCAACGACGACATGTTCTTCGGCCGTCCGATCGGCCCGGAGCTGTTCTTCTCGCCCGGCGGGATCACCAAGTTCATCGAGGCGCCCACCCGCATCGGCCTGGGTGAGAACGACCCGACCCGCAGCGGTTTCGAGAACGCGGCCCGGGTGAACCGGGCGCTGCTGCGGGAACGTTTCGGCAAGGTCACCACCCGGCACCTCGAGCACACCGCGGCTCCGCTGCGGAAGAGCGTCATGCACGAGATGGAGGCGGAGTTCCCCGAGGACTTCGACCGCACCATGAAGAGCCGGTTCCGTTCGGCGACCGACATCTCGGTCACCAACTCGCTGTACCACTACTACGCGCTGGCCACCGGCCGGGCCGTCGAGCAGACCCAGGCCCGCTCGCTCTACGTGGAGACCACGCTCAAGCTGGCGCTGCGCCAGATGAACAAGCTGCTCAAGCGCCGCGACCAGGATATGTTCTGCCTCAACGACGGCAGCTTCCCCGAGATCAGCGACGAGGTGCGCACCGAGGCCGTCACCGACTTCCTCGAGCGCTACTTCCCGATCGTGGCCCCGTGGGAACGCGAAAGCGTGATCGCGGAAAGCCAGCACGGCGAGGACACCCTCATTGAGAGCGCCCTCGGCTCGGGCTCACACCTGATGAACGGTGACGTTATCGCAGAACCGGGATCGGCCTGGTCATTGGCGGCTCGCGGTACGCGGGGAGAGAACCCGCCGGCATGATCTCGATGCCGGAAGCGCTCAACCGACGAGCGCTTTCGGCGGCGTCGATGTAATCCAGCGCCTCGTAGTCGCCCAGCGGCACCACCGAGTGCAGCACGGTGTCGGAGTAGACGTGCACAAGATTGAATGCCCGGGCACCGTCCCGGCCGCGGGTGCCGCCGACCGGCACATTGAGGTCCTGGGTGTAGCAGGTGGCCGAGGCCACTGACACCGGGATGCCGGCGAAGGTCGCGGTGGACGAGTAGTGCAGGTGTCCGGCCAGGATGCTGCGCACATCCGTGCCGCGCAGCACCTGCGCGAGGCTGGCCTGGTCGCGCAGCTCCACCGCCACCGACAGGTCGAGCATGCTCGGCACCGGCGGGTGGTGCATGGCGAGGATGGTGCCGTCGGGCGCCGGGAAGCTGAGCTGCTCGCTGAGCCACTCGAGCTGGCGCTCGGAGATCTCGCCGTGGTGGCTGCCGGGCACCGTCGTGTCGAAGGTGATGATGCGCAGCCCGCCGACGTAGTCGACGTGGTCGATCGGCGCCAGGCTGGGCTCCTGGCCGAGCAACTCGGTGCGGAAGTTCGCCCGGTTGTCGTGGTTGCCCATCACCCAGAGCAGTTTGGCGCCCATGCGCTCAGCGGCCGGCTCGATGATGCTGCGCAGCTGTGCGTAGGCGTGCGGCTCGCCCTTGTCGGCGAGGTCGCCGGTGATGATGATGGCGTCGGGTCTACCGCCGGACGCCTCGACGTCACGGATCAACCGTTCGACGTGTTTGGCACTATCCACACTGCCGTAGAGGCGATTGCCGTCTGCGAGCAGGTGAGTGTCACTGAGGTGGAGAAGGAAATAATCCGGCCTGGAATATTCGGCCGTTCGAACGCTCACGGAGCTTCCATTCGTTTGGTACTCATGCACTTTACGGGGATTACGCTGCGGATGCTACAAAACCAGTCGATCAGAGAATTATGAACATAGCGTGTACAACACGCGAAATGACGGGACCCGAGAGATTTTTTCCGTCGGGTCCCGTCATTCCTCGCATCCTGGCGCTACTTCTCCAGATGCTTCTCGCCTTCCTTCAGCGTGAGCGTCTCCTGCTTTTCGGTGCTCACCTCGATCTTGCGCGGCTTGGCCGCCTCTGACACGGGGATGGTCACCGACAGCACGCCGTTGGCGTACGTGGCGCTGATGTTGTCAAGGTCGATGCCCTGGCCCAGGTTCAACTGGCGCAGGAACGACCCCGCGGTGCGCTCCCGGGTCAACCACTTCACATTGTCGTGGTTGGCGAGGGTGCGTTCTCCCCGGATGGTGAGCAGCTGGCCATCCACGTCGATGTCGACGGAGCCCGGGTCGATGCCCGGCATGTCGGCGTTGAGCACGTAGACATCGCCGGCCCGGTAGAGGTCCATCGGCATCAGGCGCGGGCCGCGCGTCTCGAAGAGGGCGCCGGCGACACGGTCCAGCTCGCGGAAGGGGTCGTAGTTCATTGCCATTTTCAACTCACTTTCTGCACTATCGTCGGCGCGAGCCCGTCGCCCGGCCGCTGGTTCCAAACTTGAGTCGACTCGACTCAACTGTTAATATTTTGACTCACTTGGGCGGACGTCGCAACCTCATCCATGCCGTGTTTCGCCGTCAGCGAAGCGGATGGCGAGGGGCCGCCAGGGTGCTGGTTTCGACGGGCTCAGGGGTGGGTGAGGCCGGGAGCGGAGGACGGCAGAACCGGGGTTTCTCCCTCGCCGTGCTCGTACGGGGCGCCGGTCTCGTCACTGGCCGAGGCGGCCCGGCGACGCTCCGACTCGAAATCACCCTCGAGGCCCGGGTAGCCGCCGCGATCGAACGAGCGGTCGGCCGCTCGCTCTCGTTCGGGGCGCCGGCGCCTCGCCTTCCAGCTGAACATATTCCGACGCTACGCCGCGCCGCCTCGAAGTCAAGTCACTTTTCGGACACGAACGGCCCGGTGCCCGGCGCCGCGCTCACACCCCTCGTTCACGGTTCACCCATACTCGCGTGGGAAGGTAGAGGGTGCACTCGATTTCCCGTCTCACCCCCACCCGATACATCGGCGCAGCACTGCTCTGCGTCGTGGCCTTCGTTGCGCTGTACCTGTACTTCGTGCGGGACGAAACCGGCCAGGTCATCGACCAGCTGGCCTTCAACGGGGCGGAAGACGGCACCACCGGAATGGCGCTGACGCAGCGTCTGCTCGACCTCATCCCCTCGGTGATGGTCGCGGTCGGGGCGATCGTGAGCATCGTCATCGCCGTCGTCCGGCGGGCCTGGTTCGCCCTCGTCGTGGCGGTGGCCAGCGCCACGGCCGCCGTGATCACCACCCAGTTGCTCAAGAACATCGTCCTCACCCGGCCGGACCTCGGTGTGGACGGCTACGTCTCCAACTCATTCCCGTCCGGGCATACGACGGTGGCCGCAGCATCCGCACTCGTCGTGTTCCTCGTCGCCAGCCCGCACAGCCGCTGGCTGGCCGGCACCATCGGCGCCGCCTTCGCGGTCGCGGCCGGGGTGTCGACCCTGGTGAGCCTGTGGCACCGGCCGAGCGACGTGATCGCCGCGCTGCTGGTGGTGTCGTTCTGGGGGTGTGTCGGCGGCGCCGTGCTCACCCGCTCCGGCGGGCGGCAACGTGCCGCGCGCCGGCCCGGCCCGGCCCGGGTGGGACTGCGGTTGCAAACCTGGATCGCCGTGCTGGCGGCGATCGTCACCGCGGTCGCCGTGGGCATGGGGGCGACGGGGGCGTTCGGAACCTCCGCGGCACCGCTGGCCTACCTCGGCGCCGTCACCGCGATCGTCGCGGTCGGGTTCGCGCTCGCCATCACCGCCACGCGCCTGTTCGACCGACTGCCGTAACCACCGGCGCGCCCCGGCGCAGGGGGTGTGCCCGTGACCGTGTGCGTGTCACACTGGGGCATGGCCGTCACGCTGAGAGCGCTCCAGACCGTTGTACCGCCCACCGTCCTTGTGCAGGAGCAAGTGCGGGACATCTTCGCTGTGCAACCCGGCCTCAGCCGGTTGGCCCAGCGGCTGGTGACCGCCTCGTTCAATCTCTCCGGCATCGACACCCGCCACACCGTGATCGAGGAACTCACCCTCGACTCCACGGCGACGGACCCGCAGTTCTTCGACGCCGCCAGCCAGCGGCTGCTCGTGCCCGGCACCCGCGCGCGCAACGAGCTCTACATCGAGCAGGCCACGAAGCTGTTCGTGGAGGCCGGCCGCCGTGCCCTCGCCGCCTGCCCCGGGCTGGACGCCGCCGACATCACCCACGTGGTGACGGTCTCCTGCACCGGGTTCTACGCGCCGGGCCCGGACTACATGCTCGTGCGGGAACTCGGGCTGGCCCCGTCCACCCAGCGTTACCACCTCGGTTTCATGGGCTGCTACGCCGCGATGCCGGCGCTCCGCACGGCGAAGCAGTTCGTCGAGGCCGACCCGAGCGCCGTGGTGCTCGTCGTCAGCGCGGAGCTGTGCTCGCTGCACCTGCGCACCTCCAGCGACCCGGACACGATCGTGGCCTCGTCGCTGTTCTCGGATGGCGCGGCCGCCGGCATCGTCAGCGCCCGCCCGCCGGTGCCCGGCGAGGCCGCCCTCGTGCTCGACCACTTCGAGACCGTGATCACGCCCGTCGGCGAGAGCGACATGGCCTGGAAGATCGGCGACGAGGGCTTCGAGATGATCCTCAGCTCCTACGTTCCGCACATTATCGACGAGCACATCGAGTCCGCCCTCGCCCCGCTGTTCGGCCGCGACGAGTCCCTCACCCGGGCCCTCGCCGCCGGTGTCGTGGCCGAGGCCGGCGCCGTGACCGCCGACGCCGACGGCACCGCCGCGGCCACGTCCGGGCAGGTGCTCACCGCGACGGCGCCCGGGTCACCGCTCAGCACCGCGATCGCCCATTGGGCGATCCATCCGGGCGGGCGGAGCATCCTCGACAAGACCGAGGCGAAGCTGGGCCTCACCGAGGCGCAGCTGGTGCCGTCGCGGGAGACCCTCCGCACCAACGGCAACATGTCCAGCGCCACCATCCTCTTCGTCATGAAGGCCATCCTCGACGGCGAGGCCACCGCCGACGGCGAGCGCGTCTGCGCGATGGCGTTCGGCCCCGGCCTCACCGTCGAATCCGGCCTGATGACCGTGACGCGCGGCTGAGGCCGTGCTTCCCACGCTCCGCGACCGGGCGGTCGACGCCGTCGAGATCATGGACGACCCGGCGTGCGACCCCGAGGCGCTCCGGCGCACCTACGCCGACTTCCGGCTCGTCAACGCCGTGGTGTCGGGCCTTCGGCACAGCTACCGGCGCGACATCCGGCCGCGCCTGTCGGCCAGTCGCCCGCACGCGCTGCTGGACATCGGCTCCGGCGGGGGCGACGTGGCCCGGGCGCTGGCCCGGTGGGCCGCGCGCGACGGCCTGCGCCTGACCGTCACGGCCATCGACCCGGATGCCCGGGCGCACGAATACGCCACCGGCCAGCCACCGCTGCCCGGGCTGGAATTCCGTCGTGCGCACAGTGGCGACCTGGTGAGCGCGGGGGAGCGCTACGACACCGTTCTCTCCAACCACGTGCTGCACCACCTCGGCGCCGCCGACCTCGGCGCGCTGCTGGCGGATTCCGAACGGCTCAGCCGCGGCCTGGTGCTGCACGGCGACATCGAACGGGCCCCGCTCGCGTACCTCGGCTTCGGCCTGGGCACCTGGCCGTTCTTCCGCGACTCCTATATCCGCGCCGACGGGCTCACCTCGATCCGGCGCAGCTTCACCTTCGCCGAGCTCGAGGCCGCCGCGCCGCCGGGCTGGACAGTGCGCCGGGAGCGGCCCTACCGGCTGGTGCTGCGCTGGAGTGCGCCGGGCGCCGCGGCCGCCGGGATCAAGCAGGACGGGGCAGCGCGTGCGTGACGTGATCATTGTGGGCGGCGGCCCGGTCGGCATCCTGCTGGCCTGCCTGCTGGCCGAGCACGGCCTGGACGTGGAGGTGTTCGAACGCCGCACGGAACCGTCGATGCAGGCGCGGGCGATCGGCATCCACCCGCCGTCGATGAAGGTGCTGCGCCAGGTGGGCGTGGCCGACAAAGTGCTGGCAAAGGCGGTGCGCATCGAAGCGGGCAGCGTGCGCTGCGGCGGGCGCACGCTCGGGCGGTTGTCATTCAGCCGGGTCGCCGAGCGGTTCCCGTTCGTGGTGGCACTGCCGCAGTACGAGACCGAGGCCGTGCTGCGCGAACGGTTCGGTCAGCTGAAGCCCGGCCGTCTGCGCTCGGGCGTGCTGGTCGGCTCGCTGCAAGACCGCGGCGACCACGTGAACGTGTACGCGGAGCACCCCGACCCGGACCGCACGGACGCAGGCGCGCTCCTGGGCATCGCCCGCTACGTAGTGGTGGCCGACGGCGCACGCGGGCACCTGCGCCGGGCCACCGGGATCTCGACCCGGCCGGTCGGCAGCAGCAACACCTACCTGATGGCCGACTACCCCGACACCGGCGAGCACGGCAGCGAGGCGGTGCTGTTCTTCGAGGCCGGCGGGGTCGTCGAGTCATTCCCGCTGCCGAGCGGCCGCCGACGCTGGGTGGCCATGACGCCCACCCTGATGACGGATGCGTCGATCGCCGAGTTGAGCGCGCTCATCCACGACCGCACCGGCGTGCTGCTGCCGCCGTCGGATGCCACCCCGAGCTCGTTCGCGGTTCGGCAGCGGCTGGCGACGGAGATGGTGCGCGGCCGGGTCGTGCTGGTGGGCGACGCCGCGCACGAGATCAGCCCGATCGGCGGACAGGGCATGAACCTGGGCTGGCTCGACGCGCTGGCGCTGGCGCCCGCGCTCAAGCACGCGCTCGCCCTGCCGATCGAGGCCAGGGCCACCCTCGGCGACTACGACCGGGTGCGCCGGCGCAGCGCCCGTCGCGCCGCCCGGCAGGCCGGGTTCAACATGGCGATGGGCAGCCCGGCGCAGGGGCACCGGCTGCGGCTGCGGAACGCCGCCGTGCGTATCCTGGCCATGCCGCCGCTGAACGGCCTGCTCGCCCGCGCCTTCACCATGCGCTGGCTCTGACCGCCCAGCCTCGGTCTCCCCGAGCAACTGTTCCCCGTGCGGACAATTGGGCCCGGCACACCGGGTGCAATTGTCCGCATCGGGAACAGTTGCGCCGTGGGGTGCACCCGGCGCCGTGCAGTTGAACCAGCGCAGTGCAGTTGAACCGGCGCCGTGCAGTTGAACCGCCGTGCAGTCGAACCAGCTCAGTGCAGTTGAATGGGAGGGTGACCGCACCCCTGATCGACCTGCTCCGCGCCGACCTCGCCGCCGCCAACTTCTCCGTGACGGCCCTGACCGGGCTGTGGGGCATCGAGGCGGATGCCGCGCTGCACCGCAACCAGCGGGTGCCGGCCCTGCGGGCGCTCGCCCGGCTGCGCGCCACCCTCACCGTGCCCGAACCCAATGTGGCGCTCGCCCAGCTGTTCGTGCTCGGGATGCCCGTGGCGCGGGCCGAGATCGACGCCGCCCTGCCCACGCTCGGTGTGGCGGGCGCCGAGCGCCTCGGCCTGCTCGGCGCGCACCACGCGCACGGCGGCACCCCCGAAGAACCCACGCTCGACACCGGGCCGGCGCAGGTGCATCCGCTCGTTGACCTGCGACCGTACAGCTTCGTCGACGCCCACGGCGCCGGCAGCTGGTGGATCACCTCCGACCTCGGCGAACTGGCGCTGGGCCACGCCCTCGGCGAGAACCACGTGCTCGGCGTCGGCGGCGCATCGCTCACCCTCAGCGCCCTGATGATCCCCACCCCGGTCGACAGCGCCCTGGACCTCGGCACCGGCTGCGGCATTCAGGCGCTGCACGCCGCCCGGCACGCCCGCCGCGTGGTCGCCACCGACATCTCCGAACGGGCCCTCGAGCTGGCGGCCCTGAACGCACGGCTCAACGGCGTTGAGAACATCGAGTTCCGGCTCGGCAGCCTGTTCGACCCGGTGGTGGGCGAGCGCTTCGACCACATCATCTCCAACCCGCCGTTCGTGATCACCCCGCGGGTGGAGGGCGTGCCCAGCTACGAGTACCGGGACGGCGGCCTCGTCGGCGACGCCCTGGTGGAGGCCGTGGTGCGCGGCGCGGCCGAGCACCTCACCGCGGGCGGCGTCGCCCAGCTGCTGGGCAACTGGGAGTACCACGACGGCGCGGAGGCCTTCGACCGGCTCGCCGGCTGGGTGGACCGGCCGGCCGCCGGCGACGAGGCGCCGCTGGACGCCTGGATCATCGAACGCGAGGTGCAGCTGCCCACCGGTTATGCCGAAACCTGGATCCGCGACGGCGGGACCCGCCCCGACACCCCCGACTTCGACCGGCTGTACGGCGCCTGGCTCGACGACTTCGAGGCCCGCGGGGTACGCCAGGTGGGCTTCGGCTACATGCTGCTGCGCCGCCCCGGTACGGATGCCCGTGCCCGCCGGTCCGCACCGGCCCGCCCCCGCCTGCTGCGCCTGGAGCGCCTTCCTGAGGCCCTCGGCCACAACGCGGCCGGCATCGGCAGCCACCTCGCGGACTGCCTGGCCGCGCACGACTGGCACGCCGGGCTGGACGACGACGCCCTGGCCCGCGCCACCCTCACGGTGGCCTCCGACGTCACCGAGGAGCGGCACTTCTGGCCCGGCCAGGAGGACCCCACCCTGATGACCCTGCACCAGGGCGGCGGGTTCGGCCGGTCGGTGCCGTTGGATACCGCCCAGGCCGCCCTGATCGGCGCCTGCGACGGGGAACTGCCGGTGGGCGCGATCATCGACGCGATCGCCCAGCTGCTCGACGCCGACGCCGGCGCCCTCCGCGCCGAGCTGCTGCCGCGGGTGCGCGCGCTGCTCGACGACGGCTTCCTGCAGCCGCCCACGGCCTGACCCGGCGCATCCGCCCGCCCGGCGCGCCCACCCGGCCGGGAGCCGGCGGCCGCGCGCTGAGGTAGCGTGAGGGATACCACTTCGAGGGGCCGAGAGGAGTGCGTCACCTGACGCGAGTGAACGATGGAACGTCGGACCTTCTTGATCGGCTCCCTGTCCGGGCTGTCCGTGCTCGCGCTCAGCGGATGCGTGCCCTCCCGGCCCACCCCGACGGGAACGCCCACCCCGACCACCACGCCGGCGCCGTCCCTCGTGCCGCAGCCGGCCGCCATGCTCCGCACCTCCTGGTCGGAGGACCCGTTCGCCCGCGGTTCCTACAGCTTCGCGGCGGTCTCCTCCACCCCGCAGCAGCGTGAAGACCTCGCCGAACCCATCCTGGACCGGCTCTTCCTGACCGGCGAAGCGGTCTCGGCCGACGCCCCCGGCACCGTGCAGGGCGCCCGCGGGGCGGGCCAACGGGCCGCCAGGGAACTGGAAGACCTCGCCGAACCGGGGGAGCGGGTCGCCGTGATCGGCGCCGGCATCGCCGGACTCGCCGCCGCCCGCCAACTCGCCGACGCCGGCTTCACCGTGATGGTGATCGAGGCCCGCGACCGGTTGGGCGGCCGCATCCAGACCGTCACGACCGACGCCTGGCCGATCCCGGTCGAACTCGGCCCGTCGTTCATCGTCTCCGCCAGCACCACCTCCCTCGACGAGGAACTGACCGGCCTGGAGGTCTCGCACGCCGAGTTCCAGCCGGTCACCGAGGTGCGCACCCCCGACGGCACGCCCACCGAGGTCTCCCCGGTCGGCGCGGAGGCCGTGACCGCTGCGCTGGCCTGGGCGGCCGAACAGGCCCAGGACACCGCCCTGGCCAAGGCACTCATCGCCACCGGCTCCGCCACCATCTCCCAATCGGATGGCGACGCCGGCGTCTCGAACGCCGACTGGCTGGACTACCAGCTCGCCACCGCCACCACCCTCGAATCCGGTGCGCCGACCGAGGAGATGTCCAGCTGGTACGCCCCGACACCGGCCACATCGCCCGCGGACGACACCCGGATCGTGCTCGGCGGCTACAGCGCGCTGATCGACGACGCCGCCACCGACCTCGAGGTGCTCTACTCCAGCGTGGTGACCCGCATCGCGTACACCGACGCATCCGTGAGCCTGCGCCTGGGCACCGGGGAGTCGCTCACCGTGGACCGCGCCATCGTGACCGTGCCGTTGGGCGTGCTGCAGGGCGACGTGATCGAGTTCGTGCCGGCGCTGCCGTTCGCGCACCGCGGTGCGATCGCCGCGCTGGGGATGGGCACGCTCGACAAGATCTGGCTGCGCTTCGACGAGCCGTTCTGGGACACCGACGCGACTGTGTGGACCACCGTCGGGGACGACACCTTCGACTTCCGGGTGTGGGTCAACATGCTGCCGCTAACCGGCCAGCCGATCCTGGTGGGCTTCGTCAGCGGAGAGCACGCGCTTGCACTGGCGAAGGCCGATGACACCGAATTCACCGACGCCGCACTGCGCAGTCTCGAGCCATTCGCGGTGCTCGCCACCGCCACTCCTGTGCCCTGACCAGGGTTTTTTCATTGCGACGGCGGCCCGGACGCATCCGCGATAATTAACGAGCAAAACTCAGAGTTCCGGTGTAAGCTCCTGGAAACGTCTAGTCGGTGAAGGGGCCGTCCAATAAGGGACACCCCTGTGGGGAGGTCCAGTCGTTTCCCGACTGGTCGTGCCGACGGAGTCCGGTTGGGGTAATCGTGTACCGCCGTCGGCCACCGGGTGCGGTCGCGATCCCGGTGTCCCACTTGCTCCGCGGCCAATGCCTCTGCTGATTGACCGTGAACCATGTACATCCTGACTAATCTCGATCCCGTGTCTCTGCTCGATTTCGACGCCGCCCTGCCCTGTGAGGGCAGCCACCACCACCGCAGCCTCAGCGGCCATGCGGCCGCCGAGCCGGGCGCCTTCATGGTGATCTCGCCGTGCTGTGGCCCCAAGGTCATCCAGTGCTCGCCCCGGGTCTCGGCCATGCAGGCCTCCGGCGTGCTCTACTGCGGCACCTGCGAGTCCGAGCACCTCACCAGCCAGTACACCTTCGTGCCGGTCGAGTAGCCGGGCCTAGTTCGGCACCGAGCTGCCGGAGCCGCGCGTGCGCGGCCGCCAGCTCAGCCGGGATGTGGCCACCAGCACCGCCGCTATGCCCAGGAACAGGACGACCGCGACCAGGCAATACGCCACGGTCTCCAGCGGACCGCTCACCTGCGCCGGGTCGAGGAAGAAGTACGGGTACCAGCCCACGACGGAGCCGCGCACCAGCGTGAAGACGCCCCAGGCCAGCGGGTACGGCAGGATCCAGCGCAGGAAGCGCCAGGACAGCCGGGCCTTGCCGGTGTCGGTCAACCAGTCCAGCACGGCGATCGTGGGGATGTAGAAGTGCAGCACCTGGCTGGGCCAGGGCACCTCCATCGAGTAGTCCCGTGACGATGACTGGATGACGATGGTCAGGAAGACGATGCCCGAGACCAGGATGTACGTCGTGATCAGGGCCCGGAACAGGTCGAGCCACTGCGGGTCGCGCTCCCGCCGGAACGCCACGATCGCACCGAGGACGAACGCGACCACCGCCGCGATCGCGCTCTGCACCGTGAAATAGGTGAAGACGTTGTACGCCGCGAAGGTCGGGAACAGCAGCACATACTCGTAATTGCCGATCAGTCCGACGATGCCGGCGGCGGCGAGCAGCAGCCGGCCGACACCGTAGCCGTGCCGCACGGTGAAGCGTCCGCGCGCGCGCAACGGCTCGCGCGCCTCCGCTTCCTCCCGCGGCCGGGAGGATTCGCGCACGGTTGGTCCAGTCCGGTCGGGACCGGATGCCTGCGCGCCCATACTTCCACGGTACGCCAGAGTGCCCCCGGCCCGGTCCACGGCCCGGAACGGGCGGTGCCGCCGGTGTTCTAGGCGGTGCCGAATGCGCCGGTCAGAGGCGGATGCTGAAGCTCGCCTCGCCGTGTTCCGCGAGGTCGGTCACCTGCACCGATTGCACGTTCGCCGACCGCGGTCCCGTGTGCAGCCAGGCCAGCATCCGCTCGACGGCGGCGTCATCGCCCTCGATCTCGGCCTCGACCGCCCCGTCGGACCGGTTGCGCACGTATCCGCCCAGCCCCAGCGTGCTCGCCTGCGCCTCGGTGTAGTACCGAAAGCCCACGCCCTGCACCATCCCGTTCACAATCACCCGTTTGCGACTCACGCTCCCCATTGTGTGCGTCCGCCGCCGCCCCGACAACCCGCAGCCCGCAATCCGGCTCGCCTCGCCGCAACAGTTCCCCGTGCGGACAAATGCACCCGGTGTGCCGGGACCACTTGCCCGGTGCGGGACCAATTGCCGGCTGCCGCGGTCGTCGGAGTCTCGTGGCGGGCGGGTTGCTTAGGCGGGGACGGGCGTCGGGGCGTACCGTCGGGGCATGACCTCTTACGCCTGGGCGCGGGCCGAGTCGGCGGATGCGCCCGTCGCCGTGCTGCTACCCGGGGTGAACTACTCGGTGCAGGCGCCGCTGCTGTACTGGTGCGCCACCCTGCTCGCCGAGCGCGGCTGGCACGTGCAGGCCGTGGACTGGACGGTGGACGACGACGCCCAGGCGCATCCGCTGCCGTTCGTGGAGGCGGCCGTGGCCGAGGCGTTCGCGGCCAGCCCGCCGAGCCCGCGTCGGCTCGTGGTGGCCAAATCGTTCGGCACCTATGCGCTGCCCTGGGCCCGACGGGCCGGCATCCCCGGCGTCTGGCTGACGCCGCTGCTGACCGAGGCGCCGGTCGCCCGGGCGTTGCGCGACGGGACGCCCGCGGACCTGGCCGTCGGCGGCGGGCTGGATGCGTTCTGGCAACCGGACCGAGTCGGCACCACGGACGCGCGCCTGCATTCGGTGCCGGGCGCGGGCCACGCGCTGACCCTCCCGGGGGACTGGCGGGGATCCCTGGGCTTGCAGTCGGGCGTCCTCGCGGAGGTCGCGCGCCACCTCGACGACCAGTAGCTGCAGCCAGGGCCGTGAGCCGCCGCAACTGTTCCCCGTGCGGACAAATGCACCCGGTGTGCCGAGACCTTTTGTCCGCACGGGGAACAGTTAGGCGGAGTCGCGCCAGACGATTTCGGTGTCGAGCAGGATGCCGCCGAGCTCGGCGGGTTCTCCGCGGAGCTGGCTGAGCACCGACTCGGCCGCCCGCTGGCCGAGGCCGTTGGCGGGCTGGCGCACCGTGGACAGCAACGGCTGGCAGCGGAGGGCCCAGGCGCTGTCGTCGAAGCCGACGATGCCCACGTCCTCCGGCACCCGGCGACCCGCCTCGCGGAGCGCGTTCAGGGCCCCGGCGGCGATGACGTCGGACGCCGCGAACACCCCGTCGATGAGCGGGTCGCGGGCCAGCAGGGCGCGCATCCCGTCGCGGCCGTCGGCGTAGGTGTAGAGCGGCACCGGGGCCACCAGGGCGGGGTCGAACCGGTCGCCGAGCGCATCCGTGAAGCCGGCCAGCCGGTCGGAGCCGGAGTCCCGGTCCAGGGCCGCGGCGATCATGCCGATGCGGCGGCGGCCGGTGCCGATCAGGCGCTCGGTGATGCCGCGCGCCGCGGCCCGGTTGTTGATTCCCACGTAGGGCAGCTCGCGCAGGTCCTGCGGATGCCCGACGAATGCGGCCGGCAGGTCTAGCCGCTCGATTACCCGGGTGATCGGGTCTTGTTCCCGCGCTGACACCACGACGACGCCGTCGACGAAACCGCCGCTGAGGTACCGGGCCACCCGCTCGGTATCGCGGTCGGACTCGATCACGAGGCTGACCAGCTGGTAGTCGGCGCGGGAGAGCGCGGAGTTGGCGCCGAGCAGGATCTCGCCGATGTTGGGGTCTTCGAGGAACAGGGAATGCGGTTCGTGCACGATGAGGCCCACGGCCTGGGAGCGTTGCATCACCAGGTTGCGCGCGGCGGTGTTCGGCACGTAGCCGACCTTCTCGATGGCGGCCTCGATGGCGATGCGGGCCTCGGCCGAGACGTAGGGTTCGTTGTTCACCACCCGGCTCACGGTGCCGCGGGAGACGCCGGCCTCCGCGGCGACGTCGTGGATCGTCGCGCGCTTGCGCCGCCCCGGATTTGTCACCATTCGATAACTGTACCGGTCGTCCGGCTTGACACGGCGGCCGCGCTGTACCTACTCTGTGTACGTTCACAGACACTCAATGAGGAGTCTTTCACTCCTCGATCTGTGCACGTTCACAGAACGTCGTATCGAGGCCGGCCGGTTGAGGCCGGTGCACAGAAGCAGGAGCAGATGAACACCCCAGTAGCCACCCCGGCCGTGACGCACCAGGTCACCCCGGCGACCCCGTTCGTGCAGAACGGCATCGCCTACGGCTGCGACTACAACCCCGAGCAGTGGGGCCCCGACGTGTGGGCCGAGGACGTGCTCCTCATGCAGCAGGCCGGCGTCGACCTCGTCGCGATCAACATCTTCGGCTGGTCCGCCCTCGAGCCCGCACCGGGGGAGTACGACTTCACCCTGCTGGACACCATCATCGACCTGCTGCACGACCACGGCATCCGGGTGAACCTCGGCACCGGCACCTCCTCCCCGCCGCCGTGGCTCACCACGCTGTACCCCGAGATCCTGCCCGAAACCGAAGACGGCACCACCCGCTACTCGGGCGGACGCCAGGCCTGGTGCCCGAGCTCGCCGGTGTTCCGCGAGCACGCGCTGCGCCTGGTGGAGCAGGTCGCGATCCGCTACGGCAGCCACCCTGCCGTGGTTCTCTGGCACGTCTCCAACGAACTCGGCTGCCACAACGCGCTCTGCTACGACGACGACACCGCCGCCGCCTTCCGCGGCTGGCTCGAGACCAAGTACGGCAGCATCGCCGCCCTCAACGCGGCCTGGGGCACGAGCTTCTGGAGCCAGCGCTACACCGCCTGGGCCGAGGTGCACACCCCCCGGCTCACCCTCTCCAGCCGCAACCCCGGCCAGGTGCTCGACTTCCAGCGCTTCAGCTCCGACGAGCTGCTCGGCTACTACCGCGCCGAAGAGGCCGTGCTCCGCCGCCACAGCACCGTGCCCGTCACGACGAACTTCATGGTCGCCGCGCACATCAAGAACCTCGACTACTGGCGCTGGGCGTCCGCCGTCGACGTCGTCGCCAACGACCACTACCTCGACCACCGCCTCGCCGACCCCACCACCGAGCTGGCCTTCGCCGCCGACCTCACCCGCGGGCTCGCCGGCGGCAACGCCTGGCTGCTGATGGAGCAGTCCACCAGCGCCGTCAACTGGCAGCCGCTGAACCTGGCCAAGGCGCCGGGGGAGATGACCCGCAACTCGCTGGCGCACGTGGCCCGCGGCGCCGAGGCGATCTGCTTCTTCCAGTGGCGCGCGTCGCAGCAGGGGTCGGAGAAGTTCCATTCCGCCCTGGTGCCGCACGCCGGCACCGACACCGTGCTCTGGCGTGAGGTCGTCGAACTCGGCGCCACCCTCGACCGGCTCGACGAGATCATCGGCACCCGGGTCGTGGCGGATGCCGCGATCCTGTTCAGCTGGGAAGCCTGGTGGGCCGGCGACGGCGAATCCCGGCCGTCCCAGTCGGTGAAGTACCTCGAGCAGGTGCACGCCGGCTACGCCGCGCTGCACCGCCTGGGTGTCACCGTCGATGTCGTCTCCCCGGATGCCGACCTCAGCGGCTACCGCCTCGTCGTGGCGCCCGCCCTGTACCTGGTAACCGACGCCCAGGCCGACAACCTCGCCGGTTTCGTCGCCGACGGCGGCCACGCCCTGGTCACCTTCTTCAGCGGCATCGTCGACGAAGACGACCGGGTGCGGCTCGGCGGCTACCCCGGCGCGTTCCGCGACCTGCTCGGCGTGCGGGTGGAGGAATTCGTGCCGCTCGCCCCCGGCACCACCGTGGGCCTGCACGCCGCAATCGGCCTGGCCGGCGACGCCGCCGGCACCCTCTGGACCGAACGGCTGCACCTGGCCGGCGCGGACGCCGTGGCGCACTACACCGACGGCGCCCTGCCCGGCGTGCCCGCCCTCACCCGCAACCGGCACGGCGCCGGCACCGCCTGGTACCTCGCCACCGCCCCGACCGCCGACACCTACCGCGACCTGCTGCGCACCATCGCCGGGCAGGCCCGCGTCACCGCCGCCGGCCCGGAGGGCGACGGCCTCGTCGAGGTCATCCGCCGCGCCGCACCCGACCGTTCCTACCGCTTCATCATCAACCACGGCGACACCGACGTGGAGGTGAGCGCGGCGGGGGTCGAGCTCGTCACCGGCGCCGACGTCGCCCGCACCCTGCGCGTACCGGCCGGAGCCGTACGCGTACTCAGAGAGGACACCGCATCATGAGCGCACCAGCCATTCCGGCCGCGGATGCCCGGAGCTCGGCACCCCGCCGCCCGGATCCGAAGCCCCGCAAGACCAAGGTGGCGCACCCGAAGGCGATCGCGATCTTCATCGTGCCCTTCGCCATCCTGTTCACCCTGTTCTACCTGGTGCCGATCGGCTACGCGATCTACCAGTCCCTGCTCGTCGTGGAGCGGGACGGCACCTTCGGCAAGGCCACCGAGGTGTTCGGCGGCCTGACCCAGTACATCCTGGTGTTCCAGAACGGCCCGTTCTGGGAGTCGATCACCCGGGTGCTCGCCTTCGGTGTGGTGCAGGTGCCGGTGATGCTCGGCCTGGCGCTGATCTTCGCGCTGCTGCTGGACTCGCCGCTGCTCCGCGGCAAGCGCTTCTTCCGGCTCGCGTTCTTCGTGCCGTATGCGGTGCCCGGCGTCATCGCCGCCATCATGTGGGGCTTCCTCTACTCACCCAACCTGTCGCCGTTCACGGCCATCACGAGCAACGTCAGCTTCCTCTCCGCCGACCTGGTGCTCTGGGCGATCGCGAACGTCGTCACCTGGGTCTACGTGGGCTACAACATGCTCATCATCTACTCGGCCCTGCTGGCCATCCCCACCGAGATCTACGAGGCCGCCCGCCTCGACGGCGCCGGGCAGCTGCGCATCGCCTGGTCGATCAAGATCCCGCTGATCATGCCCGCGATCGTGCTCACCGGCATCTTCTCCATCATCGGCACCCTGCAGCTGCTCGCCGAGCCGCAGGTGTTCCGCTCCTTCAGCTCCGCGGTGACCAGCACGTTCACCCCGAACCTGATGGTCTACTCCACCTCCTCGATCCCCAACGTGAACCTCGCCGCCGCGTTCAGCGTCGTGCTGGCCCTGGCCACGTTCGCGTTGTCGTTCTCGTTCCTCAAGTTCACCCAGCGGAAGGAAGGCAAATGAGCGCCCTCACCGAGTCGCCCACCGTCGCCCGCACGCCGAAGCGGCCCAGGGCATCCGCCGCCCCCGCCCCGAAGGGACCCAAGGAGAGCCCGCTCTCCCGGGTCGGCGCCATGACCGTGATGCTCGTCTTCACGCTCTACTTCCTCATCCCGATCTGGTGGCTGTTCATCGCCGGCACCAAGTCCAGCAGCCAGTTCACGAGCACCAACCCGCTCTGGTTCGCCGACTTCAACCTGTTCGCGAACATCGGCAACCTGGTCGCCTACCGCGACGGCGTCTTCCTCAAGTGGATGCTCAACAGCGCGCTGTACGCCGGCGCCGGCGCCCTGCTGGCCACCCTGTTCGCCGCCATGGCCGGCTACGCCCTGGCCAAGTACCGCTTCCCGGGCCGGGAACTGCTCTTCAACATCGTGCTCGGCGGGGTCCTCGTGCCCGCCACCGCGCTGGCGCTGCCGCTGTTCCTCATCTTCAGCCAGGTCAGCCTCACCAACACCTTCTGGGCCGTGTTCCTGCCCAGCCTGGTCAGCCCGTTCGGGGTGTACCTCACCCGCATCTTCGCCTCGGCGAGCGTGCCCGACGAACTGATCGAGGCCGCCCGGCTCGACGGTGCCGGCGAGCTGCGCACCTTCTTCACCGTCTCGGTGAAGCTGATGTTCCCCGCCCTGGTCACGGTGTTCCTGTTCCAGTTCGTGGCCATCTGGAACAACTTCTTCCTGCCGCTGATCATGCTGCGCGACGAGACGCTGTTCCCGGTCACGCTCGGCCTCTACGCCTGGAACTCGCAGGTG
Organism: Cryobacterium sp. AP23; assembly: GCF_054075385.1. Classification (NCBI taxonomy): domain Bacteria; kingdom Bacillati; phylum Actinomycetota; class Actinomycetes; order Micrococcales; family Microbacteriaceae; genus Cryobacterium; species Cryobacterium sp. AP23. The sequence continues at coordinate 1,603,013 of NZ_CM133415.1, read as the reverse complement.
AACCAGATCCCCGAGCTCCGCGGCTACGTGCTCATCGGCGCGCTGCTGTCGATCATCCCGCTGATCATCCTCTTCCTGCTGCTGCAGCGCTTCTGGCGCAACGGCCTCGGCGCCGGCAGCGTCAAGTAACCCTCTTCTTCCCGACCGTTCCAACCCGCCCTACCCGCACCATCCCAGCACCATTTCATTCAGCACACCCTCCAACGAAGGAAAATAATGCGAATCACGAAACGAGCGGCCACTGTTGCCCTGCTCACCGCGGCCACGGTCGCACTGACCGGATGCTCCGCTGCCGGCACCACCTCGGCCGGCGGCGACGACGCAGCCGAGTGCGCTCCCGCCGACGGCAAGGTGGAGCTGAGCTTCACCTCCTGGATCCCCGGCATCGAGGATGTCGTCGCCGTCTGGAACGAGGCGAACCCCGACATCCAGGTTGCCGTGCAGACCGGCCCGAACGGCAACGGCGGCACCTACGCCAACTTCTTCAACCAGCTCGAGGCCGGCAACGCGCCCGACCTCGGCCAGATCGAGTACGACGCGCTGCCCAACTTCCGCGTGCAGGACGGCCTGGTCAACCTGGCCTCCTGCGAGGGTGTCATGGAAGCCAAGAACGACTTCGTGGACTGGACCTGGGGACAGGTCAGCTTCAACGAGGACGACGCCGTCTACGCCATCCCGCAGGACTCCGGCCCCATGGCCATGTTCTACCGGGCCGACCTCTTCGAGGCCAACGGCATCGCGATCCCCACCACGTGGGAGGAATACGCCACCGCTGCCGAGCAGGTTCGGGCCACCGGCGCGTACATCACCAACTTCTCGCAGGGTGACATCAACCAGTTCGCCGGACTCGTCTGGCAGGCCGGCGGCACCTGGTTCGGCAACGACGGCGACAACTGGAACGTCGACCTCACCGGCGACGAGTCGATCATGGTCGCCGACTACTGGCAGGACCTGATCGACCGCGACCTGGTGTCGACGGTTCCGGCGTGGACCACCGAGTGGGACAACGCCTACAACACCGGCGCGGCCTGGACCTGGAACTCCGCGGCCTGGGGTGCGAACTCCATCGCCAGCGGCGCACCCGACACCGCCGGCAAATGGGCGGTGGCCGAGTCCCCTAAGTGGGAAGCCGGCGACGAGGCCAGCGGCAACTGGGGTGGCTCGTCCACCGCGGTGTTCACCGGTTCTGAGCACCCGTACGAGGCCGCCCAGTTCGCCCTGTGGCTGAACAGCTCCAGCGAGTCGCTCACCATGCTCAACGAGGCAGCCAACCTGTACCCGGCCGCCAAGGACGGACTCGAACTGCCCGTGCTCAAGGAGGGCGTGGAGTTCTACGGCGACCAGCCGATCTACGACGTCTTCGCGAAGGCGTCCGGCGAGGTCTCGGCTGACTTCGTCTGGGGTCCGACCATGACCCAGACGTACAACGACGTCTCGGACGGCTTCAAGGCAGCGGTCAGCGGCAACGGCACCCTCGGTGAGGCCCTCACCACCGGCCAGGCCGCCACGATCGACGCGCTCAAGGCGCAGTCCATTCCCGTCGCGGAGTAGACCAGCCGCGTCACCGCGTCACCCGTACCGCCCGGCGCATCCGCCCGGGCGGTACGGTCATGTCACCACCCACACCCAGACTGGCCCATTTTTGCTAGTTCGCGGGCCACTCGCACTAGCGAATGTGGGCCAGTCATGCGCTGGGCGGGCGGGATGGCCGTTCGAGTTCGTTCGATAGTCGAAGAAAGTTGCCCCATGATCCACCACCTCCGTGCCGCCGGCACCAGCCTCGTCCTTGACGCCAGCGGCCCCGGCACCCCGGTGATCCTGCACTGGGGAGCCGACCTCGGCGACCTGTCCCCGGCCGACCTGGCCGCGCTGGCCGCCGCGAGCGTTCCGCCGGTCGGCCCGAGCTCCATCGACGTGCCGCTGCGGCTCAGCCTGCTGCCCGCCCTCGCCGAGGGCTGGAGCGGCCGGCCGGCCCTGGGCGGGTTCCGCACCGGCGCCGGCACCCTCGACCCGGCCCTCACCCTGGTGGCGGTGCGCGAGCTCGGCGACAACACGCTGGCCATCGAGCTGGCGGATGCGCAGGCATCCATCACCGTGACAACCGACGTCGAGCTCACCGAACACGGAGTCCTGCGGCTGCGGCACACGGTCAGCAACACCGGCGCGGGCACCCTCGAACTCGCCGGCCTCGACGCGATCCTGCCCGTGCCCGACCGGGCCGCGGAGATCCTCGACTTCACCGGGCTGTGGAGCCACGAACGCCGGCCGCAGCGCAGCCTGCTCGGCCAGGGCGTCTGGAGCCGGGAGTCCCGGCACGGCCGGCCCGGCCACGACGACTCCTACCTCACCGTGGCCGGCACCCCCGGCTTCGGTTTCCGCAGCGGCGAGGTCTGGGCGGTGCACCTGGCCTGGAGCGGTGACAAGCGGGTCTGGGCGGAACGCAGCGCCCTCGGCTACGCAATTCTCGGCGCCGGCGAACTGCTCGCGCCCGGAGAACTGAGCCTGACCGCCGGAGCGAGCTACACCAGCCCGTGGACCGTCGCGGTGTACTCCGCCGCGGGGCTGGACGGCCTCAGCGCCAGGCTGCATCCGTGGATCCGGTCGTGGTCGACCATCACCGCTCCACGGAAGGTGCTGCTCAACACCTGGGAGGCCGTGTACTTCGACCACGACCTCGCCACCCTCGGCCGGCTCGTCGACGCCGCCGCCCAGGTGGGCGTGGAGCGGTTCGTGCTTGATGACGGCTGGTTCTCCGGCCGCACCGACGACCAGCGCGCGCTCGGCGACTGGTTCGTCGACGCCGCGAAGTGGCCGGACGGGCTGCACCCTCTGATCGAAAAGGTGCACGCCGCGGGCCTCGACTTCGGCCTGTGGGTGGAACCGGAGATGGTCAACCCCGACTCCGACCTGGCCCGGGCGCACCCGGACTGGCTGCTCGGCTCACCGACCGCCCCCACCTGGCGTGGCCAGCGGGTGCTCGACCTGGCCAACCCGGATGCCTACGCCTGGCTGCTCAGCCGGCTCACCGCGCTGCTGTCCGAGTACCCGATCGCCTACCTCAAGTGGGACCACAACCGCGACCTGCTCGGCGGCTCCGTGCACCGGCAGACCGCCGCGCTGTACCGGCTGATCGACGACGTGCGCGCCGCCCAGCCGGGCCTGGAGATCGAGTCCTGCGCCTCCGGCGGCGGCCGCATCGACCTTGGCATCCTCGAACGGGTCGACCGGGTCTGGACCAGCGACACCAACGACCCGCTTGAGCGGCAGCAGATCCAGCGCTACACGAGCGTGCTCGTGCCGCCGGAATACCTCGGCGGGCACCTCGGCGCCGCGACCGCGCACACCACCGGGCGCACCTCGGCGCTGGGCTTCCGGCTGGCCACGGCGTTGTTCGGCAGCGCCGGCATCGAGTGGGACCTCACCCAGGCCACTCCGGCCGAGCTCGACCAGATCGGCGCCTGGATCACGGTCTACACGGAGCGCCGGGCGCTGCTGCACGGCGGTGTGATCGTGCACGCCGACGGGTCCGACCCGGCGCTCGAACTGTACGGCGTGGTGGCACTGGATGCAGCCTCCGCGGTGTTCGCGCAGGTCGCGCTGGCCGCGCCGCGCACCGCGCTGCCCGCCCCGATCCGGTTCCCCGGCCTCGACCGCGACCGCCGCTACCGGGTGCGCCCGCTGCTCGTGGGCCCGGCGCCGCACACCGTGCAGACCGTGCCGCCGGCCTGGCTCGCCGCCGACGCGGCCGAGCTGGTGCTGACCGGTGCGGTGCTCGCCGACGTGGGGCTGCCCGCCCCGCTGCTCACCCCCGAGCAGGCCGCCCTGTTCACTTTCGACGCCGTCTGACCCTCGCCCGGTGTCGCGAAAGCGGCCGTGCGGCCGCTTCGGGGGAGCGGAGGCGGCCACACGCCCGCTTTCGCGGCCCCGGTGCGCGGCCGCGGCACTAACGTTGGGGGCATGACCGACCAGACCCCGCCCCGACGCCCGGCGCCGACCGGCGGGATCCTGGTCACCGGCGCATCCGGCACCGTCGGACGGGCCGTGGTGGATGCCCTCGCCGCCGCCGGCGAGACCGTGGTGGCGGGCATGCGGGACCCGCGCGCCTGGATCGCCGAGGGCGCACGGCGCGCCAGCGGCACCGCGGCCGGACAACAGCACGACGGGCCGGGCGGAGCACGCCCCAGCGGCAAGCCGTCGCGGGCGCCCAACACGAAGCCCGACCGGAACCCCGCCCACAAGCCGGCCGGCCTGGCCTCGGCACCGGCCAACCGCACGGCGGCCCGGCCCGGCGCCGGCTCTCTGGCCGGTGCGGCCCGGCGGCCCCAGTCGGCCTCCGGCGCGTCAGGCGCCTCCGGGTCCGCGGACGTCGCATCCGGCAGCACCGCCGTCGTGCGCGCCTTCGACTTCTCCGACCGCGGCACCTGGGCCCGCGCCCTGGCCGGTGTCGACCGGGTCTTTCTGATCGTGCCGCCCACCGTCGCCGACGTGGGCCGCACCCTCATCCCGTTCATCGACCATGCGATGGAACAGGGCGGCGTGCGCCAGATCGTCTTCCTGTCCGCGCCGGGCGTGCGGTTCGACACCCGGCGGCCGCAGCACCTGGTGGAGCAGTACCTCAAGCGCACCCGCAGCCCGTACACGATCCTGCGGCCGAACGTCTTCCTGCAGACCCTGTCGACCCTGTACCGGGACGACATCCGGCTGCGCGGGGAGATCGTGCTGCCCGCGGCCGGGGCCACGGCCGCGTTCGTCGATGCGGATGACGTGGGCCGGGTCGCCGCCCGGGTGCTCACCGAACCGGGGCACCTGCGGAAGGTCTACACCCTCGCGGGGGAGCAGGCGCTGGGCTACGCGCAGGTGGCCGAGGTCTTCACCGAGGTGCTCGGCCGGCCCGTGCGGTACACCGCCACGAGCGAGGCCGAGTTCGCGGAGCTGGCCGCGAAACAGGGCGAGGCCGCCGCGGACATCGCCGCGCAGGCCGGCTGGTACCGAGCCATGCGGCGCCGGCTGACCGCGCTGCCGAACCGGAGCATCCAGAAGCTCACCGGCCGGCCGGCCACCGGACTGCGCAGCTTCGTGGAGGAACACCGGCAGACCTGGCTGTGACCGGCCGCTGCCGGCCGCCTGCGCGTTACGCCGCGGGGACACCGTCGACAGTGAGCACGGCGAAGGCCTCGTCGAGCTCGACGTCGATGTCCTCGCCGTTCTCCAGGGTGATCTCCACCTCGTAGGCGTGGTCGAAGTCGTCACTGCGCTCGACCTCGGTCACGGTTCCGATGGTGCCGGCGGGCACGGCGGCCAGGGCGGCGGCGGAGGCGGCGGCCGTGTCCTCCTCGGTGAGGGCGGGGAGGGCGTCATCCGTGGGCTGGCTGCTGGGCTCGGTGCTGGCGCCGGGGGTGGCATCGCCGGACGGTGCGGTGGCCCCGGCGGTGCCGCCGTCGACGCGCACGACGCTGAACGTGTCATCCAGCAGCACGTCGGTGTCCTCACCATTGGGCAGGGTGACCTCCACCTCGTAGGCGTGGCCGGCGTCGTCGCTGGTCTCGGAGTCGGTCACGGTGCCGCTGCCGACGGCGTCGAGGGCGGCCTCGCTGGCCCGGTCCAGGGTGGTGCCGGTGAGCTGGTCGTCCCCGTCGAACGGGTCGGTGACGGCGACGGCGATGCCGGCTCCGCCGAGCACGAGCACCGCTCCGACGGCGGCAGAGGTGATCCAGATGGTCTTCTTCTTCATGGTGTGTCCCTAATGTCGTTGGCGGTTCCGGGAGGGGCACGGTGTGCCGTGCCCGAGGACATCAGTGTGCCGGGACGTCGCTGAAGCCAGACTGAAGCCGGCTGAAGGCGCCTTCAGAAATGAATCGAGCTGCCGGTCAGGCGTCGGTGTCGGCCGGGTCGGCGTGCGCGGGCAGCCGCACCTCGAACCGGGCGCCGCCGAGGGCGCCGTCCAGCACCCGCACGGTGCCGCCGTGCGCCTGCATGGCCTCCCGCACGATCGCCAGGCCCAGGCCGGTTCCGCCGGATGCGCGGGCGCGGGACGCGTCCAGACGCACGAACCGCTCGAACACGCGGTCGCGCTCCTCGGCGGGCACACCGTGCCCGTCGTCCTCCACCGCGAGCAGCGCGTCGCCGCCGTCGACCGTGAGGGACAGGGTGACCCGGCCGGAGGCGTGCTGGGCGGCGTTGTCGACGAGGTTGCGCACCACCTGGCCGAGCAGGCCCTCGTCGCCGTGCACCCGCGCCGGGCCCACCCCGGTGGCGTCGATCGTGAGCGCCATGGTGTCGCGAAGCCGGCGCGCCTCGGCGAGCAACAGGTCGTCGAGGTCTACGGCCCGGCCGGTGGCCTGCAGCGACCGTTCGCTCACCTGGGCGAGCAGCAGCATGCCGCGCACGAGCCGCTCGAGCCGGGCGCCCTCGTCGAGCACCGCCTCGGAGAGGTCCTCGAGGCTCATCCGGTCGGGGTGCGCCTGGGCCACCTCGGCGTACTGGCGGAGCGACGCGAGCGGGGAGCGCAACTCGTGCGAGGCATCCGAGACGAACTGCTTCTGCGCGCGCTGCGAGGTGTCGAGCCGGTCGAGCATGCTGTTCATGGTGCGGGCCAGCCGGCCGATCTCGTCGGCCCGGCCGGGGTCGGCGATCCGGCGGTCGAGGTTGGTGGCGGTGACGGCGTCGACCTCGCGGCGCATCCGCTCGACCGGGGTGAGCGCCCGGCCCACGACGATCCAGGTGAGCACGGCCACGACGCCGATCAGCAGCGGCACGGCGCCGGCGAGCAGCCAGCCCACCGTGCCCACCGACTCGTCGACGGTCTCCAGGGTGCGGCCGGCCGCGATGGTGATGTCGTCGGTCTCCTCGGCCGCCACCAGGTAGGCGGCGTCCTCGTCGGGCAGGCGCACGACCTGGCTGTCGCCGTCTTCGGTGATTTCCACCGGCCGGCCGTCGAGGGCGTCGCTGCCGGCGAGCAGGGCGCCGGATGCGTCGGTGACCTGCACGAGGATCTCGTCGTCGTCGGCGTCGAACCCGTCGAGGGCGCCGCTCTGGTCGTACTCGCTCTCGATCTGCTGCAGGTCGCGTTCGGCGGCGGTGCTCACCTCGGCCAGCAGCACGGTGCGCAGCACCAGCACGAACACGAGGGCGCCGAGCACCAGAGTGATGGCCACGATCGCGGTGGACACCAGGGTGATCCGGCCGCGTAGCGACCGGCCGCGCGGGCCGCGCCGCTCAGCCACCGTTGGCCGCCAACCGGTAACCGGCACCGCGGAGGGTCTCGATCGCGGCCCGGTCGAACGGCCGGTCCACCTTGTTGCGCAGGTGTCGCACGTACACCTCCACGATGTTGGGGTCGCCCTCGAAGTCGAAATCCCAGACGTTGTCGAGCACGTCGCGTTTGGACACGACGCTGCCGCGGTTGCGCATCAGGTACTCGAGCACGGCGAACTCCCGGGCGGTGACGTCCACGGATGTCTCACCCCGGGTGACCGTGTGCGTCGCGGGGTCGAGGTGCAGGTCGCCGGCCCGCAGCACGGTGGGCCGCGCACTGGTGCCGCGGCGGATGAGCGCGCGCATCCGCGCCAGCAGCACCGCCGAGGAGAACGGCTTGGTGAGGTAGTCGTCGGCGCCGGTGTCGAGGGCCTCGATCTGGTCCCACTCGCCGTCCTTGGCGGTGAGCATGAGGATCGGGGTCCAATTCTGCTCGGCGCGCAGGGTCTCGCAGACCCGGTAGCCGCTCATACCGGGGAGCATGATGTCGAGCAGGATGACCGAATACTCGTTCTCGCGGGCGAGCCAGAGGCCGTCCGGTCCGGTGGCGGCGATGTCGACCGCGAAGCCCTCGGCTTCGAGGCCGCGTTTCAGCCCCGTGGCCAGCCGCACCTCATCTTCCACCACCAGCACGCGCATCCGGCCCCCATCGTCGGTCTGTTTGGCCAGGTGGCCGCGGCCCCAGTCTGCCGGACCCCGCTGAAGGCAAGCTGAAACTGCCGTGACCAGCGAGAACGTGGTCCCGGCAGCGCTCGGTGCCCTTCGTTCGCACACTTCCGGCCTTCGTTGCGCCGCTGAAGGGGGGAAGTCTGCAATCGAGAGCGGCCCGGATGCGCGGGATGGCGTCGAGGGGCCCGCGGGTCAGCGGCGGCGCAGCAACAGCCGGGCGAGCATGAGGTTCGACAGGAGGAGCAGGCCCACGATGACCAGGATCGCCGGCCAGAGTCCGGTGCTGTCGTAGACGGCCAGCGCTACGAGAGGGCCGGCGACGGCGCCGAGGTCGCCGGCGGTGCGGGTGATGCCCACCACGAGTCCGCTCTGCCGGGCGGGCACGGCCTCGCTCATCAGCACCGTCGGCACGATGCCGGCCACGCTCGTGGCCAGACCGTAGAGCACGATCGCGACGGCGAACAGCCACGGCCCGTCGGCGACCGGGAAGAGCAGCAACGCGGCGGCGGATGCGAGCACCCCGGGCAGGAGCACCGCCAGCCGGTAGCCCCGGTCGATGAGGGAGCCGACCACCGGCAACGCGGCGAGGGAGATCAGGGTCGCCGCGGCCAGCGCCAGGCCGAGGGTGAACGGGGTGAGGCCGCCGGTGTCGTAGCCGGCCAGGGGCACGAGCCCCTGCTCCCCGCCGAACCGGGCGAAGAAGGTCGCGAACGAGCTCAGCGCCATCGCGACGACAACAGCGACCACGCCCGCCCCCGCGTAGGCGGGCGCCGCCGCGCGCGAGTCGGATGCGGCGGCAACCGGGGTCTCGACAGGCTCGACCAGCGTGTGGGGCGTTGTCGAGAACGCTCGCGGGGTCTCGACAGGCTCGACCAGCGACGCTCGCGGGGTCTCGACAAGCTCGACCAGCGGGGCGGTCGAGGCCGTTCCGTCGGTCGAGCTTGTCGACGCCGTACTGAGCTTGTCGAAGTAGACCCCGTGAGGAGTCTCGGGAACGTCACCATTCCGGCCGCGGGGGAGCCAGTAGTGCACGGCGGGACGCACCGCGTCCCATACCAGCACCAGGGCGAGCGGCACGCTGGCGACCAGGAACACCACCTCGAGCGGGAACCAGGTGAGCACCAGCCCGCCGAGGAAGGACCCGGCCGCTCCCGCGGACATCTGCACGGCGGTGACCGTGGCCATCACCCGGCCCCGACGGGCGGGCGGGGCGCCGGAGACGAGGATCGCGAAACCGATGGTGATCGCAGCACCGCCGAGCACCCCGGCGAGCACCCGCGCGGCGATCAACGTTTCGGCGTCAGGGGCCAGCCCGGTCAGTCCGGTGACCACGATGAGCAGCAGGCTCACCGCCCAGAGGTACGGGCGTGGTTTCCACCAGCGCAGCAGGATGCCCGCCGGGATGTTGGCGAGCACCCGGCCGAAACCGAACGCGGCGATGATCGGGCCGAGCACCAGGGCGGTGGCGCCGAATCGGTCGGGGTAGAGCGGAAGCGCGGGCACGATCGTGCCCCAGGTCATCTGCGTGGCGCCGATCAGGCAGCACAACAGCAGGGTCTGCTCGCCGAGCGACGGGCCGCCGCGAGCGGCCGGAGCGGTCGTCGCATCCGCCTCCTCGACCGTCGCCCGGCCCGCGCGCCGGCTCACCGTGCGAGGTTCTCGCGCAGCGTGGAGCCCGGGTAGGCCGGGCCCATGGTGCCGCGACGGCGGAGCTCCGGCACGAGCAGCTCGATGATGTCGGTGTACGACGCGGGCATGCTCAGCGGGTTGCCGATCATGTAACCGCCGCGCGACCCGGTGGCCTCGAAGTTCTCCTCGAGCTGGTCGGCGAGCTGCGCCGCGGTGCCGCTGAGGGTGTGGTCGAAGCCCACCGCGTGCCGCCAGCCGCGCTCGAAGAACTCGTCGCGGGAGAGCGAGTGGTCAGCGCCGAGCTCCTGCACCAGCTGGCCGACGAACCCCGACGGCGACGCGTGCCCGGCCACGATCTCCGCCTGCAGCTCGCCGAGCACGATGCTCCGGCCGACGGTGGAGAAGTCGTAGCCGGAGTTGTACGACAGGTACGCGCCCACCGCCTCGTCGCCCCAGTACGCCAGCATCTCCTGCTTGCGCGCGTTGGCCTCGTCCTCGGTGCGGCCGATCACCAACTGGGTGGCCCAGAGGATGCCGACGTCGGCCGGGTTCCGCCCGTTCGCGGCGAGTTCCACGTCAAGCAGCGACCGGTGCCGCTGCTGGCCGGCCAGGTTGCCGCCGAACCCGAAGATCAGGTCGGCGAACTTGGCGCTGGTGGCGATGCCCTGCGGCGAGTTGCCGGCCTGCACCAGCACCGGGTGCCCCTGCGGGCTGGGCACGCTGGTGAGCGGTCCGCGCACGTCGAAGAAGTCGCCGTGGTGGTCGATGGCGTGCACCTTGGCCGGGTCGGCGAACCGTCCCGTTTCCCGGTCCATCACGATCGCGTCCGGCTCCACCGAGTCCCAGAGCTGCTGGCAGACCGAGATGAACTCGTCCATCCGCTCGTACCGTTTGCTGTGCTCGAGCAGTTCGTCGAAGCCGTAGTTGGCCGCATCTGCCCGCCGTGTCGACGCCACGACGTTGAACGCGATGCGCCCGCTGGTGACGTGGTCGAGCGAGTTGAGCAGCCGGGCCACGTAGAACGGATGCATGAACGTGGACGAATACGTCAGGCCGAAGCCGATGTGCTCGGTGACGGCGCTCATCGCCGCGATGAACGGGCTCATGTCGTGCCGGGGCCATTGCACGCCCCACTCGACGGCGGCGTCGGGGGAGCCGCGCCAGGTGTCGGGCAGGCCGGTGCCGTCGCCGAAGAAGAGCATGTCGATGCCGCCGCGCTCGGCGGTGATCGCCAGCTCCTGGAACATCTTCACGTCGGGGAAGGTGCGGCCGGTCCACGAGCCCGGCCGGGCCCAACGGCCCTCGGTGTGCGTGAACGAGAGGTCGAAGGCCAGGTGCAGGTGGTTCGGGTCGCGCTCGGCGCCGGTCATGCCGACACCGCCGCGTCGGTCGCCGCGTCGGTCGCTGCGTCGGCCGAGGTGCCGGTGACGGATGCGGCGGCGCCCGGCGCGGGGAAGAACCCGGCCAGCTCCGTGGTGGTCACCAGCTGCGCCGTGGTGAGCGCGAGGATCTCCAGGGCGTTCTCGTGCACCCGCACCTCGTACGCTGCCGTGGCGTCGGAGGCGATGAGCACCGGGTAGTCGAGCTGGAACGCGTCGGTGGCGGTCGCGGCGATGCAGCACTCGGTGGTGAGGCCGGCCACGACCACCCACACCACGCCGAGCGCCTGCAGCCGGGCGTGCAGGTCGGTGCCCTGGAAGCCGCTGTAGTGGCGCTTGGGCACCCGCGGTTCGTCGGCGGCGGGGGTGAGGCCGTACCAGTCGGCGCCCGGGGTGCCGATGACGCAGGGTTCGTCGTCGCCCATCGGCTCGTCGAAGCCCTTGCCGCGCAGCCAGTTGCTGGCACCCCAGAGCCGATCGGGGTCGGAGGCCAGTTCGATCCAGATCACGGGCACACCGGCGGCGCGGGCGGTGCCGACGAGCTCCGCGGTGGCGCGGATGGCCGCGGCGATGGCCTCCTCGGCGGCGGTGTCGAGACCGTAGTCGCCGAGGTAGTCCAGGTCTGCGAAGGAGCGCTGCACGTCGACGACGAGCAGGGCGCCGGCACGGTTGTCCAGGCCGGCGAATGGGCTGACAGCCGGGCTGGCGGTGCTCATGAGGTGACCAGTCCGCTGGTCGCGCGGGCGGCATCCTGCGCACGCAGGGTGGGCAGCACGGCCTCGCCGAAGGCGGGCAGGTCGGTGTGGTAATCGGGGAAGATCAGCATCAGGCCGTCCAGTTCGGCGCCCTCGACGACGGTGTTGATGTGGCCCAGCACGGTGTCGGGGGAGCCGACGACGTAGGGGGTCTGAAAGGCGTCCTGGCCGGTGGCGGACTGGGTCCAGGAGGTGGCGCGGTCGCGCGGCATGCCCCAGGACACCCGCATGTTGGCGAGGGCTTCCACGTCCACACCGGCGCCGATCACGTCCACGCGGTCCTGCGCCGCCGCATCCGTGTCACCCATGACGACGGTGAGCATGGCGTAGGTCTTGACGGTGCGGCCGAGCGCGGCGGCCTGGTCGTGCACGTCGCGGGAGGAGTCGCGCAGCTCCTCCATGGTGTCGCCGGAGAGGAACGCTCCGTCGCAGAGTTCGGCCTGGAAGGTGCGGCCGCGCGGAGACCGGCCGGCGCTGATCAGGGTGGGCTGCACCCGCGGGTGCGGCCGGGAGACGCAGTCGGTGAGGGTGAAGGTGTCGCTCTGCATGGTCACGGAGTCTTCGGTCCACAGCCGGGTGACGGCGCGGGTCCAGTCCTCCACCATCTGGTAGCGGGCCTCCTTGGACATGTCGGCGTCCCAGAGCCCCATCTGCTCGAACTCGTCGGCGTAGGAGCCGGAGACGATGTTCATGCCGGCGCGGCCGTTGGAGATCTGGTCGAGGGTGACGAACATCTTCGCGGCGATGGCGGGGCTGTGGATGTTGGCGTGCACGGTGGCCCAGATCTTCACCTTCTCGGTGGCTTCGGCCAGGCCCGCCATCATGGTCATCGACTCGAGGGTGTTGCCCCAGTGGTCGGTCGAGCCGCCGAAGCCGCGCCATTTGGCCATCGACATGACGAAGTCGAGGCCGGCCTGCTCGGCGAGGACTGCAGTGGTCTTGTTGTACTCGTAGCTGCCGTCGGGATGCGGCGCGGTGGTGGACACCAACCAGCCGCCGTTGCCGATCGGGAGGAAAACGCCGTACTCGCGTGCTGACATGAAAAGACTCTTTCTCTGATTTCTCTGGTGCTGACGAGATTGTGGAGGCTGTGACGGAGTCGAGAACGAGGCGGAAACGAGCCGGGAAGAGGGGGTGCTGACCCCGGGGCGCCCACGACGGGCGCCCCGGGGATGGCCGAGCGTTAGGGCGCCGGCCAGATCAGGGTGGTGCCGTCGTAGATCGCCTCGATGAAGCTGTTGTCGAAGTACGCGGTGGGGTCGGCGGGGGCTTCGGCGATCTGCTCGCTCTCGACGAGGAACTCGGACTCTGCGGTGACGTTGTCGAAGTCGATCAGGCCGATCGGGGCATCCGCCGGCTGGTTGTCGGTGACAATGTCGTACTCGGTGGTCCAGACCTTGAGGTTGTGCTCGGCGTCGTAGCCCTCACCGGAGAGGTCGGAGGCGAACGCGACGCACTCTTCGCCGTTCTCGCCGCAGTAGTCGAAGGCGTGCTGGCTGGCGCGGAGGAAGTCCTCGACGGCGGTGGCGTTGTCGGCGGCGAACTCCTTGTTCACGGCCAGGCTGCCCAGCGACCCGGCGACGCCGAAGTCGTACGGGCGCCACACGGTGACGTCCTCACCGGCGGCCTCGAGCAGGTTGGGCTCGTTGGAGATGAAGCCGGTGAGCGAGTCGACCTGGCCGCGCGGCAGGATGGTGGGGTCGTAACCCACGACGACCTGCTGGATGCTCGACAGGTCGGCGCCGGCGTTTGTGAGCATGGCGCCCACGGCGGGCGGCAGGTTGCCCTTCTGGCCGAGGATGGTGCCGTCCAGCTCGCTGAGGTCGGTCACGTCGGTGCCGGTCATCAGGATCTCCAGGCCCACGTTGGAGTAGGTGGCGATGCCGGTGACGTCGATGCCGTTGTCCTGCGCGGTGATGAGGTTCTGCTCGTCGACGCTGGTGATGGTGACGGTGCCTGCGGCGAGCAGCTGCGCGTTCTGGCTGGTGTCGCCGGTGCCGGGCTGGATGTCGACGTCGAGGCAGAGGGCGTCGAAGTAGCCCAGCTCGTCGGCGGCGATGATGTTGAGGATCGACACCGACGCCTGGTACTGGTACCCGGTGAGGAAGTTGATCGTGCCGGCGGCCTCGTTCAGCGCGCAACGCTCGTCGGAGATGGCGCTCGCCGCCGCGGCGGTGTCGGTGTCGGGGGCGTCGTCTGCGGCGGGGCTACAGGCGGTGAGGCCGAGGGTGAGGGCGGCGATGGCAACGGCGGCCAACGCGTGGACGGGGCGGGTGGGCATAGCGGTCTCCTGGTGCGGTGGGGTGCGAATGGTGCGGGGGATGGGGACGAGCGGATTGTTAGTTTTTGGAGCCCTGCCGGGATTCGTGCCAGTGCAGCACCCGGTCCTCGATGGCGGTGATGATGAGCAGCAGCAGCGAGCCCATGATCGCCAGGCAGAAGATGGCGGCGTAGACCACGGCGAGGCGGTTGTTCGACGACGCGACGCTGATCACGGTGCCCAGGCCGTCGGCGGCGCCGGGGGCGGAGAGCTCGGCGACGACGGCACCGATGATCGAGAGCGGGAACACGACGCGGAGGGCGGTGAAGAGGTACGGCAGGGCGCTGGGCATCCGCACGTGCCACAGCATCTCGAGGCGGGAGGCGTGCAGGGTGGTGAAGACCTGCAGTACCGCCGGGGAGACCGAGCGGAGGCCGGTGGCGACGTTGATGAGGATGGGGAAGAAGCAGATCAGCGCGGTGACGATGAGCTTGGGCTCCGGGCCGAAACCGAACGCCACGACCAGGGCCGGGGCGATGGCGACCAGCGGGGTGACGCTGAGCACCACGGCAATGGGCATGATGGCCCGCCGGGCGATGGGCAATTCGGAGACGAGCACCGCAAGGATGAACGAGGCGACGAAGCCGATGGCCAGTCCCACCAGCGCCACGGCCAGGGTGGCCCAGGCGTTGGCGAGGTAGAAGCCGGGGTTGGCGGCGAGGGCCTCGCCGACCGCGGCGAGCGGAGGCAGCAGGTAGGGGCTGTCCCTGGCGGTGACGCTCCAGAGGATGCCGAGGCCCACCAGCAGCACCGCGAGCGGCAGCCAGTAGGCGGGGCGGAGGAAACCGAGCCGTTTGGGCAGGCCGGTGCGGGTCTTCGTTGCCGGCGGCGCCGCGTGTTCGGTCACGGGGGTCTCCTGGATCGTGGCGGGTTCGGGGGTGATGACGCTCACAGGGCGGCTCCTGCCGGGATGGGGGTGGACCCGGTCATCGGGTTCTCCTGCCAGGCGGTCTGCAGGTGGTCGCGGATGACGTCTTCGAAGTGGTGGAACTCAGCGGTCTTGAGCATCGCCTGGCTGCGCGGGCGGGGCAGGGTGATGTCAACGGATGCCGTGATCCGGCCGGGGCGGGCCGACATCACGAGCACCTTGTCGGAGAGCCGCACCGCCTCGGAGACGGAGTGGGTGACGAAGACCACGGTGGTCTTGTTCTCGTCCCAGATGTCGAGCAGCTGTTCCTGGATCGACTCGCGGGTGAACTCGTCGAGCGCGGAAAAGGGTTCGTCCATGAGCAGCACGTCGGGCTGCACGCCGAACGCCCGCACGATCGCGGCGCGCTGCTGCATGCCGCCGCTGAGCTGGGCGGGCAGCTTGTGCACCGCATCCGTCAGCCCGGCCTTGGCCAGAAGGTCGAGCATGTCGGGGGCGGGGCGGGCGAGGTGACCGTGGATGCGGCTGCGCAGCTTGTCGGCGCGGCGGTTGACCTTGGCGGGCATGCTCACGTTGCCGAGCACGTCCTTCCACGGCAGCAGGGCGGGGGCCTGCGGCACCAGGCCGATCATCTTCGCCGCGCAGGCGCGCTCGGGGGTGACGCCGAACACCTCGGCGGTGCCGGCGTCGGCGTCTTCGAGGCCGGCGATGAGGCGCAGCAGGGTGGACTTGCCGCATCCGGACGGGCCGATGATGCTCACGAACTGGCCGCGCTTGATGTCGACGTCAACGTTCTGCAGGGCCACGTGCTGGCTGGCGCCGGAGCCGTAGATCTTGACGGCGCCGCGGATCGAGATCGAATCGGCGGTGCTGCTGGGGGCGGGGGCGGTGAGGGTCATGGGTCAGACCAGCTTCCTGAACTCGCGGTTCTGGTAGACGAGCGGGGTGAGCTCGGAGCGGATGACCTCGTCGACGTGCACGATGATCATGAGGTGGTCGCCGACGGTCCAGCGCTCGTGCACCTGGCCGAGGAGCGAGGCCTGCGCGCCGGTGACGACGGGAACGCGGTCGTAGTCGCCGTGCAGGGTGACGGCGGAGAACTTGTCGATGCCCTTGGTGGCGAAGTGCCGGGCGACGTCGCCCTGGTCGGCGGCGAGGATGTTGACGGCCACGTGGTCGGTGCGGGCGAACGCCGGGTAGCTCTCGGCGGTCTCGGCCAGGAACACGGCCACCAGCGGCGGGCTCACCGACACGCTGGTGAAGCTGTTGGCGGTGAAGCCGTACGCGACACCGTTCACGTTGGTGGTGACGAGGGTTACCGAGGTGGCCATGCCGGCCAGGGCCCGGCGCAGTTCCGCGGCGTCGAACGCGGCGGATGCGACGGGCGCGGGTGCGGGGGCGGCCGCCGGTTCGGCGGAACGGGGATCGGTCTTCTGCACGCTAGCCTCCAAGGCGCAATACGAGTGGTCGAGAGGAGGAGAGCGAGCGGGTGAAGTGCACGGCTGGCTGTTTCAGTCAGGTGGCAAATGGCCCGCGGAGGTCCGTTGGGTTTCACAGTAGGTGGCGCAGATTTCGCGAAAGTCAGCCTCCTGTTTCGCGCAGGTAAACTCCGGGGCGGTCCCGGAGGTGCCCGTCGCGCCCACCTCGCTGGTCGAGCTTGTCGAGACCCCGTGACCTGCGCGAGCGTCGCGGCACGTCGTTCGTTCGCAAACTTCCGCCCTTCGTCGCGACGACGAAGGCGGGAAGTCTGCACATCAGTTCGCGGTAAGGAGGTCGACGAGCACGTCGAGCGCGCGGCCGAGCTCGAGGTCGGCCGGCGAGCCGTAGCCGAGCACCAGGCCGTGCTGGCCGCGTTCGAGAACCGCGTAGTCGGCCAGCGTCGCGACCCGCACCCCGCGGGCGGCGGCCTGCGTGACGAGAGCGGATGCATCCGCCCCGCCGGCAACGTCAACGTGCACGACCACGTGCAGCCCGCCGTCGAGGCCGGCCAGTCGCACGCCGGGCAGCGCGCCCAACCTGCTGATCACCAGGGCGCGGCGGTGGGCGTACTCGCGGCGCACCCGGGTGACATTGCGGGCCAGGCCGCCGCTCTCGAGGTAACGCGCGAGGGCCGCCTGCTGCACCCCGGACACGGACGGGCCGAGGTCGTGCCGAACCTCGCGCAGCGCCGCGCCGAGGTCGCCGGTCGCCACGATGTAGCCGCAGCGGATCCAGGGGGTGACGGTCTTGGAGAAGCTGCCGACCAGCGCGACCCGGCCCGACGTGTCGAGGGTCGCCAGCGCCGGCAAGGGAGAGGTGCCGAATCGGAACTCGCTGTCGTAGTCGTCTTCGATGACGACGGCGCCGGATGCGCGCGCCCAGTCGAGCAGGTCGAGCCGGCTCTGCACCGACAGGCTGCTGCCGAGCGGGTACTGGTGGCTCGGGGTGACGAGCACCGCGTGCGGGGCGGGGGAAAGTGCGGCGAGTTCCGCGAGGTCGATGCCGTCGTCGCCGGTGCGGATCGGCTCGAGGTGGGCGCCGACCCTGCGCAGCACGCGCCGGGCGGTGGGGTAGCCGGGGTCCTCGACGGCGATGTGCGGGGTGCGCGGCGGAACGTCGGTCGAGCCGGCCAGGGCGGCGAGCGCCAGCCCGATCCCGGCGAGCGCGTCGCTGGTGCCTGCGGTGACGATCACGTCGTCGGGCCGGCAGGCCAGGCCGCGCGCTCGCCGCACGTGCTCGGCGATAGCCGCCCGCAGTTCCGGGGTGCCGGTGTCGGGTGGTGAGTCGCTGCGGCCCGACGCGGACACGGCTGACCGCCAGGCCGCGGTCCAGGCCGGGTCGACGAGGGTGCGGGTGGACGGATGCCCTGGCGCCAGGTCGATCACCGGCCCGGTAGCCCGGTCAGCCCGGCGTGCGGCGGTCGGCTCTGACGGCGGTGCGGCCGCGGGCTCCCGGCTGGCCGGGTGGGCGCCCGTATTCCGGCCGGGCGTGGATAGGCCGGTGACCGTCCCCGCACTGTGTCGCTCCACCATGACCCGTGTCGCCGAGCCGGGCGTCGCCTGCAGGTAGCCCTCCCCGGCGAGCTGGTCATACGCGGCGACGACGGTGCCGCGCGACACCCGCACCGAGCCGGCGAGGGCGCGGGTGGACGGCAGCGGCTCGTCGTGCCGCAGCGTTCCGTTGAGGATCGCCAGTCTCAGCGCGCCGGCGAGCTGGGCCGCGAGGGGAAGGGGGGAGGCGCGGTCGAGCAGGATGGGCAACTCGTGTGCGTTCATCGGGCTCCTCGCCGTTCAACTGGTCCATTCAAACTTGACCGAAGTGGTTCTGGTGCTGGTCCAGTCTGCGCTTGATCCTAGTAGTATGCCCACAGAAACCCCGTCCCAGAACGACGCATCCGCCGGCCCGACCGACCTGCCCGTCACCGACCGCACCCGCATCACCCGCATGCCGGAGCGCCAGCGCACCGACCGGGCCGAGCTCTACGGCATCCTCGACGACGCGCTCGTCGCCCACGTGGCGATCGTGCGCGACGGCCTGCCGCTGGTGCTGCCGATGGGCTTCGGCCGCGGCGGCGACGCCATCTACCTGCACGGCTCGACCGGCAGCGGCATCTTCCGGGCCATGGCAGCCGGCACCCCGATCTCGGTCACCGTGACGCACCTCGACGGCCTGGTCTACGCCCGGTCGCTGTTCGACAGCTCGATGAACTACCGCAGCGCCGTCGTGTTCGGCGTGCCGACCGTGGTCGCGGCCGCCGACAAGGAAGAGGCCATGCGCGCCGTCTCCGACCACCTGATGCCGGGCCGCTGGGACGAGGTGCGCCCGATGACCAAGCGTGAGCTGGCCGCGACCCTCGTGCTGCGGCTGTCGCTGGAGGAGGCCAGCGTGAAGGTGCGCGCACACGGTGCCTCCGAGGCGGCGGATGACGGCGAGGACCGCGCGGTCTGGGCCGGGGTGCTGCCCCTTCGGGTGACGGCTCTGGCGCCGGAGACCTCCGCGCTCACCCCGCCCGGCACCCCGCTGTCCGCGGCGGCGCTCGCGTACGCGGCCCGTGTGGCACCCGTGGCGTCCGAGTCGGGGAGCGCTGCCGGATGATCGTCGTCGCCTGCGCGGGCCTGGTCGCCCTGACTGCCGTCGGCGTCGTCTGCACGCTCAAGGCGGTCGCGACCGACGGTTACCGCCGCATCCCACACCGCTGAGCGCATCCGCCCGCTGCCCGTGCGCTCAATTACGAACTTCGCACAGTGTGATGCCCCCAGGAGGGTGCTGTGTCCGTAATTGAGCTCCGCACCGGAGGGCGGCGCGGCGCGCGGGGAGGTCGCGGGCTCAGCGGGTGAGCAGCTCCAGCGGCGCATCCGGCCGGAAGATGTAGACATCCACGTGCATGTCGGCGGCCGCGGCGCTGGGCCAGGAGGCCGGGGTGAAGAAGCGGGCCAGCGGCTCGCTGATGCAGATCACCAGGCGCGGCCGGGTGGGTAGCACGCCGCGCAGCCAAACCAGCTTGAGCATGTCGGCGATGGCCTTGTTGCGGTGCGACGATTTGGGGGCGCCGGTGTTGGCCACCAGCTGCACGAGCACGCTCGCGGCGGCGTCGATGCCCTCCACCTCCACTCGCAGGCCGCCCGGCACGGTGAGGGTGCGCGACTCGAGGTCGACGCCGAGGCGCTCGCCGAGGGCGCGCAGCATGGCGTGTTCGGTCGATTCGGGCTGGATGCGCCCGGTGGCCTCCACGTTCGTCATGCCGGTGTTCCTCTCGCTGCTGCCCCGATGGCCCGTGCTCTCTCGCTGGCCCAGTGCTCCCGATGGCTCAGTGCTCCCGATGGCTCAGTGCTCCCGATGGCTCAGTGCTCCCGATGGCTCAGTGTACGGCCCGCGCCGCCCGCCCAACTGGTCCCCGTGCGGACAAATGGTCCCGGCACACCGGGACCACGTGTCCGCAGCGGTAACAGTTGTGGAGCACGGGCGGCAGCGGGAGCGGATGCGCCGGGCAACCCGGGGACCCCACCCGGGCCCACAGACACGGCCGTCGCACGGGCCCGTGCGGCGGGTTCACGGCGCCCGGTGACATAGTCTGTGACTCATGAGCGCAGGCCACGCAACAAGCTATGACGTGGCACGCGCGGCCGGCGTCTCCCAGTCCACGGTGTCCCGCGCCCTGCGCGACGACCCGCGGGTGTCCCTGGCCACGCGGGAACGCATCCGCTCGATCGCCACCACCATCAACTACTCGCCCAACCTGATGGCGCAGAGCCTGATCACCGGCGTCAGCCGCTCCATCGCGGTGCTCGTGGCCGACCTGCAGAACCCGGTCTACCCGCAGCTGGTCGACTCGGTGCAGACCGCCCTCAACGAACGCGGCTACCGGATGCTGCTGCTCAGCGACCGCTCGGAGGGCGAGCGCGAGCGCGACGTCGACGCCCTCCGCGGCGGGCTCGTGGCCGGCGCCATGTTCATGCAGGCCCGCGTCGGCTCCACCCTCGCCGAAGACCTCGTGGCCCGGGGCCTGCCGCTCGTGGTGATCGGCCGCGACGTCACCTCGCCCAACGCCGGCGCCATCGACCGGTTCGTCGCCGACGGCAGCCACGGGGGAGTGCTCATCGCCGACTACCTCTACGGTCTCGGCCACCGCCGCATCGCCATGGTCGGCGGCCCGGAGAACAACCCGAGCATCAACTTCCGTGAGGTCGCCTTCCGCGCCCGACTTGTCGAGCTGGGCATCCCGCTGCAGCCCGAGCTGGTGCGCCGTGGCCTGATCGAACACGAGACCGGCCTGGCCATGGGCACCGAGCTGCTCACCCTGCCCGAGCGGCCCAGCGTGGTGTACTGCGGCACCGACTACATCGCCTACGGCGTGATCGACGCGGCGAACCGCCTCGGCCTGCGCATCCCCGAGGACGTGCAGGTGATCGGCTACGACGACCTGAGGATGTCGAGCTGGTCGATGTTCGACCTCACCACCGTGCGCCAGCCGCTGCTGGAGATCGCCACCGCCGGCACGCACCGGCTGCTCGACCGCATCGAGGGCCTCTTCGTGGACGAACCCGAGCGCACGGTCTTCCCCGTGCGCCTCGTCGAGCGCGGCACCACCGGCCCCTGGCCCACCCCCGCCGCGTAGCCCGCCCCGCGCCCCCGCGCATCCGCCCCGCGTCCGTCTCGGGCCGCAACTGTTCCCCGTGCGGACAATTGCACCCGGTGTGCCGGGACCATTTGTCCGCACGGGGAACAGTTAGACGGCTCCCTTTCGGCGCCAACGGGCCCGCCTTAACGCGGCCGTAACACTACCGACCAGAGACCGTTACCCCGGGGCCCCTTTCGTGCGATTTCGCGTAATTTACGTCGGCTACATTCGAATGCATTCGGTATCCATTCGAATGCATCATCTCCGATGGGCGACACCCACCGTCTGACGGAAGCTTGCTTTTCCTTACCCGCATCGCCCTTCCCGCACTGCCCACAGCATCCTCAAGACGTGCCCGCACCTAGGAGAAACACATGCACACCCGTTCCCGTCACTTCCTCACCTGGTCCGCGTTGGGGGTGAGCGCAGCCCTCATGCTCACCGGCTGCTCCGCCACCACCGCGGCCTCCTCCACCACCGACTCAAGCGGCACCGCGGACGGCCTCGCCTACGCCACCGCGCAGATCGAGAAGTTCAGCGCCGACCCCGAGTTCACCTTCGACGCCGAGCCGTTCGCGATGGCCGACATCGCCGGCAAGACCATCTTCAACATCCCCAACACCAGCGCCATCCCGTTCATCGTCACGGTGAGCGAGGAGACCCAGAAGGTGGCCGAACGTTACGGCGCCACCTGGGTGGAGTACACCAACCAGGGCAGCCCCACCGAGCACACCGCCGGCATCGACCAGGCCATCAGCCAGAAGGCCGACGTCATTTTGCTCTCCCAGGGCATCAACGGCGAACTGCTGGTCCCCGCCCTCGAGCGGGCCAAGGCCGCCGGCATCCCCGTGGTCGTCACCCACACCATCCAGGACGGCGAGCCGATCCCCGACTCGATCAAGGACCTCATCGCCGGGCAGGTCACCGCCCCGTTCAACGAGTCCGGCCGGCTCAGCGCCGACTGGGCCATCCAGGAGACCGAGGGCAAGGGCAACATCCTCCTCGTCAACACCGCGGAGGTCCCCGTCGCCGGCGGCATCATCGACGCGATGAAGGACGAGATCGCCACGAACTGCCCCGAGTGCACCGTCAAGGAGGTCAACGTTCCGCTGGCCGACTGGGCCACCAAGATCTCCACCAGCGTGCAGTCCGAGATCCAGATCAACCCCGAACTCGACTACGTGCTGCCGGTCTTCGACTCGATGGCCCTGTTCGTCGAGGCCGGAGTCGTGGCCGCGGGCAAGGTGGGCCAGGTGAAGGCAGCGTCCTTCAACGGCACCCCCGCCGTGCTCAAGATCATGCAGGAGGGCGACGTGCTCGCCATGGACGTGGGCGAGTCGATGCCGTGGCTCGGTTGGGCCACCATGGACCAGGTCGGCCGCGTGCTGACCGGCGCCCCGGTCGTCGAAGACGGCTTCGCGCAGACCCCGCTCAAGGTGTTCACCAAGGAGAACGTCGACGAGACCGGCACCCCGCCCGGCTCGACCGAAGGCTACGGCGACGCCTACGTCACCGGCTACGAAGCACTGTGGGGCCAGCCGTAGTGATTCCCTCCATGTCGACACCGTCTGAGCGCACCCCCGAGGCGCTCGCGCCCCTGCTGAAAATCGAGAACCTGTCGAAGACCTTCGGCGGCCTCACCGCGCTCTCTCACGTCGACCTCGACGTTTTCCCCGGGCAGATCCATGGTCTGCTCGGGGAGAACGGCTCGGGGAAGTCGACGCTGATCAAGATCCTCAGCGGCTTCTACACCCCGGATGCGGGTGCCAGCGCCTGGCTGCGCGGCACCCCGATCACCCTCCCCATCGCCCCCGGCTACTTCCGCCGCCTCGGCATCAGCTTCGTGCACCAGGACCTCGGCCTCGTGCCCGAGCTCAGCGTCGTGGAGAACCTGCGGATCAGCAACATCGTGGCCGGCCACGGCCCGCTGATCAACTGGAAGAAGGAACAGGCCCTGGCGAGCGAGACCTTCGCCCGGTTCGGCCTGGACATCGACCCCCGCGAAACCGTCGACCGGCTCGGCGACACCGACCGGGCCCTGATCGCCATCCTCCGCGCCGTCAGCGAGCTCGGCGACCACCGCGCCCTGCTCGTGCTCGACGAACCCACCGTGTTCCTGCCCAAGGAAGACACCGACCTGCTCTTCCGGGTGGTGAAGGAACTCGTCGCCGACGGCGGCATGAGCGCCCTGCTCGTCTCACACGACATGACCGAGGTGCTCGAACACACCGACCGGGTCACCGTGCTGCGGGCCGGCGAAGTGCAGGCCCACCTGGAGACCCGCGACACCACCGACGAGCAGCTCGTGCAGCTGATCGTCGGCCGCAGCCTCCGCCCCGCCAAGCAGGCCATCGACCTCAGCACCGACACCGCCGACACCCACCACGCCGGCGCCGTCGCCCGGGTCGACGACCTCGTCACCGGCCACGTCGACGGCCTCAGCTTCGACGTCGCCGCCGGCGAGATCGTGGGCCTGACCGGCCTGGCCGGCTCCGGCTTCGAAGACGCCCTCGCCGGCATCTACGGCGCCCACACCGGCACCGGCCAGCTCACCGTGCGCGGCACCCGCACTGACATCGCGGATGCCACCCCCCGCTCCTCCCTGAAGGCCGGCATCGTCTACGTGCCGGCCGACCGCAAGACCCAGGGCGGCGTGGGCGAACTGACCGTGGAACAGAACATCACCCTCCCGGTGATCAACCGGTTCCGCACCTGGTTCGGCCTGTCCGCCCGCGGCCTCAGCCGCCGCGCCGAGGAGATCAGCGAGAGCTATGACATCCGGCCGCGGAACCCGCAGGCCCTGTTCAGCACCCTCAGCGGCGGCAACCAGCAGAAGGCCGTCCTCGGCAAGTGGCTGCAGGACGACCCGCAGCTGATCCTCTTGCAGGAACCCACCCAGGGCGTCGACATCGGGGCCCGCAGCATCATCTTCGAACTGCTCCGTTCCACCGCCGCCGGGGGAGTGCCGATCATCTGCGCCTCCAGCGACTACGACCAGCTCGCCGCGGTCTGTGACCGCGTCATCGTGCTCGCCCACGGGCGCCCGCACGCCGAATTGACCGGCGCGCTCCTCACCCACGAGGCCATCGCCGCATCCGTCATCACGAGCCTGACCGAGTCCCCGGTCCTGCTGAAAGAGAGTGTTTCATGACCACCACGACGACCGCACCGGTCTCCACGACGGATGCCGCGCCCGGCAGCACCGGCGGCCCCACCCCCACCGGCCGGCGCGGCCGCCCTGCGCTGCCCGCCCGTGCGTTCTGGTTGCAGACCGAGCGCTACGCCCTGCTGATCGCCTGGCTCGTGGTGATCATCGCGTTCAGCATCACCCTGCCGAACACCTTCTTCACCGTCGGCAACCTGCAGAACGTGCTCGGCTCCCAGGCCGTGCTGCTGATCCTCGCCCTCGGCCTGCTCTTCCCGCTCACCGCGGGCGAGTTCGACCTGTCGGTGGCGTCGACCCTGTCGATGTCGTCGATGACCGTGGCCGTGCTCAACGCCCAGATGGGCGTGCCGCTGCTGCCCAGCCTGGCCGCCGCCCTCGGCGTGGGCCTGGCCGTGGGCCTCCTCAACGGGGTGCTCGTGGTGGTGTTCAAGATCGACTCGTTCATCGTCACCCTCGGCTCCGCCACGGTGATGCTCGGCCTGGTGCAGTGGATGAGCAACTCCTCATCGGTCACCGGCATCGACTCGGCGCTGGTGCAGGCCACCGTGGGCTTCCGCGGCATCCTCGGCATGCCGCTGCAGTTCTTCTACGGCCTGATCGCCGCCGTGATCATCCTCGTCATCCTCACCTCCACCCCGATCGGCCGCCGGCTGCTGTTCGTGGGCCGCGGCCGGCAGGTCGCCGAGCTCAGCGGCTTGAATGTGAACCGGCTCCGGATCGGCGCGTTCGTCGGCTCCGGACTGGTCGCCAGCATCGCCGGCATCGTCTACGCCGGCAGCCTCGGCGGGGCCGACCCGTCCAGCGGGCAGTCGTTCCTGCTGCCGGCCTTCGCCGCCTGCTACCTCGGCGCCACCGCCATCGTGCCCGGCCGGTTCAACGCCGTGGGCACCTTCATCGCCGTCTTCTTCCTCTTCACCGGGGTCGTCGGCCTGCAGATGCTCGGCGCGCAGAGCTACGTGCAGCAGCTCTTCTACGGCGGCGCCCTGATCGTGGCCGTCGCGCTCTCCCAGGCGATCCGCCGGCAATCCGCCAAGGCGCACACATAACCCCAGATTTCTCGACCGCTCGACCCGCACCATCCACCCGCACCTACCCGCATCTCCACCCGCACCCACGAAGAAAAGGACTCCCTCATGGACATCGGCGTATTCATCCCGATCGGCAACAACGGCTGGCTCATCTCCAACACCTCGCCGCAGTACAAGCCCAGCTATGACTTCAACCTCGAGATCGTGAAGAAGGCCGAGGACTACGGCTTCGAATTCGCCCTCTCCATGATCAAGTTCCGCGGCTTCGGCGGCGACAGCGAGTTCTGGGACTACAACCTGGAGTCCTTCACCCTGATGGCCGGCCTCGCCGCCGCCACCGAGAAGATCAAGCTCTACGCCTCTGCCGCCGTTCTGGCCCTGCCGCCGGCGGTCGCCGCCCGGATGGCCACCACGGTCGATTCCATCTCGCACGGCCGGTTCGGCGTGAACCTGGTCTCCGGCTGGGCGAAGGACGAATACGCGCAGATGGGCATCTGGCCCGGCGACGTGCACTTCGAGCGCCGCTACCGGTACTCCGAGGAGTACGTGCGCGTGATGCAGGACCTCTGGACCACCGGCGTCAGCGACTTCAAGGGTGAGTTCTTCACCATGGAAGACTGCAAGATGCTGCCGATGCCGGAGAAGCACATCCCCGTCGTGTCGGCCGGCCAGAGCGCCGTGGGCATCGAGTTCGCCGCCAAGTACGCCGACTACAACTTCGTGATGGGCCTGGGCATCAACACCCCCACCGCGCACGCCCCCGGCGTGACCGCGCTGGCCGTGGCCGCCGAGAAGACCGGCCGCGACGTGGGCGCCTACGTGCTGTTCATGATCATCTCCGGCGAGACCGACGAGGAGGCCCAGGCCCTCTGGAAGTCCTACAACGATGGCATTGACATGACCGCCATCGGCTGGATGATCGGTCAGGCCGCCAGCGACACCGGCGACGAGACGAGCACCGCCAAGACCATCGCCGCTCCCGAGGGCGCCGTCAACCTCAACATGGGCACTCTGGTCGGCTCCTACGAGACCGTCGCGCGCCTGCTCGACGAGGCCGCCGAGGTGCACGGCACCAAGGGCATAATGCTGGTCTTCGACGACTTCATCAAGGGCATGGACGACTACGGCACCAAGATCCAGCCGCTGATGGCCTCCCGCGCCGACGTGATGGCCGACCTGTCGGTGTCGTGACCGAGCGCACCCTGTCCGTCGCCGTGGTGCAGTCGGGCGGATGCTCGCCCGACCGCGCCACGGCCGTGGCCGGCCTGCTCGAGCTGTTCGAGCAGGCCGCCCGGCCCGGCGTGGACGTGGTGCTGTTCCCCGAACTGGCCACCACCCCGTACTTCTGCGGCAGCACCGATGGCAGCTACGACGACGGCTATAAGGACTGGGCGCAGACGATTCCCGGTCCCGACACGGATGCCTTCGCTGCGGCCGCGAAACGGCTCGGCACCGGCGTGATCTTCGGGCTCTACGAGCGGGCGGCCGACGGCAAGCTGTACAACGCCGCCGTCGTGATCGACGCGCAGGGCACCCTGGTGCCCGGCACCACCTTTCGCGGCACCACGGTGTCGTCCTACCGCAAGGCATCGATCCCGATGTCCCTCGTGGGTGAGGTGGCGATCAACGAGAAGCACTTCTTCGAGCCCGGCGAGGGCACCGTCGTCTTCGAGGCGTTCGGCACCCGCATTGCCTGCCTGATCTGTTACGACCGCAGCTTTCCGGAGTACTGGCTGGCCGCCCGTGCCGCGGGCGCCGAAGTGGTCGTGGCGCTGGTGTCCTCCCTCGGCACCCGGGAGACCCTGTTCACCCCGGAGCTGCAGGTGCGCGCGATGGAAACCCAGGTCTGGGTGATCGCGCCCAACCGCGGCGGCGCCGAGACCCTGAACGGCCGGGAGACCAGCTACTTCGGGCTCTCCTGCGTGGTCGCGCCCGACGGCGCGCTCCTGGCCAGCGCCCCCGCGCACACCAATCCGGAGCTTCTGCACACCGTGATCGACCTCGCCGAGGTCGACCGGGTGCGCGCCGCCTTCCCACTCAACCGGGACCGACGCCCGCAGCTGTTCCACTACCTCGCCGAGCAGGCCGACCACCTGCAGGCAACCAACCTTTCGGCCGCGTCGCACTGACCCGGCTGGACAGAACGGCTTCCACCATGAGCACCACCAGCACTCCCACCGGCACCACCTCCAGTGTCGAAACCAGCGCCGAGCAGAACGCTGCAACCGGCGCCGAGCAGAACGACGCCCAGGTGCGCCGCACCATCACGCCGCTGCTGGAGGCCGGGCTGGCGGCCAGTCGCGCCCGCCCGCTGCCGGCGTCGCCCTCCGCCGCACAAAACGAACCGGCCCACGCCGACCTGCTCTTCCGGCGGTTGCTGGGCGTGACCGGCGGCCAGGTGTTCGCCGACTCACCGTTCGCGGAGGTCGCCGCCGCCCTCGCGGACACCGAGCTCGGCCCGTTCCCCGGCGACCTCGCCGGTGAGGTGCCCGCCGTCCCGGCTGCCCCGACCGCGCCGGCGGCTGCGACCTCGGCCCCGTTCGCGGTTCCCACCGCCACCGTCACCGAGCTGCTCGCCGCCTACCGGGCCGGCACCCTCACGCCGTCCGCCGCAATCGCGCTGCTCGAGCCGCGCTGGGCACCCGACGGGCCCGCCCCGGCCGCGATCCTCATCGGCATAACCGGCATCCGCTCGGCCGCCGCCGCCAGCGACGCCCGCTACCGCGCCGGCACCGCCCGCCCCCTGGAGGGCGTGCCGTTCGCGGTGAAGGACATCATCGACGTGGCGGACACCCGAGTCACCGCCGGGTCGAACCAGACCGGCGACCGGATCGCGCCCGCCGACGCCACCGTCGTCAGTCGGCTGCGCGCCGCCGGGGCGATCCCGGTGTTCATGGCGGCCACCACCGAGTTCGCCTGCGGCGCCCCCGACAACGACCGGTACGGCCCGGTGCCCAACCCCTGGGACGAGGCCCGCTGGACCGGCGGCTCGTCCACCGGGTCGGCCGCCGCGCTGGCCGCCGGTCTCGTGCCGTTCGCGCTCGGCAGCGACACCGGCGGGTCCATCCGGGTGCCGTCGGCGCTCTGCGGCCTCACCGGCCTCAAGCCCACCTACGGCCTGGTGCCGCGCACCGGGGTGGCCGGGCTGTCCTGGACGATGGACCATGTGGGCCCGATGGCCCGCTCCGCCGCCGACCTCGCCCTGCTGCTGCCGCTGATGGCCGGCCCCGACGGGGAGGACCCCACCGCAGCCGCCAGCGTGCCCGACCTCGGCATCGACCCGGCCGGCATCGCCGGGATGCGCATCGGCGTGCCCCGCGGCTGGTTCACCGAACGCTCCGACGCCGCCGTGCTGGCCGCCCATGAGAGCGCGATCGAGGTGTTCACCGGGCTCGGCGCCGAGATCGTGGCCGTGGAGTTCGACGGCCTCGAGGACGTGCACGACGAGTCGTGGAACGTCTTCTACGGCGAACTCGCCTCCAGCCAGGAGGCCAACAACGACCGGCGCGACCTGTTCGACGCCGGCACCAACGCCCGGCTCGACTGCGGCTTCGTGCCGCTGGCCGTGGACTACCTGCGGGCGCTCCGCCGCCGGCCCCTGGTGCAGCAGCACCTGCTCGACCGGATGGATGCGGCCGGCGTCGACCTGCTGCTCACCCCCGGCGTCGGAGCCACCGCCCCGCGGCTGGACGACCTCACCATGAGCGTGGACGGGCAGGTCTTCAACCTGCACGACGTCATCCCGCGCAACACCCGGCTGTGGGACTACACCGGCTTCCCGGCGTTGATGGCGCCGGCCGGCCTGGCACCCGACGGCCTGCCGGTGGGCATCCAGCTCATCGCCCGGCCCTGGCAGGACCGGCTCTGCCTGGCCGCCGCGATCGGGTTCCAGTCCGTCACCGAGCACCACCGGAAGCTGCCGGCGATCGCCACGACCTGGGCGCCCGAGCGCCCGACGGTATGACCGCGGCGACGGACGCACGCCGGGCCTGGCAGATCCTCTTCGCCACCAGCCTCAGCGTCGTCCTCGTCTTCATCAACTCCAGCGGCCTGGCCATCGCGCTGCCCAGCCTCACCCGCGACCTCGACGCGTCGAGCACCCAGACCACCTGGGTGCTGCTGGTGTACATGCTCGCCACCACCACCCTGATCCTGGTGTTCGGCCGGGTCGCCGACATCCTCGGCCGGCGCCGGCTCTACCTCGCCGGGATCGTGGTGTTCATGCTCGCCACCCTGGGCTGCGGCCTCGCCGCCGACCCCGGTTTCCTCATCGGCATGCGCCTGGTGCAGGGCGTGGGCGCCGCGGCGATCATCACCAACACCACCGCCCTGCTCACGGATGTCTTCCCCGCGCACATCCTCTCCAGCGCCCTGGGAATCAACGCCACCGTCGCCGCCGTGGGGCAGGTGGTCGGCCCGCTGCTCGGCGGTGTCGTCACCGATGTCGTCGGCTGGCGCTGGATCTTCCTCGGCGGCCTGCCGATCAGCCTGATCGGCCTGCTGTTCTCGACGAAACTCATCCCGCGCGCCGGTCCCCGGGTGCGGCACGAGAGCATGGACTACCTCGGCAGTGTGCTGTCGGTGCTCGGCATCGCCCTGCTCGTGATGGTCGTCTCCTTCGGCGGCGAGCTCGGCTGGTCCAGCCCCGGCATCCTGGCCATGGTGGCGGCGGCCGTGGGGGTGTGGACCTGGTTCGTGCTGCTGCAGAAGCGGCGAGAACATCCGCTGATCGACGTGAACCTGTTCAAGAGCCGCACCATCTCGTACCTCTACCTGGCCGCGTTCTTCAACGCGATCAGCAACTTCGCGATCGTGCTGCTCGCCTCGCTGTACCTGCAGGGTGTGCAGGGGCTCAGCGCCATCGACGCCGGCCTGATGATCCTGCCCGCCCCGGTGGGCACCATGCTCGCCGCCGGGTTCGCCGGCCGGCTGGTGCGCACCGTGAACCCGCGCTGGCTCACCTCCACCGGCATGCTCATGATCTGCGCCGGGGCGCTGCTGTTCGCGGCCACCCTCGGTGCGCACACCGCCTACCCGTTCATCGCCGCGGCGCTGTTCCTGGTGGGGCTCGGGGTGGGCCTGTTCATGACCCCGAACACCTCGGCGCTGATGTCGCGGGTGCCGGCCACCCGGCGCGGCATCGCCAACGCCATCCGCTCGACCCTGCAGAACGCCGGGTACCTGTTCAGCACCGCGATCGCGCTGGCCATCGCCACCGGCGGGCTCAGCGCGTCGGAGCGGCTGGCCGCCTACAACGGCACCCTGTTCGGCATGGATCCGGCCGGCCTGAACTCGTTCGTCACCGGCGTTCAGTGGGCGCTCGTCTTGTTCGCGGTACTCGCCCTGGTCGGCGGGATCCTCAGCGTGGTCGGGCCCCGCCCGGGCCGGCCGCGTACCCTGCCGATCATCGTGATCACCGACCCGTGATGCGTTCCGTTACGGCGGCGACCGCCACCATCCACCGCGTTTCACCAGATCAACAGCCCGAACCGACAGCCCAGGAGCAGCCATGAGCACCATCCCCGACGCCACCCCCGAAGCCACCCCAGATGCCACCACGGATGCCACCGCCGGTGCCGTGGCCGAGAATGCCGCGGCCGACTACGCCGCCGCCGGCTACACCGGCGGGCTCGAGCCCGGCGCGCGGCCGGCGCTGATCATCGTCGACCCGGTGCGCGCCTACATCGACAGGTCCTGCGGCCTGTACGCGGGCGTGGAGGCGCCGGTCGAGCAGATGAAGGTGCTCGCCGCCGCGGCCCGCGCCGCCGGGGTGCCGGTGTACATCACCACGGTCGTGCTCGCGCCCGACGGGTCGGATGCCGGGGTATTCTTCCGCAAGGTCCCCGCGCTGGCCGCGTTCCTGCCCGGCAGCCCGTTCGGGGAGTTCATCGATGGCCTGGCGCCTCTGCCGGGGGACACCCTGATCACCAAGCAGTACCCGAGCGCGTTCTTCGGCACCAGCCTGGCCGCGAACCTGGTGGCGCGCGGCATCGACACCGCCGTGATCGCGGGGTTGAGCACCAGCGGGTGCGTGCGGGCATCCGCCATCGACGCCATGCAGAACGGGTTCATCCCGCTCATCGTGGAGGACGCCGTGGGCGACCGGCTGCCCGAGGTGCACGCCGCCAACATCTTCGACCTCGGCATGAAGACCGGCGAAATCTACTCCACCGCCGAGGTCCTCGCCTACTGGAAGTCCCTCTAACCCACTCCCAACTGTTCCCGATGCGGACAAATGGGCCCGGCGCACCGGGTGCATTTGTCCGCACGGGAAACAGTTGCGCGGCGGATGCGGGCCAACGGGCGCCCGATGCGCACCCATTGACGCACATCAATATCCTCGGCATACTGAACACATCGACATCCGTCGATGTAATGCAGGAGTGGATCACCAGATGACCGACCAGACCGCACCCGAGAAGACCGCACCAGAGAAGACCGCGTCCGAGAAGTCGGCGATCACCGAACTGGTGCGCGAGCGCTACGCCGCCCAGGCCCTGCAGGTCACCGACGTGAGCGGCGGCTCCTGCTGCGTCACACCGCTGGAGACGAGCGGCGAGTTCGGTTCGGCGCTGTACCGCGGCACCGAGTCCGCCGAGGTGCCCGACGAGGCGATACTGGCCAGCCTGGGCTGCGGCAACCCCACCGCGGTCGCCGACCTGCTCCC
This sequence comes from Cryobacterium sp. AP23, assembly GCF_054075385.1. Lineage (NCBI taxonomy): Bacteria > Bacillati > Actinomycetota > Actinomycetes > Micrococcales > Microbacteriaceae > Cryobacterium > Cryobacterium sp. AP23. The sequence continues at coordinate 1,571,181 of NZ_CM133415.1, read as the reverse complement.
CGGCGAGACCGTGCTCGACCTCGGCTCCGGCGGCGGCATCGATGTGCTGCTCTCCGCCCGCCGGGTGGGCCCCACCGGGTTCGCCTACGGCCTGGACATGACCGACGAGATGCTGGCCCTGGCCCGCGCGAACGCCGCGAAGGCCGGAGCCACGAACGTCGAGTTCCTCAAGGGCTTCATCGAAGAGATCCCGATGGCGGATGCGACGGTGAACGTGATCATCTCCAACTGCGTGATCAACCTCTCGGCCGACAAGAACGCGGTCGTGCGCGAGATGTTCCGGGTGCTCACGCCGGGCGGCCGGCTCGGCCTCTCCGATGTCGTGGCCGAGAACCAGCTCAACGAGGGCGAGCGGATCGAGCGCGGGTCGTATGCGGGCTGCATCGCCGGGGCGCTCTCCGAGGAGGAGTACCGCATGTCCCTGGCCGCGGCGGGCTTCACCGACGTCAGCGTCGAGTTCACCCACGAGGTGGCCGCGCAGATGCACGGAGCGATCATCAAGGCCGTCAAGCCCAGCTGAGCGGCGGTCGGTCACGAGGCGAGGACGTCTTGCGGGGTCTCGACAAGCTCGACCGGCGGGATGGTTGCGACGTGCGCGTGTGTCGCGGCCGGGGCCTAGTCGGAGCCGGGCAGGCCCAGGAACTCGATCGCGGCATCCCGGAACGCCCGGGAGGTGGGCGCGTTGAAGTGGTTGCGGCCGGGGATCTCGAAAAACGCCGCCCGCGGGGTCGCCTCGGCCAGGGCCCGAGAGGCCTCGAGAATACGGTCCTCGCTGCCGGTGGCGAAGAGCACCCGTTGCTCGGGCGCGTTCGCCGCGTGCGGCTGCGGTCCGCCGCGCATGCCCTCGACGAGCGCAATCAGCGCCTCGAGGTCGTTGTCGCGGATGGCGCCGGCCATCTTCAGGTACGCGGCGGTGAGCGGATCCTCCACCGGAACCCCGTCCCGCACGAACGCCCGGGCCTGATCGACGCGGAACCGGGTGAGCGGATCGCCATCCGGGATGCCGCCGAAGACCGCACGGTTGATGCGGGTGGGCATGAACCGGGCGGCGTGCCAGCCGACCCGGGCGCCGAGCGAGTAGCCCACGAAGTCGACCTCGTCGAGCAGGAAGGTGTCGAGCACCGTGAGCACGTCGGTGACGAGCAGGTCCATCGAGTAGCCGTCGGGGGAGTGCGGCTTGTCGCTCTGCCCGTGGCCGCGCTGGTCGATCGCGATGACGTGGTAGCCCTCGCGCACCAGGTCGCGCACCCAGCCGGTGGCGTGGAAGTTCGCCAGCGCGCTGGAGGCGAAGCCGTGCACCGCGAGCACGGTGGGGGCGTCGGGGTCGCCGAATTCGTAGGTGGCGATCTGCACGTTATCGGGAGAGATGACGGTGCGGGCGGGCGGGGCTGAGGGAGTTGGCATCCCTACTATTCGACCACACGGCCGGGCCCCGCGTCTCCTGTCGAGCGGGCCGCGGGCGGCGCCGACTGGTTTAGAGCTCGTCCACGAACATCTGGGTCGCGAGCGGCACGTACTCAGCGCTGGTCTCCGGGTCCCAGCCGACGAGCGCGATGACGTTGCCGCCGACGCGGGCCGTGGTGCCCACCAGCGTGAACGGCGAGCCGCCGACGTCGCCGGTGACCCGGAAGGCGACGGCTTCGTCGGTGCCGGTGAGGCCGGCGTCGGTCTGCTCCACCTGGGTCTGCACCGCGACGCCCTGCATCTCGAACAGGCCCGTGCCGGTGGCGCAACGTTCGAGGGCGTCGACCGAGGCGGCCACGAGGTCGGAGGCGACATCCGCATCACCCGAACTGCTGATCACCGCGGTCATCGAGCGGTCGTTACTGGTGCCGAACTCCAGCGACGCACCCGCCAGCGTCGGGTCGGTGTCCCAGCCCGCACCGAACGGGGTGAGGCAGGTCACGTCCGACGTGGTCAGGCCGGGGTAGATCGAGTCGATCATCTCGCCGGTGTCGGCGTACTGGTCGGGGATGAACTGCAGGCCGGTGAAGACGCCCGCGAGGTCGGCGTCGGTGAGCTGGGTCAGGGCCGCCGCGGTTTCCGTCGGTTCCGCGGATTCCGCAACCTCCGGCGCGAGCGTCGTCGACGCGGATGGCGTGGCCTCCGCGCCGGCGGAGGGGGTGCCGGATGCGTCGCCGCCGGCGCATCCGACCAGCCCGATCAGCAGGATTCCGGCAATCCCGACCCCGAATGTCTTCTGCACCATGTCACGTCCCCCGTGGTTGTGCCCGCCTCGAAGTGTGGCGGGCGAATGGGGGAGAGGTTAGCAGACCCGAATTTCCCGGTCAGGCCCCGGCCCGGGGTGGAGGCTCACGCCCCGACGTCGGTGAGGACCTCCTCGACCAGGTCGACGGCCCGGCCGGTGCCGCCCAGCGCGTGCAGCTCGGCGGCCACGTCACCGGCCCGCGCCCGGTAGCGGGGATGCCCCACCACCTCGTCGTAGCCGGCCCGAACCGCCCGCGCGGAGGGCCGCCCGGTGTGCAGGCTGAGGCCGGCGCCGCTGTGGTGCACCCGCGCGGCCACCTCGGGTTTGTCGCGGTCACCGCCGGCCACGATGATCGGCACGCCGCGCGCCAGCGTCTGTACGGTGCCGCCCCAACCGCCGTTGCTGATCACGACGTCGGCCAGCGCCAGCGCCGCATCGAACGGCACGAAGTCGGCCACGAGCGCGTTCGCCGGCGCCGGGAACGGCAGCGGCACCCCGCCGGTGGTCGCCAGCACGGTCACGTCCACGTCCGCCAGCGCCTCCAGGGCGGGGCGCACCAGCTGCCGCGCATTGATGTTGAGGGTGCCCTGGGTCACCAACACCACCGGCCTCTCGCCCAGCCCGGCCCACCAGTCGGGCAGCGGATGCTCGCCGCCCACCGTGGGCAGCCAGCCCACGAACCGCACGGTGTCGGGCAGGTCGGTGCGTTGGAAGTCGAGGGAGGCGCATCCGCTGGCCAGGGTGAGGCGCGGCGAATACAGCACCATGTTCAGCGGCGTGGACCGGGGCGGCAGGCCCAGCCCGGCGCGTTGTTCGCCGAGGACCCGGTCGAGGCGGCGGGAGAAGAGCGCGAACACCTGCCTCAGCGCCGCGTCCCGGGCCCGGCCCGCGCCGCCCTGGCCCGGGCTCAACCCCAGGCCCGGTAGCGGCAGCGACGGGGTCGGGTAGCTCAGCGGCACGAACGACATCGTCACCCACGGCACGTCGAGCAGTTCGGAGGCCGGCCCGGTGCCGAAGGACATCACGTCGCCGAGCAGCAGGTCGATCGGATGCTCCCGGTGCAGCTCCACCAGGTCCCGCGCCTGGCCACCCAGGGTGCGCACGAAGACGTGCTCGATATCGGCCCGCACGGCCAGCCGGCCGGGCTTGTCGGTGCCGGGGAAGGTGGCCGGCAGGTTGTGTTCGTCGAAGTCGGGAGCGGCCCGCCAGGTGTGCACCGCGGCGCCGAGGGCCTCGAACCGGGGCCGGTAGTGCGCCCCGGTGTACACGGTGACCTGGTGCCCGCGGGCGACCAGTTCGGCGACGAGTCCCGTCGCGGGAGCAACGTGCCCGGCGAACGGCATAATCGAGAGCACGATGTGCGCCATCGCCCCATGGTCGCCCGGTGTTCTCGGCGGCGCAAGGCGTCGCATCCGCAGTCATCGACTGGCTCCGGGGTGGCGAAACACAGTTGTAATAACCGGGACACGCAGGCGCAACGGGGCGAGCACAGAATATGAGTGCGACGTAAGCCGTTGCTCACCATCTGAGACACCAATCCTCAGTGGCTCACTCATCGAATTCGATGACGAAGCTATGCATGTCCGCGCCGACAGGTGTGCACCCCACGCACACAACGAGGCGCTCTCGATTGGTAGCCCGGCATCGAATTCGTGACCTGATCCAGTGGTTCGATGGAGGAACACGATGCTGAAAATAACCATTCTGGTGGGCAACCCCAAGCCCCAGAGCCGCACCCTCAAGCTTGCGGAAACGCTGGTCGACGAGCTGCTCGTCGCCGGCACCTACGACCTGCGGGTCATCGACCTGGCCGAGCACTCGAGCCACATTTTCCAGTGGCCGTCGCCGGAAATGTCCGAGCTCAACCAGGCCGTCGCCGACAGCGACCTGCTCGTTGTCGCCAGCCCCACCTACAAGGCCACCTACACGGGCCTGCTCAAGGGCTTCCTCGACCGCTATGCGGCGAACGGCCTGCGCGGCGTCACCGCGATCCCGGTCATGACCGGCGCCGACCTCAGCCACTCGATGGGTGTCGACGTGAACCTGCGCCCGCTGCTCGTCGAGCTCGGCGCGAGCGTGCCGACCAAGGGGCTGTACTTCGTCACCGGCCAGATGGAGAAGATGGAGGAGATCGTGGCCGCCTGGGCCGCCGAGAACCTCGCTGTGCTCCGACTGTTGCAACCTCTGGTGATGGGCATGTTGGGCAAGAACCCCGAGACGGATGTGCAGACCGCGTCCGACGCATCCGCCACCGTCTCGACGGGAGCCGGCGCATGAGCCCCCGCGACCGCACCGACGCCCCGGTCGACCTCGACCTGGCCACGGCCCTCGAGCCGACCGACCAGCACGGCCTGGAAACCATCAGCAGCAACCCGAGCGACATCCGCGGGGCGTTTGGCAAGTTCCCCTCCGGCGTGGCCGCGTTGTGCGCCGAGATCGACGGCGAACCGACCGGCCTGGTGGCCTCGTCGTTCTCCGTCGGGGTCTCCTATGAGCCGCCGCTGGTGCTGTTCTCGGTACAGAACAGCTCCACCACCTGGCCGGTGCTGCGCCAGGGCGCCCGGATCGGCGTCTCGATCCTCGGCAGCGAGCACGCCCGCGAGTGCTACCAGCTGGCCTCCCGCAAGGGCGACCGGTTCGCCGGACTGGACACCCGCACCACCGACCTGGGTGCGCTGTTCATCGAGGGCTCCTCGCTCTGGCTGGACTGCGAGATCTACTCGGAGACCCCGGCCGGCGACCACACCATCGTGCTGCTCGAGGTGAAGTCGCTCAAGGTGATCGACGACCACGACCCGCTGATCTACCACTCGGCCGCCTTCCGCAGCCTGCTGCCCGCCGAGCCCAAGGCCGCGTAACCCGCGCCTCGGATCCAGCATCGCCGGCGTGGCACGTCTCGTGCCACGCCGGTTCCCCTTTCGCGCCGGTGTCGTGCCAGCGCCGCGCCACCGACGTCGCGGTTTCAGCACCGGCGTGAATGCGCGTGCCCGGCGCATCCGCGTGTCGTCACAGACCGGATGCGCCGGGTGCCAGCGCGGCAACGGCCTCTCCGCCCAATCGGAGGGGCCGTTCCTGCGTTCGCCACCCGCGCGTCACCCGCGCGCCACCCGCGCGTCTCAGTGCATAACTCCTGCAATTTCTGCCGCGGCGGGTGGCGGATGCCGGAAACACGGGGGAGTGCGCCGCGACCACAGAATTCTGCAGGAGTTATGCCTCCGCCACCCCGAGTCGGGCTACCGGTCAGAGGTGGTCGTGCTCGGCGTCGGCGCGGGGCACGACGGGCACGGCGAGCGCCGGGAACACCGCGGCAACGGCGAAGGTGAGCGGGTAGCCGACCACGCCGATCAGGGCGCCCATCAGCGGACCCACCATCGACGCGGCGATGAACTGGCCGGTGTTCTGCACGCCGAGGGCCTTGCCCGACCAGCCCGGCCCCGCCATCTCCGCCACCGACGTGAACGCCAGTCCGTTCGGTGCCACGGTGCAGGTGGTCGCGAGCACGAACACCACCGCGGCGGCGCCCCAGTGCGCGGCATCCACCGCGGCCAGCAGGAGCAGCACGCTCGCCACGCTCACCGCCACCCAGCGGAGCGGCCGCACCCGGCTGCCGACCCGGTCGCTCACCACGCCGATCACGATGCGGCCGATCGCGCCGACGAATTGCGCGGCGCCCACGAGCACCCCGGCGGCCAGGGGCTCCCAGCGCTGCTCGCTCACCAGCCAGACCAGGCCGAAGGTGGAGATCGTGAACTGCGGCACCACCAACAGGACGGATGCGGCGTGGATCCGCCAGAGGAACCCGCTGGTGCGGTACGGGTTGCGCGGCGCCGCGACCGGGGCCCCGGCCGGGACGGCCACCCGGGGCGGGTTGGCGAGCCCGATCGCGCACGCCACGGCCAGCACGGCGGTGAGGGCGAACGGCACGAACAGGGCGGCGCCGACCCCGGCATCCGCGGCGATCACCGGGATGGTGACGGCCGCGACGGTGACGCCCAGCGGCTGCGACATCTGCCGGATGCCCATGGCCAGGCCGCGTTTGTGCTTGGGGAACCAGCCCACCACGATGCGCCCGCTGGCGGAGTTGGTGCTCGCCGACGCCATGCCGCCCAGCAGCAGGAACACCCCAAGCCAGACGTAGCCCTCGGCGAGCATCGCGCCGCCGGCGGCGATCGCGGTGAGCAGCAGCCCGCCGGCGATCACCCATTTCTCGCCGATCCGGTCGGCCAGGGCGCCCCAGAGGATGAGGGTGAGCACCATGCCGAAGGTGGGGATCGCGGCCAGCAGCCCGGCCTGTGCGAGTGAGAGGCCCCGTTCGGTGTGCAGCAGGGGGATGAGGAACGCCGGCGCACTGACGAAGACGGTGCCGGCGGTCTGCGCGGCCACGCCGAGGGCGAGCACGACCCAGGCACGGGTGCTAACGGTCGGCGCTGCGGCGGTGGCGGTGGCCATTGGTATTCTCCTCGGTCTCACTGCTAATCTACTGGTACACCGCTTTGGTATACCAACTGGTATGACGAGGCAGACCCGGGCAAGATCCTCCCGTAAGCCGTGAGCAAAGCCCCGAAATATCGCGTTTCTTGGGGTTTTGCTCACGGCTCGCGGGATGTTGAGGGATGGATTGAGGATGACCAACGTGCTTGTCTCGCAGACCGTGCAGCTCTACGACCGGCTGCGGGCAGCCATCCTGTCGCTCGACCTGGCACCGGGGGAGCGGCTCACCGAGCGCGGCCTGGAGGCCAGCTTCGACGCGTCCCGCACGCCCGTGCGCGCCGCCCTCGGACGCCTCGACACCGAGGGCCTCGTGCAGAGGGACGGCCGCGGCTGGATTGTCTCGCCGATCGACCTCGCCGAGATCGGCGCGCTCGCCGAGCTGCGCGAAGCCGTGGAGGGCGCCGCCATCCGCCTGGCCGTGCACCGTGCGTCGGCCGAGGACATCGCCGCGGTGGCCGTGCTGCTCGACGCCGCCCACCCCGTCGACGGCGCCGACGATGCGGATGCTGCGGAGGAGCAGGGCGTTCGCGCCGGCGGTGACTTCCACGAGCAGCTCACCCGGCTTTCCGGCAACCCCGCCATGGTCGACACCGTGCGTGGCGCCATGACCCGCCTGGCCCGCACCCGCTGGCTCGAGGTGCGCACCCCGGCCGCCCGCGAGCAGGCCTGGCAGGAGCACCGCGCGGTGCTCGACGCCCTCGCCGCCGGTGACGTCGACACCGCGGCACGCCTGCTCACCAACCACATCCGCGGCACCAACGAGCGCCTGCTCGAGGCGCTCGCCGCCGACAGCCGCCGCCTGCGCGGCCACGGCCTCGCCATCGTCCCGGACACCCCGCACCCGGCCGCGCCAACCCCCGCCGCCCCGAGCCCCTAACTGTTCCCCGTGCGGACAATTGCACCCGGTGCGCCGGGCCCAATTGTCCGGAAAGGGAACAGTTGCCGCACCCATCTACCGCCCCCACCGACCCGCTGATCCACTTACCGACCCGCACACCACCCACGCCGAGGAGCCCCGATGACCACGCCAGAGACCGGCCAGCCGGCAGCGTCCGCACCTGCTGCAGCACCCGTACCCGCAGGAGCACCCGCATCCGCCCCCGACACGCACCTGCCCCGCGTCGCCGTGCTGCTCACCGGCGGCACCATCGGCAGCGGCGGCCACGACGCCCAGGACCGCCTCGACTACGTCGACCTCGCCAAGGTACTCACCGACGAGGAGGCCCTCCCGCTCTACACGTTCCCCGACGGCATCACCGTGTACACCCGCCGGTTCTCCCGCATCCGCAGCAACGATGCCTCCGTCGACTTCTGGCTGCGGCTGCGCCAGTCGATCCTCGACACCATCGCCGACGACGCGGATGTCGCCGGCATCGTGGTCGCGCACGGCACCGCCACGCTCGAGGAGACCGCTTACTTCCTGCACCTCACCGTGCCCACCGAGGTACCGATCGTGGTCGTCGGCGCGCAACGCCCGCCCACCGCGATGGGGTCGGATGCGCAGCTCAACCTGGCCAACGCGGTGCGGGTCGCCGCGTCGCCGGCATCCGTCGGGCACGGGGTGCTCGTGGCCATGGACGACGAGATCCTCTCCGCCCGCGACGTCACCAAGTCCGACAACCACCGCCTGCACACCTTCCAGGCCCGCGACCACGGCCGGCTCGGCGACATCGACCCCTACGGCCAGGTCTGGTTCTACCGCAAACTGCTGCGCCGGCACACCACGACCAGCCGCTTCGCCACGGAGCTGCCCGGCTACGACACCCCGCTGCCGCGGGTGGACATCGTCACCATGTACTCCGGCTCCGACGAGCTCGCCTTCACCGCGGCCCTCGCCAACGGCGCCCGGGGCGTGGTCGTCGCGTCACTGCCGCCGAGCATGAACCCCACCGCGGTGGATGCGGCGATCGACGCCGCCAGCGCATCCGGAGTCACTGTCGTGCAGTCCAGCCGCGCTAGCAGCGGCCGGGTCGCTCAGCGGCGCGGCCTGAGCGAGCGTGGCGTGATCGCCAGCGACACCCTCTCGCCCCAGGCGGCACGGCTGTTGCTGATGCTCTGCCTGGCCGCGGGCCTGACCCACCCAGAGATCATCGCCGCCTTCGCCGCCTACTGAGCCCCGGCCATCCGCAAACCGGCGGTGGGACTCGAACCCACACGTCCCCCCCTCGTCCCCCCCCGGGCCCAGCCAACTGTTCCCGAAACGGACAATTGGGCCCGGTGTGCCGGGTGCAATTGTCCGCACGGGCAACAGTTGTGCGTTCCGGCGCCGGTTTGCCGCGCCCCAGCACCGGCCACGGCCATCCGCTGTGCGGCGTCACTCGTTGTGGGGGTGCCGCCGGGTACCCGCGGCTCGCTAACCTCAAACCACCGAACGCGGTGGGCGGCTCGCCCGCACTGCTCCCCGGATGGTCTGCACGCCCCGAAGCGGCGCACATCCGAGTGGCGGTCCCAGCACGACCGCCCCGTCTGCACGGTCTTCCGAGCGCAACCGCGTCTGGTCGCGTCCAAAGGAGCCACGTGACCCTGAACCCACCCGCCATGCGCAATCGCATCGCTGCTCAGCTGGTCATCGAACACCTCCTTTCGCGCCAGACCGCGGTGCCGCCGCGCACCCGGGTGGCCCGCCTGTTCGGCAAGTCCCCGCTCTGCCCCGAGAGCCTGAGCTGGTACCTCGGCGCGCAGGGCGAGATCACCGTGGGCAAGCTCCTCACCACCCTGCCGGTGGACTGGACCGCCTTCCACGCCGTGCCGATCGGCAAGAACGCCACCGACATCGACCACATCCTGGTCGGCCCCGGCGGCATCTTCACCATCAACACCCAGCACCCCTGCGGCAAACACATCTGGGTGGGCGCCCGCGCCGTCATCGTCTCCGGGCACAAGAAGGCCTACCTGCCCGCTGCCGAGCACGAGGCCGAACGGGTCACCACCGTGCTGCGCGAGCGGATGCCGCTGGTCGCGCCCGCACAACCGGTGGTCGTTCTGGTCGATGCCAAGCAGATCAGCTTCCGCGCCAAGCCCGCGCAGGTGAAGGTGCTCGACGCCCGCGGCCTGGTGGACTGGCTGGAGAAATTGCAGCCGGTGCTCAGCGACGAGGAGATCGCCGAGGCCGTGGTGATCCTCGACAGCCCCGCCACCTGGCACGAGCGACCGAGCCCGGCCGATGCCGACGTCATGACCCGGTTCGACGCCCTCGACGGGCAGGTGCGGCGTGCGCGCATCCGCCGGGTGCTGTGGACCACCGCCGGGGTTCTCAGCGTGGGCGGCGGCGCGGTAGGCGCGGCGCTGCTGCTCGAGAAGGCGCTGCTCGGCGCCCTCGCCGGCTGACCCCACGCGCGCACGCGCGCGAGCTGTCTCGCCGGCTCAGCTGACGCGTCAGGCTGACGAGCCAGAACCCTCAGTCCAGCGGCCGCCAGCTGGTCACCAGCGTGGCGCCGAGCGCGCCGACCAGGTACGCCACCAGATCCACCGCGGTGAAGGTCGTGCCCAGCAGCAGCCGGCTGGGCGGGAATACCTCGGCTAGGCCGGCGGGCACCCCGGTGAGCTGGAACAGCTCGATGCCGGCGCACAGTAAGAACGTGACCAGGCCGATCCGCCAGCCGGAGGCCCGCACGAAGACGAACGCCAACACGACGAAGAGCATGACCGCATACAGCGCATCGGCCACGAAGTCGCCGGCCGGTCCTTTAATGGCAAAGTGCACAACCAGGCCGGTCACCAGGATCAGCCCGGCGGTCGCGGCCAGCAGCCATCGATGGTGAGTCGACGGAGGCCGCAGGGACATCTCGCCGGTGACCTCGAGGAGGTCACGCTTGCCTTGCACCTGCAACGCGGCGGCGTCGGAGGCCGGGTAGCCCGACGGGAAAACCCGGTTGAGTTGCGTCATAACGAAAACATACCTTGTGACGTGGCCGCGACGACGCAGTCGATGCGTTCGAATGCGCTTGCGCGGAGGCGGGATGCCGCCGGGTCACGCCCGGCCAGCGGCCACAAGTTCCTTGGCCGCCGGCAACACGGTGTCGCCGATCCGGGCGATGACGGATGCGTTGTCGCCGGACACGATGAACGTGTCGATGCCATGGAGCAGCGCCATGTCGGCCAGCTGCGCCGGATGGGTGTCCGCCGGTCCGATATTCAGCAGCCGGCGGATGCTCGCCGGTTCCCGCCCCGCCGCCAAGGCGGCCTCGTCGATGCGGGCATTGCCCTCGTCGAGCTGCTCCAGCGACTCAAGCCGGCTCAGCGTGGGCAGCCAGCCGTCGGCCGCGCTGCCGACCAATTCGAGCATCCGCAGGCCGTACGCGCCCAACCAGATCGGGATCGGGTGCGCCGGGGCGGGCCCGCGGGTGGCGCCGTCGAGCCGGTAGAACTCGCCGTCGAGGAAGATGCCGCCGCGGGTGTCGGTGTCCCAGATCTCCCGGATCACCCCGATCGCCTCCGAGAGTGCCATCACCGCCTCACCCGGCACCCGCCGGTCGGCGCCCATGGCCACGATCGCGTCCCAGAAACCACCGGTGCCCAGGCCCAGCGCCATCCGCCCGTTGGTGAGCCGGTCCAGCGACGCGGCCGACCGGGCGAGCACAGCCGGCGGACGCATCGGCAGGTTGTGCACGTTGCCGGCCAGCTGCACCCGGTCGGTGCGGGCGCCCACCCAGGACAGCAGCGTCCAGGTGTCGAGAAACTCCGGCTGATACGGATGATCCTGGAACGTCACCAGGTCGAACCCGGCTCGTTCGCTGGCGACCGCCAACGCGACCGTCGACGATGGGTCCGCCGCCAGTGGGGTGATGAACGTGCCGAAACTGAGCGCGGTGCCGTAGTCGCCCCCGGTCATCACGCGCCCCCGCGCGAACGCGACAACATTGTCGGCACGAGACCACCTCCTTTTGTGCACAGGCACCCTAGCGCGCCCCCGCGCCGCCCAACAGTCGACCCCTCGCCGTAGTCGGCGGCCGCTGCTACCGTGCTGGCATGACCACCAATCCCGACCCGGTCGGCGGGCCCGCCGCGTTGATCGGCTGCGTCTTCGTCGGCACCAGCCTCGACGGCTTCATCGCTCGGGAGAACGGCGATTTCGACTGGCTCACCGCCGCGGGCGATGCGCTGGGGGAGACCGGCTACGACGAGTTCTTCGCCAGCGTCGACGCCATGGTGCTCGGCCGCGGCACCTTCGACACCGTGAGCATGTTCCCCGAGTGGCCGTACGCCGGCAAACGGGTGTTCGTGCTCAGCCGTACCCTGCTGCGCAGCCACACCGGCCTCACCCAGCCGGACACCACCATGCACGCCACCCTCGGCGATGTGCTCGACGCACTCCGCGCCGAGGGCCGCCGCCGGGTATACGTCGACGGCGGCCGCACCATCCAGAGTTTCCTGCGCGCCGGGCTGATTCGCGAGATCACCATCACCCGGGCGCCCGTGCTGCTGGGCTCCGGCATCCCCTTGTTCGGCCCCCTCTCGGGCGACGTGCACCTGCGCCACGTAGGCACCCGCGAGCTGGGCGCCGGCTTCACCCAGTCCAGCTACGAGGTGCTGCCGTCCTGATCGATCCGGATGCGTATCAGCCGATGGCGGCGCGGTCCGCCAGCGCCAACCACTCCACCAGCTGCTCCGTCGGCAGGGCCCTGCAGTACAGGTGTCCCTGCGCCGAGTCCGCGCCCATCTGCGCCAGCAGCTCCTGCTGGTCGGGCCGCTCCACACCCTCGGCGATGGTGGTGATGCCCAGCTTGGCGCTCATCTGCACGATCGCCTCCACCACGCTGCGGTCGACCGGGTTGCTGAGCGCCCCGGCCACGAAGCTCGCGTCGAGTTTCACCACCGTGATCGGCAGCATCCGCAACGTCGACAGCGACGCATAGCCCGTGCCGAAGTCGTCGATGGCGATGTGGATGCCGTGGTCGGCGAGGGTCTTCAGTCGCTCCACCGCCGCCAGCGATTCCAGCACCACCGTCTCGGTGAGCTCGAGCACCAGCTGGCTGGCGGGCAGGCCGCTGTCGGCCAGGCACCAGAGCACCGAGTCCACGAAGTGGTCGCTGTCCAGCTCCCGGGCGGAGACGTTCACCTGCACCCGCATCGGCTCGCCCGCCCGCGCCTCCGGCCAGGTCACCGCATCCATGCACGCCTGACGCAGCACGAACGCACCCATGCCCACGATGGCGCCGGAACTCTCGGCCAGGCCCACGAACTCCTCGGGCTGCAGCAGACCCCGGTCCGGATGCTGCCACCTCACGAGCGCCTCGGCGCCGGTGCAGCGCAGGTCGGTGAGCGACACCACCGGCTGGTAGTGCACCACGAGCTCGCCGCTGCCGGCGGCCCGGCCCAGCTGCCGCTCGAGCGACACCAGCGACGGTTCGCCCTGCAGTAGCCCGGGCGTGTACGAGCGCACCCGGCCCTTGCCCTGTGCTTTCGCGGAGTACATGGCCACATCGGCCTGATGCACAAGCTCGTCCAGGTCGCTGCCCGGTCCGGCGGATGCGACGCCCACGCTGGCGCCGATCCGCACGGGGCGCCCGTCCACGAGGATGGGCGCGGCCAAGGAGCCCACCATGCGCTGCCCGATCGCCTCGGCGGCGGCATCCGTGGTGCCGGTGAGCACCACCGCGAACTCGTCGCCGCCGAGTCGCGCGCACACGTCTTGCGGGCGGGTGCAGTGCCGCAGCCGGTCGGCCACCTCGGTGAGTACGGCGTCGCCGGCCTGGTGCCCGAGCTGGTCGTTTACATCCTTGAAGTCGTCCAGGTCGAGGAACAACACGTGCACCCCGGCCGAATCGCCGTGCCTGGCGAGTTCGTCGGCGAGCTTGGCGGTGAACGAGGCCCGGTTGTCGAGCCCCGTGAGCGGGTCGCTCTTGGCCTGCGCCGTGAGCTGCCGGTGGGCATCGCTGTTGCGCAGGGCCAGGTTCACCTGGTTCACCAGACTGCGCACCGACAGGATGGTGCCCTCGGGGATGCGCTTGGGCGCTCCGACCAGCAACCAGGCGTCCTCGTCCTCCTCGGTGAGGGCCACGCAGTCCCACTCCAGGGCGCTGCCAACGGCGTCATTGAGCGGGGCGGCGTTGCCGATACGGGCCTGGTCCAGGGCGCCGGGGGAGTCCACAACAGTGCCGGGCATCGTGCCGGGCAGGTCGGCGAACTGCCCGGTGCTGGCGGAGATGACCAGCAGGTCCCCGTCGCGGGTAGCCTTGAGCACTCGCAGCCCCGGCGTGGTCGAGCCCAGCTCGTTGGCCGTGGCCCAGGCCAGTCCCCGGATGCGATCCGGGTCGGTGAGGCCCAGCAGCTTGGCGCCGGTCTCGTTGAGGGCCTTATCCCGCTCAATCGCCCAGTCGTGCGCCTGCAGCCCGGCGCGCAGCTGCCCGGCTACCAGGATGGTGAGCAGCATGATCGACACCACCCCGACCAGCTGAACCGGAGCCATCGCACCGGTGTGCCCGGGGAACAGAGGCCACAGCATCGTGGCGGCGATCAACACCATCGTGTAGAGCGCGCCGCGCGCCGCCGAGCGCCAGGACGAGCCGTACAGGGTGCGTGCCCACACGCAGGAGATGATGAGGGGAGTGACCGCCGAAGGGTTGGTGCAGGCCAGGGCGAACGCCGTGAGGGCGACAGCGTCGAGCACCTCGAGGCTGAACGGCACCCGTTGACGCAGATAACCGAAGATCTGCGAGCCCCAGAGGGTGAACGCGGCGACCGTCGCGAGCAGCAGTGCGGCCGGGTTGACGCTGACTGTAGCCAGGGCCTCGGGCAAGGTGAACAACACCGACAGCATCGCGAGCCAGGTGAACAGCCATCGGGTTCCGTGCAGGATGCCGGTCGGCCGACGTACGAGCGTCGGCAGAGCGTCTCGCAATCCGATTCGAACGGGTTTCCCGGGCGTGGACCATTCCCCGACTGCGACCATCTGACTGCGTTCCCTCACCGTGTGTTCCCGGCGAGAAGCCACCCAGAGGTGACAGCGTCGACACGTAGTTTGAACTTAGCAGTGAGTTGTTCTCAGTCTGACCGCCGAAGGTCCTGCCGCGTGGGCCGGACTACGCCGACGGGATGAGCCCCCAGCGTGAGCGGCTCGCCGCGGCCGACGAGGCGAATCTGGTGCTCGACCATGGCGCCACCTTTGCACGCGCCCTGGCCGACGAACTGGCATGCCTCAGCGAGTGACCGGTCGCCAGAGGGCCGGAGTGGCGGCTACGCGGCTCCGTTGGCGCGGTGTCCCTTGGGCGGGCGCCACTTCTGCGCCGGATCGAGCCAGACCGGGCCCTTCACCTCGGGCATCCCGTTCCGCATCCGGATCTGCCAGCCCGATGAGTTGATGGTCTGGTGGTGGTACCAGCACAGCAGCACCCCATTGGTGATTTCGGTCTTGCCGCCGTATTGCCAGGGGATGACGTGGTGCACCTCGGTCCACTGTGGCGGGCACTCGCAGCCGTCGTACACGCAGCCGCCGTCCCTGGCGGTGATGGCCTTGCGTTGCTGTGGGGTGAAGCACCGGCTCTTGCTGCCCAGCCCCAGCACGGCGCCGTTGGCTCCGATGTAGACGGGTTGCATTCCGCCGTTGTCGATCATTTGCTGAACGGTTTTCATCGAGATCGGTGCATCCACGCCATCGATCCAGCCGACTGCGGTGAGATCGACCCCGTTCGGACCGAGGAGGTCCGTGGCATTCACGTGCACCATCACGGTGGGTGGCATTCCACCCATGGTGGGTGTGGTCGGATCCTGTGCGACCTGGGTGAAGACGCCCCGGAGGATGTCGGCCTGCTTCTGCCCTCCGGTGCGGTCGTCGAGGGCGTCGCCCGGCACGAGCTCGCCGGCGTCGATGCGTGCCTGCTCCTCCGCCGAGGGGAAGGAGGGCCGCGAACGGGCGGAGAGGAAGGTATTGAAAACGTTGGAGATGATGCCTTTGAGGTCTGGGGTGACCGCGCCGCGCAACGGGAAGAGGCCGTCCTTGAGCTTGCCGAAGCCGAAAGTGGATTTGACGTCGGGGGTGGCATGATTCGGCACGACCCCGTCGGGGCTCAGCACCGCTTGCCATTCCCGTCCCATGCCCGGCAGCAGGTCGGCCGGAAAGGTGAACCCGGCGGAATCGCCCAACCGGCAGATCGGGTCGGCGCCGTTTCCGCTCACCACGGCATCCGGGTCGGTATCGGCGCCGGACGTGCGACCGAACACCGAGCCGGTGGCCGATTCCACCAGTGCGGTCTCGCCGTTGTCGACCTGCACGGGGTCGGCATCGAACCGACCTTGAGGCTTGTAATCAGCGAGCGCCTCCACGATGTTCGCGGCCGACTCAAAGCCCAATTCGCCGGCTGCCATGGCCGCCGCCACAACGGGAAACACCGGGTCCAACCTCGTTCCCCCGCTGATCCTCGGGGCGACCTTGTCGCCGAGCTTGACCCGGCGGTTCATCTCCCAGGCAGACGCATTGGTCAGCCGGGTGAGCAGCTCCGACGGGGTGGCGGCGCCCATCCGCCAGGCGAGGGACTCGCGACCCAGACCCCGGCGGGCCCGGTCGGCGACGACGGCGGCGGTGCCGACCTTGGCGGCATCCACCGGGCGGCCCAGGGCCTCGACCGCCTGCATCAGGGCGACGGCTTCCGGGTCGGCCAGCCCCACGATGTCAATGGATGCGAGTGCCGCCAGAAAGGTCTGTCTGGCGTGGTCGATGGTGCGCAGCTTCTCACCGAAGGTGCCGGTGTGGGCCCGTTGCACGGCGGGCAACTCTGAGGGGTCGCGCCAGACCGGCCGGGGCGGCCGTGCGGCAGCCGGCTGACGCGGCCCGGCGTTGTCGGGGGTCGCCGCGACGCTTGAGGCGCCCGACTGCGCCGCGTCGGGTGCGGGTACCGCGAGGCTGGTGTTCCAGTCAGCCGAAACGGGCCTAGCGGGAGGTTTTCCTGCTTTGCCGGTGGATCCATCTGAACTGCCGATCAGCTCTTCATCCATGCACCCATTCTGACACGATTACAGATTAAATGTGAATGTTTCTCATGTTATCCACACGGTAATTTCGTGAGTGCATTCGAGCACGGGCGGGCGCGCCTAGCCCCGCCCCGACGGCCGGGTGTACTTTCTTGGCTGTGGAAGGCTTCACGAATTCGGAGGCCGACCGCGAGCTAGAGGAACTGCGCGCGAGGGCCTACGGTCCGCATCCCGACATCGGTTTTGATCCTGCGGCTCTCGCGAGGTTGCGCGAACTCGAGGCGGCGCACCGCCCCGACGCAGAGCGTCGGGCGGATGACTCCACGAGCGACAGCGCATCCGCTGCGGCTGCCGGGCCGGAGGCTGCCCGGCTGTCGCGACCAGCGAAGGCGGGCACGTTGCGGTCGTTGCTGCACCGCGCGACGGCGACGTGGTGGAGTCGCCTCGCCTGGGCGGTTGGCGCACTGGTCGTCGCGACCGGGATCATCGCGGCGGTGTTCCTCGCGTCCGCACCGCGTCCGGTCGAGGCCCTCCGCCCGGCCGCGTCCGTCACCCTGCAGCCCACCCCGGGGGAGCCCGACCAGGAGTTGCAGAGGATGGTGGACGAGGGAGCGCCCTGGTTCGCGATCGACACCTCAACCCTCCGCGCCTATGGGTCCTATCTCGGCCTCGAAGTCTGGACCGGCGTAAACGCGTACGGTTCGCCGTGTCTGCTGGCGGCGCACCGGGCCAACAAGAACCTCGCGGAAGCGCGCTGCGCTCCGCCTGCGGCAGACCTCATCCTGGACATCGAATCGGCCGGGGACGGGTTCGTCGGGTTCGAAGGTCTCCCCGGCGACGGCATCGTCCGGTTCATTCAGCGTGACAACACGGTGCGGGGTGACGTCTACCTCATGCCGGAGGCGGACTGATGGACTCGCCCGTGCTCCCGCCGGATGCCGAACGCGAACTGGATGACCTCCGCCGGAGGGCATACGGTCCGCATCCCGATATCCAGTCCGACCCTGCTGCGCTGGCACGGCTGACGGAACTGGAAGCGGCACACGCCGGGAAGACACTCGGCGGCGGCCACGTCACTGAACCCGCGGACGGCGCGCGGCCGGCCGACTCCGCCCGTCCGTCCGCAGCAGATCAAGCGGACCCGACCGACGGCACCGACCCCGAGGAGGAGGACAGCGAGGCAGCGACGCGGACGCTGTGGCATCGACTCACAGGTTCCCGCATCGGGCGTGGCCTGGCCCTGGCCGGTGCGCTGGCGGTCATCATCGCCCTGGCATTCGGCCTGGCGCGACTGCTCGTACCCCAGCCCGATGCCACCCTGCATCAACTCGCTGACGAGGCGGACGACGCCGTGATGTCGGTGCTGGATTTCCTCGGAACGGATGCCGACCTCTCCACCGTCCGCGGCTTCGAAGAATATCGGGGCGTCGAACCCTGGTTCGTGGTGGAAAACACTGGGGAGCACTGCTTCATGATCATCCAACGGTCCAGTCGCACGGTCGACGGCGCCAATTGCGTGCCTCCCGGGGTCGAGCAGTTCGCGGACATCGGTGAGTGGCCCCTCATCGGGCCCAGCTTCACGGAAAACCTCCCGGACGGGAGCGTCATCCGGTTCCACTACCGCGGCGACTCGGTGGATGTCTACGTCTATCCCACGACCGCGGGCGACTGAGCTCGGGGCCAAGCGCTCCCACCGGTCTAAAGAATGTTCGACACGATGACCGCGACGATCAGTGCCGTGGCCCCCAGAATCCACAGGAACAGGCCCGGCGCAACGTTCATCCGCAGTCGCCGGCCCCGCTTGGCGACCCGTCCCGAGGTCGTCCGGGCAGCCGTCGCCGGGAATACCGCGGCGGCGGTCGTCGCCGCACGAGGTTGCACCGGCACGCGATCGTCCCGCCAGCGCTCCCACCGACCGATCTTGTCGGTCAGGGCGGATGTCGCATCCAGCAGCCCCTGCCAGGCCGTCGGGTCGAGCGTCACCACGTCGCGGGCCGTGACGAAGAACAGCCAGTCGTCGACGATCTCCACATCGAAGCCGTGCACCCGGTCGATCAGGCGGGCCATCACATCCGGCGTAAAGAGGTAGAGCGCATCCCGCTCGTACTCCGCCGGGCAGTACAACGTGAAGTGCTCGTTGAAGTCGCCCTCGAGAGTGAGCCGTTGGGCCCGGTCGGGAGTCGCCGCCGCCGTGAGCGCCCGGCCGTTGCGGGCGTGCAGCACGATGTGCGGCAGCCGCGTCGACAGCCGGATCGCGCACAGGCCGCCGAATTGGCTGGTCTGATTGCCGTTCGTTCCGGGTCTCAGCTCGTAGTTGGCGAACTCGACCCGTCGAGGCGAGATCGGTCGCATGATGCGGGTGAGCACCAGCTGCCCGCGCTCGGTCCAGGGTGTGAGGTGGGTGCCCGGTTTTGGTCCCGGGTCGTAACTCATCCCGTTCTCGGTCGCGAACCGGGACAGCCGGTAGTGCCGGGTAGGGGTGCCCCGGCGGGCTGCGGTGCGCAGGTGCAACCAGAGCATCAGGATGGCTGCGAACAACAGGAGCGCCACGAACGCGGCCATGCCCCACAATTGCCCGACCATGTCCGGGGCGCCTTCGCTGATCTCCTGCGAGATTCCGAAGACCATGGTGAGAACGCCGAGCGCCCCGGCCGTACCGCCCACCAAGGCAATCGTGCGCCGAACCGGGGTGAGCTTGCTCCGAACCGCCGGATATTTCTCGGCGAACGGCCGGTAGAACCTGCGGACCGCGCGCCGCGTCACCCGAGCGGTGAGCGCTCCGGTGCGCAACCCCGTGTCCTCGACCGGTGCCCCGGCACCTGGTCCGCTCATGAGATTCCCCGTGAATTCAATTGACGCCGCTCATCGAATCACTGAGCATTCCGATCACCCACACGATGAAGGCGCCGAGGGCGAAGAGCCCCACGGTGACCGCCAGCCAGCCCAGCACGATGTTGGCCAGCGCCACCCACAGCGGAACCGACCCACGAATCGTGTTGCCCCGCAACACGACGGCGCGGGCGATCAGATACGCCGGAGCCCCCAACACCGACCAGGCCCAGTGCGGCACCCGCGGATGCTGCCACTCGCGCAAGCGCCGCGAATCCAGAACCGCCAGTCCCGCGGTCAGCGCGTGCGGAACCAGAAGGATCAGCACCCAGTAGTAGCTGGTTTCCGAGATGGCCACGGCCGACCAGAAGGCCGCAATCACCGACACCATCGTCAGCCACGGTGAGAAGGCGAGGAGCCACACCGACACGGTGCCCCAGCGCAGGCCCGGATTCACCGTCGGGGTCGCGTCGTAGGCGTACACGTTCACCACGGCCTCGTCCGGGTGCGGCTGGCCGTAGACATCCGGTGCGGCGGCATACGCGGCATCCGGACCGTAGGCAGGCGCGGTGTCCACGTCATCGGCCCTGGGAGCGAACTGGTCGGTCCAGCCCTCGCCGTCCCACCAGCGCAGCAGCGTTCCGCCGTCCGCATGGTCGTACCAGCCGGCTTCCGACGTCACCCCAGGTCGCTGTTCGCTCACTACTTCCCCCAGATCGAGCCGCAAAACCACGTCAACGGGCCGCTCCCGCCGGCGGCTCCAGAGCCCCAGTGTATTGGCCCGCCGCGACTGGATCACGACAACGCCCATCCCGCTGGTCGAGCCTGTCGAGACCTCGCGACCCGACCTCGACAACGCGCCCACCGCGCTGGTCGAGCCTGTCGAGACCCCACGACCCGACCTCGACAACGCGCCCCCCTCGCTGGTCGAGCTTGTCGAGACCCCGCGACCCGCCTTCGACAACGCGCCCCCCGCGCTGGTCGAGCCTGTCGAGACCCCGCGACCCGCCGCGATCAGGCGTGCAGTGGCGGCTGAGGCGCCGGCGGTTCCGCTTCGGTTCTGAAGCCGATGGCCTTATGGCTGCCGTCGCAGAACGGCTTGAGCGTGGAGACCCCGCACCGGCACAGGGCCACGGTCTTCCGCCGCGGCGGAATCACCTCACCAGTGGGCGTGAGAATTTCGAAGGGCCCGCGCACCAGCAGCGGGCCGTTCGGGTACGCCGTGATGCTCACCAGCTCGTCCGAACCCACCGGGGCCTGGTCGTCCAATTGGTCGTCCCACCGTTGTGCGGGCCGGTCGTCGGGCTCGGTCACGCCGGCAGCTCCGCGAATTCCGGAACCCGCAACGCGGACTCGCCCGCGGTCCACGCATCGATCTGCTGCGCGCCGGCCAGGCCGTCCACGTACAGGCCGGCGGCCGCGCCGAAGAAGATGTCCTCCAGCAGCTCGGGTTCGTCGGCGGCGAGGGAACCAGCCAGGTCGCGGGCCGCGATCTGCTCGTGCACCGCATCCGCTTCGACGTGCTCATCGAAGTAAAAGGTGACGTTCGAGTCGTAGCCGAGGCGCCGGAAGCCGTTGCCGTACATCCGGTTGGGCTGCGACGACGTCATCTCAAACGCGGCGAGATGCCCCGCGATCGCGCCCCGCAGCCGGCGGTGGGTACCGAACATGGTCATCATGTTGCTCGACGCCAGGGTGATCGCCGGAACGGAGTTGATGAAGTGGCCGTAGGTGGCGTCCAGGCCCACACCGCGCATCGTGCGCGCGAACAGCTCGGAATGCATCCGGTCGAACCGGCCGCCGCCGTACTCGTCGGCCTGAATCTCCACGAGCGCGGCCTTTGCCCGGCTGCGGATGCGGGGGATGGCCCAGGTGTGCGGGTCGGCTTCCTTGAGCTGGTAGATCGAGCGCAGGATGAGGAACTCCCGGGCCTGCTCGTCGGTGGCCTTCTTCGCCAGGTACCGGGAGACGCTCGGCCCCGAGTCCGCACCGGTCAGGTCGAACAGTGCGGCGGCGACGCTCTCCACGTCCGGGGTCGGCAGCGCGGGCATCGACACCCGCTCCCGCAGCGCCGCTTCGAACCGGCGTTCAATGGAGGCGCAGAGGGCGAGCACCTGGGGGTGCCACTCCCAGTCGTCGTCGATGCCGGTCAGGCCGCTGTAGCGCAGTTCATACGCCATGAAGAGGGCGATCTGCAGGTCATCGTCCTGCAGGATGTCGTCGGTGTTCCGCAACGCGGCGTCCAGATCCACCAGGAAGTGGCTGTGGTCGTTCGAGATTAGATCGCGGAAGTTCGAGCTGACCGGACCGCGGGCATGGGGCATTCTCACGTGTTGTTTCCTCGCTTTGTGTACCGGCTGGCGCGCCTGATCGGCGCCGAAGCCAGGGAGAGAGCGTAACAGCGCCGCCCTGCGGGAAGGACGGGATTGACGCAGCTCGGGGGAGCGAGTAGGGCTGTTCGTCACCGTGTTGAGCGCCGAGATGGAGCCGACCGAGTCCCTACCTGGCACATGCGCAAGACTGGTCCCCTGGCAAAAGGGGGCTCTTCATGGCCAAGAACACAAGCGACCAGAAGGCAAGTACCGCCGCTCGCCCAACTGACAAACAAGGCAGACGGACCACCGGGTCCATCGCCCGCACCCGGCGAATCGTCGGCATCCTCGGCAACCTCGTCGGCGTCGTCGCGCTGCTCGTCTGCGTCGGAGCCATCGCCTGGCTGCTCAACCTCACCGCCGCCGGCAACTCCATCAGCTCGGTGGTGGAAGACGACGTCGCCGGCACCAGCACCATCGCCTTCCCCACCCTGATGGCCCTGCTGTCGATGACCGGGTTCTTCTTCGGCCAGTTCGCCGTGCGCGGCCGGTGGGGCATGGGCGGCGACCCCTCCCGCTCCGGCGGGAGCTTCAAGGTGGACCTGCGCCCCATCAGCGTCGGCCTGCACGCCGTCCTACTCGCAGCGGCCGTGCTCGCCTGGGTCCTGGTGATGGTCCTGCCGGTCGTCGCGGATGCCCGGGGCGCGATCGACATTCCCGACGGCTCATCCGCGGCTGAGCAGTTCTGGTTCACTGTGACCGTGTACGGCGCCATCACCGGTGTGCTCGCCGCGATGGTGAAGAAGCTCACCTACAACACGGCTCTGCGTGCCCACCAATCGAGCATCACGAAGGGCTCCCACTCGCAAGAGTGGTGGCGCCGGTTCTCCCACATCTGGCGCACGGAGCTAGGCATCGCCGGGTTCGGCGGGGCCGCACTCGGGCTCAGCCCGCTCGGCGTGCACCTCGGCAGCGCGACGTACGGCTTCGGCGCCCTCGCCATCGGTGTCGCCCTCCTCGCGGTGGCGACGCTCGCTGCCCTGAACTCCTGGCGATCGGGCCTACCCGTGGAACGCGTCGAGTCCTATACCTAGAGGGGCTCCGCCTATCGCGTCGTGACCCACCAGTAGGCCGCAGCGGCCACACCAAACCACCCGAGTGCCGGCACCAGCCTCTTGCCCAGGCCCACCCAATATGCGCGCCGGCGGATGTGTGCATCCATCACCGCCACGCCGTCATGGAGCGCTTCGAACGCGGTGTTGATCGCAAGACCGTCCTCGGCTGGTGCCGGCGTCTTGTGCCAGGTTGCCGGCAGCACCGCAACATCCACGATTCGCTGCACCTGCTCAATACTGAAGACCGGCCGAGTCGAGATGGTCCGCAGTAGCCGGCGTTCAGTCACGATGTGCAGCTCGATGTTGCCGCCGTCCGGTGCACGCTTCGTCACGATATCCGTGACGGCAACGAGTGTGATCACGGAGCTCACCGGCACGGTCATGCCGCTGGCAGCCGAGAGGAGGGCTGCGGCACGCTCCGCCTCGTGCGTGGCGTTGCGGATGTACGGCACCTTGTGGCCGCCGATGCGCATGCCCTTCCCGCCGATCCACACCGACTTGCCCGGGTGGTGCTTGGTGTTGATCGTGAAGACACCCGCCTGGCCGATCACGACATGATCGATATCGCTCGTCCCGCTGCCCACCGGCACCGAGTGGAGCACCGTCCACTCGGGGCCGAGCTCGGCGAGCACCTGCCCCACGCGCCGCTCGCCGATCGCCCCGGTGTACCAAGGCCGGGCCTCTTCGCTGAGGGCGATCATGCCCGGCCGTGGCGCTAGCTCAACCTCACCGCGCTCGTGGGCGCTGAGCACCATGGCCATCAGTCCTTGCGCCGGCACACGACTGCGTAGATCTGTCAACGGATGTTCCCCCCAGAGCCGGCACGAGTGCGCCACCTCTGATCATGCAGCATCCGGGTCGCGGGTGACGTAAAGGCGGAGAAAATCGGGACGCGCCGTATTTCCGGGCGGCGGATGCGGCGAGTCACGAAAATCTCCGCCTTTACGTTCGCGGGGTGGGCGTCCAACTCGCCCGTACCGCAGTCCCCGCTCCCGCCGCAATGGCTTGCACCCGCGCATCCGCCCGCGTAGCGTCGAGGGAATGAAAATCGGATACAAGCTGATCGCAGAGGGTTTCGGCCCGCAAGAACTCGTTCGCCAAGCCGTCCGCGCCGAACAGGCCGGCTTCGATTTTGTGGAGATGAGTGATCACTTCCACCCTTGGGTCGAGGCCCAGGGCCACTCGCCGTTCGTGTGGAACGTGCTCAGCACCATCGCCGCCAAGACCACCACCCTCGAGCTCGCCACCGGGGTCACCTGCCCGAGCGTGCGGTACCACCCGGCCATCATCGCCCAGGCCGCCGCCACCCTCGCGCTGCTCTCCGACAACCGATTCACCCTCGGAGTCGGCTCCGGCGAACGCCTCAACGAGCACATCGTGGGCCGCGGCTTCCCCGGCATCCACGAGCGGCACGCCACCTTCAACGAGGCACTGGAGATCATCCGGCTGCTCTGGCAGGGCGGCTACCAGAACTACGACGGCAAGTACCTCAAGCTCGAAGACGCCCGGGTCTTCGACCTGCCCGACGTTCTGCCCACCATGGCCGTGGCCGTCAGCGGCCCCAGCTCCATTGCCCTCGCGGCCGAGCACGGGGATGGCCTCTTCTCGACCGAGCCCAACGCCGACCTGGTCACCGGCTACCGCGACGCCGGCGGCACCGGCCCGCTCTACGCCGAGGCCCCACTGGCCTGGGCCCGCACCGAGAAGGAGGCCGTGACGGCCGCGCACACCACCAACGCCTGGGCGCTGGGCGGCTGGAAGGTGATGAGCGAGCTGCCCAACCCGGTCAACTTCGAAGCCGCCGCCGCCACGGTGCGCGAGGACGACATCCGCGAGCAGTTCGCCTGCGGCCCCGACGTCGAGCGCCACCTCGAGGTGATCGGCCAGTTCACGGATGCCGGCTTCGATCACATCGCTCTCATGAACGCCGGCCCCGACCAGGACGGCTTCTTCAACTTCTTCGAAAACGACCTGCGCCCCCGACTGCTCGCCGAAAGAGCCCAATGATCACGCCCACTCCGGCACCCAAGGCGGTGCTCTTCGACATCGACGGCACCCTCGTCGACTCCAACTACCTGCACGTCGACGCCTGGCACCAGGCCTTCCAGACCCTGGGTGTCGACGTCGAGGCCTGGCGCATCCATCGCTCCATCGGTCAGGATGCCGGTGAGCTGCTGACGTCGTTGGTGGGGGCGAAGGACGAGGCCTGGGTCACCCGCGCCAAGGACCTGCACTCGAAGAACTACACAGCACTCGCCCCGCGGTTGCGGCTGCTCCCCGGCGCCCGGGAGCTGCTCAACATCCTGGATGAAGAGGGCATCATCGTGGTGCTCGCCACATCCGCGCCCCAGGAGGAGCTGGACATCCTGCTCGAACTGCTCGACTCCGACGACGTCATCCACGCCACCACCAACGCCGACGACGTGGATGTGGCCAAGCCCAGCCCCGACATCGTGCGAGTGGCCCTCGACCGTGCCGGTGTCGCGGCCCACGATGCCGTCTTCGTCGGCGACTCAGAGTGGGATGTCAAAGCCGCCTCCCGCGCGGGTGTGCGCTCGTTCGGGGTGCTTACCGGCGGCATCGCCGGCGAGCTGCTCATGCAGGCCGGCGCCGAGAGGGTCTTCGCGAGCCCGGCGGACTTCCTCGACCGGCTTGATGACCTGGGCTGGATCGATTGAGCTGGTCGACCCGGTCGCGCGCATGTCCGGCTTTTGGTAGCGCGGCCTAGAAGAAGAGTGAGACAACACCGCCGGCCAGCAACAGTGCGAGCGCGACAATCCCGATCAGCTCACCGGCGCCGAGGCGCATCCGCAACCGCCGGCCAGGACGGGCAACCCGGCGCGACCCTGCCGGGGAGGGCTTCACGCCCCGAGCGATCAGACCGGCGGCGTTCTGGGCAACAGCTTCCGCACTGGGTACGACCCGCGGTACCGACGCGTGCCGGTCGTCCCGCCAGCGCTCCCACCGGCCGATCTTGTCGCTCAGGGCGTTCACCGCGTCGAAGAGTCCCTGCCACGTGCGCGGGTTGAGGGTGACCAGGTCCCGGCTGCTCACCAAGAACAGCCAATCGTCGATGATCTCCACATCGAACCCGCGTACCCGATCGATCAGGCGCGCCATCACATCCGGAGTGAACAGGTACAGCGCATCTCGCTCATACCCGGTGGGGCAATACAGGGTGAAGTGGTCGTCGAAGTCGACCTCCAGCGAGAGCCGCTGGGTGCTGTCAGGCAGCGACGCCATGGTGAAAGTGTCCGCTGGGCCTCCCTGGGCCTTCAGTACGATGTGGGGCAGTCGGGTCGACAGCCGAACGGCGCAGAAGCCACCGAACTGGGCATTGCCGCTCCCGGTCGCCCCGGCCCGGAGTTCGTAATTGGCGAACTCGATCGAGCGCTCTGACACGGGCCGCATCACCCGGGTGAGCGTGAGCACACCGCGCTCCGCCCAGGGCTTGACGTGCGTGCCGGTGACCGGCCCGGGCTCGTAGCTCAGGCCATTGTCGGCCGCGAATCGGGCGAGCCGGTAGTGCCGTTTCGGGGTGCCCCGCTGCGCCGAGGTGCGCCGAAAGAACCACACCAACACAATTCCCGCGCCAAGCAGTAACAGGCAGATGGCGATCATGGGCACCAGCTCGCCGTCACCGTCGGGCCCGCCCCGGCTGACCTCGTATGTGATGCCGAAGACCATGGTGAGCGCGCCGACGAGACCAGCCCCACCGCCGATGAACATGGCCACCCGCCGAACCGGGGTGAACGGGTTCCGCACCGACGGATACCGTTCGGCGAACGGGCGGTAGAACTCGCGCACGGCCTTGCGCTTCACTCGGTCGGTGAGCGCCCCGGTGCGCAGGCTCGTCTTGCTGTACTCCATCGTCGGCATCCGCCCACCCCCGCGCGTGCTGTGTTCACCGGCTCTCGGCCCCGTACCGAGGGTACCGTCCGCAGAAGGATGCAGGTCGTGAGCTCAGGTCTGCCCCCTGCAGCGCCCAGGCCGCCTTCTCCACGATCGCCTCGGCGGCGAACGCCTGCGCGGACACCTCGCCCACCACCTGCAGAATCTGCGGGTCGGTGGCGAAAGACTGCGAGTTGCCGTGCGTGAAGATCCGGGTGCGGGCCTTCACCTCGGCGGCGATCTCCCGCTCGGCGGCCTTCACCGTACCGGCCAGCACAGCCAGCAGCACCGCCTGGGCGATGTTCGACGGGGCAACGGGGGAGGAGGTGAGCGTGGTCATGGGAAGGACCCTAGGGCAGTGGCTCCTGACGCCGGGCGAGGTTACGGTTCGCGTCTGCCCACGGTGAGGTGGCTATGCGCCGGCCAGGAGAGCGAAATATCCCGGAACCTGCTGCGAGTGGCCGCTCGCGTTCATGGGAGTCACTTCGATGTGCGCCGGGCCATCCGCAATCAATTGCCAGTCCGCGTCCGGGAACGTGTTCTGCCGTTCCTGTACACCAAAATGGCCCGGGCGGGGCAGGTTCTCCAGGGCCCTTTGCAACTGCCGTGGCATGCTTTGCCGGGTGGCGCCCAGCTGTTGCAGGTAGGCAAGACTGCTTCCGGGGAAGTTGGTTTCGGCAAGGAATACCCGACCGCTACTCCCTACAACGGTGCGTAGGTTGGCAGCCAATCTGGATTGCTTGTCGGGCTTGAGCACATGAAAAACTCCGCGGACAAACACATTGGCGGGCCCCACCAATTCCAGCAGGTGCTCTCCCACGCCTGCCTCCGTTGCATCCATAACCATGAAGTCAACGTTGTGGAGGCCTGCTGCTTCGCGTCTCGCTAGCTCGATCGCGCCGGCGGAGACGTCGATCCCGACAACGCTGGGGAACAGGCCAGCAAGCCAGCGGGTATTGGTTCCGTTGCCACACCCAACGTCGATGACGGGAAGAGCCGGATTGAAATGGCCCAGGAGGGCGTCGGTGTACTGCTCGTGCTCGGTCTGGGACCCGGAGTCCCACAGCACGTCGCCCGAACGTCCGGTGGTGTGGATCCCGCGCCAGTACCCGTCCCACGCCGCTGACGGGTCCTTCGGTGCCCGGGAGGTGAGGCGTACTACCGTCGGGACGAGTAGCATCCGGTCCCAAAGCTTTGACATACGCTCACTCTACTGACGGTGCGCGCGCCTCTTGAGCCTTCCCATAACCGTCTCGGGCGGGAGCGGGCGGTCATAGAAGTAGCCTTGCCCGTACAGGCAGCCCAGGGTCTGCAAGAGAACCGCCTGTTCGGCGGTCTCAATACCTTCCACGATCGCCTTCAGCCCCGCCGAGTGAATCAGTTGAAGAATGGCGGCGACGAATTTTTGCTGCTGAGGGTCCGACACCATGTCCTCAATGAGGGAACGGTCGACCTTCACCGTGTCTGCTGGAAGCGTTCGAAGATAGCTGATGGACGAATAGCCGGTGCCGAAGTCGTCGATTTGCAGACCCACTCCGAGATCCCGCAGCTCGCCCAAAACCTGTTCTTCCGCGGTTCCCTTCGACATCAACACGGTCTCGGTGATCTCCAGAACCAAACGCTGCGGAGGCACGTGATTCCGAGCGAGCGTCTCCGTGACATCTTCCAGCAGGTCACTGCGAAGCAGTTCGGCGGCGGAGAGATTGATGTGAAGAGAGAAGTCGGTGAGCTCAGGCTCGGTTTCGCTCCAGCGCCGTAGCTGGGCGACTCCTTCGTGCAGCACCCACCGTCCCACCTCCAGGATCAGACCGGTTTCTTCCGCGATGCGGATGAAGCTATCCGGCATGATGAGTCCGCGTACCGGATGGTGCCACCGAAGGAGTGCTTCGAAACCGATGACCATTCCTGTGCCCAGTTCGACCACCGGCTGATAACACAGGGCCAGTTCGCCGCCGGCAACGGCCGAACGAAGTTCGGCTGTGATGCGGGCGCGTTCACGAACGCTTTCGAGCATGTCGGGGTGGAAGAGCTGGATGTTGTTGCGGCCCTGCGCCTTCGCCTGGTACATGGCGATGTCAGCATCCCGAATCAGCGACTCAGCTGAAAGGCCCGGCGTGCCGATGCGCACCCCGATGCTGGCCATCGCCCAGACGGTTTCGGTTCCAACCTGCACGCTGTCCTGGAGCTGCGCCGACGCCCGGTGCGCGATAGTGAGCACTTCCTCTTCCGTCGCCGCGGTGACGAGGATGGCGAACTCATCCCCACCCAGACGTGCCACGGTATCGACGGCCCGTACGGCGCACTTGAGGCGCCGGGCAACCTCGATCAAGACTGCGTCACCGGCCCCATGGCCCAGAGCGTCATTGACGGCTTTGAAGGAATCCACGTCCAGCACCAGCACAGCCGGGGGTTTTCCACTGTCCGTGCTGGCCAGGATTGCCTCGTTGATTCGCTCGTTGAGCAAGGTCCTATTCGCAAGGCCCGTCAAGTCGTCAGTCTTTGCCATCTGTTCCAGCTCGGCCTGAGTTTGCCGCAGCATGGCGGTACGGTCAGAAACCTGCTGCTCCAGATTCGAGTAGATGTAACTGAGTTCCTCGGCGAGTAGGTTGACGCCGGTGATCACAGCGTCGATGTCATCCCTCAAGTCAGACGGCTCTATCCGCGCGTCCAGGTCGCCGGCAGCCAACCGGACAACACCCTCCACCAACTGCTGCAAACGAGGGTCATCGGCGTCGTCTCCCAAGTTCACATCACCCAAAGACGCACTCTGCGCAGCGCTCCTGCACGCTTAGACACCGGCAGTAAGCCATTCCATGGCTTCGCTGCGCGAGGTAAAGAATTTAGTCGGACACGGCGGAATGTGCACACCGAGAAAGAAATTCGCCAAGACTCGGTCAACAGGTGATTTGCCCAGAAGAGCAATGCGCGAGGCGCTGCAGGGAATAGACCACACGGACCTGGCCTCTCGGCTCACCGACCCGACCGCTGCCATATCGACGAGCATGCCCCGCCGTTCGTTCCCGCACGCGTCGTTAACTTTCGCCATCGCGACGTGGGCATCTTCGATCTCAATGTGAACCCCGGGCTGCCAGCGCAGATGGAGAATTCCATCGACCGTTTCGAGAGTCTCTTTTGCGCCGTCTGCAGCGACCGGACCCATTGCAACGTCCTCCCCCGAGCACGCAGCCGAACCGTTCAGCCACTTCTCAAAGCTACTCGTGTTCAGGTGCTTATCAAATCAATCGCCGATGCGGATTTCACCTCCCTGGCCCAGTGGTTCGGGGCGGCCGATCGGTTCACCACCGCCATCGTGGCAGGAGCCGTCGCCAGCGCCTACCGCAGCACGGCCGAACCAGTCAAGCGGCACCAACCCCCAGCCGGGGCCAACGCCGGCGATGGCGCCACGGACGATCGCGGGCGTTGCGCCCGCCCTTACAACCACTCCCGCCGCTTGAAAATCCCCCACAGCCCGTACCCCATCAAGCCCATGGCGGCCACCGCCAACGGATACCCATACGCCCAGTGCAGCTCCGGCATGCTGTCGAAGTTCATCCCGTAGATCGTGCCCACCAGCGTCGGCGCGAACAGGATCGCCGCCCAGGAAGAGATCTTCTTCACCTCCTCGTTCTGCGCCAGACCCACCTCCGACAACCGCCGGGTCTCCTCGTTCTGTGCCAGGCCGGCCTCCGAGAGTCGGCGCATCTCGTCGTTCTGCTGTTGCGTCACCAGTGTGGCGTGCACAGTGAGCGCGTTCTCCAGCAGCGCCCGGAACGATGCGGCGTGCTCGGTGACGAGCAGGACGTGGTCGAGCACGTCCCGGAAGGAGCGCTGCAACTCCACGTCGACCTGGTACTTCTCCGAGCCGCGCAGCAGCGCCTCGAGCATGCCGCGCAGCGGCCCGGTGGCGCGCTGGAAGTCGATCACCTCGCTGAGCAGCTCGTAGATGCGCCGCGACACCGACGGGTCGCCGCCGAAGAGCTGATTCTTGATCTCGTCGATATCGTTCTCCAGCCCGGCGATCACGGGGGAGTAGGCATCGACGACCTCGTCGAGCACGGCGTACAGCACGGCCTCGGGCCCGAGCGCGAGCATGGCCGGGTTATCTTCCATCCGCCGGCGCACGTTGGCCAGGTCGGGGTTCTGGGCGTGCCGCACCGTGACGACGAAGCCCGGCTCGATGAACACGTTCACCTCACCGAACTCCACCCGTTCTTCGGCATCGAGGTACCGGGCCGGACGCAGCACCACGAAGAGGGTCTCGCCGAACCGTTCCAGCTTGGCCCGCTGGTGGCCCTTCAAGGCGTCTTCCACGGCCAGCGGATGCAGCGAAAACTCGTCGGCAACGCTGCGGATCTCGTCCGCATCGGGCCGGTACAGCCCGATCCAGGCCATCCCTCCGCACTCGCGTAACTGCTGGTAGGTCTCGTCGAGGCTTTGCGGGCTGGAGGTGCGCTGCCCGGTCACGTAGATGCCGTTGTCGATGAGTGCCATGGTCCTACTCCGTCGTTCGGTCGACGAGAGCGCATGAGGAAGCCCAAGGCGACCACGGGCACGTCAGGAATCGACGGCACACCACAGGCCACCTCGCACAGGAGGTTCAGTAGAGCGCCGCCCCCGGCGCGACGCCCGACCTAGAAGGTCAGGGCGCATACGACAACCGCGGAGGGAGTGGAGCGCGGACTGTCACCAGCCATGGCTACTCACCCGCCTTCGATCGAAGTGTGTCGTGGCCCTGCCTGGGCCTCGGGTACCGTACCACCCCGCTGTGAACGGTTCACGTGGTGTAGGCGTCGCCGCCGCCCCAGCCGATACCGGCGTGCAGCAGTGGGCCTAAAGCGACAGCGCGATCGCACCGCCGATCAGCACCACTGCAAAGATGAGCAGCCCGATCCGCTCACCCCAGCCCAGGCGCATCCGGAGCCGTCGGCCGCGCGTGGCCACCTGCCCCGCCGGCGCGGCATGCTTCGCCCCGACCAAGCCCGCACCAGTGTCCACGGCAGCAACACCGACCGGCGGCACCGTCGGCAGCCGGTCGTCGCGCCAGCGCTCCCACCGGTCGATCTTGTCGCTCAGGGCGCCCACTGCATCGTAAAGTTTCTGCCAAGATTCTGGGTCGAGGGTCACC
The DNA here is from genome assembly GCF_054075385.1 of Cryobacterium sp. AP23. Classification (NCBI taxonomy): domain Bacteria; kingdom Bacillati; phylum Actinomycetota; class Actinomycetes; order Micrococcales; family Microbacteriaceae; genus Cryobacterium; species Cryobacterium sp. AP23. Next base: position 1,539,303 of record NZ_CM133415.1, on the reverse strand, counting down.
ACGTCGCGGCTGCTCACCAACAACAGCCAATCGTCGACGATCTCCACATCGAATCCGCGCACTCGATCGATCAGGCGCGCCATCACATCCGGCGTAAAGAGGTACAGCGCGTCCCGCTCGTGCTCCTCGGGGCAATACAGGGTGAAGTGGTCGTCGAAGTCGCCCTCGAGGGAGAGCCGCTGCGCGCCGTCGGGCAGTGCCGCGAATGCGAACGGGCCGTGTTGAGCGCGCAACAGAATGTGCGGCAGGCTCGTGCGCAGTTGCATGGCGCAGAAGCCACCGAACTGGGCGTTGGGGCTGCGCAGCGTGTCAACCCGCAGCTCGTAGTTGGCGAACTCAATCGTGCGCTGTGATGCGGGCCGCATCACCCGCGTGAGCCTGAGATAGCCTCGCGCAGCCCACGGTTTCAGGTGCTTGCCGGAGACAGGCCCGGGCTTGTAGCTCAGGCCGTTGGCGGCGGCAAACCGGGCCAACCGGTAGTGCCGCTTGGGGGTGTCCCGGCGCTTGAACGTGCGCACGAAGAACCACGCCAACATGATTCCGGTGCTCAGCATCAGAACGCCGACACCCGCCGGCGCGACGATATCGGCGGCCGGTGCGCCTCCTCTTGCCACCTCCGCCGCGGCGTAGGCCAGGGCGAAGACTCCGATGGGGGCGCAGCCGATACCCATGAACGTGATCGCTCGCCGTATGAGCATTTCCGGGTTTCGCACCGACTGGTACCGCGACGCGAACGCCCGGTAGAACTCCCGCACGTCCCTGCGCTTCACCCGGTCGGTGAGCGCCGCGGTGTCCAGGCTCGTCGTGCTGTGCTCCGTTGTGTGCATCCGTCCACCCCACGTGTGCTTCGGCCACAAATTGGCCCCACCCGAGAGTAGCGGTCGAGCCCACCCGTCCCAATGACCGGTGCCCGCGGGCTCTGGCGCCTGGACTACTGACTCGGCGGAGTCGCTCAGCGGCTCAGTCGCTGGATCGAAGAGTCGGCAGGATGGTCGCATACCGAAGCAGAAACGAGCGCTCGTCGAGTTTCTTGCGGCGGAGCCACCCCGTGACCTCGTTGTTGTGTTTGCTCGCGTTGCACGACGCGCACGCGGGCACCACGTTCTCGAGGGTGTACCGGCCGCCCCGGGAGATTGGCATGACGCAGTCCCGCTGGAGGGCCGGGCTCTGTTCTTGGCAATAGGCGCACCCGCCCCAGGCGGCGAGGAGGTCGGCCCACTGGGCCGCGGTGAGGTCATTGTCTACGCGGGCGAGTCGTCCTTGCCGTCGCTTCGCGTAGCGCGCGCGTGCTGCCGGTGAAGCGGCGGAGAACTTGCGGCGAGTGGGCACCACCCAACGGTACTATCCCCCTGCCGGGCGCCCTAGGTGCGGAGGAACGTCATCCGCCAGTTCGTCTCCCACGATGCGCCGGCATCGTTCGAGAACGCCTGCTCCCAGGTGGGCTGCGCGCCGGTGGCGTCCCAGATGAAGCGCACGCGGATGGGCACCCCGTTCAACACGTCCTCCGCCACGAAGGTGCCGATCCCGTCGGTGAACGCGCCGCGCACCGGCGTATCGAGCGCGGTCGGATTCCGGCCGTCGAGCCACCAGATCGACCACTCAGCATCCGCCGCGGAGTACGAGCGCAGGGCAGCGGCCCGGAAGTCGCCCGCCGGATGCTGGAGCAAGTTGTCTTCGAGATTGCCGAAACCGCCGAGAATCGTTCGCGTTGAGGACAGCCCATCGAACGCGGTCCATGTGGCGGCGCCGCTGAAGATGCCGTCCAACCGTTCGTGCCGAACCGTCCAGTCGCCGAGGATGAAGTCGAAGTCGGCGGTCTACCTCACCGCCTCGAATCGGCTCGCCGCACACGCGAGTCGAATGCCCACTCTCCGGCCGCTCTCGCCCGCCTCCTAAGATCAGCACATGGACACCTTCACGCTCTACTCAGCGGTTTACGTGATCTTTGTGGCGGCGGTGATCGCGCTGCTGGTGCTCGTCTTCATCGTGCTGCTCGCCGCGTTGCGCGCGCTCAAGACCTACGTGCGGATGCAAGAACTCAAGATCGACGTGCTCCTCGCCGACGACGAGTAACCCCTCACAGCGCCGCGATGTCTGCATCGGTGCCGAACTCCGAGATGGTGCTCAGCATGAGGCAACCGCGCCGGTCGGGATGGGCGGCTAGGGCCGGTTGTATGACGGAGCGCCGGACCGGTTCCGGTAGCGCGTCAACACTGCCCGCATAGACGAGACTTGCCTGATGAACTCCGCCTTCCCGCTCGATGTTCCCCACAGCGACGTCGACGACCTGCGCGACCGCCTCCGCCGCACCCGCTGGTCGCCCGACTGGCCCGTGACTGGCTGGACAGCCGGCACCGACCAGCAGGAGTTGCGCCGCCTAGTGGCCTACTGGGCCGACGGCTTCGATTGGCCGGCGCAGCAGCGCCAGATCACCGCCCTGCCCTGGCACCGCGCCACGATCTCCGGCACGCCGGTCAGCTACCTGCGTTTCGAGGCGGAGACCGCGGGCGCGCTCCCGATCATCCTCACCAACGGCTGGCCCAGCACCGCGTTCGAACTCGTCGATCTCGCCCGGCGCCTGGCCACCCCGTCGGAGTTCGGGGGAGAGGCGTCGGATGCGTTTACTGTCATCGTGCCCGCCCTGCCCGGGTTCCCGTTCTCGCCGCAGCGCCCGACCCACGACGAGCAGACCCACGAAATCTGGCACCAGCTCATGACCGAGGAGCTGGGCTTCGGGCGGTACGCCGCTCACGGCGGTGACCTGGGCGCAGGTATCACGTCGCGCCTGGCGGAGGCACACCCGGACGCCGTCGTCGGCATCCACCTCCTCGCCGTGGCTGCCCCGCTTACGCACGACCCGGCGACACTCACGGGAGCCGAGCGCGACTACTTGGCAGCGGTGCAGGCTTGGGTCGCCGAGGAGGGCGGTTACCAGCACCAGCAGCAGACCCGCCCGCTCAGCCTGGCCCCGGCGCTATCCGATTCCCCGGCCGGCCTGCTGGCATGGATCCTGGAGAAGTACCGGGCCTGGAGCGACTGCAACGGTGACCTGTCGACCCGCTTCAGCGACGACTTCCTGCTCACCCAGGCCTCGCTCTACTGGTTCACGAACTCGATCTCCACGTCTTTCCGGCCCTACTGGGAGTTCGGCGCCGGGTTCACCACGCGCGTGGGCCGGGTGGATGTGCCCACCGCGGTGGCCGTCTTCCCGCACGACCTCACGCGTCCGCCACGCACCTGGGTCGAGCGCGTCTACAACGTGACCAGATACATGGAGATGCCGAGCGGCGGCCACTTCGCCCCTCATGAGGAGCCCGACCTGCTGGCCGCCGACCTGCGGGCGTTTCTGCGGCCGCTGCGGTGACCCGAGCACGTCTCGCAATAGACTCCCTCTCACGGCAAGTCAAGGAAGCCCATGACTTCAGGCGCAGACACGTTTAGAGTGACCGTAATCGAACTCTTGCGCGTCTGGAACCCGGCGTTACTTACCGAACCCACGAAGGTGACCGGGTGATCAAAGCGGTGCAGGCTCTCTTCACCTGCGCGCAGCTCAAACGGCCGCGCAGTGTTGTGCTCTCCTCGCTCGCCAAGGGGCAGCACGCGCCCGAGGAATCCGGCATGACGCCGCAGCCCGACGCTGCCCTCGAGATGCTCATTGAACTGCGTGCTCCTCAGGCGTCTTCCGCGATTCTTCTTTCGAGTTCTGAGTCCGAGAGTGGATCGTATTTGCGGCCTATCTCGGCTGAATAGTTCTCGACGAGGCTTCGCCCATCTCGGTGGAATATTCGCATCGTTTGAGAGGTGTTCGTGGGGCGAATCGCTCTTAGATCGGGACGTTTCTTCAATGTCTCCTTCGTGGTCGTCGGACGAAGGATGCCTCTCTTGTCCGGGCGGCAATCATCCATCTGGATCGCCGTCAGCGCTTCCATGCCCCAGAACCCGCGTGGGTTCAGGCGTAGTCCGAGGTGAACCGCTTTCTTGGGTACCAACAACAGAGGCTTGAGCACCCCTTCGGCGTTGGGCGCGAAGGGAAGCGTGGTTATCCGGGGGATCCACAAAGCGGTTGGTGCGTCCCATACCTCTACGGGGTGGAACTCCGCGCCTACGTTGAGCCCCGGGTGAATAGCCATCTGATCGTGGGTAAAAGCTATGAGTTCCTCTACCGTAATTCGCGTCGTCAGGTCCGAAATGCGATCGTTCGACACATCATCCACGTAGATCGCGATGTGCTCGATGAGACGAAGAACTTCAACCCCGGGTGCACAAAGCGGACTGCCTAGCAAGGCGCGCCACATCCGCTGACCAATTATCGGCCCAGTACCGGAGCCTGAGAAGCCCTTTTCCGCCATGCCAAGCCGCGTTTCCTTGGGCTCGGCAAACGTTGACAAGGATCTTTCGCCTTCCGCATGAAGATCTGGGTCTGCGATGCAATCTAATACCCGATCAAAGAACGAATTAAGTTTGCGGTGGGCAGTGGTAGCCCAAGGGACGCCGCTAGACGCGTGCATAGCGACCGCGAACGGATCCACGAACAAGGAACTATCCGTCGTCACATTCACATTAAGAAAATCGACTTCTGATTGAGTCTTGTCGAGATTGAAATGACTGATGACGGTAGTTTTCAATAGATCCCCTTGTTTGAGCCCAGACTACGAGTCCTCGACTAGCAATCGAGTTCTTTGTCGGTAGTTGCACCTACTACTGGGGGTGCTCAGCATCGAAGGAATCATTCGTCGACTCCCGCGAGTGTCACTTACCGAGGCGAGGTTCCGCTACTCCTCATCACGACTAAGGTGCGGCCCGGTGTTGTCATTTCCCGTTTCCCAGCGGCCGCGTGGGTCGCAGGGCCTGGACATCTAATGCCTACCTACCCTGCGCATCTGGTGCATCAACCAGCAATTCTTCTCAGCAAAAGGCGGCCGTTACGGAGCCGTCGTCGCGCTCGTCGACGGCTCAGAAAGCCTCAATTTGTTCGACGGCGCACCGTTCGACCGGCCCGCGCCCGCGCCGACCTCGTGCAGTCCCTGGCTTGGGCTTATACGGTTCGGACCCCTCGCGCGCGCGCGAACCTGCGGTTGCGCGAGGCCGGCGCCATCCCCGGGCGCTCGCGGCCACCGTCCAATTATCGACGCCTTTACGGCGCGGGGCCGCCCGAATCAACCTGCAGCCGGACTGGTTTTAGCAACCTGCGTTTCATCCACCTAAGCGACCGTTACGCCTGCTTTATCCCGAAGGAAGTGCCCAACCGGGTCGTCGTGCGCATCGGCCCGGATAGCGCGAGCAAAATCGCCGGCTTCATCTCGACGAAGAAGCGTCTCGACCTCATGGAGATCCAGCTCTTTTCTGGTGACCGCTCGTCTTTGTTCGCTCATCGCGTGAGCTGGTAGCGTGCACCTCGACTGGGCAAAGGGGGCGCCGCGCAGTGGAAAATTAGTTCTTTGATAAGCAGATGGTGGGGAGCAGGAACATTTCAGCGGCTCGGTTTTCCAGCCTGTACTCGTCGAGGTCAGCTGTCTTCAAGGGGACGCCGTTCACCTGATTCATTGACTCGTCGACGTACCAATAGAGTCTCCTCGTTCCGCCATTCGTGTGCTGCTGTGCAATCCTTCGTGCTTCCCCCAAGGTGAACATCCAAACCTCGTCCGTCGAGAGAAGGGTGAGGGCGAGCAAGTCGGCTTTGCAGTCATCGGGGAAGTTCCAGCCGACGGCAACCTTGCCTGTCCCGCCGGCGGGAGAGGGCGAGCGCATTGTTTTGACCTGCACGGTATTTGCGGTGCCATTCAAGGGTGAGTAGACCACAAGGTCCACCCCCGAGTCGGTGGTTAGGCGCGCACTGTCAATCTCGAGTTTGAGCAGCTGGTACTGAACCAAGATTTCGCCGGCGGCGCCGATGTGTTGAGTGGTCACCTGCAAACTCTAGGCCTCTTCACGGATGACACCTTGCGTTGTGGCAGGCCTACAACCACTACTGCCATCCGACACGGGCCAAACCACGTCAGCCCCGCCGCTGCATTCGCCAGCGGATGCCCAGTTCAGCTCTTGCGTTGGGCCGAAGGTCGTCCCGTAGGTCGTGCCGACCAGCGTCGACTGAAGTGTCCTGATCCTTTACTGGGTCTCGGCTAATGCGGCACTAATGACAGCGGCCCCCTTGGTTCTGCAAGGTCCAGCACGAGCCGCCGAATTTGGCCATCGTCTAGCACCTCTAGGTCGCGAAAGGCATACACAAGTGTTATTTCCTTCATCAAATTCTTGATGTATTGGCCGGTTGCGCGAGTATCGTCAGCTGCAAGATGCTCGAGGACAGCACGAGCTAGTTTGGGAACGGACCCCGACTCCCGCTCGAATAGTGCAACCACACGGTCCTCATTTTGTAGAACGTAGGCAGTGTAGGCAAATGGATTCTGTGATTCGGCGGCCAACGGATGCGCGCACTTGGCGTCATAGGTGAGCGAAGTGATCCACCATAGTCGCGCAATCCCATGGCGCATCAAATTCGGGCGGCTTGCATTGCTGATGAGCCAGCGGCTCATCACCCTATTTTTCCACCGTTTATCTGCGATGAGGGGCCATCGAACCAGCATGTAGTCGCGATACGAGACGAACGCTGCGTAGGTCCATAGCCGTGGATCGGATGCGTTGGAAGGGTCAATCGCGCCAAGCCATCCATATACCCGGGGGGCATTCTTGTCATCTTGGCTGTCGTGCTTAGTTGTTGTCAGTGGATCCGGTTGACCGGTTTCGAAGGGCATTTTCAGCAGGTTGCCCGGGTCCGAGACGATCACGTCTACCTCAGCGAGAAAATCCTCGGGCGTCGTAGCGCGAGTGAGTGCTTCACCGATTGCGCTCAAGGCGTCGTACTTTAATGCGCACGCGCTAGCGGGTTCCATCAGTCATCCTCTTCGAGTGTTAACTGCAGTCTTAGTGATCGGTCTAGGGGGTTGCCTAGGATCTTCTGAGCGAGGTCCAGAGAGCGATCTTCGAACGAGCCAACTTGGTTAACGAGCTCCAAAAGCGCTGGATACCATTGGCGGCTACCGAGGTCTTCTCCGTCGGTCGTTGTGTTCTCTTTTATGTACTGAATTGTTTCAACTAGCGCGGGAAGTACAACCAAGCTAATTTGCAAGTCTGGTCGAGACGCTAGACCGGCAAGCCCCGGCATCAACTCGGTCGGGATGAGTACGTTGACAAACTCGTCGTCGTTCCATCGCACTCGGATGCCACGCTTATTTTGGGTGTCGGAGACGAAACGGAAGCAGGAGCCGATCGGAGGATGAAGAGGATCGAAGAGTTTTCCCGCCTCAAAAGTTGCGTATCCGCCGTCAGCTAGAACAGAACCACACTGAACATTGAACGCAGTATCGCCGTAGTCGGAGTGCTGATGATCAAGCCGATAATCGGGAATGTCAGCTGTTGCCACGACCTTCACCTCTACGGTGACCGTACGACGTACGCGTTCTTGGGGAATCCAAGCGATGAATGCTGTGCTGTCCGCGTGGTGCTGATCGATCCTGGGTTCCAGTTCGTCGCTTGACAAGGTGGCGCCGCATTTCCAGCGGAAGCTGAAGCGGGCCAAACCGTCATCAATCAATTGAGTGATGGTTGGATCGTCCATTCGCACTTGGAACCGTATCTCGATGTCATCGACGGTCGGGGCTACGGACAGATTGAAGAAATTGATGTGTGACGCTACGTCATCCGAATCGTCGAGTACGGGATACGGATACGAACCACGGGCGGAGACCACTTTTACTTCACATCCAAACGGTATCGATGGTCGGAATTGAGCGTGAGCCTCAAGTGGGTCGGCGTGTTGGCTTGCAGAGCGAGATCTTGAAGGACATTTCCGGACCACGCAATGGTTTGCGGAGCGTTCGGTTCTGCCAATATCACGTCGTTGATGGGTAATAGGTAATCGGACTCGACGGAGCCTCCTTGACCGAGTGCTACCAATTCCAAGTCACCTTGGACGTCATCATTTGCCGTGAGCACGATGTGGAGGACGCTATTTTGATCAGACCAGCTGCGGAATCGCACGTTGCCACTGTTTATGACGGCTCTTCCATCTCCACTCGTTCCGGCCCCTGGGAGCCCGATCCCATGGGATTTTCTCTTGCCCTGTCCACCGCGATTTTTCCCTCTTGCAGTCGGGGTGACACCCGTTCCTGTCCCGGGAGTTTGCACGTGCACGTTCACCGATTTGCGCGCGTTCAAGGAGGCAGTGAAAGGCTCGTTTGCGGAACCATGCACGGTGGCGCTCTCGCGCGACTCACCATCGTCCCCGGCTGGCACTGATCCCTCGTCATTGTGCGAGACGATGAGGCTCGGCGCGGGAAGATATCTCGAAAGACCTTTGATCTCGATCGTGTCGCCGAGCTGCTCACCTACGCGAGCGCGCAATCCGTCTCGCACGAAGCTCTTTAGCTCCGCTAGCGCCAGGGCCCCGTCCTGCCCGCGGCCTGGATCCCAGCGGTCATGCTGAGGAGGCTCTAAATCACGGAGGAACTTATTCCCGATCTCGTCCGAGCACTCCAGGATTGCAGCGTACTTCGCCGGGATAGAGGTGTGCTTGAACGTATCAATTTTGATGAGTGGTTTACGCATGGTCACGGTGTGCAGGGATTTGTCGAGCGAGTCGTCTACATTGACGTAAAGGGCCAATCGACCGAACCGATTGCTATCAGCGGTCACAGGGTTCGGATCGCAGATCGCTCGGTAGAAGGCGGTGGTATCACTGTTGGCATTGCTGAAGCGCTCGAGTGTGGTCGTGTTCAGCTGCCACGTGCTGTCTCGTCCGACACCTTCCACTTCTAGCTGTCCGCGGTGAATGGCCACCAGGAAGTGCGATAGGAACGCTTCCTTAATGTTCTCTAGTTGAGGGTCCTCTTCTGCGTTGCGATATCCCAGAATGTACACATCCGTTCCTGGCTCCGCCCGCACCGAGAAGTTTCCAATCTGCTCGGGATTACGCAAATAAGAAAAGTCTTCGTCAATTGCCGTATCGGTGAAGAAACCTTCGCCTTGACGCCAGTCGCCACGGGAATCCCTATGGCTGGCAAGTCTGCTGTGGCCTGCGAAAACGACGTCCTTGCGGTTGCCGGGAAGTGATGTGTACAACACCGTGCACATCGACGATGACATTGGTCCGACGGCGGACCCGATGCCGAACGATCCGCCTCGCGTGCCATCATTCGCAGATATGCCGGCGCCCCTTGTCAGCGCACTGAGCGAGGAACTGTTCTCGTTGCGCGATTCTGAACCAGTCAGTCCGGTAGTGCCATAGTCGGATATGCGCAGCACAGGAATGGTCGGCTTGCGTATCGTCTCGAGTGCGTTGAGCATCCGCGCATGCCCTTGCGACCCACGCGTTTCCTTCTCTACCCATGCAATGTGCTCGCTGAGATTCACGATGCCTGGGAGATCTGAAGTTGCCACGTCTGCGAGTTCAAAGCGCATGGCGACAGCGCCAGGCCCACTGCGCGCATCGATCGAATTCTGGCCGGTTTCGCGTGCCAGGGATGTCTCAGCGAGAGACCCTTCGAAGAATTGCTCCGCCGGCGCGATTGCACCCTGCGTCGCAGACCGCCCGGCCATTTCAAAGTAAAAGTCGTATTGGGGCTTAGTCATTGAAGGAGACCTTTCTCTTCGAAGGAGTGCTCGGGTCGAAAAGCGCCCGTACTTCCTGTAGCTCGTTCTCGATGGGTTCGAAGAGCGCCGCTACTTCGTCTGCTGAGTATTCGTAGTTCTTGCTTGCCAAATTGCCGAGCAGGGAAATTTCGCGTATCAAACGGTCGCCACGAGTAGCGGCGAGACGCCGGAATCGTTCATTCCGAGTTTCATTATCTGGCATATAGCGAATATATATGAGAAATGTAGATTGCTGCAAGATGCAGGGATCGCACCTTGATCTGCGCATCGAGTCCATGTTCCCAGTGTCCCCTTCCGGGTCGGCTCGTCCTTCCGGGCCCACGCTGGGCAGGCAACGATTGTTGGCCTCTAAGCAGAGGCATGCATCTCATCCTTCTCGAAGACGTGTATGACGGCGATGCGAGGCTGAATGCTCCGAAGCCAGCGCTATGCCCTCTGGCACGAGCGCCCTTGGTCTGCGTCGCCCGCCCTCGAGCGTTACCTGGGGTCTTGAGATCTAGGCGGATTCGTCCCGGCTGCGAATGTCGCTGCCAGAATTGTCCGTGGCGGGAGAAATTGCACTGGAGGCTACTCGACGGGGTCTCGGCTTTGAACATGGCTACACGAAGCGCTCGTTCAATTCGATTCGTCAGCAAGGACGTCTCAGGAACTAGGGCGTTCTTCGATCCACGAAGGGTCCGCGGCCTCAGTCACCTCCAACGGCCTCAGTCCCTCTGACTCGTCAACCTCGTTCAGCCATCCTGCAAGAGCGATTTCCGAAACACCCAAGCCGTTCGCTACCGCAGCCATGTGGTTCGAATGCTTTTGAATGACGACGGCGATGTCGCGCCGGAACTCCATGGAGAACTTCTGCGGCCACGCGAAGTCCGCGCCAGCAATGGTCGGCGAAGCTGGCGAGTAGCCGGTGAACTGGGCAACGAGTTCGCAGAGAATTGCAGAAATTGCGTCCAACGACATTCCAGGACGGAGCGTGAGCGCACCTAACTTGAATCGGTCTTGGTAGCCGCGCCGAAAAAGAACCTCCGGCATACTGGTGGCTGACCAGTCCGAGGCCTCTTCCGACAGCACCTCGTCGTGTGGGACTATTACGAACCCGCCGATGGCGGCCCTATGGTCTCCATCGGGACGAGGCTCCAACAACGCGTCTCGGTACGTGTGGATGGACGATATCGCGGCGTTCAGTTGCGTTTTGACCCGATACTTTGAGTCGAGCACAATCATCGTCTGGGGCTGGGACGGCAGATGCGATCGCAGCAATAAAACCATGTCGGGAACCATCTCGCGCGACGAGGATCCGATTCCGGAGTCCAAGCGCCAGACTTGGTCAAACTGAGGTTTGAACTTAAGGGTGTGACCTCGAAAAGTTATCGCTGCCGAGGACAGACTGAATGTCAGCTTGTTTGTGTCCGACCGGTCGGAAAAAAGTGCCCCGCCATCCATGTTGGGATCAAGTATCCGAGCTGCCGCTGCAAGACGGAGTGCTACCCATGTCTCATATAGTTGATAGGTCCGTTGTAGGGGAACTGTAGCGAACTCGCCGTCGATCGAGGAAATGCCAGAACGGACATCGCGGTGAATCCGGTACAGCGACTTGTAGGGTTCAACACTGGTGTAAAGGTGAGAGTGTTTCCAAGCGGCCATATCGGCTTCCATGCCCTCAAACAGGGGAAGTAACTGCATTTCCCTCAGTTGGCGGTTCGCCCGTGAGCACCTAGAAATCAGCACTTCATCCCGATCGACTTCGCGAAGTCGGCTTTGGGTGTTGATTGCGGCACGCAGATATCGCGACATCTCTCGAAGAAGTCCCAAAATTTCGCGATGCTCACGCCGGGATGCGTCAAGTTTGCTTCGCTGCTCGGTTACGTGACGAGGCATTGAGTTTCCGGATTGCTCCACGAGGTGACGTAGTCCGTTGGGCATTCTCGCCCTCACCTCTCCAGAAACCCTTTCCCAGTTGGACCTGCTGCCGTTCCACTGGGCGGGAGTGAGACCACGCGCCTTCCGTGTCGAAAGCTCCACCCGGTCCTTTCCGAGGCGTCTTCGATAGGAGCGATTGAGTGATTCGATCAGGGATATAGTTTGCCCCGCACTGCCCAGAATGAACTCCAGCGTGGCGATGGGCAGCGGATCCTTCCCTCGGGCAAGGGGCGCTTTTAGACCTGATGTTGACGCAAGCGATCGGCTATCAGCGAGGATGTCACGGATCATTGTTCGGAAGTCGCTTCGAGTGAGCTTGCTAAGCGCAGGATCGATCGTTAGTCGAAACGGTCTGAGCCGGGGTTCAGCGCCGCGAAGGTCAAGGTCAGCGAATCCGGCGTTGAAGTCAATATCCCAGCGAAACCAGACTTCCGATTCGGAGACCACGTCCCGAGGGAGCACAGCGCCGTTCACCGTCAGAAGCGCGCTGATTGCGTTCGGTTGGTCCAGCGTGAGTTTCCACCAGTAGGTGGATTTCTCGGAAGTCACGCCATGTTGAGCGATCACGCTTTCTGACGTGACTCTGGCTATGACTGTCGCTTCAGGTTTTCTACTGGTAGTTAAGCGCAGAGTCCACATTTTGGCTAACGGTATCTAAAGAAATCGACTGCCTCGAGATCACTCTTCATCAGGCCGACTCGAGCCAGGGAAACCGGGAGGTCACGAAATAGAGTGGATAGCTCGGAGAGCATCTGGCTCGCTTCCTCCCCACCTCTTAGCTTGGGCAGAATCTTCTGGTCGACTTGATGGTCGAGTGCGTTGATAGAAGCACCTACGCTTGCGGCTCTAGTGAGGAAGAGAGCGATCTCGCGCACCGTGCGGTTGCCGAAATGGAGCTGGAACGGGCGAAGGACACTGGAAATGGATTCCAGGGTCGCAACTAACTCTGAAGTCAGGGCGGCCGCAAGAGCCGGTTCTCTGCTTCGCAGCCAATTGCTATAGGCCGTGACATCAACGTGGCTTAGGTCCTGCGAATTGGCCCGATCCAGAACCATCGAGCTGAAGGGGAATACGCTCTCGTCATCATTGATCGTGCCCAAAAGGTACAAGTTCGCCGGCCATGGAATCGAGGCAGGTACCTCGGAGATCTCTTTGGAGCTACCGGAATGAAAGTGAAGATCGTTTCCCATTTCCATCGCGCTCAGGAAGTTCGAAAAGTAGTGCTCAACCTGAGCCCGGTTCATTTCATCGAGAAGGACAAATACAGGCTGTATCGGGTCGGAGGTTGCCAACACCAGAGCGTTTAGAAAAGGAGTCCGGGCGTAGCCGCCATCGGCCAATAGGTCTTCATGGCCAACAAGATACGACGGATCACTCCACTGCGGCTCAACGGGCACCACGATAAAACGCTCATGAGACGAGTCAAGACTGTTCGCACCCAGAACGGCAAAAGCGTAGCTTTTCGCTAGACGTGACTTGCCAGTGCCGGATATTCCACGCAGAATGACGAAGTGCTTCGTCGGGTGGTGAATTAGATTAAGGTGCAGAGTTTGCAATACTTCGGCGCTGTAGAAGCCCCCGAGCTCAAGTACGCGGTGCTCAAGCTCGATGAGCGTAAGGTCCTCCGGGCGGTTGACGGGGGCTACAGCTGAGCCATCATCCTCGAGTCGCACCACGATTCCGGCGTTGTCGAAGTTCTCTTTGAGCCGCGCGACCACGTCCACTTCGGCAGGCGTGAGCTGACCACTTCGCTCGATGTCTGCGTAGAGCACCTCGGTCACGTTCACTGGCAAACCGTAGCCGTCCGGGTCAGTCGAGGGGTCTACGAATTCTCTCTCTGGTAGGACATTTACATAAAAACCCGTCGAGTGAAACACGAGCCTGGTGTTGTTGGTGGGAGGCTTCTTGCCCTTGAACGGCAGTTCAATTTGATCCAGGCGTTCCAGAAGGGACTGCAAACCGGTGCCGTCGAACACGACCGCGATATAAAGCTCCGAATCGTGCCGGCCTGGTAGCAACAGTTTCCCGACGTACGCCCAATGACGCCCGGACTTCATGGCGTCCTTCATCCCCGAACGACTCTGCAGATTAGGGATTCCGAGCTTCAACCCTCCTACCAGGAACCTCGCGCTGTTCGTGGACCCGATTTTTGGCTCGGATTGGATGGCAATGCCTGGATGGCGGCGATTGAGCCGGGCGGCGAATTCTTCATAGCTGGTCATGAAGCTTGTGTGTCTTCGAGGCCAGTAATTCCGGCAATTATTCCTGAGTGCATGGATTCCGCAAGCCGAAAGGCCAACAGCGGTGCGACGGCATTTCCAATCTGCCGGAACGCAGGGTTCATGGTTCCCGAATAGCGAAAACCGTCGGGGAAGCTCTGGAGTCTCGCAGCCTCGCGGACGGAGATCGTTCTTGCCTGCTTCGAATCGTAATGAATGTGGGAATACGTGTCTTTCCCGAGATGAGCCATGAGGGTTCGTGCAGGGAAGTCGGGCTCCATCTTTCGCCATTTGTTCGGAAACTTGGAGGGGTCGTAAGGTGGGACGAAATCCTTCAGGCGGTTTTCTTCTCCGCCGTTCTCGAGCCACAGCTTGTTCGCGAGAGCCCATGCAGCCGGATAATCATCGCCGGCCTTCATCTGGCGAAACAGGCGCACATCCCGCTCACTCAATGCTCGAGTTACGTGATCTGGAACGTTTCCCCTGTTTTCGAAGCCGGGCCAACTCCTAATGACACGAGCGTAATCACTCATTTGCGAAGGCTCAGGCGTTTCAATGTTGGTGTCCAACCTGCGGGCGCCCCGCGGCAGGCTCTTGTTCAGCGGAGGAAGATCCCCGAGTGCGTCCGAGGCCGTGACCGCGGCCGGGAGATCTGGAGTCGCCTCCGCGGGCGGGGCGTAAAAACGGTGGGAACTGAGATCTCCCAGCAGTCGAAGTGCGACGTTACGAGAACTCTTATATCCAGATGGTAGGTCGATCCAATGTGTGGGGCTTGGCAACGTCGGTCTAGTTCCAAGCTCCTGAGCGAATGCCATCAGGAAGAATCGGTCCCGTGTTTGCGGCACACCGTAGTTCGCGGCATTGAGGAGCGCATAGGACACGTTGTATCCGAGGCTCTCGAGATACTCAGCCATTTCGTCGCCGACGGACCGACCGCCTTGGTTCAGGACATCAGGGACGTTCTCAAGAAGAACCGCGATTGGTCGGGTCTGTTCTATCACGCGCATCGCATGCAAATAGAGAGTGGTTCGCTCGTCTAGCTTGAATGCCTCTGGATGGTCCATGACCTCGCGCAGCTTGGCCCGACCGACCCTCGTGAAACTCGGGCAGGGTGGGCCCCCCACAACGACATCCACGGCAGACGATATTGAGTCTTCCGAGACCCCCAAAAGTTCAGTTAGGTCTAGCTCGCGAATATCCCGTGCCTTGGCAAAATGCGATTCATTGGGTCCAGCGTGGAAATTCGCGGCGTAAGACGCTGCTGCGAACGGATCGAACTCCACGCCGCCCACGGACAAGAAGCCCGCTCGCTGAAAGCCCGTTGTCAGACCGCCACAGCCGCTGAACAGATCGAGCATCCGTAAAGCTCCACCTCGGCCGATGCGACCGATTTTCTCTTCTACGGAGTTGAGCGGGTTTCTTGCCAATAACGTCATTCCTCTATTCTCCTAGGACACACCGACATTGAAGCTCACCACCTCGGACGGAGCTCAATCGATTCTGGCTTCTCGGGCTTCGTCGTGTGCGTCCAACGCTGGGAACCGTGACCGCGGCCTTGATCGGCGTCCCATTGGCTTTTAGGCTTGATTACATGACGGACCGGTTGAACAGTCGTCAGCGAAGCCAAAACATGTCAAGGATTCGTGGTGCGAACACGGGCCCCGAGCTGGTGGTCCGGAAACTACTGCGCGAGTCCGGCATCGGGTATCGACTTCATGCAAAAGATCTTCCTGGCAGGCCCGACATCGTGTTTAGAAGCCGGAAAAAGGTGATCGCGGTTAATGGTTGCTTTTGGCATTCACACCATTGCAAGAATGGATCCGCGACACCCTCGACTAATTCGGCGTTTTGGTCAGTAAAGCGACAAGCGACTGTCGAGCGCGATCTGTCTAATCATTCGCTACTAATCGCCAGCGGGTGGGACGAATTAGTGGTTTGGGAATGCGAACTCAAATATCCCGAGCTTGTCCGGGAGCGTATCTTGGATTTCCTCAATGAGAGCTGAGCCAGATGGTGGAAGTCGGGCCTCACCTGACGAGCCCGAGGTCGTGACGCGGGCGACGGGCCGTAGCAATCCATCCGTGCTGTAGCGGGTGGCGCCGCTGGCACATTCGCGCACCGATACAGATGCTCGGACGTCTGCAGTGAGGCCTGCTCGCTGATCACAGGAAGAAGGCAAGGACGCCGATCACGAGGCTCGCGCCCAGAAGGTAGAGGGTGTTGCGCGCGGTGGAGCGAAGCACCGGCTGCTGTTGCCGCCGGGCAAGCAGAGCCACCGGAATCGCGGCCGCCACCAACACCAGCACCAGGCCGGCCGCTCCGACGAGCATGGCGAAGACCTCTTCGCCGTCGTTGGAATTGGGATCACCCGGCCACCAACCGTTCCGGGCGCCGATGGCCTGCAAGCCCAAGCCCAGGAACAGCACCGGCCAGAACGCGATGGCCAGGGCGATGAGATCGATCACCACGACAAGGGTGACGAACAGCGGTCGCGTGTTGCGCGGGTGCCCGGTTGTCGTCATCGGGTCTGGTCCCCACCCGAAAGGACAACGTCGGTATCCATTGCGACAGCGTAGAACCATCCGCTGGGGGACAGGTGCGAAGCTCGGCCGAGAACAGCGCTTCGCAAGTAGGGCACCGGGGCTTCCCGATGTGTGAGGATCGCTATATGCCGGCAACGAGACAAGTCCAGCCCGTCGCCGCGCGCGCGACGGCGTTCATCGGCTCCTCGAGGTGGCTGAACCGGCCGGTTCGGATGGTGCGTTATGACGCCTTGTGGCCGGATGGCCGGGTGGAGTTCAACGTCAGCCTCACGACGGCGATGTACCGGGGCTGGCCGGCGGACTTCGCTCCCATCGAGGACAGCGTGCATGACAATTGCCCAGAAGTAGGCACTGGGCGGTGGGTGAACGAGTTCGCCAAGGTCATCGACGGTCCCGCGGAGCGCGACCCCAACCCGCCCGTGGTGGGGATACGGCGCGTGTTTGGGGCGACCCGACGCGAACCCAACCCGAGGGTGCGCCGGGCCTGGCGCCTCAGTGTCGGGGTGGTTGGGCTCGGCCTCGGCATCCTGCTCCTCATTGGACCGGCCCGCGCTGGGGTCATCGGCCTTCCCGGAGCGCTCTGTTGCTTCGTCGGCCTCATGGCCCTGGCCGGATTGATCCCTGTCAAGCGTCGATAGTGACGGCCGCATTCGAAGGCTTCGCCAGCCGATGTCGTGGCGCGGAGTCCTGCCAACCCGCAGGATAGATGGCATGGCCCACCGACAGCGCGAGACTCCCGATCCTGACCTCACCCGGGCGGATAAGACGTGCGCCTCGTGTGGGCGGCGCATCGAGTGGCGCGCGAAGTGGGCGAACAACTGGGACGCGGTGAAGTATTGCTCGGTCGCGTGCCGCTCACACGGCGTCAACGCCACAGACCTCCGGCTGGAGGAGACCATCGGGACGCTGCTTGCGGCGCGGGCGCAGGATGCCACCATCTGCCCGTCCGACGCGGCGCGGGCGATCGGCGGCGAGGAGTGGCGCGATCTCATGGAGCCGGCCCGTCGAGCCGCCCGCCGGATGGTCGCCCGCGATGAGCTGCAGATCACGCAGGGCGGGTCCGTGGTCGACCCGTCGACCGCGAAGGGGCCGATCCGGTTGCGGCGGCCGCGATAGGGCTTGAACCGCCCGTGGCAAAGATTCCGCCGGAGGTTGGCGCTGACTAGTGAGGTGTCGCCCGGTCGGTGCGGCCGCTACACTCCGATGAGGCGGAGGCCGGCAGGGGAGCGCACGGGCAACTGTGCCGCGGCACGGGCACCGACTCACATAATGGGGGAACACAGTATGGCTAAAGACGTACGCGACATCCGGAACTCTCTGCACAACAGCGAACGTCACCTGAAGGACACCGCGCGCTCGACGGCGCAGTCTGCTCAGAGCAACGCCGCGACGAGCCAGGCCGCACGGAGCGCCGCGACCGGCGCCTGGGTTGGCGCTGGTTTCCAGGCCGCAACAGCAATGCAGACAGCTCGCGCGGCACGGGCAGCGGAGGAACAGCTTGCGCTGCAGCACGTCATGGCCGAGCGCCAGAATGAGCTGGCCGAGCAGATCACCTGGAATGAGTTCGCGCGGTGGCGGCAGACACCCGAAGGGGTCGCGTTTCTGGCCTGGCGGGAGCCGGCCTTCGCGCTTGCGCAGACCCTGCGCGATCGTGATTCTCTCTGGTTGCAGGGTTGGGCGCGGGCTATCGGGCAAGCCCAGGCTGAGATCCCCGATGACGAGAAACAGCGTCTCCTGCGGCGCCCTGCAAGCCTGCGTCAGACCGGCCTGAAGGTTGCCTCCATTGTGAGCTTCGCTCTGGCTGGCCTGTTCCTGCTCGGCCTGCTGGTTCAGCTTTTCGCGCTGAGTGTCACGGATTCCGCACCCGCCGCGGGCGGCTTCACCTACGCGGATTGCCAGGCACTTCTCGACGACCCGGAGAATGTCTTGATCAGCGAAGCCGACTGCGAGGCCATCAACCCGGGCCACGTGGGATCGATCATTCCGCAGGTCATACCCCTGGCCCTGTTCTTGGGGCTGGGAATCGCTCTCACCGTGGCCCGGAAGAAAAAGCAGGCGGCAGCGCGGAAAGACCAAACCGTGGAGAACGAGGCGCGGGCACGGGTCGAGCGCTGGCGCTTCGATCCCCTCGCCGTGGAGCCTGGTTACACCGGGTTCACCTGGTACGAGTCACCGCGCACCGAGGGCTATGCCGATCGGCTCATGCAGCTGGCGCTCTTCGACGGCCACGGGCAGCCCCCGGCGCAGTCGGACCTCATCGCCGTTGAGATGCCTATCGCACGGGCACCGCACCCGACCAACCCTGCGGAATTGAACCAACTTCTCGGGGAATTCGGGCAAGGCGCGCCCGCAGAAACGGATCGCTGAAAATGACCATCCACTACGACCCCGCCATCGAGAACCCCGGCATTCGCTACCTGCGACTGGGCTATCTGACGCCATTTGAGGGCGGCCACACTCTCACCGTGGGCGATCGGACCGGTGGTGACAAGCGCGGGGTGAAGCTGACTCCGGCGTATTACACCTTGATCAGTTCGCTCGACCCCACCATCGGTGACCGGGAATTCACGGCGGAAGAACTGGGTTTGCTCGGATGGTTGGCCGGCCAGGGTTTCCTTGCCCTGGTGGCGGGCGACGCCGGCATTGCGGACCTCACCGTGGTGCCGGTACCGCGACGGGAGATGGCCATTGTTGAGGACCTAGACGAGGGTTACCTCATCCGTGCCGGGGACGACGCCCCCTTCGTCGTCTCTGAGCTTGGCGCGCAGTTCCTGCCGCTCGTCGACGGTGAGCGCACTCTGGGGGAGATCGCCCACGCTGTGAAGACAGAAGTGCTCGCCGATCACGAGGGGCGCCTCATCGTCGAGAAGAATGAAAAAGACCGGGGGAGAACCTTCGACTCGTTCCTGATGGACGAGGCTCTCGCGCTGACCCGGGACTTCTCCAGGGCGGGCGCGATCACGTTCGAGCCCACGGCGCCGTAGCCGGCGGGCATGAGGGTTGGACGGAGGTCCTGGACCGAGCAGTGCAGCGGCGGTTCTGGTTCGGGCTCCGGGCGCACACGGGTCAACGCGACCGATCGGTTCGCTTAGGAGGGGTTAACGCACGACGCGGCACGAGGGACGCGAGGCGCCCGTCGTGCCGCGGAGTGGAGGGCGCGCGTCGCGTGACGCGCGCCCTCCGCTGATCAGTGCACCTTCAATGCGAGCAGGTCGAGGATCTCGCTCGCCGAGGTTGCCGACCGGATCCGTTCCACCTGCGCCTTGTCAGAGAGAACCTGGGCGATCTGACTCAGGATGCCGAGGTGGGAGTCACCCTTGCCGGCGATACCGATGAGGACGTAAACAATGTTGCCGTCGAAGTCGACACCTTCCGGCACCTGCACGACAGAGACACCCGAGCGGATGATCTGCGGGTCGGACCCGTTGACGCCATGCGGGATAGCGACGTGGTTACCCACGTATACCGACGTCAGCTCGTCTCGCTGATGCATGGACTCGATGTAGGCCGGGGTGACGTAGCCTTCCCGCACCAGGATCTCGCCGGTCGCGGTGATGGCGTCGCCCCGGGTGCGGAAAGAGCGGCCCAGCTCGATGTTCGCGGCCACCAGCACACCGGGCGACTCGATGTGGGAGGAGTCGAGCTCGCTGGCTGCTGCTGGCGCGCCGACATCCGTCGTGCCGTTGGCTCGCTTGACCAGCGAAACGATCTCGTCGAACTGCGGGCCTTCCACGAAATTGGTGATCGCCATGAACTTCACCTGGCCGTCGTCGTGCATCTTCATCGTGCGATCGAGGAGTTTCGTGTGGGTGACAATGAGGTCGACACCCTTCGGGATCTCCTCGATCTTGGAGTTCGTCACTTCGACATCGAGCATCGCCTTGCGAATTTTCGACTTGAGGATCGATGCTCCCATCGCGCTGGAACCCATCCCGGCGTCGCAGGCGACAACGATCTTGCGGATGGTGGTGGAGCTCAGGTCGCCCTCGAGCAGGGCCTTGTTGAAGCTGTCGCGCTCCTCTGCGCTGCCGTCGGCGAGGTCGCTGTCGTCGGCAACCTTGCCCTTGCCGAACTTGAGAAGCACCGCGCCGATCAGGAAGGACACGGCCATGCCGGCGAAGAAGCCGATCAGGTTGCCGGCCAGGGCACCGTTGGGGGTCAACGCGAGGATGGCGAAGATGCTGCCTGGCGACGGCGTGGCGACCGTGCCGCCGTCGAACATCACGAACATTGCCAGCGAGGTGGCGATGCCGCCCATGGTGGCGAAGACGAGCTTCGGGTTCATCAGCACGAAGGGGAAGTAGACCTCGCCGATGCCGCCAATGCCGGCGATAACAGCCGCCATTGGGGCCGTGTTCTTGGCCATCCCCACACCGAAGATGCTGATGGCCAGGAGCGTGCCGACCGAGGGACCGGGGTTGGCATCGACCAGGAACAAAATGGACCGGCCGAACTGATCGACCTGTTCGATGCCGAGCGGTGCCATGATGCCGTGATTGATCGCGTTGTTGAGGAAGAGCACCTGCGCAGGCGCGACGAAGATCGCCAGCAGCGGTAGCAGGTTATGCGCCAGGATCCAGTCGACACCAGCCGAGAGAATCGCGATCAGGCCCTCGATGACCGGCCCGATGCCGACGAACGCGGCCAGCACCAGCCCCAATCCGAGGATGCCCATTGAGAAGTTGCTGATCAACATCTCGAAGCCCGCTTTGACGCGATTCTCAAAGAACCGGTCGACCTGCTTGAGGAGCCAGCCGGCGATGGGGCCCATAATCATGGCACCCATGAGCATGGTCACGTCGGAGCCGACGATGACTCCCATGGTGGCGAGAGCGCCGATCGCACCACCGCGCACACCGTGCACGAGCCGACCACCGGTGAACCCGATGAGCAGCGGCAGCGCGTAGGTCATGATCGGGCTGACCAGCTCGGCGAGGCTGGCATTCGGGAGGTAGCCGGTGGGGATGAATAGGGCGGTGAGGAGGCCCCAGGCCACGAACACGCCGAGATTGGGCATCACCATTCCGCTGAGGAAGTTTCCGAACTGCTGGACACGCCGGAGCGTGTCTTTCTTGCGTGGGGGACGAACTTGCGTCATTGCTGGATTCATCGCTTTCTTCAGTATTGCCATGGTGGCGGTTGTTCTTGGGTATCAGCCCGAAAGCGCCGGAGACGGCGCGGGTGTCGGCGGGCGTCGGGCGTCAGCGGGATTTGCCTCCCGTGATGTTGATGGTCGTGCCACTGATGTAGCTGGAATGGTCGGAGACCAGGTAGGTGACCAGGTCGCTGATCTCATCGTGTTCACCGACGCGGCCGAGCGGGATGTTCGAGGCGTAGTCGGTGTCGATGTGGTCGGGGTCCAGGCCGCGGGTGTAAGCCAAGGCGGCGTAATTCGCGTCGCTGTTCATGTTCGTGCGCTTGTTGATTCCGGGCGCGATGCCCACCACACGGATGCCGTGCCGGCCGAGTTCCTTGCCCCAGGAGCGCGTAAAGCCGTTCAGTGCGGCCTTGGTGGCGGAGTAGATGCTCTGCCCGACCGAGCCCTCGACGCCGGCCTCGGAGGAGATGTTGACGATGACGCCCTGCTGGTTCTCGATGAAGTTGCGGGCTACAGCCTGGGCGCAGAGGAAAGGGCCTTTCTGGTTGACGTTGGTGATGAAGTCGAAGTCGGCCTCGGAGGCCTCGAACTCCGGCTTCTCGCCGTAGAAGTCCACCAGCAGGCGCGGCCGGTTCACGCCGGCGTTGTTCACCAGTGCGTCGACCCGGCCGTACTTCTCCACGACGTTGGCGACCATCGCCTCGACGCTGGCTTTGTTGGTGATGTCGCACTCGATGAAGTGGTCGGAGTAGTCGGCGACGGTGTCGTTGGTGCGCAGGTCGCAGACCACGACGGTGGCGTTGTTGCGGTGCAGGTTGGTGGCGATGCTGGCACCGATGCCCGAGGCACCGCCGGTGACGATGACGACTTTTTGGGCGAGGTCGATCCAGGAGGTCATGAGAGGTCCTTGCTTGGAGAGGGTGGAAAGTCTGGGTGGTGCGCTTCGAGCGGGGAGTTACTCGAGGTTCGCGTGGTGCTGCCAGAGGGCATGGAGGTCGAGATCCTCTGAGCGGATGAGGGACAGCGCGATGGCGTCGCCGAGCAGGAGCAGGCACTGCTCGAACAGGCTCGTCATCGGCTGCACCGAGGTGACCTCGGTGCCGCTGGAGAACTTGGTCTGCACCGGGATGCGCACGAATACGTCGGTGTACTGGGCCATCGAGCTGGCCGGGTTGGCGCCGATGTGGGCGACCTGGGCGCCGTGGCTCTTCGCCTTCGCGGCGATCGCGAGCGGGATGGCGCTCTCGCCGCTGCCTGAGCCCACGATCAGCAGGTCGGAGGCGGTGATGGCGGGTTCGGTGATCTGACCGACGATGATGGTGTCGATGCCCAGATGGGCGAGGCGCTTGGCGACCGACTGCAGGGAGAGCAACACGCGTCCGACCCCAACGAAGAACACCCGGTCGGCCGCGGCGATCTGGCGGGAGAGGGCATCTACCTCGGCCTCGGAGACTGCGCTCAGTGTGGCGGAGATCTCAGCGACGATGCTGTGCTGCGCTTCGGCGAAGGTCATGACGCGACCAGCTCGGCGGGCTGGGCGGCGGAGGCCACGGCGAGGTCGAGCAGGCGCTTGTTCTCGCGCAGGGTGTTGCCCTTGATGAACAGTCCGGTGCTACCGAGAACGAGGTTGGTGGCGCCGGCCCGTACGAGGTCGGGGATGGTGGCCAGGGACACCCGGCCGTCCACCTGGAGGTCGACGTCGAGACCCTGCTCATCGATGAGCCGGCGGAGGCGGGAGACCTTTTCCAGCGCGTAGGGCACCTGGGTCTCGGTGGCGAAGGTGGCGTAACCGGGATTGATCAGCATGGCGCAGAGCACGTCGACCTGAGGGAGTACGTACTCGAGCACGGAGAGCGACGTGGCCGGGTTGAGGGCCACGCCGGCCTTAGAGCCGGAGTTGCGGATGAGGTTGATGAGCCGGTCGACGTGCAGGGTGGACTCGTGGTGGAAGGTGACGCTCTCCATGCCCATGTCGAGCACCTCTTGCACGAAGTACTCGTTCTTCGTCGACATGATGTGCGCGTCCATCGGCAGGTTGGTGACTTGGCGGAGTCGCTTCGCGATGTCGAGGCCCATGGGCATGCTCGGGCTGAAGTCGCCGTCGATGATGTCGACGTGCAGGGCGTCAATGCCAAGCTCCTCGAGCTCTTCCACGGTCGATTGGAGGTTGACGAGGTCGCCGGTCATGATCGACGCGGAGTACCTCACGGGTGGGTTTTTTGAAGCGGGGGTGGACAACATGTAAGCGATCGTATGAAACTGAGTTAGTACGTTCAACGACAGATTAATGACATCGAGAGACATAAACATGTCACCTGGCACGGCCCAATTCCTTCCCCTCCTCGTGACTCCCGGGCCTGCCCGCATCGTCTCGGTGCTCACCGAGGATGTGCTCGGTGCCATCGCCGAACACGTCGGCGGGACCGGCCCGTGCAGCAAGGCCGACCTTGTGCGGGAGATGGGACTGCCCCGTTCCACGGTCACCGGGCACGTCGACTGGCTGCTCAACCGGGGCGTGCTCACCCATGTGGCGGGTGAGCATCAACTTAAGCGCGGCCGCCCCGCGGAGAGCGTGGCGCTGAACGGCTCGTCAGGCTGGATTCTCGCGGTGGAGATGGGCGCTGTGAAGACAACCGTCGCCGTGATCGACCTGGCCGGCGCGATCCTAGCCAGGCGCAAGGTCTCCCTGCCCGTCTCGCAGGGCCCGGAGGTGTGCATCACTACCCTGTCGGCCCTGATCGAAGAGCTGGCCGAGCAGGCCGCAACGTTTTCGGGGCATGCGGTGCCGCCAGTCAGCTGGGTCGCTGCGATCGCTTTGCCCGCCCGCATCGACCTGCAGACGCGACGGCCCCTGCGCCCGACAATCATGCCCAACTGGGACGGCTATCCCGTGGGCGAGGCACTCGAGGAAGCCCTCGGCTGCCCGGTGCTGCTCGAAAACGATTGCAGTGTGCGGGCCCTCGGCGAGGTCGGCCAGCTCGGACCGGACTCCTTGCCGCTGATCTCCATTCAGATCGGCACCGGCGTGGGGGCTGGCATCATCGACAGCTCGGGCCTCATCATCCAGGGGGCCAACGGGGCTGCGGGCGACGTCGGGCATATTCCCTCGTCGAAGGGCGGTGACGTGCTCTGCAGCTGTGGGGCACGCGGATGCGTCGACGCCGTCGCATCCGTCACGGCCATGCTTGACAAGATCACCCGTGCCGGCGTGGTGTGCGCCGATGACACCCTCGAGGGCTCGGACCGGCTGCTCAGCCTGGTGGCGCAGGGCGGGCCCGAGGTTACCCGGGTGATCCAGGAGAGCGCCGAGGTGATTGGTGAGGTGGTGGCGTCGCTGTGCAACGTCATCAACCCACGAAGGGTGGTAATCACCAGCGCCCTGGCCGCGGTGAGCCACGAGCTGCTCGCCGGGGTACGGAGCGTGGTCTACGCCCGGGCGCGCCCGCTGGCCACCAAAGACCTGGTCATCGACTACAGCCAGCTCGGTGACACGGTGGGCATCGCGGGCGCCTACCTGCTCGGTCGGCGCTTTCTGCTCTCGTCGGGCAACATCAAGAAGTTGCGGGCCCACGCCAGCGTCTGACCGGAGCCGAACATCGCCAGTCGCGCGGGTCAGGCGCCACTTTGCGGGTGGCGCGCTGGCCGCGAAGCGGCGCGTTGCCCGCGGACGGCCAGAATCCGGCAACATGGTCGCACCGCAACGCTGTCGTACCGCAACGTGAGGTGACCCGGTGCGCGCGGCCAGCGGACGGCCGGGCTATCCGGCGAGGCGACCGGCGGATGCGACGGCCGCGGTGAGGCCGCCGTGGATGGTGACCGCACCGACCACGGCAGGAACGATTGGGGTGGATGTCACCTCGCCGGTCGCCGGGTCCGGCTCGAGGCCGAGCACCGTGCCGAGCACCGAGATGGCGGCGGCTGCCGACCAGGCCTGCGGGCGGCAGGCGGCCGGGTAGGCGCCGGCCGCGGTGACGGCGGTGGCGGCGTCGCCGGAGTGGAGTTCGGGCATCCGGTAGTCGAAGGATTCGGCGGCGGCGAGCAGGCCCGTGATCAGGATGCCCGCCTCGGCGCCGAAGCCGGCGCGGCCGAGGCCGGCGATCGCGATGGCGGTGTCGTGGGTCCAGACTGAACCGCCGTGGTAGCTCACCGGCCAGTAGCCGGCGGAGTCGGTGGACATGGTGCGCAGGCCGTAGCCGGAGTTGAGCTCGGGGGAGACCAGTCGGGCGGCGACGAGGGCGGACTCCTCGGCGGAGAGCAGGCCGGTGCCGAGGAGGTGGCCGATGTTGCTGGTGACGGTGTCGACCGGGCGCTTGAAAGCGTCCAGGGCCACGGCCGGGTAGCGGCCCGCCGGGGACTCGATCCAGAAGGAGTCGCGGAACCGAGTCTGCAGGTTCGCGGCCCACGCCCGCCAGGCGTCGCCGCCGGGCCGGCCGAACGCGTCGAGCAGGGCGGCGCCGTCGATGGCGGCCTGGTAGGCGTAGGCCTGCACCTCGCAGAGGGCGATCGGGCCGTCGGCGAGGCTGCCGTCGCGCCACTGGATGGAGTCGCCGGAGTCCTTCCAGCCCTGGTTCGCGAGACCGTGGCCGGTGCTGTCGACGTATTCGAGGAACCCGTCGCCGTCGGTGTCGCCGAAGTCGCGCATCCAGGCAAGGGCCGCCTCGAGGTGCGGCAGCAGGGCCTCGACCTCGGCGTCGGCCATGCCCCAGCGGTGGGCGTCGGCCAGCAGGCAGATCCACAGGGGAGTGGCGTCGACGGTGCCGTAGTACAGCGGCGGCAGCGACACGTCTTCGCCGGGGATGGTGAACGCGGCCGGCCGCAGCTCGTGCATGATCTTGCCGGGCTGCTCAGCGGTCTCGTCGTCGGTCCGAGTGCCCTGCAGCTCGGCGAGCAGCCGAAGGGTGGAGGCCGCGAGCTCGGTGCCGAGGGGGAGGAGGAACCGGGCCGCCCAGATCGAGTCCCGGCCGAACAGGGTGAAGAACCAGGGCGCGCCGGCGGCGAGGAACGGGTCGTCCGGCCGGGCGGTGGTCGCCATCCGCAGCCCGGAGAGGTCATCGAGGGCGCGCTGCACCCAGCGGCCCAGGCGGGCGTCGCCGGACTCGACGGAGACGCCGGCCCACTCGGGCAGGCCGGCTGCCGCCTGCACCACGGTGGCCGAGTGCTCGATGGCGACGGTCCACTGCACGGTGATGCTGCCGCGGGCGGGCACGGTCACCGACCAGTCGGCGGCGACCGCGCCGGCATCCGTGCTCAGTGCACCATCGCCGCTGAGGCGCACCAGCGCCGCCACGGTGGGAGTGGCCAGGCGGATGCCGGTGGCCGTCTCCTCCAGGTCGACGGCGGCGGTGTCGGGCAGGTCGGCGGCACCGAACGCGAGCCGATCGGCCGCACTGCCGAGGCCGGCCTTGACGATCTGCATGTCCGTGAAGTCGGGCGACAGGCGCACCTGCACGCTGGTCTCGATCGGGTGCTCGAGCCCGGATTCGATGGTGATGCTCTCGGTGAGCTGACCGGCCGTGACCGTGCGGGTCACGTGCAGCCGCAGCCGCGGGTCGGCGGTGCGGTCGTCGAGGTGCCGCAGCAGCGAGCTGAACGTCATCTCGCCGGCACCGCGCGCGGCCGAGCCGATCGGCTCGCTGGCGGCGCCGCCGACCGTGAGGCTCCAGCCCGAGAGGACGCGGGTGTCGGCGTGATACAGGCCATGGATCGGCAGGCTCGTGCTCCCGTCGACGCCGGACCACGCCTGGGTGGGCGCGGCCAGAACGATGGCGGAATTGTGGAGCAGGGGCTGGACGGGGTGCGAGAGCATGAGTGAGGTACGACTCCAGAGGTGTTGTGGTGCGGATCTGTGGAACGGGCGCATACAGGGCGCATATAGAAGGAGTCGGTTACTCCTTCACCGCGCCGTCGGTGGTGTTCATGATGCGTTTCTGGAAGATGAAGAACATCACGGCCACCGGGATGGTCATGATCGCCGCGGCGGCGAGCTTGAGCGGGTACTGGGTGCCCTGGCTCAGCTGACCGGACGCCAGCGACGCGACACCCTTGGTGAGCGTGGTGAGCTCGGCCGATTGGGTCGCCACGATGAAGTGCGACAGCTCATTCCAGGAGCCCTGGAACGACAAGATGATGATGGTCACCAGCGCCGGCCGGGCCATCGGCAGCACGATCGACCAGAACACCCGGAAGGTGCCGGCCCCGTCGATGCGGGCCTGCTCCTCGACACTGGCCGGGATGGACTCGAAGAAGTTCTTCATGATGAACACGCCCGCGGCATCGGTGAGCAGCGGCACGATCATGGCCACGTAGGTGTCGTAGATGCCGAGCTGGTTGATCACCAGAAACTTGGGGATCAGCAGCACCACACCGGGCACGCTCATCACGGCGATGAGCAGCGCGAAGATCACGTTGCGGCCGCGGAAGTGCAGTCGGGCGAGGGCGTAGCCGGCGAGGGAGTTGAAGAACACCCGGCCGAGGGTGACGAAGATCGTGACGATGGCGGAGTTCTTGAACCAGACCGGGAAGTCCGAGTTGAGGAACAACCTCTCGTACGCGGCCGACGACCAGGTCGCGGGGATCAGCGACATCGGGTTGCTCGCGGCGTCGGCATCCGTCTTGAAGGACGTGGCGACCTGCACCAGGAACGGGGCGATGTAGATGATCGCGAGCACGATCAGCACCGCGTAAAGCAGCGACCGGCCGGCGATCGCGCTGGTGGGCAGCTTCTCGCGGCCGAGGAACTTGAGCCGCTGGGAGGGGGACTGGGTGCGCACGCGGGTTCTCACGGTGGTGCTCATTTGGAACCTCCGGGAGTCGGGGTCTGCTCGTACAGGCGCATCCGCCGGGCGGAGACCTTGCGTTCGGCCAGCAGGAAGCGCTGGAACAGGGTGAAGACCACGATGATCACGAACAGGATGAACGCGATTGCGGCGCCTTGGCCCCAGGCCTGGTTGGTGAACGCGGTCTGGTAGGAGAGGTACGCCGGGGTGAGGGTGGTCTTGGCCGGCCCGCCCTGGGTGCCGGTGTAGATCTGGTCGAACACCTGCCAGGCGCCGATCAGGCCGAGGGTGAGCACGGTGAACAGGGTCGGCCGCAGCTGGGGGAGGGTGACTCGCCAGAACCGCTGCCAGCCGTTGGCGCCGTCCATCATGGCGGCCTCGACGACGTCGCCGCTGAGGTTCTGCAGTGCGGCGATGAACAGCAGCATGAACGTGCCACTGGTGGTGAACACGGCCATCAGGATGAACGCGCTCATCGCAACGGACGGCCCGGAGAGCCACTCCCAGAAGGATATGCCTAGGAAAGTATTGCCGGTGAGCGCGGCCGGGCCGTTCTCGACGCCGAAAACGCCGAGGATGTTGTGCAGCACGCCGCTGGGGTCGTTGAACCAGTTCGGCCCGTTGACACCGACGAACGCGAGCAGCTTGTTCACGGCGCCGCTGGCGCTGAACAGAAACAGCCACAGCACCGTGATCGCGACCGAGCTGGTGACCGACGGGAAGTAGAACGCGGTGCGGAAGAAGCCGCGGCCGCGGAGAATCTGCCGGTTGACCAGCACGGCCAGGAACAGCGACAGCATGGTCTGGATCGGCACGACCAGCAGCACGTACCAGGCGTTGTTGCGGAGCGCCGTGCCGAAGTCCTGCTCGGCCAGGCCGCCGCCGTTGAGCAGAGCGGAGTAGTTGTCGACGCCCACAAACGACACGGACGACGCGAAAGGGCTGCCGCGGCCGTTCCAGTCGGAGAAGCTGACCCAGAGGGCCATCAGCACCGGGATGACGAGGAACATGCCGAGCAGGATGATCATCGGGGCGGTGAAGATCCACCCCGAGGCGGCCTCGCCGCCCCGGATTCCGGAGCGGCGAGACGTGCGTGCGGGCGTCGACATGGTGGGCTACTTCAGCAGTGCTTCGAGGTTCTTCTGCGTGGAGTCGAGGATCGTTTTCGCGTCCCCGGTCTTCAGCGACTCGAGCTGTGCGTTCAGGTCGCTCACGACATCCGCGGCGCCCTGCACGTTCGGCACGCCCTTGGCGTAGTCAGCGCCGGCGAGGAACGGCACCAGGGTGGGGTTGGCGCTCTTCCACTCCTCGGCGGCCGACTGGATCGAGGGCATCGGGCCGAAGTCGGTGGAGAAGGTGAGCTGGGCGTCCTTGCTGGTCAGCTGCTCGACTAGGTCGAGTGCGGCGGCCTGGTTGGGGCTGTCGGCGGCGATGCCCCAGCAGTTGGTGAACTGCAGGGTGCCCTTGCCGGCCGGGCCCTCCGGCAGCTCGGCGACGGTGTAGTTGACGTCGGGGAAGTCGTTCGTCATGGCACCGGTGATCCAGTTGCCCTCGATGGTCATCGCGGAGAGCTGCTTGCCGAACGCCTCGCCGCCCCAGCCCGCGCCGAGCTCGGTGGCGTACTTCATCGAGCCGTCGTTGAGGAGAGTCTGGGCGTACTCGAGGCCCTCGACGTTCTCGGCACTGTTGGCGGTGGCCTCGGTGCTGTCCTCGTTCATCAGGCTGCCACCGGCCTCGGCCATGAACGCGCCGAGTCGGGCGTATTCGCCGCCGATGCCGAGGCCCACGTGTTCGGGCGTGGTGAGGGTCTTGCTCACGGTGGCGAGCTCGTCCCAGGTGGTGGGGATGTCGGCATCCGTGAGCCCGGCCGCGGCCCAGAGGTCGGTGTTGATGATCAGCTGCAGGGTGGAGAAGTCCTTCGGGGCGCAGTAGAAGTCGCCGTCGTAGGTGAAGGAGCTGACCAGGCTGGGGTAGAAGTCGTCCTTGTTGGCGAGCTCGTCGCCGTAGGCGAGCAGGGAGCCGTTCGACGCGTAGCCGGCGAGGGCATCCGTGGAGAGGTAGAAGACGTCGGCCGGCTTCTGTGCGGCGAAGCCCTGGGCGAGCTGCTGGTTGAGGTCGCTGGCGACGCTGACCTCGGCGTCGGTGCCGGACTCGTCGGACCAGGCGGCGACGGCGGACTTGACGGATGCGGTCTCGGCGTCGCCGCTCGAGCCGATCAGGATGGAGAGGCTCTTGGAGGAGTCACTGGTGAGTTCGCCGTCGGTGGCTGCAGTGTCGCTGCCGAAACCGGATCCGGAACCACACGCGCTGAGAGTGAGGGCGCCGGCCACGGTGAGGCCTGCGCCGATCAGCCAGCGGGAGTTGCGTCGTTGCATCTTGATGCTCCTTCTGTCGCGCTACGGTGCGCGTTGCTTGTGTATTGGTCACAGTAGCCGAAATAATTTGATCGATCAAATCTTTTTTTGATCGATCTAACACCGCTCGGTTTTGTGGTCGCAAACGCGGTATTCTGTGGGGGATCGGTGTTGGATCGATCCATTCGCGGGGTGGTGGGTGACCGCATCCGTCTGGGAGGGGTAGTCATGGCTGCATTGCCAACGGTGACGGATGTCGCCCTCGCGGCCGGCGTCTCCCGCCAGACCGTCTCGAACGTGATGAACTCGCCCGGCATCGTGCGCGCCGACACCCGGGAGCGGGTGGAAGCGGCCATCGCCAAGCTGGGCTACCGGCCGCACGCGTCGGCCCGGCGGCTGCGCACCCGGCGCAGCTCCACCATCGGCATCCGGCTGGACCCGATGATCGACGGTATCTCCGGGTCGGTTCTCGACCGGTTTCTGCACGCCCTCACTGAACAGGCCGACAAGCAGGGCCTGCGGGTGCTGCTGTTCACCGCCACGAGCCCCGAGGACGAGATCACCCAGCTCAAGCGCCTCAACGACGGCGCCGACGTGGACGGCTTCGTGCTCACCTCCACCTTCGCCGGCGACCCCCGCACGCACTGGCTGATCGAGAACGGGATCTCGTTCGTGACCTTCGGCCGGCCGTGGGGCGGCAACGACATGGACGACCCGCAGCACCTCTGGGTGGATGTAGACGGCTGGGCCGGGCTGCACCAGGCCGCCCGGGCGGCGCAGGACGCCGGCGCGCGCCGTATCGGCTACATCGGCTGGCCGAGCCCGTCGGGCACCGGGGAGGACCGCCGGCGCGGGTGGCGAGACGCGATGCTCGAGCGCGGCGACGTGGCCGAGCGCGACCTGGCCGCGCTCGAGGTGGTCACGGTCGACGGTGTCGCCGAGGGCACCGCGGCGATGCAGCACCTGCGCCGCACCGCGGGTGGCCTGGACGCCGTGCTCTGCGCAAGCGACTCGCTGGCAGTGGGCGCCATGATCGCGAACCCGGAGCGGGTGCCGGTGACCGGCTACGACAACACGCCCATTGCCGCCGCGATCGGGCTGTCGAGCGTCGACCAGTCCGTGGAGGAGGTCGCCGCCGGTGTGCTCGAGCTGCTCACGGGGGAGTTCAACGGGCGGGTGCACGGCGCGCCCGAGTCGACCGAACCCCGGCACCGGATGGTGACGCCCCGGCTGGTGCTGCGCGAGTTCGCCGCCATCCCGATGGACGAGTCGGCGCCGGCCTAGCCTGCCCCTCGGGCTCTCTCTGAACCGGGCCCCCACGGCGCAGGACCGGCCCCCCAACCGTGCAGGGGGATCACAACTCCTGCAATTCTCGTCGCACGCCGCGAGACGGGCCGGAAATCCGGGCATCCGTCACGTGCTGCTAGAGAATTGCAGGAGTTATGCAAGAGGTGGGCGGAGTCGGCCTGCGAGAGGCCGGCCGAGCCCGGCGATGCTAGCGGCGCTTGGCGAAGATCGCGATCGCTGCTGCCGCGAGGAAGCCCAGCGTGATGATCAGGGCGGGGTGGCGCTTGTAGACGGAGGTGACGTTGTCGGCGGTCTCGGCGGCGAGCACTCGCGCTGAGGTGATGGCCGTCTCGGCCGTGGTTTCGAGGTCGAGCTTGCGGATGGCCTCGGTTGCCGCGGCGACGGTGTCGTCGATGGCGTGGCGGGCCTGCTCGGCGATCTCGCCGGCCTTCTTGGCGGTGTCGTCCACGAAGTTGTGAGCCTGGTCTGCGGTGTTGTCAGTCATGAGATTCCTTTTTCCGGGACTTAGTGGTGAACGGCCTTGGTGAGCTTCTTCGCGTTGCGGCGCGCGAGCTTCTTGGTGCCGGAGCGGGCCTTCTTCACGGTCGGGTCGTTCCAGGCCTTGCGGGCACTCTTGCGCACCTGCTTGTAGCGACCGGTGCCGGCCTTGGAGCCGAGGAGGTAGAACGCGAACGCGAAGGCGGCGGCGAGGAGAAGTCGGAGAAAAGTCATGAGATCTGCAATCTGTTGGGGATAGGCGGAGGGGACAGCCTCGCGTCGGTGCTGGCCTGGTTGAGCGGCCATCACGCCGACGCGAGGGTGAGTCCCCACTTGTGAGAGGCTCCGCACCGGCAATTCGTCACGGAGCAGAGCGCTTTTGGGTGCCGACTGTCAGGCTCGGTGACGGCCTGCGGCGCGAAAGCCATCCGAATGACGGCACCGTGCCGCTGAGCGAGGGCCCGATGGTGCTCACCGTCAAGGCCGACGGCAACTCGAGCATGATCGGGGAGTAGCAACGGCCGCGTGTGCGCAGACAGGAAACCCCAGACCGGGACGGCAATCGCCCCGGCTGCCCTAGTGTGGGGTCATGATCATGATCGAAGCCCTCCCCGCGGCTGCCGACCTCGGTTTCGACATCGGCTCGCTGACCATCGCCGTCGGGGCGTTTCTCGGCGCGGCGCTGTCGGTAGCGGTCGCTGAGCTGATCAAGTCACGGTTCCTCGGCCGGCAGAAACGTGAATCGCTGCGCCTGGACAACCTGCGCAACGCCACCGTCGAGGTGACGTCGCAGGCCCGCCGGATGCTGCACCTGGTGGGCAGCAAGGGAGCCCCGGTCGACCTCGTCAAGCTGGAGGATGCCCACCAGGCCGTGCGGATCGGAGTGGACCAACTGCAGCTCGTCGGGGACGTCGGGGTGCAGGAAGCCGCGATGCTCATCCGGCATCACTCGTATTCGCTGCGGGAGCAGGGCGAGGGCCGGGCCGACAAGCACGAGGACTACACGTTGAACCGGTACAACCGGCTCGAGCAGGCGGTGGAAAACCTCTTGTCCGAGACCCGACGCGCACTGGCCGTCGGTGGCGCCGTGGCACCGAAACCGAACTATGCGCAGATGACCGCCCGGATCAACGCGGCTCGGGCGTCGGGCCAGCCGCGGGTCTGAGTCACGGCTGGCGGCTCCTGGCGGCCAACGAGGACGTGGCGATGATCGTCACGACCAGGCCGGTTCCGATCAGAACCCAGAATCCCGTCGTCCAGATCTGCGGCGACGTAGACCGCTACCGTGCCCCCGGTTCGGGGCACGGTAGCGGGCGGAACAAGAAGGTATCGCGGGTGGTGCCTAGCGGCGCTTGGCGATGAGGGTGGCGACCGTGGCGGCAACGGCGAACGCGATCGAGCCGAGCGCGATGACGCGGGCGGGGCTGCGCTTGAACGCGGCGGACACGTTCTCGTACGCGTCAACGGCGAGGTCGCGCGCTGCGGCGACGGCGGCCTCGGTGTTGCCGTCGAGGTCGCTGATCACGGTCTTGGCGTCTGCGACGGTGTCGCTGACGACGGTGCGCGCCTGATCGGCCAGCTCGCCGGCCTTGATGACGGTGTCCTCTACGAGGTCGTGGACTTGCTGTGCGGTCTTGTCAGACATGCGGTTCCTTTCACGGCGGATGAGGCGGCGAACCGGTGCGGCGGGCTCCCCATTGCGGAGGGACGTAGCACCGGTGCCACAGACGTGTCTCATCTATTAGTGGGTCACAACCGGTCATTCGTCACGAACATGCCCGTATGTGACGCCGATCAGTGCCCGGTGTGGGCGTCGATGTTACGCCGCGCGGCGGCGGGTCAGCGCGGCGTCGAGGGACAGCCGGCCGGCTCCGGCGAGGACCAGGGCGGCAGCGACGGCCGCGAGCACGAGGGTGAGTTCGTAGCCGCCCTCGGCGGCGAAGATGCCGAACGGCAGGTGCACCAGGACGATCGCGACGAGCATGTCGACGGCGAGGGCCGCGGCGACCACGCGGGTGGCCAGTCCGAGAACGATGAGCACGCCGCCGATCAGCTCGAGCAGACCCACCACCGGGCCCAGAACAGCCGCTAGCGGCACGCCCATGTCGGCGAACGAGCCGCTGGTGCCGGCGAACCCGTAGACGAAGACCTTCTGGGCACCGTGGGCGATGAAGACGGCCCCGACGGCGACGCGAAGAACGAGCAGGGCGAGGGACGGCGACGCGGGCCAGGCGCGGAGCTTCGAGCGGGTGGCGGGCTGGGTGGCGGTGGTGGTGGTCATGGTGGTTCCTTTCGAGAACAAAGATGGCCTCAAGCGGATGCGCGTGGGCGTCACATGGCGTCGCCAATAGACGCGCGTGCGCATCCGCAGAAGTTGTCGCAGGGCCTGATCGACCGATGCGGCGGACGAACCTTCGGGTAGTGGTCACGACGGTGCTCTCACGCACCGGGCCGCTTTACCCTCGGATCGCGATGCAATGGTTGCATCTACAACTAACGTAACCCGGGCCGCCGGCAACCGCAAACCGAGAGGTGCTGAGGGACATCCGGCCTGCAACGCATAGCTGTGGCGACGGAAGCGGCTACGGTCGAAGTTATCGGGTTTGACCACGAGGGGGCGCGCTTGACACTCACCACCGCACAGACCGACCGGGCCGCCGGTGTTCTCCTCGGTATGGCCTGCGGCGATGCTCTCGGCGCCGGCTACGAATTCGGCCCGCCGCTGCCGGAGGACACCGACGTCGCGATGAAGGGCGGCGGTCAGTTCGACTGGGCGCCCGGCGAGTGGACCGACGACACCTCCATGGCGGTGCCAATCGCCCGCGCCATCGCCGCCGGCCGCGACCTGGCCGACGACCGGGTGCTCGACGACATCGTGGCCGCGTGGGTCGACTGGGCCCGGACCGCGCCCGACGTGGGCATCCAGCTGCGGGCGGTGCTCGGCAGCGCCGTGCCCACCGCCGCGGGCGTGCGGGCGGCCGCGCAGGCGCACCACGACCGGAACGGCCGCAGCGCCGGCAACGGGTCGCTGATGCGCACCGCGCCGGTCGCGCTGGCGTACCTGGACGATCCCGCCGGGCTCGCAGCGGCGGCCCGGGCGATCAGCGACCTCACCCACGTGGAGGCCGACGCCGGGGACGCCTGCGTGTTGTGGTGCCTGGCGATCCGGCACGCGGTGCTGGAGGCGGAGCTGGACCTGCGGGTGGGCCTGGCCGCGTTGCCCGCGGAGCGGCGCGAGCGGTGGGCCGGCCTCATCGCCGCGGCCGAGCTGCATCCGCCGGCGTACTTCGACCAGAACGGCTGGGTGGTGCAGGCGCTGCAGGGCGCGTGGTCGGCGATCAGCCGGGCGCCGTCGACGGATGCGCGTCAGTTGCGGCTGGCGCTCGAGGGCGCGGTTCGGGGCGGCCGGGACACCGACACCGTGGCGGCGATCGCCGGCGGGTTGGTGGGCGCCCAGTGGGGTGCATCGGCGGTGCCCGCGGAGTGGCTGCGGATCGTGCACGGCTGGCCGGGGCTCAGCGGAGAAGATCTCGTCGCGTTAGGGATTGAGGGTGCTCTCGCGGGGTCACGTCACGCTCAGCACGGCGCTGGTCAAGCTCGACCGGTGCGCGGGAGCGTTCCCGAGGACCATCACGGCGTGGCTCCGGGCGGCCTGGAGGCGGCAATTGCCTTGGCGACAGCGGCTCACGCGGGTCAGGTGGACAAGCTGGGGGTCGCCTACATCGAGCATCCGCTCGGCGTGATGGCGAAGGTCGACGGCGCCGACGAGAAGATCGTGGCGGTGCTGCACGACGTGGTCGAAGACACCGAGGTGACGCTCGACGACCTGCGGGCGCAGGGTTTTGCGGAGCACATCGTGCGCGCGGTGGACGCCGTGACCAAGCGACCGGGCGAACCGCTCGCGGCGTCGATGGCCCGGGTGGCTGCCGACCCGCTGGCGATGACCGTGAAGTTCGCCGACCTGGCGCACAACGCGAACCCGGACCGGCAGGCCGAGCTGCCGCCGGAAACCCGCGAGCGGCTGATGGCCAAGTACCAGGAGTCGGCGCGGCTGTTGGGCACGACACTGGACGAGATCCTCGCCTGACCGGCGGGAGAGCCACGACGGCAACAGAGGCTCAGTGGTGCACGGCCTTGCTGATGTTCTTGGCGTTGCGCTTGGCCAGCTTCTGTAGGCGGGTGCGGTCCTTCTTGACCTCCGGGGCGTGCCACGCCGGCCGGGCGCTCTGATGAGCGGGCTCGTACCGACTCCGGCCGGCCTTGGTGCCGAGGGCGAAGATGACAAGGGCCAGTGCCGAGGCGAAAAGGGCGAGGATGGCGGTCATGATTCCCTGCTTTCTCGGTGGATGCCAGTGATACCGGCCAGTCTCATCCGCCGTGCCCGGGCGCACAATGCTCTGCGGCTGGCGGTTGGGCGGGAGCATGCTGTCGTTCCATCAGCCGCCACGAACCGCCCGTCAGCGGGCTCAGCGTGACGAGCGTGTAGACCACCGCAACGATGCCGAACGCGAATGCCAGCCCGATGGTATCGGCGGCGATCCCGCCGATCAGGGCGCCGAAAGGCACGCCTGCCCACGCGCCGGCATTGATCAGGCCGAAGACCCGGCCGCGCATGTGCTCGGGAACCCGCTCGAGTTCAACCGTGCCGAGGATCGGGTTGATCGCTCCGGCGGCCAGGCCCGACGCCGCGGTCATCGCCACGAGAATCGGCAGCGGTGCTCCGAGCGCGAACGCGGCGCTGGACGGACCTCCGGCCAGGGCGAAGCACACCGCAAACGTCACCCGGCGGGGCATCCGGTGCGCGACGAACCCGAAGGCGACGTTGCCGACCAGGGCGCATCCGCCCATCACGGCGACGAGCAGACCCAGTGCGGCCGCTCCGCCGAGGCGGTCATTGGCGTACAGCGGCATGAGGGTGGAGCCGCGTGCGGCGTCGAGCAGGTTGGTGATCAGGACGAG
This sequence comes from Cryobacterium sp. AP23, assembly GCF_054075385.1. NCBI lineage: Bacteria > Bacillati > Actinomycetota > Actinomycetes > Micrococcales > Microbacteriaceae > Cryobacterium > Cryobacterium sp. AP23. Next base: position 1,502,007 of record NZ_CM133415.1, on the reverse strand, counting down.
GCCGACAATGAGCCGCATCAGCGGATCGCGGACGACAAACCGGAAGCCCTCGGCCAGGTCGGCCCAGTAGGTGGTGCGGGGTGCGTCGGAGCGGTCCGGGGCGGCGGATGGGGCGGGAGCGGCGGTCACGAAGGCCCAGGTGAGCAGCGCCGAGAGTGCGAAGGTCGCGGCGTTGACGAAGAGTGCCGCCATCGGCCCGACCAAGGCGACGAGCAGTCCGGCGATCGAGGCGCCGATCAGCTTCGCGAACCGCTCCGAGCCGTCCAGCAGGCCCACGCTCTGTTCCAGCCGCACACCCGCCCGGGCGGTGAGGCCGGGCAGCATGACGCGGCGCGCGGTCTGGCCGGGGGTGTCGAGCAGCCCGCCGGCGAACACCAGCAGCAGGAGCGCCCAGAACGGCAGGCCGGCCGTCAGCGCCAGCACCGGAATGCTCAACACGGCCACGCCGCTGACGAGGTCGGCGACGATGGCCGCTCGGCGGTGCCCGACCCGGTCGACGACGACCCCGCCGAGCGCGCCGCCGATCACGATTGGCGCGGTGGCGAAGAACGCGGCGATGCCCACCTCCACGCCCGACCCGCCCAGGCCGAGGACGTAGAAGGGGATGGCGAAAGCGGTGACCACGTTGCCCGTCTGGGAGACGGCGTGCGCGGCCAGCAGCGCCGAGAGCGAGCCGGCGGCTCGGCGGTCGCGCGGGGGAGCATCCGTCATGCGTTTCGTCATGGCGGGTCAGGGTCGTCGATAGGCCTGGTAGACCAGCAACACGGGTTCGGCGCCGTCGGGGACGGCCGGGTCGTGGGCGGCGCTGGTGTCGAGCCAACGGTCGACGAGGGCCTCGAGCTCCGAACGCATGGTGCTCAGTTCGTCGACGGTGAGACGCAGGCTGCGGTCGCTGCTGGCCGCCGCGGCGACCCACTCACGCGGCAGGGCGGGGGTCGCGTCGATGTAGTCGGTGTAATGGGCGGCATAGGCCTGCGCGATCGACTTCTGCAGGCCCGCCGATGCCGCCAGTTTGTCGGGGTCGTCGAGGAGGTCCCCGGGTTCCCAGCTGGTGAGTGCGGATGTGGCCTGCCACCACCGCTCGCGCTGGTCGGTGCTTTGCGCCGCGGCCGGTTCGATCAAGGCGATCGATGCCAGTTTGCCGAGGTGGTAGCTGATCGTTCCGGGGGCTTCGTCGATGATGTCGCCCAGCTGCGCGGCGGTCTGCGGGCCGCGTTCGCGCAGCAGTCCCAGGAGGCGCAGGCGGGTGGGATGCGCGAGCACCCGCATCGAAGCGGCCGACGTGAGTGTTGTGCGTGGACTGTCGCGGGGGGTCATGCCACGACGCTATAAGAACAATGAACATTGCGCAATGGTCCTTGTGTATCTCCGTCGATCGCGCCGGCCATGCCGGCCCGGCGGCGATCGAACCGTAGTCTGGTGGGCGGTACCTCGTTCGATTCGAGGAAAAGAGGGCAACATGTCTCAACGACAGCACGACGGAGCAACGACGCAGCGGAGTCGACTCTTCCGCCGGCACAGCAGCGACCCGCTGGCGCGCGCATCCGCGACCACCCGACGCACCCGGTACATCATCGACGGCAAGCTCACCGTGGCGCCGGCCGACGCGACGATCGCCGACGCGCTCACCTTCGCGCAGGACGGCCCGGACCGGATCGCGCTCTGCCTGTTCCCCGCCCCCACCGCGGAGGACGTCGACGAGCTGGCGGAGGCGTGGGGCCTGCATCCGCTGCTCGTGGAAGACCTGCAGCACGCCGGCCAACGGCCCAAGCTCGAGCGCTACGGCGACGTGCTCTTCATGGTGGTGCGCTCGGCGCGGTACCTGGACGAGGCCGAAGACGTCGACTTCTCCGAGTTCCACGTGTTGGTGCGACCGCACGCGATCGCCGTTCTGTGCCAGGACGGGCGCTGGATCGACGGCTCCGACGAGGCGAACCTGCCCAACAACGCGACCGATGTGGCCGACCACACCCTGCTCAACGACGAGACCCTGCTGCGGCTCGGCCCCGAGGCCGTGATGTACCGGCTGCTCGATGCCATCGTCGACGGCTACACGCCGGTGCTGCGCGGGCTCGCGATCGACAAGGAGCAGATCGAACGCCAGGTCTTCAGCGGCGATGCCGCCGTCGCCGAACGGATCTACCGGCTGAGCCAAGAGGTCATCGACCTGCAGCACGCCACCTCGTCGCTGACCGACGTGATCGAGTCGCTGCGCAAGGGCTTCGACCGGTACGGCATCCCCGAACCGTTGCAGACCTACCTGCAGGATGTGGCCGACCACCTCACCCGCGCGGAGGCGCGGGTGCTCGAGCTGCGGGATGCGCTCTCGCAGATCCTCAACGTGAACGCGACGCTGGTGGCGCAACGGCAGAACGAAGACATGAAGAAGATCTCCGGTTGGGCCGCGATCCTGTTCGCGCCCACCCTGATCGCCGCCGTCTACGGCATGAACTTCGATGACATGCCCGAGCTGCACTGGGCGTTCGGCTACCCGATCGCGGTCGGCGGCATGATCACCTTCGCCCTCGTGCTGTACCTCACCTTTCGGCGCAAGAAATGGATGTGACGCCCTAGGCTCCGCACGCTAACCTCGCGCGCAGCATCCGCCCCCAGCTATGACTGGCCCATTTTTGCTAGTCGCTGGGGCCTCGGAACTAGCAGAAATGGGCCAGTCACGTGCGTGTGTTTTTCCCGCGCCGCGGGGGAGCTATGACTCGCCCAGTTTCGCTAGTTGGAGGTGCCCGTGAACTAGCGAAACTGGGCCAGTCACGGGTTGCAAGGTGAGGATTGCTCTTGACGGCGAGGAACTTAACCGGTTTAGTTGACGGATGACGTACAACGATGTTCGATCAGACTCCTGTCCACCCACTCACTCACGGGCCGGCCGCGTGGCCCTGGCCGCGACCCTGTCGGTCGCGCTGGTCGGCGTCGGCGCCCTGGGCGTCGCCCCCGCGTCGGCGCTCACCTCCGTCGCCAGCGCCCCGTCGGCGGTTCCGGCCGCCGAGGCATCTGCCCCGCTCACCAATCTCAGCCACCTCAACTTCCTCCTGGATGACGTGCCGCTGCCGGTGATCGCCGGGCACACCACCTATCAGGCGGCGGAGGACCCGTCGGTCGAAGCGCCGTGGACCTACGCCGACCAGAACGACGACGGCACCTACAACCGTGTCGGCGGCGGCGACCTCGACCCGGCCACCGGCTATTACGGCCAGGGCGCGTTCAACGCCGACGACACCGCCCGCGCCGCCGTGGTCTACCTGCGGCACTGGCAGCAGACCGGCGACGAGACCAGCCGGGAGCACGCCTTCCAGACCCTGCGCTCACTCACCTACCTGCAAACCACCGACGGCCCCAACGCCGGCAACGTGGTGCTCTGGCAGCAGTTCGACGGCACCCTGAACCCCAGCGCAGAACCGGTCGAGCTGCCCGACCCGAGCGACTCGGCGGAGTCCTACTGGCTCGCCCGCACGGTGTGGGCGCTCGGCGAGGGCTACGCCGCGTTCGCCGCCGACGACCCGGAGTTCGCCGCGTTCCTGCAGGAGCGGCTCGATCTCAGCCTGTCCGCCCTCAACCGGCAGTCGCTGGGCGAGTACGGCACCTATGACATCGCGGACGGCGATGAGGTGCCGGGTTGGCTGATTGCCGACGGTGCGGATGCGTCGGCCGAGGCCGTTCTCGGCCTCGCCGCCTACGTGCAGACCGGCGCCACCGGCCCGACCGCCGACACTGCCCGCACCGCGCTCAGTCAGCTGAGCGAGGGCATCGCGGCGATGTCCACGGTGGAGGGCGCCAGCGGAGACTGGCCGTTTGGCGCGATCATGCCGTGGACGCACTCGCCCAGCTTGTGGCACGCCTGGGGCGGGCTGGCCCCCTCGGCCGTGGCGACGGCATCCGAGGTGCTCGACGACCCGGACCTGCTCACCGCCGCGGTGCAGGACACCGCCCAGTTCACCCCGCAGCTGCTCGCCGCGGGCGGACCGGACAACGCCTGGTCGCCGACCCCCGGCGAGGCTCAGATCGCATACGGCGTCGACTCCCGGCTGCAGAGCCTGGTCGCGACCGCCGAGGCCGCCGACGCCCCCGGCCTGCTGAACATCGCGGCCATTACCGCCGGCTGGTACTTCGGTGCGAACCGCAGCGGCCTGCCCGCCTACAACCCCGCGACCGGAACCACGATCGACGGCATCGAACGGGACGGCCGGGTCAACACGAACTCGGGCGCCGAATCGACCATCCACGCGCTGCTGTCGATGCTCACCCTGGACGCCAACCCCGACCTCAAGGCCGCCGCGTTGGGCATCACCGCCACGGTGGCCACGCACGGACTCAGCGTGGTCGAGGCGGAGAGCGGCGTGCTCACCGGAGGCTCGGTCGTCACCCCGGCGTCGTCCTGGACCGGCGAAGCCAACCTGTCCGGTGGCGCCTACGTCGACCTGACCGCCGGCGGACGGGTGAGCATCACCGTTCCCACCGACGACCAGGCCCGCCGGGTGCACCCGATCGTGAACCAGGTCGTCGACCCGTCGGGGACGACGACGTGGACCGCCGGCACCGGCAAGCCGGGCAAGGGCAAGACCACCCCGCTCGGCAGCACCGCGAACGGCGGCGCGGGCGAGCAGGGCGTCACCGAGGCGCCCGGCCAGTTGCTGCCGCTCCCTCTGACGAACACCCTGCCGGGCAAGGCCACCCGGGTGGTCGGCACGACGGATGGCCCGGCGCAGATCGATGCGCTGCTGCTGCAGCCGCTGATCTCCACCGTCGCGGTGACCGGACCGGACGGCGACTCGACGCTGTACGTGAGCGCCGACGTGGCGGATGCAGAGCGCCGGATCGACGTGCCGCGCGGGCAGAAGCTCGTGCAGCAGGCGTTCGACGCGACGGGCCAGCCCGTCGCCACCTCCGGTAAGGGCAAGGGCGACTCGCGTAGCGGCAAGGTGTTCATCGCCGCCGGCGGGTTCACCCAGGTCTGGTTCGAGGCCAAGAAGAAGTAGCACCGCCGAACATCAGAAGGGCGATGACTGGCCCATTTTCGCTAGTGCAAGGCGACCCGGAACTAGCGAAAATGGGCCAGTCATGAATCGGGGGACGCGTGGAGTCGCTCAGGCGCGATCAGAGCGATGACTGGCCCGGATTCGCTAGTTGGGGGAGGTTGACGACTAGCGAAAACGGGCCAGTCTGGGGTGGGTGGTGAGAGCGGGTGAGGAGCGGCGGATGGTGGTGCAGAGCGCGGGCATCCTGCTGTACCGGCTGACGGATGCGGCGGAACCGCAGGTGTGGATCGCGCACATGGGTGGCCCGTTCTGGGCGCGCAAGGATGCCGCGGCCTGGTCGATCCCCAAGGGGGAGTACGAGCCGGGGGAGGACCCGTTCGCCGCGGCCCGGCGCGAGTTCGCGGAGGAGATCGGGGTGCCCGCGCCGGACGCGGAGTACACGCCGTTGGGGGAGTTCCGTCAGTCGTCCGGCAAGGTCGTGACGGTGTTTGCGGCGGAGGCGGAACTCACAGTGGAGCGGGTGGTGAGCAACACCTTCACCGTGGAGTGGCCGCCGCGGTCGGGCACACTGCAGGAGTTTCCCGAGATCGATGACGCCCGCTGGGTGGGGCTGGCCGAGGCGCGGGTGAAGCTGGTGCGCGGGCAGGTGCCGGTGCTCGACGCACTCGAAAACCTCCTAAGCGGGCAGGGCCGCCTCGACCAGGAGTGAGAAGACGGGCGTCGCGAAAAGCGCGAAAACGATGAGGTTCACCACCACGGTGACCCAGAAGGCCCGCCGGAAGCTGACCTTCTGCGTCTTGTGCCGCAGCATCTGCTGCGCGGCAATGGCGCCCGGCCAGCCGCCGACGATCCCGAGCAGGTGCAGGGTCCGCTCCGGCACGCGCCGGCGACCCGCGGCGGCCGCGGACTTGTCGACCGCGTACACGACGAAACACACAATGCTGGCGACGAGGTACAGGCCGGCGACCCAGAGCGGGATCGGCCACAGGGCGTCGGCAACGACGTAGCCGATCGCGAAAATGACCACCACGAGGTAGCTGGCGGCTCCGGACTTCCCGCGGGCAGGGCGGGCGCCAGTGGGCTTTCGCTGCCCCGCCGTTCGTGGCGTGGCGCGGGCGCGGTCTGTTCGGGAAGGCATCGTTCGATCGTATCGGCCGCCCACCCGGCCCTTGCCGAGCCGTGAGGTCTGGGGTCAAATCGGTTACAACGCTGCGGGAACAGACAACGACGTCGGGAGCTGCTCATGACGGTAAAAGGCACACAGGAATCGCCAAAAGCCGGCCGGGGCGGTGTCGACCTCCGCAAGGCGTCCTCCTCGCCGAGCACCCAGGCCACCCGCCCCGAGCAGATCCGCAACGTCGCCCTGGTCGGCCGGTCCGGCGCCGGCAAAACCCTGCTCGCGGAAGCGATGCTCGCGGCCACCGGGGTCATCACCCGGATGGGGTCGATCGTGGGCGGAAACACGGTGAGCGACGCGGACCCGTCCGAGATCCACCAGCAACGATCGGTGGCGCTGTCGGTGCTGCCGCTGGCGGTAGACGACGTGAAGGTGAACCTGCTCGACACCCCGGGCTACGCCGATTTCGTCGGCGACGTGCGCGCCGGGCTGCGGGCAGCGGATGCGGCGCTGTTCGTGGTCTCGGCCGTGGACGGCGTCGACGCGGCCACCACCGCCCTCTGGGCCGAATGCGAACACATCGGCATGCCGCGGGCGGTGGTGATCAACCGGATCGACCATCCGCGGGCCAGCTACGAGGCGGTGCTGGCAGCATGCCAGGAGAACTTCGGCGCGTCGGTGCTGCCGCTGTACGAGCCGATCCGCAGCAACGGGTCGATCACCGGGGTGCTCGGCCTGCTCTCCGGCACGGTCTCGGACTACAGCGCGGGCTCTCCGCACCCCGAACGACGACCGGCCAGCGCGGCCGAACGGGCCGAGTCGGAGGCGGCGCGGGCCACGCTGATCGAGGGGATCATCGCCGAGAGCGAGGACGAAACCCTGATGGAGCGCTACCTGGGCGGGGAGGAGATCGCCCTGGACACCCTCATCGCCGACCTGGAGATCGCGGTGGTGCGGGGCTCCTTCTATCCGGTGCTCGCGACATCCGCCGAGACCGGGGTGGGCATCACGGAGCTGTTGGAGATGCTGACCCGGGCGTTCCCCTCGCCGGTGGAGCGTGCCCTGCCGACGGTGACCGACCTGGACGGCACGCCGGCCAAACCGTTGACCTGTGACCCGGCCGGGCCGCTGGTGGGCGAGGTGGTGCGCACCACCATCGATTCGTTCCTCGGCCGGGTCTGCCTGGTGCGGGTGTTCTCCGGCACGCTGCGGGAGGACTCGATCGTGCATATCGGCGGGCACGGGCTCGCCGACCGGGGCCATCAGGACCACGACAGCGACGAACGGATCACCCACCTGCAAACCCCGCTCGGGTCGACCCTGCGGGCGGTGCAGTACTGCGTGGCCGGTGACATCTGCGCGCTCACCCGGCTGACTGATGCCGAGACCGGCGACACCGTGTCCGACAAGGACGCGCCCGTGCTCGTGGCGGCCTGGGAGATGCCGGAGCCGTTGATGCCGGTGGCGGTGCAGGGCGCCGCGCACGGCGACGAAGACGCGCTCGCCAAGAACCTGGCGAAGGTCGCCGCCGTCGACCCGACCCTGCGGGTGGAACGCAACCCGGAGACCCACCAGCTGGTGCTGTGGTGCATGGGCGAGGCGCACGCCGAGGTGGTGCTCGACCGGCTGCGCGGCCAGGGTGTGAAGCTGCAGACCGTGGACGTGATCACGCCGCTGCGCGAGACCTTCGCCCGGCCGGCCACCGCCCGGGGCCGGTACGTGAAGCAGTCCGGCGGGCACGGCCAGTACGCCATCTGCGACATCGAGGTCGACCCGCTCGAACGCGGCGCCGGGTTCGAGTTCGTGAACAAGGTCGTGGGCGGAGTGGTGCCCGGGCACTACATCCCGTCGGTGGAGAAGGGGGTGCGGGCGCAGCTGCAGCGGGGGGTTTCGGCCGGGTTCCCGGTGGTGGACATCCGGGTGACCCTCGTGGGCGGTAAGGCGCACAGCGTCGACTCGTCGGATGCGGCGTTCCAGGCCGCCGGGGCGTTGGCGTTGCGGGAGGCCGCGGCGACCACCCGCATCCAGTTGCTGGAACCGGTCTCGGCGGTGACGATCACCGTTCCCGACGCCTACGTGGGCCCGGTGATGACCGACCTGTCCACCCGGCGCGGCCACATGACCGGCACCACCTCGGTGGGGGATGAGCGCACGGAGATCAACGCCGAGATCCCGGATGCCGAGCTGCTGCGGTACGCGATCGAGCTCCGCGCGTTGACCGCCGGAAGCGGCGTCTTCCAGCGCAGCTACTTGCGCCACGAACCGGTGCCGTCCAATCTGGTGCCAGCGGCCGTGAACGTCTGATCGGCCTTCCGGGTGGCTTTCGGCGCCGGGGTGAGCCAACGAACGGGAGCGATCCACGCATGACGACAGTGACCTGCGACATCACGGTGTCCACAGACGGCTACGCGGCCGGCCCCAACCAGAGCCTGGAGAATCCGATGGGCGAGGGCGGGATGCGGCTGCACCGGTGGGCGATCGAGCAGCCCGGCGAGAACGCCGCCGAGCTCGCGGCGATCGTGGACGCGGGCGCCTTCATCATGGGCCGCAATATGTTCGGCCCCGGCCGGGGCGAGTGGGACCTCGAGTGGACCGGCTGGTGGGGCGAGGAACCGCCGTACCACGCACCGGTATTCGTGCTGACGCACTACCCGCGCGAACCGCTGGTGATGGAGGGCGGCACCACGTTCACCTTCGTCACCGACGGCATCGAGTCGGCGTTGGCGCAGGCGCGCGCCGCGGCGGGGGAGAGGTCCGTGGCGATCGCCGGCGGGGCATCCACGGTGCGGCAATACCTGCTCGCCGGGCTCGTCGACGAGCTGCGGTTGCACGTCGCCCCGATGGTGCAGGGCGCGGGCGAGGCGCTGCTGACGGGACTGGACGACGTGCGGCTGGAGCAGGTGAGCTCGGTGGAGAACGAGCTGGTCACCCACGTCACCTACCGGGTGCTGCACTAGTCGCGGTCGCCGCCGAAGGTGTCGAGGTAGACACCGGCACGCCGGTAGTCCCGTGCGAGCAGCGCGAACAGCACGATGAATGCGAGAACGACGACCAGTTCCACCCAGGCGATCAAGTCCCAGGGAGAGGACAATCCGACTCCAACCGCGATCAGAGTGCTGCACGCAAAGATCGGCAGTACCCCCAAGGTTGCGCTTCGGTTCTGGGCAGCGATGGCGAGCACCACGGACATCTTCTGTTCATCGTCGATGGGCGCTCCCGTTCGGATCTGTTTCTGTACCCATTTGCGTTCGCGGGCCCTCAGCGGGCTGGCTACCGCCCGCCACCGCGTGATGTACCGGTCGGTGCGAATCGCCCAGACGAACCCCACGACACCGATGAGGACGCCGGCGCCCTGGAACAGGTATCCCGCAATCACTCGGGGGCTCCAGCCCTCTACTTCCGCTTCAGAGGTGTCGAGTGGCGGAAGTACGGCAGTCAGCACGACCCCCAGAAGCAGGCTGCCCACGAAGAACACCGAGATCCACAGCAACACGATTCGCCGGCGCCTCGGCATCCGCTCGTCTATTCCGCCGGCGGCAATTTTCTGGGCAGCGGCCCAGCGCTGATCGGCCTCGGCATCCTGCGTCAGGCTCATTCGTCGTCCCCTTGCTCGCCCGCCGCGGTGCGACGGTGTGTGGGGAACATATGCCGATCAGGAGAAACATACGAGGGCGTTGAGGGCTGGCGGGGGCCACGGATGCGTAGCCCCCGGAACGCGCAAACCGGCGTGGGCGGGACCTATCTGGGCCTAGCGGGATGCGGCGGGGGAGCGCCGGGCGGCGACCTCGGCGCCGGCATGGGCCGACATCCGCCACGCCTCGACCGCCGGAATGAGCAGCAGCACCGCGAGCACCCCGAACGCCCAGCGGTAACCGAGCTCGCCCGCGGCCGGGTCGATCACCGCGGCGCCGGCGGTGGTGGCCCGCACGATAAGGGCGGCCACGGCGATGCCGAGGCCCACGGCCACCTGCTGCAGCGTTGACGCGAGGGTGTTGGCGCCCGAGGTGAGCGGCGCGGGCACGTCGGCGAACTGCACCGAGTTGTAACCGCTGAACCCGATCGACCGGAACACCCCGCTGGCGAAGAGGAGCACCGCGATCACGGCGAGGGGTGTGGTCGGCACGATGAAAGCGCACAGCACGAACACCACCGCGCCGCAGAGGTTGCTGCCCACGATCACGGTGCGGAAACCGAACCGGCGGATCAGCGGGCTCGTCGCCGGCTTGATCGCGACGTTGCCGAGGAACACCGCCATCACGAGCAGTCCGGCCTGGGAGGCACTCCAGCCGAACCCGGTCTGGAAGAGCAGCACGAACAGGAACGGGGCGGCGCCGATCAGCAACCGGTACACCCCGCCGCCGACGTTGCCCACCCGGAAGGTGGGGATCGCCAGCGCCGACAGGTCGAGCAGCGGATGCTTCGTGCGGCGGAGGCGCAGCACCGCGAGCACGCCCACCACGGCCGACAGCACCAGCAGCCCGCCGGCCAGCCACCAGTTGGTCGGGCTCACGCCGATCTGTTCCATGCCCAACACCAGCGCGGCGAGGGTCACACCCACGAGGGCGAAGCCGGCCCAGTCCAGCCGGTTCCGGTGCACCGGGTCGATCAGGGGCACGACCCGCAGGGCCAGCACGAAAGCGACGACACCGATCGGGATGTTGACCAGGAAGATCCACTGCCAACCCACCGTGTCGGCGATGACGCCGCCGAGCACGGGCGCGATCACCGGCGCCAGCAGGGCGGGCCAGGTGAGGTAGGCCATCGCATCGAGCAGGTCGCGCTTCTCCACCGCGCGCAACACGGCCAACCGGCCGACGGGCACCATCATCGCGCCGCCCACGCCTTGCAGCACCCGCATGGCGACGAGCATCGGCAGCGAGGTGCTCAGCGCGCAGAGGGCGGAGGCCACGGTGAAGATCACGATCGCCAGCGCGAAGATGCGCCGGGTGCCGAACCGGTCGGCCAGCCATCCGCTCACCGGAACCCCGACGGCGAGGGTGAGCAGGTACGCGGTCATGGCGATGTTGATGTCGACCGCGTTCACGCCCAGGTCGCGGGCCATCGCCGGCGCGGCGGTCTGGATGATCGTGCCGTCGAGGACCTCCATGAAGAAGGTGCCGGCGACGAGCAGGGCCAGGGGCCGGTTGAGGGTCGCCGATCGGGTCATGGTTTCATTCTGCCGTGGCGGAGAGGCCGCCCGCGGCGTGGCGCGTCAAACAGCGTTACGCGGGCCGCACGACCGGCCCGCGACCGGCCCCGACGGAGGACGAAGGTCCCGGCGGGATGCTGAATTCTGAGGGACCCAGGGGTATCGTCGAAACAATGACGACCACTACGGAGCCTGACTCAAGGACCCCACAGGACGACCACCGGTTCTTCGGTCAGCCTCGCGCGCTGGCCAGCATTTTCGGTGTGGAGATGTGGGAGCGCTTCTCGTTCTACGGGATGCAGGGCATCCTGCTGCTGTACTTGTACTACTCGGCGGAAGAGGGCGGCCTCGGCATCCCGCAGGCCACGGCGGCCGGTGTCGTCGGTGCGTACGGCGGAGCGGTGTACCTCTCCACCATCCTCGGGGCCTGGCTCGCCGACCGGCTGGCCGGCTCCGAACGGGTGCTGTTCGTCAGCGCGTTCATCATCATGATCGGGCACATCGCCCTGGCCCTGATCCCCGGCGTCGCCGGCGTCGTGGTCGGCCTGATCCTGATCGCGCTCGGCAGCGGTGGCCTCAAGGCCAACGCGACCTCCGTGGTCGGCACGCTGTACCGCAAGGAAGACCCCCGGCGTGATGCCGGCTTCTCGCTGTTCTACCTCGGCATCAACCTGGGCGCGTTCTTCGGCCCGATCCTCACGGGACTGCTCCAGTCGACCGTCGGCTTCCACTACGGCTTCGGCCTGGCCGCCGTGGGCATGGCGATCGGCCTGATCCAGTACTCCTTCGGCCGCAAGCGTCTGCCCGAGGTCGCCCGCCAGGTTCCGGACCCGCTGCCGCGCAACCGGTACCTGCCCTACGGGCTGATGGCTGCCGCGTTCATCGTGCTCATCGTGGTGCTGGTTCTCACCGGGGTCATCACGGCGACCAACCTGGTGACCATCGTGATCGGCGTGACGATCGTGGCATCCGTGTCGTACTTCATCGTGATCCTCAGCAACCGGCACATCTCCACGGTGGAACGCAAGCGCGTCTACGCGTTCATCCCTCTGTTCATTGCCAGCGTGGCGTTCTGGTCGCTGTACCAGCAGCAGTTCACCGTGGTGACGATCTACTCCGATACCCGGCTGGACCGCTCCCTCTTCGGCTGGGAGATGCCGGTGTCGTGGGTGCAGTCGATCAACCCGGTCTTCATCATCGTGCTGTCGGGTGTGTTCGCCGCGATCTGGACCAAGTGGGGCGCGAAACAACCGTCAACCCCGGTGAAGTTCGCGTTCGGAACCGCCATCATGGGCCTGGCGTTCCTGCTCTTCCTGCCGTTCGTCGGCGGAGCGGCCAACTCGACTCCGCTGCTGGCGATGGTCGGCATCCTGCTGGTCTTCACGGTCGCCGAGCTGCTGCTGTCGCCGGTGGGGCTGTCGGTCTCGACCAAACTCGCGCCCGAGCTGTTCAAGACCCAGATGGTCGCGTTGTTCTTCCTCTCGGTCGCGCTCGGTACCGCCATCTCGGGTCAGCTGGCTGAGTGGTACGCGACCGCCCCGGAGCAGTTGTACTTCGGCGTGCTCGGCGGCATCGCCATCGTGCTCGGCGGCATCCTGGCGCTGTTCACCCGGCCGATCCTGCGGCTGATGGGCGGGGTGCGCTAGCCGGGACGCTAGTCCCTGACGATTACGTTCGGGCTCACCCGCGTCCACCCGTCGCGGTTGGGCATGTCGTCATTGACAACCATGAGCTCGAAGTCCCCGATTTGCGAGGTCGTCATGTCGGAGCCACACGTACTCATCCATTCGGTCACATCCCGGTAGATGAGCACGCACACGGGGGTCTGGGGCTCGGTGCCCTCGGCCAGGTACACGCGCCGGCCGTCCACTTCGTCGATGAAGCGCACGGATGCCGCGTCCATGGTGTCGAAGGCGTACTCCGGCAGGTCGGCTGGCGGGGCGTCGTCCGCGGTTGCCTCGCGTTCCAGGTCGGAGTAGCCGGTGCCCGGGACACACCCTGTGAGCGTGCAGACCGCCACCATGACCGCGGCCACCTTCACCTGCGCGCGCCAGTTCCCCATGGTTTCCCCCCTCGGTTGCTGCCAACCTAGCGGACCGGAGGGCTACGGCACGAGGCGCTGCGTAATCCGCCCGTGACCGCTGAATGCGGCCACGACTCACGCCACAACGGATGCGCACAGAGCGTCGCGCGGGCCAGGCGCCGATTCGCGGTTTGCGCGCCACCCGCGACACGGCGTGTTGCCCGCGAACCTCGCGCGTTGCCGCCTGGCGTTCGCAGCGCACGCTCGACGGCCGCTGGCTGGCGGAGCAGAATGGCATGATCCGACGAAGGGAACAACAGTGGCCGCGAAGAGCAAGACCGCCCAGAAGCCCGCACCCACCTGGACGGACGAATCCAGCAACCAACTCAAGGTCACCCGCGGGTTCGTCCTTGGCGCGGTGGATCCCGGCTCCACGCCCGGGTTCGCCGGCAACAAGGCGGATGCGGAGGCCGGCGCGGCCGCCGTCGAAGAGTCGCTCTCGCACCAGCAGGAGATGCTCTTCGCCAACAGCCGCGAGGGCGACAACCGCAAGGTGCTGCTCATCCTGCAGGGCATGGACACCTCGGGCAAGGGCGGCATCGTGCGCCACGTCGTCGGCGCCGTTGACCCGCAGGGCGTGAGCCACGTGGCGTTCAAGGCGCCGACGAAGGCCGAGCTGCAGCACGACTTCCTCTGGCGCATCCGCCGCCACGTGCCCGGGCCGGGCATGATCGGCGTCTTCGACCGGTCGCACTATGAGGACGTGCTCATCGGCCGGGTCAAGCAACTCGCCCCGCCGGAGGAGATCGAGAAACGCTACGACCTCATCAACGCATTCGAGCAGGAGCTCGTCGACGACGACACCTTCGTGATCAAGGTGATGCTGCACATCAGCGCGGCGGAGCAGAAGGAGCGGCTGCTGGAGCGCCTCGAGCGCCCGGACAAATACTGGAAGTACAACCCGGGCGACATCGACGAGCGGATGCTCTGGCCCGGCTACCAGGCCGCGTACCAGACCGCCCTCGAGCGCACCTCCACGGCCGCCGCGCCCTGGCACGTGGTGCCCGCCGACCGCAAGTGGTACGCCCGACTCGCCGTGCGGCAGCTGCTGCACGAGGCGCTGGACGGCATGGTGCTCACCTGGCCGCCCGCCGACTTCGACGTGCTCGCCGAGCGGGCCCGCCTGGCCGCGTCCTGAGAGTGAGTTACGGACTTTCGGCCTTCCCGTGCGCAACGAAGGCCGAAAGTCCGTAACTCAGTCCTCGCTCGAAAGCTCCTGGAAGAGGGTGAGCTGGAGGCCGGCCGGGGCTTCGAGGCGCGCGTTGATCGACCGCCACGGGGTCTGGCGGGGTGTTGCGGTGAGCACCGCGCCGGCATCCACGAGCCGCCCGGTGGTCGCCGCGGTGTCGTCCACCTCGAACGCGACGCGCAGGCGGGCGCTGCGGCCGCCGTCGGTCTCGACCCGGTCGATCAGGCGCACCTGGGCCGGATTGGAGAGCTCCAGGGTGGCGATCCCGGCGTTCAGGATCACCACCCGGGCGTCATCCTCACCCTCGAAGGCGGCCTGCTCGGTCAACCCGAGCACATCGCGGTAGAAGGCGAGGGCGGCATCGAAGTCCTCGGTCTCAACGACGAGCCGTAGCTGCTTCACCGGGCTGGGGTGGTTCGTGGGTTCGCTCATGCCGAGGATGGTAGCCCCGCCGGGGGTGGTGCCTAGTGGCCGGCGAAGTCCTCGTCGGTGATGTGCTCGAGCCAGGTGGTCGTGGTCGCCGGATCGTCGCCGGCTTCGAGCATCGCGATGTGCTCCATGAAGCTGCCTCCGGATGCGGCGTGGAAGTGCTCCTCACCGGGCGGGGTGTAGAGCGTCTGGCCGGGGTGCACCTCGATGATGCTGCCGTCGCGGCTGCCGAACCGGGCGACGCCCTGGGTGACGCGGATGTACTGGCCGCGGGCGTGCGAGTGCCAAGCGGTGCGGGCGCCGGGGGCAAAGCGCACCGTGGCGACGGTCATCCGCTGGTCGTCGGTGTGCGGTGCGGCGATCAGGTCGAGCCACACGTCGCCGGCGAACTGCGCGGCCGGGTTCTTGGAGGTGGGGTTCTGGGGTTCGATGTTCATGCGTATTCTCCTCATTCGGCCGAAGGGGCGGGCCGTATCATCGACGTTACGGCTCGCTCGGCGCGGGTGGGAGGCCCCGTCAGAGTACCCCTGGCGGCGGGCCGGGCCGGATGTGGCGGCTACCGGAGCAGCTCGGCCAGGCTCGGGATGGCCAGGAACGGCATGTACTCGTTCCAGCCGAGGAAGAACGCGAACACCGCGTGGATCAGCGGAGCGGAGACCAGCGCCAGCGCGAGGTAGAGCACGGTGCGCCCGGCGCGCATCCGGAACACCGCAGGCGGCAGCGCGATCGTGACCAGCGCCGGCACCGGGTAGTAGATCCACCAGGGGAGACCCATCAGTGCGCCGTACCGCCCGAACAGCATCCCCAGCACCACCACCACGACGCAGACCACGGCGACCGACCGCCAGCGCTGCTGGAAGGCCTCACGGCCGAGGACGAGGCGCAGCACCACGGCGAACTCCGCCAGCGACACCGCGATCATGATGGGGAATCGCCAGTCGGTGTTCACGAGACCCTCAGCAATCGGTTCTCCCTCGGGTCGGTGTGCTCCCAGCATGGCGGCTCGAGCACGACAGCGGAAGAGCTCACAGGGGGAGCCGCGTACTGTTTACGGAGCAACTTTTCGACTGGAGGAACCATGCAGTATCGCGTTTTGGGTAGAACCGGCGTTCGGGTCAGCCCGCTCGTCCTGGGCGCCATGAACTTCGGCGCCCTCGGGAACACCGACCACGACGAGTCCATCGCGATCATCCATGCAGCGCTCGACGCCGGGATCAACCTCATCGACACGGCCGACAGCTACAGCGCGGGGGAGTCCGAGACCATAGTCGGCAAGGCCCTCGCCGGCCGGCGCGACAGTGTGGTCGTGGCGACCAAGGCCAACAACCCCATGGGCGACGGGACCAACGAGCGCGGCAGCTCCCGGCGCTGGCTCACCACCTCGGTCGACAACAGCCTGCGCCGGCTCGGCACGGACCGGATCGACCTGTTCCAGGTGCACCGCCCCGACTGGGACACCAGCGACGAGGAGACCCTGGGCGCGCTCACCGACCTGCAGCGCGCGGGC
This sequence comes from Cryobacterium sp. AP23, assembly GCF_054075385.1. Taxonomy (NCBI): domain Bacteria; kingdom Bacillati; phylum Actinomycetota; class Actinomycetes; order Micrococcales; family Microbacteriaceae; genus Cryobacterium; species Cryobacterium sp. AP23. The sequence goes on along the minus strand of NZ_CM133415.1, from coordinate 1,485,542 downwards.
AAGATCCTCTCCTTCGGCAGTTCCACCTTCCCCGCCCACCGGATCGTGGAGGCGCAGTGGACGGCCAAGGAGCGCGGCCTGTCCCGGTACATGACCGAGCAGCCCGCCTATTCCATCCTGATGCGCGGCATCGAGCGGGACGTGTTGCCGGTCACGGAGCGGTACGGCATGGGCGTGCTCACCTGGAGTCCGCTGGCCAGCGGCTGGCTCACCGGCGCGATCACCGGCGACGGAGCGCCGACCGCCCGGGCCAAGTCGCTGCCGATGCTCTTCGACATGGCCGACCCGGCGAACCAGCGCAAGCTGGCGATCGTGCAGCAGCTCGCCGCCGTTGCCGAGCAGGCCGGGCTCACCATGATCCAGCTCGCGCTGGGCTTCGCCACCGCCCACCGCGCCGTCACTGCAGCCATCATCGGGCCGCGCACCATGACGCAGCTGCGCTCCCAGCTCGCCGGCCTCGACGTGGTGCTCGCACCGGATGTGCTCGACGCCATCGACCGGATCGCCCTGCCGGGCGTCGACGCGGCCCCGAACGACCGCTTCGAGGTTCCCGAGCCGGCCTTCGCCGAGGCTGCGCGCCGACGACGTTGATGCGCCGGTAGTCGACCCGATCCGCGAGTTGCCCCGATGCGGACGAGTTGCCCCCGTCTACCGGGGCAACTCGTCCGCAGGAGGGCAACTCGGGATTCGGCGACGCGGATTCGGCGACCCGCGATTCGGCGCCCCGGATTACATTGAGGAGATGGACTCTTCGATCCCGCGCCAGCGAAGGACGAAGCCGCGCAAGCGGTCGGGTGGCGGGCTCATCGCCCCGTTCGACGAGATCTTTCACCCGACCGCGCACACCGCGAACCTCATCTGGGAGGCCGAGCAGTCGACTCCCGCGCCGGCGCCCAACGCCGACGGCACCCGGCCCGACCTCACGAGCGGTCGCATCACCATCCACCTGGATGAGCGGAACTGACCGCTTTACGGAAGCTTGGCACCGCGCGGAAGCAGGACTAGGCGTCGGGCGGCGGCCGCAGCCGGTTCCGGATGGCGACGATCACCAGGGGAATGCAGCACAGGAACGCCAGCGCCGACAGAATGAACGCGAACCAGGCGGCCCGGCTGGATGCATCGGCCAGGAGTGCGAGGCCGGAGCCCAGAACGAGCGCCGTGCTCGTGACCAGGGCGCCGAGTTCGATCGACAGGTGCGGGCCGGTACCGCCTTCGCTCATGGGTCTACCTTCCTCGGCGTGGGCTGCTCAGTGCCCGTGCTCAACGGGGAATCTACCCCGCGATAAATCCCCGGTCACGGGCCAGGCGCGGCGGGGCTAGTCCTCATTTAGGGGGACATACAGATTCCGGGCCACCCCATAACGTGGGAGGACATTCGTTTTGGGGAGACAAAAATGAGCAGAGTCGCTCGGTATGTAACAGCGTCACGGGGGCCGATCGTCAGGCAGCACCGGCATTCCGGGTGACGTGACCCCAGCGAGCACCGCCGACATCGTCGCGGCTCGTGAGTTCAACCGGCGGAGTGCCCCACGGCATCCGCTGATGTACAGCAGGCAAACACGGGGCGAACAGTCGCCCGATCGGTAAGGGCCGGGTTTCGAGCCGACCTAACGTGAAGTGACGATTGCCGACACAGCAAACACGGCCGGTGAGCGCCCACGGCGCTTTCGCGGCCCAGGAAAAGGACGAACTCAAGTGAATAAGCGCACCTTCAAGACAGCCTCCGTCGCCACCATCATCCTCAGCACCATGGTCCTGGCGTCGTGCGCCTCGGCGGATGCCGGCGCAGAGGGCGGCGGGGACGCCGGCGGCACCCTGATCGTCTACACGAACTCCAACTCCGACGGACGCGGCGAATGGGTCACTGCGCAAGCCAAGGAGGCCGGCCTCGACATCGAGATCGTGGGCCTGGGCGGCGCCGACCTGGCCAACCGCATCGTGGCCGAGAAGAACAACCCCGTCGGCGACGTGGTGTTCGGGCTGAACAACATGTTCTTCGAGACCCTCAAGGCCGAAGAAGCCGTCACCGGTTACGAACCGGCCTGGGCCGGCGAGGTCGACCAGGAGTCCGGCGACCCGGAGGACGGCGTCTTCTGGCCGCTCGTGGAGCAGGCCATCGTCACGGTCTACGACACCAACAAGATCCCCGCCGCCGACGCCCCCACCGAGGTCGCCGACCTGTGGGAGGACTCCGCCTACGACGGTCGCTACGAAGTGAACACCGCGCTCGGCCAGGCCACCCCGCAGCTGGTGCTCGCCGGCCTGCTGGCGCCGTACCTCGACGAAGACGGCGACCTCGGCGTCTCCGACAAGGGCTGGGAGCAGGTGGAGGAGTACTTCGCGCACGGCTCACCGGCCGAGGAAGGCACCGACCTGTACGCCCGGATGGACCGCGGCGACGTGGACTTCGGCGTGCTGCCCTCCAGCGGCATCACCAGCCGTGACGCCGAGTACGGCACCAAGACCGGCGTGATCAGCCCGGCGGATGGCGTGCCGTACGTGACCGAGCAGATCGCCGTGATCGCCGGCACCCCGCGTCAGGATGCCGCCGAGGAGTTCATCGACTGGTTCGGCAGCGCCGAGACCCAGGGCGCGTTCGCGGCCGAGTTCGCGTCGTACCCGGTGAACGAGGAGGCCCGAGCCGAGGCGCTGCCCGAGGTTGTGGAGCTGATCGAGTCGCTGCCCAAGCAGGACATCGACTACGCCCTCACCCGTGAGAACATCGGCGCCTGGGTCGAGAAGACCGAGCTCGAGTACCTGCCGTAACTCGCAGCGCACACCCGCGCATCCGACCCGGGCGGCACCCGACGCCGCCGCTACCCGCAGTAGAAAGCATCATCATGATCAGGTTCGACGACATCGAAGTGACCTTCGGCGAGCACATCGCCATTCCGAAGCTGAACCTCGAGGTCGGGCAGGGTGAGTTCTTCACCCTGCTCGGCCCGTCGGGCTGCGGCAAGACCACGGCGCTGCGCACCCTCGCCGGGTTCATCGAACCCAGTGCTGGCGAGATCTACATCGACGGCAAGGCCGCCACCAAGCTGCCCAGCGAGAAGCGCAGTGTGGGCATGGTGTTCCAGAACTACGCCCTGTTCCCCAGCATGAGCGTGCGGGAGAACATCGCCTTCGGCCTCAAGGTGCGCAAGACCGGTCGCACCGAGACCGACCGGCTGGTCGACGAGATCGCCGCGCAGGTGGAACTCACCTCTGAGCAGCTGGCCAAGAACGTGTCCGAGCTCTCCGGCGGCCAGCAGCAGCGAGTGGCCATCGCCCGGGCGCTGGTGCTCAAGCCCCGGATTCTGCTGCTGGATGAACCGCTCTCTAACCTCGACGCCAAGCTGCGGGTGCAGCTGCGCGAGCAGCTCAAGAACCTGCAGCGGGAGCTGGGCATCACCACCGTCTACGTCACCCACGACCAGGAGGAAGCGCTCACCATGAGCGACCGGATCGCCGTGTTCAACCACGGTGTGGTCGAGCAGGTGGGCACGCCGGAGCAGATCTACAACCGCTCCGCCACCGAGTTCGTCGCCACCTTCGTGGGCGCGATGAACCGGCTCACCGGCGAGTTCATGCAGCAGATCCGGCACGCCGGCGGCAGCGCCCTGGCCCCGGACAAGAGCTCCTACCTGCGGTTGGAGAAGGTGGCGCTGGCCCCGCCGGCACACGGCGCATCCGTTCGGCTGGACGGCGTGATCGCGGACCGGGTCTACCAGGGCTCGCACAGCACCTACACGATCGACAGCCACGGCAGCCGCATCCGCGCGCTGGTGCCCGAGGGCGGCGCGCTGCCGCTGGCGCCGGGCAGTGCGGCGCAGCTGTACATCGACCCGACCGCGATCCTGCAGTACTAGGGGCGACGGATGCGTACCTCATCGTGGCGGGCGATGCTCCGCTCCCCGCTTGTCGTCATCGTGCTCGTGGTGCTGGTCTGGTTCGTGGCCACCTTCCTCGTGCTGCCCAACGCGACCCTGCTGATCAGCACGTTCTTCCCGGAGGGCAAGATCAGCTTCCGGGCGCTGGAGAAGCTGATCAGCTCCGAACGGGCGCTGAAGAGCCTCTGGCACAGCTTTGCGCTCGCCGCCACCCTCGCGGTGACGGTGAACGTGGTCGGCATCTTCATCGTGCTGGTGACGGACTACTTCAAGATCCGCGGTTCCCGGGTGCTCTGGCTCGGCTACGCGACCACCCTGATCTACGGCGGCATCGTGCTGGCCGCCGGCTACAACTTCATCTACGGCAAGAACGGGTTCATCACCAACGCGGTGCTCAACGTGTTCCCCGACATCGACCCGAACTGGTTCTCCGGCTACTTCGCCGTGGTTGTGGTGATGACCCTGGCCACCACCACGAACCACATGCTGTTCCTCGGGTCGTCGCTGGCGAAGATCGACTACCAGACCATCGAAGCCGCCCGCAATATGGGGGCCTCGACCTGGCGCATCCTCTGGCGGATCGTGCTGCCGGCGCTCCGGCCGATGATCTTCGCCGTCACCGTGCTCACCTTCCTCACCGGGCTCGGCGCGCTGACGGCACCGCTGGTGCTCGGCGGCACCGACTTCCAGACCATCGCCCCGATGATCCTCACCTTCTCCAAGAGCAGCGGCTCCCGCGACCTGGCGGCGCTGCTGGCGATCATCCTGGGCCTGGCCACGATCGTGCTGCTGGCGATGATGAACCGGGTGGAGAAGAGCGGCACCTACTTCTCGGTGGCCAAGGTGGCGACACCGCTGCAGAAGCAGCGCATCCGCAACCCGCTCGCGAACGTGCTCGTGCACGTGGCCGCGTATGTTCTGTTCGTGGTCTACGCGCTGCCGGTTGTGCTGATCGTGCTGTTCTCATTCCTCGAGTCCACCGCGATCAGTACCGGCACGATCACCTGGGATGCGTTCACGCTGGGCAACTACGCCACCGTGTTCGGCACCCCGTCGGTGCTGAAGCCGTTCGTGGTGAGCGTGGTTTACAGCGCGCTGGCGTCGCTGATCGTGGTGCTCGGGATGCTGTTCGTGGCGCGGGTGTTCCAGAAACACCGCAACCCCGTGACGGCGCTGCTGGAGTACCTGCTGCACATTCCGTGGATCCTGCCGACGATCCTCATCGCGCTGGCGCTGGTGATGACGTTCGACCGGCCCAACCCCCTGATCGGCGGGCAGGTGCTCACCGGCACCACGCTGCTGTTGCTGGTGGCGTACGTGATCATCAAGATCCCGTTCACCCTGCGGCTGCTCAAGGCGGCGTTCGCGTCGGTGCCCGAATCGCTCGAGGATGCCGCGCGCATCCTGGGCGCCGGCCCGCTGTTCACGCTGCGCACGGTGCTGGTGCCGCTGGTGCTGCCCACCGCGGCGGCGATCACGGCGCTGAACTTCAACAGCCTGCTGGATGATTACGACACCGCGGTCTTCCTCTACCACCCGCTCTACGAGCCGTTGGGACTGGCGATTCGGGCCAGCACCGAGGGCGAGAACAACCTCGACGCCATGTCGATCACCTTCGTGTACACGGTGTTGCTGATGATCATCATGGGCTTCACGATGTGGCTGGTCTACGGGCGCGGGGGAGCGTCGCAGCGGCGGCGCGGGTCGCGGCGCGGCAAGCCCCGGGCCGGTGTCGCTGTCGGCGCCGAGGTCCCCGGTCCGGGTGTCGCTGCGGCACCGCTGCCGGTCGCGGCGGCGGCCGTGGCGACAGTGTCACCCGCCCCCACTCCAGCGCCCCGGGCATAACTCCTGCAATATCTGGGGCGGCCCGGTCGGCGCCCCGGAATTCCGGGCATCCGTCGGTGGCAGGGGAAAAATAGCAGGAGTTGTGCAGTGGCGACGGATGTGGCCGGCCCAGGGGGACCCGGGTCAGGTGGCGTCGGGGGTGAGCCGGGCGGCCTCCTGTATCAGGGCGCGGAACGCATCCAGCTCGAGGGAGTCGATCGAGGCGAAATTGAGCGCGGCGGCGCCCATCTTCACCTTGCCGAGTTGCCCCTTGTAGTGCTGGATGAGGTTCTTGTCGTCCTTGGACGCGTTGACGTAGACGCTGAGGTTGTTCTTCTGCCGGGCCAGCCCCACGACGAACCACTCCACGGTGGGCTTCTTCGGGCGGGCGATCACGACGTGTCCATAGCCGATGATCTGCTGCTCGGTGCCGCCCCAGAACACGCCCTCCCACAGCTCGCGGGTGACCCCGGAAAAGATCGGGGCGATGACGGCGTCGAGCGCCCGGATGGAGTCGGCGTCGGGGCCCTCCAGGGTCGCGAGAAACTCGTCCACGTCTCGGCCGGTGAGCTCCATGGTCTTCTCCTTGCGTGCGGGTCGTAGTGGCATGTTAGCGAACGCCGCGCGCGGCGGGTGAGCATTGCGCGGGTCCGGCCGCTTCGCGCCCAGCGCGCCACCCGCGAACCGGATGTTCCCGGCGGCGCTCCCCTTGAAGGCCTTTCGTCGCGCGGATACAGTCCTAGCGTGTGATCTTCGACGAAGGAGGCACCATGCCTGCCACAGCGCTACCTTCCAGCGGCGACAGCCCCAACGACGAGTCCCGGGGCGGGGCGGTGAAGACTTGCGACGCGAGCGGCATGGCCGAGATCCATCGGATGTTCCGGGCCGGGTTCGGAGAGGGGCCGGCGCTGGTCGGGGGAGTTGCGGAGCGTGACGCCGACCAAGCCGAGATCGTCGGTGACTACCTCGCGATGCTTTCGATCGGGCTGCACGCGCACCACGAGGGCGAAGACACCATGCTGTGGGGCCGGCTGGAGAAGCGCGCGCCGTCGTGCGCGGCCCATGTGGCGCGGATGAAGGCGCAGCACGCCGAGATGCTCGTGCACCTCGAGGAGCTCGACGCCAGCCTGCCGGCCTGGCGGGCCAGCGGCCAGACCGCGGATGCGGCATCCGTCACGGCGGCCCTGGACGGAATCAACGCGGCGCTCGCCGTGCACCTGCCCGACGAGGAGACGAACATCGTGCCCGTGATGGAGACGGTGATCACCCCGCGGGAGGTGGACGCGCTCGCGGAGCACGGCCGTAAGTCCACGCCCAAGGGCAAGATGTTCGTCACGCTCGGCAGCATCCTCACCGCCCAGCCCGACGGCGGCGACACTTGGCAGCACGAGCACCTGCCGGCGCCGGTGCGGCTGCTCTGGCGACTCGTGGGCAAGTCCCGGTACGAGCGCTACCGGGCCACGCTGGTCAAGTAGGGCGGATGGTCAGCCCAGCGCGTAGAGCAGGTCCATGAACCACGGGAAGACCACGAACAGCAGGACCGGCCAGAGCAGCTCGATGGCCTTGACGATGACCACCACGGCGATGCCCAGGATCAGCGAGTAGCCCAGCACCGCGATGACGATCTGCGCGGCCGTGTAAGCCACCGCTTCGGAGCGCACATCGTGTACGTCGTCGAAGATCTCCAGCCCGTCGGTCTCGGTCGAGTCCTGGAATGTCGTGTTCATCTGTACCCCCGGGGTGAAGACTACCGGTGCTCGAGTGACTGCTGGTGGGAGGGACCGGCGCAGGGTCAGGAGAACTGGGGCTGGCCGGCTTGTGCCGTGCCTCACACCGTACTCCCGGGCCCCGGGCGGTTCAACGGGCAGCCGATGGGCCGTAAGTCGGCGAGCCCACCGGGACGAGCGACGGATGCCTGTGCGGAAGTGCCGCGCGGGGCTTCCGGTTGCGGGAAGCACCGGCGTAGCGTTGGAGGCAGAGCGGAAGGCGGCCGCCGGTGCACGCGACCGTGGCCGGAACATCAGCACCGCGGCGCCGGGACCCGGGCAGGTGCCGGCGCTCAATGAGGAGCAGAGATGAACGTCAAGGACGCGTTCACTGCCGAGGAATGGCAAGTCGTGGGCGCCGCACCGTTCCTCGTGGGCATGTACCTGGTGGGAGTGACCCCCAGCGGGCCGATCGTGATCGTGCGGGAGATGCTGACCGCGGAGAAGGCCGTGGCGCTCGAGGCCGCGCTGCCGGATGGCTTGCCCCTCGTGAAGGAGATCGAGGCCGACCTGCGGTCCCAGGTGCTCACCCGCGACTTCGGCCGGATCAGCGGAGCGGCCGACACCCAGGCTCGGGTGCTGCACGAACTGGCGCATGCCCTGGCCCTGGTCGGCCGGCTCGCGCCGACGATGGACTCGGCATACCGGGCCTGGCTGTACCGGTTGGCCGAGAAGCTGGTGCGAGTGATGCCGGAACCCGGGGCACACAGCTCGGGCCGGCAGCTCAGCGACCCCGAAGCGGCGGCCTTGATCCACCTCGCGACCACGCTCGGAGTGCCCCGCTGACGCGCCGCCTGGTCGGCGGGAAGCCGTCGGCGGCGCTTGCCTGTGCCGACCTCGAGTCAGACAGGCAAGCGCCCACGGTCAGCGGCGGCGGGCCGCCGGGGTGAGCTCGGTGGCGCCGTAGCTGTTGTCGTCGGGGTTCATCGTGACACCGGGCGCGACCAGCTCGTCGATGCGGTCCAGGATGTCGGCGGACAGTTTCACGTCGGCCGCCGGCAGCTGCGAGACCAGCTGCTCCATCGTGCGCGGGCCGATGATCGCCGAGGTGATGCCGGGGTGGTTGATCACGAACGCGAGCGCCAGTTCGATCAGGGTGATGCCGGCCTCGTCGGCGACCTGGGCGAGGGCGTCGACCACCTCGAGCTTCTGCTGGTTGGCCACGCTCGTCATGTCGAAGCGGGCGCTGGGGCGGTTGGCCGAGGTGGGAGTCGGCGCGGCGTCCTTGCGCCACTTGCCGGAAAGCCAGCCGCCGGCAAGGGGGCTGTAGCTGAGCGTGCCCATGCCGTAACGCTGGGCGGTGGGCAGCACATCCGCTTCGATGCCGCGCACAAGGATCGAGTACGGCGGCTGCTCGGTGACGAACCGGGCCAGGTTGCGCTCACGCGAAACGACCTGGGCTTCGACGATCTGGCTACCGGAGTAGGACGACGAGCCGATGTAGCGCACCTTGCCCTGGCGTACCAGGTCGGTGAGGGCGCCCAGGGTCTCATCAACATCCATCAGCGCACTCGGCCGGTGCACCTGGTACAGGTCGAGGTAGTCGGTGCCGAGCCGGCGCAGCGAGCTCTCCACCGCCTGCATGATGTACCGGCGCGACCCGCCGCCGTGGTTGGGGCCCTCGCCCATGGGCATAAAGAACTTGGTGGCCAGCACGACCTCGTCCCGGCGCCCCTTCAGGGCCTGCCCGACGATCTCCTCGGACCCGCCGCCGGAATAGACGTCGGCGGTGTCGACGAAGTTGATGCCGGCATCGAGGGCATGGTGGATGACGCGGATCGAGTCCGCGAGGTCCTTGTTGCCCCAGTCGCCGAACATCATCGTGCCGAGGCACAGGGGGCTGACTTCAACTCCGGTGCGTCCCAGGAGGCGGTAATCCATGGTGGTGGTCCTTTCGGTCGTGCGTGTGGCGGTGCACCCAGTCAACGCCACCCGCAGCATCCGTGGGAGATCCCGTTAGGGCCCCCCTCACCGCCAACGAGGTTAGATGGAGCCGAGCGCGGTGAGCTTGGCGCGCACGTCGGCGTCGCTGGGCTCAACCAGGTGGGTGTTGTCGGCGAAGACGATCACGGGGATCTGGGTGCGGCCGCTGATGGCCAGGGCCCGGTCCGCGCCGTCCGGCACGCTCTCGAGGTCAACGTAGTCGTAGGCGACGCCGAGACCGTCGAGCAGCTTCTTCGAACGGCGGCAATCGCGGCACCATTCGGCTCCGAACATCGTGAGTGGGGCGTCTGCTGCGGGTGTGGCGGAGGTCTCTGGTGCGGTCATCCGTCGAGTTTAGGTGACCTGTGCCGGGATGTGCTTGACTCAACTAATAAATCCTCAGCTCAAGGAGTTCTGCGTGAAGCGCCGTACCCTCATCGTGATCGGCTTGGTCCTGAGCAGCGTGCTCTGCGTGGCGGCGACGGCCTACCTGGTGGCGCTGGGTGCCCGCATCGACACGCAGACCATCCCGCTGAGCCCCGGTCAGACCTATCTGGGCGGCGGCGGCCTGATCCTCGGTGTGCTGGGGCTGGCCTGGTGCCTCGGTCTGGCGCTGCGGCGCGGGGACCCGGCCGTCGGTGTTCCGGCCGACGGTGAGATGCCTGCCGAGTAGACGGCTCAGGGTTGGGCGGCGAATTGCCTGCCGAGTAGACGGCTCAGGGCGCGGCGGCGAATTGCCCGCCGAGTAGACGGGTTCAGGGCGCGGCGGCGAGTTCCGGTTCGTCGCGAGGCGCGGCATCCGGCGTGCCCGCACGCACCCGGGTGGACAGCACCGGTGCGAACAGCACCACCAGCAGTCCGGCCAGCGGCACGACGAGGAGGCCGTAGCGCAGCGCGGAGAGGTCGGCGATGAACCCGACGATGGGCGGCGACACCAGGAAGCCGAGGCGCAGCAGCCAGGCGACGATGGTGAGGCCGGTTCCGGTGCGGAAGCCGGGCAGTTCGTCGGCGGCGTGCATCGCGGCGGGGATGAGCGTGGCCACGCCGAACCCGGCCAGGCCGAAGCCCACGATGATACCCGCGACGGACGGGAAGGCGAGCGCGGTGCCCATGCCGAGGAACACGATGGCGCCGCCGGTGCGGGCGACGGCGCGCTGGCCGAACCTGTCCACGAACCGGTCGCCGAGCATCCTCCCGATGAATTGCATGCCCTGCAACGCGATGAAGCCGAACCCGGCGAGCAGGGCGGATGTGCCGAGCGAGTCGGACAGGAAGATGGCCGACCAGGTGGCGCCGGCGTCTTCGACGAGGGCGCCGGAGGCGGCGATGATCACCAGGGCGCCGAGCACGAGCCACTTGCCCAGGCGGCCGAAAGAGCGGGCCGGGGTGGCGTCGGTGGGGCGGGCCGCGGCAGGTTCGGCGGCTTCGGTCGGTTCGGCGGGCTCGGCGCCGGGCAGCAGAGACCGGTAGGCCACCAGGGCGAACATGCTGAAGGTGACCGCGGAGACCAGGAGATGGGTGCCGCGTGGCACATCGAGTTGGGCGGCGGCGGCGCCGAGCAGGCCGCCGGTGACGGCGCCGATGCTCCAGACCGCGTGGAAGGAGTTGAGGATGCTGCGCTGGTAGAGGCGCTGCACCCGCAGGCCGTGCGAGTTCTGGGCGACGTCGGTGATGGAGTCCATCGCGCCGGCGAGGAAGATGCCGGCCGCGAGGGCCGCCCAGCCGGGGGCGATGCCGGCGAGGATGAGCCCGACCGCGGTGAGGATCGTGGAGACCACGGCCACCCGGGATGACCGGAACCGGCGGATGAGCATGCCGGCGGCGAGCCCTGCGATGAGCGCGCCGAGCGGGAAGGCCGCGACGGCGAGCCCGAACTCGGCGTTGCTGAGACCGAGGTCGGCCTTGATCGCCGGGTACCGGGGGATCAGGTTGGCGAAGAGCGCCCCATTGGTGAAGAACAGCACGGCGACGGCGGTGCGGGCGCGGCGCACGGACACGTCGGGGCGGGGGATGGGGCGAGCGGGAGGCGTCATTGCGTCGGCGGACTTTCTCGGTGCGTCTGGTCTATAGGGGTGCGGGCGGTCTGCGCGGGCGCACCTCGTCAAGCTTGGCACGGATACCGCTACGCGAGCGATTCGTGGGGTCCGAGGGCGTGGACGCGGGCTATCTGCGGATGCGGATGCGGATGCGTGGATGTGCGTCGCGGCACTGCTTCGTCTCGGTGGCACGTGTTCGAACACGTGCCGCGGTGACGAACACGTGCCACGGGAGCGAACACGTGCCACGGAGACGGACATGTGCCGCGGGACAGAGCGCGTGCCGCGGGGCACACCCCGGGGCACTTCCCTGCGCTGGTGCTGCTGCCTATGCTGGCAGCGTCTGTGCAGGATGCAGCGCGGCCCCGGCGGCTGCGCGTAGGGAGGCACGCCGTGACCGATGACACCACCGACAAGACGGGCGGCGGCCCCACCACCGCGCCGACCGACACGAACGACTTCGACCTCGCGGACAAACCCCCGCGGTCGACCCCGGTGTCCGTGGCGGCCGGGGCCAAGCCAGGGCTCACGCACGACCAGCGCGGCGTGTACCCGTGGGACGGCGCCGGAAAGGCGGAGGAGTACGCCCGTGCGCTCTGGCGGGTGCTCGCCCTGGTCAGCGTGCCCGGTTCGATCCACTACCGGGTGCTGCCGCGGATGCGCCGGGACGAGTTCGTGCGCGACCCCGGCGCGTTCGGCAGCACCCGCGTCGCCATCGGACCGGACTGGTGGCGGGCGGCGCAACCGGTCTCGGTCACGGGCCGGGTGCGCGAACCCGTATGACCCAGTTCGACGTCGATGTGCTCGTGGTGGGCGCGGGCACCACCGGACTCACCCTCGCGTTGCAGGCGCACGACCATGGTGCCCGGGTGCGCATCGTGGAGCGGCGGCGCGAGGAGTTCCGGGCCTCGCGGGCCACGGTGATGCATCCGCGCACCCTCGAACTGCTGCGCCCGCTGGGGGTGACGGATGCCCTGCTCGCGCGCGGGAACACAAAACCGGAGGTGCGCCTGCACCTCCAGACCCGGGTGGTGCCGGTGTCGCTCGAGCAACTCGACCTGCCCGGCACCGAATTCCCGCACCTGCTGCTGATTCGCCAGGCCGACGTGGAGGCGGCGCTCGCCGCGGCGCTCGCCGAGCGGGGCGTGAGCGTGGAACGCGGCACCGAGCTGGTGCGCCTGGCGCGCCTGCGGCACGGCGGGGCACGGGCGGTGCTGCGGCGCGGCAACGGTGAGCCCGACGAGAACCTGCTCTGCCGCTACCTGGCCGGCTGCGACGGCGCGGCCAGCCTGGTGCGCCGCTCGGTGGGCGGCTGGCTCGGCGGCGACTTCGGGGAGGACGCGGTCATCGCCGATCTCGAACTCGGCGCCCCGAACCCGCCCGCCGCACCCGTCACCCTTGACCCGGAGTTCGCACATGTGGTGGTCGGCCGGCGCGGGCTGGTGATCCTGTTCAACATCGGCGAACGGGCCACCTGGCGGATGCTCGCCACCCGCCGGGCCGGCCCGGTGCGGGAGCCGGTCGGCCAACCCGGCCCGCCCGTTCCGCGCCAGGCGCTGCAGGGGCTGCTCGACGACAGCGGCTTGCCCGCGCGCATTGAGGAGGTCGCCTGGTCGGCGCAGGTGCGGTTGCAGCACCGGATCGCCAGCCGGTTCAGCCGCGGTCCGCTGTTCATCGCCGGCGACGCCGCCCACGTGCATTCGCCGGCCGGTGCGCAGGGCATGAATGCCGGCATCCACGACGCCGTCAACCTCGGCTGGAAGCTGGGTTTCGCCTCGGCGGCCGGCCGCCGAGCAGGTCTGCGGACGTCGGGCATCCCGGCCGGCCTGCCCGGCTCGGCCCTGCTGGACTCCTACGCCCAGGAGCGCCGCCCCGCGGACCTGGCCGTGCTGCGGCTGACCCGGGTGATGCACTGGGCCGAGGCGAGTGTGCATCCGCTGGCCCAACTGGGCCGGGCAGTGCTCGTGCCCGCCGCCGCGCCGTTGCTGCCCTGGCTCACCCGGCGGCGCCGGTTGACGCGAGCCGGGGTGCGCACCCTCGCCCAGTTCCGGCTGCGGTATCCGCGCAGCGCGCTGTCGGTGGACGTGCAGGCGTCGCTGGTCCCGGTGCGTGGCGGCCTGGCCCGGCGGGGCCTCAAGCCGGGCTCCCGGGTGGCCGACACCCTGGTGCGGTGCGAGGGCCGCCGGGTGCGTGCGCACGAGCTGATGGCGACGCCGGGCGTGCACATCTTTCTGCAGGCCGGTGCCCGCGAGATGCCGGAGCGGCTGCGCGTGCCGTTCGTGCACGTGCACCGGCTCGACGACCGTCCGGGCACCGGGATGCTCGTGGTGCGGCCGGATGGTTACGCGGCGGTGCGCGCACCGGTGCTCGACGAACGCCGGTTGGAGGCCTGGCTGCGGTTGGTCGGGCTGCTCGAACGCTGACCTGGTCGGCCGCGTGCCAGTCGGTGCTGGTCGGCCGGGCGGGCGGCCGGGCGCTCAGCCGCGAACGGGCGGTCCGGTGGGCTCCAGCCGGAAGATCGGGTGGTCGGCCGGGTTGGGCAGCTCGGCCAGGAACGCCGGCGCCCGCCGGCCCAGGCGCTCGAGGTAGGACGCGACCACGAGCTGGTGTTCGGCGCCGCGCAGCTCGGTGGCCAGGTGTGGCTGTCGGTGCCAGCGGATGCGCAGCTCGCACCGCCCGGCGACCCGGAGGTTCCGGACCCACTGCGTCTCACCGCGGCCGGCGATGACATAGGTGTCGCCGCCGAAGTGGAACGGGCCGACCGGAATGCTGATCTCCCGCCCGCTGATCCGGCCCCGCACGATGAGGGTCGGGCGGCCGATGGCACGGGCGATCGGATTGACGACGTGCTGCATCAGGAAGCCCGGCGGGATGTACCCGCCCAGCCCGATCGAGGTTTCGCTCATGGTGTGGCTCCTTCCCGGTTCGGTCGACGGTGGGGACGCATCCGCCCTACGCCGGACACGGTACTGCCGCCGCCGCAACACCGAAAGGGACTTGCGCGGCCCGGCCGCGGTCATCCCGTGCATAACTCCTGCTGAATTCCCATCCGACGGCCGGCCGGCCCGGAAAGACGCGGGCACCGGGGTGGCTGCGCAGGAAATTGCAGGAGTTGTGCACGGTTCAGGCGTTGCCCGCCGACCCCGCCATCGAGGCGCTCGCGCTCGCGGAGGGCGCCGACCTCACCTCGGAAGGTGACACCGTCAACCCTCCGCCACGCTGAGCCCGGGGCGGGCCAGCGGGCGGATGGGCCCGATGTCCGGGTCGTTCTCGCCGGGGCCGGGCACGATGGCGATGTCCTCCAGCGGAACCACGGCGCCGTCGGCGGTGACGAACGCGATCGCGGTGGCCTCGCCGGTCTCGGCGTGCTGGTAGAGCCGGCTCGGGCCGTGGCCGGAGGGCCGGTGTTCGTTGCCCCATTGGGCGAGCGCGCCGAGCACCGGGAGCAGGGCATCGCCGGCGGCGGTGAGGTGGTAGTCGAAGCGTTCGCGGGCGCCGGGCTCCCGGTAGCCGCGGCGTTCGAGCACGCCGGCCTCCACGAGGGAGCCCAGCCGGGAGGTGAGGATGTCGGTGGGAATGCCGAGCACCCGCCGGAAATCGCTGAATCGGGTGCGGCCACGGAAGCACTCCCGCACGATCAGGATCGTCCACCGGTCGCCCAGCACCTGCATGGTGCGGGCGATCGAGCAACGCAGGTCGGAACTGTCCATGGTCATGTCCCCATCCTACCTTGACTTGGATTAACCAACCCAGCCTGCTAGCGTGGCGGGACGGCAGCCATCCGGCCGCCGGCCCTGCAATGGCGCGGCGCATCCGTCACCTCGCCGGCCCCACCCGAGCCGGCCGCGGTGCACCTTCGTTCGGTTTGGAGCCTCTTGCCGTCATCTCGCCCCGCCACCCGTTTCTGGGCGGCCGCCTCCGTGGCCATGCTGGCGCTCTGGTCCAGCGGTTCGCCGACCATGATCTACCCTCTCTATGCCCACGACTGGGGCATGACCGCCGCAGCCACGACCACCCTGTTCGCGGTCTATCCGCTCGTGCTCGTGGTGGTGCTGCTGGTCTTCGGCGACCTGTCCGACCACATCGGCCGGCGTGCGGCGCTCCTCGCCGGCGTCGCCGCGATGTTCGTCGGTTCGGTGCTGTTCGCCGTCGCCCCGGCCGAGGGTTGGCTCTTCGCCGCCCGCGCGTTCCAGGGCATCGGGGTGGGGTTGGCCGTGGCCCCGGCCAGCGCGGCCATGGTGGAGTTCAACACCCGTGGTGGCACCGGGCGGGCCAGCTCGGTCAACACGGCCGCAACCGCGGTGGGGCTGGCCGTGGCTACGATCATCGCCGGGGCCCTGGTGCAGTACGCGCCCTTCCCGCGGCAACTCAGCTACTGGGTCGTCGTGATCGTTGCAGCACTCGTCTTCCTGGCCGTGCTCACCCTGCCGCAGCACGTCCGCGACTCCGAGGCCGACGCCCGGTGGCGGCCCCGGCCCATCCGGGTGCCGGCGGAGCTGCGCGGCGTGGTCACCGCATCCGCCCTCGCGGTCACGACGGCGTTCGCGGTGGGTGCGGTGCTGCTCTCGCTCGGCGCCCAGATCTCCGCCGACCTCATCCACTCCGACAACACCCTGGTCTCCGGGCTGGTGCTCGCGATCACCTCGGTGGTGATCGGTGTCACCGCGCTGGCGGCCAAGCGGATGCCCGCCCGCCTGGCCATCGGACTCGGCGGAGTGGCCAGCGCGACCGCGGTGCTGCTGCTCGTGCTGAGCGCGGCGACGGCGTCGCTGCCGGTGTTCGCGGTCACCTCGGTCGCGGCCGGGGTCGGCTACGGCCTCCTGTTCCTCGGCGGGCTCGGCCTGGTCAACCGGCACGCGCCCGCGCATCACCGGGCGGGAACGCTGTCGGTCGTCTACACCGTGGCCTACCTCGTGCAGGGCGTCGTGGCGGTCCTGATCGGGCTGGAGGCCACCGCGGTCGGGCTGCGCACGGCCCTGGATGTGGCCGCCCCGGTGCTCGTCGTGCTGGCGCTGGGCACCTCGGTGACCGCGGCGCTGCTCGGCCGCGCCCGGCCCGGTGCCGTGGCCGCGACCGGTCGGTAGGCGTCTGCCGGATCGGCTCCGCGAGTCGAGTGGATTTCAGTTCTGCCGCTGTGTAGCGTCGGTGTCCGGGCAATCGCGCCCGGCCGGCGGCATCCGCCGGGGCACCTGCACCATCCGGGAGGACACCATGCACCACCGCAACCGAGTCTGGGCCGCGCGGCCATGACCACCCCGGCAGCCTCCAAGCGGGAGCGCCTGCGTGCCCTGAACGAGAAGTTCATCGTGGAAGACCGGTGGCGCACCGCGACCGAACGCACCCGGCTCTATGTGCTCTCGGTGGTGCTGGTCGCCGTGGGCGTGGCCGGCTTCCTCGTGATCCTCGCCGACATCGTGCAGCGCGACGACGTGGCCAGCATCGACAGCCCGCTGAACGCCTGGCTGATGCAGAGCCGCACCGGCACCGCTACCGCGATCATGATCGGGCTGGCCATCGGGTTCGGGCCGGTGGCGCTGCCCGTCGTGGTGCTCGGCACCATCGTCATCTGGGGTTTCTTCGCCAAGCACCTCTGGCGGCCGGTGCTGCTGGCGCTGGGCACCCTCACCGGGCTCGTGCTCGTGCAGGTGATCACCCGGCTCGTCGAACGCGCCCGCCCGCCGGTCGACCTGATGCTGTTCGGCATCGACACCACCTACTCGTTCCCGTCCGGGCACGTATCCGGCGCCACGAACTTCCTGCTGCTGATGACCTACCTGATCTTCTCCCGCCGCAAGCGGCACTGGGTAGCGGCGGTCGTCGCGGGTGCCGTGCTCGTCATCGGCATCGCCCTGGCCGCGATCAGCCGGGTGTACCTCGGGTACCACTGGCCCACGGATGCCCTCGGCTCGATCTTCCTGGCGCTCGCGATTCTCGGCGGGGTGGTCGCCCTCGACACGTGGCGCACCGTGCGCGTGCGTCCGGGTGGCCGGGACGCGGCCGTCACGGGCGCGAGCGCTCCCGAGGTCCAGGAAGCGTAGAAGCGGCGCCGGACCCGCGCACCTCCGGATGCGCCGGCTCAGACCCCGGAATCCGGCCGGGAAAGCCAGGCCCGCACGACCGCCACGGCCGCGGAGCGCTTCGCCGCGAGGTCGTCGAGGTTGGTGACGGGCAGGCTCGCCCGGATATCGGAATGCCAGGTGAGCAGGCCGTGCGGGTCGCCGGTGAAAGCGGATGCGGCATCCGTGTTCTCGACGGTGGTGGCGCCCCGGTGCAGCACGAGCCGCACTCCCTGCTTTCCCTGCGCGTTGACGGTGGCCTGGTCCACCCCATCGAGCACATAGCTGGGGGAGTTCCACTTGATGTGCTCCTGCGCGGCCGGGCTGGCCTCGTGCACGAGTGCGCGGAGGGCGTCGACGAGCACGCGGCGGTCAGCGGGCTGGGCGGCGAGGAACTCCTCGACCGTGCGGAATTGGGTCACCATTCCCCGAGCGTAGCCCGACCCGCCTTCACCACCCCGGTGCGGGTGGGTGACAGCCGTCCGGACCTGCGCCTAGGGTGAAGGCAGGTTCACGCCACCGCGCATCCGCACCCGATCGAAAGGCCCGCCATGAAGTACGTTCGACTGGGTAATACCGGCCTCGAGGTCTCCGCCATCACGCTCGGATGCATGAGCTTCGGCAGTCCGCTGCGCGGCAACCACGCCTGGACCCTCCCGGAGGAGGACAGCCGCCCGCTGATCCAGCAGGCGCTGGAGGCCGGGATCACCACCTTCGACACCGCCAACGTCTACTCCGATGGCAGCAGCGAGGAAATCCTGGGCCGGGCGCTGCGGGACTTCAGCAACCGTGACGCCTACGTGCTGGCCACCAAGGTGCACGGGCGGATGCGTCCCGGCCCGAACGGCGCCGGCCTGTCGCGCCGGGCGATCCTGGCGGAGATCGACCACAGCCTCACCCGGCTCGGCACCGACCACGTCGACCTCTACCAGATTCACCGCTGGGATCCGCTGACGCCGATCGAGGAGACCATGGCGGCGCTGCATGAGGTCGTGACGGCCGGCAAAGCACGGTACATCGGCGCCTCGTCGATGTATGCGTGGCAGTTCGCAAAGGCTCAGTACACCGCCGACCTCGGCGGCTTCACCCGGTTCGTGTCGATGCAGGACCAGTACAACCTGCTCAACCGCGAGGAAGAACGCGAGATGTTGCCGTTCTGCCTCGACCAGGGCGTGGGCGTGCTGCCGTGGAGCCCACTGGCCCGCGGCAAGCTCACCCGCGACTGGGACGAGACCACCCGACGCTCCGAAACCGACACCTTCGGCCAGACCCTCTACAAGCAGCAGGAAGACGACGATCGTGAGATCGTGAACGCTGTCGCGCAGGTCGCTGCGGATCGCGGGGTGCCGCGCGCGCAGGTGGCTCTGGCCTGGGTGCGCCAGCAACCGGCCGTGACCTCGCCGATCGTCGGTGCCACCCGGGCGCACCACCTCACGGATGCGGTCGCCTCGGTGAACCTCACCCTCACCGACGAGGAGCTGGCCTGGCTCGCCGCCCCGTACCGCCCGCATGCCCCGGAAGGCTTCTGAACAGGCGGTCCACCCGCTTCCTCGCTCGATGTCGGTGGCCTCACGTAGCCTGCCGTCACCTACTCACTCACCCTCGTGCCGAGAACATGGAGCAGATCATGAGGGTACTTGTGGCGACCTCGGCAACCCAGGGTGCTCGGGACTCGGATTTTGCGTACTGCGTCGAAGGCGAGCTGGTTTGGTTTCACCCGGTGTGCTCGGCGAGCGAGCGAGACCCCCTCGGAGCGTGCGGGTGCGGGCGTTCATTTTCCGGCCTGAGCTCCGCCAGGCACACCACCACCGCGTTGGTCCGCGATATCCCCGGGCTCACCCGGCAGGAGTACCTCGCCGCGTCCATGGCGGGACTCGAGCTGATGGGATGGTGCCCGGACTGCAGTGACCTGCCGGTGGCTGACTTCGTCGATTGGTTACTTGCCGTGGCCGGGGATCTGCCCGAGGGGACCGTGGTGGAGCGGCGACCTTTCGAGGTCAACGTGAGGGGGTCGCTAGGCTCGGGGGCGTGACTCGTCTTCTGAAGGTCCTGTCCTCCCTCGTCGTTGCGGCCGTGCTGGCGCTCGGCGCCCCGGTGGCGGCTAGCGCGGGCGGACTGAGCCCGGCTGGGGCCCCGGCGGCGGTCACGGCGTCCGGCCCGACCGGCAGCGTGCGCGCGGCCGTGGCGGCGGACACCTCGGACTTCAGCTTCTCCCTGTTCGCGGGGGAGTACTTCCTCAGCCGCGACAGCGCCGGGCACTCGACGATGCGCACGGTCGAGACCTTCGTGGCCGAGTTCCCCGATTTCGACCAGAACCGCGGGATCATCCGGGCGATCCCGAACGACTACGACGGGGTGCCACTGAACACCACCGTCGAGTCGGTCACCGACGCCGCCGGTGCGCCGGTGTACTTCGAGTCGGCCGACACCGGCGGCTTCACCGAACTCGCCCTCGGCACCGACGAGTTCGTGCGCGGCAGCCAGACCTACGTCATCACCTACACGCAACAGAACGTGGTGCGGGCCTTCGCCGACACCAACGACGACGAGCTGTACTGGGACACCAACGGCACCGGCTTCGACCAGCCATTCGGTTCCGTCGCCGCCCGGGTGCACGTCG
Organism: Cryobacterium sp. AP23; assembly: GCF_054075385.1. Lineage (NCBI taxonomy): Bacteria > Bacillati > Actinomycetota > Actinomycetes > Micrococcales > Microbacteriaceae > Cryobacterium > Cryobacterium sp. AP23. The sequence continues at coordinate 1,465,445 of NZ_CM133415.1, read as the reverse complement.
ACCCGTCGATCGCCGCCTTCCTCACCGGGAACAACGCCTGCTACACCGGGGCGCAGGGCGAGAGCGGCGACTGCCGGATCGTGCAGGAGGCCGACCCTGATGCCGCCGCTCCGGATGCCGCGGCCCCGGATTCAGCGCCGGGCCAGATGCTCACCGCCGAGGCCGGCGCCCTGGGCCCGGGAGAGAACCTCACCGTGGCGATCGGCTTCACGGCCGGCACCTTCGTGCAGGTTCCCGCCGAGGAGCAGCCCGATTCGAACTACCAGCCCGGCTTCAGCTCGCCGATCGACGCCGGCGGACTCCCCTTCGGGCTCCTCGGCATCGCCCTGCTCGGCGGGGTGTTCGCCCTGGCCCGCATCTTCGTGCGGGCCCGGCAGCCCAAGGGGCGCGGCACCATCGTCGCGCAGTACAGCGTGCCGGCCGGGTACAACCTGCTCGAGGCCGCCGACCTCGCCGGCCGGCCCAGCACCGCCATGGCGGCGCAAATCGTGAGCTTCGCCGTACGCGGCAACCTGCGCATCCTGGACTACCCGGTGAGCGCCGACGGCGGCGACTTCACCCTGCAACTGCTGCACGACGACGGTGTCGACGACCAGGAGCACGCCGTGCTCGCCACCCTCTTCCCGGGGCTGCCGGCCGGCGCGGTGTGTGAGCTGGGGGTCGCCAACAGCGGCCTCGCCCGCGGGCTCGCGGCCGCCACCGCGGATGCCACCCGGCGCAACATCGCCCGTGGCTGGAAGGCCCGGCCCGCCCTCACCCGCGCCAGGAAGGGCGTGCTCCTCGGCCTCGGCGCCGTCGTCGTGCTCGTCGTGGGTGTGCTCGTGATCGGCGATCCGCCCGCCGTCTGGTGGTTCCCGCTCATCGTCCTCGCCGGCGCTGCCGTGATCGTCGGCCTCGTCGCCGCCGCCCGACCGATGCTGCTCAGCGCGGCCGGCGTGGACCGGCGCGACTACCTCACCGGGATGAAGGTCTACCTCGAGCTGGCCGAGGCCGACCGGTTCCGCATGTTGCAGAGCCCAGAGGGGGCCCTGCGGGTCACCGTACCGAGCAGCGTCCCGGGCCAGCAGCCGACCGCTGCGGATCCGAAGAGAACTGAGCCGGCCGGCGCTGCGGCATCCGTGCCGGGCGCCGACACCGTCGAGCTCGTGAAACTCTACGAGAAGTTGCTGCCCTACGCGGTGCTCTGGGGGATCGAACGAGAGTGGGCCGCCGAACTTGCGGTGTACTACGAACAAGAAGCCCTCCAGCCGGGCTGGTTCGTGTCGCAGAGCCCGTTCAGCAGTGTGCAGCTGGCCCTGTCTCTCAGCGGCATGGTCAACTCGGTGCACACCACCCAGACCCCGCCCGCGCCGCCGCCCAGCTCCTGGTCGGGCAGCGGCGGCGGGAGCTTCTCCGGCGGATCCTTCGGCGGCGGGTTCTCCGGCGGTGGTGGCGGAGGCGGCGGTGGCGGCGGGCGTTAGAGCCGCTTGACCATCTCGATCTCCTGGGCGCCGGCGTCCAGCACGTACTGCACCCGGTATCCGGTCTCGATGAAGCCGCGGCGCAGGTAGGCGGCGCGGGCCCGGGAGTTGTCCTCGTGCACGTGCAGGGTCAGGACCTCGCCCTCGCCGCGCGCCCAGTCCTCGATCGCGGCCAGCAGGGTGTCGAAGACACCGGCGTCGCGGCCGCGGTGGTCGGGCGACACGTACACGCCCACCAACAGCGGGCCCGTGGCGGGATCGGGCAGGTAGCCCGCCATCGTGCCCACCCAGCGTCCGGCCGGGTCGATCGCGACGAGGGTGATGCCGTGCTCGGCCGAACCGCGGGCGGCGCGCATCCGCCACTCGCTCTCGGTGTGGCCGCGGGCATTCTGCAGGGTCTCGCCGAACGCGATCGGGGTGTCTTCCAGCATCTCCAGGCGTAGCGTGCGCACCTCGCGCCAATCGCTCTCCTCCGTGCGGCGGATGCGGTACCCCTCTGTGACCATTCGCCGAGCTTACCCACTTGCGCGCGCCGGATGCCTGCAGGGCCTTGTGCACGACTCGGTTGTGTGGTTCATTAGTTAGGTAACCAACCACGGAGGTAGGCGTCGAAATGGATGAGGGTCGACCGATCTTCCAGCAGATCGCTGAGCGGGTCGAGAACGACATCTTGTCCGGTGCGCTCATCGAGGAGGGCCAGGTGCCCTCGACGAACGAGTTCGCGATGTTCTACCGCATCAACCCGGCGACCGCGGGCAAGGGTGTGAACCTGCTCGTCGAGCAGGGCATCCTCTACAAGCGCCGCGGCGTGGGCATGTTCGTGGCCGCCGGTGCCCGTGAACGCATCACGGCGCGACGGCGCGAGCGGTTCGTGCTGGAGTTCGTCGCCCCGATGCTCGCCGAGGCCGCGAGCCTGGGCATCGCACCCGACCAGCTCACCCAACTCATCGACACCCAACTCATCGACACCCAACTCATCGAAACCCAGCTCACCGAAAAGGAGACCCGATGAACAGCCAGACCCCCGTCATCCAGGTGGATGGCCTCAGCCGCACCTACCGGGACGTCGCGGCGCTGCGGGACGTCTCGTTCACTCTGGAGCCCAACATCATCTGCGGGCTGCTCGGCCGCAACGGCGCCGGCAAGACCACCCTGATGCGGATGCTCACCGGCCAGGACTTCCCCAGCACCGGCACCGCCCGCGTCCTCGGTGAGGACCCGGTGGAGAACAGCGCCGTGCTGCAGCAGATGTGCTTCATCTCGGAGAACACGCGGTACCCGGATGGATTCCAGGCCCGGCACGTGCTCACCGGGGCGCCCTGGTTCTTCGCCAACTGGGATGCCGCGTTCGCCGAGGACCTGGTCGGCAAGTTCCGGCTGCCCCTCAAGCGCGACGTGCGAAAGCTCTCCCGCGGCCAGCAGTCAGCGCTCGGGGTCATTGTCGGCCTGGCCAGCCGGGCGCCGGTGACGATCTTCGACGAGCCGTACCTCGGCCTGGATGCCGTGGCCCGGCACACCTTCTACGACACCCTGCTGGCCGACTATGCCGAGCAGCCCCGCACCATCCTGCTGTCGACCCACCTCATCGACGAGGTCAGCAACCTGCTCGAGCACGTGCTGGTGCTGGACGAGGGGCGGTTGCTGCTCGACCAGAGCGCCGAGAGCCTGCGCGGCAGCGCCTCCGCCGTGGCCGGCCGGGCCCGCGACGTCGACGATTTCGCGGTGGGCCGTCACGTGCTGCACCGCGACACCCTCGGCGGGCTGGCCACGGTGACCATCTCGGGTCGCCTCACCGCCGAGGACCACCGCGCCGCCGTCGCCGCGAACCTCGAGATCGCACCGGTGTCGTTCCAGCAGTTGATCGTCGACCTGACCACCCAATCCGCCCCGCAGCCGTCCCTGGCTTCGGTCGTCTCCGAGTGAGGAGCCCGTCATGACCGTCATCAGCGTCGCCCCCGCGGCGACCCGCCCCCAGAGCCGGCACCGGATCACGAAGGTGATGCGGTTGCAGATGATCAACAAGCTGACCTACATCGGCATCCCGTGGATCATCACCGGCGTCTCGCTGCTCATCTCGATCGTCGTGGCGCTGCTCATTGCAGTGTCGGTGCCCGAACCCGGCCGGCAGGACGCCTTGGACGGCATGGCCTACAGCTGGGCCGGGCTGTCGCCGTTCTGGTACCTCGCCGTCGTGGGGGTGCAGGCCGTGAGCGCGGTGTTCCCGTTCGCGCTGGGCTTCAGCATCACCCGCCGGGAGTACTCCCTGGGCACGCTCCTCACCTTCGTCGTGATCGCGGTCTTCAACGCCACCGGCTGGGCGATCCTCACCGAGATCGAGCGGGCCATCAACGCCGCCGGCATCACCTTCCACCACTTCACGGCGCTCTGGTTCGGAGAGGTCGGCGCCGGCACGGTGTGGCTGTCGCTGTTCAGCCTGCAGATCGTGATCTTCGCCGTCGCGTCGGCCTTCGCCGCCGTCTATGCCCGTTGGCGGGCGATGGGGATGCTCGTGCTCTGGACGGCGGTCGCGCTGGTGATACTGGCGCTGCTCGCCTTCGCGATGCTCACCGGCTCCGCCGCGCCGATCATCGACTGGCTGATGAGCTTCACCATCACCGGCTTCTTCGCCGCCCTGCTTATCCCCGCCATGGTCGCCTTCGGCCTCGGCTGGGCAGCCCTGCACCGGGCGCCGCTGCGCGGCTGATCCCGCGAGTTGCCCCCGTGCGGACGAATTGCCCCGCTACAGCGGGGCAACTCGTCCGCAACGGGGCAACTCGGTGGTTGGTGGGTGGTGTTGGAGTTATGCCACCCCGCGGGGGCGGGTGGTCTGCGGGCGGGTGCTCGGGTAGCGGAACGAAAGCAGGTCCGGCAGGTCTAGCACGGACGTGACCCGGCGGGTTTCCGGCACGCCGTCGCGCGGGGCGTCTGAGACCAGCACGGCCTCCATGCCGTGCGCCCGGGGGCCATCGAAGTCGGCGTCCCAGGTGTCGCCGACGAAAATCACCTTGGCAGGGTCGGCCTCGGCCCGGTCGAGGGCCGCCTGGTAGATCGCCGAGTGCGGCTTGCGGAACCCCACCTCCAGCGACGTCACGATGTTGGCGATGAGGTCGGTCGCGCCCATGGCCGCCAGCTGGCGGGGCACGACGGATGCGCTGTGCGTGTTCGACACGATGGTGAGGGTGAACGTCTGGCCCAGTTCCTGCAGGGTCTCGGCCATGCCGGGGATGAGCACCACCCCGCGCTCCCAGTCCGCCATGTTGCTGGCCGCGCCCTCGGCGATCTCGGTGGTGTCGGGTTCGCGGCCGAGCAGCCGCACGATGGCACGGCGCGACAGCTCCTCCATGGTGAACTCCCGGTGGTCGACATCCGACTCGGTGTTGAGCTGGTGGAAGGCGTCCAGCCAGGCGTCGGCGGTCTCCTGCTCGGTGCCGGACGCGCCGAAAGCCTGCATGCTGGCGTGCGTGTCGGCGTAGCCCTGACCCGCGCGGGAGTCCGCGTAGTTGACCAGGGTGCCGAAGAAGTCGAGAAACAGATGACGCATGACCCCAGCTTGGCAGTACCCGGGGTTTGCCGCGGGTAGCGACCCGATCGGAGCATCCGCACCCCCGTGCACAACTCCTGCAATTTCTACTACGGCTGGTTCGGCGTCCGCGTGATCACGGGGCAGTGCTGCCGCTGCGACGAAAATTGCAGGAGTTATGCACCAGAACGGCGGATGGGGGCGGGTATCTGGCGGAGCTCGGGGAATAGGGGGAGGGGGCTGAACGCTGCAGCAACTATGAAACACATCGGGTTCCTCTCCTTCGGCCACTACCAGGCGGTGCCGGGCTCCCTGGTCCGTACCGCCCGCGACGCCCTGGTGCAGACCGTGGAACTCGCCGTCGCGGCCGAGGAGATCGGCGTGGACAGCGCCTCCGTTCGCGTGCACCACTTCGCCCCGCAGCTGGCGTCGCCGTTCCCGCTCCTGGCCGCGATGGCCGCCCGCACCAGCCGCATCGAACTCGGCACCGGCGTCATCGACATGCGCTACGAGAACCCGCTCTACATGGCCGAAGAGGCCGCGATCACCGACCTGATCAGCAACGGCCGGTTGCAGCTCGGCCTCAGCCGCGGCTCACCCGAGACCGCGCTGCGTGGTGCCGAGTCATTCGGGCACGTGCCCCGGCCCGGCCAGACCGACGCGGATGACGCGCGTGAGCGCACCGCACAGTTCCGCCGCGCCATCGCCGGGGCCGGCGTCGCCGCCGCGAACCCGCAGCTCACCGGTCACAGCAACCTGCTCGCCATCCAGCCCCAGTCGCCCGGGCTGTCCGAGCGCATCTGGTGGGGCTCCGGCACTCGCGCGACCGCAAAATGGACCGGCGAGCAGGGCATGAACCTGATGAGTTCGACCCTGCTCACCGAAGACACCGGCGTCGACTTCGGTGACCTGCAGGCCGAGCAGATCGCCATCTTCCGGCAGGCCTGGGCGGATGCCGGCCACCCGGGCACGCCGCGGGTCGCGGTCAGCCGCAGCATCCTGCCGCTCGTCACCGACGAGGACCGTCGCTACTTCGGGCTGCGCGCCCAGGCCGACAACCGCGACCAGGTGGGGCACCTCGACGGCGGCCTGGCCAGGTTCGGCAAGAGCTACATCGGCGAGCCCGACGCGCTCGTCGAACTGCTGGCGCAGGACGCCGCGGTGCAGGCCGCGGACACCGTGCACATCACGGTGCCCAACCAGCTCGGCGTGGAGTACAACGCCAGGCTGCTCGATTCCGTCGTGCGCTTCGTCGCGCCCGGCCTCGGTTGGCGTTGATGTCGGCACCGCTCACTGAGCGGACCCGTAACGCCGACTGTGGGCCTGCTGTATCCGGGCAGTGAGGCGCCGATGAAAGGGAGATCGGGGTGGGCAAAAATCACCCCTGAACGGGGGATACATCGTGCGCTCGATGCTGTCGGCGGCCGCCGCGACGCTGATAGGTTCGGAGCTACGAGCAGTTTGGGGACTGAGCCGTGAACGCACCAGGCGTACCGTCACTGAGTTACCCGCCGAAACACGCGGGCAGTGCGCTCAGCCTGTCGAAACGCCGCTCAGCGCCCCACCGGATGCTGCTGCGGCCACGGCTCCCGACGGTCAGGCACTCCGAAGCCGGTGAGCCTAATGGCTGATCCCGACGAAGTCCTGTTCCCCATCCCGGCCGGCAACGCGCTCCCGGATGCCTCCGGGCAGGCCGCTGAGGCCGCCGTCCCGCCCACCCCCGCCAGCGACTCCCACCCCGAAGCCGACTCCAGCCCCGATATCGACCCCCATCCCAGCGGCGACGCGAGGCCCGAGGCGGCCCTTCCCGGCGGTTTCAACGACCGCACCGACCTGCCGACCCCGACCGGCGACACCGAAGCACGCGCTACCGCCATCATCACCACCACCGCGCCCGCTCCCGGTACGACCGTCGATCGCCTGCTCGACAGCAGCGCCCAGGCCAACCGGGACGGCCAGCACCACACCGGAGCGGCGCAGGCCGAACAGGCGCTCGCCGACCCGGCCATCACCGCCGTCCAGGAGGGCCGGGCACGTCAGCTGCTCGCCGGGCACTGGCTGCGACTCGGCGAGTTCGAGGAATCGGTGCGCAACGGCCTGCTCGCCCTCGAGCACTTCACCGCCACCGGCGATCTGCTCGCCCAGTCGAGTGTGCACTGCACCCTGGCGCTCGCGTTCCACGAGACGGCGCTGGAGGAACCCGCGCTCAGCCACGTGCTCGGCGCGCTCGAGGCCGCGCGGGCCTGCGGCAACCTCACCGCCGAATTCTGGGCGCTCAGCCGATCCTCGATGGTGCACCAGGCCCTCGGCGACGCCGAACGCAGCATCGAGCTGGGTCGGCAGGCCATCGAGCTGGCCGACACCCTCGACGACCCCGAAGCCGCCTTCGCCGCGGTGAACAACCTGGGCGACGCCTGCCTCGAAATAGCCCGGGCCCAACGGGCGGCGGGGGAGGACCCCTCGACGGCGCTGAACGAGGGCCTCGCGCTCACTCGCACCGCGGTGGCCAGGGCGCTGGAGCCGCGGCACGCGTTCCGCGAGACCATCGCCCGCACCAACCTGGTCGGCTACCTCATCGAGCTGGGCCAGTACGCCGAGGCCAGGGCGCAGGCCGCCCGGTCCAAGACCATCGCCACGGCCAACAACTACCGCAACCTGGCCGTGAACAACGACGCCCAGCTGGCCGAGGTGGCCCGGGCCGAAGGGCGTGTCGACCTGGCGTGCGCCATGATGGATGCCCAGCTGGCCGACCCGTCGGTGGCCGAGGATGCGGCACTGAAGGTGAAGCTGCACCGGGAACTCTACGAGATGCACAGCGCCGCCGGCCGGTTCCAGGAGGCCCTGCAGCACCACGAGAAGTTGCACGTGCTCATGCTCGGCCTCACCCGCCAGACCGCCGGGCTGCAATCGCGAATGCTGATCAACTCGCTGGAGATCGAGCAGGCCCGCCACGAGGCGCAGCGCGCTCAGCTCGAGGCCGAGATGCAGCGCATCCGCGCCGAGGAACTCGACGAGCAGGCCAACACCGACCCGCTCACCCGGCTGCCCAACCGGCGTGCCCTCGACCGGCAGCTGCCGGAGATGATGAGCAACGCCGCCGTGCAGAGCGAACCGCTCTGCGCCGTCATGATCGACATGGACCACTTCAAGGAGGTCAACGACCAGCACGGGCACGCCGCCGGTGACCGGGTGCTGGCCACCATGGCCGAAATCCTCGGCGACACCACCCGCAACACCGACCTCGCCGTGCGGGTGGGTGGCGAGGAGTTCCTGCTGGTGCTCGGCAACACCGACCTCGACCAGGCCGTGCAGATCTGCGAACGACTGCTCGGCGAGGTGCGCGGGCACCCCTGGAGCGAGCAGACCGCCGGCCTCAACTGCACCGCCAGCGTGGGCGTGGCGCTGCTCCGGCAGGGCGAGAGCGTGTCACGCTGGCTCGGCCGCGCGGACGCGGCGCTGTACGAGGCCAAGGCCGCCGGCCGCAACCGGGTCGAACTGGCCGCACCGCGCGCCTGACCCACACCTCGGGTCAGGGCACCAGCACGATCTTGCCCACGTGGGCGGATGCCTCCAGCCGGCGATGCGCCTCGGCCGCGTCGGCGAAGGAGAACCGGCTGTCGACCACCGGGCGCAGCTCGCCGCTGGCCAGCCACGGCCACACCACGTCACCGAGCTCGGCCATGATGGCCGCCTTCTCGGCGGCCGGGCGGGACCGCAGGGTGGTGCCCCAGTACCGGCCGCGCTTCATCATCAGCTGGAACGGGTTGAACACCGCATCCTCGCCGCCCTGGTTGCCGATCACCATGACGGTGCCGTTCATGGCCAGCGCCGCCACGTTGCGGGCCGCGTACGACCCGCCCATGATGTCGAGGATCACGTCGGCGCCGCGCCCGTCGGTGGCGGCGAGCACCTCGGCGACGAAGTCCTGTTCGCGGTAGTTCACCAGGATGTCGGCGCCCAGCCGGGCGCACTCGGCCAGTTTCCCGGCCGACCCGGCCGTGACGGCCACCCGGGCCCCGGCCAGGCGGGCCAGCTGGATGGCGGTGGTGCCGATGCCGCTGCCCCCGCCGTGCACGAGCAGGGTCTGCCCGGCTGTGAGGCCGGCGCTCATGAACACGTTCGACCACACCGTCGCCAACGCCTCCGGCAGCGCGGCGGCGTCGACCAGGTCGATGTTCTCCGGCACCGCCAGGGCGAGGTCCTGGTGCACCACGGCCTCGTTGGCGTACCCGCCGCCGGCCAACAGTGCGCAGACCCGGTCGCCCACCCGGAACTTGGTGACGGCAACACCGATCTCGGTGACGATGCCGGAGACCTCCAGGCCCGGCCAGGCCGGTGCGCCGGCCGGCGACGGGTACAGGCCCAGGCGCTGCTGCACATCCGCCCGGTTCACGCCGGCCGCGGCCACCGTGATGCGGATGTCGCCGGCCCCGACGACGAGGTCGGGAACCGTGCTGAGGGTGAGGGCGTCAGGGCCCCCGGGGGTGGTGACGACGAGTGCGCGCATGTCGCCATCCTACGAGTGCGCCGCACATCAGGAGCTAGTGGGGCCGGCGATCCAGTCCAGGGTCTGACCGTGGGCGCCGCAGCGGGCGACGGGCCGGCCGTCGAGCGAGACGGTGAAGTCACCGGGCACGGGCGGCTCCGGCAGCAGCGCGTCGACCTGGGGCAGCACGCCGGCGCCGTCGAGCGAGATCCAGCGACCGTACCCGGTCACCGTGTTCGCGAAGGCGGCGCGCTCGTCGATCGAAAGGTAGACCAGGACAGCGGGGCTGACGATCACCAGCGGCACGCCGGCCGGCGCGAGTGCGACCAGCGCCTCCAGGTCCCGGGCGGCGTCCCCGGCCACGAGCAGCGGCGGGTCCCGGCGCACGATCGCCATCGCCGCATCCAGCCGGCTGCGGCGCTCGGTCTGCTCCGGCCACACCAGGGTCTGCAGCCAGCGCACGTCCTCCGGGTCCTGCACGTGCAGCGGATGCAGGTCGAGGCCGGCCCGCCAGACCACCTCCGGCGGGTGGGCGGGCAACGGCACCGGCCCGGTGCTGGCGGCGCTCAGCAGCACCGGGCTGGGACCGGCGGCCGGATCGACCCGGCGGCCGGAGTAGTCGTAGCTGTACCGGTCGGGGTACAGGCAGAGCCCCGCGCTGGCGCCGACCTCGATCAGGGCCACGCGTGGGCCGATCGAGGCGAGGATCGGCATGATCGCGGTGAGGCGGCGCGGCTCGTTGGTCTGGGTGGCGCGCACCCTGGCCTCCGCGGCCACCGCCGGCCAGTGCTCGATCAGCCAGCCGCGGAAGACGGCGTAGCCCGCCAGCGGAGCGCCGAGCAGGCGGGCGCTGGCGAAGACGAGGTTGGGCTGGCGCTTGGGCCGGGGCAAGCCGATGATCAGGGCGAGCACCTCGGCGTCGCCTTCGACCCCGGCCGCCCAGTCGGCGTAGATTTCGGACTGGCCCGGGGTCTCGAGCAGCCGGAACCGCCGGTACCAGTCGGCGGTCTTGGCCAGGTCCACGGCGCGCTGCTCCGCGGTGCGCGCGGCGGGCTCAGCCACCGGCGGGTCGGTACATGCTCTGGTGCATGATCCCGGCCTCCAGGTAGGCGGGGCCGAATGACACGAAGCCGAAGCGGGCGTAGAGCGGCACGATGTAGTCCTGCGCGTGCAGCAGCATCGCCCGGTCGGCGAAGTCGTCGATCACCCGCTGCAGCAGCACCTGCGCCAACCCGGCCCCGCGGTGCTCGGGGTGCACCACCACGCGGCCGATCACCCGGGCCGCGTCGAGGTGCTCGGGCTCGGCGTCGAGCAGCACCCGCAGATACGCGGTGACCACGTCACCGGCGGACAGCCAGTAGTGCACGGTCCCCGGTTCACGATCGCGGTCGTCGAGTTCGGTCTCGTCGATCTTCTGCTCGATGAAGAACACGTCGGTGCGCAGCTTGAGGATCGCGTAGAGCTCCTCGGTGGAGAGCTCGGACCAGGGTTTGACGATCGGGAGGCGTTCCAGCACGGGTGCGAGTTTACAAGCTGGGAAACTCAGGCGCCGGCGCGCAGCCGTTCAAGCAACAGGGCGAGCAGCAGGCTGGAGCGCTGCTCATCGGTGGTGACCTCGAGCAGCTCGACCACGGCGGACCGGTCGGCGAGGGAGGACGCGGCCACATCGACCTCGTTGATCTCGTGGATGATCGCGATCAGGCGGTCGGCGCTGACGGAGGCGTCACCGGCGCTGGTGGGGGTGTGCTCGGGCTGGGGAGTCTGGGCTGAACTGGACATCGTTCCACGCTACCAAAGCGGCGCGGATGCCCCGCAACCGGCGGGATCCAGGTGCAAACGTGTGCATACGTTCACATGGGTTTGACAGGGAAAGATGAGGGTTTGTGCAGAAACTTTGTGCAGTGTAGACGACTTGTCCGCGCCGACCCGCGCGCGTCGGCCCCGATCAGTGAGCATCCGCCACCCATGATGCCTCACGCCACCTGGAAGCGTATGCGCCCCCTCACCTCGAAAACCCCCCAGCCCACCACTGACGACACCCGCGCCGAGCGCAGGACTCGCACCGGCAGCCGCCGTCGCCTCGCCATCATCGCCGGCGGACTCGTGGTCGCCGGCGCCCTGACCGGCACCGGCTTCACCGTGCAGTCCGCCGTCGCCGAGCAGGAGCAGCAGGCCCAGCAGGTCCGCGACGAACGTGCCGCCGCCAAGGCCGCCAAGGCCGCCGAGGTCAGCAAGGCGCACCTCGCCGCATCCGTGGCCCTGTACAACGCCGACAGCGCGCTCGATGCCGCCGCCAACAAGGTGGATGCGACGGCGCTGTCGGAAACGACCAGCTCCCTGGCTGGCTACATCTCGATGCCGCTCGACGAGGTGAGTGATCTCACCAGCCAGGCCGTCGAGCAGGCCGCCGCCGTGCAGGCCGCCGCCGCCGAGGCCGACCGTGCCGCCGTCGCCGCCGCGGAGGCCCAGGCCGCTGCCGAAGCCCAGGCCGCCGCCGAGGCGCAGGCCGCCGCGGAGGCCCTCGCCGCCGGCAACACGATCGACGGGGCCAAGTCCACCGCCGCGAGCCTCGCCGCCTCCCGCTACGGCTGGGGCGAAAGCCAGTTCTCCTGCCTCGCGCAGCTGTGGCAGAAGGAGTCCGGCTGGTCCTACACCGCCTACAACGACAACGGCGGCGCCACGGGCATCCCGCAGGCCCTGCCCGGCAGCAAGATGGCGTCGGCCGGCTCGGACTGGGCCACGAACGCCACCACCCAGATCTCCTGGGGCCTGGACTACATCAACGCGTCCTACGGCACCCCCTGCGCCGCCTGGTCGCACTCGCAGGCGATGAACTGGTACTGATCCCTCGCGGTTCTGCCCGTCAGGTCCAGTAGTTGTTCTGGTAGAGGAAGATGACAACCGCGAGTTCCAGTGCGAGCAACACGTAGCCCACCCACAGGGCCGCGTACGCGAATGAACGCCCGCTGGCCTGGCCGTGTGCGATCCGGGACAGCGTGACATGCGCCAGCACCACCCCCACCAGGGGCAGAATCAGAGCCAGGACAAAGCTGAGCACGGCCAGCGCCCCCGTCGCATCCGGATTCGGGTCGACGGCGGCCGCGGCCGCGTTCTGGCGGATGCCGAAGCGCAGCAGGAAGATCAGCGCGATCGCGCCGGCCAGGACGGCCACGATGGTGATCGGGTACGTGCCCATGCGAGGACTCCTTGGTCTCAGCGATTCTCAGCGATATCGGTATCTCGTCACCGGGAGCGCAGTTGACCCAGGACCGTGCCGTCGGCCGATTGCAGGGTCATCACCCCGGCCTGCACCCGGCCCTGCGCGGCCAGGTTCAGCCAGGTGTCCACGCCCTCACAGGCCATCAGCGTCGTCGCGGCGGCCGTGAAGAGGATCGCCTCGTCGTCGGCCTGCTCCCACCTTCCCGTCAAGGCGTTGCAGCCGTCGTTGCCGGAGTAGCTGCCGTCCGCCTGGATCGACAGGAACGGCGCCGTGGGCGTGTTGGACTCGACCCAGTAGCCGATCGGGCGGCCTTGCGGCCCGACGGTGCTGTCGGTGGAGCGCACCAGCGTCGTCACCGTCGAGTCGAACGAACTGTGGATGGTGAGGGTGTCGCCGTCGACCTCCACCCGGGTTCCCCTGGTCACCGCGAGCGGCAGCTGGGCGCCGTCGCAGGCCATCATCGTCTGCGGCCCGGACGTGGTTGTGAGCGTGCCGTCGGCGGCGAGGTCCCAGGTGCCCTGCACCCGGTTGCACCCGTCGGAAGCGCTCCAGGTGTTGTCCTGCACAAAGGAGACATACGGCTGCTCGGGGCTGTCGAACGTCTGGTCGATCACCCAGGTGCCCACGAGCGCACCGGGCTGGGCGGTGCCAGACGGCGAGGCGGTGTTCGGGGTGACGATGGTGCATCCGACCAGGACGAGCAGCGCCGTCACGGTCAGCAGGAGCCGGGCAGGGGAGTGGGACGGCATGGGAATCACCTTCCAGATTCACGCTGCAATGTAGTTCCAGAACCCGCCGGAGGCAACCTGCGACCGCACGACGGATGGGCGGTGCAGCCCCGCCGCATTCGCGACCGGTGTACGTTCACCTCGAGTCCATCCGCCCGGCTCCGGCCAGGCGCACCACCAGGGAGAACGCATGCTGGCTTTCGGCACCGGTGCCCGGCTCCTCGTGGCGCTGCACGCCCTGTTCGTGCTCGTCGCCACGGTCGACGTCTCCGCGAACCGGCGGCCACGGCGTTCGACAATCTGGTCCGGCTGACCTCGTCGCCGCAAGAGGGAGGCGTCGACATGGATGAGTGGGGGCAGCTGCTGCCGCTGGCGCTGACCATCGCGCTGAGCCCGCTGCCGCTGGCCGCGTTGCTGCTGATGCTGCTGGCGCCCGGCGGGTTCCGGGCGGCCGCGGGCTTCAGCATCGGTTGGTTCGTGGGGGTGCTGATCGCGGCCACCCTGCTCGCGTTGCTGTCGTCGCTGCTGCCGCACGACCGGGCCGGGGGCACCCGGGCGCTGCAGGTCCTGGTTCCGCTGCTGCTCGGCATCGCCCTGATCGTGCTGGGGCTCGTGCAGTGGCACGACCGGCCGAGCCGCGGAGCGGAGGTGCCGCTGCCGCGTTGGCTGAGCGCGCTGGACCGGCTCACCCCGGCCAGGGCGACCATGATCGGGGTCGGCTATGCGGCGTTCCGGCCGAAGAACCTAGTGATGGCCGCCGCTGCCGGGGTGATCATCCTCGGCGCCCATGCCGACCCCGCCGGGATCGTGGTCTCGGTGGCGGTGTTCACGGCGTTGGCGTCCATCACCATGCTCGGCCCGGTGGTCGCGTACGCGTTCGGGGGAATGGCGGTGCGGGGCCGGCTGGAGCGGCTGCGCGCGTGGCTGGTGCGGAACATGCCGTTGATCACCGTCATCACGGTGCTGCTGCTCGGCGTTTTCCTGGTGCTCGTCGGCCTGGCCACCTGGGCCGGCCCAGTCTTCGGTTGGGCATAACTCCTGCTGGATTCGCCGCGGCCGCGCGGCATCCGCGAAACGACGCGGCCGGGCTCGGCGGTCAGGGAGAATTGCAGGAGTTATGCCCCCTACCCCCTGATTTGGAGACCTCCGATGGCCGCACCCGACCAGAACAGCCGCCTCGCGGTCCGCCGCACCGCCGACGGGGAGTTCATCGAACGGCTCGAGCGCCCAGCGCTGGCGGTGGAGCTCGGCCTCGAACCGCACCCGGAGGGCGGCTGGTACCGGCGCACCTGGACGTCGCCGGTGCCGGTGACGCTCACGGATGCCGACGGCAGCGAGCGGGTGCGGCCGGCGGCCACGCTCATCCACTTCCTGCTGCCGGCGGGGGAGTCCTCGGCGTGGCACCGGGTGGCGTCGAGCGAGATCTGGATCTGGAACGGCCAGGGCGCGGTGCAGTTGGAACTGGGTGGCGACGGCGACGAGCCGGACCCCGATGAGAGCCCGGTGCTCGGCGGCCGGCTGTTGCGCGGTGAGCGCACCCAGGTGCTCATCGGCGCGAACGTCTGGCAGCGCACCCTGCCCGGCGAGGAGGACGCGCTGGCGAGCTGCCTGGTGTCGCCCGGTTTCGACTTCGCCGACTTCTCGATGGAGTAGCGGCGGACCGCCCGGGAGGTCCGCAGCCTCCGATTACGCCCGGATCGTTCCCGAATTGACCCCGGAACACCCCCGGATGGCCCCGGTTGTGTCACCACTGCCGCCGAAATGACCGTAACTTAGATAGGTAGGCACGCGTGCGTCGAACCCGACGCCCAGCGAGCTTGCGTACACGAGAGGTTGAGTTGTGAACGAGGAATGCATCCACGGACTGGACGGGGAGCTGTGTGCCCTGTGTTTTCCACCCGCCGCCCCCGTCGCATCGACCGTGCCCGTCGCCCGAGCCCCGCGCGCCAGCCGCGCACGCACCCCTGAGGCGCCCACCGCGCTGCGCACCGTCGCCGCGCCCATCACCACCGGCACCGCCAAGACCAAGCGCCACGACGACAATGTCGGCGAACAGCGCATCTACCACCTCACCCACATCCGCAACCTGCCCGGCATCCTCGCCACCGGCCGACTGCTGGCCGACACCAGCGACGACTGGGAGAGCCGCCCCGTCGTCGACATCTCGTCGTCCGCGAACCGGGACGCCCGCCGCCAGACGCAGGTCGCCGGCCCGGACAGCCTCGCCGTCGCCGACCACGTGCCGTTCTTCCTCTCGCCCAACGCCCTGGTCTGGGAGAACATCCGCGCGCAGTCCCTCGACCCGCGCCTGTCCGACAACGCGCACGACGCCGCGGCGTTCGACTTCGTCATCCTCGTCTCCACGGTGAAGAAGGTGCTCGACGCGCAGGCCGCCGACGACGCGGCCACCCCGTTCGCCGTGACGGATGGCGACGCCGCGTTCACCGCCACCCGCTTCGGCTCCACCCCCGACGCGGCCGACACGCTGCTGCGATCGCTCCGCGCCGACCTCGACTCCGACACCATCCTCAAGGCCGAGCTGCTCGTGCCGGGGGAGTTCCCGTTCGGCCTGATCACCCTCATCGGTGTCGCCAACGACCGGGTGCGGGACGCGGTCAAGCCGGTGCTGGCCACCCTGAGCCACAAGCCCAAGGTCGCCGTGTACCCGCCGTGGTTCCACCCCACCGAAGAGCTCTAGACCAGCGGATGCGCCGGGCGGCGGTAGCCAGCAGGTGAGCGCCGAATCGCGCGCCCGGAATGCGACCCAGCACCTGCCGGCCCGCTGGATCGAGGTATCCGTCGACGCCGCCGGCGCGCACGAGAGCGCCCGGGTGGCAATGGCCCGGCACCGGTACACGCCGGTCGGGGAGGTCGTCGACGGCGTGGCCCAGTACCAGTACGGCACCCTGCTGACGGAGTTCCTCTCCGAGATCGCCGGGCTGCCGTTGATCCTCCGGCTGGCCGGCAAGCCGTACGGCTACGCGAAGATCGCCGTGTGGACAGCGCCGGTGCCCGACGGCACCCGGCTGACCGTGAGCCTGCTCACCGGGCTGTTCCACGCCGAGGAGCTGCGGCGCACGATCGACGACCTGATCATCGGGTTCGGTGCGGCCGGCACGCTGCTGCGCACCGGGGAGCCGTTCTCCGGGATCGACCTGCCTGCAGAGTCACCCGGCCAACCGTACGCGCACCGCCGCTGGCGGGCCCGCCGGGCCTGAGCGCATCCGCCCGCCGCCCTGAGCCCATCCCCGGCCTCGTTGAATTGCGGGAAAGTGCCCCTTCACGCGCGTCGAAGGGGCATTTTGCGGCACGTCGATGCCGGGGATTGGGGGTCAGACGACGCCGAGCGGGAGGTGTTCGCCGGCGGGCAGCTCCACCCGCAGGGCGTCGCCGGGGGCCACCGTGCCGTCGGCGACGACGATGCCCATGATGCCCGCCCGGCGAAGCACCAGGCCGGCGTCATCCTTGGTCTTGAGCACGCCCTTGAGGCCCGGCTGGAACTTGTCGATCATCGAGCAGGGGTCGCGGATGCCGGTGACCTCGACGACGGCGTCGGCGCCGAGGTGCAGGCGGGTGCCGAGCGGCAGCGCCAGCAGGTCGAGCCCGGCGGTGGTGATGTTCTCGCCGAGCTGCCCGGCCGAGACCTCGAACCCGTCGGCCGCGAGCTCGTCGAAGAGTTCGGAGCGCACCAGGTGCACCTGGGTGAGGTTGGCCCGGGTGGGGTCGGTGCGGATCAGGTAGCGGTGCTGGGTGGTGGGGCCGGCGTGCGAGTCACCCTCGATGCCGTAGCCGGCGAGCAGGCGGATGCTCGGCACGACGGGCTTGCTGAACCGGTGCTTGTCGTCCCGGCTGACGGCGACGACGGAGCTCTTCTGCTGCTCACTCATCCCGCCATCCTGCCAGATCCCGCCCCCGTCCGGCCGGCGCTCAGCGGGTGGCCTCGATCGTGATGCCGCCGTTGGTGGTCCGGGCGGTGATCGAGCGACGCGAGGTGCTGTCGGAGGGCACCGACTCCGCATCCACCGAGCCGTTAGTGGTCTGAGCGGTCACCAGGTACGAGACCCCGGAGACGGGTACCCGCACGGTGAGTGACCCGTTGGTGCTGTCGGCGTCGACGGCGTCCGGCGCATCCACGAAGGCCAGCTCGACCGACCCGTTGGTGGTTGTCGCCTGCACGGTCTTGGAGACGGCGTCGGTGACGCGGATGTCGCCGTTGGTGGTCTGCAGGTCGACCCGGCCCACCGTGCCGTCGGCCTCGATGGTGCCGTTGGTGGTGCCCAGGGTGAGCCGTCCGGTGAGCCCGGATGCCGTGATGCGACCATTCTCACCGTCGACGGTTGTCGGCAGGGAGCGCGGCAGTTGCACGGCGACGGTGATGGAGCAGCGGGAGAACAGCTGGCTGCGGCAGCCGCCGCGCACCTCGGTGACGCCGCCCTCTGTGCGCACCGTGAGAGTGGGTGCGTTGCCGAAGAAGGAGCCCGTCATACGCACATGCACCTGGTCGTCGGCACTGGGTTCGAGGGTGACCGCGGTGTTGGGGATCTGCACGAGCAGGCTGGTGCCCGGCGTTTCGTCGGCGCCGAGGTCCACCGGGCCGCTCCGGCCGGAGAGGGCGAAGAAGAACGCCGCAACCAGCAGCAGCACGCCCACCGTCGGCACGAGGATGTAGAGCAGGGTGCGCCAGAGCGGTGCCGGCCCCTGGCCGGCGGCCGGCGGACCGGCGCTGGGCGGCTGCTGGTTGGGCACTGGCGGGCTGGGCGGTGGCGGGCTGGGCGGGCCCGCGGCCGAACGGTCCATCGGCGGCCGCGGGCGGCCGTGCGGCGGCGTATCGGTCATGGCGGTGGGCTCCCCGGCTGTGCGGGGTCCTGGCGCCGCCCGGCAGCGTGCCGGGGCGGGCGGACGCCCGATGCAGGGGACGGTAGCAGGGTTGCCGACGCCTGGATATGGCGGCCGCGGGCCGGTCAGCGCTTGGTGATGTCCCGTTCGCGGTAGCGCAGCAGGCGGGCGCGGATCGAGAGGATGCCGCCGACCACGAGGGCGACCACGGCGATGGGAAGGAGCACGGAGAGGAACTGGTTGCCGGTGGCGGCGTTGACGATCAGGAGCAGCACGGCCAGGCCGCTGCAGGAGAACGCGGCGATCGTGTAGGTGGTGAACGTCCAGTTTTTCACGGGGCAGGCATCCAATCGGTGGCGCCCGGGCGCGACCGCCGGGCTGAATACACGGTACCAGCGCGGCCCTGACCCGGCACCCGATGCGGTATTCGGTGCGGCGCGAACGTAGGCTTGAACTCTCATCACCGAATCTCAAGATAGGTCTGACGTGAAGGTCATCAGCTACAACCTCCGCAAGAACCGTGCCAGCGGGGAACTCATCGCACTCGCCGAGGAGTACGACCCCGACCTGTTGTGCCTGCAGGAATGCGACACCCTCGCTCTGCCGGCAGAGGTCGGCCTGCTGCACCTCGCGGACTCCACCACCCGCAACCGGCTGGGTCTGGCGGTGTACTACCGCCGGGACCGCTTCACGGCCCAGAAGACGCAGACCTTCGCGCTGAAGAAGTCGCTGCACGACCGGGTGCTCACTCCCGCGCACGAGCGACTGATCGGCACCCGGCTGCACGACATCGTCGCCGACCGGGAACTGGTCGTGGCATCGTTCCACGCGGCACCGTTGACCGCGTTGAACTCGCTGCGCCGCAACCAGATCAAGTCGGCGCACGAGGAACTCGCCGTGCTCGGCCCGAACCTGCCGACCCTGATGGTGGGCGACTACAACTACCCGATCTTCAAGAAGCACCTCAGCGCCCAGGTGGAGCTCTCCGGGTACGACCTCACCCTCAGCGACAGCCGCACCTACACGCGGTACAAGTTCTTCCGCGGCCACTTCGACCTGGCCACCTCCGTCGGGCTCACCATCGACAGCGTCGAGACCCTGCCGCGCGGCACGAGCGACCACATGCCGATCCTGGTCACCTCGTCGTACGGCGACGCGAAGGCGCGTACCGACAGCGTGTCGGATGCCGCCGGCGGCACCCTTCCCGGCGGCGAGTTCTCGATCTGACCCGATGCGGGTGGGTCAGCCGCGTACCCGCAAGAGGGCGGCGCGTTCCGGATGCTTGTCGAACCATCGGGCCACGTACCAGCAGTCCGGCGCGACGGCACGGTTGCTCGTGGCCTCGACGTCGTCCATCGCGAACTCCACCACCTGGCCGGCCAGGCCCTGGCCGCGGCGGTGCGGGTCGGTGAAGGTGTGGTGGAACGACACCGTGTCGCCCCGCACGGCATAGTCGGCGAGGGCGGCGAGTTCGCCGTCGATGTAGAGGGCGTAGCGGGAGGCATCCGGTTCGTGGATGAGAGCAGTGGTCACCCGCTAAGCGTAGCCCCGCCGTGTCGGTGGTCTCCGGTAACCTGACCACATCCCAGCAGGTGGAGGCGCCTTCGTGTTCTTGCTCGATTCGACAGTGATTTTCAGTGCGAGCGACCTCGGCGCTGCAGCGGGTTGCGAGTGGGCGCTGATGCGGAAACTCGACAGCAAGCTCGGCCGCATCGACAGCGTGCCCGATGACGGCGACGCCATGCTGCGCCGGGCCGGCGCGCTCGGCGACGAGCACGAACTTCGCTACCTGGAGACCCTCAAACGCACCCGCCAGGTGGTCGAGTTTCCCCGACCGTCCATGCAGGACCTGCCGCAGGCCGCCGCCGTCACCGCAGACGCCTTCCGGGCCGGCGCCGACGTACTCTTCCAGGCCACCTTCTTCGACGGCCGGTTCGTCGGATTCGCCGACTTCATCATGCGCATCGACGTGGCCGGTGATGAGGATGGCAGCGCCGCGCCCACCTACGAGGTCTACGACACCAAGCTCGCCCGTTCCGCCAAGATCACCGCGCTGCTGCAGGTGGCCGCGTACAGCGACCAGCTCGACCGGCTCGGCATCCCCACCGGCGAGAACGTGCACCTGCTCCTCGGCGACGGGCGCACCAGCACGCACCGGCTGCGCGACATCCTGCCGGTCTACCGCAAGCGCCGCGCCCGGCTGGAGCGACTCATCGACGAACGGGTGGCCGACCCCGAGCCCACCCCGTGGGGCGACCCCCGCTACACCGCCTGCGGCCGCTGCGCCGCCTGCGCCATCGAGGTGGAGGCCCACCGCGACGTGCTCCTCGTCGCCGGGATGCGGCTCACCCAGCGCCGGCACCTGCTGGAGGCCGGGTTGACCACGATCGAGGCCCTGGCCGTCAGCTCCGGGCCGGTCGACGGCCTGGTCGATGCCACCGTGGGCGCCCTGCGCGCCCAGGCCCGGCTGCAGCTGCAGTCCCGCCAGCTCGCCGCCGGGGAGCCCGGCCACGCCGACGCGCCCGCCTTCGAGGTCTACAACCCGGTGGCCCTCGGCGCCCTCCCAGAGCCCGACGCCGGCGACATCTTCTTCGACTTCGAGGGCGACCCGCTCTACAGCGAGACCACTGCTGGGGTGGACCGGGTCGAGTGGGGCCTGGACTACCTCTTCGGCCTGATCGAGACCGACGGCACCTTCCGCGCGTTCTGGGCGCACGACTACGCCGAGGAACGCCAGGCGCTGATCGACTTCCTCGCCTACGTCGCCGAGCGTCGCGCGACGTACCCCCACCTGCACATCTACCACTACGCCGCCTACGAACGCACCCACCTGCTCGCGCTGGCCGCCCGGCACGGCGTCGGCGAAGACGCCGTCGACGACCTGCTCCGCGACAACGTGCTCGTCGACCTCTACCCGGTCGTGAAGAAGAGCCTGCGGGTGGGGTCGCACAGCTACTCGATCAAGAAGCTTGAACCGCTCTACATGGGCGACGACCACCGCGAGGGCGTCGACAACGCCGTCGACTCCATCACCGCCTACGCCGACTCCCGCGACCTGCTCAGGGCGGGTCAGACGGATGTCGCCCAGGCCATGCTCGACGACATCGCCGACTACAACGAGTACGACTGCCTCTCCACCCTGCGGCTGCGCGACTGGCTGCTCGCCCGCGCCGACGAGGCCGGTGTGCCCCGTGCCGCCGCCCGCGACCTCGAGCTGGACATCCCGGTGCGGGAACCCAGCCCGGTCTACCTGGCGCTGGCCGCCGAGGTGGCGGATGCGGCGCCCGGCGACCGCACCCCAGACCAGACGGCCATAGCGCTGGCCTCCGCCGCGATCGACTACCACCGCCGGGAGGGCAAGAAGTTCTGGCAGGAACACTTCGACCGGTTGCGCAACCCCGTCGACGAGTGGTCCGCCACCCGCGACGTGCTGATCGTGGAACAGGTCACCGTGGCCCGCGATTGGACGCTGGTGGGCCGGGACCGCAACCTCTCCCGGGTCCTCCGCATCGACGGCGAGCCCGCGCCGGGCAGCTCGCTCAAGCTCGGCCAGCGGCCCTTCCTGCTCTACGACGCGCCGTATCCGCCGCTCGCAGCCACCGGCGAGCCCGGCTCCCGGGTGGCGCACGAACGCACCGAGATCACCGGGCTCGTCGACGAGGCCACCGGCGAAGAGGTCCTCTACGTCACCGAGAAACTCGGCACGGGCATCGACCCCTACGACCACCTGCCGATGGCGCTCACCCCGGCCACCCCGCCGCCGCCCGGCACCCAGGTGCCCGCGATCGCCGCATGGGGCCAGCGGGTGCTCGACGCCCTGCCGGCGATGCTGCCGGATGCCGCGCTGGACATTCTGCGTCGGCAACCGCCGCGCCGGGTCTCGACAGGCTCGACCAGCGGGGTCTCGACAGGCTCGACCGTCGACGGGAACATCACCACCGCCATTCGGGACAGCCTGCTCACCCTGGACCGGTCCTACCTGGCGGTGCAGGGCCCGCCCGGCACCGGCAAGACCTACACCGGCTCCCGGGTCATCGCCGAACTCGTGCGCGACCACGGCTGGAAGGTCGGCGTCGTCGCCCAGTCGCACGCCACGGTGGAGAACATGCTCTCCGCCGTGCTCAAGGCCGGGCTGGCCGCCGGGCACGTCGGCAAGAAGGCCAAGGCGGGGGAGGAACCCCGCGAGAACGGCTGGACCGCACTGACGCCGAACCGGTTCGCCGAGTTCACCGGTCAGGCCGGCGGCTTCGTGCTCGGCGGCACCGCCTGGGACTTCAGCAACGCCACCCGCATCGAACCGGGCTCGCTCGACCTGCTCGTGATCGACGAGGCCGGCCAGTTCTCCCTGGCCAGCACCATCGCCTCCGCCGTGGCGTCCCGCCGGCTGCTGCTGCTCGGCGACCCGCAGCAGCTCCCGCAGGTGAGCCAGGGCTCCCACCCCGAGCCCGTCGACGTCTCCGCGCTGGGCTGGCTCACCGACGGGCACGACGTGCTGCCGGACGAACTCGGCTACTTCCTGGCCAAGAGCTGGCGGATGCACCCCGCGGTCTGCGCGCACGTGTCCCGCCTCTCCTACGAGGGCAAGCTCGAGTCCCAGGCCGCCGACCGGTTCCTCGACGGCATCGAGCCCGGCCTGCACCCGGTTCCCGTGCCGCACAGCTACAACTCCACCTCGTCGCCCGAGGAGGCTGCGGCGGTCACCGACCTCGTCGGTTCGCTGCTCGGCCGGGCCTGGACCGTCGACGGGGGCACGGCCCCGCTGGCCCAGGGCGACCTGATCGTGGTGGCGCCGTACAACGCCCAGGTGGAGATCATCCGCCAGCACCTCGCCCTCGCCGGCTGGTACGACGTGTCGGTGGGCACCGTCGACAAGTTCCAGGGTCGGGAGGCGGCCGTGGCCATCGTGTCCCTGGCCGCGTCGAGCGCGGAAGAGGTCCCGCGCGGGCTGGAGTTCCTGTTGCTGGCCAACCGGCTGAACGTGGCGATCTCCCGCGCGCAGTGGGCGGCGTACCTCCTCTACTCGCCGGCGCTGACGGATGCGTTGCCGCACAACGCGGGCACGCTCGCGCAACTGAGTGCCTTCATCGAGCTCGTCGAAGGTTAGGACGAGGGTAGGCCGGCCTCAGCGCTCGAGCTCCGCCGCGAACCGCTCCGGCAGCACCACGTTCTCGCCCGCACCGGCGAAGAACGGCGCGACCTCGGTGGGGGTATAGCCGGCGATGCCGCAGCCGATCTCGGTCACGAGGAACCTGAGCTCCGGGTGGTCGGCGGCGAAGTCGACGAACCCGGCCACCTCCATCCGCAGAATGCCCAGCCCGCTCATGCTGTTGATCGCGTAGGACTGGCCGTGCAGCCCATGGCCCTGGCCCCAGACCGCGCCGAACCTCTCGTGCGCCAGTGCGGCCGCGCCGGCGGAGTGCAGCCCGGCCGCGTTGGAGCCGAACACGAACACCTCGCCGGGTTCCAGCCGGGTGATCCGCATGGCTCAGGCTCCCTCAGTGGCCTTCGGATTGAGCCGATTGGTGGGGTCGAGCTTCATCAGGAGCTGGTTGGAGATGGCGTCCAGCTGGGCCACCTGTTCGTCGGTGAGGGGGTCGATCACGTTCTCCCGCACCGTGCGCACATGCCCGGGCGCGGCTTCCCGTACCACCGCCCAGCCCTCCGGGGTGAGGGCGGCGTTGGTGGCTCGTCGGTCGGTGGGGCAGGGGCTGCGCTGCACGAGCCCGCGGTCCTCGAGGCGCTTCACCACGTGCGATAGCCGGGGGAGGCTGGAGTTGGTCATCGAGGACAGCCCCGTCATGCGCAGGGTCTGGTCGGGCGCTTCGGAGAGCATCGCGAGCACGTAGTACTCGAAGTGGCTGAGGTCCGAGTCGCGCTGCAACTGGGAGTCGAGCAGGCCGGGCACCAGTTCCACGACGGCGACGAAGCGCAGCCAGGCGTGCAGCTGGGCGGGGCTCAGCCACTCGGCGGCAGCGGTCTCGTTCGTGTCCATGTAGAGAGCTTATCAAGGGTTTTGAGACTTTGGTTGACGCGACAAGTAAAAGTGGGGTACATTACTTGTATCAACAACTAATCAATCGCCGCGAGGCGAGAGGGAGTACGTCATGACGAGCATCAGCATCATCGGAGCAGGCAACATGGGCACCGCCATCGCGGGAATCGCGGCGAAGGGCGGCGCATCCGTTCAGCTGCTGGCGCAGGATGCCGAGAAGACCGCGGCCGCTGCCGCCGCGCTCGGCGCATCCGTCGTCGCCGGTGCCGCGGGTGACGCGCTCACCGGTGACATCGTGGTTCTCGCCCTGCCCTACCCGGCCGTCGCCGGTGTGCTCGCCCAGTACCAGGGCCAGCTCGACGGCAAGATCGTCGTCGACATCACCAACCCGCTCGACTTCGCCACCTTCGACTCGCTCGTCGTGCCGGCGGATGGTTCGGCCGCGCAGGTCATCGCCGAGACGGTTCCCGGCGCCCGCGTGCTCAAGGCGTTCAACACCACCTTCGCGGCCACCCTGGCCACCGGTGGCGTCAACGGCGTCGCGCCCACCACCGTGCTCGTTGCCGGTGACGACGCCTCCGCCAAGGACGCCCTCATTGCCGTTCTCGTCGCCGGTGGCGTGCTCGCCGTCGACGCCGGCGCCCTCAAGCGCGCTCGTGAGCTCGAGGCCCTCGGCTTCCTGCAGCTCACCCTCGCCGCCGCCGGCACCACCGGCTGGACCGGCGGCTTCGCGCTGGTGAAGTAACCCGTCCCGCAACCCGCGAGCCGTGAGAAGGGCCCCGAAAACCTCGAGTTTTCGGGGCCCTTCTCACGGCTCGGGGACTATTGGAGGAGGTTCTGGAGGTCGTCGAGGGTGAGCGACTCGGCGAAGAGGTTGTCGTCGTCGAGGACCGCCTGGGTGAGCTTGGCCTTGGATTCCTTCAGGGCCATCACTTTTTCCTCGATGGTGTCCGCGGCCACCATCCGGTAGACCATCACGTTGCGGGTCTGGCCGATCCGGTGGGTGCGGTCGATGGCCTGGCTTTCGCTCGCCGGGTTCCACCACGGGTCGAGCAGGAACACGTAGTCGGCCTCGGTGAGGTTGAGGCCGAACCCGCCGGCCTTCAGGCTGATCAGGAACACCGGGTCGTCGCCGGTCTTGAACGCGTCGATCACGCCGGGCCGGTCGGTGGTGGAGCCGTCAAGGTAGCTGTAGCGGATGCCGCGCTCCTCCAGCCGCGCCGCCGCGAGGGCCAGGTACGAGGTGAACTGGCTGAAGATCAGCGCCCGGTGCCCCTCGGCGACCAGCTCGTCGAGCTGCTCGAGCAGCGCGTCGAGCTTGCTGGAGGGCACGCCGGCGTACTCGTCGTCGACCAGCGACGCATCCAGGCTCAGCATGCGCAGCAGGGTGATCGACCGGAACACGATGAACCGGTTGGCCTCGAGGTCGTCCATCAGCCCGAGCAGCTTCTGGCGCTCCCGCTGCAGGAAGGTGTCGTAGATCTCGCGATGCGCAGGATCCAGCTCGATGTGCAGCACCTGCTCCTGCTTGGCCGGCAGGTCGCGGGCCACGACATCCTTGGTACGGCGCAGCATCAGTGGGCGGATGCGCCGCCGCAGCCTGGTGACCAGCTCCTGTTGGGAGCGCACCTTGCGCTCGGCCGGGCGCAGGTACTCCTCGGTGAACCGACGCGCGGAGGGGAACAGCCCCGGCGCCACGATCGAGAACAGCGCCCAGAGCTCGAGCAGGTTGTTCTCCATCGGGGTGCCCGTCACCGCGAGGGTGAACGGCACGTCGATGTAGAGGGCCGAGCGATACAGCTGCGAGGTGCGGTTCTTCACGAACTGGGCCTCGTCCAGGATCAGGCCGGCCCAGCCCAGCGCCTGGTAGGCGTCGAAATCGAGCCGGAACAGGGCATACGAGGTGACGAGCACATCCACGTCCTGCGCCTGGTCGGCGATGGAGCGCCCGCTGGTGGCCTGGGTGCTCGCTACCGATGCCACCCGCAGGCCCGGCGTGAAGCGGGCGGCCTCGGCCACCCAGTTGGAGACGACGGAGGTAGGGGCCACGACGAGGAACGGTCGTGGGGCAGCGGGCTCCGCGGCATCGGCATCACCGGGCCCAGCGCCGGGCGCCGCGGCGGGGTTCTGCACCGCGTGGCTGAGCAGCGCCAGCACCTGCAGGGTCTTGCCGAGTCCCATGTCGTCGGCGAGGATGCCGCCCAGCCCGTGTTCCCAGAGGAAGACCAGCCACTCGAACCCGTCCACCTGGTACGGGCGCAGGGTGGCGTTCAGCCCGGCCGGCAGCGGGGTGGCGCGGGGGAGCGCCCCGGCGTCGCCGCGCTCGAGCTGCAGCAGGCCGCCGACCGCAGCGCGCCAGGACACGGCCTGGTCGGTTTCGTCGGCGAGGTCTTCGAAGTCGCTCCACAGGCTGGCCTGGTGCCGGTTGATGCGGAGGCCCGTCTCCCACTCCTGCAGGCCCCTGGCCTCCTCGATCAGGTCGCGCAGCCGATCGAACACCGGCTGGGTCAGCGAGAGATAGCTGTTGTCGCTGAGCAGCAGCTTCTTCTTATTCTTGGCCAGGGCGGTGAAGATCGGGTTGAACGGGATGCTGCGGCCGTCGATGTGCACGAGCACGCCCAGGTCGAACCAGTCCCGCTTGTCGGTCTCCAGGGTGGTCACGGTGAGGTGCGGGGTGCCGGTGAGTTCGCGGTAGTCGGGTCTGTCGCCGACCAGCTGTACCCGCACGCCCGCGACGCCGTCGAGCCGGGGCAGGGTCTTGTCGGTGTACTCCGCGGCCGGCAGGCCCGTGAGGGTCACCGCCGGGGCGCCGGGGTCCGGTGCGGCGAGGCCCGGCACCGCGGTCGCCACCCGGTCGAGCAGATCGACCTCGGCCAGCTCGTCCCGGTCGCCCTGCCACTGCCAGTCCAGCCGAACGGCCTGCTTCGGTTCGAAGCTCACGGTGTGCACGAGCACCGGCGGCGGCGGGGGCGGGAACTCGATCGACGCATCCGCGCTGGTGACCGGAACGCCGCGCCTCAGCGCCGGGTAGTACCCGGCCAGGAACTCGTCCACCTCGCCGGCCGGCACGACGAGGTCGGGCGAGCCGGCCTCCGCCGCTCCGAGCAGGCGGCGCTGGTCGGCGGTGAGCGGTTCGATGGTCGGCGCGAGCACGATCGCCGGATCGGCGCCGAGCCGGAAGGCATAGACGCCGTGCGTGCCCAGGGCGCCGGCGTCGACGACCGGATGCGTCTCGCCGTCGATGGTGAGCCGGGGAGTGAGGGTGAGGTCCGACGCGGTCAGGACCGCGTCGAGGGTCACGGCGGCGGAGTGTCCGACCGTGACCTGGGCATCCTTGTGGCTGCCGGCCAGGGCGATGCCGAGCCGTTGTGCCTCGGCGAGCAGGTGCCAGAGCAGCGGGCTCTCGAACTCGTCCAGGTAGAGCCACTCGGTGTCCTGGCCGTTGTAGACCGGCTTGTCCACGCGGTGCAGCGGCACGAACTGGCAGAACCAGCGGTGCTGGTCGACGTTGAGGTTGAGCCGGTTGAGCTGGTAGCCCACATTGCTCCAGGTGAGGGTGGACTTCACCCACTTGCCGGAGTCGCTGCGGACGACGGGCCGCACGCCGAGCCGGTAGGCGCCGGCGCGCGCCCGGGTGGCCGAGGCGCGCACGGCGGTGGCGCCACGCCACCGGTCGTTGTTGCGCGGCGTCTGCTCGCGCAGTTCGAAGAGCAAGCCCATCGGGGTGCGGTCCGGCGCCTCCGGCCCGCCCGTCGGCGTGGCAGGGCCGTCGGGGGAGTCGGCGCCGGTCAGGGCGGCGACCGTCGACTTCCAGTCCGCCGCGGCTGTCGCCGGACGCGGCGTGGAGGCGGAAGGCGGCATGGCTCCATGTTCTCACGTGCCCCCGACAGGTCGGGAGCCCGGGTCCTCCCGGGCGGCGGCACCCCGGTCAGAGAATCGGCAGCAGGCTCTGCGCGCCCGTGCCGGACGCAGCGCGGTCGGTCAGCCAGGCCTCGAGCGCGGCGGCCGGCACCGGGCGGGAGAGGAAGTAGCCCTGCGCGACGTCGCAGTCGAACCGGGCGAGCTGGGCGAGCACCTCCGCGGTCTCCACGCCCTCGGCGACGATGCGCAGCCCCATGCTGTGGCCCAGGTGGATCGAGGAGGCGACGAGCGCTGAGGCCCGCTCGTCGTCGAGCATCGGGATGACAAAGGACTGGTCGAGCTTGAGTTCGTCGATCGGCAGGTCCCGCAGGTAGGCCAGCGAGCTGTAGCCGGTGCCGAAGTCATCGACGGCGATCATCACGCCGGCGGCACGCAGCTGCACCAGGATGGCGCGGGCCCGGTCCCGGTCCACGAGCAGGAACTCCTCCGTCACCTCGAGCATCAGCGCGGAGCCGGGCAGGTCACGGTCGGCGAGCATCGCCACGACGATTCCGGCCAGCCGGAAGTCCGCCAGCGACCGGGAGGACAGGTTGACCGCCACGGTGAGCGGCAGGCCGTTGTCGTGCCAGGTTTTCGCCTGGTCGAGGGCGAGGGTCAGCACCGTGCTGGTGAGCGCGCGCATGAGGCCGCCCTTCTCGGCGACGTCGAGGAACTCGCCGGGGAAGAGCAGGCCGCGGGTGGGGTGGTTCCAGCGCACCAGGGCTTCCACGCCGTGCACGGTGTTGGTGCGCAGGCTCACCTTGGGCTGGTAGTGCAGCACCAGCTGGCCCTCGTCCAGGGCCACCCGCAGGTCCTGCAGGGTGCGCAGCCGGGTGACGTCGTTCGAATCGTCCTCGCTGGAGTAGAGGTGCTGGCCCACCCGGGTGGCCTTCGCCACGTACATGGCGATGTCGGCCTTCCGCAGCAGGTCGCCGAGGTCGGCGCCGTGGTCGGGGGTGAGGGCGATGCCGATGCTCAACTCCAGCTCCAGGCTGAGGCCGTCCACCATCAACGGCTTGGCTGTTTCCGCCCGCAGCCGCCGGGCCATGGCCAGGGCCCGCTGTGAGTCGGCGTGCCGCAGGTGCACGGCGAATTCATCGCCGCCGAGGCGTACGAGCATGTCGCCGGCCCGCAGGGCGCCGGAGAGACGCTCGCCGATCCGGCTGAGCAGCCGGTCGCCGGCGTCGTGGCCCAGGCTGTCGTTCACTTCTTTGAACCGGTCGAGGTCCAGCACCAGCAGGGCGCTGGGCGGCGCGTCCGGCTCGCGGAGCCGCGCCGACACATCCATTGCCAGGGCGCGCCGGTTGGGCAACCCGGTGAGCTCGTCGGTGCGGGAGAGGGCGTGCAGCATCCGTTGGCGGAAGGCCAGCGGAATCGTGGCGAGGGCCAGGGTGGCGCCGGCCAGGCAGACCGCGAGCAGCGACACGTGCACCTGGCTGGCGAGCAGGAGCACGCCGATACCGGCGACCGTCGCCACCAGCGGCACGGCGACGGCGATGCCCGCGGCGGGCGAATCGTCGGGGGCCGCGACCCGGGGGGACCCCGGCTGCACCCGCACCGAGAGCAGCACCCACGCCGTGATCAGGGAGAACCCCACGGCCCATGCGGCGCCGAGCACCGTGCGGAGCGGCGAGTCTGCGGCCGGCAGGTTCAGGGCCTCGACCACTTCCGCCCCGGCGAACACCAACAACCCGGCAGCGAGCAGCAGGCCGTGACGGCCCAGCACGACGACCGGTGCGGATGCGATGGCGGCCAGCGCTGCCACCAGCAGCATGTCGACCACCGGGAACGCGATCCCCAGCAGCCCGGCAGCGGACAACGGGCGGGAGAACGCGTCCTCGATCGGCGCGCTGAGCACGACGGCCAGAAGCGCCGCGGCGCCCAGGCCGCCCACCGCGCTGCTGAGCAGCACCGGCCAGCCCTGGCCGCGCAGGGAGCGCAGGCCGAGGACCGCCAGGGCGGCGATCATGAGGGCGTAGAAGACGAGGTAGCTGGCGTCGGTCACGCTCGGCAGCCGGCTCGTGCCGGTGCCGGCGGGCAGCAACCGGGCGGCCGTGTCGCCGATGGCGATGGCCGTCACCGCGAGGGCGGCGAGGGTGACGTCGGCGCGGCCGAAGCGCACGCGGACGCAGGCCAACCAGACCAGGAGCACGGCCGCCCAGTCGCCGAGCAGGGCCATCCACACGTCGACGAGCAGGTTGACCCCGTCGCCGTGGAACACCAGGGCGACGAGGTAGACGAAAAGCGCGATCGGCACGCTCCAGAGCAGGATGCGGTCGATGATCACCTGGCGCCGGGTACGGAGCGCACCGCCTGCGGGCATGGCGGAGCCTGGCAGCGGTACGGTCGACGCCATGCCCTGCACTGGGTCCCCCGCCCCGTCGTGTGCGCCTGCGCGCGATACCGCGTTAGCTTAGTGGGTTCTCCCGCCCGCCAAGCAACCCCCATCGCAGCACGCTCAAACGGCGGCGGAACCGGTTCGTTCCGTCGCGGCCAGGTCGCCCTCACCCGACGGATGCGCCCCGGCCGCGTCGATCAGCCAGGCGTAGTCGAACGCCCGCTCACGCCAGCCGGCGTAGCGGCCGGAGACCCCGCCGTGGCCGGCCGACATCTCGGTCTTGAGCAGCGCATCCGCCCCCACCTCGCGGAGGCGCGCCACCCACTTGGCGGGCTCCACGTAGAGCACCCGGGTGTCGTTCAGGCTGGTCACGGCAAGGATCCGCGGGTAGTGCGTCTGGTGCACGTTCTCCAGCGGCGAGTACGACTTCATGTAGGCGTACACCTCCGCGTCGTGCAGCGGGTCGCCCCATTCGTCCCACTCGATCACGGTGAGCGGCAGGCTCGGGTCGAGGATCGAGGTGAGCGGGTCCACGAACGGCACTCCGGCGAGGATGCCGGCGAACAGGGACGGCGCCATGTTGGCCACGGCGCCCATGAGCAGGCCGCCGGCGCTGCGGCCCTCGGCCACCAGCCGGTCGGCCGTGGTGTACCCGCAGTCGATGAGGTGCTCGGCGCAGGCGACGAAGTCGGTGAACGAGTTGCGCTTCTGGTGGGTCTTGCCGTTTTCGTACCAGAGCCGGCCGAGCTCGCCGCCGCCGCGCACGTGCGCGACCGCGAAGACCATGCCGCGGTCGAGCAGGCTGAGCCGGGCGATGCTGAACGACGGGTCGATGCTGATCTCGTAGGAGCCGTAACCGTAGAGCAGGGTCGGCGCCGGGGTGCCCGGTTCGACCAGGTCCTTGCGGTAGACGATCGAGATGGGCACCTTGGTGCCGTCGGCTGCGGTCGCCCACTCGCGGCGCTGTTCGAACAGGGTCGGGTCGTAGTGGCCGAGCACCGGCTGCTGCTTGAGCTGGCGCAGCTCGCCGGTGGCGACCACGTAGTCGTAGACCGTCGACGGGGTCACGAAGCTGGTGTAACCCAGGCGGATGGTGGGCTGGTTCCACTCCGGGTTGCTGCCGGTGCCCACCGAGAAGAGGGCCTCCTCGAAGGCCAGTTCGGTCAGCCCGCCGCCACGCTTGGTGGCGTAGGCCACCCGGGTGAGGCCGTCCCTGCGGTACTCCACGACGACGAAGTCGCGGAACGCGTCGACGCTTTCGAGCCGGATTTTCTCGTTGTGCGCCAGCACCACCCGCTTCTCGCCCCGCGGGTCGGAAGCGGGCACGCTGACCAATTCGAAGTTGACGGCGTGGTCGTTGTGCACGATCAGCAGCCGGTCCTCGCCGTCGATCACGGCGTGCTCCACGTCGTACTCCACGTTGTCCCGCCGCGGCCAGACCACGGCGAACTCGCCGGTGGGGTCGGCGGCGTCGAGCAGGTAGGTCTCGCTGGTGACGCTGGAGCCGGCCTCGATCATGAGGTACCGGTTGCTGCGCGAGCGGCCGACGCCCACCCAGAACCGTTCGTCGGGTTCGGTGAACACCTGAACGTCGCTGTCGGCCGGGGCGCCGACCTCGTGCCGCCAGACGGTGTCGGGGCGCCAGGCGTCGTCCACGGTCGTGTAGAAGATGTAGCGGCCGCTTGGGTCGAACAGGGCGCCGGCGCTGGTGTTGGGGATCTCGTCGGCGAGGTTCTCGCCGGTGGCGATGGTGCGCACCCGCACCGTGTAGCGCTCGTCGCCCTCGATGTCGACGGCGTAGAGCAGCCGGGTGCCGTCGTCGCTGACGTCGAAGCTGCCCAGGGAGTAGAAGTCGTGGCCGGCGGCCTCGGCGTTGTCGTCGAGCAGCACCTGCTCGCCGGGCAGGCCGGGAGCGCCGGCGGGGGTATCCGCGGCGGCCGGTTCGATCACCGGGGGAGTCCAGTCGTCGGGTCCGGTGATGGGCGCGCGGCAGTGGATGCCGTACTCCATGCCTTCGACCGAGCGGGTGTAGTGCCACCACTGGCCGCGGCGCACCGGAACGCTGAGGTCGGTCTCCTGGGTGCGGTCCTTGATCTCCTCGAAGATCTGCTCCTGCAGCAGCTCCAGATGGCTGGTGCGGGCATCCGTGTAGGCGTTCTCGGACTCGAGGTGCGCGGTGACCTCGGGGGCGTCCTTGTCGCGCATCCACTCGTAGTTGTCAACGAACACGTCATTGTGATGGATGCGCCGCGTGGGCTTCTGGGCGGCGACGGGAGGAAGGTTCATCCCTTCAGCGTAGCCATCCGATCCGACCCGTGCCCGGTGTTCGGACGACGCGCCGGGAGCGCCCGGGTTCCCCTTAGGGGGGTGAGCCGGACCGGCGGCGCAGGGAGCGGGAGTCGTAGGGTGAGCGGAGGGGAAGAACGCGAGGAAGGCACGGGGGATGCGCGCAGGCACACGAGGACGCCGGGCGAAGGCCCGAACCCTGGCGGCACTGCTGCTGACCCTCGTGCTGGGCGGATGCGCCGCTGTTCCAGACGTGGTGGCGGCGCCAACGGCCACCCCCGAGCCGGAGTCCGAGTTCATCGGTGGAGTGGGCGACGAGGTGGTGCTCATCAACTGCGGAATGTTCGTGCCGATCCAGGCTGCCGCCGACGTGCTCGGGGCGCCGGTTACCGAGGTCATCGACCAGCAATACCGGCCTGCCACGACCACCCCGTATGCCGGAGTGGTTGCGGCCACGATGGCGTCGCTCAGTATTCGCTTCGCGGGCGGGCACCAGTGCCGGTACGTCCTGGCCGGCGCGGAGGACGGCGGCCCCGAGGTGCTCGTGACGGTGCTGCCGAAGGGAGCCGCGGAGTTCGGCCTGATCGAACCCGACGTGAACGATGGCCTGGCCAACATGCTTCCCGCGAAGCTGGGCGACCAGGCGTTCTCCGCCTGCCGCGACGGTGAATGGCAGGGGTGCCGCGCCGAGGTGCTCACTGGTTCCACCTGGCTCTCCATCTCGGTGAGCACACCCGACCTCGAGCCGGCGGTCTTCGAGGGATATGCGGCCGGTGTCGTCGAATCCCTGGGCGCCCTGAAGTTCGCACAGCCCCCGGGTCCGGCCCGTCCGGACTGCGGCGCGCTGGTGAGCCCGCACGACCTCAGCGGTCCCGGCGCGCTCGCCGGCGCCACCGGCGGCGACCTCCTGCTGCTGGATGACCGGGCCTCGCAGACGGCGGCGACCGAGGTGCGTGGCGGGCTGGTGGAGTGCGCCTGGTCCGGCACTGATGCCGGCTTCAGCGGGGTGTCGCTCACGATCATGCCCGGCGCGGTCGGACAGTTCGGCTACCTTGAGCTCGCCGAGTTGCCCTCTCCGATCGCGCTGGAAACGGTGGACCTCGCCGGCGAGCCGGGTGCTCGCTGGCCGGACACCGGAATCGAGGCCCTGGCCGGTTGTGCCGCGGACCAGTGCCAGGTCACCGTGCTGGCGGATGGCGTGTGGCTCACAGTGACCACGACGGGTGCGGCGGGCCTGCCCGGGACGACGGCGCTCGCCACGTCTGCGTACGCCCGATACGCCGCGGCCACCTGACCCCATGCCCCGTGGTTGCACGGGTAACTGTTCCCGCAACGGACAAGTGGGCCCGGCACACCGGGACCACTTGTCCGATTAGGGAACAGTTGCGATATTGGCCTGTGGATAAGGTGACGTTTCCTCGCATAAACCTCCCATTCGTGGGAGAATGTAGGTATGGACGACGACCTGGCAGGTGGTTCCACAGCAGCGACGGGAGGCCCTCCCGCCGCTCAGCCGGCCGCGGACTGGAACACCAGCCTCGCCGTCCCGGCAGCGGAATTTTCTCCGGCGGCACCAGCGTCAGATGCGCGTGGTGACTCCAGGGTAGGCGGCGCCTCCGACACCGCCGGCTCCGGTCAGCTACCCGGTAAGCCGCGCCCGGAGTGGCGGGATCCGGCCGATCTGCCGACGGTGCAGCGGGCGCTGGAAGGCGGTTTCGGCGACCAGCTCCGGGTCCTGAACAACGCTGTGCACACCCTGCAGACGGTCATGGCAGCGATCGAGGTGGAGGGCCTCAGCGACCCGGAGGTGATCGCCCTGACCCAGGTGGTCGAGCAGGCCGGCCGCCCCGTGGATGCCGCCCGGGTCCGCACGGCCACCGCGGTGGGCTTCCGCGCGCGGCGGGCCCTGGGCCGGGAGTCCCTGGCTTGGCGGCTCGGCGCGTCACACGCCAACGACCTGCTCACCCGCCTGACCGGCACCTCGTCGGCGGAAATGAAACGACGCGTGCTGCTGGGCGAGAAGGTCGCCCCACGCGCCGTGGGCGGAGTGGTGCTGGAAGCGGAGTTCCCCCTGGTCGCGGCGGCGCTGACCGCCGGCGAACTGGGGATCGATGCTGCGGAGACCATCGTGAAGGGCCTGGCCGATTACACGGCCCAGGGCCGGTTGTACGCGGACCCGGCCGCGGTCGATCGGGCCGAAGCCGACCTCGTCGAACGCGCCACCGGGTCCATCTTCGGCCGCACCCCGGGCCCCGCCGACCCCGCCGACCCGGCGGCGGCGACGGGTCCGGTCGGCCGGCTCGGCGACTCGGCCGGGTTCACCTACCCGGCCAACGAGATCACGAAGATGACCGCGCGCTGGCAGGCCGTGCTGAACCCCGACGGGGCCGCCCCGAACGACCCCGTCCTCGAAGCGAAATCCACCTTCTCGTTCGGCACGAAACGCAACGGTCTGTATCCGCTCCGCGGCGGCGTCACCCCCGAGCTCAAGGGCACCATCGAAGCCCTGTTCAACACGTTCCAGTCCGCCCGCAGCGCACCCAAGTTCCCCTCCGCGGGGGAGCAGCAGCGCATCGAGGCCGGCGAACTGGTGCCCGGCGAGATCCTCGACGAGCGTACCGGCGGCGAGAAACGGGCCGACATCCTCCGCGGCATCCTCACCCAGGTCGCCCAGGACCCCCGCACCCCCACCATGGGCGGAATGCCGCCGACGGTGATGGTGCACGTAAACGCGACCGACCTGCTCGCCGACGTCGGCGTGGGCTGGATCGACGGCATCGACGGGCCGGTATCGATGACGACCGTCAACCAGATGATCGACAACGGCGGCATGCAACCCGTCTACCTGGCCACGAACGGGGCCGTCCTCGCCCTAGGCCGGAAAACCCGGTTCTTCAACCGGGCGCAACGCCGAGCCATCACCGCCCGCGACGGCGGCTGCATCATCGCCGGCTGCACCTCCCCAGCACAATGGGCCGAAGTGCACCATGTCGTGCCCTGGTACAAAGGCGGACCCACCAACGTCGACAATGGGGTGCTGCTCTGCTGGTACCACCACCACACCATCGAGACCTCCGGCTGGGAGATCCGCATGGTGACAGGCGTCCCGCAGGTCAAAGCGCCCGCCTGGATCGACCCGACCGGGAAATGGCGCACACCGGACCCCCACCGCGCCCACGACCCACGCACCCGCAAACCGCCGCACACAGAGTGACGGCACCCGGGATTCAGCGCCCCGCCCGCGGCTTCGTTAGGGTCGAAGGAGGAGCATGACTGCGATCACGACGATGCTCCGGAAATGGGAATCACCATGACGACCTCCGAAAACCCGGGCGGCACCATCGGCGAGAGACTGGCCGGCGCCGGTATCGAGGCCGACCTGCAGGCCATTCTGAAGGCCGTCCCCGAAGCCGTTCCCGACACTGAGGCGCACGCCGTCATCGGTCGTGTCTTCCAGGGCGTTCTCTTCGACATGGACGGCACCCTCGTCGACTCCACCAAGGCGGTGAACCGCTCCTGGCGGCAATGGTCGGATGAGATCGGCCTGGGCGCTCTCTTCGCCGGAGTGCAGCACGGCCGGCCGGCGCGCGAGATGGTCGCCGACCTTGTCTCCGCCGACAAGGTCGAGGCGTCGATCGCCCGGGTCACCGAACTCGAACTCGCCGACACCGACGACATCTCCATCCTGCCCGGAGCCGCCGAACTGATGGCGAGCCTGCCCGAGGAACGCCGGGCGATCGTCACCTCGTGCAGCCACGACCTGTGCCGCATTCGGATGGCCGCGGCGGGCTTCGAAGCGCCGGCCGTCGTCGTCACCATCGAGGACACGGCCAAGGGTAAGCCCGCTCCCGACCCGTTCCTCGAGGCCGCCGACCGCCTCGGCCTCGATGCCCGCCAGTGCGTGGTGATCGAGGACGCACCCGCCGGCCTGGCCGCGGGCCGGGCTGCAGGCTGCGCGACGATCGGCGTAGTCGGCACGCACTCCGCCGCCGAACTGGACGCCGACCTCGTGGTGCCCAGCCTCGACCGCCTGCGCATTGAACTACACGACCACGGTGTGGTCTTTTCGATCACCCCGGAAACGGCTGTCCCAGCGACGCCATAAGCAGCTGGGCGGAGGCAGTGAAAGACACGATCAGCCCCAACACGGCGACGCCCGTCCACACCCAAATCGGCGCGAGCCCTCGTCCGATCCGGTGCTGCACGATGATCGACCGGCCGACGACATACACGCCCGCCGACAGGAACGCCCACGCCCAGTGGAACGGGCGCACATAGCCGGCCCGTAACAGGGTGCGCCGGTCGAGGAAGGCGAGCGCGACCGCGGCGCCGTAGATGGCCAGGCCCAGCGCGGTGCGAATCAGGCCGGAAGGCTCGAACGCTTGCTCGAACTGGCCACCCGGCTGCGATGGGACGGTCAAGGTCAGGGACGCTGCCGGGATCACCAGCGCACCCAGGGTTGACAGCAACGGCAGGAACACGATCGCCCAGAGACTCGCGGTGAACACCGGGGTCTCCGCAGGCAACGGTTGCTGCACCGGCGGGCCGAGCTCGGCCGGTCCCATCACCGCTGTGGTCCACTGCGTGCCGTCCCACCACCGCAAGCCGGCGCCACCGGCCGGATCGGCGTGCCAACGCGGTTCACCGAGTTCTGGTGCTGTGGCCGTCATTTCTTCCCCCAAAGTTTCCGCCGGATGCGTCCAAGGTAGTAGACAAGTCACATGACTGGGCGCGAACAAACCGAAATTGAACGCAAATACGACGTCGAGGAGCCCACCCAGATCCCGCAATTCGACGGTGTGGATGGTGTCGCCGAGGTCACTCGGCACGATCCCTTCACCCTCACCGCGGTGTATTACGACACCGCCGAGAACGACCTCGCCCGCCGGCGCATCGTGCTGCGCCGCCGCGAGGGCGGCGGCGACGAGGGGTGGCACCTCAAGACGCCGGCAGATGAAGGCCGCACCGAGGTGCACTGGCCGCTGACCACCGGCGACGGTGACGATTCGTCGGCCGGCCCGGTGCCCGCCGCCGTCCTCGAGCCCGTGCGCGCCATCGTGCGCGACCGTCCGCTCGCCCCGCTCGCACGGATCAGCACCGTCCGCACCACCGTGCACCTGCACGGAGCCGACGGCGAAGCCCTCGCCGAGGTCGCCGACGATGCGGTGTCCGCCTCCGACGCTCGCGGCGGCACCTACCGCAAGTGGCGGGAATGGGAGGTCGAGCTGCTGGACGGCGCCCCGGACACCCGCACGAAGCGCACCCGGCTGCTCGATGACATTGAGGCCGTGGTGCTGGCCGCCGGCGCGCGGCCGTCCTCCAGCGTCGCCAAGATCGCCCGGGCCGTCGGCGCCGACTCGCTCACCGACGTCCCCGCCCCCGCCGTGCTGCCCGGGCTGCTTCCCACGCCGGCGCTACAGGACCCCGACTCGGTCGCGGTCATCGTGGTCGGCTCCCTCCGGCAGCTCACCGGCGACCTGGTGCGGGCCGATCCCGCGGCCCGGGCGGATGCGCCGGACGCGATCCACCGGATGCGCACGATCGTGCGGCGCCTGCGCAGTCTGCTCGCGGTCTACGGCCGCCTCTTCACCAAGCCGGAGGTGTCGGATCTCCGCTTCGAACTCAAGCAGCTCGGCATCGAGCTGGGCCGTGCCCGCGACGCCGAGGTGCGCGGGCGCCGGGTGACCGACGAACTCGCCGGGGTTGAGCCGCACCCCACGGGCGACGCCGAGATCCGTCTCATCGGCGGAGCACGCCGGGACTACGCCGACGGCCTGGAGCGCGCCCGGAGCTACCTGCTGAGCAGCCGGTACTACCGGCTGCTCGACGCCCTCGACAGCTTTGCGGACTGGCCGCCGCTGACGGAGAAGGCGGGGAAGCCCGCGCCCGCCGAGATCTCCCGGGACCTCACCAAGGCGGTCACCGCCATCAGCCGCGCGGCCGCGCGCGTGAGTGACGCGGACGACCCGGAAGCAGCCCTGCACGAGGTGAGGAAGGCTGCCCGCCGGCTCCGCTACGCGGCCGACGCCGTGGCGCTTGCGGAGCCGGTGGTCCCCGTCCCACCGACCGCGACGACCGTCGGCAAGAAAGCGAAGAAGAAGGCCAGGCAGAAGGCGAAGGCCAAGCGCACCGCCGCCGCGGCCCGCTTCGCAACCCGCCGCCGCCGCTACAGCGAGATCGCGCGCGCGGCCAAGCCGTTGGTGAAGCGGCTGGGCGAGCGACACGACAGGCTGCTCTACATCGAGGAACTCGAGCAGGCCGCCCAGGCCGCCCACGAGGACGGCGAGAACACGCTGCTCTACGGCCTGCTGGTGGCCAGGGCCGAGGAGCTCGAGGATACCGTCGCCGTGGTCCTCGCCGACACCGAGAACTCGGTTCGGCGCCTGGAGCGGCTGGTCACCAAGCTCTGACCCGCGGTCCCCGACGAACCGAGGTCACCAGCGCCGTGCCGACGACGCCGCGATGATCTGCAGCAGGGCGGCCCTGAGGGCATCGGCGTTCTCCAGCGATGGAAAGATGTCGGCCTCCAGGGTGCGGGCCTTATGCCACGCCGCGGTGCCGGCATCCGTGCGGGTGACGAGGTGACGCCTGGCATCACGTTCATCGCGGATGCGCGCCACCAGGCCCTCGCGCTCGAGCCGGTCCAGGGTGCGTGACATCGTCTGGGTCTGCACGCGGGCGTCCCGGGCCAGGTCCGTCTGGCTCTGCGCACCGGAGCCCAACAGGTGCAACACGATCAGGCCGGCGTGAGTGAGGCCGAGCGAGTCGAGGGCATCGACCCAGGCGTGCTCCACCAGCCGGGCGGCCGTGGAGAGCAGCCGACCGTTCGGCCACTCGGCCATGCCGCCACCGGGGGAGACGGCAGCCTGGTCGTCGGATTCGGGAGTGGTCACCCTTTCAATGTACTGCTACCGTGGTTTAGTCAGCTAGCTGATCAATTGGTCCGCACAAAGGAGATTTCAATGTCAGTGTCCCGTGACCTGCCCCGGCAGGCCACCGTGCTGCTCAGCGCGGTGCTCGCCCTGGCCGGGTCGTTCATCGGCTCCGGTGCCGCGGGCGGTACGCCCATCCAGGACGCCTCCGGCGGCGCCCTCGCCGCCGACGCCACCCCGATCGCCCCGGGTGGGCCGGCCTTCGCCATCTGGACCCCGATCTACGCCGGCCTCGTGATCTACGCGATCTGGCAGTTCCTGCCCCGCCAGACCCGCGACCCCCGGCAGCGCCGGCTCGGCTACGCGATCGCGGCGTCCCTGCTCCTGAACGCGGCCTGGATCCTCAGCGTGCAGTTCGACCTGCTCTGGGCGAGTGTCCCGGTCATCGTCGTGCTGCTCGCGGTGCTGGTCTGGATCTTCCTCATCATCCTCGACACCCGGCCGCGCACCCTCATCGAGACCGTGCTGGTCGACGGCACGATGGGCCTCTACCTCGGCTGGGTCTGCGTGGCCACCGCCGCCAACATCTCCGCGGTGCTCGTCGCCGCGGGCTTCACCGGCTTCGGCCTGTCCGCCGACGCCTGGGGCGTCGTGGTGATCGCGGTCGCCGGCCTCGTCGGCGTGGTCCTCGCCATCGTCGGCCGCGGCCGGCTCACCCCCACCCTCGCGCTCTGCTGGGGCCTGGCCTGGGTGGCCGTCGCCCGGCTCACCGGCGACCTGCTCTCCACCCCCACGGCCGTGACCGCGATCGTGGCCGCCGTCGCGGTCGTCGCCGTCACTGTCGTGCTCCGCATCCGCGCCCCGCGCCGGCTGCGCGCGAGCGAACCGGCCCGCGCATGACCGGGGCCCGCCGCCGCTGGTTCGGCCTGGTCTTCATCAGCATCGCCGTCGCCCTGATCATCGTCGACTCCACCATCGTCAACGTCGCCATCCCCTCGATCATCGACGACCTCGCCATCACCTCCACCCAGGTGCAGTGGGTGCAGGAGAGCTACACACTGGTCTTTGCGGCGCTGCTGCTGGTCTTCGGCACGCTCGCGGACCGCTACGGCCGCCGCCGCATCCTGCTCACCGGCGTCGTGATCTTCGCCGCCGCGTCGGTCCTCGCGGCCCTCGCCCAGACCGGCGACCTGCTCATCGCCTCACGGCTGGTGCAGGGCATCGGCGGGGCGATGGTGCTGCCCACCACCCTGTCGCTGATCAACGCCACCTTCCGTGGCCGCGACCGAGGTATCGCGTTCGCGATCTGGGGTTCCACCATCGGCGGTATGGTCGCGGTCGGCCCGCTGCTCGGCGGCTGGCTCACCACCTACTTCTCTTGGCGGTGGGCGTTCGGCATCAACGTGCCGTTGGGCATCATCATCGTGGCCGGCGTGTTGGTCTTCGTCTCGGAGTCCCGTGACACCGGGGTGCCGCGGCGTATCGACGTGGTCGGCGCCGTGCTGAGTGTCATCACGAGCGCCGCCCTGGTCTTCGGGCTCATCGAAGGGCGCACCTACGGCTGGTGGCTCACCAACACCGCGCCCACCCTGGGCGACTGGACCTGGCCGTTCACCCTGTCGATCATCCCGGTCGCGTTCCTGGTCACCCTCATCGCCGGCGCCGCCTTCATCTGGTGGGGCCTCCGGCGGCAGCGGTTGGGCAAGTCGACCCTGCTCGCGTTCTCGCTGTTCCGTATCCCGTCGTTCCGCAACGGCAACATCGCGGCGCTGATCGTGTCGCTCGGTGAGTTCGGCATCATCCTGTCACTGCCGCTCTGGCTGCAGAACGTGCTCGAGTACGACGCCCTGCAGACCGGGTTCGTGCTGCTGGCGCTGGCCATCGGCTCGTTCGTGGCCAGCGGCATCGCCGGCGCCTTCGGCAACCGGGTGTCGCCGCTCACCATCGTGCGCGCCGGGATAGCGGCCGAGATCGTCGGCGTGGCCGGCCTCGGCACGGTGATCTCCGCGGATGCGACCTGGCTGTCGATCGTGCCGTTCCTGTTCGTCTACGGCATGGGCGTCGGCCTCGCCACCGCGCAGCTCACCGGCGTGGTGCTCGGTGACGTGCCGATCGAGCAGAGCGGCCAGGGCTCCGGAACCTCGAGCACCTCCCGGCAGATCGGGTCGGCGCTGGGCATCGCGGTGCTCGGCACGGTGCTGTTCACCTCGGTGGGGCTGTCGCTCGAGGCCAAGCTGGCCGATCTCGACGTGCCGGCGGCCACTAGCAGCCAGATTGTGGATGCCGTCGTCGACAGTGCGGGCGCGGCCATCCCGGCGCTCGACGCTCAGAGTACGGAGGTGGCGGATGCGGCGCGTGAGGCCTTCAGCGAGGGAACCCGGTATTCGGCCTACGCGGCGGCGGGGTTCCTCGTGATCGGCCTGGTCGCATCCCTGCGGCTGACGAGCCGGCGGGACGACGACCTGAAGGCTGAGGATCACCTGAGTGTGACGGCGGAGGCCTAGCGGGATCGGCAGGGACTAGTACTGTCACTGGCAGATCAGCTCGCTCGCCCTACACGAGCGAGCTGACCCAGTTAACGCCGACCAGTTAACGCCGACCAGTTAACGCCAACACCGCCCACGCCGTGAAGCGTGAGCGGTGTGAAGATCGTGCTCTATTCGGCGTCGAGGTCAGTCTCGAGGAGCTTGACGAGGCCTTCGAGGGCCTCATCCGCGCCATCGCCATCCGCGCGCAGCACGACGACCTGGCCGTTGGCGGCACCGAGGCTCATGAGCGACAGGATGCTCGACGCGTCCATGGCGTCATCGGCCGGCTCGCCCTCGAGGGCAATGGTGACCTCGATCGGCAGGGCGCCGACGGCTTCGGCGAAGATCGCCGCGGGGCGGGCGTGCAGGCCGACGCGGCTGGCGATGGTGGCGTTACGTTCTGACATGGTTCCTCCTGAAACTGTGCGGATTTACAACTGTATTGCCCACACGATGTGCTGACCCCGTGAGGCCGGCACATCGTGTGGTGTGACGCTCGGGGCTTAGAGCCCCAGCTCGTCGAGAACGGGCAGCTCGGCGCGCACGCGGGCGCGCGCTTCGAGGGCGCTCGGAGCGGCCAGGGCCACAGCGGCGAGGCGCTGGGCTTCGGGCAAGGTCACCTTCGCCAGCACGGCCGCGACGGCCGAGAGGGCACGTGCGGTCATGGACAACGTGTTCACGCCGAGGCCGACGAGCACGACGGCCAGGGCCGGGTCGGCCGCGGCTTCGCCGCAGACGCCGACAGGCTTGTTGTTGCCCTCGGCGACGGAACCGGCCACGGTGAGCTGGATCAGACGCAGCACAGCGGGCTGCCACGGCGTGTTCAATGCGGCGAGCGGACCGAGCTGGCGGTCGGCCGCCATGGCGTACTGGGTGAGGTCGTTGGTGCCGAGGCTGGCGAAGTGCACCTCGCCGAGGATGCTCTCAGCGGTCAGCGCGGCGGACGGAACCTCGACCATGACGCCGGGGGTCTTGAGTCCGGCCTCGCGGCACATGCCGGCGAAGTCGGCGGCCTCTTCGGTGGTAGAGATCATCGGGGCCATGACCCAGACATCCGCCTCGGTGCCCTCGGCGGCGGTCGCGATGGCAGCCAGCTGACGCTTGAGCACACCGGGGGAGGTGAAGTCGGTGCGGTAGCCGCGCACGCCCAGGGCCGGGTTCGGCTCGGACGCGTCGGTGAGGAACGGCAGCGGCTTGTCGGCGCCGGCGTCGAGCGTGCGCACGACGACCTTCTTGCCCGGGAACGCGTCGAAGACGCCGCGGTACGCGGTGACCTGCTCGTCGAGGGTGGGTTCTTCCTCACGGTCGAGGAAGCAGAACTCGGTGCGCAGCAGGCCCACGCCCTGGGCGCCGGCGGCGGCGGCCTTGACGGCATCCGCTGCACCGCCCACGTTGGCCAGGAGGGGCACGAGGTGGCCGTCGGCCGTGGCGCCCTCGCCGGTGAAGACCGACAGGGTCGCGGCCGTGGCGGCCCAGGCTTCGGCGGCGGCAAGCTGGTCGGCGTCGGGATCGACGCTGATGCTGCCGGCCGCGCCGTCCACGAAGACGGAGACGCCGTCGGCGATCTCCTCGACACCGGCTGCGGCAACGACGGCGGGCAGGCCGAGGGCGCGGGCGATGATCGCGGTGTGCGACTGCGGTCCGCCACCGGAGGTGACCAGGGCCAGCACGATGGCCGGGTTCAGCGTGGCCGTGTCGGCCGGGGCGAGGTCGTCGGCGACGAGGATGAACGGCTCGTCGGAGGCGGGGATGCCCGGGGCGGGCACGCCGCGGAGCTCCGCGACGATGCGCGACCGCACGTCGAGCACGTCGGTGGAGCGCTCGGCCATGTAG
Organism: Cryobacterium sp. AP23; assembly: GCF_054075385.1. Classification (NCBI taxonomy): domain Bacteria; kingdom Bacillati; phylum Actinomycetota; class Actinomycetes; order Micrococcales; family Microbacteriaceae; genus Cryobacterium; species Cryobacterium sp. AP23. Next base: position 1,421,446 of record NZ_CM133415.1, on the reverse strand, counting down.
CCGCCGAGGTTGTGGAGCATCTCGGCCACGGAGGCCGCGGAGTCCCAGATTGCCCGCTCAGCGGAGGCGCCGTCGTTGTTGATCAACTTCACGGCGCCCTTGATGAGCATGGGGTCCGCGGCCATCAGTGCGGTGGCCTCGAGAACCGATTTGCCCGCGCCGGTGGCGCTGACCGAGCGCTGCTTGAGCTCGGCCTGCACCGCCTTTGCGGCTGCGCGCAGTGTGACGGCGGCATCCTCTGCAGTCGTCGACGAGGCCAGCTTTTCTCCAGCTGGCGGCTCGCTCACGGCCTTGGGCATCTGCCGGACGGATCCTACGATCCGGCCGGGGCTGACCCCTACTCCTGTGAAACTCTGCACAGAACTTCCTCGATTCATATTTAATACGGTAGGCAACCTACTAATGCTAGGCGGTTACCAGGGTGGTGTTGTTCAGTTCGGCGCTCTGCTCGACCGGTGCCTTGCGCACGTAGCGCTTCAGCGCGATCACGGCGAGGGCAGTGATGACCGTGCCGATCAGGATCGCGAGGATGAAGCCCAGCACGTTCTCGATGGCGAAGAACACGAAGATTCCTCCGTGCGGGGCCTTGGAGGTGACGCCCCACGCCATGGTCAGCGCACCGGTGGTGGCGGCGCCGAGCATGCTGGCTGGGATCACGCGCAGCGGGTCGGCTGCGGCGAACGGGATGGCGCCTTCGGAGATGAAGGACGCACCGAGCAGCCAGGCGGCCTTGCCGTTTTCGCGTTCGACCGGGCTGAACAGCTTGCGGTTGAGCACGGTGGCCAGGGCCATTCCGAGCGGCGGAACCATGCCGGCGGCCATGACCGCGGCCATGATCTGCCACGGTGCCTGGTTGGCCAGGGTGGCGGCGCCGAGGCCGGCGACGGCGAAGGAGTAGGCCACCTTGTTGACCGGGCCACCGAGGTCGAACGCCATCATCAGGCCGAGGATCAGGCCGAGGATGACAACGGACGCGCCGGTCATGCCGTTCAGCCAGTCGCTCAGGGCCACGGTGAGCCAGGCGATCGGTCCACCGAGAACCAGGAACATCAGCCCGGAGGCGAAGATCGAGGCCAGCAGCGGAATGATCACGACGGGCATCAGGCTGCGCAGCCAGCTCGGCACCTTGAAGCTGCCGATCCAGGCCGCGGCCATACCGGCGAGCAGGCCGCCGACGATGCCGCCGAGGAAGCCGGCACCCATGAAGCCGGAGACCGCACCGGCGACGAAGCCGGGGGCGATGCCGGGCCGGTCGGCGATGCCGTAGGCGATGTACCCGGCCAGGGCCGGAACCAGGAAGCCCATCGACAGGGCGCCGATCTTGAACAGGACCGCGCCGAGGTAGATGGCCAGGCCACCCTCCGGCAGGTTCCACAGGCTGTTCTGCAACACCACGACGTCGGCCGTTTCGGTGATGCGGTAGCCGCCGAGCAGGAAGCCCAGCGCGATGAGCAGGCCTCCACCGGCGACGAACGGGATCATGTAGCTGACACCGGTGAGCAGAGCGCGCTTGATCTTCTGGCCCATGTGCTCGTTCTCGGCGACCGAGTCGGATGCCGCGGCGCCGCCACCGCTGACGCGGCGGGCGTTCGGGTTCTCGATGGCGGCCAGGGCCTCCTCGATCATCTTCTTCGGCTCGTCGATGCCGCGCTTGACCGGCGACTGGATGACGGGCTTGCCGGCGAAGCGGTTCTTGTCGCGCACGTCCACGTCGACCGCGAAGATCACGGCGTCGGCGGAGTTGATGACCGAGGCAGCCAGCGGGGTGGCCCCGGCGGAACCCTGGGTCTCGACCTGCAGATCGATTCCCATCTCCTTGGCGGCTGCGACGAGCGCATCCGCTGCCATGTAGGTGTGCGCGATGCCGGTGGGGCACGCCGTGACGGCTACGAGGCGGCGGGTCCCGGATGCTGCATCACCCGTGGTGCCGGCGCCGGTGGGGGCGGAGGTCGGGATGGAGGTGGTGGTGCGCCCGGCGGCGGGGGAGGACGGTGCGGCGGCGGCGACCGGGGCGACGATGTCGGTGACCAGGGTCACGATCTCGTCGGAGGTCTTCGCGGCGCGCAGGGCGGCGGTGAAGTCTTTCTTCATCAGCGACCGGGCCAGCTTCGACAGGATCTTCAGGTGGTCCTGGTCGGCGCCCTCCGGGGCGGCGATCATGAAGATCAGGTCGGCGGGGCCGTCGGCGGAACCGAAGTCGACGGGCTGGGACAGGCGCGCCACGGCCAGTGTCGGCTCGGTGACGGCCGAGGACCGGCAGTGGGGGATGGCGAGACCGCCGGGGATGCCGGTGGATGTCTTCGCCTCACGGGCGAGGGCGTCTGCGTACAGGCCCTCGATCTCGGTGGCCCGGCCGGCTCCGACAACGAGCTCGGCGAGGTGCCGGATCACGGTCGCCGGCTCGGCGCCGAGGTTCTGGTCCAAAGCAACGAGCTCTGGGGTAATCAGTGCACTCACTGGTCATCCTCCTTTGGATGGGTGGCAAAAGCCGTCACGGTGACGGCGGTGGGATCGGTTTGGTTCACGGCCGGCACGGTTGAGCCGGGCAGGGATGCGGCAGCGGCGCCGTGGGCGACGGCCTGACGCAGGCAGTCCGGGGCGGATGCTCCGGCCAGGTCGCGGAGCAGGAAGCCTGCCAGCGAAGAATCTCCGGCGCCGACGGTTGAGACCGCGACGATCGGGGGACGGGTGGCGAGCCAGTAGCCATCCTTGGTCACCAGCAGGGCGCCCTTGGAGCCGAGGGTGGCCAGCACGGCGCCGACCCCCGCTGCGATCAGGGCCTGGCTCGCACGGGCGGCCAGGTGCGGGTCGGCCTCGAGGCTGTCGGAGTCGCCGATGCCGGTGAGCTCGGCGAGTTCGTCGGCGTTGGGCTTGAGCAGGTCGGGGCCGGCACTGATGGCCGCGGCCAGGGGAGCGCCGGAGGAATCGATGGCGACCTTGGGGGCGTTCGTTCCGAAGCGGCTCTTCAGCGCCAGGGTGACGTCGGCGTAGAAGCTGTCCGGGACCCCGGGCGGCAGGGACCCGGCCAGGACGAGCCAGCCGGCGCCGTCGGCCTTCTCCAGGACCAGCTCGACCAGGGCCGCCTGCTGGTCGGCGCTCAGCGCCGGGCCGGGCTCGTTGACCTTGGTGGTGGTGCCGTCGGGTTCGGTGATGGCGACGTTGCTGCGGAGGGTGGCGCCGATGGGCAGGCCCAGGTGCGGGATGCCCTGCGCGGTGAGCGCGAGCAGCACCGGGTCGGTCGCGTCGCCGGGCAGGATGGCCAGGCTCTCGATGCCGGAGGCGGTGAGCGCGCGGCAGATGTTGACGCCCTTGCCGCCGGGCTCCTGGTGCGCGTCGACCGCGCGCTGAACCTCGCCGCGGCCGAGGGGGCCGGCGAGCTCGATGGTGCGGTCGAGGCTGGGGTTGGGGGTGAGTGTGACGATCATGCGATTACGACCTCGACATCCGCCGCGGCCAGGGCCTCGGCAAGTTTGGGGGAAGGGGGAGCGTCGGTGATGAGCGCGTCGATATCGCTCAGGGCGGCGAACCTGACCAGGGTTTCCTGGTCGAGCTTGGAGGAATCGGCGAGGGCGACGACGCGGCGGGCGGAGCGCACGATGGCGGTCTTCACGGCGGCCTCGACCGAGTCGGGGGTGCTGAAGCCGAAGTCGGCGGCCACGCCGTTGGCGCCCACGAAGGCGATGTCCGGGCGCATGGCGTCGAGCATCTGCGTGGTGCGGGTGCCCACGATGGCCCGGGTGAGGCCCCGCACCCGGCCGCCGAGGATCTGCAGCGAGATGGCCTCGTTGCCGGCCAGCTTGTACGCGATGGGGAGGGCGTTGGTGATGACGAGGAGCTCGTCGCCGGGCTTGGCGGGCGTCCACTCGAGCAGGCGGTCGGCGAGCAGTTCGGTGGTGGTGCCGGAGTCCAGGATGATCGACCCGGTGGTGCTCGCGGGGATCATGGCGAGGGCGGCATCGGCGATGCGGGCCTTCTCGTCGTGGCGCTGGCTCTGGCGCTCCTCGAGGCTGGGCTCGGACATGCTGAGCCGGTCGATGGCGACGGCGCCGCCGTGCACCCGGCGGAGGTGCCGGCTGAGCTCGAGCACGGAGAGGTCGCGGCGCACGGTCTCCGGCGTGATGTCGAAGCGCACGGCGAGCTCGTTCACGGTCACCCGGCTGCGGTCGGACACCATCTCGGCGATCATCGACTGACGCTCTTCGGCGAACATCGGGCCTCCTCGACGGTGAGAACTTCAGCGGATGCACGGTGGGGACCCGCGCGCTTTTGTTACGCCCGACTTTATCCCCGCTTCCCCCCTAAAGTCAACACAAACACAGACAAACAAAGATGCCAGGTTGCCGCCGGCGGTGAGTTACGTACTTTCCGCCCTCGATTTGCAAACGAAGGCCAAAAGTCCGTAACTCACTTCCCATCGAGCCGGGAGTGTGGAGAACTTCGGCGGGAGATCGGGGGATGGGGCACTCTCGACCGATGACCGCACGCATTCCGCTCCCCGACGGTTGGGCCGATCGCCCATTCCGCACCGGCGATGCCGTGGGCGCTGGCGTGAGTCGATCGAGACTGGATGGCGGCGATCTCGCCCGGCCGTTCTGGGGCGTCCGTGTCCCGGCGCAGGGGGCGGCGAGCGGCCGGGGTTACGCGACGCGCAGCGAGGTTGAGGCGCTCTGCCGTGCACTGCTCGTGCGCATGCCGCCGGACGCGTTCTTCACTCACTCCACAGCGGCATTGCTCCTCGGCTTGCCAGTGCCATCTCGGCTAGCGCGCCTTCGGCCGCTGAATGTGGGTGTACCCGCCCCGACCCGGCCGATGGAGGCCCGCGATGTCGTCGGCCATCGTCTCAGCCTCTCGCCGCACGACCTCGTCTACCGCGGCACGCTCCGGCTCACGAGCCCGGCTCGTACGTGGCTTGACCTCGCTGCGGCCCTCACCTTGCACGAACTCGTTGCCATCGGTGACTACCTTGTGCACTGGGAATCGCCCATCGTCACGCCGGGGGAGCTGGCCGCAGCGCTGGAGGCCTATCAGGGCCGCCGAGGACTGCAACGCGCCAGGGCCGCCCTCCCACTCCTCCGGGACCGCTCCGAATCGCCCCGCGAGTCCGTGCTGCGGGTGATCATCGTGCTCGCCGGCCTGCCCGAACCCCTCTGCAACTACAACGTCTTCGACGAGGACGGGCGGTTCCTGGCGAGGGGAGACCTGGCCTACCCCGAGTACAAGCTGCTCCTCGAATACCAGGGCGACCAGCACCGCACCGACCGGGCGCAGTGGCGCTCGGACATCCGCCGCACCGGTCGGCTCGAGGACGCGGGGTGGCAGGTGCTGCAGTTCACCGACGACGACCTCCGCGACCCGGCCGCACTGGTGGCGCGCATCCGGCTGCGGTTGCGCGCGCGAGGTGCGCAGCTGTGACCCGGAAGCGAGGGAGAAGTGGGGGCACGCGCGGCGGCCAGGCGGGCTCTGTCGGTGGCCGGAGGTAGCGTGAGGGTATGAAGATCCTGCACACGAGTGACTGGCATATCGGGCGCACCTTCCACACCCACCAGACCCTCGACCACCTGCGCATCGTGCTCGACGCCCTGGTCGAGATCGTGCGTGAACGCGGCGTCGACGTGGTCGCCGTCGCGGGCGACGTCTTCGATTCCGCGACCCCGTCGGCCGACAGCTATGCGCTGCTCAGCGGCACCCTGCAGCGCCTGCACGCCACCGGCGCCCGCGTCGTGATGACCAGCGGCAACCACGACTCCGCCACCCGGCTCGGCTTCCAGTCCGAATGGGCGGGCCTGGCCGGCATCCACGTCGTCACCGGTTTCGACCAGTACCGCACCCCGATCACGATCGACGACCAGCACGGCCCCGTGCACTTCTACGGCATCCCGTTCCTGGAGCCGGCCCTGGTGCGTCACCACTACCCCGACGAGCTCCTCAAGACCCACGAGCAGGTGCTGGGCCTCGCGATGCGGCAGGTGCGTGCCGACCTGGCCGGGCGTGGTGGCCGTTCGGTGGTGCTCTCGCACTGCTTCGCGGCGGGTGTTGCCGCGAGCGACGTGGAGCGCGACATCACGGCCGGCGGCATCGACCTCGTACCGGCCAGCGTCTTCGACGGCCCCGACTACGTGGCGCTCGGCCACATCCACGGGCGTGCCCGCCTCAGCGAGCGGGTGCGGTACTCCGGCGCCCCGCTGCACTACTCCTTCGCCGAGGCCGACAAGCCGCGCGGGGCCTGGCTCGTCGAGCTCGACGCCGACGGCCTGGGCGAAGTGGAATGGGTCGACCTGCCCATCCCGCGGCGCCTGAGTGTGCTCACCGGCGAGCTCGCCGCGCTGGCGGAAGACGACGAGTTCGCGTTCGCGGAGGACGACTGGGTGTCCGCGGTTCTCACCGACCAGGTGCGTCCGCTGGACGGCATGCGCACCCTGCAGAAACGGTTCCGGCACTGCATCGAACTCAGCCACCGCCCCACAGTGACCGCCCCCACCGAGGTCTCCACGTACACGGAACGCGTGAAGCACAAGAGTGACCCCGAGATCGTCGCCGGGTTCCTCGAATTCGTGCGCAACGGGGTGGGGCTGAGCGACTTCGAGCGCGACCTCGTCGCCGAGGTCCTGGCGACGAACCCGGATGCATCGAGAGACGCCACTGCGGAGGCATCAGCGTGAAAATCACCCGGCTGCGCATCGCGGGCTTCGGCCCCTACAAGACCGAACAGGTCGTGGACTTCACCCGGTTCGACGCCGACGGTATCTTCCTGATCACCGGCAAGACCGGAGCGGGCAAGTCCAGCATCCTCGACGCCATCTGTTTTGCCCTGTACGGCTCCGTGCCCCGCTTCGACGGCAGCGAGCTGCGGCTGCGCAGCGACCACTGCGACCCGGCCGACCCGAGCTTCGTCGAGCTCGAATTCACCCTCAAGGGCGACACCTACCGGGTGTACCGCACGCCCCGGTACGAGAAGCCGAAGAAACGCGGCACCGGCACCACCACCGCGCAGCCCGACGCCCGCCTCGAGCGGCTGGTCGGGGACACCTGGGTGGGCATCGCCGCTCGCCCCGTGGATGTGGGCAACGAACTCAGCAGCATCCTGCCGCTCAAGCAAGACCAGTTCCTCCAGGTCATCCTGCTCGCCCAGAACCGGTTCCAACGGTTCCTGCTGGCCAAGACCGACGACCGGCTCACCGTGCTGCGCACGCTGTTCGGCACGCTGCGGTTCCAGCAGCTGGAAGCCGACCTGCTCGCCCGCCGCAAGGTGCTCGACGATGAACTGTCGCTCGTGCGGCACGAGATCGACGGCATCGTGGCGGCGACACTGCGCCAGGCCTGGCGGGCCGAGGACGCGGCCGACGCCGGTACCGACGACGCCGACAACACCGGCGCGCCCGCGCAGCCCGACCAGCCCGACCTCGCCTGGTTCGAAGCGCACCTCGACGCCGTCGCCGAACGCCTCTCCGTGCAGGCCGCACACGCCGACACTGCCGCCGCCGCCCTCATCACGGCCACCGCGGCGTGGGAGCGCGCCGAGGAGCTGCGCCGGAGACAGGACCGCCGGGATGCGGCCGCACGCGCGCTGACCGCGCTCGACGAGCGCGCCGCGGAGATGCTGGATCGGCGCGAGTCCCTGCGGCGGGCCGAGCACGCCGCCCGGGTCTGGCCGCAGGTGCGCGCCTGCACCGAGGCCGCCGCCGACGTCACCGCGGCCGAGGATGCCGAGACCGCCGCCCGGGCAGCGTGGCAGCGTCTCGCCGCCACTGACACTGGCACTGGGACTGGCACTGATACCCAGGCGCCGGATGCCGCCGCCCTGTCCGACCTGATCGACGACAGGCTGCGGCAGCTCGGCGGCCTGGACGAGGTCCTCGCCGACGAGCGCCGACTGCCCGACCTGGAGGCGCAGATCGCCGCGCTTCAGAGTCGCTCTGCCGACCACGTGCACGCCCTCGACATCGCCCGGCTGCTGTTGCTCGCGCTGCCGGAGCGCATCGACGCGGCGACGGATGCCCTCACCCAGGCCACCCTCGGCGCCGCCCGCGCCCCCGAGGCGGAGGCAGCCCTTGCCCGTGCCAAGGCGGCGCTGGCCGCGGCCGAGGACGTGCGCCGGCTCGAGACGGAACTCGTCGGCGTGCACCGGGCCGAACGGGAGGCCGTGGCCCGGAACACCGCCGCCGCCGTGCACTACCAGGAGCTTGTGGACGCCCGGCTCGGCGGTTTCGCGGTCGAACTCGCCGCCGGTCTCGTGAACGGTACGCCGTGCACGGTCTGCGGGGCCACCGAGCATCCCGCCCCCATGGCCGGCGACACCGAGCCCGTGACCGAGGACGACCTCGACGGCGCCAGGGCCCTGATGGGCCGCCGGCAGGCCGCCGTCGATGCCGCCCGCGCGGACTCGCAGAAGGTGGCGACCGCACTCACCGAGGCCCGCACCCGCGCCGGCGGGGGAGACGCCGATGATCTCGACATCGCGGTCCGTGCGGCACAGGACACCCTGGCCACGGCCACCGCGCACCTCGCCCGGGTGCCCGGCCTCGAGGCCGAACTGGCCCGGTTGCGCGCCGACCAGGCCGAGGCCCAGGCTGCCCTGGCCCCGCTGCAGCTGGCCAGGGACGAAGCCGCCGTGCAGCTCGCCCAGCTCGGCACCGAGCGGGACAGCCTCACCGCCCGGATCCTCGCGCAGCGGTCCGGATTCGACAGCGTCACCGAACGCGCCGACAGCCTGCAGGCCGAACTCGACGCCGCCCGCGCGCTCGGCGACGCCCTGGCGCGGTCCGCGACGGCGCGGCGCACCGCGGCGGCCCTCGCCGACACCCTCGCCGTGCAACTGAGCGAGGAAGGCTTCACCGACGAGGCCGAGGCCGTCGCCGCCCGGCTCACCCCGGCCCAGATCGACGCCGGCCAGGCCGCCATCCGCGCCCACGACGACGAGCTCGCCGCAGCACGGGGCGTGCTCGCCGAGCCTGCGCTGGCCGGACTGCCCGCCGACCCGGTCGACCTCGCCCCGGCACGCCTCGCCCGCGACGAGGCCGCCGCCTCGCGCGACGCGGCCATCGCCCGCCGTGAGTCCCTCCGCGAACGCGTCGGCGCGCTCACCGCGCTGGTGGCGGATGCCCGGGCCCGGTTCGCCCTGGCCGCCGACCTGCTCGCCACCCAGGCCCAGGTGCGCCAGCTCGCCGCCGTCGTACACGGTGACGACCCCAACACCAAGCGGATGAAGCTCGAGACCTACGTCCTGGCCGCGCAGCTCGAGGAGATCATCGCAGCGGCGAACAACCGGCTGCGCACCATGACCGGCGGCCGGTACGCCCTCGAACACGACGACGCCCTGCAGTACCGCGGCAACCAGGCCGGACTCGGGCTCGCGATCCGCGATGAGCACACCGGTCGGGCCAGGGCCACGCACTCCCTGTCCGGCGGTGAGACATTCCTGGCGTCGCTGGCGCTGGCGCTCGGGCTGGCCGAGGTGGTGTCCAACCAGGCCGGCGGCATCGCCCTGGACACCCTCTTCGTGGACGAGGGCTTCGGCTCGCTCGACGCCGAGACCCTGGAAACGGCGATGAGCACCCTGGACAGCCTGCGCGCGGGCGGCCGCACCATCGGCCTGATCAGCCACGTCGAATCGATGAAGGAACAGATCCCGGCGAAGCTGCAGATCCGGGTGACGCCGCAGGGATACAGCGAAATCGAGAGCCTTTCCTTGGTCGGGTCATAGCTCGCACATAGCTTCACCGGCTTGTCTGAATCCAGTCGCGTTCCGTCCCCGGGCGCCAAGGAAAGGACACAGAGCATGAGCGAGTCTGACGCACCGGTCGAGACGCCCCCGAAGGCCCACCACCAGCGCTGGCGCACCGGCGACGTCGTCGCCATGGGCCTCGCTGCCGCGCTGGTCGTCGGCTCGGCCGGCACCGGTCTCTTCGTGCTGGCCACGAACGCCGACACCCCCGCGGCCGCCACGGCCAGCACCCAGACCGACACCACGTCGACCACCCCCGACACGACCACACCCGACATAACCACCCCCGACACCACCGCCCCGGATACCTCCAGCCAGGACAGCTACAGCGGCCAGGCGTTCGGCGGACCAAGCGGCGGATACGGCGGGGCCGGCGGGTACGCCGGCGGCCAGACGGGCACGAGCGGCTCTGCAACGGCCACCCTCGACACCACCGCAGCGACCGACGCCCAGTCGGTGGGCGTGGTCGTGATCGACACCGAACTCGCGTACGAAAGCGCCGCCGCCGCCGGAACCGGCCTCATCCTCACCTCGGACGGCCGCATCCTCACCAACAACCACGTCGTCGAGGGGGCCACCAGCATCACGGTCACCGTGGTCTCCACCGGCACCGAATACACTGCGGAGGTGGTGGGCACCGACGCCACCGACGACATCGCCGTGCTCGAGCTCGTCGACGCGAGCGGGCTCGCCGTCGCCGACCTCGACACCTCCGGAGCCGTCGCCGTCGGCGACGCCGTCACCGGGGTGGGCAACGCCAACGGCACCGGCACCCTCACCTCCGCGGCCGGTACCGTGCTCAACCTGGAGCAGTCGATCACCGCGCAGGACTCCGACGGCTCCGACGCCGAGGACCTGACCGGACTGATCGAGGTCGACGCCGACATCGAGTCCGGCGAATCCGGCGGCCCGCTTTACGACGCCGACGGCGAGGTGATCGGCATCGACACCGCCGCCTCGAGCGGCACCGCCGACATCACCGGCTACGCCATCCCCATCGAAGACGCCCTCGCGATCGTCGACGCCATCGACGCGGCCGCCGCCACCGGCGAGGACACCGACACCATCTCGGTCGGCTACCCGGCCTTCCTCGGCATCGGCCTGGGCTCCGCCACCGAGACAGATGCCGCGCTCGTCTCCGGCGTCATCGCCGAGACTCCGGCCGAGACCATCGGCCTCGCCGCTGGCGACACCATCACCGCCATCGACGGCACAGCGGTGGCCACCGCCGCCGCGCTTTCCGCCGCCCTGGCCGGCTACGAGCCCGGCGACACCGTGACGCTCGACTGGGTCGACGCCGCCGGTGCGACCGACAGCGCCGCCGCCACCCTCATCGCCGGGCCGGTCGGCTGAGCCGACCCGCCCTGCCCCGCCCACACCAGTGTGCCGCGATCGACCAGATCGCGGCACACTGGTGTGCATGACCCCCGCAGACGCACTACCCGCCCGCGAACACCCCGCCGACGCCCGCGCGACGGCCTCCGGCTGGACCACCCTCGTCTTCGTCTACCTTGCCCTGGCTATCGTCGGGCTGATCGGCACCTGGACCTGGAACATCCAGGCGATCCTGGAGGGCGGGAACTTCATCGCCGACTGGACGATGAGCGGGCCCGCCGTCTCGTCGCTGACCACCGACCTGCTGGTCGCGGCCATCGCCGGCAGCATCCTGATCATCGTCGAGGCGCGCCGCCTCGGCATGCGCGCCGGCTGGGCCTACGTGCTGCTGGGGCTGGTCACGGCGTTCGCGTTCGCCTTCCCGCTCTTCCTCGCGCTGCGGGAACGCCGGCTGGTGCTGGCGCGGTCCAGCTGAGACTGCATCGGCTGAGACCGGCGCCGGTCAGCTCACGTCGCCGGCGGCGAAGCCGGCCTCGTCGCCGGCGAAGCGCTCCCGCAAGGCCAGAAAGTGCGACACGGTCAGGCCGTGCCGCAGCAGGTACGGTTCGGGCCCGCCCAGCAAGCCGATGGCGGCAAGGGCGTCGAGCAGTGCGGAGGGGTGCGGTTCGGCCGGTAGCGCAGAAGCCACGGCCTCGTCCTGCGGGAGCCCGGCCACCAGCAGGGCCAGGGCGAGCACCAGGCCGGTGCGGTGATCGTCGCCGGGGCCGTGAACCAGGAGCGGCCCATCATCCTCGGCGAGAACGGCGACGGCGGCGGCGAGTTCGGCGCCGCGATGGTCGACCAGATCGGCGTAGACCCGGGCCCGGTCAGTGTGGATGCCGTTCATGAAACCCTCCAGAGCGTTACCGGTCGCATGACCGGTCGGCCATGCCGTGCCCAGTGTGCGGCGTCGAGGTGAACGGCAGGTGACGCTCAGGCCGGGTCGGCCTCCAGGGTCGCCGGTTCGCGGCGCCCGATCCGGCTCAGCCCGATGGCCGCGGCCGAGATGCCGACGATGACCACGGCGATGACCACGATGTACAACAGCACCGACGGCCATCCGCCCGGTTCACCGGGGTTGAGGAACGGGTAGGTCCACCAGTCGGTGAACGTGCCGCGCAGCAGGGCGTAGGCCAGCCAGGCCAACGGGTAGATCAGCGCGAAACCGATCTGCTTCCAGGCCAGCGCGGGGCGGCCGGGCGCCACCAGCCAGTCGAGCAGGATCAGGGTCGGCGCCCACACGTGCAGAACCTCGTTGGGCCAGCTGAGGCCCACGAAGCTGCCATCCGGCGGCAGGTTGCGCAGCAACAGGTTGTAGACCACGCCCGTGATCACGGCGTATGACAGGGTCGACATCCGCACCCGGGCCAGCAGCTCGGGTTCGGCGGCCAGACGCAGCGCCAACACACCACCGACGAAGAGCACCACGACGTTCATCAGGCCGGACTGGATGGTGAAGTATCCGAAGTAGCCGGCCGGATCGAACGCATTGTTGAGGAGCTGGTCGGTGATCTGGGTGATGATCGCCGTCAGGACGAGGGCGGCCAGCAGGATGCGCAGCACCCCCACGATCCGTCGATACGGTGTGGGTCGAGACGGTGTGGGTCGAGACGGTGTGGGTTGAGTGGAGGTGCGGGCGGTCGCCGCGTCGAAATTCACCTGTTCAGGTTAGGCCACCGCGCGGCCGTCATCCGGGAGGCGGGCTGGACGGGCCTGTACCTAACAGGCCCGTGCCTAGAAAGGGAAGAGCAGCCGGTGCAGGAACTGGCGGGTGCGTTCGTGCTGGGGGTTCCGCAGCATCTCGCGGGGGTCGCCGTGCTCCACGATGGTGCCGCCGTCGACGAAGGCCACCTCGGTGGCAACCTCACGGGCGAATTCCAGCTCGTGGGTCACGATCACCATGGTCCAGCCTTCGCCGGCGAGTTCCTTGATCAGCCGCAGCACGTCGCCGACGAGTTCGGGGTCGAGGGCGCTGGTGGGCTCGTCGAAGAGCAGCAGGGTAGGGCGGAGGGCGAGCGCCCGCACGATGCCCACCCGCTGCTGCTGGCCGCCGGAGAGCTCGAACGGGTAGCTGTCGCGCTTCTCGGCGAGACCGACCCGGTCCAGCAACGCCAGCGCTTCGGCCTCGACCTCGGCGCGCGGTCGGCCCTGCACGATGACGGGGCCCTCCATCACGTTCTCGAGCACGGTCTTGTGCGGAAACAGGTTGTAGTGCTGGAAGACCATGGCGGAACGGTCCCGCAGGGTGCCGAGGGCCTTCTTCGGTACCCCGGCGCGGGAGCCGTGAGCCGGGGCGAAGTCGATGACCACGGGAGCGTGCGACGCGTCTTCCGCGCCGACGATCTCGATGGTGCCGCCGTCGGCGATCTCCAGGCCGTTCAGGCAGCGCAGCACGGTGGTCTTGCCCGACCCGCTCGGCCCGATCAGGGCCAGCACCTCGCCGCGGGCGACGGTGAGGTCCACGGACTTCAGGACCTGGTTGGAACCGAAGCTCTTCTGCAGTCCGCGAACCGTGAGCAGGGCCTGTGCGGGCGGCGTCGGGTCAGACGGAGTCTGATCAGTGGGCGACATAACGGTCCAATCGCTTCTCGAGTACGCTCTGGCCGCTGGAGAGGACGAGGCAGATGACCCAGTAGAGCAGTGCGGCCTCGAGGTAAAGGGCCATGAACTGCCCGCTGAACGCCGCCACCTGCTGGGCCTCGCGGAACAGCTCGGTGACCAGGATGAGCGACGCCAGCGAGGTGTCCTTGACCAGGCTGATGAAGGTGTTCGACAGCGGCGGCACCGACACCCGGGCCGCCTGCGGCAGGATGATGCGGGTCAGGGCGCGCCGGTGCGACATGCCGATCATGTAGGCAGCTTCCCACTGTCCCTTCGGGACCGACAGGATGGCCGCGCGGATGACCTCGGCCGCGTAACCGCCGACGTTGATCGAGAACGCGATGATGGCGCTCGGCCACGGGTCGATCACCACACCGAGCGACGGCAGGCCGTAGAAGATCACGAACAGCTGCACCAGCAGCGGGGTGCCGCGCACGATCGAGATGTACACCCGCGCGATCGACGACACCCACTGCCGCCGGGACAACCGCATCAGCGCCAGCGCGAGGGCCAGCACCAACCCGATCGCGAACGAGGACAGCGCGAGCGGGATGGTGCCTCTGATCGCACCACTCAGCATCGGCCACAGCGAATCCAGCATGAGCTGCCAGGTGGACTGGCTCATCGGGGCGTCACGCGTGTGTCAACTGGTCGTGCATCAGGTGCTCGGGGAACATCAACAGCCGTTTCTCTCGTCGGTTGAGCCTACTGGGAGACGTCCGCCCCGAAGTAGGTGTCCGAGATGGAGGCCAGGGTGCCGTCTTCGCTCAGCGTGGCGAGGGCATCCGACACTGCTTCGGCCAGCGCGGTGCCGCCCTGGGCGAAGGCGAACGCGCTCTCCGAGCGGTCCTCGGTCTCGGCGGCGATCTTCAGGCCGGCGGCACCGGTCTGCTTCTTGTAGTCGAGGTAGGTGAGCTTGTCGTTGATGGTGGCATCGACGCGGCCGTCTTCGACCAGCGCGACGGACTGCGCCCAGCCCTCGACGCCCTGCACGGTGGCGCCGCTCTCGGTGGCCAGGGTATTCCAGTTGCTTGTGAGCGACTGGGCGGTGGTCTTGCCGGCGAGGCTCTCGAACGAGGTGATGTCGGTGTTGTCTTCCGGCACCACGATGACGCCGGTGGAGTAGGTGTACGGGGTGGAGAACTCGTAGGACTCCTCGCGCTCAGGGGTGATCGAGACCTGGTTGGCGATGGTGTCGAAGCGACCGGCCTCGAGGCCGGCGAAGATGGCATCCCACTGGGTCTCTTCGAACTTGGCCTCGACGCCCAGCTGGTCGGCGACCGCGCGGGCGACCTCGACGTCGTAGCCGGTGAGGTCACCGGAGCCGTCGGCGTGGAAGGAGAACGGGCGGTAGGTGCCCTCGGTACCGATGGTCAGGGTGCCGGATTCGAGCACGGAGCTGAGCGACTCGTCGGTGCCCGTCGTGGCGCTGCTGGTGTCGTCACCCGCGGACGCGCTGCACCCGGTCAGGGCCACCGCGGCGGCGAGCGTGAGGACTGTGGCGGAGACGAGGTGGCGCTTCATGTGAATGTTCATCCAATTTGCTATCGCGGGCTGTGGCCTGGTGGGTGCTGGGGTGTGGGTCTTCCGGGTAAGAAGGCACACACCGAGGTTAACAAGCCGCACACCACGGGGGTTATTCCGATGACGTCGAATGACACCCCTGACCCCCCGTTGTGGCACACCCGGCCACCTGTCGGGCGGTGGGCTTTCGGCATATGCTGCCGCCGTCGCACTCAACCCGAAGGAGTACGCGTGAAATTGTCGATGCTTCAACATGACCGTTCGTCCGGTGTTTTGCTCGGTATGGCCTGCGGTGATGCGCTGGGCGCCGGCTACGACCTGGCCGGCCCGCTGCCGCCCGACGCCCCTGTCGGCATGCGCGGCGGCGCCGATGCCGGTGCGCTGATGGCCAGGGGGGAGTGGACCGACTACACCGCGTTGGCCGTTCCGGTGGCCAGGGCGGCGGCCGACGGGCTCGACCTGCGCGCCGAATCGACCCTCGACATCATCGCCGCCGAGTGGGTGGACTGGGCGCACACCGCCCCCTTCGCCGGCCTGCAGCTCGGTGCCGCGCTCAGCGTGCCCGACCTCACCGCCGCAGCGGTGCGCCAGAGCGCCAGGAAGCGGCACGACCTGGTCGGCCGCAGCGCCGGCACCGGCTGCCTGCTGCGCACCGCCCCGGTGGCGCTGGCCTACCTGCACGACCCCCAGGCGCTGGCCGAGGCGGCGCGCGCACTCAGCGACCTCACCCACTGCGAGACCGACGCGGGAGACGCCTGTGTGCTCTGGGGACTCGCCATCCGTCACGCCGTGCTGGAGGGCGAACTCGACCTGAGGGTCGGCCTGGATGCGCTCGCGCCCGCCCGGCGCCAGCTCTGGTCGGCCCGTATCGCCACGGCCGAGCGCCGGGAGCCGCGGGAGTTCACCCGCAACGGCTGGGTCGTGCAGGCGCTGCAGGCGGGGTGGTCGGCGATCGTGCACACCAGGGACGACGACGCATCCCAGTACCGGCGCGGCCTGGAGGCTGCGGTGCGCGGAGGCGGCAACACCGACGCCGTGGCCGGTGTCGCCGGCGCACTGCTCGCCGCCCGGTGGGGCCTGGCCTCGGTGCCGAGCGAGTGGCGCCGCCTGGTGCAGGGCTGGCCGGGGCTCCGCGGCGCTGACCTCGTGCGCCTGTCGGTGCTCGCCGCGCACGGCCAGGACACCAATGAGGCCGGTGAACGGGAGAACTTTCGACTCCACGTAGTGCTGTAGCGGGGGTGGTGCTGGAGCGGGTCAGGACCGCAGGGCCAGAGCGAACGGCAGGACCTCCGGCGCGCCGGCCCGGCGGAGCAGGCGACCGGCGACGGTGATGGTCCACCGGCTGTCACCGAGGTCATCGACCAGCAGCACCGGTCCGGTGGCGTCGGCGAGGTTGGCCGCGAGTTCCGGCCCCACCTCGAACGCGCCCCAGACGCTGGAGAGCCGGTAGGCGCTGTTGCCGCCGGTCTCGCCGGTGGGCCCTGCGCCCACGAGGCTGAGGGTGCCGAGCATCGGCAGACGACCCACCCGGCTGAGCTCGGCCGCCACCGACGCCACGAGCAGCGGATGCTTCCGGGACGGCATCGCCACCACGCCCACGGGCCGCTCCGCCCAGCCCCACTCGGCGAGCACCCGCACGCAGGCCGCCAGCAGCGCCGGCGACGCGGGAGCATCCGGGGTGGCCGGGGCGAAGATGTCGCGGAGAGTGTTGCCCCAGCCCAGGTCGGTGAGCCGGGCCAGCGCCCGGCCGGGCAGCACCCGGTCGCCGGGGTCGATGCGGCCCTTGGCCGCCACCCCGAGGCGGTCGGCGCCGGTGGGCCACTGCGCGCGCGGTTCGAGGGCGACGCCCACCCGGTCGAGGGCGGAGGCGGCCGTGCTCGCGGCCCCGGCGAGCACCTCGGTGGGATACCAGGGCGAGGTGCAGTTGTCGCAGCGGCCGCAGGGCACGGCGGTGTCGTCGTCGAGGGCGCGCTGCAGGAACTCCATCCGGCAGCCGCTGCCGCGTTCGTACTCGATCATCGCGTTCTGCTCGTTCACCCGGGCCTGGCCGATGCGTTCGTACCGGTCGCTGTCGTACACCCACGGTTGCCCGGTGGCCACCCAGCCGCCGGTGACGCGGCGCACGGCGCCGTCGACGTCGAGCACCTTGAGGAGCAGCTCCAGGGGGGAGCGGCGCAGGTCCACCCGCGACTCCAGGGCCGGGGTGGACAGTGGGGCGCCGCCGGCGTTGTTCAGCGCGAGGAGCACGGCTTCCGCCTTGTGCTGGCTGGGCATCGACGAGGTGGCGAAGTACTGCCAGATCGCTTCGTCTTCCACCCCGGGCAGCAGCAACACGTCGGCGTTCTCGGTGGCGCGGCCGGCGCGGCCGACCTGCTGGTAGTAGGCGACGGGGGAGCTGGGCGCGCCCAGGTGCAGCACGAAGCCGAGGTCGGGCTTGTCGAACCCCATGCCGAGCGCGCTGGTGGCCACGAGGGCCTTGACCCGGTTGGCCTTGAGCAGGCCCTCGGATTCCTCCCGCTCGGTGGTGTCGGTCTGGCCGGTGTAGGCGCGCACCTCGTGGCCGGCGCCCTGCAGCAGCCGGGCGGTATCCTCGGCGGCGGAGACGGTGAGGGTGTAGATGATGCCGCTGCCGGGCAGTTCGGCGAGGTGGCTGAGCAGCCAGGCCAGCCGGGCCCGGGAATCCGGCAGGCGCAGCACGCCGAGCCGCAGCGACGCCCGGGCGAGCGGGCCGCGGATGGTGACCACGTCGGTGCCGCCACGAGAGACCTGCTCGGCCACATCCGTCACCACGCGGCTGTTGGCGGTGGCGGTGGTGGCCAGCACGGGCACCCCGGCCGGCATGGCGGCGATCAGGTCGCGCAGGCGTCGGTAATCCGGCCGGAAGTCGTGGCCCCAGTCGGAGATGCAGTGTGCCTCGTCGACCACGAGCAGGCCGACCCGGTCGAGCAGGGCGGGCAGCTGTTCGTCACGGAAGGAGGGGTTGTTCAGCCGCTCCGGGGAGACCAGGAGCACGTCGACCTCGTCGGCGCGGAGCTGGGCGAGCACGTCGGTCCACTCGTGCGCGTTGGCGGAGTTGATCGACACCGCACGCACGCCGGCGCGGGCGGCGGCGGCGACCTGGTCGCGCATCAGCGCCAGCAGCGGCGACACCAGGATGGTGGGCCCGGCGCCCTGGCGGCGGAGCAGAAGGGTCGCGACGAAGTACACGGCCGATTTGCCCCAGCCGGTGCGCTGCACGACGAGGGCGCGCCGGCGCTGGTCGACGAGGGTCTCGATGGCCTCGTACTGGCCCTCGTGGAAGTCGGCGTCCGCGCGGCCGACCAGGGTGCGGAGGATGCCGAGGGCGTCTTCGCGGGTGGTGGTGCTCACAGCGCGTCGAGCCGGGCGGCGACGTCGGCGGGGAACCCGCCGGTGGCGATGGGGCTCCACCGGGTGGGCGTGATGCGGATGAGGGACTTGTCCTGCAGGGCCATCGCCTCGCGGTACTCGGCCCAGTTCGGGTGCTCGCCCGCGATGCAGCGGAAGTAGTCGACCAGCCCGTCGCCGGCCTCGGGCATGTGCAGGATCTCGGCGGTACCGTCGACCTGCACCCAGGCGCCGTCCCACTCGTCGGAGAGCACCAGCACGGAGGTCTGCGGGTCGCGCTCGGCGTTCCGGGTCTTGGCCCGGGACGGGTAGGAGGAGATCACGATGCGACCCGCCTCATCGACTCCGCCGGACACCGGTGAGATCTGCGGCCGGCCGTCGCTGCGGGTGGTGGCCAGCAGCATCCGGTGCCGGGGTCGCACGAAGTCGAGCAGGTCGGGCAGGGAGACGGTGGTGCTGGTTGCGACATTACGGGCCATGCCCTCAGGCTAACCGGCTGCGCTGACAGAGCTGCACTGACAGAGCGGGGCTAGGGCAGTTGCTCCGGCACGGCCGCTGTGTCCAGGTGTACGACCTCCCAGAGGTGCCCGTCCGGGTCCTGGAAGCTGCGGCTGTACATGAAACCCATGTCCTGCGGTTCATAGGAAAAGCTGCCGCCGGTGGCGAGCGCAGTGTCGGCCAGCGTGTCGACGCCGGCCCGGTCGTCGGCGCTGATGGACAGGATCACCTCCGAGCTCATCGACGAGTCCACGATGGACTTGCTCGTGAACCGGGCCCAGGAGTCGTGGGTGAGCAGCATCAGGTAGATGTGGCCGTCGTCGAGCACGATGCAGGCGGCGGTGTCATCCGTGAACTGCGGGTTGAGGCTGAAGCCGAGGCCGCTGTAGAACGTCGTGGCGCGGTCGAGGTCCGCGACGGGCAGGTTGACGAACATCATCATGGACATGGGGCCAGTAAATTCCGAACCCTCCCGGCCCGCTAGGCACCGAGGAGGAAATCTCGGGTTTGGCCGGGGTAGAGCAGCGCCTCCCGCCCCTCCACCCGCACCCGGATCGGTGTGGCCCCGCCGCCGGGCAGCTGCAGCCGCAGGTTGCCGGCGGTGACCTCCAGGCGGATGGGCTGCTCGCGGTAGTTGATGCTGAAGCCGATCTTGTCGAGCTGGGGCGGCAGCGCCGGATGCAGCCACAGCATGTCGTCGCGGATCTCCAGGCCGGTGTAGCAACGCATCACCATGTCGATGGAACCGGCCATGGCGCCCAGGTGGATGCCTTCGTTGGTGGTGCCGCCCGGCACGAAGACGAGGTCGCTGTCCACCGCCCGGCAGAGCGCCTCCCAGGAGCGCCCCCGGTCGGACCGGGCATCCACCCAGGAGTGCACCACGTTGCTCAGGGTCGACCCGTGCGTGGACCTGGCCCGATAGAACTCGACGGTGCGACGGGTCAGTTCGGCGGAGAGTGAGTAGCCCAGGTCTTCGATCAGCTCCCGCAGCTCCTCGGCCGAGAACAGGTAGAGCAGCATGAGCACGTCCGCCTGCTTGGCGACCCGGTAGTTGTTGGTGCTGTCGCCCTCGGCGTTGAGGATCAGGTCGAGCCGGCCGAGGGCCTGGGCGTCGCTGCCGTACCGGGCGCGGTAGCGGTCCCAGTCGAGCTCGGGCAGCGCCTCGTAGCCGTCGAACTGGCTGAGTACCCCGTCGGCGTGGAAGACCAGGCGCATCCGCCGGCCGATCCTGTCCCAGCTGTCCACCTCGTCGGGGCGCAGCCGCAGCCGGTTCCAGAGCGGCCGGCAGGACCGGCCCTCGAGCAGCCCCACCGTGTCAACGGCCCGCCGCAGCACCCACGCGGCCATGACGTTCGTGTAGGCATTGTTGCGCAGGCCCTCGCCCGGGTGGCCGGGCAGGCCGTCGTGGAACTCGTCGGGGCCCATGGTGCCGGCGATGTCGTACCGGTCGGCGGCGTCGTCGTACTCGGTGAGGCTGGCGAAGAACCGGGCGATCTCCAGCAGCAGCTCGGCGCCCTGCTCGATGAGGTACTCGATGTCGCCGGTGGCCTGGTAATAGCCCCAGACGCTGTAGGCGAGGGCCAGGCCCACGTGGTGCTGCAGGCCGGAGTGGTCGGGCATCCACCGGTTCGTGCGCGGGTTGAACAGCTCGGTGGGGGTGACGTCGCGGCCGTCGATGCCGCTCTGCCACGGGAACCGGGCGCCCTCCTGCCCGGCGGCCCGTGCGGCGGCGCGGGCCTCTCCCAGCCGGCGGTAGCGGTAGCCGAGGAGCGACCGGCTGAGGTCTGGCCGGCGCAGGGTGAGTACCGGGTAGACGAACACCTCGTCCCAGAAGACATGGCCGCGATAGCCCTCGCCGTGCAGCCCGCGAGCCGGCACGCCCGCGTCGAGGTCGGCATCCACCGCGGCGACGGTCTGCAGCACGTGGAAGGTGTT
This sequence comes from Cryobacterium sp. AP23, assembly GCF_054075385.1. Lineage (NCBI taxonomy): Bacteria > Bacillati > Actinomycetota > Actinomycetes > Micrococcales > Microbacteriaceae > Cryobacterium > Cryobacterium sp. AP23. The sequence goes on along the minus strand of NZ_CM133415.1, from coordinate 1,400,427 downwards.
CAGGTTCAGGGCCAGGGACTGCCGGGCGCCGCTGTGCAGGTGCACGGCGAACTCGTCCCAGAGGATCTGCCACTCCCGCTCGTGCGCCGCGAGCAACTCGGCTGGGTCCGCGGCGCGGCGCAACCACGTGGCCACTGCCGCCGACGGCGACACCACGGCCCGGTCCCTGGAGGTGCTGACGGTGACGACCTTCTCGACCCGCAGCGGCACGCCGCGCTCCAGGGTGAGGTCGAGTTCGTGGGCGACCCAGCGGCTGGAGTCGGTGAGGAACCGGCGAACCGGGTCCAGCCGCACCCCGTTGATGTAGACGCGGGTGCGCGCCGCCATGGCGATGTGGATGCCCGACCGGCTCGTCTCCACTTCCAGCAGCACCGACTCCTGACCGAGCGCCCGCGCCGTGCCGGGCATCAGGTGCAGGTGGGCGAGCAGCCGGTCGGCGGCCACGTTGCGGTTGGCCACCCGGCCGTCGATCGCACTCCGCACGGTGAGCGGGCCCGACCAGTCCTCGGCGGTGAAGGTGGTTTCCAGCACGGCGACGTGGGGGGAGGCCTGGGAGACGAAGCGCCGGCTCAGCACCCGGGTGACGTGGCCGCGGGAGTCACGGAAGCGCATCAGCCGGATGAGGAGGCCGCGGCGCAGGTCGAGTTCCTGGCTGTACTCGAGCAGGTCGGCGCTTTCCGGGTGGAACCAGCCGGTGTCCGGTGCGGTGAAGTCACCCACGCTGCTGGTGCCGGTTCCGGTGCGGAACCAGAGCGAGAGCCAGTTCGGGGCATTCACCATGTGCTCGTCGTCGCGGACGTGTTCGCCCGGGGAGGCCTCGGTGTCGCCGGCGGCCTCGCCGACGTGCACCTCGGTGCTGAGTGGGTTGTAGACGCCGGCGAGGTAGGTGCCCGGGTAGTGCACGGCATCCGTGCGGGCCTCTGGCGCCGCGCCGCGGGTGCCCCAGTAGCCGTTGGCGAGGGTGCAGAGCGCTTCCCGGTAGCCCTCGGTGTCGGGGTCGAAGCCGTCGAAGTGCAGCAGCCACGGGTCCGCTGTCGTGTCGCCCTCAGTCACGGATGCCTCCTCGCCTGTCCCGAGAGTCGCACCGCTTGGTGTCGTTGTCGAGGGCAACACCGCAAGGCGGATGGTTGGATGGAGCCATGACTTCTCTCTCGGCATACATCGACGATTTCGCCCGTTTCATCTCCGCGTCGCCGTCGTCGTATCACGCCGCCGCCGAGACGGCCCGTCGACTCGACGCGGCCGGCTTCGAACGCCGGGACGAGGCCGCGGACTGGTCGGTGCTCCCGCCCGCCCGATCCAGCCAGGCCGCGGCGGGTGCCGGCCGCCACTATGTGGTGCGTGACGGGGCGATCATCGCGTGGGTGCAGCCGGCCGGGGCGCAGGGGACCACGCCGTTCCGCATCCTGGGCTCGCACACCGATTCGCCCGGATTCAAGCTCAAGCCCAAGCCCACCACGGGATCGTACGGCTGGCTGCAGGCCGGTGTCGAGGTGTACGGCGGACCGCTGGCCAACTCCTGGCTCGACCGCGAGCTCGAACTGGCCGGCCGGCTGGTCACCGTCGACGGGGTCGAGCACCTCGTGCGCACCGGTCCGTTCCTGCGCATCCCGCAGCTGGCCGTGCACCTGGACCGCTCAGCCAACGAGGCGCTCAGCCTGGACCGGCAGCGGCACCTCAACCCGGTGTTCGGGGTGGGCGACATCCGCCAGGCCGACCTGGTCGGACACCTGGCGGCGCTCGCCGGGGTGGCCGGGGAGGACGTCGCTGGCTACGACATCCTCACCGCCGACACCAACCCGCCCGCCCGGTTCGGGCTGAACGACGAACTCTTCGCCGCCGGGCGGATGGACAACCTCTCCTCGGTGTTCGCGGGCCTGGTTGCGCTGCTCACCGTGTCCGACGACGAGGACTCCATCAGCGTGCTGGCCGCGTTCGACCACGAGGAGCTCGGTTCGCAGTCCCGCTCCGGCGCGAGCGGCCCGATGCTCGACGACATCCTCAGCCGCATCGGCGACGACCTCGGCGCCACGGTGTCCGACCGGCTGCGGGCCTACGCCGACTCCTGGTGTGTCTCGGCCGACGCCGGCCACTCCGTGCACCCCAACTACCCCGAGCGGCACGACCCGGCGAACCTGCCGCTGGCCGGCCGGGGCCCGCTGCTGAAGATCAACGCCAACCAGCGCTACGCCACGGATGCCGCCGGTGCGGCCCTCTGGGCCCGCTGCAGCGCCGCCGCCGGGGTGGCCTACCAGGAGTTCGTGTCGAACAACACGGTGCCCTGCGGCTCCACGATCGGGCCGCTCACGGCGACCCGGCTCGGCATCCGCACCGTGGATGTGGGCATCCCGCTGCTCTCGATGCACTCGGCCCGCGAGCTGGCGCACGTGAACGACCCGTTCGCCCTGTCTGCAGCGATCAGCGCGTTCTTCGCCGGGGCGTAGCCCGCGTCGCAGCGTGCGGGAGTGCTCGTGGCGTGCGAAAGTGCGCGCATTAACCCACGCCACGAGCATTTTCACCCGCCGCGAGACATATCGCGTGCCACGGGGTGCAGCAAAATGGTCGGTGGGTCGCGATACGCGGGAGGGTCGCGCCTAGGGCGAGCGCATACCCGGAAGGACAACTGTCGCGGCACTAGTTGGTGCTCGTGGCACGTGTTCGTCCCGGCGGCACATGCACGAACACGTGCCACCGCACGTGAGACGTGCCGCGGCGCGTGGTGCCGGCTGGTGGCGCACGTTGGTTGTCGTGGCCCAGGTTGTTCTTCGTGGCGCAGGTTGTAACCTGCGCCGGGAGAGATAACCTGCGCCGCGAGACCTAACCTGCGCCACGAGACATAAGGTGCGCCGCGAGACGCGGGGTGGGGCGTACAGCCGCTAGAGGCGCCCGGTGAGGCGGCCGTGCATGGCCCGGCTGCGTTCGTCGAGGCCGTGGAAGGCCACGGTGGCGCCGTGCTGGCGGTACTTGGTCTCGACCGAGTCGAGCACGGCCACGGTGGAGGCATCCCAGATCTGCGCCTGGGCCAGGTCGACCTCGACCGCGGCGGGGTCGATGCCGTAGGAGAACTGTTCCACCAGGTCGTTGCTGCTGCCGAAGAACAGCGGCCCGCTCACCGCGTACCGCACCGAGAGGCCGTCCTCGGCAAGGGTGCGGTCCACCTTCACCACGTGCGCCACCCGTCGGGCGAACAGCACCATGGCCAGCACGACCCCCGCGACGATGCCGATCGCGAGGTTGTGGGTGGCCACGACCACCGCGACGGTGGTGGCCATCACGACGGTCTCCGACACGGGCATCCGTCGCAGGGTGGCCGGGCCCACACTGTGCCAATTGACGGTGGTGACGGCCACGACCATCATCACGGCCGCCAGCGCCACCATCGGGATCTGCTCCATCAGGCCGCTGAGCGCGGTGACGAGCAGGAGCAGGAACACCCCGGCCACGAAGGTGGAAATGCGGGTGCGGGCCCGGCCGAGCTTCGCGTTCACCACGGTCTGGCCGATCATGGCGCAGCCGGCGATACCGCCGTACAGCCCGGCCAGCATGTTCGCGATACCCAGCGCCCAGGACTCGCGACCCTTCGTCGAACGGGTGTCGGTGATGTCGTCGACGAGCTTGGCGGTGAGCAGGGTCTCGACCAGGCCCACGAAGGCCACGCTGAGCGCGGTGGGCCAGATGATCTGCAGGGTCTCGAGGTTCAGCGGCACGAGCAGCGGGGTGAGGCCCGGCAGGCCGCCGGAGACGTCGCCCTGGTCGCCGACGGTGGGCACGGCCAGGTGGGCGATCATGGCGATCGCGGTGACGACGACGATGGCCACCAGCGGTGCGGGCACCGCCCGGGTGAACCGGGGCAGGCCGAGCACGATCAGCACAGTGAGCGCGAAGAGCGGGTAGACCAGCCACGGCACGTTCACCAGGTGCGGCACCTGCGCGACGAAGATCAGGATGCCCAGCGCGTTGACGAAGCCGATCATCACCGAGCGCGGGATGAAGCGCATCAGCCGGGCCAGACCGGTGACACCGAAGAGGATCTGCACGATCCCGGCCAGGAGCACCGCCGGGAGCAGGTATTCGACGCCGTGGTCGGCCACGAGCGGAGCGACCACCAGGGCGACGGCCCCGGCGGCGGCCGTGACCATGGCGGACCGGCCGCCGAGGAATGACATCGACACCGCAAGCACCACTGAGGCGATGAGGCTCACCTTGGGGTCGACCCCGGCGATGATCGAGAACGAGATCACCTCGGGGATCAGCGCGAGGGTGGTGACGACTCCCGCGAGCACCTCGACGCTCAGCGCCTTCGGCTGCCGGAGGGTGGCGCGCACGGTCGGCGGGGTGGGAGCGGACGGTGCGGCGGATGTCGAGGCGGTGGGGCGTGTGGGCAATGTGCAACTGTAATCGGCAGGGAAGATGCCCTCGGCATATAGACAGCGGCACTATCGGATAGTTACACTATCCGTATGAAAATGGCGCAGCTGAGCACGACCAGCGGGGTTCCCGTCGCGACGATCAAGTACTACCTGCGCGAGGGGCTCCTGCCGGCGGGGGAGCGGCACGGTCCCAACCAGTCCGTGTACGGCCCGGCGCACCTGCGACGATTGCGCGTCATCCGGGGACTGCTCGGTGTGGGCGGACTCAGCGTCGCCGCCGCCCAGCAGGTGATCGACGCCATCGATTCCGATCTCGGCCTGCAGCACACCTTCGATATCGCCCAGCGCACGGTGTCGGCCCAGATCCCGCCGGACTCCGTGTCGGCGGAGGCCATTGCCCACGTCGACGACGTGCTCAGCGGATGGCGGGTGTCGCCGGACAACCCCGGCCGCCTGGCCGCCGCCCGGGTGCTGCAGACTCTCGCCGAACTCGACCAGCCCGACCTCAGCGGCTGGGTGCCCGGCTACGCTGCGGCGGCGCTCGCCGTGGCGGAAGCCGACCTCGACGAGATCGATGCCCGCCCCGGCCTCGAAGCCAAGACCGAGATGGTCGTGGTCGGCACCGTGCTCGGCGACGCCCTCTTCGCCGCACTGCGCCGGGCTGCCCAGGAACACGTGTCCGCCCAGAGGTACGCACCGCCCACCCCGTAACCCCCATCCACCCGTCAGGAGTCCGTCATCATGGCCAGTACTCGCACCGGAACCGCCACCACCTTTCGCAGCATCCTGCTGAACGGGCCGCCGCCGCAGGGATCACCGCTGAACGGCCTGCCGGGCATCCGCTGGCACCGGCCGCTGCTCTGGCTCGCCGCCGGGATGGCGGTCGTCGCGATCGGCGCGGTCGTGGGCCTTGTGGTCGATCCCCGCACCGTCACGGGTGCGCCGCTCTGGGCCAAGCCGCTCAAGTTCGCTATCTCGGTGGGCATCTACGCCCTGACCCTGGCCTGGCTGATCGGGCTGCTGCCGGCCGGACCCGCCCGCCGGCGCCGGCTGGCCTGGTGGGCCGGCACCGTCGCGGTCGTGTTCCTGCTGGTGGAGATGGTGATCATCGTCGGAGCGGCCTGGGCCGGCCTGAGCAGCCACTTCAACGTGACGACGGCGTTCCACGCCGCTCTCTGGTCGGTGATGGCGGTGTCGATCGTGATCGTGTGGGTCGCCGCCGTGCCGCTGGCGATCCTGCTGCTCCGCACCGACCTCGGCGACCCGGGCCGCGCCCTCGCCATCCGCGCCGGCCTGCTGATCGCCCTGGTCGGCATGGGCCTGGCGTTCCTGATGACCGGGCCCACCGCCGCCCAGCTGGACGACTACCAGGGCATCGTGGGCGCCCACACCGTCGGTGTGCCCGACGGCGGCCCCGCCCTGCCGCTGCTGGGCTGGAGCACCGTGGCCGGCGACCTGCGCATCCCGCACTTCGTCGGGATGCACGCCCTGCAGGTGCTGCCGTTCTGCGCCCTGCTGCTCGAGGTGCTCGCCCGGCGGTGGCGCGCCCTCGCCCGCCCGCTCGCCCGCCGCGGCATCCTGCGCGCCCTGGTGGGCCTCTACCTCGGCGTGCTCGCGCTCGTGACCGGGCAGGCCCTCGCCGGCCAGTCCATCGTGCAGCCGAGCGCCCCGGTCCTGGCCATCGCGGCGGCCCTCGTCGTGGCCACGGCCGTCGCCATCACCCTCACCCTCCGCCGGGAATCCCGCCGGGCGCGGGCATAACTCCTGCAATTCTTCGCTGGAGCCCCGTTTTCGGTCCGAATCCGCCGTTTCGAGAAAATCTGCAGGAGTTATGCCACCGGGTCGGGGGAGTTGAGCCGGGCGATCCGGGTGCGGGCGGCATCCTCGGAGGTGGAGGAGGCGCCAAGGAGCAGGCGCACCAGGCCGAGCACGGCACCGGTGGCCCAGACCACCGGCAGGGGGGAGCGACGGAGGCCCAGCATCCGGCGGTATTCGGCGGGGATCGACGCGACGGCCCCGGCGAACATGATGCGGTAGAACGGCATCATCCCGCGCCGGAGCGGCGGGTTGCGGATGAAGCGCACCGCCTCGGCGACCCGGTCACCGCCCATCAGGACGCCGGCGTCGGAGAACGCGCGCAGCTGCGCGGCGAGTTCGGTGTCGGACCGGGGCGGGTCCTGCACGCCGACGAGTTCGCCGGCCTTGGCCCACTCGCGTACGTACCGGTCGGCGCCGCCGGGGATCGGGCCGCCCCAGAGCCGGTGGCTGGCGAGGAAGGCATCCGTGAACACCACGTGCACCCAGGCGAGCAGCTCGGGGTCACCCGCCGAGTACGGCCGCTCGACCCCCTGGGCGTCGAGGTACGTGCCCACGACCCGGTCGTGGAACCGGCCCACCCGGCTGGACTCGAGCTCGGCCTGCCCGGTGGCGGCGAAGGTCACGGTGACGAGCCACTGGATGGTGCCGCTGAGCCGGCCGAGCGGGTCCTCACGGTACCTCGACCAGTCGTGTACCCCGGCCATCGCGCCCGGGTGCAGGGTCTGCATGAGCAGCGCACGGATGCCCGCGACCATGGTGGCCATGCCGCCGTGCACGGCCCAGGACGCCGATCCCGGCCCGAAGAAGCCGGCATCGTCGCCCAACTCCATCGTGCCCACCCACGCCGGCCGGCCCTCGTCGTTGCCCGACAGGGTGACCAGGAGGTGTGAACGCCAGCTGTTCACGAATCCGTCGATGAGACTGCCCATTCTCGAACCCTAATCGACCGGTCCGGGCGGATGGCTGGGCGTGTGATCCGAATCCGGCCGGGAATCGGGCGTGGCTAGACTCCGAGGGAAAAGGAGCCGCACATGAGGATCGAGAACATCGAGCTGCGCCGGGTGGGCCTGCCGCTGGTGCGGCCGTTCCGGACCTCGTTCGGCACGATCACCGAGCGGGAGATCACCCTGGTGCACGTGAGCACCGCGGACGCGGAGGGCTGGGCGGAATGCGCCGCCGAGGTACGGCCGCTGTACAGCTCGGAGTTCCTGGCCGGCAGCGACCTGGTGATCCGCGACCACCTGATCCCGCGGCTGCAGGCCCTGGGCGACAGCCTCACCGCGGAGCGGGTGGCCGGCGCCCTCGCCCCGGTGAAGGGCCACCGGATGTCGAAGGCGGTGCTCGAGACCGCGATCCTCGACGCCCAACTGCGGCAGACCGGGCAGTCCTTCGGCGGCTACCTCGGCGCGGTACGGGACACCGTGCCGGCCGGCGTCTCGGTGGGGATCATGGACTCGGTCGACGAGTTGCTCGGCGCCGTGGTCGGCTACCTCGACCAGGGCTACCTGCGCATCAAGCTCAAGATCGAACCCGGCTGGGACCTCGCGCCGGTGCGCGCCGTGCGGGAGAGATTCGGTCCCGACCTGCTGCTGCAGGTCGACGCGAACACCGCGTACACGCTGGCCGATGCCCGGCACCTGGCCCGGCTGGACGCTTTCGACCTGCTGCTCATCGAGCAGCCGCTGGGCGAGCGGGACCTGCTCGGGCATGCGGCGCTGGCCCGGCTGATCCAGACCCCGGTGTGCCTGGACGAGTCGATCGAATCGGCCGAGGACGCTGCCGCGGCGATCAGCCTCGGCGCGTGCAGCATCATCAACGTGAAGCCGTCGCGGGTGGGCGGCTACCTGGAGGCCCGGCGCATCCACGATGTCGCGGCCGCGCACGGCGTGCCGGTCTGGTGCGGCGGGATGCTCGAGACGGGCATCGGCCGCGCCGCGAACGTGGCCCTCGCCGCCCTGCCGAACTTCGTCCTGCCGGGCGACACCTCCGCCTCCGACCGGTACTACGCAGAGGACCTCACCGCCCCGTTCGTGCTCGACAACGGTCACCTCCGGGTGCCCACCGGCCCGGGCACGGGGGTGGAGGTGCTGCCCGACGTGCTCGCGGAAGTGACCAGGTCGCGGCAGGACATCCGCTTCTAGCCGCCTCTGTCTGCTTCTAGCCGGCTCTGTCTGCTTCTAGCCGGCGCCCGGCCCCAGTCGTATGCTGGCGCCGTCTGCGTCGTGGCAGTCGGCCTCGGCGCGCAACGAGAGGATCCGCCATGGACATGAAGATCGAACTCGTCTACATCCCCACGACCGACGTCGACCGGGCCAAGAAGTTCTACGTCGACCAGGTGGGTTTCAACGCCGACTACGACCAGGTGGTGAGCGACGAGCTGCGTTTCGTTCAGCTCACCCCGCCCGGCTCGGCCTGCTCGATCGCACTCGGCACGGGCCTGACCGATATGGAGCCGGGCTGGCAACGGGGGCTGCAGATGGTGATCGCCGACGCGGATGCCGCCAGGACCCAGCTGCTGGCCGCTGGGGTGGAGGCCAGCGACGTGGACGAGCAGCCCTGGGGCCGGTTCGTCTACTTCGCCGACCCGGACGGCAACACCTGGGCGTTGCAGCAACTGCCGCCGCGGGACTGACCGGTGCCGACCCGCCGCGCACCTACGCTGGGCTGATGCCCTCCTACCGCGTGATCATGTCCATCGGCGCCCTGCAGAGCGGCGTTCGACCGGATGCGGTGCTGCCCGCCGCTGCCGCCGCGGCGGCGGACCTGACGACGGTGGAGGCCTCCGACCTGGCCGTGGTGGCCGGGTCGGCCCGCGCCACCGTGCGCTTCACGGCCGACGACGGCGATGCCGCGCTGGCCATCGGCCGTCACGTCGTCGAACAGACCCGGACGGTCGCCGAACCGGTGAGCTGGCTGGTCACTGAACGGGTGAAGGGGCGCTGGCTGCCGGTGCGCTGACGGCGCCGCGACGCTGCTCCGGCCGGGCCGGCGCGATGATCGTGCCCCGCCGGCCGTCGACGACCAGAGGGTCGGCGGCGCCGAGAACCTGGCTCCGCGCTGTGCCGAAGGTGCGCCAGAGCGACGCCGTCCAGGCGCAGAGCAGGGCGTCGATGAGGTCTTCGCGGTGTTTGTACGCCGTGTCGGTGAGTGGTGACGGCTCGGTGACCAGGCGGTCGGAGGCCTCGTGGCTGGTCAGGTCGAGCGGGGGAGAGGCCTTGTTCAGCCGCCAGATCCGTTCGATCAGGTCGTCGCACACCACGGCGCGAGCCGCCCGGCGCTCGATGAGGGGCAGCGCCGGATTCATCCGTTTGTACCGTGGACGTTTGTCGTCGTAGCCGAACTCCGCGGCGCCCACCAGGGTCGTGTACGGGTAGCACTCGAAGACGCTCGGAGTGGCGGAGTCGACCGGGTCGAGGCCGTCGGTATACGCCCAGCCCAGGTCCTCCAGCCGGCGGCGCAGGGTGACGCCGCCCAGCCGGGGCAGTGCCCGGTTGGAGGCGTTGGCCGAGACGTGCCACCGACCGTAGCGTGACCCGGTCTCCCGTTCGCAGATGCGCATCCCGGTGGGGTTGTTCACCACCAACGGCGCGTCGACGGCCAGGACGGAACCCGGTTCGACCAGGGATTGCACCCAGTCGACGACCTCGTCGATGCCGCGGGCCCAGCCTGCACTGATGACCCGACCGGTTTCGTCGATGCAGGCGAGCCCGCTCTCGTTCGCCGGTTTCGCCGCCGTGCCCTCCGCCCAGGCCAGATCCACCCCCAGGAAACGCGTCATGGGTCATGGATAGCACGTAAACTCGTCAGGTTGCTTATCAGCACACACACAATCGAAGAGGGGGATGTGGGAATGAACGACACGACTGAGCCTGCACAAATCACACCGGCCACGAACCGCAAGGTCATCGCGCTGGCGATCGCCGGCGCGTTCGGCGGCTTCCTCTTCGGATTCGACTCGTCCGTCATCAACGGCGCCGTCGAGGCCATTCAGGGCCAGTTCGGCCTCACCGAGGCCATCACCGGCTTCGCCGTGGCCAGCGCCCTGCTCGGTGCCGCGACCGGCGCCTTCCTCGGCGGCCGTTTCGCCGACCGGTTCGGCCGCATCCCGGTGATGCTCGCCGGCGCGATCGTGTTCTTCGCCAGCTCGGTCGGGTCCGGCCTGGCCTTCGGCGTGGTCGACCTCATCGTCTGGCGGGTGCTCGGCGGCATCGGCATCGGCCTGGCCTCGGTGGTCGCACCCGCCTACATCGCCGAGATCTCGCCACGGCAGATTCGCGGTCGGCTCGGTTCGCTGCAGCAGCTCGCCATCACCATCGGTATCTTCGCCGCCCTGCTCTCCGACGCGGTGTTCGCCACGACCGCCGGCGGCGCGAGCGAGATGTTCTGGTGGGGCCTGGAGGCGTGGCGGTGGATGTTCCTGGTCAGCGCCATTCCGGCCCTGGTCTACGGCGTGATCGCGCTGCTCCTGCCCGAGTCCCCGCGCTACCTGGTGCTGCACGACAAGGAGGACAAGGCCCGTGAGGTTTTGCTCCGGGTGACGCCGAACGGTGACATCGACCGCGAAATGCGGGACATGAAGGCCTCCATCGCGGACGACGTGAAGGCAAAGCGCACCGGGTCCCTGCGCGGGCCCGTGTTCGGCCTGAAGCCCATCGTCTGGGTCGGTATCACCCTGTCGGTGTTCCAGCAGTTCGTGGGCATCAACGTGATCTTCTACTACTCGACCACCCTGTGGAGCGCCGTGGGCTTCGAAGAGTCCAGCTCGCTGGCGATCTCGGTTGCCACGTCGATCACGAACATCCTGGTGACCCTGGTCGCCATCGCCCTCGTCGACCGGATCGGCCGCCGGCCCATCCTGCTCACCGGATCCATCGGTATGACGGTGTCGCTGGCCACCATGGCCATCGCGTTCAGCCAGTCGGTCATGGTCGACGGCGAGCTGTCGCTGCCGGGCGCGTGGGGACCGATCGCGCTGGTTGCCGCGAACGTCTTCGTGATCTCATTCGGCGCCTCCTGGGGACCGGTCGTCTGGGTGCTGCTGGGCGAGATCTTCCCGAACACCATCCGCGCGAAGGCGCTTGGCCTGGCCGCGGCCGCCCAGTGGATCGCGAACTTCCTGATCACGGTGACGTTCCCGCCGATGTCGGCGTGGTCGCTGCCGCTCACCTACGGCATGTACGCCCTGTTCGCCGGGCTGTCGTTCCTGTTCGTGTTCACCAAGGTGCCGGAGACGAACGGCATGTCGCTCGACGAGGCCAACACTCTGCTGCCGAACAAGAACGCGGCGAAGGCGAAGGCCGCCAAGAAGAACACGGCGCGGGCGTAACCCGCCGCTCAGCTCAGCTCAGCTCAGATCAGGTCGCGGAGCAGCTCTTCGGGGCTGACTCCGCGGCTGGTCGCCCGGCGCTTGAGCCGACCGAGCTCCTCGGCGCTCAGCGCCACCTGCACGGTGTGCGGGCGGTCGACCTCGAGGTCGAACAGGCCCAGGTCGGCGGAGGCGCGCGGCGCCGTTTTCTGTGCCGGAGCCACGGCTTTCGCGGGCGCTCCCTTCGCAGGCGTTCCCTGAGCGGGCGCCGCCGCGACTCGCGGGGTCGACGCCGGCACCGGTCCGCCGGCGACGAAACCCGGCCCGGCGGAGATCGTGGCACCGCGCTGGTAGGCCTCGGAGACCGCGCGGGCGCGGGAGTCGGCGGCCTCGTTGAGCGGGTGGTTCGCGTGGCCCTTGACCCACTCGAAGCGGTACTTGCGGCCGACCAGGGCTTCGTCGATCTCCTGGAGCAGATCGAGGTTCATCACCGGCTTGCCGTCGGCCTTGCGCCATCCCTTGGCCTTCCAGCCGCGCATCCACTTGGTGACCGAGTTGATCACGTACTGGCTGTCGCAGAGCACCAGGAGGTCGTCGTCCACATGAGCGGTGGCGCGGAACAGCTCGAGAACGGCCTTCAGCTCGCCCTGGTTGTTGGTGGCGTGCTTCCACCCGCCGGCGGCCCAGTTGTTGTCGTCGATGTACCAGGCCCAGCCGGCCGGTCCAGGGTTGCCAAGGGCCGAGCCGTCTGCGGCGGCGGTAATAGTCATTGCCCTAGTCTGCCAGCGACGGTCAGCTCTGAATGCAGGTGCCGGAATCGACCGCGCCGGAGAGGCCCGCCGCCTGGTCGACGACCGGGGCGACTTCCGACATCGCCAGCGCGTAGCCCACGTTGGCCGTGTTGGCGGCCTTGGCGAAGATGACCCCGGCGACCCGGCCGTCGACGGCGAGCAGCGGGCCGCCCGACTCGCCCTGCTGCACATCGGCCGCGAGCGTGTACACGGCCCGCGGGGTGGGGGACTGGCCGTAGATGTCGGCCACGAGCACCGAGTCCAGCGAGATCACCCGGGCCGGGTCGGAGTCGAACGGGCCACCGAACGGGTAGCCCAGGCTCACGGCCTCGCTGTCGACGGCGAGGTCGCCCTGCAGCGACAGCGGCGCGGCGGTGAGGCCGGGCACGGCGATGATCGCGAGGTCGTCGATGGGGTCGAAGTAGACGATCTCCCCGGTGATGGCGCCGGCTCCCGGCACCTCGACGACGGCGTCGGTCACCCCGGCCACGACGTGGGCGTTGGTGAGCACCCGCTCGGGCGCGATGACGAAGCCCGAGCCGGACTGGCTCTGGCCGCAGGCCACGGCGTTGCCGGTGATGCGCAGCACGGACTCGGCGGCCGTGTCGAGGGCGGCGCTGTCGAGCTGCGCGTCGGGCAGGGTGGGGCTCTGGCCGCCGAAGGCATCCGCGATCACGGGCAGGCCGTCGTCGACGACGGTGGAGCGCAACTCCGCGAGGAAGCTCTTGACCGGCACCGGGGTGACCGAGTCGATGGTGCGCACGACGCCGGACGAAGCGATGGCGGAGGTGAGCAGGGGGATGCCCAGTGCGCTCACGCTGAATGCCACCATCGAGATCACCGCGGCGGCGGCGGCCACGCCGACCACGGCGCCGAACAACCGGTCGATGCCGCGCAGCTTGCGCGGGGTGCGGTTGCGGAGGGCCCGCCCGATGGTTTCGCCGATGGTGAGGCCGGCAATCACGAGCAGCAGGGCCGCGGCGATCGACGCTGGGGTGCGCCATTCGATTGCGGGCACCCAGCCGGGCACCAGGGGCACCACGAAGTACGCAGCGACGGCGCCGGCGACGAGGCCGAGGAGGCCGCTGATGCTGCCGATCAGGCCGCTGCGAAAACCGGCCCCAAGACTGGCGAACAGCAGCACGATAAGAATGATGTCGAGGATGACCGAACCCTGCATGCACGCTCCTGCTTTGCGAGGCGGATGCCCCGCCAGTTGTAGCCTAGGCGGGCGACGGTGGGTTTTGCTGGGAAGCGCGCTCGTCCCGGTGCAGCTCCACGAAGCTCAGGCCGTGCAGGTCGAGACAGACGTTTTCGCCGGTGTCGACCATCCTGAGCAGGATCTCGGTGCAGCCGGGACAGCGCAACAACAGGCCGTGTGAACTCGGGTACAGCCGCGCGGTGGCGAGGGCTGCGGTGCGGCCGCAATGGGCGCAGCGCCCCCGGGCGCTGACGACGTCAATGGCGAAGAACTCGCTGAGCGGACCCGCGGCGGCGTTGCCGTCCAGGTAGTCGAGATCGTCGAGGTCGCGGGTCACGGTCTGGTCCCGGTACCGCCGTAGCGTTCGGTCTTGATCCGGTCGGCGGAGTGCCCGGCCTGCACGAGCCAGTCGGCGACGGTTTCGACGAAGGCGGTGGCGCCGCAGATGAACACGGCCGGATTGTCGGTGGCCGGCAGCGCGTAGTCGGCGACGGTCGCCGCATCCAGGCGCCGGGGCGGTGTGCTGCTGCCGGCCGGTGCCTCGCGGGTGTACACGATGGTGACGTCCACCAGCGGTGACCGGGAGAGGTCGTCGAGCTCGGCGCCGTAGTAGACGGCGTCGGGGCCGCGCACCGAGTAGAGCAGCCGGAACTGTGCGCCGGCGCCGGGGGTGTTCGGGTCGGCGGCGGCGTGAGCGCGAAGCATGGCCATCAACGGCACCACTCCTGAGCCGCCGGCGATGAGCTGCACGGGCGACGGATCCGCCGGATCCCAGACGAACCAGCCGCCGACGGGACCGCGCACCTCGAGCTGGTCGCCCACCGCCACCTGTTGCACGAGGTAGGGCGACACCTCACCGTCGGCAAGCTCCTCCACCGTGAGGTCGAGCTCCTCGCCGGGCAGCGCCGAAGCCACCGAGTAGGAGCGCACGGCGGTGTAGCCGTCCGGGGCGGTGAGGCGCACATCCACATGCTGGCCGGCCTGGTGACCGGCCAGGCCGGGCAGCCGCAGCCGCAGGGTGCGCGCGGTCCGGGTCTCCTGGGTCACTCCGATCACCTCCGCCACGTTCCAACCGGTTCTCACCAGTAACGCTCTTCGCGCCACGGGTCGCCGTACATGTGGTAGCCGTTGCTCTCCCAGAAGCCGGGCTCGTCCTGCCGCAGCATCTCGAGTCCGCGCACCCACTTGGCGCTCTTCCAGAAGTACAGGTGCGGCACCAGGAGTCGTGCCGGTCCACCGTGGGCCGGTTCAAGGGCCTCACCGTCGAACTCGTGCGCGATCCAGGCCTTGCCGCCGAGCAGGTCGTCGAGCGGAACGTTGGTGGTGTAGCCGCCGTAGGAGTGCGCCATGGTGAACTCGCAGTCGGACTCGACCGATTCGAAGAGGGTGTCGAGGGAGACGCCGCGCCAACTGGTGCCCAGCTTCGACCAGCTGGTGACGCAGTGGATGTCGGTGCTCACGTCGTCCTGCTTGAGCGCGAGGAACTCCGCCCAGCTCCACCGGTGCACCTGGCCGGTCTCGGTGGTGATGGTGAATTCCCATTCCTCCGGGGCGATGCGCGGCGTGGGGCCGGCCGACAGGACCGGGAAACCCTCGGTGAGGTACTGGCCCGGAGGGAGTGCAGGGTCGTCGCGGCGGCGACGGCCGAAGAAGCCTGGTGAGACGATTCCCATGGTGATCCTTTCGGGTGACTGGCGGCAGCCTATCGGGTCAGTCGGCCTCTGGTGCCTTGGCGTGGTCCATGTACCACTCGGTGCATTCGGTCGCGCGTCCGTCGGGTGCGAAACGGATGACCCACAGGTTGCTGTAAACGGGACCGTCGGTGTACCGGGTGGTTCCCTGCACCACGGTGACGTCCGGCGTCTCGGCGAGCGGTGCCCACTCGAAGGTGAAGCTCCCTGGGCCGTCGGCGAGGTCCAGCCAACCGTCGACGATCGCGTCGGCGCCTTGCCACGGCGCGGCGTACGGCTCGGTGCGGTAGGTGGCGTCGTCGGTGAAGAGGGGGCGGATGTCGTCAGGTTCGTTCGACGCCCAGGCGGACTGGTAGCCGCGCATCCACCGGTCCGTCCGCTGCTCGTTGTTCATCACTCCGTTGTAGTCGCATCCGCACGATCGGGCCAGTCTTTCGGCCGGTGCGAGAGGAGATTAGAACGGCGGGGGTGAATCGGGAAGCGGCGCCGGCGGGTGTTCGGGTGGCAAGGCGATGCTGGTGTCGGGTGTGTTGGTGTATTTCTTGCCGCCGGGGCTGATCCAGGTCAGGGCGCCGCCCGGCCCTTGTTGGGTGGTGAAGCTGGATTGGTGTTTCAGTCGATGGCAGCCCTTGCAGAGGCAGATGAGGTTGTCGACGTGGGTCTTGCCGCCGGTGTTCCAGGCTTGGGTGTGGTCGATCTCACTCAACGTGGCCCGCCGGTTACACCCGATGCCCTGGCAGGTTTCATCGCGGATTTCCACGTATCGGCGCATGTCCGCCGGCGGCGCGTACTGCTCGCTTCCCACGGAAAGCCGGGCCCCCGTCTCGGGGTGGGTGAGGATGCGGGTCCAACTGGTCGCCGTTCCCGCGATCTGCCGGGCCGTTTCCGGGTCGATCGGCCCGTACCCTTCGAGGATCGCGGGTTCGTCGCTGCGGCCCAGCAACGTCAACGCGGGAACGGTGATGTGCACCGTGCCGCGGATGCCGTGCCCACGCCCGCCCGGACCAACCCCGTCCAGCAGCAGGTCCCGGTACGCGTCGGCGCGACGCTGGTCCTTGGTGCGGGCCTGCACCGGCTCCTCCGCCCCGCCGCCCGCAGCACCGGGTGCGGCGTTGGCGGCGTTGGTCGCGTTGTCGTCCGTGTCGAGGTCGGCCGCGATCCGGCTGAGCCGGTCATACGCCGCCTGCGCTTCATCGGCTTTCAGGTAGGCGTTCAGCCACGCCATCCCGTCGGCGTCGGGCCGGAACACCACCCGCCGGGTCGCGAAGCCCGCGTCGGCGCGTTCCTGCAGCGGGACCGGGTGCATCCGCTCCCGGATCCGGAGAGCGGCCTTGGCGAACTGAGTCGAGGTGCGCTTTTCGGCCGCCCCCAGCACCGCCGCTTCAAAGCGCGGCAGCACCTCCTCGGGCAGGTTCACCGTGAGTTCGAGCATCTTCACCGCGTGCCCCCAGGTGTTCCGGCCCGCCGTCAACGACTCGTGGAACGCGGGCAGGTCCCCGGCCAGCCGGGTGGCGTCGAAGATCATGCTGCCGGCGGTGTTCGCCCGTACCCGCAACACCATCGCCGCCTCGGCCGCCATGCTGCGGCGGGCCAGTTCCTCGTCGTCCCAGGCCGGGCCGTGCGCGGCGGTGTCGGGGTCGTTGTGGCCGGACTCGATCGGGTCGCCGCGCAGGCCGGCGAGGATGCGGGGCTCGTGACCGAGCCGGTCCAGTTCGGCGAGCAAGCGGACCCGTTCGGCGTAGCAGCCGGCGAGGGCTTTCTCGTTCTCGAGCAGCGGGTCGATGACCGCACGGATCGCTTGCGCGACGAGATCCGCGACCGGGTCCACGGCGGCGTTGGGGGTGTCGTCGGGAAGGTCCTGGGGTGTGGCATCTGGGGTGGCCATACGCCTATAGAACCATGCACCACTGACACTCCCGATCTCAGTGAATCACTGGTGGAGAACCCGAAAAGCACCCACCTGTGGAGGAGCGGCCGACGCCGAAAATTGATCGGTCGGACCCGACATCGGCCCGGCCAGAATTACACTCCGCACCGCCTGGTAAATCTGGCCGGGGAGGTTCTGTCGAGAGCTGGTGCGCCTATTCGCCGGCTGGTGTGGGTTCGCTGACCGACCAGGCCGTGACGAAGACCTCGCCGCCGGCCACGATGTCCAGGGTGATCGGCCAGGAGCCGCGCTTCAACCCCGGATACAGTGCGGAGTACAGGGTGTACGTGGCCAGTTCGCCGTCGGTGGCCATCGCGTTCCAGCCGATTCTGGTCACTCCGTAGCCACCGGCGGGCACGGTGATCGGCATCGCCCCGGGGTCCTCGGCCATGAACGATCCGCCGTGCGTGATTGTCACGTCGATGGCCGACCCGTCCGCGTCGGCGAACGCGAGGTCGGGGTAGCCGTCGAGCACGCAGGGCGTGTCGGAGAAGTTCATCACTTCGATGCTGAGCACCCGGTGCCCGGTGGCGGCGTCCGGGTCGCCGAGCAGAGGAGTCGCCTGCTCGGGGGTGCACCAGCTGGGGTCGATGTCGTCCAGATCAGCGCCCGGCGCGACCTCGGCCGGAGGCGTGGCAACGACGTCTGGATCGGGCACGGCGCCGAGGGTGTGGCCCTCACCGACGGCAGAGGATTCGGCGGCAGCCACCCGGGCCGCCCGATTGCCGGCCCCAACGGTGCCGGCGGAGAGACACAGCGCCAACACGGCGATGCCTGCCAGCACCAGGTGCGGCCGGCCGGATGCGGCGGTGTGCTGCGCAGCCGCGGCCGGCGGGTCAGCCGCCGCGGCATTGTCTTCTCCCGCGGCGCTGGCGTGCGCGGCGAGCCAGCCCCGCGCGGGCCGGCGCGAGCCGAGCAGGGCCGGGATCCAGCCCCACAGCAGGCCCCAGTATCCGCTCTGCAGCATCACGCTGCCGGCGGGGTCGAGGATGAACGCGGCCCGGCTGGGCGGAAACCCGGTGACGATCGCGCTGAGGGCGAAAGGTGCGGTGGCGAGCACCCCGGTGGCGACGGCCACGAACCAGAGGGCGAGGAACCGGGTGGAGCGTGCGCCCGACCCCGCCCCGCCGACCAAGCCGGCCAGGAACAGGTGCACCAGGAAGACGACCACGGTCGAGACGACGGGCACCACGACGATCCAGGGCCAGGTGAGATTCCACACCCCGGACGGCATACCCTCCGACACCACATGGGACAGGATCTGGCGGGGCAGCCGCTCGCGCCAGGAAACAAAACCGAAGACCGCGGAACAGCCGAGCCAGAGGGCAGCCGCAACCACGCTCGGCCCCCAGCCGAGTCGTACGCGCCCCCACGATGACATGGCTCGAGCCTAGGGGAGCCCGGGCGCGACGGGAGGCCGGCCTAGCCCTGGCGGGCGCAATCGATGCACAGTTCGGCCGCCGGGCGGGCCTCCAACCGCTCGCGCCCGATCGCCTCGCCCCGGCGCAGGCACCGGCCGTAGCTGCCGTCGTCGATGCGGAGCAGCGCGGCGTCGATCGCCGCCAGGGATGCGGCCAGTTCGGCGTGCACTCCCGCTCGCAGGGACCACTCGTCGGAGAGGGTCGGGCCCTCGGGGTCGTGCTCGTCGTCGGCGTCCCCGCCGCTGCGGGCGGCCCGCACGGCGTTGAGGGTGTCGCCCTGCCGGCCCAGCTCCCGCTCGAGGTCCCGGCGTTGACGCCTGAGCAGGGCGCCGAAATGGGCGAGGTCGCTCACCGAGAGTTCGGGCACGGGCGCTGCCACGGTCAGGAGACCGACACGCTGATCTCGTGCAGGCCGGTGGCGCCATCCGGTGCGACATCGGCGAGCTTGCTGGTCTGCACCAGGCCGTTGGCATCAGTCGCCCGCACCCGCAGGGTGTGCGAACCGCTGGTGGCCGGCCAGTCCCAGCGCCACTGCCGCCAGGTGTCGACCGAGATCGCGTCGGCCAGCGTCGCGGAGTTCCACGCGCCGTCATCGACCTGCACGTCCACGGCCGAGACGCCCACGTGCTGGCTCCACGCCACCCCGGCCACGGTCACGGTCCCGGCGGCGACGGTGGTGTTCTCGCGGGGCACGTCCACGCGCGATGACAGCTTCACCGGCCCCTTCTCCGACCAGCCGCGGGTGGACCAGTAGGCCGTCTCAGCGTCGAACCGGGTGACCAGGAGCTCGGTGACCCACTTGGTGGCGGACACGTAGCCGTAGAGACCGGGCACCACCATCCGCACCGGATAGCCGTGTTCGAGCGGAAGCGGGTCGCCGTTCATGCCCACCGCAAGGATCGCGTTGCGGTCGTCGGTGAGGGCCTCGAGCGGCGTGCTGGCCGTCCAGCCGTCCTGGCTGCGGGAGAGCACCATGTCTGCCTCGGCCGTGGGCCCCGCCCGCTTGAGCAGCTCGCGAATCGGGTAGCCGAGCCAGACGGCGTTGCCGATCAGGTCGCCGCCCACGTAGTTCGACACGCAGGCCAGCGTGGTCGTGCTCTCCGCCAGCGGCAGGGCGAGCAGTTCGGCGAAGTCGATCTCCACCTCGTTCTCGACCAGGCCGCTGATCTTCAGGGTCCAGGTCGATGGGTCGATGCGCGGCACCGAGAGGGCGGTGTCGATGCGGTAGAAATCGGCATTGGGCGTGATGATCGGCGCCAGGCCCTCGATGTCGAACGATGCCCCGGCAGGGATGGGCGCGCCCGGCGTGGTGGGGGAGGGCAGGGTGAACAGTGCCCTGGCCGCATCCGCTGCCCGGCTGCCCGCGGTGAGCAGCTGCCCGCCGAGAGCTGCGAGCACCCCGACTCCCGCGCTGACGCCCGTGTAGACGAGAAAGCGGCGCCGGTCGAGTGCCGCGCGAGCCGCCGCCGCGGGGGTGACGGATGCGGTGCGCCCGGCCTGCACGGACGCCGCGGCCGCGGCAGCCGCCGGAGCCACGCTGGCACGCAACCGGTTCAGCAGCATGGTCAGCACCAGCGCGGCGACCAGCATCGCCAGCACCGGCGGCACGGCGTCGAACGGAGACGCCCCGGCGCGGGTGAGCGCCGCGACCAGGGCCACGAGACCCACGAGCACAATCACGAACCGCCCGAACGGCGGCCGGCGGTACTCGAGTACGCCGGCCAGCGCGGCGAGTACGACCGCGACCAGGGCGATGAACACGATCAACGCCGCCTTGTCGCCGGTGCCGAAGAGCGCGATCACCGTTTCCTTCACCCAGGCGGGCGCCAGGTCGATCAGGAGCGCACCGACCACCAGCACCGGGCTGGCGCCGGGTGCGATGAGTCCAGCGGTCAGTTCGGCCAGGCCGAACCCCGCCAGCACCGCCGCCAGGCCGGCCAGGGCCGGCAGCCAGAACCGCACTGACGGGCCCACAGAAGCGGGCCCGGATGGTCGCGCGGACGGCTCGGCGGCCGCCGTCGGCGGGAGGTTGCTGGACATGGGCTCAGCTTAGGTTTGCGCGCTGGGAGAACTGCCGGTAGCGGCTTACGAATCTCTTACGAGTGTGCCCCACTTGCGTCCCCCGCACAGGGGTCATGTTGAAAGCCCTGATTAACGCCGTGTTACGAACAGGAAAACCCTGCAGCTAAAAGCGGCCAAACGCTGTGCTTTCCTCACTGTCTGTGTTTACAGTTGCGCCAGGTCCGCTGCTCGGGTTACCCGCCCCTTCCGCCGGATGCTTCGCGTGTTCCGTTTGATCAATACCTCGCTCCATCGATACCTCGCCCCATCGAAATCCGGACAACGACGCCCGCCGCCAGACCGTCCCGCGTCCCTAGCGCACCCGGCCTGGTTGAACCATTTCCCGCGAGCCTCGCCCGAGACCTCCCTCGCGAACCCCGGACCCGAATCCGGTAGCCGAAATGAGACACGGATGACGACCCTTCATCCCCGCATTGACGACCCCGCGCTCATGCACCGGATCCCTCCGCACCGCCAGCGCGCCGACCAGGCCCGCGCCAATCAGGACGGGGCACGGCCGGCCCGCGCCGGGCACGACCACTCGCCGTCCCTGGTGATGCTGGTGCTGGTGGCCACCATCGGCATCCTGGCCTACGCCAACTTCCTGCTCAACCCGGCCAGCCGCGGCGACTGGCTGCCGTACACCCTGGTGATCATCGCCGAATCCAGCCTGATCTTCCAGGCGCTGCTGTCGATGTGGACCATCCTGTCCGGGTCGCAGGACCCGCGCGACTTCGGCTTCCACCAGGCCAAGGCCGCCCTGTTCGCCACCCGGTCGAGCCCGCGTGGTCCCGGAGCGGCCGCCTCGGATCGGCGGCCCCTGCACCTGAACGGGCAACCCACCAGCGTGGACGTCTTCATCACCACCTACGGGGAGGGCCTGGACGTGATCCGGGAGACGGTCAGCGCCGCCCTCGCCATCCGCGGGGCGCACGTCACCTGGGTGCTCGACGACGGCCGGTCCGACGATGTGCGTGACCTCGCCGCCGAACTGGGGGCCCGCTACCTGCGGCGGCTGAGCTCCAACGGCGCCAAGGCGGGCAACGTCAACCACGCCCTCACCGCCAGTGCGGGGGAGTACTTCGTGATCTTCGACGCCGACTTCGTGCCGGATCCCGAGTTCCTGGTGGAAACGCTGCCGTTCTTCATCGACGACAAGGTCGCGTTCGTGCAGACGCCGCAGGCCTACCGCAACCTGCACAACGTGATCTCCCGCGGCGCCGGCTACATGCAGTCGGTGTTCTACAAATTCATCCAGCCCGGCCGCAACCGGTTCAACGCCGCGTTCTGCGTGGGCACCAATGTGATCTTCCGCCGCGACGCGATCAACGACGTCGGCGGCATGTACACCGACTCCAAGTCCGAGGACGTCTGGACCTCGCTCAAGCTGCACGAGCGCGGCTGGCGGACCATCTTCATCCCGATGGTCCTGGCCACCGGTCACGCCCCGGACACCGTCGAGGCATATACCAAGCAGCAGCTGCGCTGGGCCACCGGTGGCTTCGAGATCCTGTTGACCAGCAACCCGCTCAGCCCCCGCCGCCGCCTCACCTTCGACCAGCGCCTGCAGTACCTGGTCACCGCGTCGTTCTACCTCACCGGCATCGCCCCGCTGCTCCTGCTGGCGGTGCCGCCGCTGGAGATCTTCTTCGACCTGCGGCCGATGAACCTCTCGACCAGCCTGGCCACCTGGCTGGTGTACTACGCGGGTTTCTACCTGATGCAGGTGGCGCTGGCGTTCTACACGATGGGGTCGTTCCGCTGGGAAACCCTTATGCTGGCCGCCGCGTCGTTCCCGATCTACCTGGCCGCCCTGGTGAACGTGGTGACCGGCACGGAGCAGCAGTGGCGGGCGACGGGCAACCGGTCGCAGGTCTCCTCGCCGTTCAACTTCATGATCCCGCAGGTGCTGGTCTTCGTCTTCCTCCTGCTCACCTCGGTGGTGGCGGTGTGGCGGGACCTCGGCATCGGCGCCCCCACCCTCGCCACCGCCTGGAACGTGACCAACACCGTCATCCTCGGCAGCTTCATCGGCGCGGCCCTGCACGAGAGCCGGGCGACGAAGCTGAGCCTCGCGGCCGAGCGCCGGCGGGTCAGCATCCGTGCGCACCGGCCGGCGGATGCCCCGAGCCGTGAGGCGGTGACCGCGTGACCTGGATCAATCGCCTCAAGCTGCTCACCGGACTGATCGGCGTCGTCGGACTCGTCGCCGTACTCACCGTGGTCTTCAACCAGCGCCAGGCGCAGGTGGCCAGCGTCTCGGCCTCGATCCAGGCGGCGCAGTACCCCGTCGGCACCGACTACGGCGGAGTCGTGATCGACCGGCTCGTCGACGAGGGGGACACCGTCACCGCCGGGCAGGAACTGTTCACGGTGCAGAGCCCCACCCTGCAGGCCGACCTGGCCGAGGGCCTCGTGAGCCTCGAGAACGTGGCGTACTCGGTGGCGCCGGACGGGATGCTCACCCTCACGGCTTCCGTCGACGGCACGGTCACCGGGATCAAGACCGAACGTGGGTCGTTCGTGCAGGCCGGCCAGGTGCTCGCTACCGTGGACCGGGGCGGGTCGCTGTTCGTGTCGGCCCAGTTCGTGCTCACCAGTACCGACTACGCCAGGGTCGAGGAGGGCGCGCACGTCGACATCGTGCTGCCCAACCAGGCCAGGGTCTCCGGCACCCTGGAGTCGATGGAGGTGTCAACGGTCGACGGCCAAGCGGAAACCACCGCCAGGGTCAGCAGCACCGGGTTCGCCGACGGCGAATTCAACGGCCTCGTCGCACCCGGCGCCCCGGTCTCGGCCACCCTGTCGCTCCGCGACGACGGCCCGCTGGCCGGCGTCAGCGACGGCGTGTTCGCTTTCCTCCGCACGATCGGACTGTGACGGTGCGCTCGAGACGACGCCAACTGGCCCTGAGCCTTGCCGCCGTGATCACCGCTGCGGCGCTGGCGGGCTGCACTCCGTCGGCGGCGCCGTCGCCGGCCGGCGGTGCCACCGGCAGCACCGACCCGGCGGGAACCACTGTCTTTCCCACCGCCGAGGTCGGACCGCTCGTGAACGCGGTGCCGCAGCGCACCATCAGACCCCTGCCGGCCGCGCGCCTAGCCGAGGGCCCCATCCCGCCGACCAACCGCTGGTTCTCCGGTCTGGTCTTCGGTGACGAGTCGATGCCGGTGTTCCCGCTGCCGCTGTCCTTCCAGCTCACGGACACCGGATTCGCCTTCGGGCTGCCCACGGTGAAAACCGAGAGCGCCGTCATCCTGGGCGGCAACACCCCCGCCATCCGCGTGCACCTCGACGCCGGCGGCCAGCCGGTGCAACAGGTCGTCACAGCGTACGACGAGGCGTCGGTCACCATCACCGCCAGCGCCGCCGGAATCGCGCAGGGCTCCACCGTCATCGCCGAGGGCTCCCCGTTCGTGTCGTTCACGGCCGCCACCGACGCTGCCCTCACCATGCCGACGGCGTTCACCCCCGCCGGCGACGGAGTCTTCACCACCGAGGTGGCCGGCACCGTCTACGGGCTGGTCTCCGCCGGCACCCTCACCGACGACGGCACCGGCCTGTCGATCCCGCGGGGCGGCACCGCCAGCTGGTTCGCCGTGCCCGCCGACGGGTCGTTGCAGGTCCTCGCCGCCGCCGCGGCGCATCCGCTCGCCGGCACCCGGCTCGACTACGACAGCGCACCGGGCGCGGCAACCACGACACTCTCCTACGACACCGTCGACGGCGGCGACACCCTGGTGGCCGCGATGCCGCACCAACTGGACGGCATCGCCGACGCCGCGACCTGTGACGCGGGCAGCTACCCGAGCATCTACGGCACCCTCACCCTCTGCGCCGGCACCGAGCTGAGCTGGACGGTGCCCACCGTGCTCCCAGACGGCGCGCTGGACCTGTCCGGCGTGGTGGGGGAGGACCGCCAGCGCCTGGCGGACCAGGTGCGCGCCGACCTGGAAACCACGGGAACCTTCGCCGCCGACACCTACTTCGGCGGCAAGTCCCTCTACCGGGCGGCGAACCTGCTGGAGGTGGCCCGCCAGGTGGGCGCCGACGATGCCGCCGCCGAGCTCACCGACCGGCTCACCACGGCGCTCGACGAGTGGCTGGAGCCGGCCGGCTGCGAGGAGCGCACCGAACGCTGCTTCGTCTACGACGCCCAAGCCAAGGGAATCGTGGGACTGGCCACCTCTTTCGGCTCCGAGGAGTTCAACGATCACCACTTCCACTACGGCTACTTCTTCTACGCGGCAGCCGCCATCGCGGCCGACGACCCCGCCGCCGCCGCCCGCTGGGCGCCGGTGCTCAACCTGCTCGCCGCCGACCTGGCCACGAGCGGCGGCAGCGAATACTTCCCGGACCGGCGGGTGTTCGACGCCTACGCCGGGCATTCCTGGGCCAGCGGCACCTCCCCGTTCGGTGACGGCAACAACCAGGAATCCAGCTCGGAGGCCGTGACCGCGTGGAACGGCCTGGCCCTCTGGGCCGACGCCAGCAACCAGCCGGACCTGGCAACCCAGGCCGGCTGGATGCTCTCCAGCGAGGCAGCGTCCGCCAGCGCCTACTGGACCGACTTCGACCTGACCGACCCGGTCTATGCCGGGTTCGACCACACCGTCACCTCACTGGTCTGGGGCGGCAAACGCGACTACGCCACCTGGTTCAGCGCCGAGCCGAGCGCCATGCTCGGCATCCTGGTGCTGCCGATGAGCCCCGTCGCCGGGTACCTCGGCGGCGACCCCGACCGGGTCGCGGCCAACCTGGCCGACTCCGTGCCCGGCGGGAACGAGCCGACCAGATACGACGTGATGTTCGGCGACTACCTGCTGATGTACGCGGCCCTGCAGGGCCCGGATGCGGCATCCGCTGCCCTCGAGGAAGCGGACAGCCTGCCCGCGGAACGCATCGACGACGGCAACAGCCGCGCCTACCTGCTGGCCTGGCTGATGCAATGGAGGACGCCGCCAGCCGGATAGGGGAGGATTGGGGGATCATGGCAACCCTCACCGCCCTCCCGCACGTCACCGACCCCGACGTCCTCTTCGAGGCGTTCGAACTGTGGGCGGCGGATGCGGGTCTGAGGCTCTACCCGGCGCAGGAGGAAGCGGTCATCGAGATCGTCTCCGGGGCGAACCTGATCCTCTCCACCCCCACCGGCACCGGCAAGTCCCTCGTGGCCGTCGGTGCGCACTTTGCCGCGCTGTCGGCCGGCAAGCGCACCTTCTATACCGCCCCGATCAAGGCGCTGGTGAGCGAGAAGTTCTTCGCGCTGGTGGAGATCTTCGGCGCCGAGAACGTGGGCATGATGACCGGCGACTCCTCGGTCAACTCCGACGCCCCGATCATCTGCTGCACCGCCGAGATCCTCGCCAACCTCGCACTCCGGAACGGCGAAGACACCCCGGTCGACCAGGTCGTGATGGACGAGTTCCACTTCTACTCCGACCCCGACCGCGGGTGGGCCTGGCAGGTGCCGCTGCTGCTTCTGCCGCGGGTGCAGTTCATCCTCATGTCGGCCACCCTCGGCGACGTCACCGACATCGCCGCCGACCTGTCCCGCCGCACCAACCGCGACACCGCCGTCGTCACCGGTGTCGAGCGCCCCGTGCCGCTGCACTACTTCTACGAGACCACCCCGGTGCACGAGACCGTGGAGGACCTGCTCAAGACCGGGCAGGCACCGGTCTACATCGTGCACTTCGCCCAGGCCGCCGCCCTCGAACGTGCCCAGGCGCTTTCCAGCGTGAAGGTGGTCACCAAGGAGCAGAAGGAGGCCATCGCCGACCTCATCGGCGAGTTCCGGTTCACCACCAGCTTCGGCAAGACCCTCTCCCGCCTGATCCGGATGGGCATCGGCGTGCACCACGCCGGCATGCTGCCCAAGTACCGCCGCTTGGTCGAGCAGCTCGCCCAGCGCGGCCTGCTCCGGGTGATCTGCGGCACCGATACCCTTGGCGTGGGCATCAACGTGCCCATCCGCAGCGTGCTGTTCACGGCGCTGACCAAGTACGACGGCGTCAAGATGCGCCAGCTGAATGCCCGCGAATTCCACCAGATCGCCGGCCGGGCCGGCCGGGCCGGCTTCGACACCGCCGGCACCGTGATGATCCAGGCGCCGGACCACGAGACCGAGAACCTCAAGGCCATCCAGAAGGCCGGCGACGACCCGAAGAAGAAGCGCAAGATCATCCGCAAGCGCGCCCCGGAGGGCTTCGTCTCCTGGGGCGAACCGTCCTTCCGGCGCCTCGTCGACGCGGAACCGGAAACCCTGACGTCGAGCATGCAGATGACCAGCGCCATGCTGATCAACGTGATCGCCCGCGGCGGCGACGCGTTCGCAAACGTGTACTCGCTGGTGTTCGACAACCACGAACCGTGGAAGCGCCAACTCGCCCACGCCCGCCGCGCCCTGGGCATCTACAAGACCCTGCGCGCCGCCGGCATCGTCGAGCAGGACGCTGACGGCAGCATCCGCCTCACCGTCGACCTGCAGGCCAACTTCGCGCTCAACCAGCCGCTGTCCCCGTTCGCGCTGGCCGCCTTCGACCTGCTCGATATCGAGGCGCCCACGTACGCGCTCGACATGATCTCGGTGCTCGAGGCCACCCTCGACGACCCGCGCCCGGTGCTTATGGGCCAGCAGTTCGCCGCCCGCGGCGAGGCCGTGAACGCCATGAAGAGCGAGGGCATCGAGTACGACCAGCGGATGGAGCTGCTCGAGGAGATCACCTGGCCCAAGCCTTTGGACGAGTTGCTCAGCTACGCGTTCGAGACCTACAAGCAGTCCCAGCCCTGGATCGCCGACTTTCCGCTGCGCCCCAAGACCGTGGTGCGGGACATGTACGAACGCGCGATGTCCTTCGGCGAGTTCGTCGCCTACTACAAGCTCGCCCGCAGCGAGGGCGTGGTGCTGCGCTACCTCTCGGATGCGTACCGGGCCGCCCGGCAGACCATCCCCGACGAGGCCAAGACCGAGGATCTGCTCGACCTGATCGAGTGGCTCGGCGAACTCGTACGCCAGGTGGACTCCAGCCTGCTCGACGAGTGGGAGGAACTCATCCACCCCGACCTGGCCGCGCACGAGTCGACCGCGCACGCCGTGGTGCCGCCAGCCCCGCACCGGCTCACCACCAACACCCGCGCGTTCCGGATTCTGGTGCGCAACGAACTGTTCCGCCGGGTGCAGCTGGCCGCGCTGGAGAACTACGACGCCCTCGGCGACCTCGACCGGGAGCACGGCTTCACCGCGGATGCCTGGGCCGACGCCATGGACGGCTACTACGCCGAGCACGACGAGCTGCTGGCCGGGGCGAACGCCCGCGGCGCCGGCCTGCTCATCCTCGACGAGGGTGCGGAGGTGTGGACCGCCCGGCAGATCTTCGACGACCCGGCCGGCGACCACGACTGGGGCATCAGCGCCACCATCGACCTGGCGGACTCCGACGAGCTGGGTGTGCCGGCCCTGACGGTGACCGGAGTGAACCGGCTCTAGC
This sequence comes from Cryobacterium sp. AP23, assembly GCF_054075385.1. Classification (NCBI taxonomy): domain Bacteria; kingdom Bacillati; phylum Actinomycetota; class Actinomycetes; order Micrococcales; family Microbacteriaceae; genus Cryobacterium; species Cryobacterium sp. AP23. The sequence continues at coordinate 1,372,352 of NZ_CM133415.1, read as the reverse complement.
GGCCGCGGCCCGCGCTCGCCAGGTGCGGCCGGGGCGTACGCTCGAAGAATGCCTATCGAACAGACCGAGATTCCCCTGACCGCTCCGATCCGCGCCGGCGTGATCGGCTACGGACTATCGGGGCGGGTGTTCCACGCGCCGTTCCTCGCCGCCAACCCGGACTTCTCGCTCGACGTCATCGTGACCGCCAACCCCGAGCGGAGCGCCTCGGCCCTCGAGGCCTACCCCGACGTGCGGGTGCTCGCGACCGCTGAAGAACTCTTCGCTCGCGGCGACCTCGACCTCGTCGTGATCGGCACCCCACCGGAAACCCACGTTCCGCTCGCGCACGCCGCACTCGACGCCGGGCTGGCCGTGGTGATCGACAAGCCGTTCTCCACCACCTCCCAGGAGGGCTGGGAACTGCTCAACCGGGCGAAGAGCCTCGGACTGTCGATCACGGTGTTCCAGAACCGACGCTGGGACGGTGACTTCCTCACCCTGCAGGCCCTCCTGGCGGAGAACGCCCTTGGCGAGGTGTACCGGTTCGAGTCGCGGTTCGAGTCCTTCAAGCCCGGCCCTCCCCGCAGCTGGAAGGCCGACGCGACGCCTGATCAGGGCGGCGGCATCCTCTTCGACCTCGGTGCCCACCTGATCGACCAGGCCGTGCTGCTCTTCGGTCCGGTCGACGACGTCACCGCGAACCTGCAGACCCGGTACCCGGGTGGAGCCGCGGACGATGACAGCTTCGTCTCGTTGCACCACGGCTCCGGGGTCACGTCGCACCTCTGGATGAGCAAGTTCGCCGCGCAGGTCGGACCCCGCTACCGGGTCCTCGGCTCCGCCGCCGCGTTCGTCAAGTGGGGACTCGACGGTCAGGAAGAAGCGATCCAGGCCGGCCGGCTGCCGAGCGACCCGGCCTTCGGCCTGGAAGACGAGAGCGCCTGGGGCACCCTCGGCACCGACGGGAACACCACCGTCGTACCCACCCAGCGGGGCCGGTACGTGTCCTTCTACACCGAGCTGGCCGACGCGCTGCTGCGCGGGGCGCCGGTGCCGGTGGATCCCGCCGACGCTCTGCGGACCATCGAATTGATGGAGCGCATCCACGCCCTCACCCGGTAGCGGGGCTATTAGCCGGTCTTGGTCCAGTCCAGGTTGAGCACCTGGCGCTCGTAGATGTCCTCACCGATGCCGGCGACCTTGGGGTTCATCTTGAGCAGCTGCTGCATGGGAACGTTGAAGCGCTGGGCGATGTCGAAGAACGAGTCGCCCGGCAGCACCTTGTAGCTGATCGGCATCCCGGTGCCGTCGAGCACCGGCGCGCCCTGCGCACCGGGGATGGCGCCCAGATCCACTGCGGGTCCCTCCGGGAGCGGTTCCGGTGCAACCGGGGGATTCGGGTCGAGGGACGGATCCTCCACGACCGGTTCCTGGGTCGGCTCGGGCGTCGGCGTCGGCGTCGGCGTCGGCGTGGGCGTGGGCGTGGGTGTCGGGGTCGCGGTGACGACGACGGTCTGCGTCACCACGGGCGCCGGAGCGGCCGCGCACCCGGCGAGAACCAGCCCGGCGGCGACGAGCGCCAGAGCGGTGAGTGGACGGCGGATGGCGCGCGCAGACGATGCGGAGCGCGCGGAAAAGATGGACTCGTTGATGGTGTACCCCCAGGGAACCTAGCTTAGGTCAGGGATTACGCTGCCGCGGCATCCCGCTGTGCCCCCTTCGGGTGATCGGTCAGCATTCGATGACGTTGACCGCGAGGCCGCCCTCGCTGGTCTCCTTGTACTTGGTCATCATGTCCAGGCCGGTCTGCCGCATGGTCTCGATCACCGTGTCCAGCGAGACCAAGTGGGTGCCGTCCCCGTGCAGGGCGAGGCGCGCGGCCGACACCGCGGTGGAGGCGGCGATCGCGTTGCGTTCGATGCACGGCACCTGCACGAGCCCGCCGACGGGGTCGCAGGTGAGGCCGAGGTGGTGCTCCATCGCGATCTCGGCGGCATTCTCCACCTGCCGGGGGGTGCCGCCGAGCACGGCGCAGAGCGCGCCGGCGGCCATGGCGCAGGCCGAGCCGACCTCGGCCTGGCAGCCGCCCTCCGCGCCGGAGATGGAGGCGTTCGCCTTGACCAGGGATCCAATCGCCACGGCGGTCAGCAGGAACCGGCGGATGCCGGCGGCGTTCGCGCCCGGGACGAAGCGGAGGTAGTAGTGCGCGACGGCGGGGATGATTCCTGCGGCCCCGTTGGTGGGCGCCGTGACGACGCGGCCGCCGGAGGCGTTCTCCTCGTTCACGGCCAAGGCGAAGGCGTGCAGCCATTCGGTGGAGGTGTCCCGTTCCCGCGCGTGCAGGCCGTCGTATTCTTCCAGCTGCATACGAATGGCCGAGGCGCGCCGCTTGACCCCGAGCCCGCCGGGGAGGGTGCCGGACGCCTCGAGTCCGGCTTCGACGCAGGCGTGCATCGCCGTCCAGATCGCGTCGAGGCCGGCATCCAACCGATCGGTGCCGTGCACGGCCTCCTCATTGGCGCGGGCGACGTCGCAGATGCCGATGCCGTGGGTGTCGCAGAGCGCCAGCAGCGCGGCGCTGGAGGCGTATGGCATCGGCTGGGCCACGGTGGCCGCCGGCCGGATCGGGTCGCCGTCACGGCGGATGAAGCCGCCGCCGATCGAATAGTAAGTCTCCTCGAGCAGGGCCGCCCCGGCCGGGTCGTCGCCCCAGGCGGACAGGGTCATGGCGTTGGGGTGGCCGGGCAGCCGGGTGCGCGGCTCGAACACCACATCGCTCTTCTGCACCGGGACCGGATGGGTGCCATTCAGCAGCAGGGTGGCGCCGTCGGTGAGATCGACCCAGCGGTTGCGCACGGCGTCGGGGTCGCAGGCCTCGGGACGCAGGCCCTCCAGGCCCGCCAGGATCGCGTCCGGGGTGCCGTGGCCGAGCCCGGTCGAGCCCAGGGAACCGAACAGGGAACAGCGGATGCGGCGCACCTCCGGCAGCCGTCCGCTCTCAGCGAGGTGCTCGGCGAAGGTCAGGGCGGCGCGCATCGGGCCGACGGTGTGGGAACTGGATGGACCGATTCCGATGGAGAAGAGGTCGAGAGCCGATACGTACGCAGTCACCTGCCCCATCGTACGCGGGCGGCTACCGGGCGGCCGTGCCGATCCGTTCGGCCCGGCCACGGAGGAAGGCCAGCACCTCCTCCGACGCCTCGACGGTGTAGCGCACCTCGTCGGGGATCCACAGCAGCGCCGTCGCGAGGCCGGCCAGGTGGTCGCCGGCGAGCGGCCAGTCGGTGTGTCCGGCGTCGCGTGCCGTGGCGTCCCCGGCCCACCGGCCGAACAGGGTCCTGGCCTCGGTGAGGGGAAGTTCGAGCACCACCGTCGCGGTGTAGCCGGGGTCCACGTGGCGCACAGCCCTGGCCACCAGGGCGGCGGCGTGCTCGGCGCTCAGGTCGCGCGGCGGAAACAGCACCCGGGTTTGCTCGAGCTTCGAAATGCGGTCCAGCCGGAAGGTGCGCCAGTCGGCGCGACCGAGGTCCCAGGCCAGCAGGTACCAGCGGCGCCCGTACGGAACCAGCATGTGCGGTTCGGTGCTGCGGGTCGTGCCCTGACCGGTCGCGGCCGTGTAGCCGAACCGGATGCGTTCGCTGTCGCGGCAGCTCAGCGCCAGTTGGGCCAGCAGGTCGGCGTCGACCACCGGGCCGTCTCCCGGCGTCAGCGCCGTGTGCGATTGCAGCGCCTCGATGCGGCGGCGGAGCGCGGGCGGCAGCACCTGCTCGATCTTGGCCAGAGCGCTCAGGGTGGTGTGCTCGCCACCGCGCAACCCGGCGGCGGCCTGCGACCGCAGGCCGACGGCGATGGCGACGCCCTCATCGTCGGTGAGCAGCAGCGGCGGCAACCCGGTGCCGGCCACCAACCGGTAGCCGCCGACGGCGCCGCGCGCGGCATCGATCTGGTACCCCAGCTCCCGGAGCCGCTCGATGTCCCGCCGCAGCGTGCGATCGGTCACTCCGAGCCGGTCGGCGAGTTCCCGGCTCGACCAGTGCCGGTGGCTCTGCAGCAAGGAGAGCAGGTCGAGGGCGCGGGTGGTGGTGTCCGACATGTTTTCAGTATCCCCCCGCATGAGGACAGGAAGTGTCCTAATGCCCTTTTAGTCTGGCCGCATGACAACCACACAGAACACCCAAACCCTGATTGAAGCGCGAGGACTGGGCAAGTCCTTCGCGGCGAAGGGCGGAGCCATCGACGCGGTGAAGGACCTCGACCTCGAGGTGCGCCGCGGCGAGCTGGTGGCGTTCCTCGGCCCGAACGGGGCCGGCAAGTCCACCACCCTGCGGCTGCTCACCACCCTGCTGCCGCCGAGCACCGGCGAGGCCAGCGTGGCCGGCTGCGACATCCGCCGCGACCCTGCCGGCGTGCGTCGCCGCATCGGCTACATCGGCCAGGGCAGTTCGGCCGGGCACAACCAGCGGGTGCGCGACGAACTCCTCAGCCAGGGGGCGTTCTACGGCCTGGGCCGGCGGGAGACCCAGGCGCGTGCCGACGAACTGCTCAAATCGCTCGACCTCGGCGCCCTCGCCCGCCGGCAGGTGCTCGGCCTCTCCGGCGGCCAGAAGCGGCGGCTCGACATCGCCCTCGGCCTGATCCACCGACCGGAGCTCCTCTTCCTCGACGAACCGTCCACCGGGCTGGACCCGCAGAGCCGCGCCAACCTCTGGCAGCACATCGTGGCCCTCCGTGAAGACGTGGGCACCACGATCTTCCTCACCACGCACTACCTCGACGAGGCTGACCAGCTGGCCGAGCGGGTGATGGTGATGGACCACGGCGTCGTGATCGCCGATGACACGCCGACGGCCCTCAAGGCCCGCCTGGCCGGCGACCGCATCACGCTCACTTTCGACTCGGCGGAGGATGCGGCGACCGCCGCCCGGCACACCGGGGGCGCCGCCGCCGGCGCTGTCGTGACCCTCACTGCTGAGGCGGCCGCGGCCGGGGAGAGGGCGCTACCGGGACTGGTCCGCTCCCTCGACGCGGCCGGGCTGCCGCCCGTGGCTCTCACCCACCGCCAACCCACCCTCGACGACGTGTTCCTCACCCTGACCGGCCGGAGCCTCCGCGAAGAAGGTCGGTCGGCATCCGAATCGACCCCCCAGGAGGTGGCAGCATGACCGCCCAGACCCAGACCCAGACCCAGCCCCAGACTCAGCCCGTGTCCGCCCGGCCCGGGGTGACCGGCGACACCTGGAACGTGCTCGTGCGGGAGCTCCGCCCCGTGCTGCGCGACCCGTTCAGCGCCCTGTTCAGCCTGGTGCAGCCGCTGGTGTTCCTCGGCCTGTTCGGCCCGCTGCTGGTGGCATCCTCCGGCCTGCCGGCGGGGGAGACCCTGCAATGGTTCGTGCCCGGCATCCTGGTGATGGTGGCGCTGTTCGGCACGGCCTCCACCGGCGCCAACCTGCTCGGCGAGATGCAGACCGGCTCGCACGAGCGCACCCTGGTCGCGCCGCTGTCCCGCAGCGCCCTGCTGATGGGCCGGGCCCTCAAGGAGGTGGTGCCGCTGACCGTGCAGGGCCTGGTCATCTGCCTGGTGGCGCTGCCGTTCGGCTTCACCCTGAGCGTGCCGGGACTGGTCATCGGCTTCGTGCTGCTGGCCGTGTTCGGCGTCGGCTTCGGGGCGCTCAGCTACGCCGTGGCCCTGGCCTGCCGGGGCCGGGACTGGATGTTCTGGATCATCCACCAGACCCTGATCTTCCCGCTGATGATCCTCTCCGGCATGCTGCTGCCGCTGGATGACGCCCCGGGCTGGATGAAGGTCGCGGCGGCGCTCAACCCGCTCAGCTACGTGGTGCAGGCCGAACGGGACCTGTTCGCCGGCCAGCTGGCCACCGCCGGGGTGCTCGGCGGCTTCGTGGCCGCGGCGGTGACCGCGGTGGTCGGCCTGTGGGTCGGCATCCGCGCGATGCGCAGGTTTTAGCGAGCCGGGTTAGCGGATGGTCTTGCGGGCTGTGATCTGCCCGGTGTCGAAGCCGAGCAGGTGCAGCCCGCCGTGGAACCGGGCGTGCTCGATCTTGATGCAGCGATCCATCACGATGGTGAGCCCCTTCGACTCGCCATACTCGGCGGCTTCCTGGTTCCAGATGCCCAGCTGCACCCACACCGTCTTGGCGCCGACGGCGATGGCATCGTCGATCACGGAGGGGATGTCGGACGCCTTGCGGAAGACGTCGACGATGTCGGGCACCTCGGGCAGCGAGGCCAGGTCGGGGTAGGCCTTCTCACCCAGGATCGTGTCGGCGCGCGGGTTGACGAAGTAGACCCGGTAGTCGCTTGACTGCTGCAGATAGGTGCCCACGAAGTAGCTGGACCGGGCCGGGTTGGGCGAGGCGCCCACGATCGCGATCGACTTCGCGCGACGCAGGATGCCCAGGCGCGCCTTGGCGTCCGGTCCCTCCCAGGTGCGCTGGGTGCGTAGCAGCTTCGCCAGCGGGGAGTTGGCGGGGACGCTGCAGCTCAGCCCGTTGGTCAGCTGGACCGTCTCGGTGCTGTCCACTGTGGCAGGTACGGTGTCGGTGCTCATGCTGTTCCTCCCGTTCCGGCGGCCTGGGCCAGGGCCTGGTCGAGATCGTAGATGATGTCGTCGACGTCTTCAATGCCCACGCTGATGCGCACCAGGCCGGCCAGGACGCCGGCGTCGATGAGCTGCTGCTCGCTGAGCTGGGCGTGGGTGGTGGAGGCCGGGTGGATCACGAGGGTCTTGGCGTCGCCGATGTTGGCGAGGTGGCTGGCCAGGTCGACCGACTCGATGAAGGTGCGTCCCGCATCGCGGCCGCCCTTGACGCCGAAGCTGAACACCGAACCCGGCCCCTTGGGCAGGTACTTGAGTCCGCGCTCGTAGTGCGGGTGGCTGGGCAGGCCGGCCCAGTTGACGAAATCGACCCGCGGGTCGGCGTCGAGCCATTCGGCCACGATGCGGGCGTTGTTCACGTGCGCCTGCAGCCGGTAGGGCAGCGTCTCCACGCCCTGCGCGAGCAGGAACGCGGAGTGCGGGGCGAGCACCGGGCCGATGTCGCGCAGCTGCTCGGCGCGGAGGCGGGTGAGGAACGCGTACTCGCCGAAGTTGCCCGACCATTCCAGGCCACCGTAGCTGGGCACGGGCTGGGCGAAGAGCGGGAACTTGTCGCTGTGCCAGTTGAACCGGCCGCTCTCCACGACCACGCCGCCGAGGGTGGTGCCGTGGCCGCCGAGGAACTTGGTGGCCGAGTGGATGACAATGTCGGCGCCCCATTCGATCGGCCGGCAGAGGTAGGGGGTGGCGATGGTGGAGTCGATGATCAGCGGGATGCCGGCGGCGTGTGCCACGGCGGCGAGGCCCTCGATGTCGGCGACCTCGCCGGACGGGTTCGCCACGGTTTCGGCGAAGATCAGCTTGGTCTTGTCGGTGATCGCCGCGGCGTAATCGGCCGGGTCGGCGGACTGCACGAAGGTGGTGTCCACCCCGAAGCGGCGCAGGGTCACGTCGAGCTGGGTGATCGAACCGCCATAGAGGTTGGCGCTGGAGACGATGTGGTCGCCCGCGCCGGCCAGGCTGGCGAAGGTGATGTACTGCGCGGCCAGGCCGGAGGCGGTGGCGACGGCGCCCAGGCCGCCCTCGAGGCTGGCGATGCGCTCCTCGAACGCCGCCACGGTGGGGTTGGACAACCGGGAGTAGACGTTGCCGTACTTCTGCAGCGCGAACCGGGCGGCCGCATCCGAGGTGTCATCGAAGACGAACGCGCTGGTCTGGTAGATGGGCAGGGCCCGTGCCCCGGTGACGGCGTCGGGGATGTTCCCGGCGTGGATTGCCCTGGTGGTGAAGCCGTACTCGCGATCTGCCATGGCAATACGCTACCGGCCGGGTCGGGGCCGAGAAGCGGTGCGGCGTAACAGTGCGCCACATGCGGGCCGTGGAGGTCCGGGTTTCATCGCTGAATCGAGATCAGCTGATAAGGACGGCGCCGAGCGCCAGCACGGCGATCAGCAGCCAGGAGGCCAGCCCCACGCCGAGGGCCCGCCCGCCGGTGCGCAGCAGCGAGCCGAGCCGCACCGCGGTGCCGAGGCCGAACAGCGCCATCGCCAGGAGAATCGTCTGCACCAGGTCGGCGGCGTCGAGGACCGCGTCCGGCAGCGGCACCAGCGTGCGCACGAGCACGAGCGACAGGAACCCGGCCACGAACAGCGGCACCACCGGCGGCCGTGCCGTGACGGCGGGGGAGTCGGACCCGGTTCCGGCGGCATCCCCGGCCGGGGTGACGGGCACGGCCACGCGGCGGCGCTCGTAGACCGCGACGCTCGCCACGATGGGCGCGAGCATCAGCACCCGGGTGAGCTTGACCACCACGGCCACGGCGAGGGCGGCCGACCCGGCGATCTGCGCGGTCGCGACGACCTGGCCCACGTCGTGCACCCCGGCGCCCACCCAGTGGCCGAACTGCAGGTCGGTGAGGCCCAGCGGATGCCAGAGCAACGGCAGCACGCCGATCGCGAGGGTGCCGCACAGGGTGACCAGCGCCACCGGGGTGGCGGTCTCCTCGTCCTTGGCCTTCACCACGCCGCTCATCGCCCCGATGGCGGAGGCGCCGCAGATGGCGAAGCCGGTGGCGATGAGCAGCGGCTGGTGCCCGGGCAATCCCACGAGCCGGCCCAGCCACAGGGTGCCGACGAAGGTGAGCAGCACGATCAGCACGGTGGTGGTGATGGTGAGCCAGCCGAGCCCGGCGATGTCGACCAGGCTCAGCTTGAGGCCGAGCAGCACCACGCCCAGGCGCATGAGGCGTTTGGCCGCCAGCGACAGGCCAGGCTTCAACGGCCCGGCCAGCGCCGGTCGCAGCACGGGCAGCTGCCCCGCGAGGATGCCGAGCACGACCGCGGCGGTCAGCAGCGGGATCCCGGGCACGAGCGCGTGCACCAGCCACGCGACCAGCGCGGCCATCCCGGCCACGCCCACTCCCCACATCCACATCTGCCCAACCCTACCGATCAGCCAGCGAGGCGTGAGAAAAGCCCCAAGAATCCGAGATTCTTGGGGCTCAGCTCAGGGCTCGCGAGGTGGTCAGCGGTGGTGGAAGCGCTGCACCATCGGGCAGTCGAAGGGGTCGCGGGCGGCCAGGCCCACCTTGTTGAGGTAGGCGACGACGATGCCGTAGGACTCGAACAGGCCGGTCTCGGTGTAGAGGATCTTGTTCGACTCGCAGTATTCCTTGGTGATCTCCTGCGCCTTCTTGAGGTGCGGGCGGGCCATGTTCGGGAACAGGTGGTGCTCGACCTGGTAGTTCAGGCCGCCCATGAAGGTGTCCATCAGGGTGCCGCCGCGGATGTTGCGGCTGGTGAGCACCTGGCGGCGCAGGAAGTCGACCTTGCTCTCGTGCGGCAGCTGCGGCATGCCTTTGTGGTTGGGAGCGAAGGAGGCGCCCATGTAGACGCCGAAGACGGCCATCTGCACACCGATGAAGGCGAACGCCATGCCCAGCGGCAGGAAGTAGAAGATGGCGGCGAAGTACAGCACGATGCGGCTGGTGAGCATGGTGATCTCGAGCCAGCGCTTGTCGACCTTGCCCTTGCCGAACACGGTCTTGAAGCCGTGGATGTGCAGGTTGATGCCCTCGAGGGTGAGCAGCGGGAAGAAGAGGTAACCCTGCTTGCGGGTGATGAAGGAGGTGAGCCAGTTGACCTCTGCGGCGTCCTTCTCGTTGAAGCGGATCACGTCGGGCTCGATGTCGGGGTCCTTGCCCACGACGTTCGGGTTGGCGTGGTGACGGCTGTGCTTGGTCATCCACCAGGCGTAGCTGATGCCGACGAAGAGATTGGCGAGGATGCGGCCGGCCCGGTCATTCGCGGGGCCGGACTCGAAGACCTGGCGGTGCGACGCCTCGTGGGCGAGGAAGGCGAACTGGGTGAGGATGATGCCGAGCACGCCGGCGATGATCAACTGGTACCAGGAGTCGCCGAGCAGCACGAAGCCGACGCCGAGGCCCACGGTGATCAGGACAAGGGCGGCGAAGACGCCCCAGTAGAAGCCGGTGCGGCGGCCGAGCAGACCGAGGTTCCGCACGGTGTGCAGCAGGGAGGAGTACTCGGTGGTGGGGTTCTTGGAGTCGCCACCCTTGCGAGTGCGGACAATACGCACCGTGGGTGCGGCAGATGCTTCCGACATGAGGCCTTTGGTTTGTATCTGGACTTCTCAGTCGGTAATAGAGCAAACACTCGTCAAGCAGATACCGGATATCCTACGGGTCGCGGCCCCGATTTCGCCGGGAATTCACACCCCTTTAACAGGGGATGTATTCCAATTTCAGCATATGTCGAAATGTATGCACGCTCTGCAATATCAACGAAAGTGCTGGTCAGCGCCAGCTCGGCAGCCAGATGTGCATCTGCCAGAACGCGAACGGTACCTGGGTGCCGGTCCAGAGCGGCAGGAAGAAGGCGCTCACCAGGGTGGCAATGCACAGAAAAGCGACGACGACGACGAGCCCGACGGTGTTGCCCTGGCCGGTTTCGGAGCGGGGGGTGCGCCCGCCGATGCCCAGCAGCATCCCGATGACCAGGGTGAGGCCGAGGATCAGGTAGGGCTCGAAGGCGATCGTGTAGAACTGGAAGACCGTACGGTTCAGGTACGCCAGCCAGGGCAGGTAGCCGGCGACCATGCCCATCAGGATCAGCCCGACCTGCCACTGGCGGTAACGCACGAGCCGGTAGACCAGGTAGAGGATGGCCGCGGTCGCCGCCCACCAGATGATCGGGTTGGCGATGCCGGTGATCGCCTCGGAGCAGGTGGCGTAGTCACAGCCCTTCTCGCCGAGGGAACTGCCCTGGTAGTACATGCTCGTCGGGCGGGTGAGGAACAACCAGGTGAGCGGGTTCGCCTGGTACGGATGCGGAGTGACCAGGCCGACGTGGTAGCCGTACGCGGCGCTCTGGTAGTGCCAGAAGCTCTGCACGGAGTGCGGGACCCAAGCGAGCACCCCGGTCCAGGCCTGGCCGGCCTGGTCGGCGAAGTCGCGGTAGTAGCCGCCCGTGGTGACGAACCAGCCGGTCCAGGAGAGCAGGAACGTGACCACGGCGATCGGCACCATCAGCAGGAACGTGACCGGCCCCTGCTTGAGGATCGCGCCGCTGATCCAGAACGGCAGCCCGGCCCGGCGTCGGGCGAGGGCGTCGACGACGACGAGGTAGATCCCGAACGCGGCCAGGAAGTAGGCGCCCGACCACTTCACCGAACAGGCCAGGCCGAAGGCCAGCCCGGCGGCGACGACCCACGGTCGCCACCACAGGGCCGGTCCCCAGGTGGATTCGACCTCGTTGTCCCGTTTCTCCGCCAGCCAGGCCGCGAGGCGCTTGCGGTGGTGGTCACGGTCCAGCAGCACGGCGCCGAAGCCGAGCAGCCCGAAGAACATCACGTAGTTGTCGAGCAGGGCCACCCGGCTCATCACGATCGCGTTGCCGTCGATGGCGAACAGGAAGCCGGCGATCGAGGTGAGCAGCACCGACCCGAACAGCTTCTGCGCGATGAGCATGACGAGCAGCACGGCGAGCACGCCGACCATTGCGGTCATCACCCGCCAGCCGAACGGGTTGTCGGCACCGAACACTGCCATGCCCAGTGCGATCAGCCACTTTCCGAGCGGCGGGTGCACCACGAACGAGGCCGCGGTGGTGAAGATGTTGCTCTGCCCGGCGGCGAACAGGGCGTCGGCGCCATCCGGCCAGGCGGACTCGTACCCGTTGTTGAACAGGCTCCAGGCGTCCTTCACATAGAAGGTCTCGTCGAACACCAGGGAGGCAGGGTGGCCGAGGTTCCAGAACCGCAGTACCGCGGCGAGGAGCAGCACCAGGGCCGGACCGGCCACACGCACCCAGCGGGAGGACCACAGGGTCGACCACGGGTCGGGCCGACGGGGGGCCTGGTGGTCGGTCTCACTGAGGGTGGGGAGCACCTCACCATCGTAGTGAGCCGCCGCGGGGAGCCGCGTGCTGCGAGACTGGGAGCATGATCATTCTGGCAGCCACCCCCATCGGAAACCTCGGGGATGCCTCGGCCCGCCTCATCGAGGCGCTGCGCACCAGCACCGTCATCGCCGCCGAGGACACCCGGGTGACGGTGCACCTGCTCAAGGCCCTCGGGGTGGAGAACCGGCCGCGGCTGATCGCGCTGCACGACCACAACGAACGCGGCAAGGCCGCCGAACTGGTCGAACTGGCCCAGGGCACCGACCTGCTCGTGCTCAGCGACGCCGGCATGCCCACCGTGTCCGATCCCGGCTTCCACCTGGTGGATGCGGCGATCGCGGCCGGCGTCGTCGTCACCGCCATCCCCGGACCGTCGGCGGTGCTCACCGCTCTGGCCGTCTCCGGGCTGCCCACCGACCGGTTCACCTTCGAGGGCTTCCTGCCGCGCAAGCACGGCGAGCGGATGCAGGCCCTGCGCGAGGTGGCCACCGAACGCCGCACCATGGTCTTCTTCGAATCGCCCAACCGCCTGGCCGCCTCGCTCACCGACCTCGCCGCCGTCCTCGGCGAAGGTCGTCGTGTGGTGGTGTGCCGGGAACTGACCAAGTTCTATGAAGAGGTCAAGCGCGGCACCGCCGCCGAACTCGCCGAGTGGGCCGAGGCCGGGGTACGCGGAGAGATCTGCATCGTCGTCGCCGGCGCCGAGGCCAAGGTGCTCGACCTCGCCACCGGCGTGGAGGAGGTGCTCGCCCTCGTGGCCGGCGGTGCCCGGCTCAAGGACGCCGCGGCGGACGTGTCCGCCGCATCCGGCCTGGGCAAGCGCGACCTCTATGAGGCGGCCCTCACCGGCAAGTCCGGCGGAACCGGCCCGGGCCGCACCAAGGCCGCCCCGCAGCCCGATTTCCCGTTCTCCTGACAGCCGCGCCCCGGCGCGCGGCGTAACGGGGTCGGCGGGTTCGGCGGCTCCACATAAGATGTGAGCATGTCCGACGGCTCTTCTTTCTACATCACCACGCCTATTTTCTATGTGAATGATGTCCCGCACATCGGGCACGCCTACACGGAGGTGGCCGCGGATGTGCTTGCCCGCTGGCACCGCCAGCGTGGGGAGGACGCCTGGCTGCTCACCGGCACCGACGAGCACGGCCAGAAGATCCTGCGCACCGCCACCGCCAACGGGGTCACCCCGAAGGAGTGGGCCGACCGCCTGGTCGAAACCGCGTGGAAGCCGCTGCTGGAAACCGTCGACATCAAGAACGACGACTTCATCCGCACCACCGACGTCCGCCACGAGGTGAACGCGCAGAAGTTCCTGCAGCACCTCTTCGACGCCGGCCACATCTACACCGGTGAGTACGAGGGCTTCTACTGTGTGGGCTGTGAGGAGTACAAGCAGCCCAGCGACCTCGTCGACGGCACCGGCGAGTTCGCCGGCCAGCAGGTCTGCGCCATCCACTCCATCCCGGTCGAGCTGCTGCACGAGAAGAACTATTTCTTCCGGATGAGCACCTTCACCGACCAGCTGCTGGCGCTGTACGAGGCCGACCCCACCTTCATCCAGCCGGAATCCGCCCGCAACGAGGTCATCTCGTTCGTGAAGCAGGGCCTCTCCGACCTGTCGATCTCCCGGTCGAGCTTCGACTGGGGCATCAAGGTGCCCTGGGATGACAGCCACGTCGTCTACGTCTGGTTCGACGCCCTGCTGAACTACATCACCGCCGCCGGCTACGGCCAGGACGACGAGAAGTTCAGCCGCCTGTGGCCGGCCACGCACATCGTCGGCAAGGACATCCTCCGCTTCCACGCCGTGATCTGGCCCGCCATGCTGCTGGCCGCCGGGCTCCCCGTTCCCGCCAAGGTCTTCGGCCACGGCTGGCTGCTCGTCGGCGGCGAGAAGATGAGCAAGTCCAAGCTCACCGGCATCGCCCCGAACCAGATCACCGACACCTTCGGCTCCGATACCTTCCGCTACTACTTCATGCGCGCCATCAGCTTCGGCCAGGACGGCTCGTTCTCCTGGGAGGACCTCTCCGCCCGGTACCAGTCCGAACTGGCCAACGGCTTCGGCAACCTCGCCTCCCGCGTCATCGCCATGGTCGTGCGCTACTGCGACGGCGAGATCCCGGCCGGCGGCACGCCGACCGACGCGGATGCGGCCATCAACGCCACCGCGATCCGGGTCACCGAAGCCGCCGGCGAGGCCATCGACCGGTTCGCCCTGCACGAAGCCCTCGCCGCGGTGTGGGAACTCGTCGACGAGCTCAACGGCTACATCACCGCGCAGGAGCCGTGGGCGCTGGCCAAGAACCCCGACGACCGCGAACGCCTGGAAACCGTGCTGCACACCGTCGTGCGCGGCCTCGGCACCCTCGCCGTGCTGCTCTCGCCGGTGACCCCGCAGGCCACCGCCACGCTCTGGAGTGCCCTGGGCGGCACCGGCCTGGTCGAAGACCAGCGCATCGACCGGGCCTGGGAGTGGACCGGTGGCACCCACGTGTCCCCGCTGGCCGCCCTGTTCCCGCGCATCGAGGCCACGGTTGGCTAACGACTCCGCCGACAGCACCCACATCCGCTCCCGCGAGGCGAGCGCCGGCAGAGACCTGGTCTACCCGCCCGCGCCCGTTCCGCTGGTCGTGGGCGTGTACGACAACCACACCCACCTGGAAATCAGCGACGGCATCACCCCGCTCACCGTCGCCGAGCAGCTCGACCTCGCCAGCGGCGTGGGCGTGCGCGGTGTCATCCAGGTGGGCACCGACGTGGCCACCTCGCGCTGGTCGGCCGAGCTGGCCGCCCGCGAACCGCGGATGCTCGCCGCCGTGGCGATCCATCCCAACGAAGCACCGGAGCTGGACAACGCCGGCACCCTCGACGACGCCCTCGCTGTGATCGACGAACTCGCCGGCCGGCCCCGCGTGGTCGCGATCGGCGAGACCGGCCTGGACTTCTACCGCACCGCGCCCGACGGCCGGGCCGCGCAGTTCCGGTCGTTCGAGGCGCACATCGAGATCGCCAAACGGCACGGCCTCGCCCTGCAGATCCACGACCGCGACGCCCACGACGAGGTCGTCGAGACCCTGCTGCGGGTGGGAGCTCCCGAACGAACCGTCTTCCACTGCTTCTCCGGCGGGGCCGAGCTGGCCCGGCTGTGCGCCGACCAGGGCTGGTACATGTCCTTCGCCGGCCCGGTGAGCTTCAAGAACGCTGCCACCCTGCGCGAGGCGCTGGCCGTGGCGCCGCGCGCGCTGCTGCTGGTGGAGACCGACGCCCCCTACCTCACGCCCACCCCGCACCGGGGCCGGCCCAACGCGCCCTATCTGCTGCCGCACACGGTGCGGGCCATGGCCGACCACCTCGGCACGGATGTCGGCGTCCTCGCCGCCCAGATCACCTCGAACACCGAACTCGTCTACGGCCGGTGGGACGCGGAACCCGTCGTGCTGCCCGACACGCGAACCGACCCCCGCACCAGCCCGGCCGGAGGCCTCGCATGACCGACTCTGCCCACGAACCCGCCCACGAGCCTGCCAAGGCCTCCGCCGCGCCCACCCTGCTCGGACCCGCGGAGATCCGCGACCTCGCCGAGATGCTCGGCGTGAACCCGACCAAGAAGCTCGGCCAGAACTTCGTCATCGACGGCAACACCGTGCGCCGCATCGTCAAGGTCGCCGCCGTGCAGCCCGGCGAAACCGTCGTTGAGGTCGGCCCCGGCCTCGGCTCGCTCACCCTGGGCATCCTCGAGGTGGGCGCGAAGGTCGTGGCCGTCGAGATCGACGACCGCCTCGCCGAGCAGCTTCCGCTGACGGTGCAACTCATGCAGCCGGACGCCCAGCTCACCGTCATCCGCGCCGACGCGCTCAAGATCGCCGAACTGCCCGGCGAGCCCACCCGGCTGGTGGCGAACCTGCCGTACAACGTGTCGGTTCCGGTGCTGCTGCACCTGCTCGAGCACTTCGACTCCATCCGCGCCGGCGTGGTCATGGTGCAGGCCGAGGTGGGGGAGCGCCTGGCCGCGGCGCCCGGTTCCAAGATCTACGGCAGCCCGAGCGTCAAGGCCGCCTGGTACGGCTCGTTCCGCACCGCCGGCAAGGTGAGCCGGCAGGTGTTCTGGCCGGTGCCGAACGTGGACTCGATCCTGATCGCGTTCGAACGGCGTCAGGAGGACCTCGAGTCCGAGGAGCTGCGCCTGGCCACGTTCGCGCTCGTCGACGGGGCCTTCCAGCAGCGCCGCAAGATGCTGCGCCAGTCGCTGTCCACGGTGATGGGTGACTCCACCCAGGCCACCGCCGTGCTCACCGCTGCGGGAATCGACCCCACCGAGCGCGGCGAACAGCTCACCGTGCACGATTTCCTCACCATCGCCAGGGCCTGGCTGGCGGCCTGAGCCGTGGCTGGGGGAGCGCGACCGGGGCGGCCTTTTCGCTGGGCTAGGTTAGGAACATGACCGACACGGCGACCTCACCTGTTGTGCATGCGAGGGCACCGGGCAAAATCAACGTCTTCCTCAAGGTGGGGGCCGTGATGGACGACGGCTACCACGATCTCGCCACCGCGTTCCAGGCCGTCTCGCTCTACGAGGATGTGCGCGCCACGGCCGCGGAGGGCTTCACCGTCGCCTTCACCGGATCGATCGACACCTCCGGCCTGGCCGTGGACGAGAGCAACCTCGCCATCAAGGCGGCCCGCGCCCTCGCCACCGCCACCGGCTACACCGGCGGCGTGCACCTCGAGATCGACAAGAACGTTCCCATCGCCGGCGGCATGGGCGGCGGGTCGGCGGATGCGGCCGCGACCCTGCTGGCCTGCGACACGCTCTGGGGCACCGAGGCGAGCAAGGAAGAGCTGTTGCGGATCGCGGCGACCCTGGGCGCCGACGTGCCCTTCGCCGTGACCGGTGGCACCGCCATCGGCACCGGCCGCGGCGACCAGCTCAGCCCGGCACTGGCCAAGGGCCAGTTCCACTGGGTGCTCGCCCTGGCCGACTTCGGCATGTCCACCCCGTCGGTGTACAGCGAGCTGGACCGGCACCGCACCCGGCACGCGCAGGACATCTTCCCCGCCCAGGCCCAGCCCACGGTGGATGCGAACGTGCTGCAGGCCCTGCGCGCCGGCGACCCGGCCATGCTCGCCGACACCATGCACAACGACCTGCAGGCGCCGGCGCTGCAGCTGGCCCCCGGGCTCGGCCGGGTACTCGAACTCGGCGAGGCGAACGGCGCGCTGGCGGGCATCCTGTCCGGCTCCGGTCCCACCGTGGCGTTCCTCGTGCCCGACCAGGACGCGGGCCTCGAGCTGCAGGTGGCGCTGAGCGCCGCCCGCCTCCACGTCGTGCGCGCCACCGGCCCCGTGCACGGCGCCCGCATCCTCCACCCCTAGACCCGGCCTGCGTGTCGCGCACCGTTGCGCGGGCCAGCCGCGGTTCCGGCTCCCAGCTGCGACGGCTAGGCTCGAACCCTATGGCACATTTGCTCGGGGCCGAGTCCCTGCACCTTGAATTTCCCACCCGCGTTATCTTCGACAGCGTCACCGCCGGACTGAACGAGGGTGACCGCATTGGCATCGTCGGCCGTAACGGCGACGGCAAGTCCACCCTCCTGCGCCTGCTCGCCGGCCGCATGGAGCCCGATTCCGGCCGGGTGACCCGCCGGCGCGGCGTCACCATCGGCGTCCTCGACCAGTCCGACGACCTCGTCAACGGCCAGACCGTGGGCCACACCATCGTCGGCGGCATCGACGAGCACGTCTGGGCCGGCGACGCCAAGGTACGCGACGTCATCGCGGGCCTCGTCCGCGACATCCCCTGGGACACCCTCGTCGACGACCTCTCCGGTGGCCAACGCCGCCGGGTGGCCCTCGCCCAGGTGCTCATCGGCGACCACGACGTGGTCTTCCTCGATGAGCCCACCAACCACCTCGACGTGGAAGGCATCTCCTGGCTGGCCGGCCACCTCAAGAACCGCTGGGCCCAGAACTCCGGCGGCCTCGTGGTCGTCACCCACGACCGGTGGTTCCTCGACGAGGTCTGCAACATGACCTGGGAGGTGCACGACCGCCTGATCGAACCCTTCGAGGGTGGTTACGCCGCGTACATCCTGCAGCGCGTCGAGCGTGACCGGATGAGCGCCGTGATGGAGGGCAAGCGCCAGAACCTGATGAAGAAGGAACTGGCGTGGCTGCGCCGAGGCGCGCCCGCCCGCACCGCCAAGCCCAAGTTCCGCATCGACGCCGCCAACGAACTGATCGAGAACGAGCCGCCGCCCCGCGACACCGTGTCGATGCAGTCGATGGCGATGCAACGCCTCGGCAAGGATGTCGTCGACCTCGTCGACGTCAGCGTCAGCTTCGGTGAGAAGACCGTGCTCAACAACATCACCTGGCTGATCGCGCCGGGCGAGCGCACCGGTATCCTCGGTGTCAACGGCGCCGGCAAGTCGACCCTGCTCAACCTCGTCGCCGGCACCCTCACGCCCGACACCGGCAAGGTCAAGCGCGGCAAGACCATCAAGGTCGCCGTGCTCACCCAGCAGCTGTTCGAGTTGGACGACATCCGCAACCACCGGGTGAGCGACGTCATCGCCCGCCAGCGCACCTCGTACATGGCCGGCGGCAAGGAGATCACCCCCGGGCAGATGCTCGAGCGGATGGGCTTCATGAGCGCGCAGCTCTCCACCCAGGTCAAGGACCTCTCCGGTGGGCAGAAGCGTCGCCTGCAGTTGCTGCTGATCGTGCTGGACGAGCCGAACGTGCTCATCCTCGACGAGCCCACCAACGACCTGGACACCGACATGCTCGCGGCCATGGAAGACCTGCTCGACTCCTTCCCCGGCACGCTGCTCGTCGTCTCGCACGACCGGTACCTGATCGAGCGCGTCACCGACAACCAGTACGCGGTCTCTGACGGCGGCTTCCACCACCTGCCCGGCGGTGTCGACCAGTACCTCGACCTGCGCAAGCGCCAGGTCGCCGGTGGCTCCTTCACCGCGGATGCGGCCTCGCCGACGTCCGCCTCCGTCAAGGGATCCGGCAAGCCGGCCCTCGGCGGCGCGGAGCTCCGCAACGCGCAGAAGGAACTCGCGTCGATCGACCGCAAGGTGGCCAAGCAGCAGGCCAAGATCAAGGACCTGCACAACAGCCTCGCCGCGCACGACCAGAGCGACTACACCGGCCTGGGCGCACTCCAGGCCGAGGTCACGGCGGCCGAGGACGCCGTCGCGGGCTTTGAGACCCGCTGGGTGGAACTGTCGGTGCTGCTCGAAGAGTGAGTCAGCTGTTTCACGCGTCGGCTGAGCCCGATGATCGAACGCCGCCCCGGTCGCAGATTCTGTGACGGGGCGGCGTTTGTCGCAGAACCTGTGACGTTCTGTGACCCGACGGCTCACGGGCGCGCCAACCTGCGGCTACCGTAGAGGAGTGCCACGCGACGCTGCTGCACAGACTCCCGCGCGCACCAGCCCTGTGGTTTCTCTGTGCCTGAAACGAATGTGTCGAGCGTGGCGCGGTTTCCGCCTGTACCGGGCGGATGCACACAGCGACCGAAACGTGGAGATCAGCGTGAAGAACACCATCGTGAAAAAGGGCCTCCTGCCCATCCTGGCCATTGGCGCCAGCCTGACCCTGCTCGCCGGCTGCGCCGGTGGCGCGGGCGGTGACGACGAGACCGTGAAGATCGGCGTCGTCGGGGCCAGCGACCCGTACTGGGCCGAGTACACCGAGGCCGCAGCCGAGGAGGGCATCACGGTCGAGATCGTCGACTTCGCCGAGTACAACCAGCCCAACCCGGCCCTCACCAACGGCGACATCGACCTGAACCAGTTCCAGCACCTGGCGTTCCTGGCCGACTACAACGTCTCCTCCGGTGAAGACCTGACCCCGATCGGTGCGACGGCGATCTACCCGCTCGGACTGTACTCCAGCAAGATCACCGACGTCGACGAGATCAAGAAGGGTGACACCGTCGCCGTTCCGAACGACTCCAGCAACCTGGGCCGCGCACTGCTGCTGCTCGAGGGCGCCGACCTGATCACTCTGAAGGACGAGGGCACGATCTTCTCCACCCTCGACGACGTCGACACCGACAAGTCCAAGGTCGAGGTGACGGCCTTGGAGCCCTCCCTCACCGCCACGTCGCTGCCCGACGTTGCCGCGGCGGTTGTCAACAACGACTTCGTCGAGAAGGCCGGCCTCAAGTTCGAGGACGCCATCGTCAAGGACGACCCCGCCGACGAGACCGCGCTGCCGTATGTGAACGTCTTCGCGGCGCGCGCCGAAGACAAGGACAACGAGACCTACGCCAAACTGGTCGAGATCTACCAGAACACCAAGGCCGTCACCGACGGTGTGCTCGAGGTCTCCGGCGGCTCGGCTGTACTGGCTACCACCCCGGCCGCCGAACTCCAGGACACCCTCGCGACGGTGGAGAAGGAAACCGAAGCACAGAAGTAGGCAGTATCCCGGCCGGCCGGACCGCTCGCGCGGTCCGGCCGGCCTTTCCCCGTTCCAACCGAAGGATCGTGCATGTCCAGTCCCACCCCACTCGTCGAACTGCGGAACGTCTCCAAGGTGTATCCCGCCACGCTCAAGGGCGCGCCGGATGTGACGGCGATCGACGACGTGAGCCTCACCGTCGACGCCGGCGACGTCTACGGCATCATCGGCTACTCCGGGGCGGGCAAGAGCACCCTGGTGCGCCTGGTGAACGTACTCGAACGCTCCACCGCGGGGCAGATCCTCATCGACGGCCGCGACGTGGCGCAGCTGCCCGAACGCGAGCTGAGGCCGGTGCGCCTGGGCATCGGCATGATCTTCCAGCAGTTCAACCTGCTGAACTCCCGCTCGGTGGCCCGGAACGTGGCCTACCCGCTCGAGGTCGCCGGCCGGGACAAGCCCGAGCGGGCCAAGCGGGTCGCCGAGATGCTCGATTTCGTCGGCCTCGGCGACAAGGCCGGCGCGTTCCCCGACCAGCTCTCCGGCGGTCAGAAGCAGCGGGTGGGCATCGCCCGCGCCCTCGCCAGTTCGCCGTCGATCCTGCTCGCCGACGAGGCCACGAGCGCCCTGGACCCCGAGACCACCCACGAGGTCCTCGACCTGCTCAAGCGGGTCAACCGCGAGTTCGGGGTGACCATCATCGTCATCACCCACGAGATGGATGTCATCCAGACGTTGGCGACGAAGGTTGCCGTGATGGACAAGGGCAAGGTGATCGAGCGCGGCGACGTCTTCGACGTGTTCTCGAACCCGCAACAGGCCGCATCCGCCCGGTTCGTGTCGACGGTGGTGAAGGGGCAGCCCTCCGCGCCGGAGCTGGCCGTGCTGCGCGCCCGCCACAACGGCCGCATCGTCACCCTCGCCTTCCGCGACGACAGCGTCGACCAGAGCCGGGTGTTCAGCGAATTCTCTCGCGACGGGGTGGCCTTCCAGGTCGTCTACGGCGGCATCAATGAAATCCAGGGCCGCCCGTTCGGCCACCTCACCCTCGCCCTGACCGGGGAGGACGCGACCATCGACACCGCGCTCGACCGGGTGCGCGCGTTCACGACCATCACCGAGGTGCGCTGACCATGGAATCCCTCATCAACCTGCTGCCCGAACTGTGGAAGGCCGCAGGGGAAACCCTCTACATCGTCGGTTTCACCCTGTTCTTCGGGGGTATCGGCGGCCTGCTCGTCGGCCTCGGTCTCTACCTCAGCCGGGCCGGCAGCATTCTGGAGAACCGGGGCGTGTTCTCGGTTCTCAACGTGCTCGTCAACACCGTGCGGCCCATCCCGTTCATCATCTTCCTCGCCGCGGCACAGCCCCTGGCCCGGCTGGTCGTGGGCAGCGGCATCGGCAACAACGCGATCATCTTCACCATCGCCCTGGCCGCGTCGTTCGCGATGGGACGCATCGTGGAGCAGAACCTGCTCACCGTGACCCCCGGCGTGATCGAGGCCGCCCGCAGCGTGGGCGCAGGCCCCGTGCGCATCATCTTCACGGTGCTGCTGCCGGAGGCGCTCGGCCCGCTGATCCTGGGCTACACCTTCATCTTCGTGGCCCTGGTGGACATGTCGGCCGTGGCCGGGTACATCGGCGGCGGCGGGCTGGGCGCGTTCGCTCTGCTCTACGGCTACCGCCAGTTCGACCCGCTGGTCACCTGGGCGGCCGTGCTGCTGATCATCGTCTTCGTGCAGCTGGTCCAATTCCTCGGCAACCGCCTCGCCCGCAAGGCCCTCCGGCGCTGACCGCGGGCTGTCGCGGGGCTAGTCGAAGTCGAGGCTGAGCTTGCGGAGCAGGGCAGCGAGGCCGTCCTGGTCTGCGGGGGAGAGGCTTTCCAGCAGCGCGGCCTCGGCGTCGACCAGGCGGGTGATCGCCGCATCCACCCGGGTGAGGCCGCCGGCGGTCATGCCCACGAAGATGCCACGGCCGTCGTTGGGGTCGGTGCGCCGGGTGACCAGGCCGCGTTCGACGAGCCGGTCGATGCGGTTGGTCATGGTGCCGCTGGAGACCAGCGTCTGCTGCAGCAGCAGCTTGGGGCTCAACTCGTAGGGCGCGCCGGCCCGGCGGAGGGCCGAGAGCACATCGAATTCCCAGGAG
The DNA here is from genome assembly GCF_054075385.1 of Cryobacterium sp. AP23. Lineage (NCBI taxonomy): Bacteria > Bacillati > Actinomycetota > Actinomycetes > Micrococcales > Microbacteriaceae > Cryobacterium > Cryobacterium sp. AP23. The sequence continues at coordinate 1,349,825 of NZ_CM133415.1, read as the reverse complement.
TCCAGTTCGGAGCGGGAGAACGCCGTTCGGCGGGCGCGGTCGAGGTGCTTGCTCAGCCGGGCCACCCGGGAAAACACCTGCAGGGGAGTGAAATCCAGGTCCGGACGCTCGCGCAGCCAGGCATCAACGATCCGGTCGACTTCGTCATTGGCGGGCATCCCTTCATTATCGGGCCTGCCGGGAGCCGGAACGGGCCGATGACGCCCAGAGTCCCGCACATCTGGCAGACTTGTCTCCGTTGCCCGGCCCACAGCCGGAGCAATCCGCCGTGGTGTAATGGCAGCACGACAGCCTTTGGAGCTGTTAGGTCTAGGTTCGAGTCCTGGCGGCGGAGCTCGCGTTTGAGAGGAAACCCGTGACCGATTCCCGACTCGCCGTCATCGTGCTCGCCGCAGGGCAGGGCACCCGCATGAAGTCCAGCCTGCCCAAGCTCATGCATCCGCTGGCCGGCCTGCCGATCATCAGCCACGTGCTGGCGACCGCCCGGGCGTTGGATGCGGCGCATGTCGTGACCGTGCTGCGGCACGAACGCGAACGCCTCGCCGAGCTCGTCGCCCTCGACCTGCCGGAGAGCCTGCTCGTGGACCAGGACGAGATCCCCGGCACCGGCCGCGCGGTCGAGCAGGCCGTCGCAGCGCTGCCCGCCGACTTCGACGGCGACGTACTCGTGATCAGCGGCGACGTGCCGCTGCTGAACGCCGCCACCCTCACCAACTTCATCGACGCGCACCGCGAACGCGCCGTCGCCGCGACCGTGCTCTCCGCGTTCCCCGGCGATGTGACCGGCTACGGGCGCATCATCCGCTCGCTCGACGGCACCTTCGACCGCATCGTGGAGCACAAGGACGCCAGCGACGACGAGCGCGCGGTCGACGAGATCAACGCCGGCGTCTACCTCTTCGGCCTGTCCGAACTGCGCGACCAGCTGGCCCGGCTCACCACCGACAACGTGCAGGGCGAGAAGTACCTCACCGACGTGATCGGGCTGCTGCGCGCCGCCGGCTCCGAGGTGCGCGCCGTGCCGGTTGCGGATGCCTGGCTCGTCGCCGGCATCAACGACCGGGCCCAGCTCAGCGACACCGCCGCCAAGCTCAACGCCGTGATCGTGCGCGGCTGGCAGCTGGCCGGCGTGACCGTGCAGGACCCGGCCACCACCTGGATCGACCTCAAGGCCACCCTCGCCAACGACGTGACCCTGTTGCCCGGAACGCAGATCCTCGGCTCCACCACGGTGGCCACCGGCGCGATCATCGGCCCGGACACCACCCTGCTGGACTGCGAGATCGGTGAGGGGGCCACGGTCAAGCGCACCGACGGCACCCTCGCGGTGATCGGCGCCGGCGCCACCGTCGGACCGTTCGCGTACCTGCGACCGGGCACGTGGCTGGGCGCGGACGGCAAGATCGGCACCTTCGTGGAGACCAAGAACGCCGTCATCGGCGAGGGCAGCAAGGTGCCGCACCTGAGCTACGTCGGCGATGCCACCGTCGGGGTGCACTCCAATGTCGGGGCCGGCACGATCTTCGCGAACTACGACGGCGTTAACAAGAATCCGTCCGTGATCGGGTCGCATGTGCGCACCGGGTCGCACAACGTGTTCGTCGCGCCGATTAGAATTGGCGACGGAGCCTACACGGGAGCCGGAACGGTCGTCCGCAAGGACGTTCCCGCCGGGGCGCTCGCGATCAACGTGGCTCCGCAACGCAATATGGTCGGTTGGGTAGAGACCAACCGGCCGGGAACAGATGCGGCGACAGCCGCGTCACAGAGCGGAGACTAGGTGCCTGGAATCAAGAGCAGCGGCGAGAAGAAATTGGTGCTCATCTCGGGGCGAGCGCACCCTCAACTCGCGATCGACATCGCCGCGGAGCTTGGTTCGGAGCTGATCCCCACCGACGCACGCACTTTCGCGAACGGCGAGATCTACGCCCGTTTCGACGAGAGCGTGCGCGGGGCCGACGCCTTCGTCATCCAGTCGCACACCAACCCGATCAACGAGTGGTTGATGGAACAGCTGATCATGGTGGATGCGCTCAAGCGCGCGTCGGCCAAGCGGATCACCGTGGTCGCCCCGTTCTACCCGTACGCCCGCCAGGACAAGAAGGGCCGCGGCCGCGAGCCGATCTCTGCCCGCCTCGTCGCCGACCTGTTCAAGGTCGCCGGCGCGGACCGGATCATGTCGGTCGACCTGCACGCCGCCCAGATCCAGGGTTTCTTCGACGGCCCCGTCGACCACCTGTTCGCAATGCCGGTGCTGCTCGAGCACTTCCGGGTCAAGCTGGACCCGTCCACCCTCACCATCGTGTCCCCGGACATGGGCCGGGTGCGTGTCGCCGACATCTGGAGCGACAAGCTCGGCGCCCCGCTGGCCATCATCCACAAGCGCCGCGACCCGCTGGTGCCCAACCAGATCACCGTCCACGAGATCGTCGGTGAGGTCAAGGGCCGCGTCTGCCTGATCGTCGACGACCTGATCGACACCGGCCGCACCATCGTCCAGGCCGCTGAAGCCCTCCGGGCCGCCGGCGCCATCGGCGTCGTCGTGGCCGCCACCCACGCCGTGTTCAGCCCGCCCGCACTGGACCTGCTGCAGAACCCGGCCATCCAGGAGGTCGTCGTCACCGACACCCTGCCGATCCCCGAGGACAAGCGTTTCCCCACGCTGACCGTGCTGCCGATCGCGCCGCTCCTGGCGCGCGCCATCCACGAGGTCTTCGACGAGGGTTCCGTCACGTCGATGTTCGAGGGCGCCGCGTAAGCATCCGCCCCGCAGCTGGTGCTGCACCCGCCAGGCCGGTCCCGTTCTCGGGGCCGGCCTTCGGTGTGTTCGGGTACCGAAGGGTCAGAGCACCAGTTCGACGGTGACCGTGGTCGTGTCGCCCACGTCGATGCCCTCGGCCTGGCGGATGGCTTTCTTCACCGGCAGCACGAACCGGCCGGTGGCGCTCTCGGGAAAGATCGAGGTGGCCCAGCGGGAGTCGTTGATGCGCACCCGCACCCGTTGCGCGCCGAAGCCGGTGCGCAGACCGTCGGTGAGCTCGCGGATCTCCTCGGACTGGTCGGCGGGCAGGGAGACGAACACCCACGCGTTCATGCTCTCGGTGTTCCACAGCAGTGCCGTGAACGTGAAGGTGGGTCCCATCGGCTGCCGTCAGGAGACGCTGGTGGCCGGCGGTCGGAAGGGGCCGGGGATGATGCCCAGCGGCAGCACGAAGGTCTTGCGCTCGTTCTGGTCGATCGCGTAGCACTGCCAACCGAAGCCGCCGGGCCCGGTCAGGTCGAACCGGGCGTCGATGCCCTCCGAGAGCGGGTAGTAGCGCGCGACCGCCTGGGTGCACGCCCGCGCCGCCGTGGCGGTGGCGATGCTCAGGCTGGTCAGGATGCCGGGAACGACCAAGGCCACCAGGCCCAATACGACGACGAGCCGCATGAGCAGCACCATCCGCCGGCCGCGCAGGGGCCGGGCGGAGTCGTTCGGCTCGTAGCCGGAGAGTTCGGGGTGTTCGCTCGTCATGGGTGCCATCCAGTAAATCAGACCGCGCGCCCGCGCGCGCCTGCCAGGGGTGTTCGGATGCCCGCCGTTCACGTTGGCTGCCTACGCTGGGTGGGTGACTGGTACAAGCCAACCGGACCGGGCGCCGACCCTGGCCCGGCACCTCGGCACGGGCGGGGCCATCGTCGTGGGCCTGGCGGCGATGATCGGCGCCGGCGTGTTCTACGTCTGGGCGCCCGCGGCGGCCGTCGCCGGTTCCGGGCTGCTCATCGGGCTGGTCCTCGCCGGGCTGATTGCCTCGCTGAACGCCCTGAGTTCGGCCCAGCTGGCGATGAGCCACCCGGTCTCCGGCGGCGCGTACGCGTTCGGCCGGGCCACCCTCGGCCCGTGGTGGGGATTCTCGGCCGGCTGGCTGTTCCTGGCCGGCAAGACCGCGTCCGCCGGCGCCATCGCCCTGATCCTGGGCGGCTACCTCTGGCCGGAGCAGGCCAGGCTGGTCGCGGTGCTCGCCCTGCTCGCGCTCGGCGCCGTGAACCTTGCCGGTATCCGCAGCACGGCCCGGCTCAGTGCGGTGGTGGTCTTCCTGGTGCTCGGTGGGCTGGCCGCGCTGGTGTCCTGGGTCGTCGCCGGGATCGTCGGCGGCGGGCGCCCGGCGACCTTCGACCCGGGCACGCTACTCGACGCCGGCTGGGCGGGCATCCTGCAATCGGCCGGCCTGTTGTTCTTCGCCTTCACCGGTTACGCCCGGATGGCCACGCTGGGGGAGGAGGTGCGGAACCCGCGCCGCAGCCTGCCCCGGGCGATCGTGATCGCGCTCGGCCTCGCCCTGGTGATCTACGGGGTGATCGGCTGGCTCACCGTCACGGTGCTCGGGCCTGCCGCCCTGGCGCTCTCGGTCTCGCCCCTGGCCGACCTGGTGGGCGGCACGGAGCCGTGGACGAGCATCGCCAGGCTGCTGGCCGCGTTCGCCTGCCTGGGCTCGCTGGCGGGCATCCTGGCCGGCCTCAGCCGCACCGGCCTGGCCATGGCGCGGCAGGGTGACCTGCCCGGCGCGCTCAGCCGGATCTCGCCGGGCCGGCAGGCGCCTGCGACGGCCGAGGTGACGATGGCGCTCGTCGCCGTGGCCGGCGTCGTGCTGCTGGACCCGGCCCAGCTGGTCGGTTTCTCGGCCTGCGCGGTGCTGATCTACTACGCGATCGCGCACCTCGCCGCCCTGCGGCAGCCCCGCGAGCAGCGCTGGCTGCCTCGCTGGGTGCAATACCTGGGTGCGGCCGGCTGCCTGCTGCTCGCGATGATCCTGCCCTGGCCCGGCGTCCTCGCCGCCCTCGCCTGGCTCGCCCTCGGTCTTCTCGCCCGGGCCCTGCGCCGCCCCCGCCCCGCCTAACCCGCGGCGGGATCGGCGGCTCCTCCCCAGCTGGCGCGCCGGGCGGGTGTGCACCACTACGCTCGGCACGCTGTCCGGTGCGCCGGCGGATGCGACTCTCGGCGTATAACAGACGACCGACGGCGTGCTCGTGACCAGCCCGGCCCGCACCCTGCTCGACCTGGCCAGGACAGCGAGCTTCGAGGATGCCGTCGTCGCACTCGATCACGCCACCAATCCCCGCCGTGCGACGCCGGAGGTGCTCACGTATCCGGACAAGGTGTCGGAGATGCTGGCACGTGCTGTCTCGCTCCGTGGCCTCGCCAAGGCGCAGCGGGCGATCGACTGCCGGGGGAGGCCGTCTACGAGGAGAAGATCCGCGAGGACCACCTGCGCGCCGAGGGATTCCGGGTGGTGCGGTGGGGCCCGGCGGAGCTCGCCGACCGGGCCGCCCTGAGCCGGTTGCTGATCGCAGCGGGCCTGCCGGTCATCCGCTGACTCGCACCCGCGGTCGGCGGCCCGGCGGAGCAGACAACTGTTGCCCGTGCGGACAACTGGTCCCGTTACGCCGGGTGCAATTGTCCGCACGGGCAACAGTCGCCGTGCGGATGGTGCGGGTGGAGCTAGTGCGAGGAACCCTCGGTGACGATCTCGGTCCGGTCGCCGGACCACAGGGTGTGGAAGGTGCCTTCCTTGTCGACGCGCTTGTAGGTGTGCGCACCGAAGAAGTCACGCTGGCCCTGGGTGAGGGCAGCGGGCAGGCGGTCGGCACGCAGGCTGTCGTAGTACGCCAGCGACGACGCGAACACCGGCGCGGGGATGCCGGCGTGGGCGGCGTCGGCGACGACGTTGCGCCAGGAGTCCTGCGCCGTGGCGACGACATCGGTGAAGAACGGGGCTGTCACGAGCGAGACGAGTCCCGGGTTCTCGGTGTACGCCTCGGTGATGCGGTTCAGGAAACGGGCGCGGATGATGCAGCCGCCACGCCAGATCTTCGCGATCTCGCCCTTCTTGATGTCCCAGTTGTACTGCTCGGCGCCGGCGACGATGGCGTCGAAGCCCTGCGAGTAGGCGATGACCTTGGATGCGTACAGCGCCTGGCGCACACCCTCGATGAAGCCGTCCACGTCTTCGACGGGGTTGGCGGTCGGGCCGGGTAGGGCGGCGGCAGCGGCACGCTGCGCGGGCTTGGAGGAAACGGACCGGGCGAACACGGCCTCGGCGATGCCGGAGACGGGGATGCCGAGGTCGAGCGCGGTCTGCACGGTCCACACGCCGGTGCCCTTGCTGCCGGCCTGGTCGAGGATCACGTCGACGAGCGGCTTGCCGGTCTCCGCGTCGACCTGCTTGAGGACCTCAGCGGTGATCTCGATCAGGTAGCTCTCGAGCTCGCCCTTGTTCCACTCGGTGAAGATCTCGGAGATCTCGGCCGGGGTCTTGCCGGTGCCGCGACGGATGAGGTCGTACGCCTCGCCGATGAGCTGCATGTCGGCGTACTCGATGCCGTTGTGGATCATCTTGACGAAGTGGCCGGCGCCGTCGGTGCCGACGTGGGTGACGCAGGGCTCGCCGTCGACGACCGCGGCGATGGACTCGAGGATCGGGCCGAGGGTGACATACGCCTCTGCGGAGCCGCCGGGCATGATGCTCGGGCCCTTGAGGGCGCCTTCTTCGCCACCGGAGATGCCGGCGCCGACGAAGTTGATGCCGGTCTCGCGCACTGCCTTCTCGCGGCGGAGGGTGTCGGTGAACAGGGCGTTGCCGCCGTCGACGATGATGTCGCCGGGCTCGAACAGTTCGGTGAGCTGGCTGATGACCGCGTCGGTGCCCTTGCCGGCCTGCACCATGATGATCGCGGTGCGGGGGGTCGCCAGCGACGCGACGAACTCCTCGATGGTCTCGGAGGCCACAAAGCCGGCCTCGGGGTGCTCGTCCATGAGCAGCCGGGTGCGTTCGGGCGAACGGTTGTAGACGGCCACGGTGTTGCCTTCGCGGCTGGCGAGGTTGCGGGCGAGGTTGGAGCCCATCACCGCCAGGCCGACAACGCCGATGTTTGCTGAACCGGTTTCTGACACGTGTTCTCCCTTAGATCTGTGAGTTGTGATCATGTTCAAGATTAGTGGCTTGCTCAGACCATGTAATCATACTTATAGCGTTGATGCGGGATCGGCGGCCCAGGTGGGCTGCACCTCCGCATAGGTGCGGCGCATGATCAGCTCCATGGCCGCCCGCGCCTGATCCGGCCGGGCGGCCGCGATCGCATCCGCGACGTCGGCGTGCAACTGCAGGGTGTTCTCGTGCGGGTGGTCCGGCTGCAGGCCCAGGTCGGTGCGGCCGGAGAGCACCGCCGCGACGGGCTCGCCGAGCTTGGCGAACATCTCATTGCCCGAGCCCTCCAGCACCAGCCGGTGAAAGCGGATGTCCAGCTCCAGGAACGAGGACAGGTCGCCGGAGTCGCCCGCTGTGCGCATCAGCTCGGACACGTCCAACAGCTCGGCCGCGACGGAGGGCGCGGCGTGCCGGGCGGCCAGCTCCGCGGCCATCGGCTCCACCGCCGAGCGCAACTCGGTGAGCGAGCGCAGCTGTTCCCCTTTGCCGGGGCCGAGCAGGCGCCAGCGGATGATGGTGGGGTCGTAGGCGTTCCAGCTGGCCGGCGGCAGAACCTTGATGCCGACCCGTTTGACCGACTCGACGAGGCCCATCGATCCCAGCACCCGGATCGCCTCCCGGATCACCGACCGGCTCACGCCCTGGCGGCGTTCGATCTCGTCGGAAAGCAGGACGGTGCCCGCCGGAACCGTCCCGTCGACGATGGACCGCCCGACGTCTTCGGTCACTCGGGTGTGCAGGCTGGGCATGGTCGTCACTTTATCGTCTAGACTGTGGAGTTGAACTTCGGCGAGGGATTCGCGCCAGCCGGGAAACCGGCGCCAGCGAAATCCGTAATCGACGCGGCGAAAAGTCCTCCCCGGTCTTTCCTCACGCTGACATGCGTTCGAGTTGAATCAGTATCCATTCGTCGGGCTCAGGAGCCCGCGACACCACATCCGGGCGCACGTCGCCCGCAAGGAGACACACCATGGCCGAGGCCAAGAACAACAACAACAAGATTTCCGCTGACGCTCGCAACAGCTTCGGCAAGGGCGCTGCCCGCAAGCTGCGCGTGCTGGGCAAGATCCCCGCCGTCATCTACGGCCACGGCACCGACCCCGTGCACGTCGCCCTGCCGGCCCACGAGATCGGCCTGCTGCTGCGTCGTGCGAACGCCGTCCTGGAGCTCGACGTCGAGGGCACCACGCACCTGACCCTGGTCAAGGACGTGCAGAAGGACCCGGTTCGTCAGATCATCGAGCACCTCGACCTCATCGTCATCCGCAAGGGTGAGAAGGTCCAGGTTGAGGTCGCCGTGCACGTGACCGGCGAGTCCGCTCCCGGCACCATCGCGGACCTCGACGCCAAGACCCTGCTGCTCGAGGTCGAGGCCACGAACATCCCGCAGAGCGTCAGCATCGACATCGAGGGCCTCGAAGACGGCACCCTCATCCACGCCAGCGAGGTCAAGCTGCCTTCCGGCGCTGAGCTCATCTCCGACCCCGAGATGGTCGTCGTCGGCGTGCACCTGCCCGCCGAGGAAGAGGAAGAGGAAGAGGAGACCGCCGAAGGCGAAGAGGCTCCCGCCGAGGACGCTGCCGCCGAGTAGCCTTCCCCCTCCACCCGCCGGACAGAAACTCTGTGCTGTAGAAACTCTGTGCTGTAGAAATTCTGTGCTGTAGAAACTCTGTGTGACAGAAACTCCGTGTAAAGGAACCCCCTGGACGAGAATCTCTGGCTCGTAGTCGGGCTCGGTAACCCCGGGCCCGGCTACGCCGGCAACCGCCACAACGTCGGCCACATGGTGACCGCCGTGCTCGCCGACCGACTGCGGGCGAACTTCAAGAACCACAAGGCGAATTCCGCCGTCGCCGAGGGACGCAGCTTCCCCGGCGGCCCCAAGCTCGTTCTGGCCAAGCCGAACAGCTTCATGAACCTTTCCGGCGGGCCCGTCGCGGCGCTGCTGCGCTTCTACTCGATCGACGTCTCCCGCCTCATCGTCGTGCACGACGAGCTGGACCTGCCGTTCGACACGATGAAGATCAAGGTGGGTGGCGGCCACGGCGGCCACAACGGGCTGCGCGACATCATCGCCGCCACCGGCAGCAACGAGTTCATCCGCATCCGGATGGGTATCGGCCGTCCGCCCGGCCGGCAGAACGCCGCCGACTTCGTGCTGCACGACTACACCAGCACCGAGCGCGCGACCCTGCCGATCATGCTCGAGGATGCCGCGGACGCGGTCGAGATGATCGTCGCCGACGGGGTCACCTTGGCCCAGCAGAAGTTCCACGCCCCGCCCGCCTAGCGAGTCAGCGAAACCCGTAGACTTGTGCGGTGATTCTTCAGGGCTTGATTCCGGCGCTTTCCCGCGCCTCCACGTTCGACAACGCTCTGGCCTTCGCGGCCCGTGACGCCGACTTCTCCCTCACCGAGGGGCTGCGGGCCCCGCTGCTGGCCGCCCTGATGGAACAGCGCAACCGCCTCGACAAGGGCCGGGCCCTGTTCGTCATCACCGCCACCGGGCGCGAGTCCGAGGCGCTGCGGGAGAACCTCGGTTGCTTCTCCGACGAGGCCGAGATCGTCGAGTTCCCCGCCTGGGAGACCCTGCCGCACGAGCGCCTCAGCCCCAGCGCCGAGATCGTCGGCCGCCGGCTCTACGCGCTGCGGCGGATGCGCGACTGGGAGGCCCAGGATGCCGCCGCCCGCCGCCCGCTGATCGTGGTGGCCTCGGTGCGGGCCGCGCTGCAGCCCGTGGCCGACAACCTCACCGACTTCGACCCGCTCGAACTCACCGCCGGCGGCCGCGGTCACGACCTGGCGGCCATCGCCGTCGACCTCGTGAACGTGGCCTACGCCCGGGTCGACATGGTGACCCGCCGCGGCGAGTTCGCCGTGCGCGGCGGCATCCTCGACGTGTTCCCGCCGATGGCGGCGCATCCGTACCGGATCGAATTCTTCGGCGACGAGGTGGAACAGATCCGCGCGTTCGCGGTGGCCGACCAGCGCTCGATGCCCGAGCCGATCAGCTCGGTGAGCTTGCCGCCGAGCCGGGAACTGCTGCTCAGCCCCGCCGTGCGGCAGCGCGCCCGGGAGATGCAGCACGAGTTCCCCAGCCTCGCGGGCCTGCTCGCGAAGGTGGCCGAGGGCATCCCGGTGGAGGGCATGGAGAGCCTCGCGCCCGCCCTGGTCGACCGGCTCGTGCCCGTCACCCACTACCTGCCCCGCCAGGCCGCCGTCGCCGTGATCTCACCCGAACGGGTCGCTTCCCGTGCGATCAGCCTCGCCGAGACCAACCGGGAGTTCCTCTCCGCCGCCTGGAACGCCGCCACGGCCGGAGCGGAGGCCCCGATCGACCTGGCCAGCGGTGACTTCCTCACCCTGGGCACCCTGCGGGACGCCGTGCGCTACTCCGCCCCGGGCGAAGCCGCCACCGAACGGGTCTGGTGGACGATGAGCTCGTTCCAGGCCGCCCCCACCGACATCGAGGTGCTGCCGGAGCACCGGGAGATCGACGAGCTGCTCACCATCCGCATCGAGGGCGACGCGGTGCCGAGCTTCCAGGGCAACGTCGAGGGCGCCGTCGGGCACCTCTCCGCACGCCTCAAGGACGGCTGGACCGTCGCCGTCGTGGCCCAGGGCGCCGGCCTCGTCGACCGGGCCGCCGACGTGCTCGCCGGCGCCGAACTGCCCGCCCGCATCGTGGAGGAGTTCCCGGCGACCCCCGAGCCCGGCATCGCGTACCTGCTCAAGGCATCCATCGCGCACGGCTTCGAGATCCCGGAGACCAAGCTCACCCTGGTCAGCGAGAGCGAGTTCTACGGCCGCACCGTCGGCTACGACGCCCGCCAGATCAAGAAGCTCGCCAGCCGGCGGAAGAACGTCGTCGACCCGCTGCAGCTCAAGACCGGTGACCACGTGGTGCACCAGACCCACGGCATCGGCAAGTTCCTCGAGCTGACCCAGCGCGAGGTCTCCAGCGGCGGCCGCAACCCGGTCAAGACCACCCGCGAATACCTGGTGCTCGAATACGCGCCGTCCAAGCGCGGCCACGGCGGCGACAAGCTCTACGTGCCCACCGACCAGCTCGACCTGGTTTCCCGCTATGTCGGCGGTGAGGCGCCGGCGCTCTCCAAGATGGGCGGCAGCGACTGGTCGGCCGCGAAGACCAAGGCCCGCCGGGCGGTGCGCGACATCGCCGTCGAACTCGTCAAGCTGTACTCCGCGCGGATGGCCAGCAAGGGTCACGCGTTCGGCCCCGACACCCCGTGGCAGCGGGAGCTCGAGGAGGCGTTCCCGTTCGCGGAGACGCCCGACCAGCTCACCACCATCGAAGAGGTCAAGGCCGACATGGAACGGCCCATCCCGATGGACCGGCTGCTCTCCGGCGACGTCGGTTTCGGCAAGACCGAGGTGGCGGTGCGCGCCGCGTTCAAGGCCATCCAGGACGGCAAGCAGGTGGCCATGCTCGTGCCCACCACCCTGCTCGTGCGCCAGCACATGGAGACCTTCCAGGAGCGTTTCGCGGGGTTCCCGATCCACCTGCGCGCGCTCAGCCGGTTCCAGACCGACAAGGAATCCCGCGAGACCGTGGCAGGCATGCTCGACGGCACCGTCGACATGGTCATCGGCACCCACCGGCTGCTGTCGGACAACACCATCTTCAAGGACCTCGGCCTGGTCATCATCGACGAGGAACAGCGTTTCGGTGTCGAGCACAAGGATGCGTTGAAGAAGCTCAAGACCAACGTGGACATCCTCGCGATGAGCGCCACGCCCATCCCGCGCACCCTGGAGATGGCCGTCACCGGCATCCGGGAGATGTCCACCCTGGCCACCCCGCCCGAGGACCGGCACCCGATCCTCACCTTCGTCGGCCCGTACTCCGACCGCCAGGTGGCCGCCGCCATCCGCCGGGAACTGCTGCGCGAGGGCCAGATCTTCTTCGTGCACAACCGGGTCTCCAGCATCAACCGGGTGGCCGCGCAACTGGCCGAGCTGGTACCGGAAGCGCGTGTCGCGGTGGCGCACGGGCAGCTGCCCGAGGCGCAGCTGGAGCAGGTGGTGGTGGATTTCTGGGAGAACAAGTTCGACATCCTGGTCTCCACGACCATCATCGAGACCGGTCTGGACATCGCCAACGCGAACACCATCATCATCGACCGGGCCGACAAGTACGGCCTCAGCCAGCTGCACCAGCTGCGCGGCCGGGTGGGCCGGGCCCGGGAGCGGGCCTACGCCTACTTCCTCTACGACGAGAACAAGCCGCTCAGTGAGATCGCGCACGACCGCCTGGCCACCATCGCGGCCAACAACGAGCTCGGCGCCGGCATGCAGGTGGCGCTGAAAGACCTCGAGATCCGCGGAGCGGGCAACCTGCTCGGCGGCGAGCAGGCCGGCCACATCGCCGGGGTCGGCTTCGACCTGTACCTGCGCATGATCGGTGAGGCGGTGTCGACCTTCCGCGGCGACGTAGCCGAGGGCCAGACCGAGCTGCGGCTGGAGCTGCCCGTCGACGCGCACATCCCCGAGGAATATGTGGACAGCGAACGGTTGCGTCTGGAGGCCTACCAGAAGCTCTCCGGCGCCAGCGGCCCCGCAGCCGCCGACGACCAGATCGGCCTCGTGCTCGAGGAGCTCACCGACCGCTACGGCGAGCCGCCGGAGGCCGTGAGCAACCTCATCGCCGTCTCCCGGTTGCGCCGGCACGCCCAGCAGGCCGGCCTCGGCGAGGTCGTGGCGATGGGCTCCAACCTGCGCGTCGCGCCGGTGGACCTGGCCGACTCCATGCAGGTGCGGGTGCAGCGGATGTATCCCGGCACGAAGTACTCGGCCGCGGCCGGGTCGATGATCGTGCCGCTGCCGCGCGTGAACGGCGAGCCGGTGGCCGACGCCGCCCTGATCAAGTGGACGGGAGCGCTGCTGGATGCCGTGTTCCCGCGGCCCGTCGATACTGCCGTGCCCGCACACTGACCACAACCGCTGAGACGAGGATGGCGACCCCCGAGCCGAGCAGGACGGCGAGGGTGGCTTCGTCGACCACCTCGGTGTTCCCGGCGAACGCGAGGGCGCCCATCAGCAGCGACACCGTGAAGCCGATGCCGCCCAGGCACGCGACCATGACGATGTCGGCCAGCTTCAACCCGGCGCCCGACCCGCTGGGGCGCCGCGAGATCAGGCTGCCGAGCGCCCCGGCCAGGGTGATGCCGATGAGCTTGCCCACCGGCAGGGCCACCAGGATGCCCCAGAACGCCGGGCTGAGGTCGGCCGGGCTCACCCGCGGGATCGCGACCAGAGCCGCGGAGAAGGCGAACAACGGCAGGATCACGGCGTTCGAGTACGGCTCGAGCACGTGGTGGGCGCGGCCACCGGGAACCCGGGCCATCACCAGGCCGAGGATGACGCCGGCGATGGTGGCGTGCACGCCGGACAGGTAGGTGAAGTACCAGGTCGCCACGCCCAGCACGCCGAGGACCAGGACGACCGGCCAGACCGGCTTCCGGCCGAGCACCCAGGGGGAGCGGGGCTTGAGCAGCCGGCTGGTGACACCGAACAGGGTGGCCGTGATGGCGGCCACACCGATGAACTGCAGTTGCGGGTCCTGCGTGAAGAAGAACGCGATGATCAGGATGGCGACGAGGTCGTCGAGCACCGCCAGGGCGAGCAGGAACACCCGCACCCGGGTGGGGATGCCGCGGCCGAACACCGCCAGCACACCCAGGGCGAAGGCGATGTCGGTCGCGGTGGGCACCGGCCAGCCGGCCGCCAGCCCGGAGCCACGGGTGAGCAGCAGGTAGATGCCGGCCGGCACCACCACACCGCCCAGGGCGGCGAGGGCGGGCAACGCGGCCTTGCCCAGGCTGTTCAGGTCGCCGATGACGAGTTCGCGCTTGAGTTCGATGGCGATGAGGAAGAAGAACACCGCGAGCAGGCCGTCGCTGATCCAGTGCTTCGCCGACAGGTCGAGCCCGAAGATGCCGGTGGGCAGGTGCTCATTGGCGGCCATGATGAGCGCGGGGCCGAAGGCCAGGTTCGCGGCCACCAGGCCGAGCACCCCGGCGATCAGGAGGAATCCGGCGGCGTAGCGCTCGGAACGGATGAAGGTCATGCGGTGTCCTGTCCACCCGGCAGCAAAGCGGGTCGGTTCGACGTCGAGAACGACAACGCGTCGCCCGCCGACCAGACTTCCCGGCACACCTGCGCCCAGTTTAGCCGGGCCTCCCGGGACGGGGCCGCCTACGATGGAGTGTGACCGATTCAGCCCAGCCCACCGCATCCGCCGGCAGCCCCTCCAGCCTCGACGAACTGGTGACGACGGTCGCCCGGCTGCGCGCGCCCGGTGGCTGCCCGTGGGATGCGGAGCAGACCCACGAGTCGCTCGTGCAGTACCTCACCGAGGAGACCCACGAGCTGATCGAGGCGATCGAGAGCGGCAGCCGCGAAGACCTGCTCGAGGAGCTCGGCGACGTGCTCTACCAGGTGGTCTTCCACGCGGCCATCGCCGCCGAGACGCCCGGCGAGGGGTTCGACATCCAGGATGTCGCCGCCGGGATGACCCGCAAGATGGTGGGCCGGCATCCGCACGTGTTCGGTGGCACGAAGACGCAGAGCCTCGACGAGGTCGTCGCCGGCTGGGACGACGTGAAGGCGGCCGAGAAACCGCACCGCACCAGCGTGCTCGACGGCATCCCGCAGGGCATGCCCGCCCTGGCACTGGCCGACAAGGTGATCGGGAAGGCCCAGAAGATCGGCCTGCTCGAGACGGATCCGCCGGCGCTGCTGCCCATCAACAGCGAGGCCGAGCTCGGCCCGATCCTGCTCGCGATCGTGTCGGCGGCCAAGGCGCAGGGCCTCGATTCCGAACGGGCCCTCCGCACCGCCCTCCGCGACCTGCAGGAGGAGATCCGCGCGGCCGAACGGGAGAGCGGCTCCGACCCCGCCGACGCCGGCGTCATCGCGTTCCCCTCCGAGTAGCACTAACGTCGGACCATGACCGAGACATCCTTCAACGCGCTCCTGACCCAGCAAATCGGCAACGAGTTCGCCGCGTCCCAGCAGTACATCGCCATCGCCACCTGGTTCGACAGCCAGGACCTGCCCCAGCTCGCCGCGCACTTCTACCGCCAGTCGGTGGAGGAGCGCAACCACGCCATGATGCTCGTGCAGTACCGGCTCGACCGCGGCCTCGAGGTCGTCATCCCCGGCGTGCCCGCCGTGATCAACGGTTTCACCAACATCGTCGAGCCGATCGCGCTGGCCCTCGCCCAGGAGCAGCAGGTCACCGGCCAGATCGAGGCCCTGTTCCGGGCCGCCCGCTCCGACGGTGACGCCCTCGGCGAGCAGGCCATGCTCTGGTTCCTCAAGGAACAGGTCGAGGAGGTCGCCTCCATGTCGACCCTGCTCACCATCGCCAAGCGCGCCAAGGACAACCTCTTCGACATCGAGAACTTCATCGCCCGCGAGCACGTCGGCGACGCCGGCCTCGAAGCGGATGCCCCCGGCGCCGCCGGCGGCGCCCTCTAACCCCACGGCGCCGCAACTGTTACCCGTGCGGACAAGTGCACCCGGCACACCGGGCCCACTTGTCCGCAGCGGGAACAGTCGCGGCCGGGCGGACCTGCGCGACCTGACAGAATTGGGGGCATGGCAACAGCAGTGACCCCTCCCCGCGGCATGCGCGACTTCCTTCCGGCCGACAAGGCCACCCGCGAGAGGGCGCTGGGCGTCATCCGGCAGAGTTTCGCCGCGCACGGCTTCGACGAGATCGAAACGCCCGTGATGGAGGACACTGCCAGGTTGCACTCCGGTCTCGGCGGCGACAACGAGAAACTCGGCTTCGCCGTGCTCAAGCGTGGCCTCGCCCCGGCCGACCTCGTGGCCGCGGCCGACGCGGACGACCTGCTCTCGCTGGCCGACCTGGGCCTGCGCTTCGACCTCACCGTGCCGCTGGCCCGGTTCTACGCCAGCCACCGCGCCGACCTGCCCGCCGTGTTCCGGTCCATCCAGATCGCCCCGGTCTGGCGCGCCGAACGCCCGCAGAAGGGCCGCTACCGCCAGTTCATGCAGTGCGACATCGACATCATCGGCGAGGCCGGCCCGCTGGCCGAGATCGAACTGATCACCGCCACCGTCGCCGCGCTCGACAACCTGGGTCTGACCGGCTGTTCGGTGCGCATCAACGACCGGCGCATCCTCAGCACCATGCTCGCCAGCTGGGGCGTCGCGGCCGACCTCACCGAACGCGCCCTGATCACCCTCGACAAGCTCGACAAGATCGGCGTGGACGGCGTCGTCACCGAGCTCGGCGGCCTCGGCATCGAACGCGACGGGCTGGCCGACACCCTGGCGGGCTTCGCCGACGCCGGTTGGCCCGACCCCGCGGATGCGCCGGCCTGGCTGGACGCGGCGGCGTACGCCGACCTGCAGTCGCTCCGCGCCGCCCTGCCCGGCGTTGCCCTGGAGTTCGACCCCACCCTGGTGCGGGGGATGGGCTACTACACCGGCACCATCTTCGAGATCGCCCACCCCGACCTGGGCTACTCGCTCGGCGGCGGCGGCCGCTACGACGGCATGATCGGCCGGTTCCTCGGCACCGATGTGCCCGCCTGCGGCTTCTCGATCGGCTTCGAGCGGATTGTCGACCTGCTCGCCGGCGCGGACGACGAGACCGGCAACGCCGTCGTCCTCGTGCACGAGAAGGACGCCGACCCGGCCGCGCTCGTCGCCCTCAAGACGGCTCTCGTGGCCCAGGGCCTGCGGGTGCGCCTGGACAAGCGCACCAAGAATCTCAAGGCCCTGCTCGAACGGGCCGGTGCCGCCGGCTACGGCCGGTTCGCCTTCGTGACCGACGACTCCGTCGCACCGGAGGACCTCGTCTTCAAACCGCTGGCCGACTGAACGGCGCGTGATCTGCCGGTGAACGGGACTTCAGTCCTGACCGCACCCGCGTACCGATCACTAGACTGGTCAACGGACTGGGACACAGCGGCGTCTTCCTCAAAATCCACCCGGACTTAGAAATCCAAAAATAGATAGACAGACAGACACAGGAGATAGTTGTGGCTCTTATTGACGCAGTTGTTGCACGCGAAATCCTCGACTCTCGGGGAAACCCGACCGTCGAGGTCGAGGTTCTGCTCGAGGACGGCACGCTGAGCCGTGCCGCCGTTCCATCAGGCGCCTCCACCGGTGCCTTCGAAGCTTACGAGCTGCACGACGGTGACAAGAAGCGTTACCTCGGCAAGGGCGTGCTCAAGGCCGTCGGCTCCGTCACCGACGAGCTCGGCCCGGCCGTCGAAGACCTCGACGCCGCCGACCAGCGCATCATCGACATGGTCCTCAACGAGACCGACGGCACCGTCAACAAGGAGCGCGTCGGCGCGAACGCCATCCTCGGCGTGAGCCTGGCCGTCGCCAAGGCCGCAGCCAGCTCGGCCGACCTGCCCCTCTTCCGCTACCTCGGCGGCCCGAACGCCCACACCCTGCCGGTGCCGATGATGAACATCATCAACGGTGGCTCGCACGCTGACAACGACGTCGACATCCAGGAATTCATGGTTGTCCCGCTCGGTGCCCCCACGTTCAGCGAAGGCCTGCGCTGGGGCGTTGAGGTCTACCACGCCCTCAAGGGCCTGCTGAAGAGCAAGGGCCTGGCCACCGGCCTCGGCGACGAGGGTGGCTTCGCCCCCAACCTGCCCAGCAACCGTGCCGCGCTCGACCTCATCGTCGAAGCCATCACGCTCGCCGGCTACACGCCCGGCACCGACATCGGCCTGGCACTGGACTGCGCCGCCACCGAGTTCTTCAAGGACGGCGTGTACCACTTCGAGGGCAAGGAACTGACCTCGACCGAGATCGTCGCGTACTACGCCGAGCTCCTCGAGGCGTACCCGCTCGTCTCCATCGAAGACCCGCTCGAGGAGGAGGACTGGGAAGGCTACGTCCACCTCACCGCTCAGCTCGGCGACAAGGTTCAGATCGTCGGAGACGACCTGTTCGTCACCAACCCGATCCGCCTGGCCAAGGGCCTGGAGATCAAGGCTGCCAACTCGATCCTGATCAAGGTCAACCAGATCGGCACCCTGACCGAGACGATGGATGCCGTCGCCCTCGCCCAGCGCGCCGGCTACACGACCGTCATCTCGCACCGCTCCGGTGAGACCGAAGACACCTTCATCGCCGACCTCGCCGTCGCGACGGATGCCGGCCAGATCAAGACCGGTGCCCCGGCCCGCAGCGAGCGCGTTGCCAAGTACAACCAGCTCCTGCGCATCGAAGAAGAGCTCGGCGAGGCCGCGGTCTACGCCGGCCGCTCCGCGTTCCCGCGCTTCAAGGCGTAACCAGCACCAGAGCAGGACCCCAGCCCGGCGGGCTGGGGTCCTTCTTCTTGCCTGCGGGTTTGCTCAGGATCGCCGCCGCGCCACCCGTGGCGGAGCTCAGCGACCGAAAGTTCTGGCACTCTAGAACAGGAGAAATCCGCCGCCGGGCGCTACCGGTGGCAATCGGAGGGGAGTGACGTGACCTGGAACGGCTCGGGCATGACCCCGCCACGCCTCCCCGAACCGCGCCGCCCCAAGCCCAAACCCAAGGCCGACCCGGCCAAGGCGCCGGCCAAGCCCGCCGCCACGTCCACGACGAAGGCCGCCGGCAAGACCATGCCCCGGCCGGACTCGAAGGCCCGTACCGTGCGGCAACCGGTGCAGCTCGCCAGCACCGAGACCGCGGCCGGCAACTGGCTGCGGGGACTGCGCCTGTCCGGTTTCTCCTTCGTGATGATGGGCATCCTCGTCCTGGCCGTGATCGTCCTGGCCCCGAGCGTGCGCACGTACGCCGAACAACGCCAGCAGATCGACGAGCTCCGCGCCACTGTCGCCGCGCAAGAAGCGGATGTCGACAACCTCAAGGATGAACGGGAACGCTGGAACGACCGCACCTTCGTCACGACCCAGGCGCGTGACCGGCTCTCCTACGTGATGCCGGGCGACGTCAGCTTCCTGGTTCTCAACGACACCGGCGCCACCGTCGACGGTTCCGCCGACACGGCAGCCGTCAGCACGGCCATCCAGGACACCGAAGTCGACTGGGTCGACTCGATGTTTCGATCGGTGATGACCGCCGGGCTCGCACCACAGGAGGCAGCGAAATGACCAGACCCCCCTTCGACCCCGCCACCGCGGCCGACATCAGCACGGTCTCCGCGCAGCTGGGCCGCCCGGCGCGGAACGTCATCGGCATCGCCGCGCGCTGTGTCTGCGGCGCTCCCACCGTCGTCGCGACCGCGCCGCGCCTGGCGGACGGCACGCCGTTCCCCACCCTGTACTACCTGTCGCACCCTGCTGCGACCGCCGCGCTCTCCTTCCTCGAAGCGACGCAGGTGATGAACGAGTACAACCAGATGCTCGCCGACGATGAGGGCCTCCGCGCCCACTACCGATCCGCGCACGAGAGCTTCCTGGCCGATCGGGAAATGATCGGCGTGGTCCCCGAACTCGCCGGGGTGTCCTCCGGCGGCATGCCCGTTCGGGTGAAGTGCCTGCACGCCCTCGCCGCGCACTCCCTGGCGGCGGGACCGGGTGTCAACCCGATCGGCGACCTCGCGCTGATCCGCGCCGCCTGGTCGCCCGCGGTGTGCGAATGCCTGGACTACGCCCCGCCGGTGGCGCCGCCGGCCGACGCGTGAGTCGGCCCTGGCGCCGACCCCTCGCCGTCCTGGCGATCCTTGCCGCCGTGGTCGTGCCCGTCGTAGCGGTCGCCGGTGACGCTCCGGCCGCCCGCGCCGACCAGGTTCGCGACCTCGAATACTGGCTGAACGACTACGGCTTCAGCGAAGCCTGGAACACCAGCAAGGGCTCCGGCGTGACCGTCGCCGTCATCGACACGGGTGTGGACGGCAGCGTCGCCGAACTCAGCGGTGTTGTCACCGGCGGCACGGATGTCTCCGGCCTCGGCTCGTCCAACGGCCAGACCCCGGTCGGGGAGGACAACGAGCACGGCACCCTGGTGGCGTCGCTGCTCGCCGGCCGCGGCACCGCCACCGACAGCGGCCTGATCGGCGTCGCCCCGGAGGCGAAGATCCTCAGCGTCTCGGTGGCCTTCGGCACCAGCGGGGCGGAGCTGAGCAATGACGACCAGATCGCCAAGGGCATCCGCTGGGCCGTCGACAACGGCGCCGACGTGATCAACATGTCGCTGACCCGCAACACCCTGGACTGGCCCACCAGCTGGGACGACGCCTTCATGTACGCCTTCGAGAACGACGTCGTCGTCGTCGCCGCCGCGGGCAACCGGGGCAGCGGCACCGCCGAGGTCGGGGCTCCGGCCACCATCCCCGGCGTGCTCACCGTCGCCGGCGTCGACCGGGCCAAGGAGGCCAGCTTCGACGCGTCCTCGCAGGGCATCACCATCGCCGTCGCCGCGCCCAGCGAGAAACTCGTCGGTGTCGCCCCCGGCGGCGGCTACCTGCAGTGGGACGGCACCAGCGCGGCCGCCCCGATCGTGTCCGGCCTGGTGGCGCTGGTGCGCTCGAAGTTCCCGAAGCTGGATGCCGCCGGGGTGATCAACCGGATCATCGAAACCGCGAACGCCAACGGCCACACCGTGCCCAGCCCGATCTACGGCAACGGCCTCATCGACGCCGCCGGGGCCGTGTCGGACTCGGTGCCGAAGTCGACCTCCGCCACCCCCACCGAGCTGTTGCAGGAGTGGATCACCCTGCACCGCCGGGCGATCACCGCACCGGTGACCCCCACCGAAACGGCCCCGGCGGAGCCGATCGTACCCGATCCCGACCCCGCCCTGCCGGAGCGGAACACCGCCGCGGCCTGGCTGCCGAGCCCCCTCACCCTCACCTACGTGAGCCTGCCGCTCGCCGTACTGGTGGGGTTTGGTATCCTTGTAACGCTGTTCGGCATTGGGGCCACGCGGCATTTCAAGCGAATTCGTTCCAAGCTCTAAAATTTCGCGTATCCAATCCCTGTAGGAGGCCTTCTAATCGTGCCCAAAATTCTCATCGTCGGTGGCGGCTACGCGGGGTTCTATACCGCCTGGAAGCTGGAGAAGTGGCTGCGCCCCGGCGAAGCCGAGGTCACCATGGTCGACCCGCTGCCGTACATGACCTACCAGCCGTTCCTGCCCGAGGTGGCCGCCGGATCGATCGATCCCCGCCACTCGGTCGTCGCGCACCGCGCCCACCTGAAGAAGACCAGCGTCCTCACCGCGAAGGTCACCCACGTGAACCACGCCGAGAAGACCGCGACCATCACGCCGCCCGTCGGCGAGCCGTGGGAATTCAAATACGACATCGTCGTGGTCACCGCCGGCGCCGTGTCGCGCACCTTCCCGATCCCCGGGGTCGCCGACCAGGCCATCGGCCTGAAGACCATCGAGGAAGCCGTCGCGATCCGCGACAAGGTCCTCACCAACTTCGACAAGGCAGCCCAGCTGCCCGCCGGCCCCGAGCGCGACCGCCTGCTGACCTTCGTGGTCATCGGCGGCGGCTTCGCCGGCATCGAGGTCTTCGCGGAACTCCGCTCCTTCGCCAGCTCGCTGCTGACGAAGTACCCGGAGATCGCCTTCGAGGACACCCACTTCCACCTCATCGAGGCCATGGGTCGCATCATGCCCGAGGTGTCCGAGTCGACCGCGCTCTGGGTCATCAAGAACCTCGCCGAGCGTGGCGCAGAGGTGCACCTGAACACCCAGCTCACCTCCGCCGTCGACGGCGTGATCGAGCTCTCCACCGGTGAGTCGTTCGAATCCGACCTCATCGTCTGGACCGCCGGCGTCATGGCGAACCCGGGCATCGTGCGCAACACCGACCTGCCGATCGAGGAGCGTGGCCGCCTGAAGGTGCGCACCGACCTGCGCGTGGGCACCGAGGACGAGATCATTGCCGATGCCTGGGGCGCCGGCGACATCACCGCCGTTCCCGACCTCTCCGGCGGCGGCGTCGGCGGCTTCTGCGTGCCCAACGCGCAGCACGCCGTTCGTCAGGGCAAGCTGATGGCCAAGAACATCGTCGCGGTCCTCCGCGGCGAAGGCACCGTCGAGTACAACCACAAGAACCTGGGCGCCGTCGCGGGCCTTGGCCTGGGTGTCGGTGCGTTCCAGTCCGGCAAGTTCGCCCTCAAGGGCTTCCCGGCCTGGGTCGCCCACCGCGGCTACCACGGCCTGGCCATGCCGAGCTGGGAGCGCAAGATCCGCGTTGTCGGTGGTTGGGTGCTGAACATCTTCCTCGGCCGCGACATCGTGTCCATCGAGGCTGTGCAAACCCCGCGTGCGGTGTTCGAGCAGTTCGCCTCCCGTCCGAAGCCGCCGGTCGCCGCCCCCGCCGAGGCCCCGGCCGCGCCGGTCAAGGCGCCGCGCGCGCCGCGCAAGGCTCCGGTCAAGAAGCCCGTCGAGGTCGCCGCCGCCGAATCCGGCACGGAGACCGTCGCCGCACCGTAAAGTCACCAGTGGATGCCGCACGCTCGTGCGGTATCCGCTCGTGATGCCCGACTGCTCGTTAGTCGGGCGTGCCCCCGTAGCCCAACCGGCAGAGGCAGGCGACTTAAAATCGTCACAGTCTGGGTTCGAATCCCAGCGGGGGCACCATCACGCACGGCCCGGTGCTGTTTCTCAGCGCAACAGTGCCTCTCAGGGCAACACTGCCTCTCAGGGCAACACTGCCGCTCGGTGCAGCTGTACCGGTCAGCGCTGCGCGGGGAGCACGAAGCGCTGCCAGGCCCAGGCGGCCACGCTCACCCCGGCGAACAGCACGCCGGCCACCCAGAGCAGCCGCACGCTGCCGTCGCCGGTCCAGGCGTCGATCGTGGGGGAGAGCAGCACGAACAGGGCCAGGAACGCCGGCACGGTCAGTGCCGCCCAGACCGGCGGCGACCAGGCGAGGACGCTGCGTCCGCTGGTGCTTCCCACCGGGATCAGCACGAGAACGGCCGAACCGATCGACGCCAGCACCACCGTGTTCACGAATTCGGCGGCGAGGGTGCTGACGAACCCGTCGGCCGTGGGAAGCGTGCCCACGACGACCAGGCCGACCAGCCCGAGCGCCAGCAGGCTGCCCGCCCGCACGGCCGCGAGCTTGCCCCGTTCAGCGGCGAGCGGCCCGGTGCGCACCACCACACTGCCCAGCAGGCCGAAGAGCAGGGCGGGGTGCAGCTCGAGGGCCCGGGAGGCGAGAGCGGTGATCGCCACCAGCACCAGGTAGCGAGGCAGGATGGTGGTGGTCACGTCCAGGTGCAGGGCGCGGGAACCCCACCATTGCGGCACCAGCATGGCCACGGCGTTCACCACGGCCAGGGCGAGCAGCACGGCGAGCAGTAACCGCAGGTAGCTCGGTGTGCCGGCGACTGGGCCGGAGAGCAGCACGAAGACCGACGCAGCAACCAGGGCCACGCCGCCGATGACGGACTGGCTCAGCTGGACCGTCGGGGCCACCTCGAAGTCTTCGCGGGGGTGATTGCGGCCCGCGACGTGGTGCCCGGTGAAGATCGGCCGGCCGCCCCTGGCCCGGGAGACCGTGCCGGCCAGCAGCCGGGCGGGGAAGACGAGGAGCAACAGCGCACCCAGGGTGAGGAGGGCAGCCTGCGGCCACGGGAACTGGGCCACGGTCCACGGCGGGATCACGGCGGTGCTGAATTGGGTGGGGTCGCTCCAGCCTCCGGGCACCGTCAACTCCGGGGGCGCGCCGGCCTCGTCGTCGGGTCCGGACGGGGCCGGGACGCCGGGCGTCGGGGTCGCCGAGGGGCTGCCGGGTGTGGTGGGAGCCGGTGTGGTGGGAGAGGGTGTGGCCGGGGGCGCTGATGCGGCCGGGGTCGGCGTGGCCGGCACGGCGGCGGTGGGGCTGGGCGTGGGTTGCGGGGTCGCCGTGGGGGATGGCGTGGCCGCGGCGGGGCCGAAGCGCACCCGGATGGGTTCGCTGCCGGCGCTGACATTGCCCGCCGCATCCTGCTGCACCGCGCGCAGGGGGTAGGAGCCGGCGGCCACACCCGAGCCGGAGCAGGACCAGGTGCCACCGGAGACGACGCTGCTGCACACCGAGTACGGGCCGGCGAAGACGGTGACGGTGGCCCCGTTCTCGCCCTGGCCGTAGTACTGCGACCCGGCCAGGGACACCGTGCTGCCGGCGGTGGGGGCGACCACCACGGGGGAGGCCGGGGCATCGACGTCGATCGTCAGGGACACCGGAGCGCTGGCCGGGGACGAGTCCGGGGCGCTGAAGCCGGTCTGCTGGGAGGCGGTGATCTGCTCAGGACCGCTGACCAGGCCGCCCTGCAGCAGGCAGGCCCAGGCGCCGGAGGAGTCGACGGTGAATGAGCAACTCTGGCCGCCCGCGAGGGTGGCGGTGACGGTGGCGCCGGGGTAGCCCGTTCCGCGGACCAGCCCGCCGGTGCTGGACTGGCCGGTCGCCCCGCCCGTGACGGTGGGCGCCTGCAGCACCCGTACGGTGTGCGAGGCGGAGAAGCTCGCCTGGCCGGTGGCCACGACCCGGAGTTGGACGGCCGGTCCGCTGGGCAGGAGCACGCCGGCGCAGCTCCAGGTCGGGGTCCCGTCGGTGGCGACGATGCAGATCGGATCCCCGCCGGTGGGGGAGAGGAGCTGGATTTCGTGGGCGGGGTCGCGGCTGCCGGAAATGCTGGTGCTGCCGCCGACGAAGCTGCCGGTGGCCGGCGCGTCGATCGTCGGGGCGGATGCCGGCGGTGGCGACGTCGGTGTGGGGGTCGGCGTGGGCGTGGGCGTGGGCGTGGGCGTGGGCGTTGGCGTGGGAGTGGGAGTGGGAGTGGGCGTCGGAGTCGGCGTTGCGGTCGGTTTCGGCGTCGGTGTGGCCGTCGGCTTACGAGTTGGTGTCGGCGTCGGGGTGGGAGTGGCCGTGGCCGTGGGCGCCGGCGAGGGCGACCTGGTGGCAGTCGGGGATGGCGTCGAGGTGGGCGAAACCGATGGCGTCGGGGCGACGGACGGTGCCGGGGCGGCGCTTTCCAGCGGCGCCTTCGGGGGCGTCGGCGCGGAGCTCGTCGTGGGCGTTGGGGTGGGCGTCGGCGTGGGAGTGGGCGTCGGGGTCGCGGTAGGCGTCGGCGTCGGTGTGGCCGTCGCCGTGGCGGTCGGCGTGGGCGTCGAGGTGGCGGCCGACACCGATGCGGGCGGACCCAGCAGGGGAACGGTGAGCAGCAGGCCCAGGACCGCGCCGGCCAGCATCGACGCGCGCTTCAGCCGGCGACGGGGTCGGATGACCGGCCCGTGCGCGGAACTGCGACGTTGCGTGGACATGAACCCCCTCCCTCCATTCCATGGGCCATGCCGGTGAATGTCAACGTGGCGCGCCTCCCCGACCCGGAATTTGCCGAAGTTGTTATGAGCTGAAATCCGGTGTTCGCCCGACCGGTGCGGCATACTGGCGACTGGGTCATCTGCCCCACTCCCATGAGTTGAAACCCCATGAGTCGAAACCCCATGAGTCGAAACCCCATGAGTCGAAACCCCATGAGTCGAAACCCCATGACTCGAAACCGAGGTGCACCCGTGACACGCATATCCGCGGTGGACCGGCGCAGTGCACTGGTCGGAGCCGCCCTCAGGGTGGTCGCCGAGCGGGGCGTCGCCCACGCCACCACCCGGGCCATCGTCGCGGAGGCCGGAATGAAGCTGGCCAGCTTCCACTACGCCTTCGAGAGCCGGGACGAGTTGATGACCGAGCTCATCCGCTCGGTCACGGCCGACGAGGCCTCCGCTGTCCTGCCCGCGGCTCCGGCGGGAGAGGCCCCCGTGGCCCCGGGCGTGGACTCGCTCCGGCGCATCCTGCGCAGCGGACTGCAGCGCTACGCGGACCACCTGGTCGCCGAACCGCTCCGCGAGAAGGCCATGCTCGAGCTCACCCAGTACGCCCTGCGGTCCCCGGAGATGCAGCACCTGGCCCGGGAACAGTACGACGCCTACCACGCCCTCGCCGCGACGGCGCTGGAGTCCGCCGCCCGGCAGAGCGGATGCGAGTGGCTCCGCCCCGTCGATGACGTGGCCCGCCTGCTCGTCGCCCTCACCGACGGCGTCACCGTCGCCTGGCTGGTCGACCGCGACGACCCGGCCACCGCCACCCTGCTCGACCTCGCTGCAGACTCCGTCGCGGCCCTCGGGCGCGCCCGCACGAACACCGACCCGAAAAAGGTGAGCCCGTGATCCCCGAATCCACCCTCGACCTGTCCGTCCGCCCGGAAACGGCGCCGTGGCTCACCGCCCAGTCGTACTGGGAGGGGCTCACCGCGGCCACCCGGGGCCTGGACACACCCGTCGGGGTCTTGCACCTGGACGCGCTGCGGCACAACACCCACGACATGCTCGGGCGCGCCGCCGGCACCCCGATCCGCATCGCCAGCAAGTCCCTGCGGGTGCGTGGGGTGCTCGAAGCCGCCCTCGCCCTGCCGGGTTACAGCGGCGTACTGGCGTACACGCTGCCCGAGGCGCTCTGGCTGGCCGAGAGCATCGACGACGTCGTCGTCGGCTACCCCAGCGTCGACGTGGACGCGATCCTCCGGCTCGGCCGGTCGGCCGAGCTGGCCGGCCGGGTCACGCTGATGGTCGACTCGCTCGACCACCTCGATGCCGTCGACGCGGTGCTCCCGCCGTCCCGGCGGGAGAAGATCCGGGTCTGTCTCGAGCTCGACGCATCCTGGAACGCGCCGGTGCTCGGCCACCTCGGCGTCTGGCGTTCGCCCGTGCACACGCCGGAGGACGCCAGGGCCCTCGCCGTCGCCATCGTGTCCCGCCCAGGTTTCGACCTGGTCGGGCTGATGGCCTACGAGGCCCAGATCGCCGGCCTCGTCGACCAGCCCGCCGGGCGCCCGGTGCTGGGGCGCGTGAACCGCTGGGTGCGCAACAACTCCATCGTCGACATCAGCACCCGCCGCGCCGCCGCCGTCGCGGCCGTCCGGCAGGTTGCCAATCTCGAGTTCGTCAACGGCGGCGGCACCGGGTCGCTGGAGAGCACCCACGCCGACACCTCGGTCACCGACATCGCCGCCGGCAGCGGATTCTTCGGCGGGCACCTCTTCGACAACTACTCCGGGTTCCGGCCGGCGCCGGCGGCCGCGTTCGCGCTCTCGGTGGTGCGGAAGCCCACCCCGGCGTCGGCGACGCTGCTCGGCGGCGGCTGGATCGCCTCCGGCCCGCCCGGCACCGACCGTTCGCCCCGCCTGGTCTGGCCGGAGGGCCTCAACCTGGTTCCCCGGGAGATGGCCGGCGAGGTGCAGACCCCCGTCACGGGCGCCGCGGCCCGCGACCTGCGGGTGGGCGACCGGGTCTGGATGCGGCACACCAAGTCGGGGGAGCTCAGCGAGCACGTCAACGAATTCGCCCTGGTCCACGACGGAAATGTTGTCGACATGCTGCCAACCTATCGAGGCGAGGGCAAGGCCTTCCTGTGAGCGCCAGCGGCGCCCTCTGGCGCAACTGGGCGCGCAGCCAGTCGGTGATCCCGGCCCGGGTGGAGCGGCCCAGCAGCGCCGAGGCCGTGCAACGCGCGGTACTCGCCGCCGGCCGCACCGGGTCGCGCATCAAGGCCGTCGGCGCCGGGCACAGCTTCACCGGCATCGCCCTGGCCCCCGGTGTGCAGCTCGACCTCGACTGGAGCGGGGTGCGTGCCGTCGACGAGGCCGCCGGCCGGGTGACCCTCGCCGCCGGCACCCACCTCTACCAGCTGCCGGCGCTGCTGAAGCCGTACGGCCTCGCCCTGCAGAACATGGGCGACATCGACCGGCAGACCATCGCCGGCGCCATCTCCACCGGCACACACGGCACCGGCGGCGGGTTCACCGGCCTGGCCGGCCAGGTCGTCGGCGTGACCCTCGTCACCGGAGACGGATCGTTGCTCACTGTGAGCGAGACCGAGAACGCCGAGCTGCTGCCCGCCGTGCGGGTGGGACTCGGTGCCCTCGGAATCCTGGTCGACGTCACCATCCAGTGCGTGCCCGCGTACCTGCTGCACGCTGTGGAGACCAATGAACCGTACGAGTCGGTGCTCGAGTCTTACCTGGCCCGGAGCGCCACCGCGGACCACTTCGAGTTCTACTGGTTTCCGCACACCGACGCGGTGCTCACCAAGACCAACACCCGGCTGCCCCCGGGCGCCGCCAGGGCGCCGCTCGGCCGGATGCGCCGCTTCGTCGAGGACGAACTCCTCGCCAACGGCTTCTACCGCGGCACCTGCGCCGCCGGCGTGGTGATCCCGGCGCTGGTGCCCCCGGTCAACCGGCTCGCCGACGGGCTCACCGGCCGCCGCGACTACACCGACCTCTCCCACCGGGTGTTCGTCACCAACCGCACCGTGCGGTTCCATGAGATGGAATACGCGCTCCCGCGGGAACAGGTGCCCGACGCCATCCGTGAGGTGCGCGCGCTGATTGAGAAACGCGGCTGGCGGATCTCCTTCCCGCTCGAGGTGCGCTCGGCCGCGGCCGACGACAGCTGGCTGTCCACGGGCTTCGGCCGGGATACCGGCTACATCGCCGTGCACCGGTACTACCGCGAGAAGCCTGGTGAGTACTTCGCCGGGGTGGAGCCGATTATGCGCGCGCACGGCGGACGCCCACACTGGGGGAAGATGCACGACCTCGACGCCGACGCCTTGCGGGCGGTGTACCCGCACTTCGACGACTTCCTCGCCGTGCGGGACCGGCTCGATCCGGAGCGTCGTTTCAGCAACCGCTACCTGGAAAGAGTCCTCGGCCGATGAACAGCAATACCCCGGCGTCCCGCGCCTGGCAGCACCGCGCGGGGGAGCTGGGCGACCGGCTGCCCACCGGTTTCCAGATCGGAACCGCCACTTCCGCCTTCCAGATCGAGGGCGGCGCCAGGGACGGCGGCCGGGGCGAATCCAGCTGGGACGCCTTCACCCGGCAGAAGGGCCGCATTCTCGACGGCCAGAACGCGTCGGTATCGGCCGACCACATCGCGAACCTCACCGACGACGTCACCCTGTTGCGCGAGCTCGGCGCGGACCTGTACCGGTTCTCCTTCGCCTGGCCGCGCCTGCAGCCCGACGGTCGCGGGTCGCTCAACCGCGCCGGCCTGGCCTTCTATGACCGGTTGCTCGACGAGCTGCTGCGCACCGGCATCCGCCCGATGGCCGCGCTCCACCACTGGGACACCCCGCTCGCGCTCCGCGGCGGCTGGCTGAACCGCGACACCGCGCTGCGGTTCGGCGATTACGCGCACCAGATGGGCGAGGTCTTCGGCGACCGCATCGACGCCTGGGTCACCGTGAACGACCCCGCCACCGTCACCGTCAACGGCTACATGACCGGGGTGCACGCCCCCGGGGAGACGCTCCTGTTCGACGCCCTGCCGGCCGCCCACCACCAGCTGCTCGCCCACGGCCTGGCCGTGCAGGGCCTGCGCGCCGCGGACGTGCGCGGCCAGGTGGGCATCACCAACCAGCACACCCCCGTGCAACCCGGCACCGACCGCGAGGCCGACCGGGATGCGGCGGCCCTGTACGACCTGCTGCAGAACCGGCTGTTTGCCGACCCCGTGCTGCTCGGCCGCTACCCCGACCCGGTCGGCGTGTTCGAGAACGAACTGCGCTACCTGCACGAGATCGAACCGGACGACCTGCGCACCATCCACCAGCCGCTGGACTTCTACGGGGTCAGTTACACCGCGCCCAGCCGGGTTGCGGCGGGGGTGCGCCGCACGGCCGTGCCGGCGGGCAAGCCCGACGACATCCCGGCGGTGAACCGGCTCCCGTTCCGTCTCGAGGCGTTCCGGGAGCATCCGGTGACCGGGTCCGGCTCGCCGATCGCGCCGGAATACCTGCCCGTGCTCCTGACCGAACTGCGGGACCGGTACGCCGACGCCTTGCCGCCCGTGTACCTCACGCTCGCGGGCGCCGGCTTCCCCGACCGCACGGATGCGCAGGGCGCCGTGAGCGACCTCGCCCGCATCGACTACCTGGCCGAGCACCTCGTGGCCGCCGTGGAGGCCGTCCAGCCCGGCGGCCCCGCCGAGGGGGTCGCCCTGCGCGGCTGCCTGGTCTGGTCCCTGCTGGACTCCTTCGAATGGGCCACCGGCTACACCCAACGCTTCGGCCTGGTCCACATCGACTTCACCGACCCGTCCCGCCCGCGCACCCCCAAACTCAGCTACACCTGGCTGCAGCACCTCCTCAGCTCCCGTTAACCCGCTCCCGTTGACCCACCCCACAGCCCGCGAGCCGTGACCTGAGCCCCCCACACCGGCCGGGAGGCGTGCCCTGCTCACGGGGCGCGGACGGTCAGGGCGTGCGGCGGCGGAGGGTGATCGAGCCGAGGATCACGGCGCCCACGATCCAGGCCAGGATGATCAGCAGCTCGCCGAGCACGTAGGCGGTGTCTTCGCTGCCGGTGGCGACGGCGTTGAGC
The DNA here is from genome assembly GCF_054075385.1 of Cryobacterium sp. AP23. Classification (NCBI taxonomy): domain Bacteria; kingdom Bacillati; phylum Actinomycetota; class Actinomycetes; order Micrococcales; family Microbacteriaceae; genus Cryobacterium; species Cryobacterium sp. AP23. Next base: position 1,319,497 of record NZ_CM133415.1, on the reverse strand, counting down.
GCGTCGACGGCGTGCGAGAGCGGCAACCAGTCGCTGATCGCCTGCAGTACCTCGGGCAGCTGGTCCCGCGGCAGGAAGATGCCGCCGAGCAGGATCTGCGGGAACACGATGACCGGCATGAACTGCACCACCTGGAATTCGGTGCGCGCGAACGCGCTGGCCAAAAGGCCCAGGGTGGTGCCGAGGATCGCGTCGGCCACGGCGACCGCCACCAGCAGCCACACCGACTCCTCGATCTCGAGGCCGCAGACCGTGACGGCGAACAGCACCGCGATGCTCGACTGCAGCACCGCGAGCAGGCCGAACGCGAGGGTGTAGCCCAGGATCAGGTCGCCCTTGCCGAGCGGCATCGACAGCAGCCGCTCGAGCGTGCCGGTGCGCCGCTCCCGCAGTGTGGTGATGCTGGTGACCAGGAACATCACGATGAACGGGAACAGGGCGATCATGGCCGGGCCCACGCTCTGGAAGACATCGGTGTCCGAGAAGATCCAGGCCACCAACCCGACCAGCAGGCTCGGCACCAGCAGCAGGAGCGCGATGGTGCGAGGGTCGTGCCGGATCTGGCGGAGCACCCGGGCGGTGGTGGCCAGTGTGCGCATCGGGGTCATCGGCTGTTCCCGCTCGTGTTGCCGATCAGGCCCAGGAACGCGGCGTCGATGTCGGCCGCCCCGGTCGCGGCGAGCAGCCCGGCCGGGGTGTCGTCGGCGAGGACGTCGCCGTCACGCATCAGCAGCAGCCGGTCGCAGCGGGCCGCCTCGTCCATCACGTGGCTCGAGACGAGCAGGCTGGTGCCGCCGGCAGCCAGGCCGTGGAACAGCGCCCAGAGGTCCCGCCGCAGCACGGGGTCCAGCCCGACGGTCGGTTCGTCCAGCACCAGGAGTTCGGGGGAGCCGAGCAACGCCACGGCAAGCGACACCCGGCTGCGCTGGCCGCCGGAGAGCGAGCCGACCAGCTGGCGGGAGGCCGCACCGAGGTCCGTCGCACCGATCACCCGGTCCACGTCGGCGCGGCCGGCGCCGAGCACCGCACGGAAGTAGTCCAGGTTCTGCCGTACCGTCAGGTCGTCGTACACGCTGGCATCCTGGGTGACGTAGCCCACCCGCCGCCGCAGCTCCGCGGAGCCCGCCGGGCGGCCGAGCACGGTCACCGCACCGGATTGCACCACCTGCACGCCCACGATCGCCCGCATCAGGGTGGTCTTGCCCGACCCGCTCGGCCCGATCAGGCCCACGACCAGGCCCGCAGGGATCGAGAGGCTGAGGCCGCGCAGCACCCGGTGCGAGCCCCGCCGGGCGTGCAGCTCCGACACCACCACCGCGGGTTCCGACACTGTGTCCATGCCTGCATTATTCGCCGGTCAGGACATAAAGTCACGCAATCAGCGGGGAGGTTGCTTGGAGTGTGATGGGAAGGGAGTGGGAGCCCAGGTGGCCTTCGTTATGATGGCTGCATCGCACACATGCTGCGGCGGCCCGCCTCGTGCGTTCCGTCTCGCACGTTCAATCGCAAGGAGACGCTGCCATGGAATGGCTCATCCCGGTTCTCATCGTCGTCGCACTCGTTGCGATCGCGGGTATCTACCTGTGGGCGACGTACAACTCGCTCGTCACCCTCAAGGTGCGGGTGGATGAAGCGTGGAGCGACATCACGGTGCAGCTCAAGCGTCGTGCCGACCTGATCCCCAACCTGATCGAGACGGTCAAGGGCTACGCAGCCCACGAGAAGTCAGTCTTCGAGAACGTCACCAAGGCCCGCGCCGAGACCCTGTCCGCGCAGGGCCCGGTCGACGCCGCCGCGGCGGAGAACCACATGCAGTCCGCCCTGAAGAGCATCTTCGCCGTCGCCGAGGCATACCCGCAGCTGCAGGCCAGCCAGAACTACCTGCAGTTGCAGGGCGAGCTGGTCGACACCGAAGACAAGATCCAGGCCTCCCGCCGGTTCTACAACGGCGGTGTGCGCGAGCTGAACACCAAGATGCAGACCTTCCCGAACCACACATTCGCCAAGCAGCTCGGTTTCAGCCAGCGCGAGTTCTTCGAGGTCACCGACTCCGCGGCCATCGCCGAGCCGCCGCGCGTGCAGTTCTAACCGCACCCCCGAACGAGCCGTAACCCTGAAGAGGATCCATGTATAGCGCGATCGCGCGGAACAAGCGCAACACCGTCTTCATCATCGTGCTGTTCCTGGCGATCATCTCCGGTCTGGGCTGGCTGGCCAACGCCGTCTACGGCCAGGGCGGCTACGGCATCCTGATCCTGACGATCGTGGTCGCGGCCGGTTATGCGCTCATCCAGTACTTCGCCGCCGGCCGCCAGGCCGTGTCGATGAGCGGCGGCATCCGGGTGAACAGCGTCACCGACCACCCGCGGCTCTGGCGCATCGTGGAGAACCTGTCGATCACCACCGGCACGCCGATGCCCGAGGTGTACATCATCAACGACCCCGCGCCCAACGCCTTCGCCACCGGCCGCGACCCGCAGCACGCCATCGTGGCCGCGACCACCGGGCTGCTGGACATCATGGACGACGCCGAACTCGAGGGCGTGATGGCCCACGAGATCGGGCACGTGCGCAACTACGACATCCGGGTATCGATGATCGTCTTCGGCCTCGTCGTGGCCGTGGGTTTCATCTCCGACATGTTCCTGCGGATGGCCTTCTTCGGCCGCAACAACAACAGCAACGGCAACCCCGTCGTGCTGGTGTTCGGCCTGGTCGCCATGATCGTGGCCCCGCTGATCGCCTCGATCGTGCAGCTGGCCGTGTCCCGGCAGCGCGAATACCTCGCGGATGCCACCGGCGCGCTCACCACCCGGCAGCCGGATGCGCTCGCCAGCGCCCTGGCCAAGCTCGGCGAATACGGCCGCCCGATGCGGAAGCAGAACACCTCGATGGCGCACCTCTGGATCGCCGACCCGCTCAAGCCCGGCGTGATGGACAAGCTCTTCGCCACCCACCCGCCGCTGGGCGAGCGCATCGAGCGCCTGCACGCGATGGGCAGTAAGTTCTAGCCAGCGCGGCCTGACCCAACTGGTCCCGCACCGGACAAGTGGTCCCGGTGTGCCGGGTCCTTTTGTCCGCAGCGGGAACAGTTGCTGCGGCTAGGCAAGCTGGGCGGCAAGCTCGGCGGCCAGGGCGGGCGCGAGGGTGCCCCGGGGGACCACCTCGATGGTGTCCAGGCCCTGCCAGGCGGCCGTGCTGCGGAGCACCCCGGCGAGGCGGGCGGCAGTGTCCGTCGGGGCGGTGGGCTCGGCCCAGCTGGCCTGCACCCGCAGCACCCCGGACTGCCGGTCGTTCTTGAGGTCGACCCGGCCCACGATGGTGTCGCCGAGCAGCACCGGGAGCACGTAGTAGCCGAACTGGCGTTTCTCCTTGGGTGTGTAGATCTCGATCCGGTAGTGGAAGTCGAACAGGCGCTGCGCCCTGGCGCGTTCCCACACCACCGGGTCGAACGGGCTGAGCACGGCGGCGGCGTCGATCCGGCGCGGCAGCCGGGCGTCCCGGTGCAGCCACGCATCGCCGGGGGCACCGTTCCTGCCCCAGCCCGGAACCTGCACCGGGATGAGCTCACCGGCGTCCTCGAGCTCGTCGATCGCGGCCCTGGCCGGCTCCGTGCGCAGCCGGAAGTAGTCGGCCAGGTCCTTCACGGTGCCGATACCGTGCGCCCGGGCGGCCTGGGCGATGAGCGCCCGGTGGGCGTCGGCGGCCGGAATCTCCCGGTCGAGCAGCTCGGTGGAGAAGACCTGCTCGGGCAGCGCGTAGACCCGCTCGAAGCGTTCCCGGCCGCCGCTGACCACGTCGCCCCAGCGGAACAGGGTCTCCAGGCCGATCTTCACGTCTGACCAGCCCCACCACGGGCCGCGGTTCTTGTTGGCGTCGTGTTCGATGGCGCTGGCCCGCATCGGGCCGTTGGCCGCCAGCTCCGCCTTGAGCCAGGCGAGCATCGGGGCGTTCTCCTGCGACCAGTGCGCGTCGTCGGCGGCGGCCCGGTCGCGGTATGCCTGCATCCGCCAGCGGAACAGCGGCCAGTCATCCACCGGGATCAGCGAGGCCTCGTGCACCCAGTACTCGGTCAGGCGCGGATTCGCGCCGCTGCTGAGCCGGTCCAGCTGTGCCTTGTCGTACGGTCCGAGCCGGCTGAACGCGGGCATGTAGTGGCTGCGCTCGAAGACGTTGACGGAGTCGATCTGCAGCAGTGCGAGCCGGTCCACCAGGGCGCCGAGCTGGCGGATGCCGGGAGCTCTGGTCGCGGGCGGGCGACCGAAGCCCTGCGCGGCCAGGGCGACGCGGCGGGCGAGGGCGGGGGAGAGGGTCTGGACCACGCCTCGACCCTACCGGCGGCCAGGGACATCCGACGTTCACGCGCCGTTCAACGCGGTGGCGCCCCTCAGCCATTCGGCGCTTCTAGTCTCACAGCGATCGGTAACCCGGTACCTGACTGCTCATACCCCGACTTCCCCTACGGAGGACCCTTGCCTACCACCCGAACCCTGGCGGCCACCATCGCAGCGACCGCAATCGTCGCCCTCACCCTGACCGGTTGCTCGGGAGCCGCGGATGCCGCGGGCACCGACGGTTCCGTCGACGCGGCCACCGCCACCAGCCTGTCCGCCTTCGGTGACCTGGCCGCCCTCGAGGCCGCCGCCATCGATGAGGGCGCCCTGAACGTGATCGCCCTGCCGCGCGACTGGGCCAACTACGGCGCCGTGCTCGACCTCTTCGCCGAGAAATACCCGGAGATCACCATCACCGAGGCCGCCCCCGACGGCTCCAGCGCCGAGGAGATCCAGGCGGCCGAGAACCTGGCCGGCCAGGACACCGCCCCCGACGTCTTCGACCTCGGCCTGGCCGTCGCGCTCTCCAGCACCGACCAGTTCGCCCCGTACCAGGTGGCCAGCTGGTCCGACATCCCCGACGCCCTGAAGGAAGAGAGCGGGCTGTTCGTGGGTGACTACGGCGGATACATGGCCGTCGGCTACGACCCCGACGCCGTGCCGGCGCCGGAAGAACTCAGCGACCTGCTCGGCGACGAGTACAAGGGCAAGGTCGCCATCAACGGCGACCCGACCCAGGCCGGCGCCGCGTTCGCCGCCGTCGGCCTGGCCGCCGTGCAGAACGACGGCTCCGTCGACGACTTCCAGGCCGGCATCGACTTCTTCAGCGACCTCAACGCCGCAGGCAACTTCGTGAAGATCGACCCGACCCCCGCCACCATCGCTTCCGGTGAGACCCCGGTCGTCTTCGACTGGGACTACCTCAACGTGGGCTACGGTACCCAGCTGGAGGGTGAGCGCAACTGGGAGGTCGTGGTCTTTCCCGGCACCGGGTACGCCGGCTACTACAACCAGGCCATCAACAAGGACGCCCCGCACCCCGCCGCGGCGCGCCTCTGGCAGGAGTTCCTCTACAGCGACGACGCCCAGAACCTGTGGCTGGCCGGCGGCGCCCGCCCCGTGCTCGCCGAGGCCATGGCCGCGGACGGCACCATCGACGCCGACCTGTTCGACGCGCTGCCCGCCGTGCCCGACGAGACGGTGGTTCCCACGGCGGACCAGAGCGAAGCCGCCGCGACGCTCCTCGGCGAGAAGTGGGCAGCGGCTGTCCAGTAGGTTCCGTGTGCCGGCAGCAGCCTTCGGGCTGCTGCCGTTCGCGGTCTACGTGCTGCTCTTCCTCGCGCTGCCGACCCTGATCGCCGTCGGCACCGGGTTCGTCGACGGCGATGGCGGCTTCACCCTCGACACCGTCGCCGCCCTCGGCGACCCCGTCGTGCTGAACGCCTTCGGCAGCTCGATCGGGTTGTCGGCGTTGACCGCGGTGATCGGCGCCGTCGTCGGCGCCCTGGTCTGTTACGCGCTCCTCGGCGCGGCCCCGGACGGGCCGCTCCGTTCCACCATCGACTCGCTCAGCAGCGTGCTCGCCCAGTTCGGCGGGGTCATGCTCGCCTTCGCGTTCGTCGCGACCATCGGCATCCAGGGCATGATCACGGTGCTGCTGCGCGACACGTTCGGTATCGACATCTACGCGGACGGCGTGTGGCTCTACGAACTGCCCGGCCTGGTGCTGCCCTACATCTACTTCCAGGTTCCCCTCATGGTGATCACCTTCATGCCCGCCCTGGTCTCGCTGAAGACGACCTGGGCCGAGGCCAACGCCACCCTCGGCGGCAGCACCCGCAGCTACTGGCTGCGGATAGCCCTGCCGGTGCTGGCCCCGTCGTTCCTGGGCAGCCTGCTGCTGCTGTTCGCCAACGCGTTCTCGTCCTACGCCACCGCCGCTGCCCTCACCAGCCAGGGCTCGCAGATCGTGCCGCTGCAGATCCGGTCGGCCCTGACCAGCGAAACCATGCTCGGCCGGGAGAACCTGGCCGGGGCCCTGGCCCTCGGCATGATCCTCGTGATGACCGCCGTGATGATCGGCTACTCCGTGCTGCAGTCCCGCGCGGCGAGGTGGCAACGATGAGCGCCGGCCTGCGCACGCGTGGCGGCGTCGCCCACGCCCCGAGCCGGCTGGCCCGCGGCCTGATCCTCGGCAGCGTCGGGCTGGTCTTCGCGGTGCCGATCCTGGCGATGATCGAATTCACGCTGCGGCGGGGCCTCGCCGGCGGGTACGACTTCCACCGCTGGACCGACCTGTTCGCCGGCGGCCTCACCGGTGAGTACCGGCCCGTGCTGGTGGCGCTGGGCAACTCGGTGGGCCTGGCGGTCGGCACCGTCGCCATCGTGCTGCTGCTGCTCGTGCCCACCATGCTGCTTGTGCACATCCGCTTCCCGCGCCTGCGCCGCACGCTGGAGATCATCTGCATCCTGCCGATCTCGATCCCGGCGATCGTGCTCGTGGTGGGCCTGGCCCCGGTGTTCTCCGTCGTGGCCCGCCTCGCCGGCAGCGGAGTCTGGACCCTCGCGTTCGCCTACGGCATCACCGTGCTGCCCTTCGCCTACCGGGCGATCCAAGCCAACCTCGACGGCGTAGACGTGCGCACCTTGAGCGAGGCTGCCCGCACTCTCGGCGCCGGCTGGGGCAGCGTGCTCGTGCGGGTGCTGGTGCCCAACCTCCGCCGCGGCATCCTGGCCGGCGCCTTCATCGCCGTCGCCGTTGTGCTGGGCGAGTTCACCATCGCCTCCCTGCTCAACCGGGTCAACCTGCAGACTGCGCTGGTGGTGGTGAGCAAGAACGACCCGTACACGGCCGTGATCCTCTCGCTGGTGGCGCTGTTCGTGGCGTTCCTGCTGTTGATCGCGATCGGCCGGCTCGGCACCGAACGCCGGCGGCGCACCACCACGCCCCTCACCCCGATCCCGACCCCGACCCCGACCCCGACCCCGACCGGAGCCCGCCCATGAGCCAGCCGTCAGCGCGCGCAGCGCAGCCCACAGCGCAGCCCACCCCCCGCGCCGGGGCCGTCGTCGAATTCGCCGGGGTGGTCAAGAGGTTCGGCAACCACCTGGCGCTGACCGAGTTCGACCTCACCCTCGCGGCCGGCGAACTCGTCGCACTGCTCGGCCCCAGCGGCAGTGGCAAGACCACGGCGCTGCGGGTCCTCGCGGGCCTGGAGAACACCGATGACGGCCGCATCCTGATCGACGGCGACGACGTCTCCTGGCTGCCCACCAGCCGCCGTGACATGGGGATGGTGTTCCAGTCCTACTCCCTGTTCCCGCACCTCAGCGCCGGCCAGAACGTCGAATTCGGGCTGCGGATGCGCCGGGTGCCGGCCGCGGAGCGCCGCACCCGGGCCGCGGATGCGCTGGCTCTCGTCGGCCTGGACGCCCATTACGACAGGTACGCGCACCAGCTCTCCGGCGGCCAGCAGCAGCGGGTGGCGCTGGCCCGGGCGCTCGTGACCGAACCCCGGGTGCTGCTGCTGGACGAACCGCTTTCCGCCCTGGACGCGAAGGTGCGGGTGGGCTTGCGCGAACAGATCCGGCGCATCCAGACGGAGCTGGGCATCACGACCCTGTTCGTGACCCACGACCAGGACGAGGCCCTGGCGGTGGCGGACCGGGTGGCGGTGATGCGGGACGGCCGGATCGAGCAGGTCGGCACCCCGGAGGAGCTGTACACCCGGCCGGCGACCCCGTTCATCGCCGATTTCGTCGGCCTGTCCAACCGGCTGCCCGGAATGGTGCGGCACGGTTTCGCCGAGGTGCACGGAGTGACCCTGCCGCTGCTGGACCCCTCCCAGGCGGACGGCCCGGTGCGCATCTTCGTGCGCCCGGAAGACCTCACCCTGGAAAGTGCCGGAGCGTCCTCCGCCCGGTCTGTGCCCGGGATGGCTGTGCCCGAGACGGCCCTGCCGGGCACGGTGCTGCTGTCCAGTTTTCTCGGCTCGCTGCGGCGCACCAGCGTGCTGCTGGAGCACGGTGGAACCGTCGTCGTGCAGCACGACGTGCGCCAGCGGCTGGAGGTGGGCGAGAAGGTCTCCGTACGATTCGGCGGCGCGCCGGTGCCGGTGGAGGACGCGTCGGGACCCGCCGCGGCCGGCGCCCCCGTTTCGGTTGTCGCACCGTCTTAGACTGGTCCGGTGAGCACATCGACGGGACGGTCCGGGTGGTTCGGCAAACGTAGGAGCGGGAAGGTCCAGGGCGCTGCCGCGCCGGTGACGGCCGCGCTCGCACCGCTGTCGCCGGGGGACGCGGTGCCGGGCGATTCGGTGCCGGGCGATTCGGTGCCGGGCGATACGGTGCCGGACGAGGTCGCCGTGGAACCGGCCGTGCCGAACGGCGTCGACGAGAACCTTCCGGCGGGACTCCGTCTGGCCGGCGCCTGGTCCTGGCGGCTGCTGGTGATCGCCGCCGCCATCGCCGTCGTGCTCTTCCTGGTGGTGCAGCTGCGATTCATCGTCATCCCGCTGCTCGTGGCGGTGCTGGTCTCGGCGCTGCTCGTGCCGCTGGTCGGGTTCCTCACCCGGCACCACTGGCCCAAGGGCCTGGCCGTGGCGGTGGCCCTGGTGGGCACCCTCACCGTGATCGCCGGCCTGGTCACCCTCGCCGTCACCCAGATCGCCGCTGGCTCCTCCGGGCTGAGCGCCCGGTTCACCTCCTCGTACGCGAGCCTGAAGGAGGCCCTGGCGGCGTCACCGTTGCAGCTGAGCGAGACCGAGATCAGCCGGTACCTCAGCGACGTCGTCGACGCCGTGCAGGCCGACAGCCAGGTATTCATCACCGGGGCGCTCTCGGTCGGGTCGTCGGTGGGGCACCTGCTCACCGGGGCGCTGCTGGCCCTGTTCAGCCTGTTGTTCATCCTCATCGACGGCGCGAGCATCTGGAAGTGGATCGTGCGGCTCTTCCCGCGCCGGGCCCGCCCCGCCATCGACGGCGCCGGCATCGCCGGTTGGACGACGTTGGGCAACTTCGCCCGGGTGCAGATCCTGGTCGCGTCCATCGACGCCGTCGGAATCGGGTTGGGAGCCTTCTTCCTCGGCGTGCCGATGGCCATCCCGATCGGCGTGCTCGTTTTCCTGGGCTCTTTCGTGCCCATCGTCGGCGCCGTCGCGACGGGTGCGGTGGCGGTGGTCATCGCCCTGATCTTCAACGACTGGTTCGTTGCCCTGTTGATGCTCGCGGTGGTGCTGCTGGTGCAGCAGATCGAGGGTCACGTGCTGCAACCGTTGATCATGGGCACCGCCGTGAAGGTGCATCCGCTCGGCGTGGTGCTCGTCGTCGCCGCCGGGGCGCTCCTGGCCGGCATCCCCGGTGCACTGTTCGCGGTGCCCGTCGCCGCCGTACTGAACGTTATGATCAGCTACATCCACAGCGGCGCCTGGCGTGGCGACTTGCCGCCACTGGGCACGCCGGCCGGGTCGGTGCTGTGGCAGACCGTGCCGCAGCGACCGGGCTTCCGGCAGTCCCGCCCCCTCAGCCCCGCCGCCACCGCTCAAGCCCGAAAGACCCGTTCATGACAGACACACCCGTTCCCCTGGCAGAACCGGCCCTCGCCGGCCCCACCCTGGCCGATTTCGAGGCGGCCCGCGCCGTGGTCGCGCGGGTGGCCGACGTCACCCCGATGGAGAGCTCCCGCTACCTGTCCACGATCCTGGGATCGCCGGTCTTCCTCAAGTGCGAGAACCTGCAGCGCACCGGGTCGTACAAGATCCGTGGCGCCTACAACCGGCTCTCCAAGCTCACCGACGAGGAGAAGGCCCGCGGCGTCGTCGCCGCTTCGGCCGGCAACCACGCCCAGGGCGTGGCGTTCGCCGCCCGCGAGCTGGGTATCCAGGCGACCATCTTCATGCCCGTCGGCGTTGCCCTGCCCAAGCTGCAGGCCACCCGCGACTATGGCGCCCAGGTGATCCTGCGCGGCCACACCGTCACCGAACCGCTCCTGGCCGCGGCCGAATACGCCCGCGAGACCGGCGCCATCCTGATTCCCCCGTTCGACCACCCGGATGTTGTCGCCGGCGCCGGCACCCTGGGCCTCGAGATCCTCGACCAGGTGCCCGACCTCGACACGGTGATCGTGCCGATCGGCGGCGGCGGCCTCACCGCGGGCATGGCCAGCGTGCTCAAGCAGTACGCCGCCAGCCACGGCCGCACCATCCGGGTCATCGGGGTGCAGTCGGAGAACGCCGCGGCCTACCCGCCGTCACTGGCTGCCGGCGAGGCCCTCGCCATCGACATCACCCCCACCATGGCCGACGGCATCGCCGTGGCCAAGCCGGGCCTGCTCAACTTCGCGATCATCCGAGACGCCGTCGATGAGATCGTCACCGTCAGCGAAGACGACATGGCCCGGGCGCTGCTGGTGCTGCTCGAGCGCGCCAAGCTCGTGGTCGAACCGGCCGGCGCCGTCTCGGTCGCGGCCATCCTCGCCGGCAAGATCACCGCGACGGGCAACACAGTGGCGATGCTCTCCGGCGGCAACATCGACCCGCTGCTCATGCAGCGCGTGATCAGCCACGGCCTGGCCGCATCCGGCCGGTACCTCAAGCTGCGCATCATGCTGCCCGACCGCCCCGGCCAGCTCGCCCGCATCTCCGAACTGCTCGCCGAGGCCGCCGCGAACGTCATCGAGGTGCTGCACACCCGGCACGGGGTGGGCCTGCAGATCAGCGAGGTCGAACTCGACATCAGCGTGGAGACCCGCGGCCCCGAGCACCGCCAGCACGTCGTCGAGACGCTGCGTGCCGCCGGCTACGACCCGCGCACGGACTAGCAGCACAGCACGCAGGAAAGACGAAAGGCCGGCTGCACACGCAGCCGGCCTTTCTCGTTCGCTTGCGGGATCTACCCGGTGAAGGTCTCCACGAGGTGGATCTCCACGGCGATCTGCTTGCCGTTGGGGGTCTCGTAGCTCGTCTTCGCGCCCACCTTGAGTCCGATGATCGCTTCGCCCAGCGGGCTCTTCTCGCTGTAGACGTCGAGGTCGCTGTCGCCGGCGATTTCCCGGCTGCCGATCAGGAAGCGCGACTCATCGCCCGCGATCGTGGCGGTGATGATGGTGCCGGGCTCGACGATGCCCTTGCTCTCGGGGGCGTGGCCCACCTCGGCGGTGCGCAGCAGCAGGGTGAGGGTGCGGATGCGCGCCTCCATCTTGCCCTGCTCTTCCTTGGCAGCGTGGTAGCCGGCGTTCTCCTTGAGATCACCCTCCGAACGAGCGGATTCGATCTTGTTGGCGATATCGATGCGAGCGACGGTGCTGAGAGTGTCCAGCTCCGCAGCGAGGCGGTCGTAGGCCTCCTGGGTCAGCCAGGTGACCGAGGTTTCGGTAGTCATGGTTCTCTCCTTCTCGTGCTGATCGGTGATGCGCCGGCAGATGGTGCGCCGATGGTGCCGCGGGTGGCGGCCGTTCGCCGCTGAGACGGCCGATGGCCGGATGCAGCGCTGTGCTACTGGTGGGACGCTGTGTTACTGGTGGGTCGTACTGCTGTGCAGAACTACAGCTGTTCAGAAATACTGCTGTTCAGAAATACTGCTGTTCAGAAATACTGCTGTTCAGAAATACTGCTGTTCAGAAATACTGCTGTTCAGAAATACTGCTGTTCAGAAATACTGCTGTTCAGAAATACAGCTGTTCAGAAATACAGCTGTTCAGAAATACAGCTGTTCAGAAATACAGCTGTTCAGAAATACAGCTGTTCAGAAATACAGCGGACGCCCCGACTATTGCCAGGGCGAATACATCAGTCTAGGTCAACCAGCAACGGTAAATCAATCCGGTGTTGCTCAGCTCCGTGGTGTGCAAGACCTCGGTGAACGAGCGCGTGTAGTCCGTGGATGCGGGCAGGTCGATGACCTTCCAGCCCACCGTCGTGAAGGTCTCGTTCAGCGCCTGCACGGCGCAGCTGGATTCCGTGCCGGTGGGCAGGGAGACCTCGAAGGTCACGCTGACGCTGTTCTCATCGATGATCTGGTGCCCGATGTCCCTGGCCTCGATCGACGGCGCCGCACCGTCCAGGCCGGCCCAGACGACCCACGCGGTGAGGACCAGCGCGAACACTCCCGCGGTGATCCACAGAACCCTACGGTCACGCAGCCGGGTTCCGGACGTGCGTCCATAGCGATCGTCGAGGTTGCTGCTCACGGGCACTGACGACTCCACACTTCCGGTTCTACGATTAGGCTTGACCCAAGGTTAGCTGGCATTTCTGAGGAGTTTTCTTGACCCTGCGGCTCTTGGCAGTGCACGCTCATCCCGACGACGAATCGAGCAAGGGCGCGGCGACATACGCGTACTACCGGAGCCTCGGCGCCGAGGTGCTCATCGTCAGCTGCACCGGCGGGGAGCGCGGCAGCATCCTCAACGAGGACCTGGCGGATTCGGCCATGGCGGCACGGGACCTCTCCGGTCTCCGCCGGCTGGAGATGGCGGCCGCCCAGAAGGCGCTGGGCATCCAGCACCGCTGGCTGGGCTACCAGGATTCCGGCATGCAGGACGACGGCGGCGTGCCGAAGAACTCCTTCGCCGACATCCCGCTGGAGTACTCCGCCGAACCGCTCGTGCGGATCATCCGCGAGTTCCGCCCGCAGGTCCTCATCACCTATGACGAGAACGGGGGTTACCCGCACCCCGACCACATCCGCTGCCACGAGGTCTCCCTGGAGGCGTTCCGGGCCGCCGCCGACGCCGACCGCTACCCGGATGCCGGGCCCGCGTGGCAGATCGACAAGCTGTACTACGACCGCATCTTCAACCTCGAGCGCATGGATGCCATGTACCTCGAGTTGAGCGTCACCGAGCCGGACTCCGACTTGCTCGAACCGCTGGCCACCGCACGGGAACGGATGAGCGAGTACCCCAAGCTGGCGACGACGCACGTGCCGATCGGCGACTTCCTGGAGGTACGCGACGAGGCGCTCAAGGCCCACGCCAGCCAGGTGTCGCCCACCAGCAGCTTCTTCTTCTGGCCCAACGACATGGTGCGCAAGGCCTGGCCGTACGAGGACTTCCAACTCGTCGAATCGAAAGTTGACAGTGACATGCCCGAATCCGATCTCTTCGCCGGCGTGAGCGACAGGGACGACGCATGAGCGCCGTCTTCGCCCCGGTGGTCGGCTTCATCCTCAGCAACACCCCGCCGCCGGAGTTCAACCCGGACACCGTCACGCCCGGGCCGTGGGGCTTCTTCGCGATCTTCTTCGTGGCCGCCGTGACCCTGCTGCTGGGCATGGACCTGGCCCGCCGCATCCGCCGCACCAACTACCGCGCCGAGATGCAGGAACGCCTGCAGGCGGAGGTTGCCGAGCGTGACGCCGCCGCGGCCGCTGCGGCCGCCGATCAGAACAGCACCGATCAGAACAGCGCCGAGCAGAAGAAGACTGACAACTCTCAGGGGTAAGCGGGCCTCAGGGGTAGAGCGGTCCTAGGGGTACAGCGGGCCTCAGGGGTACAGCGGGTGGGTCGCGATGATCAGGATCGCGACCCAGTGGCAGAGGAACGCCACCACCGTGAGCGAGTGGAAGATCTCGTGGAAGCCGAACACGCCGGGAACCGGGTTGGGCTTCTTGAGGCCGTAGACGACCGCGCCGACCGAGTAGCACAGCCCGCCGACCATGATCAGGGTCATCATCACGGCGTCGGCCTGGAAGAAGTCGACGATGAACATCAGCGCGCCCCAGCCGAGCGCGAGGTACAGCGGCACGTAGAGCCAGCGGGGCGCGTTGATCCAGAACACCCGGAACGCGATGCCAAGGATGGCCCCGCCCCAGACCAGGCTGAGCAGCAGCACTGACTTCTCCGGCGGCAGGGCCAGCACGGTGATGGGAGTGTACGACCCGGCGATGAGCAGGAAGATGTTGGCGTGGTCGATGCGCTTGAGCATCATCCGGGTGCGCGGCTGCCAGTTGAAGCGGTGGTACAGCGCGGAGTTGCCGAACAGGAGCAGCGAGCTGACCACGAACACCGCGGAGCTCCATTTGGCCGCCGGGCCCTCGGCCGCCGCCAGCAGGATGATCCCGGCCACGATGGTGATGGGGAACACCCCGGCGTGGATCCAGCCCCGCCAGGTGGGCTTCTCGGGAACCTGGTGCTCGATCTCGTCTTCGAGCAGGGGGAGATTCGGGATGTCGTCCGCGGAGGCCATGCAGTCAGGATACGGCAGGCCGACGGGTGGCGCGGCGCGAACGCCAGCCGGATTGGACTAGCGTAACTGTGTGCACATGCGGCAATTCTCCCTCGGACGCGGACTCCTCTACCGGGTCTACCAGCGTCGCCTGCGCCGCGGCCTGACCGCGGCGGTGCTCCCGCAGCATGTGGCCATGATCATCGACGGCAACCGGCGCTGGGCCCGGCAGCTCGGCTACGACTCCGCCGCGCACGGGCACCGTGCTGGGGCGGCGAAGATGCGCGAATTCCTGGAGTGGTGCGACGACCTCGGCATCTCCGTGGTCACCCTGTACCTGCTGTCGGCCGACAATCTCACCCAACGCCCCACCGAGGAACTCTCCGCCCTGTTCGAGATCATCGCCGACCTCGCCGAGGACCTCTCGCACTACCGCGACTGGCGGGTGCAGCAGGTCGGCTCGAAGAAGTGCCTGCCCGGTCCGTTGGAGAGCGCGCTGGGCGCCGCCGAGGACCGCACCGCCGGCAAGTCCGGGCTGCACGTGAACCTCGCCGTCGGCTACGGCGGTCGCACCGAGATCACCGACGCCATGCGCAGCATCGTGGCCACCCACCACGCCCACGGCGGCACCCTCGAGGACCTCGCCGAGACCCTCACCCCCGAGCTCATCGGCCAGCACCTCTACACCGGCGGCCAGCCCGACCCCGACCTCGTCATCCGCACGTCGGGCGAACAGCGCCTCAGCGACTTCATGCTCTGGCAGAGCGCCCACAGCGAGTTCTACTTCGTCGAGGCGCTCGGCCCCGACCTTCGCCAGGTCGACTTCCTGCGGGCCCTGCGCGACTACGCCAAGCGGCACCGCAGGTTCGGCGGATGAGCTCCGGCGCCGCCTGGGACGCCTATCTGGACGGGTTCACCGAAGACCCGGGTTACCTCGACTACGGCCGGATCGGGCCGCTCGCGCGGGTCGTCGCCGCCGAGGCGCTCGGCCAGACCGAGGTGCTCACCCGGGCCCGGTTCGGCAGCCTCGGCCATTTCGGTGAGCAGGACCTGCGGATGCGCCACGCCGTCGCGGCCGTCACCGGCTTCCGGCCCGACCAGGTCGCCGCGCAACCGAACACCAGTATGGGGCTCATGCACGCCATGTTCGGCCTGACCGGCGACGTGCTGCTCTCCCCAGCGGACTTCCCCAGCGTGCCCTTCGCGGCCGTGCGCGCCGCCGAGGCGCTGCACGTGGCCGATCCGCTCTGGCTGGCCTTCGACGGCACCTCGGACACCGCGGGCCAGGTCACGCCCGGCCAGGTGCGGGACCAGCTCACCCCGGGCACCGTCGCCGTTGCCGTCAGCCTGGTCGACTCCCGCACCGGGTTCAGGGTCGACCTGGACGGCATCCGCCAGGTCATCGGTGACCGCCTGCTCATCGTCGACGCCATCCAGGGGTTCGGTGTGGTGGATGCGGCCTGGGACGCGGCCGACGTCGTCGCCTCCGGCGGCCAGAAATGGGCTCGTGCGGGGTGGGGAACCGGGTTCCTGGCCCTCAGCGACCGCGCAGTGGAGCGCCTCACCCCGGTGGTGTCCGGCTTCATCGGCACCGACCAGGCCGAGCCCTGGGACGAGGTGCCGCCACCGGTGCGGGCCGCGTCCGCATTCCGGGTCACCAACGCCGACGGCGTCGCCCAGGCCCGGTTCTCGGCGGCGCTGGAGGAGATCGCCCGGGTGGGCGTGCCCGCCATCGAAGCTGCCGTCGGCGTGAACGCCGAGCGACTCGTCGAGCTGGCCGACGAATTCGGGATCCCGGTGCGCTCGTCCCGCGACGCGCGGGAACGGGCCGGCCTGGTGGTGCTGGAGCCCGCCGCAGAGCGCCTCACCGCGCTGGGCGCCGCCCTGCACAACCACGGCGTCACGGCCACCAGTCGGGGCGGCACCGTGCGCCTGAGCACGCACGCCAGGCTCACCGAGGAGACCGTTGACATGCTGCGCGGCGCGTTCACCGCGTACTCCGCCGACGCCGCGTACTGAGCACCCCGTACGGGCGTCGCGACTGTTAACGTCTGGTGTCGTTGGGCGTGTCGTTTTTTGTATTTCCCGCCAACCGACGTAGCTTCATCTCATCAGGTACGGCACCTGATCGAGACGGCCACATAAGTACGGCTCGAGAAAAAGCTTGTGGTCGCTCGCCAAAGAATCCGCACCTTCACCGGTGCGGGGTGGGAGTGGTTGTGACCGCTAATCGAACCGACTACCTGAACGCTGAACAGACGACGTCAGGAGTCGACCAAACCGAGCGTACGTTCGTGCTTGACACCTCGGTTCTCCTGTCCGATCCGAAGGCGATCTTCCGATTCGCCGAGCATGCAGTGGTTCTCCCAGTGGTGGTGATCACCGAACTCGAGTCCAAGCGCAATGACCCGGAGATCGGGTATTTCGCCCGCCAGGCACTGCGCTACCTCGATGAACTCCGGGTGAAGCACGAACGACTCGACTTCGCCATCCCGGTGGGGGAGGGCGGCAGCCTCAGGGTCGAGCTGAACCATTCGAACATGTCGGTGCTGCCCAACGGCCTGCAACTGGGCGACAATGATTCGCGCATCCTGGCGGTGGCGATGAACCTCGCCAACGACGGGCTCGCGGTCACCGTGGTGTCCAAGGACCTGCCGTTGCGGGTGAAGGCCGCTTCGATCGGCCTGGCCGCTGACGAGTACCGGCACGAGCTGGCCGTGGACTCCGGCTGGACCGGCATGGACGAGATCACCCTGAGCGCCGAGCAGGTGAACGACCTCTACGACAAGGAGTCCCTGCAGACCCGCCTGGTGCAGGACATGCCGGTGAACACCGGCCTGGTCATCCACTCCGACCGCGGCTCGGCGCTCGGCCGGGTCACCGGCAGGGGCGAACTGCGCCTGGTGCGCGGCGACCGGGACCTGTTCGGCCTGCACGGCCGTTCCGCCGAGCAACGCCTGGCGATCGACCTGCTGCTCGACCCGGAGATCGGCATCCTGTCGTTGGGAGGTCGAGCGGGTACGGGGAAGTCCGCGCTCGCCCTCTGCGCCGGCCTGGAGGCCGTGCTGGAGCGCCAGCAGCACCGCAAGATCATGGTGTTCCGGCCGCTCTACGCCGTGGGCGGCCAGGAGCTCGGCTACCTGCCCGGCGACGCGCAGGAGAAGATGGGGCCCTGGGGCCAGGCCGTCTTCGACACGCTCGGCGCCCTGGTGAGCGAGAACGTGCTCGAGGAAGTGGTGGAACGCGGCATCCTCGAGGTGCTGCCGCTCACCCACATCCGCGGCCGGAGCCTGCACGACGCCTTCGTGATCGTCGACGAGGCGCAGTCGCTGGAGCGGAACGTGCTCCTGACGGTGCTGAGCCGGATCGGGCAGAACTCCCGGGTCGTGCTCACCCACGATGTGGCGCAGCGCGACAACCTGCGCGTGGGCCGCTTCGACGGCGTCGCGAGTGTTATCGAGACCCTGAAGGGGCATCCGCTGTTCGCGCACATGACCCTCACCCGGTCCGAGCGCAGCGCCATCGCCGCTCTGGTCACCGAGATGCTGGAGGGCAACGAGCTGGCCTGATGACCCCGTTGGTCGAGCTTGTCGAGACCCGGGTCTCGACAGGCTCGACCAGCGCAGCTACTCGACCAGCAGTTACGCCTGGGGCGGGCGGGTCATGCTCAGGACGTCGAGGGCAGTGTCCAGCTGCTCGAGAGTGACCTCGCCGCGCTCGACGAAGCCGAGGTCGATCACGGACTCGCGCACGGTGAGGCCCTGGGTGACGGAGTGCTTGGCCACCTTCGCGGCGGCCTCGTAGCCGATCACCCGGTTGAGCGGGGTGACGATCGACGGCGAGGATTCGGCCAGCGCGCGGGCACGGTCGAGGTTGGCCTCAAGGCCGTCGACGGTCTTGTCGGCGAGCACCCGGGCGCCGTTGGCGAGCAGCCGGATCGACTCGAGCAGCGCAGTACCCATCACGGGGATGGCCACGTTGAGCTCGAAGGCTCCTGAGGCGCCGGACCAGGCGATGGTGGCGTCGTTGCCGATCACCCGGGAGCAGACCATGAGCACGGCCTCGGGGATGACCGGGTTGACCTTGCCCGGCATGATCGACGAGCCCGGCTGCAGGTCGGGGATGCTCAGTTCACCGATGCCGGTGTTGGGGCCGGAGCCCATCCAGCGCAGGTCGTTGCAGATCTTGGTGAGTCCGACGGCGATCGTGCGGAGCGCGCCGGAGGCGTCGACGAGACCGTCCCGGTTGGCCTGCGCCTCGAAGTGGTCGAGGGCCTCGGTGATCGGCAGTTCGGTCTCGTCGCAGAGCAGCTCGATGACCAGCTGCGGGAAACCGGCCGGGGTGTTGATGCCGGTGCCGACGGCCGTGCCGCCCAGCGGGACCTCGGCGACGCGGGGGAGCGCGGTGCGCACCCGCTCGATGCCCAGGCGCATCTGGCGGGCGTAGCCGCCGAACTCCTGGCCGAGGGTGACCGGCGTGGCATCCATCAGGTGGGTGCGGCCGGCCTTGACGGCGGTGGCCCACAGTTCGGCCTTGGCCTCGAACGCCACCGCGAGGTGGTCGAGCGACGGGATCAGGTCGTCGATCAGCGCGCTGGTGACGGCGATGTGCACCGAGGTGGGGAACACGTCGTTGGAGGACTGCGACGCGTTGACGTGGTCGTTGGGGTGCACCGGGCTGCCCAGCCGCCGGGTGGCGAGGGTGGCGAGGACCTCGTTCATGTTCATGTTCGAGGAGGTGCCACTGCCGGTCTGGTAGACGTCGATCGGGAACTCGGAGTCGTGCCGGCCGGTGATGACCTCGTCGGCGGCGGCCGCGATGGCGTCGGCGATGTTCGCGTCCAGAACACCCAGGCGGGCGTTGGCCTGCGCGGCCGACTTCTTGATGCGGGCGAGGGCGGCGATCTGGGCGGACTCGAGCACCGAGCCGGAGATCGGGAAGTTCTCGACCGCCCGCTGCGTCTGTGCACCGTAGAGCGCGGCCACGGGAACCCGCACCTCGCCCATGGTGTCGTGTTCGATCCTGTACTCAGTGGGTACAGCGCCGGTCTCAGTTGAAATGTCCACCACGGTGTGTCATACCTTTCGATTCAATGTGCACGCGCCTGACGCTGTGCAGGCACATAAAGCTCGCATGACGCCTAAACGACGCCGACGACGATGTCTGGATCAGCGCGACCCTCGAGGAGCCGGTAATTCGCGCCGACGATAGCCAATGTACCGTCTGCGACGGCGGCGCTGATCATCTCGGAGCGTTGCACCAGCTCCGCGACGGTGTCGCGCAGGTGTTCCCGGCCGACGGCGGATGCGTCCACCCGGTCCGGGTCGAGCGGGCCGGTCTGGGTGCCACCGACGCGGCGCACCGCCGGCACGATCTTCTGGATGATGTTGTCGATGTGCGGGGGCAGTGCGTCGGGCTCGTCGGCCTGCGAGTCGATGGCGGCGCGCACGGCGCCGCAGCGGTCGTGGCCGAGCACCAGGATCAGCGGCACCTTGAGCACGGCGACGGCGTATTCGAGCGAGCCGAGCACCGAGTCGGAGATGACCTGGCCGGCGTTGCGCACGACGAACAGGTCGCCGAGGCCCTTGTCGAAGATGATCTCGGCGGCCAGCCTGGAGTCGCTGCAGCCGAACAGTGCGGCCATCGGCGTCTGCTCGAACGCGGTTTCCGCCCGGCGGTCGACATCCTGGCGGGGATGCTGCGGCGAACCGTTCACAAAGCGTTCGTTGCCCTCGGCGAGGTCGTTCCACACTTCGGCTGGGGTGGGGGTGCTGGTCATTCGGAGGACCCGTCCTGTTCTGTGCTGGACTGTTCGGTGCTGGACTGTTCTGTGCTGGACTGTTCTGTGCTGGACTGCTCGGTGCTGTTGGACTGTTCGGTGGTGATCTGCTCGGCGAGGGCCCCGGCGACGACCGCGAGCTCGTCGTCGGGGGCGGTGCCGATCAGCAGGTAGCTGCTGGCCCCGGCCTCGGTGACCAGGGCGGATTCGAAGTTGCCCTGGTCCTCGGCCGGCACCGGGTTGCGGTACACATCCCACTCGACGCCGTCGATGCTGATGGTGTCGCTGGCGGCCACCTTCTGCAGCTGGTCGGCGAGCCAGGTGGGGTCGGCGTCGACGGCCTGGGTGAGACCGACGAACTCGTTGGTGGGGGTGATCAGGCCGATGTACCAGCTGGAGACGCCGTCGCTGCCGCCACTCCGCCACTCCGCAGCGTTGGCCGCCCAGCCGCCCGGCAGGACGGGCGCGGCCAGGGGCACCTCGATGCCGGGCTGGGCCTGCTCGG
The DNA here is from genome assembly GCF_054075385.1 of Cryobacterium sp. AP23. Classification (NCBI taxonomy): domain Bacteria; kingdom Bacillati; phylum Actinomycetota; class Actinomycetes; order Micrococcales; family Microbacteriaceae; genus Cryobacterium; species Cryobacterium sp. AP23. The sequence goes on along the minus strand of NZ_CM133415.1, from coordinate 1,298,716 downwards.
CCACGGCGGCGTAATCGACGTTGCGGGTGAGCGGGGTGTCGCTGCGGGGAACGATGAGCACGAGCACGATGACCGCGCCCACCGTCGCGAGCAGCGAGTAGACGAGGTTGTTGATGGTCTTCCGCGACCGATAGTTGCGTGAGTTCGTCGCCAGCCGGGTGGCACGTTCCTCGGCGGTCTCCGGCCGGCCGAGCTCGGCGACGACCCGGGGCGGGCGAGGCGGGCGGCTCATTCCGCGGTGGCCGCGCCGCGGGCGGCGTCCAGGCGCGCCTTCGCGCCGATCAGCCATTCCTCGCAGCGGGTCGCGAGGGCTTCGCCCCGCTCCCACAGTGCCAACGACTCCTCCAGGGTCGACCCGCCCTGCTCGAGCACCGAGACGACACGGATCAGTTCATCCCTGGCCTGCTCGTAGCTGAGATCGTTCGTGGGCGTGGCGGCGGGCGAAGTCATGTGATCCATTCTATTTCGACAGTTTGATTTCGAAACCGCGGGCCTATTTCGACACCGCGGGCACGGTACCGACGCCAACGGTGATGCGCAGGTCGGTTCCGGCCGGCGCCTGGTCGGCCGTGCGGAGCACGTGGCCGTCCGGCAGCTGCACGATCGCGTACCCGCGGTCCAGGGTGCCCTGGGGGGAGAGCGCGCGCAGCTGGGAGCGCAGTTCGACGACGCTGGAGCCGGCCCGTTCGAGGGTGCGGTGCACGAGCTCGGCGCCGCGGGCGACGTACCGGGTCAGGTCCTGCGACCGGCTGTCGATGATCCAGTCCGAGCCGCTGAGCACGGGGCGGCTGCGGAGCTGTTCGAGCCGGTCGACCTCGCTGGCGAGGATGCCGGTGAGCCGGCTGCTCAGGCGCGCCCTGGCCTGCTGCACCCGGTTGAGTTCGTCCGACACGTCGGGCACCACACGCTTGGCCGCGTCGGTGGGGGTGGACGCGCGGAGGTCGGCGACGTCGTCGAGCAGCGGCCGGTCGGCCTCGTGGCCGATCGCGCTGACCACCGGGGTGCTACAGGCGGCGACGGCGCGCACCAGGCCCTCGTCGCTGAAGCCGAGCAGGTTCTGGAAATCGCCGCCACCGCGCGCGACGATGATCACGTCGACGGTGGGGTCGGCATCCAGCCGCTGGATGGCGGCGGTGACCTCGGCGACCATCCGATCACCCTGCACGGCGGCGTGGACGACGCTGAAGTCCACGGCCGGCCAGCGCAGCTGGGCGTTGCGCAGCACGTCCTTCTCGGCGTCGGAGTCCTTGCCGGTGACCAGGCCGATACGGTGCGGCAGGAACGGCAGCGCCTTCTTGCGGGAGGCGTCGAAGAGTCCCTCGGCCTTCAACTGGGCCCGCAAGCGCTCCAGTCGTTCGAGCAGGTCGCCGAGCCCGACGTGGCGCAGTTCGTAGACCTGCATCGTGAGCGTGCCGCCCTTGACCCAGTAGTTCGGCTTGACGAGGGCGATCACCCGGTCGCCCTGCTTGAAGTCGCCGGTGAGGCGGGCCTTCACCGACGACCAGACCGTGAAACTCACGGTCGCGTCGATGGAGAGGTCTTTCAGCTTGCCGTAGACGTTGCCGCCGCTGGAGCCCCACTGCACGATCTCGCCCTCGACCCAGGCGGTGCCGAGCCGTTCGATGTAGCCGCGGATCTTGTTGGAGAGCACTCCGACCGGCCAGGGCGCGTCGATGGTGGGAGGTGCGTCGCCCGCGGCGGGCATCGTGACGGCGTTCATGGGTCTCCTGGATCTGGCCGACGGGAACTGTCGGCTCGCACGGTCTGTTCAGACGCGCCCGCTTAGACTGTTCGGGTGAGTACCAGTACTAATGCGCCCGTGATCGGCCTTGGCATGCCCAGAATTCCGAGCCTGCGCAACAGGCTCAAGGATACCCCCGTGGATGGCCTGAAAAAGGTGCTGCTCGCGGCCCCACGCGGCTACTGCGCCGGCGTCGACCGCGCCGTCATCGCCGTCGAGAAGGCGCTTGAGCTGTACGGCGCGCCGGTCTACGTGCGCAAGCAGATCGTGCACAACACCCACGTGGTGAGTGAACTCGAGAAGCAGGGCGCGATCTTCGTCGAAGAGGTGGATGAAGTTCCCACCGGTTCGCACATCGTCTTCAGCGCCCACGGGGTGTCGCCGGCCGTGGTGAACGCCGCCGCCGAGCGCGGCCTGTCGGCCATCGACGCCACCTGCCCGCTGGTCACCAAGGTGCACCGCGAGGCCGTGCGCTTTGCCAGGGACGACTTCGAAATCTTGCTGATCGGCCACGAGGGCCATGAAGAGGTCGAGGGCACCGCGGGTGAGGCGCCGGAGCACACCACGCTCGTCGGCAGCCCGGACGAGGCCGACACCATCACGGTGCGCGACCCGAACAAGGTTGTCTGGCTGTCGCAGACCACGCTGAGCGTGGACGAGACCATGGAGACCGTGCGGCGCCTGCGCGCCCGGTTCCCGAACCTGCAAGATCCGCCCAGCGACGACATCTGCTACGCCACCCAGAACCGCCAGGTGGCCATCAAGAAGGTCGCCCGCGACTCCGACCTGGTGATCGTGGTGGGCTCGGCGAACTCGTCGAACTCGGTGCGCCTGGTCGAGGTGGCACTGGAATACGGCGCGAAGGCCGCCTACCGGGTGGACTACGCCAGCGAAGTGAAGCAGGAATGGCTCGACGGCGTGAACACCGTCGGCGTGACGAGCGGGGCATCCGTGCCGGAGGAGCTCGTCGAGGAGCTGCTGCGCGACCTGGCCGGAGCCGGTTACGGCGACGTCACCCAGGTCAAGACCGCTGAAGAGGACCTGCTCTTCTCGCTGCCCAAGGAGCTGCGCAAGGACCTGCAGGGCAACACCGACGCCCGCGCGATCGGCGGGCGGGTCAGCCGGACCGAGTAGGTCGAGCGGTCCGGCGGGCTACGGCTGGCTGAAGTAGTCGAGCAGGGCCGAGTCGCCGGCGAGCACGACGGCCATCGCGGCGACCAGGAGCACGAACGACACGACGCCGCCGATCAGCGGCACGTAGAACGCGCGCCGGTGGCGGAGCGTCAGCAGAATCGACAGCACTGCGGTGACCAGCCAGATGACAACCTGGCCGATGCTGCCGGCGGTGATGATCGCGGCGACGGAGTTGGCCGGGGTATAGGTGCCGAGGCCTGCCTGCGTGTAGAGCATCTGCATGGCCTCGGGCAGGGGCACCAGCACCGAAATGGTGATGAAGGTGCCCAGCAGCCCGAGCACCAGCAGGATCGCGGTGACGGGACGGTCCCAGGCCGGCGCCGCGGTGCGCGGCCGATCGGCCGGTTCCGTCGGCGCCGAGGGGCGCGCCGGGGCAACGGTGGCAGAGGCCGCAGGAGGGGTTTCCTCCTGCGGCGGGGTCCAGGTCCAGCCTTCCGGAGCCAGCTCGCCGTAGCGGGGCTGGGGGCGGTAGTCCACCGGCGGGGTTGCCGCCGGCTTCTGGTCTGGAGTGTTCTCTGCCATCGTCATCCGGTTCGCTCTGCTAGCTGTACTGACTAGCTGTTCGAGTGGCCGGCGCTGCCGAGCTGGCGGGTGGCCTGGGCGACGCGGGCGGCCATGGCCGTCTCGGCGACCTTGCCCCAGGCGCGCGGGTCATACAGCTTCTTGTTTCCGACTTCACCGTCGACCTTGAGCACGCCGTCGTAGTTCTTCAGCATGTAGTCGGCGATGGCGCGGGTGAACGCGTACTGGGTGTCGGTGTCGACGTTCATCTTCACGACACCGTTCTTGACGGCCTCGGCGATCTCGGCGTCGGTCGAGCCCGAGCCACCGTGGAAGACGAGGTCGAGCGGCAGGGCGCTGGTGCCGTACTTGGCGGCGACGCTGGCCTGGATCTCCGCGAGGAGCTCCGGGCGCAGCTTGACGTTGCCGGGCTTGTAGACGCCGTGCACGTTACCGAAGGTGAGGGCGGCCATGTAGCGGCCCTGGTCGCCGAGGCCGAGGGCCTCGATCATCTTGACGGTGTCGTCGAAGGTCGTGTACAGGTTGTCGTTGATGTCGCCCTCAACGCCGTCTTCTTCGCCGCCGACGGCGCCGATCTCGACCTCGAGGATGGCGTTGATCGCCTTGGTGCGGCTGATGATGCCCTTGGCGATCTCGAGGTTCTCGTCGAGCGCGATGGCCGAGCCGTCCCACATGTGGGACTGGAAGATCGGGTTGAAGCCGTCGGCCACTGCGGTCTCGGAGGCCGAGATGAGGGGCAGGACGAAGTCGTCGAGCGCACCCTTGGGGCAGTGGTCGGTGTGCAGGGCCACGGTGACGGGGTAGTTGTCAGCGACGGCGTGCGCGAACTTGGCGAACGCGAGGGCGCCGGCGGCGCGGTTCTTGACGGTGTGGCCGGCGAAGTAGTCGGCGCCACCGGTGGTGACCTGGATGATGCCGTCGGAGCCGGCTTCGGTCAGGCCCTGGAGCACGGCGTTGATCGACTGCGAGGAGGAAACGTTGAATGCGGGGTACGCGAACCCCTTCGACTTGGCCTTGTTCAGCATTTCGGCGTATTGGTCTGGGGTTGCGATGGGCATTGCTTCTCCTCGAAATCGAGCGGGGGTGTCCGTCAAGTCTAGCGAGGGCACATGTGGAAGCGCTCGGGGTACAAGGTCCCGCCGCACGGGCGCTGGGTAAGCTGGCCCCGTACCGGCGATGCTGCCGGCTGAGTCCATCAGCAACCCACATACGATCTCGAAGGACACCAACACACAGTGACTACCGAACACGACTCCCTCTACCTCCACCCCGACCGCAGCCTCGGCATGGAGCTGGTGAGGGCGACAGAGGCCGCCGCCATCCGCGCCGTGCCGTTCATCGGCCGCGGCGACAAGAACGCCGCCGACGGCGCTGCCGTCGATGCGATGCGCAAGTTCCTCGGCACGGTCGATTTCGACGGCGTCGTCGTCATCGGCGAGGGTGAGAAGGACGACGCCCCGATGCTGTTCAACGGCGAGCACGTCGGAAGCGGCCGCGGACCGTCCTGCGACATCGCGGTCGACCCGATCGACGGCACGTCGCTCACCGCCAACGGCCGCCAGAACGCGCTGAGCATGATCGCCGTCGCCGACCGCGGCAGCATGTACGACCCGAGCGCCGTCTTCTACATGGACAAGATCGTCACCGGTTGGGAGGGCCACGGCGTCGTGGACCTGCGCCAGCCGATCGGCGAGAACATCCGCGCCCTGGCCAAGGCCAAGGGCAAGGATGTGTCCGACATGACCATCGCGATCCTGGACCGGCCCCGGCACGCGGGCCTGATCGAGGAGGTGCGCGCCGCGGGCGCCGGCACCCGGCTGATGCTCGACGGCGACGTGGCCGGCGGCATCAACGCGGCCATCACGGAGACCCGCATCGATATGTGCGTGGGCATCGGCGGTACCCCGGAGGGCATCATCACGGCCTGTGCGCTGAAGGCCCTCGGCGGCTTCATCCAGGCCCGGCTGCACCCCAAGGACGACGACGAGGCCCAGCGGGCCATCGACGCCGGCCACGACCTGGACCGGATCCTGGGCGTGAACGACCTGGTCACCAGCGACAACACCTACTTCGTCGCCACTGGCGTCACCGACGGCCAGCTGGTCGGCGGGGTGCGCAAGATGGGACCGAAGATCCGCACCGAGTCCATCGTGTTGCGCGGCAAGACCGGCACCATCCGCCGGGTCGTGGCGGAGCACCTCGCGGAGAAGTGGCTCTAGCCAGCCATACGTTTCGGCCTATTCGACGATGATGCCCAGCTGCGCGGCGAGCAGCGGAGCGAGCAGCGCGAGCTGGGCGTCGTCGATGGTGGCGCCCTTGAGCCCTTCCAGGCTGTGGATGGCCGAGAAATCGCTGGAGCGCAGGTCCACGTCGGTGAGCCGCGCCCCGGCCACATCGAGGGTGCCGATCCGGCAGTCCCGCAGTTCGAGCCTCTGCACGGTGGCGCCGGAGAGGTCGAGCTCGTCGATGATGCAATTGGAGAGCAACACGTCGGTGACGGTGGCGTTCCGCAGGTTGATGAAGTCGAGCTTCGACCCGTCCAGCTGCACACCGCGCAGGCTGGAATCGTAGAGTTCGACCGAGCCGAGCCGCGAGTGCTCGATGCGGACGTCGCGCCAGCTGGACCGGGGGGCGCTGAAGACTGCCGCGTGCAGCTCGGTGGCGATGCACTCGTTCCAGGTGCTGCCGCGCAGCACCGTCGTGTTCAGGTCGACCCCGTGGAATTCGCATTCCGCGAACCGGGTTCCGGTGAAGTCCCGCCCGGAGAAGTCCACCCGGCTGTAGCGTTCGGCCTCACGGTCGTCGCCGCGGCCGACCAGGGCGCCGTCGTTGTCCAGCAGATTGTCGAGCACGATCCGGTCGAGCTGGGGGCCGCGTTTCTTCGACCGGCTCGGTGGCCTGGCCACTAGGAGGCCGGCGGTGCTGCGATCGGTTCGAGCAGGAACACCGGAATGACCCGGTCGGTCTTGACCTGGTAGTCGGCGTAGTCGGGGTACGCCGCCACGGCGCGTTCCCACCAGATCGCCTTTTCTTCGCCGGTGATCTCGCGGGCGGTCATGTCCTGTCGCACCGGTCCGTCCTGCACCTCCACCAGTGGATGCGCCACCACATTGGCGTACCAGACCGGGTTCTTCGGGCTGCCGCCGAGGGACGCGACAGCGACGTACCGGCCGTCGTGCTCGACCCGCATGAGCGGAGCCTTGCGGATCTTGCCGGACTTGGCGCCCAGGGTGGTCAGGACGATCACGGGCATCCCGCGCATGGTCGTGCCCTTGGTGCCGCCGGAGGTCTCGTACAGGTCGACCTGGTCACGGACCCACTTCTCGGGGCTGGCTGCGTATTCTCCGGTGAGGGGCACGATGTCTATCTTTCTCTCGGGGTGGGACGGGGATGCCGCGGCGCGTACCGCGGGATGTAGCGCCAGAGCACGCCGGCGCCGATGAGGCCGACGACGCCCATGACACCACTGGCCACCGACAGCGACACCAGCGCGGTGATGCCGGCGACGGCGAGGGGAGCGGCGGCGCTGCCGAAGTCGGCGGTGAACCGCCAGGCACCCAGGAACGGGGCCGGACCGGTGGGCGGGGCCAGGTCGGCGCCCAGGGTCATCAGCAGGCCGCTGCCGATACCGTTGGCCAGGGACAGGAACATGGCCACGCCGATGAACCACTGCACGTTCGCGGGCGCGTCGTGGGTGAACGCGAGCGCGAGCATCCCGAGGCCCAGGCCGATCATCGACGGGATCGCCGTCCACATCCGGCCGAACCGGTCCATGATCTGCCCGCTGGAGTAGAACAGCGCGAAGTCGATGCCGCCGGCGATGCCGATGATGAGGGCGGTGTCGGGTTCGTTGATGCCGATGCTCACCGCCCAGAGCGGTAGCAGCACCGTGCGGGTGGCGCGCATCGCGCCGACCAGGCCTGCGCCGGTGCCGAGCCGCAGCAGCACGCCGCGGTAGCGCCAGATCGTGCTGAACAGGCCGGCGGTCTCCGCCGCGGCGAGGTCCTCGCCGGCCGTCCGCACGGGGGTGTCCTCGCTGCCGGGCTGGGCGCTGGCGAAGGTGCTCGACGGGTCGGGCAGCAGCAACAGCACCAGGGCGGCCGCCAGGCAGCAGACGATGAAGATCCAGAAGACCGCGGTCGTGCCGCCGGTGAGGTGGATGACGCCGGCCGCGATGAACGGGCCCACGAACCAGCCGGCCCGGAAGACGCCGCCCAGGGTGGACAGCGCCCTGGCCCGGTAGGCCACCGGAACGTAGCTGGTCATGAACGCGTGCCGGGCCAGAGCGAACACGGCCGTGGCCAGGCCGATGAGGAAGATGCCGACGGCGAGCACGATGGGGTTGGGCGCGACGATGCAGACCAGGACCGCGAGCACCGCGAGCACCGAGGCGCCGATCATCGAGTTGCGTTCGCCGAAGCGGGACACCACGGCGCCGCTGGGGATGTCGCCGATCAGTTCGCCGACCATGACCATGGCCGCGATGAAGCCGGCGAAGGCCAGGGACGCGCCGAGGCCGTCGGCGACGAGGGGGATGAGCGGGATCATCGCGCCCTCACCGATGGAGAACAGCATGGTGGGCAGGAACGCTGCCAGGGCCACCCCTCGGAGACTGAAAGGGCGCTCGGTACTCATCGAATCGATGCTACCGCCGTCTCCGCCGGATCAGGTGCCGTCGCGGGCAGCCCGGTAGGCTGGATTCCACAATGATTGAGCTGGATTTCTCTGAGCAGATCGCCGCGCTGCGGGCCACGTTTGACGACATCCGGTCGGTGATCGACATCGACAGGCTGAAGCTGGACATTGCCGAGTTGAGCGACCAGGCGGGTGCCCCCGACCTGTGGAACGACTCCGAGCACGCCCAGAAGGTGACCAGCGAACTCAGCCACCGCCAGAGCGAGCTCAAGCGGATCGACAGCATCGAGTCCCGCCTGGACGACCTCGAGGTGCTCGTCGAGCTCGCCAACGCCGAGGGCGACCAGGACTCCGCCGACGAGGCCACGGCCGAGCTGCTGAGCGTGCAGAAGGTGCTCGGCGACCTCGAGGTGCAGACGCTGCTCAACGGCGAGTTCGACCCGAACCCGGCCGTGATCACCATCCGCGCCGGCGCCGGGGGAGTGGACGCCGCCGACTTCGCCGAGATGCTGCTGCGCATGTACCTGCGCTGGGCAGAGCAGCACGACTACACCACCAACGTGCTCGACGTGAGCTACGCCGAGGAGGCCGGCATCAAGTCGGCCACCTTCGAGGTGAACGCGCCGTACGCGTTCGGCACCCTGAGCGTCGAGGCCGGCACGCACCGCCTGGTGCGGATGAGCCCGTTCAACTCCGCGGGCAAGCGGCAGACCTCATTCGCCGCCGTCGAGGTGGTGCCGTTGATCGCCCAGGCCGAGGCCGTGGAGATCCCCGACAACGACATCCGCGTGGACGTGTTCCGTTCCAGCGGCCCCGGCGGGCAGTCGGTCAACACCACCGACTCCGCCGTGCGAATCACCCACCTTCCCACCGGCCTGGTGGTGAGCTGCCAGAACGAGAAGAGCCAGATCCAGAACCGTGCAGCGGCCATGCGGGTGCTGGCGTCCCGGCTGCTGCTGCTGCAGCGTGAGCAGGAGGCGGCCACCAAGAAGGAATTCGCCGGCATCATCACCGCCAGCTGGGGCGACCAGATGCGCAGCTACGTGCTCGCCCCGTACCAAATGGTGAAGGACCTGCGCACCGAGTACGAGGTCAACAACCCGTCCAACGTGTTCGACGGTGACCTGGACGGCTTCATCGCCGCGGGCATCCGCTGGCGCAAGACGCCCACCGAGTAGGAACATCCGAAACTGTTGACTTGCCCATTGGGTATGTCGCAATTGGAAAAACTTGGCCTGCCTGCCTAGGCTCGAAACGCCATGATCCGATTTGATCACATCACCAAAAAATATCCCGGTACGAACCGACCGGCCCTGAACTCAATCGACGTCGAAATTCTTCGCGGCGAGTTTGTCTTCCTGGTCGGAGCTTCGGGCTCGGGAAAGTCCAGCTGCCTTCGCCTGATGCTGAAGGAGGAGAAGCCGTCCAGCGGCAGCATTCACGTGCTGGGCCAGGATCTGCGCTCCATCTCCAACCGCAAGGTGCCCTACTTCCGGCGCAACCTCGGGGTGGTCTTCCAGGACTTCCGGCTGCTGCCGAACAAATCGGTATACGACAACGTCGCGTTCAGCCTGCAGGTGATCGGCAAGTCCCGCGGGTACATCCAGCAGGCCGTGCCCGACACCCTGCAGATGGTCGGGCTGGCCGAAAAGGCCCAGCGCCTGCCGCACGAACTCTCCGGTGGTGAGCAGCAGCGCGTGGCCATCGCCCGCGCCATCGTGAACAAGCCGCAGATCGTGCTGGCCGACGAGCCCACCGGAAACCTGGACCCCACCACGAGCGCGGAGATCATGGCGCTTCTCGCGCGGATCAACGCCAGCGGCACCACCGTGATCATGGCCACCCACGAGGCCGGCATCGTCGACAAGATGAAGCGCCGGGTCATCGAGCTGTCCGCCGGGCAGATCGTGCGTGACGAACGCCAGGGCGGCTACGCCACCGCGGCGATCCCCATGGTGTTGCCCCCGGGTGAGCGGGCCGCGTCCCGGTCCTCCCGGATGCCCACGACCATCGCGGCCCCGGCCGAACCCCTGACCTTCCCCGCCGATCCCGACCCGGCGCTGACCCAGCCCGCTGCGTCGGTTCCAGCCGCGTCCGCGGCCGAGCCCGCAGCTGAGACCGCGACGCTGCCCGCAGCCGAGGCCGTTCCGGCGGCCGCCGCGGTCGGCACCGAGCCCACGCCGACCGCCGAGCCGCAGTTCCAGCCGCAGCCGGTGGCGGCCACCGCACCGGAGCCCGTCACTGTTCCGGCCGCGCCGGAGCAGCAGGACCAGCGGGAGCAGGCCGAGACTCCGGTCGAGGAGCCGCCCACCACCACGATGTCACGGCCGGTCATCCCGGTCACCCAGCACGACGAACCAGAACAGCTCACGCTGGCCGAGAAACTCGGCCTGCGGGCTCCGGGCGAGAAGCCCGACCCGACCACTGAGCAGAACGTAGGACCCACCCGATGAGACTCGGACTTGTGCTTTCCGAAGCATCCACAGGCCTCCGCCGCAACGCCTCGATGGTCGTCTCCGTCGTGCTCGTGACCTTCATCTCGCTCACCTTCGTGGGTGCGGCCATCCTGATGCAGATGCAGATCGGCCAGATGAAGAACTTCTGGTACGACCGCGCCCAGGTGGGCATCTACATGTGCACCAGCCTGTCGACGGCCGAGACCTGCACAGCGGGGGAGGCGTCCCCGGAGCAGATCGACGCCGTCAAGGCCCAACTCGAGTCGCCCACGCTGGCGACGTTCATCGACAAGTACTACTTCGAGACCCACGAACAGGCTTACGAGAACTTCCAGACGCAGTTCGCCGGCAACCCGGTGGCCGAGTACGTCACGCCAGAGCAGCTCAACCAGACCTTCTGGGTGAACCTCGTGAATCCGAGTGATTCCGACGTCCTGGTGGAGGGCCTGTCCGGTGTGGCTGGAGTCGAGAGCGTCGCCGACCAGCGCAAGTACCTCGACCAGATCTTCTCGGTGCTGAACGTGGCCAGCTACACGGCGATCGGTATTGCATCGCTGATGTTGGTTGCGGCGGCGTTGTTGATCGCCACCACGATCAGGCTGTCGGCCTTCTCGCGGCGCAAGGAGCTGGGCATCATGCGCCTGGTAGGCGCGTCGAACAGGTTCATTCAAACACCGTTCATCCTGGAGGGCGTGTTCGCGGCCCTGCTGGGTTCCGTGCTGGCGGGCGGTGCGACGGTGGCAATAGTGCAGTACTTCGTGCAGGGCTATCTGGGTGACAAACTCACTGGGTTCGCCCTTGTCGGGCTGGATGACGCCTTCCTGGTGGTGCCGATGCTGGTGTTGATCGGAGCCGCCCTGGCTGCCGCGTCGGCCAACTTCGCGATCACCCGCTACCTGAAGGTCTGATCATTCGACGGACGTAGCCGTGGAGCGGCCGCTCGGTCCGCTAGACTGATGGGCTGCCTGGCGGATGCCGGGCGCCAAGACCGAACCGATCGAGGAGAATGCCGTGCCCAGGGAAAAAGGCGAGAAGGTCGTCGCGACCAATCGCAAGGCGCGCCACGACTACCTCATCGAGGACACCTACGAGGCCGGAATGGTGCTCAGCGGCACCGAGGTGAAGTCGCTCCGCGCCGGCCGGGCGTCGCTCGTCGACGGCTACGCGTTCATCGAGTCTGGTGAAGCGTGGTTGGATGCCGTTCACATCCCCGAGTACGCCGCGGGCACCTGGACCAATCACCCGCCGCGCCGCAAGCGCAAGCTGCTGCTGCACAAGCAGGAGATCATCAAGATCAGCCACAAGACCAAAGAGGGCGGCTACACCCTCATTCCGCTGAAGATCTACTTCAGCAACGGTAAGGCCAAGGTCGAGATTGCCGTGGCCAAGGGCAAGAAGGAATACGACAAGCGGCAGACCCTGCGCGAACGCCAGGACAAGCGCGAGTCCGACCGGGCCATGTCCGCCCGGCGCAACCTCGGCGACTAGCTCCGCGAGTCGTGGGCCCGGTGCGGGTCTGGTTTTCGCCATCTGCCGGACGGGTCGATCCACCGGGGCGCTTTGACCTGAGGCACGCCTTTCACCATGCGGATCTCCCAGCCGGAGGTCTCGATGGTGTGGTGGTGGTACCAGCAGAGCAGCACCCCGTTGGACACGTCGGTGGGTCCGCCCTTGAACCAGGGCACGACGTGGTGCACCTCGGCCCATTGGGGTGGGGAGCTGCAGCCGGGGATGATGCAGCCGCCGTCTCGGGCGGTGATGGCTCGGCGTTGGGCCCGGTTGAAGAAGCGGATTCTTGTGCCCAGGTCGAGGACGGCACCGTTCTTAGCCAGATACACGGGCTGCATGCCGCCGTTGTCGATCATCTGGTTGACGGTTTTCATCGAGATCGGGGCGTCCACTCCGTCGATCCAGCCCAGCCCGGTTCCGGCCAGCAAGTCTGCGGCGTTCACGTGCACCATCACGGTGGGTGGCATGCCGCCCATGGTGGGGGTGCGAGGGTCCTGAGCAACCTGGGTGAGGATGCCGCGGAGGATGTCAGCCCGCTTCTGTCCGCCGGTGCGCTCGTCGAGGATCTCGCCGGGGACCAGTTCGCCGGCCTCGATGCGCTGCTGCTCCTCCGCGGACGGGAATTTCGGGGCGCTGCGGGCGGACTGGTAGGTGTTGAACAGGGCCTGCATGATGCCCTTGAGGTCGGGGGGGACCCCGCCGCGTATTGGGTAGAGGCCGTCGCGTTTGTCCCCGAAGGTGATGGTTGATTTCGCTTCGAGGGTCGGTTCGTTCGGGGCCGCGCCGTCGGGGTTGAGCAGCGCCCGGCTACGGGCGGCCAACTTGCGGATCTCATCGGCCGTGTAGCTGAATCCGTCGGAGTCGCCGAGCCTACCGACCCGCCCGGCGCCGGCAGCCGGTTCGTCGGTGGCCTGGATCCGGCCGAACACGGACCCGGTGGCGCGTTCCACGAGGCCGGCTTCGGCGTCGTCGACCCGGTCCTGGTCGGCGTCGAAACGGCCGTGCACCTTGTAGTCCGCCAGGCCGGCCACGATCGTCGCGGCCGCATCCACACCGAGCTCTCCGGCGGTGAGCGCCGCGGCAACATGCGGGAACACCGGCTCGAGCACCCGACCGGCGATCACGCGCGGGGCGACCTTGTCGCCCAGCTCCATGCGGCGTTTCATCTCCGCGATCGAGGTGCCGGTCAGCCGGGTGAGGAGATCGTTCTGGTGGGGTGCGCCGAGCTTCCAGGCCAGGGAGTCGTTGCCCAGTCCGGGCCGGGATCGGTCACCGACCGTCGCGGCGGTGCGGACCCGGGCGGCATCCACCGGGCGGCCGGCCCGCTCCACGGCCTGGGTCAACGCGATGACCTCGGGGTCGCTGAGCCCCTCCACATCAATTGACGCCAAGACGGCCTGGGTGGTTCGCGCGGCGTCGTCGAGGGCTTTGAGCTTCTGTCCGAACGGCCCGGCGAGTACCCGTTGCACGGCGGGGAGCTCAGCCGGTTCCTGCCACGCCGGCCGCGTCTCCTTGGGCGGGAGAGGAGAGTCGGCGCTGTTGGTGGCGGGTCGTACCATCGCGTCGATAATGGGCGCTGGTACGGCGAGGCTGGTGTTCCAGTCAGCCGAGGGCTGAGCGGCGGGAGTGCCTCCCGTCGCTGCTGTGGAACCACCTGCCAGGTCGTCGTCCATACCCACATTCTCCCACGAATGAGAGGCTCATGTGAGGAAATGTCATCTTATCCACACGTCAATATCGCAACTGATTCCCAATCTGACAAGTGGTCCCGGTGTGCCGGGCCCATTTGTCCGCAGGGGGAACAGTTGGCGGTGGCGAGCGGTGGCGAGCGGTGGCTGGCGGTGGGGCGGCGGCTCAGGGTGGCTAACGGTGGCGGGGGAAAGTGTTGTATCCTGAAAGGCCGTGGTGGTGGGCTGAAAATGTTCGCCACTACGGTTTTGGAAACTCAACAGCGTGTGACAACAATCCGCGTTCTGCCCAGGTAGAACGTGAACATGGGGATGATCGGTTTCGACATTGCCTGCGTAACTGTGAGAAGCGGGTCGAGGATGCAGGGTTATCTCGTTAACGATCTCTGCAAAACTATAAGTGCCGATTCAACTCGCACTGCCAAGCGTTCCGCTTTCGCCCTCGCGGCCTAAGTAGAACCACATTTTGGCCGTCAGACCGGGAATGCTCTCTACCCGGATACTGACGTCATTTAGAGAGATTGCTCCTATCCTGAGCCTCGGGGTATAGGGGGACTTAAACGAGGGCTGGGCTCGTCGGATCAGCTGCCAGTGGCAAGTTCCGGAGCCGAGTAGAACGTCTTCACTGGATACACCCGTAGAAGAAACATGACTGCAGCAGTGGACCGGGGTTCAATTCCCCGCATCTCCACCACTGGGTTGTTGTCACACGCTGTTGTTCTCACACGCTGTTGTTCTCACACGCTGCTGAATCCATACCCAACGCCACCCCTCGGGGTGGCGTTTCGTGTATCTCCCGCCTATCTCGAGCCGACCGGCGTCTCAGTCGGCCAGGAACGGCTGGTGGCGGTAGCCATCGGCGTCGAGGATGACGGCTGTCGCCTCCGGCACCTCCACGAAGACGCCGGGCAGGTCGTTGAGCGGCTCGGAGACCACGACCTTCGCCTGGTCGCCGAAGTCCGCCAGGCGCTCCACGTCGGGATACATGCCCCGCAGCGTGGGAACGTCGGTGGAGTGGAACAGCGACCGGGTGCGACCCTGGGTGGAGTAGCGGAACGCCCAGAGGGTCTCGCCATCCGACACCGCCACGGTGCCCTGCCAGGGGAATTGCACGCCGTGGGAATGGCCGACGGATTCGACGGTGCGCATCGCCCTCCCGATGGCGGCGATCGGGTCATCGCGCAGGCCGTACGTGAGCGCGAGATGGAAGACCACCTCGGAGTCGGTTGTGCCGAGCACGTGCGGATACAGCGAGGGATCGATCTCCATCGTGAGGTCGCGCCTGAGTTCCGGCCAGTCCGCGATGGCGCCGTTGTGCATGAACATCCAGTTCTCGTACCGGAACGGATGGCAGTTCGTCTGCTGGATCGGCGGGCCCGCCGCCGCCCGCACATGGGTGAAGAACAGAGGGCTCACAATCGCCCGGGTGAGCTCGCGCAGGTTTTGGTTGTTCCACGCCGGGTCGATGCTGTGGAAGACCGCCGGCTCGGTGTTCGCGGCGCCACCCGAGTACCAGCCGAAGCCGAATCCGTCACCGTTGACGGTCTCGGCGCCCAGCGGAGAATCGAGGGACTGCGCCACGATGGAGTGCTTGGCATCGAGCACGATGGTCGCGGCACGCAGCGGTTCTCCCATATAGGCCAGCCACCTGCACATAATGTCTTCTCCCGTCCCGCGCACCGGCACACGGAGCGCACGCGACCAGTGTGCACCGTTCTCGCGCAACCCGATCGGCTCTTGACCGACTCGGATCAAGCGACGAGAATCACCTGAATGGTTCCACCCTCGGACCTGTCCGGGGACGACGGAAGAGGTCATTATGGCCACGTTCGGCATCGAAGAGGAGTTCCAGTTCCTCGATCCGCACACCCTGCGGCCAGCAGATGTGGGTGCCCAGGTTTACGAACGTCTCCTCGCCATGCCCGCCTGGCGTGAGGTGACGCACCGTGAGTTCCTGGCCTCGCAGGTGGAACACGCATCCGTGGTGTTCGATCGGCTGGACGTCGCCCGCGCGGCAATGGTGGGCTTCCGCCGTGTTGTCGCGGAGTGTGCCGCAACCCTGGGCGTCGTGGTGGCCAGCGTCGGCACCCCGCCGGACACGACCCAGTTCCCGTCGATCACGGATGTCGACCGGTATCACCGCATCGTGCGGACAATGGACGGGGTGATCGCCGACCACCAGGTGAGCGGCCTGCACGTGCACGTCGGTATCCCGAACCGGGAGGCCGGGGTGATTGCGCTGAACGCCGTCCGGCCCTGGTTGCCGCTGTTCAGCGCACTGTCCTCGAATTCCCCGCTGTGGTGGGGACACGACACCGGGTACGACAGCTGGCGCACGGTGCTGCTGCGCCGGTGGACGACCTCGGGCAGCCCGCCGGCTTTCCTCGACGCCGCGGACTACGACCGCCGGATCGCCCGGCTGCTGGGCATCGGCGGCACGGTCGATCTCGGGGTGATCATGTGGGACGTGCGCTTGTCGGAGCACCTGCCCACCATCGAGTTCCGCATGGCCGACGCGCAGCTGGACGCGCACTCGACGCTGCTCATCGCCGCGCTGTGCCGGGCCTTCGTGGCGCACGCACTGAACGTGCCCGCTGCGCACAGCGTCGCCGCGCAGGCTTCGGCCGAGGTGCCGTCGGAGTTGCTGTCGGCCGCCCTGCTGCATTCGGCGCATTTCGGCATGCGGCACGAGGTCTTCGACCCATTCACCGGCGGGCTGTTGCCGGCGCACGACTGCCTCTATGCGTTCGTCCGGATGCTCGAACCCGAGCTGGTCGCCTCCGGCGACAGCGCCTTCGTCACCGAGGAGGTGGCCCGGCTCGTGACCGACGGCACCGGTGCGGCGCGGCAGCGCGCGGCCTTCCAACGGGCCGGGCTGCCCGGACTCCGCCGACTGCTCAGGACGACGATCACGTCCGACGGCCGCGACGGGGACGGCACCCGGCCGTTCGCACCGGTCGCCCTGCGAGTCGGCTCCGCCCTGGCCTGAGCGGCTACCCGGGCCTGAGCGACTGCCTGGGCGATACTCTGAACGAGACGCTGCTAGACGGCGTGCAGGCGGAGGCCCGCGGAGGTGCTGATGGCCTCCCGCTGCCCGCCGGAGTGCACGATGTCACCGCCGTGCACGGTGAGCTGGCTGGCATGCGCGCGCAGCGCATCCGTCACCAGGCCCAGGTGCTGGGGGAGGTCGAACCACTCGGCGTCGGCGGCCGGTTCCTCGAGCACCTCGGCGAACGGCGTGCGGGTGGCCGCACAGGCCGCGAGGGCGGCCTCGTGGGCGCGCACGTGGTCCGGGTGCCCGTAGCCGCCGCCGTTGTCGTAGCTGACCACGAGCGAGGGCCGGAGCACGCCGAGCAGGGCGATGAGATCGTTGGTCACCTCGGCCAGCGGCGCCACCGACAAAGCGTCCGCCGCGGCATCCGAGGCCGGTCCGGCCAGTCCGGGACGGATCCACACCATGCCGGAGTCCCGGTAGCGGCGCGGGGCCAGGCCGGGCACGCGGGCGGGTTGCTCGCCGAGCCAGAACCGCTCGGTGATGCCCAGGATGCGCGTGGCTCGGGCGAGTTCCCGCTCACGTTCCCTGGCCAGCCGCGCGGTACCGGCCAGGGCGGTGAGCGGTCCGGCCACAACCTCGCCGCGTTCGCCGCGGGAGCAGGTGACCAGGTACACGTCGCTGCCCCTGGCGACGAACTCGGCGATGAGGGCGCCCGTCGAGATGGTCTCGTCGTCGGGGTGGGCGTGCACGAACAACACGGATTCCCGGCCGTCGAGCAGGCTCACGCTCCGACCGAAACGGGCAGCAGGGTGCGGTAGACCTCGAGCAGGGCGGCCGCGGAGCGAGGCCAGTCGAAGATCTCGGCCCTGGCCCGGGCGGCCAGCGACAGGCGGCGGGCCAGCTCGGGGTCGCCGAGCACCTCGGTGAGGGCGGCGGCCCAGTCCTGCGGGTCCCTGGATTCGATGATGAGCCCGGTGTCACCGGCGAGTACGGCCTCACGCAGGCCGCCGGTGCCCTGGGCGACGACGGGTACCCCGCTGGCCGCGGCCTCCAGCGCCACGAGCCCGAAGGTCTCGGAGTGCGAGGGCACCAGCACGACCCTCGCGCCGCGGAACAGGGCGGCGAGGTCGACGCGGGACCGCGGGCCGACGAAACGCACGCCGTTCGCGATGCCGTGTGCGGCGGCCAACCGGGTGAGCTCGTCGATGTAGCCGTCGTAGTCGGCCGAGGCGTCGCCCGCGATCACGAGCTCCGGACGCAGATGCTCCGGCACGGCGGCCAGCGCTTCGATGGCGAGGTCGAGGCCCTTGAGCGGTTGCAGCCGCCCGGCGACGACCGCGTAGCCGAGCGGGGATCCGCCCGCGGCCGGCGGCCGGGTACGGGGATGGAAGAGGGTGCCGTCGACGCCGGGATGAACCACGGTGATGCGGTCGGGGGAGCCGCCCAGGCGGCGCACGACGGTCTCGGCCTCCGCGGCGCTGATCGCCACGATGGCGTCGGATTCGCGGGCCAGCCGCGCCTCGCCGGCCATCCGCCCGCCGGACTCCGGGCGTTCGCCCTCGGAGAGCGGGGTGGCCGCGTCGGCCGCGATGGAGTGGAAGCTCTGCACGTGCGGAACGCCGAAGCTGCGGGCCAGGGGGAGCATGGCGATGCCGGAGAACCAGTGGTGCGAGTGGATGACGTCCCACGGCCCGAGGGTGCTCGCCCGGCCGCGGAACTCGTCGATGAACTCCTCGTGGTCGCCCTTGGGCACCGACCGGAGCGGTCCGGCGTCGAGGTAGCGCAGCGTCACGCCAGGGCCGAGACGGCGGGCGGCCGGCAGGTCGGGGGAGGAGCGCCGGGTGAGGATCTCGACGTGGTGCCCGGCCGCTGCCATGGCTTCGGCCTGGTGCCGGACGACGACGTTCATGCCGCCGGCGTCACCGGAACCGGGCTCGGCGCCGGGCGACGTATGCAATGAGACCAGGGCAATGCGGAGGGGATCGGTAACGGGAGACACTACAGAATCTTAGGACATCAGGCGGATGCGTATGATGAGCAGCAGTTGTATGCAATGTTCGCTTGCGGCCGGGTTCGCACTCACCGCGTCCAGTTGGAGGGTCACGTGCACGGAATCCTCCGTTGGACCATGGCCCCCGTGATGCGTGGCTGGGCCGCGAACCTTGAGCGAAAGTTCGCCGGCGTGCCGCAGCCGCTGGACGCCCCGCAGGTGCATTCGCCGGGCCGGGACAGCCACCGCATCCTGATCGTGGGCGGCGGGATGGCCGTCGGCTGGGGTGTGCTCAGCCACACCCTCGGCCTGCCGGGCTCCCTGGCCAGGGCGCTCACCGCTCGCACCGGCCGCGGCGCCGGGGTCGACGTCACGGCCCGGTCCAGCATGACGGTGCGAACGGCGCACCGGCACATCGACTTCGACACCCTCCGGCGCTATGACGCCGTCGTGCTGACCCTGGGCATCGGCGATGCCGGCCAGCTCACGTCCCCGCGTGCCTGGCTGCACGATCTGGCCCGGCTGGTCGAGCGCATCCAGCTCTCGACCGCGGGAGGAACCGAGATCTACCTCGCCGGAATCGTGGCGCTGTCGTCGCTGCCGATCTTCAAGACCCCACTCGGCGCCCTGGCCGGGGCCCAGGCCCAGGCGCTCAACCGGGCCAGCATCGCCTACTGCGCCCAGCAGAACGGCATCAGTTACGTGCGCCTCCCCGCCACCGTGGCGTCGACGTCGGGCCGGTTCCGCTCCGCGACCGACTACGAGGTCTGGGCGGATTCCCTGGCCGCCCAGATGGTGGCCGCGCTGCCGCGGGCGTCCGGGTCGGCCGGCGAGCGGGACGATGCCGCGCTGCCGACACGCACGGCCGAGGAGACCGAGGCGGCCAGGCACCGGGCGCTCCTGACCCTGAACCTGCTCGATACGGCACCGGAGGAACGCTTCGACCGGATCGTCGCGCTGGCCAGTTCCACGCTGGGAACCAGTGCCGCCGCATTCACCGTGCTCGACGGCGACCGGCAGTGGCACAAGTCGGTGGTGGGCCTACAGGTCACCGAGATCCCGCGGAGCAGTTCGTTCTGCACGGTCACCGTCCTCGAGCCCGCCGCCCTGATCGTGCCGGATGCCCTGCTCGACGACCGCTTCCGGGACAGCCCGCTGGTTGTTGCCGGCCCGCGCCTGAGGTTCTACGCCGGTTTCCCCATCGAGTCGCCCACGGGGGAGCGCATCGGGGCGCTGTGCGTCTACGACGAACAGCCGCGTTCCGTCGACAGTGTGGATGTGGTGCTGTTGCGGGAGCTGGCCCTCGTGCTGCAGAACGAACTCTGGCGGCCGGTGGACGGTGCCGGCACCGATCCTGGCAGCTCCGTTCCTGGCAGCACCGTTCCTGGCAGCACCGTTCCTGGCAGCACCGTTCCCGGCAGCGCCGCCGCCGACGGCGCCGCGTCCCCGCTCTGACCGGAGCGCTTACCGGGCGGCGCCGGCCAGGGATCCGGTGACGGGCCCGCTCATGTCGCCGATCAGGCAGTGCACCACCCGGTCACCGGCCGGCGCGGGTGCCGCGCTCGCGTCCGGCAGGAGGTAGGTATAACCGAGGGCGGATGTCGCGTCTTGGGACAGGCCCAGGAACGGCAGGAAAGCGGCGGCGCAGCCCTCCTCGGCGGCGGCCACGAGGGCATCCGTGCCGGGGGCGGCACCCGCATCATCGGCCGTGCTGGCGACGTCAAGGTCATCGTAGACCTCCCAGTCGTGCGCTTCCGTGCACGGCACGGCGTCGAGCCCGGACAGGATGCCGCCGTTGACCGCGTTGATGCAGTCGCCGACCGCGAGCTGTGACACGTCGGTGTCGCCGCCGTCGATCACCGCGAGCGCGCCGTCGGTCTCGCCCGATGGGAGGAACGCCCCGACGACGCTGCACCCGGCGAGCAGCAGGACCGCTGTGCCGAGCAGGCCGCACCACAGCAGGCGCCGGCGGGGAGCGGGGGAAGCGTTCATGCGCGCGCGCGTGCCGGGGACGTCGGCCGGTGCCGGGTCAGGCCGTCGGAGCGGTGAGGGCAGCCAGGGCGGCCTCGTGCAGTCGGCCGTTGGTGGCGAGGGCGCTGCCGTGCCACGGGCCGTCCTGTCCGTCCACGGAGGTGAAGCGCCCGCCGGCCTCCTGCACGATGGGCACGAGAGCGGCCATGTCGTACGGCTGCAAGTCGAATTCACCGGCGATGTCGAGGTGTCCCTCGGCCAGCAGCATGTACGACCACATGTCGCCGTAAGCGCGGGTGCGCCACACCTGCCGGGTGAGCGAGACGAGGGCATCCAGCCGGCCGGCGGCATCCCACTGCTGGATGCTGCCGTAACTGATCGAGGCATCCGCGAGCGTCTCGACCCCGGAGACGCCGATCCGCTTCGGCGGCGCATCGGGGAAACGCGCGTCGATCGACCAGGCGCCGCCTCCCACTGCCGCCCACCAGCGCTTGCCGAGTGCGGGGGAGCTGACGACCCCGAGCACCGGAACGCCATCGACGGCCAGCGCGATGAGGGTGCCCCAGATGCTGATGCCGCGGAGGAACCCGGCGGTGCCATCGATCGGGTCGATGATCCACTGCCGGCTCGTCGGCCCGGCGGTGCCGAATTCTTCGCCGAGGATCCCGTCGTCGGGGCGTCGCTCGGCCAGGAGCGTGCGGATGGCGCGTTCGACGGCCTGGTCGGCATCCGTCACCGGGGTGCGGTCGGGCTTGGTGGTCACAACCAGGTCGAGGGCCTCGAACCGCGCCATGGAGATCGTGTCGGCCGAATCGGCCAGCTCGAGGGCGAGGGTGAGATCATCGGCAAGGGTCAGCGGCAGGGTCTCGGTCACGCTCCCCAGAATAGTGCTGCAGCGCGACACGCCGATGTTGGCGCTCGATTGGCGCCGGGTTCGAAACTGGTGGTAATGTCTCATGTCGGCAGGGGAAGCCCCGCCGATAAACATGCACCTCTAGCTCAATTGGCAGAGCAGCTGACTCTTAATCAGCGGGTTCCCGGTTCAAGTCCGGGGGGGTGCACCAGGGTGAAAAAGAAAGACCCCGACCAGCCGGTCGGGGTCTTTTTCACTGCCGGGGCACGCACGGCTGCTGGTAGCGTCGATACGCTCACGCAGAGCCACCAGGCCGAGCATTCTCCACGATCTCAGGAACCACCACATGAACTTCGGCCCCGCCATCGCCTCCGGTTTCACCAAGTACGTCACGTTCACCGGGGAAGCGCGCCGTTCCGAATTCTGGTGGTGGACCTTGTTCACCGCCGTGGTGATGCTGGTGCTCAGCCTGGTCGACGGTGCCCTCACGGGTCTTCGCGGCGTCGGGATCCTGTCGACGGTCTGGGCCCTGGCGGTCCTGCTCCCGTCCCTGGCGATCTCGGTGCGCCGGTTGCGGGACGCGGGGAACAGCTGGCACATGCTGTTCGTGCTCCTGATCCCGGTCATCGGGATGGTCATCCTCTTCCTCGTGCTGTGCCAGCCGAGCACGGAGCGCTCACCGGCTGCGCACTCACTCTCAGCGGAGTGACGCCGGGGCGATCGATGACTCCCGCGCGACGAGATGTGTCGCCAATTGCAGCCGGGGCGAGATCGGCCGTTTTCCCTCCGCCATGCCGATGACGGTTTCGATGGCCAGCGTGCCGATCTCGCGCATGGGCGTGTGCACCGTGGACAGGGTAGTCAGCGCCGGAAACCCTGAGTACGTGTCGTCGTAGCCGACCACGCTCACGTCCTCCGGCACCCGGCGACCGGCCAGGTGCACGGCGCGAACGACGGCCATCGCATCGCCGTCGTTGGTGACGAAGAACGCCGTCGGCGGGTCGGTGAGGTCGAGCATCACGGGCACGGCCGCGGCGGCGGTGCCCATGCCCGTCTCGGACACCAGCTCGGCTTCGAAGTCGATGCCGGCGGTGGCCAACGCCTCCCGGTACCCCGAGAGGCGTTCACGCAACCCCGGGTTCGCGGGGTCGCCGCCGAGGAACCCGATGCGCCGGTGGCCGAGCTCGAGTAGGTGCCGCGTGGCGTCCATCCCGCCGCGCCAGTGGTTGGAGCCGATGCTCACCACGGATGCGTCGACCAGGTTCGGGGCATCGACGGCGACCAGCGGCACGCCGTACTGGGTGCAGGCGCTCACCAGAGCCGCGTCGACGGTGGTTGTCACCACAACGAGGCCGGAATGCCCCTTGGCCGCGAGCCGGCGCACCCAGGCACGGTCGAGCACGACGTCGGTGCCGCGGTGGGAGTCCGTGACGTTGGTGACGAGATCGACGCCGAGGGCCTGGGCGCCGTCGACGAGGCCGCTGAGCACGCCCAGCGAATACAGCGCGACGAGGTTGTCGAAAACCACTGTCACCGTGCGGTTGTCGGCCGGGGCCCGCTCCCGGGTGATGGCGATGTAGCCGCGGTCGCGCATGACGGCCTCGACTCGCAGGCGGGTCTCCTCCGACGTGCCGCCGCGGTGGTTGAGCACCTTCGACACGGTGGCCTTCGAGACGCCCGCGGCGTCGGCGATGTCCGTGAGCGTGACGCGGCGGGGGATTCGCATGGGCCTCCAATGGCCGGTCCTGCTGCTGCGCAGGGAAACAGTTTCGCCTCGTTGAGTTTGTAATCAATGCCAAATCGCGGCTAGCGTACTTTTGTTCATTGAAACTTACGAAACAGTTTAGCGCATGTGAAGGACGAAGATGTCGCAACAGCCCCGATCGACCGTTTTCAACGTTGATCCCCACAACGACACGCTGACAACCACGAACGTGGTGGTGGGACGCACGTCGCTCTCCACGTTCAACTGGCGGATCGCGGTTGCCCTGTTCATCGCGGGGATCCTCTGGATCGGCCCGTACATCGGCAGCATCGCCGTGCTGCTGCCCGCCGCCGTCGAGCAGGTCGCTCCGGACCAGAAGGTGCAGCTCGTCGGTGTGCTCGGCATCCTCGGCGCCGCCCTGTCCCTGGTCGCGAACATCGTGTTCGGTGCACTGTCCGACCTCACCCGGTCCCGCTTCGGAGCGCGCACCCCGTGGGTGGTCGCCGGTTCCATCGCGACGGCCATCGGCCTCCTCGGGCTCAGCACCGCGCAGACACCGACCGCGCTGATTCTGTGGTGGGGCTTCTACATGCTCTTCCTGAACGCGATCATCGCCCCGATGGTGGCCGTGATCTCCGACAGCGTCCCGGTGAAGTACCGCGGCACGGTGTCCGCGATCTATGGCGTGTCCCTCACCGTCGGCGCGTCCCTGAGCACGATCATCGGCGCCAACTTCGTCGGAGCTCCCAGCACCGGCCTGGTCGTCTTCGCCGTCGCGACGCTGGCCTCCGGCGTGGTCTTCGCCGTGCTGATGCCCAACCGGCCCAACCGCGACCAGCCCCGCGCCACCCTCTCCGCCCGGGAACTGCTCAAGAGCTTCTCCTTCCCGCGCACGGGTGCCCGGGACTTCTACTTCGCCCTCGGTGGCAAGTTCTTCCTCCAGGCCGGCATGTTCTCCATCACGAACTACCAGCTCTACATCCTCACCGACTACATCGGGCTCGACACCGGCGGCGCCGCCGGCCTGATCGCGATCAGCGCCACGATCACCCTGGGGGCATCCATCCTCTTCGGCTTCATCGCCGGCCCGCTGTCCGACCGGGTGGGACGCCGCAAGCCGTTCGTCATCGGCGCGGCCCTGCTGATCGCCATCGGTGTGCTGTTTCCCCTCGTCGCACCGTTCGCCTGGGCGATGATCGCGTTCGCGATCTTCTCCGGTGTCGGCAACGCCACCTTCACGTCGGTCGACCAGGCCCTGAACATCGAGGTGCTGCCGGACAAGGCGACCGCGGCGAAGGACCTCGGCCTGCTCAACATGGCCAACTCGGGCGGCCAGATCCTCGGCCCGGTCGTGACCAGCGTGCTGGTTGCGTCCACCGGCGGGTACCAGGCAACGTTTATCGCAGCGTTCGTGATGCTCGGCGTCGCTGCCGCGCTGATCCTGCCCATCCGGAAGGTGCGCTGAGCGTACCTCCGCTCCCCAGTTCGGCTGTCCGCACGTCCCCTTGATCGGAGTCACCCCATGACACGCACATCCTTCACCGACGGTTGGTCCTACCGCACCCCCCTCGGCCCGTTCGCGGCCGCCGGCGACGACGCCGTCACCGCCACCCCGGTGCGGCTCCCGCACGACGCCCTCCGCGACGCCGAGCGTTCGGCGCAGGCGCCCAGCAAGGGCGGCGCGGCCTACGCGCCAGCCGGCGCCTACACCTACCTCAAGGACTTCGACGTCCCAGCGGACTGGGCCGGCAAGGTCGTCCGCCTCGAAATCCAGGGCGCCTTCCGCCGCGCCATGGTGTTCCTCAACGACGAGTTCGCGGGCAACCGGGCGGATGGCTTCGCGCGGTTCTTCGTCGACCTCACCCCGTTCCTCCGCTTCGGCGCCGCCAACACCCTCCGCATCGAGGTGCGCTCCGGGGAGGATTCCCGCTGGTACGCCGGCGCCGGGCTGCACCGCCCGGTGCTGCTGCACGTCGACGAGGCCGTGCACATCGTGCCCGACGGTGTGCGAGTGACCACGGTGCGGGTGGAAGACGACCAGGCCGTACTCGAGGTCGCGACCACGGTGACGAACCTGGGCATGACCACCGCGCAGGTGGAGGTCGGCACCACCGTCATCGCGCCGGACGGCGCGACGGTCGAGGGCGACGAGACCCCGGTCACCCTCGCGCCCGGCCGCACCTCGGTCGTGCGCCAGCGACTCTACGTGCAGCACCCCGAGCTCTGGAGCGTGGACACCCCGGCTCTGTACTCGGTGCACACCCGGCTCGGTGAAGTGACCACGGGTGTGGTCACCGCTGTCGGCATCCGCACCGTCACCGTCGACCCGCACAAGGGCCTCCGCATCAACGGGCACGAGGTGCTGCTGCGCGGTGCCTGCGTGCACAGCGACAACGGCCCGCTCGGGGCGGCCTCCATCGCCCGGGCCGAGGAACGCCGCATCCAGCTGCTCAAGGACGCCGGCTTCAACGCCATCCGAACGGCGCACAACCCCGCGTCGCCGTCGATGCTGGACGCCTGCGACCGCATCGGCATGCTCGTCATCGACGAGGCCTTCGACATGTGGACACGCGGAAAGACCAACTACGACTACGCCGCCGAGTTCCCGCAGTGGTGGGCGGCGGACCTGGATTCGATGGTGGCCAAGGACTTCAACCACCCCAGCGTCATCATGTACTCGATCGGCAACGAGATCATCGAGGTCGGCACGCCGCACGGCGCCGCCTGGGCCAGGGACCTCGCCGAGCACGTGCGTGCGCAGGACCCCACCCGCCTGGTCACCAACGGTGTGAACGCGTTCCTCGCCGTGATCGACGAGCTGTCCAGCATCCTGGAGAAGGACCAGGGCCTCAACGAGCTCATGGGGGACATGGGCGGCGGCATGAACGCCATCAGCACGTCGGATGCGGTCACCCGGCGCACCGCCGAATCCAGTTCAGTGCTCGACGTGCTCGGCCTCAACTACGCCGAGGGCCGGTACAGCACGGACGCGGAGCTGTTCCCGCACCGCGTCCTGGTCGGCTCCGAGACGTTCCCGACCCAGATCGGCAGCCTCTGGCCGCTGGTCGTGGCCAACCCGAACGTAATCGGCGACTTCACCTGGACCGGCTGGGACTACCTCGGTGAGGTCGGCATCGGCGCGACCGCGTACGCCGAGGACCCGGAGGCGGTCGCCTCCCTCGAACGCGAATACCCCTACCTCACCGCCTGGAGCGGCGACCTCGACATCACCGGTCACCGCCGGCCGGCCTCGTACTACCGGGAGATCGTCTTCGGGCTGCGCACCGAGCCGGCCATCGCGGTGCTCCGCCCCGAACGGTACGGGCAGACCATCACGATGCAGTCCCCGTGGGCGTGGAGCGACTCCGTCTCGTCCTGGACCTGGCCCGGCTTCGAGGGCAAGCCCGTGAGCGTCGAGGTCTACGCGGATGCCGACGAGGTGGCCCTGCTGCTGGACGGCACGGAGGTCGCCCGCGGCCCCGTCGGCGGAACCCGCCCGATGCTGGCCGTGTTGGAGACCGTGTACCGGCCGGGCGTGCTCACCGCCGTGGCCTACCGATCGGGCGCCGAGACCGGACGCACCTCGCTGACCGCGGCGACCGGACCCACGCTGCTCACTGCATCCGTCGACCGGAGCTCGATCCGGAACGACGACACCGACCTGGCCTTTGTGGCGATCGAGCTGCGCGACGCCGGGGGAGTGCTCGTCACGGGAAGCGATCGCTCCGTTCGGGTGCAGGTCGCCGGCGCCGGCGTGCTCGCCGGGCTCGGCAGCGGCAACCCCAAGACCGCCGAGCGGTTCGACGCCGACACCCGCGACACCTTCGACGGTCGCGCCCTCGCGGTGATCCGGCCCACGGGGGCCGGCACCATCACGGTCACCGTCAGTTCCACCGACAACGAGCCGGTGGTGATCGAGATCGAGGCCGGCGCCGTCTGAGCGGCTGCCGGGTGACGGCACGCGCGGTTCGTCGCTGAACCTGAGAAAACCTCGACAAACTCCGGAGCCGGCGGGATAGTGGGCGGACGTGGCGGATTTCCGTCGCGCCCGCGCACTGCGCTAGCAAAGGAGCTACAGATGAAAACCCGGACCATCGTCGCGGCCGTCTGCACCGCCGCGCTCGCCACCGTCGCCATCTCCGCGCCGGCTTCGGCAACCTCGAAGAACCCGTTCGGCCCCCTGAAGACCATCGGATCCGACCTGATCGGGCCGTTGAGCCTCGCAGTCGACACCAACGGCACGTCGTATGTGTCCCAGAACTTCGCCGGCACCCTGGAGCAGATCACCCGGTCCGGCGAGCGGACCACCGTCGCCAGCGCCGAAGGGCTCGAGATCGGCGCCGTCTCGACCCGTCGCGGCAACGTCTATTTCGCGCAGGGAGACCAGCCGACGGCCACGTTCTCGCTGATGAAGCTCAACCGGGGCGGCGCCCCGACGGAACTGGCCGACCTCGGCGCGTACGAGGTAGAAAAGAATCCGGACCAGATCAACACCTACGGGTTCGTCGGCCTCAGCGAGGAGTGCGCGGCGCAGTTCCCGCCGCCGCCGACGGGTCCTCCCGGCCCCGACACCCCGCCGCCGGCGACCTACACGGGCGTCGTGGACACGCACGTGTACGCCTCCGCCGCAACCCGAAAGGCGGTGTACGTCGCCGATGCCGGCGCCAACACCATCCTCCGCGTCGGCCTCGACGGCACGGTGTCGACCGTCGCCGTGCTGCCACCGCTCGCTCCGGTACCCGCGCCGGCCGGTCTCGTGGCACAGTACGGCTACCCGGAGTGCGCGGCCGGGGTTCCGTACGCGTTCGAGCCGGTGCCCACGGATGTCGAGGTCGGCCCCGACGGCTGGCTGTACGTGACCTCGCTGCCGGGCGGACCGGAAGACCCCAGCCTGGGTGCTCGTGGCAGCGTCGTGAAGATCAACCCCGCCAACGGTGAGATCGTCACGGTGGCCACCGGATTCGTCGGAGCCACGGGGGTTGCCATCGACGACAGGACCGGGGCTCTCGTTGTCGCCGAGATGTTCGGCGGTCCTGAGGGCACCGGGCAGGTCTCCCTGGTCCTGCCGAACAGCCAGACGGCGTCGGCCTCGCTTCCGCTCGCATCGCCGGCCGCGATCGAGTACAGCGACGGGAAGGTCTACGTGACCCACAACGCCGCCATCTTCGGTCCGGACGGACCTGAGCCCGGGAACCTGTCGGTCTTCAAGCTCTCCGGGAAGGGGCACCATCACGGGCACAACTCGAACCGGTAACATCCATCCAACGACAAACCTGTGAGCGACCTGTGGGTGGTGCGGCTGTCGGAACAGTCCGCACCACCCGCGCGTTGTGCAGGAAGTGAGCCGCGACCGGCAGGTTACGGTTGCACGGCTCACGGCTGGATCACGAACGAGGAGAGCACACGATGAGCGGAACCACTGAGAAGGCAACACTGGCTGGCGGCTGTTTCTGGGGCGTCGAGGAACTGGTGCGGAAGCGCGAGGGCGTTCTGTCCACCCGGGTCGGCTACACCGGCGGTGACACCCCCAACGCGACCTACCGCAACCACGGCGACCACGCCGAGGCGATCGAGATCACCTTCGACCCCGAGCGCACGAGCTTCCGCGAGCTGCTGGAGTTCTTCTTCCAGATTCACGACCCGTCCACCAGGGACCGCCAGGGCAACGACCGCGGCCGCAGCTACCGCTCGGCGATCTTCTACGCGGATGCCGAGCAGGAGCGCGTGGCCCGCGACACCATCGCGGATGTGGACGCCTCCGGCATCTGGCCCGGCCCGGTCGTGACCGAGGTCGAGCCCGTCGGAGACTTCTGGCTGGCCGAGCCCGAGCACCAGGACTACCTGCAGAACTACCCCAACGGGTACACCTGCCACTTCGTCCGGCCCGGCTGGGTGCTGCCGCGACGCGAAAACGTCGCCAGCTAGTCCAGCGCCGTTATACAGGGAAGGCCCGGTCGCACGTCTGCGACCGGGCCTTTTCGCGTGTCCACAGGCGGTTTCAGACCGGCGGCGGAAAATGAGTGAAACCTCATTTTTTTACGGGTTGACCTGCGGGAACGCAGGTGAACACCGGCCGGTGGGACCTATGGCCCGAGCCATTTCTGCTACAAACATGTAAATTACAACCGGTCTGTAAAACTTAACAGACGATTCTCAGCCGACCAATCTGGTCCGCGTTGAGCTGTTCCAGGCGGCAACCCATCGCTTGGCATCAACACCCGAAGGAGACCCAGGTGGCGTCAACACCCGCTGGAGACATTATTCAGAGCATCGGTGGTGCCGGCAACGTCGTTGCCCTCACCCACTGTGCGACCCGCTTGCGGTTCACGCTCAAGGACGCATCCGTCATCGACCAGGCCGTCGTTGAGGCGATCCCTGCCGTCCTCGGTGCGGTTCCCCAGAGCGGCGACCGGTTCCAGGTCGTCATCGGCGGCGCCGTCGAGACCGTGTACAACGAGATCCTCGCGCTTCCGTCGATGAAGAACGTCGGCTCCGGCGAGTCCGCCGACGACATCAAGGCCAAGGAACGCGCCAAGGGTCCCCGTGGCAAGTTCGCCGCGCTCGACACCTTCTTCGAGGTCCTCTCCGACTCCTTCCGCCCGATCCTGGGCGCGCTGCTGGGCGCCTCGCTCTTCATCACCTTCATGGCCCTGATGGCCACCCTCGGCGTCATCCCCGCGTGGAACGCGCCGGGTGTCACCCTTGAACCGGGTTGGGCCTTCATCAACCTGATGTGGCAGGGCGTCTTCGTCTTCCTGCCGCTCATGGTGGCCTATAACGCTTCCAAGCGCCTCGGCGCCGACCCGTGGGTCGGCTTCGGCATCATGGCCGTCGTCATGCTGCCGGGCTTCTCCGCCCTGGCCGCCACCGACGGCGCCCAGACTGTCTTCGACGGCAAGGCCGCCATCGTCTCGATCTTCGGCCTGCCGCTGACCGTCACCGACTACAGCTCGCAGGTCTTCCCGCCGCTGCTCATGGCGGCCGCTCTCGGCCTGCTCACCAAGGGCCTGAAGAAGATCATCCCGGCCAGCGTCCAGCTGATCTTCGTACCGTTCCTCAGCATGCTCGTCATGATCCCCGTGACGGCCTTCCTCATCGGCCCGATCGGCGTCTTCGGCGGAGCGGCCATCGGCGAGTTCCTCAAGTCCATCAACGACTTCTCACCGCTCATCTTCGCGATCGTCATCCCGTTGGCCTACCCGTTCATGGTTCCCCTTGGCCTGCACTGGCCGCTGAACGCCGTGATGCTGCTGAACATCCAGTCCCTCGGCTATGACTTCATCCAGGGCCCGATGGGCGCCTGGAACTTCGCCTGCTTCGGTGCGACCGCCGGCGTTCTCTTCCTCGCCATCCGCGCCAAGAACAGCCAGATGAAGCAGACCGCGACCGGTGCACTCGCCGCCGGACTCCTCGGTGGTATCTCCGAGCCGTCGCTGTACGGCATCCACCTGCGGTTCAAGCGCATCTACCCGCGCATGCTGGTCGGTTGCCTCGTCGGTGGTGTCATCATCGGTATCGGCGGTGGCGTCACGACCAACGCGTTCGTGTTCACGTCGCTGCTCACCATCCCCGCGTTCAACAACATCCCGCTGTACGCGGTCGCCGTTGCCGCATCCTTCTTCACCGCGATGATCCTCGTGATCCTCTCCGGTTACCTGTCGCCCGAGCAGAAGGCCGAAGCGGCCGCCCAGCTCGCCGCCGACCAGGAGATGGAAGCCAAGAACGCCTCCGTCGCGACCGTAGCTGCACCCGTTGCCGCCTCGACCGCCACGGCTGCCGCCGCCGCACCCGCCGCCGGCGGAACCGCGACCATGGTCGCCACGGTCCTCGCCACCATCGGTTCGCCGGTTGCCGGCATCGTCGTGCCGCTCGACGAGGTACCCGACCCCGTGTTCAGCAAGGGAATCGTCGGACTCGGCGTCGGAGTGGACCCGACCGGGGACACCGTCTACGCTCCCGCCGCCGGCAAGGTCCTCGTCGCACAGCCGACCGGGCACGCCTTCGGACTCATGCTGGAGGGCGGCATCGAGATGCTCATCCACGTGGGCATCGACACCGTGAACCTGGCCGGCAAGGGCTTCGACGTCAAGGTCAAGGCCGGCGACAAGGTCGAGGCGGGTACCCCGCTGGTGACCTTCGACCGCGCCGTGATCGAGGAAGCCGGCTACTCGCTGGTCACCCCGGTCCTGGTGACCAACCCGAAGAAGTTCGGCTCCATCGACCAGGCCGCATCCGGCCAGGTGTCGGTCGGCAGCCCGCTCCTCACGGTTACCGCCAAGTAGGCAACACCCTTCACAGGCACAAGACGGGCAGGGAATCCCCTGCCCGTCTTGTGCTTTTTCTGCGCCCGGCGCCGGATCCCGCGCGGTGCGGCGAGCCGGGTTGTGTACGGTCGATACATGACGACGCTCCTCCGGCTCGGCCCGCTCGGTTCCGAAACGCCCGCCATCGAGGTCGACGGGGTGGTCTACGACCTCTCCCCGTTGACGACCGACATCGACGGCGCCTTCCTCGCCGCAGACGGCATCCGTCGGGCGCGGGACGCCGCCCGCTCCGGTGCGCTGCCCGTGCTCCCGCACGCCGCTGACCTGCGGGTGGGTGCGCCGATCGCACGCCCGGCCGCTGTGCTCTGCATCGGCCAGAACTACGCTGCCCACGCGGCGGAGTCCGGCAACGCCGCACCCACCACCCCGATCGTGTTCTTAAAGCACCCGAACACCGTCGTCGGCGGGTTCGACGACCTGGTGCTGCCGAAGGGATCGCAGCAGGTCGACTGGGAGGCCGAGCTGGGAGTCGTCATCGGAACGCGGGCGAGCTACCTGGACTCGGTGGACGACGCCCTCGCGCACGTCGCCGGGTACGTGGTCAGCCACGATGTCTCCGAGCGCGTGTGGCAGAAGGACATCTCCGGCGGGCAGTGGTCCAAGGGCAAGATCGCGCCGGGCTTCAACCCGCTCGGGCCCGGCCTCGTGCCCGCCGACGAGGTCGATCCCCAGGCGCTGCGGATCTGGTCGACAGTGAATGGGGACAAGCGCCAGGACTCGTCCACCGCGGACATGGTGTTCTCGGTGGCCTACCTGGTCTGGCACCTGTCGCAGTTCACGGTGCTCGAACCCGGTGACCTCCTGAACACCGGCACCCCGGAGGGCGTCGCCATGTCCGGCCGGTTCCCGTACCTGGCCGCGGGCGACACCATCCGGATGGGCATCGACGGACTCGGCGCCCAGGCGCAGCACGTCGTGGCGTGGCAGCCGGCCGACTGAGCGGGCCGGTCGGCTGCCGTCGGTTACGCCGCCCCAGTATCGGCAGCGGGGCCGTGCCCTGCCGTCCAGGTGGTGGTCGTGAGCGCGACCCGGCTGGCGATGTAGTAGGTGTGGCTGAACTCCCGCGGCGTCCCGGTGGCGTCCACCAGCAGGCGTTCCTTGAGCATCAGGGCGGTGCCAGGGGCGACGTTCAACAGGCGCGCGGTGCGCTCGTCCGATGACACCGCCTGCACGCTGCAGTCGATCCTGGCCAGCTTCGACTTGTACGCCCGCTCGAAGAGCACCTCGAACGACTCCGACGGGCACTCCGAGGTGTACTGACGGTCACCGCCGGACATCGTGGAGTAGTTGATGTAGATGAGGAACGGCACCCCGTCCCGGAAATCGACGAACTGGGTCACTTTGACGGTGTCTTCCGACGTGTGCAGCAACCCGGCGATCAGGGGAGTGGTCGGAATCGTGGAACTGCCCAGGTTCGTCATCGCGTGACGGAACGTCTCGTCGGTGTTCCACCCGTTGCCCGAGCCGATCTGGATGTCCTCGATCGAGTCCATCACGATGGTGCCGTGCCGGCGCTCGCGCGACACTATGCCTTCCTCCGCCAGCAGCGCGAGGGCCGCGCGCACGGCATTACGGCTGGTGGAGTAGGTGCGCACCATGGAGTCCTCGTCCAGCCGGTCGCTGGCTCCCACGACGCCCCGACGGATTCCGGACCGGATCTGGGCGTGCAGCCGCAACGGTGATCGCTGCCGGATATCGTCACTCTCCGGGGCGCGGGCGCGGGTCATTTCCTTGAAGGCGCGCTCGCGGTCGAGTTGGTTGTCCATGCTGTGACTCCCTGGTGAACGGCGGGTCTCCCCGCCGCGTGTGGCGTATGGACTGGTCGGTCAGTGGCACCCGTAGGACACGGCGGCTTGATTCAGTGTGCGTCACCGCCCATTACCACCGAGCGAGCAACGTGTAAATTCTGCGTTTCCACCAGGTCCACCACCGGCGTAACACGGCGCTCCTGCCGGCACGAGCCCCGCTATCAGGCCCGGTTTCCCGCGGTTCGGGGGCTGCCTGAGCGGCGTAATGGGGGCGTCATCACGGAGTATCGGTGAAGAAACATCGGCTTCGTAGCGTTGCCGGCACGGTCACCGCACGGCGCCAGCCCGGTGTGACCCCGGCCCAGAACGGATGCCCCCAGTGATCGTTACCGCGACAATCTCCATCAATTCCGGCGTTGGTCTCAGCGCCGTCGAGGGGGCCGCGCGCCGTTTCGATGACGCCGGCATGACGGCGCTGCTGCTCGACGAAGGTGGCCGAGCAGGCGCGTTCGAGGCGACCACCCTTGCCGGCTACCTGGCCCGCCGCACCAGGCAGATCGGGCTGGTGCCCGCGAACAGCGCCCTCTACGGCTTTCCGTACCACTTGGCCCGAAGGCTGGCCACACTCGACCACCTCACGGCCGGCCGGGCCGGCTGGCTGATCCGCCCGGCAACGCTCGAGCACGAGATCTCGGCGTACGACTGGCGCACCCCGGGCCACCCCGGCGTCGAAGCCGACCGGGCGAGCGAATTCGTCAAGATAGCGCTCGCGCTCTGGGACAGTTGGGAAGACGGCGCCGCCCGACCCGACAAGGTGACCGGCGACTTCAAGGATGACTCCAGGATCCACGCGATCAACCACGACAGCCCCGCGTTCCTCGTGCGCGGCCCCCTGGACGTTCCCCGCTCCCCGCAGGGCCGCCCGTCCCTTTTCGTCACCGTCGCCCGAGCCGGGGACGTCGAGTATGCCGCCGCGGTCGCCGATGTGATCACGGTGGACGGCACCGCGGACCTCGTCACCGCCGACCTTGTCAGCGCCGACCTTGTCAGCGCCGTGCGGGATGCCCTTGACCGCGCCGGCCGCACCGACGCCGTGCGGTTGCTCGTGCGCCTGCCGGCCGGCTCCGCGGTCAGCGACCCGGCGGTCACCGACCCGGCGGCCTTCGCGGCGCTGGCGGGTGACCTCGTCGACACGCTCGGCGTGGACGGAGTCGACGTGGCCGGTGACGGGTCGGACGCCTGGTCGCACTGGCTCGCCGAGGCGGCCGCGCAGCTGATCGAGCCGTCCGGGAGCCGGGGCGCACCGGCGACCCTCGCCCGCAGCCTCGGCCTCACCGGCCACCACGTCCCGGAGGAGAGGGCAGCATGACCCGCACGATGCACCTGAGCGTCAACCTGAGCGAGTACGGCCGGCACTCCGGCGGATGGCGCCACGAGATCAGCGACGTCCGCCAGATCCCCAACACCGATGTGTACCTGCACGCCAGCCGGGTCGCAGAGGCCGGGCTGTTCGACCTTGTCTTCATCGCCGACACCCCCGTGCACGTGCCGGGACGCACGGTGAGCGCCACGCGGCTGGACCCGTTCGAGATGGCCACCGCCATTGCAGCCGAGACCAGCTCGATCGGCATCATCGTCACCATCTCCACCAGCTACAACGAGCCGTACGACGTGGCCCGCCGGGCCGCGTCGACCGACCACATCCTCAATGGTCGGCTCGGGGTCAACTACGTCGCGTCCTCGGGCGACGCCACCGCCCAGAACTTCAACCACGCCGTGCAGTTGCCGCACGCCGAGCGGTACGAACGCTCGAACGAGTTCCTGGACGTGGTCACCGGCCTGTGGGCGGGAGCGCCGACACCCGACGCCCCCGGCACCCCGACCCGGCATGCCGGCACCCACTTCGAGGTGAGCGGACCACTCGACGTCTACCGCCCCCCGGCGGGCCGGCCGGCCATCGTGCAGGCCGGATCCTCCGACGAAGGCCGTGACCTCGCCGCACGCTGGGCGGATGCGATCTACGCCGGCGGATCCACGCTGGAGCGCGCGCAGGAGTACTACCAGGACATCCGTAGGCGGGCAGCGGCCTACGGCCGCGACCCGGACAGCATCAAGATCCTGCTGGGCATCATGCCGTTCGTCGGGGCGACCGATGCGGAAGCCCACCAGCTGCACAGCACCCTCGACGACAACCATGCCGAAGGCGCGGACGTCATCGCGCACCTGAGCGGCCTGCTCGAGTACGACCTCACCCAACACGACCCGGGGGAGCCGTTGCCGTTCGACCGGCTGCCGACGGTGACGTCGGCCAGCGTCAGCCAGGCCACGCTGTTCACCCGGATGGCGCGGGAAGAGTCGTTGTCGATCGCCGAGATCGCGTTCCGGTCCTACATCGGCGGCCTCGCGAACATGCAGTTCGTCGCCACCGGAACCCCCGGACACATCGCCGATGTGATGCAGGAATGGTTCGAGGCCGGCACCTGCGACGGTTTCGCTATTGTCGCCCCGATCCTGCCGAAATCGATCGAGGACTTCGTGGAGCTCGTGGTTCCGGAACTGCAACGGCGGGGACTTTTCCGCACCGAATACGAGAGCAGCACGCTCGCCGAACGCTTCGGCCTGGCGCACCAGGACGCCTGAGACGAACGATGGCGAGGCCCGCACGAAAGTGCGGGCCTTTTTCGCGGATCCCGGGCGCCGCAACCGGCGTAACACGGCCATCCGAGCGTCAATTCGGCTGTTTTCTGGCGTTTGACCGGCTGTTTTATTTTGATACCGAGCGGCGTAATGCTTTCTTCACCCTGAGACACAGAGCCGGAAACATGCTCTCCGTACCGTGAATCGTGTTCGGTTTTCCAATGTTTCGATGAGTGTCCCGGAGTGAGAAATGACGGCAAACCCCTTCCATCTCGGCTGGTTCTATTCCAAGGGCTTCGGTCCAAAGGCCTGGAAGCACCCCTGGGCCGGCTCGGCCGTGTCCCGATTCACCAAGCCCGACATGGCCGTCGACCTGGCCCGGTCCATGGAGCGCGCCGGTTTCGACTACATCATGGTCGAGGACTCGTCCAACGTGCCCTACACCTACCAGGGCTCGCACGACGCCTACCTGCGGCACTCCGTCGACACTCCCAAGCTGGACCCGATGGTGCTCGCCCCCTTCCTGACGGCGGCCACGAGCAAGCTCGGTGTCGTGATCACCTGCTCGACCACCGAGTACCACCCGTTCATGCTGGCCCGCAAGATGAACGCCCTTGACCACGTGTCCGACGGGCGCATCGGCTGGAACGTCGTCACCGGTTCCAACGACGGGGGAGCGCAGAACTACGGCAGGGACAAGCAGTACCCGCACGACGAACGCTACGACATGGCCGACGAGTTCCTCACCGTGACCCAGGGATTGTGGAACTCCTGGGAGGAGGACGCGCTCGTCCTCGACCTGGAGAAGGGCATCTTCGCGGACGGCTCGAAGGTGCACCCGATCAACCACGAGGGCACGTACTTCCGCTCCCGCGGGCCGTTGAGCTCACCGCGCTCGCCCCAGGGCTCCCCGGTGATCTGCCAGGCCGGCGGTTCCGACCGCGGAAAGGCCTTCGCCGCGCAGTGGGCGGAGACGATCATCGCCAGTGCCGGCACGCCGGAGAAGATGAAGGCGTACCGCGACGAGATCCGCACCCTCGCCACGGCGGCCGGGCGTGACCCCAACTCGATCAAGCTGCTCTTCCTGGTCTCACCCATCGTCGACGAGAGCCGGTCCACGGCACTGGAACGCTCGCAGGCGGCGAAGGAATTCGACGACAACGAAATCCAGTACCAGCTCGCCTCGCTGTCCCGCCTGAGCGGCATCGACTTCGCGCAGTTCGCCCTCGACCAGCCACTGCCGGAACTGACCAGCAACGGCCACCAGTCGATGGTGGCGGGCCTGGTCGGCAAGGTGCTGAACGACGTGATCCGCACGAACCATCTCTCCGGCGGCAACGAGAACTATGTCGGCACCGCCGACGACGTCGCCGGGTACATGGACGAGGTCATGCAGGAGGTGGGCGGCGACGGGTTCCTCATCGCCAACAGCTACTTCTCCCGCCGCTACAGCCTGGAGATCTGCGACGGCCTCGTGCCGGAGCTGCAGCGCCGCGGGCTCACCCGCACCGCCTACGAGCACGACAACTTCCGCGACAACCTGATGGCGTTCTGACGATGAGCGCACAACCCTTTCACCTGGCCTGGTTCGGCGCCGGAGGCTTCGGCGTGAAGTCCTGGGGCAAGACCTGGTCGGGCCGGGGCGGCCAGGACTGGACCGATCCGAAGCTCTGGATCGACACCGCCCAGGCGCTGGAACGAGCCTGCTTCGACTACATCATCATCGAGGACTCGTCCTACGTGCCGGATGCCTACGGCGGGAACTCCAAGGCGTACCTGGCCAGCGCCACGGCCACGCCCAAGCTCGATCCGAGCGTGCTCGCCCCGATCATGGCCCACCTGACCGAGCGCATCGGCATCGTGCCGACACTGTCCATCACCGAGTACCACCCCTACATGCTGGCCCGCAAGATCAACGCCCTCGACCACATGTCGAAGGGACGCACCGGGTGGAACATCGTCACCTCCTCGAGCCACCGTGCGGCACAGAACTACGGCCACGACCAGCTCGTCGAACACGACCTGCGGTACGACATGGCCGACGAATTCTTCGACCTGGCCTGCCGGCTCTGGGACTCCTGGGATGCCGACGCCGTGGTCATGGACGAGGCGAACGAGATCTGGGCCGACTACGAGAAGGTGCACACCGTCGACTTCGAGGGTCAGTTCTTCAAGTCCCGCGGACCCCTGAACGGCTCCAGGTCGCCGCAGGGCCACCCGGTGTTCACCCAGGCCGGCGGCTCCGCCCGTGGCCAGCAGTTCGCCTCGCGCACGGCCGACTCCATCATCTCCGGCGTCGACGGCGGCGTGCCCGCGATGAAGGCGTTCCGCGACAGCGTGCGGCAGCAGGCGATCGGTTGGGGACGGAACCCGGACGACTGCAAGGTGCTCTTCCTCGCCTCCCCGGTCCTCGGCGAGACCGACGAGGAAGCCAGGGCCAAGCGCGCCCGCCAGATCATTCACGCCGAGGAACACCCCGAACTCGGCCTGCTGCACCTCTCCCGGCACAGCGGGATCGACTTCGCCCAGTTCCCCCTCGACGAGCCCATCCCCGACACGGCCAAGACCAACGGGCACCAGCAGATGCTGGCCCAGGCCATCGGCAAGACCCCGCGGGAGTTCCTGCGCCAAAACCTGGGCGCCGTCGAATTCGTCGGAACCCCCGACACCGTGGCCGCCCAGATGGACGAGGCCATGCAGGAGGTCGGTGGCGACGGCTTCCTGATCAGCAACTTCGACCTCAACCGCCGGTACGTCAGCGAGATCACCGACGGCCTCGTGCCCGCGCTGCAGCGGCGGGGGCTCGTGCGCACCGAATACGCGCACGACACCTTCCGCGAGAACCTTCTCGAGTTCTGATGACCCCGACCAGCACCACACGATCCAGGATGAGGACCACCGTGACCGGCACCGCACCCGAACTGCTGAGAGTTGACAACCTGAGTGTGACCTACGGCCACGGCGACAAGGCCCACCGCGCCGTCACCGGGGCGAGCTTCACCATCGCCGAGGGCGAACGGGTCGCCATCGTCGGCGAGACCGGGTCGGGCAAGACCACCCTGGCCCTCGCCCTGGCCGGCCTGCTCACCACCCCCTCCGCCCACATCGATTCGGACGGCATCCACTTCGACGGGGAGAACGTGCGCCGTGGCCCCGTCCGCACCGTTCCCAAGCGCACCCCGGGCATGGCGATGGTGTTCCAGGACGCGATGACCTCGCTGGACCCCGTCGCCACGGTCGGCAGCCAGTTCGCGGATGTGCTCAAGGGGATCGGCAGCATCCGCCGCCGCCAGACCACTGACCTCGCCCGCGACTGGCTGCGCAAGGTCGGACTGCACGACGTCGACCGCATCCTGCGCCTGCGCCCCTACGAACTCTCCGGCGGCATGCGCCAACGGGTCATGCTCGCCCTGGCGCTCTGCGGCAAGCCGCGGCTGCTCATCGCCGACGAACCGACCTCGGCGCTGGATGCGTCGGTGAGCCGCGACGTGATGGACCTGCTCAACGACATGGCACAGATCGAGAAGGCGAGCCTGCTCGTGGTCAGCCACGACATCGAACTGTGCCGTGTCTATGTGGACAGGATCATCGTGATGTACAAGGGCGACATCGTCGACATCTGCCGTGCCGACCGGATCGAGGAGGACGCCACCCACCCGTACACCACCGCCCTCACCGCCTGCGTGCCCACGCTCGGCCACTCCCAGCTCGACACCCTGCCCACCCTCGAGGACTCGTTCCCCGCAGCCCGGGCGGTCGTGGCATGAAGGCCTCCAACGTCACCGACCTCGCCCCGGAACTGATCCTCCGCACCGAGGCGGTCAGCAAGGTCTTCGGTCGCAAGGAATCGGCCCTCGTCGCGGTCAAGCCGCTGGACATCGCGTTCAGCACCCGTTCCGCCGTCGGCATCGTGGGGGAGTCCGGCTCGGGCAAATCCACCCTCTCCAGGATGCTCGTCGGCCTGGACAAGCCTTCCTCCGGCCGCGTGCTGCTGGGTGACAAGGATGTCGCGGCCCTCACCGCGAAGATCCCGTCGGCCCGCCAGTTCCGCGGCACCGTGCAGTACGTGGCGCAGGACACGTCCTCCTCCTTCGATCCCCGCCGCACCATCCGGGACGCCATCGAGACTCCGCTGCGCCTGCTGCGCGGCATCAGCGGAGCCGCGGCCGAGACCGAGATCCGCGAGATCCTCGACCTGCTGCGGCTGGACGCGGCCCAGCTGGACCGTTACCCGCACGAGGTCTCCGGCGGGCAGCGGCAGCGGTTCTCCCTCGCCAGGGCGCTCGTGGTCCGACCGCGCTTCCTGGTCTGCGACGAGGTCGTCTCGGCGCTGGACGTGTCGGTGCAGGGCGCGGTGCTGAACACCATCAAGCGCTACTGCGCCGAGCACTCCGTCGGGCTCCTCTTCGTCTCGCACGGGCTTCCGGCCACGGCCTTCATCGCCCGCCACCTCGTGGTGATGCGCTTCGGCGAGGTCGTCGAGTTCGGCCCCACCGAAGAGATCCTCGCCGGCCCGAAGCACCCGTACACGGCGTCGCTGCTCGACGCCTACCTGCGCGGGCCGCGGCACCTCCTCGCCGTCGAGGACGCCTCGTGAGCGAGCGGGTCGTGGAGCGGCCCGTCGGCCACCCGGCCGAACCCATCGTGGCGGACGGCGTGCCCGGCACGTACCCGTGGAAGGTGCTCACCGTCACCACCCTCGGCAGCCTGCTCGTGTTCGTCAACAGCACCTCCGTGAACGTGGCGTTGCCGTCGATCTCCACCGACTTCGGGGTGCCGGCGGCAACGGCGGACTGGTTCCTGCTCTCGTTCATGCTCAGCCTCACCGGGCTGGTGCTGGTCTTCAGCCGCATCTCCGACATGGTCGGCCGCCGCCGCCTCTACCTCGGCGGCCTGCTGCTGATGACCCTGGCGAGCGCCGGCGCCGTCTTCGCGGCCGGTCCGGCGGCGCTGATCCTCTTCCGCGCCCTGCAGGGTATCGCCGCGGCGGCCATCATCACCAACGCGAACGCGCAGATCGCCGACGCCTTTCCCCAGCGCCTCCTCGGCGTCGGGTTGAGCATCAACATCATGATGGCGTCCGTCGCCTCCATGCTGGGACCCGCCATCGGCGGGATCCTGCTCGAGGCCTTCGGCTGGCGGTCGCTCTTCATCGTCAACATCCCGTTCGGGGTGCTCGGCCTGGCCCTCGGCCTCCTGGTGCTGCGCAAGGAAGCACCCCGGGCATCAACCGGAGCCGCGGCCCGGTTCGACTACGCCGGCGCTGTCGTGTCGACCCTGGCCCTGGCCGCGCTGATGTTCGGCATCAACCGGCTCTCGGCCTGGGGCTGGGCCGATCCCCGGGCGCTCGGACTGCTGGTCCTGGCCGTCGTGGCCTTCGCCGTGTTCGGCGCTGTCGAGAAACGCGTCCGTGAACCACTGGTGGACTTCGCGCTCATCCGGGACCGGGCCCGCGGGCTGGCCTACGCGACCGCCTTCCTGATGTCGTTCGGGCAGGCATCCGTGCTGGTGCTCGTCGTGCTCTACCAACAGCTGGTGCTCGGTGTCCCACCGGCCGAGACCGGCCTGGTCGCCGCGGTGTCCGCGGCCTCGGTCATGATCGCCTCCCCGTTCGCCGGTCAGCTCACCCGCTGGTTCAGCTCCCGGAGCGTCTCAACGGTGGGCGCCCTGATCTCCCTCTTCGGCTATGCCGCCCTGCTGCTCTGCTTCACCGGCGGCCGCGACTCCGGCCTGCTGATTCCCGCCCTGGCGCTGATCGGCGCAGGCAACGGAATCTTCACCGCACCGAACACCGCGGCGGTGATGGGCGGCCTGCCGCCGAACAAGCGCGGCATCTCCAACGGCATCCGCTCCGTGCTCTACAACGGCGCCCAGACCATGGGGACCGCCGTGGTCCTGCTCATCCTCGGCCAGTGGCTCACCACCGCCGGCATCAACGGCTACAGCGGCACCGTCGACGCGCCGGAGACGGTCATCGGCGGGTTCCTCACCGCCGGGCTGCTCCTCGTGGCCTGCACCCTGACCGCCGTGATCTGCTCGGCGGCCCGCGGCGGCTCCTGGCGCGCCGGCCACCTCGTCCGACCCGGCACCCCGAAAGGACTCGCCCAGTGATCGACTTCAGTTCAACCAGACACGAGGCCCTGGCCACTCCCGTCGCAACGGCTCCCGCTCCCTCACCCCGCCGCCCGTCACGCGGGCGCGCGGACGCCTGGATCGCCCGGAACCGGTGGTGGATGCTGCGCAGCCTGGTACTGCCGGTGCACATCGCGGTGTTCGCCACGATCTCC
Organism: Cryobacterium sp. AP23; assembly: GCF_054075385.1. NCBI lineage: Bacteria > Bacillati > Actinomycetota > Actinomycetes > Micrococcales > Microbacteriaceae > Cryobacterium > Cryobacterium sp. AP23. The sequence continues at coordinate 1,256,461 of NZ_CM133415.1, read as the reverse complement.
TTCTTCCTGGTGCGCCTCGTTCCCGGCGACCCGGTGCTGGCACGGATGGACACCAGCGGCGGCTTCAGCCAGACCGACTACGACGCCGCGGCCGAGGCCATGGGCCTGGACGGCTCGATCCTGGACCAGTTCGGCGCATTCTGGCAGCAACTCATCCGCCTCGACCTGGGAACCTCCCAGATCACCGGCCGGCCGATCTGGGAGGAGATCACCTCCCGGCTGCCCTCCACCATCGAGCTGGTGCTGCTGGGCCTGCTCGGGGCCGTGCTGCTGTCATTCGCGCTGGCACTGGCCACCCTGCTCTCCAACAGCGCCCGGGTGCACAAGGTCCTGGCCGGCTACGGCAAGCTCGCCGGCGCCGTGCCCGACTTCGCGTTGGCGATCCTCGGCCTGGTGCTCTTCTACACGATCCTGCGGATCATCCCCGCCCCGATCGGCCGCACGTCGCCGGGCCTCGCCGCCGTCGACACCGTCACCGGCTTCCCGATGCTGGATGCCGTGATCGCCGGCAACGGTGAGGTCTTCGGGTCCATCGTCGGGCACTATCTCCTGCCCGTCGTCGTCATCGTCCTCGTCTACACGCCGAACATCTGGAAGCAGCTGGCGCTGGGCGTCGAGGAGCAGGCGGCCGCAGCGTCGACGCTGTTCAAGATCGCCTCCGGCGCCACCCGCGCCTCGATCTACCGCAGCATCCTCCGCCGCGCCTCGGCCAGCGCCGTCGTGATGATCGGCGCCCTGTTCGGCGGACTGGTCGGGGGTGTCGTCGTCCTCGAGCAGCTGTTCGGATTCGGCGGCATCGGCGCCTTCGCCATCACCTCGGTCGACAACCTCGACTTCCTGGGCCTGCAGGGGTTCCTCGTCGTCATCGCCAGCCTGTGCCTCGTGGCGTATTTCCTGGTCGACATCCTCAACATGCTGCTCGACCCGCGTCGCCGCCCCGGCGCGCGCGTCGACGGTTGACCCAAGAGAGTAAGGATCCACATGCCCAAGGCCTCGCTCAGCGCCTCCATTCCGTTCGCCGTGCTCGTCCTGATCGCGATCATCGGTCCGCTGCTGGTGCCGTACGACCCTGAACGGGTCGTGGGCGCGTCCACCCTGGCGCCCAGCGCGGCGCACTGGTTCGGCACCGATTCCACCGGAATGGACGTGTTCTCCCGGGTGGTCGCCGCCACCAGGATCAACCTCGTGATGGCGCTCATCGTCACCGTCTTCGCCACCACCGTCGGCCTCATCATCGGCCTGATCATCGGCATGAACGAGGCCGGCACCGGCATCGCCGGCATCCTCGGCCGGGGCACCAACCGGCTCGTCGACCTCAGCGACGCCGTCCCCGCGCTCATCGTGGGCATCGTCGTCGTCGGCCTGTTCGGCCCCTCCGTGCTCAGCCTCAGCCTGGCGCTGTCGTTCATCATGATGCCGGGCCAGGTGCGGTTGACCCGGGCGGAAGTGCTCAAGGTGCGCGGCGACGCCTACCTGGACGCGGCCAGGATGGCCGGGCAGACGCCGCTGCAGGTGATGCTTCGCCACGTGCTGCCCAACTCGGCCCGGCCGGCGATCGAGAACAGCTCCCTCATCTTCGGGGTCTCGATCATCGTGTCGGCGTCCCTCGGCTTCCTCGGCGTCGGGCTCGTCCCGCCGACGCCGGAATGGGGCGCAATGATCTCCGCTGGCGTCTCCGACGTCATGCTCGGAACCTGGTGGACAACGGTGTTCCCCGCACTGGCCCTGTGCCTCGCCGTCGCCTGCGCGGCCGGGGCGACAGGCGTACTCACGCGACTGACGCGGGGTGCGATCCTCACCCGGTGACCCACGGCAGGCCAGCACTGCCAGAGTCATCGCCCTCTCCACCGGCACCAACCCATCCGCATCACCTCACCCCCTGAGCGCATCCCCAGCGCACCCCCACACCTCGGAGGATCTTGTGAACATCAGCACAACCCGCGCCAGTCGCGCATCGACGGCCTCGGCCAGCCCGCCCCGCCGCCGGAACGCCCTGCGCGTCGGCGCCGTCATCCTGGCCAGCACCCTCGCCCTCAGCGCCTGCTCCGGTGGCGAAGACACCTCGACGGCCTCGGCCGAAACGCAGGATTCCCTTGTCGTGGCCGTTCCGGCCCTGGCCCCCACCCTGGATGGCGCGGTCGGCGGCGGCGGCACCACCCTGGAGTCCTTCGAGATGAACGCCAACCTCCAGGCGGGCCTGGTCCGGAACCCCTACATCGACGGCCAGACCGAGAACACCGTCGTGCAGGACTTCAACGAGTACGTCCCCTACCTCGCCGAGGGTTACGAGGTGAGCGAGGACGGCCTGGTCTACACGTTCACCCTCCGCGACGACCTGCTCAGCCAGGTCGGCAACCCCATCACTGCCGACGACGTGCTCTGGTCGTTCGAACGCAAGTGGGCCAGCCCCCTGTACAGCAAGACGGTCTGGCAGGGCGGGTTCACCGACCCGGCCTCCAGCCTCGCCAAGATCGACGACCACACCGTCGCCTTCACCCTCACCAACCCCGGCTTCGGCGTCACCTTCCTCGGCCTGCTCGCCAACATCCAGGGCCACATCTATGACAGCACGCTGATGAAGGAGAACGCCACCGCCGCCGACCCGTACGCCCTCGAATGGGCCAAGACCAACTCCGGTTGGGGCCTGGGCCCGTACAGCGTCGAGTCCCAGGTTCCCGACCAGGAGATGATCCTCGCCGCCAACCCCAACTACGTGTTCGGGGAACCGGCCATGAAGACCGTCACGCTGCGCGTGGTCGGTGACGCCGGCACCCGGGCCAGCCTCGTCGCCACCGGCGACGTCGACATGGCCGAGGGTGTGCGGCCCGCCGACCAGGCGAAGCTCGCCAACACCGACGGCATCGTGGTGCCCGAGGCCGACCCGATCGAATACGTCGACCTCACCCTGGTGACCAACAAGGCGCCGTTCGACAACGAACTGGTGCGGCAGGCGATGGCCTACGCGATTCCCTACGACGACATCATCACCCAGATCTACAGCGATCGTGCGGTGCGCACCACGGGAAACATCAACACCAACACCGCCGGCTACTCCGTCGACGACCTGCCCAGCTACGACTACGACCCCGAGAAGGCCAAGGACCTGCTGGCCGACGCCGGTTTCGCCGACGGCCTCGCGTTCTCGCTGAGTGTCTCGAGCGCAAACCAGGACTTGGTCGACGCGAGCGTGCTCATCCAGTCCTTCGCCAAGGACGCCGGATTCGACGTCACGATCGACCAGCAGACCGCCCAGGCCTTCGGGCAGGGCCGCACGGAGGCCACCTTCCAGGCGATCCTCTACCGCAACCGCGCGCAGGTGCAGACGCCGACATACGCGTCGACGCTGTTCTTCAAGCCCGGCAACGACTCGTCCAACCCGTCCCGCTGGGAGGACGAGGCCAGCGTCGAGTACTGGAACGTCGTCAACGAGGCCCTCGCCTTGCCGGACCCCCTGAGCGATGAGGCCGGCGAGAAGTGGATCGAGGCGCAGACCATCCTCCTCGAGGCGACGCCGGAGGTCTTCATCGCGTCGATCCAGCCGTCGCAGGTGTTCACCAGCGACATCGCCGGGTTCGCCTACCGGTCGGAGAACGCGATCGACTTCGGGAACATCACGATCGTCGAATAGAAGCACCGCCCCATCCGCACCACCGCCACCAACGCGCACCCCGGAAAGGCACGTGAGCCCGCGTGGTCGCACCCCTTCGAGTAGCCCCCACCCCCACCCCGGAATCAGACCCGGCTGCAGAAGCCCGTCACGCCAGGCGGGTCCTGGCGGTGACGACGCTCGGCATCACCTTCGTCGTCATCAACGGCAGCTCGGTCAATGTCGGACTGCCGTCGATGTCCGCGCATTTCGACGTGGCCGCCAGCACCGCCGACTGGTTCCTGGTCGCGTTCATGCTGGCCAACACCGCATCCATCCTCGTCTTCGGCCGGATCAGCGACATGCTCGGCCGCAAGCGCATCTACCTCGCCGGGCTCGCGGCCTTCGTCGTGCTCAGCGTGCTGTCGGTGTTCGCCCCCAACGCCGGGGTCCTGATCGCCCTGCGGGTGCTCCAGGGCATCGCGGCGGCCACGACGGTGACGAACACCGCCGCCCTGATCGCGGATGCGTCGCCGCCGAACCGCCTCGCCAGGGGACTCGGACTCAACCTCACCGCCGCTGCCGTGGCGAACACCATCGGCCCGACCGTCGGTGGTGTCCTCATCACCGCGTTCGGCTGGCAGTCGGTGTTCCTCATCAACGTTCCCTTCGGCATCGCCGCCATCGTGCTCGGCGCGTACGTGCTCAAGGACACCCACCGCGCCGGGGCGGCCAGGGAGAAATTCGACTATGCCGGGGCCGGCCTGTCCGCCGCCGGGCTCGCCGCCCTGCTCTACGGCGTCAACCGCGTCTCGTTCGGCGGTATCGCCGATCCCGGCGTCATCGTCTTCATCGGCAGTGGCGTCGTGCTGCTCGCCGCCTTCGTCGTCGTCGAGACGCGGGTGGCGCATCCGCTGGTCGACGTCAGCCTGGTGCGGGACTGGGGCAGGGCGTGCGCCTACGGTGCCGCGTTCTTCAACTCGTTCTCCCGCGCGGGCGTCGTCGTGCTGGTGGTCCTGCACGAACAGATCGTCGGCGACCGTACCCCGGCCGAAGCGGGAATCGTGGTGATGGTCATGGCCATCGCCATGATGGTCGCCTCGCCGATCGCGGGCCGGCTCTCCGACTCCTACGCCGCCCGCGGACTGTCAGCCCTGGGCGGGTTGGCCCTGGTCGTCGGCCTCACCGGCCTGGCCGTGTTCATCCGGGATGACTCTCCGGTGGTGACCATGGTCTGGCTGGCGGTAGTGGGCGCAGGCATCGGCCTCTTCACCGCCCCGAACACGACCTCGATCATGGCCGGGGTGGCGCCCAACCGGCGGGCGACCGCGAACGCCGTGCGCTCGATGCTGTTCAACAGCGCCCAGGCCCTCGGCACCACGGTGTCGCTGCTCGTCGTCGCCGCATCCGGCCTGAGCTCGTACGCCGGCACCGTGAGCAACCCGCTCGTCGAAGCCGGCTTCCAGCGCGGCCTGTTCGTCCTGGCCGGCTCTGCCCTGCTGGCCCTCGTCCTCGCCATCATCCGGGGCGGGCCCTGGCTGGCCAGGATCCCGGTGGGCCGGGAGCGAGCCGGCGCCGGCTCGTGATCGACGCGGGCACCGTCGATGGCAATGCCGTCGATGGCAGTGCCGTCCCTGCACCGGCCGACGACCCTGCTCCGGCCAGTTTCCGTGCCGGCCGCGGAGTGGCCGTGCGGGTACTCGTCACGACGACACTGTCCGCTCTCCTGATGTTCGGCACGGCCAGTGCCATGACCGTGGCCCTGCCGGCCATCTCCCGCGACTTCACGGTGCCGGCCCCCACGGCGGACTGGTTCCTCCTGGCCTTCCTCCTCGCGAACACCGCCTTCATCCTCGTGTTCGGCCGGTTGTCCGACTCCTTCGGCCGGCGCTCGCTCTACTTGAGCGGGCTTGCCGTGTTCACCCTCGCGAGTCTCGGCTGCATCTGGGCCCCGACCGAGGGTGTCCTGATCATTCTCCGGGCCGTCCAGGGGCTGGCCTGCGCCTGCGCGGTCAGCAATTCCACCGCCGTGCTCTCCGACGTGTTCCCGGCCCGCACGCTTCCCCTTGCCCTGAGCATCAACGTCACCGGAGGGGCCGCCGCCACGCTGCTCGGTCCCGTGGTCGGCGGGCTGCTGGTGGAGGGAGTCGGCTGGCGGGCGATCTTCGTGGCGGCGGTGCCGCTCGGGCTCGCCGCGCTGGCCACCGGGTGGGGCAGCCTGCGCTTCCTGCATCGCCCGCAGGCAGATCCAGGGACAGCCCGGGAACGATACGACTTCGGCGGGGCCGCCCTCTCGATCGTGGCACTGTGCGCACTCCTGATCGGAGTGAACCGGGTCTCGGAGTGGGGGATCGACGACCCGCGGGTCTGGGTGTGCTTCGCGGTCGCTGTGGGCGGCGCACTGGCCTTCGTGGCCGTCGAGGCGAGGGTCGCGACCCCGCTGCTCGACCTGGCCCTCCTGAAGCATGGGCGCGGCCGGGTGTACCTGTCGTCCTTTTTCACGTCCTTCACCTTCGGGTCGGTGGCGGTGCTGGTCGTGCTCTACCGCCAGATCGTCGAAGGGGCCGGCGCTTCCTCGGCCGGGCTGGTCATCGTGCCGATGGGCGCGGCCATCCTGGTGGGGGCGTTGGGCGGCGGTGCCCTCGGGGCCCGGGTGCCCGCCTGGCTACTGATGGCCTGCGGCGCCGGGGTACTCACCCTCGGCGCGATCGGCCTGGCGGCAGCGCTGCACCTCCAGCTACTCGACCTGCCGCTCGCACCGTTCCTGGCGGCGTGCGGCCTGGGTGAGGGCGTGTACATGGCCGCCGTGACCCGGTCGATCATGGTCGGAGTCCCGGCCAACCGCCGGGCGATCGCCAACGGGTTCCGCAGCGTCCTGCACAACGGCGCCCTGGCGCTGAGCACGGCCGTCGTCCTGCTGATCATCACCGCATCGACCGGCCAGAGCTACGCCGTCGCCGCGGGGGAGTCCGCCAGGGGCGGGTTCGTCGTCGCCACCGTCATCCTGTGCGGCTGCGGCACCGTCGGCTTCGCCACCGCGTTCCGCCGGCGCCGTCCCTCGGGCGCACAACGGAGCCGGTGAACGGCGCAATCTGATCGGGCGAAAACAGGCCGGGCGCCAAAACCGCCGGTCAAGCCTAAGTTCGGCAGCCCTCCAGCACGTTTCTCATGGCGTGCCTGCAGGCGTAATGAGGTCGTCATTGCGACACCGCCAGACCGAAACATGGCGCTTCTACTGTGGTGACCACGCCTCGACGAGGCCCACTTGTTCAGAAGGAGTTCCGCCATGGTCACCACCGACACGATCTCGCCGTCGCAGACCAGCGTCACCGGGCCCATCCAGCCGGAACCCGTGCTGAAGGTCGAAAACCTCATCGTCGACTACGGCGACGTGCGCGCCGTCAATTCGGTCAGCTTCAGCATCGCAGCGGGGGAGCGGGTCGCCCTGGTCGGCGAGTCCGGTTCGGGTAAGACGACACTGGCCCTGGCCATCGCCGGGTTCCTCACCCAGGAGAACATCACCGTCGCCGCGTCAACGTTGCGCTTCGACGGCACCAGCATCGTGCGCAAACGTCACTCCCGGCTCCCGGAGCGGGTGCCGGGGATCGCCATGATTTTCCAGGACGCCATGACCTCGCTCGACCCCGTCTGGACCGTCGGCAGCCAGCTGACCGCCGTGCTGCGGGCGAACGAGGATCTCAGCCGCCGGGAGGCCGGTCAGCGCGCCCACGACTGGCTGCGCCGGGTGGGGCTGCCGGACTCCGACCGCATCATGGCGGCGCGCCCGCACCAGCTCTCCGGCGGCATGCGGCAGCGGGTGATGATGGCGATCGCCCTGAGCGGCCAGCCCCGGCTCCTGATCGCAGACGAGCCCACCAGCGCCCTGGACGCCTCGCTGTCCCGATCCGCGATGGACCTGCTCGAGGAGCTCACGACACAATTCGGGGCCTCCCTGCTCATCGTCAGCCACGACATCCACCTGTGCATGGAGTACTCCGACCGCACCCTCGTGATGTACCACGGCGACATGGTGGAGCAGGGCGAGTCGGCGACGCTGCTGGCGCAGGCCGAGCATCCGTACACGGCCGGCCTGTTGCGCTGCGTCCCAACCCTGGAGACGGCGAATCTGGCCCATCTGCCCACCCTCAAGGACTTCCTCGTCGCCCCCGGAAAGGTTGCCGCTCATGGCTGACACCAGTCCCGCCCGATTCGAACTCGACGGTGTGAACAAGGTCTACACGGTCGGGCACGAGCGCCACACCGCCCTGCAGGACATCAACCTGGTGCTGGACGCCGGCGCCCGGGTCGGCATCGTCGGTGAGTCGGGGTCGGGAAAATCGACCCTCGCGAAACTTCTCGTCGGGTTCGAGACCCCCACCAGCGGCACGGCGTCGTACGCCGGCCGGGAGGCCAGGACGCTGCTGGCGAAGAAGGCCGACATGCTCGCGTTCCGGCGTGCCGTGCAGTTCGTGGCCCAGGACACCACCTCCTCGTTCAACCCGCGCTACAGCCTGCGGGAGTCGGTGGTGCGACCGGCGCGTCAGCTGCTCGGGATGAGCCGGGCAGAGGCCAACGCCCGCGCCGACGAGACCTTCGCCCTCCTGGAGTTGGCACCGGCCCTGGCAGACCGGCGGCCCTCCGCGGTGTCCGGCGGTCAACGCCAACGGTTCAGCATCGCCAGGGCGCTCGTGGTGCACCCGAGGGTACTGATCTGCGACGAGGCCGTCTCGGCCCTCGACGTGTCGGTGCAGGGCACGGTGCTCAACCACCTCAAGGACTATTCCACCGAGACCGGCTGCGGCATCGTCTTCGTCTCCCACGGCCTGCCCGCCACCGCCTTCCTCTGCGACGAACTCGTGGTCATGAGCAACGGCCGGATCGTGGAGACGGGGCGCACCGCCGAGATCCTCGCCGCTCCCCGGCATCCGTACACCCAGTCCCTTCTCGACGCCTATCGGTACACAACCACAACGGCGCCGACCACCGAGTTCGTGGAGAACCCGCTATGAAAACCCTGTTCACGCGCAACCGGTGGTGGATCACCCGCGTCGCGATCCTGCCCGTGCACCTGCTGGTCTTCGCCGCCGTCACGTTCTTCCTGATCCGCGCCATTCCGGGCGACCCGGTTCTCACGGTCACGGACTCCGACGTGTCGCCGGAACAGTACGAGGCGGTGAAGGAATCCCTCGGCCTGAACGGGTCGATTGCACAGCAGCTCGGCACCCACCTGCTCCGGGTGCTGACCTTCGACCTCGGCAACGCCATGGTGTCGGGGCGGCCGGTGCTGGAGGAGTTCGCCCAGCGGCTGCCGTTCACCCTCGAGCTCGTCGTCCTGGCCGTCGCGAGTGTGATCGTGTTCTCCCTGCTCGCCAGCTGGGTCATCGTCTTCCGGCCGCGCAACGTGCTCAGCCGGGCGCTGCGGATCTACGCCCGCACGGCCGGCGCCATCCCCGAGTTCGTGTTCGCCGTCGCCGCGATCTTCTTCTTCTACGCCACCCTGAAATGGGCGCCGGCACCGCTCGGCCGGGTCGATTCGAGGCAATCCCTGCCCGACGTCGTCACCGGGTTCCCCATCATCGATGCCCTCCTGGCGGGCGACCTCGACGTGGCCGCCGCCATCCTGCGGCACCTGGTGCTGCCGATCCTGGTGCTCACCGTCGCCCAGTCGGCCCTGGTGATCAAGATGCTCATCGCCGGGCTCGACGAAGCCCTCGACGCACCGCCCACCCGGTTCCGGATCGCCTCCGGCGCCTCCCGCGGCACCGTGCTGCTCAGCGTCTACCGCCGGGCCGCACCGCCGGCGGTCACCATCCTGGGGCAGATCGTCGGCAACCTGATCGGCGGGGCCGTCATCATCGAGGGGCTCTTCGGGATCGGGGGGATGGGCCAATACGCGGTCGATGCCATCAACGCGAAGGACGTCGTGGCCATCCAGGGCTTCCTGATCGTGGTCTCGGCGCTCACCATCGTCGTCTTCCTGGCCATCGACATCTGCAACATGCTGCTCGACATGCGCCGCCGGCCCGGCGCGGCAGCGACGGTCGTCGCATGAGCGCCGCCATGCTCGCCACCGCGCCGGCCCTGACCGGGCGGAAGCGCTCCTCCTCACTGCGTCGCACCGTCCTCGCGCTCCTGCCGCTCGGCGTGATCGTCGTCGTCGCGCTGCTCGGGCCGCTGCTGGTCACCTATGACCCGATCCGGGTGTCCGGTCCGCCGTCGCTGAAGCCCGACGCCGAGCACTGGTTCGGCACGGATGCGTCCGGCATGGACATCTACTCCAGGGTCGTCGCCGCCACCCAGATCAACGTCCTCCTGGCCACCTCCGCGGTGCTGCTCACCTCCGTCGCGGCGCTGACGATCGGCCTGCTCACCGGAATGTACGAATCCGGCCGGGGGATCAGGGCGTACCTGGCCCGCGGCACCTCCCGGGTGCTGGACCTGTTCGACTCCGTGCCGGCCATCATCGTCGCCATGGTCCTGGTCTCGCTGTACGGGGTGAGCCCGGTCACCCTGGTCGTGACCATCTCGATCATCATGGCGCCGGGCCAGGCCAGGCTCGTGCGCACCGAGGTCCTGCGGATCCGCTCCGAAGCGTACCTCGACGCCGCCCGCATGGCCGGCGCCAGGGAAACCAGCATCGTGCTGCGGGAGGTGCTGCCCAACGCCAGCTGGCCGACCATCGAGAACGCCAGCTACGTGTTCGGCGCCGCCGTCATCCTCACCGCCGCCCTGGGCTTCCTCGGCATCGGCCTGCCACCGCCCACGGCCGAGTGGGGCTCCATGATCGCCAAGGGAGCCTCGGACGCCACGGTCGGCCGGTGGTGGTCCGCGCTCTTCCCCGCCGCGGCACTCAGCGTCACCGTCGCCAGCGTCACCCTCGCCCTCGGCACCCTGCGCTCCCGCCGACCCTGACCCCTGCCCGCCCCTTCGCACCCCTTCGCACCCCTTCGCACACCCACACAGTAAGGAACCCCATGCCTCGCTCTGCCCAAAAACGGCCCAGGCGCGCGATTGCCGCCACCGCCATGCTGCTCACCGGTGTGCTCGCGCTCGCCGCGTGCTCCTCGTCGTCCTCCGAGACCGCCGACGCTCCGCCGGCGAATGACGGCACCCTGGTCATCGCGGCCGCAGCGCAACCGGCCACGTTCGCCTTCGACGCCGGCGGCGGCGGGTCGTACGAGATCATCGAATTCATCATCAACAACGGGGCCACGCTCATCCGCTACCCCTATGCCGAGAACGAGAACGGCGTGCTGGCGCAGGACTACTCCTCCTACGAGGGCGTCCTGGCCGAGTCCTACGAGACCAGCGACGACGGACTCACCTACACATTCCACCTCCGCGACGACGTCGTGAGCCAGGCCGGCAACCCGTTGACCGCTGAAGACGTGCGGTGGACCTTCGAGCGCAAGTTCAACATCCCCACCAGCAGCGTCAAGGCGATCATGGCTCCCGGCCTGACCGACCCGGCCACCCAGCTCACCGTGATCGACGACAAGACGATCTCCTTCACCCTGACCGAGGCGGGCTACGGCTACACCTTCCTCGGCAACCTGACCGTGCTGATCTCCCAGATCTACGACTCCACCCTGCTCAAGGAGATGGCCACCCCCGAGGACCCGTACGCGGTCGAGTGGACCAGGGCGAACGCGAACTTCGGATACGGCGCCTACAACCTCGACAGCTTCACCCCCGGTGAAGAAATGGTCATGACCGCCAACCCGGACTACGCGCTCGGCGAGGCCGAGGTGAAGAACATCGTCTACCGGGTCTCCTCCGAAGCCGGCACCCGGGCGACCCTGCTGCGCAACGGCGACGTCGACATCGCCGAGGAACTCCTGCCCGCCGACCAGGTCCAGCTCGCCGACGAGGGGCTGATCGACCTGCCCGACGTCAAGACCAACAACCTCAACACGCTGCAGCTGGTCTCCAACAAGGCGCCGTTCGACGACCCGGCCGTCCGCGCCGCCTTCGACTACGCGATTCCCTACGACGAGATCATCGAGAACGTCTACCGCGGCCGGGCGCAGCGCCAGGTCGGACTCCTGCCCGCCGACCTGCCCAACTACGACGACACCGGCCTCGAGTCCTACGAGTACGACCCCGAGAAGGCCAAGGACATGCTCGCCGACGCCGGGTTCCCCGACGGCATCGAGCTGGACCTGACCGTGTCGAACTCGGTTCCCGACCTGCAGGAGACCGCCATCCAGATCCAGTCCTACGCCGCCGACGCCGGCTTCACCGTCAACATCAACGAGGTGGCCCCCACCTCGGTCGTCGAGGGTCGCCGGGACGGCACCTTCCAGGCCTACCTCCTGCGTCAGCAGCTGATCAACCTGTCCCCGTTCTACGTGCTCGACATCTGGTTCAAGACGTCGCCGACCTCCAACGTGGCCCAGTGGTTCAGCCCGGAGTACCGCGCCACCATCGAATCCGGCAGCCTCATCGCCGACCAGCTCAGCCCCGAGGCCAACGAGGTCTGGAACGCGGCGCAGCAGCAGCTGATCCAGGAGAGCCCCGTCGTTCCCATCGCGACGGTGGACCCGCTGAGCGGCTTCGGCGCCACGGTCGACGGTTACGCCTGGCGCACCGACAACGTCCTCGACTACTCGCAGTTCACGTTCACCTCGTGAGCCTGACGGAAACAAGGAAGGCACCATGACCAAGAAATTCCACCTCGCCTGGTTCGTCGCGAACGGCTTCGGCGTCCAGGGTTTCCGGGACGGCTGGGACGGCATCTGGTCCGGCACCAACGGCCGCGACTTCGCCAAGGCCGATTTCTACGTCGACATGGCGAAATCCCTGGAGCGGGCCGGCTTCGACTACATGATGCTCGAGGACTCCTCGAACGTGCCGTACACCTACGGCCAGTCGCACGAGACCTACGTCAAGCACGCCATCGCCACCCCGAAGCACGACCCGGCGCAGCTGGCACCCATCCTCGCCTACGCGACCAGCAAGATCGGGATCGTCGCCACGCTCTCCACCTCCGAGTACCACCCGTATATGCTCGCCAGGCAGATCGCGACCATGGACCACCTCTCCGAGGGCCGTGGCGGGTGGAACATCGTCACCGGCAGCAACGACGGCACCGCCCAGAACTACGGCAGCGCCGGGCACTTCCCGCATGACGAACGCTACGACCGGGCCGACGAATTCATCGACGTGGTCAAGCAGTTGCTCGGCTCCTGGGATCCCGACGCGGTGGTGATGGACCGGGAGACCGGAACCTTCGCCGACCACAGCAAGATCCGGCCGATCAATTACGAGGGCCAGTTCTACTCCTCGCGCGGGCCGCTGAACGTTGCTCCCACCCCGCAGGGCCGGCCGGTGTTCTGCCAGGCCGGCGGGTCACCCCGCGGCCGGGAATTCGCCGCGATCAACGCCGACACCGTGATCGGCTCCGCGAACGGCATCGCCGAGATGAAGGCGTTCCGCGAGGACATCCGGGCCCGGATGGTGGCCAACGGGCGCAACCCTGATGACTGCAAGGTCCTGTTCCTGATCGACCCGGTCCTGGGCGAGACCCACGAGGCCGCGCTCGACCGCAAGAAACGGCAGCAGGCCGAGACGGCGGCGAACTTCGAACGGGAAGCAGCCAACTTCGCCCGGGTGACGGGAATCGACTACGCCACCATGGATCCGGACGCGCCGATCGGGGAGCTCAAGAGCAACGGGCACCAGAGCGTGCTCGAGGCGCGGCTGAAGTCGGGCGTGAAGACGGTTCGCGAATTGATCACGAGCCGCTCGCCCACGGACAGCCTGGGCCTGGTCGGCACGCCGGAGGAGGTCGCCGACGAAATGGGCGCCGTGATGGAGGAGATCGGGGGAGACGGTTTCCTCTTCGGAACCCGCACCGTCAACCGGCACGCAATCAGCGAGATCACCGACGGCCTGGTCCCCGCACTGCAACGCCGGGGACTGACCCGCACCGAGTACGAGTTCCCCACCTTCCGGGAGAACCTGCTCGCCTTCTAACGCGAGCGGCCCCATCCGCTGGATGGGGCCGCTCGCTCTGCCGCCGTCGCCGGGAGTGCGACGGCTCTTCCGAGAGGACATCATCGCCATTCACGCTCACGCTCCCGCGTCCGGCCCCGAGTCGCGCCCGTCCCTGCGACCCGTCGTGGTGCCGCTCAGCGGCCTGTTGGTCGCACAATTCGTCGCCGGTCTCAGCGGCACCATCGTTGCGACCTCGATCCCCACCATCATGCGAGCCCTGGACGGCCCAACCAGCCACGCCACCTGGCTGGTCGCGGCGACGATCCTGGCCAACACGGCCTCCACCCCGATCTGGGGCAAGCTCGGCGACCTCTTCGCGACCAAACGGATCCTACAGATCGCCATCGGCTTCTTCGTCGTCGGCTCGCTGCTGGCCGGGTCGACGGGAACAACGGGCACGCTCATCGCCGCCCGCGCCATCCAGGGCATCGGACTGGGCGGGCTGCTCTCCCTGATCGCCGTCGTCATCGCCGGCCTGGTGGAGCCACGGCAACGCGGCCGGGTGAACGGTTGGCTGACCAGCGTACAGACCACCGCGACGATCACCGGCCCCGTGCTCGGCGGCCTCATCGTGCAGCTGCCCGGACTCGGGTGGCGGTGGTGCTTCTTCCTCGGAGTCCCCTTCGCCGTCGCTTCCATCGTCATCATCGCCGCGACCCTGCAGCTGCCGGCCCGCACCGTGGTGCGCGGCCGCGCCGACTGGGCCGGCGCGCTCCTCGTCGGGTCCTCCATCGCGGCGCTGCTGATCTGCATCACCGTCGTCAGCGATGCGGGGTGGAGCGTTCCGGCGGCGGTCATCGGCAGCTACGGGGTGCTGGCCCTGATCGCTGTTGTCATCGTCGAGCTGCGGGCGGACGATCCCGTCGTGCCGCTGCGCCTCCTCGGCAGCCGCACGCCCTTGCTCTGCGTCGTCGCGGCGGTGAGCGTGGGCACGAACCTGTTCGGCGGCACCGTGTTCGTGAGCCAGTACCTGCAGACCGGGCTGGGCCTGCCTCCGACGGCATCCGGGCTGCTGCTGATCCCGATGGCCGTCGGCACCGTGGCGACGGCCCTCGTGGCCGGGCGGTTCACCAGCCGGACCGGGCGCATCCGCCCGGTTCTCATCACAGGTGCGTCGATGCTGGTCGTCGGCAACATCGTGCTTTCCCAGGTCGATCTCTGGCCGGTTCCGCTGGCCATCGTCGGCACCGTGCTGATCGCGGCCGGGCTGGGCGCCCTGACCCAGAATCTGGTCCTGACGGCGCAGAACTCCGTGCCGTTCGCCCGGGTCGGGTCGATCAGCTCCTCGGTGATGTTCTTCAACTTCCTGGGCGGCACCGTGGGGCTCGTCATCTTCGGGGCGGTGCTGGCCGCGGAGATCTCCGCCCTCGTGGCGGGCGGAGCGTCGACGGCCGAGGCGACCGTGACGGCGACCCCGGACATCTTCGCCCTCGCCGCACTGGTGTCGGCGCCGGCCCTGATCGCGGTGCTCGCGCTGCCGGGGGTGCTCCTGCGCAGCTCGCGTTAAATGCGCCGAGGGCGCCCCCGCCATTGACAGGGGCGCCGGCCGGGACAATCGTGGACCTTCGATCGGGCAGCGTCGCCGGAGAAAGGGCCGCCATCATGACCGAGCAGTCGAGCACGACCGAGGAGCCGAGAACAGCGCCCTCGAACAGCACCGAGCCTTCGAACAGCACCGAGCCTTCGAACAGCGCCGAGCCTTCGAACGGCACCGAGCACTCGAGCACCGAGTCCGCCACCTCAGGCAAGACGGCGCCTCCGACCAAGAACGGCCGGTCCCGCACGAACGGGCAGGCCAGGAAGTCCGGCACCCCGGTCCAGGTCCCGCACCCGACCGTGGCCGAGCGGGCCGCCGCGGGCAGGGCCGCGCGGCAGAACGCGACGGTGTCCAGCCATCGCGGCTGGGAACCCGCCGCGGACCGTCCGGACCCCGTCGCCCTGCTCGAGGAGCAGAACCGCACCAGGGAGAAGGAGCTGGTACCGGTGCGGCACGGCCGCATGATGGCCTCCCCGTTCACCTTCTACCGCGGCGCCGCCAAGATCATGGCGGCCGACCTCAAGGACGTCCCCCGCGCCGGACTCATCGTGCAGCTCTGCGGTGACGCTCATTTGTCCAACTTCGGCGTGTACGCCTCGCCGGAGCGCAGCCTGTTGTTCGACCTCAACGACTTCGACGAGACCCTGCCCGGCCCGTTCGAATACGACGTGCTGCGGATGAGCGCGAGTTTCACCATTGCCGCCCGCAACAACGGCTTCACCGCCGATGAGGTGAGCTCCGTCACCCGGCGCGCCGTGCAGTCCTACCGGGAGGGCATGGCGCAGTTCGCTTCGATGGGCGCACTGGACGTCTGGTACGCCAAGCTGTCCGAGCAGGACCTGATCACGGCGATGGACACCGTGCGGTCGACCCAGAAGGGCAAGGCCGCCAGAAAGGCCGTCAAACGCCTCGAGAAGAACACGATCAAGGGCGCCGCCAAGGCCAGGACCCGGGACAGCCTGCAGGCCCTCGCCAAGCTCGCCGAGAAAGTCGACGGCCGCTACCGGATCGTCAGCCAGCCGCCCATCGTCATTCCGGTACGGGACTTCGGCTCCCTGTTCGGCGTGAGCGCCGACGAGACGCAGGCGGCAGTCCACGATCAGCTCGAGGCGTACCGCGCCGCCCTGCCGGCCGACCGGCGCCGGCTGCTCGAACGTTTCAAGGTGGTGGATGTGGCCCACAAGGTCGTCGGCGTCGGCAGCGTCGGCAGCCGGGCATTCATCGCCCTGCTGGAGGGGCGGGACGACCAGGACCCGCTGTTCCTGCAGGTGAAGGAGGCCACCGCATCCGTGCTCGAGGACCACCTGCCGCCGAGCGAATACGAGCCGGGGGAGCGGGTGGTACAGGGGCAGCGGATGATGCAGGCAGCCAGCGACATCTTCCTGGGCTGGACCAGGGGAGTGCAGGCCGGCCGGTACCTGTACTGGCGCCAGCTGCGCGATATGAAGGGGTCGGCGGTGGTCGAGGGGATGGTGCCCGCCGGCATGACTTTCTATGCCCATGCCTGCGGCTGGACCCTCGCCCGCGCACACGCCCGGTCGGGCGACCCGATCGCCATTGCCGCCTATCTCGGGACGAACGACAAGTTCGACAAGGCGGTCACCGACTTCTCCGAGCGTTATGCCGACCAGAACCAGCGGGACTACGACGCGTTCCTCGAGGCCGTGCGCACCGGCCGGCTCGTCGCCCGGGCCGGCGTCTGACCCGCAACTGTTCCCCGTGCGGACAAATGCACCCGGTGCGCCGGGTGCATTTGTCCGGAACGGGAACAGAAAGGGCCGGTCGGGCGCGGGTCCGGGCCGGGGCCGCCGTACGATGGCAGGACACACCACCGCTGACTGCGGCAGGCACCGCGCTGCACTGCGGCAGGCGTCCGCTCGACTGCGGCGGCACCGAAGGCGAAGGAGGAGACGTGGCGAAGGCACCCACGGTCTACGACGTCGCCGAGCGTTCCGGCGTCTCGATCGCCACGGTCTCCCGGGTATTGCGCTCCCCGGCCGCGGTGCGCGAGCACACCCGCGAACGGGTCCTGGCCGCCGTGGCCGAACTCGGCTACGTGCCCAGCGCCGCCGCGCGGGGACTCGCGGCCCGGCGCACCAACGTCATCGGCCTGTTCTTTCCCGGCCACGACGAAACCGTGCCGGACCAGCCCGTCGACTCTGCCCGTGGCGACACCGTGCCCATCGTGGACGGCGACGCCGATGCCTCCTCCGACACCGAGAACCTCTACTTCGACGAGGTGCTCCGCGGCGCCGAGATCGAGGCCTGGCGCCGCGGCTTCGCCCTGATGGTCGCCGCCGGGCGCGGCTCGAGCCGGGAGGCCCTCGTCACCGACATCGCCGGCCGGGTCGACGGGCTCGCCGTGCTCGCCCGCACCGTTCCCGACGAGCTCCTCGCCTACGTCGCCCGAAGAATCCCGGTGGTGATCCTGGCCGGCGCCCAACGCGCCGACGACTTCGACCACGTCAGCGCGAGCAACGGACCCGGCATGCGTACCCTGGCCAACTACGTGCTGCAGGACCACGGCGTGCACGACGTCGTCTACATCGCCGGACCGCTTGATTCCCCCGACGACGCCGAACGGCTCGCCGGCTTCCGGGACGCCCTCGCCGACTCCGGCGTGGCCCCCGACAGTGTCCCGATCCTCCGCAGCGACTTCACCCGGGAGGGCGGCCGGGCCACGGCCGCCCGCATCCTCGCCGGGCGCCGCCCGCGCGGCATCCTCTGCTCCAACGACGAGACCGCCCTCGGGGTGCTCGACGTGCTCGAGCAGCGCGGCATCCGCGTGCCGGAGGATGTGCTGGTCACGGGCTTCGACGGCATCACGGCCGGCCGGCATTCGAGGCCGCGCCTGACCACGGTGCACCAGCCCATGGTGGAGCTGGGCCGGGCCGCCGTGCACGCCATCACCGCCCGGCTCGACGACCCGAACCTCGCGCCCCAGGCGTTCACCCTGCCCGTCGAGGTCGTACTGCGGGAGAGCTGCCCCCGCGTCTGACCGGCAGATCGGCGACACCGAAACCGATCAAACGCTTGCAATCCGTTAATGTATGCGCATACAATCGACGAACAGATCACGCGTCCGTGCGCTTCACCCCGCACTACACCCCCGACGCGGTCAGCTCAACGATGACTGAGGAAACCCGGTAGTAATGATGCAACCCATTCCATCTCGGCGGAGGTCCCGGCCACTGGCCCGCACCCTCGCCGCCGCCGCGGTCTTCGTCGCCGCATCCGCCCTCGCCGCCTGCAGTATCCAGATCCAGAGCGCGCCAGACCCGTCCATCCCCGACGACACCATGCTCGTCGCGGCCGACAACGGCTCACCGCTGTTCGAGAAGAACTTCAACCCGTTCATGATCAACAAGCGGGTCGCGGCGTTCTACATGTACGAGCCGCTTATCGTGCTCGACAACCTCAACGCCGAAGAGCACCCGTGGCTCTCCACCGGCTACACCCAGCCGGACCCGTCCACGATCGTCTTCGACATCCGCCAGGGCGTGACCTGGTCCGACGGTGAGGACTTCACCGCCAAGGACGTGGGCTTCACCTTCCAGCTGCTCAAGGACAACCCGTCCCTCGACCTGCAGGGCATCTGGAGCTACATCGACACCTTCGAGGTCGGCGACGACACCGTAACGGTGCACCTCACCGCCCCGGACGTGCCGGCCGCGCAGCTGATCGCGTCCACCACGCTGATCGTGCCCGAACACATCTGGGCCGACGTGGAGGACCCCACCACCTGGCGGAACCCCGACCCGGTGGGCACCGGCCCGTACACGCTGGGCAACTTCGCGCCGCAGCAGTACACCGTGGACAAGAACCAGGACTACTGGCAGGCCGACACCGTCGCCGCCGAGCACCTGATCCTCCCGGCCACGAACACCCAGCTCGACGTCGCCACCAAGGGCTACGACTGGGCGTACTCGTTCATCAGCGATGTCGAGGGCGCCTGGGTGGATGCCGGCAACCAGAACACCTACTGGTTCCCGCCGGGCGGCACCATCGCCCTGTTCCCCAACCTCACCAAGGCGCCGTACAACGACGTCAACGTTCGGCTGGGCCTCTCCACGGCCCTCGACCGTGCCGCGGTCGGTGACGCTGCCGCCGAGGGGTACATGGACCCGGCCGGGCAGACCAACATCCTGTTGCCCAACCAGGAAGACGTTCTCAACCCCGACATCCCCGACTCCGGACTGATCACGCAGGACACCGCCCAGGCGCTGGACTACTTCGCCGCCGCCGGCTACACGCAGCAGGGCGGCAAGCTCGTCGACGCATCCGGCACCCAGCTCAGCCTCACCATCACCACCGCCGCCGGCTACAACGACTGGCTCAAGGGCGTGCAGGAGGTGCAGAAGCAGTGGGGCGCCATCGGCGTCGACGTGAAGGTCGAATCCCAGCAGCCCGCCGCGTACACCCTGGCACTCCGCAACGGCGAGTACGACTTCGCCATGGGCGCCACGGGAGGAACCGGAAACACCTTCCGCGACTTCAACAACCTGCTCTCCAGCGAATGGGTCAAGCCCGTCGGCGAGGAGGCCAGCAACAACTTCGAGCGGTTCAGCGACCCCGCCGTCGACAAGATCCTGGCCGAGTACAAGGTCGCGCTCGACCCCGCGGTGCAGGCCGACCTGGCCAACCAGCTGCAGGAGGTCGTCTACGACCAGATCCCGTCGATCAGCCTCTACTACGGCGGTTCCTGGGGCCTGTTCAGCGACGCGAAGTTCACCGGCTGGCCGAGCGCGGACGACCCGTACGCCTCGCCCAAGACCTACGAGTCCACCCCGCTTCTCGTTCTCACCAATCTGAAGAAGGTCAATGATGACTAGCACCCAAGCGGCGCCGCGCGGCGTCGACGGCGTCGCGCCCGCGGGCACGAGCCCCACGGATGCCGCGCGCGAGCCCAGCCCGGCGCTGGCCGCGCTCGGCTACGTCGGCCGGAAGCTCGGCCTGTTCGCCCTCACCCTGTGGGCCGCCGTCACGGTCAACTTCCTGCTGCCGCGGCTGATGCCCGGCACGCCGGCGGATGCCGCCCTGGCCAAGCTCGCCCAGAACGGCCCCGTCTCCGAGGCCACCAAGGCCGCGATCGAAGCCCAGCTCGGCGTGCCCACCGGCAACATCCTGGAGCAGTATTTCGCCTACCTGCACCAGGTGGTGACGCTGGACTTCGGCATCTCGTACACCTTCTACCCGCAGAGCGTGGGGGAGCTGGTCTCCGCGGCCCTGCCGTACACGCTCGTGCTCGTGGGCCTGGTCACCGTCGTCGCGTTCATCCTCGGCACCCTGCTCGGGGTGCTCGCGGCCTGGAAGCGCGGCACCTGGCTCGACAGCGTGCCCACCCTGGTGGGCTCGTTCATGAGCGCCTTCCCGTACTTCTGGACGGCGCTGCTGCTGCTCTTCTTCGCCGGTTACGTGCTGCGGCTCTTCCCCACCTCCGGCGCCTACGGACCCACGGCCGAGCCGAACCTCTCGTTCGAGTTCCTCGGCGACGCGCTCTACCACGGGGTGCTGCCGGCGCTCACGATCCTGATCACCTCGCTCGGCGGCTGGATCCTGGGGATGCGCAACACCATGATCTCCACCCTCGGCGACGACTACGTGACCTTCGCAGAGGCGAACGGGCTCAAGCCCCGCACCATCGCCCTGCGCTACGCCGCCCGCAACGCCATCCTGCCCAACCTCACCTCCTTCGGCCTGGCCCTCGGCGGGGTCGTCGGCGGCTCGATCCTGGTGGAGCAGGTCTTCGGCTACCCGGGCATCGGCTACCTGCTCTTCAACGCCGTCACCAACCAGGACTACCCGCTGATGCAGGCACTCTTCCTGATGATCACCGTGAGCGTGCTCATCGCCAACTTCCTCGTCGACATTTTGTACGGCGTGCTGGACCCGAGGACCCGACGATGACCACCTCACTGCCACCCACCACCGCCATCCTGCGCGCCCCGGTCACCCCGGCCGGCGAGGCGCCCTCCGCCTGGAAGGTCGTCGCCCGGGTCGCCTCCACGATCTGGTCGAACAGCAAGGCCCGCATCGGCCTGCTCATGCTGGCCGTGTTCGTGTTGCTGGCGATCTTCGCCCCGCTGATCGCGCCCTACGGCGCCAGCGAGACCGGCTTCGAACGCAGCGCAGACCCCAGCGCCGCACACTGGCTGGGCACCACCGCCGCCGGTGAAGACGTGCTGAGCCAACTGCTCTACGGCGCCCAGGTCAGCATCTTCGTCGGCCTCGTCGCCGGCCTGCTGTCCACCGTCATCGCCGTGCTCATCGGCCTGAGCTGGGGTTACGTGCGCGGTTTCGGCGCCGACGTGATCAACTTCATCGTCAACCTGTTCCTCGTCATCCCCGGCCTGCCGCTGATGATCGTGATCGCGGCCTACCTCTCCGGCGGTGGCATCGGCATGATCATCGTCGTCGTGGTGATCACCGGATGGGCGTGGGGCGCGCGAGTCCTGCGCAGCCAGACCCAGTCGCTGCGCTCCCGAGACTTCATCACCGCCGCGGTCTTCAGCGGCGAACGCCCGTTCCGGATCGTGTTCCGCGAGATCCTGCCCAACATGACCTCGCTCATCGTCGGCAACTTCTTCGGCGCGGCCACCGCGGCGATCCTCGCCGAAGCCGGCCTGGAGTTCCTCGGCCTTGGCGACTCCACCGTGGTGAGCTGGGGCACGATGCTCTTCTGGGCGCAGAACTCCAACGCCCTCCTCACCGGCCAGTGGGCGCTCCTGTTCGCCCCCGGCCTCTGCATCGCCCTGCTGGCCACCTCCCTCACCCTGATCAACTTCGGCGTCGACGGCATCAGCAATCCCCGCCTCCGGGAAGGAACCAAGAAAT
Source organism: Cryobacterium sp. AP23 (assembly GCF_054075385.1). Lineage (NCBI taxonomy): Bacteria > Bacillati > Actinomycetota > Actinomycetes > Micrococcales > Microbacteriaceae > Cryobacterium > Cryobacterium sp. AP23. The sequence goes on along the minus strand of NZ_CM133415.1, from coordinate 1,234,505 downwards.
GACCCCGTCTCCGTTCACCCCGGCCCCGCCCGCCGCGAACACCACCCTGCTCGAGGTGCACGACCTCTCGGTGCACTACGGCTACGGCGCCGCTGCCACCCACGCGGTGCAGAACGTCTCCTTCCGGCTGGCCCACGGCGAGTTCGTCGGCCTGGTGGGGGAGTCCGGCTCGGGCAAGTCCACCCTCGGCTTCGCGCTCACGGGCCTGTCCAAGCCGCCGGCGCACATCGAGAAGGGCCGCATCCTCTTCGGCGGCAAGGACATCGCCAGCCTCGACGCCGAGCAACTGCGTGAGCAGCGCCACGGCGGCATCGCCATGGTGCTGCAGTCGGGCATGAACGCGCTCAACCCGGTGCGCAGCATCCGCAACCACTTCATCGACATTTTCCGCGCCCATGGCCACGTCGAGAGAAGCCGCTGGAGCGCCCGCGCCACCGAGCTGATCGGCAAGGTCGAACTGACCCCGCAGGTGCTCGACCGGTTCCCCGGCGAGCTCTCCGGCGGCATGCGCCAGCGGGTGTCGATCGCCCTGGCGCTCTCCCTCGAACCCGAGCTGATGGTCTTCGACGAGCCGACCACGGCGCTGGACGTCCTCGTGCAGCACGCCGTGATGAACACCATCATCGAGCTGCAAAAGGCCGAGAACTTCACCGCCATCCTGATCAGCCACGACCTGGGCATCGTGCTCGAATCCGCGCAGCGGGTGATGGTGATGCACGAGGGCCGCATCGTCGAGGATGCGCCGGCGCGCCAGATCCTGGAGAACCCTCAGGCCGACTACACACGGATGCTGCTCTCGCACTACGCCGACCCGCGCGCCGACGTGGTGGAACTGCCCGGTTTCGCCGACCGTCAGCAGCGCCAGAACGAGGGCGCCGCCCGCGCCGACGGTGCCACCCACACGCCCACCGTCTCGCCGCGCACCCGGCGCACCGACCAGCAGAGCATGATCGTGCAGAACGTGTCCAAGGTGTACCCGGCTCCGCGCCGCGGTGAGGCGCCGGTGCGGGCCGTGGACAATGTCTCGTTCACCCTCGAACCCGGGTCGGCCCTGGCGCTCGTCGGCGCCTCCGGCTCGGGCAAGTCCACCATCGCCAAGCTCATCACGGCGGTGGAGAAGCCCACCAGCGGCAGCATCCGCTTCGGCGACCTCGACGTGGGCACGCTGAACCGCCGGAACTTCCGCCAGCTGCACCGCGACGTGCAGATGGTCTTCCAGGACCCGTACTCGGCGCTCAACCCGCTGCACACCGTGGAGTACACGCTCACCCGCCCGGTGATCAACTTCACCGGGCTGCACGGTGCCGAGGCCCGCCGCCGGGTGCTCGAACTGCTCGACATCGTGGGCCTGAACCCGGTGGAGGAGTTCGCGGCCAAACTGCCGCACCAGCTCTCCGGCGGCCAGCGCCAGCGCGTGGTCATCGCCAGGGCACTGGCCAGCGACCCGCAGGTGATCATCGCCGACGAGCCCGTGTCGATGCTCGACGTGTCGCTGCGCGCCGGGGTGCTCGCCCTGCTCGAGGACCTCCGCGAACAGTGGGGGGTGAGCCTGCTCTACATCACCCACGACCTGCTCTCGGCGCGCGTGGTCACCGACAACATCATGGTCCTCAACCATGGCGCCGTGGTCGAGCGGGGCATCACCGCCGATGTGCTGCGCAACCCGCAGGACGACTACACGATCCGGCTGCTCGACGCGATCCCCAACCCGCGGAAGGACGTCGCGTGAGCGCGCCGTTCGGCTCGCTCACCCTGGCCCCTGAGCTCGAACACTTCACCGTGGACACCGCCGCCGGCCCACTCACCGCCTTCCGGGTCCTCCCGGCGGGGGAGCGCCGCGGCGTGGCCCTGCTCGTGCCCGGCTTCACCGGCTCGAAGGAGGACTTCCGGTTGCTGCTGCCGCTCATCGCGGCGCACGGCTGGGAGGTCGTGAGCTACAGCCAGCGCGGCCAGGCCGACTCCGCGGCCCCGGTGGGCGTCGAGAACTACCGGCTCGACGACTTCGCCGCGGATGCGGTGCAGGTCGCGGAGGCCATCGGCCACGGTTCGCCGGTGCACCTGGTCGGTCACAGCCTCGGCGGCCTGGTCGCCCGGGCCGCGCTGCTACGTGACCCTGCGCTGTTCGCCGACCTCACCATGCTCTGCTCCGGCCCGGGCGGCCGGGACCGCTCGCACGCGGCCGACGCCGCGCTGGTGGCCGAACACGGCACGCTGGCCCTCTGGGCGCTCGACCACCCCGACGGCAGCGTCCTCACCGCCGACGATGAATTCCTGCGCGACCGGTTCATCGCGTCGTCGGTCGACAATTACCTCGGCGGCGCGTTGATCCTGCAGGCCGCGGTCGACACCTCCGCCGAGGTGCACGCGACCGGCGTGCCCACCCTGGTGGCGCACGGCGACACCGACGACGCCTGGCCCATCCCCGCGCAGCGGCTGATGGCCGAGCAGCTCGACGCGTCGTACCGGGTCATCCCGCAGGCGGGCCACCTGCCCAACCTCGACAATCCCGGCTTCACGGCCGCCATGCTCAACGACTTCTGGGCATCCACCAGCTGATTCTTGTCACCACCTCGCACCACCGCTACCCAAGGAGATCCTCCATGCTCACTTTCCCCGATGGCTTCCTGTGGGGCGCCGCCACGGCCGCCCACCAGATCGAGGGCAACAACGTCAACAGCAACTGGTGGCCCAAGGAACACGCCAAGGGCACGACCATGGTCGAACCCTCCGGTGACGCCGCCGACAGCTTCCACCGCTACCGCGAGGACATCAAGCTGCTCGCCGACCTGGGGCTGGACACCTACCGGTTCAGCATCGAGTGGGCCCGCATCGAGCCCGAGCGCGGCTTCACCTCCCGCTCGGCCATCGACCACTACCGCCGGATGGTCGACACCTGCCACGAGTTCGGCATCGAACCCGTCGTGACCTTGATGCACTTCACCGTGCCGCGCTGGTTCGAGAACGACGGCTTCTGGCGCGCCAAGGACGCCGCGGACCTGTTCGCCCACTACACCGAACTCGCCCTGCCCGTCGTGGCCGAGGGCGTCAACTACGTGTGCACCATCAACGAGCCCAACATCGCCGCGATGCTCGCCGGCGGGGAGGACGCCGCCAACCTGGTGGCGCACGGCCTGCCCGACCCCGACCTGCAGGTGGCGGATGCGCTGCTGCTCTCGCACCAGCGCTCCCGCGAGGTGCTGTCGCAGGTGAACGGGCTGAAGACCGGCTGGACCATCGCCACCCAGGCCTTCGTGGCCGTGGACGAGGAGGGCGCGGACGAGAAACTCGCCGAGTACGCCTACCCGCGCGAGGACTGGTACCTGGAGACCGTGAAGGGTGACGACTTCATCGGCGTGCAGGCCTACACCCGCACCTTCATCGGCCCCGAGGGTCCCCGGCCCGTCGCCGAGGGCGTGGAGACCACCCTCACGGGCTGGGAGTTCTTCCCGCCTGCCGCCGGCATCGGCGTGCGCGCCGCCTGGGAGCTCACCGACCACGTGCCCGTGATGGTCACCGAGAACGGCATCGCCACCGCGGACGACAGCCGCCGGATCGCCTACACCCAGGGCGCCCTCGAGGGGCTGCACTCGTGCATCGACGACGGCATCACCCTGCTCGGCTACCTGCACTGGTCGGCGCTGGACAACTACGAGTGGGCCTCCGGCTTCGCACCCACCTTCGGCCTGATCGAATGGGACAAGCAGACCTTCGCCCGCACCCCCAAGCCCAGCGCCAGCTGGCTCGGCGAGGTCGCCCGCCGCAACGGCCTCGAGGCGACGCCCGCGCCCGCCGCCTAACTGTTCCCAAAACGGACAAATGCACCCGGTGTGCCGGGTGCATTTGTCCGCACGGGGAACAGTTGTGCGGGAGAACTGCGGCGCAGGCTAGACGAAGCGCTCGAGGACCGTGCCGTCGCGGACGCGTTCGACCCGCTTGACGTGCTTGGTGATGTCGCGCACCCCGCGGTACACCGCGAGTTCGGCCACATCCACCACCTTGGTCGACGCGTGCGCCCGGGTCGGATGCGTGAACTCGGCGATGGACTGGAAGCTGTCCCGGCCGCGTGGCTCGGCACTGAAGCGCTGGGCGAAGCCGGTGTTCACTGTCGTGAGCTCGATGTCGTCCTCGTGCGCGGCCACCAGGCTGCGGGTGTCCACCGTGATCACGGTGTGGGCGTCGTCCCGGTACAGCCGCGCGGCGAGGAGTTCGTCGAGGCGTGCCTTTTGCAGGAAGAAGAACACCCGGTCGTTCAGCATCGCGTACCACTCGCTGGGGGACAGGTCCTCGAGCGCGGCGGCGAGCGAGGCCTCGTGCATCGCCTTCTGGTGCCGGATGACGGCGGTGCCGTAGTCCGGATGCGTCAACTCGATCGACTCCCCACGCCGCTTGGTGAGGATCGCGGCCTGGGGAGCCCCCTGCCGCACACCCCAGCGCGTGACGAGCGAGGCGATGCTGAGCAGCCCGTGCCGCTCGATGGCCGGCCACGCCCCATCCGCTGCCGCGTGGTACAGCTCGGGATAGAGGCGGATCAGGTCCTTGGAAAGCACGGGGTAAGCGTACCGCCGGGACCGGGCCCGCTACACCCGGTTCCGGCGGCCCGGGCCGGCTACACGCGTGCCGGAACCCGGCCGACCCGGCCCAGCCGCTCCCCGCTGGGCATGACACTGGGACCGAACGGCGTTTCCTCCCGGTTCAACCGGAACGCGAGGGGGAGTGCCCGGCCGAAGTGGCGCAGCGCCCGATGCCAGAAGACCGCAGGCGAGAGACCGCAGGCGCGCATCGCCGGCCCGTGGTCGATGGCCAGCACCGTGGCGGTGCCCACCGCGAGCATCCAGGCCGCCGAGGCGGCGAGCAGGCGGGCCGGGCGGGGCGTGCGCTCGAAGCCCATCCGCAATTGGTCGATCTGGAAGCGCACGTGCTCGACCTCGTCGGTGAGGATGCGCCGCGCCACTCCCTGCACCACCGGGTCGGCGCAGCGTCCGAGCGCGGCGAAGTACTCCATCGCCACGGTCTCGACGATGAGGAACAGGGCCACCTCGGTGCGGAGGCCCAGCATGCGACGGAGCGCGACGAAGGCGCCGTCGGTCCAGTGCGCGCTGAGCGGCTCCGTGCCGAAACGCTCAAGCGCCGCCCGGAACAGTGCAGAGTGCTTCTGCTCCTCGGTGACGAACAATCGCAACGCCCAGTCATAGCCGTGGTGGTTCCGTCGGCGGGCCTTGGACAGCAGCCCCCGGCCGTCGCCGCTCTCCCCGAGTTCGAACCGCTGCAGCGACCTGGCGATGGCGGCGAGGTCGGCGGCCGGGAGCGGGCTGACCGAGTCCCACGGGATCAGGGCATCCAACCTGTCGTGGCGGGCGAGGTTCGCCTCGAAGTACGCCGTCCAGATCGCGAATTCCGGCGTGGATGGTGCGGTGTGCTGAGTCATTCGAACTCCTCCTGTCGAGCGTGTCGGTGCGGCCTGCTGGCCGTCCGAACGCGATTGCTGTAACCTGACGAGCGTTAACATATCGAAAAACGATATGAATTGCACGTTATTCGATACAAATGGATTTTCGACAGGGAGGGGCGTCATGTCTCGAACGGTTCTGCTCACGCTTCGGATTCTCCTGGCGCTCTTGTTCGCGGCGTCGCTCGCCGCTCAGGTCGCGTCGGGCACGATTGCCAGGGCGGCCCCGGACGGTGCGCTGGCCACGATTCTCGTGGTGCTCGTCCTCGCCGGCGGGCTGGCCGTGGAGGTCGTGCTGATCAGCGTCTGGATGCTCGTGGCAATGGTGCAGGGCGAGACGATCTTCGACGAACGCGCCGCGGCCGACACCTGGGTGAATGCGGCGATCGGGGCGCTCCTGGCCGGGGCGGCTGTCGCGTTCGGCGGGGTGATCGCCGTCGTGATCGTTCAGCTCGGCGAGCCGGATGCGGCGGGCTGGCCGCTCGCGCTTCTCGCCGCCGCCGCAACCGGGGCGAGCGCCGCCCTCGCCCTGCTCGTCGGGGTGATGCGCCGGCTCCTGCACGCCGCCATCCAGCTGCGCAGCGAACTCGCCGAGGTCGTCTGATGGCCATCGTGATCAACCTCGACGTGGAACTGGCCAAGAAGAAGATGTCGGTGACCGACCTGGCCGCCGGCATCGGCCTGGCCGTGGCCAATGTGTCGATCCTGAAGAACGGGCGAGCGAAGGCGGTGCGGTTTTCGACCCTCGACGCGATCTGTACCGTTCTGGGCTGCCAGCCGGGGGACATCCTCACCCATGTCCCCGACGACGTGGCCGATCCGGACGACGCCTGAGCGGCGGCCTACCGCCGTGCGAGCGCCGGGCCGACCAGTCGTGCCCGGTGCCACCGCTAGAGGTCGAAGGCCAACCGTAGGCCGAGGACGATCATGACCACGGCGATGAGGGCGTCGAGCACCCGCCAGGCGCCGGGCCGGGCGAAGACCGGGCGCAGCAGCCGGGCGCCGAAGCCGAGGCCGGCGAACCAGAGCAGGCTGCCCAGCATGGCTCCGCCCGCCCACCACCAGCGCTCGTCGGCGACCTGCTGCGAGGCGACGGCGCCGAGGAACACCACGGTGTCCAGGTAGACGTGCGGGTTGAGCCAGGTGAGGGCCAGGACCGTGGTGACCGCGAGCCGGGTGCCGGTTCTCGTGCCGGCCCGCAGGGTGGTGACTGTCGTGCCGGACGGGGGCGGCTCCGGGTCCTCCGATAGGACGAGAGCGCCGGGCCGGATGGCGCGCCGCGCCGCCCACAGGCCGTAGCCGATCAGGAACAGGGCCCCGAGGATGCGCACCACCACCATGGCCGCCGGCGCCGTCCGCACCAGTGCTCCCATGCCGAGCACACCCGCGAGGATGAGCACCGCGTCCGAGAGGGCGCAGATGACGACGACGGGAATGATCACCCGGTTGCGGCCCTCGATGCCCACCCGCAACACGAAGGCGTTCTGGGCGCCGATCGCGACGATGAGCGAGAGCCCGGTGAGAAGCCCGAGGAGGGCGGGCAGGAGGGTGGTCGCGGGGCTCATCTCTCCACGGTAGGCACTGCCGCATATCCAGTCCAGCTACAGTTCCTGATGATGCGTAAGCTGAGCTTATGCAGCGATTCACACTCGACCAGCTCAGCACCCTGCGCGCCCTGATCGAGGATGGCACCTTCGAGAAGGCGGCCCGTCGCCTGCACATCACCGCGTCCGCGGTCTCCCAACGCGTCAAGGCCATGGAGCAGTCCGCCGGCCGGGTCCTGGTGCAGCGCACCACGCCGGTGACCCTCACCCCGGCCGGGAGCGTCGTGCTGCGCTATGCGCGCCAAGTGGAGTTGCTCGAGGCCGACACCCTGCGTTCGCTGCAGGAGGGCGGTCCGGCCGGCGGGGCGGTGCCGATCTCCCTCGCCGTGAACGCCGACAGCCTGGCCACCTGGTTCCTCGGCGCGCTCGCCGCCGTGGCCGACGAACACAACCTCGCCTTCGACCTGCACCGGGAGGATCAGGAGCACACCACCTCGCTGCTGCGCTCCGGGGCCGTCATGGCGGCGGTCACCTCCAGCCGGGACCCCATCCAGGGCTGCGTCACCGAACCGCTCGGCCGGATGCGCTACCGCGCCGTCGCCACCCCCGGCGTCGTCGCCCGCTGGCTGGCGGGCGGCGCGGCCACGCTGTCGGAGGCACCCGTGGTCACGTTTGACCGCAACGACGACCTGCAGGATGCGTTCCTGCGTGCCCGCGCCGGGCGCCCGGGAGCCGCGCCCCGGCACGTCATCCCCGCCTCGAACGACTTCGCCCGGGCGGTGCTGCTCGGGCTGGGCTGGGGCGTGCTGCCCGAGCAGCAGTGTGCGGCCGAGATCGCCGACGGTCGCCTGGTAGAGCTGGCGGCGGCGCATCCGCTGGACGTGCCGCTGTACTGGCAACGCTGGAATCTGTCGTCGCCGCTGCTGGACGCCGTGTCGGCGGCGGTGCGGGACCAGGCCGCGCGCACGCTGTTGCCGCTGACCGGCTGAGCGCCGGTCCGGGTGCGCGACAGGTGGGTGTCCGCTAGAGGTCCGTGTCCTTAGAGGTCCGTGTCTTTAGAGGTCCGTGTCCTTAAAGGTCCGTGTGCGCGAGTGGGGTTCCGCTCCGGCTCGCCCGGATCTCGATGCTCTGGATCTGGTCGCGGCTCACCTCGGTCGACGCGGCAAGGTTCTCCGTGCTCGGGCTTGTCGCCGTCCAGGTCGCGAGCACGGTGGAGGCGCCGGACCGGTCGGTCATGACCATGTCGTAGTCCTGGGGCCCGTTGTCCTTCCAGAGTTCGTTGAGATACACGCAGGACCAGTCGAACCGGGTGCCCCAGTCCGTTTCGGTGATGGTGAGCGCGGCGGTGAGCGCGTCGGCCTCCATCGGCTCCATGTTCACGACCTGGGTCACGGAGCCGGGCGCACTCGAGGCCGGCGGTTCGGTGGTGGTGGGTGCCGGTCCGGCCTGCAGCGCGGGAGTACCGGTGAGGGCAACCCCGAGCAGCCCGCCGCCGAGCGCGATGACGGCCGCGGCCGCGATGGCGCCGACGGCCAGGCGGATGCGGGTGCGCCGGGTGCGCTTCACGGCCGCGCCGGCCAGCCGCTGCACGAGCCCCGGCTGGTGCAACGCCGTGCGGAGGTGCGCGTCGGCGTCGGTCGAGCCGGCCGGACCAGCGTCGGCGATGGCGACGGCCTCCGCGACGGGCAGGGCACTGAGGATGCCGGGCAGCCCGGCGAGTTCGGCGACAGCGCCGGCGCAGGCCGGGCAGGTCTGCAGGTGACGTTCGAAGTCGCGCCGATCCTCCGCGCTGAGCGCGCCGAGCACGTAGGCGGCGTCCCACTCGCGGAAACGGTCGGGGGTGGAGGTCATTCGGTGACCCCTCTTTCCTGTAGGGCGAGCCGCATCGCTCGCAGGGCGTAGTGCAGGCGCGACTTGACGGTGCCCTCCGGCACCTGTTCGCGGCGGGCGATCTCGGTTATCGACTGGCCGAGGTAGTACGCGCTCACCAGCACCGTGCGGTGTTCGGGCGAGAGCGTGGTGAGGGCATCCGTGAGCAGCCAGCGGTCCAACACGGCCTCGGTGGCGTCCGCGGTGGCCTTCTCGGGCAGGGCGTCGGTGCTGATCTCCCGGGCGTAGCGGGCGCTCCGCCGGTCGTCGATGACGATGTTGCGGGCCACGGTGAACAGCCACGCGCGGGCGGCCTCATCGTCCCGGTCCAGCAGCGCGGGGCGCTTCCAGGCACGCAGCAGCGCCTCCTGCACCACGTCCTGCGCGAAACCGTAATCCCCGGTCAGGCGCACGACGTAGCGGAAGAGGGCCGGGCCGTGGGCGTCGTGCAGTGCCCGCAGGAGCTCCGCTTGCGGTTCTGCCACGTTCACCTCCCGGTCCGGCCGTTGAGTCAATTCTGCGCGAGGTTCAGGGAGAACTCGACGGAGCCCTCGTCCTCGACCGACACGAAGCCGAGGTTCGGCGCGTCCACGCCGTAGTCGCTGAAGGTGATCGGGATGCTGCCGACGGCCTGGCCGCCGGTGTCGGTGAGGGCGGCCTGCAGTTCGACGGAGACCGGCTGCGTCTCCCCGTGCAGGGTGAGCTCGCCGGTGGCGGTGACCGTCTGGGCCACCCCGGCCTGCGGGGCTTCGAGGGTCACGGGTTCGGTGAGGGTGAAGGTGGCGGTGGGGAAGTCCCCGGCCTCCATCGCGGAGTCGCGGAAGTAGGAGTCCCTGGCGCTCTCGTCGGTGGCGATGCTCGCGACGTCCACGGTGATCGTGGCCGCGGTGAGGGAGAGGTTCTCCACCGTGAGGTCACCGGAGACCTCCTCGGTGCGACCGGTCACGGTCACGTCCTGGCCCTGCAGCACCTCGTCGACGCGGTAGCCCGCGAACGAGTCCGCGGCCACAGCCCAGCTGCCGGACAGGTCGTCGGGGTTCACCGCTGTGGTCGTACCGGTGGAGTCCGTACCGGTGGAGGCCGCGCCGGTCGAGTCCGGTGTGCTGGCCGCGATGGTGGGTGCGGCCTCCGCGACGCCGTTGGCGTAGCCGGCGTAGATCGAGGGTCCCCACACCAGGGCAGCGCCGCCGATGACCACGACGGCTCCGCCCGCAATCCACAGCCCGGTCTTCGTCTTCTTCTGCATGTCACCCTCGTTCATGGTCGGTTCGGATGACGCTCATCCACCCTGAACAACGAGACGGCGGCCTCGAAGGTTCACCGAAACCCGAAAATAGTTCGCACTACCCGGCGCGGCCGCTGATCCGGCGGCCCAGCTCGACCGCCGCGTGCTCCACGGCGGCGGCCAGTTCCGGCCACCGCTCGGGCGGCACACTGGCGCGGGCGAAGGTCACGGCGATGCCGGCGGCGGGCCAGCCGCTGTGGTCCCGCACGGCCACGGCGACGGATGCGATGCCCTCGGTGACGTCGCCGTCCTCGGCCGCATACCCCTGCGTGCGCACCTCGGCCAGGAGTCGGCTGAGCTCGCGGTAGCTGGTGGGCGTGCCAGCCGGGTGCTCGGCGCCGCCGCTGGAGCGTTGCACGAACGCCGCCGGATCGGGAAACAGGGCCCGCAGTTGCGACGCGGGGAGCGTGGCCAGCAGCGCCCGCCCGCTGGCCGTGAGATGGCTGGGCAGCCGCACCCCGACATCCGTCACCAGGGCCGGCCGGCGGGGCGCGCGCTCCTCGACGAGGTAGATCACGTCGCGGCCGTGCAACACGGCCAGGTGGGCGCTCTCGCCGATCTTGTCGACCAGGGCGGCCAGGATGGGCCGGCCCAGCCGGGCCAGCGGTTCCTGCCGGGAGAATCCGCTGCTCAGCTCGAAGGCGGCCAGCCCGATGCCGTACCGCCGGGCCTCGGGGTAGTGCAGCACGAAGCCGAGCTCGGTCAGCACCCCGAGCAGCCGGTAGACCGTGGACCGGGGGAGGCCGAGCGCCTGCGCGATGGTCGAGGCCGGCACGGGCCCGCGTTGGGCGGCCAGATGCGAGAGGATGCCCAGGGTGTGACGCGCGGCGGGCACGTCGGCCTTCGCGGGCGCCACACCGTGTTCCCGTGGCGAAACCATGGCCCACCCTTCCCTGGTTTCCCACTCTAACCGGCCCATCGTGACCGGCCCATCGTGGCCGGACCATCGTGGCCGGCGCCGCCGTGGCAAGGACAGACCCGGTGGGGCCGGGAAGTCAGGTCTCCGAACTCAACGGCGTCGATGGCCGGGTCGGTTCGGGCTCCAGGTCGACATCGGTGTGATCGCGGATGGTGACCAGGGTGCGGAGGGCCGCGCGGTTCCGCACCCGGGTGGGGCTCGGCATCGCGGGTTCCTGGGTCACCACCAGCACCCGGGTGTCGGTGCGGAACACCTCGTCCTGCACCGGGCGTCCGCTGCGGAGCAGCTCGGAGAGTCCGGCCGGCAAGTCGAGCCGCGCGATGGTAGGGGAACGCGGCCCGCCGCGCGGACCGTGCCGGGGCGGGAGGCCGAGCAGCCGCGCGGCCTGGTCGTTGTAGTAGACCAGGTCGCCTTTGCGGTCCACGAGCAGCAGGCCGTCCCGCACGGAATGCAGCACGGAATCGTTGAGGAGGAAGTTTCGCGCCAACGCTTCGGGTCCCCAGCCCAGTGTGACCCGGTTCAGGTACCGGCCGAGGAACCAGATGGCCACCGACCCGGCCAGTATCAGGGTCAGCGCCAGTGCGAGGACGGCGGGCAGGCGCGCGTCGAGCACGGTTTGCACGGTGCTCGTCTCCACCCCGGCGGCGACGATGCCCACGACGGTGGCGTCGGGATCGAGGATGGGGACTACGGCGCGCACCATCGGCCCCCTGTCACCGGAGGTGACCTCGGTGAAGGAGGCCCCCGCGGCGGCGCGCGCCGTCCCGAGCGTCTGGACGTCACCGATCTGGGTGGCATCCGGGTGGGTCCAGCGGACTCCGGACGGGCTCATGATGGACAGGGTGTCGACATCGGCTTGCTCGCTCACGGCGAGGGTGTACGACTGCAGGGCGGCGGTCGGATCGGACGACTGGGCGGCGGTCACGACCAACGGGCTGTCGGCGATCGACACCGCCACGGACATCATCCGGTCCGCCATCGCCGAATAGCCACGGTCGCGGGCATCGACGTACACCGCGGTGCCCACCAGGACCGTCAGCACGCTGATGAACACGCAGTGGGCCAGGAGAAGCCGGCGTGCAATGCTCCAGCCGTCCATCGAGCGCACTCGTCCTTTCGCCAGTGAAACCAACGGAACCGCCGGGGTGAAGATGGGCCCGCAACTGTGAACGTACGCCTTCCTTGCATTTCTGGTCGGGGATGCATCGCCGCGCCGCGCTCGCCGGGCGCACGACCCCGACCTGGGCACCATCCATATCCGCTTCTGACCGGCACTTATTGGACGGCCGGATGCGGGAGGCAGCCTCCGTTCGGGGAGCCGGCGGACAAACGGCGTGTTAGGCTCGATGACGGTCTTACGACCCTTCACCAGGACGCGAACGCGCAGCCCCCAGCCAGACGTGGGCCAGCGGACGTACGGTGAGGCCCCGACGGATGTGACCCCATGGTCGCTCCTGCCCCCACCGTTTTGACGGTGTTGAGGCCGGTCGCGGCCTACCCGTCCGACACAGCGAGCCACCCTCCCGACCGCGCAGGCGGTCTATTCGGCGTGCTCCGGAGAATCCGTGACCGAAATCATCGCCGTTAAGGCAGACGAATCCGCCCCCGAGGCGGAACAGAACAGCACAGCAGAATCCGCCACAGCCGGAGAACCCGGAATCGCCGTCAAGGCCGACAAACTCTACAAGGCCTTCGGTCGACGTCCGCACGACATCGTCAAGAAGCTCCAGGGCGGCGCCAGCCGTGACGAGCTCGCGCACCTGGGAACGGCCGCCGTCATCGACGCCTCGTTCGAGGTCAAGCGCGGCGAGATCTTCGTGGTGATGGGCCTGTCCGGCTCGGGCAAGTCCACCCTGATCCGCATGCTCAACGGCCTGCTCGAAGCCACCTCCGGCTCGGTCAGCGTCGGCGGCACCACCATCACCGGCATCCCGGCCGCGAAGCTGCGGGACGTCCGCCGCCAGAGCATCTCGATGGTCTTCCAGCACTTCGCGCTGCTGCCGCACCGCACCGTGATCGACAACGTCGCATACGGCCTCGAGGTGCAGGGCATGCCCCGCGCCGAGCGCCTGGCCAAGGCGCGCACCATCATCCGCCTGGTCGGCCTGGACGGTTGGGCAGACAACCTGCCCTCCGAGCTGTCCGGTGGCATGCAGCAGCGCGTCGGCCTCGGCCGCGCCCTGGCCGCAGACACCGACGTGCTCCTGATGGACGAGGCGTTCTCCGCCCTCGACCCGCTGATCCGCCGCGAGATGCAGGAACAACTGATCGAGCTGCAGGCCGAGCTCGGCAAGACCATCATTTTCATCACGCACGACCTCAACGAGGCGATGTTCCTCGGCGACCGCATCGCGGTCATGCGCGACGGCCGGATCGTGCAGATCGGCACCCCGGAGGAGATCCTCACCGACCCGGCCAACGACTACGTGGCCCAGTTCGTGCAGGATGTCGACCGGGCCCGCGTGCTCACCGCCGGCAGCGTAATGGAACCGGCCCGGTCGGTCGTGACCGTGTCCGCCGGCCCGCGTGCCGCGCTCCGCACCATGCGTGACCTGCAGACCTCGGCCACCTTCGTGTTGCGCCGCGACCGCAGCTTCGCCGGGGTCGTCCGCGACCGTGACGTGCTCAAGCAGGTCAAGGCCGGCGATAGCGACCTGCAGGCCATCATCCTGACGGCCACCGCAGTGTCCGCCGACACCGCCCTGGTCGACCTGGTCGAGCTGGCCGTGGAGAGCGACCTGCCGATCGCCGTGGTCGACGACCGCAACCGGCTCCTCGGCGTCATCCCACGGGTCACCCTGCTGGCCGCGCTCGGCAACGTCAGCACCGGCACGGGCGAGCTGCCGGTCATCGAACCGCCGGCCACCATCTCGATGAGCATCATCACCGAAACCCTGCGCGAAACCGCGCCGGAAGGAGTACAGCCGTGAGCTTTGCAGCCGACACCGACTTCCGCATCCCGCTGGGTAGCTGGGCCGATTCCTTCATCGACTTCATCACCGACACCTTCGGGTTCTTCTTCGACTTCGTGCGCGCCATCTTCAGCGGCGCCTACGACCTCGTCGACCTCGCCCTGGCGACCCCGCCGTTCTGGGTGATCATCGTCGTCGCCGGCCTGCTGGGCCTGATGATCCGCGGCTGGAAGTTCGCCGTGGGCACGGTCATCGGCCTCGTCGTGATCGTGGGCGTGGACCAGTGGGAGAACGCGATGGACTCCCTCGCCCTGGTCCTCGTCGCGAGCATCCTGGCGATCTTGTTCAGCGTGCCGCTGGGCATCCTGTCGGCCAAGTTCAGCCTGGCGTCCGGCATCATCCGGCCCATCCTCGACTTCATGCAGACCATGCCGGCCTTCGTCTACCTGATCCCCGCGCTGATCCTGTTCCGCGTCGGTGTCGTGCCCGGGATCGTGGCCACGATCATCTTCGCCATGGCCCCCGGTGTGCGCCTGACCGAGCTGGGCATCCGCAGCGTCGACCACGAGGTCGTCGAGGCCGGCCAGGCCTTCGGCGCCTCGCCGTGGCGCATCCTCCGCCAGATCCAGCTGCCCCTGGCGATGCCCACCATCATGGCCGGCATCAACCAGGTCATCATGCTGTCGCTGTCGATGGTCGTCATCGCCGGCATGGTCGGCGCCGGTGGCCTCGGCCAGCAGGTGGTCGCCAGCCTGAACCGCATCGACGTGTCGCTCGGCTTCGAAGCCGGCCTCTCCGTGGTGATCCTCGCCATCTTCCTCGACCGCATCACCGCGGCGCTCGGCGGCGGCAATACCCCGATCGGCCGTTTCCGCGCTGCCCGCAAGCACCGCGGCACGCCCGTGCAGCCGACGCCGGCGGATGTGTCCGCCACCGGTGCATCCGACACCGACGCTGGGATCGAGGCCAACAAACGGCCCGGCGTGCTCGTCGGCTCCTGAACCTCACCGCCCTGCACATCACCACCCTGCACCGCCCGCCGCCTCACCGGCGGCACGAAAGGAACACATGAAGAACCGTTCACTCAACGTCCTCGCCCTGGGCGCCGTCGGACTCCTCGCCTTCTCCGGCTGCGCCGCGGCCGAAGCCGAGACCGTCGGCGACGGCAACTCCGACAACAAGGACCTCACCATCGCCGTGTTCAACGGTTGGGACGAGGGCATCGTGGCCTCCGAACTGTGGAAGGCCATCCTCGACGAGAAGGGCTACAACGTCGAACTCGAGTACGCCGATGTCGCCCCGGTCTACGCCGGACTCTCCACCGGTGACTACGACCTCAACCTCGACGTCTGGCTGCCGAACACCCACGCCTCGTACATCAAGGAATACGGCGACGACATCACCGAGATCTCGGCCTGGAACGACGAGGCCAAGAACACCATCGCCGTGAACGCGGATGCCCCGATCGACTCGATCGCGGAGCTGGCCGAGAACGCCGACCTGTTCGACAACCGCCTCGTGGGCATCGAGCCCGGCGCCGGACTCACCGAGGCCGTCACCGACAACACCATCCCCACCTACGGCCTCGAGGACATGGATTACCAGACCTCCTCGACCGCCGCGATGCTCACCGAGCTGACCGCAGCCGAGAAGTCCGGCGAGAACATCGCCGTGACCCTGTGGGAGCCGCACTGGGCGTACGGATCGTTCGACCTGAAGAACCTCGAAGACCCCGAGGGCACCCTCGGCGTCGCGGAGACGATCCACGCTTACGGCAAGAAGGACTTCTCCACCGACTTCCCGCAGGCCACCGAGTGGCTCGGCAACTTCACGCTCGACCTCGAGCAGCTGACCTCGCTCGAGACCGCGATGTTCGTGGACTACGACGGCCAGGACTACGGCCCCATCGTCGAGAAGTGGATCGAAGACAACCAGGAGTACGTCGACTCGCTCACCAAGTAAGCGACTGCCTCATCGTGAACGGCCCGTGCTTCGGCGCGGGCCGTTTCGCGTGTCAGGCGCTGGCGCGAAGCTCGGCGCCGACGAACGCCGCCCAGGCGCCGGCCCTGTCGGTCTGGCCCGGGGCCAGCGGACCCTCGGTGCCCTCCACGATGAACCCCTGCGGCTTCGCGACAATGGTGGCGCCGGCCCGCTGCAGGGCCTGCGAGATCTTGCCCGCGGCATCACCGTGGATGAAGAGCTTGATCCGGGTGTCGAACGCGGCGGCGCGTACCCCATCGAGCGAGCCCGGCGTCAGCTCGCCCAGGAACTCGTGCATCTTCGCGGTCGGCCGCCACCCGTTGATCGGGCAGCCCACCACGAGCACGTCCACGCCGCGGAGGCTCTCCGCCGTGACGTGGGCGACGTTGAGGGTGGCGGCGTCGCGACCCAACTCTGACGCAATCACCTCCGCAATGGTGCGGGTGTTGCCGTACCTGGTGTCATAGACGACGCGAGCGCGCATGAATCCTCCTTGGTCGGGGCGGCGTTGGCCGACACCGGCCATACTGGACCGCCACCCGACGGGCGACAAGAGCCCCAAGGTCCCGCGGGTTACTCCGACTGCGTGAAACGCTCCGCGACGAACTGCCCGAGAGCGTCGGTGATGGCCTGTTCCATCTCGGCCGGCGTGATCGTGGCGATGCCGTCGCCGGGCTGCGCGCCATAGGCGCCGAACGCGGCGTGGTTGGCGCCCTCGATCTGCACGAAGGTGCTGTCGGCCGGCAGCAGGCCGGCCGTGTCCTGGATCTTGGCCGGGGTGCTGAGGCCGTCGTCGCTGCCGCTGATGCTCAGCACGGCCAGGTCGTCGTCGACGGCCGAGGCGCAGTAGCTGGCGAACAACACCAGGCCGGACACCGGGGTGCCGTCCGCCCGGGCGTCGTCGGCGAGCATGCAGGCGCGCACCCCGCCGAGCGAGTGGCCGCCCACGAACCAGGCCGTCACATCCGGGGCGGCGGCTGTGAAGGTGGCCAGGGGCCGTTGATCGAAGAAGGCAAGGTTGAGGGTCGGCTTGGTGATCACCACCGTCAGCCCGGAGGCTTCCGCGGTCCCGGCCAGCGTGGCGAGGTACGCGTACGGGTCTACCTTGGCGCCGGGGATGAACACCAGGCCGGCGATGGTCGTTCCCTCGACCGGGGTGATGACCACGGAGTCCGGCGTGTCTGTCACCGTGACGGCGGGATTGTCGAAGACGGCCTGGGCCGCCGACCGGTCGGCGGGCATGACGAGCTGCGTCCAGACCAGGAGCGCGATGACCCCGAGGACCAGGGCGATAAGGGCGCTCCAGCCGGCGACGGCGATGCGGGTGCGCAGTCGGGAGGCGGGCCGGGGAGTCGTCGGCGTCTCGGGGGAGGAAATGTCAGTCGTCCAATCCGCGTGCGGCGAGTGCCTCTCCGATCGCATCGGCGGCGTACAACGAGCGTACGACCACCGGAACGGCCAACGCGACCACGGAGCCCTGCGCGCCGCGTGCGCGCCGGGCATCGAGCACTTCCCGCACGATCTCGGCCACCAGGGGGATGCAGCGGATGGTCAGGGCGACGAGCAGGCCCACCCGGTCGGTGTCGACCCAGCGCCGGAAGGGATGCAGCAGGATCTGGAACGCCTCCAGCACCGCGGTGACGGTGGTCGTGAGCGTGAACAGGGCGGCGAGGGCCACGGCCACCACCAGCCGGCCGGCCATCAGGCCCGCGGTGGTCCAGCCGGCCACCGAGCCCCCGGCGACGAGCACCTGCACCGGCACGGCGAAGACGAGGATCCACAGGACCGGGCCGATCTGCGGCCAGGCCGCTGTGGGCGGAATGCCGGCGACGGCATAGAGCAGCACCACGACGACCAGCTCACCCGCGAGGACGAGCGGGTCGGCCACGAACCCGACCAGCACCATCCCGAGCATCAGCACGGCCAGTTTGAGCAGCGCCGGCGAGCGGTGCAGCAGGGAGGTGCCGGGGCGGTACAGGCCGATCATGCCAGCAGGCTCAGGTAGGCGCTGAGGGCCGCCGCCGGAACGTCATCCGCCACCACCGTGCCTTCGTCGATGACGAGCACCCGGTCGAAGCCGTCGAGGACCTCGAGGTCGTGGGTCACCACGATCACCTGCTGGGTCAGCGAGACGAGCAGTCCGGTGATCAGGCGGGTGTTGCGGGCATCCAGCAGGGTGGTCGGCTCGTCGGCCACGACGATGCTGGGCCCGCCGACGAGGACCGCGGCCAGGGCGAGCAGTTGCTTCTGGCCGCCGGAGAGCCGGTGAGCGGGGCGGTCGGCCAGCGCGGTGAGGCCGAACTGCTCGAGCGCCGCGGCCGTGCGGGCAGCGATCTCGGCGGCGTCCAGGCCTCGGCGGCGCAGGGTGAACGCCACGTCTTCCTGCACGGTGGGCATGACGATCTGGTTGTCGGGGTTGGTGAAGATGAAGCCCACCTCGCGCCGCACGAGCTTGGCGTTCTTTCGCACGTCGAGGCCGTTCACGGTGACGGTGCCGCTCGTGGGCGTGACGAGGCCGTTGATCATGCGGGCCAGGGTGGACTTGCCGCTGCCGTTCGCGCCGACGATGCCGATACGGCGTTCGGTGAGGTGCAGGTCGATGCCGTTGAGCACCGGCTGGTCGTCGAAGCCGTGCGAGACGGCCTCGAAACGGATGCCGGCAGCGGTCACGCCTGTGCCCCGGGGTCGGCGACCGGCCGGGCCAGCGATGCCGGGCGGCGCGTGGGGATGAGGCCGGGGTACGCCTTGTGCACCTGCTTGGCCACGAGCACCGTCACGACCACCTTGACCAGGTCGCCGGGCAGGAACTTGACGCTGTCCAGGGCGGCCGCCCACAGCGGCAGGCCCAGGTTGATCGCGGTGACGGGCACCCCGATCAGGTAGACGGCGACGATGCCGCCCAGCACGGTGGCGCCCAGGGCGGGCCAGAACGGGTACCGGGGCAGGAGCCAGGCGGTGAGGGCGCCGATGACGACGACGCCCAGCAGCCAGCCGTACGGGTAGCCGGCTGCGGGGGAGGTGGTGAACCAGACCAGTCCACCGCGGCCGCCGGACAACAGCGGCAGGCCGGCGGCCGCGAGGGCGAGCAGCAGCAGCACCGCGAGGAACCCCTTGCGGGCACCGAGGATCGCGCCGGCCAGCATCACACCAAGGGTCTGGAACGTGATCGGCACCGTGCTGGCACCGAGGGAGATCGCCCCGGGGAAGCCCAACGCGGCGATGACGGCGGCAAAGATGGCGATCTGCGCGAGGTCGCGCACGCTCAGCCGGCCCGTGCGCGCGGCGCGCGCGGTGCGGCCGGTGCTGGACGGGGCGGTGCCGGACGTGGCGGTGCCGGACGTGGCGGTGCCGGAGGGGGTGGCGCTGGACGGGGTGGTACCGGACGGGGGAGTGCTGGGGCGGGCTGTCATGGTCTTCAATCTAGAATTCGGCACCGGGGGCGCGCAGTGGAATACCTACAAAGAATCCGGGTGAAGTTTGCGGGCCGCCCGGCTGGCTCGATTCCGGCACCGCTGGACGCGCCTATCGGACCGGGGACGACGGATTTAGAATCAGCGCAGCCGGCCGGCGAGTCCACCGACGCCGGGACAACGGAAGGCTGTCACCATGGGATTCTTCGGTTTTCTCCTCCTCGGTCTGCTGGCGGGCGCGATCGCCAAGCTGATCCTGCCCGGCAAGCAGGGCGGCGGCTGGTTCGTGACCCTGCTCCTCGGCGTGATCGGGGCGCTCCTGGGCGGCTGGATCGCCGGGTTGCTCTTCAACGTCGATATGGGCTCGTTCTTCGACCTGCGCACCTGGGTGATCGCCATCCTGGGTTCGATCGTCGTTCTGCTCATCTACGGGCTGGCCACCCGTAACCGCACCAGTTCGTCCTGACAATCCCTCAGGCCACGGCTTGCCGCGCCGCGGCCGCGACCAGCGCATCGGCGGCACGCACCAGGGTCAGATGGGAGAGGGCCTGGGGCGTGTTGCCGGCGTGGTGCCCGCCCGCCACGTCGTACTCCTCCGCCAGGAGGCCGACGTCGTTGGCCAGCCCCACCAGGCGATGCATCAACGTGAGGGCGTCATCGGTGCGGCCGGACGCCGCGTACTGCTCGACCAGCCAGAACGAGCAGGCCAGGAACGGATGCTCGCCCGGGTCGAGGCCGTCCAGCGACGCCCGGCTGGCGTAGCGCAGCACGAGGCCCTCGCGCAGCAGGTCGGATTCGATGGCCGCGACGGTGCCCAGCATGCGCGGGTCGTCGGCGGCCAAGAATCCCACCTGCGGCAGAACGAGCAGGGATGCGTCCACCTCGTCGCCGCCGAAGTACTGGGTGTAACACCCGCGGGCCGCGTTGTAGCCGCGCTTCTCGATGTCAAGGCGCACCTCGTCCCTGGTCTTCCGCCAGCGGTCGACGGGCCCGGGAAGGCCGTACTCGGTGACACCGCGCACCGCCCGGTCGAAGGCCGCCCAGACCATGACGCGGGAGTGGGTGAACTCGCGGGCCTTCCCGCGCACCTCCCAGATGCCCTGGTCGGGGCGGCGCCAGTTAGCCTCCAGGTACGTCATCAGGGCGAGCTGCAGCGGCCAAGAGAACTCGGTCTCCTCCACGCCGGCGCCGCGGGCCTCGTGCAGGGCCACCATCACCTCGCCGACGACGTCGGACTGGAACTGGGCGACAGCGCCGTTGCCGACCCGCACGGGCGCGGAGCCCCGGTGGCCGGGCAGGCTGGTCAGTTCCCGCTCCGGCAGGTGCCGCTCCCCGGCCAGGCCGTACATGATCTGGAGGTCGTTCGGGTCGCCGGCAATGGCGCGCAGCAACCATCCCCGCCAGTCCTCGGCTTCGACCTCGTACCCGTGCGACAGCAGCACGGACAGGGTGAGCGACGCGTCGCGCAGCCATACGTACCGGTAGTCCCAGTTGCGGCTGCCGCCGACCAGTTCCGGCAGCGAGGTCGTGGCCGCGGCGACGATGCCTCCGGTGGCCTCGTGGGTCAGCGCCCGCAAGACCAGCAGCGACCGCACGACAGCGTCCCGGAATGGGCCCTCATGCGTGCAGCTGTCGGCCCACTCCGCCCACCAGTCAGCCGTGCTGTCGTAGGCGAGCGGCACGTCCAGGGCCGCCGGCAGCGGTAGGTGCGAGGCATACCAGGTGAGTTGCACCGTGAGGCTCTCGTGCACGGAGACGGTGAACCGGCCGGCGTGCCGGTGGTCGGCGGCGCGCAGGGCGGGCCCGCGCACCACGACGGCGTCGGGGCCGGCCACGGCGATGATGCCGGCGGTCTTCTCGTGGCGGAGTTGGCGCACCCACGGCACCGTTTCGCCGTAGTTGAAGCGCAGGCGCAGGTCCTGCACCATCTCGACGCTGCCGGAGAGGCCACGCACGGTGCGTACGACGTCGGCGCGGCCGTCGCCGTGCGGCATGAACTCAGTCACCTCGACGGAGCCGGTCCGGGTGGTCCAGACCGTGCGGAGGATGAAGCTCTCGCCGACATAGGACCGGGTGGACGTGGCCGCCGGATCGGCCGGGGCCAGGAGCCAGCGGCCCTGGTCTTCGGCGCCGAGCAGCGCCCCGAACATGGAGGCGGAGTCGTACCGGGGCAGGCACAGCCAGTCGATGCTGCCGTCCCGGCCGACCAGGGCGGCGGAGTGGCAGTCGCTCAGAAGGGCGTAGTCCTCGATGTGTTGCGGCATGGAGATTATCCTCACACGCCGCCGGTGCCGCCGGTTGCGCTGGTGGGGCTAGGCGACCAGGCGGGATGTCGTACGGGCGCCGTCGTGCTGTTCCGCCCACACCGAGATCGGGGCGGGGTTCCACGGCAGAGCAGTGGGTTCGGCGCCGGAGGAGACCAGGACCGCCCCGGTGTCCACCGCGGTGATGCCGTCGGCGGGAGTGTCGGTGCGCGGTTCGGCGATGTTCGCGGGCGCGGCCGTTTCCTCGGTGCGCAGGCGGATGGTCTCGGTGGCGAGCAGCTCGGTGAGCGAGGCCGCGATCTGGTGGGCCTTGAGGCCGTGGAAGATCATGTCGGTGTCGTCGGCCTGACGCGGCACGAGGGTCCAGGCACCCTCCGCGCCGACGAGCTCGCCGAGCGCGGCGTGCAGGTGCTCGAAGACCTGGGCGTTGCTGAGCTCGGGAATGGAGGGCGCGACGGGCGCGACAATGACGGGTGCGGTGCGACGGCGACGTCCGAACATCGTGGGCCCCTTCCTTCTAACTGGCTGACTACGTGAGAAGTCCAGTTTCGCCGTCCTGACTGCGAACGCGGGGGGTGACACGCCGACGGCGCCGTACTGATGGGGCGGATCCGCCTATTTCTTCTTATCCTTCGCGTCGCCGCGCGATGTGCCGCTCGTGAGCGACTTCTCATCGGCGTCCTTGACGACGTTCCCGACAGCCACAGCCACGGACAGGCCCCAGCCGATCCAGGTCAGAACGAGGCGCCAGTCCCTCGGACCATGCCGGGTGGCCTGCAAGATGTTCCAACCACCGGCGACGACACCGATCATGGCGCCATTGAACAAAAACTTCCGCATGTGTTCCTCCTGGTTCTACGCTACCGGGGTGGCCGTCGATCACGCGAGTCGGCCGATTGTGATTCCCCGGGGTGGGTGTCCCGACGGCCGAAGGAGAGCGATGCGCACGGCGATCATCGGAACGGTGTTGCTCTGTGCGGGAATCATAGCCGTGATCACGGGCATCCTGCCCTGGCCGGCCACCGAGGAGCTCATCGACCGGGTGCTGCCCATCCTGGTCTTCGTTGTGGCGATCACCGTCGTGGCCGAGCTGGCCGCCGCCGCCGGGGTGTTCACCTTCGTGGCGGAGCGGCTCACAATGTGGGGCAGGGGGCGCACCTGGGTGCTCTGGTTGCTGGTCGTTGCCCTGGCGGTGGTGAGCACCATCTTCCTCTCCCTCGACACCACGGCGGTGTTGCTCACGCCCGTCGTGGTGGTGATGGCCCGGCACGTCGGCCTCAGTCCGCTGCCGTTCGCCCTCACCACGGTCTGGCTGGCCAACACTGCATCGCTCCTGTTGCCGGTGTCGAACCTCACCAACCTCCTCGCCCAGGGACACCTCGGAACCCTGCTCGGGCACCGCGTGACGCCGGTCCAGTTCGCGCTGCTCACCGGCGCACCGGCTCTCACCGCGATCCTGGTGACGGTCGTGGCGATCTACCTGGTCTGCCGGCGCCCCCTGCGGGTCGGCTACGAGGTGACTCCGCCCAGCCGGGTGACCAACCCGGTCCTGTTCGGCACCAGCGCGGTGGCCGTCGTCGCGCTCATCCCCGCGCTGGTGTCCGGCGTGCCGGTGTGGATTCCGGCCGTGCTGGCCGCCCTGATCCTGGTGGTGATCTTCTTCGTGCTGGACCGCGGCAGCCTCAGCCCCGGGCTGGTTCCCTGGCCCCTGCTGCTGCTGGCATCCGGGCTGTTCCTGGTGATGGCAGCCCTGCATGAACTGGGCCTGGGGGAGCTGCTCGATGCGGTGGCCGGGTCGGGCGAAGACCCGGTGAGCCTGCTGCGCTTGGCCGGGTCCGGCATGCTCGGCGCCAACGCGATCGACAACCTGCCGGCCTACCTCGCACTCGAACCCGTCGCGAACTCTCCGGTGCGGATGGTGGCGCTCCTGATCGGCGTGAACGCCGGTCCCCTGATCACGCCGTGGGCGTCGCTGGCGACGCTGCTCTGGCACGAGCGGTTGAGCAGCCTGGGAGTGGAGATCTCCTGGCGGCGGTACCTGCTGCTGGGCCTGGTGGTCGCCCCGGTCACGGTGGTCGCCGCCACCCTGGTCCTGGCCCTCACGGTGTGACCCGGGTACCGCGAGAGCCCGCCGAGGCTGGACGTTTCCCGACAATCTGACCGATCGTGCAGAACCTGACCGATCGGACAACTATCGTGATCGGGTGATCACAGACAACACCGCGCGGAAGACCACGAGCGACGAGCTCCGGCTGATCGCGCTCGAACAGTTCGCCTCGATCGGCTTCGCCGGGGCCTCACTGGCCCACATCGCCGACGTCGCCGGGTACTCCAAGTCCAGCGTGCTCTACCACTTCGCCTCCAAGGAGGCGCTGCTGGAGGCGGTACTCACCCCGGCGATCGACCGGCTTGAAGAGATCCTCGAGTCCTTCCTGGCCGTGCCGGAGACCGAGGCGACGCGGCTGCGCTTCGTCGATGACTTCATCGACTTCATCCTCGAGTTCACGCTCGAACTGCACACCTTCATCAACCAGGCCCAGTCGCTTACCGGCATCGCGGTCATCGACCGTGCCGGCGTGCTCATCGTGCGGCTCTCCAACGCCATCTGCGACAACAACGCCAGCGTCGAAGACCGGATCCGGTTCGGCATGGCCCTGGGCGGTGCCGCCTACACGCTCGTCGCCGGCATGAATTTCAGCGCCCCGGTGGCGCGCCCCGACACCGCCCCCGACGAGATCCGCGCGGCCCTCCGCGTGGTCATCATCGAACTCCTCGCCCCGGTGTCCGTCCGCCCGCAGTCCGATTCCCGGAAGTAGACCATGGCAACCTTTCTCTATCGCATCGGTCACTTCGCCTACCGGCGGGCCTGGCTCGTCATCGGCGTCTGGGTGGTCATCCTCGGCGGCATCCTCGGCGCCAACGCGGCCCTGGGCGGAACCACCCAGGAGTCCTTCGCGATTCCGGGCACCGAATCACAGGACGCCATCGACAAGCTCGCCGAGGTCTTCCCGCAGGCGGCCGGGGCGACGGTGCAGGTCGTCTACCAGGCGCCGGACGGCGCATCCGTCAGTGACGCCGCCTTCCGGGACGCCATCACCGCGATGGGCACCGAACTGGCCGACATCGACGGCGTGAACACGGTCATCGACCCGTTCTCCGAATACGCCTCTGGGGCCGTCTCCGACGACGACAGCACCGCCATCACCCGGGTGCAGCTCGACGGGCAGTCCTCTGACGTGTCCGAGGCCACGATCGACGCCATCGTCGACACCCAGGACACGGCCGAGGATGCCGGCCTCACGGTCGCGTTCGGCGGCCAGGTCTTCCAGGACAACACCTTCGGGATCACCGTCACCGAGGTCTTCGGCGTGCTCTTCGCCGGTGTCGTGCTGCTGATCACCTTCGGCTCGCTGATGTCGGCCGGGATGCCGCTGCTGATGGCGCTCGTGGGCGTGGGCGTTGCCATCGGCGGCATCGGAGCCGTCTCCGCCTTCGTCTCGGTGTCGAGCACGGCGCCCATGCTGGCCATGATGCTGGGCCTGGCCGTGGGCATCGACTACTCGCTGTTCATCCTCTCCCGGCACCGGAACCAGCTCGCCAACGGCGTCGATCCGCACGAGTCCGCCGCGACCAGCGTGGCCACCGCCGGTAGCGCCGTGGTCTTCGCCGGCATCACGGTGATCATCGCCCTGCTCGGCCTGCTCGTGGTGGGCATCCCGTTCCTCAGCGTGATGGGCATGGGGGCCGCGTTCGCGGTCCTGATCTCCATCGGCGTGGCCATCACCCTGCTGCCCGCCGTGCTCGGCCTGGCCAAGGGCCGCCTCGCCCCCAAGCCCGGCAGCCGCGGGCACCGCCGCGCCACCACCCCCGACACCGGCCGGCCCACCCTTGGCCACCGCTGGGTGGCCATCGTGCTCAAGGCCCCGGTCGTGGCCGTGTTGGCCGTCGTCGGCATCCTCGGCGTCCTGGCGATCCCCGCGCTCAGCCTCGACCTCAACCTGCCCGACAGCGAGTCCGAGCCCGTCGACTCCACCCAGTACCAGGCCTTCAAGCTGATCGAGGACGGCTTCGGGCCCGGGTACAACGGCCCACTGATCGTGATGGTCGACATCACCCAGACCACCGACATCTTCGGCGACCTCGGCACCATCGCGGACGACCTCCGCGACCTGCCCGACGTGGCCTACGTCAGCGACGGACAGCCCAACGAGACCGTCGACACCGCGATCATCCAGGTGATGCCGGAAAGCGGACCCAGCTCGCCGAAGACCAAGGAGCTGGTGCAGGCCATCCGCGACCTGGCCCCGTCGATCGACGACGAGCTCGGCACCCCGGTCACCGTGACCGGGGCCACCGCGGTGTCCATCGACATCTCGAACCGGCTCACCAATGCGCTGCTGCCGTTCGCGCTGATCGTCGTCGGCCTGTCGGTGATCCTGCTCACCATGGTGTTCCGCTCGATCTTCGTGCCGGTCAAGGCGGCCCTGGGCTTCCTGCTGTCGGTATTCGCCTCCCTCGGCGCCACCGTGGCGATCTTCCAGTGGGGCTGGCTGGCCGACCTGCTCGGGGTCTCCAACCCCGGGCCCATCCTCAGCTTCCTGCCGATCCTGCTGATGGCGGTGCTCTTCGGCCTGGCCATGGACTACGAGGTCTTCCTCGTCTCGGGTATGCGGGAGGAGTTCGTCAAGACCGGCAACGCCCGCCGCTCTGTGGTGCACGGCTTCTCGCACGCGGCCCGGGTGGTCACGGCCGCCGCGCTGATCATGTTCTTCGTGTTCTTCGCCTTCGTGCCGGAGGGCTCCGGCGCCATCAAGGGCATCGCCTTCGCCCTGGCCGTCGGGGTCTTCCTCGACGCCTTCCTGGTGCGGATGACCCTGGTCCCCGCCGCCATGGCCCTGGCCGGCACCGCCGCCTGGTGGCTGCCGCGCTGGCTGGCCCGCATCCTGCCCAACGTCGACATCGAGGGGGAGGGCCTGCGCCAGCACCTGGACGACAGCGCCTGGGCACGCGCCCAGAACGATGACATCACCGCGGACGCCCTCGTCGTGGGCCTGCCGGAGAGCCGCCTGGGCCCCATCGACCTCGCCGTCGACGCCGGGAGCGTGCTGGTGCTCACCGGCGCGGACTCCGCCCGGCGCGTTCTGGCCGCCACCCTGGCCGGCCGGCTCGACCCCGTCGAGGGCCGCCTGCAGGTGCGGGGCGCCGCCCTCCCGTCCGACCGCGTCATCGCGATGCGCTCGGTGGCGCTCGCCGATGTGTCGGACACCCGTGAGCACGGGCTCACCGTGGCCGAGGTGCTCACCGAACGGCTCGACCTTGCGCAGCCGATGTTCGGCTCCCGCACCCGCGGCGCCCAGCTGCAGCACTGGATCGACCGGCTCAACGCGGTATTGAATCACGCCGTACCGAATCACGCCGTACCGAATCACGCCGTACCGACTCACGCCGGACTGAACCCGGGCGAGCGCGAACCACGTGCGCTCACCGGCGAGACCCCGGTGTCATCGCTATCGGCTCTGGCGCGGGCGGCGACGCTCGTCGCCGCGGCGCTCGCCGAGCGCCCCGGCGTGCTGATCGTGGACCTCGGTGACGGGCTGCCAGCCGACGCCGCCGGCCGGGATCCGGCTGCCGTGTTCGCCGCCCTCGCCCCGTTGGGCACCACCCTCATCCTGAGCGCATCCGCCCTTGATGTCGTCGACCCCGCCGTCACGCAGGAACGTGGTGTGCAGCGGCTCGACCTGAACACGATCGCGTCGTCCTCCGACCAGACCGAAACCGGAAAGGCCCTGCACCGATGAGCACCAGGCTTGACAGACTATTCAGCCGGACTCCCCGCCAGCGCCGCGGTGCTGCCGTGGCCGGCCTTGCCGCCCTGATCGTGGTGCCGCTGGCCGTCGCCGGGCTGTTCACCGGCGCCCTGAACACCGCGGACGAACGGGTCGACACCCTGCCGGCCCTGGTGGTCAACGACGATGAGTTCGTCACCACCACCCAGGCCGACGGCACCGAGCAGCAGGTCCTCGCCGGCCGGCAGCTCGTGACCGAACTGACCAAACCGGCCACGGACGGATCGGACTCCACGGGCTTCGCCTGGGAGATCTCCAACGACGAGGATGCCAAGAAGGCCCTCGCCGACGGCAGCGCGTACGCCGTGCTGACCATCCCGGCCGATTTCTCTTCCTCGGTCACCTCCCTCTCCGGGTCCACACCGACCCAGGCCGACCTGGCCATCCGCACTGACGACGCGCACTCCTTCCTGGCCGGCTCCGTGGCGCAATCCGTGGGCACCGCCCTCACCGGAGCGTTCGGCACCGAGATCACCAAGCAGTACCTCGGCGGGCTCTACACCAGCCTCGGCACCCTCGGGGACTCCCTCGTCGCCGCCGCCGACGGCTCCGCCCAGCTCGCCACCGGCGTCACAAGCGTCGCCACCGGCCTTGACACACTCGCCACCGGCACCCAGGCCACCGCGGATGGCGCCGCAGCGGCGGCGACCGGCGCGTCCAGCCTCGCGACCGGCGTCGGCTCGTACACCGGTGGAGTCGACGCCCTCAGCAGCGGCCTCGGCAGCCTGGAGTCCGGTGCCGCCGGCCTCAGCCAGCTCTCCGACGGTGTCGCCCAGTACACCGGCGGGGTGCGCGCCGCCGCCGACGGCATCGACCAGCTCGGCTCGGTCGCAGCGGCCATCCCCGCCGCCGCGCTGGCGCCGCTGGACCCGCAGACCCGGGCCGCCGTGCAAGGCGTCCTCGGCGGCGTCGTCCAGGCGCAGGACGGACTGAACACCCTGGCCGGCTCCGGGGCCGTCTTGAGCGAGCAGACCACGGCGGCAGTCTCCGGCGTGCAGGGCGGCATCTCGCAGAGCGCCGCCGGGGCCGCGCAGCTCGCGGCCGGGTCGGAGGGCGTCCGCACCGGCGCGACCGACCTCGCATCGGGCATCGGCACCCTGTCCGACGGTGTGGCGCAGCTCGCCACCGGAACCGTGGCGGCGGCGGACGGCGCCCACCAGCTCGAGACCGGGGCCGGCGACCTCGCCAGCGGCCTCGCCACCGGCGCCGAGAGCGCCTCTGCCCTCACCGACCTCGACCCGACCAGCACAGCCGACGTCGTCGCCGAGCCCATCACCCTGGCCACCGAACGGGACAACCCGCTCGATTCGATCGGCCCGATCATCGGCATGCTGTTCGTGCCCGTCGGCCTCTGGATCGGGGCCCTCGCGATCTTCCTGGTCATGAAGCCGCTCTCTGCGGTCGCCCTGGCGTCCACCGCGAGCACGGGCCGGCTGCTCGGGCAGAGCCTCGGCCGCGGTTTCCTCATCGCGGCGGCGCAGGCCGTCGCGGTGGTGCTGCTGCTGCACACCGCCCTCGGCGTGGACTGGCTGCTGGCCCCGGCCACGCTGGGCTTCGCCCTGCTGACGGCGCTGGCCTTCGTGGCGGTGAACCACGTCCTCACCGCCGCGCTCGGCCGCATCGGCGTCGTCGTCTCGCTGGTGCTGCTCGCGCTGCAGCTCGTGGCAGTCGGCGGCCTCTACCCGATCGAGCTGGTCTCCGCGCCGTTCCGGGCGATCAGCCCGTTCCTTCCGCTCACCTGGGCGGTGTCGGGCATCCAGGCGATCGTCTCCGGCGGCAGCACGGCGGATGTGGCCGGTGCGGTCGTCGCCCTGCTCCTCTTCGCCCTCATCGCCACCCTGCTCTCCGCCGCGGTGCTGACCCGCCGCCGCGGCGCCCGCGCCTTCGCCCTCTCCCCGGCCTAACCCGGCCCAAAAGTCCCGCCGGATCGTTGGGTGTGAGTTCGGGCGAAGGCCAGGGACTCCTGGAGCATCGCCAGGCGGGTGAGTTCGGTTCGGGCGGTGCGGGTGTTCACCTCGGCGACGATGGTGCCCGTCCAGTCGCGGGACGCGAGGAGCTGCAGCACCTCGGCGACGGGCTCAGCGCCGTGGCCGGGCAGCAGGTGCTCGTCGAAGACCCGGCCCTCGTCGAGGGAGCCGGAGCCGTCGCAGAGGTGCACGTGCCGGAGGCGCTCGCCCAGCGCCGTGGCCATCGCCAGGCTGTCGTGGCCGCTCAGGGCGCAGTGCGAGAAGTCGAGGGTGACGGCTGGGCAGTCCATCCGGGTGGTGTCCCAGCCGGGGGAGTAGGCCTTGACGCCCCGGCCGCCGATCTTCCACGGGAACATGTTCTCGACGGCGATCTGCAGGCCGGTGGAGGTGCCCAGCTCGCGCACGATCTCGAGGAAGTCCTCCGCATACCCGGCCTG
This sequence comes from Cryobacterium sp. AP23, assembly GCF_054075385.1. NCBI lineage: Bacteria > Bacillati > Actinomycetota > Actinomycetes > Micrococcales > Microbacteriaceae > Cryobacterium > Cryobacterium sp. AP23. The sequence goes on along the minus strand of NZ_CM133415.1, from coordinate 1,204,626 downwards.
CCAGCGGAACGGCGGATGCACCACGACGGTTTCCGCGCCGACTGCCGCGGCCAGGGCGGCGGACTTCTCCAGCTTCACCCGGGGGTCCCGGCCCCAGACGAAATGCGTGAGCAGCAGCACCGGGGCGTGGATCGAGAAGATCGGCAGGCTGTAGCGCTCGGACAGGACGGCCAGCGCCGCCGCATCCTGGGTGGTCTCGTCGCGGGTGACCATCACCTCGATGCCGTCGTATCCGGCCGACTTCGCCAACCGGAATGCGTCCTCCAGGGGCAGCGGGTAGACGCAGGTGGAGCTCATGCCGATGCGAATCACGGCGTCAGCATAGTCTTCGCTGGTAACCTCGAGGTGCAGCCAGGTGCTCCGCATGGGCGGGCACCGGAATGGATGAGTCATCGAAACCGCACCCGACACGACAACCGACACGACGCCAGAGAGCGCAGAGCCACAGACGGCCTCCGAGCCCGGCCCCGATTCCGTCGCGCCCGGCAACTTCGACCTCGTGGTGGTGTCCAACCGGCTTCCCGTGGACTACGAACTCGCCGAGGACGGCACGGAGAGCTGGCGCACCTCGCCCGGCGGCCTCGTCACCGCGCTCGAACCGATGATGCGCGCCTCCGACGGCGCCTGGGTGGGCTGGCCCGGCGTGGCCGACCGCGAGTTCGACCCGTTCGAGAACGACGGCATCTCCATCGTCCCCGTGCGACTGAGCACCGAGGACCTCGAGCTCTACTACGAGGGCTTCTCCAACGACACCCTCTGGCCGCTCTACCACGACGTCATCGCCTCGCCGAGCTACCACCGCGAGTGGTGGGAGGCGTATGTGCAGGTCAACCGCCGCTTCGCGACCGCTGCCGCCGCATCCGCCGCGCCCGGCGCCACGGTCTGGGTGCACGACTACCAGCTGCAGCTGGTGCCGCGGATGCTGCGCGACGCCCGGCCCGACCTCGTGATCGGGTTCTTCAACCACATCCCGTTCCCGCCGTTCGGCATCTTCGCCCAGCTGCCCTGGCGCAAGCAGATCCTCGACGGGCTCCTCGGCGCCGACCTGATCGGCTTCCAGCGGCTGGCGGATGCCGGCAACTTCTCCCGCGCCGTGCGCCGCCTGTTCGGCTACTCCACCCGCGGCGTGGCCGTGGACGTGCCCAGCCAGAACGGCCAGCACCGCCGGGTCATCGCCAAGCACTTCCCGATCTCGATCGATGCCGCGGCGTACGAGGAGATGGCCAAGCGCCCGGAGATCCAGGAGCGCGCCCGCCAGATCCGCGAGGACCTCGGCAACCCCAAGACGATCATGCTCGGGGTCGACCGGCTCGACTACACCAAGGGCATCGGGCACCGCATCAAGGCGTTCGGCGAGCTGCTCGAAGACGGCGCGCTGAACGTCGAGGACGTCACCCTGGTGCAGGTCGCCAGCCCGTCCCGCGAGCGGGTCGCCACCTACATGCAGCTGCGCGACGAGATCGAACTCGCCGTCGGCCGCGTCAACGGCGACTACTCCACCATCAGCCACACCGCGATCAGCTACCACCACCACGGCTACCCCCGTGAAGAGATGGTGGCGCTCTACCTGGCCGCCGACGTCATGCTCGTCACCGCGCTCCGCGACGGCATGAACCTCGTCGCCAAGGAGTATGTGGCCGTGCGCCACGACGGCGACGGAGTGCTCGTGCTCAGCGAGTTCGCCGGCGCCGCCGACGAACTCAAGCAGGCCGTGCTGATCAACCCGCATGACATCGACGGCATGAAGGCCGCCATCGTGAAGGCCATCACCATGCCCAAGCGTGAGCGCACCCGGCGGATGCGCGCGCTGCGCCGCAAGGTCTTCGACAACGACGTGGCCGCCTGGAGCGCCTCGTTCCTGCAGACCCTCACCGGCGGGGCGGCCGTGGCCAGCGGTGTGCCGGAGAACCTGGTCAATGCGCTCCGGGATCTGAGCGCCGCCGAAACCATCCTGGTGGCCCTCGACTTCGACGGCACCCTGGCGCCGCACGTCGACGAGCCGGAGGACGCCCGTGCCGTCGACGGCACCCACGACGTCGTGCAGCGCCTGCTCGATCTGGACGGCGTGCGCGTCGCGTTCGTCTCCGGCCGCGCGCTGGTGAGCCTCAAGCACGTCGCCGAACCGCAGAGCGAGGTGCTCCTCACCGGCTCGCACGGCATTGAGGTGCAGCTGGATTCCAGCGGCATCGAACTGGGTCTGGTGCCCGAGGAGGTCGAGAAGCTCGACACCCTCACCCGGGTGCTTGAACGCATCTCCGGACCGGTGTTCGGCACCTGGATCGAGCAGAAGCCGGCCGGTCTCGCCCTGCACACCCGCCTGGCCACGGCGCAGGACGGCCAGGCCGTGCAGCGGGAGGCCCGCGACCAGCTCGCCGAGCTGCTGCCGTCGCTGACCGTGCGCGAGGGCAAGAACGTGCTGGAGTTCTCGGTGCGCTCGAGCACCAAGGGCGACGCCCTCGAACGCCTGCGGGTGCACACCGGCGCCGACCGGGTGCTCTACGCAGGCGACGACGTCACCGACGAGGACGCCTTCACGGTGCTCGGCGAGGGCGACCTGGGCCTGAAGATCGGCCCCGGCGCTACCCTGGCCGGCTACCGGGTGCGCGGCCCCAAGGAGGTCACCCAGGTGCTCGCGCTGCTGGCCGACTTCCGCGCCGCCGCCCAGCAGGAATAGCCCGTCCCACGAGGCCCGGCCCGTCGCGGGCGGCGACAGGTGCGCATGACCTGCGTGCCGTCCGCGACGTTCTAGACTCGGAGCATGTCTGAGATCGATATCAAGCCACGCAGCCGCGACGTCACGGATGGCATCGAAGCCACCACCTCCCGCGGCATGCTCCGCGCCGTGGGAATGGGCGACGCCGACTGGGACAAGCCCCAGATCGGCATCGCCAGCTCGTGGAACGAGATCACCCCGTGCAACCTCTCCCTTGACCGCCTCGCGCAGGCCTCCAAGGAGGGTGTGCACTCCGGCGGCGGCTACCCGCTGCAGTTCGGCACCATCTCCGTCTCCGACGGCATTTCGATGGGCCACGAGGGCATGCACTTCTCCCTCGTCTCCCGTGAGGTCATCGCCGACTCCGTCGAGGTCGTCATGCAGGCCGAGCGCCTCGACGGCTCCGTGCTGCTGGCCGGCTGCGACAAGTCGCTGCCCGGGATGCTCATGGCCGCGGCCCGCCTCGACCTCGCCAGCGTCTTCCTCTACGCCGGGTCCATCGCACCGGGCTGGGTGAAGCTCTCCGACGGCACCGAAAAAGACATCACCATCATCGACTCGTTCGAAGCCGTCGGCGCCGTCAAGGCCGGCCGCATGAGCGAGGCCGACGCCAAGCGCATCGAGTGCGCCTTCGCCCCCGGCGAGGGTGCCTGCGGCGGAATGTACACCGCCAACACCATGGCCAGCGTGGCCGAGGCCCTCGGCATGAGCCTGCCCGGCTCCGCCTCGCCCGCCTCCGCCGACCGCCGCCGCGACTACTACGCGCACCGCTCCGGCGAGGCCGTCGTCAACCTGCTGCGCCTCGGCATCACCGCCCGCGACATCCTCACCCGGAAGGCGTTCGAGAACGCCATCGCCGTGGCCATGGCCTTCGGCGGCTCCACCAACGTGGTGCTGCACCTGCTCGCCATCGCCCAGGAGGCCGAGGTCGAGCTCACCCTCGACGACTTCAACCGCATCGGCGACAAGGTCCCGCACATCGGCGACCTCAAGCCGTTCGGCAAGTTCGTCATGAACGACGTCGACCGCCACGGCGGCGTGCCCGTCGTGATGCGCGCACTGCTGGAAGCCGGACTGATCCACGGTGACGCGCTCACCGTGACCGGCAAGACAGTGGCCGAGAACCTCGCCGAGATCGACCCGCCCGACCTGGACGGCACGGTGCTGCGCACCCTGGACAACCCGATCCACGCCTCCGGCGGCATCACCATCCTCAAGGGCTCCATCGCCCCCGAGGGCGCCGTCGTCAAGACCGCCGGCTTCGACAGCGACATCTTCGAGGGACCCGCCCGGGTGTTCGAGCGTGAGCGCGCGGCCATGGACGCCCTCACCAACGGGGAGATCCTCAAGGGCGATGTCGTCGTCATCCGCTACGAAGGCCCCAAGGGCGGACCCGGCATGCGCGAGATGCTCTCGATCACCGCGGCCATCAAGGGCGCCGGGCTCGGAGCCGATGTACTACTATTGACTGATGGTCGATTCTCAGGCGGCACAACCGGACTGTGTATCGGCCATATAGCACCCGAAGCGGTGGACGCAGGTCCCATCGCCTTCGTGCGCGATGGTGATCTGATACGGGTCGATATCGCAGCTCGCTCGCTTGACCTACTGGTCGACCCTGCCGAGCTGACCGCCCGCCGAGAAGGCTGGGCACCGCTTCCTCCCCGTTACACCCGTGGCGTCCTCGCCAAGTACTCCAAGCTCGTGCAGTCTGCTGCCCGGGGCGCGACCACGGGCTGATTGACACCATCCGTCACCGATTAAGGGAATTGCCTCTCATGACCACGGAACCCTATCCCGTGCCATCCCCGTCCGCTCCCACCCCTGGGCCGGCCGACACCGCCTCCGGGCCTCCCCGGGTCCTCACCGGCTCCGGCGCGATCCTGGAAACGCTCAAGCTGCTCGGCGTCACCGACGTCTTCGGCCTGCCCGGCGGCGCCGTCATCCCGCTCTACGACGAGCTGATGAGCCAGGACGACATCCGCCACATCCTCGTTCGCCACGAACAGGGCGCCGGCCACGCCGCGGAGGGCTACGCGTCCTCCAGCAACCGGGTCGGGGTGGCCATCGCCACCTCCGGCCCCGGCGCGACCAACCTCGTCACGGCGATCGCCGACGCCTACATGGACTCGGTGCCGCTGCTGGCGATCACCGGCCAGGTGTTCAGCACCCTGATGGGCACGGATGCCTTCCAGGAGGCCGACATCGTCGGCATCACCATGCCGATCACCAAGCACTCCTTCCTGGTGAAGCGGCCGGAGGACATCCCCGCGGCGCTCGCCTCGGCGTTCCTGATCTGCAACACCGGCCGCCCCGGCCCGGTCCTGGTGGACATCACCAAGGACGCGCAGCAGAACTCGGCGCCGTTCATCTGGCCGCCCAAGCTCGACCTGCCCGGCTACCGGCCGATCACCAAGGCGCACGGCAAGCAGGTGCAGGCCGCGGCAGCACTGCTCGCCGGCGCGAAGAAGCCCGTCTTCTACGTGGGCGGCGGCGTCATCCGCGCCCAGGCGTCCCCGGAGCTGCTCGAGCTGGCCGAACTGACCAACACGCCCGTCGTCACGACCCTGATGGCCCGCGGCGCGTTCCCGGACTCGCACAAGCAGCACCTGGGCATGCCCGGCATGCACGGCACCGTCTCCGCGGTGCTGGCGCTGCAGGAATCCGACCTGATCATCGCCCTGGGCGCCCGCTTCGACGACCGGGTCACCGGAAAGGCCTCGGAGTTCGCCCCGCACGCCACCATCGTGCACGTGGACGTCGACCCGGCCGAGATCGGCAAGATCCGCGCCGCCGACGTGCCCATCGTCGGTGACGCCAAGGACGTGATCGCGGACCTCACCGTCGCGTACCGCGAGGCGATCGCCTCGACCACGCCCGACCTCGAGGAGTGGTGGACGTACCTCGACGGCCTGCGCAAGCAGTTCCCGCTCGGCTACACCGAGCCGGCCGACGGCCTGCTCGCCCCGCAGTACGTGATCCAGCGCATCGGCGAACTCACCGGTCCGGAGGGCGTCTTCGCCGCCGGCGTCGGCCAGCACCAGATGTGGGCGGCGCAGTTCATCAAGTACGAACGGCCCAACTCCTGGCTCAACTCCGGCGGCGCCGGCACCATGGGCTACTCGGTGCCCGCGGCGATGGGCGCCAAGGTCGCCGAACCGGACCGCACGGTCTGGGCGATCGACGGCGACGGCTGCTTCCAGATGACCAACCAGGAGCTCGCCACCTGCACGATCAACAACATCCCGATCAAGGTGGCGATCATCAACAACTCGTCGCTCGGCATGGTGCGCCAGTGGCAGTCCCTGTTCTACGACGGCCGGCACTCCTTCACCGACCTGAACACCGGTCACGGCACCGCGATGGTGCCCGACTTCGTGAAGATGGCCGACGCATACGGTGCCCTGGGCATCCGCGTCACCAGCGCCGACCAGGTCGATGACGCCATCAAGCTCGCCCTGGCGACCAACGACCGGCCCGTGGTGATCGACTTCATCGTGAGCCGAGACGCCATGGTGTGGCCGATGGTCCCGCAAGGCCTCAGCAACTCGTCCGTGCAGTACGCCAAGGACCACGCCCCGACCTGGGGAGAGGAGTAACCATGAGCACCCACGTTCTCAGCCTCCTCGTCGAGGACAAACCGGGTCTGCTGACCCGGGTGGCGGGCCTGTTCGCCCGTCGCGGTTTCAACATCGAGTCCCTCGCTGTGGGCCACAGCGAAATCCCCGGCCTGTCGCGCATCACGATCCTGGTGGACGTCGAAGACGCTCCGCTGGAGCAGGTGACCAAGCAGCTGAACAAGCTGATCAACGTCATCAAGATCGTTGAGCTCGACCCGGCCCTGTCGGTGCACCGGGAGCACCTGCTCGTCAAGGTGCGTGCCGACAACAGCACGCGCTCCCAGGTGCTCGAGGCGGTCACCCTGTTCCGTGCCCGCGTCGTCGATGTCGCAACGGATGCCGTCGTCATCGAGGTGACCGGCGACTCCGGCAAGATCCAGGCGTTCCTGCGTGTGGTCGAGCCCTACGGCATCAAGGAGATCGCCCAGTCCGGGCTGCTCGCCATCGGCCGCGGCTCCAAGTCGATCACCGAACGCGTCTTCAAAAACTAACCAGCTCTCTCACTACTGACCAACAACCAAGGAGAACACCACATTGTCTGAAATCTTCTACGACAAAGATGCCGATCTGTCCCTGATCCAGGGCAAGAAGGTCGCCGTCATCGGCTATGGCTCGCAGGGTCACGCCCACGCGCAGAACCTTCGCGACTCCGGCGTCGAGGTCGTCATTGGACTCAAGGAGGGCTCGAAGTCCCGCGCCAAGGCCGAAGAGGTCGGCTTCACCGTGAAGAGCGCCGCCGAGGCATCCGCCTGGGCCGACGTCATCGTGGTGCTCGCTCCCGACCAGGTGCAGCGTCACCTCTACAAGGACGACATCCTCCCGAACCTCGCCGACGGCAAGGCGCTCGTCTTCGGCCACGGCTTCAACATCCGCTTCGGCTACATCGAGGCGCCCGCGGGCGTCGACGTGGTCATGGTCGCCCCCAAGGGCCCGGGTCACACCGTGCGTCGCGAGTTCGAGGCCGGCCGTGGCGTTCCCGTCATCGTCGCCGTCGAGAAGGATGCGTCGGGCAACGCCTGGCCGCTGACCCTCAGCTACGCCAAGGCGATCGGTGGCCTGCGCGCCGCCGGCATCAAGACCACCTTCACCGAAGAGACCGAGACCGACCTGTTCGGCGAGCAGGCCGTTCTCTGCGGTGGCGCGTCGCAGCTGATCCAGTACGGCTTCGAGGTTCTCACCGAGGCCGGCTACCAGCCGCAGGTCGCCTACTTCGAGGTGCTGCACGAGCTCAAGCTCATCGTCGACCTGATGTGGGAGGGCGGCATCGCCAAGCAGCGTTGGAGCGTCTCCGACACCGCTGAGTACGGCGACTACGTCTCCGGCCCGCGTGTCATCGACCCGAGCGTCAAGGAGAACATGAAGGCCGTTCTCGCCGACATCCAGAACGGTGCATTCGCCGAGCGCTTCATCAACGACCAGGACGCCGGAGCTCCCGAGTTCCTCGCTCTGCGCAAGAAGGGCGAAGAGCACCCGATCGAGGCCACCGGCCGCGAGCTGCGCAAGCTGTTCGCCTGGAACGCCTCGAACGACGATGACTACGTCGACGGCGAAGCCGCCCGCTAGTCTCACCCGTTTTCCCGAAGGGGCCGGCCACGTCAACCGGCCCCTTCGGCGTGCCCGGCGCATCCGTCGCGCCCTGCCGTATCCGCCGCGCCGCCGCGTCTGCCGCCAGCGGATGAGAGTGAGTTGCCACCTGCGGCCCATTCGAGCTCACCGAGAGGGCGCCAACTGGCAACTCAACGGCAGCCCCCTCGTCGACTTGCCGGAAAGTGCCCCTTCAGAGCGGCGCACGGGGGTCTTTGCTGCAACTTGAGCGCCTCCCTGTCGGTGTCCTGTTCGGGGCCCGGTAGGCTTCCCCGCGTGAGTACGCGCAATCCCTCGGTCGAGCACGGGCCTGGCGCACCCGCCGCGCGGGAAGCGCGTGAGCGGCGCTCCACCCGGGTGCCGGCAACCATCGCCCTGGTCGGCGCAGTGCTGTACGTGCTGGTCGATATCGTGCTGCAGCTGCTGCCGCCGCATTACAGCGCCGTGTCCGAGGCCGAGAGCAACCTCGCGGTGGGACCGTACGGCTGGATCATGAACTTCAACTTCCTGGCCAGGGGAGTGGTGACAGTGTGTGTCGCCGTCGCCCTGTCCCGGTTCGCGCCACGATCCCGGCTGCGGAGCGCCGGACTCACCCTGATGCTGCTGGCGGGCGCGTGCTCCGCGGCGCTGGCGTTCCTGCCCACCGATGTCGCGGGCCCGGATGCGCCCGGGCTGGAGCCGACGACGCCGCTCGGCACCGCGCACCTCGCGGTGGCGGCGACCGGGTTCGTGGCGGCCCTGCTGGCGTTCCTCCTGCTCACGGCCTGGTTGCGCACCAGCGAACGGTTGCGGGCGGCCTTCCCCGCCGCCGCCATCCTCACCGGTGTCGCTCTGGTCGGACTGGTCTGGCTGGGAATCGCGGCCACGCTCCTTCCCGGCGTGATCGGATTGGCGGAACGGCTGTGCCTGGCCGGCGTCCTCGGCTGGGTCATCGCGGTCTGCGCCGTCGTGCGCCGGCGCTGACCCCCACCTCCCAGACTGGCCCATTTTTGCTAGTCCCGAGGCGCATCCGACTAGCAGAAATGGGCCAGTCAAGACGGGAGAGGGGTGTTTGCCTCGACGGGGCGCGCGTACTATGGCCGGCATTCGGCCACCGCGAGAGAAGGAGCCCCCATCGTGAAAGCACTCGTTTTTGGCGGACCGGGCCTCAAGAGCTGGACGGAAGTGCCCGACCCGAAGGTGCTGCGGTCGACCGACGCTATCGTGCGCATCGACACCACTACCATCTGCGGTACCGACCTGCACATCCTCAAAGGTGACGTGCCCGCGGTACAGCCCGGCCGCATCCTCGGCCACGAAGGCGTGGGCACGGTCGTCGAGGTCGGCGAATCGGTGGAGTCGATCTCCGTGGGCCAGCGGGTGCTCATCTCCTGCATCAAGTCCTGCGGGCACTGTGCCAACTGCAAGACCGGCCTGTTCTCGCACTGCCTGGGCGAGGAGGGCCGGTCGGGCATCGGCTGGATCTTCGGCCACCTCATCGACGGCACCCAGGCCGAGTTCGTGCGGGTGCCGTACGCGGACAACTCGCTCTACCCGCTGCCGGACGGGGTCACAAACGAGGAGGCCGTGATGCTCTCCGACATCCTGCCCACCGGCTTCGAGATCGGCGTGCAGTACGGCCAGGTCGCTCCCGGCGATGTCGTTGCGGTGATCGGGGCTGGGCCGGTGGGCCTGGCCGCCATCGCCACGGCCGGCCTCTACGGCGCCGGCGCGATCGTGGCGATCGACATCGACGAGAACCGGCTCGAGCAGGCCAAGACCTTCGGCGCTACCCACACCGTGCTCTCCGGCCGGCCGGAGTGGCGGGACGAGGTCCTCGCGGTGACGGATGGGGCGGGTGTCGACGTGGCCATCGAGGCCGTCGGCATCCCGGACACCTTCACCATGGCGACCGAGATCGTGCGGCCCGGCGGGCACCTGGCCAACGTGGGTGTGCACGGCAAGCCGGTGCCGCTGCACGTGGAGAATCTGTGGATCCAGAACATCAGCATCAGCATGGGGCTGGTGAACACGAACACCACCCCGATGCTGCTCAAGCTGGTGGCCCAGCACAAGATCCCCGCCGACCGGCTGGCAACGCACCGGTTCGACTTCAACCACGTACCGGATGCCTATGACACCTTCTCCCGTGCCGCCGAAACCCATGCGCTCAAGGTGCTGATCAGCCGCTGACTCCGGCGAAGATATTACGGGTAGAGAACACCGCCGTGTAACCGCTGGTGTGGCCGGGCCGCTCGGTAGGCTTGGCACATGACTTCTTCACGGGATGACGACGCGCTCGGCTGGGCCGGCGACGACGACCCCACCCTCGCCACCGGCAGCGGAAGCCCCGGCACTCCCAAGTCCACGCCGGCATCCACACCGGCGACCGCTCCGGCGTCCAGCAACAACACGGCACCGACTCCGACCGAGGACCTGCCGGAGGGCTGGGCAGTGACCGGCTCTCCCGGCGGCTACGTCGACGCCCCGGTCGCACGCGCGCCGATGTCCTCCCCGGCCCTGATCGGCCTGGGCATCCTCGCCGGCATCTACCTGCTTTACACGATCGGCTGGTTCGTGGGCGTCTCCCGCATCGACAACCCGCCCGGCGCCCTACTGAACCAGTTCATGTTCTCCCTCGGCACCTGGCTGGCGATCGCTGCTCCCGCAGTGTGGTTCGCGTCGTCGTTCTGGCTCACCCGCGGCAAGCCGCGGCTGCGCTGGACCTGGCTCATCCTCGGCGTCATCCTGCTCGCCCCACTGCCCTTCATCGCCGGAACCGGGGGACTCTGATGAGCGCCGACAAGACCGTCACGACCGCCACGTCCGACAAGACGCGCACCCGCCGAACGCCGGCCTGGCTGTCCGCGACCATCGCCATCCTGTTCGGCCTGTTCTACGCCTACAGCGCGTGGTCGGGCCTGGGCAACCTGATCGGGCTCAACACCGCGGCGGCTGCGCTGGACACCTCACTGAGCGGCTTCGGCTGGGGACTGCTGCTGACGGGTGTGCTCGCGCCCCTCGTCGTCTTCGGGATCGCATTCTGGCTCGGCCGCCGGCGTGAGGCCGGCCCGCAGGCGCTGATGCTGCTGGCCGGACTCTGCCTGATCTCCGCGCTGAGCCTCGACATCTTCGTGTTCGGGCTCGGCAGCCTCATCGTCTAGCGGTCAGCTCACCCGAACAGGCTCACGGCCAGCACCAGGCCGATCAGCACCACCTGGCCGAGCAGGCGCGGGACGAGCGGAATCGCCACGGCGCCGAAGCGTTCCTTGTGCCGGGCGGCGTAGGCATTGGCGGGGAACACTGCCACGAGGAACAGGGCCAGCGCGACACCTGACGTAACACGGGTGGCCGGCACGAGCAGGCCGATGCCGCCGAGAATCTCGCATACCCCGGTGAAGATGACCAGGTTCTTCGGCGACAGCCAACCGCGCGATCGCAGTCGTGGCGGGATCATGGCGGCCATCGTGCGCTGCACGCCCGGAGCGAAGTGGCTGATCCCGGCGAAAACGAACACCACCGCCAGGATGATTCGCAGCACGGTGAGGACGTTGGTCATTGACTCGGGGCTCATCGCTCCATTCTGGTGCCAGTAAAGTGTTGTGGTATCTGGCGCCCCATGCTCGAGGCGCGAGCTTCCCTCGCCTGACGCTTTCTAAGGATCTGTTTTCGTGTCGAAGCCCGTTGTATTAATCGCCGAAGAACTCTCACCCGCCACAGTCGATGCCCTGGGCCCCGACTTCGAGGTGCGTTCCGTTGACGGCACCGACCGTTCCGCACTGCTGGCCGAGCTGGCCACGGCCAACGCCATCCTGGTTCGCTCCGCGACCAAGGTCGACGCCGAGGCCCTCGCCGCCGCCCCGCACCTCAAGGTCATCGCCCGCGCCGGCGTGGGCCTCGACAACGTCGACATCAAGGCCGCCACCGCCGCCGGTGTCATGGTGGTCAACGCGCCCACCTCCAACATCATCTCCGCCGCAGAGCTCACCGTCGGCCACATCCTCAGCCTGGCCCGCCACATCCCGCCGGCCCACGGCGCCCTCGCGCAGGGGCAGTGGAAGCGCTCCAAGTACACCGGCATCGAGCTGTACGAGAAGACCGTCGGCATCATCGGCCTCGGCCGCATCGGCGCCCTGGTCGCCGCCCGTCTGCAGGCCTTCGGCGTGAACATCGTGGCGTACGACCCCTACATCACCTCGGCCCGCGCCCAGCAGCTCGGCGTGCACCCGGTGAGCCTGGACGAACTGCTCGAGCAGTCCGACTTCGTCACCATCCACATGCCGAAGACGCCAGAGACCACCGGCATGATCAGCGCCCCGCAGCTGAAGCTGATGAAGCCCACCGCGTATGTCGTGAACGTCGCCCGCGGCGGCCTGATCGACGAGGCGGACCTGTACACCGCGCTGGTCGACGGCACCATCGCCGGCGCCGGCCTGGACGTCTTCGTCAACGAGCCGCCGACCGGCTCGCCGCTGCTCGGCCTCGACAACCTGATCAGCACCCCGCACCTCGGTGCCTCCACCGACGAAGCCCAGGAGAAGGCGGGCGTCTCCGTCGCCAAGTCGGTGCGCCTCGCGCTCTCCGGCGAACTCGTCCCCGACGCGGTCAACGTCGCCGGCGGCGTCATCGACCCGACCGTTCGCCCCGGCATCCCGCTGGTCGAGAAGCTCGGCCAGGTGTTCTCCGGCCTTGCCGCGCACAGCCCGCTCACCAGCGTCGATATCGAGGTTCGTGGCGAGATCGTCGAGTTCGACGTCTCGGTGCTCAAGCTCGCGGCGCTCAAGGGCATCTTCACCAACGTCGTCAGCGAAACCGTCTCCTACGTCAACGCGCCGCTCCTCGCCGAACAGCGCGGAGTCGCGGTGCGGCTGATCACCGACGCCGAGTCGCCCGAGTACCGCAACCTGATCACCCTGCGCGGCGCCCTCGCCGACGGCTCGCAGGTGTCGGTCTCCGGCACCCTGGTGGGGCCGAAGCAGATCGAGAAGATCGTCGAAGTGAACGGCTACGACGTCGAGGTGCCGTTCGCCGAGCACCTCATCGTGATGCTCTACACCGACCGCCCCGGAATCGTCGCCGTCTACGGCCGCGAGTTCGGCGAGGCCGAGATTAACATCGCCGGCATGCAGATCGCCCGGCACGAGGCCGGCGGTGCGGCGCTGAGCGTGCTCACCGTCGACTCGCCCGTGCCCGCCAGCCTGCTGGCGTCGCTCCGCGATGCAATCTCGGCCGACGTGATGGTCGCGATCGACATCACCGAGTAGCGAGAGCCACAGAAAAAGCCCCGGATGCGAATCCGGGGCTTTTTCGTGTCGTGCGGGAGGAGTCAGACCTCGTCGATCGAGCGCTCCTGCTGGATGGTGCGCTCACCGCTGACCGGGTCGACGCCGGTGCGGGTGGTGCTGATGCTGCTGCGACGGCGGGTGAGCAAGACCAGCCCGAGGATGAAGACAAGCGCGCCGGCACCCATCAGCAGGTAGCCGACCAGGTCGATGCTGATCCAGTCGACCTGGATGTTCAGGGCCCACACCAGGATGGCGCCGACGACGAACAGGAAGATTCCCAATCCGATACTCATGATGAACTGCTTTCTTCGGGAAATGGCACGCACACGTCGGCGACGCGCACGGTCAGGGGTTCTCCAGCATAGACAGCGGAACGCGCACAGTAGGGTTGATTTGCAGGGTATCTCCAAGTCAATAACACGCCAATTCCGCCAGCCCACCGGCTGCCTCACCGTAATCGGAGCCGCATGTCCCGCTCAGTCAAGCTCGCAGTCATCGCCGGAGACGGCATCGGCCCGGAGGTCGTGGCCGAAGCCCTCAAGGTGCTCGATGCCGCAACCGCGACCGACCCGGTGACCTTCGAGCTCACGCACTTCTCGCTCGGAGCCACCCGGTTCCTCGAGACCGGCGACGTGCTCACCGACGAGGACCTGGCCGCGATCAGCGCGCACGACGCCATCCTGCTCGGCGCCGTCGGGGGAGTGCCCGGCGACCCGCGGCTCAAGAACGCGAACATCGAACGCGGGCTGCTGCTCAAGCTGCGCTTCTCGCTCGACCACTACGTGAACCTGCGCCCGAGCGTGCTGTTCCCCGGCGTGCCCAGCCCGCTCAGCGAGCCCGGCGAGGTCGACTTCGTCGTCGTGCGCGAAGGCACCGAGGGTCCCTACGTCGGCAACGGCGGCGCCATCCGCCAGGGCACACCGCACGAGGTGGCGAACGAGGTCTCTGTGAACACCGCCTACGGTGTCGAGCGTGTGGTGCGCTACGCGTTCGAGGTCGCGCAGAACCGCCCGCGCAAGCGTCTCACCCTGGTGCACAAGACCAACGTCCTGGTCTTCTCCGGCAGCCTGTGGCAGCGCATCGTCACCGAGGTTGCCGCGGAATACCCCGATGTGGCCGTCGACTACCTGCACGTCGACGCGGCGACGATTTTTCTCGTCACGAATCCGAGTAGATTTGATGTCATCGTCACGGATAACCTCTTCGGCGACATTCTCACTGACCTGGCAGCGGCAATCAGCGGCGGCATCGGCCTGGCGGCATCCGGCAATATCAATCCGGACGGTCGTTTCCCCAGCATGTTCGAACCGGTACACGGTTCGGCACCAGACATCGCGGGCCGGCAGTTGGCCGATCCGACGGCGGCGATCCTCTCTGTCGCGCTCCTCCTCGACCACCTCGGTCTTGCGGATGCGGCGGCCAGGGTGAGCGCGGCCGTCACGGCCGACATCGGCGCCCGCACCTCCGGCAGCGCCGCCACTGGGCCACGATCCACCAGCGCCGTCGGCGATGCCATCGTGACCCGCCTGACCGACACTCCCGCCTAATCACAAGGGACTCCACATGAGCCAGCAGACCACCACGTTCCCGCTCGAATTCGAGCTCACGCCGTCCGAGACCGCGCGCACCAGCGCTGCGCGCGAGACGATCCTCTCCGACCCGGGCTTCGGCAAGCACTTCACCGACCACATGGTCACCATCGACTGGACCGTCGAGGAAGGCTGGCACAGCGCCCGGGTCACCCCGTACGGCCCGCTCCAGCTCGACCCCGCCTCCTCCGTGCTGCACTACGGCCAGGAGATCTTCGAGGGCATGAAGGCCTACCGGCACGCCGACGGCTCCATCTGGACCTTCCGCCCGGAGAAGAACGCCGAACGCCTGCAGCGCTCCGCGCGCCGCCTCGCCCTGCCGGAGCTGCCGGTGGCCGACTTCATCGAATCGATCAAGCAGATGATCGCCGTCGACGGCGACTGGGTGCCGGATGCGCCCGAGACCAGCCTGTACCTGCGCCCGTTCATGATCGCCAACGAGAGTTTCCTCGGCGTGCGGGCAGCACACAAGGTGGGCTACTACGTCATCGCCAGCCCCGCCGGCGCCTACTTCACCGACGGCGTCGCCCCGGTGAGCATCTGGCTGTCCACCGAGTACTCCCGCGCCGGCCGCGGCGGCACCGGAGCGGCAAAGTGCGGCGGCAACTACGCCGCATCGCTGCTGCCGCAGCAGGAGGCCTACGACAACGGCTGCGCCCAGGTGCTCTTCCTCGACGGGGAGACCGGCACCCACATCGATGAGCTCGGCGGCATGAACGTCTTCTTCGTGCACGGCACCGACACCCTCGTCACTCCGCGCCTGACCGGCACCATCCTCGAGGGCGTGACGCGGGACAGCATCATGCAGCTCGCCCGCGACCGCGGGATGACCGTGGTGGAGCGCGACATCACCGTCGACGAATGGCGCGACGGCGTCGCATCCGGTGAGATCACCGAGGTGTTCGCCTGCGGCACGGCCGCCGTGGTCACCCCGATCGCGCAGCTCAAGGGCAAGGGCTTCACCATCGGCGACGCAAACGCACCCGCCGGGGCGATCACCATGGCACTCCGCCAGGAACTCACCGACATCCAGTACGGCCGCCTGCCCGACCGGCACGGCTGGTTGTTGCGCCTGGACGAGGCATCGAACGTCGCCACCGCGGGAACCGAGGCGACCGCGTGAAGATCGCCCGGTACAGCCACGCCGGCACCATCGCATTCGGCATCGTCGACGACGATGAACTCGTCGTCCTGACCGGGGACCCCATGTTCGCCGGCTACAACCCCACCGGGCAGCGCCTGCCGCTGGTGGATGTGGCGCTGCTCGCACCGGTCATCCCGCGCTCCAAGGTCGTCGGCCTGGCCGGTGCGTACTTCGCGGATGCCGCGGAGAAGGCAGCTGCACTGGAGGCCCCAGGCGGTCTGCCCGAACCGCGGTTCTTCCTCAAGCCGAACACCTCGGTGGTGGGTCCGAACGACCCCATCGTGTTGCCCGCGCAGTCCGGCGATGTGCGCGTGGAGGGCGAACTGGCCATCGTGATCGGCCGGATCACCAAGAACGTCAGCGTCGCGGATGCGCCCGGCGCGATCTTCGGTTACACCATCGCCAACGACGTCACCGCCGTGGACCTGCAGCAGCAGGACGGCCAGGCGGCCAAGGCGAAAAGCTTCGACTCCTTTTGCCCACTCGGCCCGGTCATCGACACCGAGTTCGATCCGGACACCGCCCGCATCACCGGCCGGGTCAACGACACCGAGTTCGGTGGCGGCGACGTTGCGCTGCTCGGCCACTCGATGGCCGAGATCGTGTCCTACGTCTCGCACGCCTTCACCCTGCTCCCCGGCGACGTGATCCTCACCGGGTCGCCCAGCGCCGCCCGCGAGGTCACCGACGGTGACACCGCCGCGATCGAGATCTCCGGCCTCGGCGTGCTCACCAACCCGGTCCGCAGCGCCCCCTAAGCCTCAACTGTTCCCCCACCGGACAAGTGGTCCCGGCACACCGGGACCACTTGCCCGCATGGGGAACAGTTAGCGGGCTCCGTCAGGACGTCGGGAACCAGGCACGGACCTGGTCGGCGGCGGTGAGCAGCAGGGCGGTCGATTCGGCGGCGTTGACCCGGGCGAGGAGCATCGCGCTCATCGACAGGGACGCGAGCGTGCGCACCCGTTCGTCGGTTCGCTCGGCGCTGGCCTCTCCGGCGCCGACTACGGCGTTCCGGAGCGCCGCGGCGAGTTCGGTGCGGTACGCCTCGACGACCTCGCGGGCGGGTTCGTCGTGCGCGGCGAGGCCGGTGGCGCAGTTGACCAGGAGGCAGCCCCGCCGGGGGGAGTCCAGCGGCAACCGGCCAACGGCCGTGCGCAGCTCGTCGAAGTACGCCAGAAGTTCGGCGCGACCCGCCCTATCCGCTTGGAGGCCCTGCAGGCGCGGGCGGATGACGGTGTCGCGGTAGTCGGCGACGGCGGCGTCGAAGAGGCCCCGCTTGCTGCCGAACGCGTGGTACAGGCTGGACCGGTTGACGCCGGTGGCCGACTCGAGGTCGGCGAGGGATGCCCCGTCGTAACCGAGGTCCCAGAAGACGTCGCGGGCGGATTGCACGACAGTCGTGCTGTCGAACGTCTGGAGCCGTCCCATGATCTGCCTGCCTTCCGTCCGCGAACGCCTGGTCTGTGTCGATGCGGGTGTTGATGCGGGTGTTGCTGTGAATGTTCTGTACTGCTCGTTTCACTATAACCGATAGCCCGGCTATAGTAAAACGATCGGTGCAGAAAGCGAGCGGCGTCACAAACGCTGCAGGGCACCCACCTCGACCAGTTAGGAACTCTTCATGACGACTGCCACCAGTACCCAGATCCAGCTCGCGGCCCGGCCCACCGGTTGGCCCACCGCCGCCGACTTCAACACCGCCGTGATCGACCTCCCCGAGCTGACCGCCGGCCAGGTGCGCGTCGTCAACGACTACATCTCCGTCGACCCCTACATGCGCGGCCGGATGAACGACGTCAAGTCCTACATCCCGCCGTTCGTGCTCGGTGAGACCATGAGCGGCGGGGCCGTCGGCCACGTCGTCGAGTCCACCGTCGAGTCGGTGCCCGTTGGCAGCCTGGTCGTGCACCAGCACGGCTGGCGCGACGTGGTGCAGGAAGACGCCGCGGGATTCCGTGTGGTTCCCGAGATCCCGAACGTTGCGCCATCCGCCTACCTCGGCGTGCTCGGGATGACCGCGCTCACCGCCTACATCGGCCTGCTCGAGGTCGCCAAGTTCAAGGCCGGCGACACCGTGTTCGTTTCCGGCGCCGCTGGTGCCGTCGGCAGCATGGTCGGCCAGATCGCCCGGCTCAAGGGGGCCGCCCGCGTCATCGGGTCCGCCGGAACCGATGAGAAGGTGGCCCTGCTCACCGAGAAGTACGGCTTCGACGCCGCGTTCAACTACAAGACCGGCGACATCGACGCCCAGCTCGCCGAGGCTGCACCGGACGGCATCGACGTGTACTTCGACAACGTCGGTGGCGACCACCTCAGCGCAGCGCTCGGCGCGTTCAACGACGGCGGCCGGGCAGCGCTCTGCGGCGCGATCTCCCAGATGAACCGCACGGATGGCCCCACCGGCGTGCAGAACATGGTCAACATTGTCACCCGCGGCCTCACGCTCACCGGCTTCACCATCGGCAACCACCTGCAGCACTTCCCGGCGTTCACCGAGCAGATGGGCGCCTGGTTCGCCAATGGGGACATCGTCTTCGACGAGACCGTCGTCGACGGCCTCGAGAACTCCGTCGAGGCGTTCCTCGGGATGCTCCGTGGAGAGAACACCGGCAAGATGGTCGTCAAGACCTCTGCCGTCGAGTCGACCACTGCCGCCAACTAGACGTCGCAGTCACCCCGTACATTTACTGAACCAGACACTGGAGAACCTATGACTTCCGTACTTTTCGTCGTCAGCGCTGCTGACCACTGGACCCTCAACGACGGCAGCCTGCACCCCACCGGGTACTGGGCCGAGGAGCTCGCCGAACCACACCGCCTCTTCACCGAGGCCGGCTGGGCGATCACCATCGCCACCCCGCAGGGCGTCGCGCCCACGGTTGACGAGGGCAGCCTGGCAGCCGGCGCCACCGGCGGAGAGGACCGCTCGACGGAACTCCGCAGCTACCTTGACTCGATCCCCGCGCTGAAGAGCCCGTCCTCGCTCGATGACATCACCGCGGCCGACTACGACGTCGTCTTCTACCCGGGCGGGCACGGTCCGATGGAGGACCTCGCCGTCGACACCACCAGCGGCAAGATCATCACGGACACGATCACGTCCGGTCGCATCCTCGGCGTGCTCTGCCACGCCCCGGCCGCCCTGCTCGCTGCCGAGGCCGCCGACGGCACCTGGCCGTTCCTGGCCTACCGGATGACCGGCTTCACCGACGCCGAAGAAGCTCTCGGCGGCTTGGCCCCGAAGGCGAAGTGGCTCGTGCAGGCACGCCTGACCGAACTGGGTGCAGCCTTCGTGGAAGGGCCGTCGTTCGGGGAGCACATCGAGATCGACCGCAACCTCTACACGGGCCAGAACCCCGCATCCTCGGTGGCACTTGCCACCGCCATCATTGACGCGGTGGCCGCCCGGAAATAACCGCTGCCGACCGCGGAGACGGACCCGCCCGCCCGGATCGCGCGCGGGACGCCACGACCGGACACCTAGCCCCAGACGCGTCTGAGGGATAGACCGGGACGTGGGACTCAATCCTTCCCGGGCGCGTCTCGGCGGGGGTGAGGCGGAAGGGAGCCACGGTGGAACGAGCGGACCCATCCGGAATTCCGGCGCGGGTTCCCCGCCCGCTCGCCGTGGCGGCTCCGCCCGGTCGCCTCGCCGGCTGGCTGATGCGCGATCGGGTGCAGCCGGTCGGCCCCGAGGCCGCGGAGCACGGCGGCTCGACCCACTCATGGTGGCAGGTGATGTGCCTCACCGGCGTCGACTATTTCTCCACCCTGTCCTACTTGCCGAGTATCGCCATCGTCGCCGCCGGGGTGCTGTCGCCGCTGGCAACCGTTCTGATCGTGATCCTGACGCTGCTCGGGATGCTCCCGATGTACCGGCGGGTGGCGGTGGAGAGCCCGAACGGTCAGGGCTCGGTGGCGATGCTCGAACGACTATTGCCGTTCTGGCGCGGCAAGGTCTTTGTGCTCGTGCTCCTCGGGTTTGTGGCGACCTCCTGGATCATCACCATCACGCTGTCCTCCGCGGATGCCACGGTGCACCTGCTGCAGAACCCGTTTGCTCCCGAGGCCCTCAGTGGGCATGCCGTGGCCGTGACAGTCGCTTTGCTGCTCATCCTCGGCGGAGTGTTCCTGCTCGGGTTCCGGGAAGCCGTCACCGTCGCAATTCCGCTCGTCGGCCTGTTCCTGCTGCTCAACGCCGCCGTCATCGCCGTCGGGCTGGCGGAGGTCTTCACTCGGCCGGATGCCCTGACATCGTGGCTGGCCGCCGTCGCCTCATTCGGCGGCAGTCCGGGCGACATCGTGCTGCCCGTGCTGCTGGCCTTTCCGTTGCTCGTCCTGGGGCTGTCCGGCTTCGAGACCGGGGTGAGCATGATGCCCCTCGTGGCCTCCACCGGGCGCACGGCAGCCGACCGGCTGGCATCGCGGGTGCACAACACCCGCAAGCTCCTCACCCTCGCCGCCTCCATCATGAGCGTCTATCTGATCAGCAGCAGCGTCGTGACGACGATTCTCATCCCCGAGGAGGCCTTCGACGAGGGTGGTCCGGCGAACGGGCGCGCCCTGTCTTATCTCGCCCACGAGTACCTGGGCAACGGCTTCGGCAATCTCTACGACATCAGCAGCATCTTCATCCTGTGGTTTGCCGGCGCCTCCGCGATGGCCGGCCTGATCAACATCGTGCCGCGCTATCTGCCCGGATACGGCATGGCGCCGGAGTGGAGTCGCGCGGTGCGCCCCGTTGTCCTCGTCTACACGGGGGTGAGCATCCTGATCACCATCGGCTTTCGGGCGAGCGTGGACGCTCAGGCCGGTGCCTACGCGACGGGCATCCTGGTGATGATGGCGTCGGGCGCGATCGCGGTCACGATCTCGGCGGTCCGCCGCCGGGCCCGCCTCTCGGTCGCAGGCTTCGGCGTGCTCAGTGTCGTGCTGCTGTATGCCCTCGGCGCAAACATCGTGGAGAAGCCGGACGGCATCATGATCTCGGCGCTCTTCATCGCCGGCATCATCCTGGTGTCGCTGGTGTCCAGGGTGTCGCGCACCACCGAGCTGCGGGTGGAAAGCGTTGAGTTCGACGCGCAGGCGCGGCAGTTCATCGCCGATTCGCTCGCCTTCGATGGCGCGCTGAATGTGGTGGCGAACAAGCGGAAGAACGGCAGCGAGCTCGAGTACGCCGAGAAGGAGCAGGAGCAGCGCGGCATGAACCCGGTGCCGGGTTACGCCGACGTGCTCTTCCTCGAGATCGAGGTCGTCGACCCCTCGGGATTCAGCGACACCCTGCACGTGCAAGGTGTGGAGGTCGGCACCTACCGGGTGCTGCGTGCGCAGAGCCCCGCGGCACCGAATGCGATCGCTGCAGTGCTGCTCGCCCTTCGTGACGCCACCGGGGTTCGCCCGCAGGCGTACTTCGAATGGTCGGAGGGTAGCCCGGTCGGTCATCTGTTGCGCTACCTGTTGTTGGGCCAGGGGGACACCGCGCCGGTGGTGCGCGAGATCCTGCGCGAGACCGAACCCGAGCCCGCCCGCCGCCCGGGTATCCACGTGGGCGGAGGATGACTAGCGCTCAGAACGGCGGGTTTTCGGGTACCGGTGCCGACGGGTGGCGCTTGGGCTGGTGCCGGGGCATCAGATACATGTCGTCCGCGGGTCGCTTCCGATTTTTCGGTCCCACCGTCGGCAGCTTCGGCCGTGGTGGTGCGATCGGGTTGGCCGGGTCGGTGCGGTAGGTCCGGTTCCCGGGCGAGGTCCAGACCAGGACCCCGCCGGGTTCCTGGATGACCGACCATTGCGAGAGGTGTTTGAGCCTGTGGTGGCCTTCGCAGAGGTGGGCGAGGTTGTCCAGGTCGGTACCGCCGTCGTATTGCCGGTCCTGGGTGTGGTCGATGTCGCTTTTCACCGCGGGGCGGGAGCAGCCGGGGAACCGGCAGGTCTCGTCCCGCATCCGTAATACCTTCCGCATGCCTTTGGTGATCTTCTGCTGCTTCTTGTCGATGGAGAGGATCACCCCGGATTCGGGGTGGGTGAGCACGCGGGTGAAACTCGGCGCGTTCGCCGTGATCCGCCGGGCCGCCTCAGGCGAAATCGGCCCGTATCCCTCGAGGGTGGCGGGTTCCTCATCCAACCCCAGCAGGGTCATCACCGGCACGGTGATCATCACGGTGCCGCGGATGCCGGCGCCCATCCCGCTCGGCGTGATGCCGTCCAACAGGAGCGCGGCGGTGACGTCGGCGCGGAGCTGGTCGAGAGTGCGGGCGGGCGCTTCGTCGGTGACCGCTTGCTCGATTCCGAACGACGCCCCGGTCCTTTCGGCTCCGTCCCCGGTGCTCGCTCCGGATGGAGTGGCGGTTCTCGTGCCGCTATCGACACTGTCGCTGGCTGGTGCCGGGTCGCCGAGCTTCTTCAAGCCCGTGGCCGTGCTGGTGATCCGGTCCCAGGCGGCCTTGGTTTGTTCGGCGGTGCCGTACCAGTGCAACCAGCCCATCCCGTCGTGCGCGGGCTCCCAAAACGTGCGCCGCTCCGTCAACGCGTCCTTACTGCGGGTCACGATCGACTCCGGATGCCGTCTTTCCCGAAGCCGGCGGGCCCTATCCTTGAATCGGCCCACCGGCTGCGACTTCGCCACCGGCAGCACGGCCTCCTCGAACGCGGCCTGCTCCGCATCGGGGATGGCGCGGATCTGATCGAGCAGGGCGGTCGCGTGCCGGTAACTGATCTCCCCTTTCGACAGGGCATCGAAAGTGAGCGGTGCGTAACTGTAGAGGAACCGGGCCTCGTCGAGTTGATGCTCGATGGTGCGTTCGGCGGTGCGAGTCAGACACGCGGTCTCGGTCACGATGGTGCGGCGGGCGATCTTATGCTCGTCCCACCTCGCGTACGCGGCGGCGCGGGCCTGGTCGTCGGTCATGGTGGCCGCGTTCCGGTCCGCCGTCGCGATGGACTCCCGGTCACCATGCAGCCGGGACGAGACCCGGGGGTCTTCGCTCCAGTCCTGCAGTTCCAGCAGAAGCTCGATCCGACGAGCCTGCGCCTGCGCGATGACGCGGTCTTCCGCCGCAATCCGCTCGGTCTGCTCGGCCAGTTCATCGCGCACCCGCTGATCCATGGTGGGATCCGGTTGGTACGACTCGGGCGGTGCGGTTGGCGCGGGCACCGACGTGGGTGCGGGTGGGATGTCTGGGCCTGGGTTGGGTTCGGGTGTGACTATGGGCGATTGTGGATCTTGTGGATCGCGTTCCGGAGAGTGGTCGTCATCATCCGGAGCGGGCGGTGGTGCCTGATCGGGGCTACTCATAGTGAGATCGTCTCACCTACCACTGACATTCCTGCCCGCCCGACCGACCCCATCCGCGTCCCGTGAGAAGAACCCCACAAAAGGCGAAAATCTGGGGTTTAGCTCATGGCTCGCGGGAGGGGCTGGGCCGGCTCACGGGACGCGTGCGAGCCGGCTCAGCTGTGCGGAGCGGCTATTGTGCTCAGCGCGCACTGACGAGAGCGTTCTCCGCCGCTTCGGCGATCGTGTCGGAGACGACTCCGGCCTGGGTCACGTACCCGGCGTGGCTTGCCGCGACGTTGGTGATTTTCGCTCCCATGCGCTGTGCCATGTGTTGCAGCATCGCCTGGTCGAATGCTTTGTCGTCCGTCCCGATGACTGCCCAGCTGGGCTTCACACGCCAAGCCGCGGTCGTTATCGCCGTGCCGAACGCAGACATATTGATGGGCACCTGGGCGTCGCGAAGGAAGGCCGCGTCGGCATCGGACGCATCCGCCGCGAAGCCGACCTTGAACTTGTCGTGATTGAGGAACCCGTACCCGTCGTCGGCGACGTCGATGACGAAGTCCGGTGTCGGCGCGAATCCTTCGTATTGCTGGGAGGTGGTCTCGCCAGAGTCGGGTGCGAGTGCCGACACGTAGACCAGCCCGGCCACGTTCTCGTGGGATCCCGCCTCGGTGATTACCGTGCCTCCCCACGAGTGGCCGACAAGGATCGTGGGACCATCCTGCATGTTAAGAACCCTCGTCGTGGCCGCGACGTCGGCCTCCAGCGAGGTGAGGGGGTTCTGCACAACTGTCACGCGGTATCCGCGACCCGTCAGGTTGTTGTACACACCGCGCCACCCCGAGCCATCGGCAAAAGCGCCGTGGACGAGTACGACATTCTTGATTGATTGATCTGTGCTCATGATGCCTTCCGATTCGTCTCAACACCCAGTTTTGGGTGCATGCGTCGTCGCCGGAAATTTCCGGCAGTGCGCAATATATTGCGATCCTGCCGGTCTCTGAATGTGTTCAGGCTCGAAGTGCGGCCAGGACCGCGTCGACGTCGGAGGCGGTGTTCCAGATGTGGAAGCCCACGCGGGCCCGACCGGCGCGGCCGGAGGCTGTGATGCCGTCGGCGCTGAGGCGGGCCAAGTCCGTGCCGTCGGCGTCCGACCAGGTGACGATCGCCTGATCCCTCACGGGCAGGCCGAGTGCCTCGGAGAGAGCGTTGCCGAGGCCGACGTTGTGCGCATACACGGCGGCCGGATCGAGCCGGGTAAAGAAATCGAGAGCGACCCGGGCGCCCACCCAGGCCGGCCAGGCCGGCGACACATCGAACCGGCGGGCGTCGTTCGCCAAGTGCATGATCGGGCCGTAGCAGGATGCCCACGGGTCGTCGCCCGCGAACCAGCCGGCCTGCACGGGCCGCAGCACCTCCGCCAACCCGGGCAGCACCGTGAGGAACGCGGCACCCCGCGGCGCGCCCAGCCACTTGTAGGAGTGGCAGATGGTGGCGTCGAAGTCGCCGGCGTTGACGGGGAGCCAGCCGGTGGCCTGCGTCGTGTCGCAGAGCGTGAACGCACCCACCGCGGCGGCGGCCGCGCTGATGGCGCGCGCATCCGCTATCTCACCGGTGGCGGACTGCACGAGCGAGAAGGCCACCAGCCAGGTGCGCTCGGTGAGTGAGCCGGCGAGCTGGGAGACCGGCACGTGCCGCACGGTCACCCCTCGGTGCTCCTGCTGCAGGAACGGGAAGACCATCGACGTGAAGTCGCCGTCCACGCACACGACCTCCCGGCCGGCGGGCACGGATGCCGCCAACACGGCCGCCATCACCGACGCCTGCGATCCGATTGCCACCCGGTCGGCAGCGACGCCGACGAGCCCGGCGTAGAGCTCCCTGGCCCGGTCGATGTCACCTTGATAGTGCGCAGGGGAGGCTTCGCCCCGGCCCCAGATTTCGGCGTCAGCACGCAGCGCCCGCGCCGTCTCCATGGTGGGGAGGCCGGAGGTGCACGCCGCAAGGTAACGCGTAGTGGTGGGGGAGTATGCGGCCCGCGCCTCCGCAATCGTCAGTGAAGCGGGTGTCGACTGGCTGGCCAGCGGGCGGGGCTGTGCGGCTCGCTGGCTCGGGGCAGGGCGCGGGACGCTGAATTGCATGCTTCCAGCGTCCCGCCGCTCGATCCATTCGGCAATGCCCAGTGCTCGATCAGTTGCATAACCGCACGTTATGCTTCGTGCATGGCCGAGAATATCAACCGTGCACTCGACGTAGATTCCCACGCGCTCCGCATTGTGCACCGCATCAACGAGTTGGGCTCGATCACCGCGGCGGCCCGCTCCCTCGGTTACAGCCAGCCCGCGGTGAGCCAGCACCTCAAGCGGCTCGAGGCCCGGCTGGGACTGCCGCTCGTGGCCAAGTCTGGCCGTGGCGTTCGACTCACCGAGGCCGGCCGCATCCTGGCCCGGCACGCCGCCACCGTGACCCAGGCACTGGATGCCGCGGCGGGGGAGCTCAGTGACCTGGCCGGCCTCCGCAGCGGCCGGGTCACGCTCGCCGCCTTCCCCTCCGCCTCTGCCACGGTGATCCCCACCCTGCTGCGCGGGCTCTCCATCCGACACCCCGGCGTGCAGCTGAACTACGTCGAAGCCGAGCCGCCCGAGGCCGTGCGCGCGGTGCGCGACCGAACCGCCGACCTCGCGATCACCTTCAGCTACACCGGCGACCAGGCCGACCCGCACCGGCAGAGCGCCCAGGGCCTCACCGTCGTTCCGCTCTGGCGCGACGAGATGCTGGTGGTCGCGCCCCGGGAGCACCCTCTGGCCGCGCGGGACCGCATCGACCTGGCCCGACTCGCCGACGAGCAGTGGATCGGCGGCTGTCCGCGTTGCCGCGCCCACCTGCTCGACCTAGCGGCCCGCAGCGGGTTCACCCCGAGCATCTCCTACGAGACCGACAACGTCGTGGCTGTGTTCGGCATGGTCGCGGCGGGCCTGGGCGTGGCGCTCGTTCCCGCCCTCGCCATCGCCGCGTCACCGTTGCCGGCCGGCATCGTCGCCCGGCCCACCTCCGGCGGCGACTTCCGCACGATCCACCTCGTGGGCACGGATGGCGCCGACACGGTGCCCGCGGTGGCCGCCACCATCCGCGCCATCGGAGAGATCGACGCCGACCCGTGGTCCCTGGTGGGGGCCGGTCACCACTGAACCCGCACGCCCCGGTGATGGCGCACCCTCGGTAGGATGAAAGCCGTATGTCTACTACAACTGAGCACCCGTTCTCGACCGCAACCGGCACTGATGTGCGTGTGCGGTTCTGCCCCTCGCCCACCGGAACGCCGCACGTCGGCCTGATCCGCACGGCACTGTTCAACTGGGCGTACGCCCGGCACAACGGTGGCAAGTTCATCTTTCGCGTGGAGGACACCGACGCCGCCCGCGACAGCGAGGAAAGCTTCACCCAGCTGCTCGAGGCGATGCGCTGGCTGCGGCTGGACTGGGACGAGGGTGTGGAGACCGGCGGACCCAACGAGCCGTACCGCCAGTCCCAGCGCTACGACATCTACCGGGACGTGATCGCCCAGCTGATCGAGTCCGGCCACATCTACGAGAGCTTCGCCACCGGTGAGGAGATCGCCGAGCGCAACATCAAGCTCGGCCGCGACCCCAAGCTCGGCTACGACAACTACGAGCGTGACCTCACCGAGGAGCAGAAGGCCGCCTTCCGCGCCGAGGGGCGCGAGCCGGCGCTCCGCCTCAAGGTGCCCGACACCGAACTCTCCTTCGACGACCTGGTTCGCGGCGAAATCACCTTCCCGGTGGGCTCGTTCAGCGACTTCGTCGTGGTGCGCCCCAACGGACATCCGCTCTACCCGTTTGTGAACCCCGTCGACGACGCGCTCATGGGCGTCACCCACGTGCTGCGTGGCGAAGACCTGCTCTCCTCCACGCCCCGCCAGATCGCGCTGTACCACGCGCTGATCGACATCGGACTGACCACGTTCGTGCCGCGCTTCGGCCACCTGCCCTACGTGATGGGCGACAAGAACAAGAAGCTCTCCAAGCGCGACCCCGAGTCGAACCTGTTCCTGCACCGCGAACGCGGCTTCATCCCCGAGGGCCTGGTCAACTACCTGTCGCTGCTGGGCTGGTCGCTCACCCACGACCGCGACGTGTTCTCCATCGAGGAGATGATCGCCGCCTTCGACGTCGTCGACGTGAACCCCAACCCCGCGCGCTTCGACCTCAAGAAGGCCGAGTCGCTCAACGGCGACCACATCCGCCTCCTCGAGCCGGCCGACTTCGCCGCACGCGTGGTGCCCTACCTCGTGAACGCCGGCATTCTCACCGAGCCGCTCAGCGACACGGAGCAGGCCATCCTCACGGCCGCTTCCCCGCTCGTGCAGGAGCGCATCGCCCTGCTCGGGGAGACGCCCGACATGCTCGGCTTCCTCTTCGAGCCCGCGGACAAGCTCGAGCACCAGGCGGATGCGCTCAAGTCGCTTCCGCAGAACGCCGCCGAGATCCTCGCGGCCGCGACTGCTGCCCTCCGCAACATTCCCGAAGCGGATTGGAAGCACGAGCTCGTGCACACCACGCTCACAGAGACCCTCATCGACGGCCTCGGCCTCAAGCCGCGGGTGGCATTCGGCCCGCTACGTGTGGCAGTGTCGGGTCGCAAGATCTCCCCGCCGCTGTTCGAGTCCATGGAGATCCTCGGCCAGGCCGACTCGTTGGCGCGCCTGGATCGGCTCGCGGCAACCCTGGTGTCATGACGCTCGACGGTTCACTGAACTCCGGTGCCGGCAGCGAGCCTGCTGCCGGTGAGGTGAGCGTTGAAGCGCCGTACGACGTCGTGATCATCGGCGCCGGGCCCGCCGGCCTCGCTGCCGGGCTCAGCCTCGTGCGCGCCCGCCGCCGCACCTTGATGATCGACAGCAACCGGCCCCGGCACTCCGCCACCCTCCGGTCACACGGCTTCATCACCCGCGACGGCGTGCCGCCGCTCGAACTGCGCCGCATCGGCCGCGAGGAGTACGAGGCCTACCCGGCTGCTGAGTTCCACGTGGGGCTCGTGCGGTCGGTGGAGGAGTACTCGGCGGACGCCGACGCCTCGGTGCGGTTCACCGTCTCCACCAAGGGCATGCGCGGCGAGAAGAACCGCGTCGTCACCGCGCGCACCGTGCTCATCGCCACGGGCCTGGCCGAGACGCTGCCGGGGCTGCCGAGCATCCGCGCCTGGTACGGCACCAACCTGCACAGCTGCATCGCCTGCGACGGCTACGAAGAGGCCGACCGGGCCCTCGCCCTGATCGGCGAGACCGACGACCTCGCCGAGCACGCCCTGCTCATCTCGCAGTGGACCGACGACCTCATCGTCTTCACCAACGGCATCGGGCAGGTCTCCGCCGCCGATGAGGCGGCATTGGCCGCGCGGGGCATCCGCGTCGACCGGCGCCCACTCACCGATGTGGTGGGGGAGCGCGGCGCCATGACCGGAATCCAGGTCGCCGACGGTGATTTTGTGCCGCGAGACGGCGGTTTCGTGCGGCCACGCTACGCTGCCGCCGCGACGTTTGCGGGTTCCCTGGGCCTGAAGACGGATGCCGTGGGTCTGCTGGTCGTGGACGCTCAGGGCCGCACCTCGGTGCCCGGTCTCTACGCCGCCGGCGACACCACTCCGCCCGGGCCGGAGCAGCTGCTGGTGTCCGCGGGCGAGGGTGCGCGCGCCGCCGTGGCGATCAATCGCGAACTTCTCGGCCCGCTCGCGACACACCCTCCGCTCAATTTGGCGGCCCGTACCGAAGTGGGCTAGAGTTACTTTTCGGCGCGGTTCTCGGACTACGCCATTGGGGTATGGTGTAATTGGCAACACGGATGATTCTGGTTCATTTGTTCTTGGTTCGAGTCCAGGTACCCCAGCAGTAGCAGACGCAGGATTCCGCGGCGAAACAGCCCATCGCCCCTCCTCCCGATCAGGCCCAAATCGGCCACTGTGACCAGAAATGGACCAGAAACCCCCGTGCGGGGCCCCTCTCGCACTAAGTTGCCCGGGAGAGTACGGACCTGTCCCGGCTCAGTCGGATCGCTCGCGGTGCAGCGCGCACACCTTCTGAGTATGGACGCGACGGCACAGATCACTACGACGTTTCTCACCCAGCGTGAGGTCGCTGAGTTGCTCCGGCTGCCTGAGCGCACCCTGGAAGACTGGCGACTTACCCACGCTGGTCCGCCCTACCTCAAGCTCGGCCGGCACGTACGTTACGACTTTCAGGACGTACTCGGCTGGGTTCAGGAGCACCGCCATGGCTAGGCCACAGATCGCTGCCGGCGTGCTGGGCACCATAGCTGTGAGTGTCCTTCCGAACGGCCGGTATCGAGCCCGAGCATCCCTCCGTGACGACGGCGGTGCCCTGCATCGCCTTTCCGCGGTTGCTCGACGCAGCTATTGACGGGCGCGTCAGCGACTGCGACCGATACTGATGACCGCGCTCGCTACGATCTTCGCCCTCGTCCCGATGGCCCTGGGGATTCCCGGATCGAGCGGTTTCATCTCGCAGGACCTTGCTATCGTCGTGATCGGCGGCCTCACCAGCTCGACGGCGCTGACGCTCATCCTGGTACCCGTGCTGTACCGGCTCTTCGAGGGTCGCCACGAGCGCCGTGCGCACAAGCACTCGATCAAGGTCAGCGCTCCGGCAGTCGATCTCGTAACGCCCCGCGGGCAGCACGGGAACGTCAGGGCCCAGGGCCGCCCGCGGTAGAACCCGCTGTTCGAGCACGATAACGTCGTGTGGAGGGAAGGCCGAGTGAATCGCGCGGTTCTTCCCTCCATTTCTCGGAAGGACCAGCGTCATGGCTAATGGGCGTCCCGGGCGCAACCGAAGCGCCGCCTCCTGGCAGGCCATTCTCGAGGCCACGCGTGACGAACTCGCGTCGGAGGGGTACGACAGGTTATCCATCGACCGCATCGCATCGGCCGCGGGCGTCGGCAAGCAGACCGTCTACCGGTGGTATCCGTCGAAGAGCGCCTTGGTGGCCGAGTGCATGCTGCGTGGCTATGTCATGAATCCTGACGTCGAAATCGCCGACACCGGGGATGCCCGCCGCGACATTGCTGCGTGGGTCGACGACTTCGCGAACGGAAGTCAGTCGTCGCTCGGAGCGGCTCTCATCCGTGGCGGCACCGCTGCGGCGGCGGAAGATGAAGAGATTGCCGCCCGCTATTCCGAGGTGATCAATAAGGCAGAGTCGGCAATTGCCGCACGGATCGAGAAGGGTGTCGAACTCGAGCAGCTGTCTGCCGCTACGCCGGCCGTCGTAGTAGCGGAGATCCTGATGGGGACACTCGTCTACCGGGTAGTCTCGCGTCAAGAGATTACCCCGGAGTTCGTCGCCGAACTCGTCGGCGTCGTGTTCGGCGACGCCGCGGTGTAGGACGGGCGAGATCCGGGGATGACGCTACGCGCGCACCGCCCGCAGGATGAAGCCAGTCGCTTCGTCAACGATCGCGGAGTGTTCGTCTTCTGCGAGTGCGATCTGGCGCACGGCGGCGGCCATGATGCCGCTGATGAATGCGAGGTCGAGCTCGGTGTTGGAGGGCGTGCGAAATTCGCCCGCGCGTGCGCCCTCCGAGAGAACTCTCGAGATGCTGGACTGCACGGCATCGATCGAGGCGGTCGCGATCGCCTGGTCCTCCACCTCGAGCGATCCGACCTGGGCCTGCAGGACGAACACGCGATGAGTGCCGCGAGTGAACGATGTGAGAAGGAAGCCGATCACCGATCTCAGACGCTCCGAGGCGCTCATTTCGGCAGCTTGCACTAACGCGTTGACCTGCTCGTCGATGCCTGTTGTTGACCGCCGCACCGCGGCGAGGAGCAGAGCAGCCTTGTCGTTCGCATAGTTGTAAACGGTGTTTCGGGCGACGCCGGCACGGTTCGCGATGTCGGCCATGGTGATGCGCTCGTAGTCGCGCTCGTCGAGCAGGTGGTCTAGCGCGTCGAGAAGCGACTCGAGAACGAGGTGGCGGTGGCTCGCGAGATTCGAGGCCAGTAGTTTCGGCATCTAACAATTATCGACGATGTGCAGCTCATTCACATCTTTTCCTGTGCATCGTGTCGTAATCTTTTACGACAGCGCGTCGTAAAACTGAAAGGGTACACAGTGAATAGCAAGAAGAGGGTCCTGATCGTTGGCCTCGGAATCGCGGGCATGGCCACGGCTGTGCGCATGAAAGACGTGGGCTGGGAGCCGGTGATCATCGAGCGTGCTTCGGAGCGACGATCCGGCGGATACTTCATCGGACTGTTCGCCGAGGGACGGGAAGCTGCCGAACGCCTCGGCGTGCTCGATCACATCACCCGGGAGAACCCTGTCGGCAGCAAGACGTGGGAAGTCGATTCCGAGGGAGAACGCAGGCTGAGCATCGGCTTCCTGGATCAGCCCGGTTCGCCGCGGGGTGTGTTGCGAGGTGACATCGAGGCGGCCCTTTGGGGGAGGGTGAACGACGAGATCGAGGTACGATTCTCGGTCTCACCGGAATCGATCAGCGCTCTTCCTGACAGTGCGCGTGTGGTCCTCAAAGATGTGATCACGGGCGTGTTGACCGAGGAATCCTTCGACCTCGTCATTGGGGCCGACGGCCTGCGCTCGACGGTGCGGCAGTTGGCATTCGGCCCTCACTCGTCGTACATGAAGCCGTTCAATGCCATCGTCTGTGCATTCGCGCTCAACAGTCAGGTGCCCCGGTTCACCGATCGCGACGGGCTGGTTCTCGCAGAACCCGGCCGCTCGCTCTGGGTTTTCCCCTTTGGCGATCGGCCGCCCACGGCGCTGCTCACCTACCGCACTAAGAACGAGAACGCTGAGTTCGCACAGCCGCCAATCGACACGCTGCGCGCCCGTTACGCCGGAGTAGACGGTGACGGCGCGATCGCCCATGTGCTCGACGAACTGGAAGGCGCACCTGATTTCCTGTTCGACTCCGTACATCAGGTGAAAATGCCATCGTGGCACAAGGGCCGCATCGTCGTTTTGGGCGACTCGGCATGGTGTCTCACGCTGTACTCGGGGATGGGCGCGACCGCCGGTCTCCTCGGCGCGGACGAGCTCGGCAAGGCGCTCGAACAGAACCCCGACTCGATCGAGACCGCCCTGACCGAGTGGGAGACCGCGCTGCGACCCTTTATCAAGAAGCACCAGTTTTCGGCGTACATCAAGGGCCAGGTCTTCGTGCCGTCGAATCAGTTCCTCGCCCGCGTCCGCGGCAAGGTGATGAAGAAGCAGGGGCAGAAGGTCCGTGCCAACCGGTCTGAGGCTGCCCGGGTGCTCGTTCACTAATCCCCGATGACAAAAGGGCCCTGCGCGAGCAGGGCCCTCAGGCGTCGTCGAGCTAAGGAAAAGCGGTTACCAGATCGAACCCGCGAGGTTGAGTGACGCCCAATAGCCGCCGTCGACAGCAATGTCGGCGCCGTTGACGTACGAGGCGGCTTCGCTGCCGAGAAACAGGATGGGCCCGGCTTGCTCTTCGGGTGACGAGCGGCGTCCGCTCGGCACCAGCACCGGGTCGATGCTGGCTGACGTGTAGGCGTCCTCGATGGCGTCGAGCATTGGCGTCTGCACTGCGCCGGGGCTGACGGTGTTAATGCGAATGCCCTTCGCGATCAGCAGTTGCGACTGCTGCATAGTCCAGACGTCGAGCGCCTCCTTTCCAAAGGAATAGGCGTGACCGGCACGCTCTTCGTTGGCCGCGTACCAGGCGGACCCGCCGTCAAAGTCGGGAATCGCGAGCAGGTCGAGAATCAGCTCGCGCTTCGTGCGCCAGCCGTACCCACCGTCTGACGAGACATTCACGATTGCTCCGCCCGAGGGGATGTAGGGGATGATCGACTCGGTGAACAGGCGCGTACCCAGGAAATTGACCTTCAGGATGTCGGTACTCGCCAGCATCGGCGTCGCTCCCGCGCAATTGAAGAGCACGTCGACGCGGCCACCGATCTGCGACGCGGCCGCCGTAATACTCTCCGGGTCGGAGAGGTCTAGGCGGACGTGACGCGCCCCTTCGACGGCGGGAGGTCGGCTTCCGACGCCGATGACCTCGGCGCCGAGGTCGGCGAGAGCTTGCGCGGTCGCCTTGCCGATTCCCGACGATGCTCCGCTGACGACGACTCGTTTGCCGGCGTAGGTTTCGAATCCTGACATGGGTGCTCTCTTTCGTTTGTTGCGCAGGGTGTTGGGTGGCGGGTGGTGCGGTGGCACGATGCGACGCCCGGGACCGGCGCAGGAATCCGAGCGTCGCATCGGCGGTGGGGTCAGGCGAAGAGGCCAGCCGGGACTGCTTCGTCCAGCTCGTCCAGCGTCCAGAATGCGCGCAGGTCACCGTCCTTGAAGATTTCCGCTCCGTCGTCCGGGTGGTTCCAGCGGGTGACCTTCGAGCCGGTGACGGCGAAGACCTCTCCGGAAACGTCCTTCGCGGCATCTGTGCACAACCAGGTGAGCATGGGTGCGATGCGGTCGGCCGGAGGGAGGTAGAAGCTGCCGAACTCGTCTTCTGAGATGCCCTGGGCGCGCAGCGCCTCATCCATCTGGTCCTTGTACAGATCGAATGCTCGAGTGCCCGCCGCGGGAGCGTAGGAGTTGAACGTGAGTCCGGTCCCGCGGTACTGGTTGGCAAGATCGTGGGAAAGCCCAATGCTGCCGTTCATAACGATTGCGGCGATGGGGCTGGCCTGCGTGCCGCGGGCGATCTCCGACGTCGCGAATAGCATGCGGCCCCAGCCACGCTCGACCATGTGGGGCACGGCAGCACGCGCGAGCCAGAACTTTTGGCTGAGATAGAGATCGACCATGAAGTGCCACGATGCGTCGTCGGCCTGGATCCCGGCAAGTGCGCCCTGCACGACCGCGCCAGCGTTAGCGACGACTATATCGATCGATCCGAAGCTGTCGAGTGCGGTCTGAACCGCGTTGGCGCAGCCTTGCGCGTCGGCGATCGAGTCGTAGTTGGCTACGGCCTTGCCGCCGGCCGCGACAATCTCAGCCACGGTCGCGTCGGCGGCTTCTGAGCTCTTGCCTTCGCCCATCGCGCTCGTGCCCAGGTCGTTCACGACGACGTTGGCGCCCTCGGCGGCCAGCCGCAGTGCCAGTTCCCTGCCGATTCCATTCCCGCTACCGGTCACGAGAGCGGTGCGGCCAGTTAAACGATTACTCATTGCTTCGTCCTTACACAGTTGGCGGTCCGGCTGGTGCCGGAGCTGTCGCTGTCGCTTTGGACCGTCTCATTGGTGGCATGACGGTCGAACCGACGCTACCGAGTCTTTCACTTACGAGACTTCTTGTCTTGAAAAGCGGTCAACGCACAACCAGCTCCCAGTCTGGGTCCGCAAGGGTATTGCCGGATGACGCGATCGCAAGCGGACACGTGCGGTGCCGTCAGCCTGCTCCTGATCTACGAGCCTCAGTGGTCGAGGGCGTCGAAGCTCGTCGTGATAACCGGATCCCGCCAGGCCGACGTTTCGTCAACCTGATCGGCAGCGAGCGTTAGCACACCTTTTTGCCCGACTGGAGTCACGCCACACGAGCGAGTCTGGTGGTGGACTAGTGCAAGTGGGCCACGAGCAGCACGCCGACCACGACGAGCGCCAGGGCCAAAAGCAACGCCGATGAGATCAGCCGTTGGACCGGACGAAGCCCACTGCGATGCGACGCCACCAGGAAGATGAATACCAGTGTGAGTGCATAAACACCCATTCCAATCCGCAGGGCCAGCTCGGCATCAAGGATTCCCAGCCCTGCGGCGGCGAGTAACAGCAGTGGAGCGGATGCCGACCCCAGGGCCCCAGGGCGATGCGTGCCATTACCCCGGTTTCTGACCTGTCGGGTGACTGTTGGTGGTTGACTTGATGCGACACGACCTCGGCCAGGAAGCCCGCTGCTGAGATGCCCAAGATTCCAACGGCCACCGCGACGAATGCTTCCCAGGCGGTGCTGTGGCCGGTGGCGGTAATGGCCGCCAGGATTGCCAGGCCCGTGAAGGTCGCGTAAATGCGCTCCTTCAATGCCCGGGTGCGGACGTCGATAGCGGATTCGGACAGCGGTTCTCCGTGTGCCGTACTCATGATGTCGTGGCGTTCATCGGAACAGCGGTGCCGTCGAATGTGGTGCCGATGAGTTGGATGACGACGATGATGGGGTCTCCTCGCAGGTCAGAGTGGGCGGATTACAACGACAGTAACGGTCTTGCCGGTATGTGGGCCGCTTTGCCGAGCCGCGGAGCTCACTAGCGGATCAGGGAGAAGCCGATGAGTGTGGATCCAATCGTCTGTGACCGATGAAGTGGGTGATGAGGTCGGAGATGATGGTGGCTCCGGTGTCGTTGGGGTGGACATGGTCGGTGAGGAGGGTCAGGTTCCGTCGGGCAGAGATGCGCTCCCACGGCCGCCGCAACACTAGGCGAGCAATTGCCGATGAATACATCGCGTTTTTCGTGACGTCGAACGGGGTTGCCGTCGCGCCGGGAGGTAGGGCGCCGAGCATCCGCTCGTAGAGGGGCAGGACAGGTAGGCCGCGGGACCTCCAAATAGAATGGTGGGCGGCGTTGTATTCATCGACGCGGCAGTTCTCGGCGATGACCCGGACTTCGCCGAGGATAGGGATCTCGATCAGGACGACCGCTGCGCTCGTCTCCGATGCCAGGCGATCGAGAATGGTCTCCATTATTTCCCGGTACCACTCGAGCGAGGGGTCGTGGGGGAGGTGCTGGTCCTTTCGGTAGTCGTCGGGTCATTGCGTGCTGATGTGCGCGGCGACGTCGTTGGTGCCGATGAGGATCGTAACGACTTCAAGTTGGCAGGCGATGATGGCATCAAGGCGTTGTAGCAGGTTCCAGGCAAGGTCGCTGTTGATGCCGGCGTTGACGAACTCGTAGCCGTCGGCCCCGAGTCGGTCTTGTAGGAGGCTGAGGCAGCTGGCGCTCATGAAGCCGTGGGTGATGCTGTCACCGGCGCAGACGACGACGGTGTCGGTCTGCCGATGCCGTCCCCATGCAAGGAACGCGTCAGGGCGGATCAGCCGTTGGAGCAGGCTCATCATGTCACCGTCGCCAAGCCGGGTGCTGTCAGTCATAGAGATGCGCGAGCCCCTCGGTAATCCGTGTGAGTCCGACTTCGAACGCCGGGTTCAGCGGTTCGTTCAGCGTGGAGGAGTGCACCTCAACTTTTTTGAGATGACAGTTCCCGGGCGAATTGCTCGCCTGAGGAGCGAAGCGAGTCAGCCTCGGCGTTGACGAGGCGGGACGGAGAGAAGCGTGAGACGTCCTTAGCTTCGGCGAAGGTGCCGATCAGTTCTTTGCGACCGAATCTGAGGCACCCGAGAGCAAAACCCGGGCCGGTGTCGTGGCCTAGTTGCTCATCCGTGGAGGTCCTGGGCGAATATTCAGTAACGCGACATGTTGGCGGTGGCGAGCGCTCTCAGGTTCCGCCCGCGGATCGCCGGGACGCAACTCTGAACGTAATGTCCTGGATGCTGGTGGTGTCCGCGGCCAGCGCGAGGTGATCGCTTTGGAGAGCGGGCAGCAGTGCCCGGCCCGGTACCGCCTGGATCCAGGTGTCCACACCTCTTTCTTCGAGGATCGCGACAGCCGTCGACCACTGCACGCCTCGCGTGATCGACTCGACCAGTTCAGCACGGAGCTTCGCCGCGGAAAAGATGGTCTGCCCGGTTAGGTTGCCTGCAATGGGCAGAGCCGGTTTCCGGATGGTGACGACGGCGAGTGCCGCCGCTACAGCGTCGGCTGCCGGTTGCATGAGCGTGGTGTGCGCGGGCACGGTGACAGCCAGTCGAGTCACGCGTCGCGCGCCCTCGGCCCGCAGTTGCTCGCCGAGTAATTCGAGATCGGCGTGAGTACCCGAGGCTGTTTGTTGGGAGGGACTGTTCACATTGCTCAGCCAGACCCGCTTGCCCTCGCGGCGTAGTCGCGTCGCCGCGGTGTCGACTGTCCGGATGCTGAGTCCATCTATCGCGATCATGCCGCAGTCCGGCGGGCTGGCTAGCGCCATCGTCCGGGAGCGGACGTCCACCAAATGCACGGCGTCGGCAAAGTCGATCGCTCCTGCGGCAACTGCCGCCGTCCACATCCCGAGCGAATGGCCGGCGAAGAAATCAACGTGAAGCCCGGCGAGCTTGGCAGCATCGGCCCATGCAGAGCCGGCAATAAGCAGTGCGAGCTGTGTTCCACGAGTGCCGGCGAGCGACGCTGCCGAGTCCAGTGCGTTCGCGTTCTCGTCGAGCACCTCGGCTGCGATTCCCACGAAGTCGATGGTGCCTGCGGGGAGAGCGCTGAACATCCCTTCGTGCTGTTCACCTTGCCCGGGAAAGAGTACGGCGACGCTCACAGCACCGCCAGCCAGGGGTCGGAACAGAGTTGAGGGCCAGTCTTCGTGCGCAGGGCGACCAGGGTTCCTCCCTCACGCACCCACTCGGACAAGGCGAAGGCGCCGACCGGAGTGACGATTTGGACGTCATTGCGGCAGCCGATCTGCCCCGCGCGTTCAAGGAACCGCGTCGCCGCATCGAGGTCGAGGGGAGTCGGCGCGGTGATAACGATGTCTAGGTCGCTCGTTTCCGTGACCGTCGGCTGTCCCGTTACGAGTTCGAAGGCGACGCTCCCGGCTGGCCCCCAACGGATGTCGGAGCCATGCTGCAGATATTCATCCTGTTTGACGGCAGCCAGCGCACGGAAGGCCGGTAGTGATGACCGCGGAGCGGAGGGGGTCAGCGGGACCATTTCCGGCGTCACGACCAGGGTGACTTGCGCGCTCGGCACAACGGCGGCGAACCGTTCCGATCGGTTGGTTCCTCGGATTCCGATCGGAACCATTTCGACGTCGCTGAGCGCCCGTCTGACGACGGCCCACCCTCCGGGGTCCTCCGGCGGCACACTCGACGCGATGGCGGTCAGAGCTGCTGGCCCAAGCGTCGTTCCGTCGGGTGCAGTGAGAAGTCGCCGGTCGAGGATGTAGACCAGGTCGTGAGGGGACGTAGCGTGGGTCACGGTGCCACGGTTCTTACGCGTCCCACGACGCCGAGACGCGTTCCCGCACGAGACGAGACGCGGCGCGTTGACTGCGCGCGGGGGTGGAATCCAGCCGTGAGGCCAGGCCGGTCCCATCCGCACGGGCGCTCTGTGTCGCGTCAGTGAGGGCGTCAATGACGCGCAGGACGTCGGCGTTGGAGGGAGTGGCCGGACTGTTCACGGGAATGACAGCGTGCACGGCGCCGAGTTGGGCGAAGGACGCGCCGTCGTAGGCGGTTGCCGGCACGATCTGGGCGATGTCGTCCAGCTCGGCGACCGTGCGACGGGTGATCCTCGCGGCGGACTGTTTCGACATCACCTGCACAACGATCCCATCGTGGTCCAACAGGACAATGCGGTTGGCTTGGAGGCCGATGGCGAGGAACGCGCCAGAGATTGCCTTTCCGACCACCAGCGCCGTGACCGGATGCCCGGCGAGGCGAGCTGTGGCCAGTGCATTCGCAGAAGCGGCCAGAGACTGGTGGATGCCG
Organism: Cryobacterium sp. AP23; assembly: GCF_054075385.1. NCBI lineage: Bacteria > Bacillati > Actinomycetota > Actinomycetes > Micrococcales > Microbacteriaceae > Cryobacterium > Cryobacterium sp. AP23. Next base: position 1,165,885 of record NZ_CM133415.1, on the reverse strand, counting down.
GCCAGCTCCTCAACATAACCGTATGCCTGGCTGGGGACGTCAACGAGGACGATGATGGGGCGCCGCAGGTCGGCCGCCGCATCCTCGTGCACGATTCCCTCGATCGCCTGAGCGAACCCCCATCCTTCCTCGAGTCCCATCTCGCCGTTCCGGGCGCGGGGGAACCGTGCTCCAGGGTTGGGCACAACGGCGATGAGCGCCGCTCGGTCGCCGTCGACGCCGGTACCGCCAACGAGCACACTGGACGGCAAGTCCATTGAGTGGGGGCGGGTGACCGCCAATGCGTCGAACCACACCCGTCCGAGCTGGCTTGCTGCGTTCTCGGTCATCGTGCGGCCTCCGTGGTGAGTGCCCGGAGGTCGGCGGGCGACGGCCTGATGTCGGGGTTGATCTGGTTGATAAGTCGCCGGTTGGCGGCGATGAGCTCTGACCTCACTGGTTTGCTGTCAGGGTGGTCCCAGACGCCGTGTACCGCTTGGGTGATCTGGTTGACATCGTCGTCGGTCAGAATTTCCGCTTGACCGACCCCGACCCGCTGGCTACCGCCGATGATCGACCAGATCAGGGGTCGATCTGATGCGTCGAGCTCGGAAACTCCGGCTTCGGTTTCGATGACTTCTGGTCCGTTGAGACCCATCCGCGCGCCGGGCGTCATGACCAGGTGGCTGGTGAGTCCGGCGGCTATCGCCATGCCACCGAAGCAGCCGACTGTGCCGGCGATGACACCCACCACCGGTCCGAATCCGCGCAGTTCGACTATTGCGGCATGGATCTCTGCGATCGCAAGCAGACCGAGGTTTGCTTCTTGTAGGCGGATGCCTCCGGTTTCCAGGAGGATGATCGCGCGCGTCGGGATCCCGTTGCGGTTGTCGGTGATCGCACGCTCAAGGCTGGCGGCGAGTTTGGCGCCGGAGACTTCGCCAATGCCGCCGCCTTGAAAACCGCCATCCAACGCTACGACGACGGCGCTGACGCCTGCGACGGTGCCGCGGCCGATGACGGCGCCATCATCGCTCTGGGGAACGATCCCCTGAATGAACAAATGCGGCGATTCGACCTTGACAAATGGGCCGAGGATTTCACGGAATGAGCCGGGGTCGAGGACGGCGCGAACCCGTTCACGGGCCGTCAGCTCGGTGAACGCGGGGCGGATGGCGATATTCATCGTTGGCCGGCTTCCCGCGCGAGCTCAAGCGCCTGAGCCAGCCGCAGAGAGACCATGCCGGGGGTGGCTCCGAAATCGTTGATTTCGTAGTCGGCCAGCACCGCGGACTGCTCGAAGAAGCGGTCGAGCACGTGGCGCCAGATGGAGTCGAAACCGTCGATGCTGGTTCGCACGAGAATATCCGCCGTATCGCTGTCGGGGGTCGGTGTCATGACGATCTCAAGGTCACCGGAGGAAACCGCGCCAACGTGCACGGGGCGCTGCAGTCTTTCAGATGCCGCGTAGCTGAAGGTGAGTGTTTGCATCAGTGGTCCTGGTTCGTGGTGTCGGTGGTGTCAAGGAAGAGTGCGAGGGCGAGCATGTCAGCGCTTCCTCCGGGTGAGACGCCCCGGAGGGCAAGGCCTGCGTCGAGGCGGGCGAATGCCTGAGCGCCGGCTGCGGTGCCTGATCCCCCGAGGGTGAGAACGGCCGTGGCCGTGACCTGCGCGAAAGTGAGGGCCTGTGTCCCGCCGCGGCCGAGGATGCAGGTGTCGTCGAGATGGGCGATGGAGGTGAGCAGGGCATCCAGTCGCGCCGTGTCTTCGGCGGCGCCCTGCGCCCGTCTTGTACTCAAAACGTGCAGGGCGTCGACGGCGTGAGGGAAGCCGGCACGCGCCTGAGCGATGGCCCCGCCGACCCCGTACTGCTGCCGGACCAGGGATCCTCGCGTAGGCAACGTGGCAGAGTCGTCGTCGTGGGTTGCGATCCGCCCGACTTTTTCGGCGATGACGTCGACGGGGGAGTGGGGCAGAGCTGCGCGCGCGGCAATCGCGAGGCCGAGCGCCCAGATTGCGCCACGGTGGGTGTTCACCCCATCGGTCTCGGCCATCATTGTGCGCTCTCCGTCTCGTCCGATGGCGGCCAGTGTGGTGCGGAGTCGTCGGTCGTCGTGCCCGCTTCGGCCTTCAGCAGAGAGACGCCGGAACGTCTCGCGCAGCGACAGCGCCGAGCGCACCATGAGATCGAGGTTCATGTCCTCGTGTACTCCGGCGCCGCGCCGGTCCACGAGTGCCGGTTTGGGCGTGAGCAGGGCCTCGTCGATCAGCGCGTTCACTGCGGCATCAGCGAGTTCATCATCCGTGGCACACGTACTGGTCGGCCGTGTCGCGCTGAGGAGAGTCATCACCAGCTCCGGAACTTCGCTGGTGGTTCGTACAGGCCGCCGGACCAGGTCACTAGGTCTTCGATGCTCCGCGCAGCCAGGAGACTGCGACGGGCATCGGTGCGCCGTACGCCAAGGTCCTCTGGGAGGGCAATCACACCGTCACGGCGGAGCCGGTCGCGCTCTTGCACGGTCGAGGATCGACCGAGCGGCCCGGCTCCGGCCAGCGCGGCAACGGCCTGGCGGCGTTCTTCGAGGTCGCGGGCCTTATAGAGGTAGGCGACGCCTTCTTCGCTGACCACGTGGGTCACGTCATCTCCGTAGATCATGACCGGCGCGATGGGCATCCCGGCCGTTGTTCCCACCTCGATGGCGTCGAGGTGCTCGACGTACTTCGGAATGCCTCCGGTGCCGTAGGTCTCCGCGATCTGGACGACGAGCTTGCGTCCGCGGCGCACGCCGAGCCGGCCGTCGCCCTCACTCATGCTCAGCCAGGCGGGTGTGCTGTGCCGGCGGCCGTGCGGGTCGTTGCCCAGGTTGGGTGCTCCTCCGAATCCGGAGAGGCGGCCGGAGGTGACGGTGGAGGAGTTCGCGTAGGCGTCGATCTGCAGGGTCGACCCGATGAACATATCTGTGGCGTACAGGCCGGCCGCCTGCGAGATCATCCGGTTGGAACGCAGCGAGCCGTCCCTGCCGGTGGCGAATACGTCAGGGCGCGCGGCGACGTACTTCGACATGCCCAGCTCCCCGCCGAACGAGCTGACGCTCTCCACCCACCCACTCTCGATTGCGGGAATGAGAGTGGGGTGCGGGTTCAGGGCGAAGTTGCGGGCTATGCGGCCCTTGAGGCCGAGCTGCTCGCCATACGTGGGCAGCAGCAGTTCGATCGCTGCCGTGTCGTAGCCGATGCCATGGTTAAGGCTGGTGACCTCGTGCCGCTCGTAGACACCGCGGATGGCGAGCATCGCCAACAACACGTGCACGTCGGTGATTTTTCGTGGGTCGCGGGTGAACAGCGGCTCGACTTCGTACGGGCGGTCGGCGACGATCACGAAGTCCACCCAATCACCGGGGATGTCGACGCGGGGTAGGTCGCCGTCATCGACGAGCTCGTTCACTTGGGCGATGACAATCCCGTTGCGGAACGCAGTTGCCTCGACGATGGTGGGCGTGTCTTCGGTGTTGGGCCCGGTGTAAAGGTTTCCCGCTGCGTCCGCCTTCTCGGCGGCGATTAGAGCGACGTCGGGGATGAGATCGACGAAAAGCCTCGAATACAGCTCTAGATAGGTGTGGATCGCACCGACCGTCATGGTGCCGTCAGCGATAAGAGCGGGGACCCGAGCTGATTGTGCTCCGGCGTAAGAGAAGTCGATCTTCTGGGCGATGCCCTTCTCAAAGATGTCGAGGTGTTCCGGGCGAGAGATGGCCGAGATGAGCATGTGCAGATCGTGGACGATACCCGGATCTACATCGGCGAGGGCGCGGGAGAGGAAATCAGCCTGCTTCTGGTTGTTGCCCTCGAGGACGACTCGTTCCCCGGGAGCAATGACCGCCTCTAGCAGGTCGACGACCGAACCTGTGTCGACGACTCGTCCGCGGGCGAGCCGTGCCACGGCGGCGACTTTGGCAGCCTTGCGCTGTCGACGTGTGTCCCACTGCCTCGATGATGTGCCGCTCATGACGATTCTCGATTCGATTCTGCGTGAGCCGGTTTCGGCCCGTAAAGAAAGACTGTGGGAGATCTCATGTTTCGGCAAGGAGGAACGAATCAGTATCATTCATTTATGAATAATAGGGTCGACTTGTCGATACTCGCGCCGGGTCTTACCCAGCTCGCGGCGCTGGCAGTGGAGCACAATGTGACTCGCGCAGCTGCGCGGACGGGAACAAGCCAGCCGACGCTCAGCCGTGCGATTCGCCGGTGGGAGGAGAGTCTCGGAATCGGGTTGATCGAATCGCACGGTAGGGGTGTGCGGCTGACCGAGGACGGACAGGTGCTTGCAGTCGCCGCGCTGGACGCGATAAGGCTCATGGAGACGGCGTTGGCGAGGGTGCGCGGCGACGGACCGGAACAGTCGCTGACGATCGGTTTCCTTCGATCGCTCGGCCCGACCGTGGTGGGGGAGTTGGTGTCCTCGTTCCTGCACCATGCGCCGGACGTGATCGTCGCGCACCGGGAGCTGTCGACCACTGCCATCCTCGACGCGCTGGATGCGGGAGAGATCGATGTGGCGATCACGGCACCCAAGCCTCCGGCGCGGTTCGCGTGGCTCCCGTTCGGCTCCCAAGCGATCTCCTTGATGGTTCCGGGATCACACCCCCTTGCGGCGCGCCACGAGGTGCAGCTCGCTGAAGTTCGCGACGAGAAATTCCTCGCACTGAATCACCAGTACCATGCCCGTCAGGTGGCCGATATGCTGTGCGCGGCCGCCGGATTCACCCCGCGGATCGTGCTCGAGGCCAACGACCTGATCACCGTGGCCAACTACGTCGGGGCCGGTCTGGGAGTGGCGATCGTCCCGGCGGATTCTTCGACGCATCCACGCACCGTGAACGTCGCGATCGCTGATCAGGGCGCTCGTCGAGAGTTCGGGCTAGCCTGGGATCCTGGCGTGACCCATGCGGTGGCCACCCAATTCGTCGCGCACGCGGAGGCGCTGGCGAACCGCTACCCGCACTGGGCCGACATCGATCTTTAGCGGTGAGCCTTAGTCAGACAGCACGGCGGCGAGTTCCCACGCAACCGCCCGCATGCCAAGTTCGTTCGGGTGGAACGAAGCTGCGGTCCTCGTCATGTCGGGCTCGAAGTCGAAAACCCAGGGTTCAGCGGAACTCAGCGCATGACCGGCACTGAGCGCAGAGACTCGCACTAACTCCGCACCGGTGCGCTCGGCTGCGAGCGTGTAGGCGCGACCGAGCGCCGACTGGATACGAAGAAACGCGGCTCGCTCGTGCGCGGTGAAGGGCGACCCGATTGAGTCGGGAGTGTTCGCATCGAGCACGGTGAGGTAGTCCACCAGGATCACGCGCGCGGACGTTGCACGGGCTCTCGCGGCTTCCACGATCCTCGCCAGTCCATCGGCGGTGAGCTCGATATCGGCCACGCTCGGAAGGGGGATACCCTCGGCAAACCCAGGCTGCATCATCGTAGCGATCGGTCCCTGCGGATCCATGCGCTTCCAGGCGGTATAGAGCATTGACCCGGCGTACTGGAGGTCGTTCCCGCCCGCGGTGATGGTCACCACGTCGGCGTCTGCGGGGACGCCCAAGATCTGAGGCGGGAACTCCACTGACAGCACCGTCTGAGGGACGTCGAGGATCGTCGCGGTGGTGGCTCCGGAGACGGTGAGGTCGGTGAGTTCTGCACCGAGATCTTCAGCAAGCAGGTGTGCGTAGTTGCGCGTCGACCGCATCGCCGCCTGGTCTTCGAACGGTGCCAGCCCGGGTCCTGCTGCGAAGGAGCTGCCGAGTGCTGAGATGTGTCGGTAATTTGCCATGCATTGATCGTGACCCGCACGACCTTCGGATGCCAACTCTGGATCGGAGCATTCATTCAGGAATGCATCATCTGAAGGTGACGGTGGGTGGCGACTTTCGACTGGGGAGATTACCTTCTAAATACGAGACGCTACGACTCGAAATTATCGCACTAGCAAGGAGCTGTCGATGACCCCGACGAGAAAATTCCCCATCCCCACGACGATCAGTGCGCAGGCACAGGCCGCGCTGGCGGCACCGTCTGCGCCGGCACCGGTATACCCGCCACTCGACGACACTGAAGGGTGGCTCACAATGATTGCCGAGACTGACTCGTTCATCACGAGTTTTCTGGGCGGTGTAGAATTCCCGGTCACCTCCGACAAGAAAAACGTGAGCGGCGTGCCTGTTTATGAGATTCGTAGCCATGAGGTGCCCGCCGACCAGGCGTCACCAATCCTGTTGGAGATCCACGGCGGTGGGCTGATGACCGGCGGCGGCGACGCCACCCGCTTGCTCGGGTCGTACAACGCGGCCATTTTCGGGATGACGGTGTGGGCGGTTGACTACCGAATGCCGCCGCTGCATCCATACCCAGCGGCGCTCGATGACTGTATGACCGTCTACCGGGAGCTGTTGGAGGCACACCGTCCGGAAGACATCTTTGTCGGTGGAGGATCAGCCGGGGGAAACCTGGCGGCCGCCCTGCTCCTGCGCGCGAAGGATGAGGGGTTGCCGATGCCGGCGGCGTTGCTTCTGCGCACTCCCGAGATCGATCTCACTGAATCAGGCGATTCCTTCGTTACCCTCGACGGGGTCAACGATGGCCTCCGCAGCCTCATGCCCGTCAACCTCCTTTATGCGGGAGGCCATGACCTGACGCATCCGTACCTCAGCCCGCTGTTTGGCGATTTCACCGGATTCCCTCCTACTTTCGTCCAGGGTGGCACGCGCGACCTCTACCTGTCGAACAGCATCCTCATCCACCGCAAGCTACGGGCCGCCGGTGTCGAGGCTGAGCTGCACGTGTTCGAGGCGATGCCCCATCAAGGTTTCGGTGGGTCGCCCGAAGATCAAGACATGGCTGCCGAAATGCGCCGGTTCCTTGACAAGTACCGTACGTCCTGACTTGTGCAGAAGGGCGGCATTCATAACGGCAGCCCGACGGACGGCGGAGAAGCAATTAGGTACGAGCTAACATTAGCCATAGGCTAACTTTATTCATTTTCGTCTACGATTGGACCACTCATGGGCCTCCTCGATACCGTGCTCTGGCCCATTAAGTGGGTGATCGAGGCCATCCTTGTCGCATTCCATACCGGCTTGAGTGCTGCTGGCCTCGACGCAAGTGCCGGCCTGACCTGGGTGCTCTCAATTGTCGGTCTTGTCCTCGTTGTTCGAGCGGCACTCGTGCCGATCTTCGTTCGTCAGATCAGGAGCCAAAGGCGAATGATGGAAGTCGCCCCGCAGCTGAAAAAGATCCAAGACAAGTACAAGGGCAAGACCGACCAATTCTCGCGGGAAGCCATGTCGCGGGAGACGATGGCGCTGTACAAAGAGACGGGCACGAACCCGCTGGCTTCATGTCTTCCTCTGCTGGTCCAGATGCCGATCTTCTTCGGCTTGTTTTCTGTTCTGCAGAATGCCCAGCACGAAAAGGTCGGCGTCGGGCTGCTCAACATAGACCTCTCCCGATCCTTCGGCGAAGGTATTCTGTTCGGTGTCGCGCCGCTGAAGGAATCAATTCAAAGCGCCGACGGCAACGGTTGGGTCATTAGTATTGCGTTGGCGATGGTGGCTCTGATGACGGCGTCACAGTTCGTCACCCAGCTGCAAATCATGTCGAGGAACCAGTCGCCGGAAATGAAGGCGAGTCCGGCTTTCAAGCAGCAACGGATCATGCTCTATCTCCTCCCGCTCGTCTTCGCGTTCTCAGGTTTCGCGTTCCCACTCGGCGTGATGTTCTATTGGCTGACATCCAACGTGTGGACGATGGTGCAGCAGTTCCTTGTGATCCGGAACCTGCCCGCGCCCGGCAGCGACGCAGCGCTCGCACGCGAGGCCCGTTTGGCGAGGAAGCGGGAGCGACCGGCCTAGGTCCGGTGGCGGGGCCGCGGCAGGATGTCAGCCGTCGAGCGCCGTATCGGCTACGGGCGAACGATTGGCGTCGAGCGCAACTCCCAGCGCTTCGAGACCTCGAGTCAGCGCGCGGAGGTCCGCCAGCGGAATCCGCTCCAGAGTTTCTGTCACCATCCGATCGGACCGAGAAGTGAGGTCACGGATGAGTGTGCTACCCATCTCAGTCGCTTCAAGGTTGCTGACTCGCCGGTCGGTGGCGCTCGGCACTCGGATGACCATGCCGCTGTCCACAAGGTGGTCGATCAGGCCCGAGGTGGTCGCAAGCGACACCTGGAGCATGGTCGCCAAGCGTTGCGAGGTGACATTTCCGCCCCCGGCAAGGACAATACCGAGCACTTTCAGCTGACGGATTGTCAAAGGAACCGCAAGGAGCACGTTCACGGCGACATTGAGGCGCACGTCCTCGATGGACTGCTCGAATGCTGCGATGCGTGCGACCAGAGCGTCACGCTCGCTCGTGATGGAGCCTGACTCTTCTTCGGGCACTCGACATTCCGCTCTGAGTAGTCGCCACCCGTCACGGAAGGATAGCTTAGTGTCGGGCTAACGTTAGCCAGTCGAGTCTACTCAATATCGTCGCCCCGGAGCGCGGAGACAGGATTGCACGCTCGTGTGAGGTCAGGAATCGATGCCTGTCACGACCTGCGCGATCTCGCTCACGGCAACGTCAAAATGTTCGGCGAGCGTGCGAGTCGTCGAGAGGCCGGAGCTCCAATCACGAGCGGCGATGTTGTAGGCGGCACCGAGCACGTGAATGATGGCGGTGGCGCGAGCCGTTCGCGCTGCATCGCTGCCCAGTGAATCAGTTGAGTCGAGGATGCTGCTCACCCAGAGGGTGAATCGCTCGCTCGCTGCCGTCAGGTTCGCGTACTCCCGCGGAATCAGCTCAGGGTTCAGATGTTGGACCATGCGTCGCATGCTTGCCAATTGAGCGTCTTGTTCACCGAGTTCGGCCAGCAGCCGGCGTATGTGATCATGAGCCTGATCGTATGCCGACACCCCCTGCCGTGGTACGGGAAGGACGAAACCATCGCTCGTCCCTTTCCTGATGCCCAGTGCGGCGTCTTCCTTCGAGGCGAAGTAGTTGAAGAAGGTGCGGCTGGTCACATCGGCTCGGTCGCTGATGGCCTCGATCGTGGTGCCGGAGAGTCCTCTCACGCAGGCAAGTTCAAGTGTGGCCCACTCGATGCTTGCCGCCGTCTGACGCTTCTTGCGTTCACGCCTCCCCAAAGTTTCCATGAGTAAATTTTTACATTTCGAATATTAATTCACAATATGAAACTTTAGGTCGAAAGACCCTTCTTGGGGGTCGCGTTGGTGGACATATTTTAAATGTGGGGAGATACATCAAGTCCCACCCAACAGTGAAAGGCCGCCTGCCATGCCCTCTCTCTTCGATGAGTTCCAGCTCAAAGACCTCACCCTGCCCAACCGGATCGTGATGGGGCCGATGACCCGGGCGAAGGCGACGCCAGAGGGCGTGCCCACTCCTCTCATGGCGGTGCATTATGCGCAGCGGGCCTCGGCAGGCTTGATCATCACCGAGGGGACCTGGCCGAGTCGTAACGGCCAGGGCTACTTCGATATACCGGGAATCGCCACCCAGGAGCAGGAGGACGCGTGGCGAGTGGTCGTCGACGCTGTGCACGCCGAAGGTGGCCGTATTTTCCTGCAGTCTGAGCACACTGGTCGTGTCGGCCACGAGATGAATAACGGTGGCCTTCAGATGGTGTCGTCCACAATCGCTCCGGCCATCGGCACCAAGATCTATACCCGCGAAGAGGGTCCACGTGACATGACGACGAACCTCCACGAGCTGAGCACCGCGGAAACTTGGGAGGTCATCGACGACTACTACAAGGCCGCGCTGCGCACGAAAGCGGCGGGCTTCGACGGAATTGAACTGCACGGCGCCTCCGGTTACCTGCCCCACCAATTCCTCTCCGACGAGAGTAACAACCGCATGGACGAGTTCGGGGGCACCCCGCTCAAGCGCACCGAGTTCATGATTCAGGTCCTCAGGCGCTTGATTGATGCTTGGGGAACCAGCAATCGCATCGCCGTCAAGCTCTCGCCGAACATCCGGTTCAATGGCATCGCCGAGAACGAGGTTGAAGACACCTACTCGATCCTGCTGGAGCGACTGAACGAGCTGGACCTCGCTTACGTCTCCTTCCAGACTCCGGAGAGCCTGCGGAGCCTGGCTAACGAGGCCAACCCCGACTTGGCCGACGGTGAGATCTGGCACCGATTCCCGTATGAATTCATCCGCGAGCGTTATAACGGAACTGTGATCGCCTCCGGCGACCTCACCAAGGATCTCGCCCAAAACGCGTTGGACTCCGGCAAGGCCGACCTGTTCGTTTTCGGCCGCGCGTACATGTCCAACCCCGACCTGGTCGAGCGCATGCAGAATGACTGGCCACTCACGCCCGTAGACATGGCCCGCGGGTATGGCGGCGGCGCTGAGGGATATAACGACTACCCGGCCTGGAAGGAATCTGTCCTCTCGTAGGTTGACGAGCCTGATCACCCTATTGTGGAACGCCACGTCCTATATCGGGGTCGGTGCCGCCATGTTGAATATCCATGGTGGTGGCATGGTCATCGGGGCGGCGTCCCAGGACGATCAGCACATGGCCGAGATCTCCCGCGGCCCTGGAATCGTCGTAGTGTCGGTCGAATACAGAGTGGCACCGAAGAGTCCGTTCCCCGCCGCCCTCGACGTCCACCTCTTCGCCTGGAACTTATTACTCGAGTCAGCCGGTGTACACGGCGTGGACCCGGCACGAATCGCCATCGGCTGTTCTGCCCGATGCTCGATGACCGCACCGCAGCAAACCGCGACCTCGATGCGGCGCGGAATCGGCTCTGGAACAACACGTCGAACCGGGCCGGCTGGAAAGCCTATCTGGGGCAGGACCCAGGAGTTGGCGCGCTCGCGCCGTATGCGGCGGCATTGCGCCGCAGCGACCTCACTGGACTTCCGGCGACGTGGATCGGAATTGGCGATATCGAATTGTTCTACGCAGAGAGCTTCGCCTATGCCGTAGCGCTTCGTGGCGCCGGAGTCGAGACCACACTCGACGTGGTCCCTGGCGCTCCGCACGCATTCGAATCGATCGCATCGTAGACTCAGCTCGCCATTGCCTACAGGGCGCGCGCACACATGGCTTCAGAGACAGCAAGTGAGTCCTGGCGCACCAATCCTCCGGAAGAGACGCTCTGACTCCGGCACATCAGCCACGATCCTGGCGGAGTGACTTGGGACCGGCAGCGCGTCCAGTTTCAGCTGGCGATGCCGGATCTGAGGACCGCGATGACAGCCGGGATCCTAGCAACGTCCTGGCGGCTGGTGCCCACGTACACGATGATCCCCATCAGTAGGTCGACCGTCGCTGCCAGGTCCGCGCTCTCCGAGATCTGCCCGGCCTGGACGGCCTCGGTAAGGCGTGCGTTCAGGTCAGTCAGCGCAGGCCGCCCGAACGCCTCAGCGAGTTGCGCGCCAAGCATTGGTTCCGTTGCGCCGATCGCGGTCGCGGTTCGCAAGACCTCTCCGTACGGCCCGTGCATCGCGAGGGACACTACCCCGAGCCAGGTACGCAGGTCCGACCAAACGTCCGGCGTGCGTGGGACTTGGTTGCGGGGTACGTCCAGGAATCCGTCGAGTATCGCGTCGGCGACCACGGCGGACTTCGTGCGCCACCACCGGTACAGGGTGCGCTTTGCGACCCCGCTACCGGCGACGATCGCTTCCATGGTCAACGCGTCGTAGCCGCGCTCGGTGAACAGGTCGGCCGCCACCGTGAGGATCTTCACCCGTATTTCAGGGTCGCGTGGGCGCCCGCGCTTCGGCGGCGTAGCTTCCCTAGCGCTCACGGTGCTGAGAATATCACCGGGGCTTGCATTTAGGAGACGATACGTATTCAATTGGCCGTGTCCACATCAAAGGAGATGTCATGACCGAATCCATCAGCCCCCCGCCCGCCCCCAGTTTCCTGAGCGATGCCGCCCGTGCGGGGCTGGAAGTCCCCATCGTGCGAATGCCGAATCCGGTGCTCGACGACGCAGCGGGCTGGACGGCGATGATCGAACAGACCGACATCATGATTGCGCAGATGCTCAGTGGGATGACACTGCCAATGGCCTCGGAGCTGAAGGACGTCGGCGGGGTCCCCACCTACGTCGTTGTGCCGGATGGTGCACCCGCGGGCGACGACTCCCCGGTTTTTCTCAGTATCCATGGCGGTGGACTCATCATGGGAGGCGGTGACCTCACCCGGGTGATGACTGAGATCAGCGCGCTCAGCGCACCCGTCGTGCACTGGGCGCCGGACTACCGGATGCCGCCCGCGCACCCGTACCCGGCCGCTTTGGACGATGTCGTCGCCGTCTACAAAGCGCTTCTCGACGTGCGCGACCCGTCAAGAATCATCGTGGGTGGAGGTTCCGCTGGGGGCAACCTCGCGGCAGCGCTGCTGCTGCGCGCCAAGGCGGAAGGACTGCCGATGCCCGCTGCGCTGGTCCTGCTCACTCCGCAGGTGGACCTGACCGAGTCTGGGGATAGTTTCGTCACTCTCGCCCACGTCAGCGTCGGGCTGCAGAGCCTGCGGGACTCCAACCTCCTTTATGCCGGCGGCAACGATCTGTCCGACCCGTACCTCTCTCCGCTGTTCGGTGATCTCGCGGGGTTTCCACCCACACTGCTGATCTCCGGCACCAGGGACCTGTTCCTGTCCAACACGGTACGGATGCACCGCAAGCTTCGCGAATCCGGTGTCGAAGCAGACCTGCACATCTTCGACGCTCGCCCGCACGCCGGCTATGGAAACGCCCCGGAAGAGGCGAACGTATCGGCCGAAATCGGAGCTTTCGTTAACAAGCAACTCTCGATCGCCGGCTGAATCCTATGCTTCCGGCGTCGCAGAAGAACTCGCCAAGAGAGCGTCGACGATTCCAGTCAGGCTTGAGGAAATGGGCAAGCCTGCAAGCAATCGAAAAAGCACCGTTCCCATCAGGGCGTCAGCGATGGCGACAGGATCAACCGCTGCGGACAATTGCTCGGCGGCCTGACCGGCACGCAGTCGAGCAAGGAGTGCCTCGTATTGCGGGCCCGTGCTGTGCTCGTAGAGCCTGCCGGCTTCCTGGGAATCGTCCGAAGCCGCTGAAGCCAAAGCGCGTACGACCTCACGCGCTGCGGGGTTGGCCAACGAATCGGCGGTCGATAGGACCCACGCTTTGAGATCCGCATCGAGCTGGCCAGTGTCCCTGACCGGGGGAGCGGCCAGGTCAAGGAATCCTGCTATGGCGGCATCCGCCAGGATCAGGGCTTTTGACGACCACCAGCGGTAAATGGTCTGTTTCCCAGCGCCTGCTCGAGCGGCGATCGCCTCAATCGTAACGTTGGAATAGCCGACTTCGGCGGTCAGGTCGGCAGTCGCCTGCAGGATCGCCAAGCGTGTTGATTCGCTGCGCGGCCTTCCGGCCCGGACCTCTGCCATTTCTCGATTCTACGGTCTATGCTCGCATAACGAGACGCACGGTCTAGAAACATGTACCGGTTACCCGATGCGCTCGAAGCAATCCACCTGAACCAATGAAAACGGAGATTTCGATGGCAAACCTCGACAAGCCTCTCACTGGCAAGTCCTCGATTAACGAATGGCTGAAGCATCCTGTGGGCGGGCCGCTGCTGCGCAATATGCTCGCGGCCGGGGGACAAGCTGAATCGGCGCTGAAGCCAGTTCGGATGCTCGCCCTGCAGAAGCTCGTCAAACTCAGCCAGGGACAGATGCCCCAGTCGGTGATTGACGACCTCATCGCGCAAGCCAATGGTGGCGAAGCCCCCGCCGAGTCCCTCGCAGACGACGCGAGCGATGGTGCCGTTGGTCCCATCAACCTGCCGTCGAAGCTCAGAGGTGAAGTCGTCGTCGTCATCGGTGTCGGCGGTATGGGTGAGCTCATTGCACGGCGTCAGGGTACGGGGAAGCGCCTCCTGATCGCGGACTTCAACCAAGATGCCCTCGACCGGGTGCGCACCGCGTTGCGCGGGGACGGTTACGACGTGACCGACAAGAAGGTTGATGTCTCCTCGCGTGAATCGATGGCCGCACTCGCCGCCGCGGCAGCCGACCTTGGTCCCGTGTTCCAGGTTGTGCACACCGCGGGGCTCTCACCTGTTCAGGCATCCGCCGGAGCGATCATTGCCGTCGACTTGGTCGGCGTCGCGAACATGCTGGAGGAATTCTCTGGAGTTGTCGAGGCGGGCGGGGCCGGCCTGGTCATCTCCAGCATGGCCGGTTACGGGATCGAAATGTCGTCTGAGGATGAAGAAGCTCTCGCGAACGACGACCCGGCGAGCCTGCCCAAGTTGCCGTTCATCAGCGCATTGACTGATCCGGGCACTGCGTACGGTTACGCCAAGCGCGGCAACATTCTTCGGGTGGAGGCCGCGAGCGTTGCTTGGGGCCAGAGGGGGGCGCGGGTGAACTCGATCAGCCCGGGAGTGATCTCCACGCCGCTCGGCCAGCAGGAGCTTGACGGCGAACACGGGGACGTCATGCGTGCCATGATCGAATCTTCCGGCGCCGGCCGACTCGGCACACCGAACGACATCGCAGACGCCGCGGCGTTCCTGCTCGGCCCGACTGCCTCGTTCATCACGGGCACCGACCTGCTTGTCGACGGCGGAGTAGTCGGCGCCCGTAGCGCCAACTGAAACATCCCGTTCAAGATGATGTAGGTCTCTGCACATGAGTGTCCGGGCCGCACCCTTGGTGCGGCCCGGAGCCGCCCATCGCCGAGGGTCGAGTTCGTGCGGGCCCGTTGTTTCGCCGGACTGAAGAGGTCGAGAGGGTGCTAGCTGCGCGCTTTCGACTGCGCGTCACGGACGAGCCGAACGCTGTCCCGTCGCACGAGTCGTGAATGAAGCTCGCCAAGCTCAATGTTTTCGTCGTCGAGCGCGGTGGTCACGGCGCGTCGCCCGGCTGCTCGCAATTGGGTGTCCACAGTCGTCAGGGCGGGCACAATCACGCTGGCCTGCGGGAGGTCGTCGAACCCGGTGACGCCGACCCGGTCCGGTGGCAGGTGTCGATCTCGAATCGCAGCGAGAGAGCCGACGGCGAGTTCGTCGGCCACCGCGAGAATGACGTCGACCGTGCCATAATCGCTCAGGATTGTGTCGGCGGCCTGGTATCCGCCGTCATGTGTCAAATCGGATGCCTCGACGATCGGGGTCGGGCCGTCGGTCCAGGAATCCAGAGCCCTGCGAAGAGTCTCTGCGCGGAGGTTTTCGGCGGGGAAGTCCCCAGCGACGCCAAGAATCACCGGGTGCTGGTAGCCGGCCGCGCGAACATGGCCGGCCACCGCGAGTGCCCCAGCTTCGTCGTCAAGGTGAACTTCAGGTATCCAATGCGAGGCTGACGATCGTCCAATGGACACGAGTCGCCCGCCAGTGGTGGCATAGCGAAGCACAATGGGGTCGGTGGCGAGAGAGGCGAGTTGCTCGCGGCGCGTGGCGATAATCAGCGCGCGCGGACGGAAGCCGATCATGGTGCGGACGGCGGCAGTGAAGGTGCCGACCTCGGCCGAACCGCTGCTCATCATGACGGTGAGCCCGCGCTCGTCAGCTACCTCGAGGACACCCGCGCTGATGGCGCCAACATGTGTCTCTCTGAGCCGGTCGGCAACTATGCCGATCAGTGCGCTCGATCCGCGAGCCGTCATTTGCGCGACAGCGTTCGGTTGATAATCGAGCCGACGGGCCGCATCGGTCACCCGTGCTACGAGATCTGCCCGAACAGTCGAGCTTCCGCTCAAGGCGCGCGATGCGGTCGCCCTGGAGACGCCAGCAGCACTGGCAACATCGCTGAGTGTCGGCTGCCCTCCATAGTTCCGGCTTGGTGGCATGTTCACGATCATAGGGCTGTATGTGCTGTCGCCAGGCACGCCCCGCGGTTCCTGAGGGCGACTCCGTCGGCTGAGTTGGAAGCACGCCGGGTGTCATAATGGCGAACATGGCGAGTATGGGTCAACGAGGGACGGCACCTGTGACGCTGCGCGACGTTGCCGAGTCCGCCGGCGTCTCCGTGTCCACGGCGTCACGCGCATTGAACAGCTCGCCGATGTCCGTTGTGGGGAGCGCGTCAGTGCAGCGGATTCGGCAGTTCGCGATCGAGCTGGGCTATGTGCCCAACCACGCCGCCCGTGCGCTGCGTGGGAGTCGTGGCTCGGTCGTCGTGCTTGCGGACGATCCAACGACGGAAACGACTGGTGCCACCATGTCGGCTCTGGAGCACGCTGCGCGGTCGGGCGGGTATTTCGTGTCGGGCATCGCGGTCGGCTACCAGACGCAGTCGCAGATTTCGAGCGTGCGCGTGGCGCGGGCGCTCAAGCCCTTGGCCATCGTGCTCAGCTCGAGTCGGCTCACGGCCTCCGGCGCGCTACCGCAAGTTGTGGAGGAACTCGAGCGCTATCTGGCGGGCGGTGGTCGGGTCATCTCGATCGGTCCTGCGGCGGTTCCCGCAACCCGGGTTGTGACGTTTGCCGACCGTGAGGCCGGTCAGATCATGGCGCGTCACATGGTCACACTCGGGCGTTCGCGTTTCGGGATTCTTGCCGGTCCCCGAGACCACAGTGCATTCAGTGCTCGAGTTCGTGGATTTCTCGACGTACTCGACGAAGTCGGCGTGCCTCGTCGAGACGTGACCATCGAGTATTCAGCACACCGCCGGGAGGACGCGCGGATCGCCGCCGATCGCCTTGTCGCCCGCCATCAAGGTATCGATGCACTACTCGCAGCCAATGACTTGTTCGCGTTCGCGGCGCTGGGCGCAATCCGATCTGCGGGCCTCAGTACCCCCGGCGATATCGCTGTGACCGGCATCGACGATGAGCCGCTTGCCAGCGATATCAGCCCGGCTTTGACCACGTTCGCTTTCCCGTTCATCGAGGTCGGTCGCAGGATCGCTGAGCTCGTCAGCGAACCTGGGGACGAGAGAACCCACGAGCCTGTGATCGTGCACGGGACCCTTGTAGTGCGTGAGAGTACCTCTCAGGACTAGTTCCACACGGTGGAGCGACCGTCTCGGTACGCGTTACCGAGCTTCTCTGCTCCGGCTACTCACCAAGATGTCAAGCGCCAAAGAACCGTTGCCATTACAATCTTGCGTCGATTCTCAGCGAGCTCATAACGCTCGAGCCTTGCAAACACGGGCGATTGCTCTCGCATGCGCCGAATGCGTGATGAATCATTGACAATTTGAGAAACCGTTGTCATAGTTGCTCCTGACCACGTTACGAGTGTTCGTGGTTGTGAAGGTTTCAACGAAGAGGCATGAGACACAGTACGAGTCGTGTCCGCAGAGGCCGCCGGATCTACCGGCGCTGTGCGGTTAGGGCTCATGCGAGACAGCTCGTCAGCGTTGACGTCCGACATCACCCTGCATGAACTACATGGAACAAAGGAGTCTCCTATGAATCGCACATTTCGCAGAGGTCGCCGGCTTGGCGTTGTCGCCGCGGCGCTCACTGTCGTTGTCCTCGCAGGCTGCAGCTCGTCGCCCGCCGGCGGCGGTACGAACGCCGGTGGCGGCGACGAGAAGGTCACCATTCGCTTCGCCTGGTGGGGATCAGACACGCGGCACGCCATCACCAAGGAGGTCATCGACCTCTTCGAGAAGGAACACCCCAACATCACCGTTGAGCCCGAGTTTTCGGCATTCGACTCCTACTTCGACAAGCTGGCCACCAGCGCCGCTTCCGGGGACCTGCCCGACATCGTGCAGATGACGGATCCGTTCGTCTACCAGTACATCGACAACAGCCAGCTCCTGGATCTAAATGAGGTCAGCGAACAGCTACCCACTGACGACATGTCTGAAGCATCGCTCGCACCCGTCACCGTCGATGACCAGATATTCGGAGCTCCGACCGGGCTGAGCGGATTCAGCATTGTCGTTGATCCCCAGGCGTTCACCGATGCCGGCGTCGAGATCCCCGATGACACCTCGTGGTCGTGGGATGACTACATCGACATTGCCAAGGAAATCAAGGCTGCCACCGGGGTCACGGGTGCCCAGATACCGATGTACATTCAGCCGTCCACCGCCTGGATCCGTCAGCAAGGCGAAGACTGGTACGCCAAGGACGGCACGGAGCTCGGATTCAAGCCCGACACTCTCGCCGATTATTTCGAGTGGGTTCTGAAACTCCGCGACAGTGGTGCCACTGACTCGCCCGAACAAGCAGTGGAGAACCTGTCCTCGGGTGGAGCGATTGAGCAGAGCCCCATCGCACTGCACACCGGCGCCACGCAGATGCTCTCCGTGAACCAGCTCGGAGCACTCGAAGCCGCCAGCGGCCGCGAAACCGAGTTGCTGCTCTTTCCGGGAGAGGCGGACGCCGACGAGGTCGGCGCGTGGGCCACGCCTGCGCAGTACTTCACCATCTCGGCGAAGTCTGAGCACCCCGCGGAAGCTGCGGAACTCATCAACTTCCTCCTCAACACGCCTGAATCCGCATCGATCCTCAAGTTCGACCGAGGCGTCCCGGCAAGCGAAACCGTGCTCACTGCGATCACACCCGAACTCACCCCCGTTGAAACCCGGATCGGTGACTACATCACCGAGGTGACCGACCTGGACCCCTCGCCGCTGGCACGACCGAACCCCGATGCCGCATCGGCTCAGACCGACATCTTTGACCGAGTCAACCAGGACGTCCTCTTCGGGCGGATCACCCCAGAAGAGGCCGGACAGCGAATGTTCGACGAGCTGTCGGCAGCCCTGTAGAGCAGGCACTCCGAGCGGGGGCCGCGGCGCAGCGCGTAGAGGCCCCCGCTCACTTCCACTGAACCTTTGTTCACACGAGAAAGAAACACGATGTCAAAACCACGCACGGCGCGGAGCAGCGCAGTGAAGCGTGAAGAACGCGCGGCCTGGTCGTTCATGATCCCCTGGTTCGTCGGCCTACTCTTCATAACTGTCGGTCCGATGGCCGCGTCACTGTACTTCTCCTTCACCGACTACAACCTGCTGAGCCCGCCCGAATGGATCGGCATCGACAATTACGTCGAGATGGCATCCGATCCCCGGCTCCAAAAGTCCTTGCTGGTCACGTTCACCTACGTCCTAATCGGAGTGCCGCTTCTTCTGGTCGTCGCACTGTCCCTGGCCGCGGTGCTGAACCGGGGAATCCGGGGCCTCGCGATCTACCGATCCGCGTTCTATCTGCCGTCACTTCTGGGTGCGTCTGTTGCGGTCGGTATCCTCTGGCGCCAGGTCTTCGGAGTCAACGGGCTCATCAACCAGTTACTCGCTGTCTTCGGTATAGAAGGACCGGGTTGGATCTCCAATCCTGATACCGCGCTGAGTACGCTGATCATCCTGCACGTCTGGACCTTCGGATCCTCGATGGTGATCTTCCTCGCAGGACTGCGGCAGATCCCCGAGGAACTCTACGAAGCCGCAGGTCTTGACGGGGCCAGCGCCTGGCAACGGTTCCGACACGTGACGCTGCCCTTGCTTAGCCCGATCATTTTTTTCAACTTGATCCTGCAGATCGTCAACTCTTTCCAGAGTTTCACCCAAGCCTTCGTCGTCAGCGGCGGCACGGGCGGTCCAAGCGACTCCACTCTGTTCTATTCGCTGTACCTCTATCAACAGGGTTTCGGCCAGCTGAATATGGGCTACGCGTCCTCAATGGCGTGGCTCCTGGTGCTGATCATCGGCGCCTTCACCGCAGTCAACTTCTACTTCAGCAAGCGATGGGTGTTCTACAGTGACTGACCTCATGAACAAAGCCGATGCACGCGCAGACCTCGTGCAGGAATCCACCGAACGCGCTCGACTCTCTACCGCAGCCAGACTCAAGTCGGCGCGCACGGCGCGACTCAAGGGGGCATTCAAGCACGTCGTTCTCATTCTGACCGGCATCGTGATGCTCTATCCGTTGCTGTGGATGGTCGCCAGCTCGATCAAGCCTGAGGCACTCATCTTCCGTGACCCGTCACTGATTCCGAGCGAGATCGATCTCAGCCACTACACCGAAGGCTGGAACGCCCTCGGAAACCCGTTCACCCTGTACCTCGGCAACTCGATGATCGTTGTCATCGGAGCGCTCCTGGGCAACCTGATCACCTGTTCCATGGCGGCATATGCATTCGCTCGGCTCCAGTGGCGCGGCCGTGGCCTCTTCTTCGGCGTCATGGTCCTGACCCTGATGGTGCCGGTCTTCGCGGTGCAAGTGCCGCAGTACGTCATTTTCTCGCAACTGGGTTGGGTCAACACCTTCCTGCCACTGATAGTGCCGAAGTTCCTCGCGACCGATGCGTTCTTCATCTTCCTCATGGTGCAGTTCTTTCGTGGCTTGCCCCGTGAACTCGACGAAGCGGCAATCATCGACGGTGCCGGCTATTGGCGGATCTATCTCCAGGTTCTGTTGCCTCTCTCGGTGCCGGCTCTCGCCACGACGGCGATCTTCACCTTCATTTGGACCTGGAATGACTTCTTCGGGCAGCTCATCTACCTCACCAAGCCCGAACTGCAGACCGCGCCCGTCGCGCTACGGAACTTTGTGGATGCCAGCAGCGGTACGTCCTGGGGTTCACTGTTCGCCATGTCGATCGTGACTCTGGTCCCCATCTTCCTCGTCTTCCTGGTGGGACAGAAATACCTCATCAAGGGCATCGCCACGACCGGCCTCAAGTGAGTGCCACCCGGCTAGATTCCGCGCCTTCCACCTCACCAGATATTTCAAGACTCACAGGGAACTTTTCATGAACTCGACGCCCACCCCACAACTGCGCTACGCCATTATCGGTACCGGTCACCGAGCAGAAATGTACATCGACGCGATCACGGGCCCGCACTCCAACGTCGCCCGCTTGGTCGCACTGGGGGATTCGAACCCGGTTCGATCCCGCTATCACGCAGAGCGGGTGAGCGAGCGTGGGTTCTCGGTTGACGTGGTGGATCCCGACGACGTTTTCGGTCTGATCGCGCAGCGCTCCATCGATCGAGTCATCATCGCAACGCCGGACTACCTCCACGCCGACTACATCGACCGCGTGCTGCGAGCGGGTGCTGACGTCGTCGTGGAGAAGCCCTTGACGATCAACGCTGAAGGGTGCCGACGCATCGCCCAGGCTGTTCGCGACACCGGTCGCCAGGTAGTCGTGACCTTCAACTACCGCTATTCACCTCGGAACAGCGCTCTCAAACAGGTCGTGCAATCGGGGGCGATTGGTCAGGTAACCGGTGTTCACTTCGAATGGGTGCTCGACACGTCGCACGGCGCCGACTATTTTCGCCGCTGGCACCGTAACAAGGCGAACTCGGGCGGACTGCTCATCCACAAGGCGTCACACCACTTCGACTTGGTGAATTGGTGGATAGCGGACACACCGACGCGTGTGTTCGCGTCCGGCGGACTCCGGTTCTACGGCGACGTCAATGCTCGTTCGCGTGGCCTCGGTGTGCGCCCGGAACGGGGCACACACGATGGTCCGACCGACCCTTTCCAACTCGACCTGCGAACCGACCCTCGCTTGGAAGCCCTCTACTTGCAAGCCGAGGGCGTGGACGGATATCTCCGTGACCGTGACGTCTTCTCACCCGGAATCACCATTGAAGACTCGCTCTCGCTTCTCGTCGACTACGCGAGCGGGGCGACCATGACGTACTCCCTGGTCGCGTACAGCCCCTGGGAGGGGTACCGCGTGTCAATCACCGGAACCGAGGGGCGTGCTGAACTCGAGGTCATCGAACGCGCGGCCGTGATTGTCGACGGCCCGGTGGTGCTTGATCCGAGCTTCAGCACCGTGACCAGCGGCGATAACGAGGCGCGCGCGCAGCTCGAGCGACTTGTGGTCCAGCGGCACTGGGAGTCGGCACGCGAGATCACGATTGAGGCAGCGGAGGGCGGACACGGCGGGGGAGACGCTCGAATGCTCTCCGACATCTTCGACGGCCATGCGCACGACCCCCTCGGCCGACCGGCCGCATGGTTTGACGGAGTGCGATCGGTCGCGGTGGGTATCGCGGGTAATCGCTCACTCGAGACTTCCGAGCCCGTCCTGGTCGCCGACCTCGACCTCGGGCTTGACCTCGGACTCGACCTCGGACTCGACCTACTCGAGGAGCCGAGTGAGGCTTCGGCTTGATGCCAGACACAGAACGGATCCTCATGGAACGACTCACCAGCGCCATCCACCCGAAGCCAGAACTACCCACCAGGGCCATCCAGTTCGGTGAGGGCAACTTCCTCCGCGGCTTCGTGGACTGGCAACTGCAGCAGTTGAACAAGCAGGGCCTCTTCAACGGCGGCGTCAAGATCGTGCAGCCGCGAGCGGGCGGGCATGTTGCCATACTCGAGGAGCAGGACGGGCTCTACACGGTGCTGTTGGAAGGAACGGAGGATGGCCGGGAGGTACGCAGTTCCGAGGTGATCACGGTTGTCAATGGCACCGTCAACCCGTACACCGATTACCAGGCCTATCTCGACCTGGCGAACGATGACGACATCGAGTTCATCTTCTCAAATACCACCGAAGCCGGCATCGTCTTTGACGACCGGGACCAGCGCGATGGCGTTGCGCAGGCGAGCTTCCCCGGGAAGCTCACCGCGCTGCTCTTCCGTCGCTTCGAACTGGGCAAGAAGGGCTTCACCCTGATCCCGTGCGAGCTCATCGAGCACAACGGCGACAAGCTCAAGGAGACCGTGCTCATGACCGCCGCCAACTGGGAACTCGGCGACGCGTTCGTGCAGTGGGTCAACACCGACAACGTCTTCTACTCGAGCATGGTTGATCGGATCGTTCCCGGCTACCCGAAGGACCGTGCCGAGGAATTGTGCGCCGAATTCGGCTTCGACGATCGCCTCATCGTCAAGGCGGAGCCGTTCCTGCTCTGGGTCATCGAGGGGCCGGCCGGCCTGACCGAGACCCTGCCGCTGGCCAAGGCCGGCCTCAACGTCACGGTGACCGATGACATGACCCCGTACCGCGAGCGCAAGGTGTTCCTGCTCAACGCCCCGCACACCACCATGGCCTCCCTCGCCCGCCTCGCCGGCGTCGAGACCGTGCGCGACGTCATGCTCGACGCCGACTTCGGCCCGCTCGTCGACACGGTGATGTACGAGGAGATCATGCCGGTGCTCGACCTGCCCCACGACGAGCTCGCTGCCTACGCCGAGTCGGTCAAGGAACGCTTCGAGAACCCGTTCATGCACCACGATCTCGCCTCGATCGCACTGAACAGCACCTCGAAGTTCGCAACCCGCCTGCTGCCGATCCTGGTGAATTTCCAAGTGACGAACGGTGCCTTGCCATCCCGGATCACCTTGGTGCTCTCCGCGATCCTGCTCGCGTACAGCGGCGACCCGGCCTTGAACACATCAGCGGTTGACAGCGCCGAGACCACTGCCCGGTTTCATGCGGCATACGCGGGTGACAACTACGTCACGGACGTTCTCTCCGACGAGACGCTCTGGGGAACCGACCTCACGGCGATCCAGGGCCTCGTCGAGCAGGTGACCGCTGGCCTGGTCAGCCTGCGGGACAGAGGCGTACGCGCCACCCTCGCCGGCCTCCCCACCTCCGTCGTTGAGCTCCACGCCTAGGCGTGTGCAGCGACAACCGCGACGCCCTCGATTAAAGGACTGCAGATCATGCTCCTGAACGACGATTTCCTGCTCGGCACCGACATGGCGAAGAAGCTGTTTCACAACCACGCCAAGAACATGCCCATCATCGACTTCCACTGTCACCTGAGCCCGCAGGAGATCTACGAGGACCTGAATTTCGCCAGCATCACCGAGGTGTGGCTGAAGGGTGACCACTACAAGTGGCGCCTGATGCGCGCCAACGGGGTGCCGGAGAACCTCATCACCGGCGACGCCGACGACTTCGACAAGTTCTACGCCTGGGCCGGCACCGTGGAGAAGGCGCTCGGCAATCCGCTCTACGTCTGGACGCACCTCGAGCTCAAGCGCTTCTTCAACATCGACCTGGTGCTCAGCCGCGAGACCGCCCGCGAGGTCTACGACCGGGCCAACGCGCTCCTGGCCACGGCCGGGTTCTCCCGCCGCAGCCTGATCCGTTCGAGCAACGTCACCGCCATCTGCACCACGGATGACCCGGCGGATGACCTGCACTTCCACGAACTGCTGCAGAGCGAGAAGGCCTTCACCGTCGTCCCGGCGTTCCGCCCCGATAAGGCCATGAACATCCACGCTGCCGGCTTCGCCGACTACCTGGTCACCCTCGGCACCGCCGCCGGCGTCCGGATCGGCGCCTTCGCCGACATCGTCGCCGCGCTGGCCGCCCGGGTCGACTTCTTCCACTCCATGGGAGCCCGCCTCTCCGACCACGCCCTCGATACCGTCGTGTACGCCGAGGCCAGCGAGGCCGAGCTGGACACCATCGTCACCACCGCCATCGGCGGCGGCGCCCTGACTGCGCTACAGATCGCCCAGTACCGCACCGAGATCCTCAAGGCCCTCATGCGGATGTACCAGGTGAAGAACTGGACCATGCAGCTGCACCTGCACGCGCTGCGCAACACCAACCAGGTGATGCTCGGCAAGCTTGGCCCGGACACCGGTTACGACGGCCTGAACGACCGCCCCGTCGCCGAACCGCTGGCCAAGCTGTTCGACTCGATGGAGTCCGAGGATTCCATCCCGCGCACGATGCTGTACTCGCTGAACCCGAACGACTACATGCCGCTGGCCACCCTGATGGGCGCGTACCAGAAGGACACCGTGCAGAAGATGCAGCTGGGCAGCGCCTGGTGGCACAACGACACCCGCAACGGCATGCGCCTGCAGCTGCAGACCTTCGCCGACGAGAGCCTGCTGTCCAACTTCGTGGGCATGCTCACCGACTCGCGCAGCTTCCTCTCCTACCCGCGGCACGAGTACTTCCGCCGCATCCTCTGCGAGCTCATCGGCGAATGGGTCGAACTCGGCGAGGTTCCCGACGACGAAGCGATCCTCGGCCGGATGGTCGAAGACATCTGCTTCAACAACGCCCACAACTACTTCGGCCTCTAGACCTCTATTCGATGACTAGCCCGGCATTCCCGTCCACTCCTAAGGAATCGATTCTCATGTCACACATTGAAAGCATCGCGACCGGCACCTCCGTGCTGGTGATGGCCGAGGGTGACGACGTCGCCGTCGCCCTCCGGGACCTGCTCCCGGGGGAGTCCCTCCCCGTCGGGGGCGGCATCCTCACCGTCGGCACGCTTGTGCCGAGCGGCCACAAGATCGCCCTCACCGACCTCGAGGCCGGCGCGACCGTGCACAAGTACGGCCAGTCGATCGGCGTCGCCACGGCACCGATCAGCCGGGGCGAGCAGGTGCACAGCCACAACATCGGCATGGACCTCGCCGCCCGGACCCACGAGTTCGGCACCGTGCACACCGAGCTGCCCACGCCCACCGAGCGCCGCACCTTCAACGGTTACCGCCGGGCCGACGGCCGGGCCGGAACGCGTAATTACATCGCGATCCTCACCACCGTGAACTGCTCGGGCACCACCGCCAAGCTGATCGCCGACCGGTTCCGCAACGGCGTGCTCGACCAGTTCGAGAACGTCGACGGCGTCATCGCCCTCACCCACCAGAGCGGTTGCGGCCTCGTGCTGGAAAGCGAAGGCGCGCAGGTGCTGCTCCGTACCCTCAACGGCTACGCCCGGCACCCCAACATCGCCGGCGTGCTGATGCTCAGCCTGGGCTGCGAGATGACCCCGACCAGCCTGGTGCTGGCCGAGGGCGGCATGCCCAGCGACACCGTCATCGAATCGCTCTCCATCCAGGAGACCGGCGGCATGCGGAACACCGTCGCCGCCGGCGTGGCGAAGATCCTCGCCCTGGCCGAGCAGATCAACACCCGCCAGCGCGAACCGATCGACATTTCCGAGCTCGTGCTGGGACTGAACTGCGGCGGTTCCGACGGCTACTCCGGTATCACCGCCAACCCGGCCCTGGGCTGGGCATCCGACGTGCTCGTGTCGCACGGCGGCACGAGCGTGCTCGCCGAAACCCCCGAGATCTACGGTGCAGAACACCTCCTGACCGCCCGCGCCACCACCCCCGCCGTCGGCCACAAGCTGATCGACCGGATCGACTGGTGGGAGACCTACATCCACGCCAACGGCGGCACCATGGACAACAACCCCTCCCCGGGCAACAAGGAGGGTGGTATCAGCACCATCCTGGAGAAGTCCCTCGGCGCCGTGACCAAGGCCGGCCACGCCGACCTCGCCGCCGTCTACGAATACGCCGAACCGATCGACACCCGGGGCCTGGGCTTCATGGACACCCCCGGCTACGACCCGGTGTCGGTCACCGGCCTCGTCGCCGGCGGCGCCACCGTCGTGGTCTTCACCACCGGCCGCGGCTCGGTCTTCGGCTGCAAGCCCACCCCGAGCATCAAGGTCGGCACCAACACCGAGCTGTTCGTGCGCCAGGGTGACGACATCGACATCGACGCCGGTCGCATCGCGGATGGCAACGCCACCGTCGACGAGGTCGGCGCCGAGATCCTCGAGATGATCATCGCCGTCGCCAGCGGCACCCAGACCGTCAGCGAAGAGTTCGACGTCGGCCAGGAAGAGTTCGTGCCGTGGCACATCGGAGCCGTGACCTGATGAGCGGACACACAGAACCCGCCGGTCAGCCCACCGTGGTCTGCTTCGGCGAGACCATGGGCATGTTCACGCCCACCAGCTCGGTGACGCTGGACACCGCCGCCGGCTTCACCCTCGGCACCGGCGGCGCGGAGTCCAACGTCGCCATGCACCTGGCCGAGCTCGGCCACCAGGTCGCCTGGGCCAGCGCCGTCGGCACCGACCCCGTCGGAACCAAGATCATCGACGCCCTCGGCAACGCCGGCGTCGACACCCGGTGGGTCGGCCGCACCGCCGACGCACCGACCGGGCTCTACCTCAAGGAACCCGACACCGGCAGTGGAGCCCACGTGTTCTACTACCGCACAGGCTCGGCGGCATCCGCGCTGAAGATCACGGATGCCGCCGGCTGGCCCCTGGCCGGCGCCCGGTGGATCCACACCACTGGTATCACCTCGGCGCTCTCGGCGAGCTGCGCCGAACTGGTCAAACATGTGCTCGACCACGCCCACGAGTGGGGCGCTTCCGTCTCCTTCGACATTAACTTCCGGCCGGGCCTCTGGCCGGTCAGTGAAGCCGCACCGCGCCTGCTCGAGCTGGCCGCCAAGGCCACCGTCGTGCTCGTCGGTCTGGACGAAGCGGACACCCTCTGGGGCTGCGCGACCTCAGCGGACGTGCGCGCCCTGCTGCCGAATGTGCAGTACCTGGTGGTGAAGGACGGCTCCATCGACGCCACCGAATTCTCGTCGAGCGCTGACGGCACCGACACCATCACCGTCGTCCCGGCTCGCAAGGTCGACGTCGTCGAACCCGTCGGCGCCGGCGATGCCTTCGCTGCCGGCTACCTGTCCAGCCTCATCACCGCGGAGACCTCCGCGGACCGACTGGCTCGTGGGCACTCCCGCGCAGCCTGGGCGCTGGGCAGCCGCCAGGATTTCCGCCCCGGGCTCGGCCAGCGTATGTCGGCTGACGAACCCCACGGCACCAGCGAGGACGACCGTGAACTCGAACTCAGGAGATAACCCATGACCCAGTCCACTATCCAGCCGATCAAGACCACCGAATGGTTCCCCGGGGACTTCTTCGCGGTTCCCGTCATCGCCGTCTTCCGTGGCCTGTCCGCCGCAGAGGCCGTGCGCCTGTCGGTGCGCGCCTGGGATGCCGGCGTCGAGCACGTCGAAATCCCGATTCAGACCATCGACGCCGTGCCCGTGCTGCAGGCCGTCGCCGACGCCGCCGCCGAACGCGGCCTCGTCATCGGTGCAGGAACTGTGACCACCCTCGAGCAGCTCGACGCCGCCACCAACGTCGGCGTCGCGTTCACGGTGTCGCCCGGCCTCGACCCGGTGATCGTCGCCGAGAGCGTGCGCCGCGGCATCCCGCACCTGCCGGGCATCGCCACCGCCACCGAGATCCTGCAGGCCCGAGCCCTCGGCCTCACCTGGGTCAAGGCGTTCCCCGCGTCACTGCTCGGTGCGGCCTGGGTCAAGGCGCAGAAGGGCCCGTACCCTGACACCAACTTCATCGCCACCGGCGGCGTCACCGCCCTCAACGCCCCGGAGTTCCTGGCCGCCGGCACCAGCGTGGTCGGCCTCTCCGGCGCCTTCGCCGACGACGCCCAACTCGACCTCGTGCGCGCCCTGATCGCTGGCTGACCCCAGCCACAGGCCAGTTCGTGGCCCACAACCGGTGAGTCCGGAGCTGCCTCTATGGGGCTTTCACGGGGTGTGGTGCCCCAGCGCGTCGAAGCTGGCGGCGATGATGTCGTCTCGCCACCCCGACGCGTCGTCGACCTGGATGGCGGCGAGGGCAAGCACGCCGAGGGCGGCTAGGGCCGCCATAACGCGAATGGTTCGACTGACCGCCGGGATGTCGTTGTCGAAGGTTCGGAAGAGCGAGAGCCTGGTCGCTTCCAACTCTGGCGGGGTCGTGCTGGTGCCCGAGGGGACCGCTGTCCCGAGGAGCAGCGCGACAAGTCCAGGTCGGATGAGCGCCAGATCGACGAGCAGCCGAATCGCCGCTCGATCCCGCTGCGGCCCATCGGGTTGGCCCGCAAGTCTCTCTCGGATCCCATCCATTTCGATCCGGCTTTGGTCGACAACCGATGCGTATAGCGCGATCTTGTGCGGAAAGTGATGGAGCAGTCCCGCCTTCGACAGACCGATTGCGTCGGCGATGGATTGGATAGACGTTTGCTCGAATCCATAGCGCGCAAAGAGTAACGCGGCGGCGTCCAGAATGCCCACGTCGTCCGATTTAGTTTTGGAGGCGGTCGCCATCAGGAGTGTTCCAATCGTCGGGTCGGCCTCGCGGCTACGACAAACCTACCACCATGGTTGCAATACCGACCAAAATGGTTGGTATGGTTCAACTATGGCACTCACGAAACAACAAACAGCGGCAGGTCCCGATACCCGGCGGTGGCTGACCCTCTGTGTTCTCGCGCTGGCGCAGCTCATGGTCGTGCTCGACGGGACGATCGTGAACATTGCGCTGCCGTCCCTACAGCAGGATCTCGGGTTTGGGGACGCGAATCGGCAGTGGTTGGTGACCGGGTACGCGCTTGCCTTCGGCAGCCTGCTCCTGCTGGGCGGGCGGCTTAGCGACTTCTTCGGCCGAAAGAGGATGTTCGTGATCGGATTGATCGGCTTCGCTGCCGCATCCGGGCTGGGTGGCCTCGCCAACGGCTTTGCTCCGCTGCTTGTGGCACGGATCCTGCAGGGCGGTTTTGGTGCGGTCCTCGCCCCGGCGGCGCTGTCGCTCCTGACTGTCACGTTCCCCGAGAAGACCGCCCGCATTCGAGCGTTCGCGATCTGGGGTGCAGTGTCCTCCGCCGGCGGCGCGGTTGGGTTGCTGCTGGGTGGCGTCTTGACCGAATACGCGTCGTGGCGCTGGTGCCTCTTCGTCAATCTCCCGATCGCCGTCGTCGCGCTCGTCGGCACCCCGCTGATGCCGCGGTCCGGCCGGCCCATCCGTTCGCCGCTGGATCTCCCCGGCGTCGCCACCGCCGTGGCCGGCCTCGTCGGTATCGTTTATGGACTGTCCCAGGCCGAAACGTACCGCTGGGGCTCGGCATGGGTCCTGATGCCGATCATCGGCGGTCTTGTATGCCTGGTGGTGTTTGTCCTCATCGAGCGGCGCGCCGCATCGCCCCTACTGCCGTTGCGCATCGTTCTCGACCGAAATCGCGGCGGCGCCTACCTGACCAGCTTGCTCGTCAACGCCGGGCTCTTGGGAGTTTTCCTGTTCGGCACCTACTACATGTCGGGGATTCTGAAGTTCACGCCAGTGCAAACTGGTTTTGCCTTTCTTCCAACGGTGGTGACGATCGTGATAACGACCAGTCTCGCCGGATCGCGTCTAGGGTCACGGTTCGGACCGCGATCGCTCGTGACTAGTGGCGGCCTTGTTGCTACAGCGGGCTTGTTGCTTCTCTTGCGAGCCGGGATCGACACCTCGTACATTTCGGGTGTCCTTCCGGGTTTGATTGTTTTCGGTGTCGGCCTCGGCCTGATCTGGGCGCGTCTGCAGAACGCCGCAACAGCAGGCGCCGGCGCCCGTGACAGCGGAGTCGCGTCCGCAATGGCAAACACGAGCCAGCAAATCGGCGGATCCATCGGGACCGCGCTGCTCAGTTCAATCGCAGCCAGCGCGGGAGCAGCCTTCATCGTCGACAAAACGCCCACGGCCCTGCTGGCCGCACAGGCCACTGTCTACAGCTATCACGTGGCGTTCGCTGTGGCCGCCGTGTTCTACTTCGCCAGCGCCGTCATCGGTTTCACCCTATTCCGAGGAGACCTCGGGGGAGACCCCGTCAACGCTGAACCAACTCCGAAAGGCACACTTTGACTTCCTCGAGCGCCACCACCGACCCCGAGGCGACCGCCCGGTCGCTGCTGCCATTCCTGAAGCGGCGATGGGTCCGCAGCGTCGGGATAGTCCTGGCTGGTGTCATCGTGGTCGCCGGCGGGTTCACCGTGGATGCGACGGTTTTCGAGCATCGCAGTGTTCAGAGCAAAGTCATCGAAGTCGGCTTCAGACTCCTCAATGGCAAGGCGTCATTCACGGATGCGGAACAGGTCACCGACCTCATCGAAGAGCGTCGCAGGGCGAACTCAGAACCGGTGCCCGCCCCAACGGGACTCTCGTCTTCCGTCGAGGAGACCACTATTCACGGGATGCAGACATTCGTCATCGGCGCAGACGGCGCAGCCGACCAAAAGGTCGTGCTGTACCTGCACGGCGGCGCGTACATCAATCAGGCGAGTTCGTTCCAGTTCCAGATGGCTGATGAGGTGGCCCGGATCACCGGTGCCCGCATCGTCATTCCGATGTACCCACTTGCACCAGAACACCAATACGACGAGGCGTACAGCAAGCTCCTCGCCACCTATGCCGACCTGGCGGCCGATTCGGACAGCGCAGACCTGACTCTCTTGGGCGACTCCGCCGGAGGCGGCCTCGCCCTCGGCCTCGCCCAGGTCCTCCAAGTGAACAATCTGCCGCAGCCGGAAAACATCATCCTGTTGTCACCCTGGCTAGATCTCACCATGACCAACCCCGGCATCCCGAACCTCGAATCCACGGACCCCGTACTCGGAACGCTCGGGCTGGTGGAAATGGGCCAGGCGTGGGCTGGCTCTACGGAGACGAAGGACCCCCGGCTGAGTCCCATATACGGCTCTTTCGAGGATCTGGGACACATCACTCTGTTCACAGGCACCCGTGAACTCTTCATCGCCGATGCCCGGAAATTCAGGGCCATGGCCGCCATTCGAAGCATCGAGATCACCTATATCGAAAAAGCCAAGATGAACCACGACTACCCGCTAATCCCTGCACCAGAGGGGGAAGAAGCTCGTCAGCAAATCGCCCAGATCATCCTCGGCCAAGACATCGGCTGAACGCGCATCTCCAGCGTCGATTAGAGGACATCCGACGAGCGGCAGTTGGTGGTCACAGCTGAATGCGGCGTGCGGCCTCGAAAATGTGACCTGAATCAAATCATTCCCAGTGATCCGCTTCTCGTCGTCTCGGTCGGCGCCGGCGACAGCCGGCACACGAGTGCTGATTGGCGCCTGCCGGTCAGTAGACAGACTCGTGAGAGCTAGGGGCCCTCGAAAAGAGGCTCGCTTCGCACGCCTTGGTGTCTTCGGTACCTGACGCAGGATCGGGCGCCTAGCCGTCGGTACGTTTCAAACGCGCGATGTCGATTGCGATAAGACTTTGAATTCTTTCTGCTCTGGCGCTTGTGTACCCTGCCTCAGAGTCGAAATCGTGGCGGACCAGCCGCCCTAGTGCCTCGTTACCGATCTCATCAGCTGCCTCGACGCGAGCTTGTGCAACGAGGACCGCAATCGCCGTCGGGTCATCGGCGTCTCTGCGGAGCGCGGCCGCAAGCATGCGATGAACGGTCGGGCGTCGGCGATGAGCCTCCTCGAGGAGGATGTCGTAGTCGTCCTTTTCCACGTCGGCATCGATAGCCGCGCCGTCTCCATCCCGTTCCTCCTGGTCAAGACGGTCGGCAGTCTTTTCGTTTTCGACCGCAAGGAAGATGAGTTGCTCCCGAGTTTCAACTTCCAGCAGATCTGAGTTGTAATCGAGTCGATCGCGCAGGGCTCCGACTATGAGTGAGTTCTTGATGGTCATCCGCACCGCGAGCGCAGCGATCAGCAGGCCCTCCCGCACAACGCTTTCGATCGCGGCAAGCGGAACAGTGGGCGGATGCTTGTAGATTCCGACGTCTGCACGGGGCCGCCGCCACCACAACTTCATGGCATGGCCATCCGATCAGGCGGAACGTGCCGGTTGAATCACGGAAGCGCAACTACCGCGGGTGATCAACTCTGCGTCGACCTCGATCACGCGCGGCCCGGCAGCGACCTGTCCCTGCATGCGCGCCAGAACCAAGTCCACGGAGTGGCGGGCAAGAAGGTCGATGGGTTGTCGCATCGCGCTCAGTGGCGGAGTGACGAGTTCGGTCCACGGATTGTCGTCGAAGACGATCAACGACAGATCGTGCGGAATGCTGGTGCCGAGTTGCGAGAGGCGCCGAACGACGTTCTGAACCTGCGCCGTATTGGCAACGACGAGTGCGGTCGGCGGCTCGGGCAGAGAGAGTAGAGAGGTCACGGCATCCGCTCCGCCATCGCCGCGGAAAGGAACCGCTCTGATCAAGCTCGCATTCTGATCGGCTCCAGCCCGGCGCAACGCCTCTTGGTATCCCTCGATGCGCGAGCGCCCGGTGGACGTGGACAGCGGTCCGGAGATCAGTCCGATCCGGGTGTGCCCGAGCGCCACGAGGCACTCGGTGGCCGTGTCTGCGGACTGGGCGTTCGCGATACTCACTACGTCTATTCCCTGCAGGCCGTCGATCGCGCGATCGACGAAGACGATGTTCACGCCCACGTCCTGCAGTTTTTCCCATTTGCCGAGGTTGTCCCCGGTCGGGGTCGCGATCACGCCGCCGACCGACCGGTCGAGGAGGGTGTCCAGCGATTGCGCCTCAAGATGCGGATCTTCCTGCGTGGTCATGAGAACCACTTGGGCACCGCGCCCCCGTGCTTCCCACACGATCCGGTCGGCCAGACGGGCGAAAAACGGGTTGGTCAGATCGGCGAGCACGAGTCCGATGGTCAGGGCGCGACCCTGACTGAGTTCCCTGGCAGCGGCACGTGGACGGTAGGCCATGCTCTCGATGGCCTGCAAGACGGCCTCGCGTTTGTCGGGAGCTACCGGCCCCGAATCGTTGAGCACGCGGGACACGACCGACACCGAGACGCCGGCCGTCTTCGCTACATCCCGGATAGTGGGCGGTTTGTTCACGTGCTCCCTCATTCGTTGCTGTTGACACAGTCTACGCTGCGGTGGTACAAAAGTGGTACCGATACCACAATAGACTGGAGAGGTCATCGTGAACTTGCATAAACTCCTCGGCCAACGAGAAAAGGAAGGCCGTCCCATCCGCGTCGGCCTGATCGGCGCGGGCCGCTACGGCACCATGTACCTGGCCCAGGCCCGCAACATCCCCGGTGTGCACGTCGTCGCCATCGCCGACATCAATGTTGAGAGGGCCAGGGGAGCCTTTGCGCTCGTCGACTGGCCGGAGGATCGGATGGCGCACACTGTCGCAGACGCTCTGGCGAACCGCACCACGACCATCCTCAAGGACGCCGCTGAGCTTTTCGAGTCAGACATCGACGTCATCGTCGAGGCCACCGGCAATCCCATCGTGGGTATCCATCACGCGCTCCGCGCGATCGAGACCGGGAAACACATCATCATGGTCACCGTCGAAGCAGATGCCCTGGCCGGACCGGCGTTGGTGAAGCGCGCGGAAAAGGCCGGCGTGGTCTATTCGATGGCCTACGGGGATCAGCCGGCGTTGATCATGGAACTCGTCGACTGGGCGCGCACCAGCGGCTTCGAAGTTGCCTGTGCGGGCAAGGGCGCCAAATACCTGGAGCATTATCACGACATGAATCCCGACAATGTCTGGGAGAACTGGGAGTTCTCCAAGGAGCTCACCGACTCCGGACAGCTCAATCCGAACATGCACACCTCGTTCCGCGACGGTACTAAGGCCGCTATCGAAATGGCCGCCGTGGCGAACGCCGCACGCCTCGTACCGTCGGACACCGGACTCACCTTCACCCCGGGAAACGTCGAGGAAATCGCCACGATCTGCCGGCCCAAGGAGGTCGGGGGAGTGCTCGACAATCACGGCAGTGTCGACGTCTTGTCGAGCGTGAACCGCGACGGAAGCTGGATTCCGTTCAACACCCAGGAGGGGGTCTTCGTCGTCGTCAAGGCCACCAACGACTACGTCTCGACCTGTTTCGCCGAATACCCGTGGCATCCGGATCCGACCAACCAGTACGCCGCGCTCTACCGGCCCTACCACTACGTCGGCTTGGAACTGAATATCTCGATCGCGAACGCCGCCCTGCGCGGAATTTCCACCGGTCACCCGGAGGGCTTCTACGGAGACGTCGTCGCCACCGCGAAGAAGGACCTGACGGCCGGCGAGTTCCTCGACGGTGAGGGCGGCTACACGGTGTGGGGCAAGCTGGTGTCTGCCAAGCACTCGGTCGAGGCCGGTGCGCTTCCCGTGGCGCTCGCCCACCACGTTGAACTGGTCAATGACATCGCCAAGGGACAGATCGTGAGCTGGGCCGACGTGATCATCGACGATTCCCTGGCGGAGGCCATCGAACTGCGTCGGGAGACGGAGGCCCTGATCGGCGAGCAGGAGCGGTAGGCGCCTCTAGCCGGTCGCTACGATGTACGAGCGGGCCGAGTCCAGCACCTCGCCGTAGGCGTCGGTGATGATGTTGGCCTCGGCGAGTTCGAGCGACCGGCAGAGGGTGACCTTGTCGAACTTGCTGCTGTCGACGAGCACAAAGCTCTGGCGGCTGTGCTCGTGGGCCAGGCGTTTTTTGGTGGCCTCCCGCACGTCGAAGGTGGTGACACCCGCCACCGTGCTGATCCCGTTGGCTCCCAGGAAAGCCTTGTCGAAATACAGTTCGTGCAACATGCGATCGGTCATCGATCCGGCGACGGAGCCGATCTCGGGGAAAAATGTGCCGCCCAGAAGGGTCACGGTCATCTTCGGGCCGAGCGGGGACGCCAGGATCTGCGTGTTCGAGGTAACGATGTGCACGCGGGTGCCGTGCAGGAACGGCATCATCCGCGTGGCCGTAGTCCCGGAGTCCAGGTAGATCGTTTCGCCGTCGCGCACGTTTTCCGCAGCAGCCTTGGCGATTGCGGCTTTCTCCGACTGGTTGATGAGTGATTTCGCGGCAGCCGGCAGCTCGGTGGGTCGGTCGTCCAGCCGCACGGCGCCGCCGCGGAGGCTGACGATCTGGCCCTGTTGCTCGAGGGCCCGGAGATCGCGGCGCACCGTCGACGGGGAGGCCCCGGTCTCGGCGACCAGTTCATCGATGTGAACCGGGTTACCGTCGCGGACCTTGTCAAGAATCAGTTGCTGGCGCAAAAACAGTTGCATTGGTCATGTCCTCACGCATCGGCATGCTCGATTGGGCACCCACGCCGGTGACGGTGCGGGCGGCGACAAGCGACGCGGCTCTCGCCGCATCTGGTGCAGAGGCGCCCTCGAGCAGGGCAGTCGCAAACGCCCCCACGAAAGAATCCCCCGCACCTGTGGAGTCTACGGCGTGCGCAGGCGTGGCACCGATGAAGAGCACCCCGGTGTCGGCGGCGACATAGCACCCGTGTCGACCGGCGGTGAGGATCACACCGGAGCAGTAACGCTGAAGCGATGTGACGGCCTCGGTCATGGCCTGATGGTCGCTGACGTCGCCCAGGTCCCGGCCGAGGTAGAACTGTGCCTCGTCCTCGTTCACAATGAACCACGAGCACAGGGCCGTCAGGGTTGGGTCGACCGGCCGGGCCGGGGCCGCGTTGTAGATCACCGGCGTGCCTTCGCCACTGGCCAGGGTGATCGCCCGGAAGTTGGCCTCGGCCGGGATCTCGTTCTGGATGATCACGATGTCGGCGGCTGCCAGGCGGTCTCGTTGAGCATCCACCCAGTCGCGGTCGACGGAGCGGTTGGCACCGTCGAAGATCGTGGCGTACACATCGCCGGCGTCGGTGACGTGCACGACGCCCAGGCCCGTCGCGAAGGGGGAGTCACGCAGTATGCAGGTCACTCCCTGCTGCTCGAAGTTCGCCCGGCTTTCCCTGCCGTGCGCATCATCACCGACGGCGCCGAGGAACTCGACGGTGGCACCCAGGCGCGCGGCTTGAACGGCCTGGTTGGCACCTTTTCCGCCGAATGCCGCCCGCATGGCGGTCGCCGACAGCGTCTCGCCGCGTCGCGGCAGCCGGTCCTGGCTCAGGATGAAGTCGTAGTTGATACTTCCGATGACCAGGATGTTTCCGACCGTCATGTGCTGCTCCCGCTCACTGTGAATACCCCGTTCCTGGGGTGATCAACGAGCCGCGCGCTGTTCGCGCCGCCCCTACCAACAAGAGTGAGCCTATGTCCATATGACCGCAATTGCCAAAATGTAACGATTTGGCTGCACAAAAATGACCGAGGGTGACAAAACATGTCATTTCCTGTTAGCGTCACGACTATGAAATTCGCAACCAGACTCAACTCGTTCAACGCCGGCGCTGATGCCGGCGCCGCCCTTCGTCGTGTAGCCGCGGTCGATGGCATCGACTTCGTCGACCTCAACTATCCCGAGCACTTCGTCGACATCGAACCTGAGGCAATGAAAACGCTCCTCGACGAGCTCGGATTGACCCTCAACAGTGTCGCCATGCGATTCCGCAAGGAATTCGTGCACGGCGAGTACAGCAACCGCGACGAAGCGGTGCGCCGGGAGGCCATCGAGCTGACCAAGAAGGGAATCGATGCGGCGGCCGCCGGCGGATCGGACCTCGTCACGGTCTGGCTCGGCTTCGACGGTTTCGACTACACGTTCCAGAAGGACTACGTGAAGGACTTCGGTCGCATCGTCGAGGCGTTCCAGGAACTCGCCGACTACCGCCCCGACGTGCGCCTGAGCATCGAATACAAGCCGTACGAAGAACGTGTGCACTCGGTCGTCCGCAGCCTCGGCGGGACTCTCCATATCCTCAAGCTCATCGACCGCCCGAACGTCGGCGCGACCCTGGACTTCGCACACATGCTCATGGCCGGGGATGCCCCTGGCTTCGGCGCGGCGCAGCTCCTGGCCGAAGGAAAGCTGTGGGGTGTCCACCTCAACGACGGCAATAACGCCCACGACGACGGCCTCATGGTCGCGTCGATCCACCCGTTCGAGACCCTGGAGTTCCTTTACTACCTGCTGCGTTACGACTACGACGGCGTGATCTACTTCGACACCTTCCCGATCCGCGAAGAGGCCGAAGCCGAAGCCGAGGCGAACCTCGCCACGATGGCCCTGCTCCTGGACAAGCTGAAGGCCGTGGGCATCGATCACATCACCGACGTGATCAACAAGGCTGACGGCGTCGAATCCCAGAAGCTTCGCAACGAACTCGTCCGAATCGCGCTCTAACGCGCAACGCCGGCCGACGTTCGAATGCCTCGGCCGGCGGCCTTGACCCGCCATCCATTTGACCTATCAACCCAGCACGACCGATTGACCGCAACGAAGACGTTGCCACAGGCGTAGAACCTGTGTTTTTCCCTTCAAAGATGAAAGGCATCACAATGTTCACATTTCCACGCGCCGCCGGCGCGACCCTGGCCGGCATTGCCGCGGTTGGCCTCCTCGCGGGCTGCACCGCCACACCAGACGGTCCCAGCAGCACAGGTGGGGGTTCGGGTTCGGACACGTCAATCGTCGACCTGGTCGACGCCGACGCGAAGACCGAGGTCACTGAGGTCAAGGAAGAGCTCGGTGAGCCCAAGGGTGGCGAAGGCATCAAGCTCTGCTACGTGACCCGGACGCTGTCCAACGAGTTCTGGGGCTTCGAACAACAGGGCTTCCAGGACGAGGCTGAAAGGCTGGGCGTCGAGTCGCAGACGTTCGACGTGACCGACGAGTCGTCGATCACCGAACAGCTCGACAAGGCGAACAGCGCCATGAACCAGGGCTGCAGTGCGATCCTGGCCTCGCCGATCTCCGCCACCGCTCTGGACACCGTGTTCGAGGCCGCCCTGGAGCAGGGCATCCCCGCAATCGTCCTGAACGACGCTCAGGGAACCGTGCCCGGTGTCGTGTATGTCGGGCCCGACGCCCTGACCATCGGCGCGACGGCTGCTGATTACATCGCGGAGAAACTGCCGGATGGTGGCCAGGTCGCCATGATCGAGGGTGACCCGGGCTCCTCCAACGCTCGTAACCGCGGCGAAGGATTCACGACCGCCCTGAAGGAGCACCCGAACCTGGAGCTCGTTGCCTCACAGAGCGCCAACTGGAGCCAGACTGAAGCCCAGGAGATCGCCACCGCGATGCTGACTGCGAATCCTGACATCAAGGCCTTCTACTCCCAGAACGACGGCATGGCGTTGGGTGTTCAGGCGGCCATCGCCGCGAAGGGCCTAACCGGCGAGGTTGTCCTCGTGGGCACCGACGGAATCCCGCAGGCGAAGAAGCAGATCGTTGACGGCGGCATTACCGCCACGGTCAGCGAACTGCCGGTCACCGAGGGTGCCACCGGCGTCGACGTGGCCCTGTGGCTGCTCGATGGCCAGACCGTACCCGGCTGGGTCGACGTGCCGGCGTTCATCATCGATGCCGAGAACGTGGACGAATACGCCACGGGCATGCCGTAACGGTTCAGCCGACCATTTCAACCTGAAAGGCGATTTTCATGGCCGAACATCTGCTCGAAGTCCGAGACATCGCGAAGTCCTTCCCCGGCGTTCGTGCGCTGGACGGAGTGAGCTTCATCCTGGAGCGGGGCGAGGTGCGAACCCTCGCCGGAGAAAACGGTGCAGGCAAGAGCACCCTCCTCTCCATCCTGGGCGGATCCCTTCGGCCTGATGGGGGATCGATCACCATCGACGGCGTCCGGCGGACGGAATACACGTCCCGCCGGGCGCTGGCGGAGGGTGTGCGGATCGCCCAGCAGGAGCCGGCCATCGTGCCTCAGCTCACCGTCATTCAGAACCTGCTTCTGGGTCTCACCCGAAGCCAACGTGCCACCGCGGGCGAGGACATCGACCGCGCACTCAAGGATGTCGCACAAATGGGCTTTCCAATGGAGGCGCGAACGCCGGTCGCCAAGCTGAGCCCCGCCCAGCGGCACGCGCTCACGATCGCCAGGGCGTTCGCGTTCGACGCGAAGATCGTGGCGTTGGACGAACCGACCACCAGCATGCTCGAGCACAACGTCGAAGAGGTCCTCAACCGGGTGCGGGAGATCGCCCACGGTCGAGGCGTCGGCGTGATCTACGTGTCGCACAAGATGCCGGAGGTGATGAGCGTGTCTGACACTGTCGTGGTTCTCCGTGACGGCAAACCGGTGTTCGATGCTCCGATCCACCAGACCTCCTCCGAGGACATCGTCCGTCGCATGGTGGGCCGCGAGTTGCTCTCCTTCGTGCGGCAACACCCGGTCAAGGCCGACGCCGAGGTGTATTTCGAGGCGACGGGGGTGACCCATCCGTCAGGGGTCGGCCCACTGTCGATCTCGGTGCGCCGCGGTGAGGTCGTCGGAATCGCCGGCCTCGTCGGGTCGGGTCGCACCGAGTTCCTGCGGGCGATGATCCACGCCGATGAGGGAACCCACAGTTCCGTCACCCTCGGTGGGCGAAAGCTCAAGTTGAAGTCGCCTCGAGACAGTCGTACCGCCGGCATCGCGTTCATCCCCGAGGACCGTAAACACCAGGGCCTCGTGTTGCAGACGCCGGCGTTCGCGAATATCTCGCTCACGGCCGACAAACAGCTCAACTCGTTCGGCCCGTTCATCAGCGCCCGCCGGCAGGTGGAGACGGCCGAGGCGATGGGCAAGAGCATGTCGCTGCGGCCGGCGAACGTGAGGCTCAACGCCCGCCAGTTCTCCGGCGGCAACCAGCAGAAAATCGTCATCGGCAAGTGGATGTGGCTGGGCGCCAGCGTCTTCCTCTTCGATGAGCCCACCAAGGGAGTCGACGTCGGCGGCAAAGTCGAGATCTACGAGCTCATCGACCGACTGGCATCCGAAGGCCACGCCGTCATCGTGGTCTCCAGTGACCTTCCGGAAGTGATCTCCATCGCAGACCGGGTACTCGTCATGAAGGCGGGCCAGTTCGTCTCGGAACACACCGGCGACGACATCAACGAACACAGCATCGTGGCAAGCGCCATGGGTGTACCGAAAGGACAGAAATGACTCTCCCGCCCCCGGCCGCAGTCCGGCCGAAGCGCAAGATCAACCTCCAAGCCGTCGGCATCTACGTGGCAGCAGTGGTGCTGTTCGCGGTACTCGGATTCCTCAACCCGAACTTCCTCACGGTCAACAACCTCCGTGACGTCGCGGTGTCGGCGAGCGTGAACGCCATCATCGGTATCGGGCTGACCTTCGTCATCATCACCGCCGGCATCGACCTGTCGGTCGGCGCAGTCGCGAGTTTTGCGGGCATCGTCAGCGCCAACCTGATGGTCAACGAGGGTGTCCCGCCGATGCTCGGGCTCCTTCTGGGTATCTTCATCGGCATCATCTGCGGAACCATCAACGGTTTGCTGGTCACGAAACTGCGGCTGCCCCCGTTCATCGCCACCCTAGGCACGATGAGCGTGTTCCAGGGTTGCGCCTACGTGGCCACGAACGGCCGACCGGTCTACGACATCCCGGCCGAGTTCGTGATGATCCTCAACAGCTACGTGTTCGGCGTGCCGGTTGTCGTCATCGTGGTCGCGGTTGTCGCCATCGGCGCCTGGTTGTTGCTGCGCAAGACCGTCTTCGGTCAGAACGTGATCGCGGTCGGCGGCAGCGAAGAAACCGCGTGGCTGTCTGGCGTGCGGGTACACCGCGTGAAGATCGCCGTGTATGCGATCGCCGGTGGTCTGTCCGCGTTGGGCGGCCTGGTGATCGTCGCTCGAATCAACGCGGCTCAGCCCGACGCCGGCGCATCCTACCAGTTGACCGCCATCGCGGCAGCCGTGATTGGTGGCGCCAACCTGATGGGTGGCGAGGGTCGCATCGCCGGCACCCTGGTCGGTGCCCTCATCCTCGGTGCCCTCACCAACGGTCTGGTGCTGCTGAACGTTCCGAGCTTCTACGAGCAGATCGTCACCGGCCTCGTGGTCCTGATCGCGGTGGTCCTCGATCAGACCAGCAAGGACTGGTCGATGTTCTCCCGGGCCAAGAAGCGCAAGGACGTCGCCGCCCCGCCGACGGCTACCCACCCGTCCGTCAAGATCTAGCCCACCCCCGCATCGCCGGTGCTCATGTCCTGAGTACCGGCGATACTGGGCTCATCGGTCGGGGCGCGCACAGCGCGTTCTCTTTCTCACCCTGGAATGGCTATGACCCGCGAATCCCTCGAACGCCCGACCCTCTCGCTGCTGGGCCTGGGCCCCATGGGCGGCCCGATGGCCGCCAATCTCCTCACCCGGCATGGCCCGATCATCGTCTGGAACCGGTCCGCCGGGAAAGCGGCGGCCCTGGAACCGGCCGGAGCAGTCGTTGCGCACACGCCGGCGGAGGCGGCGACCGAGGTGACGCTCACCGTGCTGCCCGACCTGCCGCAGGTCGAAGGCCTGCTGGGTGGTGCGGACGGGCTGCTCGCTGGCTGGACGGCGCGGGGCATCAGCGCCCCGGTGCTCGTCGTGCACGGCACGGTGTCGCCGATCGCGGTCGCCGATTTCGCCGAGCGGATGCTGGATCAGCACAGCGTGATCGTCGTCGATGCGCCCCTGAGCGGCGGAACCGTCGGAGCCGAACAGGGCACGCTGAGCATCATGATCGGCGGTGAGCCCCATGCCGCAGAGCGCTTGAGGTCGGTGTTCAGCCTGATCGGTAGCACCATCCGGTATCTCGGCCCCAGCGGGTCGGGTGCGATGGCCAAGGCATGCAACCAAATCGTCGTCGCCGGTGTGGTGGCCGCGGTGTCTGAAGCGATGCTGCTGGCCCGGTCCGCCGGA
Source organism: Cryobacterium sp. AP23 (assembly GCF_054075385.1). NCBI lineage: Bacteria > Bacillati > Actinomycetota > Actinomycetes > Micrococcales > Microbacteriaceae > Cryobacterium > Cryobacterium sp. AP23. Next base: position 1,123,780 of record NZ_CM133415.1, on the reverse strand, counting down.
CTCGATCTCGACGTCGTGCGGGAGATTCTGCAGGGCGGCCTGGCCCGTTCCGAGGTGCTGGAGCAGAAGGGCGACAAGTGGACCCACCAGGAGTTCAGCGCCGGCGGCAGCGCAAAAAATCAGCTCAAGGACCTGCGATTCATCGCCGACGCCGCTGAGGCCAATCAGCTCTCCCTGCCGACCACCACGGCGGTCACCCGGCTGTTCGCTCAGATGGTTGCCGACGGGGACGGCGAGCTGGACCACACGGGCGTTTACCTGACCATCGCGAAGAGCAGCCGTGACAGCCCTTGAGATCGTGGACGCCCACCATCACCTGACCGACCTGACCCGGTCGTACCCGTGGCTCGAAGGTGCGGTGCGGGATCGGTATCACGGCAACGACCTGCCCCTGCGGCGGTCATACTCGCTCGACGACTACCTGACCGATGTGGGCGACTACCGGCTCCTCGGCTCCGTGCACGTGGAGAACGGCGCGGCCGATCCTCTGGCGGAGGCGCGCTGGATTGACTCGATCTCCGCCGCGCGCACTCTGCCGAGTGTTCAGGTGGCGAAGGTGTCGCTGCTGGCCGACGACGCTCCAGCGCAGCTGGAACGGCTCGCGGCGATACCGAGCGTGCGAGGAATTCGCGACATCCTGAACTGGCATCCCGACCCCTTCTACTCTCATCGGGACCGGGACGATATTCTCACCGATCCCACCTGGCGGGCACACTTCGCACTCCTTGAGCAGCAAAATCTTACCTTCGACCTGCAGGTCTTTCCGGCGCAACTGCGGCAGGCTGGAGAGCTTGCCGCGGCGTTCCCGTCGATTCGAATCATCCTCGACCACGCCGGGATGCCGATTAAACGAGACCGGCAGTCGGTGAACGAATGGCAGCGGGGTATGCGAGCGGTCGCGGCCCAACCCAACGTATTCGTGAAGGTATCGGCACTTGGAACGAACGACCACAACTGGACCATACGCTCCATTCGTCCCATCGTTCTCGAAACCATCGATATTTTTAGCACCGAACGCACCATGTTCGGCAGTAACTTCCCCGTGGACAGCCTGTACTCCGGATTCGCCCGGCTCTACGAGGCTTTCGAAGTACTTACCTCAGACTTTTCGCGTGAAGAGAGACGGTTGTTGTTCTCGGGTACCGCGCTGGAAGCATACAAGTTCGCACCCAACCGACCTACCGCTGAGAAGTTCGCGTGACACTCCGGCCCGTTAATGTGGTCCGCGCCCGCGCTCTGCCCGATGAATCGTCCCCAGCTCCCATCCCTGGGGTGCGAGACGATGTGCTCTACGAGCCACCCGACAGGGCACCCCAGCAGTAACAAAACCCCCGGTCATCCGGGGGTTTTCCTTTGGACTTGATTGTCGACCAATGTCCGAAAACCGCTGGAGTGACCGCTCATTTCGCATATCTCCTATTTTTTATGCCGGTCAGCGATGGAATGTCGACTGGAAGCCTATGCGGAGTCTGAAAGAGATGAATGGAGGCGCGAGGTTTAGGTGTATCGACTTCTCCCCACCAGCACCAACATGGTCGGAGTCGCATGGGAGGGCCTCACGCCCCGGAGCAGTGTCTCGCTTTCTGACCAGTGGGCGCGACTGTACCCGGATGTTGCTCGTGGGGCGCTTGCGCCGGTGCTTCGGGAGGTTGCGGCGTTCGACCCGGCTACGGGAGCCGCGGCCGCACTGGACGAGCGACGCCCGTTCGGAGAATGGTCCTCGCTGTCCGCCAGCAGCAGCGAGCATCTGCTGCCGCTACAGCGACGTGGCGCTTTCGACCTTCGCCCCTGCCCTCGCGAATGTTTCGCGAATCCATCGATGTTCGGGGTCCGCATCAAAGAGCGGATGCCACCAGAGGGCAGTCAGCACGGGGGAGGGTTCGAAAGGCGCCTTCACCATGCGGAGTCCTCCAGAACGGATGGCCCGTTCGGCGACGCGACGCTGTACAAGGGCGATCCGTCGGGTGCCGATGAGGAAGTCTGGGATGGCGAGGAAGCTCTCGACTACGGCGGCAACGTCGGGCTCGATGCCCAGGTTTTGGAGCTGTCGGGTGGCCAGGGTGAAGGCCTGTTTGGATTGGTAGGAGTAGACCCAACGGCATTCCCGCAATGCGTCCAAAGCCATCCCTTCCGCAATCACTTCGTTCGCCTCGTCGGCGAGGACGACCCAGTCGTCGTGCCAAAGATCGGTGTGGGAGAGGCCCTCTAGAAAGCCGTGAGGGAGAATCATTCCGTCGATCGTCCGGAGTCTCATTTTCGCTTCGTCAACAATGGCGGGGCTAAGGAGAGAGAGCCGCAGCCGCACTCCCGGTGCGCTTTCCTCGACAAGACGGGAGACGACCGGTCCGATGGTGCGCATTCCGAAGTCGGACGAGTAGAACGAGAATTCGCGAGTGGATTCCGCAGGAGACCAGTCGGCCTGGCTCTCAAAAACCCTTCGGGCCGCATCCAGGGCGATCGCAGCGTGCGGGGCGAGTCGAGCGGCGAGAGGGCTGACGTCGAAGCCGTTTCCCCGCCTTATGAGGATCGGGTCTTCGAATTGACGGCGGATTCTGGCAAGTGAAGCACTCATCGCGGGCTGGCTCACGCCGAGGCGGTCCGCCGCCCTCGTGACACTCCGATCGGTGAGAAGGGCATCGAGAGCGAGCAACAGGTTGAGGTCCAGTCGCGAGAGCTTGCGTGATTCGGACAATGACTTCTCCCTCGAAGTGCATAACGTCGTTGGATATCGAGTATGCCCGAATTCACCTTCCCTGATGAACGGGAAACTTCGATGCTGGATCCAGCGAGAACCACCGTCGGCTCCCCGGAAGGATCAAAGATGATCAAGCTGCTCTCCCACTTATCGTTCGTAACGATCACGTCTCCCGACGTCGAAGCATCAGTCCGGTTCTATGAGGATCACGTCGGACTCAGCGTCGTAGACCGTCTCGACGGCGCCGTCTACCTGCGCTGCTGGGGCGACTACTACAAGTATTCGGTTGTCATCGTCCGCGGAGATGCGCCCTCACTTGTAACGATGGCGTGGCGGACATCGAGCCCGGAGGCCCTGCGAGAGGCTGCTGATCGCGTTGAGGCGGCTGGAATCGTCGGCGAATGGACAGATGTGCCGGGCCTCGGTCTGACGTATAGCTTTGTAGGGCCGTGGGGACACAATCTCACCCTTCACTGGGACGTGGAACGGCACGTGGCGGCGGCCGGGGTTGACTCGATCTATCCAGATCGCCCGCAACGCCGCAGCAAGGTCGCCGGTGCCCCCCGGCAGCTGGATCATGTCACCATCGCGGCCAGCGATGTCGACGCATTTGTAACCTGGTACCGCGATGTGCTCGGCTTTCGGATCATGGCCCGCACGCTCCTGGACGAGGCGCCCCTGTCCGTGTTTTCGGTTCTGACGACCAACGAGAAGTCGCACGATCTCGGGGTCGTCCTTGATGGCTCATCACAGCCAGGCCGGTTTAACCATTTCGCGTTCTGGGTCGACACCCGGGAAGAACTCCTCATCGCCGCAGACACACTGCTCGAGAATGGTGTGCCGATTGAGTACGGTCCCTCCGTCCATGGCATCGGCGAACAAAGCTTCCTATATTACCGTGAGCCCAGTTCTCTGCGCATCGAAATCAACACGGGCGGCTACCGCAACTACGTGCCGGATTGGGAACCGAACACCTGGCGGCCGTCCCTGGGGTCCAATAACTTCTACCGCAACAGTGCAATGCCGATGTCAATGACGGAATCATTCCCTGCGGCGGACGGACCCAGCGCGACCGAGGAGGGGGTCCCCGACGAAATCCGGGATGCTCTGATCAACCCGTACGCCCAACACGGCCGGGGTTGAGCAGCGTTGACTTCCATCAACCCAGCAACCGCGCACCGAGTAGTGATAGCGGGGCACTTCGCGCTGGCCCGGTTCCGCGTCGGAACGTCCATCCGGCCCGGGCTCGTTAGGGACGGCAGGGTTCGGGAGCTGACCGCGGCGGACCTGGGAGCGAAAGATCTCAATGAGTTTCTCGCGGCGCCGGACTGGTCCCGTTTGGACACGCTCGCGGAGTCTGACGGCCCGTGGATGCCGGTGCAGGACGTCACTCTTGTCGCACCAGTCGAGCCACGCCAAGTGTTCCAAGCCGGAGCGAACTACCGCGAGCATGTCATCGAACTCGTCGTCTCCGGGCGGCGCGGCGACGACTCTCGGTCGGACGAGGAACTCCGGCTCTGGGCCGCCGCGATGATGGACGATCGCCGGGACAACGGCATCCCGTACATCTTTGTCGGCCTGCCCGCGTGCGTTGTCGGCGACGATGAGCCGCTCGTCCTGCCGTCGTATAGTGACCGGCACGACTGGGAACTTGAATTGGCGGCCGTGATCGGGGCGCCGGCGTTTCGGGTAGGGCCGGAGTCGGCCCTCGACCACGTGGCCGGGTACACGATGGTGAACGACATCACCACCCGTGACCGGGTCTTCCGTCAGGATATGAAGGAGATCGGCACGGACTTCTTTCGTGGCAAGCACGCACCAGGGTTCCTGCCTACCGGTCCTTACCTCACCCCTGCGCGTTTCGTGGACAGCACGAACCTGACGATCCGGCTCGAGCTGAACGGAGAGGTCATGCAGGATTCGTGCACGTCCGACCTCGTCTTCGATGTCGCCGCGCTCGTTTCCGCTGCGTCCCAGACAATGCCTCTGCTGCCCGGCGACCTGGTACTGACGGGAAGTCCGAGCGGCAATGGTGCTCACCATGGCCGCTGGCTTCGAGACGGAGACGTCATGACCGGGTCCATCTCCGGCCTCGGCACTCAAATCGTTCGTTGCGTCGCAGAAATTGCATCATCCGGGGCCGACCACTCTTAAATCGATCGTTCGCCCACCGTAGATACAACCAGAACAAGGAGGTTCTGAAATGACCGCAGTGAAGAAGGTGGCTATCGCCGGGTGCGGGATGGCCGCGCTGGCAACCGCAATCCGCTTGGCTCGAGCGGGCGTCGAGGTCGACGTTTTCGAGTCCAAGCCTGAGCTGAGTGCTCTCGGGTCGGGAATCACGCTGCAGGGGAACGCGCTCCGCGTGTTCGGGGAGCTCGGTATCTGGGACGACATCCGGCCTCTCGGCGCCGCCGTCGACGGTTTGCGGCTGCGGCTACCGGGGGCCGGCGCGCCGGTGCTTCAGGAGCTGCCCGACATCAAAAGCGGTGGACCGGACTATCCCGGATCCTTCGGCATCTACCGCCCCGTGCTCGCGAACGTGCTGCTCGAGCACGCACGGAGCGCGGGCGCACGTATCCACTTCGGTAGGAAAGTGACAGCGCTTGAATTGACCGACGACGCGGTCAGACTGTTCGTTGATGGAGAAAGGGCCGGTGATTTCGATCTGCTGGTCGGCGCCGACGGACTCCACTCCACCGTCAGGCAGCTGATCGGGATCGACGTGGAGCCCAAGCGGACCGGAATGGGAGCATGGCGGGCGTTTGTTTCCCGACCGGTCGAGGTCGTCACAAGTGAACTTTTTTACGGCGGGCCTGTCTATATTGCGGGGTACACCCCGACAAGTGACGACACGATGTACGCGTTCCTCGTGGAAGCGGCCCAAGACCGGTCGGGGCTCAGCGCGGCGGAAGCGACGCAGGTCATGATCGAGGAATCCCGCGCGTATCACGGCCCGTGGGACACCATCCGTGCCGACCTGGAATCCGGGGCTAGCGCGCACTACTCATGGTTCACTCAGCACCTGGTGCCGGCGCCGTGGAACCGTGGCCGCGTGGTCGTGATCGGTGATGCGGCGCACAGCTGCCCACCGACGATTGCTCAAGGAGCGGCGCAGGCCCTCGAAGACGCATTCGTGCTGACCGAACTCATCATTGAGCGGGATGCCCTCGACCAGCAACTGTGGGACGAGTTCCATGCTCGACGGTTGCCGCGAGCGCAGGCAGTCGTTGAAGCATCGGTGCAACTCGGTCAGTGGCAGATTGACGGCAACCGCGACGCGGATGCCGGTGGACTGATCTATGGCGTCGGTCAGAAGATGGCGCAGCCGGCATGATTGCCTCCCATCAAGTCGATCTGACCGACCATTTGTCGCCCCCGGAGTCCGTCACCGGACAGCAAATCGGCTGGAAGGCCGGACTCGGCAGCCCGGTTAGCATCGCTGCGCTCGGCTTGAGGGGTCCGCTCGTCGGGCGTCTCATTGAAGGGTGCGAGTACTCGTCAGGCAGCACCATCGACGTCTCAGGCTGGATCAGCCCCCGCCTTGAACCGGAAATCGCGGTGCTCCTCGGCAACGATGTGCACGACCCAACCAACCTTCGGCAGGTCGCTGACGCCATCTCGGCGGTGGTACCGGCTTTCGAGATCGTTGACGTCACCGGTCCTCTCGACGACCGGAGCGCAGCCCTGGCGGCCAACATCTACCAGCGCCGCATCGTACTCGGGGCTCCGAGTGTTTACGAACCAGGAAAACGGTTCCGCCTCAGTTTGACCAGCGGCACAGAGCTACTCGAGGCGCGCGACCACGCGGAAGCCGCCATCGGCAGCATCCTCGACGTCGTCGCGCACGTCGCACGAGTAGCGCAAGCCAACGGGGAGCAGGTGCGGGCCGGCGACCTGATCATGACAGGTTCCCTGATCCCACCCATCCCCATACTGCGACCCGAGTACACCTCGTGCATGGGGCCGCTCGGAAGCGTCACAATCCGGATCACCGGGCAATGACCGGCGCACCCGAGCTCTTGAACGAATCGACCGTCATCCCCTGGGCGAAGGGACAAGGGATAGTTCCAGAAGGTCACCCGCTCTGCGCGCGGGCACTCGCCGGCGGAGTGTCGAATATCGTGCTGGCCGTGAAGTGGGAAAGCGGAGGCGTTGTCGTCAAGCAGTCACTCCCGCAACTCCGCGTGGCCGACCGATGGGACTTCGATCGCGCCCGCATCATCACAGAACGCAAGGCGCTCAGCTACCTCCAGACAGTGATCCCCGGCCACGTTCCAACGGTCGTCGGCGCAGACGACGACGCCTTCGCCTTCGCCATGACTTATGTGCCTGCTGGGGAAGTATGGAAGGCGCAACTGATGCGCGGCGAACTGAGCAGGTCAACCGCCCGCGCCGCAGCCGACATCCTCGCAACGATCCAGCTCGCATCCCGAGTCGACCACGCCGCGCTCGAAGACTTCGCCGACAGGATGCCGTTGATACAGGGACGCATCGAGCCTTACCACCGCGCCGCAGCCCAGAGGAACCCGGAACTCGCGCCGATCGTCCATGCCCACGCCCAACGCCTGATCGAATCGCGAGACGTCCTCGTGCTCGGCGACTTCGCTCCAAAAAACCTCCTCGTCGACGGCGACACCGTCGTCGTCATCGACGTCGAAGTGGCCCACCTCGGCGACCCATGCTTCGATGTCGCCTTTCTGCTTACCCATCTGATCCTCAAGCACATCGTCCTACCTGGTTGCACCACAGATCTCTTGGAATTGGCGACCGAGTTCTGGCTCACCTATCAGACACGCTGCGGAGCGGCAGCCGCGCCCGAAGGTGACGTTGTGATTGCCGTCGGCTGCCTGCTCCTCGCCCGAGTGGACGGCAAGTCCCCGGTCGAGTACCTGGGGGTCCACGGCCCGTCAATCCGGGCGACCGCCCGGGACATCCTCACGACAGGTGCAACAGAGCCGCTGCTCGCCGTTCTCGCGCGAGCGCTTCACGAACAGGAAACATCATGAACACTTCCCCAACCATCGATTCCATCATTGGACGTGAGATCCTCGACTCTCGTGGGCGACCAACCGTCGAGGCGGAACTGCGGCTGACCGATGGCACAGCCGTCATCGCCAGCGTCCCGTCCGGGGCATCGACCGGCCGGCACGAGGCAGTCGAGCGGCGCGACGGTGACGATCGCAGATTCAGAGGTCTCGGCGTTCGAGATGCCGCCCGCTCAATCAGTACCGAGATTTCGAACCGGCTGCGCGGTATGACCGTCGACCACAGCGAAATCGACCGGGTGCTGATCGACCTCGACGGAACCGCCGACAAGAGGCGACTCGGCGCGAATGCAATCCTCGCGGTCTCCCTCGCCACGGTCCGGGCGGAGAGCCGACTCGCCGGCCTGCCGCTCTGGCGTCACCTCGGAGGCGACGCTGAGGTGACGTTGCCTATGCCGATGGTCAACATCATCAGCGGCGGGCTGCACGCCGGCAGGCAGCTCGACTTCCAGGACTTCCTGGTTGTCCCGGTCGGCGCTGCCAGCTACAGTCAGGCGATCGAATGGGTCAGTGACGTCCGGGCCGCGACAGGCGACATCCTGAGGGAACGTGGGTACTCACTCCTCACAGCCGATGAAGGCGGGTTCGGTCCCGCGCTTCGTAGCCATGAGGAGGCACTTGAGATTCTCGATGAAGCTGTTGTGCGTGCGGGACGCGAACTCGGCAGCGACATCGCTTATGCGCTCGACGTCGCCGCGAGTCATTTCTATAACAGCTCCAGCGACCGCTACAGTCTCGCCTCCGAGGGTCGCGACCTCAGCGCCGACGACGTCATCGACGTGCTGGAGGGCATGGTCGACCGGCACCCCATCATCTCCATCGAAGACGGTCTCGCCGAAGACGACTGGGCAAATTGGCCCAGACTCATGGCCAGGCTCGGCGGGCGGGTCCAAATTATCGGTGACGATCTCTTCACCACCAACCCGCGACGGGTCAATCGGGGCATCGCCGAGAGCTCCGCAAACGCCGTCCTGGTCAAGATGAATCAAATCGGAACAATCTCAGAGACGTTCGAGGTGCTCCAACTCGCAAAGGCACAGGGCTGGGCAACTGTGATCTCAGCCAGGTCCGGCGAAACCGAGGATAGCGCGCTGGCCGATCTCGCCGTCGGATGGCGCGGGGGGCAGATAAAGATCGGCTCGATCACGCAGTCCGAGCGCCTCGCCAAGTACAACCAGCTGATGCGCATTGAAGAACAACTGGGAGACAACGCGGTGTTCGCGGGGCGTTCCGCGCTGGCTGCGAGTGCGTCGTGAGTCGGCCACGGGTCCTGATCACGGACTACACGTGGCGGGATACATCCGTAGAGCGAAGGGTGTTGGCGGAAATCGACGCGGAGGTGATCGAGGCTTCCGACGGTTCTGAGGACACCCTTGTTGCGCTCGCGCCCGGAGCAGACGCCATAATGACCTGCTTCGCCGAGGTGACTCCCGCTGTCATAAGAGCTGCCGGTGCGTCCCTCCGCGTTGTCGCCCGATACGGCGTCGGAGTGGACAACATTGCGGTGGAGGAAGCGACATCGCTGGGAATTCCCGTCACGAACGTGCCCGCCTACTGCGTCGATGAGGTGGCAGAACACGTGCTTGCGATGATCTTCGCCCTGGAGCGGAATCTCCTTTCCTACAATCGCGGAGTGCGGGACGGCGACTGGCGGCTGCGCACTGAATTCGGCACACGACGAATCAGCGGCCGCACAATCGGAGTGATCGGCGGCGGCCGGATCGGCTCGGCGCTCCGCGCACGGTGCGAAGCACTCGGGATGCACGTCCTCGTCCATCACCTTCAACGATCGAGCACTTCAGACCTGCACTCATTCTTGGGCCGATGCGACTACGTCTCCCTCCACGTGCCCCTCACCGCCGAGACGCGTGGAATGGTTAACGACAAGTTTTTTGCAGCGATGCGGCCTGACGGGTTCTTCATCAATACGGCCCGTGGCGGCGTAGTCGATCACGGCGCACTCGAGCGCGCCCTGTACGAGAAGCGGATCGCCGGGGCAGGCGTCGACGTGTTCGATCCCGAGATTCTGCCAGCCGACCACCCCCTGCTCGCGCAACCCAACCTGCTGGCGACACCCCACACCGCGTTCTACTCGGTGGAATCGATCGAATCTCTCGCGGAACAGGCAGCCAGAAGCGTGGTCGATGTCCTCTCCGGCCGCCCACCGCAAAGCGTCGTCAACGGCTGACACACGCAGTCTGTCGCTGGCGAGTTGTGTGTGCGGGGCAGCCCACCTTGCGCGCGCTGGAGCGCCACGTCCGCGATGCCTGCGCCGATCGAATCAGTCCTCCCGGTCGGTGGCACGCGAAGTGCTGAGCGCGTGGAGTGCTCCGGCGATTGCTCCGCCCGCGGGCGGCGGCAAGAGGTAGAAAGCCGCCACGAGTGGGCTGTGGGCAGACCAGTCCGTCTGGGAACGGAAGCTTGGAGGGTCGAACCGGAATCGACCTCCTGCGAATCCTCCTCGACATCGCCCGCCGAGATGAAGCGGATTTAGAGGCGATGCGCTTGTTTGCGATCATTTCCGCTGAGGCCGGCGATCCCGAACACCCCAGGCACGCCTACTTCGCTCGGCGGTACAACCTTGTCGTAGAAAACCTGACCTCGGCACTGGAGGTCGCGGAAGCGGCGGGAGAGCTTACCGAAGGCATCGTCCCCGCCGATGCGGCGCGCATGTATGTTGCGCTGTCGGACGGGCTTCAGGTGCAGTCCTTCTACGACGCGAGGCATTACACTGAAACGTTGACGGTCGCGCTGCAGGCCATGCTTCGCGTTTCGCTGTGATTGTGGGTTCTGCGGGGCGTTTGCGCCTCATTTCTTTCGCGACGTGGCCAGGTAGCGCATCGACTCGTCCGAGGAATTCACCATTGCTCGGTATCGGCCCCCCGGTCGGGCCGAGGGATGATTCGCGGGCAGATAGGCGGACTTCAGCGCTTCCGCAATCTCGGCGGCACAGTTCAAAAGCGTGCGCACTATCGGGTTGCTCGGCTGCGAGTCTCGTGGAACGATTGCAGCCAGCGAGGCAATGCACTCGCCCGACGGGCCGAAGACAGGCACCGCGATCCCGCGCGCGTCCGGATGAATAAATCCGTCACCGATGATGAATCCTTGGCGCCGCACCCTGTCCAGGAGGCGCCGGATCTCGGGCTCGTCGGTCGCCGTTAGCTCAGTGAACCGAGTGCGAGCCGATGCGAATACGTCCTCTTGTACGTCGTCGGGTGCATGGGCGAGAAGGACCAACCCACTTGTCGAAGCATGCACGGGCAGTCGTCCACCAACCAGGGTCACGTTCACCACTGCGTCTCGCGTAGACAACCGTTCCAGGAACAGAACGTCGTGGTGCTCCAGCACGCCGAGCTGAAGGTGCTGGCCGATGAGGTTGTGAGCCGCCTGCATTGAGGGCATCGAGAGCTCGCGGAGACCCAGCGCGCCGGGCGTGCGGCAGGCCAGTTCCCAGAGCCGGATTCCGAGTCGGTAAGTTCTATCCGGTTGACGCTCCAGAAGCTTCTGCGACTCGAGTTCGCTGAGAATCCGATGGGTTGTGGAAAGGGGCAGGCTACTGAGCTTGGAGACTTGCGACACCGTCAGGAAGGCTCGGCCAACATCGAATACGCCCAAAACATCGAGGTACCGACTCAACACCGATCGCCCGGCCGACCCGTTCGCCACAGCGTCCCCGCTTCTTTGTTTCCGTTCAATAGAAACACCGTACCTCCTCGGGACTGGGCGGCATACGGTTACCGAATAATTGCTGGCGTCAAGGAGGATGTCGTGATCACCACCACTTACCCGACCTCAGGCGGCTCACGGGATGTGACGTCGAAGGGTCTGATTCTGGAAGTCGCGTCGAAAGAGTCGATCGCCGAGGGAGTCGTCGAGCTCATCCTGCGGCGACCTGACCGGACCCGCTTACCCGATTGGACCCCGGGAGCGCACATCGACATCTCGCTCGAAAACGGGATGACCCGCCAGTACTCACTCTGCGGAGACCCGTTCGACGCATACTCGTATCGCATCGCAGTTCTCAAGGAGGCCGACGGCCGCGGAGGCTCGGCATTCATTCACGATCACCTTGAGGTCGGCTCGACTGTCGGCCTCGGCGGTCCACGGAACAACTTCGCCCTCAACCCATCGCCCCGGTACCTGTTCGTCGCCGGAGGCATCGGCATCACGCCGCTGCTGCCGATGATGCGCGCCGCCGACCAGCTGGGCTCTGAGTGGAGTCTCGTGTACCTGGGTCGAGCCAGCGAGCGGATGGGATACCGGATTGAGCTCGCCGCTCTCGGAGATCATGTCCGGCTTCATACCTCCGGCAATTGCGGAAGGGCAGACCTTCCAGCGATCTTGGAGCAGTGCGACGATTCCACCAAGGTGTACGCGTGCGGGCCGCCATCTCTGATCGACGGCATTCAGGGACTGACTAGCGCGTGGAGGCCAGGCCAGGTCTACACCGAGCGCTTCAGCGCGAAGGCGCAAGAGGCGCCCGCTCGTTCTACTCCCTTCGAAGTGGAATTCGCCGACTCCGGAATAGTTCTCACGGTACCGCCCGGTGTGAGCGTCGCCTCAGTCGCGCGCCAGGCGGGGTCTGCGATCCTCACCTCATGCAATATCGGCGTTTGCGGCACCTGCGAAAGCCGGCTCCTCGGCGGTATACCGGACCATCGTGACTCGCTCCTGACGGATGAGGAACGCGAAGCCGGAACGTATTTCTATCCCTGTGTGTCTCGAGCCAAGTCCGACCGTATCGTGCTGGCCCTCTAGAGCTGAAAGGTAATTCCCATGCACACAGTGCCGTCCATTCCCATCCTCGAAAACACGGAAGACCCGTTTTCCGAGGAACTCCTGGCCGATCCGCTCGGATTTCACGAGCGCTTGAGGGAGGCATCTCCGGTCGTCTACCTCTCGCACTACGACCTCTACGCTTTCTCAAGGTACGAGATGGTGCGTTCGGCGTTGCTCGACTGGCAGGGCTTCCAATCCGGCGCGGGGGTGGGCCTGAGCAACTTCAAGACAGAGAAGCCCTGGCGCCCGCCGAGCCTGCTGCTCGAAACCGACCCGCCGCACCACGACGCGCCGAGAGAGACTCTGAGCAAGATTCTTGGTCCACGATCGCTCCGACAACTGGCCGTCAAGTGGGCCGCGGATGCCGAGAAACTGGTGGACGAAGTTCTCAGCAAGGGATGCGAGTTCGACGCCATCGAGGAATTCGCGGAAGCGTTTCCACTCCGAGTCTTCCCTGATGCCGTCGGCATCCGTCAGGAAGGCAGAGACGACCTTCTGCCCTACGGAGATCACCTCTTCAACTCATTCGGGCCAGAGAACTGGCTGGTGATCAGAGGGCAGCCGGGGATCGGCCACATCGCGGGAACGATGAACGAAATGTGTGCTCGTGACCAGTTGACGCCCACCGGCTTCGGGGCCGAGGTGTGGGCAGCTGCGGACCGGCGGGAGATCACCGAGGCACAAGCCCCTCTGATTGTTCGGTCCTTGTTATCCGCGGGCGTGGACACAACGGTCCATGCCATCGGAGCCTTGCTTTACGCGATTGCAGCCAACCCTGACCAATGGCAGCGGCTCCGACGCGACCCATCGCTCGTCCGTAACGCCTTCGACGAAGCGATCCGCCTTGAGTCACCGGTGCAAACCTTCTTCCGAACCGCCACTGACGACATCATGATCGACGGATGCCTCGTACCCGCCGGCAAGAAGATCCTGATGTTCCTGGGGGCGGCGAATCGCGATCCGCGACGGTGGGTGTCACCGGACGCGTTCGACGTACATCGGGACCCGTCCGGTCACGTCGGGTTCGGCATGGGAATCCACCGATGCGTCGGCCAGCATGTGGCTCGGCTTGAGGCCGTCAGCCTCATCACAGCGCTGCTCGACCGGGTCGAATCCATTGAATTGACGGGGACGCCGAGGAGGCACCTTAACAACACCCTGCGTGCTTTGGCATCTCTGCCGGTGCGAGTGACCGAAGGCGAACGCTAACGAGCCATCGCCGCGCCCGCGGGCCTGCCGCCCGACTCGGTGGAGAGGTCCCGCATGCACGTGTCTATGAGGCAACGTGGGTCGCTACTGCAGCGCTTTGATCCAGGCTTCCAAATATCAGGAACTCAGGCGTTGGCGCGGGGTGATTTTTGAGACGAGTTGATGCCGTCCGGCCGCCCTGCGGCACTCATGAGGCCGTGACCACAAACGCACCAGAAACCCAGCGTCGTGACCAGAATGAGCCCGTATCAGTCCGTGGCGGCGCGTACACTAGATCCATGAAAACCGCGGAAATCCGCGGAATTCCGCCCCAGTTGCGGGGGAGTGGCACGGCCGAGACGCCTATCATTTGTTCTTGGTTCGAGTCCAGGTACCCCAGCAGTAACAAAACCCCCGATCATGCGGGGGTTTTTTCATTTCTACTTCACGGTTGACTAATGTCCGAAAAACGCTACGGCGACGGACAGATTTGGCTTGACTCTCGTTCTTTAGGCCGGTCAGCGATGAATTCCTGATTTGGATCCTATGAGAAGTCTGAATAGACATGAATAGGGACGCAAGGTTGTTGGTTCGAATCTCCTATGAATACCCGCTCATCAGGGGATATGAAACCTACGCCTGAGCATTTCGGTGCCACCCGTACTCGAAGCCCGGAAATCCGCGGTTGGCGTGACCAGAATCGCGCCACAAGGCAACTTCAGCTGCTGGCATCGCTAACTGCAGGCTTTACGGCATCAACAGCGAGGGCGACTGACGGCATCGAGACGGCGGCCCGGCAGCTTCTGACCACGGGATGCCGAACGAGCGGCCGTGCAAGGTCCTCCCGCAACTGAGCTCGAGGCCCTAACCTCCAATGCAGCAGCGAACTCGTATGAGATCTTGAGCCCGTATCCGAACCTGCCGGCGCCGATCATCGCCACCGCGTGGGGTATGCGGCTCCAGGTAGAGAGTGCAGGCGACCCTAGGCCGAGCGAATTCCTCTCCACCTATCTGCAGGGTCCACAAACCTCCGAACCCGGCGCTCCCTGTTCTGGCGGAGTCCAAGGCTGAGAGCTCCCTCGGGGCTGAGGACCATTCTTTATCGTTTCTTCGTCAAACCTGCACCGAGAGGCCCGGGTAATGGGGCCACAGTCATGACAAGACATTCCGATAGGAGGAAGTAATGGTCATGAATGCGTGGCTGATTCTCGCCGGAATTTGTGTGGTATTCGTCATCCTCGGTGTGTGGGCGGTCGCTCAGATCTTCCCCGTGAATAGCCGGGGGACTGACACACCACCGGAGGACGCAGTCCACCAAACCAAACCCCAGAAAAGAGAAGGTCCATGAACGGGCACCACCACGGCGGCAAGTCCCATCTCATCGGCATGATGGTGATCGGTGTCGTCATCCTCGGCGGGCTGCTTGTGGCCGGCAGGTCGATCGATGAGGCGCTTCCCGTCGCCGCGGTTTTGGCTTGCCCCGTGATGATGATCGGAATGATGTTCATGATGATGCGAAGCGGCAAAGCCAAGGGCAGCGACACCTCAAACGACTCCCACCTTCAAGCCGCCACCGACGAACCCGTAAAGACCACGACCCAGGCTTGACCCTCGGGCGTTCGCCCCGTCCCGACGGCACGGCGCTGAGTCCGTGCACTTTTGAAGGAGCAATACATGGAGCAGGTCCTGCTCTCCACCACGATTCTCGCCTCGTTCTTAGGCGGTATCGTCGCCCTATTGGCCCCGTGTTGCGTGTCGGTGATGTTGCCGGCGTTCTTCGCGTCCAGCTTCCGCCGTCGCGGCCGGATCCTGGGAATGACATTGGTTTTCGCTGCAGGTGTCGGCACGATCATCCTGCCCATTGCGTTGGGGGCCGCGATCGTGAGCCGCGCCCTGGCGCAGTACCACTTCTGGATATTCAGCGTGGTGGGAATTGGCATGGTCGTTGTTGGTGTCGCCACGTTGGTGGGGTGGAAGTTGATGCTCCCGATGCCGTCGGGGAAGAGTTCAGGGTCAGGAATTGGCTCCGTGTACGGCTTGGGCGTGTTCTCTGGCGCGGCGAGTGCGTGTTGTGCACCTGTGCTGGCCGGAGTCGCCGCGATGTCGGGGGCAGCGTCGTCCATCTCTACCGCTGCGCTGGTGGGAATTGCTTACGTCTTCGGCATGGTCGCCCCGCTCTGCGTCCTTGCGCTGGTGTGGGACCGGAAGGATTGGAGCAACAGCCGGCTGCTCACGGCTCGCACTGTTGCGTTGTGGCCCGGCGGGCGCCGGCTGCCGCTGTCAAGCCTGTTGTCCGGTGCCTTGATGCTCGGGATGGGCATCGTCACCATGATCATCGCGGTTCGCGGTATTGGCATGGCGCCTGATGGCTGGCAGGTGAGGGTCACCGCTTGGCTGAACCACGCAGCGGTGGTTATCCAGCAGTCCATTGGTTTCATCCCCGGCTGGCTCTCTGCGCTCGTGGTCTTCGCCGCCCTCGCCGCCCTCGTGTGGAAGGCGCTGCGCGCTCGGCGCTCACAGGCCGGTCACACCGCTTCGGCGACAGAGCCAAACACGGCAGAACAGGTTGCGGCCGGTGCGACCACTCCGGCATGTCACGACAATGCAAAGGAATCGAAGTAATGGCATCACGCAATAAGAGGCCGGCAGCAGCGATGCGGCCGCTGAGGAAGAACACCAACCGCCTTGCCGTGCTGATCGGTGCCGGCGTGGTCGTGGCTCTTTTCGGCACCTTCTTCCTCGTTCTCGCCCAGCAGCCCTCCGCACCCGCCCAGACGGCCCAGTCTGCTCCTCTGGGCAGGAGCGCCGATGCGGCCGACTACGCGGTGGGATCTCCGGGAGTGGGGGAGATCGCCCCGGGATTCGCGATGGAGTCCACAACGGGGGACACCGTGGATCTGAGCGACTACTCGGGCAAATCGGTGCTCCTGTACTTCCATGAGGGACTGGGCTGCCAGCCGTGCTGGGACCAGATGCGTGACCTGGATGCCTCATCCGACCAGCTCGCCGCCGCCGGAGTCGACGATGTGCTCACGATCACCAGCGGACCGGTAGACCTGATAGCGCAAAAGATGGACGACGACAAGCTCGCTTCTGTCGCGCTGGCGGACACGAAGATGGACGTCATCAAGGAGTACGGGGCGAACGATTACGGCATGATGGGCGACTCCCGCGCCGGTCACAGCTTCATCCTCGTCGGGCCCGACGGCGAGATTGAATGGCGTGCCGACTACGGCGGCGCACCGGATTACACAATGTACGTGTCCATGACCGACTTGCTCGCCGACATGAAGGCTGCCGGGGTGAGCGGATCATGATGATCACCGTCCTGACCCAGGAATCATGTCCGTCCTGCGTGAACGCCAAGAACACCTTGGCGCAGCTCAGCGACGAGTACCCCCTGGACATCGTAGATATTCCACTGGCTTCAGCCGAAGGGCGTGAGCTTGCCAACCGGGTCGGCATCGTTTTCGCCCCGGGCATCTTGATCGACGGCGAGCTGTTCAGCTACGGCCGCCTGTCCGAAAAGAAACTGCGCCGCCATCTCTCCTCACTGGAGTGGCCTGCCACACGCTCACCCGCGAGCCCCAGCTAACGGAGCGATGATGGTCAATCACCTCACCCGGCGCACCTTCCTAGGCGCGACCCTTGGCGCGACAGCGACAGCGGTCCTTGCCTCATGCACAACGGGCCCCGGCACGCGAGCTGGGGTCGACCGGATACTGTCGACGGATCCTTTGGTCGGCCTGTACGAGACGCGCCGTGCGGCCCACGGCGGCACTGTTACCCAAGACCTCACCGCCGGAGCCTTTGACACCCTGGTAGCCGGCACCGCGCTCACCACGTGGGGATACAACGGGACACTCAACGGACCTCTCATCCGCGCAAAAATGGGAGACCTCCTGAAGGTGCAGGTGAATAACGCCCTGGCAGAGTCGACAAGTATCCACTGGCACGGACTGGCTTTGCGAAACGATGCAGACGGAGTCCCAGGCGTCACCCAAAAGGCCATAGCTCCAGGCAGCGACTACGAATACCAGTTTTTGCTCCACCGACCCGGCACTTACTGGTACCACTCTCACGTCGACATGCAGCGAGAACGTGCCTTGTCGGGTGCGCTCATCATCGACGACTTTAGTGAACCGATGGCCTACGACCAGGAATGGGTGATCCTCCTCGACGACTGGCTCGACGGACTCCCGGGCACCCCCGACGATGCGCTGAACGCTGTGGCCGACGGGTCGGGTATGAGCGGGATGGATTCGGGCATGGGCGGAATGGGGTCGACCTTCACCAGCCCATACTTGGGCGGTGACGCGGGCGACGTGCCATTCCCCGTCCATCTGTTCAACGGCCAGGCTCCGCAAACGGCCGAAGTGTTCGACAGCCGACCGGGTAATCGGATCCGCTTGCGCATCATCAATGCGGCGGGGGACACCGCCTACAGGGTGGGCATCCCCGGGCAGAAGTTGACTCTGACCCACACCGACGGCTTTCCTGTCGAGCACCAGGAGGTGGACGCAGTGGTCCTCGGAATGGGCGAACGCATCGACGCGCTCGTCACCGTCGTCGACGGCTACACGCCAGTTCTGGCTCTCCCCGAAGGCAAGGACGGAAGCGCCTACGGGCTCATCCGCACAGGTTCTGGTACCCCACCCTCGCCAGATCGAATGCCGTCCTCTCTGACGGGTAAGGGCACCGACGGCGGTCAGTTGCGAGCCGATGAATCCGTCCGCCTCCCGTCCCGCACGCCGACTCGGCGACACGAGATGCGACTCACGGGAGGGATGCACTCCTACGACTGGAGCATCAACGGGCGAACCTTCAACATGGACGACCCCTACGCCGGCGCCTTCGATGTCAGCCTCAGCGAGCGAGTGCAGATCACGATGATCAACGACACGATGATGTGGCATCCGATACACCTGCACGGCCACAGCTTTCAGATCGCTGGCAACGGAGCACGCAAGGACACGGTCATCGTACGGCCCGGGGAAACCGTCACCGTTGAATTCGACGCTGACAATCCAGGCCAATGGCTCGTCCACTGTCACAACGCCTATCACGCTGCTCGCGGGATGATCGGCCTGGTCTCTTACGTGAGGTGACGCGAGATGGGGAGTGGGCTCGCCTGCGCGATATCACCCCTCATCGCGGCCCAACTTCGGCTGTCCGTGCGGGTTTCTCAGGAGCGCGCGTTGCACGGTCACGTTGTCGACGCCGAGAGTGGTCGCGATCGTGTCAATCGTGGCGCCCCTTTCGCGCATGTCTATAGCAACAGCGATCCTCTCGTTTGTCATCTCTGTGGGGCGTGCGCCGTTGCGCCCATGCGGTCGAGCCGGTGCGGGACCATCGCGCCGGTGCACCTGGATCGACTCAGTACGCAGCTGAGCGAACACGGAGATGATATCGAAAAGGGCCCGGCCTGAGGGGCCGGTCGTGTCGATCGCCGGTTCCGCCAACGAATGAAGTCCGATGCCGCGTTCGCCGAGCTCATGAAGGAGCGAAATCAAACGATCGTCGCGACCCAACCGATCCAACTGGCTCAGCTGGCAAACCAACAAGAGGTCACCTGCCCGCAAGTAATCCAGGCAGGCAGAAAACTGCGGCAGCGACGCCTTATTCCTCGACTCGCCGTGGTCCACAAACACGCGCTCGGCGCCGGCCGCGGTCAACGCGATTTCTCGCTCATCAACTCTCTTCTTGCGCGTTGCAACACGCGCATAACCAATGACGGTCATCGCAGCCTGCCTGTCATGATGCGCTCACCTTGTCTGTCAGCCAGGCGTACGGGTCCGTCGGGGTGACCCCGTCAAGGAGGATCTCGAAGTGAAGGTGTGGGCCGGTACTTTGACCGGTGTTGCCAACGTTTCCCACCAGCTGGCCGACGAGGACGGGGTCGCCGAAAGCAAGTGCGAGGGTGCCTTCCGTCATGTGGGCGTACAGGCTGCTGACGAGACGCCCATCGATCATGTGGTCGATGATCGCGTACACACCGAGTCCGCTTTTGTCAGTTCCCGAGACTTCTCTCACAGCGCCATTCGCGACCGCTTGGATCGGAGTATTCACGCCCGGGTTCATATCGATGCCCTTATGGAAGCTGGAGCATCCATCGCACGGGGGAATCCGAGGGCCGAAGTCAGTGGTGATGGGTACCCCGACAAGAAAGGGCCACTGAATTGCAGAGCCGAGATAGTTCACATAGGTATTTGCGGTCTGGGAGTAGACGCCCGGGAGCGAGTCCTCAGTCCGCAGCGTCTCCTGGATGGCTTGGGACGTGTACGTGTCCTGGGCGACGACGATGGTTCCGTTTCCCGACGCCGTCAAGCTTTGCACTCCCACCTCGGTTCGTTCAGCGGGCAGGGCGAGGGTCTGGGCGTTGGGGTTCACGGCAAGGGCTGGGACCGACACGCTGACGGCGAGGAGGGCAGCGAACGCTAGAGCGGCCGCGGAAGACAGCTGTTTACGAAGGGTGACTTTCATGCGGCGGGCTGGTCGACGGGTCGCGGGGAGTGGCCGTTGTGCTCGGCGGCGGCGGTGCGGTTGTTTTTCGGCCAGACGCCATTGTTTGCGGGGGAAATAGGGTGATGCGGTCATGAGGAGGTGGTCCTTGCGATCACATTGGCGCGCTCCATCGGTGCCTCCGGGAGGCGAGGAGATGGTGTCCGAGTCGGGCACGCCGCGGAGCGGGGCCGCGATGCGCGGCCCCGATCCTGGTGGAGTAGTCCTACAGTGTGGCGAGGATGTCGTTCATGACATCAATCTCAGCGGTCTGGCTCTCGACGATGTTCGTGGCCATGTCCACCGCGTCCGGGAATTGTCCCTGATCGATCTCGGTCTGCGCCATCGCGATGGCGCCCTGGTGATGAACGATCATCTGTTCGAGGAAAAGCTTCCCGGCGTCCTCTGAGGACGCGGACTTGAGGGCGTTCATGTCGTCATCGGACATCATGCCGTCCGTGCCGTGATCCATCTCGGACATATCCATCTCGCTGGAGCTGGTGTCATCCATGCCCCATACTGTCAGCCACGATTCGAGCTGCTTGATTTCGGGCTCCTGGGCGGCCTTGATCTCGGTGGCCAGATCCACGATGCGCTGGTCGATGCCGTCCTTCGCAAGGAGGTCGTCGCTCATTTCAACGGCCTGTTCGTGGTGCGGGATCATCATCTGGGCGAACTCGACGTCCGCGTCGGCGAAATCGACCGAGGAGGCGGAGGAATCGGGGGAGCTGGGGGCGGAGGATGAACCGGTATCGGTGGTTCCGCCGGCACAGGCGCTGAGCGTGAGCGCTGTCGCGATGGCCGCGGCAGTAAGCAGGTAGGTACGTGTCTTGGGCATTGTTAATCCATTCAAAGTCAGGCGTGAGAAACCGGTTCGCCATACGGCGTCGTGAAGGCAGGCGTCAAGTGACGCGAAGGCCAAGGCCGGTTTTAGGTGCGACTGATGGAAAGAACGACCAAGCTAGGCCGGAAAAGGTGGAGCGCAGGGCCATGGAAGACAGAGACGACGCGCCCGCCCGCTTCGAGCAAGCGCCGATACGTGGCCGGGGAGCGGGCGAGAATGATGAGAGACGCCAGGACCAGCAGAATGGCGCAGGTCATCGCCCACATGGCGCAGTCGAGCATGCAGTCGGCGCAGCCCAACAGTCTGACCTCGGCGTGGGCCACTAGTGGGATCATCGCCGCTGTCGCCGCGACCGCCACGTCAGTTCTGAAGTCAGTGCCAATCGGGATGGTGTCCGAATGTGCGTTGGACTCGGCTGCCCCCGACGCTACGCCGTGTTCGCCGGTCATGGAGTGCATGGCCAGGATGCCCAGCAGCATGGCTGCCAGGACCAGAACGGCCGTGAACGCGTGTGCGAGGACGGGCCTGTGGCGACGGTTAGCTACGGAATTGCCGTGCGGGTTCATGTCACCTCCGGTGTCGATCAGGCCATGTTGCGAACGTGGATACCCGAAAACCGTATCGGCACTTGACAAAGTTCAGCTGAGAATGCGGCGGACGAAGGTCAGCAGATCACGACCGAGTCAGCGTTTGCCGGATGTGCATAGTTGGATTCTCCTGGCATTGGCGACAAGCCCCGCGGTGGACGAAATCTAATGAATGGGCCTTTTGACAAAGATTGACTGGGGATATGGGCTGTGGCCGCTCATCAGAGCGGTTCGGGATGAACCCGGAGGGACAATGAGACCATGATGTCAACGACCTTCAGGCCACAGACCACTGCGGAGCCGCGTCCGCGAGTCTTGGTGGTCGACGACGAGGTACCGCTGCTCGAGTTGGTGGCCGGCTACTTGGAGCGAGATGGGTTCGACGTTGAGACAGCGGCCGACGGCCAGTCCGCCGTGACGAAGGCACGAGATTGGGCCCCCGCCATCATCGTTCTCGACCTGGGCCTGCCAGGGATGGATGGCATTGAGGTTTGTCGTACCGTGCGCACCTTCACTGATTGCTACATCATCATGCTGACCGCGCGGGTCGAGGAGATCGACAAGCTGGTCGGTCTCTCTGTCGGAGCAGACGACTACCTGACCAAACCATTCAGCCCGCGAGAGCTAGTAGCTCGAGTGCGCGCTATGCTCCGCCGACCGCGCCCCAGCGAACAAGCCGCCGCGCTCGGCGCACCGCCTCTTGTCTTTGGCTCCCTTCGAATCGACGTCGCCGGCCGCGAAGTTCACCGAAGCGGTGAACCGGTGGACCTGACCCGCACCGAGTTCGAGGTGCTGGTGGCGTTGGCCGGCCAACCTCGAATTGTCTTCTCTCGGCAGCAACTGATTGATGCCGTATGGGGAGACGGCTGGATGAGCGATCCGCATTTGGTGGACGTGCATATCGGGCATGTGCGGCGCAAGATCGGTGATGATCCGTCGTCACCGGTATTCATCCGGACAGTGCGCGGGGTTGGCTACCAGATGGGCGTCGGAGCGTGAGCAGAACACGCACACGGGTCCCTGGCCCTAGGGACCTCAGCGCTCGCCTGCTCGGCGCCATCCTCGTCGTTGTACTTGTCGGAGTCGCAACTGCTTGGGTCGTCGTCGCAGGGATCGGCCCAGCCATATTCCACGTTCACATGATGGGCATGGGTGGTTCTGGGGCTGACTCAACGGTGCATGCCGAGGAGGCATTCCGGACGGCATCCATGCTTTCCCTTGCCGTGGCCCTTTTCGCTGCTCTGGCAGCGTCAGTCGGGGTGAGCCTGTTTCTCTCTCGCCGGATCACGCGATCCCTCGCACCCGTCACTGAAGCGGCTGGCCGGGTGGCGGACGGGGACTACACGGCGCGTATCCCCGCTGTGGGCCTGGGCAGTGAGTTTGACGACCTCACTTCGGCCTTCAACTCGATGGCCACCGATCTGGGCCGGATCGAAGCGACCAGAACGAGGATGCTGGGCGACCTGGCGCACGAAATGCGTACTCCGATCACCACCATCGGCGCCTACCTTGAGGCCATCGCCGATGGCGTCCAAGAAGCGGATCCGGCAACCCTCACGATGCTGCGGGACCAGGTCACCCGTCTGGCACGGCTTAGCGAGGACGTCGCCATCGTGACGACTGCAGAGGAAGGCCGACTCACTATGCACCGACGACGCCTGCCCGTTGCCCAGGTAGTCGCGGATGCAGTAGCCCAGGCGACGGCGCAATACGCTGCCCAGAACGTTACGCTGACGGTCACCATGTCCGGAGACGCCCGCGACGCTGCTGTCAGCGGGGACAGTGATCGCATCGGTCAGGTCCTGACAAATCTCCTCGACAACGCAGTTCGACACACCCCGTCCGGGCGCGAGGTTATGATATCCGCCGCGGTAGTCGGCGGCAGGGCAGCGATAGCCGTGTCCGACGAAGGCGATGGAATTCCGCCAGACCACATTTCGCATGTTTTCGAGCGTTTCTACCGAGTGGACGCAAGCCGGGACCGCGCTCACGGCGGGTCGGGAGTAGGCCTGGCGATTGCCAAGTCCATCACCGAGGCCCACGGTGGGAGCATCCAGGCAGAGAGTGCGGGTGTCGGCCGAGGCGCGACTTTCACCGTTGAGTTTCCGTTGCTCAGCGATTCGCACTGATGGCGCGGGTCACTGCGATTACGCGACGTCGCGGTTTAATGTAAGAATCTGCGTATGGATGCAGATAAGCCCGTACGCGGACGTGAACCCGACAGCCAGTACGTCGAATTGGCAGTCGAGGTCTTCGCGATGCTCGCGGATGCCACCCGGATCCGCATTATTCTCGCTCTGCGCGACGGCGAACTCTCGGTCAACAGCCTGGCCGAGCTGCTGGAGAAGTCCCCGCCGTCCGTGTCGCAGCATCTAGCCAAGCTGCGCTTGTCGCGATTCGTGACCAGCCGGCAGGAGGGGACGAAGGTGTTCTACAGCCTGGCCAATGAGCATGCGCGGCAGCTGGTGTCCGACGCGATCTTCCAAGCCGAGCACTCGCTGAGCTCGAACCCACGCCATCATCACTTGGAGGCCGGGGCATGAGTTCAGCCAGCAGACACCATCTGCACGAGCACGAGCACGAGCACGAGCACGAGCACGAGCACAGCCACGACCCCGACCACGACCACGGAGGTGAAGGACACACTGACTCCCACCCGACTGGGTTGCAGGGGTTTTTCTACGGCCTGTTCGTGCCCCACAGTCATGACGCCGCCGACTCGATCGACGATGCCCTTGAGGCCAGCAAGGAGGGTGTGCGGGCGCTGAAGATCAGCCTCTTCGTCCTTCTCGCTACCACCGTGTTGCAACTGGGGGTCGTTTTCATCAGCGGGTCCGTCGCCCTCTTGGCTGACACGATCCATAACTTTTCCGACGCCCTCACCGCCGTGCCGCTCTGGGTCGCCTTCATCCTTGGCCGCCGCGCCGCATCCCGCCGGTACACCTTCGGGTTGGGACGGGCCGAGGATTTCGCCGGGCTTTTCATCGTCATGGTTGTCGCTCTCTCGGCCGTCGTCGCGGCGTGGCAGTCGATTGCGCGACTCCTGGATCCACATCCACTTGAAAACCTCTGGTGGGTCGTGGCGGCTGGCGTCATAGGCTTCGCTGGGAACGAGGCTGTAGCGGTGTACCGCATCAGTGTGGGTCAGCGCATCGGGTCGGCTGCACTGGTAGCCGATGGAGTCCACGCCCGCACCGACGGCTTCACGTCCCTCGCGGTGGTCGCGGGCGCAATTGGCGCCATGCTTGGATTCCCGTTGGCCGACCCGATCGTCGGCATTCTCATCTCCGGCGCAATCATCGTGCTCCTGTGGGGCACGGTGAAAAGCATCGGACGACGGCTGATGGACGGCATCGAGCCCGATCTCGTCGACCGCGCGAATGCCGCTCTGCTCACGGTGCCCGGCATCACAACAGTCGACCGTCTGCAGCTGCGCTGGGTCGGCCACCGCCTCCAGGGAACCGCGGTCGTCTCAATTGTCGCGGCCACGACGGCGGAGGCGGCCACGGTAATGAACGAAGCACACCGCGTCGTGAACCAAGCGTTGCCAAACCTCGACGACTTCCTGATCGCTCAATATTCCCAAAGCGGGCGGTGACGGCGAAAGATCTTGCCGTGATCTGGGGTGCCGCCCTTGCCTTAGAGGGCTACGACCGTGGGTCGAGTAGGACGTGGCGAAGTCTGCCACTCGATAGGGGCCATTGCGTCTGGTGCATATCTCGGTCGGGCGGGGGAAGGGCAAAATGACGGCGTTCAGCCTATCTATTGCCGGTACTGACACATAGAATCACATTCCATTCGAGAGGGAAGCTCATGAAGATCAACAACGAGTCAGATAGTGAATACACCGATTCCGAGTCTGCGGCCGGCACGTCGGACGCAATTGTCAGCGAGACTCAGACCGAGGGCGAGTACACGGACAGTGATACTCCACACGATAATCCCGCGGACTCCGACCGGGACTCGTCTTGACCCTGGTTGCCAGCAACCTCGCCGGCAGTCTCCAGATCAGGCAAGTGGAACGCTGCAACTTGTAATCGCCGATTGGCCGCCTCCAAACAAATGCCCAAGTGCGACTCATTCGCCGTGCACAGCGTCGACTACGTTTTCGCGGTAGGTACCATTGCGTCATGACTGAGACTCGTATCCCCAACGTTGTGTTCGTCTGCCAGAAGAACGGGGGGAAGTCACAGATGGCGGCGGCTCTTCTGCGTGCGGCAGCGGGGGACACCGTCACCGTGCACTCCGCGGGAACGAATCCTGGGGCGGCGTTGAACGCAGAGTCGGTGGAGTCTCTTGCCGAGGTGGGCATCGGTGTCGGTGATGAGCGCCCGAAGCTCATATCCTCGGAGATGGTCGCCGCTGCTGACGTTGTCGTCGTTCTCGGTAAAGAGGCTCAGGTCGCTGAAGTACCGGGCACGACATTCGAGACGTGGATCACGGACGAACCGTCTGAGCGTGGAATCCAGGGCATGGAGCGCATGCGCCTGGTCCGCGACGACATCCGCGCTCTGGTCGACGAGCTCCTCGCCCGCCTTCAGGGCTGAGCCTGCTCGTACACCTCAGCTCGGACGAAGATGTCTTGGGGACATCATGCGTTGCGCTTGTCTCGCCAGCGAGCGATCTGCTCGATGCCCTGGCGGAACCCTGGACTTTTTGAGCGTTCAGGTAGGCGTGAGTGGAATCGATGACGCCGCGACCTCCACACCGGCAGCACGTAAATCGTCGGCAAAGGTGTCTCCGTACTGTCGGAGGCGGTCCTTGCGAGCCGAACAGACACGCGATTCTGAGTGGTCCATTTGGGACCGCACCGTCTTAGACGAGAGTGCGCTGTCTCAGTGCATTACGGTCCGTTGTGCGTTCGTTGGCGCCGCGGATGACGAACGCCACCACAGCGAGAGCTACGGCAGCCGAAACGAGTTGGATGAGCAAGGCGACGCCGACGAGTGGGCCGGGGGCGCCGTGGTGGACGGCGAAGGTGGAGAAGTCCCAGAGTCCGTGGAGGGCCATGGCCCAGATGAGGGTGCCGGTCGTTCGGCGCAGAATGTAGAGCGTGGTGCCGGCTGTGAAGGCGAACACCATTTGCTGCAGCGTGACTTCGAGGCCTTGGCCCAGTAGGGCATTGACCAGGTGGAGTAGGGAGAACAGTGCCGTGGTGAGGAACCATACCCAGATCTCACCGAGTCGGCTGCGGAGGCCGGTGAGGAGCAGGCCGCGGGTGGTGAGTTCTTCGGTGAAGCCGACGAGGATCAGAAGAAGTGAGGCGGCGAAGAATGCTCCGTCGTAGGATGCCCAGTCGGTGGCGGCGAGGTTGGCGACGAGGGCCGTGGCGAGCAGGATCGGCGCGATTATCGGCCACCTCACGCTTCGTTGCCGCTCGAACAGTGCGGGGCGCCACCATCCCAGCAGAGTGGTGGTGATGGCGAGGGCGATCGCGCCACCGATGAGGGGGATGTCGCCGCCGAGGAAGAGGGTGCGACCGGTGTCTCCGAGGTTGGGATAGGGCACTCCCGAGACTGCCATCAGCCCGTAGAACAGGGCGACGTAGCCGACGTAGATGGCGAGTCCGATCCAGACTTTCGGGCGGACTCTGAGTTCCTTGGGCATGACGAAGTGGAATGCCGTCGGCCGCGCGGGGGAGGTCGAACAGGTGGGTTCGTTCGGTGTGGTCGAGGCTGAAGGCACGGGCGATGGCCTCAAGCACAGATGATGAGGCTCCGCTGATTGCGTAATTTGTCCATGCCCGAGACTGCGTCGCCGCGTCCATGTAAGGGGTGCTCTGCTGGAACACCCCTTGCCAGAGACTCCTCCCGACGCAGGTTCCGGCGTTGACTGTCTCCTGACTGATGTGCGGCTCACGGCCAGAACCTAGTTTTGGCCACATCTGAATCCGCCGTTCCGACACGAAAAGAAGGGTAGTCATGACCGTTATCGCTATTGTCGGTGCCGGCACTGGGCTCGGCGCGGCCATCGCCCGCCGTTTCGGAGCTCAGGGATTCGCCGTCGCCCTGATTTCCCGCGATCATAACAAGCTCAACCTGCTTGCTGATGAACTGATCAGCGAGGGCGTTTTCGCTCGCGGCTACGCCGCCAGCGTCCGCGATCCTCGGGCTCTCGAGTCCGCACTCGAGCGGGCGGCCCAGGATCTGGGCCCGATCGAGGTGCTTGAGTACAGCCCTGTCCCGCAGAAGGAGTTCCTGCGGCCGGTGCTGGAGACGACGGTTGAAGATCTCGTCGCAGCAGTGGAGTTCTCCATCTATGGACCCGTCACGGCCGTTCACCAGGTCTTGGACGGCATGCGCAGCCTAGGACGCGGAACCATCCTCTTCGTCAATGGCGGCTCCGGTGCACGACCCAACCCGTCCGTCGCCGGCACATCCATCGCCTTTGCCGGTGAAGCCGCGTTCGCAACGATGCTCCACGACACCCTCAGCGCAGAGAACGTCCACGTGGGACAGCTGATTATTCCCGGCGCGATCGAAGCCGGTCACCCGCAGAACGATCCGGATGTCCTCGCGGAACGGCTCTGGGAGCAGCACCTTCGCCGCGACACATTCCGGGAGTACGCCGAACCTCTACCGGCGACCGCCTAGCCCCGACCTACCTTCGCGACAAGGAGAACAATGGACACGACCCTTCAAGCGCCGCCCCCGGCGGTCACCGAGACGGCGACGAAGCTTCCGCTGGCTAGCCTGATTGCCCTGGCGGTCATCGGCTTCGTCCTGGTTGCGATGGAGACAATGCCGGCCGGCCTGCTGCCGATCATCGCCACCGGCATCGGCACCAGCGAGGGCACCGTAGGACTTTTCGTCAGTGCCTACGCCCTCGGCACCGTGATCGTCACGATCCCCGCCATCACCTTGACCCGCAGCATGCGACGCAAGCCCCTCCTCCTCGGAGCAATCCTCGGGCTCGTCCTGGCCAACAGCACCACGGCTCTCTCTAGCGATGTAACCCTGTCACTTGTGTCACGGTTCATCGCCGGCGCGTTCTCGGGAATCATCTGGGGGATGCTGGCCGCCTACGGCCGGAAAATCAGCCCGCCGTCCCGCGCTGGACTGTCGTTGGCCATCGTCTCTGTAGGGGCACCGGTCGGATTCGCCCTGGGTACTCCTCTCGGGTCCTGGCTGGGGATGACCTTCGACTGGCGGTGGGCATTCTCCGGACTCACCGCGGTCGCCGTGATCGCCGGTGTGATCATCGCGATTATCGCCCCCGACGCCGACGGGCAACCGGGCGCCTCTCGACTCCCTTTGGCGCGGGTCTTCCGCATCCCCGGAATCGCCGTGATCCTGGCCGTCATTTTCACCTGGATGCTGGCGCACAACACCATTTATACCTACATCTCCCCGTACCTCAGGGCGACCGCCAGCAGCATCACCGTCGACGTGCAGCTCTTTCTTTTCGGAGTCGCCTCGATAGTGGGGATCGTCATCACCGGGGCGCTCCTGGACCGCCACCCCCGCCCACTCCTGCACGGCAGCGTTCTGGCGTTCATCGCGGCTGGGATGGTCCTGCTGATCGGCCCCACCTCAACCCCGGCGATCATCGCGGCGACTGTGCTCTGGGGGATCACCTTCGGTGGGGCGGCGGCCCAGCTCCAGGCAGCGCTCACCACGACGGGCGGCGCTGACGCGGACGTGGCCAACTCATTCCTGCCCGTGGCATTCAACCTCGCCATTTTCACCGCGGGCCTCCTCGGCGCCGCCCTCCTGACCTACTTCGACGGCCTCGTACTCGCTGTTGTGATGATCGTCGCCGGCCTCGCTGCACTCCTACTGACCATCTATGGTCGGCGCAACGCGTTCCCAGCCCGGCTCTAGCGGCCAAACTGGCGAGCCACGCCATCTCGCTACCCACATCACCATCAGGGAAGGGTTCATTTCATGAGGAGAAGCATCCAGGCCGGTGTGCTGGTGCCAGCAGCCGTGATCGGGCTCGCCCTATCCAGCTGCGCCGGCAGTGCTCGCGAGAACAGACCGACGACCCCGGCCGTCGCCCCTCCAGCGACTCCGGCTCCGGACACCGCCGTCACGCCGTCGACCACTCGCACCGACATCGCCGCGCCGTCAAAGGCGGCCACAGGGATCGTCATCAAGGTCGGCGATCAGGGCATAGCGGGAGAACTGGACGACAGCATCACAGCCGCGTCCCTGATCGCTCAACTGCCCCTCACCCTGAGCTTCCGCGACTACGGTGGCCACGAGAAAATGGCCGAACTCCCCGCCGCCCTCGACGTCACAGTCGCTCCTGCGGAAAGTGACGCCGAGCCGTTGACGATCGGCTATTACGCCCCCGAACAGAGGCTCATCCTGTATTACGACTACGTCGCCTCATTCCCGGGCATCATCCCCATCGGCTCGTATGAAGATACCGACGCCATCGAGAACCAGACCGCAGAATTCTCGGTCACCATCCGCCAGGCGAACTGACTCCCGGCCAGATCCGCCTACCCGCTCAACCATCACATTCTGGAGATCTCATGAAGGCCACTTACATGTTCGGCGCCGGCGACGTCCGCATCATCGACGTCCCCGACCCGATCCTGGAAAACAGCACCGACGCACTCGTACGAATCGTGCGCGCCTGAGTCTGCGGATCAGATCTGCACCCCTATCACAGCATGGATGCCAGCCCCGAGGGCGTGTCGATGGGCCACGAATTCATCGGCGTCATCGAAGAGATCGGATCCAACGTTCGCACCCTCGCGAAGGGCGATCTCGTCATCGCCCCGTTCGCCTACTCCGACGGCACCTGTGAGTTCTGCCAAGAAGGCCTATACACGTCCTGTCTGCGCGGCGGGTTCTGGGACGCGCCCGGGATGGGCGGCGGTCAGGCCGAAGCCATCCGGGTCCCATTCGCCGACGGCACCCTCATTGAAGTACCGGGCGTCGAGGAGACCTCCCCGCTGCTGACCTCACTGCTGACCCTCTCCGACGTTTACGGCACCGGATGGCATGCAGCCGCCAGCGCCGAGGTCACACCCGGAGACACTGTCGCGGTCATCGGCGACGGAGCGGTTGGCCTGATGGCTGTGCTCTCCGCCAAGCAACTCGGCGCTGAGCGCATCATCCTGATGGGCCGGCACAAAGTTCGCACCGACCTCGGCATCGAATTCGGCGCCACCCATGTTGTCGCCGAACGCGGCGAAGAGGGTAGTAACAAGGTCCTCGAACTCACCGGCGGTCATGGCGCCCGAAAGGTGCTCGAAGCGGTCGGCCACATGCCCGCCTACGAGCAGGCCTATCGCATCGTGCGCCCCGGCGGCGTCATCAGTCGGGTCGGCGTCCCACAGTACGAAGACGCCCCAATCGGTTTCGGCAGCCTCTTCGGCGGCAACATCACCCTCACCGGTGGTCCGGCACCGGTCCGCGGGTACATTGAACAACTCATGCCGGCAATCCTCGACGGCACCGTAAACCCGGGCAAGGTCTTCGACCGCACGGTGAGCCTCGACGCCGTCCCTGGCGCGTACCGAGCAATGGACACCCGCGAAGCACTCAAGGTGATGATCGCATTGTGACACAGGCCGCATCTCGGAACGACAGTCCCTATCCCCGCCCAAATAGAAGAAGGAACCCCATGAACATCGAACCAACTATCCCGACGCTCAAAAACCCGCCGGAACAATTCGCCGGCGACGTCTGGTTCGACCCCATCACCGTCCCGCACGACGACGACCAGCGCATGGTCGTCGGTCTCGTCCGATTCGCTCCGGGCGCCCGCACCGCGTGGCACTCCCACGCCCGCGGACAGTACCTGCGAGTCACCGACGGCATCGGCCGGTTCGGCACCCGCGACGGTGAAATCCTCGAAGTGCGCCCCGGGGAGACCCTCTATACGCCGCCCGGCCAAGAACACTGGCACGCGTCAGCGGTCGGCACATTCATGGAGCACCTAGCGATGTTCGAGAACGCCGACGACCCCGCAGACACCACAACCTGGCTCGAGCACATCACGGACGACGACTACCGGGGTACCGCAGCCTCGACGCCATCCTGACCCCCATCGTCACAGCGACAAGACAGAGGATTACGATGACCTTCCACGAAGAAGCCCAGCAAGAACTCGATCGTCTTCTACCCACCACTACAGCAACCACCAGCACGTCGCTTGTGGTGACAGACCCCGAGTTCTTCGCGTTCTACCAGGATTTCGCATTCGGAGAGACCCTCCGGCGCGTTGATCTGGACCGCGGCGACCGACTCATCTACCAACTCGCGGCGACGATCGCCGTTGGCGCTGTGCGCGAGTTCCGGCTCCTTCTCGCCGCGGCGCTGGAGATCGGTGTCACACCTGTCCAGGTGAAGGAGTTGGCCTATCACTCCGTGGCCTATGTAGGAATTGCACGAGGGATTGACTTCATCGTTGCCACCAATGAGATTTTCACCGAACGAGACGTCCCACTTCCTCTTGAGGGTCAGGCGACGACGACGCCTGACACGCGAATGACCGCCGGTCTGGCCTTACAGAAGAAGATTTTCGGGACAGAGACCATTGACGGTATCTATGCCAAATCATCCCCCGACACCATCCATTTCCAGCAGTTCCTCTCCGCGAACTGTTTCGGCGACTACTACACACGCACCGGCTTCGATGTAAAACAGCGTGAGCTCATCACCTTCGCTCTCCTCGCCGCGCTAGGCGGTACCGACAGCCAAGTCAAGAGCCACGTGTCCGCCAACCTCAACGTGGGCAACAGCCGCGCCGACTTGATCAGCGTTCTCACGGCCCTGGTCGCCTACATCGGCTACCCCCGCACACTCAACGCGCTCGCCCAAGTTGAGGCCGCCGCGCCCGCGCCTGGCTCACCGGCATGACACCGTCGGCTAACGTGACACCGATCGTTTTCGAGCTCGACGGTGAAGAGATCGGGGGAGTTCTGAACGATACCGCCACGTCAACGTCGCTACTTGCCCAGCTTCCCCTCTCCCTGACCTTCCGGGACTACGGCGGTCAAGAGAAGATCGCCGAGCTCCCCGAATACCTGAGCCTCGAGGGAGCTTCGGAGGGAAGCGCCGCCGCACCCATGACCATCGGGTACTACGCGCCCCAGCAGAGCCTCGTCTTGTACTACGACCACGTCGGATACTTCGCCGGCATCGTCCCCATCGGCACCTACGAACGAACCGGCGCTATCGAAAGCCAGGCTGGAAATTTCACCGTCACCCTTCGCGCCGCCTGAACGCCGTAGCGGCAAGTCACCTCGCCGGCAGAGTACGCGTCTCCTGCCTGTGTTCATCGCCAATTTACGCGGCGAAGTCCTCCGGGCCGTGCCTGTCGCCGACCCCCGCAATCACGCGGCCCTAGATCGAGCCGAGCCAGGTCATATCTATCGCCCGAATCAGAAGGACTGTGTGCATGTAGATCGAACCCGACCAGCCCGCCGCCAAGGCACCCGCCGAACGATTCACCGGCGACGTGTCGGTCGAACCCATTGCCTGGCCGAGGTATGCCGCTGAACAGGCGTTCTGTAATTCCTCTAACGTCCGGGGCGGCCACCCTCGTGGTGCTGAGGCACTGCGTCGCCGCCCTGCCAGCCAGTCGACAGCGGGCGGTCAGGGCCGTGCGGCGGTGAGCTCCTCGCGAATGATGTCCGCACCCGCCGTCAGCGCGTTCATCTTCCCTCGTGCAACGTTCCTAGAGAACGGCGCCATGCCGCAGTTCGAGCTGGGGAGGAGCTTCTCCGGATCGACGAACCTGAGCGCGTTCCGGAGGGTGTCGGCGACCTCCTCCGGGGTCTCAATCATCTCGCTCGCCACGTCGATGGCCCCGAGCATGACCTTCTTGCCACGGATGAGCTCGATGAGGTCCATCGGAACACGGGAGTGGTGGCACTCCAGCGAAACGATGTCGATGGTGGATTGTTGCAAGAGTGGGAACGATTTCTCGTAGTGCCGCCATTCCGGCCCGAGGGTCGCCTTCCAGTCGGTGTTGGCCTTGATGCCGTAGCCGTAGCAGATGTGCACGGCTGTTTCCGCACGCAGTCCTTCTGCCGCCCTTTCCAGCGCTGCTATTCCCCAGTCCTGCACCTCATCGTGGAAGACGTTGAATGCGGGCTCGTCGAACTGGATGATATCGATCCCCGCCGCCTCGAGTTCTTTCGCCTCCTGATTGAGGATCGTCGCGAACTCCCACGCCAACTTCTCTCGGCTCTTGTAGTGGCGGTCGTAGAGTGTGTCGATCATCGTCATGGGGCCCGGGAGCGCCCATTTGATCGGCTGATCGGTCTGCCGGCGGAGGAACTTCGCGTCCTCGACGAACACGGGTTTCTCGCGGCTCACGGCACCAACGACGGTCGGCACGCTCGCGTCATATCGATTGCGGATTCGAACCGTCTCGCGCTGCTCGAAATCGACCCCGGTGAGATGCTCGATGAATGTCGTGACGAAGTGCTGGCGGGTCTGCTCCCCGTCGCTGACGATGTCGATCCCGTGTTGGCGCTGTTCCTGGACTGCGATGCGCAGTGCATCCTGTTTGCCCTCGATCAACGCATCACCCTGCAGTGTCCACGGAGACCAGAGGGTTTCGGGCTCGGCGAGCCAGGACGGCTTCGGCAGGCTGCCGACGATGGAGGTAGGTAAGAGAGTGTGCATGATCGACGATTCCCTGCCGGTCAACGAACGGGCGTGGGGTAGTGGGCGGCCCAGTGCTTCAGCACGTCCCTGTGCGGCTTCACGAAGTGTTCCTCGGTGTACTTCCCCTGCGTGATTGCGAGCTGGTTGCGCTCGTCGCGATCGTAGGCGATTTGCGTGCGCGAGTAGTCCTGCTGCTCCAGGCTCGGTCGGTAGATGCTCGCGGCGGCCGAGTTCGCGTTGTAGATCTCTGGTCGATAGATCTTCTGGAACGTCTCCATCGTGCTGATTGTGCCGATGAGTTGCAGGTTGGAATAGTCGCTGAGCAAATCGCCGCGAAAATAGAACGCGAGCGGCGCCACGCCCCCGCGTGGCATGAAGTATCGGACCTGCAGTCCCATCCGTCCGAAGTATTCGTCGGTGAGCGAGAACTCGTCCTGCTGATACTCGACGCCGAGGATCGGGTGGCTGTTCTCGGTCCGACGGTACGTCTTGCTCGTCGACACGCTGATGCAGATCACGGGCGGCGTCGGGAAGCGTTCCTGGTACGCGGCGGAGTCGAGGAAATGTTGGAATAGCAGGCCGTGCAGAGTGCCGAAGTCGTCGGGGACGGTGAATTTCATCGCGTCTTTGTTGACCGCCGGCAGCAGCACGCTGAAGTCGAAATCGCGGACATAGGACGAGAAGTTGTTCCCCACGATCCCATGGCGACGTTCGCCGGTCGTCAGGTCGACGATCTGGATGTCGAGGATCTCGAGCAGCGGGAAGTGCTGGTTCTCTCCTTCCGCGGTGAAGTGCAACTCGACGGAGACGATGTCGAGCTCGACGGTATAGCGGTCCCGTCTCGGGTTGTCCCAATGCGCGAGGTCGTTGAACCGGCGGTCGATCATTGTCAGCGCGCTGCGGAGGTTCTGCTGACGGTGCTCGCCTCGGGCCAGATTGGCAAAGTTCGTGGTGGCTCGGGAACTGGTCGACGGTGCGTAGTCCTCGTCGAAGCGGGTGGTGGTGATGCTGAACGTGAACTCGTTCGCCATGAGCGGCCAATCCGGTAGCTGATCGGCCGGGCCGGCCTTGTGGAAGTCAGTGCATCCATCGTGCAGGTTCCCTTACGGACATAGGTAATCCGACTCCACTATGATTCTCTATAGACTTTCCCTATGGCTCAGAAGTCGAGCGGCGTTACGCTGCAGCAGCTCCATTACTTCATCGAGGTCGCCGCGGAGGGGTCGATCACCGCGGCCGCCGACATGCTCTATGTCGCCCAGCCGACTATGTCTGTGGCGATGAAAGACCTCGAGACCCGGGTGGGCCGCGCCCTCCTCGTCCGCTCCGCGCGCGGGATCACCCTCACCACCGACGGCGCGGAGTTCCTCGGGTACGCCAGGCAGGTCGTCGAGCAGGTAGCGCTCCTCGAGCAGCGCTACCTCGGTCGACCGCCGTCGCGACGCCTGCTCGGGGTGTCGACGCAGCATTATTCGTTCGCGGTCGACGCGTTCGTCCGGATGGTCAAGGGCACCGAGGCGGCCGAATACGAGTTCTCGCTGCGTGAGACCCGCACCTGGGACATCATCGAGGATGTCCGGACGCTCCGCAGCGAGCTGGGCATCCTCTACCGGAACGACTTCAACCGGAACGTCATCGACAAACTGCTCCGAGACTCCGGACTCGCATTCCGCCCGCTCTTCCTCGCCGAGCCGCACATCTTCATCTCCCGGAAGAACCCACTCGCCTCTCGCGATCGCGTGACCCTCGCTGATCTCGCCAACCTGCCGCGGCTCACCTTTGACCAGGGGGCGAACAACTCGTTCTACCTCGCCGAGGAAATCCTTTCCACCTTGTCGAGCAAGCGGGAGATCCGGGTCTCCGACCGGGCGACAATCTTCAACCTCATGATCGGGCTCGACGGCTACACGATCTCGACGGGCATCATCAGCGACGACCTCGACCCGGAGATTGTCTCCGTACCGCTCGACGTTGAGGAACGCATCGAGATCGGCTGGATCGGCCATTCAGCGATCCCCCTCACCGAGCAGGCGCAGCGGTATCTCGCTGAAGTTCGGGCTGTCGTCGCCGGCTTTGGCGTGGCGCTGCTCGGCTAGCTGTACTGCCCAGGCACGCTGGTTGACCCGCGGATGGGTGGCGAAGTGTGTGGGACAAGAGCATTGCGGTGAGTTCGTACTCGTCGCATGCGCGACTCTCCTTGACTTCACCAACCGAGAACCTTAGGTGAAGGTGATCTCCCGAGCGATGACGGCGGCTGCCACGGCATCAACTGTAAGCCCCGAAGACTCAGCATGCCTTACGAGACGATTGAGCGCTTCGTCAGGATTTACGTCGGTCTGAGCGACGATCACCCCGGTCGCCTGATGCACTTGCGGATGGTACCAACTTCCTGATTGCCTGATCTCTTGCTGGCTGTCAATGGTCACAGCGCGCCTGGCTTTCTGCCTCATTTTTCGATGGCGAGGCCCGGGCCTATTCTCGACCTCGAACCCGGAACGGGTCAAGAATTTCAACGATGCCATTTGACCTGTATTCCGGCCGGTGCCCTCCTGAACATCGTCCCAGACGAAATCCCGCACTCGCCAGTCCTGCGACAGGTCCGGTGGAAATGTGAACGAGCTACATGATTGGCGGGCTACCGTGGCCATGGGTTCGGGAATATGTTGGTTCCGTGTTGGACTTTGATGTTCGAGGTGCTCTGGTCCGTCAACAGATTCGGACCTGCGAGGAAGCATGTTTCGCTCTTGTCGATGTAAGCGAACAGTGTGCCGACAGGTGCCTGGACATCAAAGGCGACGGCGAGATTACCGCCTGTTTCCTGGCCAACCTGGACTGCGTCGAAATTGGAAACGTGGCCGTTAAAGTGCTGTCCTGGACCACTGACCGTCACCGATTAGCGGCGATAGCGATATTGGATGCATGCATCGAGGTTTGTGACGAGTCTTCGGCAACGTGCGAGCGCATGGCCCGGCTTCATAGTCCTTGGCTTTCGTGTGCTGCGGCCTGCCAACGGCTCAGGGTTGCGTGCTCCGAGCTATTGCTGAGCTTGGCTGTACCGTTTACTTTGGGCGAGAACCCCGCGTGAGTCGCTGTCACACACTCGAACGAGGGCTGCGGAGTCAGAGGTGAGGACGTGGCCTCTCGCCGACAGCCGGCAGTACTCATGCCCGCTCGATAGATCTCGCCGCATCGGGAGCCTGGATCAGTTTCGGCCGGTCGTCGCCGCACGGGCATCAACGGTGTCACCGGATTGACTCCATTGGTTCCCGGTCGCTGTGAGGTGGATGACGCGGCCGATGGTCACTGCTGCAAGGAGAACTGACATGAGGACGAAAAGCCACCCGACGTACGAGAACGCCGGCCCCAGAACACCGAATTGATCGGCGGAGGAAGCAAGAACGGCTGGCAGATACGCGCGACCCAGCGCCGCGGCCACGGCAAACCCGAGTCCGGCGAGTAGGGAACCCGGCAGGAGGGCGCGCAGGGTGACGATGCGATTGATCACCACCCACGACGCGACCCACTACAGAGCGCACCAGAGCGCCGCCTCGAGAACGAACTCGAGAAACGGGATGGCGCCTGTTCCGCGCACGACGTAGCGGGTCGTGACGCCGTCGACTTTCGCGGGCATCGATTGCTGCAGGAGCCCTGCGGTGTGATCGTCGAGGCTGAGATTGTCAGCGAACACAGCATTCGCAGCTGAGTAGCCATGCTTCACACCCAACTCATCAGCATTTCGATGTCACAGTGGCGAGGCGACGCGAACGGGTCTGTGTGGGTCGAGGCCATGTCATCCTCCGCATCGTCGTCACCGTTATTGGACGACGGCGTGGTCGACGACGCGTCACGTGAATGGGGTGAATCACCCGGCTGTGATCTTGATTAGTCGTCACCATCCGCGGCGACGTTCGCACCTGCCTGCTGGTCCCTCCGGCGCCGTTGCACGGCGCCGACGAACACCTTGATTCCGGCGCCCAGCACCAGAAGGTTCAGAATCATCTGGATCATGACGACCAGTCGCGCGTCCTGAGACGCGGGCGAGATATCGCCGAAACCGACCGTGGCGAAGACCGTGACGGTGAAGTACAGGGCGTCCAGCCGAGTCAGCGCACCCGAGGTGAACGTCTCCGAATCAGCGTTCGACATCAGAACGTACGTGGTCGCGAAAAGCAGCAGGTACAGCGGTGCGGTGACCGCAAGTGCCACGATCGCGCGCACTGTCGGGTGCGCAGACCGGGTGATGGCCCGCAATTGCCAGGCTGAGACCCCCACGAGAACAAGAAGCGCCACAACCCACCAGACCACCAGGGGGATCGCGGCGATGACGGCCAGGGGCAGCACGAAGTACAGGGCAACCAGAACAGTGGTGGAGACCAGGGCCCGCAGCAGGCCCCGCGCGATGAGGCGGCGGCGTTTGGCCGGCGACAGCGCAGCCGGGTCGGCGTCGGTCATGGTTGCACGGTCTCGGTCGGCGGTGGCGGCGCGCCTGCCGGAGGTGTCTTCTGGCTCCCCGTTATCTCGGCGTCCTCCTCGGCGATCAGATTCTTCGTCCCGGAGAGGTCACCGAGCAACGGGCGCACCCAGCCGGCGGGAGGGTTCGTATCGACGAGCATCAAACGCACGAGAAGCGTGAGCGGGATCGCCAGGATGGCGCCGATCGGGCCGAGGATGGCCGCCCAGAACAGCACGGAGAAAAAGGTGATGGTCTGGCTGAGCGAGACGGCGTTGCCGATCACCCGTGGTTGGATGACCGATTGCACGATCGCGTTGATGATTGCGTAGACGACGATCACCGCGATCACTGTTGGCCATCCGCCGACGAGCGCACCGAAGACGATCGGGGGGACGAGTGCGAGGAAGTAGCCGACATTCGGAATGAAGCTGCACAGAAACGCCAATAAGCCCCACGTGAATGCTCCGGGAACACCGATCAGGATGAGAGCGACGAAATCGATGGCCCCTTGCAGCAGTCCCAGCAGTGTCGTCCAGACCATGTAACGACGCACATTGGCGGCATAGGCGGAGAGGGCGGTGACCACGACCGGATGGGTCGTGTTGGTCTGGGCCAGCACCGCGGGAATGTAC
Organism: Cryobacterium sp. AP23; assembly: GCF_054075385.1. NCBI lineage: Bacteria > Bacillati > Actinomycetota > Actinomycetes > Micrococcales > Microbacteriaceae > Cryobacterium > Cryobacterium sp. AP23. Next base: position 1,084,475 of record NZ_CM133415.1, on the reverse strand, counting down.
CCGGCGTCCATCCCCATCAGCAGCGCGACCGTCAGGAGGATGATCAGGGCGGAGCTGATCCCGGCAAGCCCTCCGATCAGGCCACTCACGAAGTCGGCCAGCTTCGCCGGGTCGAACTCGGAGGCGACGGCGCTGAGCTCCCTGGAGGAGATGCCGATGGAGTTCAGCCACGCGACCACGTCCTGGCCGAACCCGGTGATCTGATCCGCGAATTGCGGGAGCAGCGCGCTGAACTCGCCGAACGCGACGAGCACGGCATAGCCGAAGGCGACCAGCAGCAGAATTGCCGCCAAGACTACGGCGCCGGTAGCCATCCCTCGGGGGATGTGGTGTCGTTCCAGCCAGATCCTGAGCGGATGCATGCAAATTGTCAGGATGACGGCGAGGAACACCGGGGCGATGATGGGAGCGAGCCCGGAGAGGCCGATCCCCACGAGGACGGCTCCGCCCAGACCCATCAGGATGAACGCATTGCGGTGGTTTCCCAGCACCGATTTCACCCGGGCCTGATCCGCGTTCACCTGTGCCTGGGCGGCATTCACGCGTGCCTGATCGGCATTCACTTGAACCTGCTCCGCCGACGGAGCGGCCTCGGCGACCGGACCGGCCTCAACTGTCTTCTTGTTCCACCACACGAGTCACTCCGATCCCGGGCGAACCCGGCCTAGGTCCCGCGCTGTGGCGGGGCTACTGGCTGGTGGCTCTGGCGCCGCGCTCGTGGGCCGGTTATGGCGCCACGTGACGCGCCATCGCTGTGGCCGGCGGCGTAGCGGCGTCCGATCGGCCCGGCCGAGATGCCGTGGGCGACCACGCTCAGCAAGACGGTGAAGCTGACGGCGGAGACAGCGTGACCGACCACCTCCGATTCGCCGAGTTCCTCGATCGCCAGGAGGGCGAAGACGACGGATGCGAGGCCTCGGGGCCCGAACCACCCCATGAACAGCACGGTCGACCTGTCCAGTCCGGTTCTCGGCAGCGCCAGCGTCACGGGCAGCATCCGGATCACGGTCAGGCTCAACACGGCGTACACGATCGTGGATGCCGAGAGATACTCGACCGCGATCGGCACCAGGGCAGCACCGAAGAGGAACCACACCGCAAGCGAGAGCACTTCGCCCAGCAGTTCCGGCAGCTCGCCCACCTCCTCAAGCTGGGCGACGTCACGAGGAAGCGCGGCACCGAACGCGATCCCCGCAACGAACGCCGCGATGAAGCCGTTGCCGCCAAACGTCCCGGCCAGCGAGAAGCTGGCGAGCGCGGCGGCCAGCGTGGCCAGGCGTCGACCACCGGAGAGAATCCACTTCCGTCTCGACGCGAACGCGATGAGTTTGGCGCTACCGAAGCCGATCGCGAGACCGATGACGATTCCCACGATCAGTTCGAGTAGCGGCCTGATAGCGGAAGCCTCCTCACCGCCCTCGACCCCGAGCTCACCCGCCGCGATCGCGATCGTGAAGACGACGAGGGGAGTTGCGATTCCGTCGTTCAGCCCGCTCTCCACGTTGAGTGCGCGGCGCACGCGCATCGGAATGCGCTCATCGTTGATTACCTGCGCGCTGAGCGCAGCGTCGGTGGGAGCCAGCGCGGCTCCGACGAACCCGGCGAGTGCCCAGGTGAAGTCGTTGAACAGCCACGCCGCCATCAGCGTGCCGAGGATCACCGTGAGCGGAAGTCCGATGCCCAGCAGACGCGCCGGCACACGGATGTCTCGTCGAAGCACGGAGATGTTCACGCGCGCGGCGTCCGAGAACAAGAGCATGGCGAGCGTCAGCTCGGCCAGGAGGTGGATCGACGGCGCGTCGACATCGACCGGCAGGGTTCCCCAATCCTGGTTGGCCAAGAAGAATCCGGCGAGCGTGAACACGAGGGGACCGGTGATGTTCCAGCGGGCGAGACGATCCGACAGCACGGCCCAGCCCAGGATCACGAGCATCAGAACGGCGAATGCGGCTTGCGTCATCAGCTGTCCCTCTCCGATGTCTGCGGGATCCATATACGCGGAGGACGCTAGCTCCACGTCTGGACCGCGGCATCACGCAATCTGAATGAAGCAGGCGGATCACCCACATAGCGTGATGAGGATTCTGTGTACCTGGATCTACCGTGTGTTTCGCCCGAGCCCATCGACGGGTTACCGGCCAACAGCCCACAGTGGAATTGCTAGAGCAAGGAGAGCGTGATGAGTTCACAGACGCAGATTTCACCTGACACGCCAGCGTCATTGACGACACCGGACCGCATCGAGAGTCGACTCGGCACACTGGAATTCGACGACGGCGCCCCGTCGGATGCCACAGCAGACCTGCTCTATGAGCATCTCGACTTCCTTCACGGCGTCGAGGCCTTCATCAATTCGTTCCCTGGGGCGTCGACGACCGCGATGCACCGCGGACTGCAATCGATCGGTGTCGAGGACAACAAGGGTGTCGTCATCTTCTCCAAGCTGATGGACTCGTCGTCGTTGTTCCTGACTGCGAACTGCGACACGATCTACGCCGTTGGATTCCTCGATCTGAGCGATGGGCCGATGGTGATCGAGGTACCGGCTCTCGCTGCGCCCTCGGGGATCCTCGGCACCGCTGACGACATGTGGTTCCGCTGGATAACGGACATGGGTCTCCCCGGTCCCGATCGCGCCGCCGGCGGCAACTACCTCTTCGTCGGGCCCGGGTACCACGGCCCTCTTCCTGACAGCGGTTTCCATGTCTCGCACTCGAGCACCAACAGGGTGCTGTACTTTCTCCGCGCATTCCTGATCGACAACGATCCCAGCGTGCCGGCCCAGGTGCTGCGGGATGGACTGCGGGTCCGCGGCTACGTCCCCGGCGCCGAGGGCACGGCCATCGGAACCTTTCTCGCGGGTAGGGCGCCCCTGGGCAAGGCGTCACCGCCTGCGGAGTTCCGGTTCGTCGAGGGGTCGGGACTGGCCTTCAACACCATCCCGCCCAATGACTCGAGCTACTGGGACGTCATCAACGAGCTCGTTCAGACCGAGCCGGCCGGGTCGGGGGATGTGGAGACCCTCGGGCTGCTGGCCAGAGTCGGGATCGTGAACGGCAAGCCATTCGCCCCTGACGCACGGCTGCGAAGAGTGCTTGACGAAGCCGTCGTGGTCGGAAATGCGACCGCCCGAACGGTGTCCGTGGGACCTCGAAAGGATGAGGGGTTCGCCTACTATCCCGACTCCCAGTGGTTCAATCCCCTGTGGGTGGGCGGATACGAGTTCCTCGACCCGCCCCCGCAGATCACCCCGGACGGCGTCGTCCTGAGCGAAAGTGACGGGGCGCGGAAGCTGAACTCGCGGATCGCGTGGTTCTATCCGTACACGGGCGTCACCCCGGCCATGTGCATGCGGCTGACGGGAATCGGATCGCAGTACGTCATGGCCATGCGCGGTGCTGACGGCGCATACCTCGACGGCAGACGAAACTACCGGCTGGCCTTGCCACCGGATATCCCACAGAGCCGGTTCTGGTCGGTGATGGTCTACGACCGCCAGACCCGCTCGATGCTGAAGACCGACCAATCCAAGCCCGACATCGGGAGCCAGTCCGGGACGGTGCAGGCCAACGCCGACGGCTCGACGGACGTCTTCTTCGGTCCTACCGCACCCGAGGGGAAGGCCACCAATTGGCTGCAGACGGACCCGTCGAAGGGGTACTTCGTCATTCTCCGCCTCTACAGCCCGCTGCAGCCGTTCTTCGACAAGACCTGGCAACCGAGCGAGATCGAACCCCTGTGAACGTGCAGCTGACGCGGCTGGATCGACACCCCTAACCCGAATAGATGCGGAGGTCATCGTGGAACTGGACTATGTGGGCCGCTTGCGCCGGTTGGCCATCAGCGACTCACGAGCCGCGGATCCGGTCGGCGGAGCAGGCCGGGAATCGTTGAGCTTGTCTCCCAAGACGTTGGCTCTCGCTCGATTGGCTGCGCTCGTGGCGGTCGGGGCATCCGAGCCGTCCTTCGGTGATCTGGCTGACGCCGCCGTGGGAGCAGGAGCGACGCCAGACGAAATCGTCGACGTTCTGATCGGCGTCACGGCGGTGGTCGGTGCCCCTCGGGTCGTCGCAGCCGCGCCAAAGGTCGCGTTAGCGCTGGGCCACGACCTTGATGGTTCGGAATGATCGTCGGCTGATTGATCACTGGAGCGCCGACGTGAGGCGCGCCACCCCGTCGAGGAAAGTGGCGGATGCCGGTTCCTTCTTCCACTCCTCGAGTGTCAGGCGTCGGCCGGCATCGCGGTAGGCCTGTTCGACGTCGCGCATCTGGGCGACGAAGGATGCGCCGCGCACAAGCAGGGAACTTTCGGCGTTCAAGGCAAAGGAGCGAATGTCCATATTGCTCGACCCGATCACGGCGACGTCCTCGTCGATCGACAGGTGCTTGGCATGGAGGATGTACGGGGCCGGATAGAGCCAGATCTCCACACCCGCCCGGAGCAGGGCGCCGTAGTAGGACCGTTGGGCGTGCCAGACCGATCCCTGGTCTCCGATCTCGGAGACGAACAGCTGCACGTCCAGTCCGCGTCGGCACGCCGACGTGATCGCGTACATCATCGCCTCGTCGGGCACGAAATAGGGACTGGTGATGATTACCTTTTGCTGGGCGGAAGTGACCAGGGTGAGGAAGAGGCGCAGATTGTTCTCGTCGTTGTAGCCGGGACCGCTGGGCACCACCTGGCACACGAGAGCATGTACTGACGAATCCACCGGTACGTCCATGGCCGGCACGTTCTCCTCCGCGTCGAGCAGCTCGCCCGTCTCGATGTACCAGTCCGACATGAAGACCGCGTTGATCGCGGAGACGGTCGGTCCACTGATTCCGGCCATCAACTCCTGCCATTGCAGGCCACGCTTGTGGTTCTTGGGGGAGTTGTAGCTGCGGTCGATGAGGTTCTGCGATCCCATGAATCCGACCCGGCCGTCGACGACGACGAGCTTGCGATGGTTGCGCAGGTCGGGGCGCTGGTAGTGGCCCTTGAACGGTTGTACCGGCAACATGTAGCTCCACCGGACCCCGATGCGGTCGAGTTCGGCGAACGTCTCGTCGTGGTTGGCCACCCGCCGCGACGCCACGAAGTCGGCGAGCAGTCGCACGGGGACACCGCGCTTCACGGCTCGTTCGAGCGCGCCGAAGAACCCTCGGGTAGTCGCGTCGAAGGACACGATGTAGTACTCGACATGCACGAAGAGAGCGGCCGCGTCGATCTCGCGGGTCATCGCGTCGATCGAGGACTGATAGTCGTCAATGAGGTCAACGGTGTTGCCTCCGAGTGCGGGAAGGGCGCCCAACTCCTGGTTCTGCCTGACGAGCGAGGCGAACCAGTCGGGCCACTCGGTCTCCTCGGCAGGAGGCGCGAGGAGTGTTGCCCGCTCGGTAATCAGCCGATCGAGGTGACGCTGCTTCTCCTGCCTGGCCTTGGGCAGCCTGGAGTTGCCGATCAGCAGGAAGAGGATGATCCCGACAAACGGGATCAGGAAGATCGCCAGCAGCCAGGCCATCGCCGCCGTCGGTTTGCGGTTCCTGGGCACGATAATCAGCGCGGCAATGCGGATCGCAAAATCGATGGCAATCAGAATGCCGCCGATGATTGCGGTGAGCTCAGCGCTCATGCGGGGGTTCCCTTCGTCGAACGATGGTGGGCGATGTCGTCCGCTGGCAGCGCGTGTGTTCCTCGCTATTGCAGACCAGGGCATCGCGCGCCGCATCATGCAGATCGGGTGATGACTGAGGCTCCCGGCAGCCCTACCGTGCGTGGGTACGCACTAATTGAGTCGAAGGAGACCGTGATGCCCACCCAGCTTGCAGCCAAGACACCGGTGCCACCTGTTGTCACGACCGCGTCAAGGGTAGAGACCGGACTCGGGGCATTGGAGTTCGTCGACGGTTACCCCGCTGGAGGAACCGCAGACAAGATCCGGGACCACCTGGACTACGTGCACGGCGTGGACGCATTCATGAACACCGTCCAGGGCGTATCCACTGTTGCCATCCGTAACGGGTTTCTGGAGGCCGGAGTCAACGACGGCGACGTCCTGATTTTTTCTGAACTGATGGATTCGAGGTCGCTCTTCCTCACCGGCAATGCTGACACGGTCTACTTCTGGGTGTTTGTCGATCTTGCGGATGGGCCGGTGGTCCTGGAGACTCCGTCGGAGACCTTGGGCGTCATCGACGATATGTGGTTCCGGTGGATCACCGACTTCGGCCTCCCGGGCGCGGACCGCGGACGCGGCGGAACGTACTTGCTCGTGCCGCCCGGTTACGACGGTCCGCTGCCCGAGGGCGGGTACTACGTGCACGAGTCTCGAACCAACCTGGCATTCGTGGTCGGGCGGGCGTTCATCAACGAGTACCCGGGCAGCGATCCCGCTCCTGCCGCCAACCGAATCAGGGAACAGCTGAAGATCTACCCCTTTGCCGCTGGCGGCATTGGCAGCAGTGTTGGGTCGTACCTCATCGGAAAGGGGCCGCTCGGGCAGGTGGCTGATCCGCGGAGTCCGCGTTTCGTTGAGGGCACCGGCCTGGCCATGAACACTCTCCCTCCCGTCGACTTCGGCCACTACGCGCTTGTCGATCAGCTCGTGCAACGTGAACCGGCGGCGGCCCTCGACGCCGAACTCGCCGGATCTTTGGCCGCGATCGGGATCATCAAGGGCGAAACGTTCGCCCCGGATTCACGGCGGCGCGCCATCCTCGACGAGGCGGCCGCCTTTGCCAACGCCGCGTCCCGCACGGTCGGCATGGGGGCGCACCCGACGGACGACTTCAGGTACTACGACGACGCCACGTCGGCCTGGTGGAACATGCTTTTCGACGGGGGATACGAATTCCTCAACCCGCCACCACTGGTCACCAGCGAGGGGATCAAGCCATTCCCGGACAAGGGGGCACGAAGGCTGCACGCGCGGACGTCCTTCTTCTACACAGCGACTTGCGTGACCCCGGCCATGTGCATGCGCCTCACCAATGTGGGCTCGCAGTATCTCGTGGCGAACGTCGACCAGGATGGCGTGGCCTTCGACGGCTCGAAAACCTATCGGGTGTCCCTGCCCAATGACATCCCCGCCGCCCGGTTCTGGTCTTTGAACGCGTATGACAACCAGACTCGTTCGCTGCTGCAAACCGATCAAATCTATCCGCGAGCCGGCAGTCAGGCGTTCCCGTCCCCGGCTGCGGAGGCGGAGCCGGACGGAGCGACCGTGGTCTACTTCTCACCGACGCAACCTGACGGCGTGTCACGTTCGAACTGGATCCAGACCGACCCGGAGAGGGGCTGGTTCGTGCTGCTGCGCCTGTACAGCCCGCTGCAACCGTTCTTCGACAAGACCTGGCGGCCCGGCGAATTCGAGCCGGTGCCCTAGCCCTCGCGAACCATGTGGGCCGCGTGGGGCCATGTCCTCCCGATCGCCGTGGCAACCGCCTTCAGTTCAGTGCCCATCATGGCGACCATCCTGATCCTGCTTTCGCCGAACCGGCGCCGTTCATCGGTGACCTTCCTCCTTGGTTTCCTCCTCGGACTGATCGTGGTGGTCGTCGTGTTCACGGTCTTGGCCTACGCACTTCCCTCGGCGCCGCCGCGTCGATCACAGGTCGCCATCGGCACGCTGCTGGTCGTCATCGGGGCAGCGCTTGTCGTGATCGCGGTCGTCTCCTGGCGACAGGGAAACACGAAGCCGTCGAGCGACACACCGAGGTGGCTCGCAGCTGCGGGGACGATGGGGCCCTGGCCTGCGTTTGCCCTGGGTTTCCTACTCAACCTGCGACCCAAGGCGCTGATGCTCAGCGCGGCTGCCGGGCTGTCGATATGGGGCGATGACCTCACAGCGGGGGAGGCGGCCATCACCGTCGGGTTCTACACAATCGTCTCGATTTCGTCGATCGCCTATCCGATTCTTGCGAGCTGGCTGAGACCCGAAGAGACTAAACGGTGGCTCGAGCCGACACGCGCCTGGATAACTGCGAACATCACGATCGTCAGCAACCTGATTCTGGTCATGGTTGGCGTGGTGATCATAGGCAACGGGATGGGGCGATTGTGACAGTTCGGTGCCCTGACACCCGGCGGCTAGAAGCGCCGCCGGCGAGGCGTCACGGCGGCGCCAACGACGGCGGCCTTTGCCACAGGTGCCGGCCCTGGTTGCACGGCCTTCGTGACGACAGCCGCTTTTGCGACGGGCCGCCGAACAACTCCGACTCTCCCTGCACGTCCTGCTCGCAACATCTCAGGCTCCTTGTCCTTCAAGCGCGGCTTCCGCCTCGAGCGCGTCGGCGATGTCCTGGCTGTGAATGCGGCCATCGGCGATGAGCCGACCGCCGGCGCGCCTGGCCGCGGCGCTGAAAGGACCGGCCCAGAGATTTTCATAAACGATCACGCCAGCTACGCTTCCCGGATCCATGGCTGCCGCGAGGTGCGCCACGTCCTCCTCGGCGAGGAACTCCGCCAGCTCTGCAGCGAGGGTCTCCAACGGTCCAAGGCCTTCGAGGTCCGATAGCTCGGTCGCCTCGACGTCACCGTTGTCGTCCTTGACCAACACCATGCCGTCGACGAGCCGGATGATGCCCGAGTTGACGAGCGTGACGAGCTCCTCGATGACTTCGCCCGAGAAGTTTTGTTCGCCCGCGGGAAATTCGATGATCACAAAGTCGACCGGGGCTGCGTACTCCGAAACGTTGTCGGTCATGGGTTGCTCCTTCGGTCGATGTGCTGCCTGTGCGTCCGAAGGTAGACCCGACGTGCTGCGGTCGGCATCACGCGGTCGGGGTGAAGTGCAGACGCACGGCTCGGGAATCATGCAGTTCGCGTGATGTATCAGGGCCGGTGCCCTCGTATCGTCTGAGCACTCGAGCGTGATCGGCACGCTCGCAAGGGAACGGAACAGTCATGAGCGTCTGGGATTTCTTCGTCTGGTTCTTCTGGTTCTACATCGCGATCTCGTGCCTGTGGATCTTCATCACGGTCATCATCGACGTCTTTCGGGACCCGTCGCTGAACGGATGGGCCAAGGCGCTGTGGACCCTCTTCCTCGTCTTCCTCCCGTTTCTCGCTGTCTTCATCTACCTGATCGCACGCGGGCGCAGCATGGCTGAGCGAAACGCTGCCGCCTCGCGCGCCGCGACGGCCCAAACCGACGACTACATTCGCTCGGTCGCGGCTACCGACTCTCCTGCGGCTCAGATCGAATCCGCCAAGCGGCTGCTCGACTCCGGCGCTGTCACCCCAACTGAATACGACGCGCTCAAAGCGAAGGCGTTAGCCGCCGCATAGGCCCGGTCCAGCACCGTCACTTCGGCGGTTTCGGCTGCAGTTCCGGTTTCATGCGCCGAGAAGGCCGATAGCGAGCGCGCGGTCTACCGCACCGGTTCTGGTGGACACACCGAGTTTGCGGTAGATAGACCCCACCTCCGTGCTCACTGTGTTGCGGGAGACGTAGAGACGCGCCCCGATCTCGGGAACGGAGAGGTGCGTTTGAAGATAGGGCAACAGTCGAAGTTCTGCAGGAGTCAGGGGCGCGGCTCCCGTGCCCAGTGTCCCGCCGGAGTCGATGATGGCCCGAAACTCGCTGACGTCATCGACGAGACGGCCAAGGGCCGGCCGGAGCATCAAGATATCGCCGATCTCGCGAAGCAGATGACGGGCCGTAGCATGGTCGCTCATCGCGAAATGTGTCCTGGCGAGACTCAAGCGCGCGCGTACGGCCAATGCCGGAGTGGCGTAGCCGCAGAATTGGCGAGACCGCATGGCCTTTGTGAGTTCGCTTGTTGCCCCTGTCAGATCGCCGCGTTGTAGTGCCAGTCTGGCCGCGCCGGCGAACGCGATCACCGAGATGGCGTAATCCATCAGGCGATGCTCCTGGATCACCGCAAGCGCTTCGTTCGAAAGTCGCGCGGCCTCGACCCAGCGTCCCTTGTCCATAGCGATCACCGCGCGTTCCGCATCAGAGAGCACGTGCACATCGTGATTGCCCGTCGTTGTCGACAGCTCGGATGCCTCGCTGAACAGGGCGCCTGCGCGCTCCACATCACCGGTCAAGAGGTGCGCCTGTCCGGTCAGGCACACTGCCTGGTCGCGCCAGACACTCCACGGTGGTTCCTGCGCCAAGCTCAATGCGGCGTCGGCCATAGCCTGCTCCGGTCCGCCTGCGCACATGATTGATCGCAGCATCGCCCGAGCCGAATCGAATGACGCTGTCCCATCGGCCGGTGGCAGGTCGAAGACCGCCTGCTCGATCCGATGCATCCACTGCTCGGCTGCCGCGGACCGTCCGGACATGACGGCCAACCAGCCGGCCAGCACGGCCAGCGGCGGGTAGTCGCAAACGGTGTCGCTTCCGAGCGTGGTGATCCAGCGCTGAACTGTTTCCAGCTGGCCGGCCTGGTAGGCCGGGAGCGCATTCTCGGTGACCAGGCGAACGCAGCGGTCGCGTTCCCGGATATCGAGCAGATGCTCAATCGCCATGCCCGGCGAGGCGTTCGCTTCATACCAGTCCGCCGCACGCAGGTGCAGCTGCGCGATAAGCTCCGGTTCGTTCTGGCGCAATTCAGACTGGAGGAACTCACCGAACAACGAGTGATATCGGTACCAGCCACGGTGACGATCGAGGGGTATCAGGAACACGTTTGAGGCCTCGAGGTGGCGCAGAATGGCCTGTGACCCGGTGGCGTCGAGTACTGCATCGCATAAGTCCGCGCAGAACTGCTCGAGCACTGCGGTGCGGCGGAGGAAGCTCTGCGTGTCTGCCGACAAGGCCGCCAAGGACTCCCGGTAGAGGTAGTCGGCCACGTACCGGTCGTTGCCGGCCACGGTGACTGTGCGCTCGGTGCTTTCGCGGGCGATGACCGCCGCGAGCGACATGCCGACTGGCCACCCTTCGGTGCTAAGTGCGAGAGTCTCCGCATCGTCGCTGGCAAGGTCGAGGTCGGCTTCGGCGAAGATACGCCGCGCGCCGTCGGCATCCAAGGCAAGATCGTTGACGCCGAACTCGATCGTCTCGCCCGCAGCACGCAGTCTCGGGATGTGCGGCTGCGCTATCCGGCTCGCCGCCACAAACTGTGACCCGCTTGGAATCCCGGTGATGACGACCTCCAACACGTCGTGGCACCCCGGTGAGCCGAGCTCCTGGAGGTCGTCGAGCATGAGCACGAACGGCTGGGGGCTGGCATGCAGAGCTGTGGCGAGGCGCGGCGCCGCTCGGCCCAGCGCCGAGATGCCGTGCCCGCCCATATCGTCGATCAGCGAGCTGTCCGCCCCGGTTGCCCGCACAAACGCTGACGACAGGAGAAACAGTAACGCTGCAGGGTCGTCGTCGAAGCGATCCAGGGAAACCCAGGCGACGGGTCTGTCTTCGGCCGCCGCCCACTGGGACAGCAGGATGGACTTGCCGTAGCCGGACGGCGCGCTGACGGAAACGATACGGCGCCCGCTTCGGCGCCCCTTGGCAATGAGCGCGCCGCGACTGACGAAGCCGCCCCGAGGTAGCGGACTCGCCAATTTCGTTTCCAGCAGCAGCTGATCGAGGTTCACCTGATTGAGGGCTGCGACACGAGTTGTCTCGGGCACGGTCGCAGCATAGAACTGGACAGTGGGGGACCGCTACGGTCGCTCCAGTAGGGCAACAACCTGTCCGCCTCGCGAGTGGTCCCACGAATTGCCGCCACCACTGGGATCAGTCAGGGACCGTGCGTACCACTCGTGCCGGCGATCCCACAACGACGGCGTTGGCCGGTATGTCCTTGGTGACGACCGAGGCGGCGGCGACGACGGCGTTGTCGCCAATCGTCACTCCGGGGAGGATGGTTGCATTAGTTCCGATCCACACGTTGCGACCAATGGTTATCGGAGCAGGGTGCATGTCGGCTCTGCGGGTCGGACTCAGGTCGTGGTTGAGCGTCGCCATGACCACGTTGTGCCCGATCAGGCTGTCGTCGCCGATGACTACGCCGCCCTGGTCCTGGAACTTGCATCCGGAGTTGATGAAGATCCGCTTCCCGAGGGCGATGTTCTTCCCGAAGTCTGAGTAGAACGGCGGAAAGAGAGTTACCGATTCGTCGATCGCGCGTCCGGTCAATTGCGCAAGAAGCTGCCGTACTCGCTCCGGTTCGTGGTAACCGCTGTTCATCTCGGCGGTGATCTTCAGCGCACCCTGGCTCACTTCCAGCATCGCGCTGTGTAGCGGAGACCCTCCTTCAATGGTTCGGGCCGCGTTCAGGGCCGTGAGTAGATCGTTCAGTTCCATGAGTCAGTCGCTCCTTCCTACCGGGCGGACAAGAGGACCTGCAGATCGGTGCAGGCGTCGCTCAACTGTGGATCCGCTCCCGAATCAGCGCGCTCGTTACGTCTTCGTCAAGCATGAGAGTCACGATAGCCCCGATGCGCTAGCCCCTCCCGACGGCACGGCGACCGGGGATATCTTCGCGGTAAGCAGTTCGGGAGAGGAGGCCTCATGGGACATCTCACCTATAGTTCGAGCCTTCGAATCTACCTCGACGACCGGACGCTCGCTCACCTACAAGCCGCCATCGGCGTCAAGCTCCACATCAAAGAGAGTTTTTATCTCTCCTGGAAGAACGACAAGGACGGCGATGGAAGCCGGGGCACGGTCTGGATATACCCCGGAATACCACTCTTCTACACCTTCACCGAAAGCCGATGGCCGGCACTCAACCCAAAGTGGGTCGATGCCTTGGTCCGCTCGGCGAGCACCCTTGACGGCATGACCGTGGTGGCGGAACCGACTGAACCCCACGACTGAGGTACGGACCGGCCTGGGGCGCGTCTGCCGCCACAGGACGGAGCGGTTGTTAATGGCGCCCGGACTCCTTGATCTCCGCATCCCCTGGACTGCGGTCCGGGCTGTGGGTGTCAGCCCAGCTGGCCAACAATTGCAGGCCGTCATGCGAGGGCGACCCCGGCGCGGCCGAGAACACCAGCATCTGCAGGCCGTGATCGTTCGACAGTTCCAGGCCCTGGAAGGTGAGGTCCAGGTCGCCGACGACGGGGTGGTGCACACTCTTGACACCGGTGCGGTGCTCGCGCACGTCATGCGATCCCCACAGCTTGCGAAAGAGATCGCTGCGAGTGGATAGTTCGCCGACGAGGTCGCTCAATTCGCGGTCGTAGGGGGAGCGCCCGGCCTCGGCGCGCAGGATAGCGACGATCTGACGCGCGTTGGCTTCCCAGTCCCGGTAGAACGTTTGCGCCTGGGCATCCAGGAAGACGAAGCGTGCGGCGTTCACCGGCGGGCGGGCGTCGTCGAACATGACCGAGAACAACGCGCGGCCGAGCCGGTTCGTCGCGACAGCGTCGAGACGGCCGTTTTGCACGAACACTGGAACCGTCGACATTGCATCGATGGTCTGGCGCATGCTGGCACTCAGCTGCGTCCTGCGGGTCGGTCGTCTCCGTTGCGGATGTGCGCCCGCGTTCGCAGCGTGCACCAGGTCATAGAGGTGACGGTGCTCGGCTTCGTCCAACTTGAGTGCGCGGCTGATGCCGTCGATGACGGCTTCAGAGACACCCGCGGCATTTCCGCGTTCGAAGCGCTTGTAATACTCCGCGCTCATCCCTGCAATCAAGGCGACCTCTTCGCGGCGCAAGCCGGGTACGCGCCGCCGGCCGCCGAAGTCGGGCAGGCCGGCCTGTTGTGGGGTCAGCTTCGCCCGGCGCGACACCAGAAACTCCCTGAGGTCGCCGTGAATGTCCATGAGATAGAACCTACGCTGCCGCGCCTGCGCTAGAGGGTCCCTCCCAGAGCACCTGAAGGTAGGGCCACGCTAACTCAGCGCAACCCGGGTTGACTCTCATCAGCGCCGACCGAGCAGGCCGGCCTCACAATCTGGGAAGGCATCAGCATGCGCTCCAATGTCCTGTCGGCATCCCTCAACTACGAGGACTAGAGAAAGAAGCACACAATGAAGAACGCACATCTCGGCAGCCTCGATGTCGGCCGCATCGGCCTTGGCGCCATGACCATGGCTGGCACATACACCGCCGAAGGCGCGACGGATGACGCCGAGTCGATCCTCACCATCCACCGCGCTCTCGAGCTCGGCGTCACCCACATCGACACCGCGGAAGGATATGGCCCGTTCCACAGCGAGGAAATCGTCGGAGCGGCCGTGAAGGGACGCCGCGACCAAGTGCAGATCGCCACCAAGTTCGGAATCCTCAAACACGAGCCGGACGGCACGTGGGGCATGGGCCCCGACGGCAGCCCGGCCAACGTCCGCCGTGCGGTCGAGGGCTCGCTGACGCGTCTCGGCACCGACTACATCGACCTCTTCTACCAGCACCGAATGGACCCGAACACGCCCATCGAGGACACCGTTGGCGCAATCGCCGAGCTCATCACCGAGGGCAAGATCCGCCACTACGGCCTTTCCGAGGCAGGCGTGGCGAACATCCGCCGCGCCCACGCTGTCCACCCGATGGCCGCACTCCAGACCGAGTACTCCCTCTGGACCCGTGACGTCGAAGCAGACATCCTCCCGCTGCTGCGAAAACTCGGCATCGGCTTCGTGCCGTACTCGCCGCTCGGCCATGGCCTGCTCACCGGCCAGATCCGCACTGTGGACGATTTCCCCGACACCGACTGGCGCAAGACCAACCCGCGGTTCACCGGCGAGAACTTCACCCGCAACCTCGCGATCGTCGACGAAGTGAAGTCGATCGGCGCCGAAATCGGGGCATCCCCAGCCCAGACTGCGCTGGCCTGGATCCTCACCAAGGGCGACGACATCGCCCCGATCCCCGGCACCCGCCGAATCGCCCGCGCCGTAGAGAACATCGATGCCGACTCCATCAAGCTCACCGCAACCCAGATAGAGCGCCTCGACAACCTCACGCCCGCCGCAGGCGCCCGCCACGACGAAGCCAACATGGCCTCCGTCGACAACTAGCTGGACCACCAGGTCGGACCCACGAAGGAGCCGACCGGCGACAGCACCAAGCGATCGGTGAGCTCTACTGATCTCCGCCCCTCTGAAATGGTTCCTCGGGCTAGTCGGAGTCGTTTCGACTGGCTGACGTGGTGCCGGTCGGGAGCATCGCGTCGATGATCGGTGACGGTTTGAAGCCCTTGAAGACGAGCCAAAGGCCGAGGGAGAACTCCCACACTGCCACCGGGAGTGCGGCGAGCAGCGTGACCGTGGAGATTCGGTCGATGATGCCAAACATCGTGAGAATGACGGCCGCGAACTGTAGTGGAGCCCCGATGAGTCCAATCACAGGGAGGACCCGTGGCACGAGGCGCGAACGGTACATGAGCGTCCCCAGCAGGACGGCGTTCACGGCTGGCATCAGGCTCTGTCCGAGCAGGAACGCCGCGTTGTAGAAGGCGACGAGTCCTCTACCCGCGGTGGTCAACGTCGTCGCGTCCGCCCCTGAGGCGCCGGGTTGATGCAAGGCGATGAGAGTGAGGAGGCTCGCGACGCCGACGAAGATCATCGCCGCTTCAATCGTGCGACTGGCGACCAAACCCAGGGCCATGGCCTCGTTTTGGCGCCTGACTACCGGGAACAGCGTGACCGCTGTGCCGACTCCGGCAAGGGCGACGATCACTTCGAGCAAGCCGCCCCAGTACGCGCCGGTGTCTGCACCGGCGCTGATGATGAAGTTCTGGCCCTTCACCGGGCCGTAAAGGGTAAGGGTGGGGATCGAGACGAAGGTAATCAGGTAGAAAATACCTGCCACGAGCGCGGTTTTCCTGGTTGAACTCATCGGAATGCCTCCAGTTACGGCGCGCTGGCAGACGATCGACTGCCCGCCGAATTCTCGGCGGCACTGATCCTGATGCTCCCACTACCAACTGGTGCCCAGTGTTGTGCTCGTCTACCCGCCCGTCAAGGGCAGCCGGCGGGCGCGGGGTATTCCCGCGCCCGCCGGGTCAGCGGCGCTGCTGTCGCAGCGGTGCTCGTTACTTGATTGCGGCTCGCAGAGCGGCGGCTGCTGCGCCAACGTCGCGGGCGCCGTAGATGGCACCACCGGCGACGGCAACCTCAGCGCCCGACTCCTGGACCGACTCGATGGTGGCTGTGCTCACGCCACCGGCGACGGAGAATGCGACGCCAGAGTTCTTGCCGTCGGTGAGGAGGGTCTCGAAGGTGAAACCGTCTTCGGCCTGCTCGTCGAGACCTGCATGCATCTCGACGAACTGGGCGCCGAGTGCGACGACCTCCTTCGCGCGGGCGGCCTTGTCGGCGACGCCGATGAGGTCGACGACGATTCCCTTCCCGTGCTTGGTGGCGGCAGTGACCGCACCGATGATGGTGCTGTCGCCGGCGACGCCGAGAACGGTGACGAGATCGGCGCCGGCGGTGAAGGCGATGTCGGCCTCCAGTTCTCCGGCATCCATCGTCTTGAGGTCGGCGAAGACGATCTTGTCAGGGTGCGCTGCCTTGATGGCAGTGATGGCCGAGAGACCAGCGGCCTTGATGAGCGGGGTACCGAGTTCGAGGATGTCGACGTGGGGCGCTGCGGCGGCGGCGAGCTCCAGGGCTGCCTCGGTGGTGAGAGTATCCATGGCGAACTGCAGTTTCATTGTGTTCCTTCTATCGGGGTTCTTGAGGGGGTGAAAATGTGGGCGTGTGGGGGTGGCAACGTCTATTCGATGTTGGCGTGACGTGGCCAGAGGTCATCGGCCGACTGCCCGGATCTCTGCCAGAGCGTGTGGAATACGGCGTCGCCGATCAGCCCGACGGCCTGCTCGAAGAGGCTGCCGGCGTACTGCGCTGACGCGGTGCCGGAGCGGTCGAGCTTCGCCGCTGCCGGCACGACGACAACCGCGTCCGCCAGGGTCGCCAGGGGAGACTCCCGAGCGGTCGTGAGAACCGCAATGCGTGCACCGACCGAGGCAGCCGTCTGCGCTGCCGTGACGATCCCGCTGGTCGTTCCGGAACCGCTGGCAACCAAGAGGACGTCGCCCGCTCCGATCGCCGGCGTCGTGACTTCACCGACGACGTGCGCCGTCAGACCGAGGTGCATGAGGCGCATGGCCGTCATGCGCAAGGCCAGACCCGACCGGCCCGCGCCGTGCACGAAGACGCGGTCCCCGCCGGCCACGAGGTTTGTGATGCTGTCCATTTCGGCCGCGTCGATCGTGGCCAAGAGAGCCTTGAGTTCCCCAACGATGAGGTCCAGAGGCTGGCGGGGGAGATCGGTGCGCTCGGTCATGGGTCAAGTCTGGGCGGCCCGCATCCGGGTCAGAGCCACCGGGTAGGACGGCCTCGCCTACCCATTCGGGTAGGTCTACTCGGCGGGTAGGGTGGGCGGATGACCACATCGATCAACACGGAGGCCCTCGGCACTCGTGAACTTCTACTCGAGCACGCCCGGACGGTGGCCGAGCAGGCGGATCGGCACGCCGTGACGCTCGAATCGCTGCTGGCCGTTCTTCGTTCGGAGCGGCTGGACGATCGGGCCGCCCGCACAGTGGCGATCGATGTGGCGGCGGCCTCGCTTGTCGACATCCGGATGGCGACGGATGAGCAGCGCGATGCGATGCTGGAACCCGTTGCCGGGGCGTTCGGGCGGCTCAGAAACGACCTCCGACCCCTGGTGCGCTTCGGGGACCTCGACGTGCAATTCATCGAGCCGCCCGCCACAGGCCGGGCTCTTCCCGGCGACGTCGCACACGCCGCACGGGCCATTGTTCGCAGCGCAGTCCTCGCGTTCGTTGACACCGGTGTGAGCCGGAGAGTGCGAATCCAATGGGACTGCGACGGGTTGAACCTGCTCATCGGCATCAGGGACGACGGCAACGGCGAGTTGACCGCGCACGATGACTCCCTTCGGCCGATCGCCGAGCGCGTTTCGGCGCTCGACGGGGAGCTTCGCGTGGCTTCCACGCCCGGGTGGGGTTCCGAACTGTCGGTCAGCCTCCCCTTGGATCCGCCTGCCGAGCCTGACCAGCTCATCGACACCGTTCCGCTGAGCCCGCGGGAACGGGAGGTCCTGCGCCTGGTCGCATCCGGTGCGCGAAACCGCGACGTCGCCAGGAAGCTCGGCATCAGCGAGAACACGGTCAAGTTCCACGTGTCCAACCTCCTGCGCAAAGCGGGAGCACGCTCGCGTGCCGAACTGGCGGCGCTGGCCCGATAGTGCCGCCAGCCCCGCCGTGATCAGCGATCGCGGCACTGACGCGACGGCCGGATTGCGGTGATGCTGGGAATCGGTTTCATCGGCGGCAAGCGGCCAGCCCCCGTGCTCCATCAAACCGGCTCAGTCAGGACTGCAGCAAGGCGGTCGCGGATGCGGTGTCGGTTGCCGTGGCGATGTTCGTCAGGGCGAAGCTGAGCGCGGCGTGCTGCCACTCCGGGCTGAGGCTCGACGTCGCATCCGTGACGATCGTGACCTCGTAGCCGTGATCCGCGGCATCCCGGATAGTGTGCTCCACAGCCATGTTCGTCCAGGCGCCGACCACGACAAGCGTGCGGATGCCGAGGTTGCGGAGCATGTTGTCGAGGCCGGTGCCGTTGAACACGCTCATGCGGGTTCGGTCCAGCACCATCTCGTCGCCCTCGGGGGTGAGCTCGTCGACGATCTGTGCACCCCAGCTGTTGAGCTTGAAGGTGTCAGGAGCGAGCATGCTGAAGATGGGGGCGTTGTTGCCGCCGAGTCCCGGCCGGGGGTACACCACGATCCTGCTGAAGAAGACCGGCGTCTCAGAGCTTCGAGCTGCATCCAGGATCGAGCGCACGTTCGGTACGACATTCTGGCTCGCAGCGTGCTCGGCGGCACCGGTTCCCGCGTACGCACCGTCGGGGTGCACCGTGTCGTTCTGCATGTCGATTACGAGGACAGCAGTGGTCTGAGGGGAGGTCATGGTGGTGCCTTTCTTCGGCTGATGGGGAGTCCGACGGACTGGATCAGGGGATCGATTCTACAGAAGAAGATTCCATGGCAGTATATTCTTGGGAATGTATAGTGCGGCAGTCGATGAGAGTTTGGGGAACCTGATGGTTCGGTACAGCGATAGTTTCAGGGGGGCGGCGCGAGCATGACGGGCACCATGCGCGCCGTCGTCATCGACCAGCCGGGTGGGCCGGAGGCGCTGCAGATCCGGGACGTTCCCATCCCTACGCCCCGCACTGGATGGGTCCTGATCCGGGTCGAGGCTTTCGGGCTCAACCGCTCCGAACTGCATTTCCGATCTGGTGTTGCCTCGACCGGTTCGTTCCCGCGGATTCCCGGCATCGAAGCCGTGGGGGTCGTGGCGGATGCGCCGGGTGACGAATTCCCGATCGGCACGAGAGTGGCGGCAATGATGGGCGGCATGGGACGGGCCTTCGACGGTGGCTATGCGGAATACGTGTCCGTGCCGGCGACCAGCGTCGTTCCCTTCACGAGCTCACTCGGCTGGGACGTCCTCGGCGCCGTGCCGGAGATGCTGCAGACCGCGGCCGGGTCGCTCCGGGTCGGCCTGGAAGCCGTTGACGGGCAGAGCCTGCTTATCCGTGGCGGCACGTCGTCGGTGGGGCTGGCCCTGGCGACCCTCGGTTCCCTTCGCGGGATGACCGTTGTGGCCACCACCCGCAATCCGGCGAGTCGGGGCCTCCTCGAGGCCGCGGGTGCGGACCACGTGATCATCGACGATGGTTCGGTGGCCGCGCGGGTGCGGGAAATCGTGCCGGGCGGCGTCGATGGCGCCGTCGAACTGGTCGGCGTCAACGTCATGCGCGACACCCTGCGTGCCGTGCGCACTGGGGGGACGGTCTGCTTCACCGGGATGCTGAGCGACCAGTGGACGATCAGCGAGTTCTATCCGATGGACTGGCTGCCCAATGGCGTGCGGCTCACCGCCTACTCCGGGGAGGCCGCCGACCTGTCAGCCGCGGAGCTGCAGGGTTTCCTCGACGCCGTCGCCGCCCGACGGGCACGGGTGCCGGTCGGCCGTGTCTACCGGCTGGATGAGATCCAGCAGGCGCACCGCGACATGGAGAGCGGCGTCGCGGGCGGCAAGCTGGTCGTGTTGACGCGGTGATCGAGTTCGGGCAGGTCTCACGGGATACTTGGGACGACAAAGGGAAAGCTGAAAATCAATGAGTCGCTATCTGGACGTGTTCACCGAATTGGTCAGGGCAGAGATCAAGCTCTGGAACGGACTTGATTCCCACTTGGAGTCGACTATCGGGTTGTCCCTGGCCACGTTCCAAGCTCTTGACGCGGTCCGCTCGACGGAGGGACCGGCGCGGGTGCAGGACATCTCCTCGACGATGTTGATCACCGTCGGAGCAACCAGCAAGCTTGTCGACCGACTCGAACGAGACGGCCTTGCCGTGCGCTCGGCGAACCCCGCCGACCGTCGCTCCTCCATCGTTGCCCTGACCGATGCCGGATCGACGGCCGTGGAGGCGGCCGAAACCGCCGCGGAAGCCCACCTGTCCGGGGTGTTGGGGGAGGCGCTTTCGGTCAGTGAAGCGGAACGGCTTCTGGTCCAACTCACCGCCCTCCAGAGTCGCCGCGTCACCACTCCGTGACTCCGCGCCGCTGTCCCGGGCGTCCTGAGCGCGGCAAGGCCGTCAGTCCTCCGCGCGTTCGTCGAGGGTGCGCAGCCACTGCCGCGACTTGCCATGTCGCATCTCGCCGTCGACCGAGCGGCGTGCTGGTCGAGCGTCCACCAGAACGCCCACCCGTGCAGAGAACTAGAGCGCGTACCGCAGGTCCCACCCGTACTCCGCGTAGGACGACGCTTCCGAGTAGGTCAGCTCACGGGGGACCAGTAGCGTGCGCAGACGGTCGATCAAGTAGGCAACTGTTGCGTGGGTGTCCGGTTCCCCGGCCGTAGACGCTTCCGGCACGCTGACGAGCTCGCTGCCTGGGCCGACGAGTAACTGCACGACCATCTCATCGCCGTCGCTGTTGAGCGCGGGTAGCTCGAGCAACTCGGAGCTGTGGCCGCCCGGAAATGCGACGACCAACGCCAGGAGCGCATCCGCTGCGCCGTCAGTGGTGAGGAATGATTCTCCGCAATACGAGACTCTTTTCATGCGCTCACTGCTTCCCTGCCTTGTCGACGCGAACCCGTCGAGAGCCTCTCGGGAACCGACTGTCGATACGTCAAGCTATCAGCGACAGGGCGCTCAGCGCTGTCGGCGTAAATGGGGACCGCCCACTCCAGCGCGCGCCGGTGCAATCATCATGAAGCGGAAGACGTCCTGTCGATTCGTCAATAAGGTGAGACGTGCCGTTCGGGCACCCTCCTGAGGAGATAACGATGAAAACCATGACCTGCCGGCAGCTGGGCGGACCCTGCGATGAGACATACGTCAAGGCCACCGCGGACGAGGTGATCCAGGCCCAGGACCGCCACCTCAAGGAGGCGGTGAAAGCCGGCGATCACACCCACGGAGAGGCACGGGATGCGATGAAGGGCCGGTGGCGCCACCCGAAAAAGGCGATGGATTGGTACACCGGAATCAAGAAAACCTTCGCCGAGCTTCCTGAAGGGTAAGGCCGGCCGCCTTCGGCGATCAGCTGACCGCCGCGACCGCTTCGTGGATGGCGGCGAGGGTGGCCTCCGGACGCGACACCATCGAGACGTGGGATGCGTTGACCTCGGTGATCGTCGCGTTCGCGCGCTCCGCCATCCGGCGTTGCGTCGCGATCGGGATCACCCGGTCTTCGGTGCCCAGCACCGCCCAACTCGGGATCGTCTTCCAGGCCGGCGGCCCTGACGGGGTGACGTTGGCGACGAAGGAAGCCGGTCGCTGCGTGGCGACTATCGTCCACCGATCTGCCTCCGGCCGGTCCTGGGCAAAGGCGGTGTGTACCGTCTCCGGCTTGAGGAAGGCCTCGGCGGCACCTTCCGGCGCCCCCGGATAGCCCGCGACATCGAGCACCGTGGTCGGGTCGTCGACCGCGAGGGCGGAACCCGATCCTTCCAGGATTCCGACGACGGTTTCACCCTCGTCCGGAATGAAGGCGTCGACATAGACGAGCGCCTTCACCTTGCCACTCTGCGTGGCGGCGTTGGTGATGACCGCGCCGCCGTACGAGTGCCCGACAAGCACCACGGGGTCGCTGGTGCGCTGCTCGAGAACGGATGCGACGTGGGCCGCGTCCGAGGTCAGTCCACGCAATTCGTTCGGTGGAGCCAGGACCGTGTAGCCCTCCGCTTGGAGAGGCGCGATCACGGCGTTCCAGCTGGACGCGTCGGCCCAGGCACCGTGAACAAGGACAATGGTGGGTGTGCTGTTCTCTGGCATTTGACTTCCATTCAGTAGTGTCGCGATGGCGACGTCTTGTGTTTGGGGTCACGTCCTGTGCTGCGCCAGACGCTGGTGGCCACGATAGCCGGAAGGCGTGCCACCGGCAGCCCTCGGCGTGGAAAGCGGGTCAGGCGGCAGCGCGATTGCTCCCGAGGAGTCGGCTGACAACGGCCGCGTAATCGTCCAGCATCCGTTGGCGCCCGAAGCGGGCGCGTGCAGAGAGGCTGAGGTTGCGAAGCTCGGGTCGGCGGTGGAGGACGCCATCCCAGGTGGCGGCGATGGTGGCCGGGTCGTGGGCGGTGACGAAGCCGATGCCCCGCACCGTGATCGCGGAGTCGCCGACATCGGTGGTGACCGGCGTTGCTCCCGACGCCGCGCCTTCGAGGAGGCAGAGGGGTGACGCTTCGCCGAAGGCGCTCGTGAGCGCGACGATGTCGGCGATCTGGTAAATGGCCGGCATGTCATCGCGGAGGCCGAGGGCATGCAGATTTGTCGTACCGCTGACTCCCGACTCGTCAAGCAGGGCCCGAAACGCGTTGTTCTCCACGGTCATTCCAGCACCGCACACGAGGTAGTGCGTCTCGGGGCGCTGCTTGGAGAGCAGAACGGCGGACCGGAGAAACAGCCCGGGGTTCTTCATCGCGTCGAACCTGGCGGCGAGGACCACGACGGGCGCTGCAGCCGGTATGCCGAACCGAAGCCGCGTCGCCGCCTGCTCCTCCGCGGTTCCGGGCCGGAAGCGGTCCGTGTCGATCCCGTTACCAATGACGAACCGTGCGGTGGTGGGTGCAAGGAATGGCGTGTAGGCGTCACTGGTCGATTCGGCGCACGAGATCTCCGCCGTCAATAGGCCGGTTGAGGCAGCTTCGCTGAGCCAGGACAGGGCCGGCCCCGAGTGCCGGGGGTCGGACCGATGCAGGCACGCGGCGACCGGGATGTCCGGCATGAGCCCGCGCTCGCGCAACGCAAGCAGGAGCCCCATCGGCTGCTCTTTCAGCGACAGGATCACGTCCGCCTGCCGCACCGCGTCCGAGGCGATCCGCAGCTGGCGTTCGGTGAAAGTGGCCGGGGCCGGCGCATCCGCCCCGCCGAGCCTCCCCAGCGTCGTGACCTCGACGCCTGATTGGGTGAGGCGGACGTAGCGCGGATCCTTGTGCAGGAGCTGAATGGACGACTCGCGGCGCGCTGCCGACGCGATGGACAGCACACTGTGCCGTTGGTTGGCACCGCTGTGCAGTCCGGCGATGACATCGGTATGCAGGATGCGGGCTCCGCCGGCAAAGAAGCCCTCATACAGCGACAACACTCGAGTGGGACGGTTCATCGCGACGCCTTTCAGGAAACAAGCAGATGGTGCGGGTGCGGCGAACACTCGAACGCATCAGCCCGCGTCCGCCGAACAGCGAGAATGCCGTTCGGACAATGCTGAAAGGTGCGGGGCCGGATGTCGATTAACCGACGGTGTGCATCAGGTGAACGGCTGTGAGCGGCTTCTACCCAGCCGGATGCTGTCGGTCGTGATCTCGACGTCGATGAGGGTGACCCGCTCATCAGGGGTGTTGTTGGGAGCATGGAAGACCAGGCAGGTTCGCCCGGTCGACGTGTGCAGAATCATCCCGTGTCCGCCGTTCCCGGACCACAGCGGCTCAGCCTGCTGAGTCCAGGGGCCGGTGATACTGCCGCTCTGGGACCTGGCGATGCCGAGGGTGTAGCCGGTCTTTCCGTGGCTGGACCACAGCATCAGGAGGGAACCGTCAAGTGACCGGATCAGGAAGGGCCCGTCGGTGAACCGCGGGTCCGTGGCCAGGTTCAGTTCCTTCGGGGGTTCGACGCCGTCCGGAAACCGTAATGGCACACTCCAGCTCGCCGTCGATGCGGTGAAGAGAATGCTGGAGCGGCCGATCGGCTTCTTCAGGTCGGGGGAGAGCCGGAGGGCGTACATCTCGCCGTCCGAGATTCCGGCTTCGCCGCCGAAGATCCCTTCGGCGCCTCGACTGTAGACGATCCAGGGATCGCCGTCAGGTTCGATGAACAGGGTTCCGTCGACGCAGGGCTGCTCACTCGGGGTGACGGGGCCGGCGCTCCACGGTTCGAATGGACCGGTTGCGGATTCCGAGACCAGCACCGCAACCCCTCGGGGTCGAGTATGCGCTGAGCTCGCGAAGGTCGCGAGCATGAAGAACCGGCCCTGGTGGGCATGCACTTCGGGCGCCCAGAACTGGGTGTCCGACCAGAATCCGACGGGCGGCCGGAAGGCGACCTTCGGACCAATCCAGGTTTCGAGATCTTCGCTGGTATAGCAGTCGAAGCCGGTGGCAGGCCCACCCCACGGGTCCTCGTCTGTGGTTCCGAACAGCACGAATGCTCCGGGGGTTGATTCGAGGATGAAGGGGTCGCGCATCCGGATCTCGGAGAGTGGCTTGCCCGCCGGGCTCGGGCTCGCGGCCGAACTCGACAGGTGGATGATGGGGTCTTTCGACGTTTTCACTGGCGGCCTTCTGTCGTTTCAGGGAAGACGGCGGCGCTGCACTCGGCGACGTCGCCGGGAGCTCACGCCCCCGTCGAACTCTGCGGCAGGGCCGGGTACGCACCAACAGGTATCTCATTGAATGGCAGGCCGCCCCGGCTGCGGTGCCTCAGCTCACCGGCCTCGACTCGGCGAGGGTGGCGCCACCTGACAGCCAGAGTGTCGGCGGGACTTCCCGCACCAGGACGCGGATGCTGGGTGCCGGCGCGCCCCACTCTTCGACGGCGTCGTGGACCCGTCGCATCAGGTCGCGCAGCTGTTCCTCTGTGCGGCCTTCGGCCAGCGTGATGTCGATGATGGGCATGGTGCCTCCTAACGTGGGCGGTCAGGTTAATCTTGCAGTGCGAGCGGCGCACTGCACGACTCACTCCTGATCGAACACATAGAAGTCGAAACGTACAGAGTCGTCGACCTGTTTTCCGGACAGGCTCTGACAGAGCCTGTCTCCGAGAGCGCAACTCCGGTTGACTCAAGGTGTGCCCCGCGCTGTGCCGGGCGCGCAACTCGCGCGTGTGCGCGCGGACGGCTCTGAACTCGAGCAACTCACCTTCGATGAACGGGTCAATTGGTTTCCCCACGTCGCACCGGCCGGAGACGTGGCTGTCTACCTCAGCTTCCCACCGGGCACGACGGGTCACCCCGCGGACCGACCGGTTGAACTCCGCCTCGTGTCGGTGAACGCGTGGCAGGCGCCCACCACGTTGGCCGGCTTCAACGGCGGCCAGGGCACAATCAACGTCCCGAGCTGGGCTCCCGACGGTTCGGCATTCGCCTTCGTCGACTACCCACTGGCTCCTCAGACGCCCGCCCCGTAATGTCAGTGACTACACCGTTGGGTGAATCGAGAAGGAGCAACTGTCATGGCAAACCACACCTACAGAGTGATCGAAATCGTCGGCACCTCACCGGACGGCACTGATGAGGCAATTCGCAACGGAATCGAACGGGCATCGGAGACGATCCGGAGAATTGACTGGTTCGAAGTCCTGGGAACTCGCGGTGACATCGAAGACGGAAAGGTGGCGCATTTCCAGGTCACCCTGAAGGTTGGATTCCGGCTCGAGGACCCCAGCGACTGATCACCCCCCCCCAGCGACGAGAGACGGGTCAGGCGGTGGCCACCACCAGGTCGGGCTGCGGGTTCCGCACCAGCACTACGCGCATGAGCACCGCGGCCAGGAGACTGAGCGCGCCGATCACGGCGAGCGCGAAACCCAGCCCGCCGAGCGCCGCGGTGAAGGCCAGCACGGCCAGCGGTGTGACGAACTGGCCGAAGAACAACGCTGAGGTCCAAAGTCCGGTGCCCCGTCCGCGCTGCTCGTAGCTCAGCCGGGTGATCGCCCAGGTGAGGAGCGTGGGCAGCAGGATGCCCGTGCCGAAGCCGCTGATGACGGCGCCCACGATGGCAATGGGCACGGTGGGGGCGAATCCGACGGTGAGGATGCCGACACCGGCCAGGATGAACGCCAGGGGCAGGAGCACCCGCACGCCCCGCTTCGCGATCCAGCGGAACAGGAACGCGCCGATCGCCGTGGCCAGCGAAGCGAGCGCGGTGGCGATGCCGATGACGGCGGTTTCCGTGGTGCCGAGTTCATCGAGCACGTACGGCAGCTCGACGATCAGCGTGTAGAACACGACGCCGCCGAAGAGCGTGACACCGCAGGGGAGGAAGAGGGTGCGCCAGGCGATCGGCTCGAGCTTGGCCGCCGTCTTCTCCGCGCCATCGTTCTCCTGGCGAACGGGCCAGATCGCGAAGAGCATCAGCACCGCCACGACGATGCTGACCGAGTAGAGCCAGAACGGCGTGCGCCATCCTGCCGCGCCGAGCGCACCGCCGACGGCGAAGAACACCGTGGCCGCCAGGGCCGTGACCAGCGCCTGCAGACCCAGGTAGCGGTTGCGTTTTGTTGCCGCTGAAGTAGTCCGCGATCAGGGTAGTGCAGCAGGTCATGATGAACGCCTCGGTGATGCCCACGCCCACCCGACTGAGCACGATGGTCGGCAGCGTGTCCAGCCAGAGAGGCATGGTTCCCAGGATCGCGTACGCGACCAGCGCCCAGATCAGCACTCGTTTGCGGCCGACCTTGTCGACGATGGCGCCGGCGAAGGGGGCGAGGATCGCGATCATCAGGGCCGGGATGGTGAGGATGAGCGGTACCAGCGCGGCGGCGCCGGGGGAGTCGGCGAACTCCTCACTGAGGATCGGAAGGATCGGTGCGAGCAACACGGCGCCGAGCACCGGGAGGCAGCTTCCGATCAGGAGGAGGGTGCCCTGGAGTTTTCCGGCCGGGCGACCGGTCTTGGGGTTGATGGCCGATTCATGTGCCGCGGAAGCACGGGGACGCTGGTCCAGCTTGTCGTTCGTCATTGAACACCTTCCAGGAAATTCTGCCTGCCGGCACGGGCCGCAGGTGGGCAGAGGCGGCTGCATTGCCGCGCTGGAAGTCACTCTGGCGATCGTCGGGGTAATGCGGAAGGTGCATGTGCTTATGCTGCGTATCCGGCAGGCAAATAGCCGTGACGCGTTGGCCTGAATCTAGGTAGTGAGCGTCTCCGCCGTGAGCCGTCTCCCGGCCTCCGCGAAGAGGTCGCGCATCCACATGTGTTCCGGATCGCGTTGATGCACCGGATGCCACCACAGTGCGTTGGTCAATGGCGTCGCCTCGAACGGGCAGTCCAGGACGCGTATCCGAGGATCTCGCAGCGCAAACGGGGCCAGGTGCGCTTGCAGCAGCCCGAGCCTCTTGGTGCCGGCGATGAACTCGGGCAGCGCCAGGAACCCTTCGACCACGCAGGCGATCTTCGGTTCCATTCCCAACTGCTGCATCTGGCGACCCGCCGACGTGAACGCCGACCGGGATTGGTAGGTGAACACCCACGGGAACTTCTCCACGTCGGCCTGACTGAGGCTCTCACCGATCTCGTCATTGTCCGCGGACGCGATGACGACCCAGCCGTCGGTGGCAACGTCCACGAAGGGCAGATCGGTCAGGAAGCCGTGCGGCAGGAGGATGGCATCCGTTGACCGCAGATAGCTGGCGGCGTCCTCGACGATCAGGGGGGTGTGGTGCATGAAGCGGAACCGGACGTTCGGTGCTCGTTCCGCCGCCAGATCCGCGACGAGGTGCCCGATGGTGGCGAAGCCGTAGTCCGAACCATAGATGGTGAACTCCCTCGTCGAGTCGACCGGATCCCAGGCCGCCTCGCTCGCGAACACGCGCCGAGCCGCATCCAACGCTATGCCGGTGTGCTCGGCCAACCGGATCGCCAGCGGCGTGAGGTCATAGGTGTTGCCGTGCCTGCTGAGGATCTGGTCGCCGAAGTGGACGCGCAGTCGAGCGAGTGAGGCGCTCAGGGCGGGTTGGCTGAGCCGCAGGCTCTCGGCCGCGCGGGTGACGCTGCGTTCCGTCAGCAGTGCGTCCAGCGAGACCAGGAGGTTCAGGTCCAGGCGCGAGAGCTGGTTTCGGCCGGATGGTTCGGGCGCCGAGGGTATAGATGTCGTCGATGACATGAGCAGACCTTATAACCAATACCGACGGCTTGGCTAGCCCACCGGGGTATCACTCAACCTGATGGGCCGGATAGCCAAGTCGCCGTTCCCTGATGCCCGAGAGTCACCGAGAGTGGTCACGGGTCGCCTGACCCGCTCGCTTTGAAAGGGTCAATGATGATCAAGTTGCTTTCCCATCTGTCGTTCGTAGCGGTGACAACCCCCGACGTCGAGGCGTCGGTGGAGTTCTACAAGAACAATGTCGGCCTCACCGAGGTCGGCCGCTCAGACGGCCGGGTCTACCTCCGTTGCTGGGGCGATTACTACAGCTACAGCGTCGTGATCGTTCCGGGTGACGAGCCGTCGCTTGAGACGATGGCCTGGCGCACGTCGAGCGCCGAGGCCCTCGAGGAAGCGGCCACACGCCTCGAGGCGGCCGGCGTCGACGTCGAGTGGTTCGACGGGCACAAGATCGGGCGCGCGCTGCGCTTTGTCGGGCCGTGGGGACACAGCATGACCCTGCACTGGGACGTCGTGCGGCACCGTGCCGAGCCGGGCGACGCGTCGATCTACCCGGACCGCCCGGAGAAACGCAGCCTGGTGGCCGGCGCCCCCCGTCAGCTCGACCACGTGACCGTGGCCACCAGCGACGTCGACGCCTTCGCGGCCTGGTACAACGAGGTTCTCGGCTTCCGCGTCATGGCGAAGACCGTCCTCGACGAGGCGCCGATCTCGGTCTTCTCCGTACTCACCACCAACGAGAAGTCGCACGACCTCGGCGTGGTCCTCGACGGCTCGACCCGCGCCGGGCGCATCAACCACTACGCCTTCTGGGTCGACACCCGGGAGGAACTGCTCATCGCGGCGGACGTGCTCCTCGAGCGGGGTATCCCGATCGAATACGGCCCCTCGATCCACGGCATCGGGGAGCAGAACTTCCTCTACTACCGCGAGCCGTCGAGCCTGCGCATCGAGCTGAACACCGGCGGCTACCGCAACTACGTGCCCGACTGGGAGCCCAACACCTGGAAGCCCTCACTGGGCTCGAACAACATGTACCGCAACGGCGCCATGCCGATGTCGATGACCGAGTCCTTCCCGGCCGCCGACGGACCCTCCGCGACCGAGGAAGGCGTGCCGGACGAGATCAAGGATGCCCTCCTGAACCCCTACAAGAAGCAGGGCCAGGGCTAGAGCCTGGCCTCGTTCGTTCGTCCCACCCTTTTGCGCACTCACTGGAGAACCCCATGACACCGACGTCAACCGGGCTGACCGCCCCCTACGCTCTCGCCCGATTCCGCAACGGCGGTGACATCCAGCTCGGCCTCGTCACGACCGATCGCATCCGTGCGATCGGCCGTGACGAGCTCGGAGCCGCCGACCTCAACGCGTTCCTCGCGAACCCCGACTGGGACAGGCTGGCGTCGCTGGCCACGGCAGATGGACCGTGGCGTCCGCTGTCGGAAGTGACCCTCACCGCGCCGGTCGAACCACGCCAGGTGCTGCAGGCCGGTGCGAATTACCGCCAGCACGTCATCGAGCTGGTGGCCGCCGGCCTCACCCAGAACACCGACCGCACCCCGGACGAAGCCCGGGAGTTCGCGGCGAAGATGATGGACAAACGCGCCGCGACCGGTGAGCCGTACTTCTTCATCGGGATGCCGGCGTGCGTCGTCGGTGATGACGTGGCTCTCGACCTGCCCGCCTACAGCGAGGTGCATGACTGGGAACTCGAACTGGCGGTCGTCATCGGCCGGGAAGCCTTCCGGGTCGGCCGCGAGGATGCTCTCGACCACGTTGCCGGTTACACGATCGTCAACGACATCACCACCAGGGACCTCGTCTTCCGCAAGGACATGAAAGAGATCGGCACCGACTGGTACCGGGCCAAGAACGCTCCCGGCTTCCTCCCCGCCGGACCGTTCCTCGTGCCCGCTCCGTTCGTCGACCCCACCGGTCTGACCGTTCGGCTCGAGCTCAATGGGCAGGTGATGCAGGACGGCTCAACATCCGACCTGCTCTTCGACGTCGCTGCCCTCATTTCGGCCGCCTCGCAGACCATGCCGCTGCTCCCCGGCGACATCCTGCTGACCGGGAGCCCCGCCGGCAACGGGCAGCACTGGAAGAGATTCCTGCGGGACGGCGACGTGATGACGGGATCGATCACCGGGCTCGGCGCGCAGGTCGTGCGCTGCGTGGGCGCGGGGGAGTAGCCGTGCCCGCTGAGGACCCGCGCGACCTGGACCGGACCGACCCCGAGGGGGAGATCTCCGCGCGCAGCCAGGCCCATCGGAACTGGGGACGCTGGGGGGACGCGGATGTGCTGGGCACCCTCAACTTCATCGACCCCGCCAAGCGGGTGGAGGCTGCCCGGCTCGTGCGGGACGGCCGCGTCATCTCGCTGGCGCAGGCCTTCGACACGAACGGACCGCAGAAGGGGTGGCGCCGACGCACGAATCCGGTGCACACCATGACCGACACGGGCACGGATGCCGAACGCGGCAACCAGGGATTCCCGCACGGCATCGGCGGCGCCGATGACGTCATCGCCATGCCCCTGCAGTGTTCGACCCAGTGGGACGGCCTCGGGCACATCTTCGACCACGGGTTGGCCTGGAACGGCCGTCGCGCCGGCGATGTCGTGACCAGCGAGGGTGACCTCGTCACCGGCATCGAACACACCAGGGCCGTCATCGTCTCGCGCGGCGTCCTGCTGGACGTCGGGCGACACCTCGCGCCGGAGACGGGCGAACTCGACGACGGCTACGCGATCACGACGGCCGACCTTGAACAGTGCATCGCCGCGCAGGGCGACACCGCACGGGTCGGGCGCGGCGACATCGTGCTCGTACGCACCGGCCACTACGCGCGCACCCGCCGGGAAGGCTGGGGGGACTACGCCGGCGGTGCCGCGCCCGGCCTCTCGCTGACGACTGCCGGCTGGCTGCACCGCACCGAGATCGCCGCCATCGCCACCGACACCTGGGGCTTCGAGGTGCGGCCCAACGAATTCGACGTTCCGGCGTTCCAGCCGCTGCACCAGGTCGTCATCCCCAACATGGGGCTCACCATCGGCGAGATGTGGAATCTCGACGAACTCGCCGACGCCTGCGCTGACTCCGCGCGATGGGATTTCCTGCTCTCCGCCCCGCCGCTTCCCATCACCGGGGCGGTCGGATCCCCGATCAACCCCGTCGCCATCCTCTAGGCCCCGCTTCACAGACCCGATGTCCGCTTCACAGACCCGCTTTCCGCTTCACAGAACAGAGAGGTTCTGCCATGACAGCAGTCACCAGAGTCGCCATCGCCGGCGCAGGCGTCGTCGGACTCGCCACCGCCATCCAACTCGCCAAAGCCGGCGTCGCCGTCGACGTCTTCGAGTCCAAGCCGGAGCTCAGCACCGTCGGCTCAGGCATCTCCCTGCAGGGGAACGCCCTGCGGGTGATCGATGCCCTCGGAGCGTGGGAGGACATCCGGGCCGCCGGATATCCCTTCGAAGGGTTGAACCTCCGCGCGCCCGGTCCTGGGGCGCCCGTGGTCGCGCAACTGCCGGACGTCAAGACCGGGGGACCGGACTACCCGGCCGCCATGGGGATGCCCCGCCCCGATCTCACCCGCATCCTGCTGGAACACGCCCTACGCGCCGGCGCCGCCGTGCACTTCGGGACGAAGGTGACAGCGCTCGAGACGAGCGCCGGCGACAGCGTCGACGTCTACGTCGACGGCGAGTCCGCCGGAACCTATGACCTCGTCGTCGGAGCCGACGGCGTCCACTCCGCGGTGCGAGCGCTCGTGGGCATCGAGGCGAGACCCGAACCGACCGGCATGGGCATCTGGCGCTCTTTCGTCTCCCGCCCCGCGGAGGTACAGCGCAGCGAGCTGTACTACGGCGGTCCGGTCTACATCGCCGGCTACACACCGACGGGCGAGAACACCATGTATGCCTTCCTCGTTGAAGCCGCCCAGGACCGCGCCGGGGTCTCCGATGAGGAGGCGACCCGGATCATGCTGGAGGAATCCCGCGCCTACGAAGGCCCGTGGAACGACATCCGCGCCGATCTGGCCGGCGGCGCGCACGCCAACTACACCTGGTTCACCCGGCACCTCGTCGAGGGCCCCTGGAACCGGGGGCGCGTGGTCATCATCGGCGACGCCGCGCACAGTTGCCCGCCGACGATCGCGCAGGGGGCGGCGCAGGGACTCGAGGACGCGTACGTGCTCACCGGGTTGCTCCTCGCCGCGGGGAGCGTGGACGACGCGCTGTGGCAGGAATTCCATGCCCGGCGCCTGCCCCGGGTGCGGGCCGTCGTGGAAGCCTCCGTGCAGCTGGGCCAGTGGCAGCTCGACGGCGACCGTGATGCCGACGCCGGCGGCCTGATCTTCGGCATCGCGCAGAAGATGGCGGTGCCCGCATGAGCACCGACGTGCACGCCCACCTCCTGCTGCCCGCCCTGCACGCCGAGGTCGAGCGGCGGGCACCCGAACTCGTGGCGGAGGCGGCCGCGCTCGAACTCCGCCGCAACGGGCGGGCGAGCCTGGCCGCATCCGGCGCGATGATCGGCGCCCGCATCCCCAGGCTCACCGAGGTGAACGCGAGACTCGCCGCCATGGACGAGCAGGGCATCGACCGCCAGTGGGTGAGCGTGTCGCCCAACCACTTCTACCCGTGGGCGCCGGAGGGCCTGGCGGTCTGGGTCGCGATGGAGACCAACCGCCTGGTCGCGGAGCACGTAGCCCAGGCTCCCGACCGCCTGGTCGGACTCGGAGTCGTGCCGCTTCAGCATCCGAGCCGGATCGTCGAGTACCTCGACGACGCCGTTCTCGGGCGCGGGCTCGCCGGGGTCGAGATCTCGTCCTTCGCCGGTGACGTGGAACTCTCGGATGCGCGCCTCGAGCCGTTCTGGACCCGTGCGGAGGAGCTCGGCTGCATCGTCTTCCTGCACCCCTTCGGCTGCTCCCTCGACGAGCGGCTCGACCGGTTCTACCTCTCGAACACGGTCGGTCAGCCCACCGAGAACGCCGTGGCCGTGTCCCACCTCATCTTTGCCGGGGTGCTCGACCGGCACCCGGCGCTGAAGATCGTCGTCGCCCACGGCGGCGGGTACCTTCCCTTTGCCATCGGGCGTTCGGATCGCGCCTGGCGGGTGCGACCGGAGGCACACGGATGCGAGCACGCCCCGTCGACGTATCTGCGCAGACTCTGGTTCGACACCGTTGTGCACGACCCCGCCATGGTGCGCAGCCTCGTTGAGAGCGCTGGCGCGGACAGGGTGTTGTTGGGCAGTGACTTCCCGTTCGATATGGGCAGCGACGACCCGGTCGCGCTGGTGCGTGAGGCGGGCCTGCCCGCGGATGTCGAGCGCCGTGTTCTCGGAGACAGCGCGGATGCCCTCGTCGGCAGCCGGGTGCACGCATGAGGATCGCACGCTGGCTACACGGCGCCGAGTCCATCGAGGGGTTCGTCGTGGAGGGCCGCGTGGTGCCGTTTCCCGACGGTGTGCGGGTCGCCGACGTGCTCGCGGGCGGCCTGGCCGCGGCTCACGAGCTCTTCTCCCGGCGAGACGACACCGCGGGGGTGGCGTTGGCTGATGTGACCCTGCTGGCGCCGCTTCTTCCCGCCGCCATTCGCGACTTCGTGGCCTTCGAGGAGCATGTCGAGGGCATCAGCGCGTCCGTCGACGGAGCGAGCCAGGTGGTGCCGGAGTGGTACGACGCGCCCACGTTCTACTTCACGAATCCGCACACCGTCATCGCGACGGGTGACGTGCTGCTGCCGCCGGAGACGGAGAGGCTCGACTTCGAGCTGGAGGTCGCGGCCGTCATCGGTGGCGTGGCCGGATCCGACGGCGCCAACCTGTCTGCTGAGGCCGCGGCACCGCACATCTTCGGCTACACGATCATGAACGACTGGTCCGCACGCGACATCCAGTCACGGGAGATGAAGGTGCGCCTCGGCCCGGCCAAGGGCAAGGACTTCGGCCTGACCCTGGGCCCGTGGATTGTGACCAGCGACGAGCTGGACGAGTTCGTGCAGGACGGCTTCCTCGCGGTGCGCGCCGAGGTCTTCGTGAACGGGGTCCTGCTCGGTGCCGACCTGGTCTCCAACATGGGGTGGCCGTTCGCCGAGCTCGTCGCCTATGCCTCGCGCAACTCCCGGGTCGTGCCCGGCGATGTGCTGGGATCGGGCACCGTCGGCAACGGGGGATGCCTCGGTGAGCTGTGGGGCCGCAACGGGGAGCTCACGCCCGCCCCGCTGCAGGCCGGCGATGAGGTGCGCATGGTCGTCGAGGGCCTCGGGGAGATCGTCAATGTCGTGGGTGACGCGGTGCCCGCCCCGCCGATCGCGCCGGCCCGCGAGCGATCCCGCGCGCGACGGCGCTGAAGGACTCTGATGGGCCCGATCGAAACGGAGGATGCAGATGGATAAAACGATGTCAGACGCCACGCAGGCCGTCTCCGACATCCCCGGTGGGGCGTTGATCGCCGTCGGCGGCTTCGGTCTCTCCGGGGTGCCGGTCACCCTGATCCGTGCGCTGCTGGCGCAGGGAACGAGCGACCTCGAGGTCGTCTCCAACAACTGCGGCGTGGACGGCTGGGGTCTCGGTGAACTCCTGGCAGCGGGGCGCATCCGCCGCGTGATTGCCAGCTACATCGGGGAGAACAAGGAGTTCGCCCGCCAGTACCTGGCGGGTGAACTCGAACTGGAACTCACCCCGCAGGGAACCCTGGCCGAGCGGTTGCGCGCCGGGGGCGTCGGCATCCCGGCCTTCTACACCGCCACCGGTGCCGGAACCGCGGTGTCCGAGGGCGGCATGCCGCTCCGCTACGACGATTCCGGCGGCGTCCTCGTCTCCAGCGAGCCGAAGGAACTGCGGCCGTTCAGCGACTCCGGCGGACCCAGGGAGTATGTTCTGGAGCACGCCATCCGTGCCGATTTCGCGCTGGTGCGAGCCGCTGTCGGCGACCGCCACGGCAACCTGCGCTTCGAGAAATCCGCCCGCAACTTCAACCCGCTGGCCGCGATGTCGGCCCGCGTCACGATCGCGGAGGTGGACCGGCTGGTCGAGCCCGGTGAACTCGATCCCGACGACGTGCACCTGCCGGGAATCTACGTGGACCGGGTCGTCGTACTCTCCCCGGCAGAGTCCCACGAGCTGCCCATCGAGAAAACCACCGTGCGCCAACGGTCGACGCCGAACGAGGAGCCGGAGCATGGGTAGAACCCGCGAGGAAATGGCCGCCAGGGCGGCAGCCGAACTGGTCGACGGGTCCTACGTCAACCTCGGTATCGGCCTGCCGACCCTCATCCCCAATCACCTGCCCGACGGCATCGAGGTCGTGCTGCACTCCGAGAACGGCATCCTCGGTGTGGGCCCGTACCCCTGGGCCGGCGAGGAGGACCCGAAGCTCATCAACGCGGGCAAGG
Organism: Cryobacterium sp. AP23; assembly: GCF_054075385.1. Classification (NCBI taxonomy): domain Bacteria; kingdom Bacillati; phylum Actinomycetota; class Actinomycetes; order Micrococcales; family Microbacteriaceae; genus Cryobacterium; species Cryobacterium sp. AP23. The sequence continues at coordinate 1,048,823 of NZ_CM133415.1, read as the reverse complement.
AAACGGTCACCGTCCTGCCCGGTGCAGCGTACTTCGACTCCGCCGTGAGCTTCGGCATGATCCGTGGCGGACGGGTGACGCACGCCATCCTCGGCGCCATGCAGGTATCTGCCGGCGGGGACATCGCCAACTGGGCGGTCCCCGGAAAGATGGTCAAGGGGATGGGCGGGGCGATGGACCTGGTCAACGGCGCCGAGCACGTCCTGGTCGTCATGGAGCACGTCGCCAAGGACGGTTCCCCCAAGATCGTCCAGCAGTGCACGCTCCCGCTGACCGGGCGCGGCTGCGTCAACCGGATCATCACCGACCTCGCCGTCATCGACGTCACCCCTGCGGGCCTGGTGCTTCGCGAGGTGGCACCGGGAGTCACCGTCGGCGACGTCGTCACCGCGACCGGGGCAGCGCTCGCCATCGACCCCGCCCTGGCGAGCACTGCCCCAACCCAAGGAGCATCCGCATGAGCGTTGTCATCGTGGGCTACGCCCGTACCCCGTTCGTGAAGTTCAACGGGCAGTTCGCCACCGTCCCGGCCACAACGCTCGGTGCCGCCGCCATCCGCGCGGCCCTCAGCCGCGCCGGGATCTCCCCGGCCGACGTCGACCAGGTCTGTGCGGGACAGGTGCTGCAGGGCGGTGCCGGCCAGAACCCCGCACGGCAATCGGCCGTGGGCGCCGGTATCCCGCTCGGAGTGCCGGCGATCACGCTCAACGCGGTGTGCCTGTCGGGAACCGAAGCCGTCGTCTCCGCCGTGCGGCTGATCAACGCGGGTGAGGCGGAGATCGTCGTGGCCGTCGGGCAGGAATCCATGACCCTCGCACCGCACGCGTGGACGGGCTCGCGAGCCGGGATGCGTTACGGCGCCATCGAACTCATCGACACGTTGGACCACGATGGGCTCACCGACGCGTTCGAGAACCGCTCGATGGGGGCCTCGACCGAAGAACGCAACAACGCACTCGGCCTGACCCGGGAGGACCAGGACGCCTGGGCCGCGGGGTCCCACCAGCGCCTCGCCGCGTCGCTGACCTACCTCGCCGGGGAAGTCGTGCCCGTCAATGTGCCCGGACGGCGCGGACCGATCGTGGTGTCCGAAGACGACGGCCTGCGCGACGACACCACCACCGAAACCCTCGGCGGCCTGCGTGCGGCCTTCGGCCCCTCCGGATCGATCACGGCCGGCAACTCCTCGCAGATCACCGACGGGGCCGCCGCCGTGGTGCTCATGAGCGAAGCCGCCGCGGTGGCCAGAGGCCTCCCAGCGATCGCCCGGGTGCTCGCGCACGCCTTCGTTGCGGGCCCGGACGTGTCCTTGCACGCCCAGCCCGCGAATGCGATCAGGGCGGCGTTGGCCACAGCCTCGCGGGAGGTGTCCGAGCTCGCGGCCGTGGAAATCAATGAGGCCTTCGCCGCCGTGTCGGTGCACTCCACCCGTGAGTTGGGGATTGACCCCGGGATCGTCAATGCGCACGGCGGCGCCATCGCACTCGGGCACCCCATCGGCGCGTCCGGAACTCGCATCGTCGGGCACCTCGCGCGCCGCCTCGCCGACTCCGGTCCGGGATCGCTCGGTGCTGCGGGCATCTGCGGCGGCGGCGGGCAGGGTTCAGCCGTGATCCTGGAAGCACTCTGATGGCCGCGGTTCGGGCGAAATTCGACGTCGAGGATGGCAGCTAGAGCTGATCGGTCATCACGCCCCGGACGAGAGTGTCCATGGCCGTCCCATCGTGCTCCGACCACGCCGCGAGAGTGGCGGCCACGGCGAACAGGGCGGCGAGCAGCAGCGTGGGACTGCCGTGGCTCTGGAGCAGGGTCTCGAGGGAGCTGAATGCGCGGCCGCCCCCCGACGCGCGCGCGAGGATGTCCCTGGTCGCATTGGAGAGCCCCGCAATGGCACTCGACGTGCGAGTTCCCGCGACCTCCGCCCGCAGTCGGGGGTCCGCGTACCAGGTGTCAAGGCGACCAAGACACACGCCGATGACATGGGGCACCGAGGCGCGCGCCGTGTCAGCAGGTTCTGCTTCCACGCTCATGACCAGATCGTTGAGGGCATCCGCGTCACCGACGCACATCGCGAGGACAGCGACGCCGATGAGGCTGAGCGCGTGGGACCGGGTGACCCCTATCGGGGTGAACCGTTCGAGGTTGATGCGCTCGACAGCGTCGACGATGGCAGCCCGGAACGCGTCGACGTCCACTGGTTCCGGCCCGCGCAGGTCGAAACCCCCGCGCACGTCGAAACCCTCAGCCGCCAGAAGCGGTGAGGCCTCGTCCAAGATCCTGCTGGCCTGACCCGCGCGGAACACCACGCCGGCGCTGAGCAACAACTTGCGAGCGTCAGAATCCTCCAACGGGTCGCTCATGTCGTGAGCGTAGCGCTGGTCAGCGCTGACGGACACGGGTCGGCCGGAAGACGAGTTCTCCCCGCCGCGACGGGTGATCGTCATCCCCCAAGCTCGAGGGTGCTCAGCGACCGCGCCGGAAGTTCCGTCGTCACCGCGTGGGTGCCGTCGCCGACACTGACCGACTGGGTCTGCTCGGAGGCGTTCCACACCACGAGCACCGTTGAACCATCCGCGGTCACGAACGCCACGTTGTGCAGCTCCGACGTGTCAGACGTCGACGCGACGCGCACCGACCCCGGCGGGACATAGCGCGCAGCCTGAGCGAGCACGAAGTATTCGGCGTTCCGGGTGACCGTGCCGCCGGAGGCGATCGTCACCACGCCGGAGCAGGACTCGCAGCCACCGCGGTGCGGCCCGCCGGTCTCGTCCAGGGCGAGATTCCAGGTCAATACGCCCGTGGCCCGATTGCGGAGCGAGTTGATGAGCAGGTTGGTCGACTGCCAGGAGAAGGTATCGGCAAACACCTTCTCCGGGGCTTCGTCCGGGCTACTCGAACCGGAGCACTCCGTCACCCAGATCTCGATGTCCGGGAATTGCTCCCACAGCCGGGTCTGCGCTGAGGCGTCGCCGTAGTAGCAATGAAACGCAATCCCCTCGATCCAGGCAGCGGCCGGGGTGCGCAAGAGATCCGCCGGGTACTGATAGGCGGGGTCTTCGCCCTGCGGGGCGGATGCGGCATCTCCCGGGTTCAGTTCCCAGTTGTGATCGAACCCGAGGATCCCGGTGGCAAGCCCGGCGGTTTCGAGGTCGGGGCCCAGCCTCTCGATGAGCTTCGCCTGCTGCCAGACAGGCATGTCGGTGCCGGGATACCCGTCCGGGTAGCGTAACTGCGGTTCGTTCTGCACGGTCAGCAGGTCGATGTCGATGCCCGCCTCGCTGTAGCCCTCGATGAACCGAATCAGGTAGGCGGAGTAGGTCTCGTACGCCCGGTCCTCATCCAGCAGTCGTCCTCCCTCCAGACTCACGCTGGTCTTCAGCCACGCCGGCGGGCTCCACGGCGAGGCGATCAGGTGCACCTGGGGGTTGACCGCCAGAACCTCCTGGAGCATGGGGATCATCGCGTTTCGGTCCGGATCGAGGCTGAACCGGTCGAGTGCCCAGTCCGTCGCGCCCGCCTCGACGTCGTCGAAGGTGAAGGCATCCGTTGAGACGAAGTCGGAGGCGCCGATCGGGACTCTCAGGGTAGACAAACGCACCGGCCCGTCGGGGGAGAAGAGCTCGTGCAGCAGAGCGGCCCGGTCGTCGTCCGGCAGGTCTGACAGCAGCTCGGCGGAGGCGTGGGTCATGGCCGCACCGAACCCCTCCACGGGTTGTGACTGTGCATTCGTGTCGATAAAGATGTCGAGGTCTTCGTTATCCGCCGGTGGTCGCGGTTCGACCGGGAGCGCCTGCATCAGCGTGCCGCCATCCGCGCTCGTGGTCGACCCCGTCGCACTCTCCGCCGCGGACTCGCTCGCTGCAGACTCGCTCGGTGCGGGCGACGATGACGCTCGGGGAGCCTCCCCGGGCCTCGCGAGCACGACCGCCACGATCACGATCGCGACGACGACGAGCACCGCCACTCCCACACCGACCCACCGGCGCCCTGCGCCAGAGAGATTCCACTGCGGGCCGCTCATCGTGCCTCCGTCCTATCGGTTGTCAATTCTGGCTGGGTACCCGGGCGAACGTCGGTGTCCGGTAGGTCTCTACCGGAAACCGACATTCACCGCGTCGGCCGACTCAGCCGGCCTGCACCTTCAGCGCGAACGCCTGGGCGGCACTGTCGGCGTCACAGGCCTGCTGGACAATCGCAGCCCCGTTCTCCTTCGAGCCGCCGTCGACGGCGACGCAGAGCCCGCTGTGCCTGGCGACGAGCTGGTAGTTGCCATCGCCGACCCGCACGAGCTCGAACTGCTGGTTCCTCGCCCGCCGGGAGGACTCCCAGAGTTGGAGGGCTGCGCCCTCCTCCTCGGAGGAATCGGCCACCTGGAGCGCCAGTCCGGCGTTGACGTTGGTGATCCGGTAGCGGTCACCACCCTCCCGGGAGAGCGTCCACTGAGCGTTCGACTGCGGTGCCGGGCAGGTCCACTGCTGGACCGCGGTGCCGTTCGTCGTGCCATGGTCGACCGCGTCGAGGCAGGCGCCGGAGTTCTCGTTGACGATGGTGTAGACCGCCCGCTTCGAGATCCCGGACGCGTTCTCCTTGTCCGACGACTTGACACGCACGGTCTCATCCAGGCGGATGTCCTGCGACGAGGCACCGAGGAGCACGTCGAGGTCGCCCTTGGGCGTGACCCAGCGGTCGGTGTAGGAATCCCAGTACGAATAGGAGTCGCGGTCCAGTTCGATGGTCACCTTTTGCGACGCACCGGGCTCGAGGGACACCTTCGTGAAGCCGGCCAATTGCTTGGGCGCGGTCTCGACCACATCGGTGGGCAGTTCGCCCACGTATACCTGTGGCGTGTCCGAGCCGGCGCGGTCACCCGTGTTGGTGACCGAGAACGTGGCCGTCAGGCGCGCTTTCCCTGTCGACCTGACTTTCAGGTTCGAATACTCGAAGGAGGTGTACGACAGCCCGTGACCGAACTCGTACTTCGGTGTGAGGCCGAATTCCTCGAAACCTCTGTACCCGACGAAGACGCCCTCGGTGTAGAACGAGTCCAGGCCGATGCCGGGGTACTGTTCCGGAGTTGACACCGGTGTCTCGCTCATCGAGACCGGGAAGGTCACCGGCAGCCTGCCCGACGGGGAGACCGCACCGAACAGGATGTTCGCGAGAGCCGCACCCTGATTCTGGCCTCCGTACCAGGCCTCGAGAACGGCCGGAACGCCGTCTTCCCACGCCTGGGTCGTGATCGGTCCGCCGGTCATCAGCACGACAACGGTGTTCGGGTTAGCGGACTTGACCGCATTGATCAGGGCCTCCTGTCCGGTCGGCACGCGGAGGTCGGCCTTGTCGCCGCCTTCAGAGCCGTAGTCACGAACGACGACCACGGCCACATCCGACTCTGCGGCCAGTTCGGCAGCTTCCTGCGCCTTCGGGTCGACGACACCGGAGGGCTTGGTCCAGCCGAGCTTCAGCTGCGGCCCGAGTTCGGAGCGCGCCTTCTCGTTGGCCGTGTACTCGACCTCGATCTCATAGGACTGTCCGCCGGTCAGGGGAATCGAGACGGTCTGGTTCGCCAGTTCGGGCGAGTCGACCTGGAGTGACGCCTGGCCATCGATGGACACGGTGGCTGCGCCGAGGGCGGTCAGTTCGAGGTCGTACGTGCCGGAGACCGGCGGCGTCAACGTCGTCGAGTAGTTCGCGCTGGCGACACCCTGGCCAGGGAGCTTCGGGAGCAGCGGTGACTGGGAGTTGAATCCTTCGTAGTAGAAGAATCCACCGTTCACCGTGACATCCTGAAGGGTTTCCTCGGCGAGCACCGCTCCGGCGGCGTCGAAGAACTGGGCGTCGGCGCCGGCATCACCGCTGGCTGCGGTGAGGTAGTCGGACGGGATCGCCTCGAGGCCGGGGAGCTGGGACGACGAGGTCACGAAGTCAGTTCCGCGGGCATGCTCCACCGTGGCCTCCGGGAGCAGCTGTTGGATGCCCTGCAGGGGACTGATCGTCGACGTGGGAAGCACCAGCGAGCTGCCGCCTCCGGCTGTGACCTGGTCGGCGTCCGCACCGATCACCGCGACGGAGTCGGTGGTGGTGGGATCCAGCGGCAGAATGCCGTCGTTCTTCAGCAGCACCATGGCCTCTTCCGCGATCTTCTGCGACGCGAGGGCGTGGCTGGCCTCGTCGAATGCCTGGGCGACCGCCGGGTTGTCGAACAGTCCGAGTCGGTACATCGGGGTCAGGATGCGCAGCACCCGTACGTCGATCTCCGATTCCGCAACCTGCCCGCTGTTGACCGCTCCCACCAGCTGGTCGAAGAAGCCGAAGCTGGGCTGCTCCTGGTCCAGGCCCGCGCGCATCGCCTCGACGGTGCTGTGCGTTGCTCCGTAATCGCTCATGACCCACCCGGCGAAGTCAAGCTGTTCCCGGAGGATCCCGGTCAGCAGCTCCGAATTCTCGCAGGCGTAGACGTAGTTGACCTTATTGAAGGCGCACATCGCCGAGCCCGGCTTGCCCTCCTCGATTCCGAGGGCGAACGGTCGGGTGTAGATCTCCTGCAGGGCCCGCTCTCCGATGACGGAGTTGCCCCCGATCAGCCGGTCTTCCTCCTGGTTGTACGTGTTGTAATGCTTGATGTCTGCGACCACCGGATGCTGCTGGATGCCGTTGATCTGCGCACCGGCCACCTTCCCCGACAGCAGCGGATCTTCCCCGTAGCCTTCGAATGTGCGGCCCGCTTGGCCCAGACGGGCGATGTCGACCGCGGTGCCCAGGGAGACGTTGTGGGTGGTCTTGAACGCCTCGTCGCCGATCACGTCACCGAATCGCGCCGCCGCGTCGGTACTGAATGTCGCGGCCAGGGCGATTGGTGCGGGGAGTGAGGTCGCTTTCTTGTCGTTGATCTCTGGGTTGGCGATTCGAACGCCGGCGGGACCATCCGCCATGGTCAGGGCGGGGATCCCCAGGCGTTCGATGGGGGCGTTGTAGAACCCGTAGAAGTTGTTGAGGTCGCCCTCGAGCATGTCGACCTTCTCCTCCAAGGTCATTTGGCTCAGGAGTGCGTGTGCGCGCTCCTCGGGGGAGCCTTCCGTGGCCGCCGAGGCGGGGGACGCAGCGAGGGTGAGGCACGTAGTGACCATCACTCCGGCGGCGAGTGTCGCGATGATACTTTTCGATCGCCGTTGATCGATATGGTTCCGCATTGAATTTCCCAACTTCCTGAAGTTGTGTGCGTCTCGGGGTGGACGGAGTCCCCGGTGTGCACGCTCAATCGCGGCTTGGGCGTCGTGACCGAATCGCTGAATCAGGGCAGCGTCGATCTCATCCGCATCAAGGAGTGCGGTACGGATTTTGGGCTTCCATCTCGGTGTGATGGGGGCGTCTTGCGCTTAAGCCGCGAACTGGCTTTGACCCTAGTTGGCCCCCCATTCGGGTGTCAAGGAATATCGCTCGTGGTACCGCGGCGGCGACCCTCGTTCGGCGGCCGACATCTCGGTGACCATCGGGTCGCCGGACGATCGCCGCTAACTTGGCAGAAGGCACAAGAGGGGAGAGCGGTGAACGATTCGGCTGACGATGACTCCGATCGAGAGTCAGGAGACGAGCGCTGGTTGATTGTCAATGGGCGAAGGTGGCGCCGAACCGATCCGTGCCTGCCGGGTGACCTGGTGGAAGCGCTCACGTCACACCTCGGCCGGGGGCGCTCGTCTGTGCGGATCGCCAAGAAGAGCGGTGACGACGCCCTCGTCGCCGACGCGCGCCGGCGGGTCGGGCTCGCGAAGCACGGCCTCGGCGAACGCGGCCCGTACTGGTGGGAGGAGCCGGAGGCGGACCGGATCGCCCGGGCTCGCACCGCTCTGGTCGAACTGGACGGCCTCGATGCGGATGCTCGGACGTGATCGTCGATCGGTCGGACAGCCGCCCGAGGGCGCTGATTCCCGGCGGGTGTGGGTCTAGTCTCAAGTCATGAACGTGGTTGCTACCCGAGCGTTGGTCCTGGGTGGTGGCGGGTCTACCGGCAATGCCTGGCTGATCGGCATCGTCGCCGGCCTGCACGAGGCCGGGGTTGATCTGACCGCGGCCGACGTCATCGTCGGGACGTCGGCCGGGGCGACCGCCGCGGCCCAGATCACCAGCGCGGGCCCGGCCCGACTGTTGGCCGACATCCTCGCCGCGGCGCCCCCGGCACGCACCGGTCCGGCCGGTTCCAGCGGTGGGCGGATGCGTGGGCCGGTGGTCGATCACCTGGAGCGAACGGGCCGAATCATCGCCGCGGCCGAGGACGCCGCCGATATGCGCCGCAGGATGGGTGCGGCTGCGCTTGCCCTGGACGTGGCGGGGGACGGCTCAGGGCCGGCGCGGTGGCGCGTGACGGTCGCCGCACGCCTGCCCACCCAGCGCTGGCCGGACCAGACCGTGCTCATCCCGGCCGTCCAGGCCGATACCGGCGACCCGGTGGTGTTCGACCGCCACAGCGGTGTCGACCTGGCGGACGCCGTCGCCGCCAGCACGTCCAGTGCCGCTCCGTATCCGATCGGAACCGGGCGGTACATCGACGGTGGCTACCGGCGCAATGAGAATGCCGATCTGGCGGCCGGATGCGACCGGGTGCTGGTGCTGTCGCCGTTCGGCGGCAGGTCACGGTATCCGCCGGAGTGGGGCATGCAGCTTCAGGCGCAGGTGGACGAACTTCGGGCGGGAGGCAGCAGGGTGGAGACGGTCTTCCCCGACACTGAATCCGAGCACATGTTCGGCGCCAACGCGATGGATCCGGCGCTGCGTTCACCCGCCGCACGAGCCGGATACGACCAGGGCAGAGCCCTCGCCGGGCGGCTCGCCGACTTCTGGCACTGACATCGACGGTGCCGCTTGACGGGCGGCCGGGGGGAATGAGGAGCAGATGTACGACGTGATCATCAGTGGTGGCGGGCCAACGGGGATGATGCTGGCCAGTGAGCTGCGGCTGCACGACGTGAACGTCCTGGTACTCGAGCGGGATGCCGAACCGAACCCTGCAGTGCGCTCGCTCGGTCTGCATCCGCGCAGCATCGAGATCCTGGACCAACGGGGGCTCCTGGACCGGTTCCTCGCCCAGGGGACGCGTTACCCGGGGGCGGCCGGCCGGTTTGCCGGCATTGTTCCTCCGCGGCCGGTGAACCTGGACACCGAACACGACTACATCCTCGGCATCCCGCAGCCCGTCACCGACCGGTTGCTGGCCGAGCGGGCCGGGGAGTTGGGCGCTGAGATCCGTCGCGGCTCCGACGTGACGGAGATCGGGCAGGATGACGACGGGGTGCGCGTGCGGCTGGCGGACAGTGCACTCCTGCAGGCGCGCTGGCTGGTCGGCTGCGACGGTGGCCGGAGTCTGGTGCGGACGCAGCTCGGCGTCGACTTCCCCGGCGACGCCGCCTCGACGGAGTGGATCCTCGGTGAGGTTCAGGCGACCATGCCAGCGGATGAGATGGCCGCGATCTCGGCCGAGGTACGCAAGACCCAGCGGGGTTTCGGGATCGGCCCGGCCGGTGACGGGCTCTACCGCGGTGTCGTCCCGGCCGCGACAGTTTCGGAGGATCGCACCGTTCCGCCGACGTTGGAGGAGTTCCGCACGCAACTGCTTGCGTACGCCGGAACCGATTTCGGCGTGCGCTCGCCGCGTTCGCTGACCCGGTTCACCGACGCGACCCGTCTCGCTGAGCGGTATCGGGTGGGCCGGATCCTGCTCGCGGGCGATGCGGCCCACGTGCACCCACCGCTGGGCGGGCAGGGACTCAACCTGGGAATTCAGGACGCCGTCAACCTCGGCTGGAAACTCGCCGCAGTGATCGACGGCTGGGCGCCGCCCGGGCTGCTGGACACCTACTTCGCGGAGCGGCATCCGGTGGCCGAAGACGTCCTGAGCCTGACCCGCGCGCAGAGCGAGCTGCTCTCGATCGAGCCAGGTCCCCAGGCCGTGCGCCGGCTTCTCACGGAGCTGGTCGCATTCGAGGACGTCGCCGGGTTCCTCGCCGAGAAGGTCACGTCCATCGGCATCCGCTATGACCTCGGCGAGGGACACCCGTTGCTCGGGCGCCGGATGCGAGACCTCCCGGTGGGAACCGGACGGCTGTACGACCACCTGCACGACGGGCGCGGGCTCCTGCTGGACACGACCGGAACGCTCTCCGTCGCGGGCCGGAATGACCGGATCACGCACCTGATCGACCGCGACGCGGAGTTGGCTGCTCCCGCGATCCTCGTCCGGCCCGACGGGTACATCGCTTGGCTGGGCGCCGCCCAGGGCGACCTCGATCGTCAGCTTGATGCGTGGTTCGGAGACGTACCCCACTCAGGGGAATAGAGTTGCAGCTTCAATTCAAAGGAGAATTCCATGACGACCCATCCTGACCGTGACGGCGAGTACACCGACTCCGAAACCCCCGACGGTTCGGCGGCGCAACACTCTGACGAGGCGCAGGCAGAGGGGGAGTACACCGACAGCGATACCCCCGAAGAGAAGACGGCGGCCACCGAGCCGGCCGCGGATTGAGTCACCGAGGGGCGGGACGCCGCCCAGCCCCTTCTCACCCAGATTCCCTACCAGCACCGCGAACCGGAGAAGGTGACCATCCCGGAGCGTCCGGCGGCGTCCGGCTATGACCGGCCACCTCGCGAGCGCACCACGTACGTCGTGGATCATGCCAAGTCGCTGAAGAAGAACGGGTAGAACCACGGGGCATGACCGCGTCACCACCCCTTGACGAATCACTTGTTTTTTGCAAGTGTGGTGCGCAAGCAAGACCACATTCATAACTGCTACCGAGCCCACGAGAGGACTACCACCATGACTTCAATGTTCGTCAATCTGCCGGTGACCGATCTGGATCGCGCTAAGGCGTTCTATACGGCGATCGGATTCACCATCAACCCGCTGTTCACCGACCACAACGCCGCTTGCGTCGTCGTCGAGGAGGATCACAGCGCGTTCATGCTCCTGGTGCGGGACTATTTCCAGACCTTCACCGAGCTTCCTATCGGTGACCCGAAGGCGAACCCCTCGGTGACGACCGCGATCTTCCTGGACAGCAGGGAGGCGGTGGACGCCAGCGTCGCCGGGGGACTCGCAGCGGGAGGGTCGGAGGCGCAGGAGCCGTCCGACTACGGCTTCATGTACCAGCGTCAGCTCACAGACCCCGACGGCAACATTGTCGAGTTCGGCTACATGGACCCCCTCGCCGCCGCGCAGGGACCCGACGCGTTCATGAACCAGCAGGCCTAGGGTCGATGGCCGCACGCGACTATGGGCAGTACTCCGGTGTCACCCGAGCCATGGAGCTCGTCGGTGAGCGCTGGGCACTGCTCATTGTTCGCGACCTCCTCGTCGGGCCGCGGCGGTACGGGGAACTCGCCGCGGGTCTTCCCCGCATCCCGAGCAACATCCTGGCGGCGCGCCTCAAGGAGTTGCAGGCGGCCGGTGTCATCCGCCGGGCGCCGCGCTCGCGCGTCGTCGTCTACGAGCTGACGCCCTACGGCCGCGAACTCGAGCCTGTCGTACTCGCGCTCGGAGCCTGGGGTTTCAAGGCCATGGGCGAACCGAGGCTGGAGCAGGTCATCACCCCCGACTCGATGACCATAGACCTCCGAACGGCGTTCCGTCCGTCGGTGGCGGCGACGCTCCCGTCGACGGCGTACTCGGCGAATTTCGGTGTCGCTGAGCTGCTCATCCGGGTAGACGGCTCCAGCCTGGAGGTGACCCGCGGCGACGGACCGGTGGACCTCGCCTTTGCCGCCGGTCCGGACATCCGCCTACTCATTTCCGGTGAGCTCGCCCCGGCCCACGCGATCACGACCGGCGTGGTCACGGTGCTCCGCGGCCGCGGCGACCTGCTCGACCGCTTCGCGAGCACATTCCATCTGGTGGCCTGAACTCCTGGATGCCGTGTCAACTCAGCACGCGGTGCACGGCGACCGGCCGGCTGAGCAGGGCGGCGGCGAGGAAGCAGGCCGCTCCGAGCAGGGTGCCGAGGTTGGCCCAGAACATACTGACGAGGTCGCCCGTTGCCGGGAGGGTGTACGCCCCGACGGCGGAAAGGGCGAACAGGATTGACCCGAGCATGTTGAGCCACGTGCAGCGCCAGATGCGGGCATTCGGATCCCACAGGCGGTCGCGCATGGTCGTCGCCACGATGCCGAGGGCGCTCGCGGCGAGGAAGCAGACCGAGCCGAAGGCATCCGGTCGCCAGCCGGTCCGCACATGGGAGCTTGCGTTCATCGCGTTGAGGAGCGCCTCTATTGTGCTGAGGTTGAAGAACAGGGTGCCGGCGAATTGCACCGCCGCCGCCCACCAATCGACCGCATCGGGTGTGGTCGTGCCGCCGGCGTGGCGCGGGCGCCCGCTCAGCGCCAGCTGGATGTAGGCGGCTGCGGTAAAAAACAGCGCGCCGACGACGAAGGTGAGATTTGTGAGCACGAGGCCGACAGCCTGGGCGTAGAACGGAACTGCACCGACGAGGAAGAAGAGGGACCCGATAGCGAATCCCCAGGACTCCCGCCGGAGGCGGATGGCACGAGCGGCCGGCATAGGCCGAGAGTAGTTCGGTCACCGCGGCCGGACCTCATCCGTTGTGGATGACGCCGGTCGCCACGGCTGTTCCTACTATCGCTGCATGACGAGCCTCACATCTTCCAGGACAGCGACCGAAACGTCCCACGCATTCACCGGCAGCGGATCTCAGAATCAGCTCAATCCCCTGTTCGCACGGGCCGGCGAAGCAACCGACTTCCCCCTGAACGTTCTGCCGGACGGAGAGTCCCTGCCGGAGACGGCCTATCAGGTGGTGCACGACGAGGCGATGCTCGACGGGAACTCCCGCCTGAACCTCGCCACCTTCGTCGGCACCTGGATGGACGGTTTCGCCACCAAGCTCTACGCCGAGACGGCGGACAAGAACATGGTGGACAAGGACGAATACCCCCAGACCGCCGCCATCGAAACCCGCTGCTGGAAGATGCTGGCAGCGCTCTGGAACGCTCCTGACCCGGACGGGTCGATCGGGACATCCACTATCGGGTCGTCAGAGGCCTGCATGCTCGGCGGGCTGGCCCTGAAGCGTCGCTGGCAGCAGGCACGCCGTGCCGCGGGCAAGCCGACCGACAAGCCGAATCTCATCCTCTCCAGCGCCGTCCAGGTGTGCTGGGAGAAGTTCTGCAACTACTGGGAGGTCGAGCCCCGCTACGTGCCGATCTCCCTCGAACACAAGGTGCTCGACGGTCACGACCTCGACGCCTATGTGGACGAGAACACCATCGGGGTCGTCGCCATCATGGGCGTGACCTACACGGGCATGTACGAGCCGGTCGCCGAGATAGCCGCCGCCCTCGACCGCATCCAGGCAAGCACCGGCCTCGATATCCCGATCCATGTGGACGGCGCGTCCGGAGGCATGATCGCCCCCTTCCTCCAGCCCGACCTGGTCTGGGATTTCCGGCTCGAACGGGTGGCCTCGATCAGCACCTCCGCCCACAAGTACGGGCTGGTCTACCCGGGGCTCGGCTGGGTGATCTGGCGAACGGTCGACGCCCTGCCCTCCGACCTGGTCTTCGACGTCACCTACCTCGGCGGTCACATGCCGAGCTTCGCGCTCAACTTTTCCCGGCCGGGCGCCCAGGTTCTCCTGCAGTACTACCTCTTCCTGCGCCTCGGCTTCGACGGCTACTACAAGGTGCAGAAGGCCTCCCAGGACGTGGCCGTGTACCTCGCCGCCGAGATCGGGGCGATGCCGGCGTTCACCCTCTGGAATGACGGCACCGACATTCCGGTGTTCGCCTGGCAGCTGACGGCGGGACACACCGACAAGTGGAACCTGTACCACCTCTCCGAGCGGCTACGCCTGAAGGGCTGGCTGATCCCGGCGTATCCGATGCCCGACGACCTCACCGACACGGTGGTCCAGCGCATCGTGGTGCGCAACGGCTTGAGCCGTAACCTCGCCGAGAGCCTCATGGCGGACATCCGCGAGGCCGTCGCCTACCTTGATGCGCTCTCCGCACCGATGCCGACCGAGGGCATGGTCACGGCCTTCACGCATTGAGGACGATCAAGACCGGTCTCGACCTCCGGTCGGTCCGGCCCCGGGTCGCTAGGTCCGCTCCATCAGGCGCGCCAGCGTGCTCTGACCGAGGCGGCTCGCTCCTGGATTCGAATGCCGGTAGTACCAGGCCAGGCCCATCGCCTGCGCGAATGCCCAGCCCCGGCCGCGCTGCCACTCGATATCGTCGCTGCCCAGCGCCTCACGCAGGATATTGCGTCGGTCGGCGTCGAGGAGGTGCCAGGCGGCAACAAGGTCGAGTGCCGGATCGGCGGGGCCGAATCCGCCTCCATCCAGGATGCCCACGAGTCGCCCGTCTTCCACCAGGACGTTCGGCGGGATGAGATCGCGATGGGACATCACATCCGGTCCCCTGGAAGGAGCGGCCCGCAGCTCGGCCCAGAGCAGGCGCAGGCCGGCCACATCGAGCAGGTCGCCGCTAGCCCGGAAACAGGCCTCCATCCACTCGTCCTGGCCCTGCAGGGGGCCGCCTCGACCTTCGCCGGCGAATCGTCGACCCACGGTGTCGGCGCGCCGCAGCCCGCCGATGAAACCGGCCAGGTCGCGCGCGAATGCGGGGGAGGCCGCGGCGGAATCCGGGGTGGCCACCTGCCCGGGAACCCAGGTCTGCACGGACCAGTGCAGGGGGTAGCCGTGGCCGGGAACCCCGATGGCGACCGGCGTCGGCACGGGCGCAGTGCTATGGGCCGCCAGCTCCCTGGTGGCCGCTGCTTCGGCCTCCAGCGCCGAACGGGCAGCACCCGGGTCATCCGCTCGAAGCGGAAAACGGGCGGAGAGCGCCGACCCGATGCGGAAGATGGAGTTCACCGTCGCGTCGGTGGCCAACGTGCTGACCGGCTCGGTCTGCCACTGCGGGAACTGCGCCGCGATGAGACGGCGCACCGTGGCGGCGTTCACCTGCACCTGGTCTTCGTGCATCTTCATCTGCCCATCCTGGCCGAGCACCCCGCACGGTGCACAGCGCCGCACAGCTAGCGCGCCCGGACCGCCGGGTCGATGATGGCCCCGTGGTGCTCTTCACTGATCGTGTCGACGCCGGGCGTCGCCTGGCGGCGCAGGTGCTTGACCTGCGCGGCCAGGACGTCGTTGTGCTGGGTATCCCGCGTGGGGGAGTGCCCGTCGCATTCGAGGTGGCCGACGTCCTCAACGCCCCGCTGGACGTCATCGTTGTGCGGAAGCTCGGCGTTCCGTTCCAGCCCGAATTCGCGATGGGCGCGATCGGGGAGGGCGGCGAGGAACTCGTCGACGAATCCATCGTTGCCCTGACCGGGGTCACGGACGACGAGGTGAATGCCGTCGAAGCCCGGGAGCGCGTCGAGTTGGACGCGCGGGTGGCGCGGCTGCGTCCGGGCAGGGAACGGATGTCGCTGCGGGGCAAGGTCGCGGTGATCGTGGACGACGGCGTGGCCACCGGAGCCACGGCCCAGGTGGCCTGCGACGTGGCCAGGCGCCTCGGCGCTGAACGGGTGGTCCTTGCCGTGCCCGTGATCGCCGCCAGCACCCTGCCGAACCTGGCCGGCGCCGACGACATCGTCTACGTCGACGCTCCGGAGACGTTCTGGGCCGTCGGGCAGTTCTACACCGACTTCTCGGCCACGACGGATGAGGAGGTCGTACGGCTCCTCGACGAGGCCGGCCGGCGGCTGCACGGCGACTCCACCGGAGAGAATCCCGGGACCGGACCGGACGCCGACATCGAGGTCGACATCCCGCTGGCCGACGTGACGGTGCGCGGGCACCTGCACCTGCCGCCGTCTCCGACGGCCGTGGTGGTCTTCGCCCACGGCAGCGGCAGCACCCGACACAGCCCGCGCAACCAATACGTCGCCGATGTCTTATTCCAGGCCGGGCTGGGCACGCTCCTGTTCGACCTGCTCACGCCGGAGGAAGAACAGGACCGCGAGAACGTCTTCAACATCGAACTGCTCGCCAGGCGGCTGGCGACAGCGACCCAGTGGCTCGCGGGCCGAGCCGACACCCACGGCTGTCGGATCGGCTATTTCGGCGCCAGCACCGGGGCGGCGGCCGCGCTGTGGGCGGCGGGCGAACCGGATGCCCCGATCGGCGCCGTCGTCTGCCGCGGTGGTCGCCCTGACCTGGCCGCCGCCCGCTTGCCGAAGGTGAGCGCGCCCACCCTGCTGATCGTCGGCGGGTCGGACACCACCGTGCTGGAACTCAACCGCCAGGCCCAGACGCTCCTCAAGCCCGAGACCCGGCTGGCCGTCGTGCCCGGTGCCACCCACCTGTTCGAGGAACCGGGCACACTGGGCGCGGCCGCCGACCTGGCCGCAGACTGGTTCGCCGCCCACCTGCTGACCCGGTGAGTGAGCGAGTCATGACCGCGTAACGCTTGGCTCAGGACTCGCCGCGCCACCGGCCCTCGTGGAAGGCTGACGCGGACGGCCGGACCTCCACAACCCCGTAGAGCGCGGCCGGGCACTTTTCCGCCCAATCCAGCGCTGCCGCCCGGTTGGGCACGTCGATCACGAAACAGCCGGACAGCGTTTCGACGGCGTCGATGAACGGGCCGTCCCGCACCTCCCGGCTGCCGCCGCGGAGCGTCACGGTGGTGGACTCCGCGGCGGGACGGAAGATGTCCGCCGCCACGAGGGCACCCGCCTCCTGCAGCGAGGCCGCATACGCGTCGAACAACTCCCGGAACGGTGGCAGCTCTTCCTCGGAGATGTCGCCCTCCCGGGTCTCGGCCTTGATGATCAGCAACGAGAAGCGCATGAGATCTCCTTTGATTCAGGCGGGTGTGGTGCGGGTTGTGCGCTTACAGGTCAAGCGACTCATGCGGTTCGAGCGGGAAGAAGGTGCCACCGTTCTGCTCGGTAGCGCCTTTGATGCGGGAATTCGCCAGGTCCTTGCCGCTTCGCGACAGGCCCATCTCGTGGGTGGGGAAGCTGCGCACCGGCTTGACCGCGAGCACGTAGTCGATGACCTCGCCGATCTTCAGCCACGGGGCGCCGGCGGGCACGGCCAAGGTCTTCACCGTAATGCCGTCGGGGATGGTGAACGCGTCACCCGGGTAGAACAGCTCGTCGTTGACGAGCACTCCCACGTTGTCGATCACCGGGATCGAGGAGTGGATCACGGCATGCTTCTCGCCGAAGAACCGCAGGGTGAACGGCCCGGCCGTGACGGTGTCGCCCTCGGCGACCACATGCACGGCGATGTCACCGGCCGCGGCGGCCACGCCGGCGGGTCCGTAGATCGGCACACCCGGGTTCATGGCGATCACGCGGCCCAACTGCTCCGGTGTCCAGTGGTCGGGGTGCTCGTGGGTGATCACGATCGCGGCGGTATTGGCGGTTTCGGTCAGGGCCGTCGTGAACGACCCGGGGTCGATGTACAGTTTCTGCCCGGAGGCTTCAAGGACGAGTGCGGCGTGCTCCAGTTTGGTCAACTTCATGCCTTGAGCTAATACCCAAACCCCACCCCGGGCAACGCACGACACGCGCATCCTGCACGCACGTGCGCGCCCGGTGACACACCGACGGATGCGCGCGCGCAAGCCGGCGACGCGCGGGGATTGGCACTCGATTTGAACTGTGTATCGAGGCTGTGGCATACTCGTGAAGTTGCAAAAACGGCCCCATCGTTTAGCGGCCTAGGACACCGCCCTCTCACGGCGGTAACACCGGTTCGAATCCGGTTGGGGTCACCACTACCCGGCTCTCCTTCATCGAAGGGGAGCCGGGTTTTTTTATTGCCCGGCGCCTCAGTCTTCGAGCGAGTCGACGCAGGCGGCAAGCCCCCGAGCCAGCGCGGCGCTCTCGGTCGCCGACAGGCCCGCGAGCATCCGTCGTTCCACGCCGTCGACGAGTTTCTGCGCCGCGTCAAGGGTGCCGGCGCCCGCCGCGGTCAGGAGCGTGGGGAGTGCGCGCCCGCTTTCGGGGCGGGATGGTCGTGTCACCAGGTCACGATCGATCAGCTGCTGCAACATCACGTTCATCGATTGGCGCGTGACGAACGTGCCGCGGGCGAGCGCCGCGGCAGAAATCCCAGGCTCACGGCGCAGGTGATGCAGACAGGAATACTGCGACACGGTGAGGTGGAGCGGCCTCAGTGCCTCCTCCATCCGGAGGTGGAGAAGTGACTGCGCCTGTTTCAGCGCGTACCCGACCTGCGTATTGACCATGTCAACATCCTGACATACGATTGCATGTAAGGAAACTGACATAGAGGAGAACCATTATGGCCGTCACCGGTCCAGACTTCATCGCCCTCCAGGTGCGCGACCTCGAGAAGGCGGCAACCTTCTACGAAGAGGTCGTCGGGCTCACTCGCGCTCCGTTCTCACCGCCGCACGCGGTCGTCTTCGACACCCAACCGACCTTCGCCGTGCGTGATCCAGGGCCGGGCGTCGACCTCGACTCCGGGCAGGCGGGTCTCGGCGTGGCCCTCTGGCTGCACGACCCCGAAACCGTGGCCCTGCACGCGTCTGTCGCCGCCGCCGGCGCGGTCGTGGTCCAGGAGCCCTTCGATGGCCCGTTCGGCACGACGTTCGTCTTCCAGGACCTCGACGGCTACCTGGTCACCGTGCACGACCGGACCACCCGCGGCTAAGACAACCCGGCCCTTCCGTTTCTGACGGGGGCCGGGTTCTCTTCGTGCCCGCGGGACGTTCGACCCTGCCGTTGCTGAACAGAGGCTGGGAGTCTTGGATTCACAGTTCAGCGTCACTCGACGCGAACATCCGAATTCAACTCTGAGGAAACCATCCCATGGCCAGCACCACCTTCCGCGGGGCAGCGGTCGCCGCCCCCGCCGCGACGACCGGCACCACCCTGCTCCAGCGTCGTACCCTCGCGGTGCTGCGTCTGGCCACCGGATTCATCTTCCTCTGGGCGTTCCTGGACAAGACCTTCGGCCTGGGCTTCTCCACCCCGACCGAGCGTGCCTGGCTGAACGGCGGCACGCCCGCCCAAGGCTTCCTGAACAGCCCCGGCGTCACCGGGCCGCTGCAGCCGTTCTTCGTCGGTATCGCCAGCCCGCTGGTGGACGTCCTGTTCATGCTCGGCATGATCGCCGTGGGACTGGCCGTGATGCTGGGCGTGGGCCTGCGCATCAGCGCTGTCGCCGGCAGCCTGATCATGGTCTTCATGTACCTCGCGGAATGGCCCTTCACGGCCGGGGCGGCGTCGACCAACCCGCTCGTCGATTACCACATCATCTACGCGCTGGCCCTGATCGTCGTGGCCGTCTTCGCGGCCGGGGACACCTGGGGCTTCGGCAAGACCTGGAAGGCACTGCCGATCGTTCAGAAGTACACCTGGCTCGTCTGAGTTCCAACGCATCGGGTCACAGCACGCAGCAGGGCCCGGTGCACACCAGGTTTCGACCGGCCGCCTCTCGGGGCGGCCGGTTCTGTCGTTCCGGGCGGCGGTTAGAAACCGGAGCCGCTGCGCGGGTTCGCGCGGGTGATCTTGGCGACTTCGTCGTCGATGGCTTCTTCGGTGATGATCCCGCGGTTGGGGCCGAAGGCGTCCAGGCCGATGAAGAAGGCGGCGATGCCCATGCCGCCGATCGGCCAGATCGGCCAGAAGTATCCGCCCGGGTCGGTCAACAGCCACACAGCGGTGACGATGATCGTCACCCCGAGCCAGACGCCGCAGTAGTTCCAGAAGTCCCGGCGTGCCTTGAGTCTTTTCCTGGCGAGCGTGCGCAGTTCTTCGTTGTTCATACGGCGAGAGTATCGCCGGATACGGGCTCCAACCATCCCCTGACCGGTGGAGGGATTGCGCCCCAAGCAGGGGTCCCGGACCGGGTGGTGCACGGTAAGATCGGAGGTCGAAGGGGAGTATCCCTCTGGGCTCCTCTGGGCAGCCCTATGTCGTGGTCGTCAACACGGACCGCTGAAGCGGTCCCGGGCGCGATGGTGTCGGCTGAACATTTCCGATGCGGGAGAGACTTTCGGGTTTTTTGCTGACTCCAGCACCCGCCGCACTCTGAAAGGCCCTTTCCCGTGAATCTTGAGCTGCCCATCGTCTTCGAGGTGGCCTCGCTGGTCATCCTGACGCTGATCCTCGTCGCCGACCTGCTGATCGTCTACAAACGCCCGCACGTGCCCTCCATCCGCGAGGCCACCCTGTGGGTCGTCTTCTACGTGGGCCTGGCGCTGGTCTTCGCCCTGCTGATGCTGATCTTCGGCGGCGGTGAACACGCCGGGCAGTTCCTGGCCGGCTGGCTCACCGAGTACAGCCTGTCGATCGACAACCTCTTCGTCTTCGTGATCATCATGGCGAGGTTCTCGGTGCCCCGGAAGTACCAGCAGGAAGTGCTGATGGTGGGCATCATCATCGCCCTCGTACTGCGCGGCATCTTCATCCTGCTCGGCGCCCAGCTGATCGAGAACTTCAGCTGGATCTTCTACATCTTCGGCGCGTTCCTGCTGTACACGGCCATCCACCAGGCCTTCGCCAAGGAAGGCGGCGAAGACGACGCCGAGAACGGCCTGGTGCGGTACCTGCGCCGCCACATCCGCATCTCTCCCGACTTCGACGGGTCGAAGATCCGCACCACGATCGACGGCCGCAAGCTCTTCACCCCGATGCTGATCGTGCTCATCGCCATCGGCACCACCGACCTGATCTTCGCGCTCGACTCGATCCCGGCCATCTTCGGCATCACCCAGAGCCCGTTCATCGTGTTCACCGCCAATGTGTTCGCCCTGATGGGACTGCGCCAGCTGTACTTCCTGCTCGGCGGGCTGCTCGAACGCCTCGAGTACCTCAAGTACGGCATCGCGTTCATCCTCTTCTTCATCGGCGTCAAGCTGGTCTTCCACGCCCTGCACACCAACGAGGTGCCGTTCCTCAATGGCGGCGAGGGCTTCGAATGGGCGCCCGAGATCAACACCTGGACATCGCTGGCCGTGATCATCGTCTCCATGGCCGTCGCCACCATCGCCAGCCTGATCAAGACCAAGCGGGACACCCGCAGGGAGAACGCCGCGAAGTCCGGCGAACTCGCCGGTCCCACCGGGGAATAACCCCGTCGGCGCTGCCGCCGAACCGGGCCGGGGATTGGTACGGTGGAACCTCCACTTCCCCCGGTCCGGGCCGGAAGCGCTCCGGATGCGAGCATGGACGTGACTCCTGGAGTGCAGATGGCGCTGAACGGCGAGAATACGATCGCCCTCGGGTCGCTCGCGTTGCAGGTGCGCTACGGCGCGAGCAGCGACGTCGGCCGGGTACGCAAGATCAACGAGGACAGCTTCCTGGCGCAGGCGCCGGCGTTCTTCGTGGCGGACGGAATGGGCGGCCATGCCCACGGGGACGCGGCCAGCCAGACCGTCATCCGGGTCTTCACCGACCACATCGAGGAGAACCTGCCCTCGACCCCCGAGCGGATCCTCGACGCGATCCACTCGTCCAACGACGCCGTGCGCGAACTCAGCTCCGACGACGATTTCGGCACCGCGATCTCCGGCACGACGCTCGCCGGCGTGGCGGTCGTCGATGCCGGCGACGGCATCGGCTTCCACTGGATGGCCTTCAACGTGGGCGACTCCCGCATCTACACCTGGGACGGTCATTCCCTCCAGCAGCTGAGCGTGGATCATTCCGCCGTGCAGGAGATGGTGGAGGCGGGCCTGATCAAGGCCGCGGACGCCGAGAAGCACCCGGGCCGCAACGTCATCACCCGCGCCATCGGCGCCGACGAGTTCGTCGACGCCGACGTCTGGCTGCAACCGGCGACGGGCAGGCACACCTTCCTGCTCTGCTCCGACGGCCTGACCAAGGAACTCTCCGTCCGGGAGATGACCGCCCTGGTTGCCGGAGGTGCCGGGCGGAACGACCTCGGGGCCCTAGCCGACGAGCTGGTCGCGGCCGCGCTGGCCAAGGGCGGCCGCGACAACGTCACCGTCGTCGTCGTCGAATCCACCCTCGACTAGCCATCCCCAGGCAACGCCCCGCGCGGCGACCCGGACGGGGAGGTTCTGCCGGATCGTCGCGACCCGCGGGTTGCCTGACGGAATGCGCCCGCAGTGTTAGCCTGAGGTGTGCTGTTTAGTCGACTTCTTCTTCTGTGCCGCGACGAGTCCCGTATCTGAAGGCCTCACTCGTCGCGGAGTTCGTCGTTGGCTCACCACCATTTCCCGAGGAAGATCCACGAACATGACTGATGCAGTAAGCACCGTTCCCGCGAGTGCGGACATTCGTCCACGTACCCTGGCCGAGAAGGTCTGGGACAAACACCTGGTCGCGAAGGGTGAGGACGGCACCCCCGACCTCATCTACATCGACCTGCACCTCGTGCACGAGGTCACCAGCCCGCAGGCCTTCGACGGCCTGCGTCTGGCCGGACGCCCGGTGCGCCGGCCCGACCTGACGATCGCGACCGAGGACCACAACACGCCGACCCTGGCGATCGACCGGCCCATCGCCGATCTCACCAGCCGCACCCAGATCGAGACGCTGCGCAAGAACTGCGCCGAGTTCGGCATCCGCCTGCACTCGCTGGGCGACATCGAGCAGGGCATCGTGCATGTGGTCGGCCCGCAGCTGGGCTTGACCCAGCCGGGCATCACCGTCGTCTGCGGCGACTCACACACCTCCACCCACGGAGCCTTCGGCGCCATGGCGCTGGGCATCGGCACCAGCGAGGTCGAGCACGTCATGGCCACCCAGACGCTGCCGCTGAAGCCGTTCAAGACCATGGCGATCACCGTCGACGGCACGCTGCGCCCCGGCGTCACCGCCAAGGACATCATCCTGGCCGTGATCGCCAAGATCGGCACCGGCGGCGGTCAGGGCTACGTGCTCGAGTACCGTGGCAGCGCCATCCGCGCCCTCTCCATGGAGGGCCGCATGACCATCTGCAACATGTCGATCGAGGCCGGCGCCCGCGCCGGCATGGTCGCCCCGGATGCCACCACCTACGCGTACCTCAAGGGCCGCGCCCACGCGCCGGCCGGGGCCGACTGGGATGCCGCGGTCGAGTACTGGGACACCCTCGCCACCGATGAGGGCGCCACCTTCGACGCCGAGGTGATCCTCGACGCCGACACGCTCGAACCGTTCGTGACCTGGGGAACCAACCCCGGCCAGGGCGTGTCGCTCAGCGACTCCGTGCCCAACCCGGCCCTGATCGGCGACGCCAACGAGCGCAGCGCCGCCGAACGCGCCCTTGAGTACATGGATCTGGCCGCCGGCACCGCCATGAAGGACATCCACGTCGACACCGTGTTCCTCGGCTCCTGCACCAACAGCCGGGTCGAAGACCTGCGCGCCGCCGCCGAGATAATCAAGGGCAAGTCCATCGCCGACGGCGTGCGGATGCTCGTGGTGCCCGGGTCAGCCCGGGTGCGGATCGAGGCCGAGGCCGAGGGCCTCGACAAGATCTTCACCGACTTCGGCGCCGAGTGGCGCTTCGCCGGCTGCTCGATGTGCCTGGGCATGAACCCCGACCAGCTCGCGCCGGGGGAGCGCTGCGCCTCCACCAGCAACCGCAACTTCGAGGGCCGGCAGGGCAAGGGCGGACGCACCCACCTGGTTTCCCCGCTGGTGGCCGCGGCCACCGCCATCCGCGGCACCCTGTCGAGCCCGTGGGACCTCGTGCAAGACGGCACCGTGCCCGCCGACCTCGTCCCCGTGAAGCTGTAGGAGCGTCAGAGATGCAGAAATTCACCACCGTCACCGGCGTCGCCGTGCCGATGCGGCGTTCCAATGTGGACACCGACCAGATCATCCCCGCCGTGTTCCTCAAGCGGGTCACCAAGACCGGATTCGAAGACGCCCTCTTCTACGGCTGGCGGCAGGATCCTGAGTTCATTCTCAACCAGCCCGCCTACCAGAGCCCCAAGGTGCTCGTGGTGGGGGCCGACTTCGGCACCGGTTCCTCCCGGGAACACGCCGTCTGGGCGTTGCGCGACTTCGGCTTCGACGTGGTGCTGAGCCCGCGGTTCGGCGACATTTTCCGGGGCAACTCCGGCAAGCAGGGACTGCTCGCCGGCCAGATCAGCGAGGATGACGCGGAGACCCTCTGGGGAATCCTCGAGGCCCAACCCGGAATAGAACTGACCGTGGATCTGGTTGCCTGTACTGCCGGTGTCGGCGACCTCACAGTCTCATTCGAGGTCGACGAATACACTAGATGGCGACTG
Organism: Cryobacterium sp. AP23; assembly: GCF_054075385.1. NCBI lineage: Bacteria > Bacillati > Actinomycetota > Actinomycetes > Micrococcales > Microbacteriaceae > Cryobacterium > Cryobacterium sp. AP23. Next base: position 1,024,634 of record NZ_CM133415.1, on the reverse strand, counting down.
CTGGAAGGCCTTGACGACATCGGCCTCACGCTGCGCGACGAAGCGCGGATCGCAGAATTCGAATCCCACAGGGAGCCCTGGCGCCCCCGCACTCTCCCCGCAAGGCAGGTAAATTTGTGATCATCGTCGGCGAAAATGAGCAGGTCCGCGAAGAAGACCGTGCGTCTGAAACAGCACTACGTGACAACGCGAAGCGCGGCAACGCGCAGAGCCACGGAGCGAACGTGGGCCTGATGGGTGACAAGATCACCATCCGCGGCGGACGCCCGCTGATCGGCCGCATCGAGGTCAAGGGCGCGAAGAACCTGGTCACCAAGGCCATGGTCGCGGCGCTGCTCGGCGAGACCCCGAGCATCCTGCGCGACGTCCCGAACATCAGCGACGTGCGCATCGTGCGCGGCCTGCTCGAAGCACACGGCGTGAAGGTCACCGAGGGCGACGAGCCCGGCAGCCTGATGCTCGACCCGGTGGACGTGGAAAGCGCGCACTACGCCGACATCGACGCCCACGCCGGATCCTCCCGCATCCCGATCCTGTTCTGCGGCCCGCTGCTGCACCGCCTCGGCGAAGCGTTCATCCCCGACCTCGGCGGCTGCCGCATCGGCGACCGCCCGATCGACTACCACCTCGAAGTGCTGCGCAAGTTCGGCGCCGTCGTCGAGAAGCAGCCCAACGGCATCCGCATGTCCGCACCGAACGGCCTCAAGGGCACCAAGGTCGAGCTTCCCTACCCCAGCGTCGGCGCCACCGAGCAGGTCCTGCTCACCGCCGTACGTGCCGAGGGCATCACCGAGCTGAAGAACGCCGCGATCGAGCCCGAGATCATGGACCTCATCAACATCCTGCAGAAGATGGGCGCGATCATCACGGTCGACACCGACCGGGTCATCCGTATCGAGGGTGTCGACAGCCTGCAGGGCTACCAGCACCGTGCGCTGTTCGACCGGAACGAGGCCGCCAGCTGGGCTGCGGCCGCGCTGGCCACCGACGGCGACATCTTCGTCGGCGGCGCCAAGCAGGCCGAGATGCTCACCTTCCTCAACGTCTTCCGCAAGGTCGGCGGCGCGTTCGACATCCACGACGACGGCATCCGCTTCTACCACCCGGGCGGCGACCTCAAGCCCGTCATCATCGAGACGGATGTCCACCCCGGCTTCATGACCGACTGGCAGCAGCCACTCGTGATCGCGCTCACCCACGCCCACGGCGTGTCGATCGTGCACGAGACCGTCTACGAGCAGCGCTTCGGCTTCGTCGACGCCCTGGTCGAGATGGGCGCCACCATCCAGATCCACCGCGAATGCCTCGGCGGCCACCCGTGCCGGTTCGGCCAGCGCAACTTCAACCACTCCGCCGTCATCGCCGGGCCCACCAAGCTCGTCGGCGCCGACATCGAGGTTCCCGACCTGCGCGGTGGCTTCAGCCACCTCATCGCGGCCCTCACGGCCGAGGGCACCTCGACCGTGAGCAACGTGGGAATCATCAGCCGCGGGTACGAGAACTTCATCACCAAGCTGCGTCTGTTGGGAGCTGACTTCGATCTCGCAGGATAATGGCAGTGTGCCAGAATCCTCGTCGCCCGAACCCAGCCAGCCCGCATCCTCACCGTCAACGCCGCCGGTTCAGCCCACCGGCAAGGTGAGGAGCGAGAAGGGCACCCCCTCGATCTTCTGGCTGCTGGCCGCGCTCGTGGTACCGGCGATGAACGTCGTCGCCCGGTACCGCATCAGCGACGGTGACAAGTTCCCGAGGCAGGGCGCGTTCGTGTTCGCACCCAACCACTACAGCGAGATCGACCCGATCGTGATGGGCATGGTGAGCTGGAAGCTCGGCCGCCTGCCCCGCTTCCTGGCCAAGGCGTCGCTGTTCAAGCTGCCCGTGGCCGGCTGGCTGCTGCACAAGTCCGGGCAGATCCCCGTTCAGCGTGGCGGGTCGGTGCGCGGCAGCGAACCCGTCAAGGCCGCCCGCACGCTGGTGGAGCGCGGCCAGATGGTCGTGGTGTACCCGGAGGGGTCCCTGACCCGTGACCCGGAGCTGTGGCCGATGCGTGGAAAGACCGGCGCCGTGCGGATCGCCCTCGAGCAGGGCATCCCCATCGTGCCGGCGGCCCACTGGGGCACGCAGCAGATCATGCCGCGGTACTCCAAGAAGCTGCACGTGTTCCCCCGCAAGACCATCCTCGTGAAGATCGGTGACCCGATCGACCTGGCCGAGTTCCGTGGCCGCACCCTCAACACGGCGACGCTGAACGAGGCGACCGCCGTGGTGATGGATGCCATCACCGCCCTGCTCGAGGACCTTCGGAACGAGACCGCACCGGTCAAGCGCTGGAACCCCTCTGAGCACGACCAGAAAGAGACCGGCCGTTTTGAAGCCTAAAGTCCAGCCAGGTACCCGGGTCGCCGTTCTCGGCGCGGGAAGCTGGGGCACCACCTTCGCCAAGATCCTCACCGACGGGGGAGCCGACGTCGTGCTCTGGGCCCGCCGCCCCGAACTGGCGAAGGAGATCACCGAGGGCCGCCGCAACAGCGACTACCTGCCGGGCATCAACCTGCCGGTGGGCCTGCGTGCCACTTCCCGGCTCGACCTGGCTCTGGCCGGCGCCGAGCAGGTCTTCGTGTCGGTGCCGAGCCAGTCGCTGCGTGAGAACCTCATCGCCGCCGAACCGTTCCTGGCGCCCAACGCCATCATCGTGTCGCTCATGAAGGGCGTCGAACGCGCATCCGGCCTGCGGATGAGCGAGGTCATCGAGCAGGTGCTGCCGATCGACCCGTCCCGCATCGCGGCCATTTCCGGGCCCAACCTGGCGCTGGAGATCGCGAAGGAGCAGCCGACCGCCGCGGTCGTGTCCTCCTCCAGCCTGGAGACCGCCCACGCGGTGGCCCTGCTGGCCACCACGAAGTACTTCCGCTCCTACGTGAACACCGATGTCATCGGCACCGAGTTCGGCGGCGTGCTCAAGAACCTCATCGCCGTGGCCATCGGCATCGTCGACGGTGTCGGCTACGGCGAGAACACCAAGGCGTCCATCATCACCCGCGGGCTCGTGGAAATGACCGACTTCGCCGTCGCCTACGGCGCCCAGACGGAGACCCTCGCTGGACTCGCCGGGCTCGGCGACCTCATCGCCACCTGCCAGTCGCCGCTGTCGCGCAACAATACGGCCGGCCGGCTGCTCGGCCAGGGCTACAGCTACAACGACGTCATCGCCCAGATGCAGCAGACCACGGAAGGCCTCGCCTCGGTGGGGCCGATCCTCGAACTCGCCGGCGCCAAGGGCGTCGACATGCCCATCGTCGAACAGGTGCGCCAGGTGCTGGCCGGTACGCTGAAGCCGCGGGATATTGCGCCCCACCTCACGACAGACTCCGGCGCACCGCAGGGTGAAAGGACCATTGATGACGGACAAACTCACGGTAGCGCTGCTGTTTGGGGGGCGTTCAAGCGAACATTCGATCAGCTGCGCCACAGCGGGCGGAGTACTGGCCGCAATTGACCGGGAGCGGTACACCGTCATCCCCGTCGGCATCACCAGGGACGGCGCCTTCGTGCTTGAAGACGACGACCCGACCAAGTTCACGCTCTCCGCGGCGGCCCTGCCCGAGGTAATCGACAACGGCAGCCGGGTGCTCTGGCCCGACAGCGCCACCAGCCGTGAGCTCACCGTCGTCGACGCCTCCGGCCGCCGGAGCCTGGGCACCATCGACCTGGTCTTCCCGATCCTGCACGGACCGTACGGCGAAGACGGCACGGTGCAGGGGATGCTGGAACTCGTCGACCTGCCGTTCGTGGGTTCCGGCGTGCTGGCCTCCGCCATCGGCATGGACAAGCACTTCACCAAGACCGTGCTGCAGCAGGCCTCTCTGGCCGTGGCGCCGTGGCGCACCATCACCGCAGACGACTGGGCGGATGCGCCCGGCATGGCCTACGCCGCGCTCGAGGAACTCGGCCTGCCCGCGTTCATCAAGCCCGCCCGCGCCGGCTCGAGCGTCGGCGTGAGCCGGGTCACGAGCCGTGACCAGCTCGCCGAGGCGATGACCGTTGCCCTCGCCGAAGACGACAAGGTACTTATCGAAGCCGGCCTGGTGGGCCGCGAACTCGAGGTCGCCGTGCTGCAGGGCCGGCCGGGGGAGGCCGCGCATGCCTCCGTCGCCGGCGAGGTCGTCGTCACCGGCCGGGACTTCTACGACTTCGCCGCCAAGTACCTCGACGCGGCCGGCATCGACCTGGTCTGCCCGGCGAACCTGGACGCGGCCGACCTGGCCGAGATGCAGCGCATCGCGGTGCGGGCGTTCGAGGCGATCGACGCCGGCGGCCTGGCCCGGGTGGACTTCTTCCTCACCGCGGACGGCTGGGTGATCAACGAGATCAACACCATGCCCGGCTTCACCCCCATCTCGATGTTCCCCAGCTGCTGGCTGGCCAGCGGGTACACCTACCCGCAGCTGATCGACGAGTTGATCGAGGTGGCCCTGGCCCGGGCGTCACACCGCCGCCGGCGCCCATCCGCCGTCGTCACCGAGTAGCCCGCCTCCTGACGTGCCGCAAAATGCCCCTTGAGAGCTACTGAAGGGGCACTTTGCGGCAACTCGCGGGCGACATGTTCGGCGACTTGCCGGAAAATGCCCCTTGAGAGCTACTGAAGGGGCATTTTGCGGCAACTCGCGGGCTGCCGGGGGCGCTACGGCGCCGGGGTGTCGGACGGGAGCGTGACGTCGTCCGCGCCCAGGCACTGCTTGGAGGCGGGAACGTTGGCCACGGCATCCGCCAGGTCGACGAGTGTCGTCGACCCGCTCACGAGCTCTGAGTCGATGTACACCTCGGTGGCGGGGTCCCGACCATAGGTCGTGTACCGGTACTTGGGCGCCTCTGAGTCGTCTTCGATCCAGTCGATGCCGTTGATGTTCACGCACGGCAGGGTGGTGGGGCCCGGCACCGTCACACCGCAGGTGAGCAGCACGGCCGTCGGGTCGCCCCACGCGCCCGTGGCCTGGGCGTTCGTCTCCCGCTCCGGCTGGTCGGCGACGGTGGTGGGCAGGTGTACGACGACGTTCGCGCAGGCGGGGTTCACGGCGTCGTCAGCGGGCTGCATGGGCACGGCGGCCGCGCAGCCGGCGAGCACAACGGCGGCGGCGCTGAGCAGCACTGCCGTGGCGGCGCGAACGGTGCGGCGCCCGGTGCCGGTGCGGGATGCACGGGGGCGGGGTGTCTTGTCGGGGTGCGAGGGCGCGAACGGGGGAGTCATCGTATTCAGGTTAGCGTTTGACGTATGACGAATGCAGCGGCCGCGACCCCCGAGCCGACCGAGAAGACCCTCGCCGACCTGACCGAAGGCGAAGTCCTGGCGCAGATCTTCCCCCGACTGCCGCACGCCGACACCGAGTTGCTCGGCCCCGGCGACGACGCGGCGGTGCTCTCCGCCGCGGACGGCCGGTTCGTCGTGACCTGCGACATGATGGTGCAGGGCCCCGATTTCCGTCTCGCCTGGTCAACCCCGCACGACCTGGGCTGGAAGGCCGCCGCCACCAACCTCTCCGACGTGGCCGCCATGGGGGCCAGGCCCACCGCCCTGGTGGTCGCGATCGCGGCGCCCCCCTCCACCCCGATCTCGGTGATCCTCGGCATCGCCGACGGGCTGCGTGACGGCTGTGAGGCGCTCGCCCCCGGCTGCGGCGTCGTCGGTGGCGACCTGTCGGCATCCGATGCCCTGACCCTGTCGATCACCGCATTCGGCGACCTCGAGGGGCGCGCTCCGGTGTTGCGCTCCGGGGCCTCCGTGGGTGACGTCGTCGCCCACGCCGGGCGTCTCGGCGACGCCGGTATCGGCCTGGGGCTGCTGTTCCGGTTCGGCGTCGACGCCGCCGGCGTGCCCAGCCGCGTGCACGCCGACGCACTAAAAAAGCGCCACCCGCAGTACGTCGACGCGCAACTGGCCCCCGTGCCGCCCATCCACCTCGGCACGGTCGCGGCGGTGGCCGGCGCGACGGCCATGATGGATGTGTCGGACGGCCTGGCGATCGACGCCGGCCGGATCGCACGGGCGAGCACCGTCGGCATCGACTTCGACTCGGCGTGCCTGGGCGACCAGCGCGAGCTCGCGCTCGGCGGCGGCGAGGACCACGGGCTCCTGGCCACGTTCCCACCGGACATGGCCCTGCCGGCGGGATTCCGGCGCCTCGGCACCGTCACCGCCCAGGCCGGCGCGGTGCTCGTCGACGGCCAGCCGCGCGCGCAGGGCGGCTGGGACCCCTACCGCGGCTGGGACGGCGCGGTCAGCTGACCTGCGCCCCCGGCCTCCTGCCCAGTTGCGGGGGTCAGCGGGCGGACGTGACCAGGGTGCGGGCGATCTCGCGGGCCCACGCCTCGATCTCGGGCCAGTCCCGGAAATCGCCGGCCGGGATCATCTCGGCGGCGCCGGGGAACTTGCGGATCATGCGGTGCGGCAGGCTCAGTGCCGCCGGGTCGATGGCCCCGAAGAAGACCCGGTGGTCGACGGGGCGCAGGGTGCTGGTGAAGTCGGCGATCTCGGCGGGGACGTTGCTGCCCCGCACATCCTTGCCCTCGGCATCGGTCTCGTCGGTGCCGAGCGGGCCGCTGCTGAACAGCCATACCGGATGTTCCAGAAGCGTGGGCTGGTAGCGCCGCACGAAGGTCGTGGCGCTCTTGATCCAGTGCCCCATGTACACGGCGCTGCCGATGACGAAGGCGTCGAACCCGGCCATCTCCTCGGCGTGCGGGGGAGCGGCGGCGTCGAACACCTCGGCGTCCAGGCCGGCGACCCCCAGCTCGGCGCCGATCCGTTCGGCGATCCCCCTGGTGGCGCCGTAATGGCTTGCACAGACAACCGCTACGCGCACGGGGTCGACCTTTCGGTTGCGGTGGACGATGGTGGCCACACCTACGACGCTATGCCCGCAAACCCGTTCTGACCAGCCCTCCCGCCTGCACAGTTGTGCGACTCGGCGGATGCGTCAGGACGGGCTGGCCACCGCGGCATACCAGAGTGTGGTGTCGCCGTAGTCCTTGCGCCGTTCGAGTTCGAGGCCCGGCCCCCAGGCGGGTTCGGGTGAGCGTGACGACCGCTCCACCACCACGAGGGCGTCGCGGTCGAGCAGGGGCGTGAGCGCGGTGAGGTTCGCGGCCAGTTCCGTGTCGGCGAGGTCGTACGGCGGGTCGAGGAAGACGAGGTCGAATCCGTCCGGCGTCGCTGCCAGGAACGAGGCCACGGCCTGGGTGGAAACCGAGATGGCGAGCTGGGCGCCCTTTGGCGCGGCCTTCTGCACCGCCGCGGCGTTCTTGCGGCAGGTCTGGCTGGCCGCGAATCCGTTCTCGACCAGCGTCACCACCCGGGCGCCGCGGCTCGCGGCTTCGAGGCCGAGCGCCCCTGAGCCGGCATACAGGTCGAGCACCCGGTAGCCGCGCACGGCGTCGCGTGCGTCGAGGGCGGAGAACATCGCCTCGCGAACCTGGTCGCTGGTGGGTCTGGTGCCCTTGGCCGGCACGGTGAGGGTGAGGGAGCCGGCAAACCCGGCGACAATTCGCGTCATTTGCCTTCGAGCCTAGCCGCCGGCCGGCTCCCGCTGTCGGTGGCGACGTTTAGCATCGGAGTATGACCGGTTCGGATGCCGCCGCCACCCCGCGCGACCCCTTCGACGACCCCGCCCCGATGACACTGGACTCGCCGCTGCGCGTCGTCCTGCCCGCGGGCCCCGCCACGGTGCTGGCCAAGGCCTTCGGCATGGCCACCGTGGGCGACCTGCTCAGCCACTACCCGCGCCGCTACGCCCGCCGCGGGGAGCTCACCACCCTGGCCGAGCTGCCCCTCGACGAAGCCGTCACCGTGCTGGCCGAAGTGATCTCGGTGAGTGTGCAGGATTACGGCCGTGCGCAGCCGGGCAAGAAGGCGCTGCACCGCACGAAGGTGGTGATCTCCGACGGCCACGGCATGCTCCCGCTCACCTTCTTCAACAAGCCGTGGTTGATCAAGACCCTGCGCCCGGGCATGCGCGGGATGTTCTCCGGCAAGGTGACGGTCTTCAATAAGGCCCGCCAACTCGCTCAGCCCGACTACCAGATCGTGCCCGGCAGCGACGACCCCATGGATGCCACGATCTCGCCGGCGGACGCGGCCGAGGCCCGGCTCTGGGGGCAGCGGCCCATCCCCATCTACCCGGCCACCGCTGCCATGACCAGCTGGCAGATCGCCAAGATCATCGTGGACGTGCTGGGGCAGCTCGGCCCGGTCGACGACCCGATCCCGGAGCAACTGCGCCTTGAGCATTCCCTGCTCGGGCACCGCGACGCGCTCACGCTCATCCACCGTCCCGTCACCGACGAGGAATGGAACGCGGCCAGGACGACGCTGCGCTTCACCGAGGCGTTCGTGCTGCAGTGCGTGCTCGTGCAGCAGCACACCGAGCATCGGGCTCTTCGCACCAGAGCCCGGCTGCCCGTTCCCGGCGGCTACCTCGAACGATTCGATGCCGCGCTGCCGTTCGCCCTCACGGTCGACCAGGAACTCACCGGGGCCGAGATCGGGCGCGACATGGGGCTGACCGCGCCGATGAACCGGCTCGTGCAGGGCGAGGTCGGCTCCGGCAAGACCGTGGTGGCCCTCCGCGCCATGCTCGCGGTGGCCGACTCCGGCGGCCAGGCCGCTCTGCTCGCCCCCACCGAGGTGCTCGCCGGGCAACACCTGCGCTCGATGACGAAGATCCTCGGACCCGACCTCGCGGCCGAGCTGATGCCCACCCTCGTCACCGGCCAGCTGCCCGTGGCTGCGCGGCGGAAGGCGCTGCTGCGCACGGTGTCCGGCCAGGCCCGCATCGTCATCGGCACGCACGCCCTGCTCAGCGACACCGTCAAATTCTTCGACCTGGGCCTCGTCGTCATCGACGAACAGCACCGATTCGGCGTCGACCAGCGGGAGGCCCTCCGGCTCAAGGCCGAACTGCCGCCGCACGTGCTCGTGCTCACCGCCACGCCCATTCCCCGCACCATCGCCATGACCATCTTCGGCGACCTCGATGTGAGCACCATCGCCATGCTCCCCGCCGGCCGGCCCGGCATCGAGAGCTTCGTCGTGCCGCTGGACGAGAAACCGGCCTGGGTGATGCGGGTCTGGCAACGCGTGTCGGAGGAGCTCGCTCTGGGCCGGCAGTGCTTTATCGTGTGCCCGGCGATCTCCCCGAAGAAGCTCGAACAGGGCGAGGAGATCGACTTCGACGCCACCCCGATGACCAATGTGGAGGAGTTGCTCGCCAACCTCCGCCGGCATCCGCTGCTCACGACGGCCCGCATCGAACCCCTGCACGGGGCGATGAGCGCCGATGAGAAGGACGCCACCATGCAGGCGTTCGCGGCCGGCGAGATCCAGGTGCTCGTGGCCACCACCGTCATCGAGGTCGGCGTCGACGTGCCGAACGCCTCGGCCATGGTCGTGATGGATGCTGACCGATTCGGCGTCTCGCAACTGCACCAGCTGCGCGGCCGGGTCGGCCGGGGCGGAATCCCCGGCCTGTGCCTGCTCGTGACGAGCGCCCCGATCGGGTCGCCGGCTCGGGACCGGATCGAGGCCGTCGCCAAGACCCTCGACGGTTTCGAACTGGCCCAGGTGGACCTCGAGCAACGCCAGGAGGGCGATGTCCTGGGCCGGTTCCAGTCCGGCGGGCAGTCCTCGCTGCGGTTGTTGCGGGTGGCGACGGACGGTGACATCATCTCGGATGCGCGCACCGCGGCACGCGAACTCATCGGGGGAGACCCGGAGATCCGCACCATCCCCGCGCTTCGGGCCGCCGTGCGGCGGCGGCTGGACGACTCGGAACGGACTGCCCTGTCCAAGGGCTGAATCCGGCTGCCGACCGGCGGAGCCCGGTGCCGTTCCTGACAATGACCTAGACGTCCGGCCAATCGCCAGCGCCGGGCAGCGCCCGTTGCGGGCTGGCGCTAGGGTGAACCGTATGCGCAGGATCGCCGTCGTCCCAGGTTCCTTCGACCCCGTCACTCTGGGGCATCTCGACGTGATCCAACGAGCCGCCGGCCTGTTCGACGAGCTGCACGTCCTGGTGGTGCACAACCCGGGCAAGTCCGCGCTCCTGCCGATCACCCAGCGGGTGTCGCTCATCGAGCGCTCCATTGCCGAAGGCGGGTTGCCCACGAACATCGTGGTGAGCTCCTGGAGCGTCGGCCTCCTGGTGGACTACTGCATCGATGTGGGCGCCAGTGTGCTGGTCAAGGGCATCCGCTCGCAGATCGATGTGGCCTACGAGACTCCGATGGCAATCGTCAACCGCAACCTGGCGGAAGTCGAAACGATCTTCATGCTGCCCGATCCCGCACACGCGCACGTTTCCAGCTCCCTGGTGCGGCAGGTCGCCGCCCTCGGCGGGGACATCGCCCCGTACGTGCCGCCCGCCGTCGCGGCCTTCCTGAATCGACCGCTGGCATGAACATGCCGCCGGGGATGCTTGGGGCAGGCTCCACCTCGGCTCCAGGCACGACAGTGCGAGAGGCGGGCATCGCCGAAGACTCCGTGGGCGCGGACGGAGACGGGATCGTGGCGCTCTCAGACGTCCAGCGGGCGGCGCAGGCGATCATGCGCAACGTCGAATCCGTCATCGACGGGAAGCACTCAGCGGTGCAGATCGCGCTGACCGTCCTGCTGGCGGAGGGTCATCTCCTGATCGAGGACGTGCCGGGGGTGGGCAAGACCATGCTCGCCAAGGCCCTCGCCAAGTCGGTGGACTCCAGCGTCGCCCGTATCCAGTTCACGCCGGACCTGCTGCCGTCCGATGTGACCGGGGTCTCCGTCTACAACCAGGTCGACCGCCGGTTCGAGTTCAAGCCGGGCCCCATCTTCGCCAACATCGTGATCGGCGATGAGATCAACCGGGCCAGTCCCAAGACCCAATCCGCGTTGCTCGAGTGCATGGAGGAGCGCCAGGTCACCGTGGACGGCACCAGCTACCGCCTTGAGCGCCCGTTCACCGTCGTCGCTACGCAGAACCCGATCGAGATGGAAGGCACCTACGCCCTGCCGGAGGCGCAGCGGGACCGCTTCATGGCGCGCATCTCGATGGGCTACCCGGACTCGGCGTCCGAGCTGGCGATGCTGGACTCCCGGGACGTGACCAGCCCGCTGGGCCAGATCGACGCCGTGGTGACCGCGACCCAGCTGCGCGGGATGATGACCGCCGCCCGTGGCGTGTACGCGTCGGGCGCCGTCAAGGAGTACGCCGTCGCCGTGGTGCGGGCCACCAGGGACGACCGCGACCTGCGCCTGGGAGCGAGCCCACGTGCGACCCTGCAGCTGATCAGGGCGGCGAAGGCGCAGGCCGCACTGCACGGCAGGGAATACGTACTCCCGGATGACATCGACACGCTGGCCGTCGCGGTCCTCGGGCATCGCCTGGTACCCACGACGCGGGCGCTGGGGCACCGGTCCCAGGACAGCGCCCTGCTGATCGAGGAGACGGTGCGGCGGATTCTGGCGGCCACGCCGGTGCCGACGGGCTCGCAGGGCCGGCTGTAACCGGTGGGCTGGGCGGGGGCGGCAATCAGCGTCATCATGGACGTGAGACAGCTGGACCTGCCGGGGCTCGGACACCCGTCTGGCAGGCCGACCAGCGTCCCTCCGAAACGCGCACGACAGACGCGGCAGCGACCAACATGACTCAGACAACCGTTCGCGAGACACAGGAAGGCTTCTCAGCCGCGCCTGCCGCGACCGGGATCCTGCGCCGCCTCCTGCAGCGGTCGACCCGCATCCGCCGACGCGTGCGCCCGACGTTGCGGGGCGCGTTGTTCCTGGGCACGGGAGCCGCGCTTTTCGCGATCGCCTGGTTCTTCGACCTGCGCGACCTCCTTTTCGTGGCCGGTCTGCTGCTGCTCGTGCCGATCACGGCGCTGGGCTACGTGCTAGTGCACCCGGTGCGCGTCACCGTCACGCGCACCTTCCGGCCCGCCAGCGTGCCGGCGGGACTGACGGCGACGGTCACGCTGCAGATCCGCAATCGTGCCGGCCAGTCCGTGGCGGGCCTGCGCTGGCGCGACACGGCCGCCGGCGGCGTGGAGGTTCCGGCCGTCCAGGCGCTCCGGGCCCTCGGCCCGGCCCGGCCCGGCCGGCCCACACCCACCGACACGGCGGTAGTGAGCTACCAGGTGCGGCCCGCCCGGCGGGGCAGCTATCCGATCGGCCCGCTGATGCTCGGCCGGGTGGACCCGTTCGGGCTGGCCTACGGGGAGTGGCCGGTCGGTGCCCCGCACGACCTCACCGTCACCCCCAGGGTCACGCCGCTTCCCGGCGCCGGGGTGTCGATCACCCGGGGAGAAGGATCACGGCACGAACGCCTGCGCCACCTCAACAACGACTCCGATGAACTCATCGCCAGGGAGTACCGGCCCGGCGACCCCCTGCGCCGGGTGAACTGGCCCGCGACCGCCCGGCACGGGGAGATCATGGTGCGCCAGGAGGAACAGCGCAGCCACCCGGAGGCCCGGGTGCTGCTGGACACGACGAGGGGCGGCCACGGTCACGGTCGGTCACGGGATGACGACGGAAGCGGAGGATTGCACGGCGGGGCCTTCGAACGCGCGGTCGAACTCGCCGCGTCGATCGCCGTGCACCTCCTCGAGGGCGGCTTCCGGGTGGAGATGATCGAGATCGGGCCCTCCCAGCTGGTGCATTCCCCGCTTGGGCCAAGCCGAGCGCTCCCCGGCGAGACCCGCCTCACCGCCGACCCCGATGCGGGCCGGCACGGTGGTCTCCGCGGTGATGAGCCGGTGTCGTTCACCGGACCGGAGGGCACCCGCGCCCTCCTGGACGCGCTCGCGCGGGTCGTGCAACGCGACCACGTCGCGCACGCCGGTGCCACCCGCGGCGACAGCGGCGACAGCCCCCGGGCCCGGCTCGGCGGTGGACAGATTCCGACCTTCGCCGTACTCGTCGACACGGCTGCGGGGGACACCGGCGACGTTGTCGCCCTGCGGTCCGTCTGCCAGCCCGCCGTCGCCTTCGTCTTCGACAGCATGAACCCGACGGCCGTCGACCGCCTCGGCGAGGCCGGATGGCAGTGCGTTCCGGTGGCTGCCGTCTCCACGGTGGATGCCGCGTGGCTGCGGGCCGGACAGGATGGGGGAGATCGCCGTGGCCAGGACTAGCGCACCGGCCGGCACGGCAGCCCCGGCGCCCACCAGGACCGCCGCCCCCCGCCGACCCGTCGTGGTGCGCTGGCCGCTGTCGCTGATGCTGCTCGTGCTGCTCCTGGCCGGTTGCGCCGCCCTGGGCCCGGTGCTGGCCGGCTCGGCCTGGTGGTGGGTGCTCCTGGTCGTCGCGACGGTGGTCTTCGCCGCCGCCGCCGGCATCCGGCGCGCACGCGCCCCCGCGGCGCTCGTGCCGTTCCTGACCGCCGCGGTGCTGGTGATGCTGCTCACCCTGCTCTTCGGCGGGGGCACCGGGCTACTGTGGCTCATTCCCACCGGGGAGACCCTGTCCGGTTTCGCGGACCAGGCCAGGGCCGGCATCCTGTCCATCCAAACCCAGGACACGCCCGCGGGGGTGTTCGACGGCATCCTGTTCCTGTTGGCCGTCGGGGTCGGCGTGCTGGCAATCCTGATGGACACGCTCGCGATCGGCCTGCGCTGGCCGGCGCTGGCCGGGATACCGGCCCTGGTGCCCATCGTCGTGCCCGGATTCGTCGTCGCCGAAGGCGCCGGCTGGACCGTCCTCGTCGTGACGGCGGTGGCCTATCTCGTCCTGCTGCGAGTCGAGGTGCACCTGCGTGCGTCGCCCGAAACCGAACGCGGAGCCCCTCGCGGCGGCGCCGGGATGGCGATGCGGGGCGCTGTCTCCATCGCCGCCCTCGGCATCGTCGCCGCCCTGATCATGAGCGCCAACGTTCCCCCGTACGCCGGTGCCGGTGCCGCCGGACGGGCCAACAGCGCCCTGTTCGCCTCGGGAATCACGCCCATGGCCGACCTCGGCCAGGACCTGCGCCGACCCCGTCCCGGACCAGCCCTGCACTACCGCACGACCGCGACCGAACAACCGTATTTCGCGTTGCTCACCCTCGACGAGATCAAGGGCACGACCTGGCTGCCGCGGGAGGTGGAGCCCGACACCGCAAACACCGTCACCGTCATCGAGGACCCGCCCGGGTTGTCCGAACGGGTAGCCAGGACGACGGCGACCACCATCATCGGCATCGACGGCGTCCGGACGAACCGATTGCCCGTTCCCGTGCCGGCAACGAGTGTGGCCGGGCTGAACGGGGAATGGCTCTGGAACAACGACACCCGGGCGATCACCAGCACGGACACCACGACGCTGGGCCAGCGGTACTCGGTGACCTCCCTGGAGGTGCAGCCGACGCGGGAGCAGCTGCGGGAAGCGGGCGGACGCTATCCGGGCAGCATCGAGCCGAGCCTGGAGCTGCCGCCGGACACTCCCGGGATCATTGGGGAAACCGCCCGCGCCGTCACCGCCGGCGCGCAGTCGAACTACGACGCCGCCGTCGCGCTGCAGGACTACCTGAGGGGCAACGACTTCACCTATGACACCGAGTCCCCGGTCGAGGACGGGTACGACGGCGATGGGGCGGGTGTGGTAGCAACCTTCCTCGACGTGAAGCGCGGATACTGCGTGCACTTCTCCTCCGCCATGGCGATGATGTCGCGCAGCCTCGGCATCCCGGCCCGGATCACCCTCGGCTACCTGCCCGGTACGCGCACGTCGACGGTGATCGGCGGCCTCAACCGGTACGAGGTCGATTCGCACGACCTGCATGCCTGGCCTGAGCTGTACTTCGTCGGTGTGGGCTGGGTTCCGTTCGAACCGACCCCGGGGCGGGGGACGGTTCCGGACTACGCACTGCCGGAGAGCTCGGTAGCCCCCGGGCAGTCCACGGCCGGAGCGGCACCCTCCAGCGCACCGCAGACGAACGACATCGAAGGGCTGCAGCCGGGGGCCCTGGGCGCGGAGGCGACCGCCGAAGAGAGCATCGCCGGAACCCTCGCCCGCATAGGCCTCGTCTCGCTGGGACTGATGCTGCTCCTGGCCGTCCCCGGCGTCTGGCGGCGGCTGCGGCGCCGGCGCCGGCGCGCCCGCCTCGCCGACGGCCGGGCCGATGCGTCCGTTGCCTGGCAAGAACTGGCCGACACCGCCGTTGATCACGGAGTCGGTGTCTACGACACCCTCACCGCTCGGGAGCTCGCCGCCGGAATCCGGGCACGCCGGGGGGTGGGCGACACGCCGGAGGTGCGCGACGCCCTCGAACGATTGCTGGAAGCGACCGAACGCATCCGCTACGCCCAGCATCCTGCCGCACCGGTGCCCGGAGACCGGCGACTCCTGCACGACCTCGACCTGCTCGTGCGGGCCGTCCGCGGCGGTTCCCGGGCCCCGCAGCGGATGCGCGCGGTGCTGGCACCGGCGTCGCTGAGCTCACCGATCCTGCGCCGGATGGGGCTGGCGAGGGATGCGCCCGAAGCGCCGGACGGGCCGGGGAACCCGCGCACCCCAATGGACGCGTAGAATTTTCCCTCGTGAACAAGTTCAAGAAGACCCCCTACAAGGTTGACGTCCGCGACATCATCAACCGCCCGGGAACGATGTATGAGCGCAACATCGACATTGTCGTTCCCCACGACCTCGGTGAAGCGCTCGTTGCCGTGAAAGCCGGCTCCACCCTCGAGGCCGACCTGCGCCTTGAGTGCATCCACGAGGGCATCCTGGTGACCGCCGATGTGACCGGAAAAGCCGCCGGAGAGTGCGGAAGATGCCTGATTGACATCGAATTGCCTGTCCGAGTTCATTTTGTGGAGCTTTTCGCCTACGATGTAGACGAAGCTTATGAGTGTGCGGTTCAAGATGACCATGTGGATCTTGAACCACTAATCAGGGATGCAGTGGTGTTGTCACTGCCGTTCCAGCCGGTTTGCCGGCGGGATTGCCCAGGTCTCGACCCAGAGACCGGGGAACGGCGTGCCACTTCCCCTGAACTTGAACCGAGTGACGTGCAGGACCCCCGCTGGTCCGCACTATTGGAATTCCAAGCTTCCGAAAGCATCAGCACGGATGAAGACATCCATGCTGTACCGGATAGAGAAGAGAAGTAGTCATGGCAGTCCCGAAGCGCAAGCAATCACGCTCCAACACCCGCTCACGCCGTTCCTGCTGGAAGGCCGAAGCCCCCACCCTGGTGAAGACCATGGAAAACGGCAAGGTCGTCTACAGCCTCCCGCACCGCGCCAAGGTCGTCACCGACGCCGCCGGCACCGCACTCTTCATGGAGTACAAGGGCCGCAAGGTCGCTGACATTTAGTCAGAGGGTGGTGCGCGCAACCGTGTCAGGTTCTGACGCCGATCCCACAACAGCCGCGACTCCTGCAGGCAAGAACGCTGCAGGAGTTTCTGCTGCCCGGAGGTCGGATGCCGGCTCATTGTCGGCGCTCCAGCAGGTCCTCGGTCTC
This sequence comes from Cryobacterium sp. AP23, assembly GCF_054075385.1. NCBI lineage: Bacteria > Bacillati > Actinomycetota > Actinomycetes > Micrococcales > Microbacteriaceae > Cryobacterium > Cryobacterium sp. AP23. Next base: position 1,008,167 of record NZ_CM133415.1, on the reverse strand, counting down.
CGGATCGATGAGGGCCTACTCGAGCTTGCGTTGACGCACCGCTCCTTCGCGTACGAGAACGGTGGCCTGCCCACCAACGAACGCCTGGAGTTCCTGGGCGATTCGATCCTGGGCCAGGCCGTGACCGTGATGCTGTACCGCGAGTACCCGCTGCTGCCCGAGGGCGACCTGGCCAAGCGCCGGGCCAGCCTGGTGTCCAGCGCTGCCCTGGCCGAAATCGCCCGCGGTATCGGCCTGGGCGATTTTGTGCGCCTCGGAAAAGGGGAGACCCTCACCGGCGGCCGCGACAAGTCCTCGATCCTGGCCGACACCGTCGAAGCCGTCATCGGCGCGGTCTACCTCGACACCGGGGTGGAGTCCGCGACGGAATTCGTGCTGCGCCTGATCGAGCCGCTCCTGGCCGACCCCGGACACTTCGGTGTCTCGATGGACCCCAAGACGAGCCTGCAGGAAACCGCCGCCCGCCTGGGCGCGGGCGTTCCGGTCTACGCCGTCGCCGAGAGCGGCCCCGACCACTCCAAGGTCTTCATCGCCACCGTCACCGTGGGCACCAGCGTCACCGCGACGGGTGAGGGCACCAGCAAGAAGCACGCCGAGATGGCCGCCGCCCTCGAGGCGTGGACGCGGCTGCGCACCCGCCGCTGACTCCCGGTGTCCTGTCTGGTCGAAAGCCACCATGCCTGAACTTCCCGAGGTCGAGGTCGTGCGGGCGGGCCTTGAGCCCGCGGTCTCCGGTGCCCTCGTCACCGGCGTCGAAGTCTTCGACGACCGGTCGCTGCGCCGTCACGACCGCGCGCTGGGCGACTTCGAGGCCCTGCTCACCGGGGCCCGCATCGACGCGGCAGTGCGCCGGGGCAAGTTCCTCTGGTTCCCGCTGGGAACCGCCACGGGCACCCAGCCGCCCGCCCAGCTGCCCAGCCAGCCGCCCACCCGGGCGCTGGTCGCCCACCTGGGCATGAGCGGCCAGGTGCTGCTGCGGGCCCCCGGCATCGAACCGGAGAAGCTGATGCGCATCCGGTTGATGCTGCACCACCCGGAGCATGGCGAGCTGGCCCTGCACTTCGTGGACCAGCGCATCTTCGGCAGTATGGCCGTTGACGTCCTGCAGCCCACCAGGGACGGCCGGCCAGCCGGTTACGCCGGACCCGGCATGGCGCCCGGCCTGGCGTCTGGTCTGGTGGCCGATCCGCCGGCCGTCGCCGGTTCGCGGCTGATCCCCAGCCAGGTGGCGCACATCGGGCGCGACCCGCTCGATCCGGCCTTCTCCGCACCGGACTTCTACCGGGCACTTGCCCGCAGCCGCTCCGGCATCAAGCGGGTATTGCTGGACCAGACGGTGGTCAGCGGGATCGGCAACATCTATGCCGATGAGGCCCTCTACGAGGCGAGGGTGCACTTCGATCAACCCGCCGCGTCCCTGTCCACGGTGACGGCCCGGAGGCTGCTCGCCGCGGTGCGGGCGATCCTGCTGCGCGCCCTCGCCGAGGGCGGCACCAGCTTCGACGCCCAGTACGTCAACGTGAACGGGCAGTCCGGCTACTTCTCGCACAGCCTCAACGCGTACGGGCAGCACGGGCGGCCGTGCCCCCGCTGCGGCACCGAACTCGTGCGCGCCCGGTTCATGAACCGGTCGTCGCACTACTGCCCGCGGTGCCAGCGGTTGCGCTGACCCGCCGCCACGCCCCCTCGTAGCCCATCGGCACGAAACCGAGTGCCTCGTTCACGTCGAGCATGTAGCGGTTCTCCTCGGCGTTGAAGGTGGTGACCGCGGACTGGCCCGGGAACTGCAGCGCGAGCTGCTGCAGATTGGCCGCCTTCATCAGCATGCCCAGCCGGTGCCCGCGGTGTTCCCGCAGCACCAGGGTGTCGTCCTGCTCCACTGAGCGACGGGCATCCGTGGGCACGGACAGCTCGGTGAACCCGGCGAGCCGGCCGGACGGCCGGTGCAGGGCGGCGGTGACCAGGGCCACCCGCCCGCCGGTGGCGCTCGCCTCCTGCTCCGTGACCAGCCTGTCCACGCTCCAGACATCCTCCGGTTCCTCCAGGCCGGCCGTCGGCGCATCCGTCGACATGCGGGTATACAGCAGCGCGAAGTCGTCCAACCAGCGCGCGGGGGTGGGTCCCGTCCAGCTCAGCACCGCGTACGCATCACCGGCCCTGGACTGTGCCGCCGCGAACTTCGCGGCGAGGGCCACTGGGTCCACCGGCAACGGCAGGATGCTGCCGCGTTCCACCTGCTCGAGTCGGTACCCGCGGTGCAGCAGGAAACGCACTTCCGGATTGCCCGCCGGCACCGAGCCGAACCCCGTGGGGGCGCTCAGCCGCTCGCCGGGGGCGTCCGGCGACATGGCGTACACCACGCTGATGGTGCGATGCTCGGCATCGGCGATGGAATCCAGCAGCTCGGCCAGCGCCGTGCCGATGCCGCGACGACGGTACTCCGGCAGTACCTCGACGGTGAACCAGGCGAACTCCGACCCGGGCTCGGCCAGGGTCTCGTAGACGGCCCTGGCCACAATGACACCGTCGACCCTGGCCACGAACAGCCGGCGCGGTTCGTGCCGCTGCATGAGCCAGGCCGGCAGTTGCTCCTCGGCGGAGTGGGCCAGCACACCGGTTCCGTAGGCGTGCTCCTCGACGGCGTTGCGCACGGCCGCCGCGGCGGCGAAATCCGCCCAGCCCTCACCCTCCGGTTCGAGGGGAATGGCCAGCTCGGCGAGGTCGAACGTGCGGCTCTTCATGTGCGCCGAGCCTAGGCCTCGTTCCGCGGCTTGGACAGGGCTTCGACCGGGATCCGTGGCCGCGTCCCCCGAGCGGGGGCTGCGCGGGATCCCCAGCGGGCCGGTCCCGGTAAACCAGCGGTGGTCGGGTACCGTTGACTCGATAACTGCCGTGCAGGATGAGTGCGGGAAGGACGGGCGCGTTGTACCTGAAGAGTCTCACCCTCAAGGGGTTCAAGTCCTTCGCCCAGCCGACGACCTTCGCCTTCGAACCCGGTGTGACCTGCGTCGTCGGACCGAACGGCTCCGGCAAATCCAACGTCGTCGACGCCCTCGCCTGGGTGATGGGTGAACAGGGCGTCAAGACCCTGCGCGGCGGCAAGATGGAGGACGTCATCTTCGCCGGCACGTCCACCAGGGGCCCCCTCGGGCGAGCGGAAGTCACCCTCTCGATCGACAACAGCGACGGCGCGTTGCCGATCGAGTACGCCGAGGTGACGATCTCGCGCACCCTGTTCCGCAACGGTGCCAGCGAGTACGCCATCAACGGCCGCACCTGCCGACTGCTCGACGTGCAGGAGCTGCTCAGCGACTCCGGCCTCGGCCGGGAGATGCACGTCATCGTCGGCCAGGGGCAGCTGGATGCGGTGCTGCGGGCCAGCCCGGAGGAACGACGCGGGTTCATCGAGGAGGCCGCGGGAATCCTCAAGCACCGGCGCCGTAAAGAGAAGACCGTGCGCAAGCTCGAGGCGATGCAGGCCAACCTCACCCGGCTCAGCGACCTGGCCGGGGAGATCCGCCGCCAGCTCAAGCCGCTGGGCCAGCAGGCCCAGGTGGCCCGGCAGGCCCAGCAGATCGCCGCCACCGTGCGGGATGCGCGCGCGCGCCTCCTCGCCGACGACGTGGTGGTGTTGCGCCGCGCCCTGGATGCCCACGGCCGGACCGAAAGCGAGCGGCACTCCGAACGGATCGTCCTGCAGGAACAGCTCGACCACAACCAGGTGCGGGTGCGGCGGCTGGAGGAGGCGCAGGTGGGTGACGCCGTCGACGTCGCCCGGCGCACCGCGTTCGGGCTCGAGTCAGCCCAGGAACGGTTGCGGGGCCTGTACACCCTGGCCAACCAGCGCCTGGCCCTGCTGGGAACCCAGGCCGAGCCCGGTGATCGGCCGGCGGGTGTGACGCCGCAGCAGGTCGACGACGCCGTCGCCGAGGTCGAACGCCTGCGGACGGGCATCACGACCGCCGAGGACGCTTGGGCGAGGGCCCGCACGACGACCGCCGCGGTCCGTCGGGACCTCGACGCCGTCGATGAGGAGATCGCGGCGCAATCCGCCCTTGTCTCCCGCCACGACCTTCGTGTTGCCCAGCTCGCCGGCGAAGCCGACACCGCCGCGTCCCGGCTGGCCGCCGTGCGCGGCGAGGTGCTGCGACAGCAGGGCGCCCTCGACTCGGCCCGCGATCGCCTGGCCGCCGCGCAGGGCCAGCTCGCCGAACTCGACGAGAACGCCGACGAAGCTCCCAGCGACGTCGACCTCGAGGAGGTCGTTGACCTCGCGCAGGCCGAGGTCGTGCGGGTCGACGCCGAGATAGACAGGCTCCGCGACCTGCTGCACGGGCACGAACGCGAGCGGGACGCCCTGGCGGCCCGCACCGGCGCACTGACCCTGGCCCTCGGCCAGAAGGACGGCACATCCGCCCTGATCGAGGCGAACCTGGCCGGCATCCGGGGCCTGGTCGCCGAAGGCATGAGCGTTCAGCCCGGCTTCGAGCGTGCGATAGCCGCGGCGCTCGGAACCCTCGCCGACGCCATCGCCGCCGACGACCGCGATGCCGCCATCGCCGCCGTCGGCCACGCCGCGGCGCAGAAGCTGGGCCGGGTTGAGCTGGTGCTCGCCGCGTCGGCCGGCGGCACGCCGACGGACGGGCCCGACCTGTCCGACCTGCCCGGCGCCGTCCTCGCCCACACCGTGGTCGACGCGCCCGCCGGTGTGCTCGGGCTGCTAGCCCGGACGGTCATCGTGGACGACCTCGAGGCCGCCGTGACCGTCTCAGACGCCCTGACGGGGCGCATGGCCGGCACGACGGCGCTGACCGTCATCACGCGCGCCGGAGACGTGCTCACCGCGCACGCGCTGCGCGGCGGGTCCGGCGCCGCACCGAGCAAGCTGGAGCTCGTCACCGAACGAGACAGCGCCGAGGACCGGCTGGGCGAGGTGACGTCACTGATCACCCAGGTCGCCGGCGACCTCGGCGAGCAGCGCAGCCTCCTGTTCACCGTGCGGGACCAGGCCAGGACGGCACAGGCGGCCCTGCGGGAGCACAGCACCAGGGAGTCGGCCCGTGCCGACCGGCGCAACCGCCTGACCGTTCAGGTCGACGCTGCGTCCGCCGACTTCGATCGCCTGCACTCCGCCGCCGACCTCGCCTCGGCCGGCGTGGCCGCCGCCGAGAGCGCAGCCGCCACCAGCGCCCAGGCGCTGGACACCATGCGCTCCCAGCCGAGGCCGATCCTGGACGTGAGCGCACGCGACGCCCTCTTCGCCGAACTGGAACGTGCCAGGGAGACCGAGATCGAGGCGCGCCTGCAGGTGGACACCGCCAAGGAGCGGCGGCGCTCAGGGCAGGGCCGGGTGCACTCCCTGACCCGGCAGCTGGAAGCCGACCGGGCCGAAGCCGATGCCGCCGCACGCCGCGCCGTCCTCCGGCGCCGGCAGGTGGCCGCCGCATCCGCCGTCGCCGACGCGCTGCCCCCGGTGCTCGCCTCGATCGACACCGCCGTGGCCGAGGCCCGCCAGCGGCTCGGCGCGGCCGAGGCCGAACGGGCCAGCCAGAACACCGAACTCAGCGGGCTGCGGCGGGCCGAGGTCGAGCTGCGCACCCGGCTGCAGGCCATCACCGAGAACGTGCACGGGTTGGAACTGGCGATTTACGAGAAGAAGCTGCAGGTGTCTGCGCTGCTCGAACGGGCAGCCAGCGAACTGGGCCTGGTCGAGGACGTGCTCGTCGGCGAGTACGGGCCGGACCAGCCGGTGCCGGCGACCGCCAGGACACGGGACGGTTCCGCCGCGCCGACCCCCAGCGACGACAGCCCAAGCGACGACAGCCAGGCGACGCCCTACGATCGCGCCGAGCAGCAGGCCCGGCTCGCCGCCGCCGAACGCACTTACGCGCGCCTGGGGCGCATCAACCCGCTCGCCCTCGAGGAGTTCGCGGCGCTGGAACAGCGCCACCTGTTCCTGACCGAGCAGCTCACCGACCTCACCACCACCCGGGCCGACCTGCTGCGCATCATCGACGACATCGACCTGAAGATGGGCGCCATCTTCGCCAGCGCCTTCGACGATACCCAGGCGGCGTTCGCCGAGGTCTTCCCCGTGCTGTTCCCCGGCGGCAGCGGCAGCATCACCCTCACCGACCCCGAGAACATGCTCACCACCGGCATCGAGGTGTCGGTGAAACCGGCGGGCAAGAAGATCGAACGGCTCTCGCTGCTGTCCGGCGGCGAACGCTCCCTCGCTGCGGTCGCCCTGCTCATCGCGATCTTCAAGGCCAGGCCGAGCCCGTTCTACATCATGGACGAGGTGGAGGCGGCGCTGGACGACGCCAACCTGGGCCGGCTCCTGACGATTTTCGAAGACCTGCGGGAAACCAGCCAGCTCATCGTGATCACCCACCAGAAACGCACCATGGAAATCGCGGATGCCCTCTACGGCGTGTCCATGCGGCAGGACGGCGTGTCGGCCGTCGTCGGCCAGCGCATCCTCCGCGAGACCGAACAGGTTTCCTGAGGCGGCCGGTCTCAGTCCAGCGCCGACGTGGTTCCGTCCGGTCGGGCGCCGTCGGATGACCCCTGGGTCACTGCACCCGGCGGCGCTGCACCCGGTGTCACTGCACCCGGCAGCGGGCGGTTGCTCCGGAACAGGTTCTCGGGATCGACCCGGCCCTTGATTTCTGCCAGCCGGCGCAGGTCTGCCGCGCCGAACACCAGGGAGAGGTCCTGGCCGTTCGTGAGCATGGACGGCACGCCCCGGGGGACCCTGACGGCCTGCACCGTGTCGTCCAGGGGCTGGAAGAGCAGATGGTGCTCCGCGGTGCCGGGGACCGGCGCCCCCGGCGGCAGGACCGCCGCGGCGAACAGCATGAAGCCCGCGTCGAGGTGGCCCGCAACGCCGTCGGCGCCGATCGCGGGGTCGCCGATCACACCGCCGAGCGGGCGCAGCTGCAGCAGGGTGAGGCCGGCGTAACTCGCCGTGTGGAAGGCCTCGACGAGTGCCGCGATCGTCGCCGAATCCAGTTCGGTGACCGTCCTCGCCCAGTCCACTGCGCCCGACGGCTCCTGCGGCTCCCCGGACACGTCGCCCAGCTGGCCGATCGAGAACGCCCCGCAGAGGTTCGCGATCACCGGTGCGATCGACAATAGCGGGGCCAGCAGCGCCTCGCCCTCCGCCACCGACCCGACGAAGACGGCATCCACCTGGGTGAAGCTGCGGCCACGGAGCAGTTCGGGGACCTGCTCGACGTCGGGAAAGTTGATCAGCCCCAGGAACAGACTCAACTCCGGAGGCGCGTCGAGCAGGATCTCGGCCGCGGCGCCGAAGACGACCTCCGCCGCGTCGGCGGGGAACAGGATCTTGCCGCCGAAGAGGTCGGGTGCGGAATGGAGGTCGATCTCGAGTGTGGTCACCACCCCGAACAACCCGCCCGCACCGCGCAGCCCCCAGAGCAGCTCGGGGTCGCTGTCCCGCGTCACCCGGCGCAACACCCCGGTCGAGTCGACCAGTTCGACGGCGCGAATCGAATGGGCGGCCAGGCCCTTCCACCGGCTGAACCACGAGTGCCCGCCGGAGAGCAGGTATCCGGCCACACTCACATCCGGGTTCGTGCCGGCCAGGGCGATGAGGCCGGTGCCGTCGAGCCGGTTCAGCAGCGTGCCCCACGGCACGCCGGCGCCGACACGGGCGAACCGGGCCACGACATTCACGGTGATCTCATCGAACGCGGTTGTGCGCACCAGGATCCGGCCGGCCAGGTCATCGGTGGCGCCGTGCCCCCTGGGTTGCACGGTAACGCCCAGGCCGGCCTCCCGCGCGGCGACGATCACGTGCCGGAGATCCCGCACCGAGCGGGGCCGCACGATGGCGGCTGGATGTTGGTCGACGGCGAGATTCCACGCCGCCCTGGCGTCGTCCCAGCCGGGGTCGCCGGGCAACAGCACGGTGCCCTCCAGCCGTGCGGCGAGGGCCGCCAGGGTCTCGTGAGCGTCGGGCGTCGGGGCTGGGGTCAGGCTCATGGCCGTCCTTTCGAAGGGGCGCGGCCCGGTCCGCGCGGCGACTACCGTGACGATACCCAGCACCGCCCCGATCCCGCGACCCCCGGGAGCGCGGGCGTCGGGCGAGCCATAGGCTAGGGGCATGGCAGAACGCACCCCGTGGTCCCTCTCCGGCGCATTGCGCGGAGTGTTCGCGAAGAAAACGATCGACGCAGATACCTGGGATGACCTCGAGGACTCGCTCATCACGGCCGACTTCGGCTCCGACGTCACCGACGCTATCGTCACCGAGCTGCGGGCCAAGGTGGCCAGGTACAGCACCACCGACCCCAGGGACCTGCACCGGATGCTCCGCGAGGACCTCGAGGAGCGCCTGTCCAAACTGGACTCCACGCTGAACCTCAGCGCCCGCCCGGCCGTGGTGCTCGTCGTCGGCGTCAATGGTGTGGGCAAGACCACCACCATCGGCAAGTTCGCCAAGTTCTTGCGCGTGTACGACCGCAGTGTGCTGATCGGCGCGGCCGACACCTTCCGGGCTGCCGCCGTCGAACAGCTGGCCACCTGGGCCGAGCGGGCCGGCGCCGACATCGTCAAGCCGCAGGCGCAGGGCCAGGACCCGGCATCCGTGGCGTTCCAGACCGTGGAGCGGGCGATCAACACCGGGACCGAGATCGTGATCATCGACACCGCCGGCCGGCTGCAGACCAAGGGCGGTCTGATGGACGAGCTCACCAAGATCCGCCGGGTGATCGAGAAGCAGACCCCCATCTCCGAAGTGCTGCTCGTGCTGGACGCCACCACGGGCCAGAACGGCCTCGCGCAGGCCGAGGCGTTCATCGAACACGCGGGCGTCACCGGCCTGGTGCTGACCAAGCTCGACGGGTCGGCCAAGGGCGGCTTCGTCCTGGCGGTTCAGGAGAAGACCGGCATCCCCATCAAACTCGTCGGGCAGGGTGAGGGGATCAACGACCTTACCGGATTCACTGCGCACGTTTTCGCACAAAAACTCGTCGGATAGGACATCCCATGACCATCGAACACGATTTCTTCGGCATTCTCGGCAGCGACGACGACAGCGGAGAGGTCTACTGGTCCGACACTGCCGAGCTGGGTGACCAGAACGTCGAGATCGACGTCAGTTCCCCCGATGAGGAGTCGGTGTCGTCCGAGGCGCTCGATATCGTCGCGGCCATGATCAACGCCCTGGAGGACCTGGACTCGCAGGCCCGGGAATCGCTCGTCGCGGACCTGAGCGCCGAAGTCTCCGTGACCGCCCAGTTCATCGTGGGCCAGTTCGACGAGCTCGACCCCGAGGTCCTCGAGGACGCCCTGATCTGGGACTCCGGTGACAAGCAGATCGATTACCTGCGTTCCCTCCAGTTGCAGCGGATCGGTTTCCACCCGCACCACATCGGTAACGACCAGCACTTCGCGGTGTTGGACTACTCGATCAACCCGCACGAGACGGATGCACTGCTGGTGGTCACCCTGGACGTGCACGGCGACACCATCGTGATCGCCGCCGACAGCTAGCATCCGCTGGCCGGCAGCCGTGAACGACGAAGGCCCCCGGAGTGCTCCGGGGGCCTTCGCTGTGTACGGGGACGGGCTGATCAGCCCAGGTGCACGGCCGCTTCGTTGCCGAGCAGGTCCTCCGGGCGCGGGCGGACCATGAAGAAGGCCACCGGGGCGGCCAGGAAGACGCCGACGGCTGCCCAGAAGAAGGCGGCCTGGTAGCCGTCGACGAATGCCTGCAGCTGCGCGACCGGGGTGCCGTCCCCGCCCGCGAGGGAGGAGGCGACGGCCGAGGTATACAGCACGGTGAACACCGCCGAGCCGATGGACCCGCCGATCTGTTGCACGGCGGTGACGGCGGCGCTGGCCGCACCGGCGTCATGGGCGTCGATGCCGGCCAGGGCCACGTTCTGCAGAGGCACGAAGATCATCGCCAGGCCCAGGCCCATCAGGAGCAGGCCGGGCAGGACCTCGACGGCGTAGCTGCCGCCGACGGTGATGCGGGACAGGTAGAGCAGGCCGGCGGCCACCACGACGGGGCCGACGGTCATGGGGATGCGCACGCCCACCCGGGGCAGGAACTTCGACAGGGTGCTTGCACCCACGATGATCATCGCGGTCATCGGCAGGGAGGCCAGGCCGGACTCGAGCGGGGAGAAGCCCAACACGATCTGCAGGTGGAAGGTGAGGAAGAGCAGCCCGCCGAGCAGGGCGGCGCCGGTGAGCGTTCCGGTGATGAACGCACCGCCGCGCACCTTGTCGGCCAGGATCCGCAGGGGGAGCAGCGGGTGGTTCGACCGGCTCTCGACCAGCACGAACAGCGCCAGCAACAACACGCCGAGCGGGATGAAGACCAGAACCTGCCACGACGACCAGCCGTTCTCGGCCTGGGCGAAACCGTAGACCAGCGAACCGAGGCCGAGTGCCACGAGGATGGCGCCGGGCACGTCGTACTTGGTGTTTCCGTGCGCCTTGCTCTCCCTGATGATCGGGATGGCCGCGGCGATCGCCACAATCGCGATCGGCACGTTCACCAGCAGGCACCAGCGCCAGCTGGCGTACTCGGTGAGCACGCCGCCGAGCACCAGGCCCACCGCGGCGCCACCGCCGGCGATCGCGCCGTAGACCGAGAAGGCCTTGATGCGGTCCTTGCCGCCGGGGAAGTTCACGGTGAGCAACGCCAGGGAGGCCGGCGCGAGGAGCGCGGCGAACAGGCCCTGCAGGCCGCGGGCGGCGAGCAACTCCCAGGTACTCTGCGCCATTCCACCGAGGGTGGACGCGATGGCGAAGCCGGCCATGCCGACGATGAAGGACCGCTTGCGACCCCAGTAGTCGGCGATGCGGCCGCCGAGCAGGAGCAGGGCGCCGAAGACCAGGGCGTAGAGGGTGACGACCCAGGTGCGGTCGCCGTCGCTCATGCCGAGGTCGCCCTGGGCGTGGGGGAGGGCGATGTTGACGATCGTGCCGTCGAGTACGACGGTGAGCTGGGCGAGGGCCACGATGGCCAGGAGCCACCACCGGCGCGGGTGATGGGCCGCGGACTCCGGGGTGGGGATAGGGGGTTCTGACGGGGTGGAAACCGGAGAAACGCCGGTCGGGGTCGATTGTGACATGCCGAGAATCCTACCAAACGAACTAGTTCGTTTTGCTACACTGGCGGCATGAACATTGAGGTTTCTCCCGCCGGGCCGGCCCCGAAGGAGCCGGAACCGACCCGGCAGCGCATCCTCGAGGCGGCCAGGATCGAATTCGCCGCCCACGGGCTCGCCGGCGCTCGCATCGACCGGATCGCGCGCGCCGCATCCGCCAGCAAGGAGCGTCTCTACGCGTACTACCGGCACAAGGCCGACCTCTTCGACGCTGTCCTCGAACTCAACCTCGAGGAGTTCGCCGCCGCCGTGGCCCACGGGGGAGAGACCCTCGCCGAGTTCGCCGGGTCGCTCTACGACCACTCCGTGAGCCACCCCGAACACCTGCGGATGATCGACTGGGCGCGCCTGGAGCGCCAGGACATCCTGGCGGAGCCGTCGGCCCGGATCAGCGACTTCCACACGGAGCAGGTGCGCGGAATCCAGGCCCTGCAGGCGGCCGGCGTCGTGGACCCGGGGTGGGACCCCGACCACCTGACCGCCCTGGTCTTCGGCATCGTGTCCTGCTGGATCCACGAACCGGCGGCGGCCTTCTCCGCGTTGCCGGCGCCGGATGCGGGGACGAACGCCGCCCGGCGGGCCAGCGTCGTGCGTGCGGTGGAGCGTCTGGTCGCCCCGGCGGCCTGAGCCCCCGCGTCCCGAATCGGCTACTGGACGGTGCCCTTGACCGGGTCGCCCAGCGGCACGTTCTCGAGCACGCTCACGTCGGTCGGACCGGCGACATGACTCGCGAGCAATGCGTTCAGCTCGGTGATCGGCTCGCCAGCTGCGTGCGCGGCGAGATCGGCCGGAGTGGCCCAGCGTTCGATCATGACCACCTGATTGGCGTCGTGGTGGAGGGCATAGAGCTCGCAACCGGCTTCGGCGTGCACCTTGGGCGAGGCGATGGCGAAGGCGTCCACCACATCCTGGATGTGCCCGTCCAGCGGGGTGATCACGGCGACGACGACAACTGACATGGGTGCTCCTTCGGTACGGCGAAGCTCCTACGGTACGCCGGACGGATGCCAATCGCCCCCAATGACGAGCGGCACCGTCGCGAGCCGGTTAAACTAGGACCACAATGGCTACTTTTGGAAACCTCTCAGATCGCCTCGCCGAGACGTTTAAAAATCTCCGCACCAAGGGCAAGCTCAGCGCGGCGGATGTCGACGGCACCGTACGCGAGATTCGTCGCGCCCTCCTCGACGCCGACGTGGCCCTCGAGGTCGTCAAGGACTTCACCGGGAAGGTGCGCGAGCGCGCCCTCGGCGACGAGGTCAGCAAGGCGCTGAACCCGGCCCAGCAGGTCGTGCAGATCGTCAACGAGGAGCTCATTCAGATCCTCGGCGGCCAGCAGCGCCGCCTCGAGTTCGCCAAGAAGCCGCCGACCATCATCATGCTCGCCGGCCTGCAGGGTGCGGGTAAGACCACCCTCGCCGGCAAGCTGGCGAAGTGGCTGGCCAAGGACGGCCACACGCCGATCCTCGTCGCCGCCGACCTGCAGCGCCCCAACGCCGTCACCCAGCTCGAAGTCGTCGGTTCCCAGGCGGGCGTGCCCGTGTACGCCCCTGAACCCGGCAACGGCGTGGGCAACCCGGTCAAGGTGGCCCGCGACGGCGTCAAGTACGCCCAGCAGAAGCTGCACGACGTCGTCATCGTCGACACCGCCGGTCGTCTCGGCGTCGACTCCGAGATGATGAAGCAGGCCGCGGATATTCGCAAAGCCATCGACCCCGACGAAGTGCTCTTCGTCATCGACGCCATGATCGGCCAGGACGCCGTGGCCACCGCCCGCGCGTTCCAGGACGGCGTCGACTTCACCGGTGTCGTGCTGTCCAAGCTCGACGGCGACGCTCGCGGCGGCGCGGCCCTGTCGGTGGCCTCGATCACGGGGCGCCCGATCATGTTCGCGTCAACCGGTGAGGGCCTGGACGACTTCGAACCGTTCCACCCCGACCGCATGGCCAGCCGCATCCTCGACCTCGGTGACATCCTCACCCTGATCGAGCAGGCGCAGGGCGCGTTCGACGAGGACGAAGCCCGCAAGATGGCGGAGAAGTTCTCCACCGACAGCTTCACCCTCGACGACTTCCTCGGCCAGATGCAGCAGCTGCGCAACATGGGCTCGATCAAGAAGATGATGGGCATGCTGCCCGGCGCCGGCGCCATGAAGCAGCAGCTGGACAACTTCGACGAGCGTGAGATCGTGCGCACCGAGGCCATCATCCAGTCGATGACCAAGGCCGAGCGGGTCACCCCCAAGCTCCTCAACGGCTCTCGGCGCCTGCGCATCGCTCGCGGTTCGGGCTCCACCGTGACCGAGGTCAACCAGCTCGTGCAGCGCTTCGAGCAGGCCGCCAAGATGATGAAGACCGTCGCCAAGGGCGGCATGCCCAACATTCCCGGTATGGGACCGGTCCCCGGCGGCATGGGCGGCAAGCGCCCCCAGGTGCAGCAGAAGAAGAAGGGCTCGAAGTCGGGCAACCCGGCCAAGCGTGCGGCGGAGAACGCGGCGCTCGCGTCGGGGGAGAAGATCGGCGGTGCACCCGCCGGCGGCTCGGGCTTCGGACTCGGCGGCGGCGCGAAGGCTCCGGCCGGCGGGCCCACCCCCGAGGAGATGGCGGCGCTGCAGAAGATGCTCGGCCGGTAACCTCGCCCGGGCGGAGCTGCTGGCCGTAGGATTCTGCAATGACTACTCACCAGCCCCGCCCGGTGCGCCTCGGCGTGCAGATCGCTCCGCAGCACGCCGACTACACCTCGATCCGCAATACCGTCGCGGGCGTCGAGGCCCTCGGCGCTGACATCGCCTTCAACTGGGACCACTTCTACCCGCTCTCCGGCGACCCGGAGGGACTGCACTTCGAGTCCTGGACCCTGTTGTCCGCCTGGGCGGAACAGACCAGCGTCATCGAGATGGGCGCGCTGGTCAACTGCAACAGCTATCGCAACGCCGACCTGCAGGCCGACATGGCCCGCACCATCGACCACATCAGCGGCGGACGCTTCATCTTCGGCACCGGCTCCGGCTGGTTCGAGCGTGACTACGACGAGTACGGCTACGACTTCGGTACGGTCGGCAGCCGGCTGGATGCCCTGGCCGAGAACCTGCCCCGCATCGAAGCGCGCTGGGCAAAGCTGAACCCGGCGCCCGTCCGCGACATCCCCGTGCTCATCGGCGGCGGCGGCGAAAAGAAGACGCTCCGGATCGTGGCGCAGCACGCCGACATCTGGCACTCGTTCTCGACGCCCGACGTCCTCACCCACAAGCTCGGGGTGCTCGGCACGTGGTGCGACACCGTCGGCCGCGACATCAACGAGATCGAGATCTCGACCGAACTGCGCGGCAAGACCACCGAGGAGGCCGACGAACTCTACGAGCTCGGTACCACGCTGTTCACCCTCGGTATCTCCGGCCCGGCCTACGACCTGGCCCCGGTCGAAGACTGGATCGCCTGGCGCGACGCCAAGAACCTCCCCAAGGCCCTGGCGTCCTAAGCCACCCGCACCGCCTGCGAGCCGTGAGCTGAACCCCGAATACCCCGCGTTTTCGGGGTCAGGCTCACGGCTCGCGGGGCGTGGGGTGCAGGCCTTCGCGCAGCTCGCGGGCGAGGGAGGCGACCACCGCAGGGAGGTGGCCGTCGTGCAGGGCGGCCACGGCCAGTTGGCGCTGGTAGCTGGCGCCCTGGTCGAGGATCAGGTTCAGCTGCTGCAGCTCCGGCAGGCAGCCCAGGCGTTCGGCCGTGGGGGAGAGCACCTCGACGAGGCGGCGCACCTCGTCGGTGACCATCCGTTCGGTGCCGGTGGAGTTCACGATGATCTCAGCCGCCAGCCCGTACCGGGCGGCGCGCCACTTGTTCTCGCGCACGAACCACGGCTGCATGGTCGGCACCGGGCGGCCGCTGTCGATCTCGGTCGACATCCACTCGACCAGGCACTGGATGAGCGCGGCGATCCCGCCGAGCTCCTCCACCGTGGAGACCCCGTCGCAGGCACGCACCTCGATGGTGCCCCAACGCGGCGACGGCCGGATGTCCCAGCGCACTTCGGTGGCGTCCTCGATGATCCCGGTCACGGTGAGGTCGTTCACATAGTTCTCCCACGCCGCCCAGTCGTCCAGGCGCCAGGGCAGCCCCGCGGTGGGCAGCTGCTGGAACATCTGCGCGCGGTTGGACGCGTATCCGGTGTTCACGCCGGCCCAGAACGGGCTCGACGCGCTGAGGGCCTGCAGGTGCGGCACGAAGCTGAGCAGCCCGTTGAGGATCGGGATGACCTTGTCGCGGTCCTCGATACCCACGTGCACGTGGATGCCCCAGATCATCATGTTGCGCCCCCACCACTGGGTGCGGTCAATGAGCTTGTGGTAACGCTCCTTGTCGGTGACCTGCTGGTCGAACCACTGGCCGAACGGATGCGAGCCGGAGCAGATCGGGTCGACGCCGCGCGGCTCGGTGATCGCGCGTACCTCGGCGACCTGCCCCGCAACGTCGGCGACGGCACCGGCCACGGTGTGGTGCACCCCGGAGACGAGCTCAACGGTGTTCTGCAGCAGCTCGCCGGTGATGTGCGGGTGCGGGGAGCCATCCGGTTGCGTGAGGGCGTCGAGGACCTCGTCGGCGATCGAGACGAGGTCGCCGGTTGCGCGGTCGACCAGCGCGAGTTCCCACTCGATGCCGATCGTCGAGCGCTCCGAGTGAGCGAATTCGATTCCCGCTGTTCCGGTTCCCACGGCTTCGGTTCCCACGGTGGTGCCCTTCGCGCTTCGGCGCCCCTGGTCGGGGCGATGTGGCCCAATCCTGACAGCAAATCAACCCGGCCGCCGCCCGGCGCGCTACACGGCGTCATGCCCGTACCGAGGAAACCGGATCTCGATTATCACAATGTGGTCGATGTCTGACACAATGATTAGTCGAGTTCCGTTGCGCCCGACCCTCTAATCCGGCGTAACACGAACCTTATTGAGCTTGTGCCGAGTGTGCCCCCACGCTCACGGCTGTCAGTTCGCCAAACTATCTAAATCACAGGAGAATTGTGGCTGTCAAAATCCGTCTGAAGCGCATGGGCAAGATTCGTGCGCCGTACTACCGCATCGTTGTCGCCGACTCGCGCACCAAGCGCGATGGTCGTGTCATCGAAGAGATCGGCATCTACCACCCCACGCAGGAGCCTTCGGTCATCGAGGTCAAGTCCGAGCGTGCCCAGTACTGGCTCTCCGTCGGCGCCCAGCCGACCGAGCAGGTTGCGGCACTCCTCAAGCTGACCGGCGACTGGGGCATCTTCAAGGGTGACAAGAACGCCGTCTCCACCGTCAAGGTCAAGGAGCCCAAGGCTGCTTTCGTCGCCGACGAGAAGAAGAAGCCGGTTCTGAAGCCCAAGGCCGAGAAGCCCGCGGCCAAGGTCGAGACCGAAGACGTTGCCGCTGAGGCAACCGAAGAGGACAAGGCGTAATTTTGCTCGCTCCCGCGCTTGAGCACCTCGTCAAGGGAATCGTTGATCACCCGGACGACGTGCACGTTGTAGCCCAGAACTCACCCCGTGGCGAGGTGCTCGAGGTTCGTGTGAACCCCGAGGACCTCGGCCGGGTGATCGGCCGCGCCGGTCGCACCGCCAAGGCGCTGCGTACTCTGGTGGCCGCTCTGGCCGATGGCAAGCGCGTGCGGGTCGACGTTGTCGACACGGACTTCTGAAGCGGCAGTGACTAGCCCCTCATGAGCGACGACAGCACGACCCCGGCCACCCAACTGCGGGTGGGGCGCCTCACGAAGGCCCACGGCCTCAAGGGCGCCATCAAGCTGGAGCTGTTCACGGACGACCCGGGACGACGTTTCGTCCCGGGCGCCGTGTTCACCCTCCAGGTGCCGACCAGCTCACCCTGGCACGGCAAGACCATCGAACTCGTCGAGCTGCGCTGGTACAACCAGCACGCCGTCGGGTTCTTCAAGGGCGTGCCCGACCGCGAGGCCGCCGAGACCCTGGCCAAGGCCATTCTCTGGATCGACCAGGACTCCGCCGAGCAGACGGATGAAGAAGACGCCTGGTACGACCACCAGCTGGTAGGACTCGCCGTGGTGCGGGACGGTGTGCAGATCGGCACGCTGACGCGCCTCGAACACCTGCCCGCCCAGGACCTCCTGATTGTGAAGACCGCCAACGGCGAGGTGATGATCCCGTTCGTCAAGGCGATCGTCCCCTCGGTCGACGTTGTGGCCGGCATCATCACGATCACCCCTCCGCCCGGACTGCTCGAAGAGCTCCCGGACGAGCCGGACACCGACGAACCGGTGCCGGACGCCGAAACCCCCGAAGAACCGGCAGCGACGCCGACTCCCGACGGTCAGGGCGCGTAACCGCCACTGACCCAGTTCACGGGGAGAGGCGCGCCGCGCCACACCTACTTCACGTTCGTTGATTTCGCGGCCGTTGAAGAGGAGTACCGTCGCATGACCTACGTGAATCCGGACCACCTGATCGATTCGCTCGTTCACTCCGGGGTCGTCAAGACCAACCTCACCGCCCGGCAGATGTTTCTGCGCGGCGCCCTGTCCGGTGCGATCCTGGGTGCGGCGACGTCGCTCGCCCTCACCGCGTCGGCCCAGACCGGCCTGCCGATCGTGGGCGCCATCCTTTTCCCGGTCGGGTTCTGCGTGATCCTGATGCTGGGCCTCGAGCTGGTCACGGGCAGCTTCGCCCTGATCCCGCTTGCGGTGCTCGAGGGGCGCACCACCATTGCGAAGGCGCTCAAGAACTTCGCCGTCGTGATCCCGGCCCACATCGTGGGAGCAGGCCTGTTCGCGCTGCTCTATGTGGGTGTCATCACCTACCTCGGCACCGACACCACCGACCCGGTGATCCAGGCGATCATCCACCTGGCCGAGCACAAGGTGCTCCCGTACGAAGCCGTCGGCGCCGGCGGCGTCCTGGTGGCCGTCATCAAGGCCATGCTCTGCAACTGGATGGTGGCGCTGGGCACCATCATGTTCTACACATCCACCTCGGCCGCCGGCAAGATCCTCGGCATGTGGCTGCCCGTGCTCACCTTCTTCGGCCTGGGCCTCGAGCACGCCGTGGTGAACATGTTCGTCATCCCGGCCGGCATGCTGCTCGGCGCTGACATCAGCTTCGGCGACTGGTGGGGCTGGAACACCGGCCCGGTCCTGATCGGCAACTTCCTCGGCGCCGTGCTCTTCACGGCCCTGCCGCTCTACTTCTCGCACCGCACCCGGGTCAACCGGGAAGCGGCGAGCCACGACGACGTCGACGCGGACAGCACGACGGAACTCGCCGCCGCCCACTCGTAGACTTGACCGTTATGCGCATCGACATCATCAGTATCTTTCCGGAGTTCTTCGGTGTGCTGGACATCTCCCTCCTCGGCCGCGCCCGGCAGGCCGGCCTGATCGACCTCGCTGTGCACAACCTGCGCGATTTCACCCACGACCGGCACAACACCGTCGACGACACCCCCTACGGCGGCGGCGCCGGCATGGTGATGAAGCCGGAGCCGTGGGGCGAAGCGCTGGACAGCATCCTGCCCGCGAGCTCCGACCTGGACGATGACGGAGCCGGTCCGGTCTTGATCTTCCCGTCACCGGCCGGGGACCAGTTCACCCAGGCCATGGCCAGGGAACTGGCCCAGGAGCCGCACCTGGTCTTCGGCTGCGGCCGCTACGAGGGCATCGACCAGCGTGTGGTCGACCACTTCGCCGGCCGTGGCCGGGTGCGCCTGGTCAGCTTGGGCGACTACGTGCTCAACGGGGGAGAGGTGGCCGTGATGGCCATGATCGAGGCCATCGGCCGGCTCATCCCCGGAGTGGTCGGCAACCCGGAGAGCCTCGTCGAGGAATCCCACGAGGACGGCCTGCTCGAGTACCCGAGCTACACCAAGCCGGCCAGCTGGCGGGGCCTGGACGTGCCGCCGGTGCTGCTCAGCGGCAACCACGGCGCCATCGCCGCGTGGCGCCACCAGCAGCAGATCGAACGCACCCGTGCGGTGCGCCCGGACCTGCTGCCGGCCGACATCGCCGATCCCACTCTTCTGCCTCCAGCGAACTCCAAGGCTCGACGGGGCAGCCGCGGGTAATCTGGTGCTGTGATTCTCCGCAGGGTCTTCTACTACTGGCAGTTCGTAGCCGTCGGCGCGCTTCCGCTCTGGCTGATGGTTGCCGCGTCGATTTTCGGCACCTCCGCCTGGCAGGTGCTCGGTGCGAGCTTCGGCGCCATCGCCATCGGGTTCGGCCTGCTCGTCGTGAGCCTGCTCTTCCTGGCCCGCAAGGAGGTGCGCCTGGCGAAGGCCGTCTCCTGGGCCGACGTGGGCGTTCTCACCCTCTGGCACGCACTGATCGTGCTGATGGGCGTGTACTCCGACAGTGCACCGTGGCTGTCCGTGCTGGTCGTCCTGGTTGGCATCGGTGCCTTCTGGTTCGCCGTCTGGGAACTGTACGACGCCGCCCGCAAACGCGTGCGCGAGGCCCTGGCCTATATCGACGAGACCGCCAGGTTCGGCACGGTTCCCGCAGGCGGGTCCCCGTTTCCCACCATGGCGAACCCTTCCGCGGCACGCTCGGAGAACCCCGGCGGTGCCCCAGCGGACCCCAGCGTCATCATCATCCAGGAGAAGCCCGGCGAACGTTGACGCGTCCCGGGTGCTCCCTGTTGGCGCGCCGTGTGATTTCGTGGCAGAATAAGCGTTTGTGCCGCGGCAAGTCTCTGCCACAGGGGAGCTGCATCGATATCGGCACGCACACACTCAATTGGTCGCCACCAGCTCACCTTCCGTGAGCGGGCGGGGCGCCACTAAAACGTCCTCGACCTGTGGCGGGTACAGAGAGCGAATAACATGCATATTCTCGACCAGGTGGACGCGGCATCGCTGCGTTCAGACATCCCGGAGTTCCGCGCCGGCGACACCGTCAAGGTCCACGTCAACATCGTTGAAGGCGCACGCTCGCGTGTCCAGGTCTTCCAGGGTGTCGTCATCGGCCGTTCGGGCGAAGGCGTCCGCGAGACCTTCTGCGTCCGTAAGGTCAGCTTCCAGGTCGGCGTCGAGCGTACCTTCCCGGTGCACTCCCCGGTGATCGACCACATCGAGGTCGTCGTCCGCGGTGACGTGCGTCGCGCCAAGCTGTACTACCTGCGCGGTCTCCGTGGCAAGAAGGCCAAGATCAAGGAAAAGCGCGACTAACCAGCGCCAGTCGCGAACCGTTCGGCCGTAAGCCTGAGCGTATTCGCAGCCCGCTGGATTTCCCCCTGAGCTCCTCCCCGCTAAACTGGGCGAGGAGCTCAGGCGGTTAAATGACAGACAACATTCTGCCCTCGCGATCGCATCGCCTGGAATCAGATTCGCCGCGCAAGAAGCGTGGCGTCGCGATATTCATTCGCGACCTTCTCATCATCTTCGTGGTGGCACTGCTCATCTCGTTCCTGATCAAGACGTTCCTGGTGCGGTCGTTCTACATCCCCTCAGGGTCGATGGAGAGCACCCTGCTGGTGCAGGACCGCATCATCGTCAACCAGCTCGAACCCGACCTCGTGCCCGCCTCTCGCGGCGATGTCGTGGTCTTCCGGGATCCGGGCGGCTGGCTGCCCCCGCAGGCGCCGATCGAGCAGAACCCCATCGTGGCCGCCCTGGACTGGACCATGTCGGTGGTGGGGCTGTCGGCACCGGACAGCAACGACCACCTCATCAAACGCATCATCGGCCTGCCCGGCGACCACGTCGTCTGCTGCAACGCGCTGGGCCAGATGAGCGTCAACGACATCCCGCTGAAGGAGCCGTACGTGCTCCTGCCGGCCGGGCAGACCAGCGCCTCCAAGGACGCGTTCGACGTCGTCGTGCCGGAGGACTCCCTCTGGGTGATGGGCGACAACCGCTACGATTCGCTCGACTCCCGCTACCACCCGGACACCCCCGGCAAGGGGTTCGTGCCGATGGACAACGTGGTGGGCCGCGCCCTCGTGATCAGCTGGCCGGTGAGCCGGTGGAGCTGGCTGGACGACTATCCCGACGTGTTCCGGGGAGTCGAGGAGGCCGAGAAGTGATGATCGGCGACCCACGATGATGGCTGTCGTCGAACCCACCCTCGAGGTGGAACTGGCCATGCTCTCCGCCGGCGCCAGCTGCGTCATCGGCTGCGACGAGGTGGGCCGCGGCGCCCTCGCCGGACCGGTCGCGGTGGGCCTCGCCGTCGTGACGGCCGCCGTCGGAGCGTTCCCCGAGGGCCTCCGCGACTCCAAACTGCTCAGCGAACCGCGCCGCGAGCGCCTCGCCCCACTCGCGGCAGCGTGGGTACAGCACAGCGCCGTCGGGCTGGCATCACCGCAGGAGGTGGATGCCGTGGGCATCATCGCCGCGCTCGGCCTGGCCGGGAAGCGCGCCCTCGCGCTCCTGCACGCCGACGGTGTCGACATCCGGAACGGCGTGGTGCTGCTGGACGGCAACGACGACTGGCTGAACAAGGCCCTCGCCACCCCGCTGTCCGTCGTGACCCGCATCAAGGCTGACCAGGACTGCGCGTCGGTGTCGGCGGCATCCGTCATCGCCAAGGTCCACCGGGACCGCCTGATGATCGCGGCGGACCTCAGCACGCCCGGTTACGGCTGGAAGGGCAACAAGGGTTACGGCAGTGCCGAGCACATGGCCGCCATCGGATCCCTGGGGGCCAGCGCGCACCACCGGCTGAGCTGGCTCAAAATTCCGCAGTAACTTCTGCGCGTAAGATTGACTCACCATGGAAGAAGAAGAGTTCGAGGACTACGACCGCGAGGTCGAGTTGGCCCTGTACCGCGAGTATCGAGACGTAGTGGGGCAGTTCCAGTACGTGGTTGAGACCGAGCGCCGCTTCTACCTCGCAAACGAGGTCGAGCTGGTGCGGCGGGACACCGAGCACGATTTCTACTTCGAGCTCACCATGAAAGACGTCTGGGTCTGGGACGTCTACCGCTCCGACCGGTTCGTCAAATCGGTGCGCGTGCTGACGTTCAAGGACGTCAACGTGGAGGAGCTGGCCTCGAAGGAATTCGAACTGCCCAAGGAACTCGCGCTCGACGAGTAACAGCCTGCACCAGGCCGGCGCCGGGCGTCCGCCCGGCTGCTAGCGTGACGGGATGAACGCTCGTCCGAACCGCTCCCGCACCGACGCCCAGTCCACGGTGGACGAGGCGCTGGACCTTGCCCCGCTGATCGACGGCCACAACGACTGGGCCTGGGAGATGCGCGAACACCGCGGCTACTCCGTGGAAGGCCTCGACGGCGCCCTCGACACCGACACCGACATCGACCGGTTGCGTGCCGGCCGGGTCGGCGGACAATTCTGGTCGGTGTACGTGGAAGACACCCTCGCGGGCGCGGACGCCGTGCAGGGCACCCTCGAGCAGATCGACTGGGTCTACCGGCTCGCCGCCCGGTACCCGGATACCTTCCAGGTCGTCACCAGCGCCGCCGGGGTGGAGGCCGCCCGTGCCGGCGGCCGAATCGCGTCCCTCCTGGGCGCCGAGGGCGCGCACAGCCTCAACGACTCGCCCGCGGTGTTGCGGATGCTCGCCCGGCTCGGTGTGCGCTACCTCACCCTCACCCACGTGCACAACACGAGCTGGGCCGACTCCGGCACCGACGAGCCCGTGCACGACGGCCTCACCGACAGGGGTGTCGAGTACATTGGCGAACTCAACCGCTTGGGCGTGCTGGTCGACCTGTCCCACGTCTCCCCGGCGACCGCGCACGCCGCGCTCGATGTGACGACGGCACCGGTGATCTTCAGCCACAGTTCCTGCTCCGCTGTCACCGCGCATCCGCGCAACGTGCCCGACGACGTGCTGGCGCGCCTGGCCGAGAACGACGGCGTGCTGATGGTGACGTTCGTGCCGCAGTTCGTCTCGGCCGAGTATGCGGCGTGGTTCGCCGGTGACCAGAGCAGCCCGGCGCCGGTGGTGACCCTCGCGCAGGTGGCCGACCACATCGAGCACGCCCGCACGGTCGCCGGTATCCGCCACATCGGGCTGGGCGGCGACTTCGACGGCACCGACGAATTCCCCGACCAGCTCGAGGGCGTCGACGGGTACCCGGCCCTGCTGCTCGAGCTCGCCGGACGCGGCTGGAGCGCCGCCGAACTGGCCGCCCTGGCCGGCGCGAACGTACTGCGGGTACTGCGGGCGACCGATGCCGCGTTCGCCGGGAACGGGGCGGAGCCGACCCGGCTGACGGTCTGACGGTTGGCGGGAGGACGGTCGCGGATTGCATCCAATTTGTGATCATCGGACCGGGCCGCCGCCGGGGGGCCGGCGTAATATCCATCTCAGGAAATTCTTCTGAAGGAGTGGATCGCAATGAAGCGTTCCGTTGCACTCATCCTCAGCGCGTTGATGGGTGCCGTATTGTTCACCTCCGGCACATCCGCCGCCACCGCCGCCCCCTATTGCGGGATCACCTGGGGCTCGTTACCCAAGAGCCAGGGTGTCACCGCACCCGATGCGACGATCACCAATGCCCGCGCGGGCCAGCATCCCTGCTTCGACCGCTTCGTCGTCGACGTCCGCGGTGACCTCACCGGGTACGCCGTGCAATACGGGGTCGTTCGCAAGGAGGGGTCGGGTACGCCCGTGCCGCTTCGCGGCGCCGCCGACCTGCGCGTCATCGCGCTCTCCGACCCGTTCGACAACAACAACGTCGTGACCTACGACCCGGCCAACGACAACGAAGCCGTCAACGTCTCCGGCTACCAGACCTTCCGGCAGGTAGCGTTCGCCGGTGGTTTCGGCGGGGAGAGCACATTCGGACTCGGCGTTAGGGCCCGGCTGCCGTTCCGCACGTTCATCCTCGACGGACCCGGCGATGCCAGCCGACTCGTCGTCGACGTCGCGCACCGGTGGTGAGCCACGTTCCTCAGGGCGTGCGTGGCTCGCAGATGACCACCGGGATGTCCCGGGAGGTTTTGCGCTGGTAGCCGGCGTAGCCGGGATTGGCGCGCACGATGCGCGGCCACAACGCGGCCTTCTCGGCCGCGCCGGCCGTGCGCGCCCGCATCGGCCGGGTGACACCGTGTTCGGTCAGTTCGACGTCGGGATGAGCCACGAGGTTCAGGTACCAGAACGGGTGCCGGTCGTCGCCGCCCTTGGACGCGATCAGCACCACCAGTCCCGGCTCGTGAATCGGTGCCGTGAGCATCGTTGATCGTCGTTGCCCCGAGGTGCGGCCGATGGTGTGCAATTCGACCACGTGCATCGGCCCGATCCTCCAGCCGACGCGGCCGCGGGTCAGGGTGAGGATGGCCCGGTGCACGCCGTTCATCGCCCGCATCGACAGGTCGGTAACGCGGTTGGAGATCATGGGCTCAGCCTACGACCGCGCACCGGTTGACACCCATTTGGGGGCTGGGTACCGTCCTCAGGGATAGAGCCCCATCGACGGGCACCACCCCAACGACGTGAAGGAGTTCCAATGTCTGATGATTCCGTATTCCTCTATCTCGGTGTCTACCCCGACACGGCGACGGCCGAGTCCGACCTGGAGGTCGTGAGCGAGCTGCACGCCAGCAAGGTGATCGGCACCTACGACGCCGGCGTCGCGACGAAACAGGCGGACGGATCGGTGGAGGTGCGCCGCAAGACCAGCAAACACGCCGGCTGGACCGGCGTCGCCGCCGGCGCGGTTGTCGGTCTGCTGTTCCCTCCGAGCATCATCGGTACCGCCATCGTGGGCGGTGCTGCCGGCGGTGTCGTCGGGCACTTCTGGCGAGGCCTGGACCGCGGCGACCTCAAAGAGCTCGGCGAATTGCTCGACTCGGGCGAGGCCGCACTCATCGTCATCGGCAAGGACCGGCTGGACGAAGAATTCCGCAAGGCGGGCCTGGTGGCGCAGAAGCACATCCAGAAGGAGCTCAAGGTCGACGCGAAGGAACTCGACAAGGAACTCGCAGCCGCGTCAAAGGAAATGCAGACCCAGGCGCGCAACGACACCTATTGATCAACGCGTAAAACCGACCCATCAGAACCACCCGAGGCCGCTCCTCCACAGGGGCGGTCTCGTCGCGTGTTGCACAGCCTGGCCTAGACCCCGGTCGGGGGACCGCCGCGCCGACCACGCTGGTCGTGGAGGTGCTCGTGGCACACAAAGACGACGTCGGGCGGCGCGGTGAGGATTGCGCGGCCGAATACCTGCTGGAGGCGGGCTACACACTGCTGGAGCGGAACTGGCGGTGCGACCAGGGTGAGATCGACCTGATCGCAACTCGCAACGGCGACATCGTGTTCGTCGAGGTCAAGACCCGCTCCGGCACCGGATTCGGGCATCCGTTCGAGGCGATCACCGTGGCGAAACTGGCCCGGTTGCGCCGCCTGGCCGGGGCGTGGTGCCGGCAGTCCGGGCTGCGCGCCCGCCGGATCCGAATCGATGCGATCGCCGTGATCACCCGCCCGGGCCAGGAACCCCAGGTCGAACACCTCGAGGGGGTGTTCTGATGGGTCTGGCGCGTACCCATTCGGTCGCGCTGATCGGGCTGTCCGGTTCGCTCGTGGAAGTCGAGGCCGACATCTCGAGCCAGCTGCCGGGGCTGAAACTGATCGGACTGCCCGACGCGGCACTGGCGGAGGCCGCCGAACGGGTGCGCGCGGCGGCCAAGAACTCCGGGTGCGCGTTGAATGGGCACAAGCTCACGGTGAACCTGTCCCCGGCGGCGCTGCGGAAGCACGGTTCCGGGTTCGACTTGGCGATCGCCGTGGCGTGCCTCGCCGCCGACGATGTGATCGCGGCCGACTCCGTCGCCGCGGTCGTGCACATCGGCGAACTCGCCCTTGACGGCAGGCTTCGGCCAACACCGGGCATCCTCCCCGCGGTGATCGCCGCGGCGCGGGCCGGTCGCCGCACGGTGATGGTGCCGGCCGGCAACGCCGATGAGGCGGCGCTGGTGCCCGGCATCCGCGTGATCGGGGTTGCGTCGCTGCGCGACGCCCTGATCTGGCACGGTGCGCCGTTGGACCCGATCGAGGTGGAGGTGCTGAGCGCGCCGGCCGAGGCCGAGCCGGTGGACGAGACCCTCGACCTGCTCGACATCATCGGCAATGACGAAGCGATCCTCGCCCTGCAGGTCGCCGCCGCCGGCGGCCACCACGTGTTCATGCTCGGACCGCCCGGGGCCGGCAAGACCATGCTCGCGGCGCGGCTCCCCGGCCTGCTGCCTGACCTGGGGCCGTCCGCCTCCCTCGAGGTCAGCTCGCTGCGGTCGCTGAGCGGGCGCCCGGTCGGGCGCTCCCGGATCACCCGTCCACCGTTGGAGGCGCCGCACCACACCATCACTGCAGCCGCGATGGTGGGTGGGGGCACCGGGGTGATCCGGCCGGGTGCCGCGGCGCGGGCGTCGCATGGGGTGCTGTTCCTGGACGAGGCCCCCGAGTTCGGCGCGTCGGTGCTCGACGCGCTCCGGCAGCCGCTCGAATCCGGCCAGATCAGCATCCATCGCGCCAACGCCACCGCTCATTTCCCCGCCAGGTTCCAGCTGGTCCTGGCCGCCAATCCCTGCCCGTGCGGACAGTACGGTGCCGGCCGGTCCGGGGGAGCCGACCCGGAGTGCACCTGCCCGCCGCACGCCAGGCGGCGCTACCTCGCAAGGCTGTCGGGTCCGCTGCTGGACCGCATCGACATCCAGCTCACGGTGAAACGGGTGAGCGTGGCTGAACTGCGGTTGGCGGTTGACGGGGGCCGGCTCTCCAGCGCCGCGGCCCGGGAGCGGGTGCTCGCCGCCCGGGCAGCCGCCGCCGAACGGCTCGCCGGAACACCGTGGACCCTGAATTCCGAGGTGCCCGGACCGTGGCTGCGCGGTGCCGACAGACGCCTGGGCGGACAGGTCACCGCCATGCTGGACCGCTCGCTGGAGCGCGGTGGCATCACCATGCGCGGCTACGACCGCATCCTGCGGGTGGCCTGGTCGATAGCCGACCTCGCCGGGGTCAGCCGGCCCGGACCCGACGAAGTGGGGCAGGCACTGTACCTGCGGAAGGGAATGACCTCATGACCATGTTCGGCCTTGACGAGACCGTGGTGCGCGACGCCACCGCCGGCGTGCGCCCGGAGCACACCCGCGACGAGGACCGGGGTGCTGACCCGACAAGCCCGGAGCAGACGCACCCGGACCAGACGGGCCCGGAGCAGACGGAGTCGGGGCGGAAGCCGGTGGATCCGGGCGGGACAGCCGATCCCCGGGAGGTTTTCGCCCGGGCGGCGTGGACCACCATCGCCGAACCCGGCGACGGGGTGGCCGGTGCGGTGGTGGGCATCCTCGGTGCCGCCGCCGCGCTCACCGCAGTGGTCGAGGCGTGGCCCGCCGAACGTCTCACCCGGCGCCTGTCGGCAACCGTCGACGACAACGGGGCCGGCGATGCCTCCGGGCTCCGCCTGGGGCTCGAGCAGGCCCTGGCCCGGTGGCGGCCTCGGCTGTCCTCGGCCGAGGTGATCCGGTCGTTGCAGCAGGCCCGGCGCACCGGGACGGCGCTGCTGCTGCCCGGGGATCCGCTCTGGCCGGCCGGAGTCGACGACCTGGGACAACATGCGCCGCTCGCCCTGTGGTGGCGAGGCCGCACCGAGGCGCTCCACGCCCTCCGGCACTCGATCGCGCTCGTGGGGGCCCGCGCCGCGACCGGCTACGGCGAGAACGTGGCGATGGAGGCCGCCGCCGGACTCGTCGACCGCGGACTCGCCATCGTGTCGGGTGCCGCCTACGGCATCGACGGCATGGCCCACCGCTCGGCACTGGCGAGCAACGGCACGACCGTGGCCTTCCTGGCCGGGGGTGTCGACCGCTTCTACCCCAGCGGCCACGACGCCCTACTCAGCCGCATCGTGGAGGCCGGCGCCGTGCTCAGCGAGCTTCCATGCGGGGCGGCGCCCACCAAATGGCGATTCCTGCAGCGCAACCGGTTGATCGCGGCCGCGAGCGGCGCGACGGTGGTGCTGGAGGCGGGCTGGCGCTCAGGGTCGTTGAACACGGCCGGTCATGCCGCGGCGCTCGGGCGGCCGCTGGGCGCGGTACCCGGCCCGGTCACGTCGCCCACCTCCGCGGGCTGCCACCGTCTGCTGCGTGACTACGATGCCATCTGCGTGACCTCGGCCGCCGAGATGGCCGAACTGATCGGAGTGGGTGTCGACCTGGAACTCAACCTGAGCGGCGGCGACACACCACGGGAGCGCACCAGCGATCAGGTGCGGGTGTTCGATGCCCTCAGCGTGCGGGCGCCGCGGGTTCCCGCCGACATCGCCCGACGGTCGGGGCTGTCCACCGCCGCGGTGCTCGGCGCGCTGGGCGCCCTGGACTTCGAGGGCTCGGTCCGGGAACGGGCCACCGGCTGGGTGCGGGTCACCTGACCCGCCGCGCCGCCAACTGTTCCCCGTCCGGACAACTGGTCCCGGCACACCGGGACCAGTTGTCCGGAGCGGGAACAGTTAGTGGGGGCCGAGGCGGGCGTCGGGAAGGCGGGGGGTCGGGGGGTGCGCTTAGGGTGTGTTGTGGGGCGCGGCACGGTGGGCGTCTCGGACGGAGCCAGCGAAGAGTGTGAGGGGTCAGCCATGACGGGAACGGTACCGACCGGCGGGCACAGCGCAGCGCCATCGAACGCAGCGCCATCGAACGCAGCGCCATCGAACGCAGCCCCATCGAACGCAGCGCCGTCGAACGTGCAGCAGCAGTGGGGCCAGTACCCGCCGGCCACGCACCTGATCGCGCACCTCAGCGACACCCATTTCCTCGGAAACACCGAGGACGGTCGGGGCCGATTGCTCTACGACGCCGTCGACACCGACAGCACTGTCCACCGGGCGATGGCACAGCTGGAGTCCTCGGGGCTGGCCATCGACGCCATGGTCTTCACCGGCGACATCGCCGACCGCGGCGAACCGGATGCCTATCGGCGGGTGCGCGATATCGTCGAAGCGTCAGCGGAGCGCATGGGTGCCACGCTGGTGTGGGTGATGGGCAATCACGACGAACGCGCCGCCTTCCGCACCGAGCTGCTCCGCGTCGACGGTCACGACGCACCCATCGACGCCGTCGCCGACATCAACGGGCTGCGCCTGATCACGCTGGACACCAGCGTGCCCGGCTATCACCATGGCGAGGTCACGGCCGACCAGCTCGCCTGGCTGAGCGACGTGCTCGCCGAACCGGCCGAACACGGCTCGCTGCTCGCGCTGCACCACCCGCCGGTGCCCACCGCCCTGCCGCTGATGACGATCCTCGAACTGCGCGAGCAGGCCGCCCTCGCCGACGTGCTCGGCGGCAGTGATGTGCGCGCCATCCTCGGTGGGCACCTGCACTACGCCACCACCGGCATGTTCGCCGGTATTCCGGTGTCGGTCGCGGCAGCCACCTGCTACACCATCGACGTCGCAGCCCCACCGCGCCAACTCACCGGCGTCGCGGGCGGCCAGTCGATCAACCTGGTACACGTCTACGCCGACCAGGTGGTGCACTCAAATGTCCCGCTCGGTGTGTTCGACGTGGTTACCCGCTTCGACCCGGCCTACCTCGACCGGATGGAGTCCCTCAGCCCGGCCGCCCGTCTCGACGCCTTCTCCCGGCACCTGCCGGCGTAGGACCGTGGTGGACACGGGCCGGCCGGCATCGACCGCCGAGGCGGAAGAGGACGGGAGTATCGCGTCGCTGCCGCGATCCGCGGCGCGGGGGAGAGAAGCTGGAACCATGCACCTCGACCCGGCGATGGACGGCTACGCACGTTACCTCAGCGCCGAGCGCGGATTCTCCGCGAACACCGTTCGGGCGTATCGCGCCGACCTGGCCGGACTGGCCACGTTCGCCGAGGACCGGGGAGTGGACGACGTTCAGGACCTCGGACTCGAGCTGTTGCGTGATTGGCTGTGGGCCGGGACCGAGGCCGGCCTGGCGCGGGCGACGATCGCCCGGCGCTCCGCCTCCGCCCGCGGCTTCACCGCCTGGCTGGCCCGCGAGGGAACCCTGCCCAGCGACCCGGCCGTGCGCCTCCGCTCGCCCAAGCCCGGACGTACTCTGCCCCGCGTGATCAACCGCAGCCAGATGCAGGACCTTTTGGACCGGCTGCAGGCGGCGGCGAGCACGGGGGAGCCGGGAGCCGTTCGTGACCTCGCCATCATCGAGCTGCTCTACGCGTCCGGACTTCGGGTCTCTGAACTCGTCGGCCTCGACCTGGCCGACGTCGATCTCTCCCGGCTGACCCTGCGGGTCACGGGTAAGGGCGACAAGGAACGCGTCGTACCCTTCGGCGTGCCCGCGCAGACCGCGGTGGTGCGGTACCTGACCGTCGCGTGGCCGGTCCTGGCGGCCGCACCGACCGGCCCGGCCGGGACGCCGACCATGCGGAGCGGTGCGCGGAACGATCCGAAGGCCCTCTTCCTCGGCAGCTCCAGGAACCGGCTGGGGGTGCGCGCGGTGTACCGCACCGTGGCTGCCCTGCTCGAATCCATGCCGGGCACGGGTCCCGCCGGCCCGCACGCCCTGCGGCACACTGCGGCCACCCATCTGCTCGACGGGGGAGCGGACCTGCGCGCCGTGCAGGAGATGCTCGGCCACGCCAGCCTCGGCACCACCCAGATCTACACCCACGTTTCGGCGGAACGCCTTCAGCAGAGCTACCGGCTCGCCCACCCTCGCGCCTGACCCTGACCCGGCGGCATGCCGGCCCCCGGCCCAGCCGCGTCGAGGGGGAGCAGCACCGCCTGTTCGATGCCGCCGAGAAACAGCAGCGGCGAGATGTACTGGCCGTGCAGGCGCACACCGAAATGCTCACAGCGGTCGGCGCAGTGCCCGCCCGTCGCCACCGTCCCCACCACCTGCCCGGCACTCACCCGGTCGCCAACACGCACCGTGCCCGAGACCGGTTCGAAGCTGGAGAGGAGGTCGCCGGCGTGCTGGATGGACAGCACAGGCCGGTCGACCACGACACCTGAGAACGACACCACCCCGGCTGACGGGGCGCGTACCGGCGAGCCCGCCCGGCCGGGCAGGTCAATGCCGCGGTGCCCGGCCCCGTAGGTGCTCGCCGGCGCCTCAAAGGGCCGGAGCACGTCGTGGGGCGGCCCGACCGGCCAGTACCACCGCTCCGCCGGGGCTTCGCCCCTCGCCGCGGCCCCAGCTCCGGGAGGCGGGGCCGGGGTCGCGGGTGGGGCGACCACTGCGGCCGGGGCCGCCGACACGGTTGGCGCCGCACGGGCAGTGGTCGACGCGGGCTCGGGCGCAGGGAACACGCCCGCGAGCAGCAGGAGCACGGTGGAGCCGACGCGCGCGACACCGCCGTGGAGGAAGATCCGGGAACCGGTCATGCGACGATTGTCGCGGCGAACACCCATAGGTTCGGTCCCGGGGGTCGACCTGTGCACTCCGGGCGCCGCACGACGCCGGTGGAGGAGGCCGCACACGGGGGACGGCGGGGCCCGGGTGTCCGCGCCACGGGTCGACTGGGTGCTAGAGTTCTCTGAGCAGCGCTTTGCGCGCTGACTACGCGTGCCCATTCGGCCAACACACCCACTCGGTCCTGACTTCTCACGAAGTCGGGCGGGATGTGCGCCGGGCACCAGGAGTAGTGATCATCCGATCACGACACAAACCGATGGGCGTTTTCTGCTGTGCAGAAACGTCGGATAAGGAGTACGGCTCATGGCCGTCGTAACCATTCGCCAGCTGCTCGACAGCGGCGTGCACTTCGGGCACCAGACCCGCCGTTGGAACCCGAAGATGAAGCGATTCATCTTCACCGAGCGTTCCGGCATCTACATCATCGACCTGCAGCAGTCGCTCGGGTTCGTTGACAAGGCCTATGACTTCGTCAAGGAGACCGTCGCCCACGGCGGCACCATCCTCTTCGTCGGCACCAAGAAGCAGGCGCAGGAATCGATTTCGGAGCAGGCGACGCGTGTCGGCCAGCCCTACGTCAACCAGCGCTGGCTCGGTGGCCTCCTCACCAACTTCCAGACCGTTTCCAAGCGTCTGGCCCGCATGAAAGAGCTCGAAGAGCTCGACTTCGAGGACACCGCCAAGAGCGGCTTCACGAAGAAGGAAATGCTCATCAAGAAGCGCGAGCTCGTCAAGCTGCACAAGAGCCTCGGCGGAATCCGCAACCTGACCAAGACGCCGTCCGCGCTCTGGGTTGTCGACACCAACAAGGAGCACCTCGCCATTGACGAGGCGCGCAAGCTCGGCATCCCCGTCATCGCGATCCTCGACACCAACTGCGACCCCGACGACGTGCAGTACCCGATCCCGGGCAACGACGACGCCATCCGCTCCGTTGGCCTGCTCACCCGCATCATCGCGGACGCTGCAGCCGAGGGCCTCATCCAGCGTCACCAGAAGCCGGAAGAGGGCGCCGAAGTCGAGCCCCTCGCCGCGTGGGAAGCCGAGCTGCTCGCCGCTCCGGCCGAGACCACCCCGGAGCAGTCCTCCGCTGACACCGAGAAGGTCGCCGACGAAACCGTCGCCACCGAGCAGGTTGCAGAAGAGGCGCCCGCCGCTGAGCCCGCCGCGGCCGAAGCCGCAACCGAAGAGGTTGCAGCCGACGCTCCCGTAGCCGACACCAAGTAAGGACAACAGGTATGGCAAACTTCAACCTCGAATCCGTCAAGATCCTGCGCGAGCGCCTCGGCACCGGCATGGTCGACACCAAGAACGCACTCGTCGAAGCCGATGGCGACATCGAGCGCGCGGTCGAGATCCTGCGTCTCAAGGGTGCAAAGGGCAACGCCAAGCGCGCTGACCGTTCCACCTCTGAGGGCCTCGTCGCCGCCAAGGTGATCGGCAACACCGCTTACCTGCTGGAGCTCGCCTGCGAGACCGACTTCGTCGCCAAGGGCGAGAAGTTCGGCGCTCTCTCCGAGAAGGTCCTGGACGCGGTCTCCGCTGCCGGCGCCACCAACGTCGCCGAGGCGCTTGCCGCCCCGGCCGACGGGCAGACCGTCGGAGACCTCATCAACGGCGAAGCCGCGATCATCGGTGAGAAGTTCGAACTTCGCCGTGTCGCAGCCGTCACCGGTGAGAACTTCGAGATCTACCTGCACAAGACCAGCAAGGACCTGCCCCCGCAGGTCGGCGTGGTCCTGGGCTACGCCGGTGAGGATGCCGCGACCGCTCGCAGCATCGCCCAGCACATCTCGTTCGCGAACCCGGAGTACCTGGCTCGCGAAGACGTTCCCGCGGAGGCCGTTGAGACCGAGCGTCGCATCGTCACCGAGATCAGCGAGAACGAGGGCAAGCCGGCCGCCGCGCTGCCCAAGATCGTTGAAGGCCGCGTCAACGCGTACTTCAAGCAGGTCGCTCTCCTCGAGCAGGACTACGCCAAGGACAACAAGTTGTCCGTCGCGAAGGTTGTCGCTGACGCGGGCCTGACCATCTCCGGCTTCGCCCGGTTCAAGGTCGGCGCGTAACCAGCACCGCAGAATAGATGAAGGAGATCGGATCGCCCAGGCAATCCGGTCTCCTTCTTCTCTGCCCGTCGTCGAACCCACACGTTCGACCACGGGTTACAGCCCACCGGTGCTGAACCGGTAGTTTTAGAAACAGGCCACAACGGAAGGACGCTCACGGGCATGTCAGATACGGGTACGAAGCGCAGGGTCCTCCTCAAACTGTCGGGTGAAGCATTCGGGGCGGGAAGCCTCGGCGTCAACCCCGACGTCATCAGCAGCCTCGCCCGGGAAATCGCCGAGGCCGCACAGACCGTCGAAATCGCGATCGTCGTCGGCGGAGGCAACTTCTTCCGCGGCGCCGAACTCTCCCAGCGCGGCATGGACCGCGGCCGCGCCGACTACATGGGCATGCTGGGCACCGTCATGAACGCCCTCGCCCTGCAGGACTTCCTCGAGCAGGCCGGCGCTGAGACCCGCGTGCAGTCCGCCATCGCCATGACCCAGGTCGCCGAGCCGTACATTCCGCGCCGCGCCGAACGCCACCTCGAGAAGGGCCGCGTCGTCATCTTCGGCGCCGGTGCCGGACTGCCCTACTTCTCCACCGACACCGTGGCCGCCCAGCGCGCCCTCGAAATCGGCGCGGAGGTCGTGCTCGTCGCCAAGAACGGCGTCGACGGTGTCTACTCCGACGACCCGCGCACCAACCCCGACGCACACAAGATCCACAGCATCACCTATCAGGATGCGCTCCAGCGCGGACTCAAGGTCGTCGACTCGACGGCGTTCAGCCTGTGCATGGACAACAGCATGCCCATGCGGGTGTTCGGGATGGCTCCGCACGGCAACGTGACCGCCGCCATCCTCGGCGCCGAACTGGGAACCCTCGTCTCCAACTAGGATTATTGAAGCCCACCGAAGAAGGAGTCACCGTGATTACGGATGTCCTGTCCGACACCACCCAGCGCATGGATAAGGCCGTTGAGGCCGCGAAGGAAGACTTCGCCACCGTGCGAACGGGTCGCGCGAACCCGCAGATGTTCCAGAAGATCCTGGTCGACTACTACGGAACCCCCACGCCGCTGGGCCAGCTCGCGTCGCTGCAGAACCAGGAAGCCCGCACGCTCCTGATCACGCCCTACGACAAGAGCGCCCTGCGCGACATCGAGAACGCCATCCGGGATACCCCGAACCTCGGCGCCAACCTCGGCAACGACGGGATCGTCATCCGGGCGTCGCTGCCCGAACTGACCAACGACCGCCGCAAGGAATACGTCAAGATCGTCAAGACCAAGGGCGAAGACGCGAAGGTGTCGGTGCGCAACCTGCGCCGCAAGGCCAAGGACGAACTCGACGCGCTCAAGAGCGAGGTCGGCGACGATGACGTGGCCCGCGCGGAGAAGGAACTCGAGCAGATCACCAAGACCCACATCGACGCGATCGATGAGGCACTCAAGCGCAAGGAAGCCGAGCTCCTCGCCATCTAGGGGAGGCCAGCGAATGACGGACGATTCAGGGCCTGCCAAGCCACCCCAACGGGGCCGAGGTTCCACCCGCGCAGAATTCCGTGCGCAGGTGCAGTCGACCAAGGCTGACATCGAACGGCAGATGCAGGCCACCAAGGCACAACTGGATGCGACGAACGAGCGCATCGAGGCGCGCACCGGGCGCAACCTGATCCTGGCGACCCTCATCGGCCTGGTGCTGGGCGGGTCGATGCTGGTGAGCCTGATCTTCATCAAAGAACTGTTCATGATCGTGGCGTTCGTCATCGTCGGGTTCACGGCGTTCGAACTTGCCGAAGCGCTGCGGCGCGGCGGCCGGAACGTCCCGCGGATCCCGGTCCTGATCTCCGCCGTGGCGGTGGTGCCGGCGGCGTTCTACTGGGATGCCGGCGGACAGTGGCTCGCCACCCTCAGCGGTATCGCCCTGATCACCGTGTGGCGACTGGTCATGCTGCTCTTCCCCAAGCACCGCGCCCCACGGGACGTCGTGCTCGGCGATATCGGCGGCGGCTTCCTGATCCAGGTGTACGTCGTGTTCCTCGCCAGCTTCGCGGTGCTCCTGGTCACCCAGGAGGGCGGACAGTGGTGGGCGCTGGCGTTCCTGCTCCTCGTCATCTCCGCCGACACCGCCGCATACGCGGCCGGGCTGTCGTTCGGCAAGCACCGGATGGTGCCGTCGATCAGCCCCAAGAAGACCTGGGAAGGTTTCGCCGGCGCCTTCATCGTGTGCATGGCCGTCGGCATCCTCCTGGCCGTGTTCATGCTGGGCGAGCCGTGGTGGTTCGGACCGATCTTCGGCGTCGTGATCCTCGTCGCCGCCACCTTCGGCGACCTGGCGGAATCGCTGATCAAACGGGACCTCGGCATCAAGGACATGAGCTCCTGGCTGCCCGGCCACGGCGGTTTCCTCGACCGCCTGGACTCGATCCTGCCGTCGGCCGCCGCGGCGTACGCCCTGTACCTGATCTTCGCCTGAGCCCGTGGCTTTCGACACGGCCGCTTCGGTGAGGCAGAATGAGGCGGTGAGCACTACGTTTCCGCGGACCAGCAAGAAGACGCTCGGCTACAACCTCAAGCAGGTCGAGGAGTTTCTCGAGTCCACCCGACAGGCATACGACGCCAACGACGCCCAGGCCCAGCTGAGCGCCGCCGACATCCGGCACACGGCGTTCGCCATGGCCAAGGGCGGATACTCGCCCGAGCATGTCGACGCCGCCCTCGAGCGCCTCGAGGACGCGTTCGCGGCGCGGGAACGCGACCGTGCCGCCCGTGCCCTCGGCGAGCAGGCCTGGCTCGACCAGGCCCGCAGCACCGCGCAGGTCCTGATCAACCGGCTCGGCCGTCCGAACGGGCACCGGTTCGACCGCACCAGCTTCCTGACCACCGGCTACAACCGGGCGGACGTGGACCGGTTCTCCGCCAAGCTCGTCAAATACTTCCAGGACGGGCACCCCGTGACCGTGGACGACGTCCGCACCATCGTGTTCCGGCCGCAACGCGCCGGCTACCGCGAAGCTCAGGTCGACCTGGTGCTCGACGGCGTGGTCGACGTGATGCTCGCCGTCCGCTAAGAAAAGCGTGTCGTTATCGGTTCGTGACCCTCCATCTCCGATAGGGTCGAAGAATCGTGGGTAGACATGTGAACACTTCCGCGCCCGTACGGGGCGCATCGTCGGCGACCAGCCTGGCCAATCGCCAGTACCGTACCGTCGCCTCGGCCAGCGCCCCCCGGCCCAGCCGGCCGCCCCAGCGCAGCATGCAGCGCCCGAAGGCACGTGGGCACGCCGTTCTCTCCTTCTTCGCGTTCAGCGCCGCGGCCGCGTTCGTGCTCGTCACCGTCGTGGATCCGTACTCCGGCGCCACGGCGTCCCCGTACTTCCAGGTGCCCGGCGCCGCTTCCGACCAATACGGCGGAGCCGCCTCCGAGCGCTACAACGGTGAAGCCGCGCAGTCGATGCAGGTGGCCAGCACCGTCACCAACACCGTCACCATGGATGGTTACACCGTCGTGGAACCGGAGCCCGAACCCGAGCCCGTCGTGCCGGCCTCGGTGGCCGGCGTGGCGGTGGCACCGGGTTCGGCGCAGGCGTACGCGGCCGGCGCGGTGGCGTCCCGCGGCTGGGGCAACGACCAGTTCAACTGCCTGGTGAAGCTGTGGAACAAGGAATCCGGCTGGCGGGTCAACGCGGCCAACTCCAGCAGCGGAGCGTACGGCATCCCGCAGTCCCTGCCCGGCTCGAAGATGGCCAGCGCCGGAGCGGACTGGCAGACCAACGCCGGCACCCAGATCGAGTGGGGCCTGGGCTACATCAGCGGCCGCTACGGCACCCCCTGCGGCGCGTGGGGCCACTCCGTCGACGTCGGCTGGTACTAGTACCCCACGTCACACACCCGGGCCGGGTCGCGGGGTCCGGGTACACTTGAGCCATGCCGCGCAGCAATCGCCCCAAGGGCCGCCGAAGCGGCACCGGCGAAGACGAGGGCGATGACCTCTCCCGCATGCTGGCGGGCTGGCGCCGCACCGAAGTCAAGCGCGACGGGCTCTGGCACGTCCAGCCGATCAGCGCCGCCCAGGCGGCGAAGACCTACCTCTGCCCGGGCTGCCGGCTGGAGATCGCCCCTGGCGTGGCCCACATCGTGACCTGGCGCGGCGACGGCGTCACCGGCGACGCCGCAGACCTGGCCGCCCGCCGGCACTGGCACCTGCACTGCTGGAAAATCAAGTGAACCTGCAAGGAGCATCCATGGCCGCACCGGTCGAGATCCGTGGCGGCATCGAGCTGCCAGCCGTCCGCGAGCACATCGAACTGCACACCGAGGACGGCCTCACCCTCGTCGGTGAGCTCGCCGTGCCGCTGGACCGCCTACCGGTCGCGACGCTGGTGACGCTGCATCCACTGCCGACCAGCGGCGGGTTCATGGACTCGCACATCCTGCGGAAGGCCGCCGGGCGCCTGCCGGCTCTGGCCGACCTGGCTGTGCTCCGGTTCAACACCCGCGGCACCAGTTCCCCGCGCGGCACCAGCGAAGGCAGCTTCGGCCACGGCGACACCGAGCGGGCGGATGTGGCGGCGGCGATGGCCTTCGTCGCGGACCGCCACCTCCCGAACCCCTGGCTGGTCGGGTGGTCGTTCGGCACCGAACTGGCCATCAAGTACGGCCTCGAGCACCCCATCCGCGGCGCCATCCTGCTGTCCCCGCCGCTGCACCGGGCGACGGATGCGGAACTGGCCGCCTGGGCGGGCAACGAACGTGAACTCGTCGTCCTCGTCCCCGAGCACGACGACTACCTGCGCCCCGACTCCGCGCGGGCCCGGTTCGCCAGTGTGCCGGAGGCGACACTGATCGCCGTGGACGGCGCCAAGCACCTGTGGGTGGGGGAGAACCAGACCCGGCGGGTGCTCAACGAGATCGTGGCCGTGGTGAACCCCGCGGCCGGTCCGCTGCCCGACGAATGGGCCGGGCAGCTCTAGCCGGGCCTTACAGCTCGTTCTGGCGGGGGATGACGACCTGCTTGATGATCATGATCACCGACGCGGCCACCGGGATGGCGATCAGGGCGCCGAGGATGCCGAGCAGCGAGCCGCCGGCGAGGGCGGCGACCACGACAACTGCACCGGGAACGGCCACCGCACGGTTCATGATGTTCGGGCTGAGGACGTACGCCTCGATCTGCATGTAGACCAGGTAGTAGATGCCGGCCACCAGCACGGTGAGCCAGGAACTGCCGATGCCGGGGATCATGCAGGTGAGCACGATCAGGACGGAGCCGGTGATCGTGCCGACGAGCGGGATCAGGGAGAACAGGAACGCGATCACGGCCAGCAGGGCCGGGAACGGGGCGCCGATGATCGACAGGAAGATGAAGCTCAGGATGCCGTTACAGGCGGCGAGGGCGCCCTGGCCCACGATGAAACGTCCGACTGCGGTGGTGATCTGCTCACTGAGGTCAGCGAAGCGCTCCCGCTTGGAGGCGGGAACCAGCTGGTACATCGCCCGCTTGATGCTTCCGAGCGACGCCGTGAAATAGAGGGTCAGGATCAGGATGATCAGGCCGCCGAACAGACCGGTCACGATGGCGACACCGGACGCGACGATGGCGGACGTGATGGTCGTGACGTTGCCGCCGATGTAGTCCGTGACCGACTCGGTGATCTTCTGCACGTCCAGGCCCGGGAACTGCTTCTGCACGTCGTCGAGGAACGTCGACGTGTTCACCGAGGTGACCAGGTCGGGGATCCGCTCGGACAGCTTGGCGACCTGATCCACGATGATCGGCACGATCGCGAAGATCACCCCGGTCAGCACGCCGAGGACGGCGACGAGAACCGTGAGGATGGCGGCCCAGCGCGGGAACTTCTTCTTCTCCAGCCAGGAGACTGCGGGGTCGAGGCCGAGGGCCAGGAACAACGCCGCACCGATGTAGGTGATGATCGTGGACAGCGACACGATCGAGCTCAGGATCAACACCCCGACGCCGACGCCGAGGGTGCCCACCAGGCCCAGACGGAAGGCGTTTTGAATCTTCACAGTAGTCCCCACATTGTTGGGCCGGGCCGGGCCGGCTGCGTGAGCCGGACCGGTGAAGCCGCCATCGATTACTGGTCCTGGTCGGAGTTCACTTTCTCGGCCTGGGTCAGGACGCTGCGCAGGCTCTCGAAGTAGCCGGCGACTGAGTCGCGCTCAATCCTAATCTGGGCGAGACGATCCTCGGCGTCAGCGACCAGTTCACGGGTGCGTGTCTCCGCGTCGGCGAGAAGCTGCGCCGCGCGGTCCTCGGCGTCCCGTACGATGCGTTCGGCATCGTCGTTGGCGGTTTTCCGCTGGGCCTTGGCCTCGTCACGGGCTCCCGTGTCGAGGGTCTCGTTGAGCGCCCTGAGCTCCACGATGCGGGCGTTGGTGTCGGCCAGCTGCCTGGCGGAGTCGTCCAGGTACTTCTGGGTCTGTGCGACGGCCTGCTGGTGCCGGGACAGGTGGTCCTGCTCCGCCTCATCCCGGCGGGCCTTGAGCTCGATCTCGAGGTCGGCGCGGATCTGGTCGATCTCGCGCCGAAGCTTGGCCGCATCGTGTTCGCCGCGCTTGCGGGTGGCGGTGAGGTGGTTGTCCAGGTCGATGCTGGCCTGCTCGCTGTCGGCGTCGAAGTCGGCCTTGGCCTGCTCGAGTTCGCGGGCGAGGTCGGCCCTGGCCTGCTCGATCTCGGCGGCGAGGTCGGCGTGGGCCTTGTCGAGGTCGCGGGTGACGCCGGCCCGGTCGCGGTCCAACTCGCGATCGAGGTCGGTGTGCGCCTGCTCGCCCTCGATGGCGAGATCCGCCCTGCCCTGGTCGATCTCCCTGGCCAGGTCGGTGCGGCCCTGTTCGATCTCGATCGACAGCTCGGCACGGGCCTGTTCGGTCTCGTGGGCGAGGTCGATGCGGGCCTGTTCGGTCTCCCGGGCCAGGTCGATGCGGTCCTGTTCGGTCTCGGCTGCCAGGTCCAGGCGGGTCTGTTCGGTTTCGCGGGCCAGGTCGGCGCGTTGCTGGTCGAGCTCGTGCGCCACCTCCGCCCGGGTCAGTTCGGTCTCCCGGGTCAGTCCGGCGGCGATCTCCCTGGCCTCGGTGGCCTCGCGCTGGGCGACGACGCGCACCTCGGCGGCCTCGCGTTCGGCCGCCGAGCGGAGCGCGGCGACTTCCCGCTTGACGGTGGCACGCAATTCGGCCGCCTCGGTGGCGACGGCGCCGCGGATACCGGCCGCTTCCTGCAGGGCGTCCTGCACGAGCTGCTCGTGGGTCTGCTTAGCCCGGTCGAGGAGGTCATCCGCCTCGGCCTGGGCGTCATCGAGGATCCGGGTGGCCTTGACCGTCGCGTCGGAGACGGACCGACCGGCGTGGTCGGATGCCTGGCGCTTCATCGCGTCGACCTCGGCCGTCGCGGAGGCGCGCAGCTTCTCGGCGTCGATGTCGGCCTGGGCGATCACCCGGGTGGACTGTTCCTCCGCGACCCGCAGCGTGTTCTCGAGTTTGGTGCCCAGGCCGGAGAACGTGGGGCTGCCGACCTCTTCGATCTCGGCGTTCAGGTCGTCGATCCGGGCGCTGAGCCGCTTGATCTCCTTGGCGGATTCCGTGGCCTGCGCGTTCGCGTGAATGAGGTCGCGGCGGAGCCCCTGGAGGGCCTTGTCGACCTCGTCCTTGTCGTACCCACGGAATACCTGGGTGAAGTCAGCCTCGTCGGTCGCCACGTTGTCTCCTCATAATGGGGCCGTCCCGACCGGTGAAGCCGGAGCAGCCCGGTCAATTTTAGTGCCCCCACCGGCGGTCGCGTGCCCTGGGCGGCGGGGGATTGCGCTCATCAGGCCCCGAAAAAGGGTGCGGGGGCCGCTATTAGGCACCTCTCAGGAGCGTCCACTATCGTGAGACGTCCGTGTCTGTTGCTTTCCGGCCCCGACAAGCGGTGGTTGCGTTGTTCGATGCAGCCATCGGCAGGCAACACAGGAGGGTTTTACGTGCGTTTCGTCTTTGCCATTCTGGCTTTTGTCCTCGCCGCGCTCATGATCGCATTCGGTATTGCGCAGCGGACCATTTTTCTTGAACCCGACTCGGCGAGCATCAGCGCGAGCATCGAGGACGGTTCGCGGTACGCGGTCATCGACGGCAGCGCCCTCGCCGCGGTCCCCGGCAGCCAGACCCTTACCGTCAGCGGTGCAGACACCGTCTTCATGGCCTATGGCCGCACCGCCGACATCCTGGCCTGGATCGGTGACGACGAGTACGCGGCGGTCAACCTCGACGCCGACGGTACCGCGTTCACCGTGACCAGCGAGACCGGTACCCCCGTGCAGGCCGCTGCCACCGCCCTGCCGGCCACACTGCCCACCAATCCAGCGGGATCAGACCTCTGGCTGGAAGAGTTCACCGGGCAGGGATCGCTGACGACGACCCTGAACGTGCCGGACGGAATCTCGGTCGTGCTCGCGTCCGACGGCACCGCGCCGGCGCCGACCGATATCAGCGTGGCCTGGCCGACCGACAACTCCACCCCGTGGGCCGGCCCGCTGATCGTGGGCGGTGCGTTCATGGCGCTGGTCGGTTTTGTCATCTACCTGCTCGGGCTCCTGCACTTCCGCCGCTCCCGCCGCCCGCGCCGCAACGTACCCCGCGGCCCGCGGATGCCCCGGCTGCCGCGCGCACCGCGACCGAAGACCATCAAGGCCAGCGAGATCACCGGCCCGCGCCGGTCGATCGGCCGCTCCATGATCGCCGTCCCCCTGGTGCTGGTGACCGGGTTCGCCCTCTCCGGATGCTCGCCCGAATTCTGGCCTGCCGGCGCTCCCGAAGCGAGCGGCACAGCGACGGCGACCGCCACTCCCACCGCGACCGGCACGGAGACGCCCGTCGTCGACGAGCTGCCGCCGCCCGCGGTCACCCAGCCGCAGCTGGAACGGATCGTCGGGGGCATCGTCACGTTGACCGCCGCCGCGGACGCCGCCCTCGACGCCGACAGCCTGAGCACCCGGTTCACCGGGCCGGCCCTCGA
The DNA here is from genome assembly GCF_054075385.1 of Cryobacterium sp. AP23. Lineage (NCBI taxonomy): Bacteria > Bacillati > Actinomycetota > Actinomycetes > Micrococcales > Microbacteriaceae > Cryobacterium > Cryobacterium sp. AP23. The sequence continues at coordinate 965,651 of NZ_CM133415.1, read as the reverse complement.
GCAGCGCCTCGCCAATTACAAGATCCGCACGGCGGACCCGGCCGCGGCACCCACCGTCGCCCTGCCGGCCGCCCCGCTGACCCTGACGCTGCCCCAGCAGACCTCGACCTGGCCGCGTGTGGTCATGACGGTTTTGCAGTCGGCGGATGAAGCGTCAGTGCCGACCATGGCGCTGGTGCTCAAGCAGGCTTCACCGCGGGAGAACTTCCTCGTCGAATACACCATCCAGCTGGAGGCGTCCGCGACGGTCCCCGACGTGGCCCCGGCGAGCATCGGTGCGCCGCTGATCGCCCCGGACAACAAATTCATGATCATGGCGCCGGGCGAGGTCGGTCCCGCGTACTCGGACATCCTGCTCAACGGTGAGGCCAGTCCGGCCTTCCCCCTGTTCGAAGCGGAGGGCGACACCGCCCGCACGCAGCTGGGGGTCGAGAGCAAGGCCCAGCGGGAAATCGACCTGGAAGACACCGGCTCGATCGAGTTCAGTAACGCTGTCGGCAGCGGCGAGGTCGTCTCCCTTGCCACGAACGATTCCGGCAGTATCGTGGCTCTGAGCGTGAACGAGATCACGGTCGTGAAAGCCGTGAACGGCAAGGCGACCATCACCCTGGAGGGGCCCAGCAAGGCACTCTCCGGAATCGAAAGCACCGCCAAGGGTGTGCAGAGCACCTACAGCGTGCAGATCCTCTTCCACGTACCCCCCGCCAACTCAACCGACAAAATCGTTCTCCTTGGCTTCAGCCAGGGCCTGATCTCTTCTGTGGAGCTTCCATGACCGTTGTCCCCCCAGCCGGCGCCAACCTGCGCGGCGCCGTCGACCTGTCGTCGCTCGTCAACCGCCCGCCCGCTGCCGGCCCCGGCGCGCCCGCGGCCGGTGCGGCCCCCGGCGGAGCTGTCGCCGGTACGGTTCCCGTGCCGAACCTGGTGCTGGAGGGAACGGACACCAACTTCGCCGAGCTCCTCGAGCTGTCCAAGTTCGTGCCCGTCATCGTGGACCTGTGGGCCCAGTGGAGCGAACCGGCCACCCAGCTGACCCCGGTGATCGAGAACCTGATCCGGGAGTACAACGGCCGATTCGTCCTCGCCACGGTGGACATCGACACCAACCCTCAACTCGCCCAGGCCTTCCAGGCCACGTCCGTGCCCACGCTCGCCGCCGTGATCAACGGCCAGCCCGTGCAGCTCTTCGACGGCGTGCTGCCGGTGGTGCAGATCCGGGAGGTCCTCGAACGGGTCCTCGAGCTCGCCGCCCAGCACGGAGTGACGGGCGTCGCCGACGCCGCCGGGGGACCGGATGCCGAACCGGCCGAGCCGGTGGAACCGGAACTGCCGCCGCATCACCGGGAGGCCTACGACGCCATCGACCGGGGCGACTACGCCGCCGCGATCGACATCTACAAGCTCGCGCTGGCCCGCGACCCCCGCGACGCCATGGCAACGGCGGGTCTGGCCCAGGTGAGCCTGCTCGGCCGGCTGCAGGGCAAGACCATCGCCGAGGTGCGTTCAGCGGCCGCCGACGACCCGGACAACCTCGACGCGCAGCTACTCGTTGCCGACCTGGATCTCTCCGGCGGTCACATCGAGGACTCCTTCGACCGGCTGCTCGGACTGTTCCCCGGGCAGGACGCGGCGGGCAAGAACGCGATCCGCCAGCGGATGCTGGAACTCTTCGAGGTCGTCGGAGCCGACGACCCCCGCGTGCCGCCGGCCCGCAAGCGCCTCACCGCCCTGCTCTACTGACCCCGTCCTTACACAGCACAGCGCCCGTGTGGCGGCCTCAGACGACTGAGGCGACCACACGGGCGCTTTCGTGTTGCCCGGAGCGGTGCTAGCGGCGCAGGCGCAGCCAGAGGGCCCCGAGGGGCGGCAGGGTGATCGTCGCCGAGGCGGGGCGGCCCGCCCACGGCTCGGCGAAGGCGTGCACCTCGCCGAGATTACCCACGCCGGAGCCGCCGAAGTTCTCGGCATCCGTGTTGAGCAGTTCCTCCCAGACGCCGGCCTTGGGCAGGCCGACCCGGTAGCCGGTGTGCGGCTGGCCGGAGAAGTTGAACAGGCAGGCGACGGGGGTGCCGTCGTTGTCCCAGCGCAGGAACGTGACCACGTTCTCCGCCGCGGCGCCGCCGTCGAGCAGCTCGAACCCGCCGGGCTCGTTGTCCCTGGACCACAGCGCGGGCGTGTCCCGGTACACCCGGTTCAGCTGGCCGACGAGGGTGAACAGGCCACGGTGGCCGGGCTGGTCGAGGATCCACCAGTCCAGGCCGCGCTCTTCGCTCCACTCGGAGCGTTGACCGAATTCCGAACCCATGAACAGCAGCTGCTTGCCGGGGTGCGCCCACATGAACGCCAGGTACACCCGCACGTTCGCGAGCTGTTGCCAGGAGTCGCCGGGCATCTTGTTGATCAGCGAGCCCTTACCGTGCACGACCTCGTCGTGGCTGATCGGCAGCAGGAAGTTCTCGCTGAAGGCGTAGACGAACGAGAAGGTGATCTGGTTGTGGTGGTAGGCGCGGTGCATCGGGTCTTCGCTCATGTACTCGAGCGAGTCGTGCATCCAGCCCATGTTCCACTTGAAGCCGAAGCCCAGGCCCCCGCTGGAGGTGGCCGCGGTCACCCCGCCCCAGTTGGTGGATTCCTCGGCGATCATGATCGTGCCGGGGTTGCGCTTGTACGCCGTGGCGGTGATCTCCTGCAGCAGGCTGATGGCCTCCAGGTTCTCCCGGCCGCCGAACTTGTTCGGCTCCCACTCGCCGTCCTTCCGCGAGTAGTCCAGGTACAGCATCGAGGCCACGGCGTCGACCCGGAGGGCGTCGATGTGGAACTCCTCCAGCCAGTACAGTGCGTTCGCGACGAGGAAGTTGCGCACCTGCTTCTGGCCGAAGTCGAAGACGTAGGTGCCCCAGTCCATCTGCTCGCCGCGGCGCGGGTCGGGGTGTTCGTAGAGCGCCTGCCCGTCGAACCGGGCCAGCGCGAACTCGTCCTTGGGGAAGTGCCCCGGGACCCAGTCCATGATCACGCCGATGCCGGCCTGGTGCAGCCGGTCGATCAAGTAGCGCAGGTCGTCCGGGTGGCCGAAGCGGCTGGTGGGGGCGTAGTAGCCGGTGACCTGGTAGCCCCAGGACCCGCCGAACGGATGCTCGGACAGCGGCATGAACTCCACGTGGGTGTACGCGAGCTCCTCGAGGTAGCCGATCAGCTCGTCGGCCAGCGCCCGGTAGCCCAGGCCCAACCGCCAGGAGCCGACGTGCATCTCGTAGACGCTCATCGCCCGGTCGTGCGGGTCGGTGGCGCTGCGGGTCGCGAGCCAGTCCTGGTCGCCCCAGGTGTAGGCGGTGTCGCCGACGACCGACGCGGTGAGCGGCGGAACCTCGGTGTACCGGGCCATCGGGTCGGCCTTCTGCACCCACTCACCGGCCTGGGTGAGGATCTCGAACTTGTAGTTGGATCCGGCGGCGAGCCCGGGCACGAAGAGTTCCCAGACCCCGGTGCTGCCCATGTTGCGCATGGAGTGCAGGATGCCGTACCAGCCGTTGAAGTCACCGATGATCCGCACGGCGCGGGCGTGCGGCGCCCAGACCGAGAACGACGTGCCGCTGACGGGCTTGGTGACGCCGGTGAAGGTGCGCACGTGGGCGCCCAGGACGTCCCACAGGCGTTCGTGGCGGCCCTCGCCGATGAGGTGCAGGTCGAGCTCGCCGAGGGTGGGCAGATACCGGTACGGGTCGTCGCTGACCCAGGCCGGGCCGCCCTCGTAGTGGGCCTCGATCTCGTAGTCGTGCGGGCCGATGGTGCTCACACCCTGCCAGATGCCGTAGCCCAGGTGCGCCAGCTCGATCCTGGCACCGGTGGAGAGCACCGCGACGACCTCGTTGGCCAGCGGGCGGAGCGCCCGGATGACGGTGAGCGGGTCGAGGACGTTCGGCAGGTTCAGCAGGTGCTGGCCGAGGACCTCGTGCGGGTTGTAGTACGACCCGACGGAGACGGTCTCGAGGATGTGCGCGGAGATCACCGGAAGTTCGTCGGCGGGGCGGCCGGTGGCGTGTTTCATACGGCCAGTCCATTCTGTGTCGGTGCGTGGTGCGGGGCCTGGGGCCGCACGTGCAGGATGTGCACGGGCTCGGTGAACGCGTCCAGGCGAACGAAGTTGTCGGCCGTCCAGGTCCACACGGCGCCGGTGACGAGGTCTTCGACCTCGAAAGAGGAGCCGGCGGGCAGGCCGAACCGGGTGACATCGAGGTGCACGACCGTCTCGCGCACGGAATGCGGGTCGACGTTGGCGACGATGATCAGCGCATCCGGGCGGCCGTCGTCGGTGAACTCACCGGCGAGGTACTTGCTGTAGACCAGGATCGAATCGTCGTCGCTGGAGTGGATGTCGAGGTTGCGCAGCTGACGCAGCGCGGGGTGGGCGGCGCGGATGCGGCCCAGCTGCGCCAGGAACGGCGAGAGCGACTTGCCCAGCGCTTCGGCCTTGGCGTAGTCCCTCGGCCGGTACTCGTACTTCTCGTTGTCGATGTTCTCTTCGGCGCCGGGGCGGGCGACGCTCTCGTACAGTTCGAACCCGGCGTACACGCCCCAGGTGGGCGCGGCGGTGGCAGCGAGGGCCGCACGGATCTTGAACGCGGCCGGGCCGCCGAACTGCAGGTACTCGGAGAGGATGTCCGGCGTGTTCACGAACAGGTTCGGGCGCAGGAAATCCGCGGTGACGTGGGAGAGACCGTCGAAGAACTCCTCGAGCTCCTCCTTCGTGTTCCGCCAGGTGAAGTACGTGTAGGACTGCTGGAAGCCGACCTTGGCCAGGCCCTGCAGCAGGGCGGGCCGGGTGAAGGCCTCGGCCAGGAACACGACGTCGGGCGTTTCGCGGTTGATCGTGCCGATCAGCCACTCCCAGAAGTCCAGCGGTTTGGTGTGCGGGTTGTCGACCCGGAAGATCTTCACACCGACGCTGATCCAGTACCGCACCAGGCGCAGTACCTCGGCACGGATGCCGGCGGGATCGTTGTCGAAGTTGATCGGGTAGATGTCCTGGTACTTCTTCGGCGGGTTCTCCGCGTACGCGATGGTGCCGTCGGGCAGCGTCGTGAACCACTCGGGGTGCTCTTTCACCCACGGGTGGTCGGGGGAGGCCTGCAGGGCCAGGTCGATGGCGACCTCGAGCCCGGCGGTGTTCGCGGCGTCGAGGAAGAACCGGAAATCGTCGATGGTGCCGAGGTCGGGGTGGATGGCGTCGTGGCCGCCGGCCGCTGAACCGATCGCCCAGGGCGAGCCCGGGTCGTTCTCGCCGGCGTCGAGGGTGTTGTTCGGGCCCTTGCGGAACGCCCGGCCGATGGGGTGGATCGGCGGCAGGTAGAGCACGTCGAAGCCCATGGCGGCGACGCCGGGCAGGCGGGCGGCGGCGGTGCGGAACGTGCCGCTCTGCCAGCTGCCGTCCTCACGGGGCACTGCGCCCTCCGAGCGGGGGAAGAATTCGTACCAGGATCCGACGCCGGCGCGGGTGCGTTCGACCCGGACGGTGCGCTCGGCGGAGAAGGAGTCGAGGCTGGCCAGCGGGTGCGAGGCAGCGGCGGCGGTGATGGCGGGGTCGGTGACCACGGCCAGCCTGGCCTCCAGCGGGAGCCTCTTGTTGGCCAGGGTCTTGGCGGCCGCGGCGAACAACCGGCGCTGCACGATCGGCCGGGTGAGGTCCTTGCCGGCGGCCGCGAACAGGGTCGAGCCGATGAGGAAGGTGAGGTCGACGTCGATGCCGGCGGGGATCTTGATCAGGGCGGTGTGCACCCAGGTGGCGAAGTCATCCGCGTAGCCGCGCACCCGGTAGGTGTACGCGCCCTGGGCATCCAGGCGCACCTGCGTCTCGTACCGGTCCGTGCCCGGCACGGTGAGCCGCATCGGATGCTGCGTCGTCGTGCCGTCCGGCGCGGTGAGGTACAGCGTCACGCCGATGGCGTCATGCCCTTCCCGGAACGCGGTGGCGCCGAACGGAACAACCTCGCCGGCGAACGCCTTCGCGGGCCAGAGGTTGTCGTTGAGCTGAGGGGAGAGGTCGAGCACCGGGATGCGACCGACTTTGGTCTGCACCTCCGCCGGACTCGGCGTCGAGGGGGTGATAACGGTTCTTTTCGCTGTCTTAGCCACACAATGACCGTAGCGCGAACGAGGGCCGATTCGGTGGGGCACACGCACAGGATCGTTACCCGTTGTACCCGGTGCGCCCCTAAAGTGAGGTTCGTGAAGGCGATCCGTAAATTTACCGTCCGTGCTGTCCTGCCCGACGCGTTGTCCGCGCTCGACGAGCTGGCCGGCAATTTGCGCTGGTCGTGGCACGAACCCACCCGGCAACTCTTCGAACACATCGCCCCCGAACTCTGGCGACGCATCGGCACCGACCCGGTCGCCCTGCTCGGCGCCGTCGACCCGGCCCGGTTGGTGGAACTCGCCCAGGACCACGACTACGTCGCCGGTGTCAACGTGGTGCGGGATGACCTGCGGGCGTACCTGAACGAACCGCGCTGGTACCAGGGACTGACCGGCGACAAGCCCGCGTCGATCGCCTACTTCTCGCCGGAGTTCGGCATCGCGGCGGCCCTGCCGCAGTACTCAGGGGGCCTGGGGATCCTGGCCGGTGACCACCTCAAGAGCGCCTCCGACCTCGGCGTGCCGCTCGTGGGCGTCGGCCTGTTCTACAAGGCCGGGTACTTCAGCCAGGCGATCTCCACGGATGGCTGGCAGCTGGAGAGCTACCCGCTGCTCGACCCCGACGGGCTGCCGCTGTCGGTGCTGCGCCGGGCCGACGGCTCGCCCGTGCAGGTGTCCCTCGCCCTGCCTGACGACCGGACGCTGCACGCCAGGGTCTGGGAGGCCAGGGTCGGGCGCATCCGCCTTCTCATGCTGGACACCGACATCCCGGAGAACACCGACGAACTGCGCCAGGTCACCGACCGGCTCTACGGCGGCGGTGGCGAACACCGCCTTCTGCAGGAGCTGCTGCTCGGCATCGGCGGCGCCCGCGCCGTGCGCCTGTGGAGCAACCTCAACGGTCGTGCGGAACCGGAGGTGTTCCACACCAACGAGGGCCATGCCGGGTTCCTCGGCCTTGAGCGCATCTCCAGCCTGATCGGTGAGGGGCTGAGCTTCGCCGAGGCCCTGCAGGTTGCCCGCGCCGGAACCGTCTTCACCACCCACACTCCCGTCGCAGCCGGCATCGACCGGTTCGAGAGCGCCCTGGTGCGGCGCTATTTCGAAACCGACCTGCTGCCCGGCGTGGCCGTGGACGACCTCCTCAGCCTGGGCGCGGAGAGCTACCCCGGGGGCTCGCCGGATGTCTTCAACATGGCCGTCATGGGCCTGCGATTGGGCCAGCACGCCAACGGGGTCTCGAAACTGCACGGCGAGGTGAGCCGACGGATGTTCAACGGCCTGTGGCCCGGTTTCGACGCCAGCGAGGTGCCGATCACGTCGATCACCAACGGGGTGCACGCGCCCACCTGGACGGACCCGGCCCTCAAGGCCCTCGCCGAGAACCGGTTGGGCACCAGCGACACCTCTGCCGCCGACTGGGCCTCACCCGCGGTGAGCGACGAGGACCTCTGGGACGTGCGCGGCGACATGCGCCGCCAGTTCGTCGAGGACGCCCGCCGGCGCATCGCCGCGGCGTGGCTGGTGCAGAACCCGGGCGGCCTCGTGCCGGCCTGGATCAACCAGGTCTTCGACCCAAACGTCCTCACGATCGGCTTCGCCCGCCGGGTGCCCACCTACAAGCGCCTCACCCTGATGCTGCACGACCCGGAGCGGTTGCGAGCCCTGCTGCTGCACCCGGACCACCCGGTGCAGATCGTCATCGCCGGCAAGTCCCACCCCGCCGACGAGGAGGGCAAGCGGCTGATCCAGAAGATCGTGCAGTTCGCCGCCGACCCCGAGCTGCGCACCAGGATCGCGTTCCTGCCCGACTACAACATCGGCATGGCCCAGCTGATGTACCCGGGCACCGACGTGTGGCTGAACAACCCGCTGCGCCCGCTCGAGGCGTGCGGCACGTCCGGCATGAAGGCCGCCCTGAACGGCGCCCTCAACCTGTCGATCCTGGACGGCTGGTGGCCGGAGTACTTCGACGGCCAGAACGGCTGGGCGATCCCCTCCGCCGATGCGAGCACCAACCCGGCCGAACGCGACCGGCTGGAGGCCGACGCCCTGTACGAGCTCATCGAGCATCAGGTGGCGCCGCCCTTCTACGACCGGGATGGCGACGGCGTGCCCGTGCGCTGGGTGGCCAACATCCGCCAGACCCTGGCCGGTCTCTCACCCGAACTGAACGCCGGCCGAATGGTGCGTGAATACGTGGAAAAGCTCTACCGGCCCGCCGGCGCCTCCGAGGCACGGCTGTCCGCCAACAACTACCGCGGCGCCCGGGAACTTGCCGCGTGGAAGTCGCGAATCGTCGACTCCTGGCCCGGGGTCGCGGTCGAACACGTGGAGTCCGGCGGTGTCGCGCCCGTGCCGCAGGTGGGCGACGAGCTGCGGCTGCGCGCACACGTGCAGCTCAACGGCCTTGACCCGGCGGATGTGACGGTGCAGGTCGTCTACGGCCGGAGCCAGGGCGGGGATGACCTGTCCGACGTCAGCACGCAGGCGCTCGAACCCATCAACGACGCCCTCAGCCAGGACGCCACCGAACCGGTTGTGCACGGAGCGCCGACGCTGTTCACCGGCGCCGTCGAACTGGACCGGGCCGGCGGGTTCGGTTACACGGTGCGGGTGGTGCCGCGCCACACGCTACTGGCCGGGCCGGCCGAGATGGGGCTGGTCGCCGTCGCGAGCTGACCTGGCTCCGCCTCCGATCCCGCCACAGCGCCCACCGCGCCTCCATTGGCCGCTCGCGCCCGCTACAGCGGGAGCGACTCGCCACCAGGGGCGCGGTGACGGTCGCTACTCGGCGACGCAGATGGATTCGTACTCGATGATGAGGTCGTAGGAGATGTCGTCGGTCGCGTAAACCCCCACACGCTCGATCGAACCGCCGGACACACGCACCTGCGGGTGGATCCCGTCCACGGTCGTGTCACCGCCGGAACGACGCGGCTCGTAGCCGGCATCCCGCCAGTACGCCTCCACACCGGCCAGGGCGGCGATGGGGTCGCCGGGGGTGTCATACCGGTGGTCGCTGCTGGAAATGACCACGCCGGGCCCGAGATTGCTCAGCTCGCAGGGCTCGGAGTTGACCCCGGGAGGATCCTCCCCGGGCAACAGAGTGTCGGGCACGGCGCCGCCGGCCGCCGCAGCCAGATCTGCGATCAGGGTCTCGGCCTGCGCCCGCAGTTCCTCGGGGGTGAATTCGGTTTCCGCGGCGGTCGGGGGACGCGACCGGATGGCCGCGTCACCGATCGTCTTGCTCGCTGAGGTGACCAGGGTCGGACCGACGGCCAGCAGCCCGAGGGCCAGGAGGACGACGCCCCAGGCCGTGGCTGAGACGGCGGCGCTGCGGGTGACCTCCCGGTGCCGATGCCGGCGGCCCATGATCAGGAGCCCGATGGGCGCCGCGCACACGACGACGAGCAGAACGATGGACGTCAGCACCAGAGTGCCGGGCCCGGCCTCCCCGAATTCCTGCCGGAGGACGGCGGCGAGCATGCCGATCGCCCCGCCGACCAGCGCGATGAGGCCCAGCACCTTGAGGATGCCGATGGTGCCGCGGACCCGGCGGGATGCCTCGTCCGGCACGAATTCGGCGTCGATCGCGGCGAAGATCTCGGCCGTCGACGGTGGTGCACTATCCGGGTCGGGCTCGCGGGCCGATTCCGGGGCGGGTGGGGTCGCCGGCGGGTGTGCGGCATCCGGGGCCGTGGGCTCGGCCGGACCGTACGGGAAGGGCCCGGCGGAGGGCTCGCCGTCGGCGGGCGGATGGGTCATCGGTCCCTCGCGATGGCGGCAACACTAGCCCCGGTGACGGTGACGAGGTCGCCGGGGGAGAGCTCGATGTCGAAGCCGCGGCGGCCGCCGGAGACGAAGACGGTGTCGTAGAGCTCGGCGGTCTCGTCGAGCACGGTGGCGTGCCGGGTCTTCTGCCCGATCGGGCTGATCCCGCCGAGGACGTAGCCGGTCTTCCGCTGGGCGAGAACCGGGTCGGCCATGACGGCCTTCTTCGCGCCGACAGCCGCGGCCAGCGCCTTGAGGTCGAGCTGCCCGGAGACGGGCACGATCGCCACGACGAGCGTGCCGTCGGCGTCGGCGAGCAGCGTTTTGAACACCTGGGCGGGGTCGAGGCCGAGCTTGTCGGCGGCCTCGAGGCCGTAGCCGGCGACGGCAGCGTCGTGCGCGTACGGGTGGGCGGTGAACCGGATGCCGGCGTGTTGCAGCGCCACCGTGGCGGGCGTGCCGCCGGCATCCGGCTTGCTCATGCCTGGGCTTCTTCGGCCCGCAGCAGCAGCATGGAGGTTCCGCCCATGCTGAGGCGGTCACCCGGCAGGTAGGAGTTCTGGACCTCGCGGATGTCGTCGTGACTGGAGTCCCAGAGCACCGTGTAGCCGGAGACGCCGGAGTGCAGGGGCAGCGTCACGTCCACCGGGGTCTCCAGGCCGTGCACGATCAGCAGGATGCGGTTGAAGTCCTCGTGCTCCGGGGTGCTGGCCGCGAGGTACTGCAGGGTGCGCTCCCGGGGGGAGTTCCAGTCGGTCTCCGACATCGAGGCGCCGGCGGCGTTGTACCAGTCCATCTGGCTGGCGCTGAGGGTGGTTTGGCCGGGGCGACCGAACCGGACGGGCCGGAGGGCCGGGTTCTCCCGACGCAGGGCCAGCAGCTTCCGGGTCACCCGGTGCAGGTCCTGCTGCCAGTCGTCGAAGTCCCAGTCCAGCCAGGTCAGTTCACTGTCGTGGCAGTAGGCGTTGTTGTTGCCGCGCTGGCTGCGCCCGAACTCGTCGCCGGCGGTGAGCATCGGCACACCGGCGGAGAGCAGCAGGGTGCCCAGCAAGTTCCGCATCGCCCGGCGGCGGGTGCGCAACACGGTGACGTCGCGGGTGGGACCCTCGACGCCGTGGTTGAAGCTGTTGTTGCCGTCGGTGCCGTCGCGGTTGGCCTCGCCGTTGCCCACGTTGTGCTTCACGTTGTAGGCGGTGAGGTCGGCCATGGTGAAACCGTCATGGGCGGTGATGAAGTTCAGCGACGCCAGCGGGCCTCGTTCCACCGAGAAGGTGTTGCCGGAGCCGGCCAGGCGGGACGCGAACCGGCCGATGCCGCTGTCCGAGGTGGAGTTGTGGCGCACAGCGGCGATGTCGGTGAGCCAGAAGGAGCGCATCCGGTCGCGGTAGCGGTCGTTCCACTCCGACCAGCCGGACGGGAAGTTGCCGGTCTGCCAGCCGCCCATGCCCACATCCCAGGGTTCGGCGATGAGCTTCACCCCGGCGAGCTCCGGGTCGTCGCGGATGGCGGTGAGCAGCGGGTGGTCCGGCGTGTAGTGCACGTTCTCGTCCCGGCCCAGGGTCGCGGCGAGGTCGAACCGGAAACCGTCGACCTGCATCTCGTTGGCCCAGTAGCGCAGGGAGTCCAGCACCAGGCGCATCGGGACGTCGTGGCCGAAGTTCACGGTGTTGCCGCATCCGGTGACGTCGATGTAGTGGCCTTTGGCGTTCTGCCGGTAGTAGGTGGCGTTGTCGATGCCGCGGAGGCTGGTCACCGGGCCGGCCGGTCCCTCCTCGGCGGTGTGGTTGTAGACCACGTCGAGGATGACCTCGAGGCCCGCCTCGTGCAGGAGCTTCACCATGCCCTTGAACTCCCGCAGCACCGCCTCCGGCCCCTCGGACTGGGAAGCCTGGGTGGCGTAGTCGGCGTGCGGGGTGAAGAAGTTGAGGGTGTTGTAACCCCAGTAGTTGGTCAGGCCCTGCTTGATCAGACGCTGTTCGGAGACGAAGGACTGCACCGGCAGCAACTCGACCGTCGTCACACCGAGGTTCTTGAGGTACGCGATCGTGCTCTCGTGGGCGAGGCCGGCGTAGGTGCCGCGCAGTTCGACGGGCATCGCCGGGCTCAGCTTGCTCAGCCCGCGCACGTGCGCCTCGTAGACGACGGTGTGGTCCAGCGGGATGTTCGGCTTCACGGCGCCGGCCCAGTCGAAGTCGCCGTCGACCATGGTGGACTGCCACTGGTCGGGGCCGACCCGGGCGAGGCCGCGCGCGTACGGGTCGATCAGCGTCTTCTCGGGGTGGAAGGAGTGCGTGGGCCCGGCGGGACCGGACACCCGGATGCCGTAGCGGCGGCCCGCGGTGAGGGTGCGGGAGCGCCCGACCCAGACGTTGTGCGCGTCGCGCACCATGGGCACGGTACGCACGATCCAGTTGGGGTCGGTGTGGTCGAAAATGCACAGTTCGATGGCCTCGGCGTGCTCCGACCAGACGCGGAGTTCTCCGCCGTTGCTCGTAGCGCGGACGCCCAGATTGCGGAGGGAGTCAGCTGGAGTCATGAGATCTAGAGTAATGAGTGAACATGGTGCGTTCTGACCAGCCCGGACAACGAAAATCTCGGCCACGGAACCAGCCGGAAGGTGAAGAAATGTCGGTCTACCTCGACCACGCGGCCACGGCCCCCATGCTGCCTGCCGCCATCACGGCATATGCGGAGGCGATGGCCGTCGTCGGCAACCCGGCGTCCATCCACAGCCAGGGCCAGAACGCCAAGCGGATGCTCGAGGAAGCCCGCGAACAGGTTGCGACGAGTGTGGGCTGCGACCCCATCGAGATCGTCTTCACCGGCAGCGGCACAGAGGCGGTGAACCTCGGCATCAAGGGGCTGTACTGGGCGCGCGCACCACGCACCCGCATCCTCGTGCCCGGGGGAGAACACCACGCCACCGTGGACACCGTGGAATGGCTTGCCCAGCAGGAGGGCGCCATCGTGCAGTGGATCCCCTTGGACGCGCTGGGCCGCATCGATCTCGTCGCCCTGGCCGACGCCATCCGCGCGAACCCCGACGACGTGGCACTGGTCACCCTGCTGGCCGCCAACAACGAAGTGGGAACCCTGCAGCCGATCGAGCGGGTGGCGGCGCTCGCCGCGACCCACGGCATCCCCGTGCACGTCGACGCCATCTCCGCCTACGGGCACGTCCCGATCGACTTCGCCGCCCTGCACCAGGCCGGAGTGTCGGCGCTGAGCGTGTCGGCGCACAAGATCGGCGGGCCCGTCGGCATCGGCGCGCTGGTGCTGTCCCGCACCGCCACCGTCGTCCCGCTGATCCACGGCGGCGGCCAGCAGCGCCAGGTGCGCAGCGGCACCCAGGATGTGGCAGCGGCGGTGTCGTTCGCGGTCGCGGCCACCGCCATGACCGCGGAACTGTCGGCCGAGAACCGGCGCCTGGCGGTGCTGCGCGACGCCGTGATCGAGGGTGTTCAGGCCGCGGTATCCTCCGCCGTGCTCAACGGCGACCCCGACCCGGCCGGGCGGCTGCCCGGCAACGCGCACTTCACCTTCCCCGGCTGCGAGGGCGACTCCCTGTTGTTCCTGCTCGATGTCGCGGGCGTGTCGGTGTCCACCGGCTCGGCCTGCCAGGCGGGCATCCCCGAACCCTCGCATGTGCTGCGCGCGATGGGCCGCAGCGAGGCCGAGGCGCGAAGTGCCCTCCGGATCACTCTGGGCCGCACCTCGACCCTTGCCGACGTCGATGCCCTGGCCAGCGCGCTTCCGGGAGCCTGGTCGCAGGCGATCGGCGCGGGAATGGCCGACTCGGCGCCGCGTGCGTACACTTAACCAGTGAAGATTCTGGCAGCAATGAGCGGTGGGGTGGATTCCGCCGTGGCCGCAGCCCGCGCGGTCGAGGCAGGGCACGAGGTGGTCGGGGTGCACCTGGCTCTGTCGCGCATGCCCGGCACGCTCCGTACCGGCAGCCGCGGCTGCTGCACCGTCGAGGACTCGATGGACGCCCAACGGGCGGCCAACATCATCGGCATCCCGTACTACGTGTGGGACTTCTCCGAGCGGTTCAAGCTCGACGTGGTGGATGACTTCATCGCCGAGTACGCCGCCGGCCGCACCCCGAACCCGTGCATGCGCTGCAACGAGAAGATCAAGTTCGCCGCGCTGCTCGAGAAGGCCCTGGCACTCGGCTTCGACGCCGTCTGTACCGGCCACTACGCCTCGATCGTGACGGATGCCGACGGCAACCGCGAACTGCACCGGGCCAGCGCCTGGGCCAAGGACCAGTCCTACGTGCTCGGTGTGCTCACCAAGGAGCAGCTCGCGCACTCGATGTTCCCGCTGGGCGCCACCCCGTCCAAGGCCGAGGTGCGCGCCGAGGCCGCCGAACGCGGTTTCTCGGTGGCGAACAAGCCCGACTCCTACGACATCTGCTTCATCCCCGACGGTGACACCCGCGGCTGGCTCGGCGAGCGGGTCGCCCCGGCGACCGGCGACATCCTCGACCGCGAAGGCAACAAGCTCGGCGAGCACGAGGGCGCCGTCGCGTTCACCGTCGGCCAGCGGAAGGGACTGTCCATCGGCATCCCCGCCGCCGACGGCAAGCCCCGCTTCGTGCTCGAGGTGCGCCCGGTGTCGAACACCGTGGTCGTGGGGCCCAAGGAGGCCCTGGCGATCAAGGAGATCGCCGGCACCAAGTACACCTGGGCCGGCCGGGCGCCGGAGCACCCCGAGGTTGAGTTCGCCTGCGACGTGCAGATCCGCGCGCACGCCGACCCGGAGCCCGCCGTGGCGCAGGTCATCAGCGTGCCGGCCGATCCGACCGCCACCCCGCCGGTGGAGGCGCACACCGAACTGCGCATCACCCCGACCGAGCCGCTGACCGGAGTCGCCCCCGGGCAGACCGCCGTGGTCTACATCGGCACCCGGGTGCTGGGCCAGTGCACCATCGACCGCACGGTCAGCGCCGTGCCGGTCATAGCAAGCAGTGACGTTGCCGTTCCGGTTCCCGCCGACTCCGCGACGATCAATGCCTGACGCGACCGGAGCGTCACCCGCGGCAGCGCTGTCCGCCGCCGGCGACGAGGCCGTGAGTCTCACCACGCGCATCCTCGCGGCCCGCGACGCGTATTACGAACGCAATGAAGTGGTCATCTCGGACGCGGAGTACGACCACCTGATCCAGCGCCTCGAGGAACTCGAACGGCTCTTCCCCGAGCTGGCCAGCCAGGACAGCCCCACCCAGACCGTCGGCGGCCGGGCCGAGACCACCCTGTTCGACCCGGTGCAGCACGCCGAACGGATGCTCAGCCTCGACAACGTGTTCTCCCTCGAGGAGTTCGAGGCGTGGGCGGCGAAGGTGGAACGCGACGCCGGCCGCCCCGTGCACTACCTCTGCGAACTCAAGATCGACGGCCTGGCCATCAACCTGCGCTACCTCAACGGTGTGCTCGTCAGCGCCGCCACCCGCGGCGACGGCGTGGTCGGTGAGGACGTCACCGAGAACATCGCCCTGGTCCCCGGCATCCCGGCCCGACTGTCCGGCACCGGGCACCCGCCGCTGATGGAGGTCCGCGGGGAAGTCTTCTTCCCGGTCGAGGCCTTCCGTGAACTCAACGCCGCCCAGAGCGCCGCCGGCGAACGGGTCTTCGCCAACCCGCGGAACGCCGCCAGCGGATCGCTCCGGCAAAAAGCGGAGAGCAAGAACGCCGACCAGCTCGCCCTGATGAAGGCCAGGCTCGGCCGGCTGCGGATGCTCGTGCACGGCATCGGCGCCTGGGAACAGCCCGGTGCCGACGCGCAGTCCGCGGTCTACGAGCTGCTCGCGGGCTGGGGCCTGCCCACCAGCGCCCACTACAAGGTCGTCGCCAAGGCGAGCGAGGCATCCGCCTTCATCGAGTACTTCGGCGAGCACCGCGGCAGTGTCGAGCACGAGATCGACGGCATCGTGATCAAGGTCGACGAGCTCGCCCTGCACGACGAACTCGGCGCCACGAACCGGGCGCCGCGGTGGGCGATCGCCTACAAGTACCCGCCCGAGCAGGTGAACACGAAGCTGCTCGACATCGTCGTGAGCGTCGGCCGCACCGGCCGGGCCACCCCGTTCGCCGTGATGGAACCGGTGCGTGTCGCCGGGTCGGTCGTGCGCCAGGCCACCCTGCACAACCAGGACGTCGTCAAGGCCAAGGGTGTGCTCATCGGCGATACCGTCGTGCTGCGGAAGGCCGGCGACGTCATCCCCGAGGTCCTCGGTCCGGTCGTGGAGCTGCGTGACGGCACCGAACGCGAATTCGTGATGCCCCAGAACTGCCCGGTCTGCGGCACCCCGCTCAAGGCCGCGAAGGAAGGCGACATCGACCTGCGCTGCCCCAACGCGCGCAGCTGCCCCGCCCAGGTGCGTGGCCGGGTGGAACACATCGGCTCCCGCGGCGCCCTCGACATCGAGGTGCTCGGCGAGGTCACCGCTGCCGCGCTCACCCAGCCGACCACCCCGGAGACACCGCCGCTGGACACCGAGGCAGGCCTGTTCGAGCTCACCATCGACGACCTGCTGCCCATCTCCGTCGTCGTGCGCGACGCCGAGACCGGGCTGCCCCGCGAGGACGAGGACGGCACCGTGCGCCAGCGCACGCCGTTCCGCCGCAACCCCTCCGCCGCCGAGAAGAAGGCCGGGCTGGAGGGCCCGCAGCCGTCTTCCAACGCCGTGAAACTGATCAACGAGATCGAACTGGCCAAGACCAAGCCGCTGGCGCGCATCCTGGTCTCCCTGAACATCCGCCACGTCGGCCCGGTCGCCGCCCGGGCGCTGGCGAACCACTTCGGCTCCCTCGACGCCATCCGGGCGGCCAGCCGCGACGAACTCGCCGAGGTCGACGGGGTGGGCGGCATCATCGCCGACGCCGTGATCGACTGGTTCGAGGTGGACTGGCACCGCGAGATCGTGGAGCGCTGGGCCGCCGCCGGCGTGCAGTTCACCACCCCTGGGCACCCGGGACCGGGCGCAGCTGCCGCGGCCGGGGGAGTGCTCACCGGTATCACCGTCGTGGCGACCGGATCGCTCGAGGGGTTCACCCGCGAGGGCGCCTCCGAGGCCATTCTTGCCGCCGGCGGCAAGAACGCCTCCAGCGTGTCCAAGAAGACCGACTTCGTGGCCGCCGGCCCCGGCGCCGGCTCCAAGCTGGCCAAGGCCGAGGCCCTCGGGTTGCGCATCATCGACGCCGATCAGTTCCGCCTGTTGCTCGAGCACGGCCCGTCGGCCCTCGCCGAGCCGGCGGATGTGACGGCGGCCGACAGCGCCGCTACCCCCGACGTCGACACCGAGTAGCCCGCTCTTAACTGTTCCCCGTGCGGACAAGTGGTCCCGGCACACCGGGTGCAATTGTCTGCACGGGGAACAGTTGTGGGGCCAGACGGGCCCAGCGTGGGTCAGCACGGCTAGGCTGCGGGCATGGCCCACATCGCCGACGAGGACCGACCGGGGAACCCACCGACGGGGGAACCCATCGCCCCGGAGCCGACTGAGCCGCGGGAGCCGCCTTACCAGGCATTGTTCCCCAACCTGGACCGGGTGTCCCGCTCCGCCTTCCGCCCGGGTACCGTCAGCCGGCGCCGCATCGCCCGGGCGACGGGCCTGCTGGCCGGCGTGCTGGTGGTCATCGCGGGGCTGGTCGGCGCGAGCATCCTGCTCTGAGCCCCGCTACCGGCTGCAACTGTTCCCCGTGCGGACAAATGGTCCCGGCACACCGGGTGCAATTGTCCGCACGGGCAACAGTTGTGCCCGGGACGGCGCGGCGGGGGTCAGGCGCGCGGGGCGACGTCGATGAGCACCTTGCCGACCACGCCCGCCTCCACGGCGGCATGGGCGTCAGCGGTGCGCTCCAGCGGGAACCGGTGCAGTGGCAGCCCGGCCACCTCGCCCACCGCGAAGACGCCGTCGGCCGCAGCCGCGCTCACATCCTCGCGCGCGGCGTCCAGGGCCGCCTGGCCCACCGTGTACAGCAGGATGAACTGGTACCGCACGTTGCCGCCCATGTTCGGGGAGGCGTCGAGAGTGATGCTGCCGCCGCCATCCGTGGCGTAGATCGCGACCGACCCGCGCGCGGCCACCACGGCCGCGTCGAGTTCGGCGTTCACGGCCGGCGCCACCTCGACGATCAGGTTCACCCCGTTCGGGGCGATGGCGCGGATCTGCTCCGCGGTGTTTCCCTCGGTGTACACGACCACGTGATGCGCTCCCGCGGCGGTAGCCAGGGCCGCCTTGGCGGGCCCGCTCACCGTGGTGATCACGGTCGCACCCGCCCAGCGGGCCAGCTGGATGGCCGCGTGCCCGACCGCACCGGCGCCACCGGCGACCAGGACGAACCGGCCGGCTAGCGCGCCCGGATGCAGCCGGGCCGGGCCGTCCTCGGACACGGTCAGCGCGCGGTGCGCCGTCATGGCCGGAACACCGAGGCTGGCCCCCACGTCGAAGCCGGCCGCATCCGCCAGCGGCGCCACCCGGTTCACCGGCAGCACCGCGAACTCCTGCGCCGTGCCGCTCTGCCGCTGGTACGCGGCCAGGTGCAACCAGACCCGGTCGCCAACGGCGAACTCGGTCACGCCCGTCCCGAGAGCGTCGACCACACCGGCGCCGTCCTGGTTCGGCACGACCTCGGCGACAGTTGTGCTCAGGATGCCCTGGCCGCGCCGGGACTTCCAGTCGGTGGGGTTCACCCCGGACACCACGACCTTCACGCGGACCTCTCCGGCGCCGGGCTGTGGCACGTCGCGCTCCACCAGCTGAAGGACGGAGGGGTCACCGGTCTGGGTATAGACGATTGCTTTCATTCCACCGGAAACGCCTGGGGCGGCCGAATGCTTCCCGCCGCACCCGGCACATCCGCACCCGGCACAGTGGGTGCCGGGACCTACACTCGAGCATGTCAAACGAATGGCGCCGCATCGTTGCCGCGCTCACCAATCCGGAACTCCGCCGGGTGTACGCCGAGGTCATCCTGGCGGAGCACCGGGATCGGCCTCCGCTGGCGCCGGCGCGCCGGGCGCGGGCGGTGCGGTCGCTCACCGACGCCGGACTGGTGCGGCCAGGGCCGGCAGGTTCCATGCACGCCGACGACGAGCTCCTCGCCCGTCTCCTCGCCACGGGGGACCGAGCCACCCGCCAGGGCGTCGAAAGGTTTCTGCGGGCCGGCCGCATCGACCGGTATCCGGCCCGGGCGTCGGAGCGTCGCGAGTTGCTGGTCTGGATCATCGCCCGTGCCCTGCCCGACCACGACGACCGCACAGAATCCCAGGTCAACGACGCCCTGCTGGACTACACCGACGACGTCTCCACTCTCCGCCGCTATCTCGTGGACGCCGAGCTGCTGGAGCGCACTCCGTCGGGCAGCGCCTACCGCCGGGTGCACGACTCGGCCGGTGCCTCAGGAGTCCGAAATCCGGGCCCGGAAACCTGACCGAAACATTGGGCGGCAAAACCCGGCCGAATCCCCCCGGATAGCCCTGTTAGAGGGGCATAGCGGGGGTCGCGGAATCGCTAGGCTGGGGCGTGCACGACTTGCCAGGGGCGTCAGGTCGGCCATTTGTAGTTCGTTCGGGAGGGGACGGAACCTGTCGTGCTGTTCGAGACCGCTGTCGTAGCGACGCTCTCGTTGTCCCTCATGGGGGCGGGCGCGACTACCGCCGTGCCCGAATCGGCGAGTCTCAGCATGCAGGGCACCGTTGCCGAACGGCTTTCCGACCGGCAGAGCGACGGCGGTCCGTCAACGCTGTGGACGCAGCTGGAGCCCGAGCTGGCCTCCGCGGCAGCCACCACGGTCGACATCGACCTCGCCTCCATCCACAGCATGACCGGCGCCAACCTGCTCGTCGGTCTGGCCCAGCTTCCGCTGGCGGATGTCGCCGCCTTCGCCGCCGAGTACCCCACCCACATCGACGCCATCCTCACCGCGCCGCCGGAGGCCACCGTGGTGACGGCCTGGTGGACCATGCTCGACTCCACCCAGCGGGCATCCCTCACCGCGGCGACCCCGCGGCTCGTCGGCAATCTCGACGGTGTGCCGCTCGCCCAACGCAGCCGGGCCAACGAGACGTACCTGCGCGAATCCCTCGCCGACATCGGCCGAGCCCTCGACGGGAACCCGTCCGCGGCCGAGCAGAACCGGCTCACCCGCCAGGAGGCCATGCTCGAACAGGTCGCCGAGGCCCTGCGCGCCAGCGACGGCGGCCCCAAGCGCAGCCTGATCCTGCTCGACCCGGCGGGCACCGGCCGCGCCGCGATCGCCCTGGGCAACCCCGACACCGCCGACTACATCGGCTACCTCGTGCCCGGCATGAACTACCAGGTCGAACCCCAGATGGTGAACTGGACCACGGTCGCCGACGACCTCTACCGCGAAGAGCTCAAGGTGCTCACCGAACGCGCCGCCGAGCCGACTTCCACCAGCACGCCTCCAGCCACCATCATCGCGGCCGCGACCACAACGGGGTCCTCGAGCCGCGGTCTCAGCGCCGGCGCTCCGATCACCGTCACCGGCACGACCGAGACGGCTGCCCCAGCCGGACCGCCCACCGTCGCCACCATCTCCTGGATCGGCTACGAGGCGCCCGACCTGTTCTCCGTGGGCGGGCTCGACCGCGCCGAGGCCGGCGCCGAGTTCCTCGAAACATCCTGGGCCGGGGTGCGCGCCACGCGCGGCGGTGACCAGCCCTTCGTCGGGGTCTTCGCCCACTCCTACGGCTCGACGGTGTCCCTCCTCGCGCTGGCCCAAGGATCGGTGGAGGTCGACGCGCTCGTCCTCGTCGGCTCCCCGGGCAGCGCCATCCAGTCGGCGGCGAAGCTCAAGGTCACCGACGAGAACGTCTTCGTCGGCAAGGCGGACTGGGACCCGGCCGTGAATTCGGCGTTCTTCGGCAGCGATCCGGGCGCCGCCTCCTACGGGGCCACGGCGCTCGGCGTGCGCGGCGGAATCGACGCCCTCACCGGCGACACCCTGGCCGGATCCGTCGGCCACAACGACTATTTCAAGCCCGGAAGCGAGTCGCTGCACAACATGGCGTTGATCGGCACGGACAACGCGGAACTGGTCACCGGCGACACTGAATAGAATTGAAGCTTCCACTTCGATGTTCTTGGGAGTTTCATGTCTGAAATCACGGCCGAGCAGGTGGCCCACCTGGCCAACCTCGCCCGGATCGACCTCAGCTCGGCCGAAATCGATCGTCTCACGATCGAACTCGGCCAGATCGTCGACTCCGTCGCCAAGGTGGCCCAGGTCGCAACGCCCGACGTGCCGGCGACCAGCCACCCGATGCCGCTGACCAACGTGTTCCGCGATGACGTCGTCGTGCCGTCGCTCACCGTCGACCAGGCGCTCTCCGGCGCGCCCGACCGTGCCGGCGACAAGTTCCGCGTGCCCGCCATCCTGGACGAGGAGTAACCCAGTGACCAACCTCATCAGCCAGACCGCCTCCGCCCTGGCCGGCCTGCTCGCCGACGGCACGGTCAGCTCCGTCGACGTCACCCGCGCGCACCTCGACCACATCGACGCCGTCGAACCCGACGTGCACGCCTTCCTGCACGTCGCCCGCGACGCCGCCCTGGCCACCGCCGCCCGGGTGGATGCCCGCCGCGCCGCCGGCGAGAAGCTCGGCCCGCTCGCCGGGGTCCCGATCGCCATCAAGGACGTGCTCGCCACCCACGACATGCCCTCCACCGCCGGATCGAAGATCCTCGAGGGCTGGATCCCGCCGTACGACGCCACCGTCGTCAAGCGCATCCGCGACGCCGGCCTGATCCCGCTCGGCAAGACCAACATGGACGAATTCGCCATGGGGTCCTCCACCGAACACTCCGCCTACGGCCCCACCCACAACCCGTGGGACCTGGACCGCATCCCCGGCGGGTCCGGCGGGGGCTCCGCGGCCGCCGTCGCCGCGTTCGAGGCGCCCCTGGCGCTCGGCAGCGACACCGGCGGATCCATCCGCCAGCCCGCCGCCGTCACCGGATCGGTCGGCGTCAAGCCCACTTACGGCGGCGTCTCCCGCTACGGCGCCATCGCGTTGGCCTCCTCGCTCGACCAGGTCGGCCCGGTCACCCGCACGGTCCTCGATGCCGCGCTGCTGCACGACGTGATCGGCGGGCACGACCCACTCGACTCCACCTCGCTCACGGATACCTGGCCGTCGATGACCGCCGCCGCCCAGGCCGGCCTCAAGGACGGCGCGCTCACGGGCGTGCGCGTCGGCGTGATCAAGGAGCTCAACGGCGCGGGCTTCCAGCCCGGCGTCAAGCAGCGCTTCGAGGAGACCCTGGCCCTGCTCAGCAAGGCCGGCGCCATCGTCAGCGAGGTGAGCGCCCCGAACTTCGAGTACGCGGTCTCCGCCTACTACCTGATCCTCCCCGCCGAGGCCTCCAGCAACCTGGCCCGCTTCGACTCCGTACGCTTCGGCATCCGGGTCAACCCCGAAGACGGCCCGCTCACCAGTGAGCGCGTCATGGCCGCCACCCGCGACGCCGGCTTCGGCGACGAGGTCAAGCGCCGCATCATCCTGGGCACCTACGCTCTCAGCGCCGGCTATTACGACGCCTACTACGGCAGCGCCCAGAAGGTGCGCACCCTGATCCAGCGCGACTTCGCCGCCGCGTTCGACAAGGTCGACCTGCTGGTGTCGCCCACCGCGCCCACCACGGCGTTCAAGTTCGGCGAGAAGATGCACGACCCGATGGCGATGTACCTCAACGACATCACCACCATCCCGGCCAACCTCGCCGGCGTGCCCGGCATGAGCCTGCCGATGGGTCTCGCGCCCGAAGACGGCCTGCCCGTCGGCCTGCAGGTGATGGCGCCCGCCCGCGCGGATGCCCGCTTGTACACCTTCGGCGCCGCCGTCGAGCAGCTGCTCGAGGCGCACTGGGGTCACACCCTGCTCAGCCAGGCACCCAAGCTGGCCAACATCGAAATGTTCGCAACCGAAGGGGGAGCCGTCTGATGGCATCAGCCGAATTGATGGACTACGACAAGGCCCTCGAACTGTTCGAGCCGGTGCTCGGCTTCGAGGTGCACGTCGAACTCAACACCAAGACCAAGATGTTCTGCGGCTGCGCCAACGAGTTCGGCTCCGGCGCCAACACCAACACCTGCCCCACCTGCCTTGGCCTGCCCGGCGGGCTGCCGCAGGTGAACCGCCAGGCGATCGAGTCGTCGATCCGCCTCGGCCTGGCCCTCGGCTGCGAGATCGCCGAGACCAGCCGGTTCGCCCGCAAGAACTACTTCTACCCGGACACCGCGAAGAACTTCCAGACCTCGCAGTACGACGAGCCGATCGCGTTCGACGGTCAGCTCACCATCGAACTGGAGAGCGGCCGCCAGGTCACGGTCGACATCGAGCGCGCGCACATGGAGGACGACGCCGGCAAGCTCACCCACATGGGCGGCGCGGCCGGACGCATCCAGGGCGCCGACTACTCGCTGGTGGACTACAACCGCGGCGGCGTGCCACTGGTGGAGATCGTCACCCAGATGATCGAGGGCGCCGAAGCGGACGCCCCGGAGATCGGTAAGACCTACGTCGCCGCGATCCGCGAGATCGTCAAGGCGCTCGGCGTTTCCAACGCCCGGATGGAAGAGGGCAACGTGCGCTGTGACGCGAACGTGTCGCTGCGTCCGCGCGGGTCGAACATCCTGGGCACCCGCACCGAGACCAAGAACGTGAACTCGCTGCGCAGCGTCGAACGTGCCGTGCGCTACGAGATCCAGCGCCAGGCGGCGCTGCTCACCGCCGGCGGCACCATCACCCAGGAGACCCGGCACTGGCACGAGGACACCGGCGTCACCTCCGCCGGCCGGCCCAAGAGTGACGCGGATGACTACCGGTACTTCCCCGAGCCCGACCTGGTGCCCGTCGCCCCGTCTCGCGCCTGGGTCGAAGAGCTGCGCGCCACGCTGCCCGAGCCGCCCGCGGCCCGCCGTAAGCGGCTGCAGGCCGACTGGGGCTTCGTGAACCTGGAGTTCCAGGACGTCGTCAACTCCGACCTGCTCGACGTCATGGAGGCCACCATCGC
Source organism: Cryobacterium sp. AP23 (assembly GCF_054075385.1). NCBI lineage: Bacteria > Bacillati > Actinomycetota > Actinomycetes > Micrococcales > Microbacteriaceae > Cryobacterium > Cryobacterium sp. AP23. The sequence goes on along the minus strand of NZ_CM133415.1, from coordinate 941,704 downwards.
CGCCGGCGCCCCCGCCCAGGCCGCCCGCAAGTGGTGGACCGGCGAGGTCGCCCGGCTCGCGAACGCCGCCGGCGTCTCCGCCGACTCCCTCGTCACCCCGGCCCAGGTCGCCGCGTTGATCGAACTGATCACCGACGGCACCCTCACCGACCGCCTGGCCCGCCAGGTACTCGAAGGCGTCATCGCCGGAGAGGGCACACCCAGCGAGGTCGTCGCCAGCCGCGGACTCGCCGTGGTCAGCGACGACGGTGCGCTCATCGCCGCCATCGACGACGCGCTCGCCTCCCAGCCCGACGTGCTCGCGAAGATCCGCGACGGCAAGGTCCAGGCCGCCGGCGCCGTCATCGGCGCGGTCATGAAGGCCATGCGCGGCCAGGCGGATGCCGCCCGGGTGCGCGAGCTCGTGCTCGAACGGGCCGGATCGGCAGAGTCTGGACCGGCCGAGTAATGGCGCTGTTCAAGCGCCGCCCGGTGGACGTCCCCGCTTCGGCGGGGGCGGCCGCCGCGTTCGGCGTCGGCATGCAGGTCATCGTGCGGCTTGACCGCTCACGCTACCCCGACTCGATGGTGGAAGATCCCATCGGCGTCATCACCGCGCCCGGTGAACTGGTCGGGAGCGCCCTGTACGCGCCCGTGGTGGGCAGGGAAGCGGTCTGGGTCGTGCACTTCGAGGAGCCCTTCTACGGCCTCGACGGCAGCGGCCCGCACGAGTCCGCCCGCGTGTCGCAGCGCTCGCTCGAGGCCGCGCCGGAGTGATCGCGGTGTCCGAGACGAAGCCGCCCGAGTCCGACATCCGTCGGTGGCGCCAGTACCTGGCCGACGAACAGGCCGAAGCGGCCGTGTACCGCGACCTGGCCGGCCGGCGCACCGGCGAGGAACGCGAGATCCTGCTCGCCCTCGCCGAGGCGGAGGGACGGCACGAGGAACACTGGCGGACCCTGCTCGGCGACCGGGTCGGGCAACCCAAGAAGGGCGCGCTGCGCACCCGGCTGCTCGGGCTGCTGGCCCGGCGGTTCGGCTCGGTGTTCGTGCTCGCCCTCGCGCAACGCGCCGAGGCCCGCTCGCCGTACGACGGCGACGCCGACGCGACGGATGCGATGGCCGCCGACGAACGCATCCACGAGGAGGTCGTGCGCGGCCTCGCCGCCCGCGGCCGGCAGCGGCTCTCCGGCACCTTCCGGGCCGCCGTGTTCGGTGTCAACGACGGCCTGGTGAGCAACCTCGCCCTCGTGCTGGGTATCGGCGCGACCGGGGTGCCGGCCGCGACCATCCTCTTCACCGGCATCGCCGGCCTGCTCGCCGGCGCGCTGTCGATGGGTGCGGGGGAGTACGTCTCCGTGCGCTCCCAGCGGGAACTGCTCGACGCGTCGACGCCGAACCCTGCCACCCGCAGCGTGCTGTCGCACCTGGACGAGGCCGCCAACGAGCTCACCCTGGTCTACCGGGCGCAGGGCATGACGGAGGCCGAGGCCGAGGTGCACGCCCGTGAGGTGCTCCGCACGGTGGCCATCGCCACCGACGCCCTCGACCTGAGCCGGTTGAAGGCCGCGGCGGAACCCGAGGTCGACGAGCACGAGGCCATCGGCACGGGCATGACCGCCGCGGTGTCGAGCTTCTGCTTCTTCGCTTCCGGCGCGCTCTTGCCGGTGCTGCCGTACCTGTTCGGCATGCAGGGAATCGGGGCCATCATCGTGGCCGCCGTGCTGGTGGGCCTGGCGTTGCTGGCGACCGGCGCCGTGGTGGGACTGCTCTCCGGCGGGCCGCCGCTCAAGCGGGCGCTGCGCCAGTTGGCGATCGGCTTCGGTGCGGCCGGCGTCACCTACGTGCTCGGCCTCCTGTTCGGCACCACGGCTGCCTAGCAGCGCCGCCTAGCAGCACCCGCAACTGTTCCCGAAACGGACAAATGGTCCCGGTGTGCCGGGCCCATTTGTCCGCACGGGTAACAGTTGGTGCGGCTAGTGGCGGTCGTCGCGGCCGGTGAGGGCGAGCAGCCGGGACTGCAGCGGAGCGTCCGCGGGCATCGGCACCGGGGAATCGAACAGGCCGCTGGCCTCCAGGGTCTCCCGCTGCGGCTCGAACACCGTGTACACGGCCTCGACCAGGGCAGCGTCGAGGTTCTCGTCCGCCGCCGTGGCGCGGGCGAGGTCCCAGGAATGGATCGTCACGTCAGACACCTGCTCGCGCAGGTAGTCCAGCACGGTCACGGTGTCGTAGGAGAGCTGGACGGATGCATCCGCCGGCGCCGCCTGCCAGGCCGCGGTGGCCCGTTCGGAGTGGGTGCGCCACTCCGCGGCCAGGTCGTCGCCCAGCGGCTCGATCCGGCGTTTGGCTTGCTCGAGGGTGAGCCCGGCCAGCAGCGCGGGGATCCACTGCTGCTCCTGCACGACGTGGCGCACGAGGTCGCCCACGCTCCACTCCTTGTCGGGAGTGGCCGCGTCCCAATCCCGGATGCCGTCCACCCGCTCGCCGAATTCGCGGTGGGCCTGTTTCTGCAAGGCAAACCAGTCGGTGGTGGTTGTCACCGTGCTGTCGGATGTAACTGTGGTGTCGGATGTCAGGGTGTCAGAAGTCACTGGGGCTCAATTCGTTGATGATTCACGCGGCATCCGCCCGAAGGCGTGCGGCTGTCGTCCCGGAGGCGTTCAGCTGATGGTGAGTGCAACGACATCGGGCCCGCAGGCATTCCGCTCAGGCGCTGCGGAATCCCACCTGCACGCCGCCGGTGACCCGCACGCTGAAGTTGTAGAGCAGCGCGTAGCCGGCCCCGACCGCGGTGAGCAGGACCGTGTTCAGAACGGCCACGGCGGCGGCGAAGGCCCACACCGCGCTCGGTTCCAGCAGCCCGCCGAGATCGACGGAGGAGTCCGTGAGGTCCTCGTACACCCCGGTGACGCTGGAGAAGACCTCCGTGTCGGTGAGGATCTGCACGATGAGGAAGATCAGGATCACCGTTACCGTGTTGAGGCAGAGCGAGAGCAGGAACGCGAGTTTCGCGCTGGACCACACGCCGATGTGCGCAAGCCCCAGCCGCATCTGCCGCACCGGTTCGCCACGATCGCCCTTGCGGGCCAGCCTCTCGGCCACGTCGGTCACCGGTGAACCCCCACCCGTGTGCCGTTGGTTCGCATGCAGTACTTGGTCATAATTCCCCCGAATCATTTGTCCCCTTAGCAATATATGTCCGGCACCGGTGGAAAGGTCTCAGTTCTGGCGAAAGAATCTAACTGGGGGCGCCCATTCGGGCGGTAAGTTCGGGGGAGAATCCGCCGATCAGCGCCGGCGGCCCCACCGAAACGAGGATGCCCGTGCCCGCTGCCATCGCCGTCATGCTGCCCCGCGACCTGCCCGCCGCCCAGTTCGTGGCCTACGCACGCCGGGCCGAGGAGCTGGGTTTCGACGAGATCTGGGTGGTGGAGGACTGCTTCTTCCGCGGCGGCATCGCCCAGGCCGCCGTCGTGCTCGCCGCCACCACGACCATCCGCGTGGGCATCGGCATCCTGCCCGCGGCCGCGCGCAACCCTGCCTTCGCGACCCTGGAGGTGGCCACCCTCGCCGAGCTCTTCCCCGGTCGCCTGCACGTGGGCGTCGGTCACGGTATGCCGGGGTGGATGCGGCAGGCCGGCATCTGGCCGTCCAGCCCGCTGGCGATGCTGGCCGAGACCCTCGACCTCATGCGCGGACTGCTGCACGGGGAGACCGCCACCGTCACCGGCCGGTACACGAGCGCGGATGCCGTGCGCCTGGCCGGCCCGCCGCCGACGGTTCCGCCGGTACTCGCGGGGGTACGCGGACCGAAGTCGCTGGCCCTGGCCGGAGCCGCCGCGGACGGCGTGGTGCTCGCCGAACCGGTCACACCCGAATACCTCGCCGGGGCCCTGGCCGCCCTCGACGCCGGGGCCGCCGCAGCGGGCGGCAAGCTCGGCTTCCCCGAGCTCCGCCCACCGCTCGGTGACCGGCACGTCGTGGCCTACAACGTCGCCGCCGTGCACGACGACCCGGCGGTGGCCCGTGCCACGGCCCGGCCCGCGCTGGAGTGGATCGGCGATCCCGACTGGGCCCCGCACATCCGGGTGCTACCGTTCGCCGCGGAGTTCGACGCCTTGCGCGCGCAGAGCGCCAGCCGGTCGGACTTCGCCCGGGCGCTGCCGGACGCCTGGGTGGACCAGCTCGCGGTCGTCGGCACCCCCGCATCCGCCCGCAGCCGCATCGACGAGTTGCATGCGGCGGGCGCCACCAGTGTCGTGCTGATCCCCGCCGGGGAGGACCCTGTGAATGCGCTGGAGTCGCTGGCCGCGGTCCTGTCGGCCGGAGCGGGCGCAGCCTAGGCTGGGTACCCACACCGAAGGAGAACGCACATGGGATTCCTCGACCGCCTCCTGGGCCGCCCCGAACAGCCGGAACAGCCGCGTCGCGCGGCACCGCAGCGCACCGACGATGAGATCGCTGTGGAACGCTACCGCTACCTGCTGCGCACAGCGCCGCCCGAGACCATCGAGCAGGTGCACACCGAAGCGTTCAGCAAGCTCACCGATGAGCAGCGCGACCTGCTCTTCACCCAGCTGACCGAGAACGCGATGGAGGGCGAGCGCCCCGCGAACGCCGAACCCGCCACCCTGGCCAAGTCCGCCACTCGCGCGGAACTGCGCCAGCCCGGCACCCTGGACCGGGCGTTCGGCGGCGACCAGGCCGGCAACCGGCAGGGTCCGGGCTTCGGCAGCATGCTCGGCGCCTCGTTGCTGGGCACCGTGGCCGGTTACGTCGTCGGGTCGGCGCTCGTGAGCACCTTCCTGCCCGACGCGGGCGGTGAGGCGGATGCGTCCGCCGACGCCGGCGCTGACGCCAACGCGGAGTCCGGGGCCGATTCCGGGACCGACGCGGGCGGCGACTCCGGGTCCGATTTCGGCGGCGATTCCGGCGGGTTCGGCGACTTCGGTGGCGGGGACTTCGGCGGCGACTTCGGCAGCTTCTAGCCGGCCGCGAATCCCCCCGGTCCGCCCCTCAATCGGTGCGGGCAGGGCCGGCCGGACCGCGCGTGCCGGGAGTCCGAATGCCCGGCGCAACCGGTACCCTCGAAGGTAGCTTCGAATTGAGGGCGGCCACGGCGGCGGAAGGGTGTGGAACTGCATGAGCAAGCAGGACGGCAGTGACCGGCAGATCACCGGCAGCGACGTCGACGACACCACCGCCACCATCCTGCACATCGACATGGACGCGTTCTTCGCCTCGGTCGAGCTGCTCGACCACCCCGAGCTGGTGCATCTGCCCGTGGTGATCGGGCACCGCTCCGGCCGGTCCGTGGTGACGGCCGCGAATTACGTGGCCCGCAAGTACGGCGTCAACTCGGCCATGCCGATGTCGATCGCGCTGCGCCGCTGCCCGGCCGCGATCGTGCTCGAACCGCACATGAGCCGGTACGCGGAGGTGTCCAGGCAGGTGATGGGCATATTCCTCGACATGACACCGCTGGTCGAACCGCTCAGCATCGACGAGGCCTTCCTCGATGTCGCCGGCGCCCGGCGCCTGCACGGGTCGCCGGCTGAGATCGGGGAGAAGATCCGCGCGCGGGTCTTCGCCGAAACCGGCCTGACCTGCTCGGTCGGTGCCGCGTCCACCAAATTCGTGGCCAAACTGGCGTCCGGCCGGGCCAAGCCCGACGGGCTGCTGGTCATCCCCGCCGACAACACGATCGACTTCCTGCACCCGTTGCCGGTCGGCGCACTCTGGGGGGTCGGCGCCACCACCGAACAGTCGCTTCTCGGAATGGGCCTCCGCCACGTGCGGGACATCGCGCACGCGTCCAGGGAGATGCTGGAGCGGGCCGTGGGCGTGGCCGGCGCGCAGAAGCTGCACGACCTGTCCTGGGGCATCGACCCACGCGGGATCAACCTCGAACGCGAGGAGAAGAGCATCGGTCACGAGGTGACCTTCGAACACGACGTGACGGATGCGGCCCGGCTGCGCAGCGAACTGCTGCGGCAGGCCGACGCCGTGGCGGCCAAGCTCCGCGGCAACGGCCTCGTCGCCCGCACCGTGGTGCTCAAACTGCGCTACGCCGACTTCAGCACCGTCACCCGCTCCCGCACCCTGGCCGAACCCACCAATGTGGGGCGCCGGATCTACGAGGAGGTCGCGGCGAGCTTCGACCTGCTTGCGGCCCGCGGCATCCGGGTGCGGCTCATCGGCGTACGGGCCGAGCAGCTCGGCACCGGCGACGGCGCCGGGATGGGACTCTGGGACGATGACGACGATTGGCGGGAGGCGGAACTGGCCGTGGACACCGTCACCGCCCGGTTCGGCCGCGGTGTCGTGCGGCCCGCCTCGCAGCTCGGCGGCGGCAGCGCACCGAAGCGGGACGTGCATCCCTTCGGAACGCCCGACGCCGGCAGCTGACTCGTCCTGGCCGGGGAAAATCCCGGCGGGACAGCCCGGAACAGGGGGAGTAGCCTCTCACCATGACTAATCTCGCCTTGAAGCTCGCAGAAAACGCAGGATCCATCGGAGTCCGGTCTGCCTACGGGGATCCCGTGCAGATCGAGGGTGTCACCATCGTGCCGGTCGCGCTCGTGCAGTACGGGTTCGGCGGCGGCGGCGAGGGCGACGAGGCCGAGGGAGCAGCCGGCGGCGGCGGTGGCGGCATGGCCATCCCGATCGGCGCGTACGTGAAGTCCGGCGGAGCGGCCCGTTTCGAGCCGAACGTGATCTCGCTTCTTGCGGTGGGGATCCCCTTCGTGTGGGTGGCCGGTAAGGCGATCGCGCGCATCATCCGCGCCCTCAAGAAGTAGCGCCGGCGGCGCCCGGCGCGCCGTGCCCCGTGATCGCGCCCATCTCATCGGTCGAGCGTGTCGAGACCTGCGTGACGGGCGAGTTCGGCGCGCCCGAACGCTGACACCGCGCGTGCCTGCCCGACTCCGGCACCCCGTATCCGCCCGAGGGGACCTATACTCGGTAGCGAACACGGGAGTCCGGTGAACCGGGCTGAGAGGAAGCTACTTCAGCTTCGACCGTCGAACCTGATCTGGATCATGCCAGCGCAGGGAGGCTTCTCAATCCCGTGCCCTGTATTTATCTACGGAAAGGGCACGAACAGTGCATGCAACAACCGAAACCCTGTCCCCGTCCACGACCCGGAAGCCGCGCGTCCTGCGCTGGCGGGTCGTCGACATCGTGGTCGCCAGCGTCATCGGCGTCGCCAGCGGCGTCATCTTCTGGGCCTGGGGCCTGGCCTGGTCGCCGCTGAGCGCCCTGCTCGCCTTCACGCCCGGCCTCGAGGGGCTCCTGGCCGGCGGATGGCTGTTCGCCGGCGTGCTCGGCGGCCTCATCATCCGCAAGCCCGGGGCCGCCGTCTACACCGAAGTCGTCGCCGCGGTCGTCTCGATGCTCATCGGCACCCAGTGGGGCTTCTCCACGCTGATCTGGGGTGTCGTCGAAGGCCTCGGTGCCGAGATCATCCTGGCCCTGTTCCTCTACGCGAATTGGCGCCTCGGCGTGGCCCTGCTGGCCGGCGCCGGCGCCGGCGTCGCGGTCGGCCTGCTCGACACGACCTTCACCAGCTACGCCGCCCTGGACATCGGCTACAAGGCCGTCTACTTCGTCTCCGCCGTCGTCTCCGGCACCGTCCTGGCCGGCCTGCTGTCCTGGCTCGCCGTGCGCGGCCTGGCCGGCACCGGCGCGCTCGCCCGATTCGCCGCCGGCCGGGAAACCGGCCAGGTCGACCGGGCCCAGCCCCAGCCCCAGCCCCTCCGGTGACCGACGGCGGATGCCGGCTGTCGCACCGCGGGGAACGCGCATGACCGGCGCCAGGGTCACGGCCACCGGCTGGGGCTGGCGACACGCCGGCCGGTCGCGCCCGGCCGTGTCCGGGCTGGATCTCGACATCCAGCCCGGCGAGCGGGTGCTGGTCCTCGGCCCCAGCGGTGCGGGGAAGAGCACGCTGATGCACGCCCTCGCCGGGGTCCTGGGCGATGACGAGGACGGCGACGAGACCGGTGAACTGCTGGTCGACGGCCAGCGGCCCAGCCGGGCGCGCGGCCGCGTCGGCCTCGTCCTGCAGGACCCGGATTCCCAGGTCGTGCTCGCCCGGGTGGGCGACGACGTCGCGTTCGGGTGCGAGAACCTCGCGGTGCCGCGCGCCGAGATCTGGCCGCGGGTGACCCGGGCCCTGGCCGAGGTGGGCCTCGACCTGCCGTTGCGGCATCCCACGAGCGCCCTCAGCGGCGGGCAGAAACAGCGACTGGCCCTGGCCGGGGTGCTGGCCATGCAGCCCGGCCTGGTGCTGCTGGACGAACCCACCGCGAACCTCGACCCCGACGGGGTGATCGAGGTCCGTGACGCCGTGCTGCGCTCGGTGCAAGGTTCCGGGGCGACCCTGATCGTGATCGAACACCGGGTGAAGGTGTGGCAGGACGTCGTCGACCGGGTCATCGTGCTCGACCCGGCGGGCGGCATCCTCGCGGACGGACCCACCGCCGACGTGCTCACCGCGCAGGGCGAACGGCTGGCCGCCGCCGGGGTGTGGATCCCGAGCCACCCGCCCGCCCGACCCGACCGCAACCACGTCGCCGCCACGAGCGCCGATATCCTCCTCCGGGGCGAGGGGCTCGCGGTGGGCCGGGTGCCGTTCGCGCGCAAGCAGGCCGTCGTCGTGGCCGATGGTCTCGACCTTGACGTGCGGGGCGGCCAGGCGATGACGATCAGCGGGCCGAACGGGACCGGCAAGTCCACCCTCGCCCTCACCCTGGCGGGCCTGCTCGCCCCGGCCGGCGGGCACCTCACCGCCGGGGCTGGACTGGCCGACGGGTTGGGCACCGCCCCACACCGCTGGCGATCCCGGGCCCTGCTCGCGCGTATCGGCACCGTGTTCCAGGACCCCGAGCATCAGTTCCTGGCCGGCACCGTGCACGCCGAACTCGCCGTCGGCCCGCGCGCCCTCGGCCTGTCCCCGGCCGCCCAAACCGAGCGGGTCGACGCGCTCCTGCACCGGCTCCGGCTGGACCACCTCGCCGATGCCAACCCGTTCACGCTCTCCGGCGGGGAGAAGCGCCGCCTCTCCGTGGCCACGGTGCTCGCCACCCGGCCGCGCCTGCTGGTGCTCGACGAACCCACCTTCGGGCAGGACTCCCGCACCTGGGCGGAACTCGTGCGCCTCCTGGCAGAGCTGCTCGACACCGGCACCGCCGTGGTGGCCGTCACCCACGATGATGACTTCGTGGGCGCGCTGGCGGACTCCCGGCTCATCCTCGCGGCGGGGCCGGGCGGGACCACCGCCCGCCGCGTGCTCGGCGGTACCGCGGCGGTGCCCGCCCGGCCGGCGAGGGGGATCGGCCGATGAGCGTGTTGACCCCCACCATCCGACCGAGCGCGATCGCCCGAGTGAACCCGGTGGCCAAGCTCGCCGTTGCCCTGCTGATCAGCTGCGCGCTGATGCTCTCCATCGACTGGGTGTCGGCGGCGGTGGCCCTGCTGCTCGAGGGCCTCCTGCTGGCCTGGTGCGGGCTCAGCGCCCGACAGTTCTGGTTGCGCACTGCCCCGGTCTGGATCGCGGCGCCGTTCGGCATGCTCACCACGGTGCTCTACGGCGAGGATTCCGGCGCCGTCTGGTTCAGCGCCGGCATCGTCACCATCACCGAGGGGTCGGTTGCCCTCGGGCTCGCGATCGGGCTGCGGGTGCTCGCCATCGGTATCCCCGGCATCGTGCTTCTGGCCACCACCGACCCGACCGACCTCGCGGACGGCCTCGCGCAGGTGCTGCGTCTGCCCGCCCGGTTCGTGCTGGGTGCCCTCGCCGGCCTCCGCCTGGTGGGGATGTTCATCGACGACTGGCACTCGCTCTCCCTCGCCCGGCGCGCCCGCGGTGTGGGGGACGGGGGAGGCCTGCGGGGCCGGGCGCGCCGCTTCGGCGGGTTGGCCTTCGCCCTGCTGGTGTTGTCGGTGCGCCGGGGCAGCAAGCTGGCCACGGCGATGGAAGCGCGTGGTTTCGGCAGCGACGAGCCCCGCACCTGGGCACGGCCGTCGGTGTTCGGCGTACGCGACGGCCTGGTCGTGCTGCTGGGCCTCGGCATCGCCGCCGTAGCCATCACAACGGCCATCCTCGCGGGAACGTGGCATTTTGTCCTCGCCTGACGCCCGCACGGACTCGCAGCCGGCCGCACAGCCGACCGCGCTGCTGACCCCTGTTCTCGCCGCGGTGCGCGCGCTCGGGCCGTCGGGTGATCGGGCCGTCGTGCTGATCGACGGGCCCAGCGGTGCCGGCAAGAGCACCCTGGCGGATGCGGTCGCCGCCGCGTGGCCCGGGCCGGTGGCCCCGACCCTGGTGCGCCTCGACGACATCTACCCGGGTTGGGGCGGCCTGGATGCCGCCATCGACCTGGTCGGTACCCGGATGCTCGGGCCCCGGCGGGCCGGCGCCGCCGCGGCCTGGCAGCGTCACGACTGGGACACCGAGCAAGCGGCGGAGTGGCACACCGTCGATCCCGCCCGGCCGCTCATCGTGGAGGGCTGCGGTGCCCTGGCGCGAGCGCACGCGGGGCTGAGCGACGTGCGGGTGTGGCTGGACGCCGACGACGGCATCCGGAAGCAACGCGCCCTGGACCGGGACGGCGGAGTCTTCGAGGCGCACTGGGACCAGTGGCAGCAGGACTGGGAGCGGTACCGCCGGCGGGAACAGCCCGAACGGTGGGCCACGGTGCGCCTCACGGCGACGCCGTAACGCCCGAGGCCTGTAACGCCCACGGTCTGTAACGCCCACGGTCTGTATCGCTCAACGTCCGCGCCGCCGGGCGCGTGCCGCGCCAAAACCGGGCGGCGGCAGTAAGTTGGGGGTATGAGTACACCGCAGAACGAGAACACCGAATACACCGTCGAATTCGTCGACGGACCCCTCGAGGGCCAGACCGACAGCCGCGTGCTCCTGCACGGCGCCCACGACAAGCGCATCAGCATGCTCGCCGCCGTGGACAGCATGGAATCGCTGTTCTGGTACGACGAGATCGACTCCCGTGAGGTGCAGGGCAAGCTGCACGTGCGCTATGCCTTCGACTCCGGTGACAGTGACCCGGTCGAGTCGAACGACGAGCCCAGCTGACCTGACCCGATGTGAACGATCTGAAATGATCCGGCGGTTGAACCGCCGGATCATTTTTTGTGCCTATCGGACTGCTGTGCCTATTGGACTGCTCTGCCTATTGGGCGTCGATGAGGGCGCTGATCACCGGGATCGGGTGCAGCAGCCGCCAGCCCGGACCCGGATCGGTGAGGGTGTCGTCCAACTCGAGGGTTGAGGTGACGCTGTCGCCGAAGGCCTCAACGGTGACCCGGCCGACCTTGCTTCCGGCCCGCCCGGTGGCGACATCGTCCAGGGTGACCTCAGCACCGGTCGGCTCGGCGGCCTGCCAGCCGAACCGGGTGCGTGCGGTGGCCACCACCGCGTCGGCGGCATCGCCCCACGCGGTCGTGAGCGTCGCGTACGCGTCCCCTTCCGCCAGGACCGGCAGCTCGGTCACCCCGGCGGTGGCCGAGGCCATCAGCGCCGTCAGGTCGGCCGTGAGGGTGTCGTAGTCGGGTTCGCCGATGAACCCACCCGCGAAGCTGAAGGTCTGCTCGTTCACCGTGACGGCGGCGGTGAAGAGGAAACAGACGCCGCCGGCATCGGTGTAGCTGCGGGAGATGCCCGTGATGCCCAGCTCCGGCAGGTACGCGGTGGTATTGCTGACCCCGCGCTGGTTGACCAGGGCCGAGGCCGGGTTGCCGATGATGTCTGCGATGACGGGGTTGGTCGCGGCGAGGCCGGCGATCCGGGCCAGGTCGGCGCCGGTGCCGGCGCTGGCGTCCGACAGGCCGTTGGCGTCGGCGACCTGGGTGTCCGGCATGCCGTTCTTCACCAGCCACGCGTTGGCGGCGGTGACGTACTCGTCGACCGAGCCGAACGCCCAGCGGGCCAGGGTGTCGGCGTGGTTGTTGCTGGAGCCCAGGATCATGGCCTGCAGCAGCTCGCGCTGGGTCCAGCTCTCATTCGGGAACACGATCACGGTGCGGGCACCCTCGGCGGTGTAATCGAGGTAGTCCTGGTAGTCGGCGGTGACGAGGGAGTACGCCGGGCCCGGCTCCCCGACGGCGAGAGGCTTGGCGTCGAGGACGACCAGGGCGGTGATGATCTTCGCGGCGGAGGCCATCGGCAGGGGATCGGAGCCGCCGCCGGTGGCGATCGGGTCGACGGCCAGCGTGGCGGCCTCGTCGGTCGTGGTCTCTCCCTCGGCGTCTTCGGCCGGGGTGATGGCGAGGATGCCGCTGGTTCCAGCGGCCGGAAGCACGGGGGTGGAGGCGCTCACCGGCGCATCCGGGGTGCTCAGCGCAACCTCGGCGGCGGGCAGCGGGCCGAGCAGGGTGGCCGGGCCGTACACACCGATGCCCAGGATGATGAGAGTTCCCACCAGGATGCCGATCAGACGGCCAGGTCGAAATCTGTTCATGGTTCAGGGTAGCCCGCGGGGGATCAGGCCCAGCCCAGCTCGTGCAGCCTGTCGTCGTCAATCCCGTAGAAATGCCCGATCTCGTGCACCAGGGTGACGTGCACCTCAGCGTGCAACTCGTCCAGGTCCGCCACGATCGCCAGCAGTGGTTCCCGGTAGATCACGATGCGGTCGGGCATCTCGCCGAAGCCGTACTGCCCGCGCTCGGTGAGGGCGACGCCGTCGTACAGCCCGAGGGTGTCCAGGCTGCCGTCTTCCGGCCGGTCCTCGACGACGAAGATGACGTTGTCGAGGCCGTCGACCATGTCGTCGGGCAGGAGATCGAGTTCATCGATGACGAGGCGTTCGAAGTCGTCGTGGCTGAGCGTGAGCATCCGTTCAGCATGGCACGGGTTAAAGCAGAAAGTCCCGGTCTCTTACGAGACCGGGACTTTCGTGCATTGGGGTGAGTAACGGGGCTTGAACCCGCGACCTCCTGGACCACAACCAGGCGCTCTACCAGCTGAGCTATACCCACCATGTGCCGCTTCGCTGTAGCAGCGAAGGCAACTCAAGAATTCTATTACACGTTTGGAGCGAAGTTGTTCACTACGGCCGCTGCGTGCGATTTTGCTTCCGCACTGGTGGGTCCGGGGTCGGCGACGAACACGCTCTTGCGGTAGTACGCGAGCTCTCGGATCGACTCGAGGATGTCGGCCAGGGCGCGGTGACCGCCGTCCTTCGCGGGTGCGTTGAAGTAGGCGCGGGGGAACCAGCGGTGGGCGAGTTCCTTGATCGACGAGACATCCACGTTGCGGTAGTGCAACTGCTTGTCCAGCCGCGGCATGTAGCGGGACAGGAAGGCCCGGTCGGTGCCGATGGAGTTGCCGGCCAGGGGAGCGCGCTGGTCCTCGGGCACAAAGCGGAGCAGGTATTCGATCACCTGGTATTCGGCCTCGGCCACGCTCACGCCGTTCGGGATCTCCTCGATCAGTCCGGAGGAGGTGTGCATGTTGCGCACGAAGTCGCCCATGTTCTCGAGGGCGGAGGAATCGGGCTTGATCACGATGTCGAGGCCCGGGTCGAGGATGTTGAGGTCGAAGTCGGTGATGACCACGGCAATCTCAACCAATTCGTCGTTGTTGAGGTCGAGCCCGGTCATTTCACAGTCGATCCATACCAACCGGTCACTGCTGTTTGTCATGGGGCGAGTCTAGCGGTGGGGCCCGACAGCCCACCGGGCGGGTTCGCTCGTAGACTGAGCCTGATGCTTACGACACTCGCCATCCTGCTCCTGCTCAACGCCGTCTGGAACGTCGCCGTCTGGCCCCGGTTCTACAAGCGGGTCAGCCAGGACGAGCGTGCGAGGGACGCGTCGGGCAAGCCGACCACGTTCCTCATCGTGCACGCCGTGCTGGTGGGCGTGTCGCTGCTGCTCGCGGTCGTGTCCGCCGTCGTCGCCGTCATCGCCCTGGTGAACGGGTAGGCGCCGCCGTGGAACTCGTCTTCTTCTCCTCGGCCTTCTGCGAACCGTGCCTACAGGCGCGGGCGGTCCTGGCCGAGGTCGAACGGCTGGTGCCGGCGGCGACGGTGCGCGAGTTCGATGTGGCGCAGGACAATGCGCAGGCGGAGGCCGCCGGGATCCGCAACACGCCCACGATCATCGTGCGGAACGCGGCCGGCGACGAGGTCTTCCGGGCCGGTGGTGTGCCCACCCTGGCGCAGCTTCTCGTGGCCGCCGCAAAGGCCCTGTAGAACCGCTCGGGAAGGTGCCGGGGACCCTGGCGGCCCGACTACGGTATCGTTGAAGCGCTATCCGCCCCCGTAGCTCAGGGGATAGAGCAGGAGCCTTCTAATCTCTTTGTCGCAGGTTCGAATCCTGCCGGGGGCACAGCACAACCCCGCCGGTTCCCACCGGCGGGGTTGTTTTCTTGCGGGGCGGATGTGCAGCATCCGGGGGGCGAGGACTTGGTAGATTCGACCCATGCGAGAACAACAGGTGCGAATCATCGCGGAACTTCACGTCACACCGACCATCGACCCTGCCGCTGAAATCCGCCGCCGGGTCGACTTCCTCAAGGACTACCTGCTGGCCAGCGGCGCGAAGGGCCTGATCCTGGGGATCAGCGGGGGACAGGACTCCTCCCTGGCGGGTCGGCTCTGCCAGCTCGCAATCGAGGAACTCACGGTGGAGGGCCACGCCGTGCGCTTCGTGCCGGTGCGCCTGCCGTACGCGGTACAGCGGGACGAGGACGACGCGCAGCTGGCGCTGGAGTTCATCAAGCCGGAGTCGAATCTGGTGTTCAACATCCAACGGGCCGTGGATGGCTTCGAGGACGAATTCGCCGACAGCACCGGCTCCGCCCTGCCCGACTTCGACAAGGGCAACGTCAAGGCGCGCGCCCGGATGATCGCCCAGTACGCGATCGCCGGCGCCTCCGGTCTCCTCGTGGTCGGGACCGACCACGCCGCGGAGGCCGTGACCGGTTTCTTCACCAAGTACGGCGACGGCGGCGCCGACCTGCTGCCGCTCACCGGGCTGACCAAACGGCAGGGCCGGGCCCTGCTGATGGTGCTCGGCGCCCCCGAGCACCTGTACCTCAAGGCGCCGACCGCCGACCTGCTCGACGACAACCCCGGCCAGACCGACGAGGCCAACCTCGGCATGCAGTACGAGCACATCGACGACTACCTCGAGGGCAAGGATGTGGACGACTCCGTAGCGACGGCCATCGAGCGCCGCTACCTCAGCACGGAGCACAAGCGCCGCGTGCCGGCATCCCTCTTCGACGACTGGTGGAAATAACCCACCAACACGAAAACGCCGGTCCGCTCGAGAGCGGACCGGCGTTTTTTGCGCGTTGCGAGGTTACGGGTTCGGCAGGGGAGCCGGGCGTACCTCGAGGGCCTGAACGTCGTCGAGGAGGCGCTGGGTCTCCGTGGACGGCGCCGGGGCGGCGGGCACGTAACCCAGGGTCGGCGCGGCCTGGTTCGCCGGGGCGGCGAACTGGTCGTGGTGCTGCTGCGCCACCCAGGCGTCCTGGTCGGCGAGGGCGCTCTTCTCCGAGGACGAGTTCTGCGCCTTCCAGCGTTCGATGTCGCCCTGGAAGATCTTGCGCGCGCGTGACGGCTTGTTCTGCCATTCGATCAGGCGGTCACGGAACTCGATCAGCGCCGGCTCGAGCTGGTATCCGAACGTGGCGGAGGTGCGCTTGAGCTCGGCGAGCTGGTGTGCTGCCCAGTCGGCAGCGAGGCTGGAACCCTTCACCGGCAGCAGTCGCACCTGGATGTCGGCCATGCCAACGGCACGATCGTTCATCACCTGCTCCTGTGGCGTCAGGGAGTTCCACACCGAGGCTTCGGTCGCGGCGTCCACGATGGTGCCGATGGCCGCGGACTTGAGTTCACGATCGTGCTGGGCCAGCAGGCGCTTGATCGCGCCGCGGGATATCCACGAGGCCAGCACGCTGGCCACGATAATGGCGACGATCAGCACGACTACGCTGAAAATCACGGGCTGGTTACTGGTCGCTGAGAGCCAGTCTACGAAATCATTCCACCACTGCATGTGCGGAAGATTACCTCGCGGGGGAGCCAATCAGCGGGAGCCGTCACGGCGTGGCCGGATACCAGCCGGAAACCGTCTGCGGCCTATCTCGGTGCTGCGGCGGGAAGCCTGTCGACGGTGTCCCGGCTGAGCATCGCCGCCCCGGCCACCGCGGCCGGCATCGCCACCACGGCAGCGAACGGCACCAGGAAGATCAGGTAGGACGCCGCCCCGAAACCGACCGCCACGGCGCGGCGGGACTTCAAGGCCCTGCGGCGCTCACGCAGGGTGAAGCCGCGGGCGTCGAAGGCGAAACCGGTGAGCTCCACTACCAGCAACCAGCCACCGAACAGGGCGCCGAAGACGGCGCCGATGAGGGGACCGACGACGGGAATGAACCCGCAGGCCAGCAGCAGGATGCCCACGCCGATGGCCGGAAGCAGAAGCCGGATACCGTCACCGATGGCCCGGCCGACGGCGCGCATCAGGCTCAGCTTGAGCTCGGCCGGTGCGTTTCCCAGCCGGTCCTCCACCTCGCGCCAGATGCGTTCGTAGAACGGATCGCCCACCACGAGGGTGACGGCGGTGAAGGTGTACACGACGAACAGGGCCGCCACGATCACGAAGACCAGGGCCGCGGCAACCCGGGTGCTGATGGCGAGGGGCTCGGCCCATCCGTTGGCGAACGGGGTGGCCCAGATCACGACCGAGTCGAGGTTGACGATCAGGAACACGATGCCGACCAGGTACACGATGCCCACGAGGAGGGCGGGGATCGCGCCCAGCAGCATCAGCCGGGGCGAGGTGACCCACATGCCGAACCCGCGACCGAGGTACCGAACCCCGGACAGGGCGCTCCGCACCACACGGGGCTCGGCTGTCACGGCCGGCGTGGGCGGGGAAGAATCGGGCTGGGGCAGCATCGTCTCAGGATAGTGCGACCGGCCCGCCGGGCCCGGGCGCCGGTGAGCGCCGCGCCCGCAGGTCAGCGGAAGCAGTCAGCGGCCTCG
The DNA here is from genome assembly GCF_054075385.1 of Cryobacterium sp. AP23. NCBI lineage: Bacteria > Bacillati > Actinomycetota > Actinomycetes > Micrococcales > Microbacteriaceae > Cryobacterium > Cryobacterium sp. AP23. The sequence continues at coordinate 924,704 of NZ_CM133415.1, read as the reverse complement.
TCCATCCGCCAGAACGCGCCGAGGTCGATGCGCCGGGTGGACATCACGATGCGGCGGGCGAGGTACCGCTCGCCGTCGTTCTGGGCCTGGCGTTCGATGTGGCCGAGGACGGCTCCGGTGCGGTCGACGACGCGCCACAGGCCGTCCCGCACGGCGACGAGGGTAGGGCCGCTGTTGCGACCGGCGACGTTCGGGACGGCGACGTTCGAAACGCTGGTGCTCGAGACGGTGGCGCTCGAGACGCTGGCGCTCGAGACAGTGGTGGGGCGGTTCTGCGCGGTGAGGGTGATCACGGTGTGCTCCAAGGTGTCGGCCGGCCCGGATGGGATGCTGTCAGGCTAGAACCGACCACCGACATCCGGCCCGCCCGGCACCGCCCCCCCCGTGCGGCCCCCGGCACAACGACGCCCGCCCGCGACCCCGACTGGTCCCGGTGCGGACAATTGTGGCCGGTGTGCCGGGACCAATTGTCCGCAGGAGGAACAGTGGGAATCGCGGGCGGGGAGCCGCGCGGCGGGTCTAGTTCATGCCGGTGCCGTGCACGGCGTACGGCTCGATGCTCGCGATCTCGTCGGCGTCCAGCGCCGGCGCGTCGAGGGCCGCGACGGTCTGCTCGAGCTGGCCGATGCTGCTGGCGCCCACGAGCACGCTGGTGACCTGCGGCTGGCGCAGGATCCAGGTGACGGCGAGCTGCGCGAGGGTCTGACCGCGATCGGCCGCGATGGTGTTGAGTGCGCGGGCGCGCTCGAGGTAGGGCTCGCTGAGCGAGTTCTCGTTCAGGAACCGGCTGGTCGCCACCCGGGAGTCGGACGGCACGGTACCGCCGAGATACCGGTCGGTGAGAAGGCCCTGCGCGAGGGGGGAGAAGACGATGCTGCCCATGCCGAGGTCATCGAGTACAGGGAACAGGCCCTCTTCGATGTGACGGTCGAACATGGAGTAGCGCGGCTGGTGGATGAGCAGCGGGATCTTGTGCTCGGCCAGGGCCGCGTAGGCGGCCACGGTCTGCTCGGGGCTGTAGTTGGAGATGCCGGCGTAGAGCGCCTTGCCCGATTGCACCGCCGTGGCCAGGGCGCCCATGGTCTCTTCGATCGGGGTCTCAGGGTCGGGACGGTGGGAGTAGAAGATGTCGACGTAGTCCAGGCCCAACCGGCCCAGGCTCGCATCCAGCGACGAGAGCAGGTACTTGCGCGACCCGAAGTCACCGTAGGGGCCCGCCCACATGTCGTAGCCGGCCTTGCTGGAGATGATCATCTCGTCGCGGTACGGGCGGAAGTCCTCGGCGAAGATGCGGCCGAAGTTGGTCTCGGCCGAGCCGGGAGGCGGGCCGTAGTTGTTGGCCAGGTCGAAGTGGGTCACACCCAGGTCGAAGGCACGGCGCAGGATGCCGCGCTGCGTGTCGATGGGGCGTTCGTGCCCGAAGTTGTGCCATAGGCCCAGGGACAGGGCGGGAAGCTTCAGGCCGCTCCGTCCGGTTCGGCGGTACGACATGTCGGAATAGCGGTTCTCTGCAGCAGCGAAGGTCATGCAGTAACTCTAGGTCCGGGCGGTGCGTCCGGAGCGTGAGGTCGCCGGTGGGGCGGGCGGTTCCAGCCGGGCACGCCCGTTCCTCCCGAGACCGGTCGACCGGCAGGTTCTGCACAACCTCACCGGGCGCCGTAGCGTGGAGCTGTCGCCGCCACAGAGTGGGTGCAGCGCGTCCCCGGCCACGAACCCGGCACGAGGACTGGTCGGGGGCGCGCGGTTCGCACCCGCCATCCGCTTCGAGACGCCAGGAGATCCCAGTGACCGACACCATCACCCTGACCGGCATCGTGGCCACAACGCCCCGAAGCCTCGTCACCAGCACCGGCTTGCCCATCACCTCGTTCCGGCTCGCCTGCCGCCAGCGCCGCTTCGACAGGCTGAGCAGCAGCTGGGTGGACGCGGACACCAACTGGTACACGGTGTCGAGCTTCCGGCAGCTGGCGCGCAACGTGGAGCATTCCGTGCAGAAGGGCGAGCCGGTGCTGGTGACCGGGCGGCTGCGCATCCGGGATTGGGAGAACCAGGACCGCTCCGGAACGTCGGTGGAGGTGGAGGCCGATGCGGTCGGCCACAACCTGGCCTGGGGCACGACGTCGCTCGTGCGCGCCACCGCGGCGACGGCGCCGGAGCAGAAGGATGCTGAGCATCCCACTGCCCAGGCCGGCTCGGTGCCAACAGTGTCTGTGCCAACAGTGTCGGGGCCAACAGTGTCGGTGCCGACAGGATCAGAGCAGACCGAATCGGAAACACAGTCCGCCTAGACTCGACTTCTCGGCTGCAGCGCGCGGCCGCGGGGGAGGACGACGCGTGGCCCGCATACTCACCGGACAGACCCGGACCAGCCGCACCGCGGCAACCTGGGCTGCCTGCCTGATTGTGGGCCTCGGGCTGACCGGATGCGCCGACACCGCGGCCGGCGTCCCCGCCAGCACCGGCAGCCCGTCCGCGACGGCCTCAGCCGCCCCGACACCCACCGAAGCCGCCGCTCCGGCCCTCGCCCCGGACGGCACCGCCACCGACAACCTCGCCTTCTTCGATTCGGTGATCGCCGGGACCCTGGCGACCGAGGCCAATCCACCCGGCCGCACGATCATCGACGCCCTCGTCGCGGCCGGATTCGTCAAGGCCGACCTCGAAGTCACCAGCGACACCACCACCAAGGGCGAGCCGGCCGACTCGATCCAGTTCTCCGCGCGGGTCAACGGAGAGTGCATCGTCGGCCAGAACGGCCCGTCCTCCGGCGGCTACCACAGCGTCGTCGTCCCCCTGCTCGCCACCGGAACGTGTCTTGTCGGGGCCACGCGCCAAATAGACTGGTAAACACTATGGCTGAATTCATTTACTCGATGGTGCGTGCGCGCAAAGCCATTGGAGACAAGCTCATCCTCGACGACGTCACGATGTCGTTCTTCCCCGGAGCCAAGATCGGCGTGGTGGGCCCTAACGGTGCCGGTAAGTCCACGATCCTCAAGATCATGGCCGGACTCGACACCCCCAGCAACGGTGAGGCCCGGCTGTCGCCCGGCTACTCCGTCGGCATCCTGATGCAGGAACCGCAGCTGGACGAGACCAAGACCGTGCTGGAGAACGTGCAGGAAGGCGTTGGCCCGATCAAGGCCAAGGTCGACCGGTTCAACGTGATCAGCGCCGCCCTGGCCGAACCTGACGCCGATTTCGACACCCTGCTCGAAGAAATGGGCACGCTGCAGGAAGAGATCGACGCCGCCGACGCGTGGGACCTCGACTCCCAGCTGGAGCAGGCGATGGACGCCCTGCGTACCCCGCCGGGCGACTACTCCGTCGTGGACCTGTCCGGTGGTGAGAAGCGCCGCGTGGCGCTGTGCAAGCTCCTGCTGCAGAAGCCCGACCTGCTCCTCCTCGACGAACCGACTAACCACCTCGACGCCGAAAGCGTGCTGTGGCTCGAGCAGCACCTCGCCAAGTACCCCGGCGCCGTGCTCGCCGTCACCCACGACCGGTACTTCCTCGACCACGTGGCCGAGTGGATCGCCGAAATCGACCGCGGCCACCTGTACCCGTACGAGGGCAACTACTCCACCTATCTGGAGAAGAAGCAGGAGCGCCTGCAGGTGCAGGGCAAGAAGGACGCCAAGCTCTCCAAGCGCCTCGCCGAGGAACTCGAGTGGGTGCGCTCGAACGCCAAGGGCCGTCAGGCCAAGTCGAAGGCCCGTCTGGCCCGGTACGAGGAGATGGTCAACGAGGCCGAGCGCGGACGCAAGCTCGACTTCGAAGACATCCAGATCCCCGTCGGCCCGCGCCTGGGCGCGCAGGTCATCGACGCCAAGAAGCTCAAGAAGGGCTTCGGCGACCGCGTGCTGGTCGAGGACCTGTCCTTCACCCTGCCGCGCAACGGTATCGTCGGCGTCATCGGCCCGAACGGTGTCGGTAAGACCACGCTGTTCAAGACCATCGTCGGGCTCGAGCCGCTGGATGCCGGTGACCTGAAGATCGGTGAGACGGTCGACATCTCCTACGTCGACCAGAGCCGTGGCGGGATCGACCCGAACAAGTCGCTCTGGGAGGTCGTCTCCGACGGCCAGGACTACATCCAGGTCGGCAAGACCGAGGTGCCGTCCCGCGCGTACGTCTCCACCTTCGGCTTCAAGGGCCCGGACCAGCAGAAGAAGGCCGGTGTGCTCTCCGGTGGTGAGCGCAACCGCCTGAACCTCGCGCTCACGCTCAAGCAGGGCGGCAACCTGTTGCTGCTCGACGAACCGACTAACGACCTGGACGTGGAGACCCTCGGCTCGCTCGAGAACGCGCTGCTCGAGTTCCCCGGCTGCGCCGTGGTCATCACTCACGACCGGTGGTTCCTGGACCGCATCGCCACGCACATCCTCTCCTACGAGGGCACGGCGGAGGAGCCGGGCAACTGGTACTGGTTCGAGGGCAACTTCGAGTCCTACGAGCAGAACAAGATCGAGCGCCTCGGCCCGGACGCGGCCAAGCCGCACCGGTCCGCGTACCGCAAGCTCACCAGGGACTAGGTTCCGATGCGGCTGCACGTTCCCATCCGGCTGCGCTGGTCGGATCTCGACGCGTACGCCCACGTCAACAACGCCGAGATGCTGCGCCTCCTCGAGGAGGCGCGCATCCAGGCGTTCTGGTCCAACGACGAGCCCGATGGGGACGTGCCCGCGGCCGGCGAGAGCACCGCTGTGCTCGACGGCCGGCCGGGCGCGGCGACGCTCACGCTGATCGCCCGGCTGGAGATCGAGTACCTGGCGCCGATCCCGTACCTGCGGGCACCGATCGACATCCAGCTGTGGATCGGCAAACTCGGCGGCGCGAGCCTCGACGTCTGCTACGAGGTCTGCAGCCCGGCCGGGCAGGAGCCCGCGCAGGTCTTCGCCCGCGCGAGCACCACGATCGTGCTGGTGGATGCGGCCACCGAGCGTCCCCGCAAGATCAACGACATCGAACGGGCCGCCTGGACCCCCTACCTGGAGTCGCCCGTAGCCTTCGCCCGCAAGTAAACCCCTCGCGGGATGCGGATCAGCCCGCGAGGACCTTGTCGCCGTCCAGGGCGACCGCGACCCCGGCCAGGGCATCGGTGGCCGGCCCCTGCAGCACCGCGCCGGTCGCCGTGTCGAACAGCGACTGGTGACACGGGCAGTTGAGGCCCTTCTTCTCCGGCACGACGATGCAGCCCTGGTGGGTGCAGATGGCGCTGAACGCCACCACCTCGCCGGCGGTGGGCTGCGACACGATGACCTGCGACCCGTTCAGCATCACTGCGACCGCCCCACCGACCGGGATGTCGGACAGTTTGGCGACCTCGGTTGCCGCGCTGGTGCCGGAACCGGTGCTCGCGCCTGAGCCGGCGGCGCTGGGCGCGCAGGCGGCCAGGGCGAGGGCTGTTCCGGCTCCTCCCGCCACGAGCAGGGCACGACGGGTGAGGGCGGCTGAGTCGGTCATGATGCTCCCGGTGTGGTCAAGGAATTCAGCTGGGGTGGCCCGAGGGCCGGTGGCTAGTCGCGCGGTTTGGGTACCCGCACCATGCCTTCCTGGGCGACGGTGGCGAGCAACAGGCCCTCGCGGCTGTAGATGCTGCCGGTGGAGAGGCCCCGTCCGCCCTGCGCCGAGGGGGAGTCCTGCACGTACAGCATCCACTCGTCGACCCGGCCGAACCGGTGCCACCACATGGCGTGGTCGAGGCTCGCGACCTTGAGCCCGGGTGTGGCCCAGGCCAGCCCGTGCCGGCGGAGCACCGGCTCCATGATCGAATAGTCGCTCACGTAGGCCAGGGCGGCCCGGTGCAGGTCCGGGTCGTCGGGGATGGGCTCGAAGGTCTTCATCCAGATCATTTGCTTGCTGGTGTGCTCGCCGTCCACGCTCAGGTAGATCGACGAGGGGATGTGGCGCATGTCGAACGGCCGGTCGTTGGCCCAGTGCCGGGCGAAGTCGTGGTCGATGTGGCCCAGGGTGTCGGAGGTCCGCGGCAGCGACTCGGGGTCCGGCAGGTCCGTCGGCATCTCGAGGTGGTGCTCCAGGCCCTCGTCCTCGTCCTGGAACGACGCGATCATCGACAGGATCGGCACGCCGTTCTGGTACGCCTGGGTGCGACGGGTCGAGAACGACCGGCCGTCGTGGATCCGGTCGACCGAGAAGGTGATGGGATGGTTCACATCGCCCGGGCGCAGGAAGTAGCCGTGCATGGAGTGCACGTTCCGCTCGTCCGGCACGGTGCGCATGGCGGCGACGAGGGACTGCGCGAGCACCTGTCCGCCGAAAACACGACCCTGCGGCATCCATTGCGACGGACCGGTGAAGATGTCTTCACTGGTGCGTGCCTCGGTGTCGGTCAGGTCGAGAGCGGCCAGAAGACCCTCCAGCGGTGCGTGCATGCTGCCTCCTCGTTCGAGCTCGAGTCCTGGGGACTCGACGTACCTTGGTAGTTTAGACAGCAGATGAGCCAGTCATTTTCCCTCTCAGATTCCCTGTCCCTCGGCGACCTCCAGGTCTACCTTTCGCGCGCCGGGAGGGTGGAGGACGGCTCGGTTCGCCTCGTGTCGGCCGCCGGGGTACTGGCCGTATACACCGCGATCCTCTACCCGAGGGGGCTGCTGGACTCGAGCCCCACGGTGCTGGGCCTCCGCACCTTCGCGCTCACCGAGCCGGTCGAGCTCGATGTCGTCGTGCCGGTGCGGTCGCTCCTGGACCGGCTGGTGCGACTTGAGGCGGCCGTGACCGACGTGGATGCGCCGGTGAGCGTCACGGTGCCGCTGCAGGTGTCCTCGGTCACGTGGGCGGGCATCACCCCGCCGCGCGGCGGGTGGAAGCCCCAGGGCAGCACCTCGTCGGCCGTGCTGGAGACCGCCGCCCGCGCCGGTATCGCCGAGGTCGCGTCGGTGATTCCCACCGGAACCGGCGAACAGATCGTGCAGCGGGTGCGGTCGGAGGTCTGGGGTCGCCCGATCGACGAGCTCGATTTCGTGCCGGCCGGTGCCGCGTTCGCCGCGGTCAGTCTGGGCTTCCTGTCGCCGGATGAGCCGGTGCAGCTCTTCGAGACCGGCCCCTGGACGCGCCTGAGCACCGCGCGCGGCCACATCCTGGTGCGCCGTAAGCCCTGGACCCTGCGCGCCTAGCGCCTTCTACTGCCCGAACCGTGACCTGAGCCCCGAAAATCCGGGATTTTCGGGGCTCTTCCCACGGGTCGCGAGGGTCAGAGGGCGGCGGCGACGGCCCGTCCGGCGGTGCGGCCGGTGAACAGGCAGCCGCCGAGGAACGTGCCCTCGAGGGAGCGGTAGCCGTGCACGCCGCCGCCGCCGAAGCCGGAGGCCTCACCGGCGGCGTACAGTCCGGGCACCGGCTGGCCGTCGGCGCCGAGCGCGCGGCCGGAGAGGTCGGTCTCGATGCCGCCGAGGCTCTTCCGGGTGAGCAGGTGCAGCTTCACCGCGATGAGCGGCCCGGCGGACCGATCCAGCAGCTTGTGCGGGCTCGCCACCCGGATGAGCCGGTCACCCCGGTAGTGCCGGGCCTGCCGGATCGCGTTGATCTGCGCATCCTTGCTGAACGCGTTGTCGAGTTCCCGGTCCCGCGCCAGCACCTCCCGTTCCACCTGGGCGGCGTCGATGTGCACGCCCGGGGAGCGCTTCTGCATGCCCGCGATCAGCTCGTGCAGGGTGTCGGCGACTACGAAGTCGTCGCTGTTGCGCTTGAACGCCTCCACCGGCGCCGGGGCGCCCGGGGCGACCCGTTGGGCGAGCAGCCGCAGGTCCTTGCCGGTGAGGTCTGGATTCTGTTCGCTGCCGGAGAGCGCGAACTCCTTCTCGATGATCTTCTGCGTGAGAACGAACCAGCTGTGCTCGTGGCCGGTCTTGAGTAGGTGTTCCATGGTTCCGAGGGTGTCGAAGCCGGGGAACAGCGGGGCGGGGAGCCGCTTCCCGGTGGCGTCCAGCCACAGCGACGACGGTCCGGGCAGAATGCGAATGCCGTGGCCGGCCCAGACCGGATCCCAGTTGACGATGCCCTCGGTGTAGTGCCACATCCGGTCGCCGTTGATCAGCCGGGCGCCGGCGGTCTCACTGATGCCGAGCATCCGGCCGTCGACGGATGCGGGCACGCCGGCGAGCAGTTCGGCGGGCGCCGGGCCGAGCCGGGTCGGCCACTGGGCGCGCACCAGGTCCTGGTTGCCGCCGATCCCGCCGCTGGTGACGATCACCGCCTGGGCTCGCAATTCGAACTCGCCCGCCATCTCACGGCTGCTGGCCTGCCCGCGGGCCACTGTGCTCGGGGCGAGCACGCTGCCGCGCACCCCGACGACGGTGCCGGCATCGACGATCAGCTCGTCCACCCGGTGCCGGTGCAGCGCGGTCACCAGCCCGGCGCGCACGCCGTCGCGCACTCGCAGGATGAACGGCTCCAGGATGGCCGGCCCGGTGCCCCAGACGATGTGGAAGCGCGGCACCGAGTTGCCGTGCTGCAGCGCGGTGTAGCCGCCGCGTTCGGCCCAGCCGACCACCGGGAAAAAGGTGACGCCGCGTTCCCGGAGCCAGGCCCGTTTCTCGCCGGCGGCGAAGTTCAGGTACGCCTCGGCCCAACGGGTAGGCCAGTAGTCCTCGGTGCGGTCGAAACCGGCGCTCGCGAACCAGTCCTGCCGGGCGAGCTCGAGCGAGTCCTTCACACCCATCCGGCGCTGCTCGGGAGAATCGACCAGGAACAACCCGCCGAACGACCACCAGGCCTGCCCGCCGAGTGACGCCGCGGGCTCCTGATCCACGAGCAGCACCCGCTTGCCGGCATCCACCAGCTCCGCCGTGGCGACGAGGCCGGCCAGCCCCGCTCCCACGACGATCACGTCGGCGGATGGCTGTGCCTGCGCGGGCAGGCCGGGGCGGGTTGGGCTCATGGTGACTCCATCGTCAGTGAGGGGTTGTGCCCTGAGGCGGTTGTGCCCTGAGGCAGTGGTGCCAATCAGGCGTGTTGCGGGCGGATGCCGCGGATGAAGCGTTAGTTGTCGAAGGTGTTGACCATAGCGTGCGCCGCGCGCTCGAGGTAGTCCCAGAGGGTGGCACGCTGCAACGGGGGCAGGTCGCAGGAGTCCACGGCGGCCTTCATGTGCAGCAACCAGCGGTCACGGGCATCCGGGTTCACCGTGAACGGCTGGTGACGCTGGCGAAGCCGCGGGTGGCCGCGCTGTTCGCTGTAGGTGCCGGGCCCGCCCCAATACTGCTCGAGGAAACCGGTGAGCCGCTCGGCGGCCGGACCGAGGTCTTCCTCCGGATACATCGGCTTGAGCACCGGGTCGCCGGCCACGCCGCGGTAGAACTCCGCAACGAGCTTCTCGAAGAACGGGCGGCCGCCCACGTCCTGGTAGAACGACGGTCCGAGCGCCGCACCGTTCTCGCCGGCCCGCAGGTGCACGCCGGACGGCCCGGTGGCGGGAATGAGCACCGGCCCCTGGGCGGATGCGGCCTGGACGGCCGGATCCGTGGCCTGCGGATCAGTCATGGGTGTCTCCATCGCGGGGTGTGGTCGTGTCGAGCGGCTTGTCGGCGGTGTCGGCATTGACGGTCTTGTCGGCCTGCGGTTCGGCAGGCTTGCCTTGCTTGGCGATCGGGCGCGTTCGTGGCTTGGTCGGCTGCTTCGCGGCGGGTGCAGCGGACGGTTGCGTCACCGTGTCGCTTGCCGCACTGCCGTCAGGCGCACTGCTGTTGTTGGCAGTGCTGTCCTCGGGGGACTGAGCCGCCGGGTCCTGGACTACCGGCAGACGCACCGTCCGTGGTGCCCGGGGCGCCTGGTTGCGGGCGATCGAGGGCATACGGACGGTGGGGCGAGTGGCTGCGGCCTCGGCCTGTGGTGCCGCCGGCGAGATGGACGGTGCGACGGCCTCCGCCGGGGCCTTGGCGGCGCGCGGCGCGGCCGGGTGCGCGGTCGCGGGCCGCGCAGCGGCCGTCGGGCGTGCCGCCGGCGCTGGGACCGGTGACGCGACGGCAGCGGCTGCCTCGGCAGCTTCGGCGGCCTTCTGGGCACGGGTCTTGCGCACCTTCTTGGCGGGCGGAGCAATCACCGGCAGCGGCGTGGTGCGCGGCGGTCGGGCGCCCTGCACGCTGGCGGCGCCGTCGAAACCGGTGAGCACGATGCTGGTGAGGGACGGCAGCTGCACGTCCATGGCGTCGAGGGCCGTCTTCAGGCGAAGGCGCAGCTCGCGGGCCACGTCGTCCTTGGCCGTGCTGCGGGTCTTCATGACGATGCGGATGACGATGGCGTCGGCCGAGATGGACTCGAGGCCCCAGATCTCGGGCTTTTCGAGCACGCGGGAACGCCACTTGGAGTTGGTCGCCATCTCCATGGCCACGCGCAGCATTTCGGCCTGGACGGCCTCGACATCCGTCTTGTATGGCACAGCGAGGTCGATGATCACGCGAGCCCACCCCTGCGACATGTTGCCGACGCGCAGGATCTCACCGTTGCGCACGAACCAGAGGGTGCCGTTCACGTCACGAACCTGGGTGATGCGGATGCCGACGGCCTCCACAACACCGGTGGCGAAGCCGGTGTCGACGACGTCGCCGACCCCGAGCTGGTCCTCCATCACCATGAACAGGCCGTTGAGCACGTCCTTGACGATGTTCTGCGCGCCGAAACCGAGACCGGCGCCGAGCGCGGCGGTGAGCAGCGCGAAGGAACTGAGGATGGTCGGGTCGATCACATTCACGATCAGCAGGATCGCGACCACGACAACGAGCACGTTCACGATGTTCGTCAGCACAGAGCCGAGCGTGCGGGTACGTTGCACCGTGCGGACCGCCGCGACCGGTGACACATTCAGTGCCTGTGTGTCATCGACGTTCTGGGTCTTCTTCACCCCCGACACGATCTGGTTGACCACCCGATGGATGGCGAAGAGCAGCACCCACCGCGCGATGAAGGCGAAAACGATGATGAATACGACCTTGACGATTCTCATGTTCAGAATGTCGTTGGTTGTCGTCCAGAAGATATCCCATGTCATAGCGGGCCCAGTCTACCGAGAGCCCACCCGGCGCTTCCTGAAGGCGCAACGACAAAGGCGCCGCCCCCTCCTTGAGAAGGGTGCGGCGCCATCCGGCCTGCGGCGGGTGCCGGTCAGTCCTTGTCGCGGGCCTGAACGCGGAGGCTCCGCTCCACACCGGCGAGGTTTTCCACCACGAGGCGGCGGAGCGCGGCGGGCTCCGGGTTGGCGTCCAGCCACGCGCGGGTGGCGTCGACCAGGGCCTGGTTCGACAGCGGCGACGGGTAGAGGCCCACGATGAGCTTCTCCGCGATCGCGTAGCTGCGCTCGGCCCAGACCCTCTGCAACACGTCGAAGTACTGGGCCACGAACGGCTCGAGCAGGGTCGTGTCGTGGGCGCGCAGGAATCCGGCGGCGGTGACCCGCACGATGGTGTTCGGTGCCGTGTCCACGTCGATGAGCGACGACCAGGCCGCCTGCTTGCCCTCGATGGTGGGGATGGCGGCGCGCACGTTGGCGGCCGACTGGGCGCCGGTTGCGGTGTTGTCCGCGGCCAGGGCTGCGTCGATCTCCGGCGCGCCGGCTTCTCCACCGGCGACGAGGGCACCGAGCAGCTCCCAGCTGAGGTCGGTGTCGATCTCCAGACCCGGCAGCTTGAACGAGCCGGTGCGGAGGCCCGCGATCGCGGCCAGCTGTGCGGGAGTCTCGGCCACGGAGGCGAAGAACTTCACGAACTGGAACTGGGCATCGCTGCCGGCCTCAGCACCCTGCGCCAGCGCCCAGAGGGCGTCACCGACAGCGGCGACGGTGGCGTCGCGGTGCTCGCGGGCGACGTAGTACTGCGCGGCGAGCGACACCTGGCCGAGCACGGTGCGCAGCGTGGTCGACTCGGTCTCGGTGGCGATGTTGCCCAGCACGAGCTTCACGAAGTCGCGCGGCGAGGTCTCGGCGTCGCGGGTGGCGTCCCAGACGGAACCCCAGACCAGGGAGCGGGCCAGCGGGCTTTCGATCGCGGCGAGGTGCTCGAGCGCCACGGCGTGCGAGGCTGGGTCGAGACGCACCTTCGCGTAGGCGAGGTCGTCATCGTTGAGCAGGATGAGGGCGGCGCGGGTGCGGCCGACGAGCTCGGGCACATCCGTCTGCGCGCCGTCGACGTCGAGCTCGACGCGGTGGGTGCGCACGAGGGCGCCGTCAACCAGGTCGTAGAACCCGATAGCCAGGCGGTGCGGGCGGATGGTGGGGTAGTCATCCGTTGCGGTCTGCAGCACGGCGAACGCGGTGATGACACCGGCCTGGTCGACCTCGATCTGCGGGCGCAGCGTGTTGACGCCGGCGGTCTCGAGCCACAGCGCGGCCCAGTCGGAAAGGTCCCGGCCGGACGCGGCCTCGAGCTCAACGAGCAGGTCGCGCAGCTCGGTGTTGCCCCAGGCGTGCTTCTTGAAGTACGAGGCGACGCCGGTGAAGAAGGCGTCGATGCCGACCCAGGCGACGAGCTGCTTGAGCACCGAACCGCCCTTGGCGTAGGTGATGCCGTCGAAGTTCACCTGCACGTCTTCGAGGTCGGTGATGGTTGCCACGACCGGGTGGGTGGACGGCAGCTGGTCCTGGCGGTAGGCCCAGCTCTTCTCCATCGCGGCGAAGGTGGTCCAGGCTTCGGTCCACTCGGTGGCCTCGGCGGTGGCGATGGTGGACGCCCACTCGGCGAACGATTCGTTCAGCCACAGGTCGTTCCACCACTTCATGGTGACCAGGTCGCCGAACCACATGTGCGCGAGCTCGTGCAGGATGGTGACGACGCGGCGTTCCTTGATGGCGTCGGTGACCTTGGAGCGGAAGACGTAGGTCTCGGTGAAGGTGACCGCTCCGGCGTTCTCCATGGCGCCGGCGTTGAACTCCGGCACGAACATCTGGTCGTACTTGTCGAACGGGTACGGGAAGTCGAACTTGTCCTCGTAGTAGGCGAAGCCCTGGCGGGTCTTCTCGAAGATGTAGTCGGCGTCCAGGTACTCGAACAGGCTCTTGCGGCTGAACAGGCCGAGCGGGATGACGCGGCCGTCGCTGGAGGTCAGCTCGCTGCGCACGACGGCGTACGGGCCGGCCACGAGCGCGGTGATGTAGCTGGAGATGGTGTGGGTGGGTTCGAACGCCCAGGTCTTGGTGCCGTTGCCGGCGTCGGTGGGCTCGGGCGTGGCCGAGTTGGAAATGACCTCCCAGGCGCCGGGCGCGGTGACCGTGAAACGGAAGGTGGCCTTGAGGTCGGGCTGCTCGAACACGGCGAAGACGCGGCGCGAGTCGGGCACCTCGAACTGGCTGTAGAGGTAGACCTCGTTGTCGACGGGGTCGACGAAGCGGTGCAGGCCCTCGCCCGTGTTGGTGTACGCGGCGTCGGCGACGACGGTGAGTACGTTCTCCGCGGCGAGGTCGGCCAGCTGGATGCGGACACCGTCGCTGACGGCGGCGGGGTCGAGCTCGGTGCCGTTGAGGGTGACGCTGTGTACGTTTTCGGTGATCGCGTCGATGAAGGTCGAGCTGCCGGCCACGGCGCTGAACGCGACGGTGGTGGTGCTGCCGAAGGTCGTGGGACCGGTCGAAAGGTCAAGGGTGACGTCGTAACTGGTCACGGTGACGAGCGCTGCACGCTCCTGGGCTTCGATCCTGGTGAGGTTTTCTCCGGGCAACGGTCATCTCCATCTGATTTCGTGGGCGCTTCTGGCGCCTCCGCACGAAGAACAAGCCTAACCAAGATTCCGCTGGTGGCGGCGGCGAGCCTGATTAGGCTGTTGGCATGAGAACGAGCGCGGATGCCGGCGCCGAGACGAGCCTGCGTCATGCCCGAGGTGGTGTGGCGGGCCGGTGTCGACCTCAACCCGTTGGGCGTGGCCGATGATGGCGATGTCGCCTGGCTGGTGCGCGGTGACCTCAACGACGAGATCGAGGCGGTCGTGGCGGCGGCTCCAGGCGACGCGACGGTGGTGGTGTTCCACACCGCGGTGCTCGCCTACCTGGAGGAGGCCGGGCGGGCACGATTCGCCGCGACCATGGGCCGGTTGACGACCGGACACGGGGTGCGCTGGCTGGGCAGCGAGGGCCGCACTGTGCTGCCTGGCGTGGCGACCACGCTGCCGGCGACACTGCCGGCCGCCTCGGGCTCAGCGGACTTCGCGCTGGCGCTGGACAGTCAGGCGATCGCGCTGGCGCATCCGCACGGGCGGGCCCTGCACTGGCTCGGCTGAAAGCTTCCCCGGGTGATGCTGGCTACGCCGGCGGATAGGCGAGGACCGGGGCGACCCGAGCGGGCATCGCGGCGCGGTCGGCTCCGGCGCGGATCGGCCAAGCTCCGTCGATGACGATCAGGTCGTCACCCTTGGACTTGCGCAGGTAGGACTGGAAGCTCTCCGCCTGTTCCAGCGCCCAACTGACCTGGCGGTCGTGCAGGGCGTGCAGGTGGGTCTCCTCGGTCTTGGCCAGCAGCGCCCAGGCCACCCGGCCGGTCGCGACCGCGTCCGCCTCGGCGTCGTGGGCGCCCTCGAGCACCACGCCGTAGTATTCGGCGGTGACCACCAGGGTGCGCTTGCCCTTGCGGTATTTGTCGATGGCCTTGTCGATGACGTAGGGGTCGAGCACCGGGCCGAAGTCCTCGATCGGTTCGAGGCCGTAGCGGCGGGCCTCGGCGTTGAGCATCGAGAGGTCAAAGCTGGCGTTGTAGGCCACGATCGGGCGGCCGCCGGCGATGCTGCGCCGCAGCACGGTGAGCATTTCGGCGATGGCTGTGGCCGGGTCGACGCCGTCGCGCTGGGCGACCTCGTCGGTGATGCCGTGGATGGCGGAGGCGCCCTCCGGGATGGGAATGCCCGGGTTCACGAGCCAGCTGTACGACCCGTTGACCTGGCCGTCGCGCATGACGCGGCCGATGAAGCACGTCACGATGCGGTCCTCGTCGGTGTTGACCCCGGTGGTCTCCAGGTCGAAAACACAGAGCGACGGAATGTCAGCGATGGCGATGTGCACGGTTGATGTCTCCACGCTCAAAACCCTAACCGCGACCACCGACACCGCCCGGTAGGCGCCCGGAGCGCCGCGCATCCCGCACCCAAACATCTCGCCGGAGCGGGTTGAGCGTTTGAGTGACCTGGGGGATCGCTACCAGGTGCCGGGCTTGTAGTCCTTGAGGAAGACGCCGTGGAGGTCTTCGCCCAGCTCGCCACGCACGATCGGATCGTAGACGCGGGCGGCGCCGTCGACGAGGTCGAGCGGGGCGTGGAAGCCCTCCTCGGCGAGGCGGATCTTGGTGGGGTGCGGGCGCTCGTCGGTGATCCAGCCGGTGTCGACGCTGGTCATCAGGATGCCGTCGGAGAGCATCTCCTTGGCGCTGGTGCGGGTGAGCATGTTCAGTGCGGCCTTGGCCATATTGGTGTGCGGGTGGCCGGGGCCCTTGTAGCCGCGACCGAAGACACCCTCCATCGCCGAGACGTTCACAATGTAGGTACGGCGGGCCGAGGAGCTGGCCATCGAGGCGCGCAGTCGGCTCACCAGCAGGAACGGGGCCGTGGTGTTGCAGAGCTGCACCTCGAGCATCTCCAGGGGGTCCACGTCTTCGACGTTGGCGGTCCAGCTGTTCTCCTCGTGCAGGTCGGGCACCAGGCCGCCGGCATCGATCGCGGTGCCCGCGGCGAGGCGGGCGAGCGAGGAGGACCCGGGGGCCAGGGCCAGCGCGGTGAGGTCCTGTGCGGTGAGCGCGGCGCCGGTGGCCGCGGCGGCGAGGATCGGGTGGCTGGCCACGGAGGCGGCCAGCGCGGTGGGGTGGGCGTCGTTGGTGTGCCCGAACGAGACGATCTCGGGCAGGTCGCCGTCCGGTAACGGGGAAGACTCGGCCTCCACCAACGGCGAGTACGAGCCGGGGGAGCGGCGCACGGTCTGGGCCGCGTTGTTGATCAGGATGTCGAGCGGCCCCTGCGCGGCGACGGAGTCGGCCAGGCCGATCACCTGGGCCGGGTCGCGCAGGTCGATGCCGACCACGCGCAGGCGGTGCAGCCAGTCCGTGGAGTCGGGCATGGCGCTGAACCGGCGCACGGCGTCGCGGGGGAACCGGGTGGTGATGGTGGTGTGCGCGCCATCGCGCAGCAGCCGCAGCGCGATGTACATGCCGATCTTGGCGCGGCCGCCGGTGAGGAGGGCGCGTTTGCCGGTGAGGTCAGTGCGGGCATCGCGCTTGGCGTGGCTCATCATCGCGCAACTCGGACAGAGCTGGTGGTAGAACGCGTCGACCAGGGTGTACTTCTGCTTGCAGATGTAGCAGGCGCGGGGCACGAGCAGTTCACCGGCACTGGGCCGATCGGTCCCGAGCCGCAGCTGGGCGCCG
Source organism: Cryobacterium sp. AP23 (assembly GCF_054075385.1). Classification (NCBI taxonomy): domain Bacteria; kingdom Bacillati; phylum Actinomycetota; class Actinomycetes; order Micrococcales; family Microbacteriaceae; genus Cryobacterium; species Cryobacterium sp. AP23. Next base: position 908,361 of record NZ_CM133415.1, on the reverse strand, counting down.
ATGGTCTCGTCGTCGATGCGGGTGGGGGCGCCGGTGGCGGTGGCCGCGATGACGTCACGGTCGGCATCCGCGATGAGCTGGCGTTTCTCGTGCCGGCGGACGGTCTTCACCGACTTGAACATCTTGGCGGTGGCCTGGCGCACGGTGACGAAGTCGGGGTCGTCCGGGTCGATCGTGGCGAGCGACGCAAGCACACGCAGGGCCACCTCGAGGTCGTGCGGGTCGATCGCGGGTGCGGCCGAGTGGGTCGCTGAGGGCATAGCGGTGTCGGCGGGCACGTCGTGCGGGTGTTGCTCGGTGGTCATCAGAGAATTCTACGACGACCCATCCGCCCTCGTTCTCAGAAACGAGCCACTCGTAGGTCGAGCCTGTCGAGACCTCGCGACATGCCGTGCGGCGTGCGGGGTCTCGACAGGCTCGGCCAGCGGTTCTGGGTCGTTGCCGAGAGGGCTAGACCTTGGCCGGCTCGGCGTCGTCAGCGGCCTTCAGCTCGGTGAGGTCCATCGACGAGGTCGGCGGTTCGAACGTGGCGTCGAACGGCATCTCGTCGTGGTCCAGCAGCGGGTTCTCGAACTGGCCGGCGACGAGCTCGTGGGCCTCTTCGACCGATTCCACGCTCGGCATGGAGCCGGGCAGCGGGCGGTTAGCGGATTCCTTGAGCCAGAAGATGCTGATTCCACCGATGAAGGAGGTGGCCATCAGGTAGTAGGCCGGCATCATGTCGTTGCCGGTGCCCGCAATCAGCGCCGCGATGATGAACGGCGTGGTGCCACCGAAGATGGCGACGGCGAAGTTGTAGGCGATGCCCATCGCACCGTAACGGCTGGCCGTGGGGAACAGGGCCGGCAGTGCCGAGGCGAGGTTGGCGACGTAGAACGTGACCGGGAGGGCGATCAGGGCCAGGCCGGCGAGGGTGGTGAAGACCGAGCCCATACCGATGAGCAGGAAGGCCGGGATCGCGAAGACGACGGCGCTGATGGAACCCATCCAGAGCACCGGGCGACGGCCGATCTTGTCGCTCAGGCGGCCGGTGAGCGGGATGCAGCAGGCCATGATCACGAGGACCGGGATGGTCAGCAGCGTGCCGTGCAGCTCGTCATACCCCATGGTGCTGGTGAGGTAGGTGGGCATGTATGAGGTGAGGGCGTAGCCGACGGTGTTGGCTGCGGCGACGAGGATCATCGCGAGCAGGATGCCGCGCCAATAGTTCTTGAAGATGGCGAGCGGTCCCTTGGGGATGCTGTCGTCCTCGACGAAGCTGGGGTCCTTCAGTGCGGCTTCCTGGGCGTCCAGGCTGGCCTGGAAGGCGGGGGACTCTTCGATCTTCATCCGGAAGTAGATGGCGATCAGGCCCAGCGGACCGGCGAGCAGGAACGGCAGACGCCAGCCCCACTCTTCCATGGCCGCCTGGCCGAGGGTGACCTGCAGGATCGACACGAGTGCGGCACCCATGGCGAAGCCCAGGTAGCTGCCCATGTCGAGGAAGCTGGCGAGGAAGCCGCGGTTCTTGTCCGGGGCGTGCTCACTGACGAAGGTGGTGGCGCCGGCGTACTCGCCACCGGTGGAGAAGCCCTGCACGAGCTTGGTCAGCACGAGCAGCACCGCTGCCCAGATGCCGAGCTGCGCGTAGCCGGGCAGGATGCCGACCACGAAGGTGGAGGCGGCCATGAGCATCAGCGTCATGGCGAGCACCTTCTGGCGGCCGACCTTGTCGCCGAGCCAGCCGAAGAACACGCCGCCGAGCGGGCGGGCGATGAAGGTGGCGGCGAAGGTGCCCAGGAGGAACAGCGTCTGCACGGTCGGGTCGGCCTCGGGAAGGAAGACCGGACCCATGGTGGTGATGAGGTATCCGAAGACACCGACGTCGTACCATTCCATGGTGTTACCGACGATGGTGCCGCCGAGGGCCTTGCGCAGCATGGGGCGGTCGACGACGTTCACGTCGGACACCTTCAGCCGGCGCCGCAGCAGCGGCTTCTTGATCTTCTTCACGGTGCGATCCGCACCGTTCGTAACGTTGGACATGTGTAACTTCCTGAAAATAGAGATGCCTCTTGTGGAGGTCATGACATGACTCTTGCGCAGGCATGCCAGGCCCCGATTGGAGGTCATGAGATGCCTCAGATGGAGGTCATGTGCCCCGGATGCGGGGCCGCCCCTCAGTGGGCATAAGAAGCAATTTTAGCGCAATTTGCCGCAGAATCAGGCATTTCTCTTTCGATAGTTGCTCTGGACAGGGTTTTAGCCGGATTTTTGGAACCTCAGATTGTGTACATTTTGGGACCTTCGACTCGCTTAGGCTGGACCGATGAGCGACTCTGTGACCTTCTGGTTCGACCCCTCCTGCCCCTGGGCCTGGATGACTTCCCGCTGGGTGGACGAGGTGAGTGACCTGCGCGGCTTTGAGGTGAGCTGGCAGGTGATGAGCCTGGCCGTGCTGAACGAGAACACGGACGTCTCCGACGAGTACCGCGCGTTCTTCCCCCGGGCACTCAAGTACACCCGCCTGGTGCAGGCCGCGCAGGAGCTGCACGGCCAGGAGACCGTGAAGGCGTTGTATGACGCCCTCGGCACCCGCATCCACCACGACGGCAATTCGGATGCCGATTCCGTCATCCCCGCGGCGCTGGCCGAGGTGGGCCTGCCGGCCGACTTCGCCCGCTACGCCGTCAGCGAGGAGTTCGATGTGCAGATGCGCGCGAGCCACTTCGAGGGCATCAACCGGGTTGGCCAGGATGTCGGCACCCCCGTCATCGCCGTGAACGACGTGGCCTTCTTCGGCCCGGTCATCTCACCGGCGCCGACCGGTGATGAGGCCCTGGCCCTCTGGGACGGCGTGGTGGCAGTGGCCAGCTACGACGGCTTCTTCGAGATCAAGCGCAGCCGCACCCGCGACCCGATCTTCGCGCCGGCCCTCGTCGCCGCCGCGGAGTAGCCCGGCAGGCGGGCTGCCCCGACCGCGTCGCAGGCCCACCTGACGCAGCATCGCGCCGGACTAAATAGACTGCTCCTCATGCGCATTCACATCGCCACCGACCACGCCGGCCTCGATTTCAGTCAGCACCTGATCAGCCACCTGGGCGCGGCCGGCCACGACGTCATCGACCATGGACCGACCAGCTACGAGCCCCTCGACGACTACCCGGCGTTCTGCATCAGCGCGGCCGCCGCGGTCGTCGCCGACCAGGCGGCCGGCGTCGAGGCGCTCGGTGTGGTGTTCGGCGGCTCCGGCAACGGTGAGCAGATCGCGGCCAACAAGGTCACCGGCGCCCGTGCCGCACTGGTCTGGAACCCGGCGACGGCCACGCTCGCCCGCGAGCACAACAACGCCAACCTGATCGCGATCGGTGCCCGCCAGCACCCGATCGAGGACGTCATCTCGTTCATCGACACCTTCATCGCGACCCCGTTTCCCGGCGAGGAGCGCCACCAGCGCCGCATCCAGCAGCTGGCCGAATACGAGGCCACCGGCACCATCGCCGGCACCGTCCTCGGCGTCTGACGCAGGCGACCATGCCAGAGGGTCATTCCGTCCATCGCATCACCCGGCAGTTCGCGCGGAACTTCGTGGGCCGCACGGTCGCGCTGTCGAGCCCGCAGGGCCGCTTCGCGGCCGGCGCCGCCCAGCTCGACGGTCATGTGATGACGGATGCCCGCGCCGTCGGCAAGCAGATGTTCCTCGAGTTCGACAACGGGCTCTGGTTGCGGGTGCACCTGGGCATGTACGGCGCCTGGGACTTCGCCGGCGACATCATCATGGACGCCACCATCGCGGCCAGCAACGGGCGGATGGGCCAGACCAACCAACGCGGCACCGACCTCGACGCCGTGCTCGACTCGGCCGGCGAGAACTCGATGCACAGCATCGGGGCGCCGCGGCGCACACGGGTGCGGATGGCCGAGCAGGAGAAGGAGATCGACCAGCAGGGCACCTTCCCGCCCGAGCCCGTCGGCCAGGTGCGGGTGCGCCTGCTCACCGACACGGTCTCGGCCGACCTGCGCGGCCCCACCGCCTGCGAGGTGCTCGATCCGGCCCAGGTGGACGCCGTGATGCAGCGGCTCGGCCCCGACCCGCAGCTCGACGACACCCCGGAGGCCGAGCAGCGCTTCGTCGACGCCGTGCGGAAGAAACCGACCCGGATCGGACTGCTCCTGATGGACCAGTCCGTGGTCAGCGGCATCGGTAACGTCTACCGCGCCGAGCTGCTCTTCCGGGCGAAGATCAACCCGCACGCCCCGGGCAAGTCCCTCAGCGAGGAGAGCCTGCGCGCCCTCTGGCACGACTGGGCCCACCTGCTGGACATCGGCGTGAACACCGGGCAGATGATGACGATGGATGACCTGGGCGATGACGCGTACCGGCTCGCCATGAAGAACCGGGCCGACCGGCACTGGGTCTACAAACGCGAGGGGCTGCCCTGCCGGGTCTGCGGCACGCACATCACCCTCGAGGAGATGGGCGCCCGCAAGCTCTACTGGTGCCCGTCCTGCCAGGCCTGACCGGCCGCATCCACACCCGGCTGTCCCGAACCCTGCCGTCCCACACCCCGCCGTCCCACACCCCGCCGTCCCACACCCTGGAGCCAGCCCGATGAGAGACAACCCCAGCTTTGCGCTCGACGAGGTCGACGAGGTGCGCCGCCTTGTGCGGGAGCACCCGTGGGTCACCCTGGTCAGCCACACCACTGCCGGCGACCTGGTCGCCTCGCACTACCCGGTGATCCTCGACCCGACTGCCGCGGCGGGCGAGATCGTGCTGCTCAGCCACGTGGGTCGGCCCGACGAACAACTGCACGAACTCGGCGCCCATGAGCTCCTCGTCATCGTGCAGGGTCCGCACGGCTACATCTCGCCCGGCTGGTACGACGCGAAACCGGCCGTGCCCACCTGGAACTTCGTCACCGCACACCTCCACGGCACCCCGGAGCTGCTCGGCGACGCCGAGAACCTGCGCGTCCTGGCCGACCTCGTCGACCACTTCGAGGACCGGATGGAGCAGCCGCGCCGGATGAACGGCACCCTGGAGAACGCCGCCTACGCGGAACGCATCGTGGCCGGCACCGTCGGCTTCCGGCTGCGGGTGACCCGGTTCACGGCCAAGAACAAGATGAGCCAGAACAAGCCGGCGGAAACCGTCGAGCGCATCATCGCCGAGCTGGAGGGCGACGGCCCGTACGCCAGCGTGCCGCTCGCCGCGGAGATGCGGCGCAACCGGGACGGACGCGGCGAGTGAACCTCGTGCTGCGGAACGGCCGGCTGCCCGGCAGCGACGACCTGGTCGACGTCCGGGTGGTCGACGGCCGGATCGAGTCGATCGGCTACCTGTCCGCGGACGCCGCCGGGAACGCGCCGAGCGTGGATCTCGGCGAGCGCTGGATCATCCCCGGGCTCTGGGACAACCACGTGCACTTCAGCCAGTGGGCCCAAACGGCCCGCCGCCTGGACGTTTCGGCCGCCGGCAGCGCCGCCGAGGCCGCCGCGCTCGTGGCCGCCCGGATCGATGCGGCCCGGCTCACCGCGGTGCCGGCCCAGCCGGCGGTGCGACTCGTCGGGTTCGGCTTCCGGGACGGGCTGTGGCCGGACACCCCCACCAGCGCCCTGCTCGACGCGGCATCCGGCGCCGTGCCCGTGGTCCTGGTCAGCGGTGACCTGCACAGCTGCTGGCTGAACTCGGCCGCGCTGGCCGTCTACGGCTTCGCCGGCCACCAGACCGGGCTGCTGCGCGAGGATGACGCCTTCGCGGTGGAGCACGCCATCGACAACGTCCCCGACGCCGACCTCGACGCCTGGGCCGACGAGGCCGCCCGGGCCGCCGCTGCCCGCGGGGTGGTGGGCATCGTCGACCTGGAGATGAACTGGAACCTCGACGTCTGGCGGCGCCGGATCGCCGCGGGAAGCACCCACCTGCGGGTGGACGTCGGCCTGTACCCGCAGCACCTCGACGAGGCTATCGCCCTGGGCCTCTCCAGCGGCCAGGTCATCGAGCACACCCAGGGGCTGCTCACCGTCGGGCCGTTCAAGGTGATCACCGACGGCTCGCTGAACACCCGCACCGCCTACTGCTTCGACGACTACCCCGGCCTCACCGGTGAGCACGCCCGCGGCATGCTCACGGTGCCCGTCGACGAGCTGGTGGCGCAGATGCGCCGGGCGCACGCCGCCGGCATCCGCCCGGCCGTGCACGCGATCGGCGACAACGCGAACAGCCTTGCCCTGGACGCCTTCGAGGCGGTGGGCTGCACGGGCAGCATCGAGCACGCCCAACTGCTCACCGCCGCCGACGTGGCCCGGTTCGCCCGGCTGGGCGTCACGGCCAGCGTGCAACCCGAGCACGCCCTCGACGACCGCGACGTGGCCGACCGGTACTGGACCGGTCGCACCGACCGGGCCTTCCGCCTGGCCGACCTGCTCGCGGCGGGCGTGCCGCTCGCCCTGGGCTCCGACGCGCCGGTGGCCCCGCTGGACCCCTGGGTGTCCCTCTCGGCCGCGGTCGGCCGCACCCGCGGCGATCGGGCCGCGTGGCACCCCGGCCAGGCGATCTCCCGCCAGGCGGCGCTGGCGGCATCCGCCCGCGGCCGCCACGCCATCGCCGTCGGCCAGGTCGCCGACCTCGCCGTCTGCGAGACCGACCCGTTCGTCGCCTCCGTCGCCGACCTCCGGCGGATGCCCATTGCCGCGACCGTGCTGGGCGGCCGGTTCACCCACAACACGCTCTAACCGCAGTGGGTGCGGGGGATAACCCCCGGGCGGATCCGGCGGCTGGGGGGATGGGCCGGTCGGGCGGCTCGGAGGACGCTGGAAGCATGACGAACGACACCCTCGACCCCATCGCGGCCGGCACCGGCGACACTCCTGGCGGCAACACCCCTGGCCGCAACATCGACGACCCGAACTCTGCCACGCTGGGCTTCGTGCAGCCCGCCGACACCTCTCCCGAGAATCCCGGCGCCAGTCCGTCTGGCGAGGGGCCCGCCGAGGCCCCACCGCGCGGCGGGTACCTCGGCCTGTGGGCGCGAACGCCCCGGGAACTCGGCTTCCTGCTGCCCACCCTTCCCGTCGTCCTCGCGGCGTTCGTCGTGCTGGTGACGTTGTTCTCCACCGGGGTGAGCCTGGTCGCCCTGTTCGTCGGCCTGTTCATCGTCGTGGCGGCCCTGTACGCGGCCCGCGGGTTCGGCGTCGTCGAACTCACCCGGCTGCGCTGGGCCGGCCAGCCGGCGATCGCGGCCCCGCAGTGGATCCCGCGGGGCGAAGCCGCGACCCCGCTGCGCACCATCCTCGGGCCGCTGGTGTCGGTGCGGTATTGGCTCTACCTGCTGCACGGCATGGTCGTGAACTTCATCGTCGGCGTGGTGACCTGGTCGATCACCATCGTCTGGGTCTCCGGGGCGCTCGGCGGGCTCACCTACTGGCTGTGGAGCTGGTCGCTACCGGTCGACAACGATTCGGTGGGGCTGTACGGCCTGCTGTCCGGCGCATACGGGTCGGGGGTCAGTCAGAACCTGGCCGCCGAGAACGCGGTGAACGCCGCCCTGGGCCTGGCCTTCCTGGCCACCCTGCCGTTCGTCACCCGCGGCCTCGTGCTCGCGCACCAGGGCATCGCCCGCGGCATGCTCGGCGCCTGGTCGTCCGAGGCCCTGCAGCGCGAGGTCGCCGATCTCAGCGCCTCCCGGGGCGCGGCGGTGTCCGCTGAGGACCAGTCGCTTCGGCGACTGGAGCGCGACATCCACGACGGCCCGCAGCAGCGCCTCGTGCGCCTGCAGATGGACCTGGCCAGCGCCGAACGTCGGCTCGACGACGATCCCGCCGCCGCCCGCCGCCTGCTGACCGAAGCCAGGGCGCAGGCCCACGACACCCTGGAGGAGCTGCGGGCGCTGTCCCGCGGGCTCGTTCCACCCATCCTGCAGGACCGCGGCCTCATCGTGGCCCTTGAGTCGCTGGCGGCCCGCAGCACGGTGCCCGTGCAGCTGGAACTCATGGTCGACCGGGAGCTGCGGCTGCCCTCCGAGATCGAGCGGAGCACCTACTTCACCGCGGCCGAACTGGTCACGAACGTGGCCAAGCACGCCGGGGCCACCGGCATCCGCCTGCACCTGGAACTACGCCGGGTACCGGAAGACGACTCCACCTGGCTGGACCTGTGGGTGATCGACAACGGCCGCGGCGGTGCCGTGCTGCGGGACGGCCACGGTCTGGCCGGCCTCGACGAACGCCTCAGGGGCCTCCGCGGCATCCTCTCGGTGCGGAGCCCGGCCGGCGGCCCCACCGCCATCGGCGCCCACATCCCGCTGGTCACCGTGCTGGGCAGCTCGGTCACGGGCAGCTCCGTCGCGCCGGTGTGATCGGGACCTATCCTGAACGGGTGAGCACACTTCCCGCGCCCGTCCCGACCCGCCCGCTCCGGCTGGTGCTCGCCGAGGACTCCGTGCTGCTGCGCGAAGGCCTCGTGCGGCTCTTCGCCGAGGCGGGCTTCGACACCGTCGCCGCATACGGCGACGCGGATGCGCTGCTGGCCGAAGTCGACACCGTGCGCCCGGACCTTGCGGTGCTCGACGTGCGGATGCCGCCGAGCTTCCGCGACGAAGGGGTGCGGGCGGCCATCGAGCTGCGCCGCCGGCTGCCGGGCATCGGCATCCTGCTGCTCAGCCAATACGTCGAGGGCACCTACGTGCAGGAACTGCTGGCGTCGGGCGAGGGCGGCCTCGGCTACCTGCTCAAGGACCGGGTCGCGTCGCTCGACGAGCTGCAGGATGCCGTGGCCCGGGTCAGTGCCGGCGGCACAGTGCTCGACCCCCAGGTGGTGCGGGAGCTGCTCGCCCGGCGCACCAACCCGCTCGCCGCCCTCACCCCGCGGGAGCGCGACGTGCTCGGCCTCATGGCCGAGGGCCGCACCAACGTGGGCATCGCCGAACGCCTCGTGATCGGGGTGGGCGCGGTGGAGAAGAACGTCACGTCGATCTTCGTCAAGCTCGGCCTGGACGACACCGGCTCCGACCACCGCCGGGTGCTCGCGGTCCTTGCATTCCTGCAGGCCTAACCGGCCGGCCGGTCGGAGCCGCCACCCGGGACCGGGGGAGACGGGAACCGGGGCGTGTGCTGGTGCCAGAGGTTGAGGTAGCGGGCGTATCCCAGGCGCAGCGAGCCGACCAGGAAACCCAGCCCGCCGAGGACGGCCACGGTGACGGAGAGCCAGGCCGGCCAGGCGACGGTCAGGGCGATGCCGGCCAGGAGGAGCCCGAGCAGCGCCGAGTTGACGACGATGATGAATACCATGCTGCTGCCGAGCACCTGGCTGCGGTTGCGCGCGCCGAGGAAGTAGTACGTCGTCTGCGACCCCGGCATGTCGTCGAACCGGGACGCCATGAAGTACTCGCCTATTCCGGGATCCAATTCTGCGTACGCCCCGCGCAGCCGGTTCATTGCCAGCACGTAGGCGAGGTCCTCCAGGCTCACGTTGATCACCCGCACCTGGGTCAGCACTCCCACCAGGAGGATGATACCGAGCAGCGTCAGGGCGATGCCGGGGAAGCCCTCGTCGAAGTCGGTGGCCTGCCCGGCCAACGCCAGGCTCACCAGGCCGGCCGAGACCAGGTAGAGGAACATGCTGATCCGGGTGAGCACCTCACCCTGGGTGGTGCTGCGGGAGGCGAGCAGGCTCCAGTGCTCCGTGGCGAGCAGTTGCGCGCGCACCGCGGGGGAAACGTCGGGTTGCGGCTCCGTTCCGGCCGGCTCCTCGTCGGGCATGCAGCCATAGTGGACCGCATCCGCCTGCTCGCCCAGTGCCGGGGGTCAGGGCCGGATAGAGGACACTGGGACCATGAGCGTGATTGAGAACTCCAAACTGGCCATCGTCGGCGCAGGCGCCGTCGGCACCTCGCTGGCCTACGCGGCACTGATCCGCGAGTCCGCCCGTGAGGTGGCCCTGTACGACATCAACTCCGCGAAGGTCGCCGCGGAAGTGCTCGACCTCGCCCATGGAACCCAGTTCACCGGCGCCTCCCGGGTGACCGGCGGGGACGACCTCGACGTGGTCAGCGGTGCCAACGTCGTGGTGATCACCGCCGGCGCCCGCCAGCATCCCGGCCAGTCCCGCCTGGAGATGGCCGGTGTGAACGTGGAAATCCTCCGCGACCTGATGCCCAAGCTGGTGCAGCGCGCGCCGGACGCGATCTTCGTGCTCGTCACCAACCCCGTCGACGTGCTCGCGGTGGCCGCCCAGCAGTTCAGCGGCCTACCGCCGGCGCGGGTGTTCGGCTCCGGCACCGTGCTCGACTCGTCCCGGCTGCGCTGGATGCTCTCCGAACGGGTCGGCGTCGCGATCTCCAACGTGCACGCGCTCATCGTCGGCGAGCACGGCGACTCCGAGTTCCCGCTCTGGTCGCAGGCGCGCATCGGCCCGATCTCGCTGGCCGACTGGCTGCTCGCCCGCGGCGCAGACGGCCCAGAGGTGACTCCCGGCTCGGTGCCGTTCACCGAGGCCGAATTCGAGTCGATCGCGGAGGACGTGAAGAACGCCGCCTATCGGGTGATCGAGGGCAAGGGCGCCACCAACTACGCGATCGGGCTCTCCGGTGCCCGTATCGTCGAGGCCATCCTGCGCGACGAGGGCGCCGTCTTGCCGGTCAGCTCGGTGCTCACCGACTACCGCGGCGTCAGCCGGGTGGCGCTCTCGGTACCCAGCGTCATCGATGCCAGCGGCATCGCCCGGGTCATCGACGTGCCGTTCTCCGCGAAGGAGCAAGCCCTGTTCGAACACTCCGCCGCGACCCTGCGCGCGTCCCTCGACACCCTCGGGCTGGCCTGATCATGGAACCGAAGCTGGGCTACGGCTGGACCGAGGACAAGATCCCCGACCTCACCGGCACCACCGCGATCGTGACGGGGGCGAACTCCGGGCTCGGCTTCGTGACCGCCGCGCAACTCGCCGCCCACGGCGCCGCAGTGACGCTGGCCGTGCGCGACGCCGCCAGGGGAGCGGCAGCGGTCGAGCGGATGCGCAGCCGCCTGCCCGACGCCGAGCTGAGCGTTCGGGTGCTCGACCTGGCCAGCCTGGACTCCATCGCCCAGTTCGCCGTGGAGTTCTCGGCAGAGGCGGGACGGGTCGACCTGCTGGTGAACAACGCCGGTGTGATGAACCTGCCCCAGCGGAAGACGGCGGATGGGTTCGAGATGCAGTTCGGCACCAACCACCTGGGGCATTTCGCGCTCACCGGGCGCCTGCTGCCGCTGCTGCTGGCCAGCCCGGACGCTCGGGTGGTCACGCTGTCGTCGACCGTGCACCGCATCGGCAAGATGAACTTCGACGACCTGATGGGCACGAGGCGATACCGCCCCTGGCCGGCGTACGGGCAGAGCAAGCTCGCGAACCTGCTGTTCACCGGCGAGCTGCAACGCCGTGCGGTGGCCGCGAAGGCTCCACTGCGGGCGATGGCGGCGCATCCGGGGTTCGCCCTCACCAACCTGCAGACCGCCGGCCCCGCCATGCGCGGGGCGAAGACCACGACCAGGCGCGCCCGGCTGATGGCCACCCTCACCCGGGAGTTCGCCCAGCCGGCGGTGTGGGGCGCGTTGCCCACTCTGTATGCCGCGACCGTACCCGGCCTGGCCGGCAATTCGTTCGTGGGGCCGGAGGGGTTCGGCCAGCAGCACGGGCACCCGGTTCCGGTGAACCGCTCCAAGCGCGCCCAGAACTCCGACGATGCCCGTCGACTCTGGACCGAGAGCGAGCGCCTCACCGGCGTCAGCTACGCCTTCGCCTGACGCGACGGACAACTGTTCCCCGTGCGGACAAATGGGCCCGGCACACCGGGACCAGTTGTCCGGAGGGGGAACACTTGCGAGATATGGAGGGGATGACGGGAATCGAACCCGCGCCATCAGTTTGGAAAACTGGCCCGGAGTTACGCATCCCCGGTTGGCCTCGTACCCCGGCGGAGCGCGGTCGGACGGGTTTTACGCCGGGTTGCGCCGGGACGAATGTCTGCGCCTTCAGTTTGGGCGCCGGGGTTGCAGGTCACCGCTCGCCAACCTTCAGCGAAGTGGAACTGACCGCTAGCTGAGGCGAACAGTCAGAACTTCCAGATCCTCTAGTAGCACGAAGCAATTACACATGGCGTTCTCGCCCTGCGACGACCCTGCGCCGTTCGACCAGACGTGCCCTCGGAACGATTCGCATTCCGCTTCTGAATCGCGAACTCATCGCGGCCCTGAAGGTGCACCTTCTTACACACCCGAACTCCGGCGACCCCGACGCGCTGTTCTGGCCGGGGCGCTCCAACGGCTCGCGGCGCCTGGACTGGACGCGACCCATCGACCTCGGGGGAGTGCTGAAGTACTACAGGCGCCCCGCCGCCTCAAGGGCAGGCATTTTCAAAAGCATCTGCTTTCACGACCTATGCCACACGTGCACTTCCCTGATGTTTGCAGCCGGGTTCAAGCCCTACGAGGTCAGCCGCTGGATGGGGCACGCATCAGTTGCCACGACGGATGGTGTCTACGCCCGTCTGTACCCCAGCGACTACAACGAGCAGATCGCCCGATTCGAGGCGTTCGTCGCGGAGGGGTGACGCTTACATGGGCTGGTCAATGTCGTCTGCGGGCGAAGGCTCTGACGGAACTCTGAGCAAGGCCTCGTAAATGGGTCGAAGCTCCGCCTTGGATATTTTCGTTAGATCCATCGCGGTCACCATTAGGTGCCCGCGAGATGAGAGCTTCAGGGCGCACATGCGGAGGTCCATGCGGTCGTCCTTGTGTCCGTACAAAAGCAAACGGCGCGACTCGTCGTCGCGGAGCGTCGAGGCTGCTTGGAACACTGTCCAGTCCGCCAGCGTCGATCCGTAATTGGGCAGGCTCGCGTCTGGCAGCGGGAACTCCTCACCCCGAGCCACGATCGCGGTGATTCGCATATCGAGCCACGTCATACGGTCAGCCTCTTGGACCATACGGTTGGCGGTATTGACGTCAATAAGTGGATTGAAGGCGATGTCCGCGAGCATGTTCGCCACGTACGGTATCTTCTGCTCCTGGTGGTCGTCCTTGACGGCGAGCAGAATACCTTCGATGATCTCCTGCGCGTCCGACCTGTCGCCCTCGAAGAACCCGTCGTCGCGCAGCTGTTCGCCTAACGTCTCCTTTGCGATGACGGCGCTAGCTGCCAGCTCGATTACGGTTCCGACGCGCGCTTCCTGCCGAGGGCTGAGCATCCGCCGAGCGATGTCGTTCCCGACCTCTGCGAGTGCTTGCCCGGCCATCGCCCCGGTTACCGGGTCCGCCAGCAGGACGGACATCGCTGCACCTGTGCCAGCACCGAGGATCGCAATGGATGAGCCCGCAAGCCGAAGCCAGCCGGTGTCTTCAATAGGCATGCGTTCAAAGTACCGGCCCGGCCACCCCAGCGATTACAACGCGCAGATCGCCCGCTTCCAGGCCTTCGTCGCAGAGGGGTAGATGGCACCGATAGTGTGACTCCTAAACGCAGCGGATGGGGAAGCCGAATTGGGCGACAGGTCAGATAATCAAGGTCATCTTCGGAATCCCGCTGGGCGTCTGTATCTGTTGCTGGAGTATTGCATGGTGCATGGACAGCCCAATGGCCCGATTCTCAAGACTTTGACTAAGTACCTAGAGATTCCAAACGAGTATTCCTCCACACTCTTTCGCGCTCTCGCGGAGTGGAAAGAGCAGCCTCAGCTCATGCGAAACGAAGTGGGAACGCTAACGACCCCTGCGCTGTCCCACGAGGAGCTGCTCGAGGACCTCCCCCAAGTCGAGGCTGCTCTCTCCGATCTCACGACCAATCTTGGAACTAGCCTGGATCACGTGCTTCGGCATTACGACAGGGGGACGCTGAAGGGCCTTCGGCACACGAGCATGATTCTCGCCGGAGCATCTGGATTCAAGGTGCCCGTCCCCGATGACAAACTGGATGAAGTCAAGGATCTTGCAGACGCTCTGATTGAGTGCTTGACGTCCGATTCCACGCTTGAGTCTGAACTCAAGCGCATGCTGTACGAGCACGCTGATGCAATCCGCAGGTCAGTCGATCTATACAGGGTGGGCGGCCTCGATGCGGTACTCGGAGAGTTCGACCGGCTCATGGGCTTCTTGAACCGTCGACCGGAGCTGCGCGTTGCGGTGGTGAAGGAGCCCAAGCTGAAGAAGGCTGTCGGAGGGCTCTTGATCGCGATGAACCTTCTGGCCGCAATCGGCAATGCGGCAGTGGCGTTGGAGAGCGGCGTTGGTAGCTTCCTGGAGCTGACCTCGGCGACCTCCGTAACCGAGACGGTCGCGCCCGCCGGGGTGTCCGTCTCGGCGGAATCGCATGAAGGCGAACAGGCCTAGGCCGACGAGTCTTGGACGGGATTTCCGTCTCGGATCAAGGGAAGATGCCCTTGCGATCCTTGCGATAACTGGGAGGGGATGACGGGAATCGAACCCGCGCCATCAGTTTGGAAAACTGAGGCTCTACCATTGAGCTACATCCCCATGTGCCACGCGTAGCGGCACTCGAATATCGTAGTACAGGTTTCGTGGCCCGTTTTCCCGCTCCGCCGAGACGGCCCCGGAAAAGCCCCGGAACGCGCCCTGAATCCGCTCAGGGACGCCCCGGCCTGCGGGTCGTGCACTAGACTGACGGAGGTCAATCCGCCTGTCGCGTGAGTCTGCGCGCCAAGTTGGTGGCCCCAACGGGTGAGATGACATCCGGGGCGTAGCTCAGCTTGGTAGAGCGCTCGGTTTGGGACCGAGAGGTCGCAGGTTCGAATCCTGTCGCCCCGACCATCACCCCCCTGCACATCTGTCGAACATAATCTGTCGAACACAGGAGATTTAAACGTGAAGTCCACGGTAGAAAAGCTGAGCCCCACGCGCGCCAAGGTCACCATCTCGGTGACTCCGGAAGAGCTGAAGCCCAGCATCACCCACGCCTACGGGCACATCGCCGAGGACATCAACATCCCCGGCTTCCGCAAGGGCAAGGTTCCGCCGCCCATCATCGACCAGCGCGTCGGTAAGTCTGCTGTCCTCGAGCACGCCGTCAACGAGAGCCTCGACGGTTTCTACCGCAAGGCCGTCGACGAGCACAAGCTCCGCCCGCTCGGTCGCCCCGAGGCTGACATCGTCGAGTGGCCCAGCGACAAGGACTTCTCCGGAGACCTGCTGCTGGCCATCGAGGTCGACGTGCGTCCCGAGATCGACCTGCCCGCCTACGAGGGCCTCAAGCTCACGGTTGACGCCGTTGACATCTCCGATGACGAGGTCACCGAAGAACTCAACACCCTGCGCAGCCGCTTCGGCACCCTGATCACGGTCGACCGTCCGGCCACCACCGGCGACTTCGCCCAGATCGACCTGGTCGCATCCGTCAACGGTGTCGAGGTCGACAACGCCAGCGGCATCTCCTACGAGGTCGGCTCCGGCGACCTGATCGAGGGCATCGACGAGGCCCTCGAGTCCCTCACCGCCGGTGAGACCACGACCTTCGCGTCGAAGCTGCTCGGTGGCGACCACGAGGGCGAGACCGCTGAGATCACCGTCACCGTCATCGCCGTCAAGGAGCGCGAGCTCCCCACCGCCGACGACGACTTCGCGCAGATCGCCAGCGAGTTCGACACCATCGACGAGCTCACGGAGAGCCTCAAGGTCCAGGTCGGCCGCTCCAAGGTCTTCGGCCAGGGCAACCAGGCCCGCGAGCTGCTCATCGAGCAGCTGCTCTCCTCCGTCGAGGTCCCCATCCCCGAAGCGATCATCGCCGACGAGGTGCACCGTCACCTCGAGGGCGAGAACCGCCTCGAGGACGAGACCCACCGCGCCGAGGTCACCGAGGCCAGCGAGAAGACCTTCCGTCAGCAGATCCTGCTCGACACCATCGCCGAGGCCGAGCAGGTCAAGGTCAGCCAGGACGAGCTCACCCAGTACCTGATCCAGGGTGCCTCGCAGTACGGCATGGACCCGAGCGAGTTCGTTCAGGCCCTGTCCGGCAACGGCCAGATCCCCTCCATGGTCGCCGAGGTTGCTCGTAACAAGGCCCTCGCGATCGCGCTGGGCAAGGCCGAGGTCACCGACTCCAACGGTGCCACCGTCGACCTGTCCGAGTTCACGGCCGTCGTCGACGACGAGCCCGCCGCGGATGAGGCCACCGCTGACGCCACCGACGAGGCTGCTTCTGACGAAGCCGCTGAGGAGGCACCGGCCGCCGAGGCCAAGCCGAAGAAGAAGGCTGCAGCAAAGAAGTAACACCGCTCGCCCGCACGGGCGTTGCAGAAACGGGTCGGATGCCTTCGGGCATCCGGCCCGTTTCGTATCTGCCGTTTCACGCGTGCCCGGCCCGGTGAATCTGCCGAGGGCGAACAGAGCCTTTTGCGAGCGTTGGACCCTATAGATTCATTCCTGAAGCGACAAGCGAAACGGAGCGCGACATGGCCGAAATGGTACCTACACCCGGTGTTTTTGACCGACTTCTCAGCGACCGCATCATCTGGCTCGGCTCAGAGGTGCGCGATGACAACGCCAACGAGATCTGCGCCAAGATCCTGCTGCTGGCAGCAGAGGACTCGCAGCGGGACATCTTCCTCTACATCAACTCACCCGGTGGCTCGATCACGGCCGGCATGGCGATCTACGACACCATGAAGTTCGTGCCGAACGACGTCGTCACCGTGGGTATCGGCCTGGCCGCGTCGATGGGGCAGTTCCTGCTCTCCTCCGGCACCAAGGGCAAGCGCTACATCACCCCGAACGCCCGGGTGCTGCTGCACCAGCCGTCCGGTGGCTTCGGTGGCACCGCCGCCGACATCCAGACGCAGGCCAAGGTCATCCTCGACATGAAGAAGCGGATGGCCGAGCTCACGGCAGAGCAGACCGGCAAGTCGGTCGAGCAGATCCTCATCGACAACGACCGCGACAACTGGTTCACCGCCCAAGAGGCGCTGGCCTACGGATTCGTCGACCACCTGCGCGAATTCGCGTCGGACGTGGTCGGCGGCGGCGGTACCGACGACTCAGTGAACAAGAAGTAGGACGGGCAGAACATGGAATTCACGAATTTTGGCCTCCAGGCCGGCGGCATGGCCCCGGGTGGAATGGCTCCGCAGGCGCCGCAGTCGCGCTACATCCTCCCCACCTTCGAGGAGCGCACGGCTTACGGCTACAAGCGCCAGGACCCGTACGCCAAGCTGTTCGAGGACCGCATCATCTTCCTCGGCGTTCAGGTTGACGACGCATCCGCCGACGACGTCATGGCCCAGCTGCTCGTGCTCGAGAGCCAGGACCCCGATCGCGACATCGTGATGTACATCAACTCGCCCGGTGGCTCGTTCACCGCGATGACGGCCATCTACGACACGATGCAGTACATCCGTCCCCACATCCAGACGGTCTGCCTCGGCCAGGCGGCCTCCGCCGCAGCCGTGCTGCTCGCCGGCGGCACCCCCGGCAAGCGCCTCGCGCTGCCGAACGCCCGCATCCTCATCCACCAGCCCTCCGCCGGTGGCCAGGGCGGCGGCCAGGCCTCCGACATCGAGATCCAGGCTGCGGAAATCCAGCGGATGCGCGAATGGCTCGAAGAGACCCTCGCGCACCACTCCAACCGCACCAAGGAGCAGGTCCACAAGGACATCGACCGCGACAAGATCCTCGGCGCACCCGAGGCCCTGGACTACGGTCTGATCGACCAGATCCTGACCAGCCGCAAGAGCATTCCGACGCTCGTCAAGTAGCCCGACCCACGGGTTCGGCCGCTGGCCAGCCTGTTCGCCAAACGGCGTGCCGCCTCCCCGGCGGCGCGCCGTTTCGCTTTGTTCCGCGGGTGCACGCATCTGTCACACGCACCAGCTAGGCTCGAATCAGCGTCATTGATGGAGGAGGCTCACGGATGGCACGAATAGGCGAGAGCGCCGACCTGTTGAAGTGTTCTTTCTGCGGAAAGAGCCAGAAGCAGGTGCAGCAGCTCATTGCCGGACCCGGTGTGTACATCTGTGATGAATGCGTCGAGCTCTGCAACGAGATCATTGAGGAACGCCTGGCCGAGGCCGGAGCCGAAGAGGCCGGCAGCGAGTTCGAGCTGCCGAAGCCGCGGGAGATCTTCGGATTCCTCGAGGAGTACGTCATCGGGCAGGAAGCCGCCAAGCGGTCCCTCGCCGTTGCCGTCTACAACCACTACAAGCGCGTGCGCAGCAGGGCCACCCTCACCGCCGCGGACGCGATCCACGACGACGTCGAGATCGCCAAATCCAACATCCTGTTGATCGGCCCCACCGGTTGTGGCAAGACCTACCTCGCTCAGACCCTCGCGAAACGGCTCAACGTGCCGTTCGCGGTGGCGGATGCGACGGCGCTCACCGAGGCCGGCTACGTGGGCGAAGACGTGGAGAACATCCTCCTCAAGCTCATCCAGGCCGCCGACTACGACGTCAAGCGTGCTGAGACCGGCATCATCTACATCGACGAGATCGACAAGATCGCCCGCAAGGCCGAGAACCCGTCGATCACCCGCGACGTGTCCGGGGAGGGCGTGCAGCAGGCTCTGCTCAAGATCCTGGAGGGAACGGTCGCCTCGGTTCCGCCGCAAGGCGGGCGTAAGCATCCGCACCAGGAATTCATCCAGATCGACACCACCAACGTGCTGTTCATCGTGGCCGGTGCCTTCGCCGGACTCGACGACATCATCTCCCAGCGTGCCGGCAAGAAGGGCATCGGCTTCGGCGCCCCGCTGCACAGCAAGGGCGACGACATCAACCTCTTCAGTGAGGTGCTGCCGGAGGACCTGCACAAGTTCGGGCTCATCCCCGAGTTCATCGGCCGACTGCCCGTGGTGACCACCGTCACCCAGCTCGACCAGGTGGCGCTGATGCAGATCCTCACCGTGCCCAAGAACGCCCTAGTGCGCCAGTACCAGCGCATGTTCGAGCTCGACGGGGTGGAGCTCGACTTCGAGCAGCCCGCCCTCGAGGCCATTGCCGACCTCGCGGTGCTCCGTAAGACCGGCGCCCGCGGTCTCCGCGCCATCATGGAAGAGGTGCTCGGCCCGATCATGTTCGAGGTGCCGTCCACCACGGATGTCGCCCGCGTCGTGGTCACCCGCGAATCGGTGCTCGAGAACGCAGCGCCCACCATCGTGCTGCACTCCTCCCGCCGCGAAGAGAAGTCGGCCTAACCCGCCCGCGCGATCCGCTCCGCCAGAACCGCCCCCGACCACCGGTCCGGGGCGGTTCTGCGTTCCCCGCCGCATCCGGAGTAGACGCGGAGACCGTCGTCCCGTCCGCGGATCCGCCCGTGCTGCTGATGCTGTGGTTGCCGAGTTGACAGGAGGCCGGTGAGGATATGCAATATATTGCATGCCGGTTCCCGTTCCTGACGCCTCTCATCGCCCCGTCTCGTTGCGCGACTACGCCTACGACGCCCTGCGCACCGCCATCGTGGACGGAACCCTGGCACCGGGGGAGAAGCTGCGCGACGCCGAGCTCGAGTCGTGGCTCGGCGTGAGCCGTACGCCCATCCGGGAGGCCATCGCTCGGCTGGAGACGGCCGGGCTGGTGCGCACCGAACGGGCCAGGCAGACGATCGTGGCGCCGCTGGACGAACGGGCCGCGTTGAACGCGCAGGCAATCGCCGCGGCGCTGCACGAGCTCGCGGCGCGGGAGGCCGTCGCCCAGCTCACCGCCGCCGACCTTGCGCTGATGGAGGCGGCCAACGAGCGCTTCCGGGCCGCACTGGCCGCCAACGATGTGGATGCCGCCATCACGGCCGACGACGATTTCCACGCCGTCGCGGTGCGGGCCAGCGCCAACGAGCTGCTGCCGGCGTTGCTGGAGCAGGTGACGCCAACGCTCAGACGCCTCGAACGGGCGCGTTTCTCGTCTCTCGCCGGCCGGGCATCCGTGGCCGACCACGACCGCATAATCCGCCTGTGTGCCGCCGGGCAGGCCGAGGAGGCGGGGGCTGCGGTGCGGGAGAACTGGCTCACGCTGGGCCGGATGCTGGCTGTGGCCACAGCGACGGATACGGACACGGACACGGATACGGGCACGGACACGAACACCGAGAATGACGCGGGCTGAACCGCCCCGTCGACGCGACCCACAGCCCCACCAACCCCCACCACCCACCCCATCACCCAGACTCCAAAGGACCCCATGGCACTGCGCGATTTCCCCCGTCACCCGCTCACCTTCGGGCCGAGCCCGATCCACCCGCTGGACCGGCTGAGCGCCCACCTTGGCGGTGCCCGCATCTGGGCCAAGCGCGAGGACGTGAACAGTGGCCTCGCCTTCGGCGGCAACAAGACCCGCAAGCTCGAGTACCTCATTCCGGAGGCGCTCGCGCAGGGCGCCGACACCCTGGTGTCGATCGGCGGCATCCAGTCCAACCACACCCGGCAGGTCGCCGCCGTGGCCGCCCACCTCGGCCTCAAGGCCGTGCTCGTCCAGGAACAGTGGGTCGACTGGCCCGACAGCGTGAACGACCGGGTCGGCAACATCCTGCTCTCCCGGCTCACCGGTGCGGATGTGCGGATCTCCTCCGATGGCTTCGGCATCGGCTTCAAGGACTCCTGGACGCAAGCGATCGCCGATGTCGAGGCCGCGGGCGGCACGCCCTACCCGATCCCGGCCGGCGCCTCCGACCACCGCCTGGGCGGCCTGGGCTTCGCCAACTGGGCGCACGAGGTGGCCGCGCAGGAAGCCGAGCTCGGGGTCTTCTTCGACACCATCGTGGTGTGCAGCGTCACCGGCTCCACCCACGCCGGCATGATCGCCGGGTTCGCCGACCTCGAGGCCAATTTCGGCGGCGCCAAGCGCCGCGTGATCGGTATCGACGCATCCGCCAAGATCGACGCGACCCGCGACCAGGTCGCCCGCATCGCCCGGAACACCGCCGAGCTGATCGGAGTTGGCCGGCCCATCGCGGACGACGAGATCACGGTGCTCGAGGGCTGGGCCGGCGACTACTACGGCATCCCGGTGGAGTCGACCAACAACGCCATCCGGCTCACCGCGAGCCTGGAGGGCGTGATCATCGACCCCGTCTACGAAGGCAAGTCCATGGCCGGCCTGATCGACCTCGTCAGCACCGGGGACATCGCCCCGGGCAGCAACGTGCTCTACGCCCACCTCGGCGGACAGCCCGCCATCAACGCCTACAGCGCCCTGTACCACTGACCCGGTGCCCGCCCGCGGGGTCGCTCCTGCCGCGCCAACTGTTCCCCATGCCGACAAATGCACCCGGTGTGCCGGGACCATTTGTCCGCACGGGGAACAGTTTTGGTCAGTTGAGGCCGCGGCGGTCGAGCAGGGGCTGGATGTCGGCGTCACGGCCGCGGAAGTCGCGGTACGCGGCCAACGGGTCGCCACTGCCACCCACGCCGAGCAGCCGGGCGCGGAACCTGTCGCCGTTGGTGCGGGTGAGGCCGCCGTTCTCGGTGAACCAGGCCACGGTGTCGGCGTCGAGGACCTCGCTCCAGATGTAGGAGTAGTAGCCGGCGTCGTACCCGCCGGAGAAGGTGTGCGCGAAGTAGGTGCTCGCGTACCGGGTGGGCACAGCCGGGTTGTCCAGGCCCACTTCCGCCAGTGCGGCCGCCTCGAAAGCGGCCACGTCCGTGACGGTGTCGTCGGCTCCGATGCGGTGCCAGGCCTGGTCGAGCAGGGCCGCCGCGAGGTATTCGCTGGTGGAGAAGCCCTCGTTGAAGGTCGCCGATTCACGGATGCGGTCGACGAGTTCCTGCGGCATCGCCTCGTCGGTGCGGAAGTGCCTGGCGTAGTTCGACAGGACCTCGGGCCACAGCATCCACATCTCGTTGACCTGGCTGGGGAACTCGACGAAGTCCCGGTACACATTGGTGCCGGAGAAGCGCGGGTACGTGACTTGGGCGAACAGGCCGTGCAGGGCATGACCGAACTCGTGGAAGAGGGTGTTCACCTCGTCGAAGCTGAGCAGGGTGGGGGAGCCGGCGGCGGGCTTGGGCACGTTGAGGTTGTTCGTGACGATGGTGGGCGTGCCCAGCAGGGTTGACTGCGAGACCAGCGAATTCATCCACGCGCCGCCGCGCTTGGAGTCGCGGGTGTAGAAATCGGCGATGTACAGGCCGACGGGCGAGCCGTCGTCGTCCGTGACCTCGAACACCCGCGCTTCGGGGTTCCACGCGGTCAGGTCGGGCCGCTCGGTGAACGTGACCCCATAGAGCAGGGTGGCGGCGTAGAAGACGCCATCGTGCAGCACCCGCTCCAGCTCGAAGTACGGCCGCATGGCGCTCGTGTCCACGTTGAAGGTGGCCTGGCGCACCTTCTCGGTGTAGAACGCCCAGTCCCAGGCGGCGAGCTCGAAGTCGCCGCCAGCATCCCGCACCGCGGCCTGCAGCGCCTGCTGCTCGGCGTGCGCGTTCCGGGCGGCGGCCGGAGCCAGCCGGCCCAGCATGCCGGCCACGGCCTCCGGGGTTTTCGCGGTCTCGTCCGCCGTGACATAGGCGGCATGGCTGGCGAAGCCGAGCAGCTTGGCCCGCTGGGCGCGCAGCCGGGTGATCTCCAGCACCAGCTCGCGGTTGTCGTGCGCCCCGCCCCGGATGCCGCGGGCCCGTGACGCGGTCAGCAGCCGTTCCCGAACGCTCCGGTCGGTGAGCGACGCGAGGTACGGATGGCTTGTCGGCAGTACCAGGGTGATGACGTACTTGCCGTCCAGCCCACGCTCCTTCGCGGCCTCGGCCGCTGCGGAGATCTCTCCCTCGCTCAGCCCGTCGAGCTCGGCGACGTCGTCGATCACGACGGCGAGGTCGTTGGTGTCGGCCAGCAGGTTCTTCTCGAACCGGGTGGTGAGGGTGGACAGACGCATGTTGAACTCGCGCAGGTTCAGCTTGT
This sequence comes from Cryobacterium sp. AP23, assembly GCF_054075385.1. Lineage (NCBI taxonomy): Bacteria > Bacillati > Actinomycetota > Actinomycetes > Micrococcales > Microbacteriaceae > Cryobacterium > Cryobacterium sp. AP23. Next base: position 885,523 of record NZ_CM133415.1, on the reverse strand, counting down.
CGCCCTCGGACAGCGCCGCCCCGGCGAGGGTGTTCTCGGTGTAGTACCGCTCGAGCAGGTACGCCGTCTCCGGGTCAAGGTCCAGTTCGGCACGCTGGGCGTACAGGGTGCTGATCCGCGCGTACAGCGCCGGATCGAGCCGGATGGCGTCCGCGTGCGCCGAGAGCAGGGGAGCGAGCTCCTCCTCGAGTGCGCTGGAGAAGTCGGACGAGTCGGACGAGCTCAGCGAGAAGAACACCGTCGCCACCCGGGTGAGCACCTGCCCGCTCTGCTCGAGGGTGACGAGAGTGTTCTCGATCGTGGGCGCCGCCGGGTCCGCCGTGATGGCCTGCACCTCGGCGAGCTGCTCGGCCATGCCGGCGACGAAGGCCGGGCGGAAGTGTTCGTCCCGGATCTCCGCGAACGGCGGCAGCTGGTACGGCAGAGTGCTGGGGGTCAGGAAGGGATTCGAGGAGTCGGCCATCGCCCCAGCCTAGTGTTGGCCGTGTCCTGGCCACCGGTGCGCGCCGCGGCACACCGTCGTAGGCTCTGCGCCATGAACGACACCCCGGAACGCCAAGAGACAGCACCGCGAGACGAGCACGCACCCGGCCAGGAACACCTGCCGCGGGTGCTCACCTGGCGTACCGCGGCGAACTCCGCCGCGTACCTGCTGCCGCACCTGAATGCCGGCCTCAGCCTGGTCGACGTGATGTGCGGGCCGGGCACGATCACCGTCGACCTGGCACGCCGGCTCCTGCCGGGCGAGGTCGTGGGGGTCGACAGCTCGCCGGCGCGGGTGGAGCAGGCGGCCGGACTCGCCTTCGATGAGGGGGTGCGGAACGCGCGCTTTCTTGTCGGGGACGTCTACGCGCTGCCGCTGCCGGACGCATCCGTGGATATCGTGCACGCACACCAGGTGTTGCAGCACCTGGCCAACCCAGTGGCGGCATTGCGGGAGATGCGCCGAGTGCTCAAGCCGGGCGGCATCCTCGCGGCCCGCGACGCCTGTTACGCCGGCGTGACCTGGCATCCCCGGCTGCCGGGTCTGGCGGCGTGGCTGGGGGTGTACCGCTCGGTGCACCGGTTCAGCGGCGGCAACCCGGATGCCGGGGCCGCCCTGAAGGCGTGGGCGCGTGAGGCGGGGTTCACCGACGTGACCTGCACCGCCTCGATCTGGTGCTTCGCGTCGGACGCCGAACGGGAGTGGTGGGGCCAGTCCTGGGCCCAACGGGTGACGGAGCCGGACTTCGCCGCGCACGCAATCGAGGCCGGGGCGGCGCACCTGGCGGACCTACACGAGATCAGTGCCGACTGGCGGCGCTGGGCGGCTGACCCCGACGGTTGGTTCGGCATGCCGCACGGCGAGATCATCGCCGTGCGCTGATCAGCCGGCCGGCGGATGCCCCGTCGGCCGACTGCCTCGAAGCCTGAGACCGGCTAGATCCAGTCCTCGTCGTCTTCCGACGCCACGACGGGCTGGGTGATGGTGGCGCTGTCTTCCTTCGGGTCGAACCGGATGACAGTGCCGTCGTCGAGTTCGATGACCGGGTTGCCCTCGAGCCAGGTGAGCGTCCAGCGCCAGCCACTGGTGTCGTCCGGCAGTCCCGCGAGGTCACCCTCAACGGCTTGCAGGGCGATCACGACGACCTCGGGCAGGCCCGCCGGAGGCGTGGCTCCGAGCGACCAGCGGGTACCGAGCTGCATGATTAGACCTCGGCCTCGTAGGTCACCCAGGTGGTGCGGGACCCGACCTCGTCGTAGAGCTTCCGGGTGGCCTTGTCGTCAGTGGTGTTCAGCCACTGCAGCGTGCGGTAGTTGTGCGCCTTGGCGTAGTCGCGGGCGAAGTCCAGCAGGGACTTGCTGACGCCGCTGTCGCGCACGGCGGCGGTGACGAACAGGTCGTCGATGAACAGTCCGACGTCACCGCTGAGGGTGCGCGGGAACGCCCGGTACAGGGTGAAGCCGACGAAGTCACCGTTGTCGTCGACCGCGACAGCACCGTCGAGGTCATGGTTCTTGTCGATGAGCCAGCTCCACACACGCAGGGCCTTCTCGTCGGTCAGGTCGCTCTTGTTGAACTCGCTGTACCCTTCGAACAGTCCGAGCCACGGGAAGAAGTCCTTGTCACCCAGCGGGCGGACCTGTACAGACATGCGGTTCTCCTTAAATTTCCGACACCGTGGCGAGCACGATGTTAGTAACGACCAGTTCGTCGGATTCGACAAACGTCAAATCCGCGATGCGGCCTACTGCTTGCAAATCGGCGGCCACCTGCGCGAGCAGGGCCACCTCCGATGTCGATCCACCGATTGTGGCAGAGATGACAGCGGACTTCTGTGAAGCCTTCGCGTCGGTCTTGGCGCGTCGGATGCCGGTGAGGGCCCGGCTGGCCAGGTCGAGCAGGGCCAGGGTGCCGTCGTCTGCGGGCGTTGAACCCGCGATGGGCCACTCCGCGCGGTGCACCGAGTCGTCGTTGGACCACGACCAGGCTTCCTCGGTGGCGAACGGTACGAACGGTGCGAACAGGCGCAGCAGGGTCGACAGCGCCTGGCGCAGCGCGGCGACGGCGGATGCCTGCTCCGGGCCGACGTCGCCGTAGGCGCGTTCCTTGACCAGCTCGAGGTAGTCGTCGCAGAACGTCCAGAAGAAGCTTTCGGTGAGCTCCAGGGCGCGGGCGTGATCGAAGTTCTCGAACGCCGCGGTGGCCTGGCCGACCACCACGTCGAGCCGGGCGAGCATGCTCGTGTCGATCGGTTCGGTCACCGGGGCGGCGTCGTCACCGGCGAACCCGAGGATGAACTTGCTGGCGTTGAGGATCTTGATCGCCAGGCGTCGGCCGATCTTGATCTGGGTGGGGTTCTTGGGGTCGAACGCCGCATCCGTGCCCAGGCGCGACGACGCCGCCCAGTAGCGCACGGCGTCGGAGCCGTGCTGCGTGAGCACATCGGCGGGCGTGACGACGTTGCCCTTGGACTTGGACATCTTCTTACGGTCCGGGTCCACGATGAAGCCCGACAGCGCGGCGTGCTGCCACGGGGATTCGCCGTGTTCGAGCTCGGCGCGCAGCAGCGTGGAGAACAGCCAGGTGCGAATGATGTCCTGGCCCTGCGGGCGCAGCGAGTACGGATAGACCAGGTCGAAGAGTTCGGGGTCGCGTTCCCAACCGCCGGCGAGCTGCGGGGTGAGGGAGGAGGTGGCCCAGGTGTCCATCACGTCGACCTCGCCGACGAAGCCGTTGGCCACGCCACGCTGGTCAGCGGTGTAACCGGGGGCAACGTCGGAGGACGGATCCACGGGCAGCAGGTCGGCCGTGGCGATGATGGGCTGGTCGAAGACCGGGTTGGCGTCGGCATCCAGCGGATACCAGACGGGCAGGGGAACGCCGAAGAAGCGCTGTCGGGAGACCAGCCAGTCACCGGTGAGGCCGTTGACCCAGTTCTCGTAGCGCACGCGCATGAACTCAGGATGCCACTGCAGCGCGGTTCCGTGTTCGATCAGACGGGCGCGCAGCTTCTCGTCGCGGGCGCCGTTGCGGATGTACCACTGGCGGGTGGAGACGATCTCGAGCGGCTTGTCTCCCTTTTCGAAGAACTTGACCGGGTGCACGATCGGCTTGGGTTCGCCGATCAGGTCGCCGGAGGCGCGCAGCAGGTCGACCATGGCCTGCTTGGCGGAGAAGACGGTCTTGCCGGCGAGCTGGGCGTAGGCGGCCTGGGCTTCGGGCGTGACGATCACGTCGGGTGCCTCGGCGATGATGCGGCCGTCGAAGCCCATGATCGCGCGGTTGGGCAGGTCGAGTTCGCGCCACCAGACCACGTCGGTCACGTCACCGAAGGTGCAGATCATGGCGATGCCCGAGCCCTTGTCCTTCTGGGCGAGGTGGTGGGCGAGGATCGGGATCTCCACGTCGAAGACCGGGGTGCGCACTGTCGTGCCGAAGAACGGCTTGTAGCGGTCGTCGTCCGGATGCGCCACGAGGGCGACGCACGCGGCGAGCAGCTCGGGGCGGGTGGTCTCGATCTCGATGGTGGAGCCATCCGGCTTGTGGAAGGAGACCCGGTGGTACGCGGCGGGCATCTCCTTGTCCTCGAGCTCGGCCTGGGCTACGGCGGTACGGAACGTGACATCCCAGAGGGTGGGTGCCATGGCCTGGTAGGCCTCGCCGCGGGTGACGTTTCCGATGAAGGCGCGCTGGGAGGCGGTGATCGACTCCGGGGCGATGGTGCGGTAGCTCTGCGTCCAGTCGACGGAGAGGCCGAGGGTGCGCCAGAGTTCCTCGAACTGCTTCTCGTCCTCGACGGTGAGGCGTTCGCACAGTTCGATGAAGTTGCGTCGGCTCACCGGCAGCTGGTCCGCAGCCTTGGTGCTCTTGCCGTCGCCGCCCTCGAAGGGCGGAACGAAGTCAGGCGTGTACGGCAGCGACGGGTCGCAGCGCACGCCGTAGAAGTTCTGCACCCGGCGTTCGGTGGGCAGGCCGTTGTCGTCCCAACCCATCGGGTAGAAGACGCTCTTGCCGCGCATGCGCTGGAAGCGGGCGACGACGTCGGTGTGGGTGTAGCTGAAAACGTGGCCGATGTGCAGCGACCCGGATGCGGTGGGCGGGGGAGTATCGATCGAGAAGATCGACGCCTTCGTGGCACCGGCCCGGTCGAATCGGTAGGTTCCCTGAGCTTCCCAGCTGGTTTCCCATTTCGCTTCCAGCCCTTCGAGGGCGGGCTTTTCGGGAACGCGGTCAGCGTTGGTCATGACACTCCGATTCGTTTCAGCGGCACCGTGTCGTTGGTGAGGTGCCTTCAGTACTGCTGAACCAATCTAGTCGATGTGGCGCCCCCGGCAGCACTCGGACCCTCCGAACGGGCTGATCCGGGCCTTGTTTGGGAGTCTTCTCAGACGACGGCCCGCGTGAGAACGGCGGCTCTTCGGGCAGGTTGCTGGATCTGACGGGGCCCGTTTGCCCTGGCGCGACAGTCTGGAGGATCCCGCTCGGTACTATGGCCCCATGACCACCCTTTTGAGCAGCGGCCCCGTCAGGTGACGGCGACCCCGCCACGGGAGCGCCGCTCCTGGCGCCAGGGTGCGCGGCACCTGTACGACCGCCTGCCGACCGCGTGGCTCCTCACCGGCATCGCCGGCGTGTTCCTCGCCGTCTCTGCGGTGTTCGGCGGCCTCGATGACGCCCCGGTGCAGGCCGCGCCGGTACTCGAGGTGGGTGACACCCACGTCGGCGCCGAACTCACGATCGCCGTCAGCCAGGCGCTGCTGATCGATGCCTTCCCCGAGCAGCTTCTCACTCCCGAAGACGGCTTCCGGCTGCTCGTGGTGCGCGCCGTCGTGGAGAACACCACTACAGCCCCCCTCCGGCTGAGCAGCGTGCCGACCGGCCCGGTCAAGCTGAGCGGCATCCAGGCAGACACCATCCGGGTCGCCGGCATCGACGGTTTGCCGGTGGCGACCCCGCCCGCCAGCATCCTGGTGATCGACGATGGCAGCGACGAGGCCGTCGTACAACCCGGGGTGCCCGTCGAGCTCGCGTTCGTCTGGGAGGTCGCCGACACCGTCGCGGAAGGGGACCCGATCGAAGTGCAGCTGCTGGACCGCGTCAAGATCAGCGAGGGGGAGCTCACCTACGGAGGGCTGTACGACGACCCGGTCGTACGAGCAACCCTCGACATGACCCTCGACGACGTGGGCGCGGGGGTGTCGGAATGAGCCTGAGGACTTCTCGCTGGCGCCATGCCGCGAATGGGGCCGTGCTCGTGGCCATCCTGTCCGTCGCGGCGCTCGTTCTGCACACCGCGCCGGATCGCGACCTGCAGCAGTCGCCGATCACCGTGCCGGCCACCCTCGGTGAGCCCGCCACGGGCCGCAACATCCGGGCCACCGTGCACTCGGTCGCCGTGACCGAGTCCGTGACCGCCGGAAACGGCTGGGCGGGCGGCACCCCCGGGGTCTGGGTCGTCGTCGACCTCAGCGTCGAGGCGGTGGCGACCGATGAGGGTGCCGTGTTCGGCACGGCGGTCCTGCGAGTGGGCGACACCCGCTTCAGCGCCTCGACCCGACCGGGCAACGCCACCGTGGTGAGCGTCAGACTCGCCACCGGCATCCCCCTGACCGGTCCGCTCTTCTTCGAACTTCCCGCAGACGTGGCCTCGAGCGACGCGGCCGCGACGGCCACCCTCGAACTCGCCCTCAACTCGGACCCGCGGGTGGATTCCCTGCTCGTGATGCCGGTCGACCTGGGCGAGCTCGCCGTGCAGGAGAGTCTCGACGCCGACTTCCCGGAGTGGGGTGACCGGTGACCACCACCGAACAGGTCAAGCGCAAGCCGGCTGGGTGGCTCAGGCGCAACAGCCGGGCACTCGTGGCGATTGTCATACTTCTCCCGGCGACCCTGGGAATCATGTTCGCGAACCAGTGGATCGGCTACTTCGAGCAGTGGCCCAGCCGGCCGGTGGACGTCGCAGCCGGTCAAACGCTCGAGTACGGCAACGCCCGCTGGAGCGTCGTGGCCACCGACCGCGTGCCGGGCACCAGTGCTGCCGGGCGGGAACGCGACCTGCCCGCCGGGACCGACCTCGTCGTGGTCACCGTGCGCGTGGAGCCGACGGGCTTCGGACCGGATGGCGTGCCCGACCTGTGCACGGTGCGGCTGGAGGAGGCCGGCGGGAACACCCCGACGCGCAGCTGGGCCAACGGGGGAGCAATCTCCCTCGATGGCTCAGGACCGGACCTGGTCTCCTGCAGCTCGGAGCTGACAACGCCGTACACCTTCGACGCGCAATTCGTCGTTCCCACCGACGCGGGGGAGTCATCGGAGTTCACCGTCGGCATTTCCGTCGTCACCGAGCTGCCCGAATACGCCAGGTTCGCCCTCGAGTGAGCCGCGAAGCTCTCGCTAGGCGGGAGCGGGAGCCGGCGCGGAATCGGGCCGGGTTTCGGTGACGGCGGCGGCGTCCCTGCGCTCGCTCAGCCGACGCAGGCAGTAGTCGTAGCCGGCGGCGATGAGGCAGATGCGCAGCGGCTCGAGCAGAACATCGATACCGAAGATGAGCGACCCGTCCACGTTCATCCACCACGACTCCAGGTCGTGGGCGCCGATCAGCCGGATGGCACCGAAGCCCAGCCAGGAGCCGGCCGCATCGATCACGGTATAGGCCAGCACGAAGATGCCCATCGGCACCACCCCGGCCCGCCAGACCAGGGTCAGGGCGTTGGCGAGCGGCTTCCACCGGCCGACGAAGCCGCCACCGACATCCGCGAACCGGCGGGAAATCGCCTTGGGCACGCGGGAGTAGCGAGTGCGCACCCGGTCTGCGTAGCGATTCTGCGGAACCTTGATGAGGAACGGGCCCGCGGTCAGTGCCCGCCCGTAAACGATGCCCGCCAAGGCGAGCCAGGCGACGGGGAGCAGCACCAGGGCGCCGGCCTCGCCGATGGCCCAGGCGATGACGTCCCAAGCGACACCGATCGGTGCGAACAGGTCGCCGAGAGTGCCCCGCAGGTCCGCGATCCAGTGCATCGCGGTACGGTTCGCCACCCAGGCGTCGAATTGGGAGAGGTAGGTGCTGATGAGGAACACGGTGAGATACACCCAGACGGCCTCGAGGTACACCGTCAGCACCGCGGTCCAGCGCGGCAGCTTGTCGCTGTAGCGCCGAAGCAGGTACCGGCCGGTGAATGCGACCACGATGGCCGCCCCGGACGCCCAGGTGAGTTGGAGGTTGAGCACGCCCGCCGAGTTGTCGGTGTCCGCGAAGGGGTTGATCTTCTCCAGCGCCGCCGCCGCGTACTGCAGGGTGTCATCGCGCAGGAATTGCCATGCTGCATAGAACGCGAAGAACGGCAGGATGCTCGCCAGGAACAGCTCCTGCACGCTGGGCCCGGCGGCGGCGGTGTCCTCGGTGCGATCGATGGAGTCTTCCCCACTGGCAGCGAGATCCGCGAACGCGGGCATGCCCGGGCGCAGCACCAGGAACATCCCGATGAAGCTCGCCAGGCGGGCGAGGATCGCGATGGGCATGATGAGGAACGCGGAGAGAGCATCCGTGGTGCCCACAAAGGCGGCGACCTCGATCACCAGGTAGCGGGCAAGCCAGCCGGCGATGTACAACGCCAGCAGGACCGGCCACTTGGAGGCGGCCAGCCGGAGCGTCGAGGTCACAATGGAGAACACAAGGCTCAGCGTAGGGTACCGGCCGACCGGAGAGAGTGCCCGAATGGGCCGGATTTCCAGCAGACCGGCCCTGGTTCAGACCAGGCGGGGCACAGCGGCCAGCAGCGCGCGGGTATACGGATGCGCCGGAGCCATGAAGATCTCCGCGGCGGTGCCGGCCTCGACGATGCGGCCGTCGTGCATCACGGCAACCTGGTCGCTGACGTGCTGGATGACGCCGAGGTCGTGGGAGATGAAGAGCAGGCTCAGCGAGAGCTCGCTCTGCAACTCGTCGAGCAGGTCGAGCACCTGCGCCTGCACGCTCACATCCAGCGCTGAGACCGGCTCGTCACAGATGAGCACCTGCGGCCGCGAGGCCAGGGCGCGGGCGATGCCGACCCGCTGGCGTTGGCCGCCGGACAGGTCGGCGGGCCGCCGTTCCAGCAAGGCCGACGCCAGGCCGACCTCGTCCAGGAGTTCGAGGACCCGGGCGGCGTCGCTGCGGCGGGCGGCAGAGGCGCCGATGCCGCGTGTGCGACCAGCGGGTGCCGGCCCGGCAACGGCATGCTGCAGGATCTCCCGCACGTTCAAGCGGGGGTCGAACGACGCGAGCACGTCCTGGTACACGGCGCCCATCAGCGGGCGTCGGGCCCGCCGGTCGCGTTCGGGCAGCGCACTCCACGGCTCGCCCTGCAGGCGCACCTCTCCGGCATCCGCCTCGGTGAGCGCCAGCACGAGCCGCGCGGTGGTGGTCTTGCCCGAACCCGACTCGCCGACGATGCCCAGGGTTCTGCCGCGCGGCAACTGGAAGGAAACGTTGTCGACCGCCTGGTGGACGGTGCCGTGCGGGCCACGGAAGACCTTGGCGAGGCCGATGGCCTCCAGCGCCAGACCGGCGCCGGGCGTGGCCGCAGGAGCGGCAGGAGCGACGAGGGGCGCGGCCGGGGTGGCCTGGTCGATCGGGGTCATCGGATCGGCCGGCCGGTCGGTGACCAGTGCCGGCCGGGCCGGCCGTGGTTCCGCGACGGGCGAGAGGCTGGTGCCCCGCGGCTTGTCCACGGGAACGGCGGCCAGCATCCGCCGGGTTTCGGCGTGCCGGCCGGAGCCCAGAACCTCCGCGGTGGTTCCCGTCTCCACGATGCGACCCTCGTGCATGACCACGATCCGGTCGGCGACGCGGCTCACGACGGCGAGGTCGTGGCTGATCAGCACGATGGCGGTGCCCTGGGACCGCACCCGCTCGAGCAGCGCCAGCACCTGGGCCTGCACGGTCACGTCGAGGGCCGTCGTGGGTTCGTCGGCGACCAGCAGTGGGGGATCCAGGGCCAGGGCCGCGGCGATCAGCGCCCGCTGACGCTGGCCGCCCGAGAGTTCGCCGGAGCGCCGGCCCGCATAGAGGTGTGGGTCGGGCAGGCCGACGGCGTCGAGCACCTCGAGTACCCGGCGGCTGCGTCCTGCCGCGTCGAGGCGGGTGTGCAGGCGCAGCGAGTCGCCGATCTCCCGGTGGATGGGGCGCAGCGGGTCAAGGGACGCCAGGGCGTCCTGCAGCACGAGGCCCACATCCCGGCCCCGGCGGCGCCGCCAGGCCGGCTCGCTCAGACCGAGCACCGATTCGCCGGCGAGGGTGAGCTCATCGGCTCGCACCCGGGCACCGGCGCCGGCCAGACCGAGGATGCTGCGAGCCGTGACGCTCTTGCCCGACCCAGACTCGCCGACGATGGCCAGGCACTCACCCGCGCGCACCTCGAACGAGACGCCCCGCACGGCGTCCTCGGCCGCGGGATCACCGAAACCGACCCGGAGGTTCTGCACCGTCAGGGCAACCTCTGGCCGGGGCCGGCGGGCGGCGGGCTGCTCTGCGGCGGAGTGGTCTGCGGGACTCATGCGTGCCTCATCCGTCGTTCGATCGAGCGGCCAAGCGCGGTCGCGCACACTGCCGTGAGCACGATGAGGAGACCCGGGAAGAAGCTCATCCACCAGGCCGAGGTGATGTAGGTACGCCCGGCCGAGAGCATTGCGCCCCACTCGGCGGCCGGCGGTTGCGCGCCCAGGCCGAGGTAGCTCAGCGCGGCCGCCCAGACGATGGCCTGCCCCACCCCGAGGGTGCCCAGCACCAGCAGTGGCGCCAGGGTGTTGGGCAGGATGTGCCGGGTCAGGATGCGGCGGCGGGACAGGCCCTGCACGGTGGCCGCCTCGACGAACGCCGACGAGCGCACGCGGATGAGCTGGGCGCGGATGATGCGGGCGTAGCCGGGTGCCGTGGACAGCCCGACCGCGACGATGGCGCTGCCGGGGCCCGGGCCGAAGACCAGGATGAAGAGGAGAGCGAGCAGCAAACCCGGGAACGCGAACAACACCTCGAGGAACCGGTTGACGGTGAAGTCGACCGCGGCGCCCAGCGTGCCGGCGATGACGCCGAGGATCGTGCCGAGGCCCAGGCCGATCACGGTCGCCGTGAGCCCGATCAACAAGGAATCGCGGGCGCCGTCGACCACCCGGGTGTAGATGTCCCGCCCGGACTCGTCCGTGCCGAACCAGTGCGCCCAGGAGGGTGAGCCGAACGCGGCGAGCGGATCGATGGCGAGCGGGTCGCCCGGGGCCAGGAGCCGTGGCGCGATGGCGGCGGTGATCAGCAGCGCGGCCAGCAGCCCGGCGATCAGCTCGGCGGCGGTGACCCGGCCCCGCCGGGCGGTTCTCGCACCATTGGCGGTGTCGACCCCGGCCGCGACCTGGATCTCGAGTTCGCTCATGCGCCGGCTCCGGTCCCCGTGCTGGTGGGGCGGGGGTCGGCGAGGCGGGAGGCCAGGTCGGTCAGGACGGTCATCAGGATGTACGCCAGCGCGACGATCATCACGACGCCGATCACCACCGGCACGTCCCGCACGGTGACGGCATTGAGCAGGGTGCGGCCGAGGCCCGGCCGGGCGAAGATGGTTTCCACGACGACGGCACCACTGATCAGCGAGCCGAAGGCCCAGCCGGACAGGCCGATCGCGGGCAGGGCGGCATGCCGCAGCGCGTGCCGCCAGAGCACGCCGCGCTCGCTTTCGCCGCGGGCACGGGCCGAGAGCACGAACGGGGACTCCAGCGCCGTGGTCAGGCTCTCCCGCATGACCTGGCCGAGGAATCCGGCCAGGGGGATTGCCAGGGTGACGACGGGTAGAACGATGCCGCGCGCATCCGCCGTGCTGATCGGGGGCAGAACGCCCCACCAGACGCTGAACACCACGATGAGAGTGGTCGCCAGCCAGAAGTGCGGCAGGGCCGCGGCCACGATCTCCAGGCCCGACCCGATCTGCCGGGCCAACCGGCCCCGCCCGGTGGACCAGGTGGCCAGCAGCAGCGCGATCAGCCAGGCCACCGCCAGCGACAGCAGGGCCAGCACCAGGGTGCCGCCGAGCTGGCTGAGCACGAGCGGCCCGACATCCATGTTCAGGGCGTAGGACCGGCCCAGGTCACCGGTGGCCAGGCGGCCCAGCTGGTGCAGGTATTGCAGCAGCAGGGGCTGGTCGAGGCCGTATTCCGCCCGCACGGCGGCGAGGGCCTCCGATGATGTCTGCGAGCCCGGTCCGCCGAGGATGGCCTCGGCGGGGTCGCCAGGGATCAGGCGGACGGCGAAGAAGGTGACGGTGGCCACGGCCCAGAGCACGAAGACCGCGCCGGCCAGGCGCCGGCCGAGGCCGCCCAGTCGCGCCCGCGTCAGCTGGTCAGCCACGCGTCGTAGAACGCCGGCGTGGAGACCGTGGGCATGGCCCTGGCGCCCTCGACGGCCGAGCTGAGGAGGAAGTGGTTCTGCTGGTCGTAGAGCGGCAGGATGTAGAACCCTTCGAGCACGATGTCCTGCGCGTCGGCGTACAGCTCGGCGCGGGTGTCGGCATCGTTGGTCGCGTTCGCCTGGGCGAGCAGCGAATCCAGCTCGGGGTCGTTCAGCTGGGCGTGGTTGGCGAAGTAACCGCTGGGCGCGGGCGTGATGCCGGCGGAGTCGAACAGGATCCGCAGCACGTCGGGCCCGACCTTGGTGTACGGCGCGCTCACGGCGTCGTAGGCGTTGGACCCGAGGGCGGTGTACCAGCTGGACAGGTCGAGCTTGGTCAGTTGAACGTCGAACCCGGTCTCCTTCGCGGTGGCCTGGATCTGCTCGAACAGGGACTGCTCGGCGGGGATGGACTGGTTGGTGCTCACCGGGAACACGACGGTCAACCGCACGCCGTCCTTGACCCGGTAGCCGTCCGAATCCTTTTCGGACCAGCCGGCGCCGTCGAGCAGGTCGGCGGCAGCGTCGGGGTCGTAGTCGAACAGGTCGGGGCGGGAGACGCCGAGCGGTTCGACGCTGGACAGGGCCGAGTAGGACCGCTCGGCGCTGCCCTGGAAGAGGGAGGCGACGGCGTCGTCGACGTTCGCCGAGCGGATGAATGCCTCGCGCACCGCGGCGTCGTTGAACGGTGCCTTGCCGGAGTTCAGTTCGATCCGGTTGGAGGCGCCGGGGCGCGGGGCATCGAGGTGCACGATGGAATCGCTGGACTCGGCCTGGCTGATCGTGTCCGGCTGGGCGTTGTCGATCACGTCGACCTCACCGGCCTGCAGGGCCGCGTAGCGCGACGCCGAGTCCGGAATGAACCGCCAGGTGAGGGTCTCCAGGTAGGCCGGGCCCTCGTGCTCGGCGTCGGCCGGCGGTGAGGTGTAGTCGTCGTTGCGCACCAGCGTGATGGCGTTCTGCTTCACCCAGGAGTCGACCACGAACGGCCCGGTGCCCACGGGGGCCGCGCAGTTCTCGTCCTGGCTGCGCTGCAACGCGGTGGGGGATTCGATCGCCAGCCACGGCTGGGAGAGCGATTCGAGCAGGGCGCCGTCGGGCGCGGAGAGGGTGAGCCGCACCACTGAGTCGGAGACGGCTTCTGTGCCGGTGACCTTGGCGAGGGCGAGGTAGCCGGTGGAGGAACCGGTGGCCGGGTCCTGCAGGTGGGCGATGTTGGCCTGCACGGCGGCGGCATCCATCGGGGTGCCGTCGGTGAAGCTCACGCCGTCCTTGAGGGTGAACTCCCAGGACAGGCCGTCGTCGCTGACGGTCCAGCTGTCCGCGAGCCAAGGGATCACCGTGCCGTCGCTGTCGAGGGAGACGAGGGACTCGAGGAACTGTCCGCTGACCAACGCCTGCGGGTAGTTCCCTCCGACGTGAGGGTCGAGGCAGGTGGGCTCCGCGTCGCCGGACGCATAGGTGAGAGTGCCGCCGCTGGCCGGCGTGCTCGTGTCGCCGGTCGGCGAGGCGCTCGTGCACCCGGTCAGGACCAGGCCGAGGGCGGCGGTGCCGGCCAGCAGGACACGGGTGAGGGGGCGCTGGGTTGAACGAACGGTTCCCGGACGGGGCATGCGGATGTCTCTTTTCACGGGGGATCACAGGTGCAGGGAGGGTGTGCGCGAAGCTGCGGTGCTCGAAACTGCTGTGCTCGAAACTGCTGTGCCATTATTGGACTCAGTCCAAAAATCTAACGCGTCGAGTCCCATCGTAGAACACAGGAGACCCATGTCTGATTCCCGTGCCGCCGGGCGCCCGCGTGGCTCGTCGCGGGCGATGCTCGAGGAGGCCGCCGCCGAGCTGTTCCTCGAGCGCACCTACGCCAAAACCACGGTCGGGGACATCGCCCGGCGGGCCGGGGTGAGCCGCAACACCTTCTTCAACTACTTCGCGGCCAAGAGCGACCTGCTGTGGGTCGATGTCGATGCGGGCCTGGCCGCGCTGCCCGGCGCGCTGGCGGCCTGTGATCGGTCCGCCCCGGTCACGGTGTCGGTACGGCAAGCGCTGCTCGTGGTGGCCGTGGGATTCGGCCCCGGCCGGGTGCCCTGGTCGGTCGCCCACGACGAGCTCATGGAAACGACCGGTGAGCTGCAGGCATCCGCCCTCGCCCGATTTCTCGTGCTGGCGGGCCTGGTGCACGAATTCGTCGGCGCCAGGCCGGGGCACGCCGTGGATGCCGACCCGCTGGGGCGGGCGTTCTCGAACGCGGTCGTCGCCGCCGCCGCGGCGGCCGCAGGGGACTGGGTCGCCGCCGGCGTCGGACGCGGCGAATTGGCGCCGTTTGTGGAGAGGGCGATCACGCCGGTGTGCGCCGGCTTCCGGCCGGTTCTCGACCCCGGCTGAGGCAACCCGGCGCCCCGAATACCCGGTATTTCGCCGGCCCGGGTATTTGTCTGGCAAGCTAGTATTAATCGACATTGATCCGGCTATCACCGGGGAGTTTTCGGAAGAACGTTGGTATCGTGCCCCGGCACGGTTCCGGCCAGTAGAGCCGAACGGGTCGGGCCCGTCACAGCCTTTGTTTGAGCGGTCGTTCGCTTCTCCAGGAACGGCAAGCGAGGTGGTACCGCGCATCGTCCTGTCGGGGCGAGCGTCCTCGTGGAATAGGCCAGCGGCTTTTCACCCGCCTCGTCCAGGAGAAGCATGACGTACCCGCAGCAGCCCACAGACAACGCATTCGGCCTGCCCGACCGCGATCTCACCCGCGACGCCGCCGTCGTCCCCTCGCCGAACTTCCCGCAGATCGAGACCGAGGTGCTCGCCTTCTGGGAGAAGGACGGTACCTTCCAGGCGTCGATCGACAACCGCGAGGGCGCCCCGGAGTGGGTCTTCTACGACGGCCCGCCCTTCGCCAACGGCCTGCCGCACTACGGCCACCTGCTTACCGGCTACGCCAAGGACCTCTTCCCGCGGTTCCAGACCATGCGCGGCAAGCAGGTGCACCGCCGGTTCGGCTGGGACACCCACGGCCTGCCCGCCGAGCTGGAGGCCGAGCGGAAGCTCGGCATCACCGACAAGAGCCAGATCGAGGAGATGGGCCTGGCCGCGTTCAACGCCGTCGCCCGCGAATCGGTGCTCGAGTACACCAAGGACTGGGAGACCTACGTCACCCGCCAGGCCCGCTGGGTGGACTTCGAGAACGATTACAAGACCCTCGACATCACCTACATGGAGTCGGTGATCTGGGCGTTCAAGGAACTGCACACCAAGGGCCTCGCCTACGAGGGCTACCGGGTGCTGCCGTACTGCTGGCGTGACCAGACCCCGCTGTCCAACCACGAACTGCGCATGGACGACGACGTCTACAAGATGCGCCAGGACCAGACCGTCACGGTCACTTTTCCGCTCGTCGGCGCCAAGGCCGAGACCCTCGGTCTCACCGCCGTGCGCGCGCTGGCCTGGACCACCACGCCGTGGACCCTGCCGACGAACCTGGCCCTGGCCGTCGGTCCCGACATCGTCTACGCCGTCGTCCCGGCCGGTCCGCACGGCACGCCGGATGCCGAGGTGTTGCGCGAGCAGGCCGGCGTCACGTCGGACCAGTCCGGTACCGAGGTGCTCGGCGCCGAGTACCTGCTCGCGATCGACCTGGTCGGCAGCTACGCCAAGGACCTCGGCTACGACAGCGCCGCCGACGCGACCGCCGCCGTGTCCTGCACCGTGATCGGCCGCGACCTCGAGGGCGTCTCCTACGACCGACTGTTCGACTACTACGCCGACGAGAGCGAATGGGGCACCCAGAACGCCTGGCGGTTCGTGCTCGCCGACTACGTCACCACCAGCGACGGCACCGGCATCGTGCACCAGGCCCCCGCCTACGGTGAGGAAGACCAGATCGTCTGCCGCGCCTACGACATCCCGGTGATCCTCTCCCTCGACGACGGCGGCAAATTCCTGCCCCACGTCACCGAGGTCGCCGGCCAGCTCTGGAGCGACGCGAACAAGCCGCTCACCCAGCTGATCAAATCGCAGGGCCGGCTGCTCCGCCAGGCCAGCTACGAGCACTCCTACCCGCACTGCTGGCGCTGCCGCAACCCGCTGATCTACAAGGCAGTGTCGAGCTGGTTCGTGCGCGTCACCGACTTCCGCGACCGGATGGTCGACCTCAACCAGGAAGTCACCTGGGTGCCGGAGAACGTCAAGGACGGCCAGTTCGGCAAGTGGATCGGCAACGCCCGCGACTGGTCGATCAGCCGCAACCGGTACTGGGGCTCCCCGATCCCGGTCTGGAAGAGCGACAACCCCGAGTACCCCCGCGTAGACGTCTACGGCTCGCTCGACGAGCTTGAGGCCGACTTCGGCGTGCGTCCCACCGACCTGCACCGCCCCTACATCGACGCCCTCACCAGGCCGAACCCCGACGACCCCACCGGGCAGTCCACGATGCGCCGCATCGAGGATGTGCTCGACGTCTGGTTCGACTCCGGCTCGATGCCGTTCGCCCAGGTGCACTACCCGTTCGAGAACCGGGACTGGTTCGACAGCCACAACCCGGCCGACTTCATCGTGGAATATATTGGACAGACCCGCGGCTGGTTCTACCTGCTGCACGTGCTCTCCACCGCGCTGTTCGACCGGCCCGCGTTCAAGAACGTGGTCAGCCACGGCATCGTGCTCGGCAGCGACGGGCAGAAGATGAGCAAGTCGCTGCGCAACTACCCGAACGTGAACGAGGTCTTCGACCGCGACGGCTCCGACGCCATGCGCTGGTTCCTGATGAGCTCTCCGGTACTGCGCGGCGGCAACCTCGTCGTCACCGAGGAGGGCATCCGCGAGGGCACCCGCCAGATGCTGCTGCCGCTGTGGAGCACGTGGTACTTCTTCTCGCTCTACGCCAACGCCACCGACTACACCGCAACCTGGCGCACCGACTCCACCGACGTGCTCGACCGGTACCTGCTGGCCAAGACCCGCGACCTCATCGAGGACGTCACCGGGGACCTCGACCGCCTCGACAGCACCAACGCCGCCGCCCGCCTGCGTGACTTCGCCGACGTGCTGACCAACTGGTACGTGCGCCGCTCCCGCGACAGGTTCTGGGCCGGCGTCACCGCCGATGGCACCGGGGCTGATGCCTTCGACACCCTGTACACCGTGCTCGAAACCGTGACCCGGGTGGCTGCTCCGCTGCTGCCGCTGGTCTCCGAGCGCATCTGGCAGGGCCTCACCGGCGGCCGCAGCGTGCACCTCACCGACTGGCCGGACGCAACGGCGTTCCCCGCTGAACCCGGCCTGGTCACGGCCATGGACCAGGTCCGCCTGATCAGTTCCACCGTGCTGTCACTGCGCAAGAAGGCGGGCCTGCGGGTGCGCCTGCCGCTCGCGAACCTCACCGTCGTCACCACCGACACCGCAGCCCTGGCCGGCTTCGAGGGCATCCTGCGCGACGAGTTGAACGTCAAGGCCGTCACCCTGGTCGAACAGGAACCGGGTTCCGCCGAGAGCTACGGCATCACCTCCAAGCTCACCGTCAACGCCCGCGCCGCCGGCCCGCGCCTGGGCAAGCAGGTGCAACAGGTCATCAAGGCCGCCCGCACGGGCGACTGGTCGGAGACCGACGGCGTCGTCACCGCCGGCGGCATCGTGCTGGCCGCGGGGGAGTACGACCTGGAACTTCAGGCCGCCTCCACCGCCGGCGACGCGGAGTCGGCGCTGAACACGTCGGCGCTGGCGCTGCTCTCCGGCGGCGGTTTCGTGCTGCTGGAGACCACGACCACGCCGGAGCTCGAGGCCGAGGGCCTGGCCCGCGACCTCATCCGCGCCGTGCAGGACACCCGCAAGTCGGCCGGTTTCGAGGTCAGTGACCGCATCCGCCTCGACCTGGTCTTCTCCGACGACGCGGATGCGGCCACGTTCGCCCTGGCGAGCGGGGTCGACGTCGCCGGCGAAACCCTCGCCACCCGTTTCCACACGCACGCCGCCCCGGCGGAGGCCGCCGGCACCCCCGCAGAATGGCTGCAGGGCCTGACCGGCTCTGTCGTGGAGCACTATGTGCGCTTCGAGGCCGACCACTACGCGAACCACGGACCGGTCATCGTTGCCGTCGCCCGCGAAAAAGGAACCATCAATGTCTGACGACTACTACCCCGACGAATTCCGTGACGCCGGCGACGCCGTGCTCGCGGCTCTGCTGGAGCGGGTGGGCGAGAGCGCACCCCAGCCGCGACTGCAGCCCACCCGGCGCGCGGTGGAACTGCTCGGCGACCCGCAGAACTCGTACCCGATCATCCACGTGACCGGCACCAACGGTAAGACCAGCACCAGCCGCATCATCGAGAGCATCCTGCGCGCCTACGGGCTGCGCACGGGCCTGCTGGTCAGCCCGCACCTGGTGCGGCTGAACGAACGCATCGTGATCGACGGGCAGTCGATCACCGATGAGGCCCTGGCCGCGAACTGGGCCGACATCCAGCCCTACCTGCAGATGGTCGACACCGAACTGGCCACCGCCGGCGACGAACCGCTCACCTTCTTCGAGGCCCTCACCGTGCTCGCCTTCGCCTGCTTCGCCGACGCCCCCGTCGACGTGGTCGTGCTCGAGGTCGGCATGGGCGGCGAATGGGACTCCACCAACGTCGCCGACGGCCAGGTGGCCGTGTTCACCCCCGTCGCCCTGGACCACACCAAGCGCCTCGGCAACACCATCGCCGAGATCGCCCGCACCAAATCGGGCATCATCAAGCCCGCCGCGGCCGTCGTGACGGCAGCCCAGGTGCCGGAGGCGCTGGCCGAGCTGACCCGGGCGGCCGAGCTCACCGAATCCACCCTTGCCGGTGAGGGCACCGACTTCGCCCTCCTCGCCAGCTCGGTCGCCGTCGGCGGCCAGCTGATCTCGGTGCGCGGCATCGCCGGCACCTACTCCGAACTGTTCCTGCCGCTCTACGGCACCCACCAGGCCCAGAACGCCGCCGTCGCGATCGCCGCCGTGGAGTCGTTCCTCGGCGGCGGCAGCCAGGCCCTCGTCGAGGACATCCTGGTTGAAGGCCTCGCCACCGCCACCTCGCCCGGGCGCCTGCAGCTTGTCGGCATCGAGCCGAGCGTCCTGGTCGACGCCGCGCACAACCCGCATGGGGCACTCGCCCTCACCGCGGCTCTGGAGAGCTACTTCAACTTCGACGAGATCGTCGTGGTGATCGGCATTCTCGCCGACAAGGACGCCGCCGGCATCATCGAAGCCCTCCGCCCGGTGGCCACCCGGTTCCACGTCACCCAGTCGCACTCCGAGCGCGCGATCCCGGCCGACGACCTCGCCGACCTCGTCGCCGAGCACGTCGGCGACGCGGCCACGTTCCGGTTCGACGACCTGTCCCAGGCGCTGGACGCCGCGCGCGGCTGGGCCCAGGACGAGCCCAAGCGCGCCGTGCTCGTCGCCGGGTCGATCACCCTCGTCGGCGACGCCGTGGCGTTGGCCGACGCGGGGGACTGGATGACCCCGTGAGAAGCGGGTCGGTCCGACGCTCCCTGGCGTCGATCGTCCTCGGCTTCGAACTGATCGTGGTGTTCCTGGCCACCCTGGTGATCTTCGGGCTCAGCGACCTGCCGCCGTGGGTGACCCTGGGCGGGGGAGCGTTGCTCTGCCTGATCATGGTTGCCACGCTCGGCTTGCTACGGTTTCCCTGGGCCTATGCGATCGGCTGGGCCATCCAGGTCATCATCGTCGCCACCGGATTCCTCAACCCGGCGATGTTCGTCGTCGGGGCATTGTTCGCCGGCATGTGGGTGTACTGCATGATCACCGGCTCCCGTATCGACAAACAGAACTCACAGAACTAGTAGAAGGAGAACACATGAGCACCCAGGTTCAGGAAACACTCGTATTGGTCAAGCCCGACGGCGTGGCCCGCAACCTGTCCGGCGAGATCCTCCGCCGGATCGAGGCGAAGGGATACTCCCTCGTCGACATCAAGCTGGTGCAGGCGGAGCGTTCGCTCCTCGCCGAGCACTACGCCGAGCACGCCGGCAAGCCGTTTTTCGAGCCGCTCGTCGAGTTCATGGAGAGCGGCCAGATCCTGGCCATCCGTGTCGCCGGTGACCGCGTGATCGAAGGTTTCCGAGCCCTCGCCGGCACGACAGACCCCACCACCGCGGCACCCGGAACCATCCGCGGCGACCTCGGCCGCGACTGGGGCCTGAAGGTGCAGCAGAACCTGGTGCACGGCTCGGACTCCCCGGAGTCCGCCGCCCGCGAGCTGGCCCTCTGGTTCGCCTAACCACGCAGCCACCCCCTCGCGAACCGTGAGAAGGGCCCCGAAAACGTCGAGTTTTCGGGGCCCTTCTCACGTCTCGCGGAGGCTGACGGGGGTTAGAGGCGGTGGAGGAAGTCCATCTGGAGTTGGGCGACCGTGGCCGCGACGATGTAGCAGGCGATCGTGATCACGAAGATCCAGGAGTACGCGCCGGCGGCCAGGCGGCGCATGCCGGCCGTGGCCGGGATGATGCCGGTCTTCAGGTTGTACAGCGTCACCGCCAGGAACACCGGGATCGTCACCGTCCAGGTGACCATGCACCACGGGCAGAGCACGTCGAGGACGAAGAAGCTCTGCCCCATCAGCCAGATCACGAAGACCAGCGCGCCGGTCACGCCGAGGTTCAGGCCCAGCCAGAACCAGCGGGCGAACCGGGCGCCGGAGAGGATCGCCGCTCCGATGGTGATCACGACGCTCCAGCCGGCCACGCCGATGAGCGGGTTCGGGAACCCGAACACGGCGCCCTGCCAGGAGCCCAGATTGGTGCTGCATCCCACCAGCACACTGAAGTTGCAGGACAGCTGGGCCGTCGGGTCTTCCAGCATCGTGAACTTGTCGAGAGTGAGGGCGAAAGCCGCCGCGAAACCGATCGCCCCGGCGATGATCAGGAAGACGGCAAGGCCGATGGGAGGCTTTTTCGAGGCGGTGAGTGGCACTTACGGATTATGTCATGTGGCGCGCACGCGACCCTGGGAATGCATGCGATAATCGAAACAGTCGTTTGAGCCGCGCTCAAACCGATGCCATAAGGCTTAATGGGCGGCATTCGCCCAGATTCATTGGTCGTAGACCAAAGGTATTAGCAACCAGAGCCAAGAGCCGGTTGCAGGACGCAATAGGATTCGCGGGGTTTTCGCGCAAGCGGAATCGTCGCACGAGAGAGTAGCCAAGTGGGTGGCGCGGTCACCCACAGCGGTCAAGGAGCGCACCAGTGATGGTGGAAGACAACGACAACAAGAAGCGCAAGGGCCTGTTCGGCACTCGCAAAACAACCAGGAAGGTTCCCGTACAGCAGGCCGCACCGGCCGTCGAGACGCCAAGCGCCTCCACGCCGCTTGCCCCTCCCGTGCTGGATGTGGAAGCGCTCGACGTGGACGCGATCGACCAGCCCGTCGCGTTCCCCGCGCTGCCGACCCCGTTCGACGAGAGCGTCGAAGTGGTTCGCCGCCCGACGACATCCCTGATCTTCCAGGCGCCGGCGATCCTGCCGGCACCGGTTCGAACCGGCGGACGTGTACTCGACGACGAGGACGACGATTCCGAAGAAGCCTCGACCGTTCGCCGCCGCGCGCGTCGACGCACCGGCGACGAGAGCCGCAGCGACGACCCCGCCAACACCGTGGTCCGGGTGCGCACCACCCGCGAACCCGAGCTCATCACCGAGCCGCAGCGCATCAAGGGTTCCACCCGCCTTGAAGCCAAGAAGCAGCGCCGCCGCGACGGCCGCGACGCCGGCCGCCGGCGCCCGGTCATCACCGAGGCCGAGTTCCTCGCCCGCCGCGAGTCCGTCGACCGGGCCATGGTCGTGCGGGCCAAGCACAACAAGATCCAGATCGGCGTGCTCGAAGACGGCGTGCTCGTCGAGCACTACGTGGCCAAGAACCAGGATGCGTCCCTGATCGGGAACGTCTACCTCGGCCGGGTGCAGAACGTGCTGCCCAGCATGGAAGCCGCCTTCGTCGACATCGGCCGTGGCCGCAACGCCGTGCTGTACTCCGGTGAGGTCGACTGGGACGCCGCAGCGGTGAACTCCCCGGGCGGCAACCAGGCCCGCCGCATCGAACTGGCGCTCAAGCCCGGCGACAAGGTCCTCGTGCAGGTCACCAAGGACCCGATCGGCCACAAGGGCGCCCGGCTCACCAGCCAGGTCTCCCTGCCGGGCCGCTACCTCGTCTACGTGCCCAACGGCTCCATGAACGGCATCAGCCGCAAGCTGCCCGACACCGAGCGCGCCCGCCTGAAGAAGATCCTCAAGGAGGTGCTGCCCGACAACGTCGGCGTCATCGTGCGCACCGCCGCGGAGGGCGCCACCGACGAACAGCTCACCCTGGACGTCAACCGCCTCACCGCGCAGTGGGCATCCATCGCCAAGCAGGTCGACACGGTCTCCGGTCCGGCCCTGCTGCACAGCGAGCCCGACCTGCTGATCAAGATCGTCCGTGACGTCTTCAACGAGGACTTCCACAAGATGGTCATCTCCGGCGACGACTCGCAGGAGATCATCGAGTCCTACCTGCGCCAGGTCGCGCCCGACCTCGTCGAGCGCGTGCAGCGCTACGAGGGCGAACGGGACGCGTTCGACGAGTACCGCATCTCCGAGCAGATCGAGAAGGCGCTGGACCGCAAGGTCTGGCTGCCGTCGGGCGGTTCGCTCGTGATCGACCGCACCGAGGCGATGACCGTCGTCGACGTGAACACCGGCAAGTTCGTCGGCTCCGGCGGCAACCTCGAGGAAACCGTCACCAAGAACAACCTCGAAGCGGCCGATGAGATCGTGCGTCAGCTGCGCCTGCGCGACATCGGCGGCATCATCGTCGTCGACTTCATCGACATGGTCCTCGAGTCCAACCGCGACCTGGTGCTGCGCCGCCTCGTCGAATGCCTCAGCCGGGACCGCACCAAGCACCAGGTCGCCGAGGTCACCTCGCTCGGCCTCGTGCAGATGACGCGCAAAAAGCTCGGCCTCGGCCTGCTGGAGTCGTTCAGCGAGAACTGCGAGGCCTGCGCCGGCCGTGGAATCGTCATCCACCACGACCCCGTCGTCAAGCACCGCCAGACTGC
This sequence comes from Cryobacterium sp. AP23, assembly GCF_054075385.1. Lineage (NCBI taxonomy): Bacteria > Bacillati > Actinomycetota > Actinomycetes > Micrococcales > Microbacteriaceae > Cryobacterium > Cryobacterium sp. AP23. Next base: position 862,569 of record NZ_CM133415.1, on the reverse strand, counting down.
CCAGCCGGCGCAGGAACGTCGCCCGCGCAGCAAGTCGACCGGCAACGGGCACGACAACGGCCAGTCCGGCTCACGGAACAACGGCCAGTCCGGCAGCGGACACGCGGCACCGGCCGCGACCGACGCTGCCAAGGCCGGTCACGGCACGCACGGCATCACCGAGGACGCTAAGCACGCCCTCGCCCTGATCGCCGCGCGCACCATCACCCGCTCGCTCACCGGTTCCATCCCGGTGATCGCGCCGACCGAGGCCGACGCGACACCGGGGACCGACGCGGCAGCAGACGCTCCCGTTGCGGCGGAGGCGCCGGCCGGCTCAGCACCTGTGGCAGAATCGGCCGCTGTCGATTCCTCCGCCGGGTTCGGGTCTGCCGCCACTGATGGCATTGCGACGGCGGATGTCGCGCCCGCGGCCACCGAGAACGCCTCGTCCGGACGCTCCAACGGCCGCAACCGTGGCCGCTCCGGCAACCGGGCCAGCCGCCCGGCTGACGACTCCGCACCCACGGATGACTCCTCCCGCACCGCCGGCACGAGCATCACCGCCCCGCCGGAGGGCGTCGAGGCCGTCACCGCCGAGTCGGCGGACACAAACGTCGGCGCAGGCCAGGACGGTGGAGCGCAGACCGGTGAAGCGCGGACCGGTGCCGTTGAGATTCTCGACATCCCGGTGCAGAAGTCACCGCGCAGTCGCCGCCCGGTCAGCAAGCAGGTCACCGACCAGCTGCTCGACTCGGTCCTGGACGCCCTGCCCGAGCCCAAGCAGCCCGGCCAGGGTCGCTCCCGCAGCCGTCGGGTCACCACCGCAGGCGGTCCCACCGCCTCGGTGCAGCCGATCGTGATTCCCACGGACGACGCCCGCTAGACCCGGACCGTTCCAGCTGCGGCTGGGCGAGCGGTGCCACCCGGACGGGGCGGCACCGCTCGCTGCATTCCCGGGCCGGCATGTATCGGTGTGCGGGCGCGACGGCTACTTTCCGATTGTTAGGCTGGCCTCATGCACAGGGATCGGGGGACGGTGCGCCGCGTGCCCACCGGCCTGATCCTCGGCATCGTCCTGGTGGCGCTGGCATTCCTGGTGCGGGCCGTGAGCCCGGCCTTCGACGGCTGGGGGCTGCCGGACCGCACCCAGGACACCGTCACCCTGGCGCTCAGCGTCATCATCGAATCGGCGCCGTTCGTCTTCCTCGGCATCCTGCTCTCCACCGTGGTGCAGGTGTGGTTGCCGCACGGTTTCCTCCTCCGCTTCCTGCCCCGGACGCCGCTGCTGCGCCGGGCGGCCATTTCGCTGCTGGGCATGTTCTTCCCGGTCTGCGAGTGCGGAAACGTGCCGCTCGCCCGGGGGTTCATGGTCGGTGGCTTCACGATTCCTGAATCGATCACGTTCCTCCTCGCCGCCCCGATCCTCAACCCGATCACGATCATCACCACCCACCAGGCGTTCGGCTTCGGCGACGGCATCCTGATCACCCGGATCGTGGCCGGGTTCGTTATCGCGAACGTGATCGGCTGGCTGTACAGCCGGCACCCGGACCCCGACAGCCTGCTGACGCCCGCCTTCGCCGCCAGCTGCGCGCGACCGGCGCCGACCGGGCACGACGGGCACGAGGGGCACGACAACAATCACGAGCACGGCCGGCCGCCGAGCCGGATCCAGACCTCGGTGGACCTCTTCGCCCGGGAAACCGCCGTCATCATGCCGGCGCTGTTCATCGGGTCGCTCGTGGCCGCGCTCACCCAGGTCTTCGTGCCCCGGTCGGTGCTGCTCGCGCTCGGCAGCAACCCGGTCTGGTCGGTGCTGGCGATGATGGCGCTCGCCTTCATCGTGGCGGTCTGCTCCAATGTCGACGCCTTCTTCGTGCTGTCCTTCGGCAGCACGTTCATGCCCGGCGGCATCGCCGCCTTCCTCACCTTCGGAGCCATGATCGACGTCAAGATGCTGGCGCTGATGCGCACCACCTTCACCACTCGCACCCTGGTGCAGATCACCGCGCTTGTGGCCCTCATGAGCGCCGCTGCGGGATTGCTGCTGAACTATGTGGGCTAATAGACAGTGGGCTAGAAGACAGTGGGCTGGCCGGGTGGCCGAACGCTGGCGCGGCATCGGGCTGAGCCTGGTCGTGGTCGTGGCCACGGTCTGGCTCGGAGTCACCGGGCAGCTGGGGCTGTACATCCACCCCCGCTACTTCGGTTTCACCCTGGTGATGGCCGCGCTCGGCCTGGTGTTCGTGCTGGCATCCTTCTTCTTCCCCTCCGCAGCAGTGGCCGCGGAGCGCACCTCCCGGCGCCGCCTGGCCGTCACCGTGACCGGCAGCGGCCTCCTGCTCGTGATCGCGGCCGTGGCCGTCCTGGCGCTCCCGCCGGCGACACTCACCAGCGCCACCGCCACGCAACGGGAGATCAATTCCGGCGGCCTGGACAGCACCGACGCGGCCGAGCAGGCCGCCACGCTCGTGGGCACCGGGGACTACGAGCGGCTCAGTGTGAAGGAATGGGTCTCGCTGCTCGCCCAGTCCGAGGACCCAGCGCTCTTCGCGGACAAGACCGCCCGGCTCATCGGGTTCGTCCTCCCCGACGCCGACGACCCCGACAACGTCTTTTACGTCGCCCGCTTCGTCGTGACCTGCTGCGCCGTCGACGCCCAGCCCATCGGGGTTCCGGTGTACCTGCCGGGGTGGTCGAACACCTACAGCACCGACGAATGGGTCGAGGTGGAAGGCACGTTCAGGCCGAACCCGAGCGGCAGCGCCCAGGCGTCCCTCGCCGTGGAACCGACCGCGATCGACCCCGTCGAGCAGCCGAGCGACCCGTATGTCTACTGAGCGCCTTGTGTCTACGGAGGCCCGTGCCGGCCGGATGCCCGCCGACCGGCGGTTCCGGCGCACGCTCGGTGTCCTGCTGGTGGGGCTGGTCGTCCTGTGCCTGGTCCTCGTGGCCGTCAACATGCTCAACGGCCCTCGCCTCACCGGCACCAGCATCGACACCGCCGCCGTGGTCAGCCAGGCCAACCAACGCCTGGTGCTCGAGACCAACCAGCAGCTCGCCGAGGTCACCGCCGGCCAGGTGACGGTGACCCCGGCCAGTGCCGTGCAAGTGCAGACCACCAACGACACCATCGTCATCGTGTTCTCGCAGCCGCTCGACTATGACACGGCGTACACCGTGGGGGTCACCGGTGTCACCGGGCCCTTCGCCGACCGGGTGTCCACGCTGTCCACCTCCTTCCACACCGGTGAGTCTCCGCTCTACGTCCTCACCCGCGCGCCCGCCTTGCCCGGCGAGTCGACCAAGGATCCCGACCGGATCGTTCGCACGACCGTCGGGTCCGCCGAGACGACAGTCGTCTACACCGCGCCGTACATCCAGTCCTTCGTCCCCACCGGGGACGAACTGGTGGTCGTGACCCTCGCCGACGACCTGACCAGCCGGCTCAATCTGGTCGCGGCCGACGGAAGCTCGGCCGAGCTCACGCTGCCGGGCACCGGAACCGTGCAGGACCTCCAGGCGTCGTCCCTGTCGGCCACGGTGGGATTCCGGTTCAGCAGCGTCGCCGGTGCCGGCGGTGCCGTTTACGACAACACCCTCTTCCTCCTAGACCTCACCACGGGCACCTTGGCCACCATTCCCGGGCTTGATGGCGCTGCCGTGCAGGCCATCAGCTGGGGCTTCATGCCCCGTCGCGCCGAGATCGTCGCCCAACTGTTCGACACGACGCTCCTGCTGGTGGACCCCGCCGTGGCTGACGCGCCGATCCCGATCGGCCAGTTCCCCAACCTGAACGCCTTCGCCCCCGACGGGTTGCGCATCGCCGTCTCCGACCAGGACCGCCAGTACGTCCTCGACCTCTCCACGGGTTCGGAGGACGCCATCGTCCCCCAGGACGTGGCCGGCACCACCCCGTACACCGCGGAACTGCACTTCCTCACCGGGGGAGAGGGGTACGTGCAGCGGGTGGCGGAATTCGACCAGGCGACCGGCCGGGTCGTGCAGTACCTCACCCTGGTCACCGGTGAGCCCGGCCAGGAGTCCAGTCTTGTGGTCTACCGGCCGGCGCTCGTGAACGAGACCATCGTGGGATTCTCTCTCTCGCCCAACGACCAGTACCTTGCGATTCAAACCGTGCCCAACAGCGACACCCAGGTGAACGACGGGTACCCCGTCAATCCGCAGGCCACCACCACGACGACGGTCTTCGTGGACCTCGCCACCGGTGCCATGACCCGGAGCATAGTCGGGATGGATGCCACCTGGTGAGCAGCCGGGTCAGTGCCCTGGTGTCGGACTCGATCGTCGTTCCCTGGCGGTGACCCGCAGCCCGCTTGCCCGCAGCCGAGTGACGAGTCCACGGTAGTCGACGGGTTCGGCGCCCGCCGCTACCAGGCTCTCGTATCGGGCCAGGGGCACGTCGTAGTGGTCCCGATCGAAGCCGCGGCGCGGGATGCCCTGGGCCGCCGCGAACGCGTGCAGCTCTGCCAGAGAGGAGTCGCTCACCAGATGCGACCAGAGGGTTCCGTGCGCCGGCCACGCCGGCTGGTCGATCAGTATGCCCATCCTGTGAGTGTAGGCAGGAGCCCGGCGCGACACGCGGTACCGAGATGGTTTGACCGGGGCATTCCGATCCGCTAAAGTCGAGTGTTGGTGTGCGAAGGACTATGTCCACGCGAGCGCCAAGGTTTTCTGCGTGTGATGATCCGACTTGGATTATTCGCACCGGTAACTTTCCATCATAGGAATCGGAGCCCCCGGGGTTCCCCAGAGATAGGTACGTAAAGTGGTTTACGCAGTTGTGCGCGCCGGTGGGCGGCAGGAGAAGGTAGAGGTCGGGACCATCGTAACGATGGACCGTATCAAGGCTGACAAGGACGGCAACGTCGAGCTGGCCGCCGTGCTTCTCGTCGACGGCGACAAGATCACCTCCGACTCTTCGTCCCTGGCCAAGGTCAAGGTCACTGCCGAGGTCCTCAACGACCTCCGCGGCCCGAAGATCGTCATCCAGAAGTTCAAGAACAAGACCGGTTACAAGAAGCGTCAGGGGCACCGCCAGGAGCTCACTCGCGTTCAGGTCACCGGCATCGCCTAGGCCCGAGGAGAATAACTAATGGCACACAAAAAAGGTGCGAGTTCCACTCGCAACGGTCGTGACTCCAACGCGCAGCGCCTCGGCGTGAAGCGCTTCGGTGGTCAGGTTGTCGGCGCGGGCGAGATCATCGTCCGTCAGCGTGGCACCCACTTCCACCCCGGCGTGAACGTCGGACGCGGTGGAGATGACACTCTCTTCGCCCTCGAAGCCGGCTCGGTCGAGTTCGGTGCCAAGGGTGGCCGCAAGGTCGTCAACATCGTGGTGGCCGCCGCTTAGGCATCCACACAGCTTTTCAGCATGAGGGCGGGCTTCGGCTCGTCCTCATGTTTGTTTTTATCGCCACCTGAAAGGGGCATTTCCATGGCCACGTTCGTTGACCAAGTCACGCTGCACCTGCGAGCGGGCAACGGAGGAAACGGTTGTGTCTCGGTCAAACGCGAGAAGTTCAAGCCTCTCGCCGGCCCCGATGGCGGAAACGGCGGCAACGGTGGCGACATCGTCCTCGTCGCCGACCCGCAGGTAACCACCCTGCTCTCCTTCCACCGCTCACCCCACCGCAGCTCCGCCAACGGCGGCCCCGGCATGGGAGACCACCGCAACGGCTACGGCAGCGACATCATCGAGCTGTCCGTTCCGCTGGGCACCGTGGTCAAGGACACCGAGGGCAACCAGCTCGCCGACATGACCGAGGTCGGCGACCGCATCGTGGTGGCCCCCGGCGGCCAGGGCGGGCTCGGCAACGCCGCCCTCGCCTCCACCAAGCGCAAGGCCCCCGGCTTCGCCCTGCTCGGGACCTACGGCTGGGAAGGCGACGTCCTCCTCGAGCTCAAGACCGTCGCGGATGTCGCACTCGTCGGCTACCCGTCCGCGGGCAAGTCCAGCCTGATCGCGGCCATCTCCGCGGCTCGGCCCAAGATCGCCGACTACCCCTTCACCACCCTGCATCCCAACCTCGGCGTCGTCGACGCCGGCGAGGTGCGCTACACCGTCGCCGACGTGCCCGGCCTCATCGAGGGCGCCAGCGAGGGCAAGGGCCTCGGCCTGGAGTTCCTCCGCCACGTCGAGCGCTGCACCGCGCTGCTGCACGTGCTGGACTGCGCCACCCTCGACCCGGGCCGCGACCCGATCAGTGACCTGGACGTCATCCTCGGCGAACTCGCCGCGTACCCCGTCCCCGACGGCCAGACTCCGTTGCTCGAACGCCCGCAGCTGATCGCACTGAACAAGATCGACGTGCCGGAGGGCCGCGAGCTCGCCGCCTTCGTCAAGGCGGAGCTCGAAGAGCGCGGCTACCGCGTCTTCGAGATCTCCACGGTCAGCCACGAAGGACTGCGCCAGCTGAACTTCGCGCTGGCCGAAACCGTCGAGGCCGGCCGCATCACGAGTGCTGAGGCCGCAGCGCTCAAGCCCCGCATCGTCATCCGCCCCAAGGCCGTCGACGACAGCGGCTTCATCGTGCGCGTCGAAGGTGGCTCGTTCGGCAACATCTTCCGCATCCTCGGCGCCAAGCCGGAGCGCTGGGTGCAGCAGACCGACTTCAAGAACGACGAGGCCGTCGGCTTCCTCGCCGACCGGCTCGCCAAGCTCGGCACCGAAGACGAACTGTTCAAGGCCGGCGCCGTCGCCGGTTCGACCGTCGTCATCGGCCCCGGCGACGGCATGATCTTCGACTGGGAGCCCACCCTCACCTCTACCGCCGAGCTGATCACTGCCCCGCGCGGTACCGACAGCCGGATGGACGACTCCAAGCGCCGCACCAGCAACGAGCGCCGGGAAGAGTACCTGGGCCGGATGGACGCGAAGGCGGCCGCCCGTGCCGAGCTCATCCGTGAGCGCGAAGCCGGCATGTGGTCCACCGGCGAAGAGGAATACAACGGCACCGACGGCGAGGTCACCGAGAACAACGCGTCGCGCCGTCGCACCAAGGAGGGCGACTCCGAATGAGCGCCCACGAGCGCGCCCGCATCTCCACGGCACGGCGGATCGTCGTGAAGGTGGGGTCGTCCTCGATCAGCGGTGCCAACGCCGCCCAGATCGGCCCGCTCATCGAGACCCTGGCGAAAGCACACGACCGCGGCGCCGAGATCGTGCTCGTCTCCTCCGGCGCGGTGCCGACCGGGATGCAGCACCTCGGCCTGGAGGCGCGCCCGGCGGACCTGGCCACCCAGCAGGCCGCCGCATCGGTCGGGCAGAATCTGCTCGCCGCCATCTACCAGGAGACCCTCGACGGGCACGGCATCTCCGCCGGACAGGTGCTCCTCACCGAGGGCGACCTGCTCGACGAGCCGCACCGCAGCAACACCCGCCGCGCCGTGAACCGTCTTCTCGACCTGCGGATCCTTCCGATCGTGAACGAGAACGACACCGTGGCCACCCACGGCCTGAGATTCGGGGACAACGACCGCCTGGCCGCCATGCTGTCGGTGCTGATCCGGGCCGATCTCCTCGTGCTGCTCAGCGACGTCGACGCCCTGTACACCAAGCCGCCGCACCTGGCGGGCGCGGAGCGGATCGACGACATCGGTTTCGACCAGGAGCTCGCCGGCATGGAGTTCGGCGGAAGCAGCGGGCCCGGCGTCGGCACCGGCGGCGCGAACACCAAGGTCAAGGCGTCCCGGTTGGCCGCCGCGGCGGGCACTGCCGTGCTCGTCACCGCGACGGCACTGGCCGGACCGGCCCTCCGCGGCGAAAACGTCGGCACCTGGTTCGAACCGGCGCCGACCATCCCCGGGCGGGCACTGCTGTGACCCGGCCGGTCGTCGACACGCGGTCGAGCGTGCCCGGGTGCGTGGCCGGATGAGCGGCCTGACCCGGGAATCGGTGCGGAATGCGTCCCGCATCGTCGTCAAGGTGGGCTCGTCGTCCATCAGCGGAGACAACGTCGGCCAGATCGCGAAGCTGGTCGACGCCCTCGCCGCCGCCCACGGTCGGGGGACCGAGGTCGTGCTGGTGTCCTCCGGCGCCATCGCCACCGGAATGCCCTACCTGCGCCTCGACGAACGGCCCACGGACCTGGCCACCCAGCAGGCCGCCGCCTCGGTGGGCCAGAACCTGCTCATCTTCCGCTACCAGGACAGCCTGGACCGATACGACATCATCGCCGGCCAGGTGCTCCTCACCGCCGGAGACCTCGAGAATGCGGCGCCGCGCAGTAACGCCCAGCGGGCCATGGACCGGCTGCTGGGGCTGCGCATCCTGCCGATCGTGAACGAGAACGACACCGTCGCCACCCACGAGATCCGGTTCGGCGACAACGACCGCCTGGCCGCGCTCGTGGCGACCCTCGTGAAGGCCGACCTGCTCGTGTTGCTGAGCGATGTCGACGCCCTGTACACCAAGCCGCCGCACCTGCCCGGAGCCGAACGCATCGACCACGTAGCGCTGGGGGATACCCTGCCCGGTGTCGAGTTCGGGTCGTCGCAGTCCGGGGTCGGTACCGGCGGGGCCGGAACCAAGGTCTCCGCCGCACGCATCGCGGCGCAGGCCGGCACCGCTGTGCTGGTGACGTCGACGGCGCTGGTCGCCGAGGCGCTCGGCGGGGACAGGATCGGCACCTGGTTCGAGCCGGCGCACCCGGCCCGCCAGGGTGCTCCTGGCCTAAACTAGGGGCATGTCGCAGACCCTTTCCACTTCCGTGCTGCCCACATCCTCAGCTGCCTCCGCAACCGAAACCCCGCCGGATGCCTTCACGGCCCTGCTGGCGGCCGGCCGGGAGGCGTCGCTGGCGCTGTCGACGGCGCCCACCGAGGTGAAGAACCTGGCCCTCGGCGCCATCGCGCAGGCGCTCCGTGACAATGTCACCGATATCGTCGCCGCGAACGCGCTCGACCTGGCCGCCGGTGCCGCGAACGGCCTCAGCGCCGGCCTGCTCGACCGGCTCACGCTCGACCAGGCCCGCATCCTGGCGCTGGCGGACGCGGTCGGCGACATCGAACGCCTCACCGACCCGGTCGGCGAGGTGATCCGCGGCAGCAGCCTGCCCAACGGCGTCAAGATCAGCCAGGTCCGGGTCCCGTTCGGCGTCGTCGGCGTGATCTACGAGGCCCGTCCCAACGTCACCGTCGATATCGCCGCCCTGGCGCTCAAGAGCGGCAACGCCGCCGTGCTGCGCGGCGGGTCGGCCGCCGAGAACTCCAACCGGGTGCTCGTCGAGCTGATCCAGCAGGCGCTCGTGGAGTCCGGCCTGCCCGCGGCCTCCGTGCAGACCATCGACCCGTTCGGCCGTTCGGGGGCGACCCGGCTGATGCAGGCCCGCGGATTCGTGGACGTGCTGATTCCCCGCGGCAGCGCCAGCCTGATCCAGGCCGTAGTCACGGAGTCCACGGTCCCCGTGATCGAGACCGGCGCCGGCGTCGTACACATCTTCCTGGACGCCTCCGCCGACGCCGACTGGGCACGGGACATCGTGCACAACGCCAAGGTGCAACGACCCAGTGTGTGCAACGCCGTGGAGACCGTGCTGGTGCACGAGGCCGCCGCGGCCCGGGTTCTGCCGGCGGTGCTCGCGAAACTGGCCGAAGCCGGCGTCACCATCCACGGCGACGAGGTTGTCCGGGGCCTGTTCCCGGCCGCCGTGGTGGCCACCGACGACGACTGGGCCACCGAATACATGAGCCTGGACCTCGCCGTCGCCGTCGTCGCCGACCTGGATGCGGCGATCGCGCACATCCGCCGCTACTCCACCGGTCACACCGAGTCGATCATCACCAACGACATCGTCAACGCGGAACGCTTCCTCAACGAAGTCGACTCCGCCGCGGTGATGGTCAACGCCTCCACCCGGTTCACCGACGGCGGCGAATTCGGGTTCGGCGCCGAGGTCGGCATCTCGACCCAGAAGCTCCACGCCCGCGGCCCGATGGGGCTGCCCGAGCTCACCAGCACAAAGTGGATCGTGCGCGGCTCCGGCCAGGTCCGGGCGTAACCGGCTCGCTCGGGCACCCCCGCTAGACTGGTCGCGGTGTCGCAGCCCGCCCGGCGCGCATCAGCTGAACCACGTCTTTGTGAACGGAGATCCCATGTTGTTCGTGACCGCTGTCCTTGCCGAGGTCGAGCACACCCAGCTGCCCGTACCCACCTGGGTCTACGGGCTCGTCGCCCTGGTCATCTTCGCGGCCCTCGGCTTCGTGCTGTGGACCTACCGCGACGTCGCCAACCGTCACAGCGCCAAAGCCGATGCCTACGCGGCCGCCCACGGTGGCGCAGCCAGCCACGGCGGCCACTAAGCCGACTGGCAGACGGTGACGCGTCACCGCCCACGCATCGGCGTGATGGGCGGCACCTTCGACCCCATCCATCACGGGCACCTCGTGGCCGCCAGTGAGGTGGCCCAGAGTTTCGACCTCGACGAGGTCATCTTCGTACCCACCGGTCAGCCCTGGCAGAAGCCGGACGTGACCCTGGCTGAGCATCGCTACCTGATGACCGTCATCGCGACGGCGTCGAACCCCCGGTTCACGGTGAGCAGGGTCGACGTCGACCGCACCGGCCCCACCTTCACCATCGACACGCTGCGCGACCTGCACGCCGAACGGCCGGACGCCGAACTCTTCTTCATCACCGGCGCCGACGCCATCACCCAGATCCTCGGGTGGAAAGACGTGGCGGAGCTCTGGAAACTGGCGCACTTCGTGGCTGTGAGTCGTCCGGGACACGACCTGAGCATTTCAGGTTTACCTAACCAGGACGTAAGCTTGTTGGAGGTTCCGGCTCTGGCTATTTCGTCCACTGACTGCCGGGCACGCGTGAACCGGGGATTCCCGGTCTGGTACTTGGTCCCCGATGGGGTTGTCCAGTACATCTCAAAGCATCATTTGTATCGGAGTGTGGCATGACGTTGGGTAATAGCCCGCAGCCACTGACGCGACGACAGTTGCGCGAGTTGGCTCGGGAGAATGAGCCGGCCGCTGCCGAAAACGGCCCGGCAGGCGATTCCGCCGATGCCGCACCCGTCACGCCCGAACCGCATCACTCCCGGCACACCTCGCCGCCCGTCGACCGGCCCGAAGCAGCCCGGCCCGCGCCGGCTCCACTGCCGATCCCCGATGAATCTCCAGCCGTGACTGCCGAGCCCGCTGTGGCCGAGCCGGCTGTCGCCAAGCCGGCTGTTGCTGAGCCCGCTGCTGCCAAGCCCGCCGTCGCTGAACCCGCCGTCATCGACTCCGTCGTCGTCGACCCGGGCCACACCCTGACCCGCCGCGAACTGCGGGCGCTGCAAGCCGCGGCATCCGCCGGCGTCGAACCGGCCGGCGCGAGCGCGGACCCGGCTCCGCTGCCCCTGGCGACTCCCTCCGTTCCCATCGACGCCGCCACTCCCGGTGGCGGGCTGAACCCGCCCATCGGGCACTGGTCCGTCGACCGCGAGGACGACAGTCACATCCAGAGCATCGGTCGTCGTGACGACCAGACCTTCGACGACCTGGTCGGCAGCGGCATGGGCGCCGGCGGCATCCCCACGACCACCAACGCCCTGATCCTGCCCGCCATCCCACGGCAGGGCACGGCCGGTCCCATCACGAGCACCGGCGAGATCATGATCACCGGCTCGATCGACCTGCCGCGCAGCCTCGGCGCCACCGGCCAGCACCCGAATCTCTTCGACTCGTCGGAGATGGACCGGATGCTCGACCAGCTCGACGAGGGTGGGCACCACAACGATGTCGCGCCCGTGAGCGCCAGTCGTGCCGTGAGCACCCACACGTCCACTCGGGGGGTGATGACGCCACCGCGCAAGCGGGGTGCGTCGTTGCCGACCGTCCTGGCCATCACCGCCGCGGTTCTCGCGATCGGCGTGCTGTCACTCTTCGTGGTCGGCTACGCCTTCAACATCTACTAATTCTTCTCCTGCCATCCTTTTCGCTTTACTAACTCAGGGATTCAATCCATGACCGCTTCTGCTCACGCTCTCGAGCTCCTCAAGGTGGCTGCCGCCGCCGCCGACTCGAAAGCGGGGGAGGACCTCGTTGCCATCGACGTCTCCAACCCGTTGCCGTTGGCCGACATCTTCCTCATCGTCACGGGGCGCTCCGAGCGCAACGTCGTCGCCATCGCCGGCGAAATCGAAGACAAACTGATCGAGGCCGGCTACAAGCCGTTGCGTCGTGAGGGCCGCGCCGAGGGCCGCTGGGTGCTCGTGGACTTCGGCGATCTCGTGGTGCACGTGTTCCACGAGGAAGAGCGGGTCTACTACTCCCTGGAGCGCCTGTGGAAGGACTGCCCGGTCATCCCGATCGAGCTGGCCAGCGCGCGCGCATCCGACGACGCCGAGAAGGAAATTTCCGTCGAAATTGAGTCCGCGGAATAGCGTTTGGTTCTTGAGCACTCAAAACATGTAGTAACCTAATGAAGTTGTTTCGGAGGAATTCGAAACAAAGTCTGGGTCCGTGGCGCAGCCCGGTAGCGCACCTGCATGGCATGCAGGGGGTCAGGGGTTCGAATCCCCTCGGATCCACCCAGAGACAGAAACCCCCGATGACAGTAGTCATCGGGGGTTTTTGCATACCCGCGGTCAGAAAAGTTTTTCTGATTATTTTCCGCCGGCCCGGTCGGGTCCCACCCGGCGGAAAAATGTTTCCTCGACCGATCAGGCTCTAGCCCCGGCCGCACCATCGCCTTACAGTGGCCCGAAGTATCGTCGAGACGTGTTGGGAGGTGTCGGCCATGACGTCCACCACGGATGCACCCGCCGGTTCGACCATCCCGGAACGCGGGGCCGGGCAGAGCGATACTGCGCCCGCGCCCGTCAGCCGGCGCCAGCGTTCGGTCATCGTGTCCTGGATCACGTCGACCGACCACAAGGTCATCGGGTACATGTACCTGATCACCTCGTTCCTGTATTTCTCCCTCGGCGGGGTGATGGCGCTGATCATCCGCGCCCAGCTGTTCGAACCGGGGCTGCAGATCGTGCAGACCAGGGAGCAGTACAACCAGCTCTTCACCATGCACGGCACGATCATGCTGCTGATGTTCGCGACCCCGCTGTTCTTCGGTTTCTCCAACGCGCTGATGCCGCTGCAGATCGGCGCGCCCGACGTGGCCTTCCCCCGGCTGAACGCGCTGTCGTTCTGGTTCTTCTTCTTCGGCAGCCTGATCGCCGTCGGCGGCTTCCTCACCCCACAGGGGGCGGCGTCGTTCGGCTGGTTCGCCTACCAACCGTTGTCGAGTACGACATTCTCGCCCGGCGTGGGCGGCAACCTGTGGATGGTGGGCCTCGGACTCTCCGGCTTCGGCACGATCCTCGGCGGCGTGAACTTCATCACCACGATCGTCACCATGCGCGCGCCGGGCATGACGATGTTCCGGATGCCGATCTTCACCTGGAACACGCTGGTCACGTCCCTGCTCGTGCTGATGGCCTTCCCGGTGCTGGCATCGGCGCTGCTGGCGGCAGCGAGCGACCGGGTGTTCGGCTCCCACGTGTACGACCCGGCCAACGGTGGCGCCCTCCTCTGGCAGCACCTGTTCTGGTTCTTCGGCCACCCCGAGGTGTACATCATCGCGCTGCCGTTCTTCGGCATCGTGTCCGAGGTGTTCCCGGTCTTCAGCCGCAAGCCGATCTTCGGCTACAAGACCCTGATCTACGCCACCATCTCCATCGCCGCCCTGTCGATGACGGTCTGGGCGCACCACATGTACGTCACCGGTTCGGTGCTGCTGCCGTTCTTCTCCCTGATGACCATGCTCATCGCGGTACCCACCGGCGTGAAGATCTTCAACTGGATCGGCACCATGTGGAAGGGGTCCGTGACCTTCGAGACACCCATGCTCTGGGCGATCGGTTTCCTGGTCACGTTCACCTTCGGGGGCCTCACCGGCGTGATCCTGGCGTCGCCGCCGCTGGACTTCCACGTCTCCGACACGTACTTCGTTGTGGCGCACTTCCACTACGTCGTGTTCGGAACCGTCGTCTTCGCCATGTTCAGCGGGTTCTACTTCTGGTGGCCCAAGTGGACCGGCAAGATGCTCAATGAGCGCCTCGGCAAGTGGCACTTCTGGTTGCTCTTCATCGGTTTCCACACCACCTTCCTGATCCAGCACTGGCTCGGCGTGCTGGGCATGCCGCGCCGGTACGCCTCCTACGTGCCGGAGGACGGCTTCACCTGGCTGAACCAGGTGTCGACCGTCGGCGCGATGCTCCTCGGGGTCTCGATGATCCCGTTCCTGTTGAACGTGTGGATCACGGCCCGGCGTGGGCAGAAGGTCGTGGTGAACGACCCGTGGGGTTATGGCGCCTCGCTGGAATGGGCCACGTCCTGCCCGCCGCCACGGCACAACTTCCGCTCCATTCCCCGCATCCGCTCCGAGAGGCCCGCGTTCGACCTGAACCACCCGGAGGCCGGCGCGCCGGTGGGAATCGGTCCGGCCAAGGACGCCCCGGAGGCCCCGACGGTCGAACTGAACACCGACCAGGTGAAGTGACCTAAGCGCGTGACCTGAGCTCAGGCGGGCCCCTGGCCGATGCCCAACCACGCGTCCGGATTAGCTGCGCCGTTGTCGGCGCCACCGTTCGCGCCGGCCGGCCGGGGGGACTGCGCGGCGCGCGCGGACTTCATCGACTGCAGCTGACGGTCCACGTCGGCCCGGATCGCGCCGGAGGACAGCTGGCGCTCCAGGTCCGAGTCGGGCTGAGCGGTGAGGTCGTCGAGTGCGCCGGTGGCGAGTAGTTCGTCAGTGGCGGCAGCACGGGCCTGCATCTGCGCGACCCGGTCCTTGGCGCGGTCGAGGTTGACGCCCACATCCGTCATCTGCGAGCCGATGCCGGCCGCGGCCTCATTCGCCTTGACTTGTGCGACGGATGCCGCGTAATTCGCCTTGATGGTCTCCTTCTCGGTGCGGAACGCCGCGACCCGTTCGGCGAGGCGCCGCTCGTTGTCCTGCAGGCGTTGCTGCTGCTGTTGGAGCCCGGTGTACTGGTCCCGGATCGACGCCACCTGGTTCTCCAGCAGGGTGCGCCGCTCCAGGGCGGTCCTGGCCAGGTCCTCGCGGCCCTGGTTGAGCGCTTCGTCGGCCTGTGCGCCCAGGCGGCGGTAGCGGGCACCCATCTCCTGCCCCTGCAATTCGATGCGCTTCTTTGCCGTGGCCACCTCCGCCAACCCCTGGCGCACCTGCTGCAGCATGGCGACCTGCTGGTCGTAGCTGTCGTCGAGGGCTTCCCGGGGGTCCTCCAGCCGGTCCAGCGCCTGGGAGGTCTTGCTGCGGAAGATGACGCGCAGCCGTGAGGAGAAGGTCATGATTCGCTCCGTCCGGTGAAGGGATTGATAACGCTCCGGGGCTCGCGCCCGTTGAGGGTGTGCAATTCGCGCAGCCCGGCATCGAGGGCGACTATCTCACGGTCCAGGTCGTCCGTGAGCGCGGCGAGGGAGTCATCGGTCCGGTCGCCGAGCCCCGCCGCGACGGCGGAGCGGAGGCGCCGCACCAGCCAGGCGACCTGGTCGACCCGGCGTCCGGCCACCGGAATCGATTCGGCGAGAACGACGGCGTCGCGTTCGCTGAGCAGCAGCAGGAGCTGCGCGTCGAGGGTGGTGGCGTCGGAGCGGATGCGGTCGTAGAGCCTGTGCAACTCCCCGAGCTGGCTGCCGTTGCTCCCGGCCAGGTCAAGGGCCGCGCGGCCGCTGGCGAGCGTGTCGGCCAGCCTCAGCCGCAGGGTGTGCACCTCGTGCTGCCGACCGACGCTGACCAGGGCGCGGGTGCGCAGCACCGAACTGGTCACGGTGCGGCTGCGCCGGATCCGGCGAATCAGCACCCGGGCGAGGACGATCACTGACACCGTGGAGATGACGACGATGCTCGCCAGCGCGAGCATGATTTCGGCGAGCATGCTCACAGCAACCACCCGCGTTCCGGTGAGGTCCGGTCGGTGTCGACCGTGTGGATGATTCCGTTCAGATCCATGCTTCCGCCTTCGTCACAGCAGCTCTCCGGTGCGTCCGGGTGCCGGGCTGTGGGCACCGGGTACGCGTTTCTAGCGCACAAGGTACGCTCGTTACCCGCGATTTGGCTCAATGTCTTGACTGGCCTCCGCGGCGGCGGCGCGGCTCTACGATGGGGAGGTGAATGAGACCCTGCCCCCGTGCCCGGAATGCTCCAGCGACATGACCTACGAGATGGGGTCCCTGCTGGTCTGCCCGCTGTGCGGGCACGAGTGGGCCCCGGCCACGGCTTCCACTGACGACACGCCCGCCGAGACCGTCATCACCGACGCCTTCGGCAGCCCCCTCGCCGACGGCGATTCCGTGACGATCATCAAGGGCCTCAAGGTGAAGGGCGGCTCCAACGTGATCAAGGTCGGCACCAAGGTGCGCGATATCCGCCTGCGCAACGGTGTCGGCGACCACGACATCGAGGCGCGCATCGAGGGCGTCACCACGCAGCTCAAGTCCAGCGTGGTCAAGAAGGCCTGACCCGCCCGTGGGACACCCCCGTTCGGGGTGACGGGATTACACTCCCGGTATGACCGAGCAGCTGCCGTACACGGTCGTACGGGCCTTTCCCCGCTTCGACGTCCGTCGCTATCCGGCCTGCGTGCTCGTGCAGGTGCGGGTGGACGCCGGCGTCGCCAGGGCAGCCGCCGTTGGCGCTCGGGAGCTGCACCGCTTCCTCAGCGGCGGCAACCAGGCCGAGGCGGCCTTCAGGGTGACCGCCCCGCTGTTGCAGGAGCCGACGGGGGAGTCCCAGCACCTGGTCAGCGTCGCCCTCCCGCCGGGCACCGACCCGGCCGCCGTCCCGCTTCCACTGGACGATTCCGTGCGCATCCGCTCCGTTGCCGCCCACGAGGCCGCCGCCCTGCGATTCGGTGGCGGCTGGACCGGCAAGAGGTTGTCGGAGCACAGCCGAGAACTCCTCGCCCACGTCACCGCGGTGCGGTTGGAGCCGAGCGGTGGCGTCTACTTCGCCCGGCTGGATCCGCCCTGGAAACCGGGCTTCCTGGCCCGTCACGAAGCTCTCGTCCGGGTGATCTCGGCCTGACCGGCCCCGTCAGGGACCCACCGGCGACCGCAGGACCATGCCCAGATAGCGTGTACCGGCGTGAGCGGGCTTTCTTCGGCCGTCTATTTCCCAGCCGCGCCGGACGTAGAACTCACGCGCTCGGTGATTGAGCGACCACACCTCGAGTTCCGCCCGGTCGTGGCCCGCGAGCACCTGGACGGCGGGCAACTGGACGGCGGTGAAGCCCACCAGGTCCCGGCCTGAAGACGCGCCGGTGAGTTGCCAGTCCTCCCGGCCGAGCCGGGAGTGCCACATCCGGGCGTACGCCTCCGCCTGTGCCGGCGCCCCGGACGGATCCGGCTGAACGGAGTAATACGCCTCCCTTGCCGTGAGGTGCACTCCGGCCACGGCCTCCGCCGACGCGGGGGTCAGTGACCGCAAGCTGGGCGGCGGGTCCGTCGACGTGAGCATGGGCACGAGCATAGCCAGCGGACCCGGGATGCCGCGGGTCAGGCGATAATTGCTGCGTGCCCTCTTCGGAACCCCAGACCGCTGCTCCTGTTCGCTGTCCCTGCCTGAGTGGCAACAGCTACGCCGAGTGCTGCGGACGCCTGCACAGCGGGCAGGCCAGGGCCGCCACCGCGGAGATGCTGATGCGCTCGCGCTACTCCGCCTTCGCTGTCGGTGATGCCGACTACCTGCTCCGCACCTGGCATCCGCGCAGCCGGCCGACCACCCTCGAGCTGGATCCCGGCGTGCACTGGCTGCGGCTGGATATCGAGCGCACCCAGACGGGCGGGCTCTTGGACACGGAAGGCATCGTCGAATTCACCGCCCATGCCCGGCAGGACGGCGTGCGCACGCAGCAGCACGAGGTGAGCAGGTTCGAAAAGGTCGCCGGCGAGTGGCTGTACGTCGACGCCGTCGACTGACCAGCGGGAACCGGCGGCCCGGAATGGGAAACTAGTTTCATGACCGCAACACTCGTCGCCAAGGGCCTGGCCGGCGGCTACGCCCATCGCACTCTGTTCGACTCCCTCGACCTCACGGTAGCCCCCGGCGACGTAGTCGGGGTGGTGGGCGTGAACGGCGCCGGCAAGTCCACCCTGTTGCGCCTGCTGGCCGGCCTCGACGAGCCCCAGGCCGGCACTGTCACGTTGTCGCCGGCGGATGCGTTCGTCGGGTGGTTGCCGCAGGAGCACGAGCGTGTGCCTGGCGAGACCGTCGCGGGCTACATCAACCGCCGCACCGGCTGCGCCGCGGCCACCCGGGAGATGGATGCCGCGGCAGCGGCCCTCGCCGAGCCCGCCACGCCGGGCGGGGCCGACCCCGCCGATGTGTACTCCACCGCCCTGGACCGCTGGCTGGCCAGCGGCGCCGCCGACCTCGACGACCGGCTGCCCGCCGTGCTGCACGACCTGGGCCTCACCCTCGACACCGACGTCGCCGCATCCGCCCCGATGACGTCGCTCTCCGGCGGTCAGGCCGCCCGCGTGGGACTGGCCGCGCTGCTGCTGTCCCGGTTCGACATCGTGCTGCTCGACGAGCCGACCAATGACCTCGACCTCGACGGCCTGGACCGGCTGGAGGGCTTCGTCAGGGGCCTCCGCGGCGGCGTCGTCCTGGTCAGTCACGACCGGGAGTTCCTGGCCCGCTCCGTGACCCGGGTGCTCGAACTCGACCTCGCCCAGGGCGCCAACAGGGTCTTCGGCGGCGGCTACGAGTCCTACCTCGAGGAACGCGAAACGGCCCGGCAGCAGAAGCGTGCTGCCTACGACGAATTCGCCGACACCAAGGCCGACCTCGTGGGCCGCGCCCGCACCCAGCGGGAATGGTCGAGCCAGGGGGTGCGGAACGCCATGAAGAAGGCGCCGGACAACGACAAGATCCGCCGCAAGGCGTCGGCTGAATCCAGCGAGAAGCAGGCGCAGAAGGTTCGCCAGATGGAGAGCCGGATCAATCGCCTTGACGAGGTCGAGGAGCCCCGCAAGGAGTGGCAGCTGGAGTTCACGATCGGGTCGGCGCCCCGGTCGAGCACCGTGGTGTCGATCCTGAACGAAGCCGTGATCAGACAGGGCGACTTCGTCTTCGGACCGGTGTCGCTGCAGGTCAACGCGGGGGAGCGGATCGGCATCACCGGGCCGAACGGGGCGGGCAAGACCACGCTGCTGCGGGCGCTGCTGGGCCGCAGCACAGCCGATTCCGGGACGGCGACCCTGGGCACCAGCGTCGCGATCGGCGAGATCGACCAGGCCAGGGCCAGTGTCACCGGCCAGGCGAGCCTGGTCACCATCTTCGAGGAGAGACTTCCGCACCTGGCCGCCAGTGAACTGCGCACCTTGCTGGCGAAGTTCGGCCTCACCGCCGACCACGTCAACCGGCCCGCCGACGCCCTCTCACCCGGCGAGCGCACCCGCGCCGGCCTGGCCCTGCTGCAGGCCACCGGCGTCAACCTGCTGGTGCTCGACGAGCCCACCAACCACCTCGACCTGGCCGCGATCGAACAACTCGAACAGGCGCTCGACTCCTACACCGGCACGGTGCTGCTGGTCACGCACGACCGGCGGATGCTCGCCACGGTGCGCCTGGACCGGCACTGGGCCGTCGACGCGGGCCGGGTCACCGAGAGCATGACGGGCGTTGCCATCGGCCGCTGATGGTGCTGTCATGGTCGCGGACGGCGCCGGGAGAGGGGGCTTCGCCGGCGCCGGATACCCGCCGTCGACCCGTTGGAGGTAGTCCGATGAACGCCCAGTCCAACCGCGACACCCACGGCTCCACCCACCGCTCCGTGCTCTCCCAGCTGCGGAGCCGCATTACCGGCGACTTGATCGACCGTTCCGACCCACGCTACGACGACGCTCGGCGGGTGTGGAACGGCATGATCGACCGGCGGCCGATCGCCGTCGTGCGCGCCGGATCACCCGCGGACATCGCCCCCACCCTCGACCTCGCCGCTGAGCAGGGCCTGCCGCTCGCAGTGCGCGGCGGCGGCCACAACGTCGCCGGCAACGGCACGGTCGCCGACGGGCTGGTCCTCGACCTGTCGGACCTCAACGGGGTGCAGGTGGACGCTGGGGCGCGCACGGTGCGGGTCCAGGCCGGCGCCACCCTCGCCCACATCGACCGCGCCACCGAACCGTTCAACCTGGCCGTTCCGATCGGGGTGGTCTCCAACACCGGCATCGCCGGTTTGACCCTGGGCGGCGGGGTGGGCTGGCTCACCCGGGCATACGGGCTCACCGTCGACAACCTGCTGTCGGCCGAGGTGGTGACCGTCGCCGGTGACACCGTCACGGCGAGCGAGACCGAGAACCCCGACCTGTTCTGGGGCCTGCGCGGCGGCGGCGGGAACTTCGGTGTCGTCACCGAGTTCACCTTCCGGGCCCATCCGATCCCCGCCCTGCCCTTCACCGGTACCTTCGTCTATCCGGCGCCACTCTGGGAATCCGCCCTGTCGGCTTACGAGGCCTGGACGAGGGACCTCCCGGACGAGTTGACCAGCGTGCTCACCTTCACCGTTCCACCGCCCGTGATGGGCATGGGAACCGCCCCGCTCATGCTCGTCGGGTTCGCCTGGGCGACGGATGACTCGGCGCGGGCGGAGCAGGTCGTCGACCGGCTGCGCCGCGCCGCGCCGCCCGCGATGGAGGCCACCGAACCGGTCAGCTGGCCGGCCTGGCAGTCCTCCGTCGACGCGGTCTTCCCCAAGGGATCCCGCGGCTATTGGCGGAACTCCTCCTTCGACCAACTGGACCCCGACGTGATCGCCGCCCTGATGCGCAGGGGCACCGAGCAGACCTGGGTGGGAACCGGGTTCGACATCCACCACCTCGGCGGCGCCTTCGGCCGGGTCCCCGAGGAGGCGACACCCTTCCCGAGCCGGGCCGCACGGTACTGGCTGAACATCTACGGATTCTGGGCGGCCGCCGAGGACGACCAGGCCCGGACGGCCTTCATCCGCTCCTTCGGCGCCGAGGTCGAACCGCTGGGATCCGGCGGCCGGTATGTGAATTTCCTCGGCGAAGAGCAGAACGCCGACCCCGTACAGCAGGCCGAGCAGGTCTACGGGGTGTCCAAGCTGGAACGGTTGGCGGTTCTCAAGCGCGACTACGACCCGCAGAACCTGCTCCGCCGCAACCACAACATCCTGCCGGCCGTCGCCACGGGGGACACCGACTGAACCCGGGATGACGGCTGCGCCCCGGCATGCTGGAATAGACCGGTGCCCCGCCCGGTTGGGGCTTAGTATGCGTATGCATACAAACTGATCGGAAGGGCGCACCACACATGGCACCGACACTGGAACTGGGTCTCGACACGTTCGGCGACGTCACCTACGCCGCCGACGGGAGCCTGCTCAGCCAGGCCCAGACGCTGCGGAACGTCGTCGCGGAGGGTGTGCTCGCCGACCAGGTCGGCCTGAGCTTCTTCGGCATCGGGGAGCACCACCGCGAGGACTTCGCCGTCTCCGCGCCCGAGGTCGTCCTGGCCGCCATCGCCAGCAAGACCGAGACTATCAAGCTCGGCTCGGCCGTCACCGTGCTCAGCTCAGACGACCCGGTGCGGGTGTTCCAGCGCTTCGCCACCCTCGACGCGGTCTCCAACGGGCGCGCGGAAGTCATCCTCGGCCGGGGTTCCTTCACCGAGTCCTTCCCCCTGTTCGGATTGGACCTGGGCGACTACGAACAGCTCTTCGAGGAGAAACTCGAACTGTTCACCGAACTGCTCAAGGAACAGCCCGTGACCTGGTCCGGCAGCACCCGCGGCGCGCTGAGTGAGCAGCGGGTCTTCCCACCCACCGAGTCCGGCTCCATCCGCACCTGGATCGGTGTCGGCGGCAGCCCCCAGTCGGTGGTGCGCGCCGCCCACTACGGCCTGCCCCTGATGCTGGCGATCATCGGCGGCGAGCCCCTCGCGTTCGCCCAGTTCACCGACCTCTACCACCGCGCCCTCGACCAGTTCGGCCGCGAGATGCAGCCCATCGGCGAGCACTCGCCCGGCTACGTCGCCGCCACCGATGAGCAGGCCCGCGAGGAGATGTGGCCGCACTACCGCGCCATGCAGGACCGGATCGGCCGTGAGCGCGGCTGGGGCCCGGCCACGAAGGCGAGGTTCCTGCAGGATGCCGGCCCCGACGGCGCCCTGTTCGTGGGCTCCCCGCAGACCGTCGCCACCAAGATCGCCCGGATGGCCACCGGCCTGTCGCTGTCCCGCTTCGACCTGAAATACAGCCTGGGCACCCTTTCGCACGAGAAGCTGATGACCAGTATCGAGCTGTACGGCACCGAAGTGGCGCCCCTCGTGCACGAACTCATGGCCTGACCGGCAAAGCGGGGCTCTCCGGACGGGGTAGCGTGAACTGGTGGGCCCGGCTCAGGCAAACCGCCCACGCTCACCCTTTCGTTCTTATCTCCTCGAGGAGTCCACCGTGGAAACCTGGCCCGGATCTGCCTACCCGCTCGGCGCAACCTATGACGGCAGCGGCACCAACTTCGCCCTCTTCAGTGAGGCCGCCGAACGGGTGGAGCTCTGCCTGTTCGACGAGAACGGCGCGGAAACCCCCGTCGAGGTGCGCGAGTCCAGCGCGTTCGTCTGGCACGTCTACCTGCCGGAGGTGCAGCCGGGCCAGCGCTACGGCTACCGCGTGCACGGCGAGTACAACCCCAGCGAGGGCAAGCGCGCCAACCCGAACAAGCTGCTCCTCGACCCCTACGCCAAGGCCACCTGCGGTGTCATGGACTGGGACCAGGCGTTGTTCTCCTACAACTTCGGCGACCCGGATTCCCGCAACGACGAGGACTCCGCCCCGCACATGATGCTCGGTGTCGTCGTGAACCCGTTCTTCGACTGGACCGGTGACCGCTCGCCGCGGACCCCCTACAGCGAATCGGTCATCTACGAGGCGCACGTCAAGGGCCTCACCCAGCTGCAGACCGAGGTCCCGGAGTCCCAGCGCGGCACCTACGCGGCCGTGGCGCATCCGTCGGTCATCGAGCACCTGCAGAAGCTCGGCGTCACCGCGATCGAGCTGATGCCGGTGCACCAGTTCGTCAACGACTCCACCCTGCAGGACCAGGGCCTCAGCAACTACTGGGGTTACAACACCATCGGCTTCTTCGCCCCGCACAACAGCTACTCCTCCAGCGGAGACCTCGGCCAGCAGGTGCAGGAGTTCAAGGGCATGGTCAAGAACCTGCACGCCGCGGGCATCGAGGTCATCCTCGACGTGGTGTACAACCACACCGCGGAGGGCAACCACCTCGGCCCGACCATCTCGTTCAAGGGCATCGACAACGCCGCGTACTACCGGTTGATGGACGACGACGGTCGTTACTACATGGACTACACCGGCACCGGCAACACCCTCAACGTGCGGCACCCGCACTCGCTGCAGCTGATCATGGACTCGCTGCGCTACTGGGCCATCGAGATGCACGTCGACGGTTTCCGCTTCGACCTCGCCAGCGCCCTGGCCCGCGACCTCTACGACGTCGACAAGCTGTCCACCTTCTTCGAGCTCGTGCAGCAGGACCCGATCGTCTCCCAGGTGAAGCTGATCGCCGAGCCCTGGGACGTCGGCCCCGGCGGTTACCAGGTCGGCAACTTCCCGCCCCAGTGGACGGAATGGAACGGCAAGTACCGCGACACCGTGCGCGACTTCTGGCGCGGCGAGCCGTCCACACTGGGTGAATTCGCCTCCCGCATCTCCGGTTCCGCCGACCTCTACGAGCACTCCGGCCGTCGCCCGGTCGCGTCGATCAACTTCGTCACCGCGCACGACGGCTTCACCCTCAACGACCTGGTGTCCTACAACGAGAAGCACAACGACGCCAACGGCGAGGACAACAACGACGGCGAAAGCCACAACCGGTCCTGGAACGCCGGCGTCGAGGGCCCCACCGACGACGACACCATCCGCAGCCTGCGCGGCCGCCAGCAGCGCAACTTCATCGCCACGATGCTGCTGTCCCAGGGCGTCCCGATGATCCTGCACGGCGACGAACTCGGCCGTACCCAGCAGGGCAACAACAACACCTACGCCCAGGACTCCGAGCTGAGCTGGATTCACTGGGACGAGGCCGATCAGCCACTGATCGAGTTCACGTCCGCCGTGGTGCGACTGCGCAAGGAACACCCCACCTTCCGCCGCAGCCGGTTCTTCGACGGCCACCCGGGCAAGCGTGGCGAGGGCGACCCGCTGGCGGACATCGTCTGGCTGAACACCGACGGCCAGGAGATGCGGGCGGAGGACTGGGATGAGAGCCGGTCCCGCACCGTCAGCATGTTCCTCAACGGCCAGGGAATCCGCGAGCGCGACTCCCGCGGCCGCGACGTCACCGACGTCAACTTCATCCTGCTGTTCAACGCGGATGGCGAGGACGTCGAATTCACGCTGCCGAGCGAGGAGTACTCGCCCGCCTGGGAGATCGTGATCGACACCGGGGGAGAGGGTGCCGACTCGCTGCCGCGCCCCGCCGGTGCGATCCACACCGTCATGGCCCGATCCCTGGTGGTGCTGCGGGAGTACCACGAGCCCGAGGTGGCGCCGGACCACTCGGTCGCCGCATCCCTGGCCAGTCACCCGGCCCCGCCCACCGCCACCATCACCCTGCCCGTGGTGAGCGACCCGTACGCCTCGACCGAAGGACCCTCGTAACCGCAATGAGCATCCCCGTCTCGACCTATCGCCTGCAGATCACCTCCGCCTTCGACCTGGACGAGGCGGCCGCCGTACTCGATTACGTCAACGAGCTCGGTGCCGACTGGATCTACCTCTCCCCGCTGCTGAGCGCGGAGGAGGGGTCGGACCACGGCTACGACGTTGTCGACCACGGCAGCGTTGACCCCGCCCGCGGCGGGCCGGAGGCACTCGCCCGGCTCGCCGCGCGCGCCAGCGCGGCCGGCCGGGGCATCCTGGTCGACATCGTGCCCAACCACGTCGGCGTGAACACGCCGCACGCGAACGCCTGGTGGTGGGACCTGCTGCGCGCCGGGCAGTCCTCCCGCTACGCCGAGGCCTTCGATGTGGACTGGCCCGCCGGCAACGGACGCCTGCTGCTGCCGGTGCTCGGCGACGGCGAGACCGAGCTGGACCGGCTGAGCATCGTCGGCGACGAACTGCACTACTACGACAACCGGTTCCCGATCGCCGAGGGCACCGCATCCGACGGCGCCAGCGCCCGGGTGGTACACGACCGTCAGCACTACGAACTGGTCAACTGGCGCCGGGCGGATGCGTCCCTCAACTACCGCCGCTTCTTCGCCGTGAACACCCTCGCCGGTGTCCGCGTGGAGGTGCCCTGGGTCTTCGACGAGTCCCACCGCGAGATCCTGCGTTGGGTACACACCGGCCAGGTGCAGGGTTTGCGGGTCGACCACCCCGACGGCCTCGCCGACCCGGGCGGATACCTCGACCGGCTGCGCGCGGCCATGGGCGACGGCTACCTGCTCGTTGAGAAGATCCTGGAGGGCCGTGAGCAGCTGCCCACCAACTGGTCCACCGACGGCACCACCGGCTACGACGCCCTCGCCGATTTCGACCGGGTGCTCGTCGATCCCGCCGGGCAGGACCGGCTCGACGCCCTGGAGGCCACCCTGCAGGCCGAGCGCACGGCCGGGACCCCGGCCGGCGACGTCTCCTGGCCCGAGCTGGTCTACACCGGCAAGCGCGCCATCGCCGACGGCATCCTGCAAAGTGAGGTGCGCCGGCTGGCCCGCCTGCTGCCAGAGGTGGCCGACACCGACGAGCGCACGGCCGCCGTTCGTGACGCCCTCGCCGAACTGATCGCCTGGTTCCCGGTCTACCGCTCCTACCTGCCGGTCGGCCGCCACGAGCTCGACACCGCCGTGCGGCTGGCCCGCCAGCGCCGCCCCGACCTCGATGCCATCATCACCGCGCTGCTGCCCTACCTGACCGATCCGGCCCATCCCGCCGCCGTGCGGTTCCAGCAGACCTCCGGGATGGTGATGGCCAAGGGCGTGGAAGACACGGCGTACTACCGCTACAGCCGGCTCACCTCACTCAACGAGGTCGGCGCCGACCCGAGCGAGTTCGCGGTGTCCGTCGACGAGTTCCACCGCCGGCAGCAGACCCGGCTGGCGGTCGTGCCAGCCTCGCAGACCACCCTCTCCACCCACGACACCAAGCGCGGCGAGGATGTGCGCGCCCGGATCTCGGTGCTCGCTGAGATCCCGGACGACTGGGCCGGCGTGCTGGCCGACCTCCGTGCCCTGGCCCCCCTCGGCGACGCCCCGTTCGAGAACCTGCTCTGGCAGGCCATCGTCGGGTCCTGGCCCGCCTCGACCGACCGCCTGATCGGCTACGCCGAGAAGGCCTCCCGCGAGGCGAACCTGTCCACCACCTGGACCGCCCCGAACGAGGAGTTCGAGAACGCCATGCGCGCCCTGGTGCGCGACGTGGCCGAGCCGGGTCCGCTCCAGGACACCGTGTCGGCCGTTGTCGGCCGGGTGCAGCAGGCGGGTTGGAGCAACTCACTCGCGCTCAAGCTCATCCAGCTCACCGCGCCGGGCGTGCCCGACGTCTACCAGGGCAGCGAACTCTGGGAGATGTCCCTCGTCGACCCCGACAACCGGCGCCCGGTGGACTACACCGTGCGGAGGGACTACCTGGCCCGGATCGACGACGGCTGGTTGCCACCGATCGACGAGACCGGGGCCGCGAAGCTCCTCATCACCTCCCGCGCCCTGCGGCTTCGCCGGGAACGGCCGGAGCTGTTCTCCCGGCACGCCCCCGTCGAGGCCTTCGGCCCGGCCGCCGCGCACGTGGTGGCGTACGATCGCGGCGGCGCCGTGACCGTCGCGACCCGGCTGCCGGTCGCGCTGGCCCGCACCGGCTGGGGCGACACCACGGTCCTGCTGGCCGGGCACGCCTGGCAGGACGCCCTCACCGGCGCCCGGTTCGACGGCGGCCCGGTGCGCCTGGCGGACCTGCTCTCGCGCTACCCGGTGGCGCTGCTGATTCCCGCAACGACCGAGGAGGTCTCTCAGTGACCGAACAGATCTCAGTGACCGAACAGATCGGGGCCCCACAGGCCGTCGACGTGTGGGCGCCGACCGCCGACTCCGTTGAGCTGGTGACCGGCGACAGCCGCGCCCCGATGACCCGCGACGACTCCGGCTGGTGGCACGGCACCCTGCCGGGCGCCGAATCGGACGGCACCGATTACGGCTTCCTCGTCGATGGCGCCGGCCCGTTCCCCGACCCGCGCTCCCGCCGCCAGCCGCAGGGCGTGCACAAGCTCTCGCGCACTTTCGATCCCGCCGCCCACACCTGGCAGGACGACGCCTGGACCGGCCGCCAGCTCGCCGGCAGCACCATCTACGAGCTGCACCTGGGTACCTTCACCCCCGAGGGCACCCTGGCCGCCGCCGCCGGGCGACTGGACCACCTGGTCGAGCTCGGCGTCGACTTCGTCGAGCTGCTGCCGGTGAACGGTTTCAACGGAACCCACAACTGGGGCTACGACGGCGTGCTCTGGTACGCCGTGCATGAGGGTTACGGCGGCCCGGCCGCGTACCAGGCCTTCGTCGACGCCTGCCACGCCGCCGGGATCGGCGTCATCCAGGACGTCGTGCACAACCACCTCGGCCCCAGCGGCAACTACCTGCCCAATTTCGGCCCATACCTCAGCGACGCCGAGGGCAACACCTGGGGCGCGTCGGTCAACCTCGACGGCCAGGACTCCGGTGAGGTGCGCCGGTACATCATCGACAGCGCCCTGATGTGGCTGCGCGACTACCACGTCGACGGTCTCCGGCTGGATGCCGTGCACGCCCTCAAGGACCACTCGGCCGTGCACCTGCTCGAACAGCTCGCCACCGAGGTCGCGGTGCTCAGTGCCCACGTCGGCCGCCCGCTCACCCTCATCGCCGAGTCCGATCTCAACGACCCGCGTCTGATCACCCCGCGTGAGGCCAACGGGTACGGCCTCGACGCCCAGTGGAGCGACGACTTCCACCACGCCGTGCACGTCGCCCTGACCGGCGAGACGGTGGGCTATTACGCCGACTTCGCCCCGCTCGGAGCCCTGGCCAAGGTGCTCACCCGCGGGTTCTTCCACGACGGCACCTTCTCCAGCTTCCGAGGCCGGCTGCACGGCCGCCCGGTCGATGTCGAACAGATGCCGGCCTGGCGTCTCGTCGTGGCCAACCAGAACCACGACCAGATCGGCAACCGGGCCATCGGTGACCGGCTGAGCGCCCAGCTCGACACCGGCCAGCTGGGCATCGCCGCGGCCCTCACCCTCCTGGGCCCGTTCACCCCGATGCTGTTCATGGGCGAGGAGTGGGGCGCCAGCACCCCCTGGCAGTTCTTCACCTCCCACCCGGAACCCGACCTGGGCCTGGCGACCGCCGAAGGCCGCATCGGCGAGTTCGCCCGGATGGGCTGGGACCCGGCCGTGGTGCCGGACCCGCAGGATCCCGAGACCTTCGAGCGGTCCAAGCTGGACTGGACGGAGACCACCCGGCCCGACGCCGGCCGGCTCCTGGCCTTCTACCGCGAACTCGGCGCCCTGCGGCGGCAGCTTGCCGACGTGACCGACCCGCGCTTCGGCCAGGTCTCCGTCGCCTACGACGAAGACGACGGCTGGCTGCTGCTCACCCGCGGCAGCACGGAAATCGCCATCAACCTGTCCAGGAGCGACCGGTGGATTCCCGTGTCGACGGCGGACGTGCTGGCCTCGTTCGCGAACAACGCCGACGCGCGTCCCGTTTTCGAGGGCGGCCGGGTGCTGCTGCCGCCGCATTCCGTCGCCGTGCTCGTCTAGGCCGGGAGGAACCGTGGGCCATTTCCTATCCACCGAGACCGCGGCGGCCCTTGCCCGGCTCGCGGCACTGGACGCCGACGAGACGGCCCCCGCCCTCGAACGGATGCGGGCCATCCGCGCCGTGTTACAGCACCTCGACGCCGACCCGGCGGCGCTGGCGAGCGTGCGGGATGCCCTGGCGGAGGGGGCCGGCTGGCCGCAGATCGCCGACGCTGCCGGGCTCAAGCCCACCGCCGCGAAGTGGCGGTGGCAGGGAACGGACGCCGAGATCGCCGCGCGGCTCGACGCGGGCCGCAAGCGCAGCATCCGGCCGAGCAGCGTGCCCACCGACCTGCCCGGCCATTCGGTCGCGGACGCCGCTGCCCGGCTCGGGGTGAGCCCGCAAGCGGTGTACCTGCAGGTGAGCAGGGGTAAGCTGACCAGCCGCACCGTCGAGCTGCCGGATGGCCGGAGCTACAAACGGGTGTTCCTGCCCGGCGACGCGCTACCCTCCACAACAGAATCCGCAACAGATTCCACGGGACAGGAGCCGGCGACACCCGACCAGGGTGCCTGATCCGGTAAAACCCGGCCCGCAGCCCCGAATGCACACTCGAACCGCACACCCGCCACGCAGGCGTCCAACCGACTTGGAGTGATGATGACCGACCAGAATTTCGACCCCTTCGACCGCACCCGCCCGATCGACCACGTCGCCACGACGGAGCGGCTGGAGATGCCTCGCGCCGAACCGGCCGCACCCGCCGGCAGTTCCGGCACGGCTGGGGAAGCCGACGTCCTGGCCGGTACCGAACCGGCCGCGACGGCCGCCCCCGCCAAGACCCGCAACCGCACCCTGATGTCGGACCTGCGCACGCCGCCGCCGCAGCGCGCCGCCGTCGTCGTCCTGGTCGGGATCGCGGTGTTGACCATTGCCTTCCTGATCATGATCTTCGTGAACGTCTCCAACGAGAGTGTCATCGCCCTGGCCGTGATCGCGACGCCGATCGCCTCCATGGTGGCCGCGTACTACGCCGTCACCCTGAGCATCCAGCAGGTGCGCACCGAACGCGCCGACAAAGAGAAGGCCATCGCCAAGCTCGAGGCCGTGCAGGAGAGCGCCCGCGAGACGGAGGTCTGGGCGTCGCAGATGGAGTCCGGCCTGCGTGTGGCCATGGCCATGCTCGACGGCGCCGGTGTCTCCACGGCTGCGGTCACCCGCGCCGCCGGCACCCCGGACGACTTCTTTTAGCTTCCAGTTCGCCTAGTCGGCGGCGCGGCCGGCCCGCAGGTAGTGCCGCATCGGCGCGTGCCGTAACCGGGCCGGCAGTCGCGGGTAGACCAGGCGCATCACGCCGAGCAGCGCGTCGAAGCGGCGCTGCCGGCCGGCGGACCAGGGCAGCGCGAACAGGGCCCGCTCATCCGGCTCCAGCAGCCCGGTGGTGACGAGCCGAGCCAGCGGCATGGCCAGGCGCAGCCAGGGTGGCCCCGTGCGCGAATGCAGTAGCTGGTCGGCCACGCCGCGCGTCGTCGTGTCGGTGGACAACTCCGCCGTGGCCCGGAGCCAGTAGGCGGCGAAGGCGGCCCGGTCCACAGGCCACATGCCCGGCGGCACCTGCAACGCCGTGCCCAGCACGCCGTAATCCCGGTAGACGGACTCGGCGTCGGCATCCGCCAGCGGGCCGTAGACCAGGTCGTGCATGCGGGTGGCCGACTCGTACAGGGTCGCGGCCACCCACAGCTGAAGGTGCGGGTCGAAGGCGTTGTACGCCGGTGCCGGGGAGTCCGCGCCCGGTGCGCTGTGCACCGGCCGGTGGGCGAGGGCCACCCGGCGCACGGCCGCAGCCCGGTCGATCGGGGTGCCGCAGGTGACGGCGTAGACAAAGGCCAGGGTGCCGTTCAGCCGCCCGAGCGGCCTGCTGGCGAAGTCGCTGTGCCTGGCCACCCCGTGCCCCACGGCGGGATTGGCCAGCTGGAGCAGGATCGCGCGCCCGCCCGCGAGCACCAGGACGCTTTCCGGGGCGACGTCCCGGATGCCGAGCGCCGGGCGGTCCGCCTTGGCTGGTGTGGGTCGCATGTGCAGGTCCTCTCGAGAGGCCGAGCCTACTTCCTCCGCCGGGACACAGGTGGGGAACCGGCGGGGAAGAGTCGTGAGTCGTTCCTGAAGCGTTCAGATATTTTCTTGCGAATGATGGAATAACCTACAGACGTATGCACTTGCATATATCTGAGGGCGAGGGATCGACTTGCCCCACGGACTTGAGGAGCACCATGAGCGACACCGACATCATCACCATCCCCGGCTACAAAGCCGGAACCTGGACCATCGACCCGACGCACAGCGCGGTCGGCTTCAGCATCCGTCACATCATGATCAGCAAGGTCAAGGGCACGTTCGAGAACTTCGACGCCACCTTCGTCACCACCGAGAACCCCCTCGAGACCAGCGTCACCGCTTCCGCCACGGTCGCGTCCATCAACACCAACGAGGCCAACCGCGACGGCCACCTGCGCACCGGCGACTTCTTCGACGCCGAGACCTACCCGACCATCGACTTCGTGTCGACCGGCGTGCGCGTCGTCAAGGGCGACTACCTCGTTGACGGCAACCTCACCATCAAGGGTGTCACCAAGCCCGTCACGTTCGACTTCGACTTCGGCGGCTTCGGCGGAGACCCCTACGGCAACTACAAGTTCGGCGCCACCGCCAAGACCGAGATCAACCGTGAAGACTTCGGCCTCACCTACAACGCCGCCCTCGAGACCGGCGGCGTGCTGCTCGGCGACAAGGTCACCATCACCCTCGAGCTGCAGGGCGCCCTCCAGGCCTAAGCAGTCTGCGTTTCCAACGCTTTCAACGGGGATCCCACGTGGTGGGGTCCCCGTTCTGCGTGCCGCACGGGTATGTCCGCTCGGATTCAGAGGGCGGATTCCTCGTCCGGGTCGCGCCGCAAAGTACCGGTGCGACGCAACACCCGGGCGATGAGCGGGTCGAGCGCGAAGACGAGGAACGCCACGGAGCCGATATACGCGGCCAGGACGACCACCATGAAGGCCTGGGCGAGCGAACTGGCGGAATTCACCCTGGCGTTGTGCACGCCCGCGGTCGAAGCACCCTGCACCAGCCCGCGCTTCGGGGAACTGGCGTGGAACCACTGCCAGGTGCTGAAAGCGAGGATCAGGAACACATTCACCGGCAGCAGGATGCGGCCGAGCAGGTAATCACCGTAGGCGTCGTTGAGGCTGGTGGTGAACGGAACCAGCACGACACCGAGCAGGCGGAAGTTGTTGAGCCAGACGATGGTGGTGTCGACCCGCGGGATGACCTCGAACTGGCGCACGTGGATGAGCCAGAGCAGGCTGAGCAACAGGAAGCTGATCACCACGTTGAGGATGCTGGGCGCTAGGACGAGAACGGCGTGCACGAGTGCCGTATTGGATCTCACAGCACCGACACCGTCCACGGACAGGTTCAACACCAGCAGTGTCGCCGCGATCGCGAAGACACCATCCGTATACGCCTCGAGGCGCCTCGTGGACAGCACCGTACGCTGACTCGGCCTCGCCCTGCCTGAAGCCGGCACCGCTTCGCCTACGGCCCCACTGGCGGGCTCCGGCGGTACGGTTGGCTCCTCGGGCTCAGGCTCCGGCGGGCGCTGCATGCGGGCAGCCTACTCGCCGGTGATCTCCTCGCGCACCCGGCGCAGGTCTTCCATCAGCGCGCCGATCAGGATCCAATGCAGCGGATGCGGGGTCATGATCATCAGCGGAGCCGTGAGCGCGGGCGGCTCGACCGCCGGCGGGGCCTGGGCCGACATGCTCGCCTCCGGCACCACGGTGAGCAGGCGCAGGTCATGCGCGGCCCGTTCCAACTCGATCGAGAACGCCTGCACGGTGGGCTCGAGGTGCAGGGATTCGTCGTAGTGGTCGCGCAGCGCCCGGGTCATGCCGAGGGCACGGGTGACCAGCGGCACGAGCCGGGCGTACAGCGCGGTGTCGGCGTCGAGCACCTCGCGGTGCCTGGCCTGGCGGGGGTTGAGGGTGAGGCTCTCCTCGGCCTGGCTGATGGCCTTCTCCGCCTTGGCCAGCATCGGGCGCAGCAGGCGGGCCTGGATCATCAAGGTCTCGAGGTCGGCGTACTTCTGCGGGCTCAGCAGCGCATTCGCCACCCGGTCGAAGGTTGCGGCCACCTCCAGCGTGAGCCGGGTCACGGCATCATGCGCCGGGGTGAGCAGCACCGGCGGAACGATCAGGGCGTTGACGATCACGGCGATCGCGGCACCGAGGATGGTCTCGATGATGCGGTCCCTGGCGTAGGTGGGTGTCGCGGCTCCGAGCGTCAGCACGAGCATGGCGCTGATCGGGATCTGGTTGGCGGAACCGGGGGAGAGCTTGAGCGCCCAGGCGAGCAGGATGCAGAGCACGATCGCCGAGAGCACGATCCAGCTGGACTGGCCGAACATCAGCCCGATGGCGAGGGCCACCAGCACGCCGCCCACCACGCCGAGGCTGCGCTCGAGGGCGCGGCCGAGGGACTGGTTGACGCTGGGCTGGACGACGAAGATCGCGGCCATCGCGGCGAAGATGGGCAGTTCTCCCGGCAGCAGCCACTGCGAGATGATCCAGGCCAGCGCGACGGCGACAGACGTTTTGAGGGTCTGCAGAAGCGGGATCCGTCTGGACACTCGCAGGTTGGCCGTTATTCGCACTGTCATAGGGTACAAGCCCACTGCATGGGCCCATTGCATGGGTCCGGTGCGCCCGGCCGGGTCACTCGCCGGCGGCTCCGAGCAACGCCGATACCGTGGCCGGAAGGACGTTCACCGGACGGTTCAGGAATGTGGCGTATTCGTGCAGGGAGCGGTCAGCGCTGCGGGCCGCGGCGTCGGAGAGCGGGTCGAAGGGGAGCGGCTCGACGGTGATCATCCGCGGTTGCCAGTCCCGGCGCCAGGTGCCGATGACGCGCCCGCCACGAACCAGGAGGGGCAGGAAGATGCCGTTCTTCCCCGGCACGACACGGGTCAGGTTCTCCGGCTCGATGGCGAAGCTGCGATCCCGGTAGCCGAGTAGGTACTCGTCGAACCCGGGGAGGGCGCGGACGGCATCCCTGCCCCTACCCGGAGCGGCCCGGCCGAGCGGGCCGACGTCACTGGCCTGCGGGAACAGGTGCCGAACACCATCCACCTCCAACCCGGTGAGCCGGGGTTCGGCCACGGCCAGGGCCGTCTTCGCGTCCGCCATGGTGAGCTGGGACCACCAGGCGAAGTCGGTCAGCGGGGCCGGGCCGTGGCCCACGAGGTAGCGCAGCAGGAATTCCCCCAGCGCCTCGTCGCGCTCGAGCCGACGGGGCCGGGGAACCCACTCGTCCAGCAGCACCAGCATCTGCTGCGTGTCCAGTTGGCGTCCCCAGCACAGGGTGCCGGATTGCGCGAGGTGCCAGATCAGGTGATACCCACGCTGGCCGGCGGCATCGATGCCGTTGCGGTTCAGCTCGGCCAGGAAGTCGGCCCGACTCAGCTCCCGGCCTCCGGACAGGGCGGCGATGGCGACGGCCCTGGCCCGCTCGATGGTGGACTCGTCCAGGCCGAGATCCCGGCGCCGGCTCGTTGACCCCGCCCAGAGGCGGGGTGTGGTGAGCTCTAGCATCCAGCCGAGTTCCTGCGCCGGCACCAGGTGCAGGGTTCCCCGCATCGGCCAGGAGCGGACGATCCGGCCGGAGTCGATCAGGGCATCGACATCGGCGCTGGTGGTTCCGGGCGAGCGGATGGCCACGGCCCACTTGGCCCAGCGCAGGTCCTGCGCCTGCAGGGCGAGGAACCTGTCGACGACCCAGGCCAGGTCGTCACCGTCTGTGGTGGTCGCGGTGTTGGTGGCTTTGCCGGTGTGTCGCCCGGTGAGCGGCCCGGTCAGCGCCTGGCTTTCCAGGCGCCGCCGGGTGATGTCGGTGCGGGACGCGCGCGTCATTCCACCAGAGTGCCAGGGGTCATGGCCCTGGCACCAGTGCCCGGCGGTTCACGCCGGGAGCGTGCTGGGTCAGGCCAGGTCGTCGTCGGTGCGGGCGCCGAAGACGATCTCGTCCCAGCTGGGCATCGAGGCGCGGCCGCGGCGGCCGGTCTGGGCTGCGCGTGGCTGCCCGGTCGCGGCCTGGCTCGCCCACACGTTGCGGGCCGGCTCGGGTGCGGCGGGGGCGGCTTCGGCGGCCGGAGCGGTTTCGGCGACGGCACGGATGCCCGCCTCGGTACCGGCCCGCTCCGTGTTGGCCCGCTCGGTGTTGGCCCGCTCGGTGTTGGCCCGCTCGGTGTTGACTCGCTCCGTGTTGGCCCGCTCGATGCGTGCAGCCGGAACGACCGGAGTGTCGGCCTCCACGGCTGCGGCTTCCCGTTCGCCGCGGCGACGACGCAGGGACTCGAGCAGGTCTGCGGTCTCGCTCAGGCTCTGGGCCGGCTCGGCCGCGCGCTTGATGGCCGCCTTGGAGACGGCCTCAGTCGTTCCGGCGTTCCGTCCGTAGGGAACCACATCGTGCAAAGGTGCGGTGTCGTTGAGGATGTCGTCGGCCAGGGACTCCTTGAACGTGAAGGCTCCGCTGTCGAAACGGCTCACGTCGGACAGGCTGGTCTCCGCGCCCACGGCGCGCAGGCGCGGAATGAGCGCGCCCTTGAGCTCACCCTGTTGCGACAGGGCGATGGCCTCGCTGCCGATGGGGGAGAGTGCGTTCTTCTTCGGCTCGAAGCCCCAGCGGGCGTCGTGGTCGATGTCGTCGGCCGTGAAGGCGAGCTTCACGATCCAGCCGGCTCCGGGTTCCTTCCAGCTGGCCCAGCGTTCGTTCGACGCGCCGAGCGACGCCAGGCGTTCGCGGATGACGCTGCCGAAGTTCGCTGGCTCGTCGAGCGGCTCGGGATCGATCGCGGCGTGCACGGGCACGCTGAGCGCGGAGGACACGATGTATTCGCGTTCGGCGACCACCGGCCCCTCGAACCTGCGCACGAAGTCCAGGGACGCGCCGGTGACGGCCGCCACATCCTCCGCGGACATCCCGGCGCGAATGTGCGCCTGCACCTCCCGCGGGGACAACTTGGGCCGGACGGACGCATCCGTCTGGGTTTGGCGAAGCCGGGACTGGAGAACCGCATCGATGGGGATCCTGAAACGATCACCCTCCTCTGACGCTGCAAGCAGCGCGCCGTTCTCTACTCCGATAACCTTCAAATCCTGCATGGCGAAAGCCCTCTCGCGATCACTGATGGGCCAACCTTGCCATGCAAAGTGACCAAAACGGGGGAATACTGCGGGCGTGCCGCAAGTTGATTCCAATGCCAACCTGAGAGGTTGGTGATTGGTTTGCTATTCCGCACGGATTGTTGCAAACTATGGCCGCCGATTTCGTTTATCGGCGTTAATGAAATGGATGGGCATGGCAACCGACTACGACGCACCGCGAAAGACCGAAGACGACTCAGAGTCGATCGAGGCCCTCAAGGAGCGTGTACCCGACAAGATGTCAGGTGTCGTTGATGTTGACGACTCCGACAACCCCGGTGGTTTCGACCTCCCGGGCGCCGATCTGTCCGACCTCGACCTCGACGTCGTTGTCCTGCCCCCGCAGGCTGACGAGTTCACCTGCGTGGAGTGCTTCCTCGTGAAGCACCGTTCGCAGATGTCGCACGAGACCAAGCTCGGCCCGGTCTGCCTGGAGTGCGACGCCTAAAAGCGCGCTTAGTTACTTGATGCTGGCCGTCGCGATCCATTGATCGCGGCGGCCATTTTCTGTGGCCGGCGACTGGACACGAGCCAGTACGGCGCCGGGTCGGTGGGGTCCTCGAGCGGGATCCGCACCACGGGGGCAATCCAGCCGCGAATCAACAGCCAGGCGCGGGCATCCAGGCGCTGACCGCGTTCGAGCGTGGCCTCCGCACCGTCAATGGGCACGGCCTCGCCGAGCAGGCGGGTCTCGATGCTGGCCCGGCCGGCCGTGAGCACACCACCGGCGACCTGCACGGTGGGGGAGGCCAACACCAGCAGAGCGGCGCTGCCGAGGTAGAGTCCCGCCGCCGTGAGCACGCCGACGAGGAGCGAGATCGGCAGGAAGACCAGCAGGCTCGCAGGGATGACGAGGGCGATGATGACGAACAGCCACGGGGATGGCCAGAGTTTTTCGCGATATTCGGGCATGGCTCTATTCGACCAGATAACTGCACTACCCTCGACACGTGTCCGAAAGCGTTGAAGTCCTGATTACCGCGTCCGTTCTCCCGACATACTCCCATCCGGGAGACGCCGGAGCCGACCTCCACGCCGCAGAAGCGCTCGTCCTGGCGCCGGGTGAACGAGCCCTCGTCGGCACCGGGGTGTCCATCGCCCTGCCCGACGGCTACGCGGCGTTCGTCGTACCCCGGAGCGGCCTCGCCGCCAAGCACGGCATCACCGTGGTGAATTCGCCCGGAACCGTCGACGCCGGCTACCGCGGTGAGATCAAGGTGTGCCTGCTCAACACCGACAGCGCCACGGCGTTCACGATCGCCGTCGGCGATCGGATCGCCCAGCTCATCGTGTCGCCCGTCGTGCGCGCCCAGTTCATCCCCGTCGAACGGTTGCCGGGCAGCCAGCGCGGCGA
Source organism: Cryobacterium sp. AP23 (assembly GCF_054075385.1). Lineage (NCBI taxonomy): Bacteria > Bacillati > Actinomycetota > Actinomycetes > Micrococcales > Microbacteriaceae > Cryobacterium > Cryobacterium sp. AP23. Next base: position 825,182 of record NZ_CM133415.1, on the reverse strand, counting down.
CGGCGGTTTCGGCTCGACCGGCGTGGCGGCCCGTGCGGCAGCCCAGCCGACCCCACACACCATTGCGGCACCGCATCCCGCGGACGCCCCGCAGAGCGGAGAAAACCAGTGAGTGACGACGTGAACCCCAACACGCGCTCGAACATCGACGAGACCCAGCCGGCCAAGAAGAAGAAGCTGGGCAGGAACAAGCTGGGCAAGAACAAGCGGGCCGAGAACACTGACCTGGCCGGCGCCCCGGTGGCCGAGAACGAGGCCGCCGACAACGACCTGGCCGGTACCGATCTGGCCGGTACCGATCTGACCGGTACCGACCTGGCCGAGGCCGACGCCGCCCCCGACCTCACCGCCAAGTCGGCTCCGGAGGACCGCGACATCGAAGGTCCCCTGGACGAATCCGAGGCAAACCCGGTTCGACCGTACGTCGACCTCGGTGGCGTGAAGATCCTGCCGCGGGAGGGCCTGCACCTCCGCCTCGAAATCGAAGAGGGCAGCAAGCGCGTCGTCGCCATCGGCCTGGACTACGCCGGCTCCACCCTGCAGGTGCAGCCCTTCGCCGCACCCCGCTCGAGCGGTCTCTGGCACGAGATCCGCACCCAGATCGCCGACCAGATCGCCAAGCAGGGCGGTTCCACCACGCCCCGTGAAGGCCCGTTCGGCCCGGAGCTCGTCGCCGAGATCCCCGTCGCTGCCGGCCAGGGCCCCAGCGGCACCACCCGCCTGGCCCGGTTCATCGGCGTCGACGGGCCGCGTTGGTTCCTGCGCGGCGTCATCGCGGGCGAGGGCGCCATCGACCCGGAGGCCGCAGCCCAGATCGAGGACCTGTTCCGCAGCATCGTTGTCGTGCGGGGAGCATCACCGATGCCGCCGCGTGACCTCATTCCGCTGCGGATGCCGGCCACTCCCGCCGGCAACCCCGAGCCGACCGGCGTTTAGCCGGCCCCAGCCGAAAGTTCCCCGATGACCGATCACCCCTCGGCCGCAGAGCCGGAACCCCGCCCTGGCGATTCCACCTCCCCGGAAACGGGTGCACCCGAAACACCGGCCGGAGGCGCCTTCGCCGACAGCATGGCCGCCGCGGCACGCCGGGCCGGGTTCAGCCCGGCCGCCGAGGGCGAGCCGATCACCGGACACGCCCTGATCGCCGCCATGGGCGGGATCCGTGGGGTGGTCGAGGCCGTCCTGCCCGGTCTCGTCTTCCTGGTGGCCTACACGATCACGCGCGACCTCATTCCGGCCCTGATCGCCTCGGTGCTCGTCGGCGTGGTGTTCTTCGTGCTCAGGCTTGCGCAGAAGCAGACGGTCACGCAGGCCGTCGGCGGGCTCGTCGGCATCGGCATCAGCGCCGTCCTCGCGCTCCTCACCGGTCGCGCGGAGGACTTCTACCTGCCGGGCTTCTGGACCAACGGCGTCTACGGCGCCGTCCTGCTGGTCTCCGCCCTGATCGGCTGGCCGCTGATCGGCGTCGGTGTGGGGTTCCTGATGGGGGAGCAGTTCGCCTGGCGGTCGGACCCGTCCAAGCGCCGCGTCCTGACGATCCTCACCTTCATGTGGGCGGGCCTCTTCATCCTGCGACTGGCCGTCCAGCTTCCGCTGTACTACGCCGGCAACATCGAGTGGCTCGGCGCGACCAAGCTGCTGATGGGTATTCCTCTGTATGCACCGCTGCTCGTGCTCTCCTGGCTGATGGTGCGCACCGTCTACGCGACCCGCCCCCAGCCATCCGGCCCGACCGGCGCATAGCCGGCAGTGGTATAGTTATCTTGACGTCAAGATAGTTTGGTAAGGCTACCCTTGCTGGCCAAAGCGGGCGTCCCATAGTCAGGATTGGGGATTGCGGACGGTATTCCGTCGGTTTCCACAAAGGAGAGGGCATCGTGTCTGCAGTTAATAGTTTTGGAGCTCGGGACACCCTGCGCGTCGGTTCGACAGACTACGAGGTCTTTCGCCTGGACGCCGTCAAGGGCCACGAGAAGCTTCCGTTCAGCCTCAAGGTGCTGCTGGAGAACCTCCTGCGCACCGAGGACGGCGCCAACATCACCGCGGACCACATCCGCGCCCTCGGCGCGTGGGTTCCCACCGCCGATCCCGACACCGAGATCCAGTTCACGCCGGCCCGCGTGATCATGCAGGACTTCACCGGTGTGCCCTGCATCGTCGACCTCGCCACCATGCGCGAGGCTGTTGCTGCCCTCGGCGGCGACCCCAACACGATCAACCCGCTCGCCCCGGCCGAGATGGTCATCGACCACTCCGTCATCGCGGACCTCTTCGGCAGCGACAACGCCCTCGAACGCAACGTCGAGCTCGAGTACCAGCGCAACGGTGAGCGGTACCAGTTCCTCCGCTGGGGCCAGACCGCTTTCAACGACTTCAAGGTCGTCCCGCCGGGAACCGGCATCGTGCACCAGGTCAACATCGAGTACCTGGCCCGCGTCACGTTCACCCGTGAAGTCAACGGCGTGCTCCGCGCGTATCCCGACACCTGCGTCGGCACCGACTCGCACACCACCATGGTCAACGGCATCGGCGTGCTCGGCTGGGGCGTCGGCGGCATCGAGGCCGAGGCGGCAATGCTCGGCCAGCCCGTGTCGATGCTCATCCCCAAGGTCGTCGGCTTCAAGCTCAACGGCGCCATCCCCACCGGCGTCACGGCAACGGATGTCGTGCTCACCATCACCCAGATGCTGCGCAAGCACGGCGTGGTCGGCAAATTCGTCGAATTCTACGGCGACGGCGTCGCCCAGGTGCCGCTGGCCAACCGCGCCACCATCGGCAACATGAGCCCGGAATTCGGCTCCACCGCCGCCATGTTCCCCATCGACGACGTCACCCTCGACTACCTGCGCCTGACCGGCCGCAGCGAGGACCAGGTCGCCCTCGTCGAGGCGTACTCCAAGCTGCAGGGCCTCTGGCACAACCCGGCCCAGGAACCCGTCTTCAGCGAGTACCTCGAGCTCGACCTCAGCACCGTCGTTCCGTCGATCGCCGGCCCGAAGCGCCCGCAGGACCGCGTCGAACTCAGCAACGCCAAGTCGCAGTTCGAAATCGACCTGCAGAACTACGCCACGCACGACCTGTCCATGGTGGACGCTGCCGTCGAGGCATCCTTCCCGGCCTCCGACCCGATCGGCTTCACCGCTCAGGACGAGCAGAGCGCGCACCAGATCTCGCACCAGCACGTGAGCCACGCTCCCGTCTCGGTGTCGAGCCCGGTTCCCATCACGACCGCCGACGGCGCGAGCTACACGCTCGACCACGGCGCCGTCGCTGTCGCGGCCATCACCTCCTGCACCAACACCTCCAACCCCTCCGTCATGCTCGCCGCCGGCCTCCTGGCCCGGAACGCCGTGAAGAAGGGCCTCAAGTCCAAGCCGTGGGTCAAGACCACCCTGGCGCCGGGCTCGAAGGTCGTCACGGACTACTACGCCAAGGCCGGCCTCACGGGCGACCTCGAGGCCCTCGGCTTCTACACCGTCGGCTACGGCTGCACGGTCTGCATCGGCAACACCGGCCCGCTGATCGACGAGGTCTCCGCCGCGATCAACGACAACGACCTCGCCGTCACCGCCGTGCTCTCCGGAAACCGCAACTTCGAGGGCCGGATCAGCCCGGACGTCAAGATGAACTACCTGGCCAGCCCGCCGCTGGTCATCGCGTACGCCCTGGCCGGGTCGATGAACTTCGACTTCGAGACCGACTCGCTCGGCACCGGCAGCGACGGCAACGAGGTCTACCTCAAGGACATCTGGCCCGACTCCGCCGAGGTGCAGTCCACCATCGACAGCTCGATCGACACCGAGATGTTCACCAAGGAGTACGGCGAGGTCTTCGCCGGCGACGAGCGCTGGCGTTCCCTGCCGACGCCCGACAGCGAGGTCTTCGAGTGGGACCCCAAGTCCACCTACGTGCGGAAGCCCCCGTACTTCGACGGCATGACGCTGGAGACCACCCCGGTCTCCGACATCGTCGGCGCCCGGGTGCTCGCCAAGCTGGGCGACTCGGTCACCACCGACCACATCAGCCCGGCCGGCAACATCAAGGCCGACAGCCCGGCCGGTGCCTACCTGATGGAGCACGGCGTCGAACGCGCCGACTTCAACTCCTACGGCTCGCGTCGCGGCAACCACGAGATCATGATCCGCGGCACCTTCGCGAACATCCGCCTGCGCAACCAGCTGCTCGACGGCGTCGAGGGTGGCTACACCCGCGACTTCACCAAGCCGGATGCGCCGCAGTCGTTCATCTACGACGCCAGCCAGAACTACCAGGCCGCCGGCACACCACTGGTGATCTTCGGTGGCAAGGAGTACGGCTCCGGTTCCTCGCGGGACTGGGCGGCCAAGGGCACCAGCCTCCTGGGCGTCAAGGCCGTCATCACCGAGAGCTTCGAGCGCATCCACCGCTCGAACCTGATCGGCATGGGTGTTGTCCCGCTGCAGTTCCCGGCCGGCGAGAGCTGGGCGTCCCTGGGCCTTGACGGCACCGAGAGCGTGTCGATCTCCGGCATCGAGGAGCTCAACGAGGGCCGCACGCCCAAGACCGTGCGTGTCGTCGCGACGCCGACGGAGCACTCCGCCCCCGGCAAGGCCACCGTCGAGTTCGACGCAGTGGTGCGCATCGACACCCCCGGTGAGGCGGACTATTACCGCAACGGCGGCATCCTGCAGTACGTGCTGCGTTCGCTGGTCGTCTAACCGGCAACTCGCAGAATTGCTCCACACTGGCGCGTAGACTCGGGGAATCCGAACTGCGCGCCAGTTCTGCGTTCGACAGCAACACCAGCACAACAGCAAGACCAAGTGAGCCCGACAGCAAGACCGTGTGAAAGGCAGTGCCGATGACCCTTCTGGAGACGATCCACGGTCCCAGGGACCTTGACGGCCTCACGAAGGATCAACTGGTGCAGCTCGCCGCCGAGGTGCGCGCCTTCCTCGTCGCCGAGATCTCCAAGACCGGCGGGCACCTGGGCCCCAACCTCGGCGTGGTCGAGATGACCATCGCCATCCACCGGCTCTTCGACTCTCCCCGCGACGCGATCGTCTTCGACACCGGGCACCAGTCCTACGTGCACAAGATGCTCACCGGGCGCCAGGACTTCAGCCGCCTCCGCCAGACCGGCGGCCTGGCCGGCTACCCGCAGCGCCGGGAGTCCGAGCACGACATCGTGGAGTCCTCCCACGCTTCCAGCTCGTTGTCCTGGGCCGATGGCATCTCCCGCGCGTTCGAGATGACCGGCCAGAGCGACCGGCACGTGATCGCCGTCGTCGGCGACGGCTCGCTCACCGGCGGCATGACCTGGGAAGCGCTGAACAACATCAGCGACGACAACAACCGCCGACTGATCATCGTCGTCAACGACAACGGCCGCTCCTACGCGCCCACCATCGGCGGTATGGCCCGGTTCCTCAACACGGTGCGGCTGCGCCGCAGCTACAAGGCCGCGTACATCACCAGCCGCGAGGCGTTCGACCACATGGGTGCTCCCGGCCGCGCGGTGTTCCGCGGGGTCCGTGGCGGCCTGCACGGCTTCCTCAGCCGGTTCACCAACAACGAGGCGCTCTACTCCAACCTCGACATCAAGTACATCGGCCCGGTCGACGGCCACGACATGGAAGCCATGCTCGAGGCGCTCACGCAGGCCAAGGACTACGGCGCCCCGGTGATCGTGCACACCATCACCCAGAAGGGCAAGGGCTACGACCCGGCCATGCAGGACGTGGCCGACCAGTTCCACGCCGTCGGGGTCATCGACCCCGAGACCGGTGAGCCGACCGAGAGCGCCGGGGCTCCCTCGTGGACGTCGGTCTTCGCCGACGAGCTGCTAACCCTGGCCACCGGCAACCCGAAGCTGGTCGCCATCACCGCCGCCATGCTGCGGCCCACCGGGCTGCACAAGATGGCCGAGCGCTTCCCCGATCGGGTGCACGATGTCGGCATCGCCGAACAGCACGCCGTGACCAGCGCGGCCGGCCTTGCCTTCGGCGGACTGCACCCCGTCGTCGCCCTCTACGCCACGTTCATCAACCGCGCCTTCGACCAGGTGCTGATGGACGTCGCCCTGCACAAGGCCGGCGTCACCTTCGTCCTCGACCGGGCCGGCGTCACCGGACCGGACGGCCCCAGCCACCACGGCATGTGGGACCTCGCGATCCTGCAGGTCATCCCCAACATCCGGCTGGCGGCACCGCGTGACTCCACCCGGCTGCGCGAGGAACTCGCCGAGGCCGTCCTCGTCGACGACGGGCCCACCGTGCTGCGTTTCCCCAAGGGCTCCACCGGTGTCGAGTTCGACGCCCTGGAACGCCTGGACGACGGCGCCGACGTGCTCCTGCGCAGCAGCCAGCAGGATGTGCTGATCGTCACGGTCGGCCCGATGGCCGGCATGGGCCTCGAGGTCGCCGAGCGCCTCGCCGCGCAGGGGATCGGCGCCACCGTGGTCGACCCGCGCTGGGTCGTTCCGGTGCCCAAGAGCATCATCGAACTGGCCGCCCAGCACCGCATCGTCGTGAGCATCGAGGACGGCATCCGGGTCGGCGGAATCGGCACCCGCATCCGCCAGGACCTGCGTGAGGCCGGCGTCGACACCGCCGTGACCGAGCTGGGCCTGCCGGACGAGTTCCTCGACCACGGCACCCGCGCCGAGATCCTGGAACGCGTGGGTCTGACCCCGCAGCATATCGCCCGCGACGTCGTCGCCATGGTGCTCGGCAGCAAACTGCCGCACGCCCGCGCCCTGCCGGAGGACGCCGCGGCGGCCCGCTCCGACACCGGCACCGTGCCGCTGCAGCGCGCCCCCCGCGACTAACCGCAACTGTTCCCAAAACGGACAATTGCACCCGGTGTACCGGGTGCAATTGTCCGTACGGGGAACAGTTGGTGCGGGTGCTAGTGCAGGATGCTGTCTCCGGTCGGGACAGCGGAACCCACGCCGCGAATCATCGGGGTGTGGAAGGTGCCGCCGAAGACCCGCTCGCTGGCACCGACCCGGTCGAGGTACGGGGTGACCCCGCCCATCTGGAACGGCCAGCCGGCGCCGAGCAGCATGCACAGGTCGATGTCCTCCGGTGCGTGCACCACGTCGTCGTCGAGCATCCGCTTGATCTCATCGGCCAGGCCGTCCTCAACCCGGCGCAGGATCTGCTCCCCGGTCAGCGGTGTGCTCCCGCCGGCTACGATCTTCACCGCACCTTTGTCGAAGCCGGTGACCTGGCCCTTTGAGTTGCGCTCGAGGATCGTGCCGTGCTCGGCGAGCCGGTGCAGGTTGGTGCTCTCAAAGAAGCGGTCGGGGAAGGCGGCGTGGTGGGTGTCCAGCACGTGCGCGCCCACCTTGAGGCCCACCAGTTCGAGCAGTTCGAACGGTGACATCGGCAACCCGAAGGGAGCCAGTGCGCCGTTGACGACCTCGAACGGTGTGCCGGTGTCGACGGCGTGCATGGCCTCGCCGAGTAACTTGGCCAGCACCCGGTTCACCACGAAACCCGGGGTGTCGCGGGTGATGACGGCGTTCTTGCGCAGCTTGGCGGCGATCACCATCGCCGTGGACAGGGTCGCCTCGTCGGTGGCGGGGGTGTTCACGACCTCGATCAGCGGCATCACCGCTACCGGGTTGAAGAAGTGGAAGCCGACCAGCCGCTCGGGGTGGGCGAGCTTGGCGCCGATCTTCTCCACCGACAGCGACGAGGTGTTCGTGGCCAGGATGGCGGTGGGAGAGATGTGCTTCTCGATCTCGGCGAAGACGTCCTGCTTCACGCCGAGCTCCTCGAAGACCGCCTCGATGACCCAGTCGGCGTCGGCGAAGTCGGCCTTGTCGGTGGTTCCGGTCACGAGGGCGCGCAGCCGGTTGGCTTCGTCGGCGTTGATCCTGCCCTTCTTCTGCAGAGTGGCGATCTCGTCGTGGATGTAGGCCACGCCCTTGTCGACCCTGGCCTGGTCGAGGTCGGTGATGACCACCGGCACCTTGAGGCGGCGCACGAAGAGCAGCGCGAACTGGCTGGCCATCAGGCCGGCGCCGATGACGCCGACCTTGCTGATCGGCCGGGCGAGTGCTTTGTCCGGGGCTCCGGCGGGTCGCTTGGCCCGCTTCTGCACCAGGTTGAAGGCGTAAATGCTGGCGGGCAACTGGTCGCCGGAGATGAGGTCGGCGAGGGCGTCGTCCTCCCGGGCGAACCCTTCGTCCCTGGTGCCGGTCTTGGCGGCCTTGATCAAGTCGAGGGCGGCGTACGGTGAGGCGGCGACCGGGCCGATGCGGTTCTGCAGCATCTTTCGGGCGATGCCGATGGCGGCATCCCACTTGACCAGGCGTTCGATCTTGCCCGGGGCGTGCGGTCGGGTCACGGTGGTCGTGCCGGCGATGACGCCGTCGGCCCAGCGGATGGAGTCCTCGAGGAAGGTGACCGACCCGAACATGGTGTCGGCGATGCCCAGTTCGAGTGCGTCGGCGCCGGTGAGGGTGCGGTTGTTCTTGAGCGGGTTCTCCACGATCACCTTGAGCGCGTTCTCGATGCCGACCAGGTTCGGCAGCAGGTAGGAGCCGCCCCAGCCAGGGATCAGGCCGAGGAAGACCTCGGGGAGCGCGATCGCCGGCACGGTGGCGTCGACGGTGCGGTAGTCGGCGTTCAGCGCGATCTCCAGGCCGCCGCCGAGGGCCAGCCCATTGATGAAAACGAACGAGGGCACCCCCAGGGTGCCGAGCTTGCCCAGGGTGTGGTGGCCGAGCTGCGCGAGCAGCTTGCCGACGTGCCGGGACGGGATCTCGCTGACCTTGCTGAGGTCGGCGCCGGCGGCGAGGATGAACGGCTTGCCGGTCACGGCGACGCCGTGGATCTCACCGCGGGTGGCACGGGCGGCGAGCTCGTCCAGGGCCGTGTTGAGTTCCAGCAGGGTGACCGGGCCCAGCGTGTTGGGCCGGGTGTGGTCCCGCCCGTTGTCGAGGGTCAGCAGCGCCAGGGTGCGGTTGCCGGACAGCGGCACATCCCGCACCAGGGAGTGGGTGACGACCTCGTCGCCGAACAGGTCGACGAGGGGGGAGAAGTCGATGGAGGTGTAGTCGGTGCCGCCCGTGGCGGTCGTGTTGTCGGTCATCGCTTGGCTGCCTTCTTGTTGAAGTGCGGATTTTCCCAAATGACGGTGCCACCCTGGCCGAGGCCGATGCACATGGCGGTGACGCCGTAACGCACCTCGGGGTGCGCGGCGAACTGGTGGGCGAGCTGGTTCATCAGGCGCACGCCGGAGGAGGCAAGCGGATGGCCGATGGCGATCGCGCCGCCGTATTCGTTGACCCGGGGGTCGTCGTCGTCGATGCCGAAGTGGTCGAGGAAGGAGATGACCTGAACCGCGAAGGCCTCGTTGAGTTCGAACAGGCCGATGTCGGTGATCGACAGTCCGGCCTTCCGCAGCGCCTTCTCCGTCGACGGTACGGGTCCGAGCCCCATCACCTCGGGTTCGACACCGGCGAAGGCAAAGCTCACGAGCTTCATCTTCACGCTCAGGCCGAGCTCCTTCGCGGTGGCGCCGCTGGCCAGCAGGCAGGCGGTCGCGCCGTCGTTGAGGCCGGAGGCGTTGCCGGCCGTGATGCGGCCGTATGGGCGGAACGGCGTCTTCAGCCCGGCGAGGCCCTCGAGGGTCGTCTCCGGGCGGGGTGCCTCATCGCGGGTGGCCAGGCCCCAGCCGGCCTCGCTCCGGGTGGCCACCGACACCAGGTCGGGCTGGATCTTGCCGGCCGCATACGCGGCGACGACCTTCTGCTGGCTGCGCAGCGCGTACCGGTCGGAGCGTTCCTTGGTGTACTCGGGGAACCGGTCGTGGATGCGTTCGGCGGTGGCGCCCATGTTCAGGGCGTCTTCGCTGACCAGGCGTTCGCTGAGGAACCGCGGGTTCGGGTCGACGCCGGCCCCCATCGGGTGCCGTCCCATGTGCTCGACACCGCCGGCAATGGCCAGGTCGTAGGCGCCGAAACCGATCGCTGCGCCCATGGTTGTTACCGAGGTCATCGCCCCGGCGCACATCCGGTCGATCGCGAAGCCGGGCACGGAAACGGGCAGTCCGGCCAGCAGCGCCGCGGTGCGTCCAAGGGTCAGGCCCTGGTCGCCCGCCTGGGTGGTCGCGGCGATGGCGACATCGTCGATGCGCTCCGGCGGAACATTCGGGTTGCGGTCCATCAATCCGGTGATCGCCTTCACGACCAGGTCGTCGGCGCGGGTATTCCAGTACATACCCTTCTCGCCGGCACGACCGAACGGGGTGCGAACCCCGTCCACGAAGACGACGTCAGTTCTCTCGGCCACTTTGCCTCCATCACTCAAAACAGGTATCGCACGATCCTAGGGTGACGGATTAACCGGAGGGAATCCTTTGACTCTTCCTACGAAATCGACTCCGGAGGAGCGTCGGCGCTTTGGTGGACTTCCACAAAAGCATCCGCGATTAGTTGTGCGGTCGCCTCAATTTGCCAGTCCCGGGCGCCGAGAAGGGCGAGGGCGTCCCCGACAGCGTCGGCGTCGGCGGGTTCCGGCGGCTGCCACGCCACACGGCGCAGGTGATCGGGCGTGAGCAGGTTCTCCAACGGAACCGCGCGCTCCTCGGAGACCGTCGTCAGCGCCGCCCTGGCGGCCTTGAACCGCAGGTCGGCGTCCGGATTGCGGTCGGCCCAGGCGCGCGGCGGCGGCAGGGCGTCGCCGTTCGCCTTGACCGACGGCAGGTCGGCACTGGCGAGGCCCTGCTGGATGGCCTGCCACCACCGGTCGAGTTCGGTGCGGCTCGCGCGACCGTTGAATTCGCGCAGGTCGGCGAGGGCGCTCCGGGTCGCAGGCAGCAGGCGTGCCGCGGCGACCAGGGAGGCGTCGGGAACCAGCCGGCCGGGGGAGACGTCGAGTTCCTGCGCCAGGGCATCCCTGGCGACCCACAGCTGACGGGCCACGGCGAGGTTGCGTTGGCCGCGCACGGCGTGCAGGCCGGACAGCCGGCGCCACGGTTCGGCGCGGGCGGGCTTGGCCTCCTTGGCCAGGACGGCGGCGAATTCCTGGTCGGCGATGTCGGTCTTGCCGGACTCGACCAGCAGGTCGACCATGCTGTCGCGCAGGTCGGGGAGGAGTTCGACGTCGAGGGCGGCGTAGACCAGCCAGCTCTCGGGAAGCGGCCGGGTGGACCAGTTGGCCGCGGAGTGCTCCTTGGCCAGGTGGATGCCCAGGAGCTCCTCGACCACGGTGCCGAGGCCGACCCGGGGCAGGCCGAGCAGGCGGGCCGCAAGTTCGGTGTCGAAGATCCGGATGGGATCCAGGCCCACCTCCCGGAGGCAGGCGAGGTCCTGGCTGGCCGCGTGCAGGATCCACTCGACGTCCGCGAGTGCGGTGTTGAGTTCGCTGAAGTCGCCGATGGCCGGTGGGTCGAAGAGGTAGGTGCCGGCGTCTCGCCGGTAGACCTGGATCAGGTAGGCGCGCTGGGAGTAGGTGAAGCCGGACGCACGTTCGGCGTCGATGCCGACCGGGCCGGTGCCGGCCACGAGCTCATCGACGGCAGCGAGGTAGGCCGCACGGGTGTCGATGACCTGGTGGTCGACCACTGCCCGGTCAGCCACGGGCTGCACGGCGCGCCGACAGGTCTGCGACCCCGAGGACGGGCGGCGCCGGGGTGCTGAGCGCTGCGGACGACATCCGCGGGCCGCCGGTCAGGCTGCTGCTGCTGTCAACTGTGATGGGTCCGAGCGGATCGATCCCACCCGTGCTTACTGCCATGGCGTTCATTCCCAGGGTCTCCCTGCCGGCGAGTTCAGCGCCGCGCGTATCGAGGCCGGCGATATCGACACCGGCCGTTTCCATGCCACCGGAAACGATGCCGGTAGCGACCACTCCCAGCGTATGCAGTCCGGGGCCGGTTCGCCGCCCCTTGGCGGAAGAAGGGCCGATCCGGTCGATCGGGCCGAGGGTGATTCCGTCGTTGGTGTCCTCGCCGTGCCGGGGTGCGTCGCTGCCGGCGGGGTGCGGACCGCGGGGCGGAGACTCACCGACCGGGGGTAGCCCGGCGAGCATGCAGAGCAGTTCTCCCCAGCCTTCGACGTGCGCGGCGAGGTCGTTGTTCAGCGGGCTCCAGGAAGCGCGCAACTCGATCTGGGCACCGTCGCCCTGCCGGGCGAGCTCGCCGAAACCGGAGGACAGAATCTTCGTGGCGGTGCCGGACGCGGCGGTATAGACCGCGCCCCGGGTGTCCAGCGCGTCGACGAGCCACGCCCAGGCGACTTCAGCAAGGAAGGGATCGACGCCGATGTCGGTCTCGAGCGGGGCCTGGGCGAAGCACACCACCCGGAACGGGCCGCCCCAGCTGTCGGGTTCGTCGGGATCGTAGAGCAGGATAAAGCGGCCGGTGCCGAAGTCGGAGTCGCTGCCGTGCCGCACCGGCGTGACGTCTGCGGAGAGCGCAACGGCGTACGGCGCGAGGTTGCCTGGGGCGGAAATCTCGGTCACGACGAGTTCCGCGCGGGGCCTGGCGTGGCGGATGGCGTCGAGCGCCGCAGCGAACTGCGCGGGGCGCTGGGGCTCATCCTCTATATCGGGCACGTCTGCAGACTAGAGTTTTTTCCGTGCGCTGGTGCGAGGCACGCCGAACAGCGCGGAGGTAGGCATGGGCCAGAACCAGGCAGGACCGAGAAGCAACCGTTCCCTGGCCTCAACAGGGCTCGTACTGCTCGGCGGGGTCGCCGGGGTAGCGGCGGCGGCCGCTGTCGCCGCCGGCGTGTTGGCCGGCGTGATGGCCCGGCGCATCGTGACCCCGTCCACGAAGCGGTCCGACGATACCCGCGTCTACGACGTGGACCTCGACGCCGGCACGATCACCCTCCAGCTGACGCCGGATTCGGCGCTGCCCGGCGACTACAGCTTCTGGTTCGCGGCCGACTCGGGCCACGCCCGCCTCGGAGCGATCGAGAGCAGCACCGCCACAAGTGTCACCCGACGAATCCTGAATGTCGACTTCGGCGACCTCGGCACCGCGGTCGCCGGACGCCTGGGCGGATACTCCTTCCTCGGGCCGTGGGACCTCGGCCTGGAGTACGAGAACGTCACGGTGGACACCGACCTCGGTGAGGCACCGGCCTGGCTCATCCCGCCCGCCGCGCCGACGGGGCGCTGGGTGATCCAGGTGCACGGCCGCGGTGTCCGCCGGCACGAGACGCTCCGCGCGGTGCCGGTATTCCACGCGGCGGGCTACACCTCGCTGCTGATCTCCTACCGCAACGACGGCGAGGCACCGCCAAGCGCCGACGGCCGGTTCGGCCTTGGCGACACCGAGTGGCGCGACGTGGAGGCCGCCATCGACTACGCCCTGCGCCACGGCGCCACCGGGATCGTGCTGATGGGCTGGTCGATGGGAGGGGCGATCTCGTTGCAGGCCGCCACCCGAGCCGCACACGACGGTCGCCTGCTCGGCCTCGTGCTTGAGTCGCCCGTGATCGACTGGGCCGACGTCGTCGCCTACCAGGCACTCCTGCTGCGGCTGCCGCGGCCGGTGGTGCGCGGCGCCCTGATCGTGATGGGCCGCCGGTGGGGACGCGCGGTGACGGGTCTGCACCTGCCGATCGACTTCCCCCGGCTCGACTTCGTGTCCAGGGCGAACGACCTGAGCCTGCCGATCCTCATCCTGCACAGCGACGACGACGGCTACGTGCCCTCGGCCCCCTCCCGGCGCCTGGCCGAGCGCCGCCCGGACATCGTCACCCTGGTGCCGTTCGCCGTCGCCAGGCACACCAAGCTCTGGAACTACGATCCGGCGGCCTGGAACGGCTCGATCCTCGCCTGGCTGACGGGGCTGGATGCGGGCCGGCCGGCGATCGAACCCGCCGGAGACGGTGCTGTGCCATCGTCGATCCAGCCGTCGCCGGTCGAGCCGCCGCCGGTCGACCCGGCACCGTAGGATCGGGCCCGGTCAGGCCAGCGCGGCCACGCGTTCGCGCAACTGGCGCTTGGTACGGCCGAGCATCGCGGTCATGCCGCGGAGGCGAAGCGGCGAGACCGCCCGGCTGAGTCCGATGGTCTGGGGGAAGTCATCCGGGACACCCAGCACCGCCTCGACGGTGAGCCCGTCCAGGCCCTGCGCGAGGATCGACGCGAAACCGCGGGTGGTGGGCGACTCGGCCGGTGCGGTCGCGTACAGGTGCACCAGGCCGTCCGGGTCCACCTCGACGAAGATGAACACCGGGGACTGGCATTCCACGACCCTCTCGAAGAGGTCGGGGTGGTCCCGGTAGCGTTCCGGCAGGGCCGGCAGTTCGTTGGAGAACTCCAGCAGCAGTTGCAGGCGGTCCGGTTGCTCGAGGGCCAGGAAGTCCTCGCGGATCTCGGCGAGCTGGGCGGGCAGGTCAGGGGTTGTCATCGACACAATTCTCCCACAATGCAGCTTCCGCCCGGCTGGGAACCGGTCACCGGGGTGACGGCGCAACGCCCGCCGCGGCGCCCTGCACGATCGGCACCCGCACGGCGCTGCCCCACTCGGTCCAGGAGCCGTCGTAGTTGCGGACGTTCTCCACCCCGAGCAGGTGCGTGAGCACGAACCAGGTGTGGCTGGAGCGTTCGCCGATGCGGCAGTACGCGATCACCGGTTCGTCATCGCTGAGGCCGACCTCGCCGCGGTAGATGGCGTCGAGTTCCGGCCGGGAGCGGAAGGTGGCATCCTCTGCTGCCGCTCGCGCCCAGGGCACGGAGACCGCCGACGGGATGTGCCCGGCCCGCAGGGCGCCTTCCTCGGGATACGCCGGTGCGGTGGTGCGTTCGCCGCTGTATTCCTCGGGCGAGCGCACGTCGATGAGGGGGTGGCCGAAGTGGGCCAGCACGTCCTCCTTGTAGGCGCGGATGGGGGCGTCGTCGCGATCGACGACGGGGTAGTCGACCGGTTCAGCGGACTCCCGGTCGGTGGTGACCTCGCGGCCCTCTGCCAGCCACTTCTGGCGGCCGCCGTCGAGCAGGCGCACGTCCTCGTGCCCGAACAGGGTGAACACCCACAGGGCGTACGCCGCCCACCAGTTGCTCTTGTCCCCGTAGATGACGACGGTGCTGTCCCGGCTGATGCCTTTACGCCCCAGCAGCGCGGCGAAGGCGGCGCCGTCGATGTAGTCACGTTCGACGGGGTCGTTGAGGTCGGTGTGCCAGTCGATCTTGACAGCGCCAGGGATGTGGCCGGTTTCGTACAGGATCACGTCTTCGTCGGATTCGACCACGACGAGGCCTGGGGTGCCCAGGTTGGCCTGCAGCCAGTCGGTGGACACCAGGCGCTCCGGATGCGCGTAGGCGGCGAATGTGTCAGACGGGTCTGGTGCGACGGTCATGGTTCCTCCTGGCGGGCGGCCGTGGGCCTGGCCCTGGTGTTCCTGCATTTAGGCTGGTGGACATCCTGCGACACGAATCTATCGGCGTCGCAGGACGAAATGCAGTCCCCGCCGCGTAGATGACGTTTCGAGGCGTGCCTCTGAGGTCTACAAGGATGAAGCCCATACCGATATTCCGCCAGGATGCCGGTTGCACAGACAGGAACCGGATGCCAGACACGGCCGGCACGACCCGCCAGCTTCCCCTCAGGCTCGTCGACAGGTCGCCGTCGATCACCGGCGCGGAGATCGTGGCGGAGCTCGTGCCGCCGCCGCAGTTCGAACACGCCTCGTTCGAGTCCTACCGGCCGGACCTCGACTACCCCTCGCAGTTGGAGGCCGTCGAGCGGCTGAACGCCTTCGCCGCCTGGCGAGGCCGCCCCGGCGGATTCTTCGCCCGCGCGCGCCGGATCAAGCCCGAGCTTCCCGGCATCTACCTCGACGGCGGGTTCGGCGTCGGCAAGACCCACCTCCTTGCCGCCCTCTGGCACGGCGCCCCTGGACCCAAGTACTTCGGCACCTTCATCGAGTACACCGCCCTGGTGGGTGCTCTCGGCTACGCCGAGACCGTCAAGGAGCTCACCGGAGCCAAGCTCATCTGCATCGACGAGTTCGAGCTGGACGATCCGGGCGACACCATGCTGATGACGCGCCTGCTCGGCGAACTCATCGCATCGGGCACCCGGGTCGCGGCGACGTCGAACACCCCGCCGAACTCGCTGGGCGAGGGGCGCTTCGCGGCGGCGGACTTCCTGCGGGAGATCCAGGCGATGTCGGCGAACTTCGAGACGGTACGCATCGACGGGCTCGACTACCGGCGGCGGGACGCGTCCGGGCACGCGGCGACAGTGGAGCCCGAGGCGTTCGTATTGATGACGGACGCCCTTTCCGCCCGCGGCTCCCGGGTCACCATCGACGACTTCGGCGCGCTCATGCGGCACCTCAGCACCGTGCACCCGTCGAAGTACATCAAGATGATCGCGGAGATCGACGTCATCGCTCTGCGACACGTCTACCTGCTCACCGACCAGACGGATGCGCTGCGCCTGGTGGCCTTCATCGACCGGGTCTACGACGCGGAAATTCCGATCATCGCTAGCGGGATGCCCCTGCACGACGTGTTCGACGCCGAGATGATGGGCGGCGGCTACCGCAAGAAGTACCAGCGTTCGCAGTCCCGGATGGTGGCGCTGAGCACCGGGGAACTGCCGCCGCACGCCGAATGAACCGCGAGCACGAAACACGCTATTAACTTTCGTGGCGGATGCGTAACCTGCTGGAAACACGGAAGAACGGCTCTTGAAACGTCTCGGTCGGAGACTGAATGGCGTACCCGAGACTGACATCGCAACCCGCACGCACGTAGTGCCCCCCTCGCGGTACACCCAGCAAACTCGAGAGGTGTGAGGACAAACTATGGACACGGGAAGCATTGCATGGGGGTTGACGGCAACCGCACTGGTGCTGTTCATGACCCCAGGAGTCGCGTTCTTCTACGGCGGCCTGGTCAAGGCGAAGAGCGTCGTCAGCATGATGATGATGAGCTTCGGGGCCCTTGGGCTGATCTCGGTGCTCTGGATCCTGTACGGATACAACATGAGCGCGGTCGACGGACCCACGCAGTTTGCGGGTAACCCGTTCTCCGACTTCGGCCTCGGCGCCCTCGCCACCGGCGAGACCGGCAACCTCGATCTCCTCGGCGCCACCTACGGCGCCACCTTCGCGATCATCACCGTCGCCCTGATCTCCGGCGCTGTGGCCGACCGCGCCAAGTTCGGCTCCTGGATGATCTTCGCGGGAATCTGGGCAACCCTGGTGTACTTCCCGGTCGCAGCGTGGGTCTGGGGCGGCGGCTGGATCATGAACCTCGGCGACACCCTCGGCCTGCCGAGCGTCATCGACTACGCCGGCGGTACCGCCGTGCACATCAACGCCGGTGCAGCCGCACTGGCCCTTGCCCTTGTCCTCGGCAAGCGCATCGGCTTCCAGAAGGGGATCACCAAGCCGCACAACGTGCCGCTGGTCCTGCTCGGCGCTGCCATCCTGTGGTTCGGCTGGTTCGGCTTCAACGCCGGCGCCGAATGGCTGAACGGGCTGGAAAACGTCGGCCTGATCGTCGTCAACACCCTCGGTGCGACTGCCGCCGCCATCCTCGGTTGGATGATCGTGGAGAAGATCAAGGACGGCAAGGCCACCTCGGTCGGAGCCGCATCCGGAGCCGTCGCCGGCCTCGTCGCCATCACCCCGGCCTGCGCCAACCTCGAGCCCGGCTGGGCCCTGCTGCTCGGTGTCATCGCCGGTGCCGTCTGCGCCATGGCCATCGAGATGAAGTTCAAGTTCGGCTTCGATGACTCGCTCGACGTCGTGGGCATCCACCTCGTCGGTGGTGTCCTCGGCACCCTGTACCTGGGCTTCTTCGCGATCGGCACCGGCCTCTTCGTCGGTGGCGACCTCGGCCAGCTCGCCGTGCAGGCCATCGCCGCCTTCGCCGTGCTGATCTACTCCTTCGTCGTCGCCTACGTCCTGGGCCTGGCCATCGAGAAGACCATCGGTTTCCGCGTCAAGAACGAAGACGAGGTTGCCGGCATCGATACCTCGGTGCACGGCGAAGAGGGCTACGCCCTTGCCAACGTCTGACCCGGCGAATCGCGCCTGACGCGCGATGAGCCGAACAGGGCGGTGAGGTAGTGTTCGGGTGTGTCACGCACCCGGCGCCTCCTCACCGCCCTTCGTTCTGCCCTCTTGCGCACAGCACCGGTCAAGAGCACGGCGCCGACCGGACCCGTCTCCGACGCGTCCGGCCCGGGCCAGTCCGGTCCGGAAGCAACGATCGAACTCGATCCGTCGGCGGTACGCCGGGCAACCTGGGGGTACGCCCCCGAGACCGACGGGGCGCTGGACCGCGGCGAGATTGTCTGGACCTGGGTTCCGTACGAGGAACGGGACGGCCGCGGCAAGGACCGACCAGTAGTGATCATGGCCACCCTCGCCGATGGACGGATGCTTGCGGTCCAGCTCACTAGCAAGGACCACACCGATGACGACGACTACGTCCCGCTCGGGGTCGGGCCGTGGGACCGAGACCGGCGGCCGAGTTGGGCCGGGATCGACCGGGTTTTCCAGGTGCGCCAGGGCGGGGTCCGGCGCGAGGGCACCGTCGTTGACGCGGTCAGGTACACACTGATCGAGCGAGCCTTGCGGGCCCGGCACAACTGGAGCTGACCTGGCCGATGCCGCTGGCTAAGACCATGCGCCGGCCTTGACCGCGCCCTGAGGGTGAGGCATTATCACCTCACTGGCGGTGACCCGAACGCCGCGAGAAGCTCCGTCAAGGTTCCGGTGCGCCGGGACCTTGACGGAGTCACCCCCGTTTTCCCTGCAGCCGCTCAGTTCACGCTCCCGCTGACCACGCCGCTCGCGCCATGGATGCAACTCGAGGATGTCTCCCGATGCCCCCACCTCCAGCTTCCACACCCAAGTCCCCGTCGCCCCCTCAAGCCCGGACGGTCCTTCCTGACCCGGATACCGCGGAGTTCCCTCTTCCCCTCAGCATCGCCAGCGAACCGGGGTGGTACCTGCATCGCCCACGGCTGGACGCCCTGCTCGAACGGCTGAGAGCCCCCGACGCCCGGATCATCGCGCTGTGGGATGCCGCGGGTTCCGGCAAGACCACCCTGATGGCGGGGTGGGCGCGGGGCATCCGGGCGGCGAACGGGGCAGTGGATTGGATCTCCGCCGCCGACCTGGGCGATGCCCCTGACGCCGTCCAGATCATGCGCAGCCTCAGGGCGGCCGCCAGTATCGACGCGGGGGGAAGCGACCCACGGTTCGTGTTCGTCGACGACCTGCACCTCGCCGAAACGTCGTCGCCGACCGGCGCGGCGGATCTCACCAGGCTCCTCGAGGAGCTGGCCGAGCTGCCGGCTGACATGCGCATCGTGGTGTCCGGCCGTCACCGTCCCGGAGCAGGTTCGGCGCCGCTGGAAGCGGCCGGCGTGCTGATCGAGTGCCCCGAGGACACTCTGGCGTTCACCCTGGAAGAGACGCTCGCCCTCGCCGCGCACCACGACATCGACCTGTCGGCCCAGGATGCCGCGGCGCTGTGGCAACACACGGGCGGCTGGGCGACAGGGGTTTCTCTCGCCCTCACCTGGCGGAGGACGGTAGGGGAGACGCTGGACCTGAAGGGCTTCGACGGTGACAACCCGGCGGTGTCCGACTATCTGGCCGCCGAGATCGTCACGGACCTCGACGCGGGGGATCGGGAGGTCTTGCTGCACGCGGCGCTGTCCGAAGTGGTCGCCCTCGACCTGGCGGTGGCGGTATCGGAGCGCACCGACGCCGGAGACGTCCTCGAGCGCCTGGCCCGCCGCAACACGCTCATCGCCCGGGACCGGGCCGGTGAAGGCGAAACCGGATACCGGTATCACCCCATTCTGCTGGCCTATCTGCAGGCGGAAGGTCGGAGGCGGGATTCCAGCGCGGCGACGGCGAGGCACCTGCTGGCCAGTCGTTGGCACTCCGACCGCGCGCACGGCGCGGCAGCGCTGGAGCAGTCGCTGCTCGCGCACGATCCGCTCCTCGCCGACGAGCTGCTCGAACGATTCGGACTCGGTTTGGTGCTGACCGGCGCCACCGACCTGGTGGACCGTGCGCTCAGCGTGACCCACGGCCGGGTGGTCTCCCCGGCTACGGTGTGCCTGCGGGTGCTGCTCGCGCCCCTTTCCGGCCCCGGCTGGCGGGCACCGCACCAGCTTCTGCAGGCCTCCGCGGCCATGGCCGCACTGCTGCCGGGCGGACGTGGCGGCAAGGCGACAACCACCCGATGGGGATTTGTCCTCGAGACGCTGTGGGCCCTGTACGCCAGCGAGCGTTCCGACGTCGAGACCCGGTTGCGCACCTTGCAGGACCCGTCGGCCTCGGCGGCGCGGCAGGACCTGTTCGTCGACCTCCTCGCGGCGTTGGCCGAAGGCCGCTGCCTGGACAGACTCGGCCGGTCCGGCCAGGCAGAGGACGTCCTGCGGGATGTCGCGGAGTCGGCGCGGGAAGGCGGGCTCGATTGGCTCTTCCTTCAGGCCAGCGACCTGGCCGCGACGGCCGCCGGGCACGCCGGCAACTGGCTGCACGTGGCAATGCTCGAGGGGGAGATGGCGGCCGCTGCCACGCGGGCCGGTGCCGTGCGCCCGTTCGACCATGCCACGAGCCGGGCGGTGCTCTACTCGATGATCCAGCGGTATGAACGCTGCCAACCGGTCGACCCGGCCGTTCTGGCGGAACTGGCGGCCGCGGAGACTGAGGCCGGCGTCAAGGTTCCGGCGGAGGTTCTCTTGCTGATGGCCCAGTTCGACAATTCGGCGCGCGCACGCCAGGCCCTCGACAGGCTGATGCTGCTGATGCGCGAGGTGGGCGCGGAGCATCCGCGGGCGCTGAGCCTGTGCTGTGTGCCGTTGATCGAGGTGAGCGGTTCTCTCGACGGACGCTCCGAGACGTCGCTGTTCGTTCGGCTGATCGAGCGCGCGCTCGGCGAGGATTCCCTCGAGGCGGTGCTGGTGAAGTTCCTCCTCGTTCCGCCCACCAGGGCCGGGCATCCGGCGGAGGAGCGGCTACGCGGCGCGGCCCTGGAGGAACGCACCGCCTGGCGCGGGTCGACCATCGTGACCGCCTGGATCGCCCTCGCCCATGTCGCGGATGTGTCCGGCCGGCACGTCGAGTCGGACGCGCGCCTCCTCCGTGCCCTGCGGTTGTCGAGCCGCATCGGCGCTGAACGGGCCTTCCTCGCCGGCGGCGGCCAGGGCGTTTCCCTCATCCGCGGCCGGCTGGGCCGGCTCGGTGACCTTGACGAGTACGCCAGGCACGTGTTGCGGTGCGCCGACAGCATCCCCGAATACGAACGCCCGCAAGCCCAGGACCGGTCGCACAACACTCCCGCGTTGACCCCGCGCGAGCGCGACCTGTTGCGGGAACTGCCGTTCCACCAGTCCGTCGCGGACATCGCGAGGAGCCGGAACGTCAGTCCGAACACCGTGAAGACCCACCTGCGGAACATTTACCAGAAGCTCGACGCGGCGAACCGCGCGGATGCCGTCGCGATAGCCCAGGACCGTGGCCTGCTCTGAGAGTCCACCGGCGAGATTCACCCGTTCCGGGTGACTCGACGCTCGGCGTGCGCGGCGACACTGAGGCCGGGCGGGTGGTCGGTGCGACCACCCCGGGCACGAGGAGGAGATCACCGTGGAGGAATTCAGGTACGGGCCGGTGGAGATCCTCTTGATCTCCTTCGATGGGGACAGGCCGGGAGCGGCGCTGGGCGATGCGTTGCGCCAGTTGGTCGACGAGAAGACCGTCACTCTCCTCGACCTCATTTTCGTGTCCCGCAGCGTCCAAGGCGACCTGCGCATCGTCGAGGTGGAGGACCTGCCCGAGAGGGCCCAGTTGCCCGACCTGGCACTGGGTGAACTCGGCCTCGCGGGAATGGACGATGTCGAAGAGCTCGCGACCGAGCTCCCGCCGGGAACCTCCGCGGCCATCCTCGTCGTGGAGCTCACCTGGGCGCGGAACTTCGCATCCGTGCTGGCGGCGTCAGGTGGTTCCGTGCTTCATTCCGAGCGAATCCCCGCTCCCGTCGTCAACGCCGTGCTCGAAGCCGCATCAACCGACTCAGATTAAGGACACGATCATGTCACCACGTCGAATGGGACGCCCAGGGCTCATCGGAATGGCCGCGCGCACGGCAGTGGTTGCCGGCACGGCAACAGCCGTGAGCGGCAATGTGCAACGCCGTCAGATGAACCGCGCCCAGGACGCCCAGGCGCAGGCCGATGCAGAAGCCCAGGCCCAGCAGGCCGAGGCCCAGCAGGCCGAGGCCCAGCAGGCCGAGGCCCAGCAGACCGAGTACGCGGCGCAGCAGCAGGCTGCCGCGCCGTCGGCATCCGCGGCCTCTGCCCTGCTCGACCAGCTGAACCAGCTCTCCCAGCTGCACAACGCCGGGGTGCTCAGTGACACGGAGTTCACGGCGGCGAAGACAAAACTGCTGGCCTGAGAGAACAATCGGCCTTCTGGACGCCCCACGGCCGGGTGCGGACCGCTAGCCTACTGGGAGGGAGCGGGGCCCTTCTGGCTGCGCGACGTCATGTTCGCCAGGCGCGGACCGGAAGGTACACATGTTTGAACTCCTCAGTCCGATTATCGGTATCGTCTTCCTCGTCATCGTGGTGGGGGTGATCGTGCTCGTGTACGCCCGCTCGGTGTACAAGAACGCCGGGCCGGACGAAGCACTCGTCATCACCGGCAAGAAGTCGAAGAAGACCATCGTCGACGGAGCCACCCTCGAGGAGTCCGGCCAGCGCGTCGTCCACGGCCAGGGTGTGTTCATCACCCCGTTCTTCCAGAAGGCGTTCAAGATCAGCCTGCGGAGCCGGGCCATTGAGATCACGGCCGTCGCGCAGGACCGCAACGGCATCACCCTCACGGTCGAGGCCGTCGCCATCGTGAAGGTCGGCGACGACCCCACCGCGATCCGTGCCGCCGCCCAGCGCTTCACCGGCCAGGACAAGAACATCGACAACTTCGCGCAGGAAGTGCTCAGCGGTTCGCTGCGGTCCTCGATCGGCGCCACCGACGTGATGACGATCATCCAGAAGCGCGACGAGCTCGGCACCTCGGTGCTCGCCACCGCGCGGGAGTCGCTCGCGAACCAGGGCGTCGACGTCGACTCCTTCGAGATCAAGGGCATCACCGACGCGAACGACTACATCCGCGACCTCGGTCGCGCCGAGCAGGCCAAGGTGCGTCGCCAGGCCGAGGTGGCCGAGCACCAGGCCAACCGCGAGGCCCAGGAGGCGTCCATCATCGCCGAGCAGGCCGTTGCCGAGGCCCAGAACACGCTCGCCCTGCGTAAGGCCGCGCTGCAGCTGGACACCGACAAGGCCTCCGCCGAGGCCGCCGCCGCCAAGCCGCTCGCCGAGGCGAAGGCCCAGCAGAACATCGTGCAGGAGCAGGAACTCACGGCCAAGCGCCGCGCCAGCCTGCGCAAGGCCGAGCTCGACTCCGAGGTCAACGCGGTAGCGGATGCCGACGCCTACCGGGTGCGCATCTCAGCCGCCGCAGCCGCTGAGGCCCGTGTCGCAGCCGCCAACGCCGACAGGGACAGCCGGGTCGCGTCGGCCGAGGCCATCCGCGCGGAAGGCCAGGCCAACGCCGACGCCATCCTTGCCCGCGGTTCTGCCGAGGCCGAGGCCACTCGCCTCAGCGCCCAGGCCGTTGCCGAGCAGTCCGAGGCTCTCATCCAGCTGCGCCTGGTGGAGATGCTCCCCAAGATCGCGCACGAACTGGCCGCCCCGATGAGCAACATCGACCAGCTCACGGTGATCTCCACCGACGGTGCCAGCCAGCTGAGCAAGAACGTGGCATCGGGGTTCTCCGAAGTCGATGCCGTGCTCAACTCGACGATGGGCGTGGGCATCAAGGACCTGCTCGGCGGCCTCGTCGGCGGAACCGCCGCCGGGAACGCCCTGGCCCGGGCCCAGGCGTCCGACGGTTTCGTGCCCGCAGGCGCCTCGGCTGCGGCCGGGGCTGTGCCTGTGGAAGACGCCGTCTAACCCTTCCGATGTCAGAAGCCTGGCCGATCTCGACCGTCGCCCCGCCGCTCGTCGGCCGGGCGACGGCGAGCCAGCGCTGGTCGGACCTGGTCTTTCTGCACTGGCGGGTGGATGCCGAGCAGGTCGCGCCGCTGCTCCCGGCCGGCCTCCGTCCAGACGTCTTCGACGGCTCGAGCTGGGTCGGCCTGATCCCGTTCGTCCTGGACCGTGCCACGGTTTTCGGCAGCCCGCCCGTGCCGTACTTCGGCAACTTCGTGGAGGTCAACGTTCGGCTGTACGCGGTCGACTCCCGCGGTCGCCGGGGTGTCGTGT
Organism: Cryobacterium sp. AP23; assembly: GCF_054075385.1. Lineage (NCBI taxonomy): Bacteria > Bacillati > Actinomycetota > Actinomycetes > Micrococcales > Microbacteriaceae > Cryobacterium > Cryobacterium sp. AP23. The sequence goes on along the minus strand of NZ_CM133415.1, from coordinate 800,924 downwards.
TCGTGTCCCTTGAGGCGTCCAGGCTCGCGGCGGTGCTCGCCGCCCGCGCGCTGTTCGCGATTCCCTACATGTGGTCGAAGACGCAGCTCGAGGTGGCGGCGGGGGAGTACCGCTACTCGTCCACTCGCCACCTCGCCGCCGGTGCCCACTCGAGGATCGTGGCGCGGCCGACGGGTGTTCCCGTCCGCCATGATCCGCTTGCCGACTTCCTCACCGCCCGCTGGGCCTTGTTCACCCGGGTGCGCGGCCGCACCAAGCGGCTCCGCAACCACCACGAACCGTGGCAATTGTTCACCGCGGAGCTCGTCGACCTCGATGACACCCTGCTGGCGACGGCGGGGTTTCCCGGGCTGGCGGGTGCCCGCGAACCCGACTCGGTGCTGTACTCGCCCGGGGTCACCACCTGGTTCGGCACCCGGGACTAGCCGGCCGGGCCGCGGACACTAGCGTCCGGGCTACCGGCGCCGGGCGCTGATCACGGCGTCCCTGGCCGTGACCACCGAGCCATCTGGACCCGTCGCTGCTCGCGGCCGGGACTCCGCCACCTCCACCCGCCACAGGTCAGGGTCGAGGGTGGCGGCCACCTCCGTTGCCGTGAAGAACAGGTCGGTCGGCGGAGTGTGCCCCTGGTGATGCGCGTCGGAGACGTCGTGGCCCACGATGAGCAGGGTGCCGCCCGGCGCGACCGCCTCTGCCAGGGCGCGGAACAGGGGTGTCCGTTGTGCGGATGGCAAATGCATGAACTGGGCGCTGACCAGGTCGAAGCCGCCGGCCGGTGGAACCCACTGGGTGAAGTCGTGTTGCTCCCACGAGATCCGGTCAGCGATGACAGCGGATTCGGCCGGGTCTGTGCCCGCACGCCGGCTGCGGGCAGCGGCCCGTTCGAGCGCCACCGCCGAGAAGTCCGCGGCAGTGACCTGCCAGCCCCTTGAGGCCAGCCAGATGGCGTCGCCGCCCTCGCCGCAGCCGATGTCCAGGGCGGTCCCGGCCGGGAGCGCCAACGTCTCGCTGACCAGGACAGGATTGGGCGCGCCGCTCCAGACGTCATCGCCTGCGCCGTATCGGTCGTCCCAGTAGGCCTGGTCGAAGGTTTCGGTCATCAGTTCTGTCCTCCGTTGGTGAGTGCGTGTCGGGTGGACGCGTCTCGGGTGGGCGCGAGCGTGGGGGTCACTCCGTGTCGGCGGTCACCGAGCACAATGCTGCTGTTGTGGGCCTCGGCATCAGCCGAGAACGGATGGCGGTACGCCGCCACCGAGGCTGCCACGTCCTCCATGATGAGGTCGGCATTGATGGCCGTGGCGGCTCCGAGCCCGGCGGCAGCGGATACGACGACCTGCGCCATCAGGTTGGTGGCATTGCCCGCCGTCCAGACGCCGGGGACAACGCTACCGCCGCGGAGGACCCTGCCAGTCTCGTCGCTCTCCAGGTAGGTGCCGACGCCCTTTGGATGCGGAATCGGGACGAGGTCCAGACCGGAGAGGAAGCCGGTGCGGGCGGTGAACGTCGGGGCGACCACGAGAGCCTGGAGGGTTATCAGGCGCCCACTGGACACGCGCACTCCGGTCAGCGCATCATCCTGCACGACGACGCTTGATACCGGTCCGATGACGACACTGATGCCTCGCGCGGCGAGTTGTTCCCACTCGGCCTCGGTCGGTCCGTGCTGCTCGGAAATGGAACCGGTGGCGTCGACCATGTCGCCGTGCAGGAACAGCGTGACAGTGCTGCTCCACTGCCGGAAGAGCAACGCCTGGTGCACCGACATCGGGCCGGTGCCGAGGATGCCGATGGCCTGGTCGCGTACCTCCCACCCGTGGCAGTACGGGCAGTGCAGCACGTCGCGACCCCACCGTTCACTGAGCCCGGGAACGTCCGGTAGTTCGTCGACGAGTCCCGTGGCCACCAGGAGGCGGCGTCCGGACACCGTCCGGCCGTCCTCGAGGGACACCGTGAAGCCGGCCGCCGAGCGTCGGGTGTCGACGGCACGGCCGGCCAGGAGTTTCGCACCGTAGGACCGGGCTTCGGCCTGGCCGAGCCGGATGAATTCGGCGGGGCTGATGCCGTCGCGGGTGAGGAAGCTGTGCACGCCCTCGGCGGGAGCATTGCGTGGCTCCCCGCCGTCGATGACGACGACCGAGCGGCGTGCCCGCCCGAGGACGACCGCGGCACTGAGTCCCGCTGCGCCGCCGCCGATGATGACGACATCGAAAGTCTCTGCCAGGGGGAGAGCGGGAGGGGGAGGAGGGGTTCCGAAGGTGGTCATGTGACCATGTTGAGGTGCAACCTAGATATTGACAAATAGATTTGCCGGATTGGCAACTCGCGATACCGCTGGGCATCACTGCACAGCGACGAAGTGCTGCACGTCAGGGAACGGGTCGTAGAACGGGTGCAGCAACGCCTTCCATTCGGCGTATTCGGGGGAGCCGCGGAAGCCTTCGGTGTGATCCTCGATCCGCTCCCACTCGACCAGCAGCAGGAACGACGAGGGCGCCTCGACCGACCGGGACAGGCTGAGGCTCTGGAATCCGGGCATCGATTCGATGAACGAACGAGCGGTCCGGAAAGCGGCCACGAAGGCATCTTCGAGGCCGGGACGCACGGGCAGGACGGCGTGTTCTGTGATCACCCGTCGACCCTATCCCGCAAGGCCCGTCCGGCCCGGCGGGTACCATCGACTCCCATGGGCACCAACACAACGGCCGACGCCGTCACTCCGGGAACGGGCACGATCACCAGCAGGGCCATCACGACCGTGCTCGGTGCCGAACACTACTCCGACGAGCTGGTCGAAGCCGTTCGTGCTTCGACGGCGGCCGCGGCGCTGGCCGCCGGCGCGTGGTTCGGTCGGGGCGACAAGAACGCGGCGGATGCTGCGGCCGTGGCTGCCATGCGCGCCGAGCTGCTGACCGCCCCGTTCGCGGGCTTCGTTGTGATCGGCGAGGGCGAGAAAGACGAGGCGCCGATGCTCGCCAACGGCGAGGAACTCGGCTCCGGCGATGGACCGGCCTGCGACATCGCCGTCGACCCGCTCGACGGTACCCGTCTCGTGCAGGAGGGCCTGCCCGGTTCGGTCTGCGTCATCGCACTCGCGCCGCGCGGCACACTGTTCGACCCCACAGACGTCTTCTACATGGACAAGCTCATCTCCTCGTCGCCTGCTCGTGGCGTTCTGAGCCTCCGCGCAACGCCAACCGAGAATGTGCGAAGCCTCGCCGCGGTGCTCGGCAAGTCGGTGAACGAGATCACCGTTGCAGTGCTCGACAAGCCTCGGCACGTGGGCCTTGTCGCCGAGTTGCGGGGGATCGGGGCACGGGTCCAACTGGCGGGGGAGGGCGACGTGTCAGTGGCGATCGCCGCCGCCACCGCCGGCGGAACCATCGACCTGGCCATGGGAATCGGGGGCACCCCGGAAGGTGTGCTCACAGCGTGCGCGATCAGGGCGCTGGACGGATTCATGGAGGGCAGGCTGGCGCCCCAGAACGACGACCAGCTGCGCCTAGCCCTGGCTGCCGGGCACGACCTCGACCGGGTCCTGACCCTCGACGACCTCGTCGCCAGCGACCAGGTGTTGTTCGCTTCAACGCCCGTGCAGCAGCACTAGGCCTGCATCGCGGCCTGCCGTGCAGGCCGCCGCTTAACGACGACAGCCCCCGGGATTCCCGGGGGCTGTTTCGGTGGGCGATGCGGGACTTGAACCCACGACCTCTTCCGTGTGAAGGAAGCGCGCTACCAGCTGCGCCAATCGCCCGAACCACACTCGAAAACCTCTCGACTGCGACATCTGATACTAGACCAGACCGGGCCTCGAACGCACATCGAGACGCCGCGACACGCTGCTTTCCCTCGGTTTGAATATGCGTCGCACTATCGGCTAGAGTCTTCAACGCACGCAGAAATGCGAGCAGTTGCGGATGTGGCGCAGTGGTAGCGCATCACCTTGCCAAGGTGAGGGTCGCGAGTTCGAATCTCGTCATCCGCTCGAATTGAATCGGCCGAAAGGCCGATTCTCTTTGGTATATGTACGGCACAACAAGCACGGTGGATTGGCCGAGAGGCGAGGCAGCGGCCTGCAAAGCCGTATACACGGGTTCGAATCCCGTATCCACCTCCAGCCTGAGAAGTATGGTTTTCGAATACTTTGCAGGACCTGGGCGATTGGCGCAGCGGTAGCGCGCTTCCCTGACACGGAAGAGGTCACTGGTTCGATCCCAGTATCGCCCACCGAAACAAAACCCCCGGCAAACCCGGGGGTTTTGTCGTATCTGCCGCTTGAAGGCGCCGTCAGTCGACCACCATGACAATGACCATGACCCTTGCGGTGACCCTGACCGCAATTTTTTGATCTGGGCGGAGTGATCTACCTCGTCCTGTGGCTCTACGGCCTCTTCATCGATCAGGACGCCGCGGCGAATTTCGTGCCGATGAACACCGCTGACAACTGGCTGCACCTGGGCCTCGGGGTGGTCATGATCATGCTCGGCGTCGCCCTGGGACGCAGCCGTACGAACGTCACATCGGACACGATGTGACGCGCCTGAAGCAACCTGCGGGCGCCGTTGGCGTGTCACGTGCACACGGCGCCCGTCGGGATGCAGTAGAGTCTTTCAAGCACGCAGTAATGCGAGCAGTTGCGGATGTGGCGCAGTGGTAGCGCATCACCTTGCCAAGGTGAGGGTCGCGAGTTCGAATCTCGTCATCCGCTCGAAGTGAATCGGCCGAGAGGCCGATTTTCTTTAGGTGTACACGCTTGACAGAACACGGTGGATTGGCCGAGAGGCGAGGCAACGGCCTGCAAAGCCGTCTACACGGGTTCGAATCCCGTATCCACCTCCAGCCCGCGAGGCAACACGCGGTCCTGGGCGATTGGCGCAGCGGTAGCGCGCTTCCCTGACACGGAAGAGGTCACTGGTTCGATCCCAGTATCGCCCACAGCACGTGCACACGAGTCAAACCCCCGGTTCTCGAACCGGGGGTTTTTTCGTGGCCGGCCGCCCCCGCATCCCCGCAGTCCCGACTCCACTAAAGTTGTCGGGTACGCAAACACAGGGAGATATACACGTGGCTGACGGCTTTGAGCTATTCACCGACCGATCCGTTGTCGCAATGCGCGTCAACGGCGAGCTCAGGGACCTTGCCACCACGGTGACCGAGACGGATGACGTCACCCCGGTGACCATCGACTCGCCCGACGGCCTCAACATCCTGCGGCACTCCGCCGCCCACGTGCTCGCACAGGCCGTGCAGACCGTGAACCCCGCGGCGCGCCTGGGCATCGGCCCGCCCGTCACCGACGGCTTCTACTACGACTTCGACGTGGCCGAGCCGTTCACCCCCGATGACATCAAGGCGCTCGAGAAGGCCATGGACCGCATCATCCGCCAAGGCCAGCGCTTCGTGCGCCGCGTCGTGACCGACGACGAGGCCCGCGCCGAACTCGCCGCCGAGCCGTTCAAGCTCGAGCTCATCGGCATCAAGGGCGGAGCGGCCGACACCGCCGACAACGAATCCGTCGAGGTGGGCGGCGCCGAGCTGACCATCTACGACAACGTCGACCCCAAGACGGGCGAGACCGTCTGGAAAGACCTCTGCCGCGGCCCGCACCTGCCCAACACCCGCATGATCGGCAACGGCTACTCGCTCACCCGCCTGGCCGCCGCCTACTGGCGCGGCTCGGAGAAGAACCCGCAGCTGCAGCGTATCTACGGCACCGCCTGGCCCACCAAGGACGAACTGCGCGCCTACAAGGCCCGCCTGGAGGAGGCCGCCAAGCGCGACCACCGCAAGCTCGGCCAGGAACTGGACCTGTTCTCGTTCCCCGAAGAGATCGGCTCCGGCCTCGCGGTCTTCCACCCCAAGGGCGGCATCATCCGCGCCGAGATCGAAAACTACATGCGCGAGCGTCTGCTCGCCAACGGGTACGACCTCGTCAACACCCCGCACATCACCAAGGGCCACCTGTTCGAGACCAGCCAGCACCTCAACTGGTACCGGGACGGCATGTTCCCGCCCATGCACCTCGACGAAGAGGTCGACGCCGAGGGCAAGGTCACGCGCCAGGGCCAGGACTACTACCTCAAGCCCATGAACTGCCCGATGCACAACCTCATCTTCAAGGCACGCGGCCGCAGCTACCGCGAGCTCCCGCTGCGCCTCGCGGAGTTCGGCACCGTATACCGGTACGAGAAGAGCGGCACCCTGCAGGGCCTCACCCGCGTGCGCGGCCTGACCCAGGACGACGCGCACATCTACGTGACCCAGGACCAGGTGCGTGCCGAAGTCGCGAGCCAGCTCGAGTTCGTCTTCGAGACCCTCCGCGGCTACGGCCTCACCGACTTCTACCTGGAGCTGTCGACCCGCGACCCCAACAAGTCGGTCGGCACGGATGAGCAGTGGGATGCCGCGACCGACACCCTCCGCCAGGTGGGCATGGATTCCGGGCTCGAGCTCGTGGCCGATCCCGGCGGAGCGGCGTTCTACGGTCCGAAGATCTCCGTGCAGGCCCGTGACGCGATCGGGCGTACCTGGCAGCTGTCCACCGTGCAGCTCGACTTCAACCAGCCGGAACTGTTCGACCTCGAGTACACCGCCTCCGACGGCACCCGGCAGCAGCCGGTGATGATCCACCGCGCGCTGCTCGGTTCCATCGAGCGTTTCTTCGCCATCCTGCTCGAGCACTACGCCGGTGCGTTCCCGGTCTGGCTCTCCCCGGTGCAGGTCATCGGAATCCCCGTGTCCGAGCAGTACGAGGACTTCCTCTGGGACGTCCTGGCGAAGCTCAAGGCCGCCGGTGTGCGCGTCGAGCTCGATTCCTCCAGCGACCGGATGCAGAAGAAGATCCGCAACGCCACCCTGCAGCGGATCCCGTTCCAGCTCATTGTCGGCGAGGACGACCGCGCGAACGGTGCGGTCAGCTTCCGGTTCCGTGACGGCACCCAGGAAAACGGTGTGCCCGTCGACGACGCCATCCGTCGGATCATCGCCGCTATCACGACCCGCGCGCAGGTGCTCGGCGCCGCCGACTTCGCCGAGCGCGGCCCTGCCGCCGCTCCAAGCGAGGAGCCCGCCGCCGACGTTCTCCCCGTCGGACTGAGCTAGCCGATGGCCGACACCGACGGGTTCAACACCGACGGGCCCAACACCGACGGGCCGCGCGACACCCCGTGGGACCGCCTGTCCGGCAACCCGCAAGACCTGGCCGACGGGGTCCAGGTGGAGAACTCCGGCGACTTCGCCGCCGTTCCGGATGCCTTCCAGCGCTTGTGGACCCCGCACCGCATGGTCTACATCCAGGGCGGCCAGCAGCCCCACCCCGATGACTGCCCGTTCTGCATCGCACCGTCGATGGACGACGAGAAGGCCCTCATCGTGGCCAGGGGCAAGTACGCCTATGTGCTGCTCAACCTCTTCCCGTACAACAGCGGCCACCTGCTGGTCTGCCCGTACCGGCATGTAGCCACTTATGACGAGGCCACCCCTGAGGAGGTTGCCGAGATCGGTAGCCTGACCCAGGTGGCCATGCGGGTGCTCAAGGCGACATCAGGCTGCGACGGGTTCAACCTGGGCATGAACCAGGGCCGCATCGCCGGCGCCGGTATCGCCGAGCACCTGCACCAGCACATCGTGCCGCGGTGGGCGCTGGACTCGAACTTCTTCCCCATCATCGCCGGCACCAAGGCCATTCCGCAGCTCCTGGGCGACGTGCGCCGCTCTGTCGCGGAGGGCTGGCCGGCCGGGGAATCCTGACCCGTCGTCCCCTCCGCTCTTCATCTTCACCCGTGCCAACGCCCCGGTCGGGGCGGCACCAGACGCAAGGAATAGAATCGTAGCTATGACTGACACCACCTCCACAGAGCAGTTCGGCTCGAGCCGCGTCAAGCGCGGACTCGCTGAGATGCTGAAGGGCGGCGTCATCATGGACGTCGTCAATGCCGAGCAGGCCCGAATCGCCGAAGACGCCGGAGCCGTTGCCGTTATGGCTCTCGAGCGCGTTCCCGCCGACATCCGCTCGCAGGGTGGTGTCGCCCGCATGAGCGACCCCGACCTGATCGACAGCATCAAGGCCGAGGTGTCCATCCCCGTCATGGCCAAGGCCCGGATCGGCCACTTCGTCGAAGCCCAGGTCCTCCAGGCCCTCGAAGTCGACTACATCGACGAGTCCGAGGTGCTGAGCCCGGCCGACTACGTCAACCACATCGACAAGTGGAACTTCACCATTCCCTTCGTCTGCGGCGCGACCAACCTGGGTGAGGCGCTGCGTCGCATCACCGAGGGCGCAGCGATGATCCGCTCCAAGGGCGAGGCCGGCACCGGCGACGTCTCCGAGGCGACCAAGCACATCCGCACCATCAAGGGCGAGATCGCGCGTCTGTCCTCGCTCACCAAGGACGAGCTGTACGTCGCCGCCAAGGACCTGCAGGCCCCGTACGAGCTCGTCGCCGAGATCGCCGCGACCGGCAAGCTTCCCGTCGTCCTGTTCACCGCGGGCGGCGTGGCCACCCCGGCCGACGCTGCCATGATGATGCAGCTCGGCGCCGACGGCGTCTTTGTGGGCTCGGGCATCTTCAAGTCCGGCAACCCGCAGGAGCGTGCCAACGCCATCGTCAAGGCCGTCGCGTTCTACGACGACGCCAAGATCATCGCGGATGTCTCCCGTGGGCTCGGCGAAGCGATGGTCGGCATCAACGTGTCCGACCTCGCCGCACCGCACCGTCTCTCCGAGCGCGGCTGGTAGCTCGCGCTTCCATGACGGTCGGAGTACTCGCCCTCCAGGGCGACTTTCGCGAGCATGCCGATGTTCTGCGCTCGCTCGGCAGTGACGTGGTACTCGTGCGCCGCCCGGAGGAACTGGCCGTCGTCGACGGCCTGGTGATCCCGGGCGGCGAGTCCAGCGTCATGGACAAGCTGACCCGCATGTTCGGCCTTGCCGAACCGCTGCGGGCGGCAGTCACGGCCGGCCTGCCGGTCTACGGCACCTGCGCCGGCCTGATCATGCTCGCCGACACCGTGCTGGATGGCATCAGCGGCCAGCAGAGCATCGGCGGCCTGGACATCCGCGTGCGCCGGAACGCCTTCGGATCCCAGACCGCGTCCTTCGAGACCGACCTCGACGTGCCCGCGCTGGGTGTGGAGCCCGTGCACGCCGTCTTCATCCGCGCCCCGGTGGTGGAGAGCGTCGGCCCCCGGGCCATGGCGCTGGCCACCGTCGCCGACGGCCGCTGCGTCGCCGTTGAACAGGGCAACCTGCTCGGCACGTCGTTCCACCCCGAGATCACGGGGGAGTACCGCTTCCACGAGTACTTCCTGCAGAAGGTACGGAGTGCCGGCTTCCGGGCCTAGACCCCGCAGGTCGTCGGCGTGCGCCAGACTGGGCGCATGACCCGGTACATCGCCCTGCTGCGCGGCATCAACGTCGGCGGTATCAACATCAAGATGGCTGCCCTGGCCGACACCGTGCGCTCCCTCGGCCACACCGGGGTCAAGACCGTGCTCGCCAGCGGCAACCTCGTCTTCGACAGCGACCAGGCGGATGCCGCCGCACTCAAGGCCGGCCTCGAACGGGCCCTCTCCGACGCCTTCGGCTACGAGGCGTGGGTGGTGCTGCTCACCCGGGAAGACCTCGGGGCGGCAGTGGCTGCCTACCCGTTCGAGGACCTCGACGGCTGGCATTCCTACGTCATGTTCGGTTCCGACCCCGCCATGCTCGACGAGCTGCTCACCTCCGCCCCCACCCTCGATCCAGCCGACGAACGGGTCGTGCCGGGCACCGGCGTGCTCTACTGGCAGGTCCGCCGTGAGGTGGGCATCAAGAGCCCCTTCAGCAGCCTCTCCGCCAAGACCCGCTACAAGGCCAGCACCACCAACCGCAATCTGCGCACCCTGCGGAAGATCCTCGACCTCCCTGGCTGAGCCATCCGTGCTCCGGAGCGGCGCGGGTCGGCACTGGGGCTGCCGGGCTAGACTGGCAGGGCACTGACCGGTCAGCACGATCGCGGTGCCAGCAGACGACGCATCAAGCGCGTCGCACGAGCAAGCGACACACGGGAGATTCATGTCCGGGCATTCCAAGTGGGCAACCACCAAGCACCAGAAGGCCGTCACCGACTCGCGTCGGGCCAAGGCGTTCGCCAAGCTGATCAAGAACATCGAGGTCGCGGCCCGCATGGGCGGCGCCGACCTGTCGGGTAACCCGACCCTCGTCGACGCGATCCAGAAGGCCAAGAAGACCTCGGTCCCGAACGACAACATCGACCGCGCCGTCAAGCGCGGCGCCGGCCTGTCCGGCGAGGTCGTCGACTACACCACGATCATGTACGAGGGCTACGCCGCCAACGGCGTCGCGATCATGATCGAGTGCCTCACCGACAACAAGAACCGCGCCGCAGCCGAGGTTCGCACCACGGTCAGCCGCAACGGCGGAAACATGGCCGACCCGGGCAGCGTCGCCTACAACTTCCACCGCAAGGGCATCGTCGTCGTCCCGAAGGGCAACGACGTCACCGAAGACGACGTGCTCGCCGCCGTGCTCGACGCCGGAGCGGAAGAGGTCATCGACGACGGGGACAAGTTCGAGGTCTTCAGCGAAGCGCAGGATCTGGTCGCAACCCGCACCGCCCTACAGACCGCCGGCATCGACTACGACTCCGCCGACATCGCCTTCGTGCCGCAGCTCAAGATCGAGGTCGACGCGGCGACCGCGCGCAAGGTGTTCCACCTCATCGACGCGCTCGAAGAACTCGACGACGTGCAGAACATCTACAGCAACTACGACCTGACCGCCGAGGTCCAGGCCGAACTCGAAGCCGACAGCGAATAGTTCACCGATGACGGTCAGGGTGCTGGGCATCGACCCCGGCCTGACCCGCTGCGGCGTCGGCATCGTCGACGTCGCAGCGAACCGCTCGGCGACCCTCGTGGACGTCCAGGTGCTGCGCAGCTCACCGGATCTCTCCCTCGAGCGCCGGCTGCTGCTGATCAGCGAGGGCATCGAAGAACTCCTGGACAAGCACAAGCCCGCCTTCGTCGCCATCGAACGCGTCTTCGCGCAGCAGAACGTCAGCACAGTGATGGGCACCGCCCAGATCAGCGGAGTGGCGTTGATGCTCGCCGCCAAGCGCGGCCTCACCGTGACCCTGCACACCCCCAGCGAGGTGAAGGCGGCGATCACGGGCTACGGCTCTGCCGACAAGAAGCAGGTGGGCACGATGGTGGCCAGGGTCCTCGGCCTGGCCGAGGTCCCGAAGCCTGCAGACGCCGCCGACGCCCTCGCCCTCGCCATCTGCCATGCCTGGCGCACCGGTGTGGGTGGGGGAGTGCTGCCCACCAGCGGCGCCGTGGCCGCCGGCCGGCGCTCCACCCCGTCCCTGAGCCCCGGCGCGCTCACGCCGGCGCAGCGGGCCTGGCGGAACGCCGAGCGCGGCGGCGTGTGACACCAGCGGCGTGTGACACCAGCACTGTCGGCGGCGCCCCGTAGTCTGTTTAGGTGATCTCTTCTCTGCGCGGCCCAGTCCTTTCCGCCCTGGGCACGACCGTGGTGATTGAGGTCGGCGGCGTCGGACTGGCCGTGCAGGTCACCCCCGCCACTGCCCTGACCGCGCGGATCGGCAGCGAGACGCGCCTCTCGACCACGCTGATCGTCCGCGAGGATTCCCTGACCCTGTACGGCTTCCCCAGCGCCGACGAACTCGCCGTGTTCGAACTGCTCGTCGGAGTCACCGGGGTCGGTCCGAAGTCGGCCCTCGGCGTTCTCGCCGTGCTCACGCCGAACCAGATCGCGCACGCGGTGAACGCCGAGGACGATGCGGTATTCCGTAAGGTCAGCGGGATCGGGCCCAAGACGGCCAAGCTCATCGTGCTGTCCCTGGTCGGCAAGGTCGCCGTCACCGCGGCCCCCGCCGCCCCGGGCCGCCCCGGAGTGGCGACGGCCACCGTCGGCGCCAGTGTGCAGGCCGCCCTGATCGGCCTGGGCTGGTCCGAACGGGTTGCGAGCCAGGCGGTCGAGGAGATCCTTGCCGGAAGCACCGCCGAGTTCGATGCGGAGGAGGCCGGTGTCGCCGCGGTGCTCCGTCTCGCCCTGGCCAAACTCGGCCCGGCGCAACACTCCGGAGCGGCCAACGCTGCGGAGCGCCGCTCATGACCCAGGGCAGCGTTGGTGAGGATCCCGGCGTCGAACTGACCAACCCGGCGCTCGAGGGCGACGCGGAGCTGGCTTTCGAGGGTGCCCTCCGCCCCAAGAGCCTGGACGAGTTCGTCGGCCAGCAGAAGGTGCGCGGACAGTTGCAGCTGCTGCTGACCGCCGCCTCGATGCAGCAGCGCACCCCGGACCACATTCTGCTGGCCGGCCCGCCCGGGCTCGGCAAGACGACCCTGGCCATGATCATCGCCTACGAGGGCAACCGCCCGCTGCGGATGTCCAGCGGCCCGGCGATCCAGCACGCCGGCGACCTGGCCGCCGTGCTCTCCTCCCTCGTTCCCGGCGAGGTCCTCTTCATCGACGAGATCCACCGCATGGCCCGGTCGGCCGAGGAGATGCTCTACCTGGCGATGGAGGATTTCCGCATCGACATCATGGTGGGCAAGGGCGCCGGGGCCACGTCGGTACCCCTGGACCTGGCCCCGTTCACCCTGGTGGGCGCCACGACCCGCTCCGGGATGCTGCCCAACCCGCTGCGGGACCGGTTCGGCTTCACCGCCCACCTCGAGTTCTACGCCGACCCCGAACTCGAACTCGTACTCGTGCGTGCCGCCGCGCTGCTCGGCCTCGCCATCGATCGCGAAGCCATCGCCGAGATCGCTGGACGGTGCCGCGGAACACCGCGCATCGCCAACCGGCTACTCCGACGGGTGCGCGACTACGCCCTCGTGCACGGCGGCGACGCCGACCTCGCTGCGGTGCACGCCGCCCTCGAGCTCTACGACGTCGACGAGATCGGCCTGGACCGGTTGGACCGCGAAGTCATGAACATCGTCCTCACCCGCTTCGCCGGCGGCCCGGTCGGCCTCAACACCCTGGCCGTGTCGGTGGGGGAGGAGCCGGAGACCATCGAATCGGTCGTCGAGCCCTTCCTGGTGCGGATAGGCTTCCTCACGCGTACCCCGCGCGGGCGGGTCGCAACGGCCGCGGCGTGGCGGCACTTTGGGCTGAGCAATCCTCAGGCTGCGCTCACCTTGGATGTCCTATAATTCAGGTTGGTCCGCATATTCGACGTACCCGTTCCCCCCACAAACCCTGCACCACTACTCTGCTGCGGTCTTGAACCGCTCCGGGAAGGTTTCACAGTTCTATGGATCCGTTGACACTCGTCATGCTCGCCGTTCTGGCGCTGCTTGTCTTCTTCATGTTCCGCAACGGCCGCAAGCGCCAGAAGGACACCTTGTCGCTGCAGTCGAAGATGGTTCCCGGCGCCGACGTCATGACCAACTTCGGCCTCTACGGCACCATTGTGTCGATCGATGAGGAAGGAAACAAGGTCGCCCTTGAGATCGCACCCGGCACCACCGTGCAGATCCACCGCCAGACCATCGCCCGCGTCGTCGAGCCCGTCGTCGTTGCCGACGACGTCGTCCTCGATGACACCGTCGACACCGACGCCGGCACCCCCTCCGCTCTGACCGAACCCGTCCTGGGTGAGCCCGAATACGGTCAGCGCACCGCATTCGAGCCGACGACCGATGAGTCAGACGCTGGCAACAACACCGAACCCAAAAAGGGCGACGCGTAACACATCCCCTCTCCGTGCCCACGCCGTTCGGCGTGGGCACGAGCAAAGAAAGCTGAGTTCAATAGGTGGCTAAGTCGTCTCCGACCAAGAAGGCCTGGCGCTCCCTGACCTGGCTTGGCGTGATCATCGTCGGTCTCATCGCTCTCAACGGAGCCGGGGTGCTCACCGGCGGCGGGTCGTGGACGCCGAAGCTGGCCCTCGACCTCGAGGGCGGCACGCAGATCATCCTCGCGCCCAAGCTCGAGTCCGGTCAGACGGTCTCCAACGAGCAGCTCAACCAAGCCGTGTCGATCATCCGGCAGCGCATCGACTCCTCCGGGGTCTCCGAGGCTGAGATCAACACCCAGGGTGGACAGAACATTGTCGTCTCGATCCCGGGCACGCCCGACGATGCGACCCTGAACCGCATCGAATCCTCCGCCAAGCTCGAGTTCCGCCCGGTCCTGGTGGCGTCCGCCCCCTCGGCCGACAGCGTCGGGGACGACTCGACGGCCACCCCCGGTGCCACGGATGCCGCGACGGACGCCGCTGCGGATCCCGCCGCGACGGAGACGCCGGCGCCGGCCACCACGCCGTCCGTCGCTCCCACCGACGCCAGCGACCTGAACAACATCACCCCGGCGCTGCAGGCCCAGTTCGACAGCTTCCAGTGCAGCGACATCGACACCAGCGTCGTCGCACCGGCCGACCAGCCGCTCGTCACCTGTGAGACCGACGGCAGCGTCAAATACATCCTCGGCCCGGTCGAGGTCAGCGGAGAGAACATCTCCGACGCCAGCAACGGCCAGGTCCAGACCCAGAGCGGCGCCACCACCGGCGAATGGGCCGTCAACATCGTCTTCGACGGCACCGGCACCAAGGCTTTCGCCGACGTGACCACCCGCCTCAGCGGCCTCACCGGCGCGCAGAACCAGTTCGCCATCGTGCTGGACGGCAGCGTCATCTCCGCCCCGCAGACCCTCGCCGTGATCACCGACGGCAAGCCGCAGATCACCGGGTCGTTCGACCAGGACACCTCCAAGGCACTCGCCGACCAGCTCAAGTTCGGCGCCCTGCCGATCAGCTTCACCGTGCAGAGCCAGGACAGCATCTCCGCAACACTGGGTTCCACCCAGCTGCAGAGCGGCCTCATCGCCGGCCTCATCGGCCTGATCCTCGTCGTGCTGTACTCCCTGGTGCAGTACCGCCTGCTCGGCCTGGTCACCGTCGCCTCGCTCGGCGTCGCGGCCGTGATCACGTACTTCCTGATCACGCTGCTCTCCTGGCGGGAGGACTACCGGCTCTCCCTTGCCGGTGTGGCCGGTCTGATCGTGGCCATCGGTATCACCGCCGACTCGTTCATCGTCTACTTCGAACGTGTCAGGGACGAACTCCGCGACGGCCGTGGCCTCGTCTCGGCCGTCGAGTCCGGCTGGCGCCGCGCCATCCGCACCATCATCGCCTCGGACACCGTCAACTTCCTCGCCGCAGCGGTGCTGTTCATCCTGGCCGTCGGAAACGTGCGCGGATTCGCGCTCACCCTGGGCCTGACCACCCTGGTCGACCTGCTGGTGGTGGCGCTGTTCACCCACCCGACGCTGCAGCTGCTGGCCCGCACCAAGTTCTTCGGCGACGGCCACAAGCTCAGCGGGCTCGACCCGCGCGCGCTCGGCGCTGTCTACCGGGGACGGGCGCAGTTCCAGGCCCCGGCCGAGGTAGCCGCACGGAAGCAGGCGTCCTCCAGCAAGGAAGCCGCCAAGCGCCAGACCATCGCCGAACGCAAGGCGGCTGAGCTCATCGGTACCGGCTCCAAGCCGACCGACGGGAAGGATTCCTAATGGCCAGCTTCAACCAGTTCGGTAACGACCTGCACACCGGCAAGCTGTCGTTCAACATCGTCGGCCGCCGGAAGCTCTGGTACTCGATCGCCGGCGTGATGATCCTCATCGCCGTCCTCGTCCCCGTTCTGCGCGGCGGATTCACCTTCGGCATCGAGTTCACCGGAGGCTCTGAGTTCGAGGTCTCCGAACTCTCCACCCAGGACCAGGGCCCGGCTGCCGACGCCGTCACCACGGTCGTTCCCGACGCCGTACCCAAGATCTCCGCGGTCGGCACCGACGGCATCCGGGTGCAGACCGACCAGCTCACCCAGACCGAGTCGCGTGGCGTGAGCGCCGCGCTGGCTGAGGCGTACGGGGTGGATGCGGCGCAGGTCACCTCGTCGTTCATCGGCCCGTCCTGGGGCCAGGACATCACCGGCTCCGCCATCCGCGCGTTGCTCACCTTCCTGGTGCTCGCCGGCGTCGTGATGGCCCTGTACTTCCGCACCTGGAAGATGGCCGCTGCTGCCATGGTCGCTCTCCTGCACGACCTCGTGATCACCGCCGGGTTCTACGGAATCACCGGTTTCGAGATCACCCCCGCCGCGGTGATCGGCTTCCTCACCATCCTCGGCTACTCCCTGTATGACACCGTCGTGGTATTCGACAAGATCCGGGAGAACACCCGGGAGGACGGGCCCGAGTCCCGGCGCACCTTCGCCGACTCGGTCAACCTCGCGGTCAACCAGACCCTCGTCCGATCGATCAACACGTCGATCGTCGCCGTGCTCCCGGTCGCGTCGATCCTCGTCATCGGAGCGTTCGTGCTCGGCGCCGGCACCCTGCAGGACATCTCGCTCGCCCTGCTGATCGGCATGCTGGTGGGCACGTACTCCACCATCTTCATCGCCGCACCGCTGTACGCCCAGCTGCGCGAGAACGAACCCGAGATTCGCAAGCGCGACAAGAAGGCCCTTGCCCTGCGGGCGAAGGCCGCCGGAACCCCGCTCGCGGACGTCCCCGCATGAGCCGCCGCGCACGCCGGGAATACGCGGCCCCGGCCGCCGGTTTAACGTTTATCCGCTAGTACAGGGATAATTGCGCCAGGGAATGAGGTACTGAGATGACTGAGACCACCACGCCATCCACCGCGTCCCTGCGCCGCCTTGTCCCGAGGATCTTCTCCAGGGCGCAGCCGGCCGGTGCCGTCGACACGCTGCTGAAGACCGTTCGCACTCACCACCCCAAGGTGGACCTGTCGATCATCGAACGGGCGTACACCGCGGCGGAGCGCGCGCACGAGGGCCAGAAGCGCCGGAGCGGCGAGCCGTACATCACGCATCCCGTCGCCGTCGCGCAGATCCTGGCCGACCTCGGCATCGGGCCCAAGACCGTGGCGGCCGCGCTGCTGCACGACACCGTCGAGGACACCGACTACACCCTCGACCAGCTGCGCGCCGACTTCGGCGACGAGATCACCATGCTCGTGGACGGCGTCACCAAGCTGGACAAGGTCAAGTACGGCGACTCCACCCAGGCCGAGACCGTGCGGAAGATGATCGTCGCGATGTCCAAGGACATCCGTGTGTTGATCATCAAGCTCGCCGACCGGTTGCACAACGCCCGCACCTGGGGTTTCGTGCCCGCGGAGTCCGCCATCCGCAAGGCCACGGAGACCCTGGAGATCTACGCCCCGCTGGCCCACCGGCTCGGCATCCAGACCATCAAGTGGGAACTCGAAGACCTCTCCTTCGGTGTGCTCTATCCGAAGCTCTACGCCGAGATCGAGAGCCTGGTCAAGCAGCGCACCCCGCAGCGTGAAGAGTTCGTGCAGTACGTCATCGACGCGATCAACGACGACCTCAAGGCCGCACGCATCCGCGGCAAGGTGGCCGGCCGGCCCAAGCAGTACTACTCGATCTACCAGAAGATGGTCGTGCGCGGCCGCGAGTTCGACGAGATCTACGACCTGGTCGGCATCCGCGTCCTGGTGAACTCGGTGCGGGACTGTTACGCCGTCCTCGGCGCCATCCACGCCCGGTGGACCCCGCTGCCCGGCCGGTTCAAGGACTACATCGCCACCCCCAAGTTCAACCTGTACCAGTCGCTGCACACCACAGTGCTCGGCCCGAGCGGACGCCCGGTCGAGATCCAGATCCGTACCCAGGAGATGCACGAACGCGCCGAATTCGGCGTGGCCTCGCACTGGAAGTACAAGGAACAGGTCAACGGCAAGAGCTCCGGCCCCGGCCCGCAGAGCGACACCGACATGGCGTGGCTCGCGCACATCTCCGACTGGCAGGCCGAAACGGCCGACCCGAACGAGTTCCTGGACTCCCTGCGCTACGAGATCGGCGCCAAGGAGGTGTACGTCTTCACCCCCAAGGGGCGCGTGATCGGCCTGCCCGCCGACGCCACCCCGGTGGACTTCGCCTACGCCGTACACACCGAGGTCGGCCACCGCACCATGGGCGCCAAGGTCAACGGGCGACTCGTTCCGCTGGAGAGCTCGCTCACCACCGGTGACGTGGTCGAGGTCTTCACCTCGAAGAACCCGGACTCCGGACCCAGCCAGGACTGGCTGAACTTCGTCAAGAGCCCGCGGGCCCGCAA
Organism: Cryobacterium sp. AP23; assembly: GCF_054075385.1. Classification (NCBI taxonomy): domain Bacteria; kingdom Bacillati; phylum Actinomycetota; class Actinomycetes; order Micrococcales; family Microbacteriaceae; genus Cryobacterium; species Cryobacterium sp. AP23. The sequence continues at coordinate 782,791 of NZ_CM133415.1, read as the reverse complement.
CAAGATCCGCCAGTGGTTCACCAAGGAACGCCGCGACGAGGCCATCGAGCAGGGCCGCGACGCCATCGCCCGCGCGATGCGCAAGCAGAACCTGCCGCTGCAGAAGCTCATGAACCAGGACTCGTTCGCCGAGGTTGCCGCGGTCATGCGCTACGAAGACGTGTCCGCCCTCTATGCCGCGGTCGGCGAGGGGCACGTCTCCACCCAGTCCGTGTTGGAGAAGGTCGTCGCCACGCTGCAGAGCGTGGAGGAGAGCGACGCCACCGACCTGCCGTTCGCCCCGAACGGGCGCACGCAGACGCTGCGCAACAACGACTCCGGCATCCTGGTGCGCGGCGCCCCTGACATCCTCGTCAAGCTCGCGCGCTGCTGCACCCCGGTGCCCGGCGACAAGATCGTGGGTTTCATCACCCGCGGCTCCGGTGTCTCCGTGCACCAGTTCGACTGCCACAACGTGCAGGAGCTGCTCAAGGAGCCGGAGCGGATGATCGACGTCGACTGGGCGCCGACCTCCAAGAGCCTGTTCCTCGTGCAGATCCAGATCGAGGCGCTTGACCGCTCCGGGCTGTTGTCGGATGTGACCCGGGTGCTGTCCGAGCATCACGTCAACATCCTCTCGGCCACGGTGCACACCTCCAGCGACCGGCTGGCCATCAGCCGGTTCGTGTTCGAAATGGGTGACACCACCCACCTCGACCGGGTGCTGAACGCGGTGCGCCGGATCGACGCCGTCTACGACGTCTACCGGGTCAGTGACGGTTAGCCGGTACGGCATCTTCTAACCCAGGAGCCCAAGAGCTTCCTGCAACTGCTGCTCGGCGATCCTGGTGAAGGAGATGCCCGGGCGGTCGGTCAGCAGCCGGCTGCCGGTCGCGCCCAGCCCGGCGCGGTCCAGCAGCTCGGCGATGAGCACGGTGTCCGCCCGGTGATGCGGCGACTGGCCCCACCGGGCCAGGTCGATCGCCGTGCGGAGCGGAGTGGTGACGACCAGGCGCCCCAGCAGCATGACGTCATCCGCACCGAGCCGCACCTCCCGGAGGCGCACAGAGGCGTCGGGCCGTTTGCGGGTTCGTGCGCCCAGGTCCACGCAGAATTGGTGTTCGGCCGGTTCGGGTGCCAGTCCGTAGATCCAGGCGGCCGTGAGCCGTTCGGCCGCCGCCCGCCGCGGGGCGAACCGCTGGATTGCTGCCGCGCGGGTCTCCGGCCCGTCCTGGGTGTCGACCGGACACCAACTCCCGCCGACAACGAAGAGTTCTCCGTCCAGTCGGGCGCAGGCCAGTTCGGCCATGGGCAGGTCGGTTTCGGTGAGTGCGGCGGGAAGGAGGGGAGTCATCATGCCAGCATGTGCGGACGCCCCGGCACGCAGAACGGGACCCGGGAATCTGTGGACAGATTCGCGTGGTCCCGTTCTGTGTAGAGCCGGTGCTGTGTATAACCGGTGCTGTGTAGAGCCGGCGCTGAGTGTTACTGGCCGATGGCCTTCAGCCACGCCTTGCGGGTTTCGAGGGCCTCGGTCGCGTCCTTGATCTTGCGGGCGTCCTTGGTCTCCTGCGCTGCGGCCAGTTCGGCTTCGAGCTTGGCGATGGCGTCGTGCAACTGGCCGGCGAGTCCCTCGGTGCGAGCCTTGGTCTCGGGGTTGTTGCGCTTCCAGTGATCGTCGTCGAGCTTGCGCACGGCGGCTTCCACCTTGCGCATGCGCTCCTCGACCGGCTTGACCTGGTCGCGGGGAACCTTGCCGGCGGCGTCCCAGCGACGCTGGACGGAGCTGAGCACCTCGCGGGCCTTGACCCGATCGGTCTCGGTGAGCAGCGCTTCGGCTTCGGTGAGCAACTCGAGCTTGACGACGAGGTTGCCGGCGAACTCTTCGTTGTCCTGGGCGTCGATCTCACTCTTGACGGAGTAGAGCACATCGCCGGCGGCCTTGAACTTGGCCCACATGGCGTCGTCCTGCTTCTTGCCGGAGCGGCCGGCGGCCTTCCAGTCCTCGAGCAGGTTGCGGTAGGCGGGGATGCCGTCCGCACCCTGCGGGGCGAGGGCTTCGGCCTTTTCGATCAGCTGCTGCTTGCGGTTGCGGACGTCCTTGTGGGCACTGTCGAGCTCGGCGAAGAACGCCTTGCGGTTCTGCTCGATGGTGGTGCGGGCGGCACGGAATCGCTTCCAGAGCTCGTTCGCCTCACCCTTCGGGATGCGCGGGGCGTCGTGCTGGTGGGCCTGCCACTTCGCGAAGAGCGCGTCGAGGGCGGCGCTGGTCTGCTTCCACTGCGTCTTGGCGGGGTCCTCGGCGGCGAGGCGCTCGGCCTCTTCGACGATGGCCGCACGCTCGGCGACGGCGGCGGCGCCGGCGGCCTTGGCCTCAACGCTCTGCTGCTCGGTGAGCTCGGTGACGGTGCCGCCCAGGGCACCGAGGCGCTCGGCGAGGGCGGCGAGGTTGCCGACGGCGTTCGCCGAGGCGACCGACTTCGACAGGTTCGCGACCGACTTGGCGATGTCCGCGGCCGGTGCTCCTCCCTTGGCGCGCTGTTCGAGCAGGGTGACCTGTCCGTTCAGCTCGACGTACTTGCGCTCGAAGTAGGCCAGGGCCTCTTCCGGAGTCGCATCGGGGTACTGGCCGACGGCGCGTTCCCCGTCGGCTTCGCGCACGTAGACAGTGCCGGTTTCGTCTACGCGACCCCATGGTTGCTGATCTGTCGTAGTCAAGAGCCTCACCTTAATGATTTGGTTGATTCCCCGCAGAGTCGGTTCCCTCAGCGGGTGAATCCCTGAACAAGCCAGTACTGACACAAGCCAATACCCGCACAAGCCTATTGCAACGCCGCGCGTCGGTCAGCGAATCGACCGAACTGTTATCGCGATCGCGTCATTGGAGGGTGAATCCGGTGATGGTGGTGGGCACGACGGGCGCGCCGTCAGTGGCGCCGTCGACGATGCCGCCGTCGACGATTCCGGTCTTGAGCTCGTCGAGCCCGCTGGTGACCCGGCCGATCACCGAATAGCCGCCGGCCTCATTCGCCGGGATGGTGGTGTCGTCGTAGACGACGAAGAATTGGCTGCCGTGGCTGTAGCCGTCGGCGGCCCGGGCCATGGCGATGGTGCCGGCCGGGTAGACGTCATCGGCCGGGGCGTTCTCGACCGGACCGTAGTAGTAATTCGGTCCGCCGCTGCCATCGCCATTCGGGTCGCCGCACTGCAACACGGAGAAGCCGCCGTTGGTGAGGCGATGGCAGGTGAGCCCGTCGTAGAAGCCGGACTGCGCGAGGCTGATCGTGGATGCGACGGCCTGCGGGGCGAGGGCACCGTCCAGCTCGACGCCCAGGGGGATGTCGTTGAGCGTCAGCGTGCCGGTCCAGGTGCGTCCCTCGGCCAGGTCGGGGGAGGGCACGTCACCCGCGTTCGCACCGGGAGTGGGGGTCACGGCGGCGTCCGTGGGCGACGCGGTGGGCGTGGCGGAGGCGTCCGGTTCGGGCGTGCCGGGGCCGCCATTGAAGTAGAACAGCTGCGCGCCGACGAGGACGGCCAGCACCAGCACGAGGATTCCGCCGGCCAGGATGTTGTCGCGCATGCGGCGCTTGCCCTGGTGCTCGTTGACGGCCTTTCGGGCCTGGTAGGCGCGCACGCGACCTCGTGCCTCGCGGGCTTCGCGATCCTGCTTGTTGCTCGGTGCCACGGGAATCCTCCAAGTGCCGCCTGGGGCGGGAAATCTCAGCAGCCGGGCGCCGACGGCCCGGGACACCTGAACTCTACGCACCCGGGGCCGACGGAGAAAATTCGTGCGGAATTGAGTGACCAGGGGCGGGATCGCACTGTCGGCGGCACAAACTACGCTTGAGCCATGTCTTCTGCCCAGCCCGGCCTGCGTACCGGAGCTACCCCACTCGCGGTGCGCATGCGCCCCAAGAGCCTGGCCGAGGTCGCGGGCCAGCGCCACCTGCTGACCCCCGGGTCACCGCTGGTGAGCCTGGCCAACGACAAGTCGGGGGAGCAGGGCTCGGTCTCGGTCATCCTCTGGGGCCCACCGGGAACGGGTAAGACCACCCTCGCCCAGACCATCGCGCACAGCTCCGGACGTCGGTTCGTCGAACTGTCTGCCGTGTCCGCCGGGGTGCGCGATGTGCGCCAGGTGATGGAGGAGGCACGCACCAGCCGGGACCTCTACGGGCTGTCGACGGTGCTCTTCCTCGATGAGATCCACCGGTTCAGCAAGGCGCAGCAGGATGCGCTGCTGCCGGGCGTGGAGAACGGCATCATCATCCTCGTCGCGGCCACCACCGAGAACCCGTCGTTCTCGGTGATCTCCCCGTTGCTCTCCCGTTCCCTCCTGCTCACCCTCGAGACGCTCAGCGACGACGACCTCGGTATCGTCGTCGACCGGGCCGTCACCGACCCGCGCGGGCTGGCGGACAGGTTCGTGCTCGACCCCGAAGCCCGCGGCGCCATCATCCGGCTCGCCTCCGGGGACGCCCGCCGGGCGCTGACGGCGCTCGAGGCCGCGAGCGTGTCCGCCGCCACGACCGAGGTCGTCGACGGTGACAAGCCCGTCATCACGACGGAGATCGTCTCCCTCGCCGTGGACCGCGCGCTTCTCCGCTACGACCGGAACGGCGACGAGCACTACGACGTGATCAGCGCCTTCATCAAGTCGGTGCGCGGTTCGGACGTCGACGCCTCCCTGCACTACCTGGCTCGCATGATCGAGGCCGGCGAAGACCCCCGGTTCATCTGCCGCCGGATCATCGTGCTGGCCTCGGAGGACATCGGCATGGCCGACCCGCAATCCCTGGTGATCGCCATCGCGGCCGCCGACGCCGTGCAGTACATCGGCATGCCGGAGGGGCGCATCCCCCTGGCCCAGGCCGTGGTGCACCTGGCCTGCGCCCCCAAGTCCAACGCCGCGTACATGGCCCTCGACGCCGCCATCGCGGATGTGCGGAACGGCAACACCGGCCGGGTGCCCAAGCACCTCCGCGACGCGCACTACCCGGGCGCCAAACGGCTCGGGCACGGCAAGGGCTACAAGTACCCGCACGACGACGCGCTGGGCGTGTTGCAGCAGGACTACCTGCCCACTGAGCTGCGTCGCACGCAGTACTACACGCCCACCGAGCACGGCAACGAACGCGACGTCTCCGCGCGTCTCGCCAAGTTGCGCAAGATCATCCGCGGCCAGTAGGGCAAAACAGGGGCCTCAGGCGTGTCGGAACCCCGGCTGAGCGGGCCGGCCTGTGCTAACCTTGACCTCGCCTACAACTGGTTTCGTCATGCGGCTGCGTCGCGACACCACTGTTGGAGTGGATTCGCCCTGTAGCCGGGCGGCCCGTGGCACCCACCCCTCTGATCTCCCATGACGTTCCGGCCTGCCAACAGGCGTGCCCGGTCGCCCTGGTATCCAATTTCCAGTTCCATCCGAAAGGACACTGTGTCTACCAAGTCACGTACCCGCAGTAAGACCCGCCTCTCGCGGGCCCTGGGCATCGCCCTGACCCCGAAGGCCGCCAAGTACCTCGAGAAGCGTCCCTACGCTCCGGGCGAGCACGGCCGCACCAAGCGCAAGACCGACTCGGACTACGCCGTGCGTCTGCGCGAGAAGCAGCGCTTACGCGCCCAGTACGGCATCCGCGAAGCCCAGCTCAAGATCGCCTTCGAAGAAGCGCGTCGCCGCCAGGGCCTGACCGGTGAGAACCTCGTTGAGATCCTCGAGACCCGTCTCGACGCCCTCCTCGTGCGCTCCGCCATCGCCCGCACCACCGCCCAGGCCCGTCAGATGGTTGTGCACCGTCACATCCTGGTCGACGGCCAGCTGGTCGACCGTCCCTCCTTCCGCGTGAAGCCGGGTCAGCTCATCCACGTCAAGGCACGCAGCGAGGGCACCGAGCCCTTCCAGGTTGCCGCGGCCGGCGGTCACGTCGACCTGCTGCCCAAGCTCCCGCCGTACCTCGAGGTCGAGCTCGACAAGCTTCAGGCCCGCCTCGTGCGCGCCCCGAAGCGCATCGAGATCCCCGTGACCTGTGAAGTCCAGCTCGTCGTTGAGTACTACGCAGCACGTTAGTCACCTCCGGGGCGGCCAGCCGCACCGGAACTGAACTACGCTGGAGGGCGGATCACCTAGGTGATCCGCCCTTTTGCGTTCTATCGACCTGAAATGGATGGTGTCGTATGACTGGTGGAGACATTGCCGGCCTGATTGCCGCGGGCGTGTTCGCGATTCTGGTGGCATTCCTCGCGCTCCCGCTGATCAAGCTCGGCCGAGTGTTCGACGAGACCACCCTCGCCATCCGCGACCTCAGTCGCAACGTGACGCCGCTGCTCGAGGAAACGACGAGCACGCTCGCCCAGACCAACCACCAGCTGGCGACCATCGACACCATCACCACGAATGTGGCCGAGGTCACCGGTAACGTGTCGGCCCTTGTCGCGCTTTTCGCCTCCACCGTCGGTGGACCGCTGATCAAGCTCGCCGGGTTCTCCGCCGCCGTGCGGGCCGGGCTCAGGGCGTCGCGTCCCCGGCGCGGCAAGAAGTAGTCCAGTACGCTTGAAACCCTGACCATCCAGGCCGTTTCTGCATCGTTGCAGGATCACCGGCCGACGGTCACCCCCTTCCACTCACACTGAAATTCCACTCACACTGAAATTCCATTCACACCGAGATTTCATTCACACAGGGAGTACATGCCATGAAGAACTTCATCTGGTTGGTCGTCGGCGTCGGCATCGGCTTCGTCGTGGCCCACGAGGTCAACAAGACCCAGCAGGGCAAGCGCTTCTTCACCGACCTCGACGCGAAGACCCGCGAGTTCGGCGAGGCCATCTCCGAGGGCTACCGCAAGCGCGAAGCCGAACTGCACGCCGCCCTTGGCGACGCCGAAGACACCATCGAAGAGCTGTCCAAGCCGTAACCCACGGCCAGTACCACCGGCCAGTTCCACCTTCCCACCGCATTCCCCCCCCCGATCGGATGTACTCCGATCCCCAGTAACAGTACGGACCCCATGCAGACTGCCGACATTCGCGGGCGCTGGCTCGACTTCTTCGCCGACCGGGGACACACCGTTGTCCCGTCGGCGTCGCTCGTAAGCGACGACCCCACCCTCCTCTTCACGGTTGCCGGCATGGTGCCGTTCGTGCCGTACCTCACCGGACTGGTTCCGGCGCCGTACCCGCGCGCAACGAGCGTGCAGAAGTGCATCCGCACCAACGACATCGAAGAGGTCGGCAAGACCCCGCGTCACGGCACGTTCTTCCAGATGAACGGCAACTTCTCCTTCGGCGACTACTTCAAGGAGCAGGCGATCAGCTACGCCTGGGAGCTGCTCACCTCGAGTGAGGCCGACGGCGGCTACGGCTTCGCCGAGAAAGACCTCTGGGTCACGGTCTACGAGAACGACGACGAGGCCTTCGGCTACTGGCGCGCGCTCGGTCTGCCCGAGAACCGCATCCAGCGACTCGGCATGGACACCAACTACTGGTCCACCGGCCAGCCCGGCCCCGCCGGACCCTGCAGCGAGATCTTCTTCGACCGTGGGCCCGCCTACGGCATCGACGGCGGGCCCGCCACCGACGACGACCGTTACGTGGAGATCTGGAACCTCGTCTTCATGCAGTACCTGCGCGGCGAGGGCACCGGCAAGAACGACTTCGAAATCCTCGGCGACCTGCCCAAGAAGAACATCGACACCGGCATGGGCCTTGAGCGCGTCGCGTTCCTCAAGCAGGGCGTGCAGAACATGTACGAGATCGACCAGGTCCGCCCGGTCCTCGACCGTGCCGCCGCGCTCTCCGGCCGCCGCTACGGCGCCGTGCACGACGACGACGTGCGGATGCGCATCGTCGCCGACCACGTGCGCTCCTCCCTCATGCTGATGAGCGACGGCGTCATGCCGTCCAACGAGGGCCGCGGCTACATCCTCCGCCGCCTCATGCGCCGCAGCGTCCGCGCAATGCGCCTGCTGGGCGTGGACACCGCCTCGTTCACCGAGCTGTTCCCCGCGTCCCGCGACGCCATGAGCGCCGCGTACCCCGAGGTCGCCACCGACTTCGACCGGATCAGCCAGGCCGCGTACGCCGAGGAAGAGACCTTCCTCCGCACCCTCGCCAGCGGCTCGAGCGTGCTGGACCTCGCCGTGGCGAAGACCAAGAGCGCCCAGAAGGCTGAACTGCCCGGCGACACCGCGTTCCTGTTGCACGACACCTACGGCTTCCCGATCGAGATCACCCTCGAAATGGCCGAGGAAGCCGGCCTGAGCGTCAACCGTGAGGCCTTCGACACCCTGATGGCGAAGCAGCGCGCCATGGCCAAGGCCGACGCCAAGGCCAAGAAGACGCACCTTGCCGACCTCTCGGTCTACAGCGCGTTCCGGGCACACGGCGAGACCGTGTTCACCGGCTACGACATGCTCCAAACCGAGTCCAGCATCCTGGGCCTGATCGTCGACGGCGCCTCCGTGAACCGCGCGGTCGCCGGCGACATCGCCGAGGTCATCCTCGCCGAGACCGCCCTGTACGCCGAGTCCGGCGGCCAGGAAGCCGACGCCGGCCTCATCGTGGGCCCCGGCTACGAGCTGGAAGTGCTCGACGTGCAGAAGCCCGTCAAGGGCCTGATCAGCCACAAGGTGCAGGTCTCCAGCGGCGAGGTGGGTGTGGGCGACCCCGCCACCAGCGTCGTCGACCCGAACTGGCGCCGCGGCGCCCGCCAGGCCCACTCCGGCACGCACATCCTGCACGCCGCCCTCCGCCAGGTCCTCGGCCCGAACGCGCACCAGTCCGGCTCGTACAACAAGGCCGGCTTCTTCCGCCTCGACTTCTCCTGGAACCAGGCGCTCTCCCCGGCGACCCGCAGCGAGATTGAAGAAATCTCCAACAACGCCATCCGCGACAACCTCGCGGTCACCACCCGCGAACTGCCGCTGGCCGAGGCCAAGGCGCTGGGCGCGATGGCCCTCTTCGGCGAGAAGTACGGTGACCGCGTGCGCGTCGTCGACATCGGCGGCCCCTGGTCCCGGGAACTCTGCGCGGGCACCCACGTGTCCTCCAGCGCGGAAATCGGCATGATCAACCTCGTCAGCGAAGCCTCCGTCGGCTCCACCAACCGTCGAGTCGAATCCCTCGTCGGCCTCGAGGCGTTCCGCGACCTCGCCGCCGAGCGGGCGATCGTGTCGCAGCTGACGAGCAACCTCAAGACCCCCCGCGAGCAGCTGCCCGCCAAGATCATGGATCTCATGCAGAGCCTAAAGGCGGCCGAGAAGAAGATCGCCACGTTCGAGGCCCGCGCGTTGAGCGACCGGGTGCCCGCCCTCGTGGCACAGGCGACCCGGATCGGCGACCTCACGGTCGTCGCCGAGGACCTCGGGGTGCTCAACTCCGCCGATGACGTGCGGATGCTCGTCACCGGTGCCCGGGAGCGCCTGGGCTCTGAGCCCGCCGTCGTGGCCCTCGCCGCGACAGTCGGCGACAAGCCCGTGGTGATCGTGGCGACCAACGCCGCGGCCCGCGACGCCGGAGCCAAGGCCGGCGCCCTGGCCAAGCAGCTCGCCGGGATCCTCGGTGGCGGCGGCGGCGGCAAGGACGACCTCGCCCAGGGTGGTGGAACCAAGGTGGAGTTGATCCCCGAGGCGCTGAACACCCTGCGAACGCTTGTGGCCCGCTAACCCATGCGAACTGGCGTGCGGGTGGGGATCGATGTCGGCACAGTGCGCATCGGGGTCGCCCGCAGCGATTTCCACGGCCTGCTCGCCACACCCGTCGAAACGGTGACCCGGGTGAAGGTGGCCGCGGCGGCTCCTGAGGACCTGGCCCGGATCTCGGCCATCGTGGCAGAACTCGACGCCGTCGAGGTGATCGTGGGCCTGCCGTTGGCCCTGTCGGGACGGCACACGGCCTCCACCGACGACGCCGTCGCCTTCGCGGACGCGCTGGCGTCGACTCTGCCGGTTCCGGTGCGTCTGGTCGACGAGCGGCTGTCGACGGTGTCGGCCCAGGCCGCCCTGCGTACCGCCGGCCGCAGCACCCGCACCCAGCGTCCAGTCGTCGACCAGGTGGCGGCGACTATCATCTTGCAGCACGCACTTGACACCGAACGGGCCTCTGGCAAACCGGCCGGCGCTCCCGTAGAACAGACCGGAAGGCCGTAACCGTGGCGAAAAGTCCTCCGGAGAACCCCGACGCATCCGTGCCGGGCAGCGCATCCGAACCCGGCACCGCATCCGAACCCGGGAGCGCGGGCTCACCCTCCTTGCCTTCGCGCCGGTCCATGCGGGATGCGGCCAGGGCTGCTGAAGCCGAACGCGATCGCGCCGCCGGTGTACCGGCCGGCGCCGCCGTGCCGTCCGCGACCGACGATGCCAGCAGCGCCCGGGCCACCCGGGACAACCCGTTCGCCGGTCTCGGCTTCCAGGCTCCGGGGTCCGAAACCCAGGCGACCACTCCCGGTGGCGCCCAGCCGGCCGACGGCCTCCCCGGCGCCGCCCCGGCCCGACCCGGCCGACCGACCTCCCGCACCAATCGCCGCGCCCAGGTCTCCGCCCAGCTCGCCGACCGTGTGCCGGCGCCGAAGAAGTCCCGCAAGGGCGGCTGGGGCTGCCTCATCGTCGTTCTCGTCCTGCTCGGCCTGATGGGGGCGGCCGCGTTCGCGCTGCAGGGCCCCATCACCCAGCTCATCGCGGCCACCCAGGAGCCCGAGGACTACGAGGGAGCCGGCAGCGGCGAAGTCCTGGTCATGATCCACGACGGCGAGACCGGATCGGACATCGCCCAAACGCTGCTGGACCAGGATGTGGTGAAGAGCTACGACGCCTTCTACGACCTGCTCCTCGCCCAGGCCGACGACCCGGTCTTCCAGCCCGGCGCGTACCTGCTGGCCTCGCAGATGAGCGCGCAGGCCGCGCTGGACTCCCTGCAGGACCCGGAGACCCGTCAGGAGCTCACCGTGGTGATCCCGGAGGGGACCGCCGCCGTTGACGTCCTGACTTCACTCTCGGAGGGCACCGAGATCCCGCTGGCCGACCTCCAGGCCGCGGCCGCGGACCTGTCCGGGTTCGGATTGCCGGCCGAAGCGACCACCCTCGAGGGGTTCCTGTTCCCTGCCACGTACACCTTCGAGCCCGGCACCGGTGCGCACGATGCGATCAAGACCCTCGTCGACCGGCAGTTCCAGGCCCTCGACGAGGCCGCCGTGGCCCCGGCAGACCGGTGGAAGACCATCGTGATGGCGTCGCTGATCCAGCGCGAGGCCGGACTGCGGGACGACTACTACAAGGTCGCCCGGGTGTTCTACAACCGGCTCGACCCGGCACAGTGGGAGAGCGGGCTGCTGCAGTCCGACGCCACGGTCGCCTATGGCACCGGCAATACCCACCTGGTGACCACGACGGATGCCGAGCGCGAGGACGCGAACAACGCCTACAACACGTATGTGCACCCGGGCCTGCCGGTCGGTCCGATCAGCAACCCGGGCGACCTCGCCATCGACGCCGCCCTGCACCCGGCCGACGGCACCTGGTTGTACTTTGTGACCTGGAACCTGGACACCGGCGAGACGATCTTCTCGACCACGTCCGACGAACACGAGGCCGGCGTGGACAAGTGGCTGGCCTGGATGGATGAGCACCCCGAATATGGCTGATTTCACTCCCGCTGATGACACCGCAGGTTCGCCCGATCAGGCCGTACCCGATCAGGCCGTACGCCGCCTGGCGGTGCTCGGTTCACCGATCGCGCATTCGCTGTCACCGGCGCTGCACAACGCCGCCTACCGGGCGCTCGGGCTGCCCTGGCGCTACACGGCCACCGAGGTTGCCGCACCGGAGCTGGACGGCTTCCTCGATAAGCTCACGCCGGACTGGCTCGGCCTGTCGCTGACGATGCCGTTGAAGCACCAGGTCCAGCCGCGACTGACTGACATCGACCGCGTCGCCGCCCTCACGGGCGCCGTCAACACCGTACGCATTAACACCGTCCGCATCGACACGTCCACGGCGGACGGCGTCCCGGTCCTCACCGGGTACAACACGGATGTGCCCGGGCTCGTGCGCGCCCTCGCCGAGGCCGGAGTCGACCGGGCGGTGCGCGTCACCCTCCTCGGTGCCGGCGCCACCGCCGCATCCGCCCTCGTCGCCGCCGCCGAACTCGGTGCGGAAGCCGTGGACATCATCGCGCGCACCCCCGCCCGCGCCGACCCCCTGGTGGACCTCGGCGGCCGGCTCGGCCTGGTCGTGACGGTGTCCGGCCTCGCGGCGATCGCCGCCGCCGACCGGGTCAGCGACCTCGTGATCAGCACCATGCCCGGCGACGCGGAGCTGCCCGCCGAGTTCCCCGCCCTTCTGCGCGCCGACACCCTGCTCTTCGACGTCGGTTACGCACCCTGGCCGACCGCTCTGGCCACGTCCTGGGCCGCGGCTGGCGGCCGTGCCAGCTCCGGGCTGACCATGCTGCTGCACCAGGCACTCCTCCAGGTGCGCATCTTCGTCGGCAACGACCCATTCCTGCCCCTCCCGGACGAAGCCGCCGTGCTTCAGGCGATGCGTGATGCCCTGCCCGCCGGGGCCGCCGGGGCCGGCCACCCTGTGGAAGGATAGAACCCATGCTTCGTTGGCTCACCGCCGGAGAGTCCCACGGCCCCGAACTCCTCGCCATTGTCGAGGGTTTGCCCGCAGGGATCCCGGTCACCCTTGATGAGATCCGCCTCGACCTCGCGCGCCGCAAACTCGGTTACGGCCGAGGCGCGCGCATGAAGTTCGAACAGGATGAACTGAACATCTCCGGCGGTGTGCGCCACGGCCTCACCCTCGGCGGCCCCGTCGCCCTGCGCATCGGCAATACCGAGTGGCCCAAGTGGGTCGACGTGATGAACCCCGAACCCGTCGACGCGGACAAGCTCACCCGCGGTCGCGGTGCTCCGCTCGTGCGGCCGCGCCCCGGTCACGCCGATCTGGTCGGCATGCAGAAGTACGACTTCGATGAGGCCCGGCCCGTGCTCGAGCGCGCCAGCGCCCGCGAGACCGCCGCCCGGGTGGCCCTGGGTGCCGTCGCGCGTGCGTTCCTCGCCGGTCTCGGCGTCGAACTGGTCAGCCACACGCTGTCGATCGGCCCGGTGCGCGTTCCTGAGGGCTCGCCCTTGCCGCACCCGAGCGACGTCGACGCCCTCGACGCCGACCCGCTACGCTGCTTCGACGCCGCCACCAGTGCCCTCATGGTCGCGGAGGTGGACGCTGCCCACAAGGACGGCGACACCCTCGGCGGCATCGTCGAGGTCCTCGCCTACAACCTCCCGCCCGGGCTCGGCTCATTCGTGCACTGGGACCGTCGGCTGGACTCCCAGCTGGCTGCCGCCCTCATGGGCATCCAGGCGATCAAGGGCGTCGAGGTCGGCGACGGCTTCCTCACCACGACCCGCCGCGGTTCGGAGGCCCACGACGAGCTCGTGCAGGTCGACGATCAGATCCTTCGCTCCAGCGACAAGGCCGGCGGCACCGAAGGCGGCATGAGCACAGGCACCGTCCTGCGGGTCCGCGCCGGCATGAAGCCGATCGCCACGATCCCGCGGGCGCTCCGCACCGTGGACGTGACTACCAGCGAAGCCGCACCGGCGCACCACCAGCGCTCCGATGTCTGTGCGGTGCCGGCGGCCGGCGTTGTGGCCGAGGCCATGGTCGCACTCGTGCTGGCCAACTCGATGCTGGAGAAATTCGGTGGCGACTCGCTGGCCGAGACCAAGCGGAACCTGGACTCCTACCTCGCCAGCATCCCGGCGAACCTGCGCACCGCCTCCGCCAGCGACGCTTCCGTCTAGCGTGCTGTTCCTGAGCCCGGAGGCGTCGCGCCCGGCCGAGGGCTGGCCGGCTGCGCCGACGCCCCAACCGGTGCGGGCGCCGGCGGCTGCGGCTGCGGACGCATCCTCGGCCGGTGAACCGCGCCGGGATGCCGACACACCGCTGTACCCGCTGGTCTTCATCGGGCCGATGGCGTCGGGCAAGTCGAAGATCGGCCGCCGGGTGGCCCGCAGCCTGCGTGTTCCGTTCGTGGACACCGACAAGGTCATCGTCGCCGCGCACGGTCCCATCACCCAGATCTTCGCGCAGCACGGCGAGGAGCACTTCCGGGTTCTGGAGCGCGACACCGTCGCACAGGCACTGCAACGACAGCGGGTGATCGTCTCGCTCGGCGGGGGAGCGGTGCTGGACCCGGCCACTCGCGCGCTGCTGCGCCGGTCCACCGTCATCTCGCTGAGCACCACAGCGGAAGCCGTGCGCACCCGTACCAAGAACGCCAAGCGTCCCCTGCTGGCCAACGACCCCGACGCCTGGCAGCGCATCTACGACGAGCGCCGCCCGCTGTACGAGGCGCTGGCCAGCATCCACTTCGATACGTCGACCAGACCGGTCGATGCCATCGCCGCCGACATCGTGAAATGGGTTAGAAAACAATCGTGACCGACATCATCCCCGCAGAGACCGGCACCACCACCATCACCGTCACCGGGGTCGACAGCTACCCGGTGTTGATCGGACGCGGCATCGTCGCCGACGTCGCCGAGCAGCTCGGCGACACCGTCAAGAAGGTGCTCATCGTGCACACCTCGCACCTGGGCGCCCGCGCGGTGGCCCTGCGGGAGAGCCTGCTCGACCGTTACGAGGTCCTCATCGCCGAGGTGCCGGATGCCGAACCCGCCAAGCGGGTCGAGGTCGCCGCATTCTGCTGGCAGGTGATGGGGCAGGCCGACTTCACCCGCACCGACGCCGTCATCGGCTTCGGCGGCGGCGCCGTGACCGACCTGGCCGGCTTCGTGGCCGCGACCTGGCTGCGCGGCGTCAAGCTCGTGCAGATCCCCACCAGTGTGCTCGGCATGGTCGACGCCTCCGTCGGCGGAAAGAACGGCATCAACACCGCCGAGGGCAAGAACCTCGTCGGAACCTTCTACGCGCCGGCCGCGGTGGTCTGCGACCTCGACATCCTCGCCGACCTGCCCCGCAACGAGATCCTCGCCGGTTTCGCCGAGATCGTGAAGGCCGGGTTCATCCAGGTCCCCGAGATCCTCGATATCGTCGAGGCCGACGTCGCCGCGGTCACCGACCCGACCACGCCCCAGTTCCGCCGGGTGCTCGAGCTGGCCATCAGCATGAAGGCCCGCGTCGTCGGGGTCGACTTCAAGGAAGCCGGCCTCCGCGAGATCCTGAACTACGGGCACACCCTCGGGCACGCCGTCGAACACGCCGAACGGTACGGCTGGCGGCACGGCGCGGCGGTCGCGGTCGGCATGATGTTCGCCGCCGAACTCGCCCGGCTCAGCGGCCGGCTGTCCGACGAGGCCGTTGACCGGCACCGCCGCATCCTGGAGTCGCTCACCCTGCCGACCACGTACCCGGTGGGCCGCTGGTCGACCCTGCTGGCCACGATGCAGCGCGACAAGAAGACCCGCAGCGGCATGCTGCGCTTCATCGTGCTGGACGACATCGGCAAGCCCACCGTGCTCGAGGGTCCGGACACGTCGCTGCTGTTCGCTGCCTACCAGGAGATCGGCTCCTAGCTCGTCTCAATCGCTTCCGGGGCCTTCCCGTTTCCGAGAGGCCGCACTACCGTATGGATTCCCTGCACTCCCAACGAAGGGAATGTCCGTTGAATTCAGTGAAGAAGCTCACAACCGTCGCCGTCGCCGGGTTGTCGGTGTTCGCGCTCGTCGCACCGGCATCGGCCGAAATCAGTGCGCTCGGCCAAACGGCGTTCGGTGCGACGGCAATCAGTGCAACGGCAGTCAGTACAGCGGCAATCAGTACAGCGGCAGTCAGTACAGCGGCAGTCAGTACAGCGGCACAGGGCTCCTCCGGGAAGGGCGGGCCGCGCTACACGCCCGGCGCACCGGGAAGCGGTGACGCGTACTTCCCCTACGCCGGCAACGGCGGCTATGACGTGCAAAACTACGACCTCGCGCTCCGGTACGAACCACCGGCCGATCCAGCGGTCCTGACCGGTCAACTGACCGGCGTCGCGACCATCACCCTGCGTGCGACGCAGGATCTGGAATCGCTCAACTTCGACCTGCGCGGCCTCACCGTCACCTCCGTGCGGGTGGACGGCAAGGCGGCGGCCCACGGGAAAACGAAGGGTTCGAACAACGCCGAGTGGTCACAGACCCAGGACGACGCGAACCGAATCTGGGAGCTCACCGTCTCACCTCGGCCAAAGCTCAAAGCAGGCCAGAAGACGACCATCGTTATCGAGTACGGCGGGACCACCGGGCGGCCGGTGGACACCACCGAGGCCCTGTACGGGTGGGTGACCACCGCTGATGGCGCGATGGTGGTCAACGAGCCCGACGGCGCGCCGACCTGGTACCCGGTCAACGACGACCCCCAGGACAAGGCGACCTACACGTTCCGCATCACGGTGCCGGCCGGTAAGACGGCGGTGGCGAACGGCCTGCCCGCCGGGAAGCCCAAGACCAGGGCAGGGTGGACGACCTGGACGTGGCGGGCATCCGACCCGATGTCCAGCTACCTGTCGACGGCGAGTGTCGGCGACTATGCCCTGTCCCGCGACGTGGGACCGCGCGGCCTGCCGATCATCAATGCCGTCGACGATGGCGTAACCGGCGACAACCTCGCCACAACGACGGCGGCTCTCGCGCTGCAGCCCGAGATGATCACATTCCTCCAGACCCAGTTCGGCCGCTACCCGTTTGAGGCGTTCGGCGCGATCGTCGATGACGACACCGTGGACTACGCGCTGGAGACCCAGACCCGTCCGATCTACTCCGAGGTCGCGGACGAACTCACGGTCGTGCACGAGTTGGGGCACCAGTGGTTCGGCAACGCGGTGTCTCCAGCGGATTGGAAGGACATCTGGCTGAACGAAGGCTGGGCGACTTACATCGAATGGCTGTGGGACGAACACCAGGGCACGGTGGAAATTTCCGACCACTTCGCCGAAGCGGTGGCATACCTGGATGCGAACAACCGCTGGGCGGTCAATATCGCGGACCCGGGTCGCGACAGCCTGTTCGTGGGTCCGGTCTACCTGAGGGGAGCGGCCGCCCTGTACGCGTTGCGTGCGAAGATCGGCGATGACGCCTTCTTCGCCGGCGCCCGCCTCTGGCTGGCCCGGTACAACGATTCGACGGCGACCACCGAAGACTTCGAAGCCGTGATGGAAGAGAGTTCGGGCCAGCAACTCGATGCCTTCTTCGACGACTGGCTGCGCGACGGAGACCGCCCGACACTGCCGTAACCCTGTGACGCCGGCCGGGCACGATTCCCCGTCGATTCGTTCCCAGCCGACTGCGCCCAGCGACTATGCCTAGAATGAAACACCCGACCGGCCGCTGAGCCAGGTCGCCGACGACCAGCGCTGATCGGAGGTAGATGTGAGCCGTGCCGTGAGCCACCGAGTCGGGGCCAGCCCATGGACCGTGACTCCCACTGACGCGGCCCTCGCTACCTTCGCCCGGCAAGAGCGTCAGCACGAGGCCGTGATCGGCGATCGGGTAGAGCTCCTGGCCACCGATGCCGCACGCGCCGGCGTGCGCCGCCTGGTGCGGGAGTCCTGGCAGCGGTCGCTCTCGCTACGGCTCGACCCGCTCACCGCCCAGGCCGCGCCGACCCTGGATGCCGACGAACTCAGTCGGCTGCGGGCGCAGCATCCGCTCGCGTCGGTGCTGCCGGTGATCAACCGGTTGCTGGTACGGCACGCCGCCGAGTTCGGCCTGATCGTTGCCGTCGCCGACGAGACGGGGAGGCTGCTCTGGATCGACGGCGACAGCGCCGTGCGCACCCGGGCGGAAGACATGCACTTCGTGGTCGGCGCGGACTGGTCAGAAGCCCGGGTGGGTACCAGTGCGCCGGGCACCGCGCTCACCCTCGACCACGGGATCCAGATCCAGCGCGCCGAGCACTTCAGCCAGCTCGCGCACCCGTTCAGCTGCACCGCCGTACCCATCCACCACCCGGTCACCGGGGCAGTGCTCGGCGTGATCGACATCACCGGGGGAGACGGCGCCGTCGCCCCGCAAACCCTGCCGCTGGTGGAGGCCGCGGTCGCGGCGCTGGAGGCCGAACTGCGCATCCAGAGCCTGAGTGCGCCGCGGCCGGTACCCGTGCGGCCGTCCGGTTTCACCGCGCCGCCTGTGCTGCTCAGCGTGCTGGGAACCGAGCACGGAGCGCTGCACGGGGCGGTGCCGGCTGGACTGCCCGGGCCCTTCGGTGCGCCGGTGCCCGGCACGGGTGACGGTATCGACCTGAGCCCGCGGCACGCCCAGATCCTGCTCCTGCTGGCCTGGCACCGGCAGGGACTCTCCGCGGAACGGCTGGCGGCATGCCTCAGCGACGACCAGCCGCACGCGGTGGAGAACCTGCGGGCGGAAATGGTGCGGTTGCGGCGGGTGCTGGCCCGCAGCCATCCGCAGGTGCGCATCGGCTCACGTCCCTACCGGCTCGAGACCGGCCTGGACACCGATGCCGGTCGCCTGCTCGGCCTGCTCGGTCGCGGCGCACACCGGATGGCCCTGGCCGCGTACCGCGGGCCGGTGCTGCCCGGTTCCACCGCGCCCGGTGTCTCCGAGATCCGCACCGAGGTGAGCGAGCGCCTGCGGCAAACCCTGCTGAGCGACGCCGCGGTCGAGGTACTGCTCGACTACGCACACACCGAGGAGGCCACCTGGGACAGCGAGGTCTGGCGGGCCTGCCTCGAACTGCTGCCGGCGCGGTCGCCGCAACGGGCCGCCGTAGTGGCCGCTCTCACCCGGATCGAGTCAGAGCTTCGCGGTTAGGTACGCGTCAGGCACCCATCAGTTCTCAATTCAGGATGAACGCCCAGACACCCACATAAACGAGCGTTCCCAGCAGCCAGACGCCGACCACCAGCGCGGCTGACCGCGGCGTGAGCCGGCACCGGACGACCGCTCCGAGCAGGAAGACGACCGACAGCACGATCTCGAGCCACCAGTAGACCGGGCTCGTGGTGTCTGCAATGGTGTTGAGCGCCCAGATGCCCTCGCCGAGCAGCACCGCGCTGAGTGGCGTGACCGCCAGAGCGCGCCACACCGGGGGTGCGTGACGGACCAGCGCGGCGGCGGCGCCCAGAAGCGGACCGGCTGCGAGGCCCACGATGGTCCACACCGACGTGAACGGATCCCCGTCGTCGAACCCCCGCCACTCTGTCACTACGCTGTAGGACTCGACGAGCAGTTGGAAGACGACGACGCCAAGGGCGGCGGCGAGCAGCGGCCGGGCGCGCCCCAACCAGACGATCAGAAAGCAGAACATCGTCCAGCCGCCGGCCGAGTTGCTCAACGAATTGAGCCACGCCGGCAGGTACTGCTGGCCGAAGCTGGTCAACCCGCCGAGCAGGACCGCCCCGATGACGGCGACCAGGACGGCGCGGACCGCTGAGGCCCAGGTCTCCCGGTACCACCAGCCGCGGTCGCGTTTCGTCGCTGTGAGGGATCGGGAGGCTTCGAGGGTTTCCATGTTCCCGAGGTTAGGGACAGCAGATTCTGCGGGTCGTCCACCCGGGGGATGACGACCGGGCGCCGCAGGAATGACTTCCGCAACGTTTCGCAACCTTGCTCTTCGTAGGCTCGCCCCATGGTCCGCACTGACGCGGAAGCCATCGACAGAGTCGTCGAACAAGGAGTGAAATGACCGTTTACGCCGCACCCGGCACGCCGGACGCCAAAGTCACCTTCAAGCCCCGCTACGAGAACTGGATCGGAGGCGAATGGGTACCGCCGGTGAAGGGCCAGTACTTCGAAGACATCTCCCCGGTCAACGGCAAACCGTTCACCGAGGTCGCCCGCAGCACCCACGAGGACATCGACCTTGCCCTCGATGCCGCGCACAAGGCCGCACCGGCGTGGGGCAAGACCACTGCCACCCAGCGCGCCGCGATCCTCAACAAGATGGCGGATGTGATCGACGCCAACCGGGAACTGCTCGCCGTGGCCGAATCCTGGGACAACGGCAAGCCCATCCGTGAGCCGCTGAATGCCGACCTGCCCCTGGCCGCGGACCACTTCCGCTACTTCGCCTCCGCCATCCGCGCGCAGGACGGCGACCACGCCGAACTCGACAACGACACCATGTCGTACCAGTTCCACGAACCGCTGGGCGTGGTGGGCCAGATCATCCCGTGGAACTTCCCGATCCTGATGGCGGTGTGGAAGCTCGCACCCGCCCTGGCCGCCGGCAACGCCGTGGTGCTCAAGCCCGCCGAGCAGACGCCGGCATCGATCCTGGTGCTCATCGAACTGATCGGCGACATCCTGCCGCCCGGGGTGCTCAACATCGTCAACGGGTTCGGCATCGAGGCCGGCAAACCGTTGGCGTCGTCGAACCGCATCCGCAAGATCGCCTTCACCGGCGAGACCACCACCGGCCGGCTGATCCTGCAGTACGCCAGCGCCAACATCATCCCGTCGACGGTGGAGCTGGGCGGCAAGAGCGCGAACATATTCTTCGAGGATGTGGCGCAGAAGGACGACAGCTACTACGACAAGGCGCAGGAGGGCTTCGTGCTCTTCGCGTTCAACCAGGGCGAGGTCTGCACCTGCCCCAGCCGGGCGCTGCTGCACAAACCGATCTACGACAGCTTCCTCGGCGGCGCGATCGAGCGCACCAAGCTGGCCAAGCAGGGCAACCCGCTGGACACCGACACCCAGGTGGGCGCCCAGGCCAGCAACGACCAGCTGGAGAAGATCCTCTCCTACATCGACATCGGCAAGAAGGAGGGCGCGAAGCTGCTCCTCGGCGGTGACCAGGTGGACCTCGGCGGCGACCTCAGCGGCGGCTACTACGTGGAGCCGACCATCTTCGAGGGCCAGAACAAGATGCGCATCTTCCAGGAGGAGATCTTCGGCCCGGTCGTGGCAGTGACCAGCTTCGACGACTACGACGATGCCATCTCCATCGCCAACGACACCCTGTACGGGCTCGGAGCCGGGGTGTGGTCGAGGAACGGCACCACCGCGTACCGTGCCGGCCGGGACCTGCACGCCGGCCGCGTGTGGGTGAACAATTACCACAACTACCCGGCTGGAGCTGCTTTCGGCGGCTACAAGAGCTCGGGTATCGGCCGCGAGAACAACAAGCTCGCCCTGGGGCACTACCAGCAGACGAAGAACCTGCTGGTGTCGTACTCCGAAGACGCGCTGGGTTTCTTCTAACCCTGCGTGACCCGTCGGCCGGGGCGATGACAGACGCTCGCCCCGGTCGGTGCCGATCAGGCGCATCCGCACCATCCATGCCTCCAGGAGGACGATATGACCGACACCATTCCCGCTGTACCCGCCGTGGCCGAACCGGCCGAACCGGTCGCTCCGGCGGCGGCGGTCGAGGCCAGCATCACCATCCCGGGGGAGACCCGCTCCAGGGTCGCACTGACCCAGGCCACCGTCGACCTGCTGCGGAGCCTCTGGGAGGAACACGGTCCGCTGATGTTCCACCAGTCCGGCGGCTGCTGCGACGGCAGCTCGCCGATGTGTTTCCCGGCGGGTGAGTTCATCACCTCCGACCAGGACGTGCTGCTCGGCCGGCTCGACATCGCGCCGGCGGGGGAGCCGGCGCAACTCATCGACTTTTGGATCTCCGCCGAACAGTTCGAGTACTGGAGCCACACCGCCCTGCTCATCGACACCGTTAAGGGCCGCGGCGGCGGGTTCTCGGCCGAGGCGCCGCGGGGGGTGCGGTTCATCATCCGCTCGGAGCTCATGGACTCCTTCAGCGCCTGACGGGTCGGGCCACTCGCGGGCCTAGGCTGGGTGCATGCGCTCAGTCCTCGTCCTCAACGGCCCGAACCTCGGACGCCTCGGCAGCCGGGAGCCGGATGTCTACGGTTCCGCCGACCTCGACGACCTGCGGGTGCTGCTCACCGAGGCCGCACCGGACGACGTCACCGTCGACGTGCGCCAGACCGACGACGAAGCCGAACTCATCCACTGGCTGTACGAGGCCGTCGACACGAACACTCCCGTCGTGCTCAACCCGGCTGCATTCACTCACTACAGCTACGCCCTTCGCGACGCCGCTGCCCTAGTCACCAAAGCCGGGGTGCCGCTCGTCGAGGTGCACATCTCCAACCCGCATTCGCGGGAGACTTTTCGGCACACCAGCGTCGTCAGCGCGGTGGCGACCGGTGTCATCGCCGGGTTCGGATTCGATTCCTACCGCCTTGCACTGGACCACATTGTCCGGCTGCACCCCGCTGTCGGCTAGAATGCTCTGAGGCCTTCTGGGCCCATCAGGCCTCACGGCCGCGCACCTTACCAATTGAATCGAACGGAACACCTTTTCATGGCATCTACCGCCGACATTCGTAATGGCGTCGTCCTCAACATCGACAAGCAGCTGTGGGCCGTCATCGAGTTCCAGCACGTCAAGCCCGGCAAGGGTGGCGCCTTCGTGCGCACCAAGCTGAAGAACGTCGTCTCGGGCAAAACCGTTGACCGTACCTTCAACGCCGGCGCCAAGATCGAGACCGAAAACGTCGACCGCCGCGACTTCCAGTACCTCTACGCGGATGGCGACTCCTACGTCTTCATGGACGTCGCGGACTACGACCAGCTCACCGTGTCCTCCACCGTTGTTGGCGACGCCGCCAACTTCATGCTGGAGAACCAGGCCGTCACCGTGGCCCTGCACGACGGCAACCCGCTCTACGTCGAGCTGCCGGCATCCGTCGTGCTCGAAATCACCTACACCGAGCCCGGCCTCCAGGGCGACCGCTCCACCGGCGGCACCAAGCCCGCCACCGTCGAAACCGGGTACCAGATCCAGGTGCCGCTGTTCCTCGAGCAGGGCACCAAGGTCAAGGTCGACACCCGCAACGGTGACTACCTCGGCCGCGTCAACTAGTGAGCGCCCGTACTAAGGCGCGTAAGCGCGCCATCGACATCCTGTACGTCGCCGACATCCGCCAGACCACGATTCAGCAGTCGTTGGCCATGGAAGCCGAGCGCGCGGCCAACGAGCCGGCCCGCATGGTGTCCTGGCTGTACGCCCGCGACATCGTGGACGGCGTCGTGGATCACCGCGACGAGATCGATGAGCTCATCGAGACGTACTCCCAGGGCTGGACGCTGTCGCGGATGCCCACGATCGACCGCGCCATCCTGCGGATCGGCATCTGGGAAATCCTGTACAACGACGCCGTGCCGCACGCCGTCGCCATCGATGAGGCCGTCGAGGCCGCGAAGGTGCTGTCCACGGATGACTCCGCGGGATTCGTCAACGGCCTGCTCGGCCGGATCGCCCAGACGGCGCCATCCGCCTGAACCGACAGCACGAGAACCGGCGCTGCCTGAACCGGCAGCGTCGGTAGTACAACCCGAAGGACCTGCACGACGAGTGCCCGTCCGGTTGCTCTGCGACCGGGCTGCACGAATGAGGGGGAGACCATGACCGTAGACGGCCACGACGAGACCGGGGACCAGACACCGTTCCCTCCGGTCGCTCCAGCGCAGCCGCAGAGCGACCCGGCACCGGCCGGTTACGGCTTCCCGGCCGCGCCGGGGACCTCGCCCCTTGGCGGGCCCGTCGCCCCGCGCACCAACACCCTCGCCATCGTGTCGCTGATCACGGGGTTCTTCTGCTCCATCGCCGCGGTCATCACCGGTCACCTCGCGCTGGGCCAGATCAGGCGCACCCGCGAGACCGGCAAGGGGCTTGCCATCGCGGGCCTGGTGCTCGGCTACTTCGGCATCGTGGCGACAACGGTGGCCGTCATCCTGGCCGTGCTCTTCGCCGCCACCATTGGGTCGTTCTTCTCCTCCGTGTCCGACTCGGCCGGTCCGGTCGGGCCGTCCACCGGTCTGTCCGGCCAGGTCGGCGCCGTCAACCTCGACGATGGCTACCTGCAGGTGGGCACCGGCAGTACTCTCGTCGACCTGTACATCGACCCCATGTGCCCGTACTGCGGCCAGTTCGAAATCGCGAATGGTGACACCCTGGCGGCTCTCGTTGACGATGACAGCATCACCCTGCGCCTGCACTCGCTCACCTTCCTCGACCAGGCTTCGCAGGGCACCGCGTATTCGTCGCGGGCCTCCGCCGCGCTCACGTGCGAGGCCGCGATCAACCCGGCTTCGACCCTGGACTACCTGGCCGCCCTCTTCGTGAACCAGCCGGCGGAGGGGACATCCGGCCTCACTGACGAGGAGCTCGTCGCCCTGTCCACCGGAGCGGACTCGATCGCGGAGTGCGTCAGCGATGGCGACTACGTCGCCTGGTCGCAGCAGAACACGGAAAATGCCATCACGGGACCGATCGAGGGCGCCGACATCCCCTCCATCCAGGGCACTCCGACGGTGCTCGTGGACGGCAGCCAGTACAACGGGGCAATCGACGACGCCCAGGCCCTCCGAGAGTTCATCGTCGGCACTATTTCCTGAGGCTCCGTCCCCTGAAGGCCCGACCCTTCAGGGTTGGGCCGATCACGTTGCCAGCGTGATGCTCGGTACGATCCCGGCAATGGATGCCCACAGTTTCACGTCGTCACCGTCCTGGCGGACATAGGGGTTCCCGTCGTTGTCGCGCGCCTCGAATGAGATCTGGGCCTCCAGGGCCACGCCGATGGCGTAGGTGTGCGATCCGCGTAGCTGAAGGGTGGTGCTGAGGTCGGTGAAGGCGTGCCGCTGGGAACTGATCGGTGATCCGCCCCGGCCGCTCTCGTCGAATGCGAACAGCACGCGAGAACCGAAGGGGCTCAACAGGCTCCAGGACCCGGTGACGGGATCAATCTCCCAGCCCGCGACGTAGGCCGTGCCGCGGTAGGCGAAGGCCGCAAAGCCGATCGGGCCGGTCGGGCGGAACCACCACCGGCTCTCGGCCACGAGTTCGATTTCGGCCGTAACAGAGACCGAGGACAGGCTCGCGCGAGGCACGAGGGCCACTCCGGTGCCGGCGAAGCCGATGTAGCCGGCGTCCATCGATGAGGCGTTCACCCAACTGAACAGCTGACCGGTGCGTTCGGATGCTTCGCTTCCATCCGGCTGGCCGTTGCGGGTGTTGGCCCACCGGTACCGGTACCGGTGGTCTTCGGGCGGGGGAGAGCTCCAGTAGGTGTCGGGGTCCGCGGCCGCGGGGATGTACAGGCTGTCCGGCCAGGTGGCGATGAACGGCGATCTGGGCCGGAAATAGTGCGCGAACAGGGCCTGACGATACTTCTGCACCCCCTG
The DNA here is from genome assembly GCF_054075385.1 of Cryobacterium sp. AP23. Taxonomy (NCBI): domain Bacteria; kingdom Bacillati; phylum Actinomycetota; class Actinomycetes; order Micrococcales; family Microbacteriaceae; genus Cryobacterium; species Cryobacterium sp. AP23. The sequence goes on along the minus strand of NZ_CM133415.1, from coordinate 757,644 downwards.
AAGAGTGCGTGCGCTATCGCCGGCCGACGCCTCGACCTCCTGGTGCACAACCTCGATCTCATGTCGCCGCACAAAGCTGATCGGCCCGGCTGGTGCACCGATCTCCGACTCCACGTGAGACGGCTCTCTCTGCTCGGAGCGTGACGTCGCCGCAACCTCCGTCGGTTCCCGCCTGTTTTCCCGGTGGGTACCTGGGGTCTCCCCAACCGAGAGGTCGTCGGCTGCGCTGGGGCCTTCTGTAGCTGGATCTTCTGTAGCGGGGCACACTTTCTTCACCTACTTCGCAGGCACTCGGTTCCGGTGGGGAATGGGTTATGCCCAGCAGGTTAATCTCGGCGCCGGGGTTCCGCGAGGTGGTCGATTCCCCGTGAGCCGGCCTGACAGCGCCGGATTAGAACGGCGGGTTCTCGGGTACCGGTGGCGACGGATGGCGCTGGGGCTGGTGCCGGGGCATCAGATACATGTCGCCCGCGGGTCGCTTCCGAGTTTTCGGTCCCACCGTCGGCGGTTTCGGCCGGGGTGGGCCGATCGGGTTGGCCGGGTCGGTGCGGTAGGTGCGCTGGCCCGGTGAGGTCCAGACCAAAACGCCGCCGGGTTCCTGGATGACCGACCACTGGGAGAGGTGTTTGAGTCGGTGGTGGCCTTCGCAGAGGTGGGCGAGGTTGTCCAGGTCGGTGCCGCCGTCGTATTGCCGGTCCTGGGTGTGGTCGATGTCGCTCTTCACTGCGGGGCGGGAGCAGCCGGGAAACCGGCAGGTCTCGTCCCGCACCCGCAACACCTTCCGCATGCCCTTGGTGATCTTCTGCTGCTTCTTGTCGACCGAGAGGATTACCCCGGATTCCGGGTGGGTGAGCACGCGGGTGAAACTGGGCGCGTTGGCCGTGATCCGCCGGGCCGCCTCGGGCGAGATTGGCCCGTAGCCTTCGAGGGTGGCGGGTTCCTCGTCCAACCCCAGCAGGGTCATCACCGGCGGTGATCATCACGGTGCCGCGGATGCCGGCGCCCAGCCCGGTCGAGGTGATCCCGTCCAGCAGCAGTGCGGCGGTGACGTCCGCGCGGAGCTGGTCGAGGGTGCGGGTCGGCGGTGCGTCGGTGGAGTTCTGCTGGTCGAGCCCGAACGCCTTCCCGGCCCCAGCACTCCCGTCTACGTCCCCGTCTCCGACTCCGATGCCGGCGCTGGCGAGGCGGGCGGCTGCGTCGCTGGCGGGGGTGTGGTCGCCGAGCTTCTTCAGACTCGCTGCTGTGCTGGTGATCCGGTCCCAAGCGGCCTTCGTCTGTTCGGCGGTGCCGTACCAGTGCAGCCAGCCCATCCCGTCGTGCGCGGGCTCCCAGAAGGTGCGTCGCTCCGCCAGAGCGTTCCGGGTGCGGGTGACGATGGACTCCGGATGCCGTCTTTCGCGGAGCCGGCGGGCGCGATCCTTGAACCGGCCGACCGGCTGTGACTTCGCCACCGGCAGCACGGCCTCTTCGAACGCGGCCTGCTCGTCGTCGGGGATGGCGCGGATCTGATCAAGCAGGGTGGTCGCGTGCCGGTAACTGATTTCCCCTTTCGACAGGGCGTCGAAAGTGAGCGGCGCGTAACTGTAAAGGAACCGGGCCTCATCCAGCTGCCGCTCGATGGTGCGTTCGGCCGTGCGGGTCAGGCACGCGGTCTCGGTCACGATGGTGCGGCGGGCAATCTTATGCTCGTCCCACCGCGCATACGCCGCGGCGCGCGCCTGATCGTCGGTCATCGTCGCCGCGTCACGGTCCGCCGTTGCAATGGACTCCCGGTCACCGTGCAGTCGCGAGGACACCCGGGGCTGCTCGCTCCAGTCCTGCAGCCCGACCAGAAGTTCGATCCGGCGAGCCTGCGCCTGCGCGATCAGGCGGTCTTCCGCCGCGATTCGCTCGGTCTGCTCGGCCAGTTCGTCCAGCACTCGCTGGTCCATGGTCGGATCGGGCTCGTACTGCTCGGACGGCGCCGCGGGTGCCGGCGTGGGTGCGGGTCCGGGCTCGGGTGTGGCTGTGGGTTGTTGTGGATCTTGTGGGACGAGTTCCGGAGAGTGGTCGTCATCATCCGGAGCGGGCGGTGGTGCCTGATCGGGGCTACTCATAGTGAGATCGTCTCACCTACCACTGACATTGCGACCCACCCGACCGACCACCTCCACGACGCGTGAGAAGAACCCCAAAACGGGCGGGAATCTAAGGGTTTAGCTCACGGCTCGCGGGAGGGGGCTGGGCTGGAGACGAGGCGGGGAAGGCAGAGACGGGGCCGGGGATGCTAGGGTCGTGAGGTACCTAGACCTACTTTAAGAGCCGTCCTGTGAGACGGGAAAGGAGGTTGGTTTGACGGAGCGCACTGTGCTCACCCAGGCTGACATCACCCGAGCGTTGACTCGGATCTCCCACGAGATCCTGGAGTCCAATCGAGGAAGCGAGAACCTGGTGATCCTGGGCATCCCCACCCGGGGAGTTGCCCTCGCCCAGCGGATCGCAGCGATCATCCAACGCATCGAGCCCGACTCCGCCGCCGTGCGCGTGGGTTCGCTCGACGTGACGATGTACCGCGACGACCTCAACCACACCCGCACGCGCACCCCGTCGCCCACCCAGGTGCCCGGCAGCATCGACGGCGCCACGGTGGTGCTCGTCGACGACGTGCTCTACTCGGGCCGCACCATCCGCGCCGCCCTCGACGCCCTCGGCGACCACGGCCGGCCCAGCGTTGTGCGGCTCGCGGTCCTCGTGGACCGCGGCCACCGAGAACTGCCGATCCGCGCCGACTTCGTGGGCAAGAACCTGCCCAGCGCCACCCACGAACGCATCAACGTGCACGTCACCGAGGTTGATGGCGACGAGTTCGTCAGCATCGACGGAGGCGACCAATCGTGAGGCACCTGCTCTCCACCAAGTCGCTCAACCGCGACGAAGCCATCGCGCTGCTCGACATTGCCGAAGACATGGCGGATGTCGCCAACCGCGAGGTCAAGAAGCTCCCGACCCTGCGCGGCAAGACCGTGGTCAACCTCTTCTTCGAGGACTCCACCCGCACCCGCATCTCGTTCGAGGCCGCCGCGAAGCGCCTGAGCGCCGACGTGATCAACTTCAGTGCGAAGGGCTCCAGCGTCTCCAAGGGCGAGAGCCTCAAGGACACCGCACAGACCCTCGCCGCGATGGGAGCCGACGGCGTCGTCATCCGCCACCCCGCCTCCGGCGCCCCGCAGGTGCTGGCCGCAAGCGGCTGGATCGACGCCGGCATCATCAACGCCGGCGACGGCACCCACGAGCACCCCACCCAGGCCCTGCTCGACGCGTTCACCATCCGCCGTCGCCTGCACGGTGCCGCTTCCCGCGGCCGCGCCCTCGACGGCGTCACGGTCACCATCGTCGGCGACATCCTGCACTCCCGGGTGGCGCGGTCCAACCTTTGGCTGCTCGACACCCTGGGCGCCCACGTCACCTTCATCGCGCCGCCCACGCTGCTGCCGTCGGACACCACCGCCTGGCCGGCGACCATCGGCTACGACCTTGACGCCGCGATCGACGCCGGTTCCGACGTCGTGATGATGCTGCGCATCCAGGCCGAGCGCATGAATGCCGCTTTCTTCCCGAACAGCCGCGAGTACTCCCGCCGCTGGGGCCTGGACGACGAGCGTTTCGCCCGGCTGTCGTCGCATAGCATTGTCATGCACCCCGGACCGATGAATCGCGGCCTGGAGATTTCCTCCGCCGCAGCCGACTCAGAACGGTCCACCGTGCGCGAACAGGTCGCGAACGGGGTCTCCGTGCGTATGGCGGCGTTGTACCTGTTGCTTTCCGGCGACCGAGAGGACCACTGAATGTCGACCGAACGATTCCTCCTGCGCGGAGCCCAGCTGAGCGACGGAACCACCACCGACCTTCTGCTGGCCGATGGCCGCATCAGCGAGACCGGCACCGGGCTCTCGGATGCCGGCGCCACCGTGATCGACGCCGACGGCCTGCTCGCACTGCCCGGCCTGGTCGACCTGCACACCCACTTGCGTGAGCCCGGCTACGAGCAGAGCGAAACCGTGCTCACCGGCAGCCAGGCCGCCGCGATCGGCGGGTACACCACGGTGTTCGCGATGGCCAACACCTCCCCGGTGCAGGACACCGCCGGCGTCGTCGAACAGGTTCTCGCCCTGGGGGAGAGCGCCGGCTACGTCACTGTGCAGCCGATCGGCGCCGTCACCGTCGGCCTGGCCGGCGAACGCCTCGCTGAACTCGGCGCCATGGCCGCCAGCCGCGCCAACGTGCGGGTCTTCTCCGACGACGGCTTCTGCGTCTCCGACCCGCTGCTGATGCGCCGGGCGCTGGAATACGTCAAGGCCTTCGACGGCGTCGTCGCCCAGCACTCCCAGGAGCCGCGCCTCACCGTCGGCGCCCAGATGAACGAGGGCGCCCTCTCCAGCGAGCTCGGCCTCACCGGCTGGCCCGCCGTCGCCGAGGAATCGATCATCGCCCGCGACGTGCTGCTGGCCGAACACGTCGGCTCCCGCCTGCACGTCTGCCACCTCTCCACCGCCGGCGCCGTCGACGTGGTGCGCTGGGCCAAGGCCCGCGGCATCAACGTCACCGCCGAGGTCACCCCGCACCACCTGCTGCTCACCGAGGAACTGGTCGCCGGCTACGACGCCCGGTACAAGGTGAACCCGCCGCTGCGCCGCCGCGAAGACGTGGAGGCCCTGCGCCAGGGCGTCAAGGACGGCACCATCGACATCATCGCCACCGACCACGCACCGCACCCGGTCGAGTCCAAGGACTGCGAGTGGGGCGCCGCGGCCAACGGCATGGTCGGACTCGAATCCGCCCTGTCGGTGGCACACGCCGCCCTCGTCGAGACCGGCTACCTGGACTGGGCCGACCTGGTGCGGGTGATGTCGAGTGTTCCCGCTCGCATCGGCCGCATCGCCGGCCAGGGCCAGCAGCTCGTCGTCGGCGCTCCCGCCGAAGTGACCCTTTACGACCCGAGCGCCCGCCGTGTCTTCGGCCGGGAGAACCTCGTGGGCAAGGGCGTCAACTCGCCCTACCTCGAGATGACCCTGCCCGGTCAGGTCATGGCGACGTTCCACCGCGGCTACGCCACCGTGCTCGACGGCGTGCTGCAGAGCACCGCACAGGTCAACGCCGCCCGAGCCGCCGCAGTCCAGTCCGCCGCAGTGAAGGCTGCCCATGAGTAGCCGCACCGTCGCCACGATCATCACCATCCTGGTGCTACTCGGCGTGCTGGCGCTGATGCTGCGCTCCTGGCGCCGGCGCAGCAAGCGCGACGCCGCACTGCCGGCCGGCTACCCGCAGCCCGCCGAGCGGGGCCGCGAGCTGGCCTCCGCCGCCGCGCTGTACGTGGCCACGACCCCGAGGGACCAGCCGCTGGAGCGGCTCGCGATCCCGGGGCTCGGCTTCCGCGCCCGCGGCGGCGTCTCCGTCACCGCGGCCGGCGTGCTGCTCGAACTGGCCGGCTCGCCCGCCCTGTTCATCCCGGCGGATGCGGTCGAACTCGTCACCGACGCCACCTGGGCCATCGACCGGGCCGTCGAGCCCGGCGGCCTGTTTCTCCTGGGCTGGCGGCTCGCTCCCGCAGGCGCAGACGCTGCGCCCTCGAGCGTCGACAGCTACTTCCGTTTCAGCGACCCCGCCGATCGCACCGCGATCAGCGCGGCCATCACATCTCTCGCGGTGCGTGCCCCCGGCACACCCAACGGCTCCACCGCATCCGGCTCAACAGAATTCGGCACCGAAGAAAGTGAGGTGTAGCCCGTGAGCTACCCAACATCCACACCGGCCCCGGCCGTGCTCGTCCTCGAAGACGGCACCCGCTACGTCGGGCGTGCCTACGGCAGCCAGGGCCAGACCCTCGGCGAGATCGTCTTCGCCACCGGCATGACCGGTTACCAGGAAACCCTGACCGACCCGTCCTACGCCGGCCAGATCGTGCTGATGACCGCTCCGCACATCGGCAACACCGGCGCGAACGACGAGGACATGGAATCGTCCCGCATCTGGGTCGCCGGCTTCGTCGTTCGCGAGCCCGCCCGCGTGCCGTCGAACTTCCGCTCGCAGCGCACCCTCGACGCCGACCTCGAATCCCACGACATCGTGGGCATCAGCGGCATCGACACCCGCGCCATCACCCGGCACATCCGCTCGCTCGGCGCCATGCGCAGCGGCATCTTCTCCGGCGACCGCTACGACATCTCCGAGAGCGAGCAGCTCGAACTCGTGCGCGGCGGAGCCAGCATGCGCGGCCGCAACCTCTCCGACGACGTCTCCACCGTCGAGCCGTACTCGCTGCCGGCCAAGGGCGAGCGCATCGGCTCGGTCGCGGTGCTCGACCTCGGCGTGAAGACCTCCACCCTCAACTACCTCGCCGAACGCGGCTTCGAGGTCTTCGTGCTGCCGCAGTCGGTCACGGCGGAGCACGTGCTCTCGCTGAATCCGTCCGCCCTGTTCTTCTCCAACGGCCCCGGCGACCCCGCCGCGAGCGACGCCCACGTCACCCTGCTGCAGGAGGTGCTGCGCGCCAATGTGCCGTACTTCGGCATCTGCTTCGGCAACCAGCTGCTGGGCCGGGCCCTCGGTTTCGGCACCTACAAGCTGCCGTTCGGCCACCGCGGCATCAACCAGCCGGTGCTCGACAAGGCCACCGGCCGGGTGGAGATCACCTCGCAGAACCACGGCTTCGCCGTCGACATGCCCATCGAGGGCGTGCACGAGTCCAAGACCGGGTTCGGCAAGGTCGAGGTGAGCCACTACAGCCTCAACGACCAGGTCGTCGAGGGTATCCGTTGCCTGGACATCCCGGCCTTCTCGGTGCAGTACCACCCGGAGTCCGCGGCCGGCCCGCACGACGCCAACTATCTTTTCGACAGGTTCAGGGATGTGGTGGTCGCGCACGCGGCCGCCGGAGCAGGAGACGCCAAGTAATGCCCAAGCGCGACGATATCAACAGCGTCCTCGTCATCGGAAGCGGCCCGATCGTCATCGGCCAGGCCTGCGAGTTCGACTACTCGGGCACCCAGGCCTGCCGGGTCCTCCGCGAGGAGGGCGTCCGGGTCATCCTGGTCAACTCCAACCCGGCCACCATCATGACCGACCCCGACTTCGCCGACGCGACGTACATCGAGCCGATCACCCCGGAGATCCTCGAGACCATCATCGCCAAGGAACGCCCGGACGCGATCCTGCCGACCCTGGGCGGCCAGACGGCCCTCAACGCGGCCATCGCCCTGCACGAGCGCGGCATCCTCACCAAGTACAACGTCGAGCTCATCGGCGCCAAGTTCGAGGCCATCCAGAAGGGTGAGGACCGCCAGATCTTCAAGCAGCTGGTGCTCGACGCCGGCGCGGATGTGGCCAAGTCCTACATCGCCCACACCGTCGAAGAGGCCGTCGGCTTCGCCGAGGACCTCGGCTACCCGCTCGTCGTGCGCCCGTCCTTCACCATGGGCGGCCTCGGCTCCGGCTTCGCGTACACCGAGGCCGAGCTCCGCCGCATCGTCGGCGACGGCCTGCACCAGAGCCCCACCACCGAGGTGCTCCTGGAGGAGTCCATCCTCGGCTGGAAGGAATACGAGCTCGAGATGATGCGCGACACCGCCGACAACACGGTGGTCGTCTGCTCGATCGAGAACGTCGACCCGGTCGGCGTGCACACCGGCGACTCCATCACGGTCGCCCCCGCGCTCACCCTCACCGACCGTGAGTACCAGAAGCTGCGCGACATCGGCATCGACATCATCCGCGCCGTCGGCGTCGACACCGGTGGCTGCAACATCCAGTTCGCCATCGACCCGGCCAACGGCCGCATCATCGTGATCGAGATGAACCCGCGGGTCTCCCGCTCGTCGGCGCTGGCCAGTAAGGCCACCGGCTTCCCGATCGCCAAGATCGCCGCGAAGCTGGCCCTCGGTTACCGCCTCGACGAGATCCCGAACGACATTACCGGCGTCACCCCGGCCAGCTTCGAACCCACGCTCGACTACGTCGTCGTCAAGGTGCCCCGGTTCGCGTTCGAGAAGTTCCCCAAGGCCGACGCGCGCCTGACCACCACCATGAAGTCCGTCGGCGAGGCCATGGCCATCGGCCGCAACTACGCCTCCGCCCTGCAGAAGGCGCTCCGCTCGCTCGAGAAGCGCGGCTCCTCCTTCCACTGGGGCACCGAGACCCGGTCGATCGAGGAACTCCTCGCCGTCGCCGAGGTCCCCACCGACGGCCGCATCGTCACCGTGCAGCAGGCGCTCCGCAAGGGCGCCACCATCGAGCAGCTCTTCGAGGCCACCAAGATCGACCCGTGGTTCCTCGACCAGATCGTGCTCATCAACGAGATCGCCGACGCCGTCGCCGCCTCGGACACCCTCGACACCGAGATCCTCCGCACCGCGAAGGACCACGGCTTCTCCGACGCCCAGATCGGCGAGCTCCGCGGCTTCGGCGAAGCGGATGTGCGCAAGGTCCGGCACATCCTCGGCGTGCGCCCGGTCTTCAAGACCGTCGACACCTGCGCCGGCGAGTTCCCCGCCCTCACCCCGTACCACTACTCGAGCTACGACCAGGAGACCGAGGTGGTCCCCAGCGACCGCCGCAAGGTCGTCATCCTCGGCTCCGGCCCGAACCGCATCGGCCAGGGCGTCGAGTTCGACTACTCCTGCGTGCACGCCTCGTTCGCCCTCTCCGACGCCGGCTACGAGACCATCATGATCAACTGCAACCCGGAGACGGTCTCGACCGACTACGACACCAGCGACCGGCTGTACTTCGAACCGCTCACCCTGGAAGACGTGCTGGAGATCATCCACGCCGAAAGCCAGAGCGGCGAGCTCGTCGGCGTGGTCGTGCAGCTCGGCGGCCAGACCGCCCTTGGCCTGGCCAAGGGCCTCGAGGCCGAGGGCATCCCGATCCTGGGCACCTCGCCCACCGCGATCGACCTGGCCGAGGAACGCGGCCTGTTCAGCGGCATCCTCGCCGACGCCGGCCTGCTCGCCCCGCGCAACGGCGTCGCGACCGACTACAGCGGCGCCGTCGTTGTGGCCGAAGAAATCGGCTACCCGGTGCTCGTACGCCCCAGCTACGTGCTCGGCGGCCGCGGCATGGAGATCATTTACGACAGCGCCAGCCTGGCCGACTACTTCACCCGCATGCAGGGCCAGGGCATCATCGGCCCGTCGCACCCGCTGCTGGTGGACCGGTTCCTCGACGACGCCATCGAAATCGACGTCGACGCCATCTACGACGGCCACGAGCTGTACATCGGCGGCGTGATGGAGCACATCGAAGAAGCCGGCGTGCATTCCGGTGACTCCAGCTGCACCCTCCCGCCGGTCACCCTCGGCCGCGCCGAGATCGACCGGGTGCGCGACGCGACCCTGGCGATCGCCAAGGGCATCGGCGTGCGCGGCCTGCTCAACGTGCAGTTCGCCATCGGCGCCGGCGTGCTCTACGTGCTCGAAGCCAACCCGCGCGCTTCCCGCACCGTGCCGTTCGTCGCCAAGGCGCTCGGCATCACGCTGGCCAAGGCGGCGTCGCTGATCATGGTGGGGACCACCATCGCCGAGCTCAAGGCCAGCGGCCAGCTGCCGCTGATCGACGGTTCCCGCGTGCCGATGGACTCCCCGGTCGCCGTCAAGGAGGCCGTGCTGCCGTTCAACCGGTTCCGCACCCAGGAGGGCCTGATCGTCGACTCCGTGCTCGGCCCGGAGATGCGCTCCACCGGCGAGGTCATGGGCATCGACCGCGACTTCCCGCGGGCCTTCGCCAAGAGCCAGCTCGCCGCCTACGGCGGAATCCCGCTCACCGGCACCGTCTTCGTCTCGGTCTCCGACCGCGACAAGCGGGCCGTGATCCTGCCGATGCTGCGCCTGCAGCAGCTGGGCTACACGATCATGGCCACCGAAGGAACCGCCGAAGTTTTGCAGCGGAACGGAATCGGGGCCACAGTGGTGGCAAAGTTCAGTGAAAAGGCCGATGAGTCCGTGGACACCGTCGTTGACCTGATCCGACGCGAGGAGGTGCAGATCGTGATCAACACCCCCAACGGGCGCACCGCCAGGGCGGATGGTTACGAGATCCGCGCCGCCGCAGTGGCGGGCGACCTGCCCCTGTTCACCACCATCGCAGAGCTCTCCGCCGCTGTCGGATCGATCGACTCGATCCGCACCGGCTTCGAGGTCACCAGCCTGCAGGAGTACGCGACGAAACGGGCGGCGGCGCTGTGACCCACGCCGGCGCTGTCAGCCCAGCCGAACCGGTCGTGACGACCGCATCCTTCGGCGAACGCCTCCAGGGCGCGTTCGACCGGTTCGGCCGGCTCTGCGTCGGCATCGACCCGCACGCCTGGCTGCTCACCGACTGGGGACTTCCCGACACGGCAGCCGGAGCTGAGAGCTTCGGCCGCCGGGTGGTCGAGGCCGCTGCCGGCCGTGCGGGCATCGTCAAGCCGCAGGTGGCGTTTTACGAACGGTTCGGCTCCGCCGGGTACGCTGCGCTGGAACGGGTGCTCGCCGATGCGCGCGCGGCCGGGCTGCTGGTCATCGCGGACGTCAAGCGCGGCGACCTTGGCACCAGCGTCGAGGCCTACGGCCAGGCCTGGCTCAGCCCGGATTCCGCGCTGGAGGCCGACGCCATCACCCTCAACCCGTATATGGGTGTGGGGTCGCTGGCCAGCACCATCGCCCTGGCTGCCGAACACCACAAGGGACTCTTCCTGCTGGCGGCCACGTCCAACCCTGAAGCCGCCGCACTGCAGCAGGCGGTGCTTGCCGGGGGAGCGCAGGCCGGCCAGACCGTGGCCGCTTCGGTGCTCAGCCAGGTCGCCGACATCAACGCCCAGACGCTTCCTGCCGGCTCGGTCGGCTCGGTCGGCGTCGTGCTCGGCGCCACCGTCGCCCTCGTCGATTTCGGCATCGACATCCACGCCCCGGCCACCGCCGTGGTCACCCCGGTCCTCGCCCCGGGCTTCGGCCACCAGGGCGCCAATCCCACCGATCTGACGACTTTGTTTGGCGGATACGCTCAAGGCGTTATCGTGAGTGAATCGCGCAGCGTGTTGTCAGCAGGTCCAGACCACGTAGCCGATGAGATAACACGCCGAGTAACTGAAGCTGGAGCGACCCGTGGCTGACAATCGCCCTACCCCACCCGATGTCGACCGTGTCGCGGCCTCCCGCGCCGCCGTAGCGGCCAGACGAGCCCGCGCCGCCGTCAAGGCCCAGGTCGCCGCCGGTGAGCGCACGTCGCTCGACGTGCTCGCCGCCGCCGTCAAGGACCCCAATGGTGTCGAGGGCAGGCTGCGCGTCACCGAACTGCTTGTGAGCATCCCGGCGATCGGCGTAACCAAGATGCAGCGCATCATGACCCGGCTCGAGATCTCGCCGTCCAAGCGCCTGGGCGGCCTCGGCAAGCACCAGCGCGACCGGCTGCGCGACTTCCTCGCCGCCCGGCCCACCGCCCGCCGCGGCGCCCCGGATTCCCGGCTCGTCGTGCTCGCCGGTCCCACCGCCGTCGGCAAGGGCACCGTCGCCGGTTACATCCGCGAACACCACCCCGAGGTTCACCTGTCGGTCTCCGCCACCACCAGGGCGCCCCGCGCCGGCGAGGTCGAAGGCGTCAGCTACTTCTTCGTGGACGACGCCGAGTTCGACCGCATGATCGAAGCCGGCGAGCTCCTCGAGTACGCCACCGTGCACAACGCCTACCGCTACGGCACCCCGCGCGGCCCGGTCGACGCCGCAATCGCCGACGGCAACAGCGTGCTGCTGGAGATCGACATCCAGGGTGCCCGCGCCGTGCGCCGGGCAATGCCGGAGGCCCGCCTGGTGTTCCTGCTGCCGCCCAGCTGGGACGAATTGGTGCGCCGCCTGATCGGCCGCGGCACCGAAGATTCGGCTGAACAGGCCCGTCGGCTGGAGACCGCGAAGCTCGAATTGGCCGCTCAGGGCGAGTTCGATTACCGTGTTGTGAACACCGACGTGGCCGAAGCCGCCGAAGAAGTCGTAGACTTGATGCAGATTCGCAAGACAGCGACGCCGTCGTAGCGCCCGCCGTTCTTGAATTCCTCGCGTCGAATAGGCGCATCATCGTGGCAAACGCAGCGGTTTCCGGCCACGGAAGCCCTCAGCGTGACACCGCGCAGCCCGTACATTTTGCTTGAACTGCATGAAGGAGTGTGACAGCGTGCCCAACAAGCCCACTGGCATCATTGACCCGCCCATCGACGACCTGCTGACCAAGGTCGATTCCAAGTACGCCCTGGTGATCTTCGCGTCCAAGCGCGCCCGCCAGATCAACGACTACTACGCCGACCTGCACGAAGGCAGCCTGTTCGACAACGTCGGCCCGCTCGTCGACTCCACCGTCGACGACAAGCCGCTCTCCGTGGCACTGCGCGAAATCAACGAGGACAAGCTCACCTCGAAGCCCATCGTCGAGTAGCTCGACTTTCGCTGTTCACGTAGGCGCGCAGGATGTCGACTGGTCGCACGATCGTCGTCGGGATAACCGGCGGCATCGCTGCCTATAAGGCCGTCAACGTCGTGCGCGCTTTTGTGTTGCTCGGGGACGACGTGCACGTGGTCGCCACGGCGGCTGCGCTGCGCTTCGTCGGCAAACCCACCCTCGAGGCCATCTCGCGGAACCCCGTGCACACCGACCTCTATGAAGGGGTCGCCGAGGTGCGTCACGTGGCCATCGGCCAGTCCGCCGACCTCATCGTCATCGCCCCGGCCACCGCCAACAGCATCGCCAAGATCGCCCTTGGCCTGGCCGATGACCTGCTCGGCAACACCATCCTCGCCAGCACCGCCCCGCTCGTGATCGCGCCGGCCATGCATACCGAGATGTGGAACAACCCCGCCACCGTGGCCAACATCCAGACCCTCCGGGAACGCGGCGTCACCATCGTGGGCCCCGGAATCGGCCGGTTGACCGGTGCCGACTCCGGACCGGGCCGGATGGAAGAGCCCGACACCATCGTGGAGGCGGCGTTGGCCGCCCTGGCCGCCCACATCGGCTCGACGGGTGTGGCGCAGGACCTCGCCGGCCGGCACGTGCTCATCAGCGCCGGTGGCACCCGCGAACCCCTCGACCCGGTGCGGTTCCTCGGCAACCGCTCCAGCGGACGCCAGGGCGTCGCCCTCGCCGAGGCCGCCCTTGCCCGCGGCGCCACCGTCACCCTGGTCGCCGCGCACCTCGAGGTGCCCGTTCCACCCGGCGTGAGCGTGGAGGGCGTCAGCAGCACCCTCGACCTGGAGCTGGCGATGCGCACCAACGCCGCCACCGCCGACATCGTCATCATGGCCGCAGCGGTCGCGGACTACCGCCCGGCGGAGGTGCAGGCGGACAAGATCAAGAAGGACGTCGCGGGGGACACGCTCTCCCTCGAGCTCGTCCGCAACCCGGACGTGCTCGCCGGCCTGGTGCAGGAACGGCGCCCCGACCAGGTGATCGTGGGCTTCGCCGCCGAAACCGAACCGGACGACGCCAGTCGCCGGGAGCTCGGCCGCACCAAGATCCAGCGCAAGGGCTGCGACCTCCTGGTGCTCAACCGGGTGGGCTGGACCCAGGGTTTCGCCACCGAACGTAACGCGATCGAGGTCCTCGACAGCGCCGGAGATATAGTGATGGAGGCCTCCGGCACGAAGCTGTCGGTGGCCCACCGTATTCTCGACAGCATCGTCGAACTGGAAATTCTCGACAGCATCGTCGAACTGAACAACGGCTCGCAGTAAGCCACTTCTGCCTGTCACGCGCACGACAGAAAACAGCACAACACTCAACCGCAGCACATTTACCACAAGAATTGAGACGAGCCCCGATGAGCGATCTTCGCCTCTTCACCTCGGAGTCGGTCACCGAAGGCCACCCGGACAAGATCTGCGACCAGATCTCCGACACCATCCTCGACGCACTCCTCACCGAGGACCCGCACAGCCGGGTCGCCGTCGAGACCCTCGTCACCACGGGCCTCGTGCACGTCGCCGGTGAGGTCACCACGGCCGGGTACGTCGAGATCCCGTCGATCGTGCGCAAGTGCATCACCGACATCGGGTACGACTCCTCCGACGTCTGGTTCGACGGCCGCTCCTGCGGGGTCGAGATCTCCATCGGTGGACAGTCGCCCGACATCGCCCAGGGCGTCGACGACGCCTACGAGAGCCGCGAACAGGACAGCCTCGACGACTACGACCGCCAGGGCGCCGGCGATCAAGGCATCATGTTCGGTTACGCCACCCGCGAGACCCCTGAGCTCATGCCGATCCCGATCTGGATCGCGCACCGCATGGCCGAGCGCCTCGCCGAGGTGCGCAAGTCCGGTGAGCTCAGCTACCTCCGGCCCGACGGCAAGACCCAGGTCACCATCGGCTACGACGGCATCATTCCCCGCACCGTCGAGACCGTCGTGCTCTCCACCCAGCATTCGCCGTCCGTGCGAACCGAGCAGCTCCGCGCCGAGATCGCCGAACTCGTGATCAAGCCGGTCCTGGAGCGCGTCGACCTCGACGCCAGCAGCCTGCGCACCCTGGTCAACCCCACCGGCCGGTTCGAAATCGGCGGCCCGCAGGGCGACGCCGGCCTCACCGGCCGCAAGATCATCATCGACACCTACGGCGGATCCAGCAGGCACGGCGGCGGCGCGTTCAGCGGCAAGGACCCGTCCAAGGTCGACCGCTCCGGCGCGTACGCCATGCGCTGGGTCGCCAAGAACGCCGTCGCGGCCGGCCTGGCCGAACGCCTCGAGATCCAGGTGGCCTACGCCATCGGCACCGCATCTCCCGTCGGACTGTACGTGGAGACCTTCGGCACCGGCGCGCTGCCGGAGAAGGACATCACCGCGGCCATCCGCGAGGTGTTCGACCTGCGCCCCGCCGCGATCATCCACGACCTCGACCTGCTCCGCCCGATCTACGCCCAGACCGCGGCGTACGGCCACTTCGGCCGCGAGCTGCCCGACTTCACCTGGGAGCGACTCGACCGAGTCGACGACCTGAGAAGCGCAGCCGGACTCTGACGCCCGAGACTCACAGACTGAGCGGCCGCAGATGACTCGCACCGGCCTGACCGCACGGGTGCTGATCGACTCACCCCTGCCGCAGCTCGACCATCTCTTCGACTACGCCATCCCCGACGAGCTCGCGCACCTCGCGCAGCCCGGCGTGCGGGTGCGGGTGCCGCTGCGCTCGGCGAATCGGGTGGCCGACGGTTACATCATCGACCTCATCGACCCCGCGCAGGAGGCCGACGGCCGGGTGGCTACCGGTGCCGAGTCGACAGGTGCTGCCGCGACCCTCGACGGTGTCGGCGCCGGCCCGGACACCGGATACAGCGGCAAGCTCAGCCCGGTGGACTCGATCGTCTCGGCCGTGCCCGTGCTCACCGCACCGGTCTGGCAGCTGGCCCGTCGCCTGGCCGACAGGGCGGCCGGCAACGCGAGCGACATCATCCGCCTGGCCGTGCCGCCACGCGCCGTGCGGGTGGAGAAGGCCTGGCTCGCGGCCCGGGAAGCCGACACGGGCACGGCACCGGCACCGGCTGCTACTGCCCTGCCCAAGCCCGGCCTGCCCAAGCCAGGCCTGGCCGCGCCCGACCTGGCCGAACCGGGCTTCGCCGAGTACCCACCCGAGACCCTCGGCACCATCGTGGCCGAACGCTTGCGAGTCTGCATCGCCGCCGTGCCCAGCCTGGTCCGGCTATCCGGCCCGGCTCCCGAATCGGTCCCCACACCGGCCCCGGATGCCGGCCCGGCCGCAAAACCCAAGGCCGACAACGGCAGCACCGTCGGCACCTGGGCGATCACCATGGCCGAGCTCGCCGTGTCCGCCCTGCGGCGCGGCTCGAGCAGCATTCTCGTGACGCCCGATTTCCGCGACCAGGACCAGCTTCAGGCCGCCCTGCTGATGCTGGCGCCCGCGGACGACGTCGTCCGGGTGGATGCCCGGCAGGCCAACCCCGACCGCTACCGGGGCTTCCTCACCCTGCTGGAGGGCAAGCCGCGCATCATCGTCGGCAACCGGTCGGCCGTCTACGCGCCCGCCCACAACCTCGGCCTGATCGTGATCTGGGATGACGGCGACCCCCTCTACGGCGAACAGCTCAGCCCCTACGTGCACGCCCGCGACGCCGCGCTGATCCGCCGGGAAGCCGCCGACTGCGCGCTCGTGTTCATCGGCCATTCCCGCAGCGTCGAGGTCGAACGCCTGATCGAGATCGGCTGGCTGCGCGCCGTGCACCCCACCAGGGACAGCCATCCGCGGGTGATCCCCACCACCTTCCAATCCGAACCCGACGCCCAGGCCAGGGCAGCGCGCATCCCGTCGGCCGCCTGGCTGGCCGCGAAGGAGGCCGTGCGCACCGGGCCGGTGCTGGTGCAGGTCGCGAGTCCCGGCTACGCCCCGATGCTGGCCTGCCGCTCCTGCGGCCAGTCCGCCCGGTGCACGAACTGTCAGGGCCCGCTGGCGCAGTCCGCCGCCAACGCCACCCCGGCCTGCCGCTGGTGCGGCCACCTCGCCGCCGGCTGGCGCTGCTCCCACTGCGAGGCCAGCCAGTTGCGGGTGGTGACCGTGGGCACCGGGCGCACCGCCGAAGAGCTCGGCCGCGCCTTCCCGGGCTCCCGGGTGATCGTCGCCGACGGCGAGCACACCGTGCAGACCATCGGACCCGAGCCGGCCCTGGTGATCGCCACCCGCGGCGCCGAACCGATACCCCGCAACGGCTACAGCGCGATCCTGCTGCTCGACGGCGAACGGATGCTCGCCCGCGAGTCCCTGCGGGTGGGGGAGGACTGCCTGCGCTGGTGGGCCAACGCCGCGGCGCTGGCCGGGCCCGGCGCATCCGTGATGCTCGCCGGGGTGGGCGGCGCCCTCGCCCACGCCCTGAACACCTGGCAGCCCGGCCCATACGCCGCCGCCGAACTCGCCGACCGCCGGCAGCTGCGCTTCCCGCCGGCCGTGCGGGTGGCCTCGGTCACCGGAACCAGCGTGGAGGTCGAGACCGCCATCGAGTCGCTCGCCGACCTGCCGGGCCTGGACGTGCTGGGCCCGGTCCCGTACGAGCCCGGCGGCGCCGGTGCGGGCGGCCCAGGTCCGGGCGGCCCAGGTCCGGGCGGCGCAGGTCGAACCGATCCCGCCGGACGGCCATCCGGACCGCCGCTGGTTCGCGCCATCGTGCGCTTCGGCTACCCGGCCGGCGATGAAGTCGCCCGCACGCTCAAGGCCGCGATCGTGCGGAACGCGGCCAGCCGCCGCAAGCCCAAGGGCGCCGCATTCCGCCCTGCACCTACACTCAGAGTACGATTCGACGACCCGGAGCTGCTGTAAATGAAACTCGTCTTCGCCGGGACCCCGCAGGTCGCCGTGCCCAGCCTGACCCTGCTGGCCGCCTCCGGCCATGAGATCGCGGCCGTCGTGACCCGCTCCGACGCCGCCCTCGGCCGGAAGCGCGTGCTCACCCCGTCGCCGGTCGCGGCCGCCGCCACCGAACTGGGACTGCCCGTCATCAAGGCCAACCGGCTCGACGCCGCCGCCACCGAGTCGATCACGGCACTGGACGCCGACCTCGGTGTCATCGTCGCCTACGGCGGCCTGGTGCGGGAACCTCTGCTGTCGGCGCCCCGGCTGGGCTGGATCAACCTGCACTTCTCGCTGCTTCCGCGCTGGCGCGGCGCCGCCCCTGTGCAACGCGCCATCATGGCCGGCGACACGGAAACCGGCGCTGCCGTGTTCCAGCTCGTCGCCGAACTCGACGCGGGCGCAGTGTTCGCACAACTCACCACCCCGATCGGCCGGCACGCCACCGCGGGCACCCTGCTCGATGCCCTCAGCCGAACCGGCGCCGAGCTGTTGCGCGGAGTGGTCGACGACCTCGCCGACGGCACCAGCCAGGCCGTGGAACAGTCCGGCGAGGTCACCCTCGCCCCCAAGCTCACCCTCGAGGACGCCAGGGTCAACTGGACGCTGGCCGCCGACCGCATCCACGCGATCATCCGCGGAGTCACCCCGGAGCCCGGTGCGTTCACGGAAATCGGCGGCGCACGCCTCAAGCTCCACGATGTGGCCCCCGCACACGGCCAACCCCGCCTCGCGCCCGGCCGCATCAACGAAATCGACAAACGGGTTCTGATCGGCACCGGCACGGAGCCGCTCGAACTCGTCAACGTACAACCGGCAGGAAAAACCCCAATGAAAGCAATCGACTGGTGGCGCGGAGTGGCAGCAACCGAGGTGATCGCATCATGAGCGGCGCAGGCGACAGCGGTGCTCGTCAGAACGGTGCTCGTCAGAACGGTGCCGGTCAGAACGGTGCTGATCGAAACAGTGCTGATCGAAACAGTGCCGGCCGGTCGCGCGCGCCCCGCCAAGGCGCCCGGGCCGACAGTCGGCCGACCTACGTGGTGCAGCCGGCCCGCCGGGTGGCCTACGAGGTGATCGCGGCCGTCCGCGAGTCCGACGCCTACGCCAACCTGCTGCTACCCACCCGCATCCAGCGCGCCGCCCTCAACACGGCGGATGCCGCGCTGGCCACCGAGCTCACCTACGGCACCCTGCGCATGCAGGGCTTCTACGACCGGGTCATCGCCGAGGCCGCGGGGCGGCCGGTCAGCGCCATCGACCCGGCCATCCTCGACGTGCTCCGCCTCGGCGCACACCAGCTGCTGGCCACCAGAGTCGCCACCCACGCCGCCGTGAACGAATCCGTGGAGCTGGCCCGCCAGGTCGGCTCCCGCTCGGCGACCGGTTTCACCAACGGCGTGCTGCGGGCCATCGCCCGGGTCAGTGCCGACGAGTGGCGTGAACGCATCCTCGCCGACACCACTACCCCCGACGACGCCCTCGCCGCCCTGTACTCCCACCCGGTCTGGGTAGTGCGCGCGTTCCGGCAGTCGCTCAAGCAGGAGGGCCGCGAGAACGAGCTCGAGGAGCTCCTCGCCGCCGACAACGCCGCCCCACGGGTGAACATGGTGGCGCTGCCGGGACTCGCCGAGGCCACCGCAGAGCTGGGCGACGCCAACGACTTCTCGCCCACCGGCTTCGTGCTGGCCGGGGGAGACCCGCACCACCTGATGAAGGAAAGCGACGGGCGCCTGCGGGTGCAGGACGAGGGCTCCCAGCTGGCCGCCCTCGCACTCAGCCGCGCCCGGCCGATCGTGGAGGGCGAGCGTTGGCTCGACCTCTGCGCCGGCCCCGGCGGCAAGGCCGCGCTCCTGGCCGCCGAGGCCCTCAACGGCGGCGCCACACTGGTGGCCAACGAGGTAGTGCCCGCCAGGGCCCAGCTGGTGCGAGCCGCCCTCGCGGCAGTGCCCGCGGATGTCCCGGTCTGGGAAATGGACGGCACCTGGGTGGGCGAGGACCAACCGGAGGTCTTCGACCGGATCCTGCTCGACGCCCCGTGCACCGGCCTCGGCGCCTTGCGCCGCCGCCCCGAGGCGCGCTGGCGGAAGCTACCCAAGGACGTCGCCGAGCTCTCCGACCTGCAGTCGGCCCTGATCCACGCCGCCCTCGGCGCGCTGAAGCCCGGCGGCATCCTCGCCTACGTCACCTGTTCACCGCACGTCGCGGAGACCCGGGGAATCGTGGCGACGGCCCGCAAGGCCTGGGGCGACAAGGTGACACCGCTGGACACCGCGGCAGTGCTCCAGGACCTGGCCGTGCATCCGCTCGACCTGGCCGGCGACCCGGGCAGCGTACAGCTGTGGCCGCACCGCCACGGCACCGACGCCATGTTCATCACCCTGCTGCAGCGCCAGGCCGACTGAGCGACTGCCGACTGCCGACCGACCGGCCGGCCGGCCGGTGGCCATTCGGTAGGGTGAAAGCATGGTTACCCGGATCAACCCGAGCATTCTCGCCGCCGACTTCGCCAACCTGGAGCGGGAGTTCGGCCGCATCAGCACCGCGGACCTCGCCCACGTCGACGTTATGGACAACCATTTCGTGCCGAACCTCACCCTGGGCCTGCCCGTCGTGGAGCGGCTGCTGCAGGTGTCGCCGATCCCGCTGGACATCCACTTGATGATCGAGGACCCCGACCGCTGGGCCCCCGCCTACGCCGAGGCCGGCGCCTACTCGGTCACGTTCCACGCCGAAGCTGCCACGGATGCCGTCGGTCTGGCCCGGCGGCTGCGCGCGATCGGTGCACGGGCCGGCATCGCGCTCAAACCCGGCACCCCGGTCGAGCCCTACCTTGAGCTGCTCGAAGAGTTCGACCAGGTCCTGGTGATGACCGTGGAGCCGGGCTTCGGCGGCCAGAGCTTCATGGCCTCGACCATGCCCAAAGTCGCCCTGCTTTCCGACGCCGTGCGCGAGCGCGGCCTCGACGTCTGGCTGCAGGTGGACGGCGGCATCACCGAGGACACCATCGAACAGGCCGCGAAAGCCGGCGCCAACACATTCGTCGCCGGCTCGAGCGTCTTCAACGGCGACCCGGCCGGCGCGATCGCGCGGCTGCGCGCGGCCGCGACGCTGCACTCCCACGCCCACTAACGCCCGCACGGCACCCGCAAGCGCCCCGCCCGCGCTCCGGGAGCCGTCCGGACCGGTAGCCTGTACAGGTGAAAACTTTCGACGACCTGTTCGCTGAGCTGAGCCGGAAGGCCGTAGACCGGCCGGAAGGCTCTGGAACCGTCCGCGAACTCGACGCCGGCATCCACGCGATCGGCAAGAAGATCGTCGAGGAAGCCGCCGAGGTCTGGATGGCCGCCGAGTACCAGAGCGACACCGAAACCGCGGAAGAGATTTCGCAGCTGATCTATCACCTGCAGGTAATGATGGTGGCGAAGGGGCTTTCCCCGGAGGACGTGTACCGACATCTTTGATGTCGTTCCCCCCTTGTGAAATCCACCCCCAACCTTCGGAAAGATTGACATGTTAAGAATTGCCGTGCCCAATAAGGGTTCGCTCGCCGAGACCGCCGCCCAGATGCTGAGCGAGGCCGGCTATAACGGCCGCCGCGACCCGCGCGACCTGGTCGTCGCCGACCCGCACAACGACGTCGAGTTCTTCTACCTGCGTCCCCGTGACATCGCCACCTACGTCGGCAGCGGCGCCCTCGACGTCGGCATCACCGGCCGCGACCTGCTCCTGGACTCCCGCTCGAGTGCCGCCGAGATCGCCAGCCTCGACTTCGGCGACTCCACCTTCCGCTTCGCCGGCCCGGCCGGCCGGTTCACCGACCTCGCCGACCTCCAGTCCTTGCGAGTCGCCACCAGCTACCCCGGCCTCGTCGGCACCTTCCTCGCCGGCCACGGCGTCACCGTCGACCTCGTCACCCTCGACGGCGCCGTCGAGTCGGCCGTGCAGCTGGGCGTGGCGGATGCCGTCGCCGACGTCGTCTCCACCGGCTCCACCCTGCGCAAGGCCGGCCTGCAGATCTTCGGCCCGGTCATCCTCGAGTCCACCGCTGTGCTGATCACCTCCGAGAACGAGAACCCGGGCATCAACACGCTGCTCCGCCGGCTGCAGGGTGTTCTCGTCGCCCGCCAGTACGTGCTCGTGGACTATGACGTGCACGTGGACAACCTCGACGCCGCCTGCCAGGCCGCGTCCGGCATCGAGTCGCCCACGATCTCGTCGCTGCGCGACCCGAACTGGGTGGCCGTCCGCGTGATGATCCCGCGCGTCGATACCAACCGGGTGATGGACCACCTGTATGAGCTCGGCGCCCGCGCCATCCTCGTCACCTCCATCCACAACGCCCGACTCTGAGCGGACCCCGGCATAATCGAGGAAAGACCCCAGGAAGCGATCAACCCATGAGCCTCGCCGTCAGAGTGATCCCGTGCCTCGACGTGGCCAACGGCCGTGTCGTCAAGGGAGTCAACTTCCAGAACCTGCGCGACGCCGGCGACCCGGTCGAGCTGGCCAAGCGCTACTACGAGCAGGGCGCCGACGAACTGACCTTCCTCGACGTCACGGCCACGGTGGATGACCGGTCGACCACCTACGACGTGGTGCGCGCCACCGCGGAACAGGTCTTCATCCCGCTCACCGTCGGCGGCGGCATCCGCAGCGTCGACGACGTGTCCCGGCTGCAGGCCTCCGGCGCCGACAAGGTGGGCGTGAACAGCGCCGCGATCCTGCGGCCCGCGCTCATCTCCGAGATCGCCGACCGGTACGGCGCCCAGGTGCTCGTGCTCTCGCTGGACGTCAAGCGCAGCCAGCGCACCGCATCCGGGTTCGTGGTCACCACGCACGGCGGCCGCACCGAGACCGACCTGGACGCCCTCGCCTGGGCACGCCAGGCGATCGAGCTGGGTGCCGGCGAGCTGCTGGTGAACAGCATCGACGCCGACGGCACCAAGGCCGGTTTCGACCTCGAGCTGATCACGATCATGCGCGAGCTCAGTAGCGTCCCGGTGATCGCCTCCGGGGGAGCGGGCCGGGTCGAACACTTCCCACCGGCGATCACGGCGGGTGCCGACGCCGTGCTGGCCGCCTCCGTCTTCCACAGTGGAGACCTGACGATTGGCGACGTCAAGCGTGAGCTTGCCGACGCCGGAATGGTGGTGCGCCGATGAACGTCGACGCCGCTCTGGACTCTGCTCTCTTCTCGCCCGACGGGCTGCTGCCCGCCGTGATCCAGCAGTGGGACACCCACGAGGTACTCATGCTGGGCTGGATGGACCGCGAGGCGCTCCGCCGCACCCTCACCGAGGGCCGGGTCACGTTCTGGTCGCGCAGCCGGCAGGAATACTGGCGGAAGGGCGACACCTCCGGGCACGCCCAGTTCGTGCGCTCCGCCGCCCTGGACTGTGACGCCGACACCCTCGTCGTGCAGGTCGAACAGATCGGCGCGGCCTGCCACACCGGCACCCGCACCTGCTTCGACGGTCGCGGCATCGATGTCACCGGCGTGATCCCCGAGGGCGCGCGATGAGCGCCGGCTCCACCACGCCCGCCCAGTTCAGCGACCTGCTCGCCGAGCACCGGGTGATCCCGGTCATCCGCGAGCTTTTCGCGGACGGCGAGACCCCTGTCGGCATCTACCGCAAGCTGGCCGGGGGCAAGCCCGGCAGCTTCCTGCTCGAATCCGCCGAACAGGGCGGGATCTGGTCCCGGTTCTCGTTCGTCGGGGTCTCCTCCTTCGGCGTCCTCACCCAGACCGGGGACGACACCGCCTGGATCGATTACGGCGTCTCCGCCGAGCGTGCCTTCGGCGGCGCCGCGGACCTGCCGCCGCTCGAGGCCCTCGGTTACCTGTACCAGCGCTGGCAGACGCCCCGGCTGGCCGAGCACCCGCCGTTGACCGGCGGCCTGGTCGGGTTCATCGGCTGGGAGGCCATCCGCCAGATCGAACGGCTGCCCAACCGGCCGCCGGCGGACTACGACGTGCCGGGGCAGGCGTTCAGCTTCGTGGCCGACCTCGTCGTGATCGACCACAAGCTGGGCACCGTACAGCTGATCGTGAACGTGCTCAACGACGGCGTCGACGCCACGGATGCGCTCTGGCCCGCCGCCCAGGCCCGCCTGGATTCCTTGCAGACCCGGCTCACCCAGCCGGCCGAGGCGTTCGTGTCCGAGGTCGACCTGGCCGCCCCGGCGTCTCCGGAGCATCGCACCGAACGCGACGACTTCCTGGCCGCCGTACAGACCTCCAAGCAGCACATCGTCGACGGCGACGTGTTCCAGGTCGTCATCTCGCAGCGCTTCGACCAGGACTGCCACGCCGACGCCATCGATGTCTACCGGGTGCTGCGCAGCCTCAACCCCAGCCCGTACATGTACCTGCTCAGCCTCGAATCCACCGCCGGTGAGCCGTACTGGATCGTCGGATCCTCCCCGGAGGCCCTGGTGAAGGTGGCCGACACCCGCGTCTTCACCCACCCCATCGCCGGCTCGAAGCCGCGTGGGGCGACCCCTGAGGCCGACGCCGACTTCGAGACCGAGTTGGCCGGCGACCCCAAGGAACGCGCCGAACACCTCATGCTCGTCGACCTGGCCCGCAACGACCTGCTCAAGGTCTGCCGCGCCGGCTCGGTGGAGGTGACGGAGTTCATGCGCATCGAACGGTTCAGCCACATCATGCACCTGGTTTCCTCGGTCGAAGGCGACCTGCTGCCCGAGATGACCGCGATCGACGTCTTCAAGGCCACCTTCCCGGCCGGCACGCTGTCCGGGGCTCCGAAGCCGCGTGCCCTGCAGATCATCGACGACCTCGAACCGACCCAGCGCGGCGTCTACGGCGGCGTCGTGGGGTACTTCGGTTTCGCCGGTGACGCCGACCTCGCCATCGCCATCCGCACCGCCACGATCATGAACGGCGTGGCGCACGTGCAGGCCGGCGGCGGCCTCGTCGCCGACTCCGACCCCGCGAGCGAGTACCAGGAGTCGCAGAACAAGGCCGCCGCACCGCTCCGCGCCGTCGCCGTGGCCAACTCCATGACCAGGGTGTACTGAGTGTCCTCCCGTCGGATCAAGCCGCTGCTGGTCCTGGCCGTGATCCTGGCCAGCGGCATCGCTCTGCTGGCCTGGACCCAGGTTTGGGTGACCGTGCGGCTCGCCGCCGACGGCACCACCCAGCAGGTGCTCGACGTGACCGGCAGCATCGCCGCCCCCGGCCTGACCGCCCTGGCGTTGGCCGGCCTCGCGCTGGCCGGGGCGCTGACCATCGCCGGCGTCGTGATCCGCATCATCCTGGGCCTGCTCGAGATGCTCCTGGGGGTCAGCGTCATCCTGTCCGCGGCGCTGGTCGTGTTCGACCCGGTCGGCGCGAGCGCGGCAGCGGTCACCACCGCAACCGGCATCGCCGGCTCCGACTCCACCCGGGCGGCGGTGAGCCAGGCCGCGCTGACCTTCTGGCCGTTCCTGGCCCTGGCCGCCGGTGTGCTGATGTTCCTCGTCGGCCTCCTGATCTGCATCACGGCCAAGCGCTGGCCGGGACCGACAAAACGGTACGACACCACCCGGTTCGAACCGGTGACGGATGCCGCCACCGGCCAGACCCGTCCGCGCGACGCCGTCGACGACTGGGACGGGCTCACCAGGGGCGACGACCCCACCGCCTGACTGAGCCCGCCTGAGTCGGGGCAACGCCCCGACAAGATAGACTTGACCCGCACGCCCATTGACCTTAGGAGAACCATGAGCTTCGAGTCGGCAGACCCCGGCCACGGCCATTCGACGGCGGCCTGGACCGCAGTCACCATCATGCTGATCGCGTTCGCCATCGGCACCGTCGCCTTCTTCTTCGAGGTCGTCTGGCTCGTCTGGGCCTCCGCGATCCTGCTGTTGCTCGGCCTCGCCGCCGGCTGGGTCATGGCCAGGGCCGGCTACGGCGCGGCCTCGGTCGACGGAAGTCACTGACTACGTGACCAGCGACCTACTAGCAGAACTGTTCGCCGGCTCGCTCGCCGACGCCGAATCCCGTCGGCTGGAGAGGCCGCACGCGGCGCTCGAAGCTGACGCGCTGGCCCAGGTACCGGCGCTGGACGCCCTGCACGCGCTCGCGCCCGCCGACCAGGTGAAGATCATCGCCGAGGTCAAGCGCGCCAGCCCGTCCCGCGGGCCACTCGCCGACATCACCGACCCCGCCGCACTGGCCGTGTCCTACGAATTCGGCGGGGCCAGCGCGATCAGCGTCCTCACCGAGGGCCGCCGCTTCCTCGGCTCGCTCGACGACCTCGAGCAGGTCAGGGCCGCGGTGTCGATCCCGGTGCTGCGCAAGGATTTCATCGGCAACGCCTACCAGGTGCTCGAGGCCCGCGCCGCCGGTGCAGACCTCGTGCTCCTGATCGTCGCCGCGCTCGACCAGGCGACGCTCGCGTCGCTGCACAGCCTTGTTCTCGAGCTGGGCATGACCCCGCTTGTGGAAACCCACAGCGCTGATGAGGTGGACCGGGCGCTCGACGTCGGCGCCAACCTCGTCGGCGTGAACGCCAGGAACCTCAGCACCTTCGAACTCGACCAGAACCTCTTCGCCAGCCTCGCCGACCGGATCCCGTCCGGCGTCGTGCGGGTGGCCGAGTCAGCGGTCAAGAGCGCGGCCGACGTCGCCCACTACCGGTCCGCCGGTGCCGACGTCGTGCTGGTCGGAGAAGCGCTGGTCACCAGCGACCCCATTCTCACCCTCACCGAATTCTTGGCGGTTTAAATGTCTACTGGAACAGAGTCCCTCGGCACCAATTCACTCCGCGCCCAAAGCGGCCCCTACTTCGGCGACTTCGGCGGCCGGTTCGTGCCGGAGTCCCTGGTGGCCGCGCTCGACGAGCTCTCCGCCGAATACGCCCTCGCCAAGGCCGACCCGGCTTTCGCGGCCGAGCTGACCGAGCTGCACCGCAGCTACACCGGCCGGCCGTCGCTGATCACCGAGGTGCCCCGGTTCGCCGCACACGGCGGCGGCGCACGCATCATCCTCAAGCGTGAAGACCTCAACCACACCGGTTCGCACAAGATCAACAACGTGCTCGGCCAGGTGCTGCTCACCAAGCGCATCGGCAAGAAGCGCGTCATCGCCGAGACCGGAGCCGGCCAGCACGGCGTGGCCACGGCGACTGCGGCCGCCTTGTTCGGGCTGGACTGCGTCGTCTACATGGGCGAGGTCGACACCGAACGCCAGGCGCTCAACGTCGCCCGGATGCGCCTGCTCGGCGCCGAGGTCGTGTCGGTGAAGACCGGCTCCCGCACCCTCAAGGACGCCATCAACGACGCCATGCGCGACTGGGTGACCAACGTGGAGACCACCAACTACGTTTTCGGCACCGTCGCCGGCCCGCACCCGTTCCCGGCGATGGTGCGCGATTTCCAGAAGATCATCGGCGAAGAGGCCCGGCAGCAGGTGCTCGACCTCACCGGCCGGCTGCCCGACGCCGTGACCGCCTGCGTCGGCGGCGGCTCCAACGCCATGGGCATCTTCCACGCCTTCCTCGACGACCCCGAGGTCGCGCTCTACGGCTACGAGGCCGGCGGAGAAGGCATCGAGGGGCTGCGACACGCCGCCACCCTCACCAAGGGACGGCCCGGTGTCCTGCACGGCGCCCGCAGCATGATGCTGCAGGACGAGGACGGACAGACGGTCGAATCCCACTCCATCTCCGCAGGCCTGGACTACCCGGGCGTCGGCCCGGAGCACGCCTGGCTCGCCAGCATCGGCCGGGCCACCTACCTGCCGGTCACGGATGCCGAAGCCATGGACGCGCTCCGGCTGCTCAGCCGCACCGAGGGCATCATCCCCGCCATCGAGTCGGCGCACGCCCTGGCCGGCACCCTTGAACTCGGCAAGCAGCTGGGCCCGGATTCGATCATCCTCGTCAACCTCTCCGGTCGCGGCGACAAGGACATGGAAACCGCCGGCCGCTACTTCGACCTACTCGACGCTGGAGCGCAGCAGCTGTGAACACGAGCACCACCGGCCACACCACCGGCAAGACCGTCAGCACCGTCGAGACCACGATCGCGGCCCGCCGCGCGGCCGGCGGCGGCGCCCTGATCGGCTACCTGCCCGTCGGGTTCCCCACCTTGACCGAGAGCGTCGACGCTGCCGTCGCGATCGCGAAGAGCGGCGTCGACATCATCGAGCTCGGCCTGCCGTACTCCGACCCGGTCATGGACGGCCCGGTCATCCAGGCCGCCACCCAGCAGGCCCTGGCCAACGGCTTCCGCCTGCGCCACGGTTTCGAGGCCGTCGCCGCGATCACCGCGCAGGTCGACACGCCCGTGCTGATCATGACCTACTGGAACCCGGTGCTGCAGTACGGCGTCGACCGGTTCGCCGACGACCTCGCCGCCGCCGGGGGAGCCGGGCTGATCACTCCCGACCTCATCCCCGACGACGCCGGCGCCTGGCTGGCCGCGAGCGAACGGGCCGGCCTCGACCGGGTGTTCCTCGCCGCCCCGTCCTCCTCGGACGAGCGCCTGGTGCAGGCCGTCACCCGGAGCCGCGGCTTCGTCTACGCCGTCTCCACCATGGGCATCACCGGCGCCAGGAGCGACGTCGACTCCGCCGCCCGGGTGCTCGTCACCCGGCTGCGCGAGGCCGGCTCCACCAGCGCCTGCGTGGGCCTGGGCATCTCCACGCCCGCCCAGGTGCGCGAGGTCCTGCAGTACGCCGACGGCGCTATCGTCGGGTCAGCGCTGGTCAAGGCGCTCTCCGACGGGGGAGTCGACGCCGTCGCGACCCTCGCGGCCGAGCTCGCCGCCGGTGCCCGCGATATCCGCGCGGCCATCTAGTCGTCACCCAATAGGGTAAATTGTCCGAGGCGGTCGACCGACCGGCTCGTGAGTGACGCTCGCGTCACGATGAAAGGTTGTTGTGGTGTCGTTTCCCTTGAGCATTCCGAGCCCGGAGTGGAGCTTCTTCGACCTGGGTCCGTTCCGCATCCACGCCTATGCGATCTGCATCCTGATCGGCATCTTCCTCGCCACCGCCGTCACCAGCCGCCGGCTGACCAAGCGCGGCGGCGAACCGGGAGTGGTGCTGGACATCATCCTCTGGGCGGTGCCTTTGGGCATCGTCGGGGCGCGCATCTTCCACGTGCTGACCCACCCGGATGACTACTTCGGCGCCGGGAAGAACCTTTGGGAGGTCTTCGCGGTCTGGAACGGCGGCATCGCCATCTTCGGCGCCCTCCTCGGTGGCGCCGTCGGCGCGTACATCGGCTGCCGCCGCGCCGGCATCCGGTTCTGGTCCTTCGCGGATGCGCTGGCCCCCGCGATGCTCCTGGCCCAGGCCATGGGCCGCCTCGGCAACTGGTTCAATCACGAGCTGTTCGGCGTGCCGACCACCCTGCCCTGGGGCCTCGAGATCGAAACCGCCAACGCGGCCTGGCCCGTCGGCCTCCCCGCCGGCACCCTGTTCCACCCGATCTTCCTCTACGAGATCGTCTGGAACCTCCTCGGCGTCGCCGTCATCCTGATCCTCGAGCGCCGTTTCCGCCTGCGCTGGGGCACCGCGTTCGGTTCCTACCTGATCTGGTACGGCGCCGGCCGCAGCGTCTTCGAGACGATCCGGGTCGACCCG
This sequence comes from Cryobacterium sp. AP23, assembly GCF_054075385.1. Taxonomy (NCBI): domain Bacteria; kingdom Bacillati; phylum Actinomycetota; class Actinomycetes; order Micrococcales; family Microbacteriaceae; genus Cryobacterium; species Cryobacterium sp. AP23. The sequence continues at coordinate 728,700 of NZ_CM133415.1, read as the reverse complement.
AGCGAGATCTTCCTGGGCCTGCGCACCAACGTGTGGGCCGCCCTGTTCGCCGTCGTCCTCGGCCTGGTCATCATCATTGTGCAGAGCCGACGCCACACCGGCGTCGAACTCAGCCCGTACCTGCCGGGACGCGAGTGGAAGCCGGTCGACCCTGAGGTAGAATCTGGTGAAACCGATTCCGAGCTCGAGGATCACGGCAATGAGGCTGCTGAACCCGTTGAATCACGCGACGTCGACGCCACAAGCACAACCGACTCCCGCCCCTAACCGAGGTCATCCCACCCGGTCCACGGTTTCCGCCCCCATTACCGGGCGGCCGGTATCTCCTCTTCCAGCGGGCCAACGTCGTCCCCACCTGCCAGTCATTTTGTGAGGACGGTCTAATGACCCAGCAACCACTCTTCTCGCGGTTCAGTAGTGTGCCCCAAGAACAGGGTCTCTACAACCCGCACGACGAGCGCGACGCGTGCGGTCTCGCCATGGTCGCCACCCTTCGGGGCACGGCCGGACACGACATCATCACGCGCGCCCTCGACGCGCTCCGCAACCTCGAGCACCGCGGTGCCGTCGGGTCGGATGCCGGCACCGGTGACGGCGCCGGAATCGTCACCCAGATCCCGGACGAGTTCTTCCGCGCCGTTTCCACGTTCGCGCTGCCCGAGGCCGGTCGCTACGCCGTCGGCAACGTCTTCCTCCCCACCGAGCCCACCAGCCGCAGTGCGGTCAAGGGCGCGATCGAACGGATCGCCCGCGAGGAGAGCCTGGTCGTGCTCGGCTGGCGTGAAGTGCCCGTGCGCCCCGACGAGGTCGGCAACCTGGCCCGCGCCGCGATGCCCGCGATCCAGCAGCTCTACGTATCCAGCAGCCGCCTGGCCGAGGACGGACTGCCGCTGACCGGCATCCACCTTGACCGCCAGGCCGTCCGGCTGCGGAAGCGCGCCGAACGCGAACTCGAGACCTACTTCGCGTCGCTGTCCTGCCGCACCATCGTCTACAAGGGCATGGTCACGACACTCCAGCTCGAGCCGTTCTACCCCGACCTGTCCGACGAACGCTTCACCTCGAAGCTGGCGCTGGTGCACTCGCGGTACTCCACCAACACGTTCCCGTCCTGGCCGCTCGCCCAGCCGTTCCGCATGATCGCGCACAACGGCGAGATCAACACCGTGCAGGGCAACCGCAACTGGATGCGCGCCCGCCAGTCCCAGCTCGAATCCGAGCTGCTCGGCGACCTCGGCCCGCTGTTCCCGATCGTCACCCCCGGCGCCAGCGACTCCGCGTCCTTCGACGAGGTCGTTGAACTGCTCAGCCTGTCCGGCCGCTCGCTGCCGCACGCCGTCATGATGATGGTGCCGGAGGCCTGGGAGAACCAGCCGGGCCTGGACCGCGACCGCCGCGCGTTCTACGAGTACCACTCCATGCTCATGGAGCCGTGGGACGGCCCCGCCGCGATCGTGTTCACCGACGGCACCCTCGTCGGAGCCACCCTTGACCGCAACGGCCTCCGCCCCGGCCGGTATGTCATCACCGATGACGGCCTCGTCGTGCTCGCCAGCGAGATCGGCGTGCTCGACGTCGACCCCGCCCGCGTCGTGCGGAAGGGCCGTTTGCAGCCCGGCAAGATGTTCCTCGTCGACACCGAGGCCGGCCGCCTCATCGAAGACGAGGAGATCAAGGGCGAGCTCGCCGCCAGCGAACCGTGGGGTTCCTGGCTGGACGCCGGCCGGATCAACCTCAAGGACCTGCCGGAGCGGGAGCACATCGTGCACCCGCCGGCATCCGTCGTGCGCCGCCAGCGCACCTTCGGCTACACCGAAGAAGAGGTGCGGATCCTGCTCGCGCCGATGGCACGCACCGGCGCGGAGCCGCTCGGCGCGATGGGCAGCGACACACCCATCGCCGTGCTCAGCGAACGCCCCCGGCTGCTCTTCGACTACTTCACCCAGCAGTTCGCGCAGGTCACCAACCCGCCGCTGGACTCGATCCGGGAAGAGGTCGTCACCAGCCTCAAGCTGGGCCTCGGCCCTGAGTTGAACCTGCTCTCCGCCGGTCCGGAGCACGCCCGCCAGGTCGTGCTCGACTTCCCGGTGATCGACAACGACGAGCTGGCCAAGATCCAGCACATCGACACGTCACCGGGCAGCCGCACCACCACCACCATCCGCGGCCTGTACCGGTTCGACGACGGCCCCGGCGCTCTCTCCAGCCGGATCGAAGAGATGTGCCACGAGGTCGACGCGGCTATCGAGGCCGGCGCGCTGTTCATCGTGCTCTCCGACCGGGACAGCTCCAAGGACCTCGCTCCGATCCCGTCGCTGCTGATGATCGCGGCGGTGCACCACCACCTCATCCGCACCGAGAACCGCCTCAAGGTGGGCATCGTGGTCGAGGCCGGCGACGTGCGCGAGGTGCACCACGTGGCCCTGCTGATCGGCTACGGCGCCAGCGCGGTCAACCCGTACCTGGCGATGGAGACCTGCGAGGATCTCGTCCGCAGCGGTTTCATCACCACCGTCACGCCCGAAAAGGCCGTGAAGAACGTGATCAAGGCGCTCGGCAAGGGCGTGCTCAAGATCATGTCCAAGATGGGCATCTCCACCGTGTCGTCCTACGCCGGCGCGCAGACCTTCGAAGCGGTCGGGCTCAGCCAGGAATTCATCGACCAGTACTTCACCGGCACCACGAGCAAGCTCGGCGGTGTGGGCATCGACGTGATCGCCGCGGAGAACCTCGAGCGTTACGCCGGGGCGTACCCGCCGGATGCCGCGGTCACGGTGCACGAACGCCTCGCCACCGGCGGCGAATACCAGTGGCGCCGCGACGGGTCCCCGCACCTGTTCAACCCGGAGACGATCTTCCGGTTGCAGCACTCCACCCGCACCCGCCGTTACGACATCTTCAAGGAGTACACCAAGCTCGTCGACGACCAGTCGGAGAGCCTGATGACCCTGCGCGGTATGTTCTCGTTCAACGTCGGTGCGCGCAAGCCCGTGCCGATCGACGAGGTCGAATCGGTCGCGTCGATCGTGAAGAAGTTCTCCACCGGCGCGATGAGCTACGGCTCCATCTCGCAGGAGGCGCACGAGACCCTCGCCATCGCGATGAACCGCCTCGGCGGCAAGTCCAACACCGGTGAGGGTGGCGAAGACCTCGACCGCCTGCTCGACCCCGAACGGCGCAGCGCCGTGAAACAGGTCGCCTCCGGCCGGTTCGGTGTCACCAGCATGTACCTCACCCACGCCGACGACATCCAGATCAAACTCGCCCAGGGCGCCAAGCCCGGCGAGGGCGGTCAGCTGCCGCCGACCAAGGTGTACCCGTGGGTCGCCCGTACCCGGCACGCCACCGCCGGTGTCGGCCTGATCTCGCCGCCCCCGCACCACGACATCTACTCCATCGAAGACCTCAAGCAGCTGATCTTCGACCTCAAGCGAGCCAACCCGACCGCGCGCATCCACACCAAACTGGTCAGCCAGTCCGGTATCGGTGCCGTCGCGGCCGGTGTCGCCAAGGCGCTCTCCGACGTGATCCTGGTCTCCGGGCACGACGGCGGCACCGGTGCGAGCCCGCTCAACTCGCTCAAGCACGCCGGAACGCCCTGGGAGCTCGGCCTGGCCGAGACCCAGCAGACGCTGATGCTCAACGGCATGCGCGACCGGGTTGTGCTGCAGGTCGACGGCCAGCTCAAGACCGGCCGGGACGTCATCATCGGCGCCCTGCTCGGAGCGGAGGAGTTCGGTTTCGCCACCGCCCCGCTCATCGTCGAGGGCTGCATCATGATGCGGGTCTGCCACCTGGACACCTGCCCCGTTGGCGTCGCCACCCAGAACCCCGAGCTGCGGAAGCGCTTCAGCGGCAAGGCCGACTACGTGGTGAACTTCTTCGAGTTCATCGCCCAGGAGGTGCGGGAGTACCTCGCCGAGCTCGGTTTCACGAGCCTGGAAGAGGCCACCGGCCGCAAGGAGATGCTCAACATCAACGGCGCCCTCAACCACTGGAAGGCATCCGGTCTCAACCTGGCGCCGATCCTGGTCGGCCCGGACTTCTCCGCCCTCGAGCCCCGCCGCGCCCACCGCGAGCAGGAGCACGAGCTGGAGAAGCACTTCGACAACGAGCTCATCCGCCAGAGCAGCAGCGTGCTCGAGCACGGCGGTGAGGTGAAGATCGCCCTGCCGATCCGCAACACCGAGCGCGCCGTCGGCACCATGCTCGGCCACGAGGTGACCCTGCGGCACGGCGAGAACGGTCTGCCGGCCGGCTCCATCGACGTCACCCTCACCGGGTCCGCCGGGCAGTCCTTCGGCGCATTCCTGCCGAGCGGCATCACCCTGCGCCTCGAGGGCGACTCGAACGACTACGTCGGCAAGGGTCTCTCCGGCGGTCAGATCACCGTCCGCCCCGACCGGAGCAGCACCTTCGCCGCCGAGGACAACGTGATCGCCGGCAACGTGATCGGCTACGGCGCGACCCTGGGCAGCATGTTCATCCGCGGCATCGTCGGCGAACGCTTCCTGGTGCGCAACTCCGGCGCCACCGCCGTCGTGGAGGGCGTTGGCGACCACGCCCTCGAGTACATGACCGGCGGACTCGCCGTGATCCTGGGCAAGACCGGCCGGAACCTCGGTGCGGGCATGTCCGGCGGAACGGCGTACGTCTACGGCCTCAGCAGCGACCTGGTCAACCGGGACTCGCTGGACTCGGGCGAGCTGACCCTGTTGCCGCTGGGCAGCGCCGACATCGAAATCGTCGGGGACCTGCTCGAACAGCACCTGGCCCAGACCGACTCGGTCCTGGCCGCGCAGCTGCTTGCCGACCGCGACACCACAATGAAGAACTTCGTCAAGGTACTGCCGCGTGACTACGCGGCCGTCCTGGCAACCAGGCAGAGCGCTGTCGCCGAGGGGCTCGACCCCGACGGCGATGTGGTCTGGAACCGCATTTTGGAGGTAACCAATGGCTGACCCGAAAGGATTCCTGAAGACCACGGATCGGGAACTCCCGCCGAGGCGACCGGTATCCATCCGTCTGATGGACTGGAAAGAGGTCTATGAGGCCGGTGACTCCGCCGTGCTCAAGCGCCAGGCCGGCCGCTGCATGGACTGCGGTGTGCCGTTCTGCCACCAGGGCTGCCCGCTGGGCAACCTGATCCCGGAGTGGAACGACCTCACCTGGCGCGACGAGGGCCGCCAGGCCATCGAACGCCTGCACGCCACGAACAACTTCCCCGAGTTCACCGGCCGGCTCTGCCCCGCACCGTGCGAATCGGCCTGCGTACTGGGCATCAACCAGCCTGCCGTCACGATCAAGCAGGTCGAGGTGTCGATCATCGACCAGGCCTTCGCCGAGGGCTGGGTCACCCCGCAGCCGCCCGGACGCCTCACCGGTAAGACCGTCGCCGTCGTCGGCTCCGGCCCCGCCGGACTGGCCGCCGCCCAGCAGCTCACCCGCGCCGGCCACACCGTCGCCGTCTTCGAACGGGACGACCGGATCGGCGGGCTGCTGCGCTACGGCATCCCCGACTTCAAGATGGAGAAGAAGCACCTCGACGGCCGCCTGGCCCAGATGACCGCAGAGGGCACCCGGTTCCGCGCCGGCGTGAACATCGGCGTCGACATCACCTGGACCGACCTGCGCGCCCGCTACGACGCCGTCATCGTCGCCACCGGCGCGATGGTGCCCCGCGACCTGCCGATCCCCGGGCGCGACCTGCCCGGTGTGCACTTCGCCATGGAGTACCTGGTGCAGCAGAACAAGGTTGGCGCCGGCGACACCGTCGACAACCAGATCGTCGCCGAAGGCAAGCATGTCGTCGTGCTCGGCGGCGGTGACACCGGTGCGGACTGCATCGGCACCGCGCACCGCCAGCTCGCCGCATCCGTAACCAACCTCGCGATCGGCAAGCAGCCCGGCGACAGCCGGCCGGACCACCAGCCCTGGCCGATGTCGCCGACCCTGTTCGAGGTGTCGAGCGCCCACGAAGAGGGCGGCACCCGGCAATACCTGGCTTCGACGATCGAATTCCTGGCCAACGACGCCGGCGAGGTGCGCGCCATCCGCGTCGCCGAAACCGAATATCTCGACGGCCGGCGTGTCCCGAAGGCCGGAACCGAAAGAGAAATTCCCGCCGATCTGGTCTTACTGGCACTGGGTTTCACGGGTCCCGACAGCACCGAACTGACCCATGAGCTGCACGTACCGCTCGACGACCGGAGTAATGTCGTGCGTGATAGTGATTACCAGACCAGCCACGAGGGTGTATTCGTTGCCGGAGATGCGGGCCGAGGTCAGTCGCTCATCGTATGGGCGATCGCCGAAGGGCGCGCTGCCGCGGCAGCCGTCGATCGGTTTCTCGAAGGCGAGACTCAACTGCCCGCCCCGGTGAAGCCGACGGATCATTCGTTTGCCATCTGAGCGAACGAACTGAATTCCGCTGCCCATTTTCTCCACCCAACCGAACGCACCAATGCGCCATACCGGCGCGGAAACCGGAGATCCACCAGTATGAGACGCGCGAAAATCGTCGCCACCCTCGGGCCGGCAGCATCAAGCTATGAGCAGATCCGCGCCATTATCGACGCCGGCGTTGATGTCTGCCGCATGAACCTCAGCCACGGTGACTACACCGTGCACGAGAGTGTCTACGCCAACATCCGCAAGGCCGCCAACGACTCCGGTCGCGCCGTTGCTGTCATGGTCGACCTGCAGGGCCCCAAGATCCGCCTCGGAAAGTTCGAGGGCGGCCCGTACGACCTCGCCGTCGGCGACATCTTCAAGATCACCACCGAGGACATCCTCGGCACCAAGGAGCTGTCCGGCACGACCTACAAGGGCCTGCCGAACGACGTGAAGCAGGGCGACTTCCTGCTGATCGACGATGGCAAGGTCAAGGTCGAGGTCGTCGAAACCGACGGCACCGTCGTGACCACCAAGGTCATCGTCGCCGGCCCGGTGTCGAACAACAAGGGCATCAACCTGCCCGGCGTTGCCGTCAACGTGCCCGCACTGAGCGAAAAGGACGAGGCCGACCTGCGCTGGGGCCTCCGCCTCGGCACCGACCTGATTGCGCTCTCCTTCGTGCGCAATGCGGCCGACATCGACCGGGTGCACGAGATCATGGCAGAGGAGGGCCGCAAGGTTCCCGTCATCGCCAAGATCGAGAAGCCGCAGGCCGTCGAGGCCCTCGAGGGCATCGTCGATGCCTTCGACGCGATCATGGTCGCCCGTGGCGACCTCGGCGTCGAGCTCCCGCTCGAAGCCGTGCCGATCGTGCAGAAGCACGCCGTCGAGCTGGCCCGCCGCATGGCGAAGCCCGTCATCGTCGCGACGCAGATGCTCGAATCGATGATCCACAGCCCCGTTCCGACGCGCGCTGAGACGTCCGACGTCGCGAACGCCGTCCTCGACGGTGCTGACGCGGTCATGCTCAGCGGCGAGACCAGCGTCGGCGAGTACCCGGTGGTCACCGTGCAGACGATGGCCCGCATCGTCGCATCGACCGAAGACCACGGCCTGGAGCGGATCGCTCCGCTCACCAACAAGCCGCGCACCCAGGGCGGCGCCATCACGCTGGCCGCCATCGAGGTCGCCGAGTTCGTCGAGGCCAAGTACCTCTGCATCTTCACCGAGTCCGGCGACTCGGCACGCCGCATGGCGCGCCTGCGCTCCTCGATTCCGATGCTGGCCTTCACGCCCGAGCCCGGCATCCGCCGTCGCCTCGCACTGACCTGGGGCGTGCAGACGTACCTGGTCGACCGCGTGACCCACACCGACTCGATGTTCGGTCAGGTCGACGACATCCTGCTCGGCCAGGGCCTGGCAGAAATCGGCGACAAGGTCGTTGTGATCTCCGGTTCCCCTCCCGGAATCGCCGGTTCCACGAACGACATCCGGGTTCACCGCATCGGTGACGCCCACAACGGTGTCGCTCCGGCGTACGCCCAGCAGTAGGCACCACAGCTTCACCCGCACAGCTTCACCCGCACACCGGCCCCGCAGAGAAATCTGCGGGGCCGGTGTCGTTTGCAGGCGGTGATCGGGTCAAGAGCGGCCGTGCAACGCCGATGGACGCTTGTGCAGCCCGGCGTGGCCCACCAACCCGCCTGAGCGCCGCCGCGGCCTGAGAAGGGCGTGTACGGCCGCTGAGTGCGCGCCGGGCACCGCGCCGGAGGTTCCGGGCCGGTGGCGTCAGTCGGGGGAGTCAGGCCGGGGAGTCAGGCCGGGTGCTGGGGCGGATACACCGCACGCCCGCGGCCGGTATTCCGGCGACGGGCGTGCGATGAAGTGGTACCGGTGGTGGGACTCGAACCCACACGTCCTCTCGAACAAAGCATTTTGAGTGCTCCGCGTCTGCCATTCCGCCACACCGGCTCACAACACCTGCACCAGAATACCGTAGGCTTTTGGCTGTGACCGACCAAGAGACAACTCCAGCACCCCCCCGCCGCGTCGTCGTAGCGGAGGATGAATCCCTCATCAGGCTCGACATCGTCGAGATCCTCCGAGACAACGGATTCGAGGTCGTCGGCGAAGCCGGCGATGGCGAGACCGCCGTGGCCCTGGCCACCGAGCTCCGCCCGGACCTGGTGATCATGGACGTCAAGATGCCCCACCTCGACGGTATTTCCGCCGCGGAGCGCATCACCAAGGCGCACATCGCCCCGGTCGTGTTGCTCACCGCGTTCAGCCAGAAGGAACTCGTCGAGCGCGCCAGCGAGGCCGGCGCGCTGGCCTACGTGGTGAAGCCGTTCACCCCGAACGACCTGCTGCCCGCGATCGAGATCGCCCTCTCGCGCTACAGCCAGATCATCACCCTCGAGGCCGAGGTCGCTGACCTCGTCGAACGGTTCGAGACCCGCAAGCTCGTCGACCGGGCCAAGGGCCTGCTCAACGAGAAGATGGGCCTGACCGAGCCCGAGGCGTTCCGATGGATCCAGAAGGCGTCCATGGACCGCCGCCTGACCATGCATGACGTCGCCCAGGCGATCATCGAACAGCTGTCGGCCAAGAAGTAAGACGCCCAGGCCGGCCAACACCGCCGTCGAGCAACACCGCCGCCGAGCAACACCGCCGTCACGAAAAAAGCGGGTCCCTCCAGGAGGGGCCCGCTTTTTCGTGCGCTCCCGGTCAGGCGCCGGTCGGTTTGTCCAGGATCAGGTTGGTGATGCGGATGGTCGAGCACCGGCGGCCGCGGTCGTCGGTGACGACGATCTCGTGGGTCGTCAGCGTGCGACCGAGGTGGATCGGAGTGCACACGGCGGTCACCCAGCCGGAGGTGGCCGAGCCGGTGTGGCTGGCGTTGATCTCGATGCCCACCGCAAGCTTGCCCGGACCCGCGTGCAGGTTCGCCGACATCGACCCGAGCGACTCACCCATCACCACGTAGGCGCCGCCGTGCAGCAGCATCGCCGGCTGGGTGTTGCCCTCAACGGGCATCCGCGCCACGGCCCGGTCGAGGCTGAACTCGGTGAACTCGATGCCCATCTTGTCGGCCAGGTCACCGGCACCGCGCGCTTTCGTCCAGGCCAGGAAGTCTTCGTCGTGCTGGGGCCTGTCGTGATCGGTCATTGTCACCCTCGTGCGCTCGGCTCAGCCCCATCCGAATGCGGCTTGTAGGCTGGGACTGTGTCGGAATCCAAGAAGCCTACCCTGATGATCATCGATGGCCACTCGTTGGCGTACCGGGCGTTCCACGCCCTGCCCATCGACAGTTTCCAAACCCATGACGGGCAGCACACCAACGCTATCCACGGGTTCCTGTCGATGCTGCTGAGCCTGCTCCGCACCGAGAATCCGAGCCACATCGCCGTGGCATTCGACATCTCGCGGTTCTCCTTCCGCACCCGCGACTACCCCGAGTACAAGGGCACTCGTGCGGTCACTCCATCGGAGTTCAAGGGCCAGGTCCCGCTGCTCCAGGAGGCGCTCAAGGCCCTGAACATCACGACCCTGACCAAGGACGACTACGAAGCCGACGACATCCTCGCGACCCTGTCGGTGCGCGGCACCAACGAGGGCTACGACGTGTTCGTGGTGTCCGGCGACCGGGACACCATCCAGCTGGTCAACAACACCGTCACCCTGCTCTACCCGGCCAGCCAGGGCGTCTCGGCGCTCACCAGGTACGACCCGGCCAAGGTGCGCGAGAAGTACGGCATCGCGCCCGAACAGTACCCGGACATCGCCGCGCTCGTCGGCGAGACCAGCGACAACCTGATCGGCATCAGCAAGGTCGGCGAGAAGACGGCCGTGAAATGGCTGGAACGCTTCGGCAGCCTCGACGCGATCCTCGAGCACGCCGACGAGATCACCGGAGTCGTCGGAGCCAACCTGCGCGAGCAGAAGGACAACGCCATCCGCAACCGCCGCCTCAACCGGCTGGTGACCGACCTCGACCTGCCCGTCGAGCTCGGCGACCTGGAGCGCGGGCCGATCGACGAGGAGGCCGTGCGTGAGGTCTTCGGCCGGCTGGAGTTCCGCACCCTGCTGGAGAGGGTCATCAAACTCGAAAGCGCCAACGGCAACGGCACCAGCACCGACGGCACGGCCGCACCGGCACCGGTCGTCGAGGTCCCCGCGGCGGCGAAGGCCCCGGTGCAGCGCGAGCTGCTCGACGAGGAGCTCGCCACCTGGCTTGACCGGGTGACCACGGCCGGAACGGCACTGTCGGTCACGGTCGAGGTCCTGAACGGTCTGCCGATCGGCTTCGGCCTTGCCACCGCCACCGAGACCGCAACCGTGGCCTGGCAGCCCGGCCGCGCCGACTACCTGCCGCTCGAGGAGTGGCTCGCCGGCCCGAGCCCCAAGGTGATGCACGACGCCAAGCCGCAGGTGAAGGCCCTGATCCGCGCCGGGCTCACCCTGGACGGGCTCGCCATCGACACCCTGGTCGCCGGCTGGCTGCTGCGCCCGGGCGGCCCGGACAAGACCCTGGCCGACCTCGTCAAGCGTTACCTGGACGAGGTCCTGCCCGTGGCCGACCCGAACCAGCTGGTGCCCGACGAGAGCCTGGCCGGCGGCGTCGCCGTCGACTCCTGGTACACCGTGCGGCTCGCCGCCACCTTGACCGGGCTGCTCGACACCGGCTCGCTCAGCGTGCTGAGCGACCTCGAGATGCCCACCCTGATGACCCTGGCCGGCATGGAACTGGCCGGCGTGGCCGTCAACCACGAAGAACTCGCCGCCCTGTCGACCGAACTCGCCGGCACCGCCGCGGAGCTCGCCGCCGGCGCCTACGCCCAGATCGGCCGGGAGGTGAACCTCGGCTCGCCCAAGCAGCTGCAGGAGGTGCTCTTCGACCAGCTCGGCATGCCGCGCACCCGGGCCAACAAGACCGGGTTCACCACGGATGCCGGCGCCCTCGCCGACCTGCAGGCCAGCAACCCGCACCCGTTCCTCGACCTGCTGCTCAAGCACCGTGACGCGACCAAGCTCCGCCAGATCGTGGAGACCCTCGACAAGGCGATCGACGAGACCGGCCGCATCCACACCACCTATGTGCAGATCGGAACGGCGACCGGCCGGATCTCGTCCAACGACCCCAACCTGCAGAACATCCCGGTGCGCACCCAGGAGGGCCGCCGCATCCGCGCCGCGTTCCACGCCGGGACCGGCAGCGAGAGCCTGCTCACCGCCGACTACTCGCAGATCGAGATGCGCATCATGGCGCACCTGTCCGAGGACGCCGGACTGATCGAGGCGTTCAACGCGGGGGAGGACCTGCACCGGTTCGTGGGCGCCCGGGTGTTCGGGGTCGCCCCGGAGGACGTGACGGGCGAGATGCGCAACAAGGTCAAGGCCATGTCGTACGGCCTGGCCTACGGGCTCAGCGCCTTCGGATTGTCCAAGCAGCTGCGCATCGAGTCCCGCGAGGCCAAGCAGCTCATCACCGACTACTTCGCCCGGTTCGGCGCCGTGCGCGACTACCTGCGGCGCGTCGTGGAGCAGGCGAAGGTGGACGGCCACACGACGACCATCTTCGGCCGCCGCCGGCCGTTCCCCGAGCTGAACAGCCCGAACCGGGTGCTGCGCGACAACGCGGAGCGGGCCGCGCTGAACGCCCCGATCCAGGGCTCGGCCGCCGACCTGATGAAGATCGCCATGAACAACATCGCCGCCGACCTGCGCGATCAGGACCTGGCCAGCCGGATGATGCTGCAGGTGCACGACGAACTGATCTTCGAGGTCGCCCCCGGCGAGTGGGACGCCCTGCGCGCCGTGGTCACGCACCGGATGGAAACAGCCGCTGACCTGCTGGTGCCGTTGGACGTGCAGGTCGGCCGGGGCGCCAATTGGGACGACGCCGCGCACTGATCCGGTCACAGTGCTGGGCAGGTCACAGTGCTGGGCAGGTCACGGTGCTGGGCAGTTCACAGTGCTGGGCAGTTCACAGTGCTGAGCGGTTCACAGCGCTGAGCCGGCCCGTGTCCTAGGCTCTGAGGATGACAATCCACGAACAGCGGACGCCCACCCCCGTCGACCAGATTGCCGAGCAGTGGGTCGACACCCTGGTGGCGCTCGACCCCACCGTCGGAACCTACATCGGCCGCGACGCGGACGGTTCCGGCTTCGCGGACTACTCACCCGACGGCCACGCCCGCTACATCCAGGCGGCCACAGAGACGATCAGCGCCCTGGACAGCACGGCGCCGGCCGACGACATCGACCGGGTCACCGTCACCGACCTGCGCAGCACCCTCGCGCTCGACCTGGAACGCTCCAGTGCCGGACTGCAGCTGCGCGACCTGAACGTCATCGCCTCGCCGGCCCAGGAGATCCGCGAGGTCTTCGACCTGATGCCCACCGGCACCGTCGACGACTGGCAGAACATCTCGGCCCGGCTGAAAGCCGTCCCGGCCGCGATCGACGGCTACATCGAGACGCTGCGGGTGGGTATCGAACGGGGCGTCACGCCCGCCCGCCGCCAGGTGGTCGAGGTGCTCGGGCAGGCCAAGCGCAACGCCGCCAACGACGGTTTCTTCAACCACTTCGTCGCCGAGGCCGCCCTGGAGAACGGGTCGTTGCCGGCCTCCCTGGCCACCGACCTCGGCGCCGGCGCCCGGTCCGCCGCCACCGCCTACGAACGGCTCGCCGCGTTCCTTGCCGACGACCTCGCCCCGCGCGCGACCGAGCAGGACGCCATCGGCCGGGAGCTGTACGCGCTCAGCTCGCGCGGCTTCCTCGGCGCCACGATCGACCTCGACGAGACCTACGAGTGGGGCATCCAGGAGCTCGCCCGCATGGTCGAGGAGCAGGAGAGCGTGGCCAGGCAGATCAAGCCGGGCGCCAGCGTGCTCGAGGCGATTGAGTTCCTCGACACCGACCCGGCCCGCAAGCTGCACGGCACCGACGCGCTGCAGCGTTGGATGCAGGAGACCAGCGACCGGGCCGTCGCCGAACTGGGGGAGACCCAGTTCGACATCCCCGAGGAGATCCGGCGTCTCGAGTGCATGATCGCGCCCACCCAGGAGGGCGGGATCTACTACACCGGACCCACCGACGACTTCTCCCGGCCCGGCCGGATGTGGTGGTCCGTGCCCGTCGGCGTCACCGAATTCGACACCTGGCGCGAACTGACCACCGTGTACCACGAGGGCATTCCGGGCCACCACCTGCAGATCGGCCAGGCGGTGTACAACCGGGCGAAGCTCAACACCTGGCGCCGCCAGCTGGCCGGCACCTCGGGGCACGCCGAAGGCTGGGCGCTCTACGCCGAACGACTGATGGAACAGCTGGGGTACCTCGACGACCCGGCCGACCGGCTCGGCATGCTCGACGGTCAGCGGATGCGTGCCGCCCGTGTGGTGCTGGACATCGGTGTGCACCTGGGCAAGAAGGTGCCGGACGGGTCGCAGACCTGGGACGCGGAGTACGCCTTCGACTTCCTGGCCCGGAACGTGAACATGAACGAGGGCTTCGTCAGGTTCGAGGTCAACCGGTACCTCGGCTGGCCGGGCCAGGCGCCGTCATACAAGGTGGGCCAGCGCATCTGGGAAGAGCTGCGCGACGCCGCGGCCGCCCAGGCGGGCTCGGCGTTCTCGATCAAGGACTTCCACCGCCGCGCCCTCGACCTCGGCGGCGTCGGACTCGACACCCTCCGCTCCGCTCTCCTGCCGTAAACCGGGTTGCCCGGGCCGCCCGGAAACAGCTAAGCTTTACTGTCACGCTTGTGACGAACTAGCCGCTGCCAGTCGCGGATTATCCACATTAATCGCACGTCCATCCCTTCTGGCCCGAATATGTCCATCCTGGAGCAACTACTACATGACAATCGCAACGACCGAACGGGCACCCAAGCAGGTCGCCATCAACGACATCGGATCTGCTGAAGACTTCCTTGCCGCGGTCGAAAAGACTCTGAAATTCTTCAACGACGGAGACCTCATCGAGGGCACCGTTGTGAAGATCGACCGCGACGAGGTCCTCCTCGACGTCGGCTACAAGACCGAGGGTGTCATCCCCTCCCGCGAACTTTCCATCAAGCACGACGTTGACCCTTCCGAGGTTGTCAAGGTCGGCGACCTGGTCGAGGCCCTCGTTCTTCAGAAGGAAGACAAAGAAGGCCGTCTCATCCTGTCGAAGAAGCGCGCTCAGTACGAGCGTGCATGGGGCGACGTTGAGAAGATCAAGGAATCCGACGGCGTTGTCACCGGTTCGGTCATCGAGGTCGTCAAGGGCGGGCTCATCGTCGACATCGGCCTGCGCGGCTTCCTGCCGGCATCGCTCATCGAGCTCCGCCGTGTTCGCGACCTGACCCCGTACCTGGGCCAGGAGATCGAGGCCAAGATCCTCGAACTCGACAAGAACCGCAACAACGTCGTTCTGTCGCGTCGTGCACTGCTCGAGCAGACCCAGTCTGAGAGCCGCACCACGTTCCTCAACAACCTCCAGAAGGGACAGGTCCGCAAGGGCGTCGTCTCGTCGATCGTCAACTTCGGTGCGTTCGTCGACCTGGGTGGCGTTGACGGTCTGGTTCACGTCTCCGAGCTCAGCTGGAAGCACATTGAGCACGCCAGCGAGGTCGTCGAGGTCGGTCAGGAAGTCACCGTCGAGATCCTCGAGGTCGACCTGGACCGCGAGCGCGTCTCCCTGTCGCTCAAGGCCACGCAGGAAGACCCGTGGCAGGTCTTCGCCCGCACCCACGCCATCGGCCAGGTTGCACCGGGTAAGGTCACCAAGCTCGTTCCCTTCGGTGCGTTCGTTCGCGTCGCAGAGGGCATCGAGGGCCTGGTTCACATCTCCGAGCTCTCCGGCAAGCACGTTGAGCTCGCCGAGCAGGTTGTGTCCGTCGGCGACGAGGTCTTCGTCAAGGTCATCGACATCGACCTCGAGCGTCGCCGCATCTCGCTGAGCCTCAAGCAGGCCAACGATGGTGTCGACCCCGAGGGCACCGAGTTCGACCCGGCACTCTACGGAATGCTCACCGAGTACGACGACCAGGGCAACTACAAGTACCCCGAAGGCTTCGACCCGGAGACCAACGAGTGGCGCGAGGGCTTCGAAACCCAGCGCGAGAAGTGGGAGCAGGACTACGCTGCAGCCCAGGCTCGCTGGGAAGCTCACAAGAAGCAGGTTGCTTCCGCGAACGACGAGATCATCGCCCCCGGCGATGTCGCGTCCGCCGCTGGCAACACGTTCTCTTCTGAGACCGCCGGCGCCGGCACGCTTGCCGACGACGAGGCGCTTGCCGCCCTGCGCGAGAAGCTGTCCAGCAGCAACTAGCACCACCCACCCGGCCTTCCGCCGGGACACCACAGGCCGGGCCCCTTCGGGGGTCCGGCCTGTGGCCGTTAACCGCCCGCGAGCCGTGAGCACAACCCCGGGATCCCCGACTTGCAGGGGTCAAGCTCACGCCTCGCGAGGTCCTAGCATGGGGAGCGTGTATCTGATTGGGTTGACCGGCGGGATCGCATCGGGCAAGAGCACTGTGGCGAAGCGATTCGCCGAGCACGGGGCGGTCGTGATCGACGCCGACCACCTGGCCCGCGCCGCCGTCGCACCGGGCACCGATGCGCTTGCTCACATCGCGGACATCTTCGGGCCCGATGTCATCGCCGAGGACGGCAGCCTCAACCGGGCCCGCCTGGGCTCCATCGTGTTCGGCGACCCCGCCGCCCTCAGCGTGCTGAACAACGTCGTGCACCCCGCAGTCCGGGCTCTGTCGAGCGCCGCCATCGCCGCCGCCGAACGGGCCGATCCCGAAGCGATCGTCGTCTACGACGTTCCCCTGCTGGTCGAGGCCTCCGTCGGGCACCCGTTCGACCTCATCGTGGTCGTGCACGCCGACGCCGAAACCCGGGTGCGGCGCATGGTCGAGCTGCGCGGCATGGCCGAAGCGGACGCCCGCAGCCGGATCAACTCCCAGGCCGGCGATGCCGACCGGCTCGCCGTCGCCGACGTGGTGATCGACTCGATGGGTTCCCTGGACGACACCCTCGCCCAGGTGGACCGGTTGTGGGAGGGGCAGCTGAACGAGCACCGTAAGGATGCCCACTCCGACTCCAGTGTCGGTGGCGCTCCTTAGACTGGAAGCATGGAACCCACCCGCGCCGTTCACCCCTTCGAGGTCGTGAGCGAGTACACCCCCAGCGGCGACCAGCCGGCCGCGATCGCCGAGCTCACCGGCCGAATCACCGCCGGCGAGACCGACATCGTGCTGCTCGGCGCCACCGGCACCGGCAAGTCGGCCACCACGGCCTGGCTGATCGAGCAGGTGCAACGCCCCACGCTCGTGCTCGCGCACAACAAGACCCTGGCCGCCCAGCTCGTGAACGAATTCCGCGAGCTGATGCCCAACAACGCCGTCGAGTACTTCGTCTCCTACTACGATTACTACCAGCCGGAGGCGTACGTCCCGCAGACCGACACCTTCATCGAGAAGGACTCCTCGATCAACGAGGAAGTGGAGCGGCTCCGGCACTCCACCACGAACTCGCTGCTCAGCCGGCGGGACGTCATCGTGGTGTCCACGGTGTCCTGCATCTACGGCCTCGGCACTCCGGAAGGCTACCTCGAGGCCATGGTCGCGCTGCAGGTGGGACAGAAGATCGACCGGGACTGGCTGATCCGCCGGTTCGTGGCCATGCAGTACCAGCGCAACGACATCGACTTCTCCCGCGGCCACTTCCGGGTGCGCGGCGACACCATCGAGATTATCCCGATGTACGAAGAACTTGCCATCCGGATCGAGATGTTCGGTGACGAGATCGAGGCTCTGTACAGCCTGCACCCGCTCACCGGTGACGTTGTCAGGAAGCTCGACGCGGTCTCGGTGTTCCCCGGCTCCCACTACGTCGCCAGCACCGACGTCATGCAACGGGCGATGGTGACGATCCAGGAGGAACTGGCCGAGCGGCTGGGCCAGCTGGAGCGCGAGGGCAAGCTGCTCGAAGCGCAACGGCTGCGGATGCGCACCTCCTTCGACCTGGAGATGATGGAGCAGATCGGCTTCTGCTCCGGCATCGAGAACTACTCGCGGCACATCGACGGGCGAAGCGCGGGGGAGCCGGGCCACTGCCTGCTGGACTACTTCCCCGACGACTTCCTCGTCGTCATCGACGAGTCCCACGTGACCGTGCCGCAGATCGGCGCCATGTACGAGGGCGACTCGTCACGCAAGCGCACCCTGGTCGAGCACGGCTTCCGGCTGCCGAGCGCGCTGGACAACCGGCCGTTGAAGTGGAACGAATTCAAGGACCGGGTCGGCCAGACCGTGTACCTGTCGGCCACCCCGGGCAAGTACGAGATGGGCATCGCCGACGGCATCGTCGAGCAGATCATCCGCCCGACCGGGCTAATCGACCCGCAGATCATCGTCAAGCCGTCCGCCGGCCAGATCGACGACCTGCTCGAACAGATCAAGCAGCGTGTCGAGCTCAACGAGCGCGTGCTGGTCACCACGCTTACCAAGAAGATGGCCGAGGAACTCACCGACTTCCTCACCGAGGCCGGCGTGCGGGTGCGCTACCTGCACTCCGACGTCGACACCCTGCGCCGGGTGGAGCTGCTCACCGAGCTGCGACAGGGCCTCTACGACGTGCTGGTGGGCATCAACCTGCTCCGGGAGGGTCTCGACCTGCCCGAGGTGTCCCTCGTCGCCATCCTCGACGCCGACAAGGAGGGTTTCCTCCGCTCCTCCACGTCGCTGATCCAGACCATCGGCCGTGCCGCCCGGAACGTGTCCGGTGAGGTGCACATGTACGCCGACCGGATCACCGACTCAATGGCCAGGGCGATCGACGAGACCGACCGTCGCCGGGAGAAGCAGGTGGAGTACAACACCCTGCACGGCATCGACCCCACCCCGCTGCGGAAGCGGATCGCCGACATCACCGATGCCCTCTCTCGCGAGGAGGCCGACACCGCCGAGCTGCTCGCCGGTCGGGATGCGCGGCGCCGCAGTCCCACGCCGTCGGTGCGCAAGGGCCTCGCGGCCAACGGCGCCAACGACCTCGAATCGATCATCGCCGACCTCAACGCGCAAATGCTCGAGGCCGCCGGTGAACTCAAGTTCGAGCTGGCCGGGCGGCTGCGCGACGAGGTCTCCGAGCTCAAGCGGGAACTGCGGCAGATGGAGAAGGCCGGCCACCTGAACTAGCGCCGTGCCCCCGGCGTTCGCTGTGAGCGACCGTCAGGGGCACGTCGGTGGCACGGGAGTGTCGGTGGCACTGCATAGACTCGAATGGTGTCAATTTCAGAGGTAGAGCACGGCTCTCAACTCAGCGTCCGCGGCGCTCGCGTCCACAATCTTCACAACGTCAACCTCGACATCCCACGCGATTCGCTCGTGGTGTTCACCGGTCTGTCCGGGTCGGGAAAATCGTCGCTCGCCTTCGATACCATCTTCGCCGAGGGCCAGCGGCGTTACGTCGAGTCGCTCTCGGCGTACGCGCGGCAGTTCCTGGGCCAGGTCGACCGGCCCGATGTCGACTTCATCGAGGGCCTGAGCCCCGCGGTGTCGATCGACCAGAAGTCCACCAACCGCAACCCGCGGTCCACGGTGGGCACCATCACCGAGATCTACGACTACATGCGCCTGCTCTGGGCCCGCATCGGCGTGCCGCACTGCGCGATCTGCGGCGAGATCATCCAGTCCCAGACTGTGCAGCAGATCGCCGACCAGCTGATGGAGATGGAGGCCGGTGTCCGGTACCAGATCCTCAGCCCGATCGTGTCGCAGAAAAAGGGCGAATTCGTCGACCTGTTCAAGGAGCTCGCCGCCTCCGGCTACTCCCGCGCCATGGTCGACGGCACCCAGATCCAGCTGAACGAACCGCCCATCCTCAAGAAGCAGGTCAAGCACGACATCTCCGTCGTCGTCGACCGCCTCGTGGCCGGTCCCGACCTGCTCAGCCGCCTCACCGACTCGCTCGAGACCGCGCTGAAGCTCACCGACGGCCTGGTGCAGGTCAACTACGTCGACCTCACCGGTGACGACGCCTGGCAGAACTACTCCGAGAAGCTCTCCTGCCCGAACAACCACCCGGTGCAGCTGACCGAGATCGAACCGCGCACCTTCTCGTTCAACGCGCCGTTCGGTGCCTGCCCGGAGTGCTCGGGCCTCGGCACCCGGATGTCGGTGGACGAGGACCTGCTCCTGGGGGATCCCGACCTCAGCATCGCCGAGGGCGTCGTGCTGCCCTGGACCACCCAGGGCAAGGGCCTGTTCCAGTACTACGAGAAGCTGCTCGACGGCCTCGCCCGCGACCTCAAGTTCAAGCTCACCACCCCGTGGAAGAAGCTCAGCGAAGAGGTGCGGACCGCCGTCATGCGCGGCGACAATTTCGAGGTCAAGGTCAAGTGGAAGAACCGCTACGGCCGGGAGATGAGCTACACCTCCGGCTTCGAGGGCGTGGTGCCCTACATCGAGCGCCAGTTCCTACAGGCCGAGACCGACACCCAGCGGCAGCGCTGGGGCGAATACCTGCGTGAGGTGGACTGCCCCGTCTGCGACGGCACCCGGCTCAAGCCCGAGGTCCTCGCCGTGCTGGTGCACGACAAGAGCATCGCCGACATCTGCCGGCTCAGCCTGACGGATGCGCGCCAGTTCATGGACAAGCTCGACCTCACCGAGCGCGAGAAGACCATCGCCGCCCAGGTGCTGCGCGAAATCAAGGTGCGCCTGGACTTCCTGCTGCAGGTCGGACTGAACTACCTCAGCCTCGCCCGGGCCGCCGGCACGCTCTCCGGTGGTGAGGCTCAGCGCATCCGCCTGGCCACCCAGATCGGCTCCGGGCTCACCGGGGTGCTCTACGTGCTCGACGAGCCGAGCATCGGCCTGCACCAGCGCGACAACCGCCGCCTGATCCAGACCCTCGTTGCCCTCCGCGACCTGGGGAACACCCTGATCGTCGTCGAGCACGACGAGGACACCATCAAGACCGCGGACTGGGTGGTCGACATCGGACCCGGCGCCGGTGTCAACGGTGGTCACGTCGTGCACTCCGGCTCCTACGCCGACCTGCTCACCAACACCAAGTCGCTCACCAGCGACTACCTGTCCGGCCGGAAGTCGATCGCGACGCCGGCGACCCGGCGGCCGCTCGACCCCGAACGGGAGATCACCGTGGTCGGGGCTGAGGCGAACAACCTCAAGAAGGTCACCGTCAAGTTCCCGCTTGGCGTGTTCACCGCCGTCACCGGGGTGAGCGGCTCCGGCAAGTCCTCGCTCGTCAACGACGTGCTCTACCGAGTGCTCGCCAACCGGCTCAACGGCGCCCGCAAGCTGCCCGGCCGGCACACCAAGGTCACCGGCCTCGACCAGCTCGACAAGGTCATCCACGTCGACCAGGCCCCGATCGGACGCACCCCGCGCTCGAACCCGGCCACCTACACCGGCGTGTTCGACAAGATCCGCACCCTGTTCGCCGAGACGATGGAGGCCAAGGCTCGCGGGTACCTGCCCGGCCGTTTCAGCTTCAACGTCAAGGGCGGCCGCTGCGAGGCGTGCTCCGGCGACGGCACCATCAAGATCGAAATGAACTTCCTGCCGGACGTGTACGTGGCCTGCGAGGTCTGCGGGGGAGCGCGGTACAACCGCGACACCCTCACCGTGCACTACAAGGGCAAGAACATCGCCGAGGTGCTCGACATGCCCATCAGCGAGGCGGCCGAATTCTTCGAACCGATCTCGTCCATCCACCGCTTCCTCAAGACCCTCGTCGAGGTGGGCCTGGGCTACGTGCGGTTGGGCCAGAGCGCCACGACCCTGTCCGGGGGTGAGGCCCAGCGGGTCAAGCTCGCCACCGAGCTGCAGCGCCGCTCCAACGGTCGCAGCGTCTACGTGCTCGACGAGCCCACCACCGGCCTGCACTTCGAAGACGTGCGTAAACTCCTTCTGGTGCTCAACAGCCTCGTCGACAAGGGCAACACCGTCATCGTGATCGAGCACAACCTCGACGTGATCAAGTCCGCCGACTGGGTCATCGACCTGGGCCCGGAGGGCGGCTCCGGCGGCGGCAAGGTGCTCGCCACCGGCACCCCGGAGCACGTCGCAGCAGTGAAGAAGAGCCACACCGGAACGTTCCTGAAGGAGGTCCTCGCCGCGGGGTAGGCCGAGGAAGAACATGTCTGATGCGTTGAGCTATCGCCCCAAGCCTGGGGAGATCCCCACCGAACCCGGTGTCTACCGGTTCCGTGATGCCGGGCGACGGGTGCTGTACGTGGGCAAGGCCAAGAACCTCCGGGCTCGGCTGAGCAACTATTTCGCCCCGCTGAGCAGCCTGCACGAGCGAACCCGGCGGATGGTGACCACGGCGACGAGCGTCGAATGGACGACGGTGGGCACCGAGGTTGAGGCGCTCCAATTGGAGTGGACCTGGATCAACGAGTTCGATCCGCCGTTCAACGTGCAGTTCAAGGACGACAAGTCCTACCCGTACCTCGCGGTGACCCTCGCCGACGAGGCCCCGCGGGCGCTGGTCACCCGCACCACCGGCATCAAGGGGGCACGGTATTTCGGCCCGTACCCGAAGGTCTGGGCGGTGCACGAGACCATCGACCTGATGCTCAAGGCCTTCCCGATCCGCACCTGCAACAACGCCAACTACAAACGCGCCATGCAGTCGGGCAAGCCGTGCTTCGCCGGGCAGATCGGCCGCTGTTTCGGGCCGTGCTCCGGCAAGGTCGGCATCGAGGAGCACCGGGCGATCGTCAACGAGTTCGTCAGCTTCATGGGCAGCCAGGACCGCAAGCTCATCAACAGCCTCACGGCCCAGATGAAGGAGGCCGCGCTCACCCAGGACTACGAGACGGCCGCCAGGCGTCGCGACCAGGTGAAGGCGCTGAACGCCGTGCTGGAGAAGAGCGCCGTGGTGCTGCGCGACAACGTGGACATCGACCTGTTCGCGATCGAGCAGGACGAACTCGCCGCGGCCGTTCAGCTGTTCATCGTGCGCGGCGGCCGCATCCGCGGTGTGCGCGGCTGGGTGGTGGACAAGGAACTCGACCTGACGATGAGTGAACTCATCGACTCCATCATGCAGACCGCGTACACCGGCGACGCCGTGCCGCCGCGGGAGATCGTGCTGCCGGAACTCCCGGACGACGCCGAGGCCCTCGAGGGCTGGCTGGGCGAGATCGCGCACCGCAAGGTGCGTCTCGTGGCCGCCCAGCGCGGCGAGAAGGCCGCCCTGCTGACCACCGCCACCCAGAACGCCAAGCAGGCGCTGATGCTCTACAAGACCCGGCGCAGCTCCGACTTCGTGGCCAGGTCGAAGGCACTGGAGGATCTGCAGGAGGCGCTGGGGATGGACTCCGCGCCGTTGCGGATGGAGTGTTACGACGTCTCCCACCTCGGCGGCACGAACATCGTGGCGTCCATGGTGGTCTTCGAGGACGGCCTGCCGCGCAAGGACGAATACCGCCGCTTCGGGGTGCCGGAGTCCACCGATGACACCGACTCCCTCTACCGGGTGCTCACCCGGCGGCTGGCGTACCTGGTCCCGGACGACGCCACCCCGGAGGCGCTGCCCACCGGCGGTGTCATCACGGTGCCCGCCGACCCCGGCGCCGAGCTGCTGGTCGGCGACGGCCAGGACCCGGCCGGCACCGTCACCGTGGAATCCGCCGAGCCCGGCGCGGACGCCACGGCGGATGCCGCTGACACCCCCGAGGTCAGCGCGAAACGGAAGAAGTTCCGGTACCAGCCCAACCTGCTCATCGTGGACGGTGGCCAGCCCCAGGTCGCCGCCGCGGCCCGGGCGTTGCGCGAGTCCGGCGTGGAGGGCATCACCCTCTGCGGCATCGCCAAGCGACTCGAGGAGATCTGGCTGCCGGATTCCGACTACCCCGTCATCCTTCCGCGCAACAGCGACGCCCTGTTCCTCATCCAGCGCATCCGCGACGAGGCGCACCGCTTCGCCATCACGCACCAGCGCGCACGGCGCAAACGTGACATCAACACGATTCTCGGAGAAATCCCCGGCCTCGGCCCGGCACGGATCAAGGTGCTGCTGCAGCACTTCGGCTCGGTGACCCGGTTGCGGGAGGCCTCCGTCGACTCCATCTCCGAAATCCGGGGCATCGGACCGACCCTCGCCGAGGGCATCCATCGGCACCTGCGCGCCTGAACCGTGCCCCCGGTCGATAAGCTGGACATTCACTTGTTTCGACCGAAGGCATATCCAGCATGAGCACGGAGACCGAGAAGCAGGAGATGCTTATCGTTACGGGCATGTCCGGTGCCGGGCGATCCACCGTCGCAAACGCCCTTGAGGACCTCGGCTGGTACGTCGTGGACAACCTGCCGCCGCAGATGCTCCGTCCGCTGGTGGAACTCGTCGGCCGCGCCGGCACCAACCTGCCGAAGATCGCCGCCGTCGTCGACATCCGCGGGCGCGACTTCTTCGGCGACTTCCAGGAGCTCGTGCAGGCCCTCCGCACCGGTACCCAGGTGCGCGTCATCTTCCTCGAGGCGCGCGACGACGTGCTCGTGCGCCGGTTCGAAGCGGTGCGCCGGCCGCACCCGCTGCAGGGCGAAGGCACCATCCTGGACGGCATTTCCGCCGAACGCACCCGCCTGGCCGTGGTGCGCGAATCCTGCGACATCGTCATCGACACCTCAGACCTCAACATCCACCAGCTGGCCACGACCATCACCGAACGGTTCGCCGCGGAGAACGCCGCCGGCCTGCACCTCACCGTGATGAGCTTCGGCTTCAAGTACGGCCTGCCCACCGACGTCGACATGGTCGCCGACGCCCGGTTCCTGCCGAACCCGTTCTGGATCCCCGACCTCCGCCCGCACACCGGCCTCGACCCCGAGGTCAGCGATTACGTCCTCGGTCAGGAGGGGGCCAGGGAGTTCATCGACAGCTACGCGGCCGCCATCGGGCCGGTACTGGCGGGGTACCAGCGGGAGAACAAGCGCCATGCCACCATTGCCATCGGCTGCACGGGCGGCAAGCACCGTTCCGTCGCGATGGCCAGGGAACTGGCCCGGCTGCTCCAAGAATTTCCCGGCGTCGCGGTGAGCCTCAAACACCGCGACCTCGGAAGAGAATAACGACTTAGCCGGCGTCAGCACGACGTCCGGCCGGAACAACAGAATGGATATGACGATTGGCACTCACCATCGACGTCAAAGATGAACTAGCCCGCGTCGAGGTCTCCAAGACCACGGTCCGCGCGGCCGAACTGGCGACGATCCTGCGTTTCTCCGGCGGCCTGCACATGATCTCCGGACGCATCGCCATCGAATCGGAACTGGACACCGCGCTCCTGGCCCGACGGGTGCGGAAGGACCTCGCGGAGCTCTACGGCGTGCGCAGCGACGTGACCGTGATCACGGCCTCCGGGCTCCGCCGCACCAACCACTACCTCGTTCGGGTCCTCGACGGCGGCGAGACCCTCGCCAGGCAGACCGGCCTCCTCGACGCCCGCCGCCGGCCCATCCGCGGCCTGCCGAACCGGCTGACCACGGGTTCGAAGGAAGAAATCGCGGCCGTCTGGCGCGGGGCGTTCCTCGCTGCGGGCTCGCTGACCGACCCGGGCCGCTCCGCCGCCCTCGAGGTCGTCTGCCCCGGCAATGAGGCCGCCATGGCCATCGTCGGCGCTGCCGGCCGCCTCGGCATCGTCGCGAAGGCCAGGGAGGTGCGCGGCGTTCACCGTGTGGTCATCCGCGACGGCGACGCCATCGGCGCCATGCTCGTGCAGATGGGCGCGGCCGAGACCGTCCTGAACTGGGAAGCACTGCGCCAGCGCCGCGAGGTGCGGGCCACCGCCAACCGGCTGGTGAACTTCGACGACGCCAACCTGCGCCGCTCGGCACAGGCGGCGGTCGCTGCCTGCGCCCGGGTCGACCGGGCCATGGAGATCCTCGGCGACGACATCCCCAAGCACCTCCGGTACGCGGGGGAGCTCCGGCTGTCCTTCCGCGACTCCAGCCTCGACGAACTCGGCCACCACGCCGACCCGCCCATGACGAAGGATGCCGTCGCCGGTCGCATCCGCCGGCTGCTCGCCATGGCCGACAAGAAGGCCGTCGACCTCGGCATCCCCGGCACCGACGCCAACCTGCCCGCCGACCTCGACGACGTCTGACTCGCCGCGGCCGGCCCGCTTGACCATGTGCGGACTGGCAACGGGGGATAGAGGGGACTAACGTCCCCCGTTCACCTGACTAGACTAAAAAGGTCACTTACAGTGCAGATGGCCGGAGAAATCTCAGCCGCTGCCACATAAATGAGGAGATACGAGTTATGGCCGACTACACCCTGCCCGAACTGGCTTACGACTACTCGGCGCTCGCGCCGAGCATCAGCGGCACCATCATGGAGCTCCACCACAGCAAGCACCACCAGGCTTACGTGACCGGAGCGAACACCGCGCTCGCCCAGCTGGCAGAGGCCCGGGACTCCGGCAGCCTTGTGTACGTCAACAAGCTCGAGAAGGACCTCGCGTTCAACCTCGGCGGCCACGTCAACCACTCGATCTTCTGGACGAACATGTCCCCGAACGGCGGCGACAAGCCGGTCGGCGAGCTCGCCAGCGCGATCGACGACTTCTTCGGTTCCTTCGACAAGTTCCAGGCGCACTTCGCGGCCACCGCGTTGGGCGTCCAGGGTTCCGGCTGGTCAGTGCTGGCCTGGGACTCCATCGGGCAGCGCCTGATCATCCAGCAGTTCTTCGACCAGCAGGCCAACTTCGCGGCCGGCACGGTGCCGATCCTCATGCTCGATGTCTGGGAGCACGCCTACTACCTCGACTACCAGAACGTGCGCGCCGACTACGTCAAGGCGTTCTGGAACATTGTCGACTGGGAGAACGTCCAGGCTCGCTTCGTCGCGGCCCGGGAGAAGACCAGCGGCCTGCTGCTGCTGAACTAGCGTCTCCCTCTTCACACTTTCGGTTTTTTCTTTCCCACCACCCGGCGCCACACGCGTCATCAATAACAGGAGCTATTTTGTCTGTAAAGATTGGCATTAACGGATTTGGCCGCATTGGCCGCAACTACCTGCGCGCCGCACTGGCCCAGGGCAGCGACATCGAAATTGTCGCCGTCAACGACCTCACCGACACCAAGACCCTCGCGCACCTCCTCAAATACGACTCCATCACGGGCCGTCTGGACGCCACCGTCTCCGTCGAGGGCGACTCCATCCTCGTCAACGGCAAGCCGATCAAGGTTCTCGCCGAGCGCGACCCGGCCAACCTCCCCTGGGGCGCCCTGGGCGTCGACATCGTGATCGAGTCGACCGGCCGCTTCACCAAGGCTGACGATGCGCGCAAGCACATCACCGCCGGTGCCAAGAAGGTCATCGTCTCCGCTCCCGCCACCGGCGACGTTGCGACGATCGTCATGGGCGTCAACGAGGAGACGTACGACTCCGCGAAGTTCGACATCATCTCGAACGCTTCCTGCACCACGAACTGCCTCGCACCGCTGGCCAAGGTCTTCAACGACAACTTCGGCATCAAGAGTGGCCTGATGACCACCATCCACGCCTACACCGCTGACCAGAACCTGCAGGACGGCCCGCACAGCGACCTGCGTCGCGCCCGCGCCGCCGCCGTCAACATCATCCCGACGTCGACCGGTGCCGCCAAGGCCCTGGGCATCGTCCTCCCCGAGCTCGCCGGCAAGCTTGACGGCTTCGCGCTTCGCGTACCCGTGCCCACCGGCTCGATCACCGACCTCACCGTCATCGCCGAGAAGCCGGTCACGGTTGAGGCCATCAAGGCCGCGTACAAGGCTGCAGCAGAGGGCCCCCTCAAGGGCATCCTGATGTACACCGAAGACGAGATCGTCTCCAGCGACATCGTGACCGACCCGCACTCCTCGATCTTCGACGCCGGCCTGCTGCGCGTCCTGGGCGACCAGGTCAAGCTGTCCTCCTGGTACGACAACGAGTGGGGCTACTCCAACCGCATGGTTGACCTCACCGAGTTCGTCGCCGAGCGTCTCTAACTAGGGGACACGCAGTGACGCTTCGCACTATCGAATCGCTGGGATCGCTCCACGGCAAGCGCGTCATCGTTCGGTGTGATCTGAACGTTCCGTTGAAGGACGGCCAGATCACCGACGATGGCCGCGTGCGGGCGTCCCTGCCCACCCTCAAGGCCCTGGTTGAGCAGGGTGCCCGTCTGGTGATCGTTTCTCACCTCGGGCGCCCTGACGGCCAGGTCAACCCCAAGTACAGCCTCGCACCCGTCGCGGCTCGTCTGGCCGAGCTGATCGGTTCGCCGGTGGCCTTCGCCGCCGACACCGTCGGCGAAGCCGCCCAGGCCGCCGTCGCGGCACTGACCGACGGCGACATCGTCGTACTCGAGAACCTCCGCTTCAACGCGGGGGAGACCAGCAAGGTCGAGTCGGAGCGGGTGGCTTTCGCCACCGAGCTGTCGGCACTCGGCGATGCCCTCGTGTCCGATGGTTTCGGTGTTGTGCACCGCAAGCAGGCCAGCGTCTACGACCTGGCCCAGATCCTGCCGAGCGCCGCCGGCCTGCTGATTGCAGCAGAGCTCGACGTGCTCGACCGCCTCACCGAGAAGCCGGAGGCGCCGTACACGGTGATCCTCGGCGGCTCGAAGGTGTCGGACAAGCTCGGCGTCATCGGCCACCTGCTCCCGCGGGTGAACTCGCTCCTGATCGGTGGCGGCATGCTGTTCACCTTCCTCGCGGCCCAGGGCCACAAGGTCGGCGCCAGCCTGCTCGAGGCCGATCAGATCGAGACCGTGCGCGGTTACCTCACCGAGGCCGAGCGCCTCGGTGTGAAGATCGTGCTGCCGACCGACGTGGTCGTCGCCTCCAAGTTCGGAGCCGACGCTGAATACGTCACCACCCCGGCCAACGAGATCGAGAACACCCCGTTCGGTGCCTCCGGCCTCGGCCTGGACATCGGACCGGACACCGCGGCAGCTTTCGCCGCGATCATCCGCGACTCGAAGACCGTGTTCTGGAACGGCCCCATGGGCGTGTTCGAGCTGGCACCCTTCGCGGACGGCACCCGCACGGTTGCCGCCGCACTGACCGAGGTGAACGGCCTCAGCGTCGTCGGTGGAGGAGACTCCGCCGCCGCTGTGCGCATCCTCGGTTTCAACGATGACCAGTTCGGTCATATTTCTACCGGCGGTGGCGCCAGCCTCGAGTTCCTCGAGGGTAAGCGACTGCCAGGACTGGAGGTCCTCGGATGGCAGTAAACACGCGTGTTCCACTGATCGCAGGCAACTGGAAGATGAACCTGGACCACCTCCAGGCCATCGCCTTCGTGCAGAAGCTGGCCTGGAGCCTCAAAGACGCCGGCCACGACTTCAGCACGACCGAGGTCGCCGTCTTCCCGCCGTTCACCGACCTGCGCAGCGTGCAGACCCTGGTGGCAGCGGACAAGCTGCCCCTGGCCTACGGCGGCCAGGATGTCTCCACCCAGGAGTCCGGCGCTTACACGGGCGAGATCTCGGCTGCGTTCCTGGCCGCGCTCGAGTGCCAGTACGTGCTGATCGGTCACTCCGAGCGTCGCACCCTGCACAACGAGACCGATGAGGTCGTCGCCGCCAAGGTGACGGCAGCGTTGAAGCACAACCTGGTTCCGATCATCTGCGTCGGGGAGACCGCCGCAGACCTGGAGCTGCACGGCCCGAGCGCCGTTCCGGTGGCACAGCTGAAGGCCGCATTGGCCGGAATCGACGCCGCCGCGGACATCGTGGTCGCATACGAGCCGGTCTGGGCCATCGGCTCCGGACAGGCTGCGACGCCCGAGCAGGCAGAACAGGTCGCGGCCCAGCTGCGCCTGACCCTGGCTGAGGTTCTCGGCCAGGACGTCGCCGACAAGACCCGGATCCTCTACGGCGGTTCGGTCAAGGGCGTCAACATCGCCGGCTTCATGAAGGAGCCGAACGTTGACGGTGCCCTCGTCGGCGGCGCCAGCCTGGACATCGCCGAGTTCTCGAGCATCGTCCGCTTCCAGAAGCACGTCGGACTGTAACGTTCACCCGTCGTGCCCCCTCCGGGGGGCGCGGCGGGTTTCGTCTGCCGTCAGGCTATAATTGCCAGTGGTCTTGGTGGAGCTCTAGCGCCCATCGTTTTGTGAAAGGTTTCGCGTGGAGATTCTCCAGGTTGTATTGCAGGTCTTGCTCGGTATTACGAGCCTCCTGCTCACCATGCTCATTCTGTTGCACAAGGGGCGCGGTGGCGGGCTGTCGGACATGTTCGGCGGCGGAGTCACCTCGAACCTCGGCGCCTCCGGCGTCGCCGAACGTAACCTCAACCGCATCACGATCATCCTGGCCGTATTGTGGATTTCCTGCATCGTCGTGCTGGGCCTGATCACCAAATTCGACACCGGAGCCTGACTCCGGCGTCGGCTCCGGGTTCCCGCATCACGCGCGACCCGTAGCCCGGCGGATATTCACGCACCAGACTCGCGACACCGTCGCACCCGGTTCCTACGGCGGCACCGGACACGAGTTGAACAACCCGAACTAGCCGAACAGTTTTTTAGCGGAGGAACACAATGGCATCTGGTGGAAGCGCAATTCGCGGCTCGCGAGTCGGAGCCGGCCCCATGGGCGAGCAGGACCGTGGTTTTCACGCCGACCGTATCCGGGTGTCCTACTGGGACGCGCTCGGCAACGAAACCGTTCGCTATTTCGCGGCGAACCTGCCCGACGAAGAGATCCCCGACACGATCGACTGCCCGTCCTCCGGCCTTCCCGCCGGCCGGGACAAGGAGAACCCGCCGTCGGTGGTCAAGCTCGAGCCCTACAAGACACACCTCGCTTACGTGAAGGAGCGTCGCACCGAGGAAGAGGCCGAGTCCCTCCTCGAGGAGGCACTGCAGCAGCTGCGTGTTCGCCGCGGGAAGCTCAGCGCCACCAACTAGCTCCTGGGCGCATCCAGCGCCCCTATGGGCATCCAGCGTGATGCACACACGAAAAAGCGCATCGGTTCCGAGGAACCGATGCGCTTCTTCTGTGTCCGGGCGAGGCCCGCCCGGGTGGCTTAGTTCGGTGACGCGATCAGGTTCTCCGGCACCTCGGCCGCGGCCTCACCGTCGACGAAGAAATCGGTGTAGTGACGCCCACGGATACCAGCGACGGGCACCTCATCGCGGCTCGCACCGGCCAGGGCAAGGCCGAGTGCTGAGGCCTTGTCGGTCCCGGACACGACCAGCCAGATCCGCTCGGACGAGTTCAGCACCCAACGGGTGAGGCTGATTCGCTCGGACGGCGGCTTGGGGGAGTTCAGAACCCCGATGACGGTCAGGTCGTTCTCCCGGATGCCCTGCAGGTGCGGGAACAGCGAGGCGATGTGACCGTCCCGGCCTACACCGAGGAAGGTGAGGTCGAACTGCGGAATCAGGGAATCCGCGGCCGCCATCGACTTCAGCTCCGCCGCGTACCGGTCGGCGGCAGCGTCGATGTCCAGGCCCACATCGGAGGCGGGGAACGCGTGGATGTTCGCCGCGGGGATGTCGATGTGGTCCAGCAGGGCGGCGCGGGCCTGAACGTCGTTCCGGTCCCCGTGTCCGCGGGGCACCCAGCGCTCGTCTCCCCACCACAGGTCGATCTTCGCCCAGTTCAGGGTGTCGCGCTCCGGCGCGGCGTTGATCGCTTCCAGAACTGCGGTGCCGGCTTCCCCGCCGGACAGGACCACGTGGGCGTGGCCCTGCTCGTGCAGAATGTCGGCCATCTTGGTGATGAACCGGGTGGCCACCGAGGCGACCAGGGCCGCCTTGTCGTCGTGGACCAGTACGCGCCTGTCGTGCGTCATGACTTGTCCCCGACGGCTGCTGCGGGGGTGGCGGGGCCCGCCAGCTGGGGGAGCCCCTCCGTGATGACCTGGCCGTAGAGTTCGTCCGGGTCCAACCGCCGCAGTTCATCGCTCAGGCAGTCCCGCAGGCTGCGGCGCTTGAGCGTGAGGTCCTGCACCGGCTGTCCCGACTGGGTGAGCGTGGCGATCCCCGGCACCTCGCGCTCGAGCGAGATCACACCGGATGCCCGGGTGAGGTGCACCCCGCGGATACCGTTCGAGTTCTCGCCGGAGGTGAGTTCGTAGTGCACGGGCACCTGCAGGGCCAGCTGGAGCCAGGCCGCGAGGAGCGTCGTCGACGGGGAGTCCAGCGCCCCGGTGACGGAGACCGCCGTGATGCTCTCGTAGGGCGGCTGGTCCAGCACCGCGGCGAGCTGCGCCCGCCACAGGGTGAGCCGGGTCCATGCGAAGTCGGTGTCACCCGGACGGTACGAGGAGCAGATCTGGGTCAGCGCCGCCTGCGGATCGGCCTGGGCGGAGGCATCCGTGATGCGCCGGTAGGCGATCCGTCCAAGCGGGGACTCGGCGGGCACCGCAGGCGCCTCGCCGGGCCACCAGGCCACGACGGGAGCGTCGGGCAGCAGGAGGCCGGTGACCAGGCTCTCCGGGTCGCTGGCGGCGTCTCCGTAGGCGCGCAGCACGATGACCTCGCTCGCGCCGGCGTCGCCGCCGACCCGGATTTCAGCGTCGACCCGCGGTGCGACCTCGGCGGCAGCGGCCTCGGTGGAGAGCACGATGACTCGCATCGGGTGTTCCCGGGACGCGTCGTTCGCGGCTTCGATGGCCTCTTCCTCGTGGCCGAGCTCGGCCGCGATGATGAGGGTCAGCACCCGTCCGAGGGCGACAGCGCCGCCCTCTTCACGGATGCGTACCAGGGCCTTGGAAATCTTGGCAGTGGTGGTGTCCGGCAGATCGACGATCATGGGCGTCTCCAGTTCCGGCCGTCGCGTGACAGCAGTTCGTCGGCTGATGCGGGTCCCCAGGTTCCCGGCCGGTATTGTTCCGGCTGGCCCTGGGTGGCCCAGAATTCCTCGATCGGGTCGAGGATCTTCCACGAGAGTTCAACCTCCTCGTGGCGGGGGAAGAGCGGCGGGTCGCCGAGCAGCACGTCGAGGATCAGACGTTCGTAGGCTTCGGGGCTCGCTTCGGTGAAAGCGTGGCCGTAACCGAAGTCCATGGTCACGTCCCGCACCTGCATGCCGACGCCGGGGACCTTGGAGCCGAACCGGATGGTCACACCCTCGTCGGGCTGGACCCTGATCACGAGCGCGTTCTCACCGAGCGCGGCCGTCTGGCTCTTCTCGAAGAGGTACTGCGGGGCGCGCTTGAAGACCACGGCGATCTCGGTCACCCGACGGCCAAGGCGCTTGCCGGCCCGCAGGTAGAACGGCACCCCGGACCACCGGCGCGTGTCGATCTCCAGTCGCAGGGCCGCGTACGTCTCCGTGAGCGACTCCGGGTTCATGCCGTCTTCTTCGAGGAAGCCGAGGATCTTCTCGCCACCCTGCCAGCCGCCGGCGTACTGGCCGCGGGCGGTGCCGGTGGCCAGGTCTTCCGGCAGTCGCACGGAGGCGAGCACCTTTTCCTTCTCGGTGCGCAGGTCGGCCGCGTCGAACGAGATGGGTTCTTCCATCGCGGTCAGCGCGAGCAGCTGCAGCAGGTGGTTCTGGATGACGTCGCGCGCCGCGCCGATGCCGTCGTAGTAGCCGGCACGACCGCCGACGCCGATGTCCTCGGCCATGGTGATCTGTACGTGGTCGACGTAGTTGGCGTTCCAGATCGGTTCGTACAACTGGTTCGCGAAGCGCAGAGCGAGGATGTTCTGCACCGTCTCCTTACCCAGGTAGTGGTCGATGCGGAAGACGGAGTCGGCCGGGAAGACCGACTCGACGACGTCGTTGAGCTCGCGGGCCGTCTTCAGGTCGCTGCCGAACGGCTTTTCGATGACGACGCGGCGCCACTGCCCGTTCTTCTGCTCGGCCAGGCCGGAGCGGCGCAGCTGCTCGGTCACCTGCGGGAACGCCTTGGGCGGGATCGACAGGTAGAACGCGTGGTTTCCCATGGTGCCACGTTCCCGGTCGAGTTCCTCAATGGTGTCCTTGAGGAGCTCGAACGCGGCGTCGTCGTCGAAGGTGCCCGGCACGAACCGGATGCCCTCGGCCAGCTGGGCCCAGACATCCTCGTGGAATTCGGTGCGCGCGTACTCCTTGACGGAGTCGTGCACTACCTGCATGAAGTCCTGATTGTCCCAGTCCCGGCGGGCGAACCCGACGAGGGCGAATCCTGGCGGCAACAGACCCCGGTTGGCGAGGTCATAGACGGCGGGCATGAGTTTCTTCCGCGACAGGTCTCCGGTCACGCCGAAGATGACGAGGCTGGAGGGCCCCGCGATCCGGTTCAGGCGGTAGTCGGAGGGTGAACGCAACGGATTGAACTCCGGGGTGATTTCCACCGGGGACATGCAGCTCCTTAGAGGATGAAAGCGATACGAAAGGCGTGACTTACCGGACTGCGGCGAAGAGGGTGTTGATGTTCGCAGCCGGGTCGGTCAACGTGAGGGTGAGGACCGGGCGGCCCTGATCGGCGAGGACGCTGGCGTCACCACCGGCCTGGGCCTGGATGAGCTCACCGAAGGTGAACGGGCGATCCGGGATATCGAGGTCCTCCGCGGGGGTGCTGAGGATCTGCAGGAACACGCCCGTTGGCGTGCCACCCTTGTGGAACTGGCCGGTCGAGTGCAGGAACCGGGGTCCCCAACCGAACGTGACAGGACGCTTGGACAGTGTGGCGATGAGGCCGCGCAGTTCGGCGAGCTGGGGGAGCGCGAGACGGTCGACGTAGGCCTGCACGGCCACGTAACCGTCCGGGCCGAGCTCTTCCAACAGCGCGTCGACGGCGCTGGCCAGGTCGCTGGCCGCACCGATGACGTGCGGCGTACCGCGCACTTCGATGCCGTCAGAGATGAAGGCGGCGGGTTCC
Organism: Cryobacterium sp. AP23; assembly: GCF_054075385.1. Lineage (NCBI taxonomy): Bacteria > Bacillati > Actinomycetota > Actinomycetes > Micrococcales > Microbacteriaceae > Cryobacterium > Cryobacterium sp. AP23. The sequence continues at coordinate 694,481 of NZ_CM133415.1, read as the reverse complement.
GGCTCCGGGCGGGAGTCCAAAAGGCCACGGGTCGCAATCTTGGCGGATTCGACATCCGGCTGGTCGAACGGGTTGATCCCGAGCAGCCGGCCGGCGACGACGGTGGCGTATTCCCAGACCAGGAACTGCGCGCCGAGAGTGCCGCTGACGCGGATCTCGCCGGCACCGTTCTCGCCTGCGCCGTCATGGTCCGGGAAGACCTCGTCACCGGCGTCGTCCACGACGCGCAGGATCTGAACGTCGGGGAGCTCCGCCGAGAGCTCGGGAGCGGCGAGGTCGAGGACGACGGGCAGGATGCCGGTGCCGTTCTTGCCTGTCGACTCCGCGATGAGCTGTTCGGCCCAGTCGGCCAGGCCCACGATGTGGGTGCCGTCGGAGACGATGGCCAGCTTGTCGCGCCGTGGGCGTGTCGCGGCGATGGCCGCGCCAAGGATGAGCCCTGGGTTGGCGACGGAATCGACGGCCAGCGCCAGCGAGACCGCGTCGGCCTCGTCGAGGAGCTGACCGATGTCGATGCCGGCGAGGCCGGACGGCACCAGCCCGAACGCGGTGAGCGCGGAGAAGCGCCCGCCGACGGTCGGGTCGGCGGTGAACACCCGGTAGCCGGCCTCGGTGGCGGATGCCTCGAGCGGCGAACCCGGATCGGTGACCACGATGATGCGGTCAGCGGGGTCGATGCCGATGTCGCGGAAGGCGCGTTCGAAGACCCGGCGCTGGCTGTCCGTCTCGACGGTGCCGCCTGACTTCGACGACACCACCAGGGCGGTCGATTCCAGCCGGTCGCCGAGCGCCGCCAGGACCTGGCCGGGCTCGGTGGCGTCGAGGACCGTGAGGTCAACGCCGCTGGTGAGCGTGATGACCTCCGGCGCGAGCGACGATCCGCCCATCCCGGCCAGGGCAATGTGGTCGACGCCCCTGGCCTGGAGTTCCTCGCGCAGGGCGAGGATCTCGGCAACAAGCGGCCGGGACGTGACGACAGATTCCGTCCAGCCCAGGCGCTTGCCCGCCTCAGCCTCAGCCTCGGGGCCCCAGAGTGCGGGGTCGAGGGAGGTGATGCCCGACGCGACGAGGTCGTCGACGAGGGCTGGCAGGGCGGCGCGGACGGCTTCGGCCGCCGCGCCGCTCACCGAGATCTTAAAACTCACTTGGCGGCTTCGAGCGCGGCGGTCACCGTGTCGAGCAGTTCGTTCCAGGAAATGATGAACTTCGACACGCCTTCCTCTTCGAGGACCCGGGTCACGTCGTCGTAGGAAACGCCCTGCGCGGCGATGGCGTCGAGGACCGCGTTGGCCGCGTCGTAGGCGCCGGTGACGGCGCCTTCAACGATGACGCCGTGGTCGAAGGTGGCCTCGAGGGTCTTCTCCGGCATGGTGTTGACAACCTCGGGGGCGACCAGCTCGGTCACGTAGAGGGTGTCGGGCAGGTCGGCGGACTTGACGCCGGTGGATGCCCAGAGCGGGCGCTGCTTGTTGGCACCGGCCGCGAGGAGACCGGAGGCGCGCTCGGTCGTGAAGGACTGCTCGAAGACCTGGTAGGCCAGCTGGGCGTTGGCGACGCCGGCCTTGCTCTGCAGCGCGAGGGCTTCGGCGGTGCCGACGGCCGCGAGGCGCTTGTCAATCTCGGTGTCGACGCGCGACACGAAGAACGAGGCAACCGAGTGGATGGTCGACAGGTCGATACCGGCCGCCTTGGCCTTCTCGAGTCCGCTGAGGTAGGCGTTGATGACCGCGCGGTAACGCTCGAGGCTGAAGATCAGGGTGACGTTGACGCTGATGCCCAGCGCGATCGTCTCGGTGATGGCTTCGAGGCCCTCGATGGTGGCGGGGATCTTGATCATCGCGTTCGGGCGGTTGACCTTGTTCCAGAGCTGCTGCGCCTGGGCGAGGGTCTTCTCGGCGTCGTGGGCGAAGCCGGGCTCGACCTCGATGGAGACCCGGCCGTCGAAACCGTTGGTGGTGTCGTAGATCGGGCGGAAGATGTCGCAGGCTGCGGCGACGTCATCCGTGGTGATCTCGAACACGGCGTCGGTGACGTTGGTGCCCGCGGCGGCCAGCGTGGCCACCTGGGAGGCGTAGGCCTCGCCCTTGCTGAGCGCGCCGGCGAAGATCGTCGGGTTAGTGGTGACGCCGACGACGTTCTTCTCCGCGATGAGGGTCTTCAGCCCACCGGACTGGATGCGCTGGCGGGACAGGTCGTCCAGCCAGATGCTGACGCCTGCGGCCGACAGTGCGGCGGTGGGGGTGCTGGTGGTGGTGGTTTCAGTCATGAAAATCAAATCTCCTTGATTACTGCTGCAGATGTCGCGCTCAGAGCGCGGCGAGGGATTCTTTGGCGGCGGCAACGACGGCTTCGGTGGTGATGCCGAATTCGCGGAACAGGGTCTTGTAGTCGGCCGATGCACCGAAGTGCTCGATCGAGACGCTGCGGCCGCGGTCGCCAACGTACTTATTCCAGGTCAACGCGATTCCGGCCTCAACCGATACCCGCGCGGTGATCGCCTTGGGCAGAACGGCCTCGCGGTACTCGGCGGACTGCTCCTCGAACCACTCGAGGCTCGGCACGGAGACGACGCGTGCATTCACGCCATCCGCCTTGAGTGCCTCGCGGGCGGCCACGGCGAGCTGCACTTCGGAGCCCGTGGCGATCAGGATGACATCCGGGGTGCCGTTCGGGGCTTCGGCGAGCACGTACGCGCCCTTGGCGACGTTCTTCGCCGAGGCGAAGGTCTCACCGCTGGCGTCGCCGTCGCCGCGCTCGAACACGGGGATGTTCTGGCGGGTCAGGACGATGCCGGCCGGGCCATTGCGGCGCTCGAGGATCGTCTTCCAGGCCCAGGAGACCTCGTTGGCGTCGCCGGGGCGCACCACGTCGAGGCCCGGGATGGCGCGGAGGGTCGCGAGCTGTTCGATCGGCTGGTGGGTGGGGCCGTCCTCGCCGAGGGCGACGGAGTCGTGCGTCCAGACGAAGATCGACGGCGCCTTCATCAGCGCGGCCAGGCGAACGGCGGGGCGCATGTAGTCGCTGAAGATCAGGAAGGTGCCACCGAACGGGCGGGTGTTGCCGTGCAGGACGATGCCGTTGAGGATCGCGGCCATCGCGTGCTCGCGGATACCGAAGTGCAGAACGCGGCCGTACGGGTTCGCGGTCCATTCTTTGGTGGAGTGCTCGCTGGGCACGAACGACGAGGCACCGCCGATGGTGGTGTTGTTCGACTCGGCGAGGTCGGCGGAGCCGCCCCACAGTTCGGGGATGACCTGGCCGAGGGCGGTGAGGACCTTGCCGGACGACGCACGGGTGGAGACCTCGGTGCCGGCGGGGAAGACGGGCAGGGCCTCGTCGACGCCGTCGGGCAGGTCGCCGGACAGGATGCGGTCGAGCAGGATCTTGCGCTCCGGGTTGGCGGCGGCCCACGCGTCGAAGCGCACGGTCCATTCGGCGTGCTGCTCCGCGCCGCGGTCGAGGGCCTTGCGGGTGTGCGCGATGACCTCGTCGGACACCTCGAAGGTCTTCTCGGGGTCGAAGCCGAGGATCTCCTTCACGCCGGCGAGCTCCTCGGCGCCGAGGGCGGAGCCGTGGATCTTGCCGGTGTTCTGCTTCTTCGGGCTGGGCCAGCCGATGATGGTCTTGAGGATGATCAGCGACGGCTTGTCGGTGACGGCCTTGGCCGCCTCGATCGCGTCGTTGAGAGCGGCGATGTCTTCGACGTACTCGCCGGTCTTCTTCCAGTCGACCGTCTGCACGTGCCAGTGATACGCGTCGTATCGCGCGGCGACGTCTTCGGTGAAGGCGATGTTGGTGTCGTCCTCGATCGAGATCTGGTTGGAGTCGTAGATCGCGATCAGGTTGCCGAGCTGCTGGTGACCGGCGAGGGAGGAAGCCTCGGAGGTGATGCCCTCTTGCAGGTCGCCGTCGCCGGCGATGACGTAGACGAACTGGTCGAACGGGCTGGTGCCGGTCTCGGCCTCGGGGTCGAACAGGCCGCGCTCGAAGCGGGAGGCGTAGGCGAACCCGACGGCGGACGCGAGGCCCTGGCCGAGCGGGCCGGTGGTGATCTCAACGCCGTCGGTGTGGCCGTACTCCGGGTGCCCGGGGGTCTTGGAGCCCCAGGTGCGCAGTGCCTTGAGGTCGTCGAGCTCGAGGCCGTAGCCGCCCAGGTAGAGCTGGACGTACTGGGTGAGTGAGCTGTGGCCGACCGAGAGGATGAACCGGTCACGGCCGATCCACTCGTTGTCAGCGGGATCGCGACGCATGACCTTCTGGAACAGGAGGTACGCGGCCGGAGCGAGGCTCATGGCGGTACCCGGGTGGCCGTTGCCGACCTTTTCCACGGCATCGGCCGCGAGGATGCGAGCGGTGTCGACCGCCTTGTTGTCGATGGAATCCCACTGCAATGCTGCCACGTGAACTGACCCTTCTGAATGCGTCAAAGGCGGCACGTGTTAATCCCGCGCCGCTGGAGAGTAATTGCCCGCCGACATCCTTATCGGCATCGAGGTGCGCAGGAGGACGCCCGTTTCAGGTGGCTCACAGCTGCATGCACCTTAGATTGGCGAGCCATTCCAGTATACGGACCCCGGCTCAGCGACGTTGTTTCGCGGGTATTGCGCCACTGTCGCGGTGGCGAGCCGGGCGTGAGAGGTGCAGTAATGGCCTAGAATCAAGGCAATATGCGAAGCGCACGAGAAGCAATCGACACGACGGCGGAGCCCCTGGAAAAGGGCACTCAGGACCGTTCCGCACGGGCCCGACGGACTTTCCTGGCGTATCTGTCGCTGACTAAGCCGCGGGTCGTCGAATTGTTACTCGTTGTTACCGCTCCGACGATGATCCTCGCCACCGGCGGCATCCCCGACCTGTGGCTGGTCCTGGCCACCCTGATCGGTGGTGCGTTCAGTGCCGGGTCGGCAGGGGCGTTCAACTGCTACCTCGACCGCGACATCGACCGCCTGATGAACCGTACGCAGGGCCGTCCCCTCGTCACCGGTGAGCTCAGCGACCGGCAGGCGCTGGTGTTCGCCTGGGTGCTCGGCGCCGTGTCGATCGCCTGGCTCTGGGTCTTCACGAACTGGGTCGCCGCGCTGCTCTCGCTGGGCGCCATCCTGCTCTACGTGGTCTTCTACACCATGATCCTCAAGCGCCGCACGGCGCAGAACATCGTCTGGGGCGGCGTCGCGGGCTGCATGCCCGTGCTGATCGGTTGGGCCGCCGTGACCGGTGACCTGTCCTGGCCGCCGTTCATCCTGTTCCTGATCATCTTCCTGTGGACCCCGCCGCACTACTGGCCGTTGTCGATGAAGTACCGCGACGACTACCAGGCGGCCGGGGTTCCGATGCTGGCCGTGGTGCGCGGCCGCGCCCAGGTCGGCCTGCAGGTCATCCTGTACGCCTGGGCCACGGTGGCGTGCTCACTGCTGCTCATCCCGATCGCCGACATGGGCGTGCTTTACACCGTGGTCGCTGCGGCATCCGGCGCGTGGTTCATCTACGAGACCCACCGCCTGTACAACCTCACGATCCGGCACGAGAATGTGTCGCCGATGCGCGTGTTCCACGGGTCGATCGGCTACCTCACGCTGGTCTTCGTCGCTGTCGGCGTCGACCCCCTGCTGCCCTTCTAGCCGTATCCTCAGGCTCGTACGCTCCTCTCGAGGTCTCGACACCCTCGACCAGCGAGTGCGCGCGACCGCTCACCGACCTGCGAAACGACCCCAACCGCTGGTCGAGCCCGTCGAGACCCGGCGAGACGACCTCCGGATGCCGCGGCAGCGACACACACCTCACGAGGTCTCGACAAGCTCGACCGGCGACTGCGCGCGACCGCTCACCGACCTGCGAAACGACCCCAACCGCTGGTCGAGCCCGTCGAGACCCGGCGAGACGACCTCCGGATGCCGCGGCAGCGACACACACTCACCTCACGAGGTCTCGACACGCTCGACCAGCGAGCGCGCGCGACCGACCGGGGCGAACGACTGGGGGCTCAGCGGGCGAGGGAATCCGCGGAGGTGCGCGGGGCCGGGGGAGTGAAGGCGGCCACGGCGGGCTGCTTGAGGTTCAGCACCACGGCGGTCATGGCCGCGGCGAGCACGCAGGCCAGGACCATGTGGATGCCCACGAGGACGGCCGGCAGCCCGAGGTTGGCCTGGACGAGTCCCACGGCCGTCTGGGCGAGCTCGACGCCGAGGAGCAGCAGCACCCAGCGGCGCAGCGGCAGGCGCAGCGTCACCGCCCCGGCAACGAGCACCAGGGTGAGCGCCAGCGTCAGGTAGGCAGGCCAGCTGTGCACGTGCTGCAGGAACTCGGAGTCCAGGCCGTTGCGGGGCGCGTCGGCGTCACCGGCGTGCGGGCCGGACCCTGTGGTGAGGATGCCCACGGCGATGGTCACGGCCACGACGACGGTGGTGAGGTGGGTCACGATCAGGAACCACAGCGGAACGACCCGCTCGCGCGGCCCAGGCGTCGTGTAGAGCCGGTAAACGAACGCGGTGCAGAGGCCGACCAGCCCGACGGAGATGACGAAGTGCAGGCCGACGACGTACGGGTTCAACTGGGTGAGCACGCTGATGCCGCCGATCACGGCCTGGGCGGGGATGCCCAGCCCGGCGAGCAGGGTGAGGCGGAACAGGTCCGTGCGGCTCCGACGCATCCGCAGCACGGCCACGAAGGCGGCGATCGCGACGAGGCCGAGCACGACCCCGAGCACGCGGTTGCCGAACTCGATGACGCCGTGGATGCCCATCTCCGGGGTGTTGACGATGGAGTCCGCTGTGCACTTGGGCCAGGTGGGGCAGCCCAGGCCGGAGCTCGTCAGTCGGACGAGCCCACCCGTGCCGACCAGAAAGATCTGCGCGGCGAGGTACACCCAGCCGAGGACGATGAGACGACGGTCCACTGTGGTGGGCAACCAGTCGATAATCCGCTTCACGGGTTCTGCTCCCTGCTTGTGCGCACGTATGTGAATACGCCGGGTCGCACTACTAATAACATCACTAGCCTGTAGAATTAGGTGTTTCACGGGTTCAGCGTGCGCGACGAGTGTTGTCACATCGCGGCGCGACCGGCCCTTGTTCATCTTAGGTACGCAACGTAGCCATCCACACAACTCACGCGCGCTCGAGCGCTGCACGTTCGACCATCCGGTCGTTTGCGCAGGCCCGGCGGGAATGACCGGACTGATATCCGGGTTGATGTGGGTAGGAGAAGAGGTAAAGATGTCTGACGTTCTACTGGACCGACCCGAGCTCGAGGGGCTGGGGGTGTACGAATTCGGCTGGTCCGATTCCGACGCCGCCGGCGCATCCGCACGTCGCGGTATCTCGCCCGAGGTTGTCACCGATATCTCGAACCTGAAGAAGGAACCGGCCTGGATGCTGGAGCGACGCCTCAAGGCGTTGCAGCTGTTCGAGCGCAAGCCCATGCCCACCTGGGGCGCCGACCTCTCCGAGATCGACTTCGACAACATCAAGTACTTCGTCCGTTCCACGGAGAAGCAGGCCCAGACCTGGGAAGACCTGCCGGACGACATCAAGAACACTTACGAGAAGCTCGGCATCCCCGAAGCGGAGCGCCAGCGCCTCGTTTCCGGTGTCGCCGCCCAGTACGAGTCCGAAGTGGTCTACCACCAGATCAACGAGGAACTCGAAGCCCAGGGCGTCATCTTCATGGACACCGACACCGCTCTCAAGGAGCACCCGGAGTTCTTCGAGGAGTACTTCGGCAGCGTCATCCCGTCCGGCGACAACAAGTTCGCCGCGCTGAACACGTCGGTCTGGTCCGGCGGTTCGTTCGTCTACGTGCCGCCCGGCGTGCACGTCGAGATCCCGCTGCAGGCCTACTTCCGCATCAACACGGAGAACATGGGCCAGTTCGAGCGCACGCTGATCATCGCCGACGAGGGCAGCTACGTGCACTACATCGAAGGCTGCACCGCGCCGATCTACAAGTCGGACTCGCTGCATTCCGCCGTGGTCGAGATCATCGTGAAGAAGAACGCCCGCGTTCGCTACACGACCATCCAGAACTGGTCGAACAACGTCTACAACCTGGTCACCAAGCGCGCCACGGCCGCCGAGGGCGCCACCATGGAGTGGATCGACGGGAACATCGGATCCAAGGTCACGATGAAGTACCCGTCCATCTACCTGATGGGGGAGCACGCCAAGGGCGAGACCCTGTCCGTCGCGTTCGCCGGCCCCGGCCAGCACCAGGACGCCGGCGCCAAGATGATCCACATGGCCCCGTACACGCAGTCCTCGATCGTCTCCAAGTCGATCGCCCGTGGCGGCGGCCGCGCCGGCTACCGCGGTGAAGTGCGGGTGGATGCCGGAGCGCACCACTCCGCCAACACCGTGCGCTGCGACGCCCTGCTCGTGGACACCCAGTCGCGCTCGGACACGTACCCGGCCATCGACATCCGCGTCGACGACGTGCAGCTCGGCCACGAGGCGACCGTCTCGCGCGTCAGCGAAGAACAGCTGTTCTACCTGATGAGCCGCGGCATGCCCGAGGACGAGGCCATGGCCATGATCGTGCGAGGCTTCATCGAACCCATCGCCAGGGAGCTCCCGATGGAGTACGCCCTCGAACTCAACAAGCTCATTGAAATGGGCATGGAAGGATCCGTCGGCTAAATGTCCGCCGCCTCAACTTCAACACCAGCCACCGCCGCACCTTTGTCGGAGGCCTTGCCCACCGCTGAACAGCACGGCATCAAGGAACACTCCGACGGCCGCTTCGGCTTCGTCCCGGTTCAGACCAGGTCCGCCCGGTTCAAGAGCTTCGACGTCGCCGACTTCCCCGCTGTCACCGGCAGGGAAGCCGTCTGGAAGCTCTCACCCGTCGCGAAGTTCACCGACCTCACCGCCGGCGCCCTCGACGGCTCGGCCTACGAGATCTCGGTGACCGAGCACGACGACGTCGACGTGTCCTGGGTCGACCGCACCGATGCGCGCATCGGAACGGCCGGAGCCCCGGAGGAACGCGCCGCCGCGAACGCCTGGAGCGCCTTCGGCCAGGCCCTGGCCATCACCGTCAGCGGTGAGGAGGCCAAGGAGGTCACCGTCACCCGGGCGGCGCTCGGCACGGCACCCCGGGCCGCGCACACCGTCATCGAGGCCCGCCCGTTCAGCCAGGCCGTTGTGATCCTGCAGAACACCGGCGACGCTCGCATCTCCGAGAACGTCGAAATCATCGTCGGCGAATCGGCCAACCTCACGGTCGTGACTGTGCAGGAATGGAACGCCGACGCCGTGCAGCTGGCCAACCACTTCGCCACCATCGGGCGCGACGCCCGCCTCAAGCACGTCGTCGTCTCCCTCGGCGGCGGCATCGTGCGGGTCAACCCGTCGGTGCACCTGGCCGGGCAGGGCAGCGACACCGAACTGTTCGGGCTGTACTTCGCCGACGCCGGGCAGCACCTCGAGCAGCAGGTGTACGTCAATCACGACGCCCCGAACAGCCGCAGCCGGGTCACCTACAAGGGCGCCTTGCAGGGCGTCGGAGCCCGCACCGTCTGGATCGGCGACGTTCTTATCGGCCGTACCGCGCCGGGAACGGACAGCTACGAGCAGAACCGCAACCTGGTCCTGACCGAAGGCACCCGCGCCGACTCCATCCCGAACCTGGAAATCGAAACCGGCGACATCCTCGGTGCCGGGCACGCCAGCGCCACCGGCCGCTTCGACGACGAGCAGCTGTTCTACCTGCAGTCCCGCGGCATCGGTGAGATCGAAGCACGACGCCTCGTCGTGCGCGGCTTCCTCAGCGAAATCGTGCAGCACATCGGATCGAAGCCGCTCGAGGAGCGCCTGCAGGGCGCCATCGAAGACGAGCTCCGCGGAACAGAAGGCAACTGAACATGGCGTCAACGAAGATTTGCGCGCTCGATGAACTCGAACCCAACGAGGCCATCAAGGTCGAGATCGGCGGCGTGTCCATCGCCGTCGTCCGCGACTCGCACGGCGCCGTTTTTGCCATCGGCGACACCTGCACCCACGGTGATATCTCGCTGTCCGAGGGTTTCGTCGAGGGCGACACTCTGGAATGCTGGGCGCACGGCTCCAAGTTCTCCCTCAAGACCGGCCGCCCGCTGACGCTGCCGGCCTACGAGCCCGTTCCCGTCTACCAGGTCGACCTGGTCGACGGCGACGTCTTCATCGACCCCCTGGTCACCATCGCCGTTTGACCCGCCCGGCCGCGAGGCCGCGCCCCACACACTGAACGCCCGCAGCACGCGGACAACGAAAGAGATACCGAAAAATGTCTGTTCTTGAGATCAAAGACCTGCACGTCAGCGTCGAGACCGACCAGGGCACCAAGCAGATCCTGCGCGGCGTCGACCTCACCATCAACGAGGGCGAGATCCACGCGATCATGGGGCCGAACGGCTCCGGCAAATCCACCCTGGCGTACACGATCGCCGGTCACCCGAAGTACCACGTCGACAGCGGTTCGATCCTGCTCGACGGCGCAGAGGTGCTCACCATGACCGTCGACGAGCGCGCCCGCGCCGGCCTGTTCCTGGCCATGCAGTACCCGGTTGAGATCCCCGGCGTCACGGTCACGAACTTCCTCCGCACCGCGAAGACCGCTATCGACGGCGAAGCACCGGCCATCCGCACCTGGATCAAGGATGTCCGCGAGTCGATGGTCAAGCTGCGTATGGACAAGAGCTTCGCCGAGCGCAACGTCAACGAGGGCTTCTCCGGTGGCGAGAAGAAGCGCAACGAGATCCTGCAGCTCGAACTGCTCAAGCCGAAGTTCGCCGTCCTCGACGAGACCGACTCCGGCCTCGACGTCGACGCGCTGAAGATCGTCTCCGAGGGTGTCAACCGGGCCAAGGAGAACACCGGCCTCGGCCTGCTCCTGATCACGCACTACACGCGCATCCTGCGCTACATCAAGCCCGACTTCGTGCACGTCTTCGTCGACGGCCGCATCGCCGAGCAGGGTGGCCCCGAGCTCGCCGACCGCCTGGAAGACGAAGGTTACGATCGCTTCCTCGCCGAGACGCCCGTAGGCTAGAAGCATGGTTTCGACACTCACACCGGCGCGCTTCGACGAGATCGAAGAAGCCCTCAAGGACGTCATGGACCCGGAGCTGGGGATCAACGTCGTCGACCTCGGCCTGATCTACGACCTCGGTTGGGACGACGAGAACGACGCCCTGATCATCCACATGACCCTCACCTCGGCCGGCTGCCCGCTCACCGACGTGCTCGAGGAACAGACGGCAGAGGCACTGGACGGCGTCGTCGAACAGTTCCGCATCAACTGGGTCTGGATGCCGCCGTGGGGCCCGGAAAAGATCACCGACGACGGTCGCGACATGATGCGCGCCCTCGGCTTCGCGATCTGATCCGATAACCGCCAGCCTGGCACCAGCCAGCCAGCCAGCCCGCACGACCCGCGCCCGCGCCGGGACGGATGCCCCGCATCCGCCTCCCAGCGCGGTTCGCGTTTAACGCCGCGCAGGTCGGAAACGCAGCTATGTAACGGCCATCCAGTTAGTAGAGGGGTATTCTACTGAGATGGACAGCCCCCGAACACGCAGCCAGATCCGGCGAGACACCCAGACGGCCGGCACCCGCGGAGACGTGATCGAGGCCGCCGGTGAGCTGATGCGGGAGCACGGCTACATGGGCACCTCGATCGCCGCCATCGCCGAACGCGGCGGCGTCGCCGTGCAGACCATCTACAACACCGTCGGTTCCAAGGTGGACGTCCTGGCCGCAGTGCTCGCCGCGGCCAACAGCACGTCGCGCGCCACCGGCCGATCCGTGGCCGACCTCGCGGCCGGCCTCACCGGCGCCGCCACCCCGGCCGCCGCCATCGGCGCGCTGGCGAGTTGGATCGCCGCCGACAACGAGCGGGCCGCCCCGCTCCACCGTGTCGTGAGCGAGGCCAGCGGGACCGACCCGGAGATCCGCGAACTCGAACTCACCATGGCAGCGCGCAGCCTGCACGCCTACGCGGAGGCGGTCGGTGCGCTCCGGTCCCAGCTGGGCCTGCGCCCCGGCCTGAGCGACCACGAAGCGGCGACGTCGATCTGGGCCCTCGGCCACCCCCAGGTGTTCCACACCCTGGTGGCCGGGCTCGGCTGGTCCACGGACACGTACACCGCCTGGCTGCGGTCCGCCCTCCCCGGCGTTCTGCCCACCGGGCGATTTCCGGCCCGCTAGGTCCACTCCGCCGGGTCTATTCGGGCACATCGGCACCGAAACCGGGCGCGAACAAATATACTGGTGGATTGGCCGTGTTTGGCCGCCCTCCCACGACTCCATCGAATGGACTATTGCTGTGCTCAGTGTGCAAGATCTCGAAATCCGAGTTGGGGCGCGCGTGCTCATGGAGGACGTGAGCTTCCGGGTATCCGCCGGCGACAAGATCGGCCTGGTCGGCCGGAACGGTGCCGGCAAGACCACGCTGACCAAGACCCTGGCGCGGGAGACCCTGCCCACCAAGGGCAAGATCGAAAGCTCCGGAGAGATCGGCTACCTGCCGCAGGACCCGCGCTCCGGTGACCCGGACATGCTGGCCCGCACACGCATCCTCGATGCCCGCGGCCTCGGCACCATCTCTCTCGGCCTCACCCAGGCCGGCATCGAGATGGGCTCGCCCGACACCAAGACCAGCGAACGGGCGATGAAGCGCTACGGCACCCTCACCGACGAGTTCAACGCGCTCGGTGGTTACGCCGCCGAGGCCGAAGCCGCGTCGATCGCCAGCAACCTGAACCTGCCCGACCGGATCCTCGACCAGCCGCTGCGCACGCTCTCCGGTGGCCAGCGCCGCCGAATCGAACTGGCCCGCATCCTCTTCTCTGCCGCCGAGACCATGATCCTCGACGAGCCCACCAACCACCTCGACGCCGATTCCGTCGTGTGGCTCCGCGAGTTCGTGAAGAACTACCGCGGCGGCTGCATCATCATCAGCCACGACATCGAACTGGTCGGTGACACCGTCAATCGGGTGTTCTACCTCGATGCCAACCGGATGGTCATCGACATCTACAACATGAACTGGAAGAACTACCAGCGTCAGCGCGTCGCCGACGCGGACCGTCGTAAGAAGGAACGCGCCAACGCCGAGAAGAAGGCCTCCACCCTGCAGCTGCAGGCCGCCAAGTTCGGCGCCAAGGCCAGCAAGGCCGCTGCGGCGCACCAGATGGTCGCCCGCGCCGAGAAGCTGCTCTCCGGCCTGGACGCCGTGCGCGCCGTCGACCGGGTCGCCAAGCTGCGCTTCCCCGAGCCCGCACCGTGCGGCCGCACCCCGCTGATGGCCACCGACCTGTCGAAGAGCTACGGGTCGCTGGAGATCTTCGCCGCCGTGGACCTCGCGATCGACCGTGGCTCGAAGGTCGTCATCCTGGGCCTCAACGGTGCCGGCAAGACCACCCTGCTGCGGATGCTGGCCGGCGTGGACAAGCCGGACACCGGGGAGATCGTGCCCGGGCACGGCCTGCGGATCGGGTACTTCGCCCAGGAGCACGAGACCATCGACGTGAAGCGCAGTGTGCTGCAGAACATGATCTCCTCCTCGCCGAACATCACCGAGATGGAAGCACGCCGGGTGCTGGGCTCGTTCCTGTTCACCGGCGACGACTCGCACAAACCGGCCGGCGTGCTCTCCGGTGGCGAGAAGACCCGTCTCGCCCTGGCGATGATCGTGGTCTCCGGCGCGAACGTGCTGCTACTCGACGAACCCACTAACAACCTCGACCCGGCCAGCCGTGAAGAGATTCTCGACGCCCTGGCGCACTTCACCGGCGCCGTGGTGCTGGTCAGCCACGATGAGGGCGCCGTCGAGGCGCTCAACCCCGAGCGGGTGCTCATCATGCCCGACGGCACCGAGGACCACTGGAACAAGGACTATCTGGACCTGATCACCCTCGCGTGATCAGGCTCGCCTGACCGGCCTCGACTGACCAGGCCAGGCCGCAGCGCGAAAAACCCGCCATTCCCGAAGGGGTGGCGGGTTTTCGCTGCCCGGCGGGCTGCCCGGGCTAGGAGTGCTGGTCGATCAGCTCATCCTCGATCTCGGCGTCGCTGCGCGGTTTCGCGGCCTGGCGCCTGGCCCGCTCGGCGGCCCTGACCTGTTCCTCCGGCACCTCGGCGTTGATGTTGCGGAATTCCTGCCTGGCGGCCCAGCCCAGCCCCACGAATGCCATCAGGGCGAAAACGAACCACTGGAACGCGTAGGACAGGTGCGGGCCTTCGTCCCGGACCGGCCGCAGGACCGCGGTCGGCCGCTCTGCGGCGGCCGGGTCCTCCGTCTTCATCAGGCCGTAGGCACCGGTGTAGGTGTCCCGGCCGAGTCGCTCCGCGATGCCGGGCAGGTCGATGGTGGCCACTTGGTTGCCGCTGGCGCTGCGTCCGGCCAGGACTGGTTCGCCCTGCTTGAGCCGGGCCACCACCGTCACCTCGCCGGCCGGTGCGGCGGGCACCGCGTCCGGCGAATCCTGGTCTTCCCCGGTGGGGACCCAGCCCCGGTCCACGATGAAGACGTCCCCGTTGGCCAGCAGCAGGGGAGTGAGCACCTCGAACCCGGGATTGATGTTGAAGGTCCGGTTGCGCACGAGCAGTTCCTCATCGCGCAGGTACGTGCCCGTGAGTTCCACCGGTAACCACTTCTGCGATTCGGTGAAGGAATCCAGGCTGGGCAGGGCATCGGTCACCGGGACCGCCTCGGCGTCGAAGTTGGCATCCACCCGGCTGATTTCGGCCTGGGCTTCGGCGCGCCGGGCCAGCTGCCACATGCCGAGCCCGGAGCACACCACGGCGAAGATGATCGTGAGCGCCAGATAGCCTGCCCACTGCCGCGAAAAGAGGAACCGCCAGCCGGTCATGCGTGCTCCGGTTCGGTCGGCGCGATGGAACTCACGGTGAGCGGGAAATCCCGGGTGGAGAGGAAGTTCGACAGGAAGTCGACGTGTTCGCCGCAGGCCAACCAGGTCTTCGTCCGGTCCGCGGCGTGGATGCGCGGGTTCCGCCAGTCCAGCCGCCAACTGGCGGTCTCGCGGCAGCCTGCCCGCGAGCAGTTCGTTTCCGGCGCGTCGCCGAAGCCGATCACAGCGAATCTCCGTCCGGTTGCGGCCGATCGGTGCGGGCCTGATCGGTGCGGGCCTGACCGGTGCGGGCCTGATCGGTGCGGGCCTGGCCGGTGTCACCGGGGGCGGGATCACGCCGGGGGAGCGGGACAACGGCCCCAGGTCGCAGCACCGTCGGCGTCGGCTGGGCGCCGTGCACGTTCGCGGCGACGACGGCGAAGTACGGCAGCAGGATCGCCCCAAGGGCGCACACCAGCAACCACCAGCCGTGCACGAAGAGCATCAGCACGATGCACACCATGCGGATGCCCATGGTCACGGCGTACCGGATCATGCGGCGGCGACGCTCTTCCTCGGGAGAAAGAGGGAGCGTCGTGATCGATTGCTGCTTCATCGTGCCCATCGCTTCACCCGGTGATCACACTCAGTAGGCCTGTCCATGTCGTGAATCCAGCCTACGTCCCCTCCCGCGTCTTCGGGGTCACTTCGGCAGACGCTCTAAGCTGAATAGATCTGTGCCCGCTTCCCCGCGGGCGTTCCCACTGAAAGGACCGCGCCATGGCGACCGCTCGAACAGTTCTGGTAACCGGAGGCAATCGCGGCATCGGCTACGCCATCGCCGAGGAATTCATCGCCCAGGGACACCGGGTGGCCATCACCGCCCGCTCCGGGGAGGGCCCCGCGGGGAGCCTCACCGTGCGCGCCGATGTCACCGACTACGCATCCATCGACGCCGCCTTCACCGAGATCGAGGCCGCCTACGGACCGGTCGAGGTCGTCGTGGCCAACGCCGGGATCACCAAGGACACCCTGCTGATGCGGATGTCGGAGGAGGACTTCACCTCGGTCATCGACACCAACCTCAGCGGCGCCTTCCGGGTGGTCAAGCGGGCGTCCAAGGGCATGCTCAAGGCCCGGTTCGGCCGCATCGTGCTGATCTCCAGCGTCGTCGGGCTCTACGGTTCCGCCGGCCAGGTGAACTACTCGTCGTCCAAGAGCGGCCTCGTCGGCCTGGCCCGCTCGGTCACCCGTGAGCTCGGCGCCCGCGGCATCACCGCGAACGTCGTCGCACCCGGCTTCATCGAGACCGACATGACCGCCGCCCTGCCCGAAGCCCAGCAGGCCGAGTACAAGCGGAACATCCCGGCCGGGCGTTTCGCCTCACCGGCCGAGGTTGCGCGGGTCGTCACCTGGATCGCCGGCGAAGACGCGGCGTACATCTCCGGTGCGGTCATCCCCGTCGACGGTGGCCTGGGGATGGGCCACTAGCCCCTGAGGCCCAGGAGGGGCAGCACCTGGCTGAGGTCCAGGCTGTCGATCACGAGGTCGGCGGAGCGACGCACGATCGGCTTGGCGTTGAAGGCCACGCCGAGTCCGGCCACCCGCATCATGGTCAGGTCGTTGGCTCCGTCGCCCACGGCCACGGTCCCGCACAGGTCGACGCCCTCCAGCGCCGCCCACTCGGTCAGGGCTGTGGCCTTCGCCGTCGCATCGATGATCGGCCCGACGAGCCCGCCGGTCAGGCGACCGTCGGCCACCTCCAGGCGGTTGGCCCGCCAGTGGTCAAGGCCCAGCGTCGCCGCGAGGGGGTCGAGGAGCTCGTGGAAACCACCGGAGACCACACCGATCCGGCTTCCGGCGGCGTGCAGGCCCGCGATGAGTTCGTGCACACCCGGGGTGGGGCGGATGAGCGTGCCGACCTCGACGAAGACGTCGGTCGACAGTCCCGCCAGGGTGGCCACCCGCTCGCGGAGGCTCTGGGCGAAATCCAGCTCCCCACGCATGGCGCGGTCGGTTACCTCGGCCACCTGGGCGAGGGAACCGGCCGCGTCAGCGAGAAGCTCGATGACCTCGTTCTCGATGAGTGTCGAATCGGCATCCAGGACAACGAGGAAACGGGCTGCAGGGATCACGGGTGTACGTGCACACCCTTCCCGACAACGGTGATGCCGGATTCGGTGACGCTGAAGCCGCGGGCGAGGTCGCGGTCACGGTCGACGCCGATGGCGGCGCCTTCGGCGACGACCACGTCCTTATCGAGGATGGCGCGGTGCACGACGGCGCCAGGACGGATCTGCACCCGATCGAACACGATCGAGTCCACGACGTGGGCGCCGGAGTCGATGACGGCCCACGGGCCGACAACGCTGCGCTCCAGGTGGGCGCCGGAGATGACGCAGCCCAGCGACACGATCGAGTCGATCACGGTGCCGAGCGATCCCTTGGCGTCCCGCACGAACTTCGCCGGCGGCGAGTTCAGCTGCTGGCTGAAGATCGGCCAGCTCTGGTTGTACAGGTTGAACACCGGCAGGGCGCTGATCAGGTCCTGGTGCGCCTCGAAGAACGAGTCGATGGTTCCCACGTCGCGCCAGTAGTAGCGGTCGCGGTCGGTGGAACCGGGAACGTCGTTGCGCTGTAGGTCGTACACGCCGGCCTCGCCGCGGGCGACGAAGTCGGGGACGATGTCGCCACCCATGTCGTGGCTGGAATCGGTGCGTTCGCCGTCGCGGCGCACCGCTTCGATCAGGGCGTCGGTGTTGAAGACGTAGTTGCCCATCGAGGCGAACACCTCGTGCGGCGCGTCGGCCAGCCCGACGGCATCCTTGGGCTTCTCCAGGAAGTCCTTGATCCGGTCGGGGGTGGCGGCATCCACTTCGATGACACCGAACTGGTCGGCCAGGCCGATGGGCTGGCGGATGGCGGCAACGGTCGCTTCAGCGCCGGAGTCGATGTGGGCCTGGATCATCTGACTGAAGTCCATGCGGTAGACGTGGTCGGCACCGACCACGACGACAATGTCGGGCTTCTCATCGTGGATGAGGTTCAGGCTCTGCAGGATAGCGTCGGCGGAGCCGCTGAACCAGCGCTTGCCGAGCCGCTGCTGCGCGGGGACCGAGGCGATGTACGAGTTGAACAACCCCCCGGACACGTGCCAGGTCTGCGACACATGCCGGTCGAGGCTGTGCGACTTGTACTGGGTGAGAACGACAACCTGGGTCACACCTGAATTGATCAGGTTCGACAATGCGAAGTCGATCAGACGGTAATGCCCTCCAAACGGTACCGCCGGCTTGGCGCGGTCTTCGGTCAACGGCATCAGCCGTTTTCCCTCGCCGCCTGCGAGAACGATTCCAAAGATCTTCTTGGCCTTCATAACTTCAGAGTAGGGCCATCCGGGGGTTCGGACCAGCGTGCGGGGGTGTGTCCCCGGTTCAGGCTGCGCTAGTTTTACTGCATGCGCGTCGATCTGCTCACCAAGGAATACCCGCCCGAAATCTACGGAGGGGCCGGTGTTCACGTTGCGGAGCTGGTTAAGGCCCTCCGCGCCGACATCGATGTGACGGTGCGGTGCTTCGGCGCCGCCCGGTCCGAGCCGGACACGTTCGCGTACGGCGTGCCGGCGGAACTCGCCGAAGCCAATGCCACCCTGACCACCCTCGGGGTCGACCTGCAGATGGCCCAGGACGTGCAGGGCGCCGACGTCGTGCACTCGCACACCTGGTACGCCAACGGGGCCGGCCACATCGCCAAGCTGCTGCACGGGGTGCCTCACGTCGTCACCGCGCACAGCCTCGAGCCGTTGCGGCCGTGGAAGGCTGAACAGCTCGGCGGCGGCTACCGCGTGTCGAGCTGGATCGAGAAGACCGCGTTCGAGGCCGCGGATGCCGTCATCGCCGTCAGCGGCGGCATGCGGGCGGACATCCTGCGCAGCTACCCGGCGCTCGACGAATCCCGTGTGCACGTGGTCTACAACGGCATCGACCTCGACCGGTGGAAGCCCGTCGACGACCGCGATACCGTTCGCGCCCTCGGCATCGACCCCGACCGCCCGTCGGTGGTCTTCGTGGGGCGCATCACCCGGCAGAAGGGCCTGCCGTACCTGCTTCGGGCCGCCGCGCTTCTCCCGCCCGAGGTGCAGCTCGTGCTCTGCGCCGGCGCGCCGGACACGCCCGGCATCCTCGCCGAGGTGACCGGCCTGGTCGAGGAGCTGCAGAAGGAACGCTCCGGCGTGGTCTGGATCGACCGCCTGCTTCCCCAGCCGGAGCTCTCCGCCGTGCTCACCGCCGGCACCGTCTTCGTCTGCCCCTCGGTCTATGAGCCCCTCGGCATCGTCAACCTGGAAGCCATGGCCTGCGGCCTGCCCGTCGTGGGAACCGCGACCGGCGGGATCCCCGAGGTCGTCGCGGATGGCGTCACCGGGCGTCTCGTGCCCATCGACCAGCTCACCGACGGAACGGGCACACCGACCGATCCGGAGGTTTTCGTCGCCGACCTCGCCCGCACCCTCACCGAGGTGCTGGCGAACCCGGAACTGGCCGCAGAGATGGGCCGGGCCGGGCGGGTGCGGGCCGAGGAAATGTTCAGTTGGGGCCAGATCGCCGCCAGCACGCGGGAGATCTACGCCGGACTGCTCTAGCGTGACACGGGGCCCCGGCGGCGCCCGATAACATGGGGACATGGTCAACGTTCTTCATTTCACCGGGGTTTCCGTCGTCCGGGGTGGCACAACCATCCTCGACTCAGTGGATTGGAGCGTAGACGGCGATCAGCGCTGGGTCATCCTCGGCCCCAACGGCGCCGGCAAGACCACGACACTGCAGATCGCCGCGGCCCTGCTGCACCCGTCCACCGGCACCGCCGAGGTGCTCGAGGAGCCGATCGGCGGCAGCGACCTGTTCGAGCTGCGCCCCCGGATCGGCTTCGCCTCCACGGCGATGGCCCGCCGGGTCCCGGCCAGCGAAACCGTGCTCAACGTCGTGATGACCGCTGCGTACTCCGTGACCGGCCGCTGGAACGAGGAATACGAGGAGATTGACGAGCGCCGCGCCCAGCGGGTGCTCACCGAGTGGAAGCTCGACCACCTCGCCGACCGCAAGTTCGGCACCCTGAGCGACGGCGAGCAGAAGCGCGTGCAGATCGCCAGGTCGATCATGACCGACCCGGAGATCCTGCTGCTCGACGAGCCGGCCGCCAGCCTCGACCTCGGCGCCCGTGAGGAACTCCTCCGGCTGCTCAGCGGCTACGCGAGCGAGCCGAACTCCCCGGCGATCATCATGGTCACCCACCACGTCGAGGAGATCCCGCGCGGATTCACGCATGTGCTGCTCTTGTCCGGCGGCACCGTCGTCAGCGCCGGCCCGCTGGCGGAGGCGCTCACATCCGACACGCTCAGCGAGGCTTTCGGCCTCCCGATCGAGCTGACCGAGACCGACGGGCGCTACGCAGCTCGCGCAATCTGAGCGTCCGCGAGTCCTGGCCACCCCGAGCGTCAAGATTCTGCTAAACTCACTAGCTGGTCCTCGTGACCGGAACACTTTTCTGCCGCAACCGGCGAGCCAGAACCCACCCACCGAAACGCACCAAGGAAGTCTCCATGAAGTCTGACATTCACCCCACATACGCTCCCGTGGTCTTCCGCGACCTCGCGTCGGGTGCGACGTTCCTTACCCGTTCGACGGTCTCCAGCTCGAAGACCATCGAGTGGGAAGACGGCACCACCTACCCCGTCATCGACGTGGAAATCTCCTCCGAGTCGCACCCGTTCTACACGGGCAAGCAGCGCATCATGGACTCCGCAGGACGCGTCGAGAAGTTCAACTCGCGTTACAAGGGCTTCGGCAAGTAGTCCGTCCCGTTTTTCTTCGGGCCCGTTCACGGGTCCGCCCCACAGGGTGATCAGCTTCGGCTGGTCACCCTGTCGTGTTCCCTGCTGGCCGTGTTACCTGCCGGCAGAGAACATGCCGGCGGCGTTCAGACCGCTGGCGTTGAGCCCGGCGGCGTTCGAGCCGCAGTGCAGCCAGTAGAAACTCTGCGCACCCAGGGTGAGCGTGAGGCTGCCCTGATCGTCGAAGGACGGGAACACGGCACCGCCGAACAGGTCGTACAGGCGGGTTCCGGCCATGTCCGGGTCGTCGATGTGCACGGCGACGGGATTGTGCGCGAAGCTGAAGACGCAGAGCACGGTCTCCGGCTGGTCGCCGAAACTGGAGCCTGATCCGGCGTACTCCCGCACGAACGCGAGGATCGACTCGTGGTCCGTCGCCAGCACCCGCAGGGAGCCCATCCCGAAGGTGGGATGCCCTTTGCGCACATGGATGACGTTCCGGATCCAGTGCAGCAGCGACCCGGACTGGGCGAGGTGGGATTCGACATTGGTCTGGGCATAGTTGTACACCAACGACTGCACGACCGGCAGGTAGAGCTTGCCGGGGTCGGCCGCGGAGAAGCCGGCGTTCCGGTCCGGTGTCCACTGCATCGGTGTTCGCGAGCTGTCCCGGTCCGGCAGCCAGATGTTGTCGCCCATCCCGATTTCGTCGCCGTAGTAGAGGAACGGGCTGCCGGGCAGCGCGAACAGCAGCGCATGGGCGAGTTCCAGCTCCGAGCGGGAGTTGTCCAGGAGCGGGGCCAGCCGGCGGCGGATGCCGATGTTCGCACGCATCCGGGGGTCGTAGGCGTACCAGCCGTACATCGCCTGGCGGTATTCCTCGCTGACCATCTCCAGGGTGAGTTCGTCGTGGTTGCGCAGGAACACCGCCCAGCCCGCACTGGCGGGGATATCGGTGGTTTCCGACAGCACCCGCACCAGTTCACCGGCCCGCTGGGAGCGGAGGGAGTAGAACACCCGCGGCATCACCGGGAAATCGAAGGCCATGTGGCATTCGGGCTCGTCCTCGGTGCCCAGGAACGCGGCCACCTCCCGCGGCCACTGGTTGGCCTCGGCGATCATGACGCGTCCGGGGTAGTCGCGGTCGAGGATGCTGCGCAGGTGCCGGATGAATTCGTGGGTGAGTGGTTCGCCCTCACCGTTGCCCTCATCCGATTCGTAGAGGTATGGGATCGCGTCCAGTCGGAACCCGTCGACGCCGAAATCCAGCCAGTACCGCACAACCTCGATGATCGCCTTGTGAACGGCGGGGTTGTCGAAGTTCAGGTCGGGCTGGTGGGAGAAGAAGCGGTGGAAGTAGAACTGGCGGCGCACAGAGTCGAATGCCCAGTTCGAGTCCTCGGTGTCGGTGAAGATGATGCGGATGTCCGGATACTTCAGGTCGGTGTCGCTCCAGACGTAGAAGTCGCCGAAGGGGCCCGCCGGGTCCTGACGGGACTGCTGGAACCAGGGGTGCTGGTCAGAGGTGTGGTTCAACGGCAGGTCGATCACGATCCGCATGTTGCGTTCGTGCGCCTTGGTGACGAGTTCCTTGAATTCGTCGAGCGTGCCGAACTCGGGCAGGATCGACCGGTAGTCGGCGACGTCGTAGCCGCCGTCCCGCAGGGGCGAGGTGAAGAACGGTGGGATCCACAGGGCGTCGATGCCGAGCCACTGCAGGTAGTCCAGTTTCGAGATCAGGCCGGACAGGTCGCCGGCCCCGTCCGCGTTGCTGTCGACGAAGGAGCGGACCATGACCTCGTAGAATACCGCCCGGCGATACCACCGGGGATCCAGGGTCAGCCCGGGGAGCTGTATGGGGGCGGTAAAGCTCACGGCGTTCCTTCCGGTCTCACGCGGGATGGTGCTGATGAGAGTGAGTCTAAATCGATCGGGCCGGTTTCGGTCCAGCCCCGTGAGCCCGGCCAGCCTAAACTGGGACCGATGATCGTTCCCTCGCCATACGCCGACCTGCTCACCGTGATGGATGCCCGTGCCCACACCAGATCCGTGCTGGGCAGCGACACCCGGTACTGGGAGTACGGCGACCCGGCCTCGCCCACCACGGTGGTGATGGTGCACGGTTTCCGCGGCGACCATCACGGCCTCGAAGCGGTCGTGGCCCAGCTGCACGGTCTGCGGGTGATCGCGCCCGACTTGCCCGGCTTCGGCGAGTCACCCGCGTTCGCCGGGCGAGGGCACACCATCGATTCCTACGCCGCCTGGCTCACCGAGTTCCTGCGCCTGTCCGCCATTCCCGGCCGCGTCGTCGTGCTCGGCCACTCCTTCGGCTCCATCGTCGTCGCCGCGGCCGCCGCGGCTCCGGGCGGGCTCCCCGCCGACGACCTGGTGCTCGTGAACCCCATCGCCGCCCCCGCCCTCGCCGGCCCGCGCGGGGTGCTGACCCGGCTGGCCGTGTTCTACTACTGGCTGGCCGCGAAGCTGCCGGAACGGCTGGGCTTCGCGCTGTTGCGCAACCGGGTCATCGTGCGGGTGATGAGCATCACCATGGCCAAGACCCGCAGTCGCCAGCGGCGCCGCTGGATCCACAACCAGCACGACCGGTACTTCTCCGCCTTCGCCGACCGCACGGTGGTTCTGGAAGCCTTCACCGCGTCGGTGAGCCACGACGTCAGCGAGTACGCCGACGCCATCGGCACCCGCACCCTGCTCATCGCCGCCGAAAAGGACGACATCACACCCGTCGCCGCGCAGGAGAGCCTGTGCACGCAGTTCCGCGACGCCCGGCTGCACGTCATCCCCGGCGTCGGGCACCTGATCCACTACGAGGTCCCGGAGGCCGCGGCAGAGCAGCTCCGCATTTTCCTGGACGAGGCCGAGTCATGAGCCGTCCGACCGACCGGCCGCTGCGGATCGTGTTCGACTGCCGGTACACCCGGACCGACCGGCACGACGGCATCAGCCGCTACACCGCTGGGCTCGTCACCGAACTCAGCCGGCTGCACCCGGTGACGATGCTGATCAGCGACCACCGCCAGCTCAAGCTGCTGCCGGCCGTGCCGTGGCAGCTGGTCAGCTCGCCGACGAGCCCGCTCGAACCGCTCGTCGCGCTCACCGTCAACAAGCTCAAACCCGACATCGTGTTCAGCCCGATGCAGACCATGGGCTCGTGGGGCCGGCGGTACCGCCTGGTCCTCACGGTGCACGACCTGATCTACTACCGCAACCGCACCCCACCGAGGGAGTTCTCCGCCGGCATCCGCCTGCTCTGGCGGCTGTACCACCTGTCCTGGGGCCCGCAGCGGATGCTGCTGAACCGCTCCGACGGTGTCGTGACGGTGTCGGAGACCACCGCAGCCCTGATCAGCCGGCACCGTTTGACGGTGCGGCCGGTGTCGGTGGTGCCCAATGCGGCCGATGCCGTGGCCGCGGGGGCAGAGCTCGTTCCGCGCGGCGCACCGGCCAGCAAACGTCTGGTCTACATGGGGTCGTTCATGCCGTACAAGAACGTGGACACGCTCGTGCGGGCGACCGCGGCCCTGCCCGGCTACGAGCTGCACCTGCTCAGCCGGATCGGTGACGCCGAACGTGCCCGGCTCAGCTCCCTCGCCCCGCAGGCGTCGCTGGTGTTCCACAACGGCGTCACCGACGAGGCCTACGTGCGGTTGCTCTCCGAGGCCACGGCGCTGGTGACGACGTCGCTGGACGAGGGCTTCGGCATCCCGTTGGTCGAGGCGATGAGCCTGGGCATCCCCGTCGTGGTCAGCGATATCGAGATCTTCCGGGAGATCGGCGGCGACGCGGCCAGCTACGCGGACGCCACCGACCCTGACGCCGTGGCCGGTGCTGTGCGCGCGCTGGAGCAACCGGGGGAGTGGGCCAGGCGCTCCCGGCTCTCGGTGCAGCAGGCGGCACGGTTCACCTGGGCGGAGTCCGCCCGGCGTCTCCTGACGGTTCTGCAGGGCACCCAGGCCGCCGCCCGGCGCTGACCCCGGCGCTTACCCGGCCGACCGGCCGGCTCAGCGCACCGAGGCGAAGCTCTCCAGTTCGAGCTTGCCGTCCTGCCAGCGGAAGTCGTGCACTGACCCGTTCGGGATGAGCTCGCCGGCGGCGGGACGTTGCCCGCCGGTCGCGTATCGCACCAGCGTGCCGATCACACCGCCGTGGCAGACCACGACGAGTTCCCGACCCGGATGCGCCGCCGCGAGGCGCCCGAGCGCCGGCAGTACACGGTCGAGCACGGCCTGCCGGGACTCGAGCCCGGGCACCAGGGCTCCGTCCGGGAACCGGACCTGGCGCTCGGCGAAGGTCAGGCCCTCGATCTCACCGTGGTGGCGTTCGGTCAACTCCGGCACGACCAGGGGCGCGGGATGGTCCAGCTCCCCGGCGATGATCCGGGCGGTCTCGAGCGCCCGCACGAGGGGGCTCGTGACGATGGCGTCCCAGGGCCTGCCGCGCAGCGCCAGGCCGGTTTCGGCCGCCTGCGCCCGGCCCAGCGAGTTCAGGGGGATGTCGGTGCTGCCCTGGATGCGTTTCTCCAGGTTCCAGTCGGTCTGGCCGTGTCGGACGATCGCGAACCTGGTCATCACAACGCCGCCTTCTGCTGCACGAGAACTAGTCGGTGAGTCGGGTCACCAGCCCGGCGAACGTCTCCGACGTGCCTGCCTCCAGCTTAACCAGGGCGCGGCCATCGCCCTTCGTCGCCCCGCGGTTGATCACGACGATGGGGAGCTTCCGGCGCCTGGCGAGTTCGAGCAGCCGGATGCCGGAATTCACCGCCAGCGAGGATCCCGCCACGATCAGGGCATCCGCGCTGCGCACCAGGGCGGCGGCCGCGCTGAACTTGCCCGTCGGTACGAGTTCGCCGAAGAACACGACGTTGGGCTTGAGCATCCCGCCGCAGACCGAGCAGTCCGGAACGATGAATCCGTCGATGTCGACGACGATGGCATCGCCGTCCGGGGCGATCTCCACCTGCTCGGGGTGCGCGAGTACCGGATTGTCCGCTTCCAGCCGGGCCGCGATGCTGTCACGCCCGAAGGCTTGACCGCAGGACAGGCACACCACGAGGTCCATCGACCCGTGCAGTTCGACGACGTGGGTGGAACCGGCCCGGGTGTGCAGCCCGTCGACGTTCTGGGTGATGACACCGCTGATCAGCCCCGCGGCCTCCAGTGCGACAAGGGAGCGGTGGCCGAGGTTGGGTTCGGCGGCGCGGAACCGGTGCCAGCCCAGGTGGCTGCCGGCCCAGTAGCGTTTGCGGGCGCGTTCGTCGGCGACGAAGGTCTGGAAGGTCATCGGGACCCGCACCGGGGCTCCGGCGCCGCGGTAGTCGGGGATTCCCGAATCCGTGCTCACGCCCGCTCCGGTGAGGACCGCGGTGCGCCGGTCGCGCAGGAGCGCGGCCAGGGCGTCGAGGGATTTCTCGGCGCCCACCGACGGTGTCACGAGTGTCTCAGCCGTCATCGTGCTCCATCCGCTTGACCGCGTCGTCGGCCGGGCCTGCTGGCCTGCCCCGACGACGATGTCCTTCGAGTCTAAACTGGTCAGTTTTCGGCCGTGTTACAGAAACTCCCGGCAGCTGACGCGCTCGCGCCCCGCCGGGCGCGGTTCGTGCCCGCGAACCTGACAGTCTGGAAGCACACACCTCCCAGAAAGGCGGCGGCCTCCGTGCAGATCGTCCCGATTACCGACCTCGACCAGCCGGGCCTGACCGACTATTCCCGGCTCACCGATGTGGCCCTGCGCCGGGTCAGCGAGCCGGCCAACGGCCTGTACATCGCCGAGTCCGCGAAGGTCATCGGCCGGGCGATTGCCGCCGGGCACCGTCCGCGGTCGGTGCTCGTGCAGGAGCAGTGGCTGCCCGACGCGGTGCGCCTGCTCGCGGACTGGCCGGACGTGCCGATCTACGTGGGCACGGCTGCCCTCCTCGAAAAGCTGACCGGGTACAACCTGCACCGCGGCGCCCTGGCCGCGATGCACCGGCCCGACCTCGCCGCCGTCGCCGACATCATCCGTGACGCCCGGCGCATCGTGATCCTGGAAGACATCGTCGACCACACCAACGTCGGTGCGATCTTCCGGTCGGTGGCGGGCCTCGGCGCCGATGCCGTGCTCATCACCCCGCGCTGCGCCGACCCGCTGTACCGCCGCAGCGTGCGCGTGAGCATGGGAACGGTGCTGCAGGTGCCGTGGACCCGGCTGCCGGAGTGGTCGGAGGCCGCGCCGGTGCTGCACGAGCACGGGTTCCACCTGGCCGCCCTCGCCCTCGCCGACGACGCCGTGTCCCTGGACACGTTCGCGGCCGACCCGCCGGAGCGCGTGGCCCTGATCCTCGGCACCGAGGGCGACGGCCTCAGCCGGCACGCGCTGGCGGCCGCTGACACCATCGTGACGATTCCGATGCTGCACGGCGTCGACTCCCTGAACGTGGCCTCCGCCAGCGCGGTCGCGCTCTACGCCCTGCGTCCCACACCGCGCTGAGCGGCCTGCCGCGGCACGCGGCGGCCTTGCCGATCCGGCGTCGCCGCCGTGGTTAGACTCATCGAATGTCTCTCACCCGGCGTCAGGTCTACCACCGTCGGCGCATCGCGTTCTTCAGCGCCCTCGCCGTGCTCATCGCGGCCATCGCCTACCTCACCAGCACCGGCCTCGCTCCCGTTTCCGCCTCCGCGGCCGCGCTGACCGAACCGGCGGCACTCACCCAGGCCGCCGCCACGCCTGCCTGGCCCGACGGCGGTGCCGGTGCCATCGGCGCGGTGGGCTACGACGGGCTGCTGGGGGAGGCGGGCGACCAGACCTCGGTGCCGATCGCGAGCATCACCAAGATGGTGACCTCGCTGGTCATCCTCGAGGCCAAGCCGTTGACCGGGGACGACCCTGGGCCGGAGATCACCTTCACCGATGACGACATCGACATCTACTACGACGCGATCGCCGAGAACGGCTCGGTTGCGCCCGTCGTGTCCGGCATGGTCCTCACCCAGCGCGAAGCGTTCGAGACGATGCTGCTGCCCTCGGCGAACAACTACAGCGTCTCCCTGGCGGTGTGGGCGTTCGGCTCCGTGGACGCCTACCTCGCCGCCGCCGCCGACTACCTCGCCGCGCACGGCCTGACCGGCACGACCGTCGCCGACACCAGCGGACTGTCCGCGGAAAGCGTCAGCAGCCCGGCCGACCTCGTCGCCATCGGCAAGCTGGTCGTGGCGAACCCGGTTCTGGCCGACATCGTGGCCATGCCCACCGCCGAGATCCCCACCGTCGGCACCGTGGTCAACACGAACAAGCTGCTCGGCATCGATGGTGTCGACGGCATCAAGACGGGCACCACCGACGAGGCCGGCGCCTGCCTGCTCTTTGCGGTCGATGTCCCGGTGGGGGAGACCACGGTCACGCTCGTCGGGGTCGTGCTCGGCGGGGACACCCACCCCGAGCTCAACCAGAGCATCCTCACCCTCATCGACAGCGTGACGCCGGGCTTCCGCGAGGTGGACCTGGTCGAGGCCGGCGCCTCCTTCGGCACGTACACGACCCCGTGGGGCCAGTCCGGACAGGCTGTCGCCGAGACCGCGGCATCCGCCGTCGTCTGGTCCGACACACCGATTGACACCGTCGTGGACGTCGAGCAGGTGCGCCTGGCCGACAAGGGCGACCCGGTCGGCAGCGTGGACGTGACCGTGGGAACGCAGACCGTCACCGTTCCCCTGGTGCTCGACACCGACATCACCGACCCCGGGCCGCTCTGGCGCTGGACGCACCCGGGCCAGGTCTAGCCGAGTTCTGCGGCCAACCCGTCCGGTTCGTCCAGCCGAGTCACCGGGTCGGCCGCCGGCCGCTTGGGCAGGATGTGGTCGCCGGAAGACTGGTGCCGCACCCGGCGCAGCACCCAGGGAACCAGGTATTCCCTGGCCCAGGCCAGGTCCTCGCTGCGCGCCTGGCGCCAGGTGGTTCCCGGCATCGGCTCCGGCACCAGCGGTTCGAGGGGATTGGGCACGTTGAGCACGTCCAGGACCATCCGGGCGACCGTGTGGTGCCCGAGCGGGTTGAGGTGCAGACGGTCCGGTGCCCACATCCGCGCATCCTGGATCTCGGTCAACGACCACATGTCCGCCACGATGGCGTCGCGCGCGGTCGCGATGGCACGGATGTTCTCGTTGTAGATCGCGACCTTGCCGCGCAGGCCCCGCAGCACGGGCGAGAAACGCACGTCGGTACCGGTGAACACCACCACGGTGGCCCCGTCGGAACCGAGCAGCCGCACGGCCTCGTCGAACCGGGCCGCGATCGCGTCCGGGTCGCTGCCGCGTCGCAGCACGTCGTTGCCGCCGGCGGAGATCGTGACCAGGTCCGGATGCAGGGCCAGCGCCGGCTCTACCTGCTCGGCGAGGATCTGGTTCATCAGCTTGCCGCGCACGGCCAGGTTTCCGTATGCGAAGTCGTCCGAGCCCAGGCTGAGCATTTCCGCGACCCGGTCCGCCCAGCCGCGGTTGCCGCCCGGGCTGGCCGGTTCGGCGTCGCCCACCCCTTCGGTGAACGAGTCGCCCACGGCGACGTAGCGGGACCACGGATGCTGCTGCTTCGTCATCTGATCCATTCTGCCCTCGTCCGGCGAGCGTCGTCGCTTCTTGATAGGTTCTTATGAAGTGACTACTGCACCTGATTTCGGATCCGCATTCCGGGAACCCTCGAATCGGGAGCCCTCGACTGCTGACAGCAGCGAACCCGGATTGTTCGCCCTGTCCGACGGCTTCGCCCCCGGTGGCTTCCCGACGAACAGCTCTCTCGCTGACGCGGTCGACACCCCGCCGGTGTTCGGCCCCGACCGGGGGCCCGCCGGCACCAGCGCCGCCGAGCACCTCTCCCCGTCGTTCCCCGAGCGCGCCGCCTGGGGCACAGCGAGCAAGCTTCGCGCCTGGCAGGCCGAGGCCCTCGAGGCGTATTTCGAGCACCAGCCGCGCGACTTCCTCGCGGCCGCCACCCCGGGCGCCGGCAAGACCACGTTCGCGCTGCGCCTGGCCGCCGAGCTGCGGGCCCGCAAGGTGATCGACCGCATCACCGTGGTTGCGCCCACTGAGCACCTCAAACGCCAGTGGGCAGACGCCGCCGCGCGGGCCGGCATCCGGCTCGACCCGTACTTCAAGAACGCGCACGGCCGCTACGGCAGCCACTACCACGGCATCGCCGTCACCTACGCGCAGGTGGCCACCCGGGCGGCGCTGCACCGCGAACTCACCGAGGGCAGCCGCACCCTGGTGATTCTGGACGAGGTGCACCACGGCGGTGACGCCCTGAGCTGGGGTGACGCGATCCGCGAGGCCTTCGACCCCGCCACCAAGCGGCTGTCGTTGACCGGGACCCCGTTCCGCTCGGACACGTCGCCGATCCCGTTCGTCACCTACCTGCCGGACAAGCACGGCATCCGGCTGTCCCAGAGCGACTACAACTACGGCTACGGCCGGGCGTTGGAGGACGGTGTCGTGCGGCCGGTGATGTTCATGGTCTACGCCGGGCACATGAAGTGGCGTACCCGGACCGGCGACGAGATGGAAGCCAAGCTCGGCGAGGGCAACACCAAGGACATCACCTCGCAGGCCTGGCGCACGGCTCTCGAACCCACCGGGCAGTGGATCCCGGCCGTGCTGCGTGCGGCGGACAGCCGGCTCACCGAGGTGCGGCACGGCATCCCGGATGCCGGCGGGCTGGTCATCGCGACCGACCAGACCACCGCACGCGCGTACGCGGCGATCCTCGAGGAGATCTCGGGGGAGCCGGCCACCGTGGTGCTCTCCGACGAGAAGGAGTCCAGCGACCGCATCGACGAGTTCTCGCACAACACCCGCCGGTGGATGGTCGCGGTGCGGATGGTGTCGGAGGGTGTGGACGTTCCCCGGCTGGCCGTCGGCGTCTACGCCACGAGCGCCTCGACGCCGCTGTTCTTCGCCCAGGCCATCGGCCGGTTCGTCCGGGCCCGGCGGCGCGGTGAGACGGCGTCGATCTTCCTGCCGAACGTGCCGGGCCTGCTGAGCCTGGCCAACGCCATGGAACTGGAACGGGACCACGCCCTGGATCGCAGCAACCGCGACGACGGCGACGACGGGATGTACAACCCCGAAGACGCCATGGTGGCGGCCGCGAACAAGACCGAGAAGGCCTCCGATGAGCTGGGCGAGGAATTCACCTGGCAGGCCATCGACTCGCAGGCCACGTTCGACATGGTCATGTTCAACGGCGATGAATTCGGTGAACTCGCCGAACCCGGCACCGACGAGGAATTCGACTTCATCGGCATCCCCGGCCTGCTCGAGCCCGAGCAGGTCTCCGAACTCCTCCGCCAGCGCCAGCACAAGCAGGCCAAGCGGGGCTCTGACCGGCGCACAGCCGCGGCCGCGGTGCCGGGGGCACCAGAGGAGGAGATGCCGCTGTACCGCACGCTCAAGGAGCAGCGGAAGCTGCTGGGCAGCCTTGTGGGCATGTGGTCGAAGCTGTCCGGGGAGCCGCATGCCATGGTGCACGCCGAGCTCCGCCGCCTGTGCGGTGGACCGGCCGTGGCCCAGGCAAGCGTCACCCAGATCCAGAAGCGGATCGACCTGCTCCGCCGCCGGCTCGGCCGCAGCTGATTCGCCCACCGGTTTCGGGATCGCAGAACGGTCGATAAACTGACTCGCAACGAAAGAGGGCGAGCATGGATTCCAAGAAAGCGGATCTCGACAGGGTCGACCGGGCCCTGCTGCGCGCCCTCTCGGTGAATGCCAGGGCCTCCGGCGCCGCGCTGGCCGCCGAGATCGGCGTGGCCGAGTCCACGGTGTCCCTTCGGTTGCGCCGGCTGCAACAGCTCGGCCACATCCGCGGCTACCGTGCCAACATCGACCTGGCCGCCCTCGGCGCGTCCCTGCAGGCGCTGATCTCGGTGCGGTTGGCCAAGCACGTGCGTGACCAGATCGACGACTTCCGCAACGCCGCCCCGCACTGGCCCGGCGTGATCGGCCTGTTCCACACCGCCGGGGCCGACGACTACCTGCTGCACGTGGCGGCCGCCGACGCGTCGGACCTCCGCGACTTCGTCCTCGAGCACCTGGCCGAGCATCCGGCCGTCGCCCACACCGAGACGAACCTGATCTTCGAGTACGTCGACGGCGACGGCTGGCAGGACCTAGTCAAGTAGCGGCACCGGCCCGTGGCGGGAGCCGGGGCCCGGACCCCGCGATAATCGACAGATGACTGCTCACTCCGATCCAGAGGACTCCCGGCCCCGCGCCGCGAGCGTGTTCGACGTGGCCAGGGTCGCCGGAGTGTCGCACCAGACGGTGTCGCGGGTGCTGAACGATCACCCCAGCCTGCGCGACGCCACCCGGCAGAAGGTGCTGGCGGCGATGCGGGAGCTGAACTACCGGCCAAACGCGGCGGCCCGCGCACTGTCCTCGAGCAGGTCCCGCATGATCGGCATCCTCTCGACCTCGAGCGGCGAGTACGGGCCGGCGTCCAGTATCGCGGCGGTGGAGACCGCCGCCCGCGCGCGCGGTTATAGCGTCACCATCGCCAACGCCGACGGCCTCGATCCGCAGTCGATCAATGAGGCCGTCAACCACCTCGCGAACCTGTCCGCCGAGGGGCTCGTGGTGGTGGCCCCGCAGGCCCGGGTGCTGGCCGCCCTCTCCGAACTCTCCATCGGGATTCCGTTCGTCACCCTGCAGGCCGCAGGCACCGACGCCCCGGACGATCGCCAGCTCGACCAGGTGGTCGGTGCACGGATGGCCACCGCCCACCTCGTAGCGCTCGGCCACCGCCGCATCGGCCACATTGCCGGCCCGGCCGAGTGGTTGGACGCGTCCCAGCGGCTCGCCGGTTTCCGCGACGAACTGGAGCAGCACGGCCTCGACGCGGGCCTCATCGCCACCGGCGACTGGAGTGCGGCCTCCGGCTACCGCGCCGCGATCGACCTCATCGAACGCGGGGTCACGGCCATCTTCGCCGGCAACGACCAGATGGCGCTCGGTGCGCTCAGCGCCGCCAGCGGCGCGGGGCTGGACGTGCCAGGGGACGTGAGCATCGTGGGCTTCGACGACGTGCCCGAAGCCGCCTTCTACCACCCGCCGTTGACCACCGTGCGGCAGGACCTCGCCGAAGCCGGGCGCCGCGCCGTCGCGTTGCTCCTCGGCGAAAGCGACGCCGTCCCCTCGGTGCACCCACAGCTCGTCGTGCGGGCATCCACGGCGGCGCCGCGCGGATAATCGATGCGACGCGCGACGGGTTGTGCCGTACACTCGTAACCGTGGTCAATCATGTGATCGATCACATTACGAGCCAAAGGAGTCCCGCGCATGACTGAGCACGCCGCAGCGACCGCCGATTTCGACGACACCGAGCGCACCCGTCCCGATCGGGACCAGGCCGCCAGGGACGCCATCCTCGGCGGGCGGGCCTCCCTCGGCATCGAACTGGGATCTACCCGCATCAAGGCCTGCCTGATCGGGGACACGCCGTCCGACGTCCTGGCCGTCGGCAGCCACGACTGGGAGAACGCGTTCGTCGACCGGGTCTGGACGTACTCCCTCGACGACGTGTGGACCGGCATCCAGGCCGCGCACGCCGCCCTCGTCGCCGACATCGAAGCCCGGTACGGCATCCGCCCCGCCGGCTACGGCGCCATCGGCGTCTCGGCGATGATGCATGGTTACCTCGCCTTCGACGCCGCCGACGAGCTGCTGGTACCGTTCCGCACCTGGCGGAACACCACGACCGGACCCGCAGCGGCCGAGCTGACCGAACTGTTCGGCGTGAACATCCCGCTGCGCTGGTCGATCGCCCACCTGCACCAGGCCGTGCTCGATCACGAACCGCACGTCCCGCAGCTCGGTTTCATCACCACCCTCGCCGGGTACGTGCACTGGCGCCTCACCGGCCGTAAGGTCCTCGGCGTCGGCGACGCCTCCGGCATGTTCCCGATCGACGCCGCGACCAGGGACTACGACGCCGACCTCCTCGGCCGGTACGACGGCGTCGTCTCCGTCTCCGCACCCGGTCTCCAGCTCGCCGCCCTGCTGCCCGAGGTGCTCGTCGCCGGTCAGTCCGCCGGTGAGCTCACTGCCGCCGGGGCGGCGCTGCTCGACCCGACCGGGGCGCTGCGGCCCGGCGCCGTGTTGTGCCCGCCCGAGGGCGACGCCGGCACCGGCATGGTCGCGACCTGCTCCGTCGCCCCCCGCACCGGCAATGTCAGCGCCGGTACGAGCATCTTCGCGATGGTCGTCCTGGAGCGCCCGCTCGGCAGTGTGCACCACGAACTCGACGTGGTCACCACCCCCGCCGGCGACACCGTCGCGATGGTGCAC
Organism: Cryobacterium sp. AP23; assembly: GCF_054075385.1. Lineage (NCBI taxonomy): Bacteria > Bacillati > Actinomycetota > Actinomycetes > Micrococcales > Microbacteriaceae > Cryobacterium > Cryobacterium sp. AP23. Next base: position 660,505 of record NZ_CM133415.1, on the reverse strand, counting down.
TGCAATAACGGCGCGAGCGAGCTCGCCGCCTGGGCCGGCATGTTCGGCCGCTTCGCCACCGCCGCCGGGTCCCCGATCGATTCCGACGCCGTGTTCAACACCCTGTTCCTGGAGGCCCTCGACGGCGATCCGGACGCCGGCGGCCTGCTCGCCTACAACCACCTGGCGGGGGAGCCGATCGCCGGCCTCACCGAGGGCAGGCCGCTGTTCGTGCGCACCCCCGACAGCCGGTTCACGCTGGCCAACTTCATGCGCGCGCAGCTCTACGGGGTGTTCGGCACCCTCAGCCTGGGCATGCGGGTCCTCGCCGAGGAAGGGGTCGAACTCGACGCCATGTTCGCGCACGGCGGGCTCTTCCGCACCGCGGGTGTGGCCCAGAGGTTCCTCGCCGGCGCCCTGGATGCACCGGTGTCCGTCGCCGAGACGGCGTCGGAAGGCGGCGCCTGGGGGATCGCGGTCCTGGCCTCGTACACGGCGGCCGTGGCAACCGGCGTGGACCTGGACCTGGACGGCTTCCTGCGCGAGCGGGTCTTCGGGGACGCTGAATTCGACACGACCGCCCCCGACGCCGCCGACGTCGCCGGCTTCACCGCCTACCTCGACCGTTACTCCGCCGGCCTCGCCATCGAGCGCACCGCCGTCGACACGCTCTCCTGAAAGGAACCACCATGGTCAGCTTCTCGCCCGACATCGACGCCGCCATCGCGCGCACCCGCACCGAGGTGGCGACCCTGCACGCCCAGCTCACCAAGTACGGGCTCGTGATCTGGACCGGCGGCAACATCTCCGGCCGGGTGCCCGGCGCCGACCTGTTCGTGATCAAGCCGTCCGGCGTCGAATACGACGACCTCACGCCGGAGAACCAGATCCTCTGCGACCTCGACGGCAACGTCATCGCCGGCACCCCGGGGTCGGAGCGCAGCCCGTCCAGCGACACCGCCGCGCACGCCTACGTGTACCGGAACATGCCGGAGGTCGGCGGCGTCGTGCACACCCACTCCACCTACGCCACCGCCTGGGCGGCGCGCGGCGAGGCGATCCCGTGCGTGATCACCGCCATGGCCGACGAGTTCGGCGGCGAGATCCCGATCGGCCCGTTCGCCATCATCGGCGACGAGTCCATCGGCCGCGGCATCGTGCAGACCCTCGCCGGGCACCGCTCGCGGGCGGTCCTGATGCAGAACCACGGTGTCTTCACCATCGGCAAGAACGCCAAGGACGCCGTGAAGGCCGCCGTGATGGCCGAGGACGTCGCGAAGACCGTGCATATCTCCCGCCAGCTGGGCGAGAGCCTGCCCATTCCCCAGACCGCGATCGACTCCCTGTTCGATCGCTACCAGAACGTGTACGGCCAAGACCCCAAAGGAGCACTGAAGTGACTAACTCGATCATCCCCGACCTCAAGGCGAACGAGGTCTGGTTCCTCACCGGCAGCCAGGACCTCTACGGCGAGGAGACGCTGAGACAGGTCGCCGAGCAGTCCCAGGACGTCGTCGACCAGCTGAACGCGTCCAGCGACATCCCGGTCACCATCGTGTGGAAGCCCGTCGTCAAGGACTCCGAGGCCATCCGCCGCGCCATGATCGACGCCAACGGTGCTGACAACGTCGTCGGTGTCATCGCCTGGATGCACACTTTCAGCCCGGCCAAGATGTGGATCCGCGGACTCGACGCCCTGGCGAAGCCGTTCCTGCACCTGCACACCCAGGCCAACGTCGAGTTGCCGTGGGCGGAGATCGACTTCGACTTCATGAACCTCAACCAGGCCGCGCACGGCGACCGTGAGTTCGGCTACATCGCCGGGCGGATGAACATCCCCCGCAAGACCGTCGTCGGCCACGTGTCGAACCCGGCGGTCGCCCTGCAGGTGGGCACCTGGACCCGTGCAGCCAGCGGCGCCGCGGCGGTGCGCAACCTCAAGCTGGCCCGGTTCGGCGACAACATGCGCAACGTCGCCGTCACCGAGGGTGACAAGACCGAGGCCGAGATCCGTTTCGGCGTCTCGGTGAACACCTGGGGTGTCAACGAACTGGTCGAGCGGGTGGATGCCGCCAGCGAGTCCGACGTGGACGACCTCATCGCCGTCTACCTCGAGGCCTACAACGTCGCGCCCGAGCTCAAGCCGGACGGTGACCGTCACGAATCCCTCCGCTACGGCGCGAAGATCGAGCTGGGCCTGCGTTCCTTCCTGGAAGAGGGCGGCTTCAGCGCCTTCACCACCAACTTCGAGGACCTCGGCGGTCTCCGCCAGCTCCCGGGCCTGGCCGTGCAGCGACTGATGGCCGACGGCTACGGCTTCGGCGGCGAGGGCGACTGGAAGACGTCGGTCCTGATCCGCGCGGCCAAGGTGATGGGCGCCGGCCTGCCCGGTGGCGCCTCGCTGATGGAGGACTACACCTACAACCTGGTCCCCGGTGAGGAGTCGATCCTCGGCGCGCACATGCTGGAGATCTGCCCGTCGCTGACGACCACCAAGCCGAACCTGGAGATCCACCCGCTGGGCATCGGCGGCCGGGAAGACCCCGTGCGCCTCGTCTTCGACACCGACGCCGGCGCCGGCGTGGTTGTGGCCCTGTCGGACATGCGCGACCGGTTCCGCCTCGTCGCAAACGTCGTCGAGGTCATCGACCTGCCCGCGCCGCTGCCGCACCTGCCCGTGGCCCGCGCCGTGTGGAAGCCCGCGCCGGACCTGGCCACCAGCGCCACCGCCTGGATCACCGCCGGGGCGGCCCACCACACCGTGCTCTCCACCGCGGTGGGCATCGAGGCCTGGGAGGACTTCGCCGAGATCACCCGCACCGAGCTGCTGATCATCGACGAGGACACCACCAAGCGTGGCTTCGCCAACGACGTCAAGTGGAACGCGGCGTACTACCGTCTGGCCCAGGGCATCTAACCGCCCGACCTGCACGCACGGCAACTGTGCCCCGTGCGGACAACTGTTCCCGGTACACCGGGTGCACATGTCCGCACGGGGCACAGTTGTGCGATCCGCCGGTTAACAAAACAACGCCCCCGCCGAAGCGGGGGCGTTGTTGACAGCTTTGTGTAGCTGACGCAGCTCTATTTAGAGGGCGCGGATGTTCTCAGCCTGGGGACCCTTGGGGCCCTGGGTGACCTCGAATTCGACCTTCTGGTTCTCGTCGAGCGACTTGTAGCCGTTCGAAGCGATCGCAGAGTAGTGCGCGAACACGTCGGCGCTTCCGTCGTCGGGAGCGATGAAGCCGAAGCCCTTTTCAGCGTTGAACCATTTCACGGTACCTGTTGCCATTATGAAACTCCTCCAGGAGTGTTAGAAAGGCCCCGACTTTCGAGGCCGTTCGTCGCGGTATTCGTCGTCCGCTTCCGAAAGGAATAAGCGCGCACCGACCGAGATCGATACGTTTTCTAGACGTGCAAGCACTACAACTACTTCGTCAACACTAGCCCACATCGCTCGGTTCTCGTGGGGATCTGTGCGAAAACGAGTTTAAAGTGTTACGAAATCTGACAGAAATGCTCAAATAGGCCTGCCGAGTCACTGTTCGACCGTGACGAAGTCGATGAGCTGCTCCACCCGGCCCAGGAGGGCGGGCTCCAGGTCGGCGTAGCTGCGCACCTGGCCGAGGATCTGCTGCCAGGCGCGGGCGATGTCGGCCTGGTCCTCGTGCGGCCAGCCGAGCGCCGCGCAGATGCCGTGCTTCCACTCGATGGACCGGGGGATTGTGGGCCAGACCGGCAAATTCAGTCTCGCCGGTTTGACCGACTGCCAGACGTCGACGTAGGGATGACCGACCACGAGGACGTGCCTGCCGTGTGGCCCGCGGGCGACGGCGTCGGCGATCCGGCTCTCCTTGGAGTTCGGCACGAGGTGATCCACGAGGACACCGACGCGGCGGGTCGGCCCCGGCTTGAATTCGGCCAGGAGTTCGGCGAGGTTGTCGACCCCCTCGATGTATTCGACGACGACACCCTCGATGCGCAGGTCGGCGCCCCAGACCTTCTCAACCAGTTCGGCGTCGTGCCGGCCCTCGACGAAGATCCGGCTGGCCCTGGCCACCCGGGCGGGGGCATCCGCTACCGCGAGGGACCCGGAGGCGGTGCGGGCCCGGCCGGCCCCAGCGGCCTGCTTCGGTGGCACCAGAACGACCGGCTCGCCGTCGAGGAGGAATCCGGCGCCCAGGGGGAACAGGCGCAGCTTGCCGTGCCGGTCTTCGAGGGTGACGACCTTCTTCTCCACCCGGATGACCGCGCCGCAGAACCCGGTGGCGACTTCCTCCACGACCAGGTCGCGCACTGCCTCGTGCTGGGGCACCACGCGGCGGCCGGCGTCCTTCCAGCCGTTGAAGAGCACGTCCTGGGAGTATCTGTCGTCGTTCACTGAATCGACGCTAGCGGAAGTCCCTCGATGACGTGTGGGCCGCCACGGTCAACGGTTCGAACCGGTCTGCGATGAGGTTCACCACTCCTTCCGGCGAGCGTTCCAGGATGCCGCGAATCATGAGGGCGGGGGACTCCCGGGCGATCCGGCGGAAATGGGTCCACACGCCGACGCTCACGACGACGTTCACGTTGCCGGTCTCGTCTTCGAGGTTGATGAAGGTGACGCCGTTCGCGGTGGCGGGCCGCTGCCGATGGGTGACGACCCCGCCGACCTCGATGCGCCGGCCGCTCTCGCTGGTCGCCAGCTGGTTCGCCGCCAGGGCTCCGCGGGCCTCCAGCCCTGCCCGTGCGTGCCGAATGGGGTGGTCGTCGGTGGACACCCCCGTTGCCCAGAGGTCGTAGGCGACCTGTTCGACCGGTGTCATCAGTTCCAGGAGCGGCGGCTGCACGGTCTCGAGCGAACCGCGCAGGTGGGCGTCGGTGTCGGCGGCGGCCTCACCGGCCGACCACAGTGCCTGGCGACGCTCCAACCCCATCCCCTCGAAGGCGCCGGCGGTGGCCAGCGATTCCAGCTGTTCCGTGCTCAGCCCGGCCCGTCTGGCCAGGTCGTTCATGGAGCGGTACGGCCCGAATTCCTCCCGCTCCGCCACGATCCGCTTGGCCACCGCGCCGCCGATCGCGCGCACGTCGGCGAGACCGAGGCGCACGGCGAGGGCGCCGTCCCTGCGGTGACTCCGATCGTCCACCGGCAGGGTCCGGTCGTAGTCCGGCACCGGCGGCTGGTCCGGGTCGAGGCAGGCGGGCCGTTCGGCCGGAACGCCCGAGCCGTCGGTGATCGCCTCAAGCACCGCGTCGGCGCCGGAGCGCTGCACGTCGGGGCGCAGCACCCGGACGCCGTGCCGGCGGGCGTCGGCGACGAGTGACTGCGGGGAGTAGAACCCCATCGGCTGTGCCCGGAGGAGGGCGGCGAGGAACGCGCCGGGGTAGTGCAGCTTCAGCCAGGCGCTGGCGTAGACCAGCAGGGCGAAGCTGATGGAGTGGCTCTCCGCGAAACCGAAATTGGCGAACGCCTCGATCTTCTCGTAGATGCTGTCGGCCAGGTCTCCCGTGATCCCGTTTCCGGCCATGCCCTGGTAGAGCGTGGCGCGCAGCGAGGAGATCTTCTCCACCCCACGCTTGGACCCCATCGCCCGCCGCAGCAGGTCGGCATCCTCGCCGGAGCATCCGCCCACCGCCATGGCCATCTGCATCAGCTGCTCCTGGAAGAGCGGGACGCCGAGGGTGCGCTCCAGCACCGGCTCGAGTTTGGGATGCAGGTACGTCACCGGTTCCTGGCCGAGCTTGCGGCGGATGTACGGGTGCACCGCGCCGCCCTGGATGGGACCCGGCCGGATGAGCGCGATTTCCACGACGAGGTCGTAGAAGCGCCGCGGTTGCAGTCGGGGAAGGGTGCCCATCTGAGCGCGGCTCTCCACCTGGAAGACGCCGATGGAGTCGGCCCGGCAGAGCATGTCGTACACACCGGCCTCCTCACGGGGGATGCTGCCGAGTGTCCACGTTTCGCCGAGTGCGTCCCGCACGAGGTCGAAGGTGTACTGCAGCGCGGCGAGCATGCCGAGCCCGAGCAGGTCGAACTTGACCAGGCCCATCCAGGCGCAGTCGTCCTTGTCCCACTGCAGCACGGTGCGGCCCTCCTTGCGGGCGTGCTCGATCGGGCAGACCTCGCCGACGGGCCGGTCGGTGAGCACCATGCCGCCGGAATGGATGCCCAGGTGGCGGGGGAACCCGAGCACCCGGCCGGCGAGGTCGGCGACCTGGTCGGGGATGTCGTGTTCGGGGCTGGACACCGCGGACCCCCAGCGCTCCACCTGCTTCGACCAGGCATCCTGTTGCCCGGTGCTGTAGCCGAGCGCCTTGGCCATGTCCCGCACCGCGACCTTGGGCCGGTAGGTGATGACGTTGGCCACCTGGGCGGCATTGAGTCGGCCGTAACGTTCGTAGACGTACTGGATGACCTCCTCCCGCCGGTCGGAGTCGAAGTCGACGTCGATGTCGGGTTCTTCCTCCCGCAGGCTGGAGAGGAACCGTTCGAAGGGCAACCGGTAGAAGATCGAATCGACGGCGGTGATGCCGATCACGAAGCACACCGCCGAGTTGGCGGCGGATCCGCGGCCCTGGCAGAGGATGCCGTTGCGCCGGGCGAACTGCACGATGTCGTGCACGATCAAGAAGTAGCCGGGGAAGTCCTTGGCCTCGATCACGTCGAGTTCCTTCTCCAGGCGGTCGCGCACATTGGCGTTGTAGCCCGGGTAGGCCCGTTCCGCGCCCTCCCAGACCAGGTGGCGCAGCCAGCTCATCGGCGTGTGCCCGTCGGGCACATGCTGCCTGGGCAGCCGGGGCCGGGCACGCCGCAGGGAGAAGGCGAGTTCGTCGGCGAGCGGCACGGTGCGCGCCACAGCGCCCGGGTACCGGTCGAACCGGGCCTTCATCTCCGCCCCGCTCCGCAGGTGCTGGGTCGGCGCCCCCGGCAGCCAGCCGTCCATGTCGTCCAGGCTGCGGTGCGCCCGCACGGCCGAAAGGGCGGAGAACAGCGGGAAGTCCGCCGGCTTGGCGTAGTGCACGTTGTTGGTGGCGAGCACGGGCAGCCCGGCCCGCTCGGCCAGGGCGGCGAGGGAGTCGTTGGTCACCGTGTCCTGGGGCCGGCCGTGATCGAACAGTTCCACGTTGACCGCGTCACGGCCGAAGAGGGAGACCAGGGTGTCGAGTTCGCGGGCTGCCGCCTTCTCCCCGTCGTGGCGCAGCGCCTGGCGCACGGCGCCGGATCCGGAGCCGGTGAGGATGTTCCAGTGTCCGCCGGAGAGTTCGGCGAGCTCCTCGATATCGTAGACGGGCCGTCCCTTCTCTCCTCCGCCCATCTGCCCGCGGGTGAGTGCGGTGGCCAGGCGGTGGTAGCCCTCTTGGCCGCGAGCCAGCACAACCAGGTGGGTGCCTTCGGGTTCCGCGACCCCGTTCTGCGGCCGGCTGAGCCCGAGGGAGAGTTCAGCACCGAAGACCGTGCGGAGTTCGGGGTAGCTTTCCGCGGTCTCGGCCAGGCGTACGGCCCCATAGAGCCCGTCATGGTCCGTGAGCGCCAGGCCGTGCAGGCCGAGCTCCCCGGCTTCCTCGAGCAACCGCTCCGGCGAGCTCCCGCCGTCGAGGAAACTGAAGTTGGAGTGGGCGTGGAGTTCGGCGTAGGCGACGGCGGCCTCGTGCTGTCGGTGAGTCGGAGCCTGGGGCGCGTAGGGCTGGCGGTGCCGCGACCAGGCGGGGCTGTCGCCGCCGTCGGCCTCGGGGGGAGGGCCGCCGGGGCGCCGGTCGGAGAGCTTGCGCTCCAACTCCGACCAGGGGATGGGCGGGTTATTGAATCCCATGGTGGTGAGCTTCTCTCCGGGAATGGTCAGTCATAACGCGCCTCCGCGCACCAACCCTGGTCGTCCAGGGCGAGCAGCCAGGCGTCGCCGGCATCGTCGACGATTTGCATCCGCTGCACGGTGCGGGTCGTCGCGGGGTCCCACCAGCGCTCCTGGACCGGCCAGGGACCCGCCCAGGCCGCGACCCGGCGGTCTGCGGTGCCGGCCGTCCCCGGGGGCGACGGCGTCGAGGTGAAGCCGGCCGGATCGCCGTCCAGCGCACCGCGGTCGTCCACGGCGACCTCGCGGCCATCGGCGGCGAGGAGGCTGACGGGGCGGCGCTGTCGGAACACCGTGGACGGGACCAGCCCGTCGAGGCTGCCGGACCAGGGCCGGGCCGGGCCTCGGGAATCGGCGCGGGGACCGGCGTCGTCACCCCAGGGCACCCAGCGTTGCCGGTCGGCGAGCATCCGCCCGCCACCGACCATTGCGGTGACGACCCCGGCATGGCCCACCAGCCCCTGCACCCGGGTGAGGGCGTGGTGGATGCGCTCATCGGGGCCGGTTCCCCACAGGCCGTCCTCGTGGTTGGCGACGGCGTCGACCCGGTCGGGGGAGAGGACCACGCGCACGATGCCCGCGGCGAGGCCGGACCCCGCCCGCCCGTCGCCCTGCAGCTGCCAGCGCACCCGGTCGATGAGGTCGGTGGCGCTGAACCAGCGCGGATGCCGCCAGGTCCGTTCGGTGATCGAGCCGTCCTCCGTGGTCACGAGGATGCTGACCGCGGTGCAGACGAGGGTCTGTTCCCGGAGGGCGTGCACGAAGGCATCCGCCGTGCTGCGGAGGGCGAAGGCGAGCTGGTCGATACGGTCAAGGGCAGGTTCGAAGTCCTGGCCGCGGTCGAAGACCGGGGTCGGGGTGCGGGGCACGACTTCCTCGCGTTCGTGGCCGGACGCCCGGGAGTGGGCCTGGGCCGCAGCGGCACCGAACCGGCGGTGCACGTCCAGTGCCGGCAGGGCGGCGAACTGGCCGAGGGAGTGCACGCCGAGACGGGCGAGCAGGGTGCCGAGTGCACCGTCGACGACCGCGGAGACGGGCAACGGGGCCAGGAAGGCTGCAGACTCGCCCGAGGGGATGATTCGGATTCGGTCGAGGACGCCCGGCCCGGGTGTCCCGCCTCGCCGGGCGGCCTGCTCGGCGGCGAACGGGCCGTCGGCGATACCGACCCGCGCTTCGGCCAGGCCGGCGGTGCGCAGGTAGTCGAGAAGCGCCAGGGCCGCGGCCTGTTCGCCGTCGTAGTAGCGCACCGGACCGCGCGCGCGGATGGCGCAGGTGCCCGGACGCACCACGGCCACGCCGGGCGTGAGCGCCTCGATGCCGTCGAGCACGGGATCGAACGCCCGGCGGTCCAGGACCGGGTCGTAGGGCAGCACGACGAGGCCGGTGCAGCGGAACTGAGCCTCCCGGAGGGTCAGTCCCCGGCGAACGCCGGCATGCCTGGCCTCGGGGGAACAGGCGTAGACCAGCCCGTGGTCGACCAGGGCCAGCGGGGCGTCCGGGGCGACGTCGGCGGCAGACCGTGCGGCGATCACCGGCCAGTCTGGGCACCAGAGCACGATGGTTCGTTCCCGGTTCATGGCCGTCATCCCGCCGCCGGATGCAGGTGGGCGCCGGTTCGTACCCCGGCGAGGGGTGGACGGTGGAGTGTCTCGGCGGGGCCCAGGTCCATGCCGGGGCCTGGCAGGTGCAGGGCCTCGGCACGACGGGGTCCGTTGCGGTCGGCGACGGCGACGCTGAGGTCACGCCCGGACAGGTAGCCGTGTCCGACACCCAGGCCCTCCCAGCGGGTGCCGGTGACCCGCAGCACGGCCTCGCTCTGCGCCCAGCCCCCTGCAACGATCAGGGTGCATCCCGTTTGCCGCAGGCGCGCGCCGAGCCTGGCCACCTCGGCCGCGCCGACGGTGCGCTCGGGGTGCACGACCACCAGCGGCAGGACGTCCACCAGCGCCGCCGTCACGGCCAGCCACTGGTCGCCGGGGGAGGGCACGAGCACCAGCCGCTCAAGGTCGATGCCGAAGCCGACCGCGGCCTCGACGCCGAAATCGGGCAGGCCGACCACGGCGCCCCACCCGCCGTCCGTGGTCGCCGCGCCCAGGATGGCCATGATCAGGGAGGTGGAATTGTCCACGCTGTAGGCGACGCCGGAGCGCAGCCGTCCCTGGGGCAGCAGTGCGGCCAGGCCGCCCGGGAGGGCGCGCCCGCGCGGCTCCCAGCGGTCGCGTTGCATGCCATTCATGCGTTCCCGCAGCTCGGTGACACGGTCGGCGGCCGTGGCCGGCGAATCGGGTGCAACGGAAGTCAGGGGAATGGACACCCTTCAATTTTCGAACACAGATTCGAATTAGTCAACCGGTGTGGATAACCCGGTCCGCCCCGACCAGCACGGTAACCTGAGCCTATGTGTGGGCGATTCATCATGACCGATTCGGCGCCTGACCTCGCCGCCATGTTCGACATCGAGCACGAGGCTGGCGAGCTGCCGGAGCCGTCCTGGAACGTGAAACCGACAGAGCAGATCCCTATCGTGCTCGAATCGATGAAGTCCGACCCGGCCGTTCGCCGGCTGGAATCGGCGCGCTGGTCGCTGGTGCCCACGTTCTCCCCTGAGCTGTCGGCCGCCTTCGCCACCTTCAACGCCCGGGCGGAGACGGTCGCGGAGAAGCCGACCTTCCGCACGGCCCTGGCCAAGACCCGCGCCATCATCCCCGCCACGGGCTATTACGAATGGCACACCGTCGGCACCCGCAAGACCCCGTACTTCGTCCACTCCGAGGACGGACTCCCGTTGGCGCTGGCGGGCCTGTATTCCTGGTGGCGCAACCCGGCCCTCGGCCAGGACGACCCGGCTCGCTGGGTCCTGACCGCGACCATCCTCACCGCCCCCGCCCAGGGCGCCCTCGCCGACATCCACGACCGGATGCCGGTGCTCTTGGCCGAGGAAGCCTGGGATCGCTGGTTGGACCCGCACGCGGACGGCGACCAGGCCCTCGTCGACGCGGTGGTGGAGGCGTCAACGGAGGAAGCCGCCGGGTTGGCCTTCTACGAAGTCGCGCCGATCACCGGCGAGGATGCGCCGGAGCTCATCGATCCGGTCGGCCCTGAGCGCGAGGTCGGCTACAGCGCGTAGCGACAGCCACACCGGGCGCCGTCGAACCAGTACGCTCGAAGCGAGCCCGGAACGCTTTCGCGGCACCGTTGAGAGGACCCAGCCCATGCACATTGTTTCCTTCGTCGTGGCGATGGCCGCGTTCGTCCTCGGCCTCTGGCTGTTCGGCCTGGCCTTCACCGTGACCGCCTGGCAGGGCCCGATCTTCATCTCCGGCATCCTGGCCGTCAGCGCGGCCATCGCCATCCCCGCACACGTCCTGCGCGACTGACCCCACGGTGCGCGCCGAACAGCTCACCGACCCGATCACCTTCCACGGGGAGGGGCCGGTCTACTCGGCAACTTGGGGAGGGCTTCGCCTGGTCGACCTGTTCGCCGGTGACGTACTCGCCCTGGCCGCCGACGGTGCGGTGACCCGGCGACACGTGGACGCGATCGCGGCAGCCCTCCGGCCCCGGGTCGGTGGCGGCGCCGTGATCGCCGGCGAGCGCGGCTTCATCCTGGAGGACCCGGACGGAACCCTGACCCGCCTGCCCGAGGTGTGGGCCGACCCGACCGTGCGCATGAACGACGGCGGCACCGCCCCGGACGGCTCGTTCTACTGCGGCTCGATGGCGTACGACCAGCGCACCGGCGCCGGGTCGCTCTACCGGTTGGCTGCGGACGGGTCCGTGGGTCTCACCATGACAGGCGTGACCATCTCCAACGGGCTCGAGTGGAGCCCGGACGGCTCGCTGGCCTATTACAACGACACCCCGACGGGACGGATCGGCGTGTTCGACTGGACCCCGGAGGCCGGCCTGACCGGGCTGCGCACCTTCGCCGAGATCCCCGAAGCCGACGGCTACCCCGACGGCCTCACCGTCGACAGCGCCGGCGGCGTCTGGGTGGCCCTGTACGCCGGCGGTGCCGTGCGACGGTATTCGCCGGAGGGAACCCTCGACGAGGTCATCGAGGTCGACGCCGGCCGGGTCACCGCCTGCACGTTCGGCGGCGACGACCTCCGCCAGCTGTTCATCACCACGTCCAGGGAAGACCTGGCCCCGGGGGAGGACCCCCTGGCCGGGTCGATCTTCACCGCCATGCCCGGAGTCGCGGGCCTGCCGGCGAAACCCTTCGCCGGCTAGTCCCGGCCGGAGCTACAGCCCGGCGACGAGGTTGATCAGCGTGGCCAGGATGATCGAGCCGAACAGGAACGACATCAGCGCGTGCCGGAGTGCGACCCTCCGCATGGCCGATGAGGTCAGTGAGGTGTCCGACACCTGGAAGGTCATGCCCAGTGTGAAGGACAGGTAGGCGAAGTCCTCGTAGCACGGCGGCTCCACCTGGTTGAAATCCACCCCGCCGTCGTCGTCCGCGTAATACAACGACGCGTACCGCAGCGTGAACAGGGTGTGCACCAGCACCCAGGACAGCGCAACGGTCACCACGGCAAGGGCCGCGAGCATGACCTTTACCGAGCCGAACGCCACCCGGGCCTGAAGGAGCACGATCAGGATGCTGCCCAGGCTGGCCAGGCTCGCCAGAATCAGGAGGAGATCGGTGATGCCCCGGGAGGGGTCTTCTCTGGTGGCGTGGGCCGCCGTCGTCGCCGCATCCATCGGAGCGATGGTGGCCCAGACCCAGCCGATGTAGAGCACCGCCGCCGCCGCCCAACCGATGGCCGGCGCCAGCAGCCAGTCGACGAACAGGCCGGTCAGGAGGCCGGCCACAACACCGACGACAACCATGACGATGAGGCGGGTGCTGGATCGGTGCACGCGGGGTACCGGGTACGTGGTGTTCACCCGCTGATCGTCCCACGGAATTCCCGGCAGGGCTTGCCGCCCCGACGGTGTCGGCGAGATGCCAGCAACGCTGGTTAAGCTGGTGGCCGAACGAATCTCCCGTTCCAGGCCGAAAGAGACCGCAGAGAATGTCAGACAGTCCGGCCGCGGCCAGCCCCTATGAGGTGCTGGGCGTGAGCCCCTCGGTGACCGACGAGGAGCTGCGACGCGCCTATCGTCGGAAGCTGCGCCAGTCCCACCCCGATGTCGGGGGCAGCCCCGCGTCATTCCACGCCGTGCAGGTGGCCTGGGAACGCATCGGCAGCCCGGAATCCCGCGCCGCGTACGACGGCGCCCGCTACCCGGAGACCTCCTACTCCGGCCCGGGTACACCCGCATCCGCGTCCGCCCGGCCGTCGTCGTCGGGCATGAAGGCCCGGATGCACGGGCACCCTGGCGGGCACTCCCGGCAGCGCTACCTGGCGTTGCTGCGCGAGTGGGCCGGCCGCGGCACCGTCATCGACGACCCCTACGCGCCCGATCTGATCCGGTCCGCGCCGCGGGAGATCCGGCACCGCCTCGCCAAGGCCCTCGCGGAGGAGTCGACCGCCCTGCTGATCTCCGGGCTCGGCATCGGCTACACGGCCTGGCACGACGTCGCCACCCGCGACGACGTCGAGAAGGTCGACCATGTCGTGCTCGGCCCGGCCGGGCTTTTCGCGATCCTCTCCGAGGACTGGGGATCGCCCGTGCAGCTCAAACGCGGCGAACTGGTCGGCGACGCGCTGGAAGCGGGCGAGGAACCGTTGGACGAGTTCGCCACGGCCGCGCGCGTGCTTGCCAAATCGCTGCGGGTGCGCTTCACCGCGCTGATCGTGGTGGCACCGGACGAGGCCGTGCCCGAGCCCCTGTCGCTGCCCGGCCGTGGCCGGCGCCCCATGGTGGTGGTGATCCCGCGCTCCCGCCTGGTCGGCGTGCTGCGCGACGGCATTCCCGGCATGGAACGGGGCAGCTTCGAGAAGGTCTTCGAACTGCGCAGCACCCTGCAGAACGGCATCCGCTTCGTCGAGGACTAGGCCGGCACCGGGACCGCCCGGCGGAGACGCCTAGGCGGGGACGGCTAGGCGGGGACGGCTAGGCGGGGACTGCCTCGCCGAGGCCGAGCTTCTGCACCCAGTAGCCCAGGAACGCGGCGCCGGCCTCATCGTGGATGAGGTCACCCTCGACGATGACCGGGTAGGGCTTGTCGAGGATGCCGTCGGCCGGGCGCACGTCCACGTGGGCCACGTCGTAGCCGGCCGCGTGCAGGTGGTCGGCCATCTTGTAGTCGCTGCGGGAGTCACCCACCGATCGCCACAGCCGGGGGAGTGCGCCGCCCTCGGCGAAGAAGGCCAACGCGCGCTTCGCGGCGTGGTCCTTGTCCAGGTCCACGGATTCGATGTCGGTGGAGATGATGGTGGTGTCGATGCGGAACGGCACCGCCCCGGTCGCGTCGGGGGAGACCGTGTCGCCGAAGCGCACGCCCAGCCCGTGCTCGACCATGATGGCGTACGCGGCCGCCTCGAACGCGGCCTGCGCCAGGTGATAGGCGTCCCGGTCGACATCCGTGCGCTGTTCCACCGACACCATGGCGAGCTTGGTCTCGTCGAAGAACATCGTGTCGGCGTAGTCGGAGGCGACAAGGTCACGGATACGGCCGGCTACGGCTGCCGGCAACGCCACGCTGTCGTCGACCACGACGTCGCCCATCCCGGCGTCGGTGATGGGGAACCACACCGCGCCCTTCTCGCAGACCCCGTACATGCGCATCTCGTGCGGCAGCCCGGCGGTGACCAGCGGGGTCACCACCTGCTCGCTGATGAACTGCGCGGAGCGCCCGGTGATGAAGCCGATCGGCACGTTGGCGCCGGCGAGGGTGATCAGGTCGGTGATGATGCTCGGGGTGGCGATGGTGCGGGTGTCCGGGCTGGCGATCGGGCCATCGACATCGAGGAGCAGGCCGAGGGGGGAAACGGTTTCAGGCATGGTTCATTGAACCAGTTCCCGCCCCGGACCGCTGGTGACGCCGCCACCGCCTATCGTTGAACCTGATGATTACCAGACGAGAAGCAGCGCTTCGCCTCGACATTCCCCTCGAGATGGCGCAGCGCCACGACCTTCCCAGCCGCATGACCGAAGCCCAGCTCGCCGAAATCGAGAAGAACCCACCGGCCTGGCTCGTCCAGTCGCGCGCCAACCGCACCGGCAAGAAGCCGGTCTGGATCGAGCTCACCTGCAGCGTCTGCGGCTTCACCGAGGCCGCACGGCCGAAGAAGTGGTGGCCGACGTTCACCTACCTCTCCTGCGATCACCACGGCTACGACGAGCTCCCGCCCGCCGCCGAGGGCCTGAGCCGCCGTGAGGTGGACGGCATCGGCAGCCGCTTCATCGGCATCGTCGACGCCGCCGAGCACGGGGAGCAGCCCTCATGAGCCTGATCCGGCTGAACGACGTCACCGTGCGTTTCGAGAACACCCAGGTACTCCGCGAGACCTTCTTCCGGCTCGAACCGGGCGACCGGGTCGGCATGATCGGCCGGAACGGCTCGGGCAAGACCACACTCATCAAGCTGATCCTGGGCCAGGTGACGCCCGACACCGGCACCGTCACCGTCGACGACGGCGTCAAGATCGGCTATTTCTCCCAGTTCTCCGAACTGAACGGAGAATCCACGATCACCGAGGTGCTCGACGCCCTGTTCGTGGAAATCAAGGCCGTTGAGGCCGAACTCGCCTCGATCGACGCCGCCATCGCTGCCGACTCCTCGGCCAGCGCCGAACTCGACCGGCTGATCCACCGCCAGTCCGAACTGTTCGAAGACATGGACCGGCTGGACGGCTGGGACTACCCGCGCCGGATCGACTCGGCCCTGACCATCCTGGGCTTCGACCAGGCCCACCGCAGCTGCGCCATCGACGAACTCTCCGGCGGCTGGCGCAACCGCGCCGCCCTGGCCAAAATTCTGCTCGAGGCGCCCGATGTACTCCTGCTCGACGAGCCCACCAACTACCTCGACGTGGCCGGCGTGGAGTGGCTGGAGAACTGGTTCCGCGACTTCAGGGGGGCCGCCGTGATTGTCTCGCACGACCGCACCTTCCTCGACGCCGTCGTGACCCGAATCATCGAGCTGGAGAACTTCCACCTGCACGAGTACCCGGGCAACTTCGGCGAGTACGTCGTGCAGAAGCAGTTCCGCCTCAAGACCCTGGAGGCGCAATTCGTGCACGAGTCCGAACTGCTCGCCTTCGAGTCCGAGGGCATCGCCGACCGGCGCGAGGCGCAGAAGAACGCCAGCCGCAAGCTCGGCGGCCAGCTGGCGACCATCAAGAAGTCCCGCACGCCCCGGCCCGTCGACAAGATCATCACCGAGATCTACGGCAACCTGCACGTGAAGGATGTGCTCTGCCGGGTCGAAATGCTCAGCAAGGCCTACGGCGACAAGGTGCTCTTCAACGACCTGAGCTTCGAGATCCGCCGCGGCAACCGCATCGTGGTGCTCGGCGCGAACGGCAGCGGCAAGACCACCCTGCTCCGGGTACTCACCGGCGAGGAATCGGCGGACTTCGGCGAAGTGGACTGGGCCAAGGGCGCCGGCATGGTGTCGTACAACCAGGTGCTCGCCGAGCTTGACGACACCGACACCGTCAGCCACGCCGTCAACGCGCTCGAGGGCAGCCTGGCGTTCACCGCCACCCGCAAGTCGGTGAACCGGTTCCTCACCATGTTCCAGTTCTCCGAGGCCGACCTCAAGCAGAAGATCGGCAACCTCTCGGGAGGGCAGAAGGCCCGGGTGGCGATGGCGCAGTGCCTGCTCTCCGGCGCGTCGGTGCTCCTCCTGGACGAGCCCACCAACCACCTGGACATGTCCAGCACCCAGGTGATGGAACGGGCCCTGCTGCACTTCCCCGGAGCGGTGGTCGTAGTCAGCCACGACCGGTTCTTCACCGACAAGATCGCCAACCGCCGCCTGGTCTTCGGCCAGCTCGGCGCCGAGCCCGGCGAGGTCGAGGTGGCCGTCGCCTGACCCTGCACCCTAGTCGTGGGGTCCGGCCCGGGTCCCGTCCGGCAGGGTGTCCCGGATGTCCCCGGCTCCGGCACCCAGGTACAACGGCCAGATCAGCTCCAGGCTCCCCGGTGGCTGCCAGACGAGTCCCTCGAGTGCGGCCGCCATGTACAGCGCTTGTCCGGCGGGCCGGCCGGCACCTGGGTCGGTCAGCTCCGTGACGTGATCCACTTCCTTACCGGATGTCTGCACACCGTCCCAGGCTGGCTTCAGATAGGCGACGATTCGAGTGTCGTCCGGCAGCGTTTCCGCACACGCCGTGGACAGGCCGGCCGGCGCGAACTCGATATACACATGCCCGTCGTTGGCGGAGTCCAGTGCGCCATCCACCACGGTGACGTCGCTCACCACGATCACGGAGTTGACCTGGGAACCCGGACCCGCCGGTGTGACGTCGGTCGACGTGCGGCCCGCCTGAATCCGTTCGATCCGGCCCTGCACCACCACCCTGCTCGAGGCCGCCAGGCTGGCCAGCGAGTCGACCGGGTCATAGTCCACCACGCCAGGCGGGGCGCACGCCGCATAGATCTCCGCGCCGGATGCGTCCGCGGCCGGCGGGCTGGACGGCCCGGCGGCGGCCGGTCCGGTCGCCGGCGCGAGAGAGGCGCATCCGGCAAGCGCCAGTGCCACGCCGGCTACCCCGACCAGCATCCGGCCGGGCGGCCGCGCCACACCTCGCGTGTTCTCCATACCCGGTAATGTCCGGCAGAGACGGCCCGGTTCCCCGGCCGGAACCGCCACAACGGGGAAGCGGCCCGGGGTTGTGCCCGAGCCGCCCGCGACCCCACCGGGCCCCTACAGGATCGCGCGCACCTGCACGGTCGTCCCAGCGGCCGCGTACGGCACGGTGCGGCCGTCAATGGCGACACCGTCCACCTCGAGGCTCGCCCGCGAGCCCTCCTGGCCCGAGTTCGCCACCGTGATCACGTACGTGGCCCCGCGCGCCTGCCGGGTCACCGTGAACTCCGCGACATCCGGCCCGATCTGCGGGTCGACCACGAGGCCGTCGTAATCGGTGCGCACACCGAGCAGGTACTGCGACACGGTCACGAAGTTCCAGGCCGCGGTTCCGGTGAGCCAGGAATTCTTGGCCTCACCGTGCCGGGAGGCCTCCTTGCCGGCGATCATCTGCGCGTAGACGTACGGCTCGGTGCGGTGCACCTCGGAGATGTCCTCCCGGTACGCCGGGGTGATCTTGCGGTAGTGGTCGAACGCCTTGGCGCCGCGGCCGAGGACGGTCTCACCGATGATCACCCAGGGGTTGTTGTGGCAGAAGATGCCGCCGTTCTCCTTGTAGCCCGGGGGATAGGTCGACACCTCGCCGAGTTCGATCCGATAGCTCTTGTAAGCCGGGTATTGCAGCACAAGGCCGTGCTCGGAGCCAAGCAACCGGTCCACCGAATCCAGCGCCCGGTACGCCGGGCTGCTCTTCGACGGGGTGCCGTCCTCGTTGTGCTCCACGCCGACGCCGGCCAGGACGGCGAAGCCCTGCGGTTCAATCCAGATCTGCCCCTCGGTGTCTTCGGCGGTGCCGACCTTGTTGCCGTAGAAGTCGTACGCGCGCAGGAACCAGTCGCCGTCCCAGCCGTGGGTGAGCAGAGCATCGCTCATGTCAGCGGCGGCCGTGCGGGCCAGGCCGGCCTGCGCGGTGTCCCCGCGACGGTCCGCAATGGTGGCGTACTGCCCGGCCGCGAGGACGAACTGCGCGGCGATGAAGGTGGACTCCGCCACCCCGCCGGCCTGGTTCTCGGTGGTCTGGAAGGACTCGCCCGGGGTGGTGGAGAAGCAGTTCAGGTTCAGGCAGTCGTTCCAGTCGGCGCGGCCGATCAACGGCAGCCCGTGCGGGCCGAGGTTGTTCCGGGTGAACTCGAACGACCGGGTGAGGTGGGTGTAGAGCGTCTCCGCCAGGTCGTCGTTGTTGTCGAACGGCACGATCTCATCGAGGATGCCGTCGTCGCCGGTCTCCTTGAGGTAGGCATCCACCCCGATGATCAGCCAGGCCGGGTCGTCGTTGAACCCGGAGCCGAGTTCATTGTTGCCCCGCTTCGTCAGCGGCTGGTACTGGTGGTACGCCGACCCGTCCGGCAGTTGGGTCGCGGCGATGTCCAGGATGCGTTCCCGCGCGCGGTCCGGGATCAGGTGCACGAAGCCGAGGAGGTCCTGGGTGGAATCCCGGAAGCCCATCCCGCGGCCGATGCCGGTCTCGAAGTACGATGCCGAACGGCTCATGTTGAACGTGACCATGCACTGGTACTGGTTCCAGATGTTGACCATCCGGTTGAGCTTGTCGTCGGGGGAGGTGACGGTGTACGCGGAGAGCAGGTCGGTCCAGTAGGCGCCGAGCGCATCGAACGCCGCATCCGCGGCCGCGGTGGTGGACAGCCGGGCCAGCAGGGCCTGCGCGCGGGTCTTGTTGATGACCTGCTTGGCGTCGTCGGCCCACTTCTCCTGCCCGTTCTCCGGCGTGTTCTCGACATAGCCGAGCACGAACACGAGGTCACGGCTCTCGCCGGGCTGCAGGGTGGAATCGACCTGGTGCGAGCCGATCGGGTACCAGCCGGAGGCCATCGAGTTCTGCGCCGTCCCGGCGTGCGGAACCTTCGCCTCGGCGAGGGTCTCGTAGAGGCCCACGAAGGTCTCCCGGTCGGTGTCGAAGCCGGCGATCTCCGCATTGACGCCGTACACCGCGTAGTGGTCGCGCCGCTCACGGTATTCGGTCTTGTGGTAGATCGCGCTGCCGTCCACCTCAACCTCGCCGATGGAGAGGTTGCGCTGGTAGTTGGTCTGGTCGTCCTGGGCGTTCCAGAGGCAGAACTCGAGATAGGAGAACAGCGAGAAGGTCTTCACGGTGTCGGAGGTGTTCGTGATGGTGACCTTCTGCACTTCAGCGGTTTCGCCGAGCGGCACGAAGTAGAGGGTGGAGACCTTGAGCCCGCCGCGTTCACCGGTGATGCGGGTGTAGCCCATGCCGTGCCGGGTCTCGAAGAAGTCGAGCTCCTTCTTCATCGGCAGCCAGCTGGACGTCCAGACGTCGTCACCGTCCTTGATGAAGAAGTAGCGTCCACCGGAGTCGGTGGGGATGTCGTTATAGCGGTACCGGGTGAGGCGGCGCATCTTCGCGTCCTTGTAAAAGGTGTATCCGCCCGCGGTGTGCGAGACGAGGGAGAAGAAGTCCTCGCTGCCCAGGTAGTTGATCCACGGGTAGGGAGTCACCGGGGTCTCGATGACGTATTCCCTGGCTTCATCGTCGAAGTGGCCGAACTTCATGCGTGCACCTTTTCAGTCTCGTGAGAGCGCTCTCACAGCGCTTGCGTTGACTCTAGCAGCACGATTGCGGGGCCAACGAGACAGGGGCGGATCCGAAGATCGGGCCACCTTAACGAGACAGGGCCGGATCCGAAGATCCGGCCCGCTTAACGAGACAGGGCCGGATCCTGAGATCCGGCCCGTGAACTGTCTCAACCAGTTCTCGTTGATCGTTGTCTTTCCAACAATCTCCGTAGGTCTTTCAGCAAATCTGGCATGCCTTGCCATTGCTGGGCGCATTTCACCGATGCAGTTTGCGGTTCCAAGCTAACGCCTTTTTCGTTCCAGCTAGGCAACGCCTCTTCCGCGATGTCCGGCCAGACTCCGCAGCAGCTGTGCCGGGATTCTCGGCGGCATAAATCTGCTGGTCGTGTGCTCCGTGCACCGGTTGCACTGTCGTATGGGCATCGACCCCGTTCGACATTACGAGGCTCAGCTTGTGGTCGGCACGCCTTGCCCGATGCAATCGTTGAGGCGCTGCTGTAGGCCGGGTATAAACGCATCCGGATTCGAGCCGATGACATCGAGGTGTTTCCCGAGCGTGGCGGCAAGCTCCCGAACCGTTTCTTCGAACAGCCTTTGAACGCGGTTCGCGTCTTCAATCATGTCGACCTCGGTATCGGGGCCATTCCAGGCATCCGACCACGCGCTGAAGAAGTGGTGAGCGAGACGGTTTCTTTCGCCAACTGCCATAGTCAGTTTCTCTTCCAAGCCTTGGTCGCACGCCAGGGCACGGAGCGCTGCGAACACGGTCCCCATTGTCGAGGTCGAAAGCGTATCGACGGCCTGTTGGAGTTCAGCCCGGGAGGTGAAGTCTTTTGACGCTACCCGCTGCACGTTGACCAAGACTCGCAGCCAGAACTCTAAGGCTTGCGATCCGTGCATTGCTCGGCCATAGGCAGCGAAGACCTTGTCGTCGTTGGCCGAGTGGCCTTGTTCTATAGAGGACATGAATCGACGATATCGGGTGGCCTCTCGCACGGTCGCTTCCGGGCGTTCCCCTCACACCGGATACTGGCTGATCCTCGCTGACCGGGCGCAGCGCGGGGTTCCGTTTGTTGACGCCTATTGCTCGGTGACCGGCTCTGTTGCGAGCTTCTCTGTCTGCTCCCGCACTTTCTTCCGAACCCATGCGACGTTCCCCACCAGATCCATCCAGTTCAGAGCACCTGAACGGTTGATCTCGAACACGTTCTGCTTCAGCAGTTCACGTAGCTCCTCTTCGGTGAGCGGCCCAATTAGGTCAAGCAGGTCCGGAGTGGTGGCAATAGCCCGCGTTGTTGCGTCGGCCCACTGCCGCTCGGCTGCTTTCCTCTGGAACCTGGCGAACAACGCCTTGCTACCCCACCAAATAGCTATCACGACAACAGCGATACCGGTGAGGAGGAGAGTCAGATCGAGCGGCATACTCGGAGTCTATGGCAGGCATTCTCGAGCAAGACCCGCACTGACCGGAGCGGCTCACGGACTGGCCCCCCGCGCCTGCTTCTGAGCGTGCCGGGCGTCGGTGGCGCGAGATCTATACGAAACGTGGAAGCAGCCCCGCGCCCGGACACCGTAAAGGAACCCTCAGCGCGCAGGAGATGCGCGATAGTGGTACCGCGATGCGCACCTGACAAGTGGACTGGGCTGTCGCCTGAAGTAAGGACGGACTCGGATTGGCCAACGTGGGTGCCAACGCTGAGCCTGGTACACGTGACTGTCTTCACGCCGAGGGTTTGGAGCCGCCGTTCTTCAGAACCAGTGTGAGAACGGACAGCCCTACGGCTCCGACCGTGCCAACTCCGATGAGTGCCTTCTGCCCGACTTCCTTTCCCGCGGTCATGCGCTGCTTCGAATCACTGAATGCCTCACGCCACGGGGTGGCGCTGAGTACGTCACGAGTGGACTCGATGCCGAGCGGGATGTGGAAGTCGTCCACGGTGGCTGCTGTGGAGTTGAGAGAGTCGATCACGGAACGCGCGGCCCTCGCGTGGAGGATGATGTTCTCGTTTGCGATGCCACCAGCGGCATCCATCTGAGCCATCAACCGAGACGTTTTTTCGAGCACGCTTGTCCGACGTTTATCGCGTGCAACCGCAAGTCCGAGCCGGTGACCTTCGATATTCTCCGGTGCTGTGGCGAGGACATGATCTAGTTCGACCACTCTGAACTTGTCCTGAAGTTCGAAGCAACGAGCGAGGACAGCGAGCTGGACGGTAACCTCACTCTCGATCTCTTGCGTCACCTTTTTCAGCGCTCCGGTCTTGCTTTTACCGTCTACCTTTTCGGCAAGGGCGCCCAGCGCGAGCAATGCCTCATCCTGCACGTTGAGTATCGTCCCGGACACACCGCTCACCTTGTCCCACAGCGTTTTCGGGTCGCCGCCGTGCTGACGAATCGTCATGGCCTCGTCGATCTCTGCCGCCGCGCTTTTCATTCTGGCGAGCACGGCGTCTCGTTGTGCCCGACGCACATCGTTGAGTTTCTCGTCAATACGGATCAGCAGCGTCTTGAGTTCTTGTGCCTCGGCCTGTTGGGCGACCTGGCTCAAGAGCCCTCCAACACCGGCAAGCACCGCCGGGTTCGTCAAGAGTGCGGCAGGGCCGTCTTGGACCTGAAGCCACTTGAGTGAGTTCTTACCCGTCTCGCCGAGCATTGCGTGGCTGATGCCGTTGGTCTTGGTTTTCATCAAACCGCCCGCGTCTTTCAGCCGTTTCGCGGACTCTGGCGTCAGCTTCAAATACAACACCGACTGCTCCACGACGCCGGACGCGGTCTTCAGGACGTCAGCACCAGCGTTCAGAATATTGCTGAGCTCGCCCAGATCGACCGCTTGTGCCTTCATCAACAGGCCCGCGTGAGCAAGGAACCGTTCTACAGTCGACCGATCACCGGCCACGAGAACCCCCTCGCCATCGCCGACTAGTTCAATTTCGTCTGCCATTGCCCCGCCCCTTCTTGATCTGCGGCAAACCTATCGGACGTCGCGGACATGAGATGCCGGTGATCCGGGACAAAAATCTCATCGACGCTCCCACAGAACCGATGGCAGGTTCTCGCTGACTTCTGTGAGATCCCGGTTCTCGCGTGAGGGCTAGTGGTTCGGCCCGATGTGCCAGCTACCGCGTCCCCAAACAGGAAGAAGTAGACCACTGTAAGGGCACCGCAGCTACTCACCGGTGGCGGATGAGCCAGTGGCTGGCATCCCTCCCGTCCACTCGCTAGGTCAACACCATGGCCCGCGGAACCGATGTGGCCCAGCCGGCGATTCCGAGGATGGCGAGCAGAAACAGCCAATTCAGGATGGGGAGTCCAGCAACTTGCTGGGCGAGACCTGACGGTGCTGCGACGAGCGCCGCGCAGACTGTGCCGGGATCGACCGCGCCAACGGCCCTTGGCATGGCAGCAACAATTCGAGGAAGGGGCCCCGCCCGCCCCGCGACCCAATGACTCAACGTCTGTCTACGAAAGAGCGGTCGGGGAGCGCCAAATGGGTTGACACCGCCGCCGGTCGGGCGGGCGACTCGTCCAAGCTGCTACCCAGTCCTGGTCCAAGTTCTTATGGCGGTGTTGGCGGCGGCACTGCTGGGGTTTCGACGACAGAGGACTGCACGGTTCCTTGCGGTGGCGGTCCGCATTCCGCTGTATTGGCGGTGTGATGGTACCTTTCGACGGGCCGGCGGCATCCAAGATGGTGTTGGGCCTGACACGAATGCTGGCTGGTGGAGGAAAAGGGTCTAACCCTACTCGACCCATGGCTCCTCGGGCTCCGTCGTTCCAACCGCCTTCAGCGCCGGCCAGCTGGTCGCTGAACGTACTTCTGAAAGACGCCTGACCTAAAAACCGCCGATGATCTTCAAGGGACCTATCCGTGACTGAAACACAATTGAACAATGCCCTGCAGCGGCTGTTTTCTTCCCAGGGCCCCGCGAAGCTGGCGCAAGAGGCACTCCTATCGACGCTCATGGTGGAGCATCGCGAAGTTCCATCAGTCGTGCTATTCGCTCAGCGTCTGCGTGACGGCGTGCCTTTTGATGCGGTCTCACCGCACGGAAACGCAGTACCTGATCTCGTCTTGGTAGGGGCGCCGGACGAGGATGGAGCCGCCGAGATATACGCAGTCGTGGAGGTCAAGCTCAATGCCCAGGGCAACGTACCGTACCTCAAAACCGCTGCTCTCCTGCCGGAGATTGATGACGCAATCGCGGCATCCATCCGAGCAGATCTCCTGAATTATCCTGAGTACGACAAGCTCTCTCAGATCGACTTATACAGGACACGCAAGTGGTGGGTGAGAACGGGATCGGCGCAGAAACGACGTCCTTCCAGCCCGATGAAGATGACCGACCCCAGCAACACCCTTTGGCTGCTTTTCGACAGCAGGGGACGATCCGCTGCCGACGCCTTTCTGGATAAGGCAGGGGTCGTCGCATCGTCTTCGGCCTATTGGCTGACTGTTGACTTATGGGAGTTCTACGACAACTTGCGACCGCGCTTGGACGACCTGTCCCTTCCCGCGCCCCATTTGGCCGTCATCGGCGAGATCCTAAGCCACATTGAGGCAACGCAGAAACATAGAAGAATCCTTCCGGGCAGTGAGCGCTCAGGGGTCTCGTAATGGAGAGATTCATTCCGACACGGCTCGAACCGCGGCCGGTCGACAAGCCTCAGGGCTCATCGGAGCATTATTACTACCGAGTCCACCACAAGGCTAGGGAATACCCAGGGCCCGAGGAATTGGTGCGCACCATCCGTGAGGACCTCGTCGAAGCCAAGATGGACGGGCGGCTACCACCGAAGCTTCGAACACGGGTGTCGCTAAATCGGCGATATCACCCGCGGCTTTCGGTGACGGTCGCGGGTCTCTCACGCGACGAGCTATTTATGGCAGATTCAGGGCAACTCTATCCAGAGTGGGCCCTGGTTCTCCTTCAGGTAGCTCTGATCGCGGGGGCCTACGAGTCAGGCGGGTACGTTGCTGGAGACGAAGTCGGGCACTCACGCTACTACGTCTCCTTCTACGTGGACAGCGCCGGTTTCTATACGTGGTCGGATCTCGCTTCAATGGTTGATGGAGAATGATGCGGTCCTGACTGCCGGCGTCCCTGCAGCTCCGACGCAACGGACTAAAGCACCAAACGTCGGCCGCAGTTCTGCATGATCCGGCAGTCCGGTAAGCAACTCCCGCGCCTCGGCTGCGCGCCAACTCCGGTCCACGGACGATGGCTGCGGCGGTCGGGTGGCGAACCTTAGGACCAAGGGGATTGGTCGAAAGCCGTCACACCCGCGCCACACGGGCGTTGCCCATAGACACTGCCTTCTAAGGGCAAGGTCCTGCGAGTGTCCGTCTCCGAGTTGGGCGCATGCAATTGCTGGACTGCCGCGTTTTGCCACGCGGCAAACTATTACTCGGGGATAAGCCGGTTCCGTCTCGATAGCCGTGTTACATCGAGCTGTCTCGCGAGCTCCACTGCGTTCAATCCGCGATCCATTGACCTCCCATCGAAGCCGACACCGGACGCTTCTGGGTAGTTCGTACGGATACCTTCCAGAATTAGTCGCGTCTCCTGGACAAGGGGGTCCGACGAAATCCGCGTTTCCAGCTGATACGCGAGTGTCTGCTCATACCACCCGATCGCCTGGTCCCACATGCGGTCGCTTACTAGCCTGGCCCCGCCATCCAGAAGGAATGACATCTTCCGTTCTCGGTCCTCTCGATGCCATTCTCGCTGGCGTTCGGGGTCGAACATGGACAGGTACAACTCGCTGGGGAGGACGTTCCCGACCGCTTCATACTCTGCGGTAAGCACGTCAAAAGTGAAAATCGCCTCGTCATTGGTCTTGCCCCAGGCACTCACTTGATCGTAGAGAATAGCCTCGTAAGTGTCGATGGCTACTTGCGTGGACCCCGCCAGCATTTGAACTTCCGCGAAGTCCATTCGCAGAGCGAATGCCTCGAGGCTTAGGGGGCTCATTCCGCTCGAACCCCACTCGAGCCTTCGCTTGCCCCACTCGTAGCACTCGTCTTTTCGGCCCATGTCGGCGAGGAGGCTTGTGTAGCTGTCCAGGATTTCTAAAGTCCAGGGGTGATTCGCACGGAGGTTCTCGATCGCCGCGTCGAGCGCATCGGCGTAGTGTTTCAGCGCTTCGTCGAGGTTGCCTGAGCACCACTCCACGTACCCCATCAACTCGGTAAATCGGGCGTACCATCCGCCGAGAGCACCTAATGTGTCCCCCTCGTCTGCAAAGAGAATGTTGAGTTTCACGTCCATGCAGAACAGCAGGGCCTTTTGAGGTGCATCCGCGTCGTTGGCGTACATTCGGGCAAGAGCGTATCGTTCAGCGAGCGCGATCTCCTCTAAGGGACCGAATTCTGAGTCCAAGGCTGCCACCACCAGTTCCCACACCTGCGCGCCCCGGATGGCCGCCCCAGAATTGCACAGGTCACGGGCGTATTGCCGTTTGATGTCCATACCTAGGCTGTAGAGCCGGCTCCCGTACTCGTGGTCAAAATTGGCCAAGGCATATTCAGCAATCCTGATCCGTTGCTCGCGGTCCGCTCTTGAGCTCTTGACGCTTACGAATTCGCTATTTGCGCTGGAACTCTTGACGGTCACGATCAGGAAGAACGCTGAAGATGCCAGGGCGTGAGCTGATATCTCTCCACCGGCCTTGTGTATCGCCAGGCTCAGGTACGACAGGAAACGCTCGTTGTCCTGTTCAAAGACGATGTCGCTGTCCCTCAAAGATGTGACTTCGGAAGCCAGAAATCCCGCGAACTCACTCCGTTCGTCTGAGTTGAAGTGATCACTTGTGGCAGCGATGGCCATTTGATCCGGGTCGCCGAACTGGCGAAGGTCGTCGGTGACCGACTTGATCCACGAGTATGACTTAGCGGGGTTGTTTAGGACGGCGGGTACGCCTTCCCTGACATCTTTGTCCATTTCCTCCAGAGCGGAAAGCAACAGGTTCACACTCCATTGAGTCGGCTGCCCGATTCCAGGGTCGATTAGTCCGGGGATGCCGAATGTGGCAAGGTTCAAGGCCTTGCGGGTGGCCTCGGGAAGTTCCTCCCAATGCTTCGCATGCAGCTTGGCAATCGTGTTGGGAAGTCTGTCGACTTGATCGCTGGTCAAACAGAGTTGGGTTTGCAATCGGCGGTGCTTGTCTGCGGAGCAGTAGGTTTCGAGGGCGAGCGGATTAGGGTACTTCGCGACCAGACGACGAAGAGTCTCTGGTTCGACGCCACCCTTCGGAAAGTAGAAAGGTGCGATTTTTTCGAGGTCAGCGTCAGGAAGTCGACGCAGCGATGCGTTCTCGCCGAAGAGATCGGAGAAATCGTCTGGGCTTGAACGAAGTACAGCGTCGGATGTGAATCGAATTATCCGCTTGGGGGCGTTGGCCATCGCACCTGCTATGCCGGCGTTGTCCCCGAGTTCCCCCGGATATGCCGTTGTGATGATTAATACAGCCGCGGAGCTGAGCATCAGTTTGCCCAATAGCTGAGCAATACTAGTGTCCGCGAGATGGGCGTCCTCGACCAGAATGACGACAGGGAGAGTGGTCGTCGCCAGTCCAGAGAGGATGTCAAAGGCCGCTGTTACCAAGTCGCTTTCGTCATCGCCTAGTGCACCGTCGTAGGAGAGCCGTCCCTTGCGGTCTAGCGTTCGTGAACCGAGCGCGACGATATTGCTGGCGAGTCTTTGGACGATTCCCAGCCCCGGCAAACCCAATCCAAGCGCCTCCAGAATCAGAGACTTGAGTTCGCTTTCAGCGGCGCCTGCACCGCCGGTGAGCAGCGCTTTCGCTTCCTCAACGACTCCTTTGGCAAAAGACCGGCGGGAGATCCACGCGTCGGCGAGATACGCGTCATGAGTCCTGAACTGGCGTAGGTCTGTAGCCAGAGGGCCCAGCCCGTTGGTGACGCCCGCAGCGACACCCCACCACATGAACGAGGGCAGACTGCCGTGTGCATATTCAAAGGTCGGATAGAGCTGCTTCCTCCTCGCAGCCACGCTCAGAAGAGTGGAAGGATCGCCATGCAAGATCGTGGGCGGCCAATAATGGGGAGCGGCCTGGCGTTCAGCTGAAAGTCGCTTGTAAAACTCGCGGGCCACTCGCGTTTTTCCCCAGCCTGACGGCGCCTCAAGCGATACCCACAGTGGGCCGCTCGAGCCTGACAAGATCCGGTCATAGCTATTGAGTAGACCCCGAACAAGAGCCTCCCGACCGGCTCCCTGGAACTCGGGTTCCACGGGCAAGGGGTTGGGTTCAGTGGTGCGGGGTTCCATGCTCTGAGGCTATCGGCGACTTCTTGACACCTAGCAGATTGACGCCACCCCCCGTTGTGCCGGACCTCTGCGGCAAGCGCACTAATGTGTCGACGCAGCATGGACCTGTCATGGAGCGGTACCAAATAACACTCAGCGCCGAACACCCAGCACTGGCATCAGATCTGGTTCTGGTTCTGGCTCCATCAACGGCGTTGCGTCGCTCTGTCGCTTGTTGAGAATGTAGAAAACCGCCCAGACTCCGATTGCGAACGCCACGTAGCCGGCAAAGATGGCAATCCAAATGATCAACGGTTCAGATGTTGTCTCCCAGGAGGTCGGCATTGGTACCAGCACGAATGAGTAGACAGCCAGACCGGCCGCATAGACGAGCCCCCATACCCAGCGCTTCCATGCCCAAAGGGAGGCTCCGCCGAAAAATGCGAGTGGCAAAAGCGCGATCGGTACCGTCGAGATTGCTTCCACGACCAGAACACTTGCGAGCTCCCCGAGCGCGACTTGTGCAAATGCAACCGAACTGTAGACCGTGAACGTGTAATCCGTGGATAGCCGACTGAGATCGGACACTGATTCCAGCGTGAAACCAACCAGCGCACTGTAGCCAGCCCAGGCGGCCAAACCGACAACAAGCAGGTAAATGGCGCCAACGATGGTCACCGCTGCGCTGCGGGCTTTGGAGAGCCGGCTGCCGAAATCGATAGCGAGGACGGTGCCGAAGATTAGTGCCGGTTCGACGTGCAGAAGCCGAGCGAACAACACGGTCACGAGCACCAAGAGCAGAAACAAGGGCCGCGCTGTCATTCGGGGGCGATCCGACCTGGTGCGCCGCCTCGTCACCGACCAAGCGAAGAACGTGCCGCCTAGGTTCACGATGACAAAGGCCACAAACAGAGTGATCAGGAGCCGGAGCGACATCCAGTTCACGCCAAAATTCGGTTCGGCAAAGCCGGCAATAACTGAGCCGGCGAGTAGAACGGGCATCGCCCACCAGCCGGACACTCCGCGAGAGAGTCGCTGCAATAGAGGTGGCTTGCGCGCTGGCAACACGCCATTCACCGGAACCGACACCTCAACTCCTTTGGAGCGGCGCCCATTGGGGAAGAGCCACCGGAGGAACCTGTCGATCTTCGAGCCATTTTCAGACATCACCGAATTAAGCAGCTCCGTCGGAAGCGCGATCAAGATCGCAAGCACGAGGGCCAGCGCAACGGTAAGCCCGACGTGTATTGCAACGGATTTCGAATCACTTGCGGATGACGATGCTGTCCCGTCTGGAAGTGTGCTGAATACAGTCTGGTCAAAGGCCGATCCCTCCTCAACGTCCGGTCCCGGCAGGACCGATCCTGTGGCCGGAGGAAACGGCACGGTGACCGTGAAATAGTCAGGCGAAGACGAGAAGGTGTAAACCGGAATTTCGCACCATTCCCAATACCCGTCTTCCCATCCGACCGTTGGGCACTCGCCAAGCCGGTCATAGCTATATGTCCGCTCTAATCCGAGGGTGAAAAGTTGGTGCGTTCCAGGCCCAATCAAACTCAGGGGAATATTCACGACGATATCGCCCGACTCGGCGTTGGACATGGTCACTTGGGAAGAGCTCCAGTCGGGGGTGCATGCCGCGCTCGCATCGACAAACGCCTGGGTACTCCAAGAGCTCTCCGGATCGGTACTTTCATTGTGCTGGTCCGACTCGGCCTTCGAGCCGTAGGGCGCTAAGGACTCGTTGAACAAGGAGAGGTAGCAGTCACCGCTGACCTCGAGGGCGGCCTGAGCCTCATCGGCGCTCGACCAGAGACCGGACTCACGTTCCCAGCTGGCAATGTAGCCGGCCTCCGCATCGAGCGTGACTTGCCAGAACCAGGAATCGTCCTTTGCTTGGTGCAGCTCGACGAGGCCGGTCGCTGGCGGCGAGACGACGACCGGATCGTTATCGGTCTCAGCATGCGCAGGCGCGGCAAACGCGATCGAACCGAAGACGAGGCCAGTTACGCTGAGCGCCCGCAGAAGACTATGACCCCGACGAAACATTCCCAACCCCCATTGACGACACAATATGTGCAGCTGATCTGACGCTAGCGATGTTGATGACGCCAGGCCGCCAGAGGGTCACCCCAGTACGGGTGACGTTCTTCAAGGTGAACTCGCTGTTGTCCGACGAGGAAGACGATGCGTCACCGGGGACCCCAGCTCAAGTCCAGCCGACTGTCCTTGGTCATCAGCGATCGTGTTCCAGGTTCACCACGGAACGTCACTCACGGTACCTGGAGATCTCTTCCTGGACTCGTTTCAGGCGGAAGAGTCGACGCCACGAACGTTTCCTCAGCGAGAGGTGGCTCGGGTGACCGGTGTCCGTCGCAGGTAACGCCTGCGTATGCGTTTTCGGCCGGGCCCACACAGCAAGAGCGAAAGGCTCGGACGTCACCCGATGGGCCTGGTTGCACTGTCTGAACCCGTGCTCGTCCGGCTTCACCCAGAATCTCGATAAAACGTGCGGCCTAAAGACGAATTCATCACAGCGGATGCTGCTTGGAACTCGGGGGTAGTCCGTGGGCGAACTAGCTCACGCTAAGGGTCTACTACCAGAGACAGTTTTCCATGCTCATCAGCATGGAGATTGGGCGCAAGCGTTGTGGTTCTATACCCACTGATATCTGCTGGTCCACCCTGTTCGACGACTAGGAGTAATTCACCAGTCTCGGGATCGACTCTGACAGCTCTCGCATTTGGTCCGGCAACGCCGGCCACGATGGATTTCGCGTACCATTCCCCGTTTCTAAGCTCGAAATTGTCAAGGAGATTGGATGCTCGACTCGCGCTCAATGGGATCCCTTCGGTGAAGCATTTGCCAGGTGTCGTGTACAAGCTACTGCCGACAGATGCCTCTCCGTTCGCTTTGCACCGCCCCATAACTGGTCACGACGAAGAAGGCAGGTTCGGCTACGCGAGTCTGTTGCCCAACGATCGTTTCCTCAATTGCTGACGGCGCAAGTTCGACGTCGCGCGCTCACCCACGTTCCCGCGAAGTTCGCATGTTCGATGGAACTCATCCTGTCGGTCAATATGTTTCGGCATCATCGGGAACGTTGGGTTCAGGGCAGGCCGGGGCACCGTCGCGGCACGGGGATTTCAGATGATGGCTGGCTCTTCGGATGTCACGTTGCCAAGGTGCGTCCTGCTCGTTCATTTCGAGACACATGCTCGCCGTTTGATTTTGCAGGACCCCGGTGCTTCAGCTGACGGTGGGCAGCTGACAGGAAGTGCAAAACCAATAGGGGTGCTTTGCGGTCCCCGCTGCTTCGCAAGTCCGGAGGCAAGTGGGGCACCGCGGAGCAACTATCGATTCCAACTCGTCGTCCACGTCCTGGACCCTACTCCTGTGTAAGGACAAGCACGCTTCTGGATTTGGCGCTGAACACCTCCAGTCCTCGCATGGAAGTTATTCGCTATCTACGCCAACGGCATCGGAGCCGCTGGTAGCCCAATCATCTTCTGAATGGCGACCTTCGTCTGGTTCAGCCTGCCGAACCTCTCCCACCGGAAGGGACTAGGAGCGTTTTAGCGACGAGTTCGGGCACGGTCGGTCAGGTGTCCCTAGCCATTCGGCGTAGATGCCCCGATGCACCCGTGAAGCGCTGAGGCGCAACCCCGGTGGTAGCCGAGGTAGCTTTCTAGGGTCTCTACTGCCCCATAGCAGTGGTGGCAGTGGCGCCCGTCCTGCAACGCTAGGGGCAGGTCCTGAACGGTGTAGCCAGCAGCGCGGAGTTCGGGGACAGATCGCAGGGGCACGGCGGCTATAGCCTCCCGACGGTGCCGGTCACGGGCCTTCTGTTCTGCGACGCGCTTAGTATGTTGCCTTCGCTCTGCTTCAGCCAGTGTGACCGCCGCCCGCTCGCCGGCAACAACACGGACGTCCCGAGTGACATAGCGAATGCTTCGCGAACCGTCACGCCGGGTCGATTCCACGCGTTCCACCACCCCGAGCTTAGCCATGGCGTGGAACCAGCTCGTGACGGCTTCCTTGGCGAGGCGGACGTCCTGGTCGAGCGTCTCCAAATGGGCAGCGCACTCCGTGATCGTGACCGACGACCTATCAATTTTGCCGTGCATGAACCGGAGGTAGAGCATGGTCTGCCATTGCTCGTCGGGGAACGGCAGGTAGATTGCTTCACCACGGTGGTCGTAGCCGCCTGTCGGCGCGATGCTCAGGAACCTCGGCCATTTGGAGTCAAAGATGTTGAAGATCAGGCTTCGTTCAGGACTCTCCAGCCACCGTTCCCGGTGGTCAACGGCTTTTTGTCGAACGCGCTCCCTCCAACTGGCGGTGTGCGTAGCTTTCCTGATGGCGGCAGCCTCGGATGCCGCAGTCTCACGATCAGTCCGTAGGCGTACCTCTTGGACGAGACGCTCGTATTCCGTTTGATTCCGTCGTAGCGACTCGACCCGATCCGATGTGAAGCCGAGGGTGCCATCCAACCGGTAGGCAGTGAGCGGATCGGCAACAAAGCGACCTCGCCCATGCGTTGCCATGACTTCGTACTCGAGGTGGCCGGTCTCCAGCCTTCGGGTGTTGGTCGCCGTTCCGATCCGGCTCAGCTCAGGGTTGATCCAAAGTAATGGCAGACCGGCCGCCGCTGTTGCGACGAGGGTTGGATTGAGCTCTAGGTCGCTTTCGCTTTCGCGCGATCGGCGTAGGTGGGGCGCGGTGTGGCCCCAGAGCCACACGTCGACAATGCCGAGGGCGGCGTACGAGTCGTGACGTTCCTGCCAAGCCCGGGGCGTAATCGCGGCGTACTGGATCTCGAAGGCAGCTTTGCGTCCCCGCGGCGACGTTAGCATGACGTCGGCGCGCCGCTGACTGTCTTCGGTCGTTTCCTCGAGTTCGACTCTGCACTCTGGATACCGTTGACGCAGCCAATCCGCGACTAGCAGTTGCGACTGAAGATGATGCAGGCCCATCCCAGCGTGACCACCGGCGTTGGCACGGTGCGCGAACCCGTGGCGGCGGGCGCCGCGGTTGAAGGCAACAAGACGTCGATTTTGACAGTCCGGGACGATGCAAGTGAGCTCTCCCGATCGCGTCCGCTCACGAAACTCTTCAGCCTGCCCGTCCGGCATAAACACGACCGAGCTGTCGGACGCCCGAGCAAAGACTAAGCGTGACTCACCCTGGGCCTGGAACAGGCGGAGCGTTGAGGCATCGTGGATCACAGGTCGATGCTATCTAGCGCGTCCACAGTTTCGCGCTTCCCGTTTCGGGGCTGCCGATTTCCGCAAGCGGCCGACGGGATGTGCGTGGTGGTGCAGCCACACTAGAACAGGATGGATCCTCACCGAGTTTGATGGTGCCGTGCGCTTGAGGGGGCACAATGGCCAGTGCCGCGGACCGCGGCCATCCACCAGAAAAGGACGTTGAGGGGCGCGATCATCACGACTCTTCAACGTCGCTGCCCAATCGAGGTGCCAAGCGCTCAATGGCGGTCACCGGGGTGGTCCAACGTACGGTGGCAACGACGCCTGGAACTTCGAGGTCAATGACATACTGCATGGAACGCCCGAGGGTGCACTCCATGACGAACAACAAGCGCACGGAACGACCATCGCGACGCAAGCCGTTGCTCCATGCGAGGTCACCGGTCTTAGGTGATCGGCATAGCTCGTGCCGGTCCAGATCCAGCACGTACGTCGTACCGGACTCGGTTCGAACGGCGAACCGACCTGACCTCTCGTTCGCCAAGGTCCTCGCCGAGGACATCAACGCCCCTGCTCGGCTCGACTTGTGGCCTGGCTGACTCTGGTACAGGCGAAAAGAATTACCTTCCCGGCTGGCGGAAAAGGCAGGCACACCCAATTGGGAAATCCTGCGACCACATTGGTTTCCCTCGCAGCGCGCCTGGGCCAGCCTCTGCCCGAACGACGCCGCCCACTACACAGGTGACCTAACATTTGCGAACCTCTGTCTTCTCCGACCCGGGTGAAAAGTGTCGGTGTGAGGACGCTAGCCGGGTCTCCCGGCCTAGCGGGTCCGTGCAGGAATGCACCTTGCATGCCTTCTGAGAACCCGCCGCGCATGACTTCTCCGACTCCCACGCCGTGCGAGTCGGAAAGGTCTAAATGTCCGAGCCAGTGCTCATCAAGCACCTTCATGCCGAATACGCGCAGCTGCAGTGCCAGCCCTCATCCAGCCTCACCCAAGATCAAACGAGGTCCCTCGTCTTCTTCAGCGCCGAAGTTGCCGCGCTCGACGATCAGGGCGTAGCTGACGGAATTGCCGGGGTCGAGTCCCACGAAGCCGTTTCTAACGACGTCACCAGCTGGATCCGCCAGCTCTTTGCTCTAGAACGCTTTGTTCACCGTGAAGGCCGATTGCCACGCGAGAACCGTCGCCTTCCAATGGGAGCAATCTCGGCCGAAGAGAAACGATGCACCTACATTGTGCGGGCTCAACGCCGAGCCTTCATGGCAGGCCGTCTCTGCTCGTATCAGGTGCGCAGGCTGCAGTGCATCCCGGCCTTCACCTTCCAGCCGCGGGCAGATGCCTGGCACGCGAAATACGCGGCATATGCAACCTTCACCGCGTCCCACGGAGAGGCTCCGAAACTGAGCAGTATCGACACGTCGGAGCGGGCGCTCGCCGGGTGGGCAGCAAAAACCCGTATGGCGTACCGGGCTGGGACCCTTGCCCCTAGCCGGATCGAGGCGATGAACGCTCTCGCGATCTGGGCCTGGGGAAGTGGGAGCCGCCCGCGCTGAACTTGGACGCGGGATTATTTCGGCTGATGCGTCAAGCGCAGGTGGGGAAAGGCCCGGCGTTTGACCGCCGGGCCCCCTGCACTGTCTCAACCAGTGCTCGTCCGGCTTTCACCGGAAGTCGTTCCTGATTATACGGTTCAAAACGGACGTTTACCCAAAAGGACCCCTGCGTCTCGCCGGCGTCCTCTCCCGAGAGAGCATCTTCGTCTGCTGCGCCCTGGGACGTTCTGCCCACGGCATCGCCGACGGCATGGTCCAGACATGCGGGCTACCATCCCGCTCAGATGCGACAAGACGAGCGCGTCCCTGGCTGTGCAGCGAATTGCGTGCAGGAATGCACTCATGATAATTCCACGACCTCCGGTGGCGAGCGAGTCCAGGATAGGAATGTGATCGACAAGGACTGCAGGGCTGGTGCCGACGGCGCCAGCGAACCGCACAACACGTACAACGCTCGCGGCGCTCCCCGTAAGACGAGCGACGGAACAGAGTCATCTGCCTCGCCGCAGCTCATCCGAAGTCTTCAAGCGACTGAGGACGCCTGGCAGCGCATCGAAGCTGAGTTCGGGTTGTTGACCGCCGAAGACGTCGCTGGGATTCTGGGCGCCACGACGACCAACTGGAGCACACTGTTTGTACTGCGCAACACCGGCAAGGTCATCGCCGTGAACCGCGGTTCTTCTATTCGGTATCCCGCCTTCCAATTCGATCATGCCCAGCGGGTCATTTTCCCCGTCATCGAGCCACTCATCGAGGTCGCCTGCGCCAATCAATGGTCCTGCGAGGACCTGACTCTTTGGATGATCGGCCCGACCACCTCCTTCGACAACGAAGACCGGCCGGTGGACCACGTTCGAGAGCCAGAACTACTGCTGGCCGCGGCGCACAGCCACATGGAAGCCCTAGGCTGACCAGCTGGGATCGGTGCGGGGGCGCGGTCGAGTCTCCGAGGACCTTGGTGGACGGTATGGAATTACATCGGTGCAGAGACCAGGACGCACCGTGGGCAGCTCTATGAGACTTCTTTGAAACTCGCTCAACCATTTCGACTGCGATCATGTGGCTCGGCTAGATCCACACGCGCACGCACAACGCCTGAGGCAACTGCCTGCCGCTAGTGGGAACGTGGCCGCTAGGACCTCCTGTCAAACCCAGTCCCTTCGCCGAGATCGAGGTTCTAGTCGGGCGGCGTTTACGATCATCCGGGGTTACCGAACGTCGCCGCTCTCGCTTGGACCGTGTACTCCTCCGTGTCGGTCGCGCTCTGGTTGGTTAGACCCCCAAATGTGTGATTGGACCTCGAGGGTTGCACCGAGCCCGGGTAGGGGCGTCCGCAGTGCAGCGCCACGGGTGACCACGTTCGACCAGGGCACCGGGGGAGCCACCGGCCAAGGAGCCGTCGGCGTGGGGCTACGATTTCGACATGGGAATGAGCGACATCTTGGAGGAACGCCGCGCGCGTGGCTTCAATGGCACGGACGGCGAACGGGTCTGCTTGGAGTGTGTGCTCAATGCGCAGTTGCGCCATAACCTGGCTGCAGTAGTCGACGATGTCGGGATCGCCTGTGTGGGATGCGGCCGCTTTGGTGTCAATGTCGATGCGGAGGAGATCCTAACCGAGATGGTTGACGCGGTGCGGCTGAGATATGGCTACGCACTCAACTTTATGCCGATCGAAAGCGGCTCTTTCGTCTTCGATACGACGGACACACGGGAGCTCGTCCAAGCGGACTTTTATGATGACCTCATCGAACCTGCCTTCGAAGCGCTGATCGGCTACGTGGATGATGAAGTACCAGTCGCCAGAGACCTCGACCGGTCGGATGACTTGAATCATGCGTGGGAAGAGTTCGAGACGTTTGCCGTTCGGGGCAAAAAGCCTGCTTGGGGTTCAGGTAGTGCGTTTCTAGGCGATTTCGGCGAATTCCTCAGTCGAAACCCAAAGTTGCTTAAGAATGCACCGCCGAAGGGCGTCTACTGGCGCGTGCGAGAACTCCACTCTCCTAAGAGCTTGGTCGACTACGACTCCGCCGATCAAATGGGATCACCCCCACCGACGTACGCGTCGGATAGCCGATTCAGCCCGAAGGGCACACCCATGTTTTACGGCGCCGAGGACGCCCGGACCGCCGTTGCCGAAGTATTTCAGGGCGGAGTGGCCGGCACCGCCATCGTCGGCTCTTTCGAAGTATCACGAGCGTTGACGCTCCTCGACCTTGTCGCGCTTCCGGAGCCTCCAAGCATCTACGATCGATCAAATACCGAGCTTTTCCTGGCGCTACGGTTCCTCAGAAACTTTGCGCGTGAGGTGAGCAAACCAGTGGTGAAAACGATGGGATCAAATCATTACGCCGCCACACAGGGGCTCACCAAAATGATCAAGTCGTTGGAGTCGCTTTCGGTCGACGGAATCCGGTACTCGAGCTCGCTCACCGACCAGCCATGCGTCGCCGTGTTTGCCGAGGCGGTGAACTGCGCGGATTCTGGTGCTGCATCCATCGTGACCTTGCTTGTTTACCAAGGGTCGTATTCAGAATGGGTGGCCGGTCCTACGGGCGCTTCCGTGTAGGGTTCAACTCTGGTGCTGAGGCTCTGCCTCCCAAGTGTCCCCATCTTGCGGGCGCCCATAACGGTAAGTGACAGATGGCGGAGAAGACGACAGCAGTCGCGTCGCAGTACACCGACGAACCTACGGGAGATCGTGCCGACAGGAGCGGATACAGCCGGCTGACGCCGTCAAGGGGCGTTTTGGGCGATCCTGAGTCTGACGATGATGGAGCAGCGTGGGTCACAGAGCGCGGGCGTCGTCTACCCACTGGCCCTCAGCATTTCCCATTGGATCCTGCCTTATGAAATCGGAGGATGCCCGCTTCCCATGGTGAGCCGTCCGCCAACAGCACCCCGCCCTAGCCGGAACCCTAAGCTGAGTATCCGCTTCCGTGCGCACCACGTATGGTGCGCTCGAGCACCGACGCGCGGTGGCGCGATTGATGTGACTGAGCAGCACGGTCGGCGTGATTGAGCGCCACCTCGATCGGCTATCACCAATAATCGGCGGCCGCCCAATCTGAATTGAGATGCGCAGCGACGGCTGGGGGCCGGCGAGTCACGACAGAGCGATAAACTCGGTCCAGTTTCGTCCGCGATTGTGATCCTGTTCAGCTGCCTTCCCCTGTCTCCAGGTTTTCGCGGATGAGGCACCATTCCGGGCATTTGTGCCGGGCGGGGGTATTCGGGCTTCGCGCAGTCGGCACGCATCGGTCGACCTGAGCCAAGGCCGAAGGTTTGGTGAAGGACCGCCTCACGGGCGCGCTTCTTCCTAATATTCTGTCCATCAACAAGCTCATCAAAGCTGACTCAATTTGCGGCGGCGTTGCCGGTGGGCGGATCCGCATCCCTGGCGGCATGGCGACGTTTCGCGGTCATCTCACGAGGGCTAGCACGTCCGAACGCAGCGAAACCGGCGTGGTCACCACAACCTTGGTGGGGGGAAGTCTCAGCTCGTCGATGAACGGGCGCCACTCGTCGTCGTCGTTCGTACGGCCGTCGTGCTTCTGGTTGATGAGCAGCCCGCCTGTCTTTGCGAACACGGGATGGCCGGAACTCTGAGCCTTGCTCAACCCCGACGATCCCGCCTTCGCTTCGACCAGCCGCCAAGTGTCCGGCTTCATCGAGGTGCCCACAATCAGGTCGATCGAGAACCGTCCGCCGCGGGTTCGGACGTACAGCGGCGCGGGACTGACCACGGGGAAGTATCTCCGGAACTGCGCGCGCGCCATCGCCTCGAAAAAGTCCGGATCTACATCATTCGGATTGGCTTGCCCGGTGCTCCACGCCGTAACAAGCGTGTTTATCTTCGGCGGTGCCTCGAAATACTCCCCGGTCCTCCGGTAGGCGGTGTCGATAGCTCGATCGATATCGCCGGTCCGCCGGTCGACGAAATCGAACGTGGACAGCTCGCTGGTTCGCAGCGGCACCACCTGGGCGCCATCCGTCTCAAGGAGAAACTGGCTGTTCATGGGTTGATCGGCCAGGATGCCGAAAACCTCGCGGGATATCTGGGCCACGCTCGTGCCGATCGTCGTCCCGGATCTGAAGTCCGGGTCCTCAAATAGAGCGAATGCCAGCGTACGAGGGTGCAGGCTGAGCGACGTCGGACGGGTGAACGCCCGCAATGGCAAGTTATTCACCATTCCGCCATCGAGGTAGCGACCGTTGTAGTGGTCAGGCATGACGCGCGTCCCCCCTTGGCTTTGGCTCACCGAGACAGGTTTGAAGAGCAGTGGGAACGCCATCGACATGCACACCGCCGGAACAATGCCGAAGTCGGGAGTGGTCCGATAGGAGAACAACCTCCCGCGACGTTGCAGGACCTGGGTCGCGCTCACGGCCAGCTCGACGTTCGTCCGAAGGTACAGATCGCGGAAGGTGGTGAGGCCCTTGCTTGAGCCTGCGAGTCCCAGCGGCTTGCCCAGGGTCTTAAGGGCGTCGGTCACGAACCGGTGCAGTGCCCATC
The DNA here is from genome assembly GCF_054075385.1 of Cryobacterium sp. AP23. Lineage (NCBI taxonomy): Bacteria > Bacillati > Actinomycetota > Actinomycetes > Micrococcales > Microbacteriaceae > Cryobacterium > Cryobacterium sp. AP23. The sequence continues at coordinate 620,875 of NZ_CM133415.1, read as the reverse complement.
CCGGCAGGATCCCCTCGCCCTCGAGGAACGACGCAAGGTAAGTCCGGAATGCGGCCGCGTCGCGTGTAAAGACTCTGAACTGGCCGCCCCTGTCGCTCTGCGCAAGCCTCCCATCGAGGATGAGCCGAATCCCGTTCGCGATCGATACGAAGTTCGAGGTCTCGTCGTCGTGGAACATGTTCGCGAGCATCCACATCGGATGTGGTCTCGCCGACTCGAGCAGATCTGCGGCGATAAGTGCCCCGGGAGATCCGAGGCCTCCGACGAGCTCGAGCAGACTGAGCTTCAGGTACTCAGCGAAGCCGTCCTCGGTCGAGATCGTGGGGGTGCTCGTGCCCTGGTATGCGAACTGGCCATCCCGCACCGCCGGCCTCGAATGCAGATTCGACGTTCCGGGCGGTTGCGTCGTCACAGCGAATCGCTCGTCATCCAACAGCGCAGGAACCATGATGGCGCCGACTTGTCGCTGACCGAGGGCTTCCTCTGCCAGCTTCCTGATCGTCGAGTGCGTCGCGCCCAGCGCTACGCACATGGCGATGAACGCTCCGATAGACGCCCCCGCGCATCCCCGGATTCCCGAACCCGGCGGCTGATTGGGAAGAGGAAAATCTCTCCTCGGGCCGATGCTGACTCTCGTGGGCTGCACCAAGGGCGCCCTGGTGAGTCGCTCAAGCTTCTTGATGGCACCGATGTGCGCCCAGCCTCGACCGCCGCCTCCGCCAAATACGAGATAGCGGACCTCCGCGGGAGCGGCGATCGCCCGCACCTCGACGGGAGCGGCCATCAGAAGAGCGCCTTGAGAGCGGCGCGGTTGTCGGCCAGTGTCACCAGCGTTGTCGGCAGCCGGACAGTCCAGGGCTTGCCGACCGCGATGCTGCCGATCGCGTAGTCGACCTCGCCCGTCGCCCCCGGGTACGGACGGTCCACCGTGAACTCATCCGTTTCCAGCCCGCCTCCTCGCAGGGCGGTGATCGAGTAGACCTCACCGGCGATGTACAGTTCTCGGCCGATGTCGCGCGCTGACACCCGCTCCGCCATGCCGATGAGCTTCATGTCCGCGCTGGCGGAGGTCACGCTGAGTCGCCCGGCACCGCGGAGCACATCGGGCTTGTGGTACTGGAGCAACTCCAGCCAGAGGCTGGGGAACTTCAGGTCCTCCACGTCCGACTCCGACAGGGTGGCCAAGTCGAGGGCGTCGGGCGCGATCCGTTGCGTGGGCGCGTCGAGCGGACTCGTGACCGTACCGCTCACCCATTCGGGCAGCGTCAGGGGCGCGCTGAGATACCGCAGCACCCTAGCTTCGTTGCCCGGTGCGACGGGCACGATCACGCGTGCGGATCCGGCCCGTAGGAAGGCTTCGTGGGTCGGATCGTTCGGTACGGAGATCGCACGGCGGACGCGCCAGGATTCGGTTCGCCCCCAGAAGTAGGGGTGGAGCATGTAGCTCATCTGTGACCACTCGAATGACTGCTCGAAGAATCGCACAATTGGGGCCTGAGAGTCGGCGGCAACCGGATCGAGTCCCTGCTCGACTCCCATGCTCGCGATCGCATGGAACTCGAACGCTTTGCTCCTCATCAGCGCGATCGACCACTTCCGAAGCTCCTCCCGCTCGAGGGCGCGATTCGCCATCATGGGGCGAGCGCCGAACTGCTGCCGCGCCGACTCCTCCTCGTTCCGGCTCAGTGCGACGTCTCTGCGATAGTCAGCCTCCATCTCCTCGTGAGCATCCAAGATCTTCTGATAGGTGTCCAAGCGCCACGCGTTCATCAAGCTCCCACTTCGCACACACGTGAGCGAAACGTTGACCGCACCGATGGAGTGAGAGGCGCGACTTACCCGCACAGTCACAGGCACGCCCTTCTCGTCGATCACGATGGGTGATTCCAGTTCGAACCCTCCCGAGAAGCTCGGTAGGCCTTCGGAGATTTGTGAGCCTTGGAGGTCGACGACGGTGTCTACCACGCCCTGACCCAAGATCGCGATATAGGCGTGGATCGCGTCGTCATTCACTTCGTAGCGGTTGGGTGACGGCCAGGTGGCATCGACCCAGTCTCTTTGCTGGCCGCGCCCCGTGGCAGCCCAACGCCCGCTGATCGGGATGTATCCGGCAGGTACGGGAAGGTGTCTGCCGAATACGAAGTCCCCCTCCGCGGCCTCACGGTCGACAGTCCCGACGAACGTGTCGCCCATCGCGAGCGAGTGCGGGGGCGGCGGGTTGACCCCGCGCGCGCCATAGCGCTCGGTGAGACACAAATAGTTCGTCTCGTTGATGTCGCCCGGGCCAATCTCCAGCGGCAGCGGCTTGCGATACCGGCCCACGACCGGCTGACTTGCCTCGATTAGCGACAGGCCGGGCTCCGGGATCGTGAACTCGATCATCAGGCGTGTGCCGTACCGGTGCAGCTGCAGACGGTGGATCTTCTCGAGCCAGAGGTACACGGCGCTCCGAGGTACCGGGTTAGGGCCGGCGCCCGTCACCGTGTTCTCCACCGCCCGCTGCGCTCGATCCCGGATGCTCTCCGTCACGGTGCGCCGGCGCAGCTGCCTGACCCTCTCGAGCGTGCGTTGCACTGACCTCGACATGACGTCTCGAACGGTCGAGAGGGTCTGGGCGGTCGACTCGTCGCTCGTCTGGGAGAGGGCGATATCTGTCGATGTGTCGACCTGCGTGACGCCGTACTTCCCGGACGTCGTGACGCCGAACGCCAGGCTCGCAGCCTCGTGCAGCGTCTCGCCCGTGCTTGTGTGGAGCTCGAACCGGTCGGTGGTCACCAGCTCCCGCTCGATCTCAGTTTCCAGCAACGACTCAGTCTCGGTGAGCTCGACCGCCTCGAAACGGCGATCGTAATCCTTCGAGAAGCTCTCGCCGGCGAGCACGTTCTCGATGTGCGAGATCTCCCGTGCCTCGTAGCCGACGAGCTCTTCTCGGACGACGAACAGATCTCCCCACCCGAGCGCGCGAATCGCGGGTCTCGGGCCCGGTGCTGGCTGTCCGGGCGGGGGGAGGACGGTTCCATGCTCCGACTCATAGAGCTGCAGCCGTGAGCAGAGCCTATTCTCCGTAACCACCCCGGCATCCGCGGCGGCGTCCGCGCCCGTCACAAGGTCGCCAACTGTTCGTGCTTCTCCCGGACCGCCAAGTAGGCTCAACAGTTCGTTTTCGGACCCCGCGGACAGACGCGCCTTCAGCTCTTTAACAAAGGCGTCGTCGATCGGTAGCTGGCCCCCCGAAACACCGCGACGATCGGCGATCACGCGAGCCGCGAGCGCGATCTCCCGGAGCCCTTCCACCGTGGGCGCTCGGGTCGACAGCCCGGCCATTTGCTCCTCGGGACGGACCGCGAAACTTGTATCCCCGAGTTCAGCCGCGCCGATGGGCCCGAGTGCCGCCCCCGGTCCGGATTCGCGTGCGACGAATGCAGACGCGGCGGCGGTTTCCGAAGTCGCACCTGTACCAGGTCTTGCATTGTTTGCCGGCCACCACCGCTCGGGGACCACGAGAACAACATCGCCAAGCTGTGCGAGCGGTGGCCGGGCGTCAAGCACTCCTCTTTGAAGCACGATCCCAGCCTTGAGCAGGAGCTCGTGCACCTCCAGAAGCTCCACAGGATACGGCTGTCTACAGCGTCGAAGCGCGCGCAGGACCACCCACGACGCCGTCACCGTCGCGAACGAGTCTGCGAACTCGGCGGTTCGCACGTACTGCGAGGTTTCCATGCTGGAGCCTGGGCGCGACACCCGCGACGGGATTGCCGCCGGATCCGCTTCAACAATCCCCGCGGTGGTGAGCCAGGGCACACGGACGGGGAGCTCCGCCGCGCGGAGGAAGACCAGCTTGTCGACCGCCTTGGCGAGTGCCTCGCGGTTCGACCAGAACGGGCCGAGGTCCGGCAAGGTGCGTCGGCGGCTGTGCTCTACCATGTCGACCGGGCTGAGGGTATTCGTCGGATCCGCACTGCGCAGACCCACCAGCCGGAATACGTCCCTGGAAGTTGGCATTTTCGCCTCCTACTAGCACTTCGAGCCAGTTTCCTCCAAAATCGCGTCCTCCAAAAGGTGGCGGCAATGCAGTTTTCCCTGGATGCCAGAGATAGGAACGCCGCTGCCAACGTGAAGGGATCCTTACCTGGCAGCATTCCGAACATGGAACTCGCAACGCTGCGCACACTTTCAGCGAAAGACCAGCAGGCCTTTCTCCTTAGCCGAAGCGCGTCTAAGACGACGAGCATGGACGCAGCTCCCTACGCTTCATAACGCCGCGCTCCGAGGTCACCGCAATGTGGACGCGTATCTCGACGCACCGGATTTTTTCAGCGCCAACGCCAAAGAGTGGCGGAAGCTCCTCAAAAGACCATCCGGAGTTGACCGCCGAGACGCGAACAGCAGTGCTCGGGGCTGTGTCAGCAGGCTCGAAGAGTTACACGCGACGAAATCGATATGTGCAGGACCTCCTGCGGGGAGACCTTCTTGATACGTCGTGGGAACCCCTCTGTCTCGACGGCCCGAAGGCGCACCCGAGACCGTGCCGTTGGACGACATGGTTGCCCGGGTCCGCGAAATAATCACCTCGACCTGGCGGCTACGCGGATCCGCGCTTTACATCCTGCAAGGAACTTGAAAGGGCATGACTTTCGGCGCTGTCGAAGGAGAGCGGGACGGCAGCGATAGTTACAGCCGATAGGTGGCGCATGGAGACGCTTCCCTCCCGCCTCGGATGACCATGCGGTCCACCCTCGCCCTACAGACGGTACGGCGGACCACGACCCGTCCGTCGCTTCGCCATCGACGGCTATGAGCGACGGAAACCTTCTTGTATTGGGAGGATCGGCTCCTGGGCGTCCCGGACGGAGGCCCTGCCCGCGCAAGGTCGTCGCGCGTTCCTGTGTCCCGAAGACGACCTCGGCGACACTGTCACGGTCGGGATGCCGTTCGGCGCCCTGCTGGAGCCGGACCGGAAGCTGGTCGGCCGACTCGATTTTCCTTTCAGCCGCCCGGATGTTGGAGAGCATCGCGGGATTCGCCAACAAAAGCGATCGCGGACCGCAACCACCTGCTCCACGGGTACTGGACCGGCGGCGGCACCAAAGATGTGCGGGTGGTGGCCGGAGCCCTTGCCGACACCAGCGATCAGTTGTTCGTTCTCTGGTTGGTCCTCACCTGCACCGCCGATAACACCACGGAGTGACCGGCCGTGGACGCGCATTGCCATCGCGGTCCGATAAACCATCTCCTATTGAAACGGTCACTTGAGGAACTGGGCACCGCTCCGACGAGGGGCGTGTGCTCGGTCAAGCTCACCTTCGCCGTCGCGATTCTTGGCCGTAGTCACGATGTGCTAGGACTTGTGCGGTCGGCGGGGTGCGTTAGGGATGGTACATAGTCCAGTCCGACTTATGCACCTTCGAGGCCCTTGGACACGCTCGAATCCGTTGTCTACGTCACTCGTCTCACCGAGGTTCCTTGCCAGGTTGACCCTGCGTCCATCTTTCGGCAGCCAGAAGCCAGCTGATCATCAGCCGCTCAACCAAGGCCAGATCATGCTCCCATAAACCGTAAGTCAGCTGCCGACCATGGAATGGCATAACTCCTATCGCCTTCGTCCCTCCGAGGCCAGCGGGAAAATCCACGAGGCCCGGGCCAGGGTGGCGATCCTCCGTCTGATTTAGGGGTCCGTACACAAGCCTTCCGAGGTTGAGTTTGAGGTGCGTCTGCGACAGGTCCATGGGCCTAGCGTCCGTGAAGATAAGCACCTCCATCTGCTGCCCACCTTCCTCCTTGTCTCCCCAGGTACCCGCCAGCAGCCATGCATAGCCGAGAGTCGCCGTGTAGCGGTAGGCGCGATACGGCTGCGTGGGGGATCCCAGACCTACGAGCGAACGGTCAACGAAACCGCAATCCTCAAATCTGACTACTGGCGCCGGTCGGATGCGAGTTCGGGCTGCCTCAGTAACAAAGTCACGAGTCAATTTCCGAACATCGCCTTCACGGGCGGCTCTTTGCCGCTCAACCACTCGCGCGTTCTCTCGTGCCAGTGCTGCCGCCCTGGCAAGCTCCACACGCCGCAGTTCGACCTTGCCCGCCAAACCTGTCATCTTCTCCACTTCCCAAAACGCAGAGCCCAGTGTGGAATGTAACCCCAGTTAGTGAGAAAAACACGTGTCGGTTTTGCAACTGCACGGTCGCAACACGGCAGCGTCGAACTCGTTCCTTCAGCGATCCACTTCCGACGTGCAGTCGCGCCTATTGGTATGCGGGTCCTTCTGATCAACCGTGGAATCGAAGCCGCGGGGCGTTGCGATCGAAATTGAGGATTCAAACGGCGGACAGCCCTGCGCCGGCCACTTACGACAGATCACTTTGGCTCTCTTCCTCGAGCAGAGGAGCAATCACCGCGGTCAAAAGTGCATTCCAGCACGGGAACATCCACCACACAGAGTTCGCTACCGTTCCAGCAAAGACCGCAACGGTCCGTTGGAGGCGTGAGGGCATTTTGGGAGACAGCGGAAACCGTGAAGGATCAGGGCAGGAACAACATCCCAGCGGTGGCGGAGGGCGGGTTCTTGTCTCCACGCTCAGCGGCAGGATTTACATAGTTGACTGGGGCGCAATGCGCCCTAAACACACCCGTGCTCGCACCGTGGAGTCGGATGCGGTGCCGAAGGCGCCCCTGTCGAAGCCGCTGCTTCGTGACGGGCAGTGGATGAGAATAGGCCATCCTTTGCGCATGATTGTGGGCAATCGTCCCGAGCTGGTCTTGGAACCGCCCGGCGATTCGCGCCTGGTGAGCCTCACCCATCGGCTCTCTACCGACGTAATCTCCGTCTCCCCAATGGAGACGCACCCTCGCTTCGTCGGCGAGAGGACCTTCACGTGATGTCCGATGGCAAGAAGAATAGAGCGCCGCACCGGCACACGCTCGAAGCGGCACCGCGCATCGGTCTGATCGGTGACCTTCACGGAGACATCGGCGCGTTGCTCACCATCGCCGACAATTTGCGAGAACGCGAAATCGATGTCCTCCTTGCATTGGGCGATGTCGGCGTGCCCTGGCCGGGCGAGAATTCGTCAAACCGTCTTAGCAAGGTGTCGAAGCGGCTCGCCTCTCGATCCCAGACTCTCTACTTCGTCGACGGAAATCACGACGATCATCGGCTACTACGCATATTCCAAACAGGATCCGAAGGGCCGCGAGAGTTACGGCCCAACATCTTCCACCTGCCCCGAGGATATCGGACCGTTCTTGGGTCTGGCATGTCACTCGCAGCCCTTGGAGGCGCCAACTCAATCGACGTCGAACACCGAGAGGAGGATGTGTCCTGGTGGCCTCAGGAATCGATTACCGACGACGACCTCGAAGCGCTAGGCCAGGAGCACGCCGACATCCTGGTGGGCCACGACGCGCCTCTCGATGTATCAACGTTGGACGCGATGCTGGCCGACACTGACCAGAACTGGTCGAGTCAGGGGCTCGAGTACGCCCGCCGAGGCCGACAACAGTTCCACACGGGTTTTCTGCAGGTGACGCCGCGCCTCTATCTGGGTGGCCACTATCACCTCCCGGTGGACGAAACGGTCGGATACTTTGACGGGCGGCGAGGCTTCGCCGCCCGAGTGGTCCTCCTTGACATGGTTCAAAGCGAAAAAGCCAGCAGCGCGATCCTCGACACGGCCTCACTCAACCTGGAATTCTTCACCACTGGGGGAAGAACGGTCCCCGGGATCGCCTCACAGGCAACCGAGCTCACCGTGGGCATGGGTGGGCGGTGGATGGTGCACACTTTGGGCAGCCGGCATGTTTTCGACCTCGACAGGCTGACCGTCGAGCGGCTTCCAGGACCGTACTCCAAGGGCTTAAGCAGTGACGGAATTCATCAGATCAGAAGCCTCGATACCGTCCAAATCGGAAGTCCTGGCCGGTGGACGATGCACGGTGACGCCCTGGTCGAGTACTACTGGCATGTCAGCTCCGTAATTCGGCATATCCAACATTTGCCTCCTCTGACCGAGCCATGAGAAATCCTGATCAGACAAGGCGGCCCGCATACCCTTGCATGTCGTTCGTGTATCCCGCTTAGCCTGCAAAACTATGCAGGAATACCACGGCTGCTGCATGCACGAACGATCCTCACAATCCCATCGGGAGGCTTCAGTCGAGCCGCAGCCTGCGACCAAACACGAGCGGCTTTCCTTACCGTGAACCGCACTAGAGCCGACGATCTGGTGTCTACCGCCGGTATCTTGCGAGGGGTTACTCGAAAGATCAAATACCTCTTCGTTCTGGACTTCGAACGGTATCGAGAAAACCGGGGACGGAAGTCGAGCGGACGGAAGCGCGGCGCTGAGTCCACGAGGACGGAATTGCCTCGCCTAGGGCCGCAGCGACAGGACAGAAATCGGAGTGGACGGAAATCGCAAGGCAGCCGCGGCACGTCTAGCGGCATGATCCCACCGCGATCTGGATCCGAGCAGACATGGCCCGATTGAAACGTCTTGTCGCTGCCGGGTGTCAGCTACCGCGACCAGCGCCGGGCGTCCCGTGCCGCATCAGCGATTACTCGCTCCGCGTCACCGTCACGGAGCATCGTCGCTGCAGAACGTCCGCCGTATCGGTCCACGGGCGCAGTCAGCCACTGGGCATGACCCCAATCGTCCCGTCCCGCTAGACGCAGTGCCGACAGGACGTCTGTCAGATGCGGCAGCAAGTCGCCTGCCGGGCCGAATTGAAACTGTGGGTACAGCCTGGTTCCATCCGCGGTGACGGTGCACAGGACAGCACCGGTCACGACGTGACGGAGCAACGTTTCGGGCGTCATCCCAAGGATTTGCGCGAGGCCGACGTCATCATGGAACGGCCCGATGAGCGCGTCCCAGGGATCCAGCTGTGCTTCGCCTGAGGGCGCCAGATCGCGGCTGGGCGGATCGCTCATGAACCGGAGCCTACGCCCACCTGTCGTTTTATTCTTGTTCATGGCTAGCGAACCACGGCCGCACCGGTTTCGACGTTCGCCTCGGACTCCGGTCGTCAATAGGTGCTCACGCGGCGTCGGCCAGGGGTCGTTGTCGTCCCGGTCAATCTTTAGCGCGATGGGGAGCGGCAGCCTACTTTTTTGCAGACACCGGGCATGGCAGGACCGCTGGGAACGTGGGCGAGGCACGCTTCGGTTTCCGACCGAAGTCGTCGAGGCGAACTTTCGCGCGCTACGCCGATATTCCCGGCAACGTTGTGAGCGCGGTTTCCGATAACGTAATCGGCTACGCGCTCGGGTAGACGCCGGCCGACGAGAGTCCGCCTCGACGCCCGGGGACCGGGATTTTGGCAAGCGCGTCTGCCAGCTGTGCGGGAGTCCTGATTACGCCCGGAGGTGTCTCGGTTCAGCTCGACACTACGGCTTTCCCTATGAAGTCCAGGAGCTGATCGCCGAAGGAAGTCGTGCGTTTCTGTACGGTCCCTGCATCAGTCATACTCGCTTGTAGTGGCACATCCGCGACGCCATCAAGCGGGAAGCGGGCGAGTGCCGTCGTAACGCTTGGCCGCCAGTCGGTACCGTTCGTGAAAACGTAGTCACCGAGGATCGTATCGATCCCGGCCATCATGTACTTGCCTGGTCGCCAATCGGGAGCATTGGCTGTCAACCAGGCCGTAGGGTCACGGAAGTATCCCAGCAGGAAGATCTGGAGATCGTCATACGTCGCGACGAGATCCAGGAGGCCTTGTCGCCGAGTGGGGTCGATGCTGCTCCATGGCCCCATGCGGGTCAACGCTGCTGCCAGTCGCTGCCGTTTGTCGGCACTCTCCGTCTCGGCTGCGACTCGCGAAGCTTTCGCGTAGGCGGCCATGAACTCATCGGACTCAACCATCGACTGGGGAGTGATTCCTGCCACCTGCTCGGCGAGTCGAGTCACTTCCAGCGCGACCAGAGTGTCGAAGGCGTGTTGGCGCTCCTCGGACTTTCTCGCGATGATCCCTCGTGCCAGATCTGCGATCCCAGAACCGACTATGGGGACGAAGGCGTTGACGGCAGTCAGGCCGTAGTCGATCAATGCATCCTTGTCCGGATTGCTTTCGGGTACAGCTGCGACAAGGTTGTTTTCCATGGCTCAAATGTAGGTGCGACGGCCGACATCTTCCGCCGGTTTATCCCATGGTGATCGGCTCGGCACCGTGTGGCTCCGAGTACGGTACGACAATGGCACCCACCGAGCTGGCTGCGCCTAAGCAGCTGCTCGAGTAGGCCGCGTCAAAATATGGCATGGCGGAGCTTCCGACCTCCGTCCCGGCAATCTGATTCTTCCTCCACTACTGGTGCCGAGAGCATGCGGCAGGAACCCTGCCGATGCCGACTTTCACCGTGTTTTCACTGCTCCAGACCTCGTTTACGTCGCCACAGAGCGTGAACTCGCGCGGGCCATAGCCGCTCACTGGGCCAAGAGACGCAAGGGCCATGGTCGCGGTTGGGTCTATCGAGTATCTCTGGACGACGTGGGCCAACCGGCAGCCGGTGCTGTCTTGCCTATGACGACCGTTGCGGTAACGCGAATCGGCGCGCCCAGGAGGCGGGCTTGACATTAGCGTGGTCGCGCGAATGGATAGATGAATGAGCTCAGTCCCCGACTTAACGCTGCCGGGTGAGTCGTCTGTCGTGATCGCTGGCGACTGGCACGGAAGCATCACTTGGGCGCAGCAGGTTTTTCCCTTCCTGCGCCGGACGGTGCCCGGCGTTCGAACGGTCTTGCACCTCGGCGATTTCGGGTATTGGTCGGAACGCGAGGGTCACGGGTTTGCGGACACCGTCAGCTACTGGGCGCGTGCCGCCGGGCTTGAGCGCGTGCTAGTCAGCCCGGGGAATCACGAGAATTGGGACAAGCTGGACCGGCTGTTCGCCGCGGCGCCGGGGGAGCCGGTGGAGGTCGCCGCTAGGGTCTTCATGATGCCGCGGGGCTATCGGTTCACGCTCGCCGGTAAGCAGTACGCCTCGTTCGGTGGCGCAGCGTCACTCGACCGCGCCGACCGGGTGCCGCTCAAAGACTGGTGGCCTACGGAGGTGCCGACAGAGGACGACGTCGCGCGCATGACCTCCGGTGGCCCGGCAGATGTTTTGCTCTGCCACGAGGCGATCGACGGTGGCGCTGACCTGGTAGAGCGGGTGTTGAAAGCTAATCCGCTCGGCTGGGATGAGGACGCCCTCGCCTACTCGGCACTTTCGCGTCACCGCGTAACTAGGGTGTACGAGGCACTGACCCCTAGCGTCATGGCACACGGGCACCTGCACCTGAAGGCCGAACGCACATTCGAGGACGGCCGCCGAGTTTACTCGGTGGCAGCTGACGGCGACGCCGGAAACCTCGCGGTGCTCGATTTGCACACGCTTCGATGGACCTGGCTCGGCGACCCCCGCGCGTGGAAGCGGTAAACGGGAGGTCACTGCAAACCTCGCACGCGCGGCCGCTTTGGCGGCATAGCCTGAGCGAATAGCGCGACGAGATGCCAGAAGCCTCGAAGGCCAGTACGTGATTGCGTTCAACACCCAGCGCATCCGCGAACATATGGAAGAACAAGGGGTCACGGAGTCATCGAAACAGGCCGGCTCGCAACGCCTGCGGGAGATAGCGGGCCTGATAGACAAGTACGGCGACGCTTTGCGTCGAGTTCTCGGGGCAGACCCACAGCACCTGCTGTATCTGAGAACGTTCGGTCAAGTCACTCTCGATTGCGCCTCCGGCGGCAGGCCTGGCCTCCCTCCGCAATGACTTCAGTTCGCGGCACACTCATCTCCTACGCACGCACCGCCAGAGACTGGCGCCAGCTGCGCCTCACATCTCATGCGTCGAGGCGTTCTGACGTAATCGTCCTTATCGGGCGCCTTCCGATTGAGGCGGGGTCTCTGTGGCATTCGGGCCTACGCGCTGATCTTGAGTGTCCGTCGAACGGCGAGGACGAATACATTCTTGGCCTCGTCGGTGGCGCCGGCGTCATCGCCTTCGAGCGTGTCGGTGTATCGGTTGAACGCTTCGAGTACGCGGTTCGGTCCGAGGATTTGAAGGGTCCCTTCCAAGTCCTGGAGCTCGTTAAACATCGGCTTGACTGCCTCCATGTTGCGATCCATCGCCTCACCGAGGTCGGCCAACTCCTCGGCATCGGATGGATGTTGGCCCGATACTCCATGGCGGATCGCCTGCGAGCGCGCCATGAGTGCTGTTCCGTCCGCGCGGTGGTGACTATACCGACCCGCGAGGGCAAGAATGCGTGTGAAGCTGTCATAGCGTCGTTCGCGAACCCAGCGAGCGTGGTCCCGATTGGACTGCCAGATCGCTAGTGCGAAACCCGCGACCGCGGTGAGGAGCGCCGCGCCGAAAATGTACAGGATGGCGAGCAGAGTTGGGTCAGTCGAGGACGCTTGCTCTGCGGTGTTGGCCATGATCACGGGGAGAGCTTATCCTCGCGTCAAGACGGGCGGTCTTAAGCGTAACTGGGTCAGGGCGGATAAGAACCTATCCCAATGACGGCCCGGCTGTTCAGGGTCACGGCGGAAGCGCCGCCCCACTGGCTAGCTTCGGCCGCAAGTCGCGCAAAGGGGTATCGACAGCCCGGAATTCCGCGGCCGCCGTGGCCGTGTCTGCACTGATTGGCACTGCCCCGGCGCTCGAAATATGCGTAATTTAGAGCTCCCGCGCTCGCGACCTACTTCGCGGTAATGAAGGGAAGCACGAACGTCGTGACCGTGATCGTGAAGGTGATCACGTTTACCAGCCCCTTCACGAGCATGTCAAATATCCTCCGACTGGGCTGAATCGCAATCCCCGGCAATGATTGACCGCTGTAGGACCAATCCCGAAGGAGGGTCAACACCTCGACGGTGCGAACAAGGTTGAGCGCTTCCATGAAGCCGCCAATGTTCTGGCGCGCAAGACATAACTCCGCGAGCCCCAATTGATGCCCGGCCCGGTGGCGCCAAGCGCGGTCGATCTCTCGAGCACTTCGAGTTTGGTGGGTGCGACCGAATCGCCATCCCTGACGCAATCCGCTCTCCGCTCGCCGCAATCGGCGAGCTAACTCCTTGAGCTGATGGCTGCTCGGTCGCGAGATCCCGAAACGCTCCTTGCGCGTAAATTTTGTCAGGTCGATTCCAAGGATCCTCAGTTCGTCAGCAGCAACGTAAAAAGGGTTTGCAAGCTGTCCCACAAACCGAGCGGTTAACTGGACTGCGTTAAACACCGACCACCCGACGATTAGGAGGACCAATCCCTCAGCGAATCCGAAGAAAGTGGCCCGCTGGTCATTCCAGCCAAGCGCCATCCGAACCTGTTCCCCGAAGACGAACAAAATAACTCCTCCGAGCACGGCGATGGCTATTCCGAGCACTCTGCTGGCGGTCCGAAATATGCGGCCCCGTTCGGCCGCCCGATACGCTTTCAAGATTTTGGCGACGGCTTCATCGGTGTTGTAGCCCATACTCGCGACAATCGACGCGGCGGCAGTCGCCAGTGATTCAAGGTCTCTAGCCCTTGCCGATCGGGCTTCCGCCGCCCCTAAATCGCGGATTACGTAATGCTCCGAGCTCGACAACAGTGCTGGCTCAACCCCGTATCGTTGCGCAACCGAGTGGAAGTCGTCACCGTTTCTGAGATCGAGGACGGCCGAGTCGAGAACCTGATTTGGTCGTGGCACATAGCCTCCCGTCCTCGGATGTGCCAACTATGACATTCGGCGGGTACACCGTCTAGCAGGGAGACCGGGACCAGCGATAACGGCACGGACTATCGTTGAGCGCTCACTGGGCTTCATCTGGGCCCGCTGAAACGGTCTTGGTCGCACGCCATCGCAAGGCAGCGATAGTCGCAATGGCGGTAAAACCTCCGGAGTCGCCATAAAGCTCTTGAGGGCCGTATGACCACAAGTGGAAGTGCGCACATAGGTGGGCCCATGCTGTGAATGGTGCAACTCGCGCGGGTCACGAGAGGACAAAAGCAGCTGTCAGAAGCCAACGCCAGGCAGACCTCGACCGTTCTCCTCCGCCGGCTCAGAGTTCCGATGGCTCGCGAGTTCTTCTAGGAACTTTCGAACCGTTGTAAGGTGTTCCGCGGTAAGTCCGATTGTCGGGTCGGGTCTGACGAGAAGAGTTGGGTGCGGTGAAGTCTGTGCCCAGTCGGATGCGTCCGTCTGAAGCTGGTCGTCGATCCAGATAACCGCCGTGGACGGCGAGAGCTCGTCGCTCATATTGCGGTTGACCCAACGGGACACCCAGTGCAGTTTCGGTGTCGGTGCAGGGTTATGCGGGTCGATATGGAGATTGGGCGGGAAAGCGATCGCGGCCATGTTGCCGGGCAGTCCTATGGCTTGGGCGAGGTGATAGACATGCGCTGCTGACCAGGTCGTAGCCCACGTGATAGATCCGAGGCGGGAAAGTTGTTCGACAAGAGCAGCTCTCGACGGGTCGATAACGAGCTTTTGCATGACCATCTGTGGATTCAGAACGCCGTCGACATCGAGAAGGATAAGCGCCGAGTTGGAGTCCATGGACCGAGTGTAAAGCCGCGGTTGATCTGTGGTGGCCGGTCCGCCAGCTCTTCTGTCGCGCGGATTCAACTTCATGGTCTCCGGCAGTAGCACTTCGATTCGGCGACAGGGGGCGTGCGAGCCTCTGCAGCAAAGCGCTAGGGCCCTGTCATTCGTGTGATGCAGCTCATGCGATACAGATGAATATCGAAGGCGAGAGATTTCTGTCCGGACCTACTATGGGTAGTTGACGAGGTCCACGATTAGATTGCCGCCGTCGGACGTGGGGGCCCAGAAGCCGGCGCCGCCTGAGACGGTCGGTAACCCATTGCTCTCGGGTGGGCCGTTGATGACTTGGCCGGCCGGTGCGTCGACGTAACCGAGTTGTTCCCAGCCACGATAGATCACGAGGCGGTTACATCCGTCAATGCCGCTGCCTTCACTGCGCGCCGTGTGCACTTGCCAGAGGCTCTCGACCCCCGCGTCGTCGGCGACCATCGCCGAGCTCACGCCGCAGGAATAGAAGTTGTCGTCGAACGGATACTCCGTTGTGCGCAGCAAGACGCCGGTCCTTTCTTCCTCGGTGTTCCACATGTCGATGGCCCAGGGCATCCCAACAACGCAAACCAGAAGAAGTGCCAGACTGCTGAGAGCTCCAACGATGATGCGTCCGGTCCACTTCTGACAGATGAGGATGATGGCCGCTAATCCCACGATGGTGAACGCTCCGCCGAAAAAGAGCGACGGAGCGTAGGCGCCAAGTTCGCGGCCGTCGGTATCGAAGACCGCGGATCCCGTCCTGAAAAATACGTTGTCACGCAGCACGAAGTAGCCGACAAGGCCGCTCGGAATGACAGTGATGACCGCGGCCAACGTTGTGGTGATTATGCGAGCGTCCAGCCGCGTGCGACGCCCCAAGAACTGCCGCACTCGGGCGCGCCTTATCTGCCGCTGTCGTTCGATGGCCGGTGGGGTCGGTGGCAGCAGCTTTGTCGCGGCTGTTGTGAGGACGACGACAGTGGGGATGGCAAGGAAAGCAACGGTGACGCCTCCGCTCTGCAGATTTGTCAGCACCCCATCGAGCGCCGCGGGAACAGGAAGCGGCAGCATGGGAATCGGAACGGCGGGAATCGCGGTGAGAGCGCCGATGAGAAGGCCGAGCGCCGGAAGCCAGTGGGCACGTGCTCCGGCTACGGCAGTGAGCGCGCCGAACAGAGCCGCGGTTCCGAAATAACTGCGCTGCACCGACTGTGCTGTGGCGAGGGTCGATTCGATAATCGAATTGTTGGTCGCTTGGGCAACGACCTGACTAGCGACATACGCGAGGAATACCGCGATGAGTAGGCCGGTTGCCGTGAACAAACCCGAGAAGAACCGGTGGACCGGACGGTAGTGGTCTGCCCAGCTCACTCCTGCTGGACGGCCAATCGATAGCCGCGAGGAGAGTGAACCGGGCACAGACGTAGACCCAATTGGAGGCGACGGTGGAGCCGCGGCCGGACCTCGCAATGAGGCCGTGATCGTCGTCGGGGCCGGCAGCTTCCTCTGTGTCCGTACCCGGACAGTGGCCGCGCTTGCCGTGTGCGCGCGGTTGATCTCGCACCACGGGCACTTCTTATTGTGAGGTGGATAGACGTGCAGCGCATCAACCTTGCAGGTAGTCACGGCCTAAAGCGTCTTGATCATCTTCTGGAGAGCGACGCGCCACTCGGTCGCCGTCGGACGCGCATCCGGTGTCTTTGCTCCAGTCTTGAAGGCGCGTTCAAAGAGGTTTTGCACCTCAGGGGGAAGAATCTTTGGCGAGGGGGCGGTTGGCTGCGGCGCAAGCGGGGAGTTGGGCCCGCCTGCCCAATGTCCGGCTTTTGCCAGGACAGCAGCTTTCGGTTTTTCGCCCGGCCTCTCCCACGCTCCGGACTGGAAGGGGTGCGCGCCGTCGAGCAGGAGCATGTAAATGTGAACGGCGAGAGCAAAAAGATCGCTGGTGAGCTGGCGCTCGATGGTACGTAAGTTCGCGTCTAGCAGCTCGGGAGCGGTGTATTCGAGGCGACCGACCCGACAGGTGTGTACCTTGCCATCGGCTGACCTGAACTGCATTGAGTCGCAGTCAATGAGGGTGACCGTAGTCGACTGGGAAACGAGAATGTTGCGCTCATTGAAGTCGCCAATCACTGCTCCAACGCTGTGCGCTAGGTCGGTCGCGATGCAGAGATTCACCGCGGTATTTGCGAGGTACAGCCAGGAAAATCCTCTTACCCACTGTGGCCCCGATGGTGGCGGATTGTTGCGGTCACTGCTGTTCGAAATTTGATGGATTTCGACCGCCTCGGCCATGTTCACTTTCGTCATGACGAAGCCCACGATTGTGCCGTTCTCGGAAAGCGTGTCTTCAGGCCAGGCAAGCACGACCTGCCCACCACTTTGCACTCGCCCGATCGGCTTGTGGGTCACCATCGCGGGAAGTTTCCTACGCTTCGCGTCTAGGTCCTCCTGCTTCTCGCGCT
This sequence comes from Cryobacterium sp. AP23, assembly GCF_054075385.1. Lineage (NCBI taxonomy): Bacteria > Bacillati > Actinomycetota > Actinomycetes > Micrococcales > Microbacteriaceae > Cryobacterium > Cryobacterium sp. AP23. The sequence goes on along the minus strand of NZ_CM133415.1, from coordinate 603,877 downwards.
GGTCGTGTACTGAGCCTCCGTCAAAGGTGGTGTGGAAAATCTTCGCAACCCAGTCGGGGTGGCTGTTCACGTCATACACGGTACCTTCCCCCGCCTTTGCGAGCTGGTCGCCGAGTGAGACGAACCCGCCTCCTGAGAGTTGTAGGCGGCTCACGAGACTGCACCTAGGTCGGGGCGCCCGAGATCGACCAGGATCGGCGCCGAGGATGCCTCTGCGCAATGCACGAGCGCGCTCCGTCCACCCCAGGGCGGGTCCATTACCTCGCGGTGCCCGAGTACGGCAACCGAAGTAGACGACCGTGAATAGGCGGTGGTGCTTCGGCCAGTGCCGCCGACCTGCAAATTAGTGCTCAGGGTGCTCTGCTGTCGCTGGCCGAGGCGTGAAATAAAGTAGTCGGCCGACTCCTTCGAGGGCGTCGGCAGCGTGATGAAAGTGGCGCAGTTATCGAGAATCGCGGCGCGCTCACTTGGGTCCCTGAACTGGCTCACGGTCTGCGCCGCAAGAACCACGCTTATGCCGGCCCCGCGAGATACGGACAACAGTTCTTCGAAATTTATGCGGTCGGTAAGTCGGGCGGCCTCGTCGAGAAATAGGAACACTCGGCTGGGCGAACTCTGACCGAATCGCGTGTAGAGCTCCCGTACTATCTGCGAGATCATTAGGGACGACAAGGACACACTGGTGCGTCCGCCCTTTAGGGGTGCGCCGATGACGATGAGGCTGGGCCGGTCAAATATCGAGCGTTTTGTGAATTCGATACGGGAAGTCACGTGCCGAACGTCGCTGTTGTCGAACACGTCAAGCGCATTCACGATGCCGCTCATGGCTTTGCCAAAGTCGGCTGGATCCAGTTGCACGACCTCGGCCAGGCGCGTTTCGGGCCGTGGGGCGAGAGCGACAAGCCTTTTGAACATCGACTGGTTTGTTGCCGCGTTTATTAGTGTTGACAGTTGCGGGTTCGCAGAGACCTGCCGGACTACGTCGATAAGGCCTCGAAGCACGCGCCGGTCCCGTTGCGCGAAGAACGGCTGGGGATCGTTCGGGTTCTCACGGCCGATTAGCGCGTCGACGGCGGCGATGACTGAGTCGTCGGTGTCAAGGTCAGCTAGCCAGTTCCACGATACTGAGGTGTTTGGGTCGGAGAAGTCCCACTTGCCGGCAAGCGCGCCCAGCGGCCCCACTACCGCACGGTAATCGAGCACTTGCTCCAGGAGATCGCCGGTCACATCGACTGCAACCACCGAGTTCCCCGCCTGAAGGGCGCTGGCGATCCAGGGGACGATTATTGACCTGGTCTTGCCAGACCCGGAAGGGCCGATTACTGCAGCATGCCTGGCCAAGTAATTGCCATCGAGCCCGATTGGGGCGCCGAGCCCGCGGCGTACGTCGCGCACTCTCCCAAGTGTGAACGGCAGCCCTACCAGATGCCGGAGGTCCTTGGGCCTAGATATTCCGCGGTAGTCGAAGAAGTCGGGAGAATTAGGCGGCGGATCCGAGTCTCCTGGCCCGAGAACCCCAGAGCGCGCTGGGCCACTACCGCGAGAGGCCGCAGCGTGCTCGATGCCGTTCGTTAAAGCGCCGCTGATCGCGTTGCTGGCCTTCCATGTTCCCTTCGCGGCTGCTCCGAAGAGGCGCCACCCATCCATCAGCGTTCACGCTCGCGAAGGCGCTCGAAGCTTCGCTCCGGATCAGGGGTCAATTCGTTCACGATCCCTCGTTCCAGGCGGGCTTCGCGGTGCGTTTGTTCTAGGGCGCGGTGAGTCACGACCAGCCCAGGGTGGGTGATCGCGACTTCGTGCTCGAGCTGCTCACTCAGGCGGGCAAGGGTCTCATTGTCGACTGCGCGCACGTGCACTGGAAGGAATGGAACGCCGATCTTCTGGGCGGCCAGAGCCCGGTGTCGCCCTTGGGTAAGTACGAGGCCACGCTCGTCGATGAACTCTGCCTCGATCCGCTGAGCAGTCCGGGATGTTGAGAAAAGGTGGCGGTACGTCTCGGCGATCTGCTTTTCGTCCGGAGTGAGGGGAGAGGCTGCCATGGCGCGAAAATCGGATTCGGTGAATCCTTGTTGTAATCGGGCGTACACATCAGCGACGTGCCGCACATAGGACTGCAACTCCGCGGACGTTGCCTTTGGTGATTCCCCGAGGGTGTCGTCGTGCACAAGCGCCGACAGCGGCACCGCAAGAAACTGCCTAGGCCAAACCATGGAAATCCGCTGCCGGGACGGGGACGGGGACACCTAATTCGTCGGCTGATTCAGCGATCGCCACCTCCCGCTTGGGGATAAACGCCGGCCGCCCGCTCCAATCGGCAGACAATGAGCCTTCGTCGGCGTCGCGCATCGGCCGCAAGATGCCGATCACCAAGGTTTTGTCATCGCCGGTCTGCGCATCGCCGAGAGCATTGATCGCCGCTGACAACTCGGCGCCCATGATGTCGCGCTCGTAAACGCGGTCCCATAGGCCGGCGAAGAAAGGGGCGTAGGGCGCACCGGTATCGAGATGCAGGACGCGGTAGCGCAGCCCGTCGGTACTCAGCCCAAATGCCGTGACACCATCGACAACCTCGATTCGGAGGTCACTATCGATGGCGCGCTGAGAGGTCAAGAAGACGGTTTCATTCGCGTACTCGCCCTTGTCCTCGGGGATGTGGGTCGAGATTCCCGCATTGCGGTCCGACACGACAATGCCGTCACCAACCTGACCGAAAATTGTGTGCAGGGGAGTCACGAGTGCGACGGCGAGCGTGGCTGAGAGCGCGGAAGTCGAGACGCCATTTTCGGCTGCGGCCGCCTCGATGCCCATGAGCGCTTCCTGGAAAAGTAGCCGCATTCGCCGTTCGAGTTGGTCAGCATCTTCGGCCGACACGGTACTAACGAACTCTGGGCGGGTGGCGGCGGCCACGATTGCCTGACAGGCGGAGTATGCGCCGAGTGCCGATGTGCCCGAGCGGCTGCCAGCGCCGTCCGATACAGCCGCAAGCGCGACGCCCCCGCCAGGCAGAACGTAGGCGAAGGCGTCGTCGCAACCGATTCCCGCGTCGAGATGGCTGGTGCCCGGGACCGAAGCGCCCACGACAAACCACTCCTGAGCCTCGGGAGCCTCAACCATTAGGCGACTGCACCCCACGTGGGAGGCGAGAGCTGAATCTGCTCGGTCACGGCGGCAAGATCTGCCTCGTTCGCGCCCGAATTATTGGACGTCGAGACAGCCTGCATCGAGTTCGAGAGCCACGAAAACATGGCGGCAAAGTTGAGCCCCTCAAGCAGCAATGGAACACGGTCCTTCGAGAGCAAGCGCAACTGCTCAATGTCCACGGCCTGGCCCACGCCAACCGCGAAGACAACCACGCCGCGCTTGGCCTCGACCGCGTTCAGCCGAGCGATGGCCTGGTCCAACTTGGAACCGCTGTTCGGGCTTCCATCAGAGAGCAGGAAGACCCACGGGCGGAAGTACTCGATCCCGCTTTCGCGGTACTGCTGCTTGCGTTCCTCGATCTGGTCGAGCGCGAGATCAATCCCAGCCGCCATGTTGGTTGACCCATCAACGACGAAACTGGCTGACTCTAGATTGCGCGCTTCCTGAAACGGAACGAGCAGATTCGCCTCGCTGCCGAACGTAACGACCGCGATCTCCGCTCTCTTGCGCGCAAGCGGGTCCTCGTTGATCTGGGTGATGAAGAGGTTGTACCCGCGCTCTAGCTCCTGGATCGGTGCGCCCGACATCGAGCCAGAGACATCGATCACTAAGACACAAGCGGCCCTCGGATCACGGTTGCGCGTGTTCACTTCAAGAATCAGATCATCATCGTTCACTGCGTGTCCTGCCGGGTCAGTGGATCAGAAGAGCGGAGCGTATTTAGACTAAGGGTGGGATGCAGATTGGCGGTATGACCCATTCGGGCCACAAAAGGTGCGCTAACTTGCCAGCATCACACCGCGAACGCCGAGCCGCAGACTGGGCAATAGGCCTTTGAAGGTTGCCCCTCGGGGACTTTTGCGGGCTCGTTCGGGTGGCACGGGGGCTAGGCGATCATCATGTCGGCCGATTCAGCGAGGGCATGCGGAGTGTCGATGTCGAGCGAGAACAACGTGTTGGGTTTGAACTTATTCCCTTTCACCCCTTGGCTAGGCAGTATTCAGTCTGGAAGTTTGAATCGCAGTAGGTCTGTACGAACACTTTCCCTGCGCATGGCCGATAACGAGTGCGTCGCCCAAGTCGTCACAGGGATAGTGGTCAGTGACCTTCGCGGTCTGCCCTGGCTTTACTGCGTCCTGGCCTTCCTTGCCGTCAACCACGGCCTCGCTCCAAAACCCGAGATTCCAGTCACGGTATGCACAGAATGATCATTGTGAACTTCGAGGTCAACAAAATCTGACGGGCGCAAATAATTCGCTCGCCGACGGTGATACGTCCAAGTTCTATAACTTCGCTATCCGAATTATTGGTGAACGCGAATCCAATAACGTAAACCTCACCGGTGCCCGGAGATTTCACACGGCCTACCTCCGAAGCAGTCATCTCGAACTCACCGCCTTCCGAGGAAAAAGCTGCTTCCCCAGACGCGCACCCTGACGTGGCCCCAAGCAGCGCAAATCCAAAAACCGCAGGGACGGCGACGGACAATCGACGGGATAGGGGCACGAGCGAAACTTATCCTGGAGTGCACATTTCCGAGATCAGAATTGGTATCCACCTCAGGCGCGGGGTCATCGGTGTTCGATTCGCAGATTCGTGGCTTGGTATTCCTTCCGTGGGCTCCAGCAGCGGGTGGAGTGCAGTGAACGGACAAGACTTTGCCACCGATGTTCCCGTGTTTGTGCTGGACTAGGAGCCCGCAGTGAGCCTTATCGACCCGGAAGCCGAAATGCCCGATAATTTCTCGATTGAACATCCTGCTGCGACCGAGATCAACGACGTAGACACAGCGATCGAGGGGCACCCAGGGTTACGAAGCGCGCGCCGTCTGAAAGACCTAGAGCGCGTCTTCGCGGCGTGGTCCGCATTCTCAATCGCTCTCAGCGGGGTGCTCCAGAAATGCGAGACCGATGAAGCCACCATCGTAGAGCTTGTGATTCGCAACATTGGAGACACTTCCAAGCAGGTAGAGATAACGAACATTCTCGATCAAGCCACCATTGCCTATGTCGCTGGGATAGGAGCCCTCATCGACCAGGCTCGAACAGTTGCGGAGTCACAGAGCGAGGAGCTGCAAGCTGAGTATGCAACGCGCGTCGCCGTGTTAGCGGAGAGTGTTCCAGGGGCGGTGTTCTTGGGAAAGCTGCGTAACTACGTGCTGCACTACGTCGTCGCCCCTTGGGAGTTCAGTGCCGAGCAGCGCGGTAATGAGTTGGACGCGAAGGTAATGCTCAGTTCGACCGAACTACTCAAGATGAAGAAGTGGCCGGCGCCGGCGAGGGACTTTATTGTGTCGACCGGCGAGCAGCTGCATCTATCGCCTCTCCTGCCGCCGTACTTGTTGGCGCAGCAGGATCTAATGACTTGGCTTCTCGATAGATGCTGGGATGACAACAGCGCTGTGTTCGATGAGGTCGATAACCTCACCCGTAAACGCAATTTGTTACTCAGCGGCGGCGTGACCGACGGCCACGACTGGGAGGCCCGCGTCGCCAACATGACTAAGAACACTGCACGCGTCAAACGGGGCGAGGCCCAGATTAACTTTGAAACAGGTGAACCGGTGCGATCCAGAGGGCTTCCAGGAGGTCCATAAAATCGGGGCGGGGGAGCCGCCGGGGTATTTGTCAGACGGGCCCCCCGGCGGCACCAAGCGCGTCGATCGCCCTGCCCCAGGCGTAGGCCTCTATGGCCGCGGGAAATATGGGACCCGAGACCCGTTCGCCAAGCACCATCTTCGTGCGCATATCGAACAACTGCACCACGCACGTATTCCTGGCCGGGTCGGCGGAAAATTCCAGGCGCACGGGGTGGTCTTCGATGGACCCGAACACGACCACGCCGAAGGGCCCGGCGGGTTGCGCAGCGGAGGTCACGAACTCGGCCCCGGCTCGGGCAACTTGGACCTTGACTAGCTCGACCAGCGGCTCTACCTCGCGCGCGCTCAGGATGTCCACCGGTCGCCGTGGAGGAGCGGTGGGCTGGCTCGGCGCTGCGCGCTCGACGGCCGGAGCCCAGATCCAGGCCCGGTGAGTGCCGCTGTCCTCCCACTCGACGTATACCGCGCGCGGGGTCCACGCCAGGGCCAGGCCGTGAACGTGGCGAGATATAGCGGGATATCTCACCCAGGCGCGCACGGACGTAGGTTCGCTGGCCAGCGTGGCCGGCAGCCCGCCCAGCTCGGCCGAAGTCAGGCTCATTGGGTGAGGCACGAACTCGGCTCCATAGGACGGCTCGACTTGTTCGAGGGTGTCCGCCCGCACTGAGCGCTGCACGTGCGGGGTCTCGGGATGCTGAGACTCCGAATCCATGTACCTATTAGAACATAGGTTCGAATTTTTCAAACGTGTTCGGAGCGAGCCTGGCGGCTAATGCGCCGGTGCGCGTGAAGCATCAGGTAGTTGGCCGGGGTCACAGCGTGCAACAGCTCGATTCTGGCGGCCGGGCAGAAATGCTGGCGGGGACCAGCTCCCGTCCGGTTGGTCACAAGGAGGATTGCGACGGGGCATGGGCCGTTCGCCGTAAGGGGTAGTTGTACCCATTCACCATCTGGATTCCAACCCGTTCCGCGCGGCGGCGATCACGGCCTCCGGCTCGACTATCCAGTGGTCGACCGGTCGGTCCTCGACAGGAAACTGACGAGTGCCGGGAGTCGCAGGCCGACCCGTAGCCACTAATCGAATCGAATCTCTCCTGCGACTCGGCGAACCTCAGCCTCATGCTCGGCTCTGCGAGCATCTTCTGCCAGCTGCTCTCGCTCTTCCCTTGCAAACTGAGATGCGTACTCGGCATTCGAGGCGGCGACTGCTCCCCGGACCGTCGAGACGTGGACGTCTCGCACCTCCTCTATGGTCGTGCCGTCCAAGATCAGAGTGGACCCCGAAACTCGAGCGATACCACGCCTATGCATCGTCGACCACGACGTCGGATGGTCCCAAAAATGAACCAACAGCTCCGCTTCCCGTGCAGATAGCACCCGTGAAAGTTTCACTGGCACGGCATACAAGCCGGACCCAGGTGTCCCATCGTTTCGGGGACGTCCGACGTGCTCCGTGTCAATTCCTACAATGCTGAAGGGTTCGTACATACCGACATGGTCCCACTCGCCTGACACAAAGTTGCAGAGGACGCGCCCCATCCGTCAGAGGGGTGCACCACACTGTGAAGGTGAAGATATTTATCAGCAGTGTCAGAAACGGTCTGGAAGCAGAGCGCGACGCTCTGCCAAGCCTCATCAAGGTGCTAGGCCACGATCCGGTGAGGTTTGAGGACTTTTCGGCACAGGCCGTGCCCAGCCGCGAAGCCTGCATCAGGGCTGTCGAGTCAAGCGACGCGTATTTGCTGCTGCTGGGACCCCACTACGGCACAACCTTTCCCGAGACCGGACAGTCCGCGACGGAAGACGAATGGGTCACGGCTCAGCGCCTCGGTATCCCACGTTTCGTTCTCCGCAAGACCGGCGTCGACTTTGACGCGCCGCAACGCGCCTTCGAGGCCACCCTCGGAGACTACGGGTCGGGACGTTTCTACAAGACTTTTGCGGATGTCGCCGAGGTCTTGGTGGCTGCAGCCGGCGCTGTTCATGAGCTTGAGCAGGTGCCAGGCGTACTTGAATTCGAGCCGCTTTTGGAGGGGCCCTCAATCCGCTGGCTCACCGACGGCACGGGCAATCGGGGATCCGGAGCATCTCACCACCCGCTTCTCGAGGTGCACGTCGCGCCACTAGACGGTAATCCTTTGTCGTCACGAATCCTTGAGCAGGTGTTGGGAGGGCTGCCCGTACGGGTCCGGAGCGCCGGCTTGGTGAGTATGACCGAAGCGCTGGAGACAACTCAGCAGGGAGACGCAATCCAGCTGAGCGCTTCTCCGCCCCCGACGGGTAGTTGGAACAGCGTTACAAGCGGGTCCCTTGCGACGGTAAGGGTGCTCAAAGACGGCCAAACTGCAGTGGCATTCCGGCTTCCCGGCGACCATATGGGCACGATCATCGACGCCCAAGACGTCACGACTCGGGTCGCATCGGCGCTGCGGCTGACCGGTCAGATTGACATGACAGGCGCCACCAAACTGGCTATCGGCGTCGGTTTGACGTCGAGGTCGATGACCGCGATCGGCCTTGCCGGTCAACAAAGTCGGAGCAGCGTATCGCTGTCGTCCAGGAGTGAACCTGTACGCGTTGAACCTGATGAGTCGATCGGCCGCGCTGCACTTGATCGTGGGGCTGACGAAGTGTCGGCAACCCTTGTGCGTTCCTTTGTCCGGAACTTCCAAGATCGGTGACGCCTTCGGGAGGGGGCTGTCAAGCCGCCTGCCGGGCTGCATGGCGGGCTTGCTTCCGTCTGGCGGATAGCGACGCCGCGAAGGCGTCGATGCGCCCGTCCACGTTCAGTGCCAGTGGCGTCCCTGCCAGCAGCTCTTCCTCAATGACCCAGGGCGTCTCGTCAACGACCCAGCTAATTCGTGCGTGCTCGTTCATCCAGCGGGTGAGCCGGGGTTCGCCCGCCGGGCCCCAGTTCGCCCTGCCTTTGTGTATCCCAAGGACGAGCCCCAGTTCGTCCGCTAAGAGGACTCCGAGGCTCAGTCGAAGCGTGGATCGGGAGGCATCTTTCATTGCGTGCGCGGTGATCCGGGCCTTGAGGTGACTGGCGCTGACTCCGCCGGCAGCGCTCGGCTTCCGGGGGGCGATTCCGATGTATAGGAGCTCGCGGCCTTCTGCCGTGGTGTACGCGATCGATGGGACCTTAAGGATGCCGGGTGTAAACCACCAGCCGTACACTCCTTTTTTGCTTGGAACCATACCGATGTCGACGAGATTCGTGAGCGCATCCGGGGACAGCAGTCGAGCGCCCGATGGCTTGTCCAGGGCGCCATTCTGGCGGGCTTCACTCGGCGCGATGCAGGCAGGCGAAGGCTGCTCGTCGCTCAATCTTTCGTTGACTCCTGCTCGGCGAGCAGCGCCTCGCGAGCTGTCGTCTCGGCCGTGAGAGTGTCGTGTCCACCTTCATAGCCGGTGCAGCTCGCTGTGGTGTCGGCATCGAGGCCGAGCTGATAACGGATCTCTTGCGCCGCGGTACCCGCGGCGGTGAAGTCCGGCCAAGTCGCGTAGTAGGCATCCTCATAGCTGACAGCATTCACGATTCCATCCAGCGTGCTCAGCTCGGCAACGCTCGAATCTCGCACAAGCGGAATCTGGTCCCTGACTTCCTCGGGCCACAAGAAGTACTCGGCATCGAGGAAGTCGACGACGAGGCGGGCGGTCACGATCCTGTCGGCGGCGGATGCTTTCACAGCGGCGGGATCAGGGTCTCCCCCCGCGCGGAACTCGTCCTCTCCTGCTGAGAAAGCATCGGTGAGGGCCTGAACGCCGAAGTTCTGTGGGCAGATGATGTTCAGGTAGCGGGTCCCGGCCTCATCCGAGGTCAGCTCGACTGGCCCAGCATCAATCGCCGCGACGGCCGAAGCGCTGGCAGTGGAGGTCTCCGATACTCGGTCATTGGGTGCGTTCGAGCAGCCCGCGAGTGCGACCGCCACGGCGGTTCCGACAACGAGTCGAGCAATGAATTTGGTCATGGTTCCCCCTGGAACGTGTCGTGTAGCCGCCGACCGTTCCCATAGATGCACGGGGTGTTCGCTCTGCTCAGTTCTGACAATAGCGTGCACTGCAGGCGCGTGATTTCGTGAGCGACCAGGGCGCCGAATCCCGGGTCCCGCCCTCACCGGACGTCCATGCGCTGCGTCAGCGGTGGACATCAAAGTTCGCGCGGTGGTGTTTCGGGCGAGCGGCAGTGCCGACTGCTCTGTGAGCGTCTGGTTACTCTCGCTGACGGCGTCGAGCCGCGCGTTGAAGCGCGCTGCAGTCGCGCGATACGCACTTAGTCGATGACGCGGGGGCCAGGGAGCGTTCGCCTTCACGATCAAGAGGGAGCGCTGCTGACATACGCGCTGTTATCGGCTCCGACCCACCCGCCGTGCTGCTGGGTCCCCCTGGGGGATCCGCCTCAACGTCGGCGCCGGGAGAGTGGAAAAAAGCGCAGGCCCACCGCGTGCGCGGACGCGGCCTGTGATGCCGATTCCGGCGATTGGCCCTGATCCGACGAGCTGATCGGCTCGGCGGCGGAGGCGGCGAACGCGGCCGCCGCCGCGTCTGCCTCGGCGTAACGCTTGGTGATGGCCGCGTCGTACGCGCGAAGCGCCGTCGAGTAGTTCACCTGAGCTAGTGATCGGTTCATTGCGGATGTTTCGAAGAAGATCATCTAACGCACTATGCAGGGGCACTGCGAACTGCTTGCCGCGACCATGGCCTTGATTGCTGCCGACCGCGAATCCGAGCCAGTTCTGCCGCACCTCGCTGAAGCAATATCAGCTCTTGATGCGAGCGGAATTCAGAGGTTCCCGCGCATGATCTCGTAGAAGATATAGGTAGTCCACGATCTGCTGATGAAGCGCTTGATACTCCTCCTCGTCACTGTTGAGAGCAAGAAGGGATCGATGAGGACGGGGAGCCGGTGATGACAGAATCGACGGATGCGCCCCAGTTTTCGACCCGGGGGATACGTTGAACCTATCGCTGAAATAGACACCGCCAGGGTCAGTAGACCACGGGACTAGCAATTCAGCCGCGCTCAACCAGCCGGTGCTGTGTTTTGTCGTACGCGTAATCGGTTATCTCGCCGGACATGATCATCGAGATTGCTGTGTTGATCGTTTCCAGCGGTACAACGAACCACTCCGAGGGATCATAGTCGCGGCTCTTCTGATCGATTTGCGTCAGGTCGAGGCGCACCTCGGCAAACACTCGATGCAGCAAATGTTCGAGCAAAGAGGCGCGGGTGTTGTAAAGGCGGTAGTCCGCCAGCACCTTGACAGGGGCCATCAGATACGTCGGCGACTTCGAGGCGTTCTTGAGACGCTGCTCAACACTGGTTGTAGAGAACCCGATCTTGTGCAGATTCTTGATAGCCGACACCTGCGGGTCATCGCTCAACGAGCTCAGCACGTAGATGTGCCCGCTTTCTACATCTGCATCGAGGGCCTCGCCTGCATCATGCCCCGTACGCGCTAGAACCTGTCCCTGAGCCTCGTACAAACGCGTCATGAGACTCTGCCTATACATTGCGGATTCTGTGCCGTTCTCGAAGACCACGCGCAATCGCTGCTTTTGCTTCGGCTTTCCACCGACGACCAGATCCACATCCATCCCGACCTCGGCGACGAAGCACATCACACCGCTGAGCACGAAGAAAACACCCTCTCGGATGAGATCCATGCCGGTGAATGGCATCAACTGGAAGGTCCCGTCAGCGAGCTCGGCATGTTTTGCCTTGAACAGAGGCTCGAAGAGGTCGAAGTCTTGAGCTTTCACCCGCTGAGCGACCGAGTCCGGCGACTCAGGGCGCTTGAGCACGGGCAGGTCCGACACGTCAAGGATGCCGCTCTCGTCACCGAGTAAAACGTCGAGATCGTCGTCATCAAGTAGATCCTCGAGGGACGACGGTGCTTCGGGGACCTCGAGCATCCCGAACTCGTCGAGCGGCTTGAGCTCTTCGAGCTTTGCTTCGTCTGCGAGGATGCCATCGAGCCGGGCTCCGAGCTTGCGCTCAGCGATGACCCGCGTGGTTGCACTCGGCAAACGGCCATGCGAACGACGGAACTCTACGATCTCCAGGAAGGCGCGCTGGAGCCGATCTGTCGCCGTCAACTTCTTCGGCTTTTCTGGGACGTCCAGCAACCCATCAAGGTCGTTGTCGATGAGATCCTGTAGCGATGCTGGCGCAGCCTCGAACTCGTCTTCGTGTTCTGTCATTCGCCAGTCACCATCTCTGTTGCTCGTTTCTCTGCCTCGAGCTTCTGCTTGGCTCGCTGGAGCCAGATCAGCGCGTCCGCGTAACGCTTTTCTGTCGGATCATCGGTGCGAGAGTCGGGCTTGCGGGCATTGACCTTGATCCAATTCTTAATCCGCGGCACCAGGGCGAGCGCCTCTTCCTCGGTGAACTCGATCCGCGTCGCCGAGATGGCGTCCGTAATGATCCGCAGAACATTCGTTGTCACCGACTTCGACATGACCTCGAAAGCACGCTGGAACGGGTTGACGGAGTCGATGAGGTTGATATTGATCTCGTCGATGTTGACGAACTTCTCGCTCATTTTGATGAACCGTTGGTCGCCGACAGTACGCACTTCACCGTTCTTGATCACCGAGTCCACGACAACCTGCTGGCGGATCTCTTCGATTTCGGTTTCGTTTAGGTCCGGGTAACGCTCACGGATGATCTTCGGGATCAAGACCTTGTTTGTGGTCTCAGGATCGATGCTTCCGGCAGCGGCACGAGCGAAGGTGTCATCCTGGAGGATTGTGGCCTTCAGATCGTTCAGGTCGGTGTCCACGATCTGCTTCACACGTTCAGTCGAGGGCTCTTTGAAACCCTTAATCCGCAACGTGCCCGGCTCCGGTGCATCCCCATCGCGCTTGGTCTTGAAGGTGAAGTTCTGTGCCAGCACCTGCTCCATCAGTAGCGATGCCGTGATCGCTTTGAGCATGTTGTTGACCGAGACCTTAACCTCGGTTTGTGACGCATCCGGTTCGGCGATGAGGTTCGTGAACTGGGCATGCGTCTTGCCGGGGCTGTCGCGGGTCACGCGACCAATGATCTGGATAACTTCAGTCAGCGAGGCGCGGTAGCCCACCGTCAGAGCATGCTCGGCAAACGGCCAGTCGAAGCCTTCCTTCGCCATCCCCAGCGCCAGGATGATGTCCACTGCATCTTCTTGCTTCGCTGCGACGGTCGAGAGGTAATGCAGTGTGTCAGCGCGCGCCTTCTGGTTGTTGTCGTCAACGAGATCAGCCACACGCAGGATCTGGCCAGTGTCTATGCGACGGATCCGGATGATTCCGGTGTCCTCTTCGGTGTCCAAGACCTCACCGATCGCATCGATGATGAAGCCGACCTCTTCGATCTTGTCCTTTGTTGACTCACCGGAGTTCACGCTGGGGATGTGGAGGATCGTCTTCTTGTCGAGGTCCAGCACCTCGCTGATCGCGTCGGTGTAGCGCCCTTGGTAGAAGTGGTGACCGATACCCAGAGATTTCAGGTGCTCATAGCCGTTCAGCTGGTCGTAGTAGTTGAACGTCACCGGCGTGAACTGTGCCTCGTCATCGGGGGAGAGCACGGGCACTGAGTCGCCGCGGAAGTATGAGCCAGTCATGGCCACGATGTGCACGTCAGACCCAGCCATGACGTCACGCAGCAATGCGCCGAGTCGGTTCGATCCGGTGTCCGCGGAGACGTGGTGGAACTCATCGATCGCTAGGACAGTGCTGTTGAACGCTTCGGGGGCGAGCTTCTCGAAGGCAAAGCGCAACGTCGCATGCGTACACACCAGCGTTGCGTCCGGTCCGTTGAGGAAGTCTACGAAGGCTTTGACCTTGCCAGACGATGACCCGGGCGTGCAGAGGTTGTGTTCGTCCTTGATTTCCCAGTCGGCGAAGAAGCCGTTCTTGGTCAGCGGCGTGGTGGCAAACGATGCGCCGATGGACTTCTCTGGCACCGCGACGATGACCTTCTTGCGGCCCTGGTTGTAGAGCTTGTCGAGCGCCACGAACATCAGCGCGCGGGACTTACCCGAGGCCGGGGGAGCCTTCACCAGCAGGTGCTGCGCATCACGCTTCTCGAAGACGCGCTGCTGCATCTCGCGCATACCCAGTGCATCAGTATGCACCGACGCCCCCGTCTGGGAATACGTCACATCGACGATGTTCTCGGGCTTGCTCATTTCTTCTTCTTCCCCTTCAAAGCCTCAGCCGCAGTCATGGCCTCATACATACCGAACAGGTCCGACAATCGCTGTTCGTCCGTCTCGTAGCCGCTCTTCGAGTAGATCGAATCAACGAGGTCGTCCACCGTGGTGTGCGCAGCACGGAGGTCCGCCGGCATCTTGTCGGGGTCATACAGCTCAGCCAGTGCCTTTTCGCAGTGGTACTCGCGCACATCCAGCACACGCAGTGCCGCGACAGTGAGCTTTTCCTTCACGATGTCAGAGAGAGGCGGTACGGGGAAATTGTTGTAGACGATCGTGTTCGAATATCGAAAGTCAGTTTTCATCCGACCGCCGACCGCTCGAGTCCAGACCATATGCGTAGCAGACGTGAGTAGGGCGAAGACCCACGGTTCGGCATCGTAGGCGGCGTATGCCTGGTCATTGATGACGTAACTATCATCGAGATAGCCCATTGGGATGTATGCCCGTCGTTCCGATGAGACTCGTGGAACGAAGATAGAGTCTGTCGATTTGTAAGCGATCTGCTTGAACCTGTACGGGCGGCCAGCGAACTCCACAGTGCTCCCCGCCTTGCTCTCGAGTCGCCAGGCAGTGAGCTTCTCCAGCCGGTCGTTGATGGGCGGAATGCTACGGGCTGCGCTGGCTTCACGATCGGTGATCCAAAGACAGTAACGCTCGGTGTCGTTTATGAAGTCCGACGCACCCACATACCGCTTCACGAACTGAGCGGCTTCGGGGTACTCGTCGAGTAATCGTATTTTCTCGGCCGGATCAAGAACGAGATATCCGCCGTCAGTCGGTTTTGAACCGAACGCCATGGTGGGGAGACCTGTCGAGATTGGCTTCATCTGGCGACCCGCGATGATGTTCGGAGCATCCGCAAGGTACCCGTTGATGTTGGACGCATCAAGCCGAAGTCCATCCGTGTATATGAACTTCGGTGCAGTCGATGTGTTCCTCAGACTAATTACGGCTACCGTAACGCCGGCGTTTCGCTTCGCGTTGTTCTCCCATTTGAACGATGTGTATGAAAAGCCGATCTCGATACCCATGCTGAAGATCGTCGGAAACATCAAGCTGACGTGTTCGCCTTGCGCGACCGAGTTCGTCGTAACGAACGCCAGCTGCGCAGCCGTTCCGCGGATGAAGTCTGCACCCTTGACGAACCACAACGTGATGTAGTCGAGATTCTTTGAGAAGGTCCGGCGGCCAAATACGACCGAGAAGTCTGCCTTCTGATCCGTAGACTGCATGCTCGACCCGACATAAGGCGGATTCCCAATCAGATAGATCTCGGACACACCGTCGTTCTGGCAGACGTCGTTCCAGTCCACTCGTGTCGCGTTACCTACCTTGACCTGGCCGGTCTCCTTGAGTGGGATCAAGGGGATCGTGAGCCTGAACTTCTCCTTGAATTCGGTGTTCATCTGGTGCTTCGCGATCCACAGCGAGAGGATCGCTACCTCGACCGCGAAGTCATCGATCTCGATGCCGTAGAAGTTCTCGATGTTGATCCGAGACTCGGCGTAGAGCATCTGGTGTTTGCTGTCGAGCTGGAAGAGGCGCTCAAGGATGCCGTGCTCGAGGCGACGCAGCTCCTTGTAGGCGATGATGAGGAAGTTCCCCGAGCCACAGGCCGGGTCGAAAACTTTGATCTCGCTGATCCGGTCCAGCAGGGCGCTGAGCTTCTTCACACTGTCGAATCCAGCGTCAAACTGATCACGCAGCTCGTCCATGAACAGCGGCTCAATCGTCTTCAAGATGTTTGGCACCGAGGTGTAGTGCTGGCCCAGATCTGAGCGCTTACCGGGCGTGACGATCGCCTGGAACATCGAGCCGAAAATGTCGGGGTTGATCTCACGCCAAACCAGTGTGCCCAGCTCGATGAGCAACTGTCGTGCCGACTTCGTGAACACTGGCACGAACTCGTCATCGGCCACGGAGAAGAGACGGCCATTGACGTAAGGGAAGGCCGCGAGGTGGTGCGGCTTGTCCTCGGGGCGCTCGGTATCAAGCGCGAGGAACACGTCCCGCAAGAAGTCCGCGGCGTCGGACCCATCGGCTTGGGTGTGCGACCCCACAGCGTTGGTGAACTGGCTCTCGTTGAAGATCTCGGTGTCCTCAGCGAAGAAGCAAAAGAGCAGCCGCGTGAAGAACACATTCAGCGAGTGACGACCATTGTGCTGCTCGAGCACGCCGGGGTTCGCAGCCAGCAACTCGTCGAAGAGCTTGCCCATGCGCTCGGCGGCCTTGACGTCAGCGATCCTCTCGGCGACGTATTGTGCCTTCTCCATGCCAGCCCAGGGCAGGAAGAACGTGAAGTGCTTGATGATGTCGCGAATAGGGAAACCGATGGTCTCGCGCACCTGCGTGTCAATCGCAACGACCTCGTCGTAGTCCGTGACGATCACGAATCGCGGGCTGTACCTCACCACTGCGGCCGAGATGCGTAGTTCCTCGAGCTCGGCTAGTGGGTCGCCGTTGGTCTCGCGGAAGTAGACAACGTTCTTCTGAGCGACCTCTCGCGACGGGTCAGCTGCAACGTTGAGCGACGTGCCGTTCTTCAGACGAGTCACATTGCCTTTAGGTTTCCCGTAGGCCAGAAGCAGATCGAAGATGAATTCGCGGTCGTACGATTCTCGGTCTGCAAGTGGAGCGACCCGTTCCTCTACGGCCTTGAGGTTTAGTTTTGCCATCGTTCTCTCGCTGATTCTTCACGGGCGCGCCGTTGCGGCTGCGTGTACTCGCAACCGGAACGATCGATGATCATTCCGCTCATCTCAGATCTTATCGGTGCGGTAGTGTCGGCCCCGGAAGACTCTTCCGAGGCTCCAGTGCGCGTGAATGGGCAACCACGCTTGAACGGAGCGACCGAACTTCTTGATAGTCCTCAAAGAACGGTGTTGCTCATGGCGCTGGCGTATCCGCAGGGTAGCGAGGCGACTTTCTGGAAACCGGCACCGCCGGAGGCAAAGCGGCGCTTCGCCCTTGGAAACGACGCTGGCTGGTCGCTCGGCAACCCTCCGCTCATAGCGCTCTGCATGAATCCGTCGCACGCCAGCGAGCAGGTGTCAGACAAGACGATCAACCGCCTGATCAAAGCGAGCATCGACCACGGCTACAGAGGCTGGGTCATGCTCAACCTGTATCCCGAGCGGGCTACAGACCCGGCGAATCTATGTGACTACGATGCCTCACTTTCGCAGGATAACTGTGATGCGGTCGAGGAAGTGATCGCGAAGTATCAAGTCACCGAGATTCTTGGGGCCTGGGGTGGGAACCCTAAACCGACAATTCGGCAAGCCAAACGCGACGTGCTTGCGCGGCTCAGGTCTCTCGGCGTGCAGGTTTTCAGCTTGGACTCGCTTACCGCTGACCGTAACCCTAGGCACCCCACCCCGAGGACTGGCCTGCTACCGATGCTCGGCCCGAAGGTGTACCTGCCGCTGCCATGAAGTGAGCCTATCCGCCGTCCTCACTCCGGATCAGCGGCGAGAAGCCGCCCAGCGCCTCAGGCGACGCGCACGTGATACAAAGAGTTAGCCCGAAGTCCAAACACAGCAACAGCTCATCCCGGTCGTGACCGGTGTGCCAGCTACCTGTCAGCTGGAAGCCCTCGGGGACTACTCCGCAGTGGGGAACAGATCGAGCGCCGGCCGGCGCTGGTACAAGTGGTGAACTTCTTTGGTGACAGGGCTTGTGTTGAGCACTGTGTCATCCATTACCGACATTTGAGATTCATTGGCAGACTGATTAGTCCGAACTAGGTGGCAAGAGCCCGAACTAGCCTGTCACGTGACGCAAAGGACCGGTTCTTTGGAAACGTACCTGAACGTGGCCCCGGGAAGCAGGGTGGCGTCCCTCCAGTACTGGCCACGCACCCGACCATCATCCCGGCAATCAAGAGTACTTGACTTGCTGACCGGGCAGCTTCGCCCACCCAATTGGGAGTCGCACGCGTCGAGTAGCGCCAGCGGAGAACTGACTTGGACGCGAGGTCAGTTCCTCCTTGAGAACTGACGCGTTCAAGGTACGGCGCCCAGCACTGGAATGGGAGCCTGCTGCAGACTCAGCTCAGGGGGAGCTTTGGTTGCTCTGGGCCGTACCACTCGGGATTGTTCGCGATGGGATAAGACATATCTCTCCGCGCCCACGACCTCGACCTCGACCACGACCACGACCACGACCACCGCAACGACAACGACAACGACAACTACAACGACAACGACAACGACAAATCGTCAGACGTCGCGGCACAATTGTTTACATGACCATCCCTCAGTTTCGCCCACGCCAGTATTCAGTAGAACCAAGCGTGTTTGGCAAGACTTTGAGTGTGCGTTGGATTCGTCCCGCTTCAATGGAGGCATACGATCGGGTCGAACTCGCCAAAATCCAGAATCACTACTCGGTTCATATTCAGAACCGACTTCGCGCGCGCGGTGAGACCATTAAGGAATTCGCGATGCTCACTGAGCAACCGTATGACCGATGGTCGAAGGTCTTGCGCGGCGATTCGCTAATCACACTCGAAGAAATACAAAAAGCCAATCGCATCCTAGGGGGCATTCCATCCGCGATGCCGAGTTCCGTCCGCTGGAACGCGTCGAACAATCTCCGCCGGAAACAGCGGTTGGACACTCCGAGGCAAACTTGGCCGACCATTTCTCCAATCTCGTTTCAATGACCTGACCGATCATGCTGCTTCGGCACCACGATGTGCCCTAGGACACAAATAATGTCGCGGCCCAAGAAGATGTGCAGCAGCTACCAGGCCGATTTACGCTGATCTGGAGTAGCAGGTGCCGGCCGACATCACTCGTGACATGCCCTGCTGACGCCGACATGAGACATTCAGCCTTGGGCGCAATAGCGTCGCCCCGCCCCCAGAAGTCGATCGCGCGGAACCGCGAGACCGGCTCGCGTCTGCCCTATTTCGACCCGCAAGCATGGCTTGTGCTAGTCGGATTTGCCCGCCGCGAGCGCCCAGCACGTTGCACCTTCGGGCATCGCCATCACTCAACGCAGGTGCGAACTGGCCCAGCGGCGTTGTCCAGCGCCGCCCGACCCACCCCAGATCGGCAGATGGAATCAAGATGAGTTCCACAATCGGCCCCGCGGGAGACCGTCTAGTCCACGATTCGGGGCCAGATTCCCCGTTCGAGCCCAAGTTCGAGCTTGGCGACGGTGACAATGTCAGGCCAGGACAAACCATTCAAAAAAGCGCCGATAGTCGCACGGTCAACCTCAGTGATCAGGGCCACCTCTCGGACGCTGCGTCCAGCCATGGCGGTTCGGAGATTCACAACGAGCTGCCGCGCATACTCGGCGACGGCGTCGTCGCACGCGGCGTTCGGCCAGTCGATACACGACTCCTTTGGGGCGACACGAGCTGGGCGAGGACTCATGCCGCGAGCCTAGCGCCATTGCTTGGCGCCCTTGCTGAAGACGACAGGTCGGGGCATCCTTTTCTCATCGGCTGTAGCTACAGCCGCTTGAGCGAAGGAGTGCGTGAGGCAATGGCGAACTTCATCGCGCGGGGCGACGCAGAGCACTGGGAGGAGATTGAGCCTTTTGTCCTCGACGCTGTCGCTCTCGCAGCTCCGCAAACTGCATACACCGCCACGCATCTAATTTCAGTTACCAAGACGTTTGTCTTGTGGGGCGTGTACACGCAAGGGTGGCCCCTCACCACCGAGGTCATTTTCAGCCGCCAGGCCATTGAGCTCTTTTGCACGAGTCCCAGGTTGCGTTTGAGCCCGGGAACTAGACGAAATTACCGGTCAATGCTTCTCAGAATCTCCGAGGTGCTCCTTCCGGAGGAGCACCCGGAACCGATGCGTCCGCTGAACGACAGGACATCACAACCCCCTTACACAGCGGCGGAGATGCAACAGTTTTGCGACTGGGCACTTGGACAGAACACTGCCGTGAAGCGGCGTAAGGCGATAACCATGCTGGCCCTCGCAGCGGGTGCCGGACTGAAATCAGCGGAGATAGGCGCGGTCCTCCGTGAGGACGTGCAAGCTGACGATGACGGGGTCGTTGTCACCGTGCGGGGTAGGAACCCCCGAATAGTTCCACTCCTCGAGGAATGGGAGAAGTGGTTGGTGCCCATACTCGGGTCGATTCCCGCCGGCGCTCCGGTGTGGGGATCACCGAACCGTATTAATTCAACGAACATGCTTAGTAGCTTCACCGCCACCACGACCGGGCGTGCGCCCCGCGGTGACCGCCTCCGCGCCACCTGGCTTGTAACTCATTTGCACTCGGGAACCCGAATGAAAGAGCTCCTCAGTGCCAGCGGGATCCGCAAGTTCGAGAACCTAGCTGTCTACCTTGAATACTTGCCCGAGCTGGAGATCTCTGAATACCGCCGAGCGCTTCGAGGCGGAGCTCCATGATCGGCTCAAATGTGGGTGGGCCGGCTGCGTTTCTTGAAAGGCGCATGCAAGAAACCTTCCGGACCGGTGCGGAGAGTTTTGAAAGGGAACGCGGCCGTGGTCCCATACCGAAGGCTTATCTCAATACCTCGATTCTCATAGTCAATAGGTCTGGGATCATGCCGCAGATTGAGAAGTGGCGCGCTTCGGAGCGGAAGTCAAGGGCTGGCCGAAAGCCCGAGATACCCGTCTACGCCGTTATGGTCCTCTTCGTACTTGAAGTGCAGCTGGGCGACGGAATCAGCTACCACAGCATTGCTGACACTCTCAACAAGCGAATGGACGCGCAGGACTTTGAATGCCTGGGTATTCGGGACACGCCCGGAGACCACGACGACTGGTACCAACGTGCGTGGCGTTCAGCAAATCGCCTGCTCTCCCTCCTCGACCCGTTCCCAGCGCCGCGCAACAGGAGGCTCACTCCAGAGGAGTACGCGGATTTGCGCGCGCGTGAAAGTACTGAGACAGCTCGGAGGAACTGCCGCCGAAAACTAGAACGTCTCGACTGGATCTGCGAGCAACTAATCCACGCCTCCGTTCGGCTGCTGCCCCGCTACATCTGGTGCAAGTACGAGGGGAACATCGCCATTGATGCCACGGAGATAGAAGTCCGAGGCAATCCCAATCCGAAGGACGCGAGTTTTCGACGCGGAAACGCAGATCCGCATTCCGGTCGCTACCGACGTGAAGGAAGTCACGATGGTCAGGGTGCCAAGACTGACGATGCCGCATACGAACAGGAAACGAGCGTGATGGTCTGGAACCGGCCGGGTGAAACCATGGACTTTCCCAATCTCATCACTGCGGTCAGCTTCCATCGACCCGGTGAGATCAGCGGTCATGCCTTGAAACTTGTCGAGTCGCATCAACGACTCGGCTTTACTCGACTCAAGCTAATATGCGACAGGGCCTACAACAACGAACGCCCACAAAACTTTCAAATACCCGCACGCAAGCTCGGGGTCGAGCTCGTTATCGACTACAAGCACCCCGATCTCGGCCAACAGGGATTTTACGAGGATCTGATCCTTGTGGACGGGAACTGGTACGTGAAGTGGATGCCCAAGCGTCTAATCACGGCCACGAGAGACTTTCGCAAGGGTCTCATAAGCGAGGACGAGGAACAGGCATGTGTGGCCTCGCGCTCCGCCTACCGCATGACACCAAAGGGGCTCCCGGACGCCGACGGTTATCAAAGGTTTAGTTATCCAACTCCTGGATACATGGCCATTGATCCATTGACTGGTGCACGAGTGAAGCCAGTGACCCGAAGTAGCCTCACCGTTCCGACGTGTATTCCAAGCGGCAAGGCCGCTGATATGGGACAGCAGAAGAACGAACCCATCAAGCACGTTCAAAAATATCCCTTCAGATCACCGGAATGGCAAGATCAGTACCACATGCGGCCCCTGGTCGAGTCGTCCCACAAACTGATGAAGGACGTTGGCGCCGAAGACCTTGGCAACCCCGCAAAACGCTCTGGTCGCGGGTTCGCCTTTCAATATCTTGCTTCGACGATTGCCGCGGTGTCCTCGAACATTCGTAGAATCTTCACGTTCTTCAAGACCGACGCCGAGCGGACTTCTGGCGGGAAGCGATACCGCTCCCGAAGGCGCAAGGGACCAGACGAGGCGCCGCTCCTTCGTCCACCGGAGCCACCGTCGCTTGCGCCTCCAAATTAGACCTTCCAAACGCTCTGCTTGGTATCCGGATTCACGATTGCAGCAGGCGGGTGTTCACCGTTGGCAAAATCAGCTATTGAAGGCGCAGCGCCTCCTAGGGGTCTAGTCGCAGGCGAGCGTTGGATCTTAAACGCAAAAAGGTCAATACAGCGTCTAGCTGGATTGACCTCTAAGTGCGTATTTCATGAAATCAAAACCCAGATTCCGTGAAACACCTTCCGTGTCCGAAGGGGGACTTGAACCCCCACGCCCTATACGGGCACTAGCACCTCAAGCTAGCGCGTCTGCCATTTCCGCCACCCGGACTGGATGTTTTCGGCCGCAGTTATGTTTTGCTGCCGGGGAATAACTTAGCACGGATCGGAACCCCTTCCTGACACCAGACGGTTCCTCCAGCGCCCCCGGCGGCGACCATTACCCCGGATGAACCACGCCACAGGCGGACCGGCCCCGATGCCCGGTAGCGTGAACTGCATGACAGCCACCGCCCCCACGCCTCCCGCGGTCGACACCCTCGACCTGACCGCCGAGATCGCCCGCGACCTGATCCGGTTCGACACCACCAACTACGGCGAGGGTCGCTCCAACGGCGAGACGGATGCGGCCGAATACGTGGCCGAGAAGCTGAGCAACCTGGGCCTCACGCCCGAGCTGATCGATTCGGAGCCCGGCCGCACCAGCGTGGTCGCCCGCGTGCCCGGCCGCGATCGCGCCAAGGGCGCTCTCGTCGTGCATGGCCACCTCGACGTGGTCCCGGCGGAACCAGCGAACTGGTCCGTCGACCCGTTCGGCGGCGAGATCCGCGACGGCATGCTCTGGGGCCGCGGCGCCGTGGACATGAAGAACATGGACGCGATGATCCTGGCCTCGCTGACGGACGTGCTGGCCTCGGGCGGCCAGCCGGAGCGGGACCTGGTCATCGCGTTCTTCGCCGATGAGGAAGCCGGCGGGGTATTGGGCTCGCACTACCTCGTCGACACCCGGCCGGACCTGTTCGCGGGCGCGACCGAGGCGATCAGCGAGGTCGGCGGCTACTCGATCAGCATCGGCGGGGAGCGGGCGTACCTCCTGCAAACGGGTGAGAAAGCTCTCATCTGGCTCAAGCTCGTCGCCCACGGCCCGGCCGGGCACGGCTCGCGACTGGTCACCGACAACGCGATCACCCGTCTCGCCGAGGCCGTCGCCAAGGTGGGCCGGCGGGAGTGGCCGATCCGCCTGACCAACACCACCCGGCAGCTGCTCTCCGAGATCGCCCGGATCCTCGGCGTCGAACCCCAGGCGATGGGACCGGACGAACTGGCGCTGGCCACCGGCACCGCATCCGGTTTCATCCAGGCGAGCCTGCGCACGACCATGAACCCGACGGTCTTGCAGGCCGGCTACAAGCACAACGTCATCCCCGACCGGGCCGAGGCGCTCATCGACCTGCGCTCCCTGCCGGGCGAGGAGGACGCCGTTTTGGCCGAACTCGCCGAGCTGGTCGGGCCGGATATCGAGATCGTCGTGATGCACCGGGATGTGGGCCTCGAAACCGAATTCGCCGGACCCCTGATCGACAAGATCGTGCAGACCCTCGGCACCCACGACCCCGGCGCCCCCGTGCTGCCGTACCTGATGCCCGCCGGCACCGACAACAAGGCCCTGAGCAAGCTCGACATCAAGGGGTATGGTTTCGCTCCGCTGAAACTCCCAGCCGATTTGGATTTCCCGGCGCTGTTCCATGGCGTTGATGAGCGTGTGCCGTTGGACGCATTAGTGTTTGGCAGGACGGTTTTGACCGATCTGCTGTCGACGTACTAGCCCACCGCCTGAGCTACCCGCCAGCACTCAGCACAAGCGAAACGAGTATCACGTGGACTTCATCAACGCGGTCATCCTGGGCCTGGTTCAGGGGCTGACCGAATTCCTGCCGGTCTCTTCCAGCGCCCACATCAGCATCGTCGGGCAGTTCCTCGGCACCGGTGAAGACCCCGGCGCCCGGTTCACCGCCATCACGCAGATCGGCACCGAGGCTGCCGTGGTGATCTTCTTCTGGCGCGACATCGTGCGCATCATCGGCCAGTGGGCCAAGTCCCTGGTGGGCAAGGTCCCGCGCAGCGACGACGACGCCCGGATGGGCTGGCTGATCATCCTCGGCACCCTGCCCATCGTGGTCCTCGGCCTGCTCTTCCAGGACCAGATCGAGACCAGCCTGCGCAACCTCTGGGTCACCGCGATCATGCTCATCGCCTTCGGTGTGCTCCTCGGCATCGCCGACTACGTCGGAGCCAAGCGCCGCCAGCTGGGCGACCTCACCGTTGGCCACGGCATCATCTTCGGCTTCGCCCAGGCGCTGGCACTCATCCCGGGCGTCTCCCGATCTGGCGGCACCATCACGGCCGGCCTGTTCCTCGGCTACGAACGCGCCGCCGCGGCCCGCTACGCCTTCCTGCTCGCCATCCCCGCCGTTCTCGGCAGCGGCTTCTACCAGGTCTACAAGTCGATCAAGGAGCCGTGTGTCGCGGCGGCAGCGACGTGCACGCCCGAGATCTTCGGCCCGCTGGAGACCCTGGTCGCCACCGTCGTCGCGTTCATCGTGGCCCTGTTCGTGATCGGCTTCTTCATGAGCTACATCTCCAAGCGCAGCTTCATGCCGTTCGTGGTGTACCGCATCGCGCTGGGCATCGTCGTGATGATCCTGCTCGGCACGAACACCATCACGGCCTAGTTAGGCTGGAAGCATGCGCGCCTGGTCAGTTCCCGTCATCCCGTCGATCCCGGGACGCTCAGACGCACCGCGTCTGCACGACACCGCGACGGACTCCATCGTCGAAGCCAAACCGGCCGATGTCGCCCGGCTCTACGTCTGCGGCATCACGCCGTACGACGCCACCCACCTGGGCCACGCGGCCACCTACCTGGCCTTCGACACCCTGCAGCGGGTCTGGCGCGATGGCGGATACCGGGTGCACTACGCCCAGAACGTGACGGATGTCGACGACCCGCTGCTGGAGCGCGCCACCGCGACCGGTGTCGACTGGCGCGAGCTCGCGGAGGAGCAGACCGACCTGTTCCGGGCCGACATGGAGTCCCTCGGCATCATCCCGCCGGACGACTTCGTGGCCGTCACCGATGTCATCGACGACATCTCCGCCGCCGTGCACACCCTGCGCGAGGCCGCCCTGGCCTACAAGGTGCCCACCCCGGACGCCCTGGACACCCCGGACGGGCCCGGAGCCGACCTGTACTTCGACATCCGCGCGGCCGAGCGCCAGGCCCCCTGGGCCCTCGGCGACGAGAGCAACCTCGACCGGGCCACCATGCTCGGGCTGTTCGCCGAACGCGGGGGAGACCCCGACCGGGCCGGCAAGCGCGACCAGCTCGACCCCCTGCTCTGGCGTGCCGCCCGGGCGGGCGAGCCGTCCTGGGAGTCCCCGGTCGGCGCCGGACGCCCCGGCTGGCACATCGAGTGTTCGGTGATCGCGCTGGCCGAGCTCGGCACGGACTTCACCGTGCAGGGCGGCGGCAGCGACCTGATCTTCCCGCACCACGACATGAGCGCCGGTCATGCGGCCGCGCTGTCTGGGCATCCGCTGGCGCAGGTGTACAGCCACACCGGCATGGTGGCCTACCAGGGCGAGAAGATGAGCAAGTCGCTGGGCAACCTCGTGCTGGTCTCCAAGCTCCGGGCCGGCGGCAGCGACCCCCGGGCGATCCGCCTGGCCCTGCTGGCGCAGCACTACCGCACCGACTGGGAGTGGACCGCCGAGCAGCTGGTGCAGGCGGAGTCCCGCCTGGCGGCCTGGACGCTCGCGTTCGGCCCGATCGCGGTTCCCGCGGCCATCGCCGCCGAGACCGCCACGGAGAGCGCGGCGGCGGTCATTGACCGGATGCGGACCGCCCTGGTGAACGACCTCGACACCCGCGGCGCCCTCGCGGCGGTGGATGCGGCAGTGTCGGCGGGCGTGGACGATCCCGCGCTGCTCGGCCTCGCCATCGACGCCCTCCTGGGCATCAAGCTCTAGCCGCCACACGACGCACAGGCCGGTCACGAGGTCTCGACAAGCTCGACCAACGAGATGGTCGCGACCAGCCGCTGATCGAGCTTGTCGAGATCCCGTGTGCCTGTTACGGCTGGCGGGGCTCCGGACCGGGGCCCTGGCGCCCATCGGCCCAGCCGTCCCGACCGTCGCCGCGCTTGCGGAGGTACCGTTCGAACTCCTGCGCGATCGCCTCACCGCTCGCCTCCGGCGAGTCGACGGTGTCCCTGGCCTGCTCGAGCTGGCCGATATACGCGGCCATCTCCTCGTCCTCTGCGGCGAGGGCATCGATGCCCGTCTCCCACTCGGACGCGTCGGTGACCAGGTCGCCGCGGGGGATGACGACGTCGATGATCTCCTCGAGCTTGTCGATCAGGGCCAGCATCGCCTTGGGCGACGGCGCGTTGTGCACGTAGTGCGGCACGGATGCCCAGATCGACAGGCTGGGAATGCCCACCGATTCCGCCGCTGACGCGAGCACGCTGAGGATCCCGACGGGTCCCTCATAGTTGCTGCGCTCGATCTGCAGCTCGGCGCGCACCTCGGGGTTGTCGCTGGAGACGAAGATCGAAATCGGTCGGGTGTGCGGCACGTCGGCGAGCATCGCACCGAGGAACACGATGCCGCTCACGTCGGCGGCCAGCACCGAATCCAGGATCTCCGCCGTGAAGCTCTTCCAGCTGCGCGACGGCTCGGTGCCCATCAGCAGGTAGATGTTGCCGGCGTTGGTGCCGCTCACCCTCAGCTGGGCGTCCTCGGCCAGCGGCACGCCGCTGCTGCCGGGCACGGCGGGGCCGTACATCACGGCGCTCGGCCATTCGATGACCCGGTGGCCGTCCTCGTCGGTGGAGATCGTGGGCCGGTTGAACTGGTAGTCGAAGTAGAGCTCCGGGTCGATGCGCTTGACCTCGTCGACATCGAGGAGGTCCTTCAGCGTGTTCACGGCGCCCGTGGCGGCTTCGCCCGCGTCGTTCCAGCCTTCGAAAGCGACCACCAGAAGTCGCCCGCTGAGGAACCCATTGCCGTCTGTCACTGCGTGAAACCCCTGCATTCCGGCCGCCTCAGACTGGGTGGCCTCCTTCAAGGATAGGCCGTGCCCCCTAAACTTGAACCCCGTGACACTGATCCCCGCATTCTCGTCCCCACCTGCCGCTGTTCTCTGGGACATGGACGGCACCCTGGTCGACACCGAACCGTACTGGATGCGCGCCGAGCACGAACTCGTCGAATCCTTCGGCGGCGTCTGGACCCACGACGACGCGATGCTACTGGTCGGGTCCGGCCTGCTCGGCTCCGCCGCCATCCTGCAGAACCGCGGGGTGAACCTCGCCGCCGACGCCATCGTCGACGTGCTCACCAACCGGGTGCAGGAGCAGCTGCGCTCTGCGGGCATCCCCTGGCGGCCCGGTGCGCACGAGTTGCTCACCGAACTGCACACGGCCGGCATGCCGATGGCCCTTGTGACCATGTCGGAGGAACGGATGGCGCGCCAGATCAGCGACATCGTCGGCTTCCCCGCCTTCTCCACCATCGTCTCCGGCAACATGGTGCAGCAGAGCAAGCCGCATCCAGAGTCCTACCTCATGGCCGCCGATGTGCTCGGCGTCGACCCCCTGCACTGCGTCGCGATCGAGGACTCCCTTCCCGGCGTGGCCGCCGCTGTTGCGTCCGGCGCCGTCGTCATCGCGGTCCCGCACATGGTGCCGATCGAACCCAGCGAGCACTACACCCGGCTGGACACCCTCGCCGGGACGACCCTGGCCTTCCTCAGCGAGCTCTACGCCACCCGGCGACCTTCCCCCATTTCCCACCCCACCACCTCCAAGGACGCGACAACCGCATGAGCGACAACCAGGTCATCCAGAACAGCGGCCCGTTCCGCGCCGGCGACAGAGTGCAGCTGACCGGCCCCAAGGGCAAGCTCAACACCATCACCCTCGTCCCCGGCCAGAACTTCCACACCCACCGGGGCATCCTCGAGCACGACGACATCATCGGCAAGCCCGACGCCTCGGTGGTCACCAACAACGTGGGCGTCGAGCACCTGGCCCTGCGACCGCTGCTCATCGACTTCGTGATGAGCATGCCACGCGGTGCGGCCATCATCTATCCCAAGGACGCCGCCCAGATCCTGGCCCAGGCCGACATCTTCCCCGGTGCAACCGTGGTCGAGGCCGGCGTCGGCTCCGGCGCCCTGTCGCTCTGGCTGCTGCGCGCGATCGGCCCCGCCGGCACGCTGGCCTCCTTCGAACGCCGCGAAGAGTTCTCGGATGTCGCCCGCTCCAACGTGGCCACGTTCCTGGGCACCGACCCGAAGAACTGGACCATCACCCTCGGCGACCTCGCCGACACGTTGCCCGAGACCATGCCGGCCCAGTCGGTAGACCGGGTGGTGCTGGACATGCTGGCGCCCTGGGAGTGCATCGACGTCGTCTCCGACGCCCTCAAGCCCGGGGGAGTGCTGCTCTGCTACGTGGCCACGGTGACGCAGCTCTCGCGCGTGGCGGAGGCCATCCGCGCCACCGGCAACTACACCAACCCCGATTCGCACGAGACCATGGTGCGCGGCTGGCACGTCGAGGGCCTCGCGGTCCGTCCGGACCACCGCATGATCGGCCACACCGGTTTCCTCATCACGGCCCGCAGGCTCGCGCCGGACACCATCCTGCCCGAGCTCAAGCGCCGCCCGTCAAAAACCGACTTCAGCGACGCCGATGTCGAACTGTGGACGCCGGGCGCGCTGGGCGAACGCTCCGTCAGCGCCAAGGTGATGCGCAAACGCAATCGCACCGCTGAGACCGGCGCGGCGCTTTCCAAGGCCCGCGACCTCGACGCCGGTTAGAATGGATGTCGGCCCGCCGCCCGCACCAGGCTGCTCCCGCCAGCACTTTCCCCGCAATTCACCTC
This sequence comes from Cryobacterium sp. AP23, assembly GCF_054075385.1. Lineage (NCBI taxonomy): Bacteria > Bacillati > Actinomycetota > Actinomycetes > Micrococcales > Microbacteriaceae > Cryobacterium > Cryobacterium sp. AP23. Next base: position 574,909 of record NZ_CM133415.1, on the reverse strand, counting down.
GCCAGCATCACGCTGCGCTCTTCCCCTGTATCGAAATGAGGACTCGTGCGTAAAGTTCCCGCACTCATCGCAACCGCCGGCCTGGTGCTCGTGACGCTGACCGCCTGCAGCCCCGGCTCGGCGGCGGCAGACTGCACACCACCGGTGTCCTCCGGGGACGCGTCCGACCTGGTGTCGGTGACCGGCGATGTCGGGTCGGCTGCCACCATCGACTTCCCCACCCCGTTGAAGAGCGCCACCACGCAGCGCAGCGAGATCATCGAGGGAACGGGGCCCGGCCTCGTCGAAGGCCAGGTGGCAGCACTGGAACTCTCCGTCTACGACGGCACCACCGGAGAGGCAGTCCAGGAAAGCGCGCACGACGGCTCGACGGCAGCGCCGTACATCATCGGCGGCAACATGCCCGACAGCCTCACCGACAGCCTGCTGTGCGCGCAGGTCGGCTCGCGGCTCGCCGTGGTCACCGCGCCCGGCGTGGACAACACCGGGGTTGATTCCGCCGACTCCCTCATCTTCGTGATCGACGTCGTCAAGAGCTACCTGACCCGGGCCGATGGCGCCGCGCAGCTGCCCGTTGCCGGACTCCCGTCCGTGGTGCTCGCCGACGACGGCACCCCCGGCATCACGGTGCCGTCCAACGATCCGCCCACCGACCTCAAGATCGGTGTGCTCAAGAAGGGCGACGGCGAGAAGGTCGCGGAGGGTGACAAGGTCATGGTGAACTACACGAGCGTGCTCTGGAAAGAGAAGACGGTCCTCGGTTCCACCTGGGCGGACGGACAGCCCGGCGTGCTCACCGCCGACGATACGGCGGAAGTTGCCGGCCTGACCGACGCGCTGGTCGGCCAGACCGTCGGATCCCAGATCGTGGCCGTCATCCCCCCTGACCTTGCGTACGGCACCGAGGGTAACGCCGAAGTCCCGGCCGATTCCACGCTGGTCTTCGTGATCGACATCCTCGGCGTCGGCTAGGGGCAGACCCGCCCAGCCGGCTCCCCGGCCCCTCGGCTCCCGGCCCACCGGTCCGCGAGCCGGTGGGCCGGGCGGCAACCAGCACCGATAGGATCGCGTACGTGTCGCCCACCCCAGAACACCAGCATCCCGTCACTGTCGAGGAACGCCTTTTCAGCCTGGTCCTTGCGCTCATCGCGACGCAGATCGGCTTGACCAAGAGCGAAATCCTCTCCACGGTGCAGGGTTACCGCCAGCGTTTCCAGGTCGGCGGTGACAACGCCAGCCTCGAGCGCCAGTTCGAACGCGACAAGGACGACATCCGCGAGCTCGGCATCCCGCTGGAAACGATCGAGTCGCCCGACGACCCCGGCAGCAATCATCACCTGCGCTACCGCATTCCCAAGGGACTGTACGACCTGCCCGCGGATATCACTTTCTCCGCCGACGAGATCATGCTGCTCAAGCTCGCCGCCACGGTCTGGCGCGAGGGTTCCCTCTCCGCGGAGTCCCGGCGGGCGCTCACCAAGCTGAACTCCCTCGGAATCGACTCGACCGACCCGATCGTGGGATACGCCCCGTTCCTCCGTGCCCGCGAGGCCTCGTTCGAGCCGCTCAGTAAGGCCATGGACCGCGGCCAGGTCGTGGCGTTCCTCTACCTGAAGCCCGGCGAGAGCGCACCGCGCCGCCGGGTGGTGTCCCCGCTGGCGGTCGTGCTGCACGAGGGCCGCTGGCACCTGTACGGCACCGACCAGGATGCCGACGCCACCCGCACCTTCCTGCTGTCCCGGATCGTCGGTCCCGTTGTCGCCCTTCCCGGCGCCGGCGGGCGGCGCGCCGACGACGGCCAGGGCGAACAGGCCCTGGCCGAGCTGGATGCCCTGTGGCAGGCGCAGACCGCGACGATCACCGTGGAGCCCGGCTCGGATGCCGCGGTACGGCTCGGCAAACGCGGCGTCCCCGGCGCCGGGAGCGACAGCGTCGAGCTGCACTACACCGACCTCAACATCCTCGCCGACGAGCTCGCCGGGTACGGCCCCGAGGTCCTCGTACACTCCCCGGCCGCCCTGCGCACGGCCGTCCTGACCCGCCTGCGGTTTGTGCGCGACAGCCACGCCGCCCTCCCAGAGGCCGACCGATGACCGCAAAGCCCGCCGCGTTCGGCGCCTCCGACAAGCTCACCTTCCTGCTCTCCCTGGTTCCGTACCTGATGGACCACGACAGGGTGAGCGTCACCGCGGTGGCCGACCACTTCGGGGTCACACCGGAGCGGGTCAGGGACGCGGTGAACCTGATCGCGATGTCCGGTGTGCCGGGGGAGACCCGGCAGTACCTGCACGGCGACCTGTTCGACATCCAGTGGGACGAGTTCGAGACCAACGACACCATCGTGCTCACCCACCTGGTCGCAATCGACGATTCCCCCCGGTTTTCCGCCCGGGAGGCGGCGGCGCTGATCGCCGGCCTGCAGTACCTGTCAGCGCTGCCCGAAAACGGCGACAAGGACGCGATCGCGTCCCTGATGGCCAAGCTCACCCGCAGCTCAACGGGCTCGCCCAGCCAGCTTGCAGTGTCCCGCACCGATGCCGACGTGGCGATCTCCGTCATCCAGGCCGCGGTGCGCGCGGGCACGCAGGTCGAGTTCGATTACCTGAGCGCCCGCGGCAGTGCCGAGCATCGCCGGGTGGACCCGTTGCGCATCGAGTCCGTCGACAACGACTGGTACCTGCGCGGCTGGTGCCACCTGCGCGAGGCCATGCGCACCTTCCGGCTCGACCGGATGAGCGACCTGCGCTCCACGGATGTGGCCGCCGATTCGCATGACGAGGGTGTGCTGCTGCCGGACGGGTTGTTCGTGGGTTCGGCGGACGACCTGACGGTGACGATCGAGGTTCCCGCGTCCGCGCTCGGCCTCCTGGCGGATTACGGCCCCGTTCCCACCACGCCCGCGGCAGACGGGTCGCTGACCCGGGCGCTCGTGCGGGTCTCGCACTTCCACGGTCTCAAACGCCTCGTCGCCGGCCTGGCCGGGGTCGTCACCGTTGTCGACCCCGGTGAGGCCAGGCAGACCGTCGCCGACTGGGCAGCGGCCGGGGCGGCCCGCTACGACGCCGAGTCCGATGCGGATGCCGGACCCGACGCTCCGGGACCGGACCAGCCGTGATGCCGGTCTGGTCCTGGATCCTGATCTGGACCCTGTTGGGCGCCGGCCTGATCGGTATGCTGGCCTGGTTCGCGGTGCACCTGTTCCGGAAGCTGATGGGCACGCTGGGCGCGCTGGAGGATCTCGGTGACCAGCTCGCAGAGCTGGACCTGGATCGCGAGCTGCCGCGCCCGGTCTTCCGGCCCGCGGTTTTCCAGAACCGGCGGGCCCTGGCCGCCGCAATCGACCAGGCGCGGATCGAGCGCGCGTACCGGCGGGCGCATCGGCGGGATCTCGCAATCAGCCGGGGTAAACTACTCCAACACACTCCCTACAAGCCAGAGGATCGACCCCCATGTTGAGCAATCTGACCGGATGGCATTTCCTGATCATCCTCGTCGTCATCCTGCTGTTGTTCGGTGCACCCAAGCTGCCCGGCCTGGCCCGCAGCCTCGGCCAGTCGATGAAGATCTTCAAGAACGAGATCAAGTCCGACACCGTCGACGAGAAGGTCGACCCGGCCGACCCCACCAGCACCACGGCACGCCCGGAGTCCGCTGACGGCACGACACGGCCCGTCGGCCCGGGCGACCAGACGAAGTCCTAATCACCGTGGCCGTACGCACCTCCAAGCGTGCGAACCGGGCCGGCACCATGTCGCTCGGCCAGCATCTGGTCGAGCTCCGGAAGCGCCTGTTCCGCGCCGCCGCCGGCATCGTCATCGGTGGCATCATCGGCTGGATGCTCTCCGAGGGAGTCTGGGATGCGCTGCGCCAACCCATCTACGCCATCATCGAGGCGCAGAACCGGAACGCGCAGATCAACTACCCCGACATCACCAGCGCCTTCGACCTCCGGCTGAAGATCGCGTTCTACGTCGGCATCGTCGTGTCCAGCCCAGTGTGGCTGTACCAGCTCTTCGCGTTCCTCATGCCCGGCCTCACCCGCAGTGAGAAGAAGTACGTCTACGGCTTCGTGCTCACGGCGGTTCCGCTGTTCCTCGCCGGCTGCGCCGCCGGCTGGTATGTGCTGCCGCAGATCGTGGGACTCATGACGAGCTTCGCGCCCCCGGAGGACGCGGCATTCATCAATGCCCAGAACTACCTCGATTTCACCCTCAAGCTGATGGTCGCGATCGGGATCGCCTTCGTGCTGCCGGTCCTCGTGGTCCTGCTCAACTTCGCCGGGGTGATCAGCGCCCAGTCGATCATCAAGTCCTGGCGTGTCGCCGTGCTGGTGATCATCCTCTTCACCGCCATCGCCACCCCGGCCGCCGACGTGGTCTCCATGTTCATGCTCGCCGTGCCGATGGTGGTGCTCTACTTCGCGGCCTACGGCGTCGCCTACCTGCACGACAGGCGTGCCGCCCGGCGCGCCCTCGCCCTCGAACGGGAGTTGGCGCTTTAGCGCACCAGATGACAGACCTTCAGTCGCCGGCCGACCGGTACACGGCAGCACGCCTGCGGGCCCAGACCCCCAAACTCGAAACCTTCCGCCGCGGCCTGCGCTTCGACCTGGACGCGTTCCAGCTCGCTGCCGGCGCGTCGCTCGAGGCCGGCAACAGCGTCCTCGTCGCAGCGCCCACCGGCGCCGGCAAGACCGTCGTGGCCGAGTTCGCGATCTTCCTGGCCATGCAGCAGCCCAGCGCGAAGGTGTTCTACACCGCGCCGATGAAAGCGCTGAGCAACCAGAAGTTCCAGGAACTCGTCGCCGAGTATGGCGCCGACCAGGTGGGCCTGCTCACCGGCGACACCAACGTCAACGCCGGCGCGCGGATCGTGGTGATGACCACCGAGGTGCTCCGCAACATGCTCTATGCGGATTCCGACCTGTTGCAGAACCTCGCGTTCGTGATCATGGACGAGGTGCATTACCTGGCCGACCGGTTCCGCGGCGCGGTCTGGGAAGAGGTCATCATCCACCTGCCGCAGTCGGTGCGGATGGTCTCCTTGAGCGCGACGGTGTCCAACGCCGAGGAATTCGGTGACTGGCTGCAGGCCGTGCGCGGCGACACCGACGTCATCGTCTCCGAGGAACGCCCGGTGCCGCTCGACCAGCACGTCCTGGTCAAGAGCAAGATGCTCGACCTGTTCGACTCCTCCGGCCTGGCGGCGACGCACCGGGTGAATCCCGAGCTGGTGCGCCTGGCGCAGTCCGGCGGCCGCCCGGTGCTGGACCGCTCCGGCGGCGGTCGCCGTGGCTCGAACCAGAACCGCTACCACCAGCAACGCGCCCAGGCGGAGTCCGGGCGGATGGACCGCGCCGAGATCGTGCGGATGCTCGAGGGCAAGCACCTGCTGCCGGCGATCTTCTTCATCTTCAGCCGGGTCGGCTGCGATCAGGCCGTGCGCCAGGTGCTCAGAGCCGGCGTGCGCCTCACCGACACGGCCGAGCGCGACGAGATCCGCCAGATCGTCGACGAACGCTGCCGCACCCTGCTCGACGAGGATCTCGCCGTTCTCGGCTACTGGGAATGGCTGGACGGGCTGGAACGCGGTGTCGCCGCCCATCACGCCGGCCTGCTGCCCGCGTTCAAGGAAGTCGTCGAAGAGCTCTTCCAAAAGAAGTTGGTCAAAGCTGTTTTCGCCACGGAAACCCTGGCGCTGGGCATCAACATGCCGGCGCGCACAGTGGTGCTGGACAAGCTGGAGAAGTTCAACGGTGAGGCGCGAGTGCCGATCACGCCGGGGGAGTACACCCAGCTCACCGGACGCGCCGGCCGGCGCGGAATCGATGTGGAAGGGCACGCCGTCATCCAGTGGCAGCAGGGCCTGGATCCTCAGGCCGTCGCCTCGCTGGCGTCCCGGCGTACCTATCCGCTCAACTCCAGCTTCAAACCGACCTACAACATGGCCGTGAACCTGATCGACCAGTTCGGCCGGGAACGCACCAGGGAGGTGCTGGAGTCCTCGTTCGCGCAGTTCCAGGCCGACCGTGCGGTGGTCGACCTGGCCCGTCGGGTGCGGCAGCAGCAGAGCTCCCTCGACGGCTACGCCACCTCGATGGCCTGCCACCTCGGCGACTTCACCGAGTACTCCGGCATCCGCCGCCGGCTCTCCGACCTTGAGCGCGAGAACGCCGCCGCGGACTCGAACGCGCGGGGCCGGGACCGCCGGCAGAAGGAACTCGCCGCCCTGCGGAAGCGCATGCGCGCGCACCCCTGCCACAGCTGCCCCGAGCGGGAAGCGCACGCCCGCTGGGCGGCGCGCTGGTGGAAACTGACCCGGGAAACCGAGGCGCTGACCAGCCAGATCACCGCCAGGACCGGTGCGGTAGCCCGGGTGTTCGACCGGGTCACCGACGTGCTGCTCGGATTCGGCTACCTCGTCCCCGGCGAGGGCCGGGCGGTCACACTGAGCGAGAGCGGTCGCATCCTGCGCCGGATCTACGCCGACCGCGACCTGCTCGTGGCCGAATCGCTGCGGCGCGGCCTATGGAACTCGCTCGACGCCCCCAGCCTGGCCGCGATGGCCTGCGCCCTGGTGTTCGAACCCCGCCGCGACGAGGGCCTCACCGACGACCGGTTCCTGCCGAAGGGGCCGTTCCGGCCTGCGATGGATGCGACCCAGACCCTGTGGAGCCAGCTGGACGACCTCGAACGCGACCACAAGCTGCCGGGCAGCAACCCCCTGGCCGGCGGACTCAGCCTGGCGATGTGGAAGTGGGCCAGGGGCGATTCGCTCGGCCTCGTTCTCGAGGAAGCCGAAATGGCCGCGGGTGACTTCGTCCGCTGGACCAAGCAGACCATCGACTTGCTGGACCAGCTGTCCCTGGTGGCCGACGGCCCCGTCGGCCGCACGGCCCGGGTCGCGATGGACTCCATCCGCCGCGGCATCGTGGCATATTCCTCGGTCGCATAGGCTGTCGAAGTGAAAACAGCCAGACCGCACAGCACCGGCCTGCCCCTGTGGGCGGCGGTCCTGCTTGCCGCCGGCGCCGGCGCCATCCTGGACGGCGGGTTCCCCGACCGGTCGTGGTGGATCCTCGCCCCTGTCGGTGTCACCCTCATGCTGCTCGCCCTGCTCGGCCGCGGTCCCTGGACCGGGCTCCTGGTGGGTGCGGTCGCCGGGCTGTCCTTCTGGCTCATCCACATCAGCTGGCTCACCCTGTACCTGGGGCCGGTCCCGTGGCTGGCCCTGGCCGGACTGGAGGCCATCTTCTTCGCCGTCGGGCTGGCGCTCACCGCGGTGGTCCTCAACACGGGCCCCCGCGTCTGGCCCACCGTCGCGGGCCGGCTGGGTATGGTTCCGGTCGTCGTCGCCGGGCTGTGGACGGCGCGGGAAGCGATCTCAGCGGTCTGGCCGTACGGCGGGTTCTCCTGGGGCCGGGTGGCGATCTCCCAGTCCGAGAGCCCGTTCAGCGGGCTCGTCGCCTGGGTGGGGATGTCCGGACTGAGCTTCCTGATCGTCTGGCTGAGCGCCCTCGGACTGCAGTTGTGCCGCGAGCAACAGCTGCGCGTCGGCATCCGCTCCGCCGTCGCGATCGCCGCGGTTGCGCTCCTGCTGGCCTTTCCGGCCTGGCCGACGGTGCAGAGCGGCACCTCCCGCATCGCCGCCGTGCAGGGCGCCTCTGACGCCGGCCTGTTCGCGCAGAACGCGCCAGGCCAGATCCTCTCCGACCACGTCTCCGCGACCCTGCCGTTGGTGGGGGAGCCGGTGGACTTCGTGGTCTGGCCCGAGAACGGCATCGACGTGGACCCGCTGCGCTCCGCCGAATCCGCCCGCGTCGCCGACTACATCAGCGAGGCCATGGATGCTCCGCTGATCGCCGGGACCATCACGGAGCGCGACGGTAAGTACTACAACACCTCCCTGCTGTGGAAGGCGGGGCAGGGCGCCGTCGATCTGTACGACAAGGTGCACCCGGTCCCTTTCGCCGAATACATGCCTGACCGGGCCTTCTGGCGTCCGTTCGCTCCGGAGCTGATCGACCTGGTGTCCCGGGACTATGAGATCGGCACCAGGGACAACGTCTTCGACATCAATGGGATCATCGCCGGCATCGCCATCTGCTTCGACATCGCCGACGATCAGTTGGTGCACGAGATGATCGACGACAAGGCCGAGATCATCCTGGCGCAGACGAACAATGCCGATTTCGGGCGCACCGACGAATCGGTGCAACAGCTGGCCATCGCCCGGTTGCGCGCCATCGAGGCCGGCCGCACCGTGGTCAACATCTCCACCGTCGGCACGAGCGCGATCATCACTCCCGACGGAAAGACCCTGGACTCCCTGCCCACCTGGGAGGCCGGCGCCATGGTGCAGACCGTTCCGTTGAGCACCACGGACACCCCGGCCATGGCGGCCGGCCGGCCGGTGGAGTGGTTCGTGTCCGGCCTGGGCCTGGCCGGGCTGCTCTTCTGCCTGCTGGCCGGACGCGCGGTCCGCGCGAGCGGCGTCCGGTTCCCGGTCGCGCAGACCGCCCCCGACCGGGCGAAGATACGCAAACGGCGCCGGGGTTAGCCGGCGCCGTTCAACGAAGGGGTGGGCGGGATGCGAGGCATCCCGCCGGTCGGCTATGCGCCGACTTTCTGGCCTCGACGCTGCCGCAGGACCGTCAGGCGTTCCTCCAGCAGTTCTTCGAGCTCGGCCCGGGTGCGACGCTCCAGGAGCATGTCCCAGTGCGTGCGGGCGATCTTCTCGTCGGAGTGGTCGACGACCACGGGCTTCGAATCGACCAGCCGGGTTGCGGTCTGGGAGCAGAAACGGCACTCCCATTCGTCGGGTGCTTCTGCCTCGGCGGAGAAAATCATCACCGTCTCGCGCTCGCACGTTGCACACAAGTACGTGTGACTCACGCGTGGGGAAAAGGTCACGCCCTCTTCGCTCTGCAGGCTCTGTGAACCCAACCTCATGCCACGCAAACTACGATCTGCCATCGTGTGGTCTCCTCTCGCGATGCATTCCTAGTTGTAAACCATCAAGCTGGACGTTATCTTTCCGTAATCGCCGATCTGGTGGGGTTCTCTCAGGAATGCGCCCCGTCAGGCGGGTGCGTCGGCATCGTCGGACGGGCCGGCGCGGAGGTTCGTGGCCAGTCGCGCGGCCAGGTCACAGCGGTCGGTGACGAGCCCGTCGACGCCGAGGGCCAGCAACCGCCGCATCTGCGCCGGGTCGTTCACCGTCCAGACGTGCACCTCGATGCCGAGGGCGTGCATGTGCCGGATCACCCGGGGGGTCACGATCTGCAGGGGACCGGCACGTTCAGGCACCTGGATGGCGCTGACCCCGGCCAGCAACCGGGGGAGCGCCCAGCCTTGGCGGAGTGCCACCGCGAGCAGCAACATCGCCACGCCCGGGGCGGAGGCCGAGCTGACCGTGCCGGGTGCCGCCCGCACCGCGCGCCTCCTCCTGGTCTCCGAGAAGGAGGTCAGCAGCACCCGCTTCCCGGCCCGGGCGGCCCGGATGGCTCGGGCGGCGGGCAGGACCGCGTCGGCGGACTTCACGTCGACGTTGAACAGTGCCGACGGGAACGCGTCCAGGGCCTCGGCCAGGGAACAGTAGGTCTGGCCGTGGCCCAGGTCGATGCGGGCGAGCTGCGCCATGGTGAGCTGGTTCAGGGCCGGCCCCTTGTCGGGCAGGGTCGGGTCGTGGCTGAGCACCGCCACTCCGTCGCTGGTGGCGTGCACATCCGTTTCCAGGTGGGTCGCCCCGGCCGACAGCGCGGCGAGGAACGCGAGCAGGGTGTTCTCCGGTGCCTCGAGGCTGAGGCCCCGGTGGGCGAGGATCCGTGGCCCCGCCGGGGCCAGGTAGGTGGCGGCCACGTCAGCGTTCATTCCCCGGCACCGGTGTGTCCGCAGCCGGCTGCACGGTGCCAGTGTCGGAGGGCTGGCCGGCGTCGGACGCGGGACCGCCCGGAACGGCGTTCGGTCCGAAGGCGCGCCCGATTCCCTTGAGGGCTTCGGTCAGTTCACTGGGCACGATCCACAGCTTATTGGCGCTGCCGTCGGCCAGCCTGGGCAGCGTCTGCAGGTACTGGTAGGCGAGCAGTTTGGGATCGGGGTCACCCGCGTGGATCGCGCGGAACACCGTGGTGATGGCTTCCGCCTCGCCCTGCGCCCGCAACACCGCGGCCTTGGCCTGGCCCTCCGCCTGCAGGATGGCCGCCTGGCGCGCGCCCTCGGCGGTGAGGATCGCGGACTGCTTGGTGCCCTCGGCCGTGAGGATCAGGGCCCGCCGGTCGCGTTCGGCCCGCATCTGCTTCTCCATCGAGTCCTGGATGGAGTGCGGCGGGTCGATGGCCTTCAGCTCTACCCGGCCCACCCGGATGCCCCACTTGCCGGTCGCCTCGTCCAGCACGATCCGCAACTGCCCGTTGATGTTGTCCCGGCTGGTCAGGGCCTCCTCCAGGTTGAGGCCGCCGACTACGTTGCGCAGGGTGGTCGTGGTGAGCTGCTCGACCGCGCCCAGGTAGTTGGCGATCTCGTAGGTGGCCGCGCGGGCATCCGTCACCTGGAAGTAGACCACGGTGTCGATCGACACCACCAGGTTGTCCTCGGTGATCACGGGCTGCGGGGGAAAGGACACCACCTGCTCGCGCATGTCGATCAGCGGGCGCACCCGGTCGATGAACGGCACCAGGATGTTCAGGCCCGGCATCAGCGTCTTGTGATACTTGCCGAGGCGCTCGACGACCCCGGCGCTGGCCTGGGGGATGATGCGGATGGTGCGGATGAGCACCACCACAACGAACACCAGGACGACGATGACGAGCAGCAGAACGAAGAGCTGGAGGATGAGCTGGTCGGGACTGGGCACGGGTCAGGTCCTTTCTGCGGGGACGACGAACGCGGTGGAGCCTTCGATGGCCAGCACCCGCACCCGGTCGCCCGGGTCGATGTGCGAGGCTTCCCAGCCGGGGGAGAGGTGCGCGGTCCAGGTCTCACCGTTGTCGAGCTTCACCAGGCCGCCGAGTTCGCCGACGGTGGAGGAGACCCGGCCGCCCATGCCGATCAGGGCGGCCACGTTGCTCGGCGGGACCACGCCGCTGCTCCGGGCCATCGCGCGCAGCAGCACCGGCCGGATCAGCAGGAGCAGAAGCACCGACACGGCGGCGGCGACAAGGATCTGCACCCACCAGTCCCAGTCGAGCAGGTTCGCACCGAGACCCGCCACACCGCCGAGGGCCAGCATCAGGAAGGTGAAGTCGAGGGTGAGCAGCTCGATGATGACGCAGACCAGGATGAACACCAGCCATGCAATCCACAGGTAATCGGTCAGATCCACCATCTCGTTGCCCCTCGAGGGTCGGTTGTGTAGTGAAGGTAGCACCGGGAGGCGCGAGCCATGTTGGTAGTCTTTATGACCGTGAGCACACCTTCGATGAATCCCCTCCAGCCCGGCAGCCTTTCGGGAAAGCGCATCCTCGTCACGGGTTCGTCCCGGGGGATCGGAGCCGACACCGTCGCCTACTTCGCCGAGGCCGGCGCCAAGGTCGTCATCAATTACCGCAACAAGGAAGCACGGGCCAACAAGCTCGCCGCCGCCATCCGTGACGCCGGTGGCACGGCCATCACGGTGGCCGCCGACCTCACCGACGCCCAGTCGGTGTCGGCGATGTTCGAGACGATCCGCGCCGAGTACGGCGGACTCGACATCCTGGTGATGAATGCCTCCGGCGGCATGGAGAGCGGCATGGCCGAGGACTACGCCATGCAGCTGAACCGGGACGCCCAGGTGAACTTGCTCAACGCCGCCGTGCCGCTGCTCAGCGACGGGTCCCGGGTGGTCTTCATCACCAGCCACCAGGCGCACTTCGTCGACAGCGCGCAGAACGTTGCCGTGTACGAGCCCGTCGCCCGTAGCAAGCGCGCCGGCGAGGACGCCCTCCGCGCGGTCATCCCCGAACTGGCGGAGGCCGGCATCGGCTTTGTCGTCGTGTCCGGCGACATGATCCAGGGCACCATCACGGCCGTGCTCCTCGAGCGCGCCAATCCCGGCGCCATCAGCGCCCGCCAGGACTCGGCGGGGAAGCTCTACAACGTCAGCGAGTTCGCCGCGGAGATCGTGCTCGCCGCGGTCGAGCCGGTTCCGGAGAATAACACCCGGTACGTCGGCGACACGTCCGACTTCACCAGCTGAGCCCATCCAGGCACGGACCAGTTTCAGCACTGACCAGGCTCAGGCACTGACGAAGTTCAGGCACAGACGCGGTTCAGGCACTGACGCCGCGCCCGAAGGTGAAGGCGCGCACCAACTGCACGAGCCCGGAGATGATCAGCATGATCCCTCCGATCGTGACGAGGACCCCGATGGTTTCCACCGGTGCGAAGAGCACGATGACGCCGGCGACGACACCGACGACGCCGAGCAGGATGCCCGGCCACCGGCTGGAGTCCGTGCTGTATTCAACCAACGCGGCGACGCCATCGACGATCCACACGATGCCGACCAACAGCCCGAGCACGGTCAGGGATCCCTCCGGATTGCGCAGGGCCAGTATCCCCAGGACGAGCACCAGCACACCGAAGACGATGTTGAGCACCCTGGCGCCGGTGGACACCCCGGTGCTTGCCACCCCGCGAACGATCCGGACGACACCGCTGAACAGGAAATAGAGCCCGAAGAGCACGGCGATGACGGCGAGGGTCGCCTCGGTCCAGACCAGCAGGATCGTGCCGATCCCGATGGCCACCAGGGCGCTGACCGCGAACGCCACCCGGAGTCCCGTGATTTCGCGGGACGACAGGTTTCGGGGGTCCAGGGCGAGCCCGATGACCGCGCCATGCGTGACGGTGTTGTGCGACATGCTGCTCCTTCGGGATGTGCCGGCGGGGGAGACGCCGATCGAACTGGCGACACCCTATTCCCAACCCAGTTCCCCGGCTACGGCGACCTCCGGCCGCGCTCGGACGGCCCTGAATTAGTTCTACCGCGAAACTAACTAGTGACGCGTGCTGCGGATCAGATCATCCGAGAATTTGCTCGCCAGAACCTCTCGCCGCCGAGCCCGAGTGCCTCACCGCGGACACGTGTCGCCGCGGGACGGTCACGCCATCCACCATGTGCTGACCGCACTGAGCATCAGCCGAGTTGTGGAGCAGAGATTCCGTGAGCAGTGCGCCCGGATTCCCCTCTTGGACTCCTGCCTCGATATGACCGATAATGCACATTATGTCAACAAGCTGATTCACCGGCACTCCCCGGCGGCTTTTCATAAGCCGCGAATGCGCCCGGCCGCCTCAAGTCTGCGACAACAAGGGCCACGTCGTCGACAGGCGTGACGAAACGCACCGCGAGCCGCCGCTCCATATCAACCGTCAATGTGGCCTGCAATCCCTCGAACTCGCGATGAGTCAGGTTGACCGTGACGACGTTGCCCTCTTCCTCCGCCGAAACCATTCGCCATTCGTCCCCCTGACGATCCCAGATCAACAGGGCGAGGGGGAATGCGATCCGCAGCTCAAAAGGGATGCGGTCTGACCCTTCCTCGACGCTCACGATGCGGGAGCCCCTACGCTCCCTGACCGTTCCGAGATGGTCGCGGGACATGACCCTGGGTTTCGACCTGTACTTGTATTCCCACTTACCGGTCAGGGCGTCCGCGGTGAAGGGGATCTCGTGGGTTTCTCCGCGTGACGTGTACACGATCACGCCGGAAAGGGGTGAGCGGGGAACGTCGTCGAGCAGAGCCCCAATCGCCTTGATCAGAGCGTCACGCATCTGTCCTCCGGGTTCGCTTTCGTGAACCATACCGAAGGACTGCGGGGGAAGCACGCCCTCAACCAGGAGTTGAAGGTTTCAGTCCTTCTCCTGCGGGTGATTGCGGATCACCATGCCGTACTCATTGACCGGCTCGAACGCGTCCCGATCCCAGGCACCTGGGTGCGGCACCGGACAGTTGAGGACGGTGTCATGGGCGGAATGCTCGATGGTGTGCTCGGTCATCGGTCGGCCGCAGACCGGGCACTCGGACAGTCCCGTGGTTTCGGCGGCGTCGTAGGTACCGACCGGCGGCGACTCGAATGCCGGCCGGATCCGGTCCTCCACCCAGTCGAACAATTGGCGTGGGCCCAGGCGGTGCACCTTGGCCGAGGGTTTCTCATTCTGGACCATGCGGCCAGCGTACGCCCGTCGACCGCCGGAATTCTAGAGCGGCCGTAGCCGGGTCATTCCTCCCCGAAACCCGTTTCGATCAGGTCGGCCAGGGCGTCGATGGCCGGGCGGGAACGTTCATCCGGCCCGGAAATCTCCACGCTCATCCCCCGGGTCAGCCCGAGCGACATGATCCCGAGCAGGCTGTGCGCGTCTTTGCCGTTCACGGTGACCTCGGCATCGAAGGTGCTCGCCAGTTTGACGAAGTCGGCGGCCGGTCTGGCGTGCAGACCGTCCCGGTTCCGCAGCGTCACGGTACGCGAGACCACACCGGCCGTTCCCGGTTCCGCCGCCGCAACGCTCGCGGCGGCCGGCGCCCACTCGGAGCCGGCGGACTCGGCGGCCGCCAGCACCGCAGCCAGGTCTCCCCCGACCTCCGCCGCGACAGCGGCCGCCACTCCGCCCTCGACGAGCGGTGCATCGGCGATGCGCACACGGGCCCTGGCCTCGTCGTCCAGGAACTCCACCGCGGTCTCCGCCGTGAGGATCGCCGAACCGAGGTCGCAGAGCACGACGACGCCGCGACCGGCGTCGGCCTCGGCGATGGCGGTCGAGATCTTGTCGAAACTCGTACCGATACCGTCGTCATCCATTCCGCCCGCAGCGACCAGCGTGGTCGCCGGAGCCATCTGCCGGGCCAACGCCACCAGCCCGGCGGCGATCAGCGCGCTATGCGAGACGAACACCAGGCCGACCCGGTCCTGGTCCCGGCCTGCGGCGCCGCCGCCGGTCTCGGACTCGGCCACGGTCAGGACTGGGCGGCCGCGTCGGCGGCGCAGCGCAGGATGAGTGCGGTCGATGTGGCGCCGGGGTCACGGTGCCCGATGGCGCGCTCCCCCAGGTAGCTGGCGCGCCCCTTACGGGCGACCAGGGGCTCCGTCGCGACCGCTCCGGCCTCCGCGGCATCGGCGGCGGCGGCGAGGATCAGGTCGGGACTGGCTCCGGCGGCCTCGGCCTCAATGGCCGCATCCACCGCCGGGGTCCAGGCGTCGATCATGGTCTTGTCGCCGGACTCGGCCTTGCCACGCAGCACGATGCCGTCGCGCCCAGCCGTCAGGAGCGCCACCAGGGCGGCTCCGTCCAGCTCGGTCGCGCCGGTGACGGCGCCGCCTGCCTTGAGGTAGGCAGTGCCGTAGAGCGGTCCGGCGGCGCCGCCGACGGTGGAGATGAGCGTGGCGGCAAGGGTCTTCAGCAATTCAGCCGGGGTTGCCGCGTCGGTCAGGGCGTCGAGCTTGGGCAGGATCGCCTGGAAGCCCCTGTCCATGTTCTCGCCGTGATCGCCATCGCCGATCTCCCGGTCCAGGGTGTTCAACTCGGCGCGATGATCCGACAGGACCTTCGCGCTGCTCCTGATCCAGGCTTCTGCCCATGCGACGTCTACGCTCATCCGGTCTTCCCTACTTTCCCCACCGCAATGCGGCCGTGTGCACCGGAGCGTCCCACAGGGCGGTCAACTCGTCATCGAGTGTGAGAACCGTGATCGACATGCCCTGCATCTCCAGTGATGTTGTGAAATTGCCGACGAGAGTGCGTGTCACCTCGATGCCGCGTTCGGCGAGAACTTCGGCGGCCCGTCGAAATACAATGTACAGCTCCACCTGGGGGGTCCCGCCCATTCCGTTGACGAAGAGCAGCACCTTGTCGCCACGGTTGACGGGAAGGTCGTCGAGAATCGGGCCGAGGATCCGGTCGACGATGGCGTCAGCGGGTTCCAGCTTGATGCGCTCGCGCCCCGGTTCTCCGTGGATGCCGATGCCGATTTCGATCTCGTCGTCCGCCAGGGTGAAGCTCGGCTCCCCCGCGTGCGGCACGACGCAGGGTGTGAGGGCCACACCCATCGAGCGCACCCGCCCAATCACCTTCTCGGCGACGGTGGCCACCGCGGACAGGTCATCCCCGCGTTCAGCGGCAGCGCCCGCGATCTTCTCCACCAGCACGGTGCCGGCCACTCCCCTGCGCCCGGCCGTGTAGAGCGAATCTTTCACCGCCACGTCGTCGTTGACGATCACCGTGCGCACCTCGATCTCGTCGGCCTCGGCGAGGTCGGCTGCCGTTTCGAAGTTCAGCACGTCTCCGGTGTAGTTCTTCACGATGTGCAGCACACCGGCTCCGCTGTCGACGGCCTTGGTGGCCGCGAGAATCGGGTCGGGAGTCGGCGACGTGAAGACCGCTCCGGGAACCGCCGCATCCAGCATGCCGAAACCCACGAAGCCGCCATGCA
Organism: Cryobacterium sp. AP23; assembly: GCF_054075385.1. Taxonomy (NCBI): domain Bacteria; kingdom Bacillati; phylum Actinomycetota; class Actinomycetes; order Micrococcales; family Microbacteriaceae; genus Cryobacterium; species Cryobacterium sp. AP23. The sequence continues at coordinate 558,498 of NZ_CM133415.1, read as the reverse complement.
GCGGCTCGTGCCCGCTGCCTCCGCCGCTGACGATGCCGACCTTGCCCGCAACCGGCGCATCGGAGCGCACGATGAAAACGGGATCAAGGGACACTCGCACGATGTCACCGTGCGCCGCGCCGAATCCGGCGACGGCTTCGTCGACAACGTTCTTCGGGTCGTTGACAAGCTTTTTCATGACCATTCCTTCGTTCGGCGAAATCGAACGGCACGAGCACACTCGTGCCGGGCACCCACAACAGGCTCACGCACAACCTACGCGCTGCCACCGCTCTCGGTAAGAGGCAGGTTATCCCCGTAATCGGGTCCGTTTCGCATCCGTCCCTGCCGCGCTATGGTGACTGCACATTCGCGCAGCGCGAAGGGATTGCTCCGGTTCTGCCGGCATCTCGCTCCCTACAAGAAAGGTCATCGTGGACAATATCGGTCTTGTGTTTTTGTCGGAGGTGCTGGGCACAGGGATGCTTGTCCTCCTCGGTTGTGGCGTGGTGGCCAACGTTGCCTTGACGAAGAACAAGGGCTTCGGCGGCGGCTTCCTCATGGTCACCTTCGGTTGGGCCTTTGCCGTCTTCTCCGGCGTGCTCGTCGCCTACAACTCGGGTGCGCACCTCAACCCGGCCGTCACCCTCGGCCTCGTCGCCTCCGGTGCCGAAACCTTCGGCGGTGCTGCGGACGTTCCGGTGAACTTCTTGTCGGTGCTCGTCTATCTGGCCGGGGAGTTCCTCGGCGCGTTCCTCGGCGCCGTCGTGGTCTGGTTGGCGTACAAGCAGCACTACGACGAGGAACCGGAGCCGGCCAACAAGCTCGGCACGTTCTCCACCGGACCCGCCATCCGTTCCTACGGCTGGAACCTGGTCACCGAGGTCATCGGCACCTTCGTGCTGGTCTTCGTCATCCTCACCTTCAGCCATCAGAACAATACCGCCGGTGGCCTCGGCGCCCTGGGCGCCCTGCCCGTGGCCCTGCTCGTTCTGGTGATCGGCGTCTCGCTCGGTGGCCCGACCGGGTACGCCATCAACCCAGCTCGTGACCTCGGCCCTCGAATCGCGCACTTCGTGCTGCCGATCAAGGGAAAGGGCTCCTCGGACTGGGCGTACTCCTGGGTTCCGGTCGTCGGCCCCGTCGTCGGCGGGCTGCTCGCCGGGTGGGCCTCGCTCATCTGGCTCCCCACAATCGGCTAACCCTGCAGGCCGGTCCGGCAACGGACCGGCCTGCCTCGCTGCCCACGGCGCCTGCGAATCGGGGCGCTGTAATGCCCGCGCGGAATTCGCCGCACGGTTTTATAGTTTGTCCAAGCCATCATGCAACGTACAAGGAGGTACACCATGGCAAAGTATGTTCTCGCCATCGACCAGGGCACCACGAGTTCGCGCGCCATCATCTTCGACCACGCCGGGTCGATCGTCTCCACCGGCCAGCTCGAGCACGAGCAGATCTTCCCCCGCGCCGGCTGGGTCGAACACGACCCGATGGAAATCTGGGACAACACCCGTGAGGTGATCGGCCAGGCGCTCTCCAAGGCCAACCTCACCCGGCACGACATCGCCGCCGTCGGCATCACCAACCAGCGCGAGACCGCCGTGGTCTGGGACCGCACGACCGGCAAGCCCGTCTACAACGCCATCGTCTGGCAGGACACCCGCACCCAGCCCATCGTGGACCGGCTGGCCGCCGACGGCGGGGTAGAGCGATTCAAGCCCAAGGTCGGCCTGCCGCTGGCGACCTACTTCTCCGGCACCAAGATCGTCTGGATCCTGGAAAACGTCGAGGGCGCCAGGGAGAAGGCAGAGGCCGGTGACCTGATGTTCGGCACCACCGACACCTGGGTGCTGTGGAACCTCACCGGCGGCCTCGACGGCGGCGTTCACGCCACCGACGTCACCAACGCCAGCCGCACCCTGTTCATGGACCTCGAGACCCTGCAGTGGGACGACGACATCCTCGCCGCCTTCAACGTGCCCAAGTCGATGCTGCCCGAGATCAAATCCTCGAGCGAGGTATACGGCACGGTGAGCACGCAGAGCCTCCTGCGTGAGGTCCCGGTTGCGGGCATCCTCGGCGACCAGCAGGCCGCCACGTTCGGCCAGGCCGCGTTCGACCAGGGCGAAGCCAAGAACACCTACGGCACCGGTAACTTCCTGATCTTCAACACCGGCACCGAGATCATCCACTCCAAGAACGGCCTGCTCACCACGCTGGGCTACAAGCTCGGCGACGCCGAACCGCACTACGCCCTCGAGGGCTCGATCGCCGTCACCGGCGCCCTGGTGCAGTGGCTGCGCGACAACCTCGGCATGATCACCACCTCCGAGGAGATCGAGACACTGGCAGCCACTGTCGACGACAACGGCGGGGCCTACTTCGTGCCGGCGTTCAGCGGCCTGTTCGCCCCGTACTGGCGCTCGGATGCCCGCGGTGCGCTCGTTGGGCTCACCCGGTTCGTGAACAAGGGCCACATCGCCCGGGCGGCACTGGAGGCCACGGCCTTCCAGACCCGCGAGGTGCTCGACGCGGTCAACGCCGACTCCGGTGTGCCACTGACCGAGCTCAAGGTCGACGGCGGCATGATCAAGAACAACCTGCTCATGCAGTTCCAGGCCGACATCATCGGCGTGCCCGTGGTTCGCCCGGTCGTGGCCGAGACCACCGCGCTCGGCGCCGCCTATGCAGCCGGGCTCGCGGTGGGCTTCTGGAGCACGCTGGACGAGCTGCGGTCCAACTGGCAGGAGGACAGCCGCTGGACGCCCCAGCTCGGCGAGGAGGAAAGCGCACGCCAGCTGCGGAACTGGAAGAAGGCCGTCACGAAGACCTTCGGCTGGGTCGACGAGGACGTGCTCTAGCAACCATCCGTCGCAGTCATAACTCCTGCAGAATGCGCACCAGTCCGGCCGCCGGCCCCGGAATCACGGGGTGGGCGGCCGGCCATCGGCGATTCTGCAGGAGTTGTGCTCGACCGCGCGGGATGCCGGTCAGGCGTGGCTGGCCTCTACCCACTGGGCGAGCTTGGCGGCCGCCGCGCCGGAGTCGATGGCGTCCGCCGCAACGAGCAGCTTGGCCCGGAACCGGTCCAGGATGCTCACCTGGGACTGGGCGGGATCGTGCGCCAGGTCGTAGGCCACCAGGCCGGCAGCCGCGTTCAGCAGCACGATGTCCCGCACCGGACCGGTCTCCCCCGCCAGGACCGCGTGCACCACGCCAGCGTTGTGCTCGGGCGAACCGCCGACCAGCTGGCTGATCGTGGCGCGCGGGATGCCCAAATCCCGGGGATCGATGTCGTGCTCGGTCACCAGGCCCCTGGAGACCTCCCAGACGTGGCTGTGGCCCGTCGTCGTGAGTTCGTCCAGTCCGTCGTCACCCCGGAACACGAGAGCCGACGCGCCCCTGGTCTGGAACACGCCGACGAAGAGCGGAACCCGGTCGAGGTTGGCGACGCCCACCGCCGACGCCTCCGGCCGGGCTGGGTTCACCAGCGGGCCGAGGAAGTTGAACACGGTCGGGATGCCGAGCTCGGCCCGGACAGCCGCGGCGTGCCGGAAGCCGGGGTGGAACGCGGCGGCGAAGGCGAAGGTGATGCCGGTGGAATCCAGCACCGAGGCGACGATCTCCGCGGACAGCGTGAGGTCGATGCCGAGCGCGGCGAGCACGTCGGAGGAGCCGGATGCGCTGCTGGCCGCCTTGTTGCCGTGCTTGATGACCGGGACCCCCGCGGCGGCGCAGACGATGGACGCCATGGTCGACACGTTGACCGTCCCGAACCGGTCGCCGCCGGTCCCAACGATGTCCAGCCCCATGGAATTGACGTTGAGAGGTACCGCGTGGTCCAGGATCGCATCACGGAAACCGACGATCTCATCCACCGTCTCCCCCTTGGCTCGGAGCGCCACCAGGAACCCGGCAATCTGGGCCTGCGTGGCCTCCCCCAGCACGATGCGTTCCATGCACCAGGCGGCGTCGGCGACGCTCAGGTCTTCCCCGCGCAGCAGGGCATCGAGAATATTTGGCCAGGACTGGGATTCGAGCATGACCCAATCGTAATCAACTCGGCTCACAGCCCCGCAATTCCGCCCCCATCAGCCACTAGTTAGGGTCACCTAACCTGCAAATCAGGACGTATGGCACTTCAGGTTGAGAAAAACCTGTGCAGTAATCGGCCATAATGGAATAGTGACGACGACCTCAATTACTCCTCGGGCGACCCTCCCCGTAGTGAACAGGCCCAACAGCGTGGCGGTTGGCACCATTGTCTGGCTGGGCAGCGAGGTCATGTTCTTCGCCGGCCTGTTTGCCATCTATTTCACCCTGCGCTCCACCTCTCCTGAGCTGTGGCAGTTCGAGACCGAGAAGCACAACTTCACCTTTGCACTGGTGAACACGCTGATCCTGGTCTCCTCTTCCATCACCTGCCAGTTCGGCGTCTTCGCCGCCGAACGCCTGCAGGCCAGGTCGACGGGCTGGAAGCCCAGCCAGTGGGGCATGGTCGAGTGGTTCTTCCTCACCTACGCCCTTGGCGCCATCTTCGTCTCCGGCCAGGTCCTCGAGTACGCCACTCTGGTGTCCGAGGGTGTGACGCTCGCGTCGAACGCCTACGGTTCGGCCTTCTATCTCACCACCGGTTTCCACGGCATCCACGTGACCGGCGGACTCATCGCCTTCCTCCTCGTGATCGGCCGTGGTTTCGCGGTCAAGAACTTCGGACACAAGGAAGCCACCAGCGCCATCGTGGTTTCGTACTACTGGCACTTCGTCGACGTCGTCTGGATCGGGCTCTTCCTGGTCATCTACGTTCTTAAATAACAAGCAGGAGCGGACACACTCAGTATGCCCAGGACTAAGAAACCTACCAACGGCACGTCACGTCGTTCCGGCCGGCGCAGCCCTCTCGCGAGCGTTGCCCTCATCGCCATCGGCCTGCTCTTCACCGGCGGCGCCTACGCGGTATTCAGCACCACCACAGCAAGCGCGGCCACAGACACCGCGTCCCAGCAGACCGTGGCCGAGGGCGAGAAGCTCTTCGCCGCAAACTGCGCGACCTGCCACGGCCTCAGTGCCGACGGGACCACTGCCGGTCCCAGCCTGATCGGCGTCGGAGAGGCTTCCGTCGACTTCCAGGTCGGCACCGGCCGTATGCCCATGCAGATGAACGGTCCGCAGGCCGAGGTCAAGCCGGTCCAGTTCACCGAGGAACAGACCGCAGCCCTCGCCGCCTATGTGGGCTCGCTCGCCCCCGGCCCCGCCATTCCGGAGGCCGAGTACCTGGATGCCCAAGGTGACGCCGCTGCCGGTGCCGAACTGTTCCGCATCAACTGCGCGATGTGCCACAACGTCGCCGGTGCCGGCGGCGCCCTCACCGAGGGCAAGTACGCGCCCTCCCTCGACGGCGTCAGCTCGCAGCACATCTTCGAGGCCATGCTCACCGGCCCGCAGAACATGCCGGTGTTCAACGACATGAACATCTCGCCCGAAGACAAGCGCGACATCATCACGTACCTCAAGTACGTGGAGAACAACCCGTCACCGGGTGGATTCGCCCTGGGTTCCCTCGGACCGGTGTCCGAAGGCCTCTTCCTGTGGATCTTCGGTCTGGGCGCCATCGTCGCCCTCACCGTCTGGATCACGGCGAAATCGAATTGATCGGCACCCGGATGACACAGCGACTACTACCAGCGTCAACACAGACAGCGTCAATACAGACAGCGCCCATGAAGGAGAACAATGGCCAGCGATGAGACCAGCGGGAAGGACCTGACCGCTGCCGACTCCTCGAGCGTCGAGCACGGTTCTGCCGCCGCGGGTACCGCCGTCGTCACCCGTGACGCCGTGGCCAACCCCGGCTTCCCGCCCCACCGGCCCAGGGTCACCGACCTCGACCCCCGTGCGGAGAAGCGCGCCGAGCGCACCGTGTACACCCTGTTCTACCTGTCGATCGTCGGCAGCGTGTTCGCGATCGCCGCGTACATGCTCTTCCCGATTGTCCCGGAGGACCCGGGTTCCGTTCGCCTGAACAACCTCTTCATCGGCATCGGCCTGGCGCTGGCGCTACTGGCTCTCGGCATCGGCGCCGTGCACTGGGGCAAGGCGCTCATGCACGACGAAGAGGGCATCGACATCCGCCACCCGGTTCGCGGTAGCGAGGAAACCCGCGCCCGCGCCGTCGAGATCTTCCAGGAGGCGAACACGGAGTCCGGCTTCGGTCGCCGCACCCTGATCCGCAACAGCCTGATCGGCGCGCTCGTCGTCTTCCCGCTGCCGGCCGTCGTCCTTTTCCGCGGCCTCGCGCCGCAGGACCAGGACCCTGTCGCGCTGCTCAAGCAGACCATGTGGGAGAAGGGCACCCGGCTCACCCTGGACCCCTCCGGCACCCCGATCAAGGCATCCGATGTCACCCTGGGCTCCTCGTTCGCTGTCATTCCCGAGGGCCTGACGGACCTCGAGCACGGCAAGCTCGAGGAGAAGGCGAAGTCGGCCGTGATCATGGTCAGGATGAAGCCGGAAGACCTCATTCAGTCCCCGGAACGCGAATCCTGGTCGTACGACGGCATCGTCGCGTACTCCAAGATCTGCACCCACGTCGGGTGTCCGGTCGGCCTGTACGAGCAGCAGACGCACCACCTGCTGTGCCCGTGCCACCAGTCGCAGTTCGACGTGGCCGACCACGCGAAGGTCATCTTCGGACCGGCCAAGCGTCCGCTCCCCCAGCTACCCATTGCGGTGGATGCCGAGGGATACTTGATTGCACAGAGCGATTTCCTTGAACCAGTCGGACCGAGCTTTTGGGAGCGACAGTGAGTACGACAACTGATATGAAACCCGCCGACACGAAGAAGTCCGGCGGCTTGACTGGCGCCGCGGCGAACTACCTCGACGAGCGCACCAGCATTTCCACCGCGGTCAAGGAGCTGGGTCGCAAGATCTTCCCCGACCACTGGTCGTTCCTGCTCGGTGAGGTCGCGCTGTACAGCTTCGTCATCATCCTGCTGTCGGGATCGTTCCTGACGTTCTTCTTCCAGGCGTCGATGGCGGAAGTGCACTACGACGGCTCCTACGTTCCCCTCAAGGGCGTCGAGATGTCGGTCGCGATGGCCTCCTCCCTCGACATCTCCTTCGACGTGCGCGGCGGTCTGCTGATGCGCCAGGTGCACCACTGGGCGGCGCTGCTGTTCGTGGCCTCCATCGGGCTGCACATGCTCCGCATCTACTTCACCGGCGCCTTCCGCAAGCCGCGCGAGCTCAACTGGGTGATCGGCTTCGTGCTCTTCATCCTGGCCATGGCCGAGGGCTTCACCGGCTACTCCCTCCCCGACGACCTGCTCTCCGGTAACGGCCTGCGGATCATCGACGGAATGGTCAAGGGAATCCCCGTCGTCGGTACCTGGATCTCGTTCCTGCTCTTCGGCGGCGAGTTCCCTGGAACCGACATCGTCGGCCGGCTCTACTCCCTGCACATCCTGTTGCTGCCCGCCATCATCGTCGCGCTGATCGCGCTGCACCTGCTCTTCGTGGTCGTGCACAAGCACACCCAGTACCCCGGAGCGGGTCGCACCAACAACAACGTCGTCGGCTATCCGGTCCTGCCGGTCTACGCCGCCAAGGCTGGTGGGTTCTTCTTCATCGTCTTCGGCGTCGTTATGCTGCTTGCCTCGTTCTTCACGATCAACCCGATCTGGAATTACGGGCCCTACGACCCGTCCCCCGTTTCGGCAGGAACCCAGCCCGACTGGTACATCGGCTTCGCCGATGGTGCCCTTCGCCTGATCCCGCCGGGGTTGGAATGGGTGATCTTCGGTCACACCTACTCGTTCAACATCCTCATCCCCCTCGTGGGCCTGGGCCTGTTCATCGGCGTGGTGCTGTCCTACCCGTTCCTCGAGGCTTGGGTCACCGGCGACAAGCGCGAACACCACGTGCTGGACCGTCCGCGCAACGCCCCGACCCGCACCGCCATCGGCGCGGCCGGTGTCACGTTCTACGCCGGCCTCTGGGCGGCGGCATCGTCGGACATCATCGCGACGCACTTCAAGCTCACCATGGAGGGGGTCATCCACACCCTCCAGGCCATTGTCATCCTCGGCCCGTTCATCGCGTACTTCATCACCAAGCGCGTCTGCCTGGCCCTGATGAAGAAGGATCGCGAGATCGTTCTGCACGGTTACGAGTCCGGCCGCATCGTGCGCCTGCCCGGCGGCGAATACATCGAGGTGCACCAGCCCGTCGACGAGTACGAGCGCTGGAAGCTGGTCAGCTACGCCGACTACAAGCCGCTCACCCTGACCCCGAACGCCAAGGGCAAGATTTCGCCCGCGCAGCGGGTACGGGCCGGCCTGTCCCGGTGGTTCTTCGAAGATCGGATCGCTCCGGTCGGCAGCAAGGAACTGGAAGAGAGCCACGGCGATCACCACTGATTCCACGGTGCAGCCGGTTCGGGCACCGCTGCCACTCACGACTCTGTCGGAGTGGCTGCGGTGCCCGAACTGTTTTGCCGACCTGCAACCGGCTGACCCGCTCGTGCTGTCCTGCCCGAACGGTCACCGCTTCGACGTGAACCGGCGAGGGTACGCCTCGCTGATAGCCGGCTCCCGCCGGCTGATCGGCGACTCCCCCGCGATGCTGGATGCCAGGGACATGTTCCTGGAGCGCGGCTGGTACGCCGACCTCCGCACGGCCCTCAGCGACCTCGTAGCGGCCGAATCCGCCCACCGGGTGATAGATATCGGCTGCGGCACCGGCTACTACCTCAGGGGCGTCCTGGCCGCCCTCGCCCGGACACTGCCGGCCGCCGGCGGTCCGGGAGCCGGTGAACTGAGCGCGCTGGCCGTCGACCTCTCCGCCCCCGCCGTCGCTCGCACGGTACGTGCCGCTCTGCAGGCGCCCGGCAGCCACACCGCAGGCCTGGTCGCGGACGTCTGGTCGCCCCTGCCCGTCCGGGACGGCGCCGCCGACGTGCTCATCAACGTCTTCGCACCACGCAACCCGGCCGAATTCCACCGCATCGTGGTGCCGGGCGGCCTCCTGGCCGTGGTGGTGCCGCATCCGACCCACCTGCAGGAACTGCGCGCGGATGGCCTGGCCCTGGACGTGCACGAGAACAAGACGGCGGACCTGACCGCCAGTCTGACGGGCCTGTTCAACCTGGAGCACAGCCGGGATCTTTCCGCCGTGCTCTCCCTCTCCCCCGCCGACGTCACCGCCCTGATCGGGATGGGGCCCTCCGCCCACCATCCGCGCTCTCCGGAGGGACCGGGGTCGGCTGAGGACCCTGCGGCGGCCAGGCCGGTAACCGTCGCCTTCCGCCTCCTGGCCTTCCGCCGCACCGCGTCCTGATCGCGCGGCGCACACGACAAAGCGCCGCCAACCCTGAGGTTGACGGCGCCTGATGTGCGCGGACGTCTAGCGGGCGAACAGGCCCCGGTAGTACTCGTAGACCCAGCCGACCAGGCTGATCACGCCGATGCCGATGCCGATGAACGCGATCCAGAAGCCTGCTGCCAGGCCCAGGAAGAGCAGGGCCGCGCTGGCTGCGAGCATGATCGGCCACCAGCTCCAGGGGCTGTAGAAGCCCATTTCCGGGTCACCGTCGTCGATGTTGGCGTCGAGCCGGTCTTCGGGCAGGTCCCCGCCCTGCGCCTGGAACACCTTGGACAGGTAGAACGCGACGAACGCCACCAGCACACCGCTCAGGGCGATGCCGAAGGTGCCGACCCATTCCACGTGTCCCTGAAGCGGGTCGAGGAGGCCCCAGACGACATAGGCGACCGCGAGCAGTGCGAAGAAGACCGCGAGGATCCAGTAGAGGTTGATATTGGCTTTCATCTACTTGACCTCTTCCGATGCTGCGTCGTACGTCGGAGCGTCGGGCGCGTCCTTGGCCGGACCGATGCCAACGGGCATGCCGGCCTCCGGGTGATTCAGGTCGAACGCGGGACGCTCGGATCGGATCCGCGGGATCGACGTGAAGTTGTGTCGCGGCGGCGGGCAGGATGTGGCCCACTCCAGCGAGGCGCCGTAGCCCCACGGGTCGTTCACGGTGACCTTGGGTGCGTTGCGGGCCGTGATGTACACGTTCAGGAAGAACGGGATCATCGACACGGCGAGGATCATCGAACCGATGGTCGACACCTGGTTCATCCAGGTGAAGCCGTCATCGGGCAGGTAAGAGGCGTACCGGCGGGGCATGCCCACCACGCCGAGCCAGTGCTGCACGAGGAATGTGGTGTGGAAGCCGATGAACAACAGCCAGAAGTGCCACTTGCCCAGGCGCTCGTTGAGCATCTTGCCGGTCCACTTGGGCCACCAGAAGTAGAACCCGCTGAACATGGCGAACACGACGGTACCGAAGACCACGTAGTGGAAGTGCGCCACGACGAAGTAGGTGTCGGAGACGTGGAAGTCCAGCGGCGGCGATGCCAGGATCACGCCGGTCAGGCCACCGAAGGTGAACGTGATCAGGAAGCCGATCGCCCAGAGCATGGGGGTCTCGAACGTGATCGAGCCGCGCCACATCGTGCCGATCCAGTTGAAGATCTTCACACCGGTGGGCACCGCGATGAGCATCGTCATCAAGGAGAAGAACGGCAGCAGCACCGAACCGGTGACGTACATGTGGTGCGCCCACACCGTGACGGAGAGCGCCGCAATGGAGATGGTGGCGTAGATCAGGGTCTTGTAACCGAAGATCGGCTTGCGGCTGAAGACCGGGAAGACCTCGGACACGATGCCGAAGAACGGCAGCGCGATGATGTACACCTCGGGGTGGCCGAAGAACCAGAACAGGTGCTGCCAGAGGATGGCTCCACCGTTGGCCGGGTCGTAGATGTGGGAGAGGAAGATCCGGTCGCTGGCGGCGGCGAGCATGGCGGCGGCGAGGACCGGGAAGGCCATCAGCACGAGCAGCGACGTGACGAGGATGTTCCAGGTGAAGATCGGCATCCGGAACATCGTCATGCCGGGCGCGCGCATGGTGATGACCGTGGTGATGAAGTTCACGCCACCGAGGATGGTGCCGAAGCCGGAGAGTCCGAGCCCCACCATCCAGAGATTACCGCCGATTCCCGGCGAGAACGTGGTGCTCGCCAACGGTTGGTAGGCGAACCAGCCGAACGATGCCGCTCCCTGCGGGGTGAGGAAGCCGCCGACGGCGATCAGGCTGCCGAAGAAGAACAACCAGAACGAGAAGGCGTTCAACCGCGGGAAGGCAACGTCGGGGGCGCCGATCTGCAGCGGCATCAGCGCGTTGGCGAAGCCGAAGAACAGCGGCGTCGCGAACATCAGCAGCATGATCGTGCCGTGCATGGTGAAGAGCTGGTTGTACTGTTCCTTGGTCTGCACGATGTTCAGGCCGGGCTCGAACAGTTGCGCGCGCATCACGAGCGCCATCACGCCGCCGAGGCAGAAGTAGATGAACGAGGTGATCAGGTACATGTACCCGATGACCTTGTGGTCGGTGGAGGTGATCCACCGGACGATGACGTTGCCCTTACGGTCGACGCCGGTGGGGCGCGGGGCCGGGGAAGCGGCAGCGGCGGGTGCGCCCGCCGGAGCTGTTGTGGTGCTCATGTTCAGTTGCCTTCCTCAGCCGAGGGGGCCTCGGTGCCCGGGAGATTCGAGTTGCGGTCGTACTCGTTGGAGACCTGACCGTCGTTGCCGGCGGCCCGGAGGGACTCGACGTACGTCTCGTAGTCGGCCTCTGAGACGACCTCGACGTTGAAGAGCATCAGCGAGTGGTACTCGCCGCAGAGTTCAGCGCACTTTCCGGCGTAGGTGCCGATGCGCTCCGGGATGACCGACATGTAGTTGGTCTTGCCGGGGATCATGTCCTTCTTGTAGAGGAAGTCGATGACCCAGAAGGAGTGGATGACGTCACGAGCTTCGAGGGCGATTTCGATCTTCTTACCGACCGGCAGCACCAGGGTGGGAATCTCGGACTCGACGAGCGCGCCCTTCTCCCCCTCGAGGTCGGGCTGGCCCTGGATGCCCTGGGTGAACACGTCGTCGGTGACGTAGTTGAAGTCCCAGGCCCACTGCTTGCCGATGACCTCGATCTGCACGTCGGGCTCATCGAAGCGGGCCTCGATGGCGTTCTGGTCGCGGGCGGTGAACGCGAAGAAACCCAGCACCAGGATCAGCGGCACGATCGTGTAGAAGATCTCGATGGGCATGTTGTAGCGCAGCTGCACGGGCAGGCCGGTCTGGCCCTTGCGGCGCCGGTACACGACGACGGCCCAGATGGTCAGGCCCCAGGTGATGAGACCGACGATGAGCAGCACGATCCAGGAGGTGGTCCAGAGACCGGCGACCCGCTCGGTGTTGTTCGTTACCGGGGACTCACCCTCCTCGAAGCCGGGCAGGTATCCGTGGAGTTGAGCCTGGGTGCATCCGGCCAGGACGAAGGCGAGAGTTGCTGCGACCGGGATGACGGCCCATCGGAGACGGCGGTTTTTGAGCACCGGTGACCTTTCGGGGAGACGTGAGGGCACTACACAGGAAGTGCGTTTATCATCATTAGCCTACTCCGCGCGGGTCCCTACTCTGTGCACGATCGACGGGCCCGTCGCAATTATCCGCCGGTCGGCAGCCCAGCTAACAGGGTCGAAGGGCCTGTTCCGGGCCGTTTCTGCGCGTCGTGAGACAGCTGAAGGAGACCACCCAACGGATGGTCTCCTTCAGTGAGGTGGGTTGCTCTTAGTGGAAGGAATCTCCACAGGCGCAGCTGCCGCCGGCGTTCGGGTTGTCGATGGTGAAACCCTGCTTCTGAATGGTGTCCTCGAAGTCGATCGAGGCGCCCTCCAGGTACGGAACGCTCATCTTGTCGACGACGACCTCGACACCGTCGTAGTCCCTGACAGCGTCGCCCTCGAGGGTGCGCTCGTCGAAGTACAGCTGGTAGATCAGGCCGGAGCAGCCACCAGGCTGCACGGCGACGCGGAGACGAAGGTCTTCGCGTCCTTCCTGGGTGAGCAAGCTGCGCACCTTCGCGGCGGCGACATCGGTAAGACCGACGCCGTGGGCGGTGGTGCTGGTTTCGATCGTGTCGGTCATGGTACTCCTCGGTATTATCCGGTTTCGCTTCGGTGAGCGTCCCATGCGCGGGGTTCGGCCGGCGAATCTCGTCCTAGTGTAACCGCCGATCCCGTGTGTGCGCTGGAATGTCCGTGCGGGTCGTGGTCAGTGGCCGGTGCGGGCGTTCAGGCGGCCCAGGAGGAAGGCCTCGCTCAGGACGGCCCGCTTGAAAACGCCCAAGTGGAGGGACTCGTTGGGGCTGTGCGCCCGCGAATCCGGGTCTTCCACCCCGGTGACCAGGATCTGCGCCTCCGGGAACTCCCGTACGAGGTCGGCGATGAACGGAATGGAACCGCCCACGCCGATGTCGACGGGTTCAACACCCCACGCCGCCGTCATCGCCTGCCGCGTGTCCGCGACGGCCCAGCCGCTGGTGTCCACCAGGAACGGTTCCCCGGTGTCGAGGTCGTCGATCTCGATCTGCGCGCCGAAGGGGGCGTGCGAGCGCAGGTGCGTCTCGATGAAGGCAGCCGCTTCCTGGGCGGACTGGCCGGGTGCGATGCGCACGCTGATCTGGACGCTGACCGACGGGGTGAGCGTGTTGGAGGCATTCGCGACTGTCGGCGCGTCGATGCCGGTGACGGTCAGGGACGGCTGCGACCAGATCCGGCTCAGGATGGAACCGTGACCGATCGGAGAGACCCCGTCGAGCAGGCCGGTCTCCTGCCGAAGCGCGGATTCCTCGTATGGCGGGGTGGATGCGTCGTGGCTGGTGAGGCCGTCGATGGCGACGGATCCGTCGGCGGCGTACAGGGTACCCAGCAGAAGGATGGTCGCCATCATGGCATCCGGCACCGCCCCGCCGAACATACCGGAGTGGGAGGCGTGAGCCAGGGTGCTCACGGTCAGCCGGAACGTGACGTTGCCGCGCAGTCCGATGGTGATGGCCGGGGTGTCGATGTCCCAGTTGTTGGAGTCGGCCACAACGATCGCGTCGGCGCGGAGCGCGTCCCGGTTCTCGGTGAGGAAGGTGGCGAAGGACCGGCTGCCGAACTCCTCCTCGCCCTCGATGAACAGGGCCAGGCCCAGGTCGATGTCACCGTCCGTGGCCGTGACGAGTCCGCGGAGGGCGGCGACGTGCGCCATCACGCCGGCCTTGTCGTCGGCGGCGCCCCGGCCGTAGAGCCGGTCGCCGCGCAGGGTGGGTTCGAACGGTGGGGACTCCCAGTGGTCATCCTGCCCGGGCGGCTGCACATCGTGGTGGGCGTAGAGCAGCACCGTGGGCCGGCCGTTCTTGGCGGCGCGGGTGGCGAGGACAGCGGGTTGGCCCGGCTCGTCCGTGCCGGGAATGCCGGCCTGGGTCACGACGACGGAGTCGAAGACACCGATATCCCGCACCAGGGCGGCAACGGCGTCGGCGCTCGCGCGCACCTCGGACCGGTCGAACGCCGCCCAGGACACCGACGGGATCCGCACCAGTGCGCACAGGTCGGCCACGGTGCGCGGGAGTTCCTTCTCAACGGCCGAGCGCAGCTCCGCCTCGAGGGGACCGGCCGCATCCGGCTGGCTGTTTACTGAACCTGTCTGCACGGTATCCGTCATGCGAGTAATCTTAAGGCAACCTGACTGCAAGGAACTGATGTGGCTAAGCAACCTGTAACTCCCGGCGCAGAACCGTCGGCCGAGACCGTCGACGAGACGAAGGCCCGGTTGGCCGGCGCTCCGACCGGCAAGGGCCAGCCGACGCCCAGCCGGCGCGTGCAGGAAGCCGCGAACAAGCGCCCGCTCGTGCCGGACGACCGCAAGCTCGCCGCCAAGCAGGCTCGGGCGAAGTCGGCCGAGGCCCGCGAGAAGGCCCGCCTCGGCATGGCCGCCGGTGAAGACAAGTACCTGCCGATGCGCGAGCGTGGACCGCAGAAGCGGTTCGCCCGCGACTACATCGACGCCCGGTTCAACGTCGGCGAATTCATGATCCCGGTGATGTTCCTGGTGATTCTGCTCACGTTCTTCCCCGACCCGAACGTGCAGACCTACGGCATCCTGGCTCTGTGGGCGTTCTTCCTCGTCGCGATCGTCGACTGCGTCATCCTCGGCTTCATCCTCACCAAGAAGATCGAGGCGAAGTTCGGCTCGGACCGGGCCGAGAAGGTCCGCTGGTACGCGGCCATGCGGGCCCTGCAGTTGCGCGTTATGCGCCTGCCGAAGCCGCAGGTCAAGCGCGGCGAATACCCGGCCTGATCCCCCGCACCACACCGAACACCCCCCTGAGCCTGCTCAGGGGGGTGTTTCAGTGTGAGCCGGTCAGCGCCGGTACGCGCCCAGCCGGACGACCGGCACGCGCAGCTCCTCGTCGGTCAGCGACCCGTGCTGGCCGACCATGCTGCGGGCGGACTGGTTGGGTTCGCGGGAATCGTAGTAGGCGACGAGCTTCCGTGCCGCCACGATGACGTCGCCGATCCGGTCGAGGGCGTCGGGCCGCACGGCCCCGAACAGGCCCTCGGCAACGGCCTGGGCCCGGGTGAAGATCCACGCCCGCTCCCCCTCCACCGTTCGCCAGGCGTCGGCCAGGGCGTCGGCATCCACACCGGGTTCGGTGTAGAGCTGCAGGCACCGCGGGTCGCCGCCGATGTGGCGCACTCCCCGGACGAGTTCCGGAACGGTGTCGAAGAGCACCTGCTTGGCGGCGGGCACGTCGACGACGCCGTGGTCAGCGGTCAGGATCATGCCCTCGTCCTTGCGCAGGGTGCCGGCGAACGCGGCCGCCTCGGAGTCCAGGCTCTCCAGCTGTGCGAGCCAGCGATCCGACTCCCAGCCATGCGCATGCGCGTTGATGTCGAGTTCCGGCACGTACAGGTAGATGAGCGCACGGGGTTCGGCGTCGAAGATCTCCCTGGCGGCGGCGAAACGGGCCGCGATCGTTTCCGCCGGCACGTAGGCGGCGCCGCGCAGCACGGCCTGGCTGAAGCCGGACGCCGTGAACCGCTTGGGTCCCACCGCGAAGCTGGGAATGCCGGCTTCGGCAGCGCGGTCGAACACCGTCGGCTGGTTCTGCCAGTTCGACGGTTCCATCCGGTCGTCCCAGCCGGTGAGCTGGTTGACGACCCGGTCGTTCGCCGCGTCGAAGACCTTGTATCCGACCAGCCCGTGGGTCCCTGGCGCTGTGCCGGTGGTGAGGGACGCGATGCCGGCGGCCGTTGTCGCGGGGAAGACCCCGTCGACGACGTCGGACTTGCCCAGGTGGCCGGTGAGGAACCGGGCGTGCCCGGCGCGCGCCCGCAGGCTGCTGATGCCCAGGCCATCCGCCAGCACCACGACCGCCTTGGCCGCCGGTGGCAGGCCGAGGGGATTGGCTCCGGCCTGCAGCGACGCCAGCGAACTTGTCAGGACGTCGGCAAGGCGAACGGCGCTGAAGGGCCGGACCGGTAACATAGGGGGCATCTGGCCCAGTCTGACATAGACCGGGCCGCACAGTACGTAGCGTACGTTTCGTGCGCATCAGCCTGGTGCAACCGGCCGTGCCGGCCCCGTGCCACCTCAGCAGAATCTACGAATGAGCCGCTCAGACAAAACCGTGCCCGCCGCATCCACCGAGCGCATCGAAGACGTCGATGTCTCCACGGAGATGCAGGGATCGTTCCTCGAATACGCCTATTCGGTGATCTATTCGCGCGCACTGCCGGACGCCAGGGACGGCCTCAAGCCGGTGCAGCGCCGCATCCTGTACCAGATGAGCGAAATGGGGCTGCGGCCGGACCGCGGCCACGTCAAGTCGGCGCGAGTGGTCGGCGAGGTGATGGGCAAGCTGCACCCGCACGGTGACACGGCCATCTACGACGCCATGGTGCGGATGGCGCAGGCGTTCACCCTGCGCGTGCCGCTCATCGACGGGCACGGCAACTTCGGTTCCCTCGACGACGGGCCCGCCGCGCCCCGGTACACCGAGGCCCGCCTCGCGGCCCCCGCCCTGTCGATGACCGAGCACCTCGACGAAGACGTCGTGGACTTCGTGCCCAACTACGACAACCAGCTCACCCAGCCGGACGTGCTGCCGGCCGCGTACCCGAACCTGCTCGTCAACGGTGCCAGCGGCATCGCCGTCGGCATGGCCACGAATATGGCCCCGCACAACCTGGTCGAGGTCGTCGGCGCGGCCAGGCACCTCCTCGCCCATCCCCGCGCCACCCTGGACGAGCTGATGGAGTTCGTGCCCGGGCCCGACCTGCCCACCGGTGGCACCATCGTGGGACTGGCCGGCATCAAGGACGCCTACCTGACCGGCCGGGGCAGCTTCAAGACCCGCGCCAAGGTGTCGGTGGAAGCGATCACCGCCCGCAAGTCCGGCCTGGTCGTCACCGAGTTGCCCTACCTCGTCGGCCCCGAACGCGTGATCGAGAAGATCAAGGACGGCGTCAACTCCAAGAAGCTCAGCGGCATCTCCGACGTCACCGACCTCACCGACCGCACCAAGGGCCTGCGCCTGGTGATCGGCATCAAGACCGGCTTCAGCCCCGAAGCCGTGCTCGAACAGCTCTACCGGGTCACCCCGCTCGAGGACTCTTTCAACATCAACGCCGTGGCCCTGGTGAACGGCGGCCCGCAGACGCTCGGGCTGGTGGAACTCCTGCAGGTGTACGTCAACCACCGGGTGGATGTCGTTACCCGGCGCTCCGCCTACCGGCTCGCCCGCCGCCGCGAACGGCTGCACCTGGTTGAGGGGTTGCTCATCGCGATCCTCGACATCGACGAGGTCATCCAGGTGATCCGCGCCAGCGACGACACCGAACAGGCCCGCGTTCGCCTGATCGACGTGTTCGACCTTAGCCAGATCCAGGCCGAATACATCCTCGAGCTGCGGTTGCGCCGGCTCACCAAGTTCTCCCGGATCGAGCTGGAGGCCGAGCGGGACCAGCTGCTCGCCGAGATCCGCGAGCTCGAGGCCCTGCTCGCCAGCAAGCAGGCCATCCGCACCCTCGTCTCGGACGAGCTCGCCACCGTGTCGGACCGTTTCGGTACCCCGCGCCGCACCCTGCTCACCGAGGCTCGGCCGAGCATCGCCGGCGCCGCCGCGAAGCGCAGCGCCGCCGTTCTCGAGGTCAGCGATACTCCCACCCGGGTGTACCTGAGCACGACGGGCCGCATCGCCAGGGTCGACCTGCCGCAGACGGGCGACGACCAGGCCGAACGTATCCTGCCCGCGCATCGCCGCAGCAAGCACGACGCCGTGCTGAGCGCGCTAGACACCTCCAGCCGTACCGAGATCGGTGCGGTCACGAACCGCGGCCGGCTCATCCGCTTCTCCCCCGTCGACCTGCCGGTGATGCCGCCGACGTCGATCCAGCTCGCCGCCGGCGTGCGCGTGCGCGACTACCTGTCCCTCGGAAGCGGCGGCGAAGTGGTCCTCGCCCTCGTGTCACTCGCCAGCGACCGGGCGATCGTGCTCGGCACCAAGCAGGGCATCGTCAAACGCCTCACCCCCAACGACTGGGCCAACAAGCCTGACTTCGAGATCATCGCGCTCAAGCCCGGTGACGAGGTCATCGGTGCGGTGCAGGGTGCGGAGGACGACGAACTTGTGTTCGTCACTTCGGATGCCCAGCTGCTGCGGTTCCCGGCCGCAGTCGTGCGCCCGCAGGGCCGCACCGCCGGCGGTATGGCCGGGATCAAGCTGAGCCCGGAGGCCCGGGTGGTCTTCTTCACCAGCCTCGCCGCCGCCGACGCCGAGGACGCCGTCGTCGCGACGATCGCCGCGAGCAGCCAGACTCTGCCGGGAACCGATCCGGGCAGCGCGAAGGTGTCAGCCTTCACCGAGTACCCGGCCAAGGGCCGCGCCACCGGAGGTGTGCGCTCGCACCGGTTCCTCAAGGGTGAGGACACTCTCGCCCTCGCCTGGGTCGGTGGCGCACCGGCTCGCGCGCTCGGCGCCGAAGGCTCGCCGCGGGTGCTGCCGGAGGCCGGTGCACGCCGGGATGCTTCCGGCACCATGCTCGACGCCGTCATCGGCTCGATCGGCTCCGGCATCGGCGTCGGCCTGGGCTGACCCGCTCCAACTGTTCCCCATGCGGACAATTGCGCCCGGCACACCGGGACCATTTGTCCGGAATGGGAACAGTAAGGGCGCAGTCAGCGGTCGGCGGTCGGCGGTTGCCGGCGGCGCAGTAGGGTGAGGCATGGCTGAACTGCGCGGTTCCACGATCCTCGTCGTCGGCGCGACCGGCGGACTCGGCCGGGAAATCGCGCGGCTCCTCGCTGCTGCCGGCGCGACCCTGGTGCTCAGCGCCCGGGACCCCGATCAGCTCGTTGCCCTCGGGCTGCCCGGCACCTTTGTCGCCGCCGACCTCACCGACCCCGCCGCGATCCGCGGCCTTGTCGATGCGGCCGTGGCGGTCACCGGCCAGCTGGACGGCGTCGTGGTGGCTGCCGGGGTTGTCGCCTTCGGACCGGCCGAGACCCTGAGCCCCGATGTCGTCGACGAGCTCTTCACGGTCAACAGCACGGCGCCCATCCTGTTGTTCCAGGCGGCCCACGCCGCGCTTGTGGAATCGGCGTCCGCCGGTCGGTCGCCGTTCCTGCTCACCCTCAGCGGAGTCGTGAGCGAGAGCCCCACCGCCAACCTCGCGGCATACTCCGCGTCGAAGGCGGCCGTGGCGGCATTCGTCGCCGCGGCCGGCCGCGAAGTGCGCCGGGCCGGCATCCGCGTCATCGACGCGAGACCCGGGCACACCGAAACAGCACTGTCCACCCATCCGGTGGCCGGCACGGCGCCACGCTTCCCCGCGGGCCTCGACCCCGTCGCGGTGGCCGAACGCATCGTGCGCGCGATCGTAGACGGGGAACGCGACCTACCCAGCACGGCCTTCACCCCGGCGGCTCCGGCCTAGCCCCACAACTGGTCCCCGTGCGGACAAATGCACCCGGTGTGCCGGGTGCACTTGTCCGGAACGGGAACCGTTAAACGTCGATGCGGTCGCGGCTGAGCTTGTCGGAGCTGTCGATGATGAATTCCTTGCGCGGGGCGACGTCATTGCCCATCAGCAGTTCGAAGACCTTGCCCGCCATCTCGGCGTCCGCCACCCGCACCCGGCGCAGGGTGCGGTGGGAGCGTTCCATGGTCGTGGTCGCGAGCTGGTCCGCGTCCATCTCACCCAGCCCCTTGTACCGCTGGATCGGGTCCTGGTACTTCTTGCCGCTCCGTTTGAGCGCCGTGAGCACCCCCTGGAGCTCGGCTTCCGAGTAGGTGTAGATGGTCTCGTTGGGCTTGCTGCCGGGGTTCATCACGACCACCCGGTGCAGGGGCGGAACGGCAGCGAAGATGCGGCCGGCTTCGATCATGGGCCGCATGTAGCGGAAGAACAGGGTCAGCAGCAGGGTACGGATGTGCGCGCCGTCGACGTCGGCGTCACTCATGATGATGACCTTGCCATAGCGGGCCGCGGAGAGGTCGAAGCTGCGGCCTGAGCCGGCCCCGATCACCTGGATGATCGACGCGCACTCGGCGTTGGAGAGCATGTCGGACACCGACGCCTTCTGCACGTTCAGGATCTTGCCCCGGATCGGCAGCAACGCCTGGTGCTCGCTGTCGCGGGCCAGCTTGGCCGTGCCCAGCGCGGAGTCGCCCTCGACGATGAACAGCTCGCTCAGTTCGACATCGTTGCTGCGGCAGTCCACCAGCTTCGCCGGCAGCGACGAGCTCTCCAGGGCGTTCTTGCGCCGCTGGGTCTCCTTGTGGGCGCGCGCGGAGATCCGCGACTTCATCTCAGCGACGATCTTGTCGAGCACGACAGCCGATTGGGTCTTGTCGTCGCGTTTGGGCGACGTGAACCGCTCGGTCATGGTCTTGTTGATCACGGCGGCCACGATCGCCCGCACCGCCGGGGTGCCGAGCACCTCCTTGGTCTGGCCCTCGAACTGCGGCTCGGGCAGGCGCACGGTGAGCACGGCGGTGAGCCCGGCGAGGATGTCGTCCTTCTCGAGTTTGTCGGAGCCGACCTTCAGACGGCGGGCGTTCTGCTCGACCTGGCCGCGCAGGAATTTGAGCAGTCCAGCGTCGAAGCCCGCCTGGTGCGTGCCGCCCTTCGGGGTGGCGATGATGTTGACGAAGCTCTTGATGACGGTGTCGTAGCCGGTCCCCCAGCGCAGCGCGATGTCCACCTGGCAGTCGCGCAGGAGTTCGGTGGGGATCATGGCGCCGGAATCGGTGAGCACCGGGACGGTCTCGGTGAAGCTGCCGGAGCCGCTCAACCGCCAGGTGTCGGTGATCGGGGTGTCGACGGCGAGGTGGTCGACGAACTCCGAGATCCCGCCGGCGAAGGAGAACGACTCGGCGACGGGTTCGGCACCGCGACGGTCGTCCACGTTGATCGTGAGGCCCGGGATCAGGAAGGCGGTCTGGCGGGCCCGCCCCATCAGGTCTTCGGTCTGGAACGCCGCGCCCTTGGTGAAGATCTGACGGTCGGCCCAGTAGCGGATCCGGGTGCCGGTGACGCCCTTCCGCACCTTGCCGACGACGCGCAGCTCGCTCTTGTTCTCGAACGGCGTGAACGGGGCGTCCGGGCTCTTCTCGCCGGTGTCCGCGAAGATGCCGGGCTCGCCGCGGTGGAAGGACATCGCCCAGGTCTTGCCGTCCCGGTCGACCTCGACGTCGAGGCGCTCGGACAGTGCGTTCACGACGGACGCGCCGACACCGTGCAGGCCGCCCGACGCGGCATACGAACCGCTGCCGAACTTGCCACCGGCGTGCAGCTTGGTGAAGACCACCTCGACGCCGGACAGTCCGGTCTTCGGTTCGATGTCGACGGGGATGCCGCGGGCGGTGTCGCTGACCTCGACGCTCTCGTCGGCGTGCAGCACGATCCCGATCGCGGAACCGTGGCCGCTGAGGGCCTCGTCGACCGAGTTGTCGATGATTTCCCACAGGCAGTGCATCAGTCCGCGGGAGTCGGTGGAGCCGATATACATGCCGGGGCGTTTGCGCACCGCGTCCAGGCCCTCGAGGACCGAGAGGTGGCGGGCGGAATAGTCAGAACTCACAACTGTTAAGAATACTGTCCGGTGTGGTTCCGGCCCCGATCGACACTCGATCGGGCGCCAATGCCGGATTCTCGCCGCGGCGAATGCTACGCGGTGAGCGAAATGTCACCCAACTGTGGCCCAATCGGGCCGAAGCCGTGTTTACATGGTCAGTAAGGATTCAATTGGTATCACCTGGTATCAGTCTGGAGGAGGAGAATATGTCCCAGATCGCCACCGAAAATGGTGCCGTCGACCAACAGGGCGCCCCCCACCAGCTCACCGCGGCCGACCGCTGCGACGCTTGTGGCGCTCAGGCCTACATCCGTGTAGTCGTGAACAACAGCGAGTTGCTCTTTTGCGCCCACCACGGGCGCAAGCACCAGGAGAAGCTCGCGGCTATTGCCGAAAGCTGGCACGACGAGTCGAGCCGTCTCTTCGACGACCAGAAGTCTTAGGTTCCACCCGGCGTCGCACCTCGGTGCGACGCCGGGGGTGACCGGACCTTAGTCGGAAGCAAGACCAAGCCGCACTGCAACCTGGTTGCGTGCGGCTTTTGCTATGTCATCGACCGATTCTGCCCGGGCGGACGCGGGACGCTCCAGCCCCTTGGCTGTGCAGGCGAGTCCAAGCATGCGGTCGGCGAGTCCGGGGTTCCGGGCCAGCACCGGCCCGTGCAGGTGGGTGCCGATGAAGTTGCCGACGACAGCGCCCTCGGAGCCGTCGCCGTTGCCGGTGCCGGACTGGACACGGCCGAGCGGTCGCCTGGCACCGGAGAAGCCCCTGGCGTGGTTCTCGAAACCGATCAGCCGGGCCTCGTCCGTTCCGACGACGATGTCGTCGGTGGCGCGGGCCGGCAACACGGTGGCCCGGCCCGGGATCAGGCCGAGGCCGTCGACGCTGGTTCCGCCGGCGAGATCGAGTCCGTCGCTGAGCAATTCCCAGCCGGTGCCCACCGCGAGTATGGGCACTCCCCCGGCGAGCCAGGCCCGCACGGCGTCGGCCAACGGCAGCAGGGCATCACGAGTGGACACCAAGTCGGCGTCGGTGCCGGAACCGATCACGACGAGGTCGGCGGTTTCGGGCAGGTCGGTGACGGTGTGCACCGGAACCACCTGGGCGTCGAGGCCGGCCCAGCAGGCGCGCTGGGCGAGCACCCTGGCGTTGGCCGCGTCACCGTTGGTGTCCAGCAGCCGGGGCAGGAGGCTCACGATGGTGAGCTGTCCGGTGGGGGCGAGCGTCATGACGGGTCCGCTTCGTTGGTGGCCAGCCCGAGGTGGGCGCGGGTTCGCCGCATGGAGTCGGCCGAGAAAATAATCGTCTTCACACCAGCGACCGGCTCCGGCAGGGCGAGGAAGTCGTCCAGCGCGCGGCCGAGGTCCGGCTCGATCCGATCGACGGTGACGCCGTCGTACATCAGCTGCAGGCCGATGTCGTTGGCCTTGGAGCCGGAGGCGATCAGCACGTGGCCGAGTCCCGAGGTGTCGGCCGGCCAGAGATAGGACGGGTCGCGCACGTCGGAGCCGACGGCGACAAGGATCTGCTCGGTGCCGGCGGCGAGACTGTCGACGTTGAGCTGGAAGCTGGCCGGGTTCTGCACCAGCACGAACTCCACCGTGGTGCCGCGGACACTCACGACCTCGCCCCGCCCGAAGACCGGCGGGATGCCGGAGATCGCGGTGACGGCTCGTGCGGCGTCGAACCGTCCGCCGAGCGCGGCGCGGGCGGCGGCCAGCGCGGTCAGCGCGTCGACGGCGTAGTGGGTTCCCCGCGCCGGGAGGCGCACGGCGTGCTCCACACCGTCCACGGCAACCGTCGCGTCGCGACCGTCCACCCCGGTCAGCAGCATGCCGCCGATGGCCTCCAGCCGGATGGGCGACGTGAGGGTGTAGCCCAGGCCGCGCGGGTTGGCGTCAAGGACCTGTTCCGTGACACCGTACCTGGCCACCGTGACGGGGGCCGCGATGGCGTCGCCCAGGCGGGCGAGGTACAGGTCGTCGGCGTTGACGACGACGGTGCCGGTGGCGCGGCGGGCGATCTTGGTGAGCATCGCCGCCACCATGTCGGAGTCGTGGAACCGGTCGATCTGATCGACCATCACGTTGGTCAGCACGACGACCCGGGGCTCGAGGGAGCCGGAGATGAGGGCGCCGTGGCCCTCGTCCATTTCGAGCACCGCGATGTCGCCGGCGATCCGGCCCGACAGGCTGACCTGCTCGAGCAGGGCCGAGGTGAGGCCCTGGCTGATGTTCGCCGTCGACTGGTTGGTGAACACCGACGAGCCGTGCGCGCGCAGGGCGGCCACCAGCATCTTCGTCGTTGTCGACTTACCGCTGGAGCCGGTCACAATGACCAGGCCATCGGGGAAGCTGTTCAGCGTACGGGAGAGGAACCCGGGCGCGACCTTGTTGACCACGAGCCCGGGGACCGCGGAACCGCCGCCCGGCTTGCGCCAGCGCGCGAGAGTCCGGGCGACCCTGCCGAGCAGGATCGCCGGCGCATACCGCACAGGCATTTACTCGAGGTAGTCGCGCAGCGACTGCGACCGGGACGGGTGACGCAGTTTGGCCATCGTCTTCGACTCGATCTGGCGGATCCGCTCACGCGTGACACCGAAGGTGTCGCCGATCTGGTCGAGGGTCTTGGGCATGCCGTCGCCGAGGCCGAATCGCATCCGGATGACGCCGGCCTCACGCTCGGAGAGCGAGTCCAGCAGGCTCTCCAGCTGCTTCTGCAGCATGGTGAAGCCCACGGCATCCGCCGGCACGACGGCCTCGGTGTCCTCGATGAGGTCACCGAATTCGCTGTCGCCGTCCTCGCCGAGAGGGGTGTGCAGGGAGATCGGCTCGCGGCCGTACTTCTGCACCTCGACGACCTTTTCAGGGGTCATGTCGAGCTCGCGGCTCAGCTCTTCAGGGGTGGGCTCGCGACCGAGGTCCTGCAGCATCTGGCGCTGCACGCGGGCGAGCTTGTTGATGACCTCGACCATGTGCACCGGGATGCGGATGGTGCGGGCCTGGTCGGCCATGGCGCGGGTGATCGCCTGGCGGATCCACCAGGTGGCGTAGGTGGAGAACTTGAAGCCCTTGGTGTAGTCGAACTTCTCGACCGCACGGATCAGGCCCAGGTTGCCCTCCTGGATCAGGTCGAGGAACTGCATTCCACGGCCGGTGTAACGCTTGGCGAGGGAGACGACGAGGCGCAGGTTGGCACCGAGCAGGTGGCTCTTGGCCCTGGCGCCGTCCTTGGCGACCCACTGCAGTTCCCGGCCGAGCGCGCTCTTCTTCTCTGCGTCGGTCATCTGAGAGAGCTTGTCCTCGGCGAACAGGCCGGCCTCGATGCGCATGGCGAGCTCGACCTCTTCGGCGGCGTTCAGCAGCGCCACCTTACCGATCTGCTTGAGGTAGTCCTTGACCGGGTCAGCCGTCGCGCCGGTGATGGCACTGGAGTAAACCGGGACTTCGTCTTCGTCGTCAACCATCGACAGCACCAGCGCGCCGCTGGGCAGCGGCTCGGCGGGAGCGACGCGCTTGGCCTCGGCGTCGTCGTCTTCGGTGTCGTGCTCGTCCGTGGCGGGAGCACCGTCGTCGTCGGCGTCGGAATCCCCGGCCTTCTTCTTACCGGCGGCGGGGGCCTTCGTCTTGGTGGCGGCTGCACGCTTGCGCGGCGCAGCGGTTTCCGTCGAATCGGCCGAGTCGGCCGCGAGGGCCTTGGCAGCCTTGGTGGCGGCACGGGTCGCGGCGGCCTTCTGCGCGGGCGTCTTCGCCGCGACGGCGGTGGTCTCGTCGGCGGGCGTGGTCTCAGGGGTTTGCAGTGCGGGCTCTGTCTTCGTTGGGGTTGCCATTCGAACACCTCTCATGCCGTAGATCGTGCGCGTGCAGCGCGCCCCGTCCGCCATGGCCACTCGGCGTGGGCCACGGTGAAAGTGAAGCGGGGATTTTGGGCAGTACGTTTTTGGGCAGTACGTCTTTTGGGCAGTACTAGGACCCATGTCAAGTCCCCGGGAAGGCATCGGCGAGATGCCCATGTACCCAGGAACCAGAACGGGTCCTATTGACAATTATTGCACGGATTGTGTATAGAACGAGCCACGCTCGACTATTCTCCCCGCGCGCGCCGCCGCAGCTTTCGTGAAAGTTCAACCCAGAGCGGGGCCACTTCTATTCCCTCGTCGCGGGAGAGCAGCCGGCGGGTCCGGCGGCGGGTTGCGACGAGCATCACCACGCCGAGTCCGATGACAAGGAATTGCACGGAGAAGGCGATCCGGAAAGACTCCAGGGAGTAGAGGTCGCTCGCGCCGCCCTGGGCCTGACGCCATCCGTCCTGCAGGTCGAGAAGCACGCCGATCAGGAACATCATCACGAAACTGGCCAGGAATCCGCCGACGTTCACCACGCCGTTGGCGGAGCCCAGGCTGCGCTGCGGGTTGAACGTGCGGGCGAAGTCGAAGCCGATCAGCGAACCGGGACCACCGCCGCCGATCACGACGAGCAGCAGCACCACGAGCCAGAACGGCGGGGCGGTCGGCCAGAGCAGGACCAGCGCCCACGCCGCGCCCATCGCGGTGACGATGGCGAGCACGATGTTGCTGCGGCGCAACGGATGCCGTGCCGTCAGTACTCCGAGGACCGGGCCGCAGACGATGGCGGCGGCGACCGGGATCGTGAGCATCGCGGCCGCCACACCGGTCTCGTAACCGAGTCCGTAGACCATGAAGGGGAAGCCCCACAGCAGGGTGAAGACGGTTCCGGAGGACTGGGTCACGAAATGCGACCAGAAGCCGAGTTGGGTTCCCGGGCGGCTGAAGCTGTGCCGCAACTGGGTGAGCGCCCCTCCCCAGGTCGTCGGCCGGGGCTGGTCGGTGGACCCGGCCGGGCGGTCCTTGATCGCAACCACCACGATCGCGAAGGCGATGAAGGCCACGAGGGTGGCGGCCAGGAAGGCCGGGGTCCAGCCGAAGTCGTGAAGCACCCAGGCCAGCGGCAGCGCGGACAGGACCTGGCCGAGCTGTCCGATGTTGCCGAACCACTGCGACAGCTGGGGCACGATGCGTCCGCTGAACCACGAGGTGATCAGCCGGATCATCGAGATGAAGATGGTGGCGTCACCGGCGCCCACCAGCATCCGTCCGATCACCGCGATGGTGATGGACGGTGCGAAGGCGAGGGTCAGCTGGCCGATGACCATCAGTGCGGTGCCGGAGAGCATGAGTACCCGGGGGCCGAACCTGTCGATCAGCACTCCGACCGGGATCTGCGCCCCCGCGTAGACGATCAGCTGCACTACGGCCAGGCTGGACAGGACGGCCGCCGATCCGCCGAATCGTTCGGTAGCCGACACTCCCGCGATGCCGAGCGAGGTGCGCTGCAGGATGGCGGACAGGTACACGAAGGACCCGAAGGCAAAGATCAACCAGGATCGACGAGAGTTCACTCCCCCCAATCTAGCCGGACGGATACCCGGTCACCGACCACGCTCCCCCGGGCGGGGGTCAGGACTGCGGGCCCTCGTCACGACCGCGACGGGTGGCGAGGAATTTCTCCAATTCGGCGGCGATCTCGTCGGCGGTCGGCAATGCTCCGTCTTCATCCGTCAACGGGGAGCGCAGGGTGTTGCCCTCCATATATGCGTCGTAGCGTTCCTCGAGTGTGCCGACGAGCTTGGCCAGCTCCGGGTTGTCGCCCACCTGTTCGTCGATCCGTGCGACGAACTCCCGGTTCTTTTCCCGCAGCGTGTCGGTGGGGAAGATCAGGCCGGTCGAGGCGCTCGTGCTCTCCAGCGCGGACAGCGCCGCCGACGGGAACTCGGTGTCGGCCAGGTAGTGCGGGATGAGGAGCACGTAGCCGATGATCCAGGCGCCGATCTCCTGCAGCCGGTACTCGACCAGGTGCAGGGCATTGGCCGGCACCTGGGTGTGCGGCCGCCACACCGACATGCTCTCGATGAGGTCGGTGCGGTTGCCGCTGACGGTGACACCGATGGGCCGGGTGTGCGGCACGGGCATCGGGATGGCGTGCACCCAGGTGGTGGAGGAGACGTTGAACCTGCTCACCAGGGCGAGGACGGCCGCGGTGAACTGCTCCCACCGGAAGTCCGGTTCGAATCCGGCCAGGAGCAGGAACGGCTGTCCGATCTCGTCGTGCGCCAGGTAGAGCCGCAGCCGGGGCGGCTGGTAATCGGTCAGGTGGTCTTGGTCGAAGTAGATGATGGGACGCCTGGCCCGGTAGTCCAGCAGCAGGTCGGCGTCGAAGTCGGCGATGACGGTGTGGTCGAGGGTGTCGAGCAGGTATTCGGTGAACTGCGACACGGCACCACCAGCGTCGGCGAATCCGGTGAGGCCCGCGACGAGATTCAACCCCTCCGGGACGACGGCGGCGTCCGCGGTGAGCTCGTAGATTTCATCTGGATCTCGCATTCCTTAACTCTAAACGGAGCGCTCGCCCGGCGGCGGTGAATCGCCACGGCCACAGTGGTGCCCAGAGCGAACAGCTCGCCCGCGTAGCATCGAGGCATGACCGTTCCCCGTATTTCCGTGTCCGCAGTGCCCTCGATCGAATCCACCGCCGACGTCCTCGTCGTCGGTGCGGTGCAGTCCCCGGACGGGCCGGTCCTGTTCGCCGACCCCGGCTTCGAAGGCCTCGCCGACCAGTTCTCCGCCGTCGCCGTGACCGGCGCCAAGGACCAGGTGGTGCGTTTCGCGCCGGTCGCGGGAGCGGCCCGCAGCATCGCTGTCGTCGGGCTGGGGTCCGTCCTCTCTGCTGAGGCGCTGCGCTACGCGGCCGGGTCGGCCGTGCGCCAGCTGACCGGGGCCCAGGCCGTCGCGTTCGCCTTCCCGGTGACCGATGCCGACCAGGCAGCCGCCGTGCTCGAGGGAGCGGCGATGGGCGCATACGCGTTCACCAGCTACCGGAAGGCCTCGCTGGCGGCGACCAAGCTCCCGGCCGGCGACATCACCGTACACACCGACCAGGCCGACGACTCAGCCGCCGAGCGTGCCGACGTCGTCGCGGGCGCCGTGAGCCTGGTCAAGGACCTGGTCAACACTCCCCCGCTCGACCTGTACCCGGAGTCGCTGGCTGCGCTCGCCGCCGCCGCCGCGGAGGGCCTCCCGGTCACCCTGACGGTGTGGGACGAGGACCAGCTCGTGGCCGACGGCTTCGGCGGGATCGCCGGGGTCGGCCAGGGCTCCACCCGCCCGCCCCGCCTGGTGAAGGTCAGCTACGACCCGATCGAGGCGATGAAGCACGTGGCGCTGGTGGGCAAGGGCATCACCTTCGACACGGGCGGACTCTCGCTCAAGCCGCCGGCATCCATGGTGGGCATGAAGTACGACATGACCGGGGCCGCGACGGTGCTGGCCGTGACCCTCGCCGCCGCCCGCCTGCGCCTGCCCGTGCGCCTGACCGCCTGGCTCTGCATCGCCGAGAACATGCCATCCGGTTCCGCGATCCGGCCCAACGATGTGCTCAGCATCCGCGGCGGGCGTACCGTCGAGGTGCTCAACACGGATGCGGAGGGCCGGCTGGTCCTCGCCGACGGCCTCGTCGCGGCCGGCGAGGAGCAGCCCGATGCGATCATCGACGTGGCCACCCTCACCGGCGCCGCCGTGGTCGCGCTGGGCACGCGCTACTCCGCGGTCCTCGGCGACGACGACCTGGTCGCCCACGTCCTGACCGCCAGCAAGGCGGAGGGCGAGCTGGCCTGGCCGATGCCCATGCCCGAGGAACTGCGCGCCCTGCTGAACTCCGACGTGGCCGACATCGCGAACGCCAAGATCGGCAACACCGGTGGCGGGATGCTCCTCGCGGCCGTCTTCCTGCGGGAGTTCATCCCCACCACGGGCGAGGGCGCCGACGCGCGGCCCATCCCGTGGGCCCACCTGGACATCGCCGGAAGCGCCCAGCTCGTCGGTGGCGGGCTCGGATTCACCGCCCCCGGCCCGACCGGAGTGACGGTTCGCACACTGCTGCGACTGGCCGAGGACTTTTCGCGCCCGTAGTAAGGTCGTATAGGCAGGAAAATCCTTGCCGTTCAACGCCCACCCGCGCACAACATGCGCTGGTGGGCCGTGAAAGTGTATGTGATGCACGAGGGAGTATCTGGGTGTCTGAACAGAATTTTGACCTTGTAGTTCTCGGTGGCGGCAGCGGCGGATACGCGGCCGCATTGCGCGCCGTTCAGCTCGGCCTGACCGTCGGCCTGATCGAGAAGGACAAGCTCGGTGGTACCTGCCTGCACGTCGGTTGCATCCCGACCAAGGCGCTGCTGCACTCGGCCGAGGTCGCCGACGTGAGCCGCGAGTCCTCCAAGTACGGCGTCACGACGTCGTTCGAGGGCATCGACATGGCCGCCGTCACCGCTTTCCGCGAGGGTATCGTCGCCAGCAAGTACCGCGGCCTGCAGGGCCTGGTCAAGGCCCGCGGCATCACCGTGATCTCCGGCGAGGGACACCTCATCTCCCCGACGACCGTCCAGGTCGGCGAGGACACCATCGTGGGCAAGAACGTCGTGCTGGCCACGGGTTCGTACTCCCGCTCGCTTCCGGGCCTGGCCATCGAGGGTCGCGTCATCACCAGCGAGCAGGCTCTCGAACTCAACTACGTGCCCAAGAAGGTCGCCGTCCTCGGCGGCGGCGTCATCGGCGTCGAGTTCGCCAGCGTCTGGAAGTCCTTCGGCGCCGACGTCACCATCATCGAGGCCCTCCCGCACCTGGCGCCCAACGAAGAAGAGTCGGTGTCGAAGCAGCTCGAGCGGGCCTTCCGCAAGCGCGGCATCAACTTCTCCCTCGGCGTCCGGTTCCAGTCCGTCACGCAGGATGACTCCGGCGTCGTCGTGACGCTCGAGAACGGCACCACCATCGAGGCCGAGCTCCTGCTCGTCGCCGTCGGTCGTGGCCCGTCCACCGCGGGCCTGGGCTTCGAAGAGGCCGGTATCACCATGGACCGCGGCTTCGTCATCACCGACGAGCGCCTCGCCACCAACATCCCCGGCGTCTACGCCGTCGGCGACATCGTCCCCGGCCTGCAGCTCGCGCACCGCGGTTTCCAGCAGGGCATCTTCGTCGCCGAGGAGATCGCGGGCCTGTCCCCGATCGTCGTGGACGACCTGAACATCCCCAAGGTCACCTACTGCGACCCCGAGATCGCATCGGTCGGGTACACCGAGGCCAAGGCCGTCGCCAAGTTCGGCGCCGACAAGGTCATCAGCTACGAGTACAGCCTGGGCGGCAACGGCAAGAGCTCGATCCTGGGCACCACCGGCTCGATCAAGGTCGTCCGCGAGGCCGATGGCCCCATCATCGGCATCCACATGATCGGCGCCCGCGTGGGCGAGCTGATCGGCGAAGGCCAGCTCATCGTGAACTGGGAAGCGTACCCGGAGGACCTCGCGCCGCTCCTGCACGCGCACCCCACCCAGAACGAAGCGCTCGGCGAGGCCTTCCTGGCCCTGGCCGGCAAGCCCCTGCACGCGATGTAGCCCGCTTTCGGCACAGAGTTTCTCACTAACATTGGTCAGACATTAATGGTTTCAAAGGAGACAAACGCATGAGCGAATCCGTCAACCTCCCGGCACTCGGGGAGAGTGTCACAGAGGGTACGGTCACCCGCTGGCTCAAGAACGTGGGAGACCGCGTCGAAGTCGACGAACCGCTGCTCGAGGTATCGACCGACAAGGTCGACACCGAAATCCCATCCCCGGTCGCGGGCATCATCGAAGCCATCCTCGTGCAGGAAGACGAGACCGTCGAGGTCGGAACTCCGCTCGTGACCATCGGCGACGGTTCGGCTCCGGCCGCGGCCCCCGAGGCTGAGGCGCCCGCCGCCGAGGAGCCCGCCGCGGAGGAGCCCGCAGCGGCTCCCGCCCCGGCAGAGGTGCCCTCAACGGACGCTCCGGCGCCCGCCGAGGCTCCCGCCGCCGCCGCGGCACCGCCCGCACCGGCAGCCGTCGAGCCGCCGCCCGCCGCAGCACCTGCAGCACCTGCCGCACCCGCCCCGGCTGCGCCGGCTCCCGCAGCACCGGCTCCGGCAGCACCGGCCGCTCCGGCACCTGTCGCCGCAGCACCCGCTCCGGCAGCACCCGCCGCCCCGGCCGCCCCCGCCGCTGAGCCCGCTCGCGGCGCTCACGCCGGACCCAGCGGCTACGTCACGCCCATCGTGCGCAAGCTCGCGAACGAGGCCGGCGTCGACCTGTCCACCATCACCGGTACCGGTGTCGGCGGACGGATCCGCAAGCAGGACATCGAGGCCGCTGCAGCTCCTGCCGCAGCAGCCCCGGCCGCAGCCGCCGCCGTCGTCGAGGTGTCCCCGCTGCGCGGAACCACCCAGCCGATGTCGCGCCTGCGCAAGGTCGTCGCCGAGCGCGCTGTCGCATCCATGCAGCAGACCGCCCAGCTGACCACCGTCGTAGAGGTGGATGTGACCCGCG
Organism: Cryobacterium sp. AP23; assembly: GCF_054075385.1. Classification (NCBI taxonomy): domain Bacteria; kingdom Bacillati; phylum Actinomycetota; class Actinomycetes; order Micrococcales; family Microbacteriaceae; genus Cryobacterium; species Cryobacterium sp. AP23. Next base: position 526,074 of record NZ_CM133415.1, on the reverse strand, counting down.
TCGCCATGCTGCGCGACAAGGTCAAGCTCTCCTTCCAGGAGAAGACCGGCAACAAGCTCTCCTTCCTGCCCTTCTTCGCCCTGGCCGCGGCCGAGGCGCTGAAGTCGAACCCGATCATCAACGCGACCGTTGACGGCACGTCGATCGTGTACCCGGCGCAGGAGAATATGAGCATCGCCGTGGACACCGAGCGTGGACTGCTGACCCCGGTCATCCGTGACGCCGGTGAACTCGACCTGGCCGGCTTCGCCGCCCAGATCGCCGACCTGGCTGCCCGCACCCGCGACAACAAGCTCAAGCCCGACGAGCTGTCCGGCGGCACGTTCACGCTGACCAACACCGGTTCGCGTGGCGCGCTGTTCGACACCCCCGTTGTCTTCCTGCCGCAGAGCGCCATTCTCGGCACCGGCGTGGTCTACAAGAAGCCCATCGTCGTCTCCGACAAGGGCCTGGACTCCATCGCGATTCGTTCGACGGTGTTCCTCGCACTCTCCTACGACCACCGCATCATCGACGGAGCGGACGCCTCGCGCTTCCTCACCACGATGAAGGCGCGGCTGGAAGCCGGAGCGTTCGAAGCGAACCTGGGGATCTGATCCACCAGTAACGCAACTGACAATCTGATCCACCAGTAACGCAACTGACAAGCTGACCGCAGCAGTCAGTAGTCGAAGAGTTCCCGTAGTCGCCAGCCGGCCTCGCCCTTGATCACCAGGGCAGAGGCCGGTTGCGCGTTAACGTCACTTCCCGCGCCGTCCAGCACGACCAGAGCCGCGTTGCCGGTGCGCTCCTGCACCACCGCCGTCCGCGGGCCGGCCGGCACCGGCGCGGTCGTTGACGGAACCGCCTCCTCCTGCATCTGCCTGATCCGGTAGCCGTCGGCGGCCATAGCCACGGAATCGGGCTGGTCGACTCCGTCCAGGCACAACACCGAGCCCTCCGCCAGGCAGGCCTCACGCTGGCGTAGCAGCTCCAGCACGGCGGCGGCGGGGTCGTCACCCGTCAGCACGGCGAGCTCGGGTGCCGCCGACGCCGTGCCGCGCACCGTGTCCGGGTACTCCCCCGGCGCCGTCGGCCCGGGCGCACGGGACCGGGTTGCGGTGGGCTGCCCTGATCCGGCCGCGGGCGGAAGGGCCGACAGTGCGGCCAGTCCCCCGACCGAGAGCACCGACACCACGCCGAGCCCAACGATCAGCGGACGGACGCCCGGGAGCCGGCGTGCCGCCGCCCCGGCTCGCTGCCGGACCGACTGGAGACGCACGCCCTGAGCCCGTGCGGCCACCCCGAGGCCGGAGTGCACGACCCACCGGACAACCTCGCCCCGCAGCCGTCCCGTCCGCCTGGCTGCCGCCGGAGCTCCCGCAGACCGCACCGCGTTGACAGGTGCGGCCTGCACCTGCAGAGCCCTGACCCGCAGCGATGGGACCTGCGGAGCTTGCGGAGCGTCCGGCTCCCGTGCCGGCTCGTGCACTGCAAACCGCACCTCCCCGGCCGCCGCCCAGGCGAACAACGCCGATTCCAGGGCGGCCAGGGTGGCCGGGAACGGCCTGGCCGTTGTCGCCGTTTCGAACTCGGCCAGCAGCGCCCCCGCTGACGGCGCCGCCGCATCGCCTGGGTCCAGGTAGGACAGCAGGGACCGGAGGAATCCGGTGAGTCCCACGACTGCATCCCGTTTCATTCCCACGCCGGCCACACCATCGGGCAGGGCCGCCAGGGCGCCCAGTCCGAGCAGTACCGGCCTGCCACTGCCGTCGAACCTCACGCAGGATGCGTTCACCTCCGGATGGCTGAATCCGGCATCGTGCAGGGCCTGCAGGGTCGCCGTGACAGTCGCGGCCACCGTGACGAGCTCGCCGGCGGCTACCGTGCCCCGCCCGTCCAGCAGCCGGTCGAGGCCGAGCCCCTGCAGGTGTTCGAGCACTAGGCAGACCCGGTTCTCCGGTGTCGTCGCCACATCGCAGAGGCGTGGCAGCGCCGCCGTCGGGCAGGCCAGCATGGCCTGCACCTGGCGCCCGATGGCGCCCGGATCGGCCTCCGGCCGGAAGATCTTCAGGGCCACGGACGGGTTCCCGGCCGCATCGTCCGGATCCCTCGCCAGGAAGATCTCCGACGACCGGCCGGAGCCGATCCGGCGGACCAGGCGATATCCCGCCACGGTGTCCCTGCCGGTGCGCACCACGCTGTTCATTTCCGATCTCCCTCCGCCCGGCGCACTCACACCGGACCTGGTCCCACCGTGCCGCTGTGGCCCGGCCCCGAGATGGTGCCGGACCTGTTCTGTGGGATCGCCTCGACCCGCCCCGCTGGGGAGGAGCGGCCGCTAGGCTTGCCGAATGCTCGACTTTGTCGTCGCGGGGCTAAGCGCCAACTCCGTGCCGTATTTCGAGGGCCTTGAGCTCCAGCGCGCCGTCCATCGCATGGTGGTGTCCGGTCAACGACCGAACACCGTCCTGCTCCTCGAACATCCCGCCGTGTACACGGCCGGCAAACGCACCCAACCGGAGGACCGTCCCACCGACGGAACCCCGGTCGTGGACGTGGACCGGGGCGGCCGGATCACCTGGCACGGCCCCGGGCAGTTGGTCGGGTATCCGATCCTGCGGCTGAGTGAACCGATCGACGTCGTGGGCTATGTTCGCCTGCTCGAGAGCATCCTCATCGATGCCTTGGCCGATTTCGGCATCGACGGCCGCAGGGTGGACGGCCGCAGCGGGGTGTGGGTCGGTCCGGCCGGCGCCGAGGACAAGATCGCCGCCATCGGCATCCGGGTTGCCGATGGGGTGACCATGCACGGTTTTGCCCTGAACTGCGACAACTCCCTCGAACCCTACGACCGCATCGTCGCCTGCGGCATCGTGGACGCCGGCATCACAACGATGTCCCGGGTACTCGGCCGGACGGTCACGACGGCGGACACCATCGATTCGATCACAGCGCACTTCAACGCGAAGTTCCTGGTGAGCGCGTGAGCGCCGCACCCGAGGGGCGCCGGATGCTGCGCCTGGAGATCCGCAACGCCGAGACCCCGATCGAACGGAAGCCCTCCTGGATCAAGACCCGCGCGACGATGGGCCCGGAATACCGTCAGCTGCAGGACCTCGTGAAGAGCGAGAGCCTGCACACGGTCTGCCAGGAGGCGGCCTGCCCCAACATCTACGAATGCTGGGAGGACCGGGAGGCCACCTTCCTCATCGGTGGCTCCCAGTGCACCAGGCGGTGCGATTTCTGTCAGATCGACACCGGCAAACCCGCGGACTACGACACCGACGAACCCCGCCGGGTCGCCGAGTCCGTGCTGGCGATGAACCTGCGCTACGCGACCGTGACCGGCGTCGCCCGGGACGACCTGCCCGACGAAGGCGCCTGGCTGTACGCGGAGACGATCCGCCAGATACACCAGCACTGCCCGGGCACCGGCGTGGAAATCCTGGTGCCGGACTTCACCGGCAATGCGGCCCACCTCGCCGAGGTGTTCTCCGCCCGGCCCGAGGTGTTCGCCCACAATGTCGAGACCGTGCCTCGCATCTTCAAGCGCATCCGCCCCGCGTTCCGCTACGACAGGTCCCTCGATGTGCTCAGCCAGGGGCGCGACGCGGGCCTGATCACCAAGTCGAACCTGATCCTGGGGATGGGCGAGGAACGTGCCGAGGTGAGCCAGGCCCTGCAGGACCTGCACGACGCCGGCACCGACATCATCACCATCACGCAGTACCTGCGTCCGAGCCCCCGGCACCTGCCGGTGGCCCGGTGGGTGCGGCCGGAGGAGTTCGTCGAGCTCAAGGCCGAGGCGGAGGAGATCGGTTTCCTCGGCGTGCTGGCCGGCCCGCTCGTGCGCTCCTCTTACCGGGCCGGCCGGCTGTGGGCGCAGTCCATGATCGCCACCGGCCGACCGGTGCCGGAGCCCCTGCAGCACCTCGCCGACGCCACGCTGGGTTTCAGTCAGGCCGTTTGACCCTAAATCCGTCACGCGCAGATCGACCGACTGGGTAGTCTTAGAACCATGGCACGCAGCAAGGACACGACTCCCCGCACCCCCAAAGAACCCGGCCGCTTGAAGCAAATGTGGCAGGTCTTCCAGATGACCCGACGCTACGACTCGAACATCGTCCTGTTCATGGTCCTGGGGTTCCTGGTTCCGGTCGTGATCGCCCTGGTGCTCGCGCTCCTGCTCACCCCCGGCAATGGTTTCACCATCGCGTTGTGGATCATCTCCGGCGTGCTGGCCGGAATCCTGGCCATGCTCATCATCCTGGGCCGCCGGGCAGAGAAGGCCGCGTACTCCCAGATTGAGGGCCAGCCCGGCGCCGTCGGCGCGGTGCTGCGTTCCTCGCTCAAGCGGGGCTGGGTGGGCAGCGAAATGCCCGTGGCCGTCAACGGCAAGACCCAGGACGCCGTGTACCGTGCCGTGGGCCGCGGCGGCGTTGTCCTCATCAGCGAGGGCCCGCGCACCCGCACCGCCCGGATGCTCGACGAGGAGAAGCGTTCCGTGGCCAAGGTCGGCGGCAACGTCGCGGTCACCGTCATCGCCGTCGGGCCGGACGCCGATGCCGTTCCGCTGCACAAGCTGGCCCGCCGCCTCACCAAGATCAAGCCGTCCCTGACCAAGGCCGAGGTGCTCGCGGTGAACAACCGCCTCAACTCCATGACCAAGAAGCTGCCGATCCCCAAGGGCGTCGACCCGACCAAGGCACGTCCGCAGCGCGGCAACTAGTCCGACGCAGTCAGCGTCACACAGACAGCGGCACGGAAGAAGGGCACGGGGTGAACCCCGTGCCCTTTCGTGTGCCCCGGAGACCGCTAGCGGCGGATCAGGACCGTTCCGGGGATCTTGTCGTGGAACCCTCGCTGGTCCGAGTCCCAGACCAGCGCCGGAATGGCGAGCCCGAGGAGAACCGACCGCACGACCGGCCGCCAGAGGCCCGCGCGTCCGCCGGTGAGGCTGATCAGGCGGAGGCCCAGGAGGCGGTGGCCGACGCTGGCGCCGAACACGGTGAGCAGCAGCGCCTGCAGGACGACGAAGACCGCCAGCACCACGAAGCCGTCGTAGTTGAGCAGGGTGTACCCCCAGATCACGCACGTCAACGCCAGCGCGATGGCCCAGTCGATCACCAGCGCCGCGACTCGCCGACCGACCCGCGCCACGGAATGCGGTCCGGTGCGGGGAAGCCCGAGCCTCTCCCCCGGCCAGGTACTGGGCGGAAGCTGCCCGAATGTGGTGGGTCTGGAGGGCGTCGAATTCACCCGATCAGTGTACCGGGCGACCCCCTCTGTAACATGGAGGAAACATAAGCGTCATTCTTAAGTAACCCGCCCGTAATAGGGTCGGGGAAGCCGCAGTGTGCGACATTTCTAGTCACCCACGCCTACGTCGTTTGGAGTAAACCCGCATGTTCCGCGATTCGTCCGAAGTGCTCTCGTTCATCAAGGACACCGATGTCAAGTTCCTTGATCTCCGTTTTACCGACCTGCCCGGTGTGCAGCAGCACTTCAACATCCCCGCATCGACGGTTGACGAGGACTTCTTCACCGTCGGCCAGATGTTCGACGGCTCCTCGATCCGCGGTTTCGCGTCGATCCACGAATCGGACATGCAGCTCATCCCCGACGTGACCAGCGCCTACATCGACGCGTTCCGCGCCGAGCGCACCCTGATCATGCTGTTCGACATCTACAACCCGCGCAACGGCGAGATCTACGCCAAGGACCCGCGCCAGGTGGCCAAGAAGGCCGAGAAGTACCTCGCCTCCACCGGCATCGGCGACACTGCCTACTTCGGCTCTGAGGCCGAGTTCTACATCTTCGACGACGTGCGCTACGAGGTCAACCAGCACACCAGCTTCTACTCCGTCGACTCCAGCGAAGGCGCCTGGAACTCCGGGCGCAAGGAAGAGGGCGGCAACCTCGCCAACAAGACCCCGTTCAAGGGCGGCTATTTCCCGGTCAGCCCGGTCGACCAGCACGCCGACATGCGCGACGACATCTGCCTCAAGCTCATCGACGCCGGCCTGATCCTCGAGCGCAGCCACCACGAGGTCGGCACCGGCGGCCAGGGTGAGATCAACTACAAGTTCGACACCATGGTGCACGCGGCCGACGACCTGCTGAAGTTCAAGTACATCGTCAAGAACACCGCCCACGAGTGGGGCAAGACCGCAACGTTCATGCCCAAGCCGCTCTTCGGCGACAACGGCTCCGGCATGCACACCCACCAGTCCCTCTGGGCCGACGGCAAGCCGCTGTTCTACGACGAAGCCGGCTATGGCGGACTCTCCGACGTCGCCCGCTGGTACATCGGTGGCCTGCTCAAGCACGCGCCGGCCGTTCTGGCCTTCACGAACCCGAGCGTCAACTCCTACCACCGCCTGGTCCCCGGCTTCGAAGCCCCGGTCAACCTGGTCTACTCGGCCGGTAACCGCTCCGCCTCGATCCGCATCCCGATCACCGGCACGAACCCCAAGGCCAAACGCCTCGAGTTCCGCGCCCCCGACGCCTCCGGCAACCCGTACCTCGCGTTCGCCGCACAGCTGATGGCCGGCCTCGACGGGATCAAGAACCGCATCGAGCCGCACGAGCCCGTCGACAAGGACCTCTACGAGCTGCCGCCCGAAGAGGCCAAGAACATCCCCCAGGTTCCCGCTTCCCTCGAAGAGGCCCTGCAGGCGCTGGAGGCCGACCACGACTTCCTGCTCGCCGGCAACGTCTTCACCCCGGAGCTCATCGAGACCTGGATCGACTACAAGCGCGAGAAGGAAATCAAGCCCCTCGCGCAGCGCCCGCACCCGTTCGAGTTCGAACTGTACTACGGCGTCTAAGCACCACCCAGTTCACCACTGAGTGAACGACAGCGGGACCGCACCTTCCGGTGCGGTCCCGCTGCAGTTAACCCGAGAACGGGCCTGGACGCTCCACCGGGCCGTAGAACCGGCGCTCGAACACGGCGCGGGCCCGGCGAGTGACAGACATGTAGTCCTCCTCCAGCTGGTTCGCGGAGCCCGGCGGGTACTCCAGCAGGCGGGCCACCCCGTCCAGCTGCATCCGGTCGCTGGGCAGCACGTCCGCGGTCTTGTTCGACCACAGCGTGATGGCCGAGCGGCACCGGGAGGCGAGCAGCCAGGCCGCCCGGAGGGTGCCAGCTTCGGCGTCGGTCACGAAACTGTGCCGGGCGGCTTCCTCGAGTGCATCCAGCGTGGACGTGGTGCGCAACGACGGCAGCGCAGCGGCGTGCTGCAGCTGGAGCAGCTGCACGAACCATTCCACGTCGCTCAATGAGCCCCGGCCGAGCTTGAGGTGCCGGTTCGGGTCAGCGCCCTGGGGCAGCCGTTCGTTCTCCACGCGCGCCTTGATGCGCTTGATCTCACGCACGTCCTGTTCGGCGATCGCCGCCGGGTAGCGCACGGTGTCCATCACCGCGTGGAAGTCCACCAGCAGGGCGGGCTCGCCCGCGATACCGTGGGCGCGGAGCAGCGCCTGCGCCTCCCAGGTCAACGACCACCGGCGGTAATACGCCTGGTAGGAGTCGATGGAGCGCACCACGGCGCCGTTCTTGCCCTCGGGGCGCAGGCCGATGTCGAGGTCGAACGGCAGCCTGCTGTCGTCGGTGAGCCGGTTCAGCTCCCGCACGATGAAGGTGGCCCGGTCGTGCGCCGCACCGCCCTCCAGAGCGCCGGGGCGGAAGACGTACATCACGTCGGCGTCGGAACCGAAACCCAGTTCGGCTCCCCCGAACCGTCCCATCGCGATCACCGCGAACTCGATACCGTCCGGGGCCAGCGGGCCGTCGTCGCCGGTGAGCCCGGTGCCGCGGATGGCGCCGAGCACACCCTGGATGATCACCGTCGCCACATCCGTCAGGCCTGCCGCGAGCTCGTCGATGCTGATCCGGCCGAGGATGGCGGAGAGGGCCAGGCGCAGCATCTCCCGGCGCCGGCTGGTGCGCAGCACCGATGCCGCCGCATCGGGGCTGCCGTGCCGGGCCAGGACGGCGCGGGCCTCGTCCTGCAGGACCGCCAGCGGGCGTGGCCGCAGTTCGTCGTCGTGTTCCAGCCAGGCGACGGCCTCCGGAATGGTCTCGAAGAGCTCCCCCACGTACCGGGAGGCCGAGAGCACCTTGGTCAACCGTTCGGCCGCGCCGGAGGAGTCCCGCAGCATCCTGAGGAACCAGTAGGTCGAGCCCAGGCTGTCGCTCAGGCGGCGGAAGGCCAGCAGGCCGTAGTCCGGGTCGGCGCCGTCGGACAACCACTGCAGCATCACGGGCAGCAGGTGCTGCTGGATGGTTGCGCGGCGTGAGACGCCGCCGGTGAGAGCGGCGATGTGGGCCAGGGCTCCCGCCGTGTTCCGGAAGCCGATGGCGGCGAGCCGGGCCTCGGCCTGGGCACTGGTGAGATTGAGTCCCTCGGCCGGCAGCGCGGCGACGGCGGAGAGCAACGGCCGGTAGAACAACCGTTCGTGCAGGCCGCGCACACGATGCTTGGTGGCCTCCCACCGGGTTGTCAGCGCGGCCGCGCTGGTGGCCAGCCCGGTCGCCCGTGCCAGCACCCGCAGGCCGGCCTCGTCCCGAGGGAGCAGGTGGGTGCGGCGCAGCCGGTCCAGTTGCAGGCGGTGTTCCATCAGCCGGAGCATCCGGTAGTCCTGGGCGAATTCGGCGGCCTCCGCGCGTCCGACGTAGCCGGATTCGGCCAAAGCCGCCAGGGCCGGGAGCGTGCCGGGTTGGCGAACGTCGGGGTCCGCCTGGCCGTGCACGAGCTGGAGGAGCTGCACGGTGAACTCGATGTCCCGCAGCCCGCCCGGGCCGAGCTTGAGTTGCACGGCGACCTCGTCCGCCGGGATGTTGCTGGTGACGCGTTCGCGCATCCGCTGCACGGAATCCACGAAGTTCTCCCGGCTGGCGCTGGTCCAGACCTTCGGGGCGACGGCGGCGACGTAGCGCGAACCGAGGTCCAGGTCGCCTGCCAGCGGATGCGCCTTCAGCAGCGCCTGGAACTCCCAGCTTTTCGCCCAGCGGTCGTAGTACGCGATGTGCGAATCGAGGGAGCGCACAAGCGCGCCGGATTTGCCCTCCGGGCGGAGGTTGGGGTCGACCTCCCACAGTTCGGGTTCCATGCTCGGTTGGTTCAGTCCCCGCATCATGAGGATCGCGAGCCGGGTGGCGATGTCGACGGCCCGGCCGGTGGCGAGCCCGGCGGCTTCGTCGCCCTCGGCGACGAAAATGACGTCGACGTCGCTGACGTAGTTGAGTTCGCCCGCCCCGGCCTTGCCCATGCCGATCACGGCGAGTTTGGTCCGGCGCACCTCATCGACGAGGAAGACACCGTGCGCGGCGACCGGCCCGGAGATCATGCCCCTGGCGACGGCGAGGGAGGCCTCGAGGGCGGCGGCGGCCAGGTGCGCCAGCTGGCGTGCGATCAGGTCGAGCCCGGCGATGGGATCGGCCTGCTCCAGGTCGTACGCTGCCAGTTCGGCGAGCCGGCGGCGGTACCGGACCCGCAGCGCCACCCAGCCGTCGTCCTCGAGGAGGTCGGCGAATCCATCCGTCGCGTGCACTGCGGCGAGGAGGTCTGCGGTCAGCGCGGCCAGGCTGGGCAGTACCGTCGTCTTCTCGTGCAGCACGGACAGTTCGGCCGGGTGCCGCAGGAAGAAGTCGGTCAGCCCGGTCGACGCCCCCGCCACGAGGACCAGCCGCTGCAGCGCACCGGGATGCCGCCGGAGGGCGTCGAACTCGGCCGGGGCCTGGCGCACGAGCGACAGCACGGCGAAGAGCGCCGCGTCGGGGTTCGCGGCCCGGCTGAGCAGCGGGAAGAGGTCGGAAGGATCCGACCCGCCCAGCTCGCTCACCTCGTCGAGACGGGCGCGGGCCTCGCCGAGATCGGCGAAGCCCACGCGAGCGAGGTCTGTCAGGGTCAGCTGTTCTCGCGCCATGTTCTGTCCCTTAACCGAGCTGCCCTGTCGTGGACGTGTCCCTAGAGCATCTCGAGGTTCTTATTGAGTTCGAAGGGGGTGACCTGGGAGCGGTACTCGCGCCATTCCTGGCGCTTGTTGAGCAGCACGTAGTTGAAGACGTGCTCCCCCAGCGTCTCGGCGACGAGCTCCGACTCCTCCATGTACTGGATGGCGTGGTCGAGGCTGGCGGGCAGCTGGTGGTAGCCGAGCGCACGACGCTCGGTGTCGCTGAGCCCCCACACGTTGTCCTCGGCTTCCGGGGGAAGCTCGTAACCTTCTTCGATGCCCTTGAGCCCGGCGGCGAGCATCAACGAGTACGCGAGGTACGGGTTCGCTGCGGAGTCGATCGCGCGGTACTCGATGCGGGAACTCTGGCCCTTGTTCGGCTTGTACAGCGGCACCCGGATGAGCGCGGAACGGTTGTTGTGCCCCCAGCAGACGAAGCTGGGCGCTTCGTCGCCACCCCAGAGCCGCTTGTAGGAGTTGACGAACTGGTTGGTCACTGCCGTGATCTCCGGCGCGTGCCGCAGCAGCCCAGCGATGAACTGGCGACCCGTCGTGGACAGCTGGTACTGCGCGCCGGCCTCGTAGAAGGCGTTGGTGTCGCCCTCGAACAGGGAGAGGTGGGTGTGCATGCCGGAGCCGGGCTGGTCGGAGAGCGGCTTGGGCATGAACGTCGCGTAGACGCCCTGCTCGATCGCCACCTCCTTGATGACGGTGCGGAAGGTCATGATGTTGTCGGCCGTGGTCAGCGCATCGGCGTAACGCAGGTCGATCTCGTTCTGGCCGGGGCCGGCCTCGTGGTGGCTGAACTCGACGGAGATGCCGAGATCTTCCAGCATGCGCACGGAACGGCGGCGGAAGTCGTGCGCGGTGCCGCCGGGCACGTTGTCGAAGTAGCCGGCGGAATCGACCGGGACGGGACCGTTCTTGCCGAACTTGGACGACTTGAGCAGGTAGAACTCGATCTCGGGGTGTGTGTAGAACGTGAAGCCACGCTCGGCCGCCTTGGCGAGGGTCCGCTTGAGCACGTTGCGCGGGTCAGCGACCGCAGGCTGGCCATCCGGGGTGGTGATGTCGCAGAACATCCGCGCCGTCGGGTCCACCTCGCCCCGCCAGGGCAGGATCTGGAACGTGGTGGGGTCGGGGTGGGCCAGCACATCGGCCTCGAACGAGCGGGTGAGGCCTTCGATGGCGGAGCCGTCGAATCCGAGGCCCTCGGCGAAGGCACCCTCCACCTCGGCGGGCGCAATGGCCACCGACTTCAGGGTGCCGACCACGTCGGTGAACCATAGTCGAATGAACTTGATACCCCGTTCCTCGATGGTCCGAAGAACGAAGTCGCGCTGCTTGTCCATTCACGCCCTTTCTTGTTGCACCTAGGCTACCGGCTGCCGTCCGTCCGCGGGTCATAACCGGCTGATCGCAACGATGAATGGGTCGCGGAATCGGGCGCTGAGTACACTGAAGCCATGCCAGAATCACCCACACCGGACGCCGCCAACGCCGTCGAGGTGCAGAACCCGTACGTCAGCGCTCCCCCCGGGCCCAAGCGGGTGCGCACCAGACATTTCCAGAACGCGAAGCAACAGGGCATCCCGATCACGGGCCTGACCAGCTACGACATGATGACGGCGCAGATCTTCGACGAGGCCGGCATCGACTTCCTCCTCGTGGGCGATTCTGCGGGCAACAACGTGTTCGGCTACGAGACCACGCTGCCGGTCACGGTCGACGAACTCATTCCGCTGACCCGCGCGGTGGCGCGCGCGGTCACCCGCGCCCTGGTCGTGGCGGACATGCCCTTCGGCAGCTACGAGACCGGGCCGTCCGAGGCTCTCCGCACCGCGGTGCGGTTCATGAAGGAGGCCCAGGCGCACGCCGTGAAGCTGGAAGGCGGCGTACGCAGCCGCAAGCAGATCAAGCGCATCGTTTCGGCCGGGATCCCGGTGATGGCGCACATCGGTTTCACTCCGCAGAGCGAACACGGCCTGGGCGGGCACATCATCCAGGGCCGCGGCGCCGGTGCTGACGCGCTGATCGCGGATGCCCTCGCCGTGCAGGATGCCGGTGCGTTCGCTGTGGTGCTGGAGATGGTGCCCTCAGAGATTGCGGCGCAGGTCACCGAGCGCCTGGACATCCCCACCATCGGTGTCGGTGCCGGCCCCGGCGTCGACGGCCAGCTGATGGTCTGGACCGACTTCGCCGGCCTGACGGCCGGGCGGGTGCCGCGGTTTGTGCGGCAGTACGCCAACCTGCGCGGCGTGCTCACCGACGCCGTCCACGCCTTCAAGGACGACGTGGACTCCGGCGCCTACCCCGGCGCAGAGCACAGCTACGAGTAGCGAGGACCGCGACTCAGCGGTCGTCGGCGGCGTCGTCCTCTGCCCATTTGGCGCTGTTCGAGCGCAGCTTGTCGAGGGCGTGCGTCGCCTCATCGAAGGTCGAGAACGGTCCGACCCTGTCGATGGACGGCGACAACAAACCCTGCTCGACGGCGCCCGTGCGCATGTTGTACCAGAACTGGTGTTCAGTATCTTCGGCCATAAGCTTGATCCTATGCCTAAGGATTCTGCCGGTCACCTCATTCCGGGAACCGTGTCCAACCACCGTTCCGTTCCCGCCCACATCGATCGACCGGAATACGTCGGGCACACCGCGCCCGCCCGCTTCACGGGCTCGGACGTGTACTCCCCCGAACGCATCGAACTCATCCGGGAGTCCGGCCGGATCGCCGCCGAAGCGATCCAGGCCGTGGGGAGGGCCGTCGTGCCCGGCGTCACCACCGAGGAGCTCGACCGGGTCGGCCACGAGTTCCTGCTGCGCAACGACGCGTACCCGTCGACCCTCGGTTACCGGGGTTACCCCAAGTCGCTCTGCTCGTCGGTGAACGAAGTGATCTGCCACGGCATCCCCGATGACACCGTCCTGGAGAACGGCGACATCGTCAACATCGACATCACCGCGTACAAGAACGGCGTGCACGGGGATTCGAACGTCACCTTCATCGTCGGCGAGGCCTCGGAAGAGGTCACCCAGTTGGTGGAGCGCACCAGGGAGGCCCTGGCGCGTGGCATCAAGGCCGTCGCGCCCGGCCGTCAGGTCAATGTGATCGGTCGCACCATCGAGTCGTACGCCCGCCGGTTCGGCTACGGCGTTGTGCGGGACTTCACCGGCCACGGCGTCGGCGACGCCTTCCACTCCGGCCTGATCATCCCGCACTATGACTCCGCACCCCAGTACGACACCGTGATGGAGGTCGGGATGGTGTTCACCATCGAGCCGATGCTGACCCTGGGCACCAGCGAGTGGGACATGTGGGCCGATGACTGGACCGTGCTGACCCGGGACCGCAGCATCACGGCGCAGTTCGAGCACACCCTCGTCGTGACCGAGCGCGGCGCCGAAATCCTCACCGTCGTCTAGCCGGTAGATTGTTCCAATGAGTTCATCCACTGCCATCGGCATCGATATCGGCGGAACCGGCATCAAGGGAGCAGTGGTGGACCTCTCCACCGGCGCCCTGCTTTCCGACCGCGTCAAGCTGCCCACCCCCAAGGGCGGCCGCCCGCAGGACATCGTCGAGACCACACGGCAGATCCTGGCCACCGTCTCGGCCGGCGCCGGGGACCTGCCCATCGGGGTCTGTTTTCCGGCCATCGTGAAGAACGGCCACACCATGTCCGCGGCCAACGTCTCGGACAAGTGGATCGGGCTCGCCGCTGAGTCCCTGTTCGAGAAGGGGCTCGGCGTGCCCATCCACTTCGTCAACGACGCCGACGCCGCCGGCTACGCCGAAGCCACCTTCGGTGCCGCCAAAGGCGTCGACGGGGTCGTGCTGCTCACCACCCTGGGCACCGGCATCGGCACCGCACTGATCAACGACGGCGCACTGGTGCCCAACACCGAGTTCGGCCACCTCGAAATCGACGGTGTCGACTACGAGACCCGCGCCGCGTTCTCGGCCAAGGAACGCGAGGACCTGAGCTGGTCGAAGTGGGCCGGCCGGCTGCAGAAGTATTACTCCCGCCTGGAGGCCCTCTTCTCCCCCGACCTGTTCATCGTCGGTGGCGGCGTCTCCAAGCACCACGAGGACTTCCTCCCGCTGCTGAAGTTGAACACCCGAATCATCCCGGCCGTGCACCGCAACAACGCGGGCATCCTGGGCGCGGCGGCCCTGGCCGCGACGCACGCCCCGCGCACTGTCTGACGCGGACCGGTCTGAGGCCGGCTGGGTCTGACGCTGGCTCGGCCTGAGGCAGGCTCGGCCTGAGGCCGGCTCGGTCTAAGGCAGGCTCGGCCTGTGGCAGGCGCCGGCGGCGGGTCAGGCGGCCGATTGCGTGCCGGGCCGGGCCGAGTTGCGTTCCTGGCGTGCGCGCCACCACTCCTGCACCCGCCGGGCCTGGCGGCGGACCAGCTGGGTGAGCCGGTGCGCGGCAGGGAACTCGGTGCCGAGGACGGCGACGCCGACGAACACGATCAGCCAGCCCGGACCGGGAAGGGGCACCAGGATCAGGCCCACCGTGATGACGGCCAGGCCGGCAACGGCAACGAGCACACGATACGGCGCCCGGATACGCGGGTGCCGGTGAATCCAGGCCCGTGAACTGGTGAGCGCCCCACGGAGGCGGGACCAGCGTCTGGCCGGGGGCACCCGGAGGGGCGTCACCGCGGCGCTGGTCTGGGTCCCGGATGTGCTCATGGGGCCAGCGTAGGAGCCCCGGCTGGGAATGCGCCAACTCTTCGCCGACGTGCATCCGATTCCCAGCAAGAGTGGAATGGGCCGGCTATTACGCCGGGTTCTGTCTGGGCTTTCGCCCTGGACGGCCATCTATCTCGGGACTACGTTGCCGCAGCCCTCTAGCGGTCTACCCGGAAACTCGGCGAGCCGCCTTGGCGTTTCCTGTTCGACCTTGCTCCGGACGAGGTTTACCTAGCCGGCCAGGTCACCCTGGCCGCTGGTGGTCTCTTACACCACCGTTTCACCCTTACCGCGGGCCTGGGCCTGCGGCGGTCTACTTTCTGTGGCACTGTCTCGCGGGTTGCCCCGGGTGGGTGTTACCCACCGCCCTGCTCTGTGGAGCCCGGACGTTCCTCGGCATCCCCGGCTCCGAAGAACCCGGGATGACGCGACCGTCTTGCCGACCCATTCCGTTGACCGAGCCTACAGGCCCGCGGCGCCGATGCGTAAACCGCGGGCCGGTGCTCAGATGCCGGATTCTTCGGTGCGCACCAGGATCGCGCCGCAGTCCGGGCAGAAGACGATCTCGTCGGCCGGGGCAGCCCTGACCTCTTCGAGGTCGCTGCCGGTGAGGGTCATCGTGCAGCCGCTGCAGGTGCGGGCGCGCAGCAGTGCGGCAGCGTTGCCGCGGCCCACCACCCGGCGCTTCTCGTAGAGCGCGGCCAGGTCAGCACCGATGGCGGATGCGATGGCCGACCGGTCCCTGGCCAGTTCGCCCAGTTGCCGGTTGAGGTCCACCAGCAGGGCGTCCCGCTCGGCCTCGATGCCGGCCACCTCCGCGGCCGTGGTGGCACGCTCGGCCTCCGTCTCCGCAACGCGAGCTTCCTTCTCCTCGAGCCGCTCCATCACGGCCAGCTCGATCTCCTCGAGGGCGCCGAGACGCTTGGCCAGGGCGGCGAGCTCGGTCTCGAAGGCATGCACGTCCTTGATCGACGAGGTGTGCTGGGCCCGCTCGGTGTCCCTGGCGATGCGCTTCTCGACGACCTCGACATCGGACTCGATGCGGCCGAGCTCGATACGCGCGTCCTCGACCTCACCGGTACGGCCGGTCAGGACGGTCTTGGAGGCGTCGAGGGTACGACCCAAAGCCGCGAGAGCAGCGTGCTGCGGGAGCGCCTTGGCCTGGTGCTCGACCTGCTGAAGCTTGGTGTCCATGGCCTGGAGCCGCAGGAGCTCCTTCTGCTCAACTGGAGATGCCTTCACAATGACCTGACCTTCATGATTATGGAGTTGGAAAAAACCGGGGGTGGGCCTTGGCTCACTGGGTGACGACGAAATCCCACGGATCGGTGCGCAGGTCGCTGACCGAGATGGCGACGCCGGGCAGCCGTTCGGCCAGCTGCGCGGCCGCAGTGTCCAGCCAGAGCCACTCGCTGGCCCAGTGTGACACGTCGATGAGGGCTGGACCACCACCGGCGACGCCGGACTGCTCCCGGGATTCGGACGCCGGGTGGTGGCGCAGGTCTGAGGTGATGAAGACGTCGGCGGAGAGCACGAGGGATTCCCGCAGGAGCGAGTCCCCCGCGCCGCCGCAGAGGGCGACGGTTTCGATCACGTCCGAGTATCCGCCGGCGACCCTGACACCCGACGCCGTCGGAGGCACCAGCTCGGCCAGGAGCCGGGCGAGGGTGCCAAGGGTCACTGGTTCCGGCAGGCGGCCGACCCGGCCGATGCCGGTGCCGGCTGCGGCGCCGGCGGTGATCGGACGCACGTCGGTCAGGCCCAGCCTGCGGGCGAACACGTCGGAAACGCCGTCGGCGACGACATCGGCGTTGGTGTGCGCAGCCAGGAGGGCGCAGTCGGCCCGGATCAGGCGCGCCAGCAGCGCGCCCTTGTAGCGGTCCTCTGCCACGCTGGTGACCCCGCGCAGGAGGAGGGGGTGGTGGGCCAGCAGCAGATCGGCCCCGGACTCGACGGCCTCGGCGACGGTGTCGGCGACCACGTCGACGGCCAGCAGGATGGAGTCCACCCGGCTGGCGGGGTCGCCGCTGAGCAGGCCCGGCGCGTCCCAGTCCTCTGCACCGGAAAGCGGCCACAGGTCATGGGAAATCCGGGCTACATCAGCGAGCGAGAATGACACCACGCCAGCCTACTAGCCGACTCACCAGCCGAGCGTGCCCGGCGCGCCCTTGAACGGTCCGACGATCCGGTCGGTGATCCAGCCGCCGTAGAAGTCGCCCGGCTGGGCGCGCACGATCTCACCGTCCACCCGGCACTCGTCCAGCCGGCCCGGGTACACGGCTACCCGGCCGGCCAGGGCCTCGAAGCCCGGCTCCGGGGTGGGGTAGTACCAGGCGACGGCGTCCAGCCGGCGATCACCCACGACGATGGCCAGGTACCCGGCCAGGCCCTTGTACTCGCAGATGCTGTGCCCGTTGACGGGCCGCAGAACGCCGGGGGCGAAGGCGTCCCTTGGCAGGTAGTAGGTGGGCGGATGGCTGGTCTCGAGCACCCGGACGCTGTCCCGGGTGTCGAGGATCACCGCTCCGTTGAACCGAAGCACGATGTGTTCCCGGCTCGGTTCGACCCGGGGCGGGCGCGGGTAGTCCCACACCGACTCCTGGCCGGGTCCAGGCGCCGGATGGCGCAGAGCGGAACCGCTCATCATCGCTACCGTGGCCGCAGGCCGGCGCCGTACACGGCCGCCTGCGTACGCCGGGCCATTCCGAGCTTGGCGAGCAGGCCGGAGACGTAGTTCTTCACGGTCTTCTCGGCCAGGTCGAGCTGGTCGCCGATCTGCCGGTTGGTCAGGCCCTCCGCGATGAGCTCAAGGACCTGGCGTTCCCGGGTGGTGAGGTTGGAGGTGGGCGAGTCCGCGGCGGTTCCGGTGAGCTCGGTGACGACCTTGCGGGTGACGGCCTTCTGCACGAGGGACTCCCCCCTGGCGACCCGGCGGATGGACTCGACGAGGTGCTGGCCGCGGATGTCCTTGAGGACGTAACCGGCGGCCCCGGCCAGGACGGCGGAGTAGCTCGCCTCGTCGTCGTCGTAGGCGGTGAGCATCAGGCACTGCACCTCGGGGTTCGCCGAGCGGATGGTGCGGCAGACGTCGATTCCGCTGCCATCCGGCAGCCGAACGTCGAGCACGGCGACATCCGGCACTGTTGCCGCGACCCGCGCGACGGCCTGCCGGGCGGTGGAGGCCTCGCCGACGACCTCGAGGTCGGGTTCGGCGTTGATCATGTCGGCGATTCCGCGTCGCACGACCTCGTGGTCGTCCACCAGGAAGACTCGGATCATCACGATTCCTTTCGTACAGGTTCAGGTTCGATGGGGGCGGTCCAGCGCAGGCGGCTGCCGCCCCTGGCCCGGTTCTCGAGCACGAGGTCGCCGCCCCACTGCTCGGCGCGCACCTCCAGGTTGGCCAGCCCGCTGCGACGGTCCGATTCGACCACGCCGACCCCGTCGTCGACGATCTCGATGACGACGAGATCGTCGGCCACGCTGAGGTTCACGACCGTCTCGGTGGCGCCGGCGTGACGGATGACGTTCATCAGGCCCTCGCGGATGACCGCGGCGATGTCGTCGGACATCGCAGGCGGGGTGAGGAGGTCGATCGGCCCGGTGAAGACCAGCCGCGGCGTCTGCTCGAACAACGAGGCGAGTTCGCTGAGCAGGTCGATGACGCGGTGCCGGATGGAGCCGCGATCCCGGCTGGTCTGGGCGGTGAGGGCGAAAATGGCGGTGCGGATCTCCACGATGGCGACATCGAGGGCGACGACTTCCTCGATGATGCGTTCGCGCACATCCGGGTCCTCGACCGAACCGCTGATGGCCTGCAACCCGATCCCCGCGGCGAAGACCCGCTGGATGACGTTGTCGTGCAGGTCCCTGGCGATGCGGCTGCGGTCCTCCAGCAGGGCGAGCTTCTGCCCGGCGCTGCGTCCCCTGGCCAGCTCGAGGGCGACGCTGGCCTGGCCGGCGAAGTCGGCGGCCATCTCCAGGTCGCTTGTCGTGAAGCGGGGGCGCCCCGTGGAGCGGGACACTGTCATGACCCCGTGGGTACGGCCGGCGGCGAGCAGCGGGATCACCATGGTCGGTCCGAGCACCAGGCGGGCATCCGCCTGGTCGAGGCTGGCTCCGCCGTCGGCGGTGAGGATCGGCTGGCCGCTCTCGAACGCCCGCCCGACCGTGGTGCCGGCCGCGGGGATCACCAGGCCCTTGACCTGCTTGCCCTGCTTGCCCCGCGCCGTGTCGACGATGAGGTTGTCGACACCGGCGGCCAGGACCACGCAGACCAGGTCGGCATCGGCCAGGGAGGCGAACCGCTCGGCCAGCAGCTCGAGTGACGCATCCGCCCGGTCGGACAACAGTGCGGCACTGATTTCGGCGGAGGCGGCCGACCAGCGCTGGCGGCGGCGGGTCTCGTCGAACAGTCGGGCGTTGTCGATGGCGATGCCCGCGGTGGCGGCCAGCGCGGTCAAGAGCTCTTCGTCCTCCTCGCTGAAGGCACCGGAGATCTGGTTGGACAGATAGAGGTTGCCGTACACCTCGCCGCGCACCCGGACGGGAACACCGAGGAAGCTGTCCATCGGCGGGTGGTGCGCGGGGAAGCCGGAGGACCTCGGGTCGGCACCCAGGTGGGTCAGTCGGATGGCGTGCGGGTCGTCGATCAGGGCGCCGAGGAGTCCATGGCCGGCGGGGAGGTGCCCGATCTCGGCGGCCTCCTCATCGGAGATGCCCACGTGGATGAACTGCTCGAGCATGCCGCTCGGGGCGATGACGCCGAGGGCGCCGTACCGGGCGCCGACGAGGTCGACCGCGACGTCGACGATGCGGCGGAGGACGGCGGCGAGGTCGAGTTCTTCGACGACGGCCTGACTGGCCTGGAGCAGGCTACGGAGCCGGCCCTGGGTGGCGAGCACCTTCTGGGCGTTCAGGACCAGTTCGGAAAGCGCCTGGTCGAGGGCGGACCGCGGGCCGTCGGGAAAGGAAAGCCTGGTCTCAGGAACGGTCACAGAATACGTCCCCTTTCGGTCGGCGCTAGCCCAAAGTGTACCTGACTGGGACCTTCGGCCCTTTCGTTGATTTCCGCCCCGGCGCATTCTGGATGTGTGACATCTCCCGAAGCACCACGGGAAGAAGAACTGGAGATCAACTCATGGTTGAGAGAGTGATCGTAGCCGTTGACGGGGGTCCCGCGAGTCGCGCCGCCCTGGATTGGACATTGGCCAGGGCCAGGTCCATGCCCATCCACCTGGAGTTGACCACCGTCGTCGAACTCGGCTGGTCACCGGTCGAGGGCGCAGACGATGACTTCCAACCCGCGTACGAACGTGCACTGGCCGAGGCCGCCGGGTACGTCGACGGGGCAGACGCCGGGCTGAAGCCCACCAGTGTGGTCCGGCGCGGCGCTCCCGTCGACGAACTGGTGCGTGCATCTGCCGGCGCGGACCTGCTCGTCATCGGCACGAACAAAACCGGCGTCCTCGTCGGCGCGGTCCACGGCACCCTGCCGCTTCGCCTGGCGGCTCACGCGCGGTGCGCCGTTGCCGTCGTGCCCACCGGCTGGACCGCCGGTGGTGACAGCGTTGTCGTCGGCGTCGAGGACGACGTGTTGATGGACGCTCCCCTGGCCGCCGCCGCGGCCGAGGCCACCGTGCGCGGCCTGCCCCTCACGCTCGTACATGCCTGGTCGATCCCGGCCACCCTCGGCGTCGATTTCGGTGCCTCGGTGCCGTTCGATGCCCTCATCGAGGCGCACACCGACATCCTGGCGCGCGCGCTGGACCGGGTCAGGTCGACCCATCCGGCACTCGAGGTCAGCACTGAACTCACCCAGGGTGCCGCGGCACCGGCCCTGGTCGGCGCGGCCGCGTCGGCCGCGGTGCTTGTGGTCGGAACGCACGGCCGCGGAGCGGTCGCCGGGCTGATCCTGGGGTCGGTGAGCCACGATGTGCTCCTGAACATGCCGTGCCCGGTGATCGTCGTTCCCCGAACCCCGCGGCGTGCCGCGGCCGAAGAGCCGGGCGTGTCCCGGTGAACGCCACCTATTACATCGGCGTCGACGGATCCGGCCCGAGCCGCGCCGCGCTGCGATGGGGTGTGCGCCGGGCCGCCGAACGCAACGCGGCAGTGGTATTGGTCAACACCGTCGACGACGAGTGGGGCCTGGTCGGCCGCGACGCCTCCGCCGACGCCGAACGCCAGGCCAGGGAGCTGCTCGCCGAGGAGTCCGACCGGGTCGCCGCCCTGCACACCGGGGTGACCCTGACCACCCGGATCGTCCACGGCGGTACCGCCTGGGAACTGGCCCGGCTGCCGCAGCCGGAGGACCTCCTGATCGTCGGCACACACAAGACCGGGTTCCTCCGCGGCCGGGTGCTCGGCTCCCGCAGCGTGCAGATCGCCTCCGCGGCCAGGTGCTCCGTCGCCATCGTGCCCGACACGACGCTCGAGTCCCGCCACGACGTGGTCGTCGGCGTCGACGGCAGCGAGGGCTGCCTGCCGGCTGTGCGGATCGGAGCCCAGGAAGCCGACCGGCTCGACCAGGACCTCCTGCTCGTCTACGCTCCCCCCGGCCGCTCAGAGGCGACGGACGAGCGCAGCCCGCAAACCGCCCGGCTCCTGATCAACGCTGCGGCGGTCGCATCGGCCACCGCGAACCGGATCACCGTGAGGCGGCGGGTGGCGCACCGGGACCCGGCGGAGGCGTTGCTGGACGCCAGCTTCGACGCCGCCCTGCTCATCCTGGGAGTGTCGGCCAGGCACGGCGACCACGCGCTGATCGGTTCGGTCACCCACGACGTCCTGATGAACATCAACGTGCCGGTCCTGATCGCCAGGGGAACGGGTTCCGCCGCGGAGTCCCAGGCGCTGGCGTCAGCCGCCAACGCCTGAGTTGTCCCTTACCCGTCGCTGAGACTCAGTAGTCGAAGAGACTCAGTAGTCGAAGAGGCTCAGTAGTCGAAGGGGCTCAGTAGTCGAACTCGTCGAACTGCGGCGACCCCTGCGGGGCGCCGGCCCAGGCCAGCGACGCCAGGCGGGCGCCGAAGCGGGCCTTGTCCCTGATGGCGTCGCTCGTGGCAGGCTCGGTCAGTTCCCTGACGCCGTCGGCGCTGGTGACGCTCATCAGCGCGCTGGACGAGCCGATCAGGATCTGCGCGCGGCCGTGGCTGCCGTCGGCGGCGAGGACGGGGATGTCGATCAGGTCGGTTTCATTGCGGTTGCCCAGGGCTTCCGCGTAGAGCATGACCGCGTCGGCCAGCTCATTGCCGGTGACGATTGAACCGCCCGAATGGAAAATACGTTTCATGATGCACCCCTGCGGACTCTCGAGATTGGAGACGTGGCGCAACCGGGGTCTGGGGCTGTAGCGCAATACTACGACGGCGGGGACTAAATGGCGAGGTCTCCGCTGACGATCCGGGCGGCGACCTCCGCCAAAGGGATGCCGTTCTCCCGCGCGTGCCGGCGGATCATGGTGAACGCATCGTCCATGTTCGCGGAGTGGGTGTATGACACGACGCCCTTGGCCTGTTCGATGACGACCCTGCTGTTGAGGGCGTATTGCAGCTGCTGGCGGGCGATGTCGCTCCGCCGCAGCGCACGCTCCTGCAGGATGCCGATGGTGGCCACGTCGGCCAGGGCCTGGACGGTCGGCGCGTCTACGGCCGGGATGCCGCCGGTGCGGTCCCAGAACAGGTTGAGCGAACCGATCGTGTCCGTCCGCAGCCGCATCGGCACCGAGAACATCGACGCGAACCCCTGCTCGAGCGCACCCGCGCGAAACCGCGGCCACTTCGGCCCCGAGGCGTCGATGTCGGGGACGGCGACGGGGTGTCCGGTGACCACGCTCTCCACGCAGGGTCCGCTGCCACTGCGCAGCTGGAGGATCTCGACGAGGCGGCTGCGCTCGTTGGTGGAGGCGACGACCTCGAGCTCGGTGTTGTCGGTGAGGATGATGCCGGCGGCGGACGCGTCGAACAGCGGGACGCACTGCGACACCAGGGTGTGCAGCAGGTCCACGAGGTCGTAGCCGACGACGAGTGTGTCGGCGAGCGTCACGAAGGCCTCGACAAGCTGGCCTTCACGGGTCTGGGTCGCCATTACTCCATCATAAGGACTCGGGCGGGGGCTCCAACGGGTCGGCCCATTCGCTGGCGAAGTCGATCCTGCGGGCGACGATGTCGGCCGCGACAGCGCGCACCGTGCGGCCCCGCGCGAAGGCGTAGGCGTTGATGACCAGGATTGCGTCGGACGCGCTCACCCCCAGCTGCGCGAGCACCATGCCGGTGGCCTGGTGCACCTCGCGGCGGGAGAAGCCTTCCGCAGGCCCGTCATCCTCGGCGTCGTGGGCAGGAAGGGCGGCGATGCTGCGCCGGAGCACCTGCCGGGCGCAGATGCCGGAGAGGGCCGTGGCGTCAGCGATCTGGGCGTCGCTGAGCGGGCCGGGGCGGGTGTTGTACAGGTCGACCGCACCGATGTTCAGTGCCCCAAGGACCAGCGGGAAAGCGAACAGCGCCCCGGCCTGGCTGCGGTCGAGGGCCTCTCCGAACAGGGGCCAGCGTGAGCTGTCCCGGCTGAGGTCAGCGGCGAACACGGGGCGCCGTGCCGCCATGGCATCCCAGCACGGGCCCTCGCCGAGGTCGAATTGCAGCTCGTCGATCCGCGCCGCGGCGGTGTCGCTGGCGCACACGGTCTCGCTGCCGAAGGTCGGCCCGAGGGTGGAGATCGCGGCCCCCGTGACGGGAAGCGCCCGCAGGAAGGGGCGGCACAGGCTGGTCCGTCGTTCGAAGGCCATCGACAGGTCCCTGGCCGCGGCGCTGAACGCGAGCCGGTCAGCCATGCCTGCACCCGACCGGCAGCCGCGCCTGTTGCTGTGCTGCCATGTCGACCCTCGCAACTGGTGGGCCCTACCGGGCTCGAACCGATGACATCCACGGTGTAAACGTGGCGCTCTACCAACTGAGCTAAAGGCCCCGACCGGCACGTGCCGGGAAGGATGGAATCAGCCTAGCGGCAATTCCGGACGGCTACGAAACGTGCGCGGCGGGCTGCAGCTCCTCCAGCGCGGCCCGGTACGCGTCCAGCGAACGTGCCTGGCCCGGTGCGGTGATGAAACTCGCCCGGATGATGCCGCGGGTGTCGATGAGGAACGTCGCCCGGTTCGCGAATCCCTTGTCCTCGAGGAAGACACCGTATTCCTTCGCCACGGCGCCGTGCGGCCAGAAATCCGCCAGCAGGGTGAAGCCGTACCCTTCCCGCTCACCCCAGGCGCGCAGGGTGTGCCGGGAGTCAACCGAGATGCCGATCAGTTCCACGCTGTTGTCGGCGAACAGCGCGAGGTTGTCCCGCAGTTCGCACAGCTCGCCGCTGCAGATACCGGAGAAGGCCAGCGGGAAGAACACCAGCGCCACGGCTTTCTCGCCGCGGTACCGGCTGAGCTGGATGCGCTCTCCGAACTGGCTGACGAGTTCGAAGTCGGGTGCCTGGGTGTCATTCTCCAGAGCCATGGGTGCGTGTCCTTTCCGGCCATCGGGGAACGATGGCTGAATCCGAAAGTGCAGCCTAGTCGCCGGATCCGGCTTCACCAACCCGGAGGGGACCCGCCCGCGTGTTCCCGTACGCGCTACCCAGCAAGAATCACTAGGCTGACGGGGTGCCTTTCGGAAGCGATCCTTTCCAAAGCTGAATCCGGCACGCCTAATCCAGGCATGATCTTCCCCCAGCACGATCTGCCCTACAGAAAGAGGTCGAGTGTGACTGTCAACGACCAGGACCCGTACTCCATGGACAACTCGGACGCCGATCCGGCCGAGACATCCGAATGGTCGCAATCCCTCGACGCGCTTGTCGCCGCCAACGGCCCCGGCCGGGCGCGCGAGATCATGCTGAGCCTGCTCAAGCGCTCCAAGGAACTGCACCTCAACGTTCCGATGGTGCCCACCACGGACTACATCAACACCATCGCCTCGGCCAACGAGCCTGAGTTCCCCGGCGATGAAGACATCGAGCGCCGCTACCGAGCATGGATCCGCTGGAACGCCGCCGTGCTCGTGCACCGCGCCCAGCGTCCCGGCATCGCCGTCGGTGGCCACATCTCGACCTACGCGTCGTCCGCCGCCCTCTACGAGACCGGCTTCAACCACTTCTTCCGCGGCCAGGACCACGCCGGCGGCGGAGACCAGATCTTCATCCAGGGCCACGCCTCCCCCGGCACCTACGCCCGCGCCTTCCTGGAGGGCCGCCTCAGCGCCAACCAGTTGGACGGGTTCCGCCAGGAGAAGTCGCACGCCCCCGACGGCATCTCGTCGTACCCGCACCCGCGCCTCATGCCGGAGTTCTGGCAGTTCCCGACGGTGTCGATGGGCCTGGGCCCGATCAACGCGATCTACCAGGCGCAGCTGAACCGCTACCTGACCAACCGCGGCATCAAGGACGCCAGCGACCAGCAGGTCTGGGCGTTCCTCGGTGACGGCGAGATGGATGAGGTCGAAAGCCGCGGCCAGCTCCAGGTCGCCGCCAACGAGGGACTCGACAACCTCAACTTCATCGTCAACTGCAACCTGCAGCGCCTCGACGGCCCTGTGCGCGGTAACGGCAAGATCATCCAGGAGCTGGAGAGCTTCTTCCGCGGCGCCGGCTGGAACGTCATCAAGGTGGTCTGGGGCCGCGAGTGGGACGACCTGCTCGCCCGCGACACCGACGGTGCGCTGCTGAACCTGATGAACGTCACCACCGACGGCGACTACCAGACCTACAAGGCCGAGAGCGGCGCCTACGTGCGCGAGAACTTCTTCGGTCGCGACCCGCGCGCGCTCAAGCTCGTCGAGGGCTACTCCGACGACGAGGTCTGGAACCTCAAGCGCGGTGGCCACGACTACCGCAAGGTCTACGCGGCATTCAAGGCCGCCTCGGAGCACAAGGGCCAGCCCACCGTCATCCTCGCGAAGACCGTCAAGGGTTACGGCCTCGGCCCGAGCTTCGAGGGTCGCAACGCCACGCACCAGATGAAGAAGATGACGCTGGACAACCTCAAGACGTTCCGCGACAGCATGCACGTGCCGATCACGGATGCGCAGCTCGAGGCGAACCCGTACCAGCCGCCGTACTACACCCCCGGTGAGAACGACGAGGCGATCCAGTACATGCACGAGCGCCGCCGCGCGCTCGGCGGGTACCTGCCGGAACGCCGGAGCAAGTACACCCAGATCAACCTGCCGGACGACGCGACCTACGCCGTGACCAAGAAGGGCTCCGGCACGCAGGAGATCGCCACGACCATGGCGTTCGTCCGGCTGCTCAAGGAGCTGCTGCGCTCGAAGGACTTCGGCCACCGCATCGTACCGATCATCCCCGACGAAGCCCGCACCTTCGGCATCGACGCGTTCTTCCCGAACGCGAAGATCTACAACCCCAACGGCCAGCACTACACCTCGGTGGACCACGCTCAGCTGCTCGCCTACAAGGAGAGCCCGCAGGGCCAGATCATCCACGTCGGCATCAACGAGGCCGGCGCCCTCGCCGCGTTCACCAACGTCGGAACGTCCTACGCCACCCAGGGCGAACCGCTCATCCCGGTGTACGTGTTCTACTCGATGTTCGGCTTCCAGCGCACCGGCGACGCCATGTGGGCCGCCGGCGACCAGATGACCCGTGGATTCATGATCGGCGCCACCGCCGGCCGCACCACCCTCACCGGTGAAGGCCTGCAGCACGCCGACGGCCACTCGCCGCTGCTCGCGTCGACCAACCCGGCCGTGGTGTCGTACGACCCCGCATTCGGCTACGAGATCGGCCACATCGTGCGCTCCGGCCTGGAGCGGATGTACGGCGGGACGCACACCGACCCGAACGTCATGTACTACATCACCGTGTACAACGAGCCGCAGGTCCAGCCCGTCGAACCGGCCGGTGTCGACGTCGACGGCATCATCCGCGGCATCCACCGCGTCTCCGAGTCCACGCAGGACGGCCCCAAGGCCCAGCTGCTGGCCTCGGGCGTGTCGGTGCCGTGGGCGCTCGAAGCGCAGGCCCTGCTCGCCGCGGACTGGGGGGTGTCGGCCGATGTCTGGTCCGTCACGTCCTGGTCGGAGCTCCGCAGGGATGGCCTCGCTGCGGAGGAGCACAACTTCCTCTACCCGAACGAGGAGCCGCGCACCGCGTACGTCACGGACAAGCTCGCCGACACGGCCGGCCCGTTCGTTGCGGTGTCCGACTTCATGCACGCCGTACCCGACCAGATCCGGCAGTTCGTGCCCGGCGACTTCGCGACGCTCGGCGCCGACGACTTCGGCTTCTCCGATACCCGTCCGGCCGCACGCCGGTTCTTCAAGATCGACAGCCCGTCGATCGTGGTGCGCACCCTGCAGCAGCTGGCTAACAGCGGTGAACTCGACCGCAGCGTCATCCAGCAGGCGATCGACAAGTACAGCCTGCACGACGTCTCCGCCGGCAACACCGGCTCGGCCGGTGGCGAGAGCTAACCGCCCCCGTGGCAGCGGCGCCGAAGACTAAGGAACAAACCCTCACCTGGTTGCGCACGATTTCAGGTGAGTTGTCCACGGCGACGCTGAAACGACTCGAGGACACGCTGCCCTGGTATGGCGATATGCCACCAGGGCGGCGGTCCGCCGTCGGCCTGGTCGCCCAGGCCGGCATCACCTCGTTCATCTCCTGGTACGACGACCCGCGCTCCACCCCGTGGATCGCCGCCGACGTGTTCGGCGCCGCCCCGCGCGAACTCCTGCGCTCGGTCAGCCTGCAGCAGACGTTGCAGCTGATCCGGGTCACGGTCGAGGTCGTCGAGGAACGCGTCAAGGACGGCTCGGAGACCCTCCGGGAAGCGATCCTGCTGTACTCCCGCGAGATCGCGTTCGGCGCCGCGGATGTCTACGCCCGCGCCGCAGAGGCCCGCGGCCTTTGGGACGCCCGGCTCGAAGCCCTGGTGGTCGACTCCATCCTCAGCGGCGAGTACGACGACGAACTGCCCAGCCGGATCGCGGCGCTCGGCTGGCACGGCCACGGCGAGGTCTGCGTCCTCGTCGGCACCACCCCGAAGATGCTCGACGTCGACCAGCTGCGCCGCTCGGCCCGGCACATGACCGCTGACGTGCTCATCGGAGTGCAGGGCAACCGGCTGGTGCTCGTGATCGGCCGCGCGCACCCGATCACCGCTGACACCGAGGACTCCGCCGGCGCGCCGCCCCTCAGCTTCATGGACATCGCCCTCCAGCTGGAGCCGAGCTTCGGCCCCGGCCACCTGGTGCTCGGCCACGAGGTGCCCAACCTGGTGGACGCGTCCAAGAGCGCCAAGGCCGCGCTGGCCGGGTTCGCGGTCGCGAGGTCGTGGCGGAACGCGCCGCGACCGGTCGCGGCCGACGACCTGCTGCCCGAGCGTGCCCTCGCCGGCGACCCGCTGGCCCGTGCCACCCTCATCCACCGCATCTACCGCCCGTTGCAGGCGCACTCCACCGAACTGCTCACCACGCTGTGGTGTTACCTCGACAACGGGCGTTCCCTGGAGGCCACCGCGCGCGAGCTGTTCGTGCACCCCAACACCGTGCGCTACCGGCTCAAGCGGGTGTCCGAGGTCATCGGCTACGACGCCACCGGCGCCAGGGAGGCGCTGATCCTGCAGGCCGCCCTGATCATCGGTTCGATCAGCGACCACGACGGATCCAGCCGCCGCCGCTGACACCGCAACCGGCGCCGCAGCACACCGGTCTTGCGCATTCGCACAAACGGTTCGCCGATACTCGGTAGATTGTCCACACACGCAGCCTTCGGGCAAGTTGGGAGACTTAGGAAATGCTTGTTGTCGTCTGTCCCGGTCAGGGTTCCCAAACACCCGGATTCCTCGAACCCTGGTTGGCCGACCCGGCCTACGCCGAACAACTGCGCGCGATGTCGGAACAGTCCGGGACCGACCTCGTCTCGGCAGGCACCGTCGGTGACGCCGACACCATCCGCGACACCGCCATCGCTCAACCGCTCATCGTCGCCGCCGGTGTGCTGGCCCTCGGCGCCCTGTTCGCCGACGGCCGTCGCGCCGCCATCGGCGGCATCGCCGGCCACTCCGTCGGCGAGATCACGGCCGCCGCCGGAGCCGGAGTGCTCACGAGCGCCGACGCCCTCACCCTGGTGGGGGAACGCGGTCGTGCCATGAAGGCCGCCGCTGCCG
The DNA here is from genome assembly GCF_054075385.1 of Cryobacterium sp. AP23. Lineage (NCBI taxonomy): Bacteria > Bacillati > Actinomycetota > Actinomycetes > Micrococcales > Microbacteriaceae > Cryobacterium > Cryobacterium sp. AP23. The sequence continues at coordinate 497,272 of NZ_CM133415.1, read as the reverse complement.
CCCTGCCTACCGGCATGAGCGCCGTCCTCGGCGGTGACGAGGCCGAACTGCTCGCCAGGCTCACCGAACTCGGGCTGGAGCCGGCCAACTTCAACGGCGGCGGTCAGATCGTCGTCGCCGGCGAACTGCCCGCGCTTGCCGCCCTCGCCGCCGAACCGCCCGCCAAGGCCCGGGTCATCCCGTTGCAGGTCGCCGGCGCCTTCCACACCCGGCACATGCGGCCCGCCGTGCAGCACCTGGCCGAGATCGCCGGCGGACTCTCTCCCCTCGATCCCACCCTCCGGCTGTGGACGAACCGGGACGGCAGCCAGGTAACCGACGGGTCCGCTTTCCTCGACCTGCTCGTCGGCCAGGTCTCCTCGCCGGTACGGTGGGACCTGTGCATGCAGGCGTTCAGCGACGCCGGGGTCACCGGAATCATCGAGGTCGCCCCCGCCGGCGCCCTGGTCGGACTGGCCAAACGAGCCCTCAGGGGTATCCCGACCGTGGCCATCAAGACCCCGGACGACCTGCCCGCTGCATACGATCTGATCGACCAACAGGCCTGAATCAGCCAGAATCGCCACCGGAAGAGACGAATGACACAGCCACACCTCCTGCAGTCGCAGGGCGCCCAGTACACGCGCATCCTCGCCGTCGGCGCCGCCCGCGGTGACCTCGTCGTGCCCAACGACGACTTGGTCGGACCGATCGACTCCTCCGACGAGTGGATCCAGCAGCGCACCGGCATCATCACCCGCACCCGGGCCAGCAAGGATGTTGACGCCGTCGACCTGGCCACCGCCGCGGCGCTCGAGGCCATCGCGAAGAGCGGCATCGACGCGTCCCAGATCGACGCGATCATCATCGCCACGATCAGCAACGGCCGCCAGACCCCGTCGATGGCCGCCGTCGTGGCCGAACGCATCGGCGCCGTCCCCGCCGCCGCCTTCGACCTGAACGCCGCCTGCGCCGGCTACGCCTACGGGGTGGCCCAGGCGGATGCCCTGATCCGCTCAGGCGCCGCGCACTACGCCCTGGTCATCGGCGCTGAGAAGCTCTCCGACATGGTCGACGGCACCGACCGCAGCATCTCCTTCCTGCTCGGCGACGGCGCCGGCGCCGTGGTCATCGGCCCGAGCGAGTTCCCGGGCATCTCGGCCTCGGTCTGGGGCTCGGACGGGCGCCCGGATGCCGTCGGCATGAACGGCACCCTGCAGGAGTACCGCCGCGGCGAGAAGGAATGGCCGACCCTCCGCCAGGAAGGCCAGACCGTCTTCCGCTGGGCCGTCTGGGACATGGCGAAGATCGCCAAGCAGACCCTCGCCGCCGCCGGCATCACCGCCGACCAGCTGGCCGCCTTCATCCCGCACCAGGCCAACATGCGTATCGTCGACGAGTTCGCCAAGCAGCTCAAGCTGCCGGAATCCGTCGTGATCGCCCGCGACATCGCCACGACAGGAAACACCTCTGCCGCGTCGATCCCCCTCGCCACCCACCGCCTGCTCGAGGAACACCCCGAGCTCAGCGGCGGTCTCGCCCTCCAGATCGGCTTCGGAGCCGGCCTGGTTTACGGCGCGCAAGTAGTTGTGCTGCCGTAGCAACCCCCTGTCCCTCTAAACTGAGTCTCGGTCAAACGAGACACCCCCCAAGGAGAAACAACATGGCATTGTCCACCGAAGAAGTTCTTGCCGGCCTGGCCGAGCTCATCAACGACGAGACGGGCATCGCAACCGACACGGTTGAGCTGGACAAGTCGTTCACCGACGACCTGGACATCGATTCCATCTCGATGATGACCATCGTCGTCAACGCTGAAGAGAAGTTCGACGTCAAGATCCCGGACGAAGAGGTCAAGAACCTCAAGACCGTCGGCGACGCCGTCGAGTTCATCGTCAAGGCCCAGGACTAGGTCCACGCCCGAACGGGCCGGCCGGCACCAGCCGGTCGGCCCGTTCTTCAGGGACGCTCCATCCGGGGTTTCCACCTCGCTTCGCGCACGTTCTCACGGAGAGTCGTTGTTATGACCAAAAAAATCGTCGTCACCGGACTGGGTGCCACCTCCCCGCTCGGCGGCACCGCCACAGACACCTGGAACGCCCTCCTCGCCGGCGAGTCCGGCGCATCCACCCTCGACTACGAGTGGGTCGAGCGCACGCAGCTCCCCATCACCTTCGCCGCCCAGGCGCGGGTACGCCCGAGCGAGATCCTCGCCAGGCACGAGACCAAGAGGCTCGACCCCTCGAGCCAGTTCGCCCTGATCGCCGGCCGTGAGGCCTGGGCCGACGCCGGCATGCCGGAGGTCGAACCCGAACGCCTCGCCGTGGACTGGGCCACCGGCATCGGCGGCGTCTGGACGCTGCTCGACGCCTGGGACACCCTGCGCGAGCGCGGCCCCCGACGGGTGCTGCCCATGACGGTGCCGATGCTGATGCCGAACGGTCCGGGAGCGGCCATCGGAATGGACCTGCACGCCCGCGCCGGCATCACCACGGTCGTCTCGGCGTGCGCGTCAAGCACCGAGTCGCTCGTGAACGCCTACAACCGACTGCAGGCCGGCCTGGCCGACGTCGTCATCGCCGGGGGCTCAGAGGCCGCCATCCACCCGCTGCCGATCGCCTCGTTCGCTGCCATGCAGGCGCTCTCCAAGCGTAACGACGACCCCGCGACGGCCTCACGCCCCTACGACATCACCCGCGACGGCTTCGTGCTCGGTGAGGGCGCGGCCGCCCTCGTCGTCGAAACCGAGGAGCACGCGCTCGCCCGCGGTGCCCACATCTACGCCGAGCTGCTCGGCGGTTCGATCACCAGCGACGCGTACCACATCACCGCCCCGGACCCGGAGGGCTCCGCAGCGGCGCGGGCCATGATCGAGTCGATCCGCAACGCGGGCGCCGACCTGTCCGAGGTCTCGCACATCAACGCGCACGCCACCAGCACCCCGGTCGGCGACATTGCCGAGTACAACGCCCTCCGGCGCGTCTTCGGTGACCTGCTCGACGGCATCCCGGTCTCGGCCACCAAGGCGTCCACCGGACACCTGCTCGGTGGAGCGGGCGCGATCGAGGCCCTGTTCACGGTCAAGGCCCTCTCCGAGCGGATGCTGCCGCCGACCATCAACCTGACGGAGCAGGACCCGGCGATCCCGCTGGATGTCGTCACCTCCCCGCGCGCAGCGGGTGCCGGGGACTTGCTGGCGATCAGCAACTCCTTCGGCTTCGGCGGGCACAACGCCGTCGTCGCGTTCCGCTCGGTCTGACCGTTCGGCTGACCGGCCCCGCCAGGGCCGGTCAGCCCACCCGGTGCAGCCAGACGACGCTGGTGAAGTCGCCGGCGTGCCGGAACACCTCGAGCTCATCGTCCCAGGCCTGCCCGAGAGCCGCACCGAGTTCCCGGCCCAGCAGTGTCGAATCCGTGCCGGCCGCCTCGATGGCCGCGCGCACCCGGTCCTCCGGCAGCACGACGTTGCCCGCCGTGTCGGTTTGCGCAAAGTGGATCCCGAGGGCGGGCGTGTGCAGCCAGCGGCCGCCGTCCCGCCCGGGGCCCGGGTCTTCGGTCACCTCGAAGCGCAAGTGGTCCCAGCCCAGCAGTGCCGAGGTGAGCGCCGCCCCGGTGCCGGCCGGGCCCTCCCAGAAGAACTCGGCGCGCTGCGCGCCCGCGAGGACCGGCTGCTCGCTCCAGTCGAAGCTGACCGGCTCGCCAATGGTCCGGCTGGCCGCCCATTCCACGTGCGGGCAGAGGGCACGCGGCGACGAGTGCACATACAAAACGCCCCGTGCTGCCGGTGCCAGACGAGTGTGGGGTGCCGTCATCGTGTTCTCCGTTCCCTGATTGTTGTTCGAGGTGCGTCTTCCCCAACGTTCTCGACGTACAACAATCCGGAAATCCGAAAGAACTCATTTCCAGCGGAGCGGTATTAGCTCAGATTATGCCCCATCGACCCGGGAATTCACAATGAGCGCGGTGCCACCGGGCGGCGCGGGTGGTCCCGGTTGGTGAAGCGGCGGCGGATTATGTATATTCGGTATATCTTTCCGAGTGGCCGCGGTCGCCGTCAGCAGGCAGGCACGACGCCCCGGACCGACTCCTCGGAGGCCCCGTGTCAGTGCGCAGCTCACTCCTGGCGATCCTGACGATGGGCCCCGCCTACGGCTTCCAGCTGCACGGCGAGCTCGACGCCCGCACGGCCGGCCGGCGCAGCGTGAACGTCGGCCAGATCTACAGCACCCTGGAGCGTCTCGTCGCCCAGGGCGCGGTCGAGTCGGCCGGCAGCACCCCAGACGGCCTGCCGCTGTACCGCCTCACCGCCCCCGGCCGGGCCGAGGCCGTGGCCTGGCTGCACGACACCACCAGCGCTCCCGGAGACGACTGGAACGAGATGCTGGAGCGGGTGCTGATCGCCTCGTCCCTGCCCCACGTGGACGTCACCCGGATCATCGACGGCTACCGGGCCGCGTGGGCGGCCCGGTCCTCCGCCGCCGTTTTCGCCCTGGCCGACGCGGCTGCCGCGGGCGGCCAGGCCGGGTTGGGCCGGGCCGCCGATCACGCCCAGGCGCAGGCCGCCCTCGCCTGGCTCGACACGGTCGACGGCCTCGTGCGGCTCCCGGCCGGTACCACGGCCGGTGAGCATCCCTACCACCGGGAGCTGAGCCTGGAGCGACCCAAGCGCGGACGTCGCCCAGCCCTCGCCCCGACGGCCTGACCCACGCCGACGGCCGGCCCGGCCTCGTACCTCGCGTTACTTCGCGTCCGCGTAGCTGTCCACGATCACACAGGTGAGCGGGAAATCGACCGGGAAGGCGCCGAAGAGCAGCCGGCCGGCCGTGCCGGCGGCAGCGGTGACGATCTCGGCGACCCGGTCCGCCAGCGCGGCCGGTGTGTGCACGATGACCTCGTCGTGCAGGAAGAAGACGAGGTGCGGCGCGGTGGCGAACGGGTTCGGCGCCGGCTCCCCCGCCGGGCCGCGGTCGCCGTTGGTCTCGCCGCTGCCGCTCGCGCCGTGTAGCTCCCACAGTCCCTTGCGAATTTCCGCCATCCAGCACAGTGCCCATTCGGCGGCGCTGCCCTGCACGATGAAGTTGCGGGTGAACCGGCCCCAGTCGCGGGCCTGGCTGCGGGCACGCCGTTCGTCACCGATGGTGGCTCCCGCCTCCGTCGCCCGTCCCTGGTCGTCCTGCCAGGCGGCACCAGGGCGGGGAGATGAGCGGCCCAAGCGGGTGCTCACCACGTCGCCGCGTTCCCCGGCCCTCGCCGCGGACTCGGTCAGGGCGAGGGCCCGCGGGTAGGCGCGCGCCAGCCGTGGCAGCAAGCGTCCACTCTCCCCCGACGTGGCGCCGTACATGGCTCCGAGCATGGCCACCTTCGCGTGCGCCCGGGTCTCCACCACCCCGCTGGCCACGATGCCGGCGTAGAGGTCGGTGCCGCGACCGGCGGTCGCCATGGCCGAGTCGCCCGACAGCGCCGCCAGGATCCGCGGTTCCAGCTGCGCGGCATCCGCCACGACGAAGGTCCAGCCGGGGTCGGCGACCACGGCACCGCGCACCTGCCGGGGCAGCTGCAGGGCACCGCCGCCCCTGGTCGCCCACCGTCCGGTGACCACGCCGCCGGGCAGGTACTCGGGGTGGAAGCGGTCATTGATGATCCAGCTCTCCATCCAGAACCAGCCGTTGTTGCTCAGGAGCCTGGCCAGCTTCTTGTACCGCAGCAGCGGCTCGATCACGGGGTGCTCGATCTTCTCGAGCTCCCACGCCCGCGTCGATGCCGTCGCCACACCGGCCCGGTTGAGGGCCCGCAGCAGATCCGGCGGGGAGTCCGGGTTGACGCTCTGGTCGCCCAGCGCCGTGCGGATGTGGGCGGCCAACTCCTCGAGCCGCTGCGGCCGCAGGCCGGCCGCCACCCGGGTGCCGAGTTCGGCCGTGAGCAGCTTGTCGTGGATGGCGCTCCGCCAGGGCAGGCCGGCGAACTGCATCTCGGCCGCGATGAGCGCCCCCACCGACTCCGCTGCCAATAGCAGGCGCAGCCGGCCGGGTTCGGCGCTGGAGGTCACGGCGTCCAACTGGGCGCCGAACTCCGCCAGGTCGTCGTCTTCCCCGCTGGGCTCCCCCATGCGGGAGTCGCCGGGGTCCAGGTCGAACAGGGTCGCTCCGGTCACCGGCGCCGCCACGACGACCGGCGCGGACGCATCCCAGCCGCTGGCCGGCGCGTTCGCCAGGGCGCTGCCGGCGGTCGCCTCCGACAGGCGCAGGATGGCGTGGCAGAGCCGCAGGTCGTGGGCGCGCCTGACCCGCACGCCGCCGGCCAGCAGCACGGGGTACAGCGCTGCCGTGTCGGGGAACACCCACCGCGGCATCGACCGCTCGGCCTCCCCGGCGAACGCCCTGAACTCTGCCTCGGACAACAGCCTGTCCACCCCGTCCGGTGCCCCCCGGTCATCGAGCTGCCTGACCCGCAGCAGCTCAGACCCCGCCCGGGCCACCAGAATATACACAGGTCAAGTCTCCCGCAGGTTGGACCGCGACCCGGCCTACGCTGTCGGGAAGATGGCGACAGGCACAGGGATGTGCACGACCTGGGTGGTGTACACACCACCACCCGCCGCCGCCTCACTCGAGATCGTCATCGCGAAGTCGAGCACTACGCCGTAGGTGTCCGGGCTCAGCTGGCCGATCTGATTGGATTCGAGCTGGAAGCCGCCCTTGGGCGAGGTGATGAGCAGGCCCTTGTCGGAACGGAGCGCCTCCGGGTCGAGGGTGACCAGCAACGGGTCGGTGTCGAGCACGAACGGGGACACGCTGGCACCGCTGGTGGTCGACGTCGTGGCCGTCACGGCGATGTTGGACATGTAGACGTGTCGCTTGGTCTCGAAAGGCGCCTCGGCGGGCACGGCGCCGTCATAGACGTTGATGACGAAGGAGAACAGCTTGTCGCCATCCGTGGTCCACTCGTGGGTCTTCTGCTCCGTCCACATGTCCAGTTCCAGCTCCAGCTGGGGGCCGATCGTGAGGGTGGGGTGGATCGATCCCATGTCGCTGAACACCGAGTCGAAGACGAGCGCCGACGTAGTGCTCGGTGCTGGAGTGGCCACGGAGACATTCTGCTGCACCGTGCCCGTACCCAGCAGGGGCGAGAAGGTGCTGCAGCCGCCGAGACCGAGGGCCAGGGCGGTGAAACCACCGATGAGCACGGCGCGGGACGCGCGCTGACGAGGAATTGACCATCCGGGCATGGCAGTGACTTTCGGAACGTGGGTGTGCAGGGTTACTTAGTAGGGTGGACGGGACTTGAACCCGTGACCGTGCGGTTATGAGCCGCGTGCTCTAACCAGCTGAGCTACCACCCCGTGCCCCACCATCGTACTGGGCGTACGGGCGGAGTCAGTCGCAGGCGGAGTCAGTCGCGGGCGGGCGTGGCGTCCATGACCGGCGGGTGTGTTTCGGCAGCGGCCGGTGCTCCGGCGGCCGGATCGATCGACTCCCCGCGGTACAACCGCTCGAACGTCGTCAGGGTGCGCTTGATGTCGTGTGCCTCGATCAGTCTGAGCGACTCCCGCTTGAGGGCTTCGAGGGCCTCGGGCGGCAGGGTGAGCACCCGGGTGATCTTGTCGGCGAGGTCCTGTGCGTTCCCCGGTTCGAACAGGTACCCGTTCTGACCGTCGTGCACCAGGTGCGGCAGGGCCATGGCGTTCGCCGCGACGACCGGCAACCCTGAGGCCATCGCTTCCATCGTCGCGATGCTCTGCAGCTCCGCGATCGACGGCATCGCGAACAGGGTGGCCCTGGCGTAGGCGGCGCGCAGTTCCTCATCGGTGACGTAGCCGGTGAAGGTGAACCGGCCGCTCATGCCGAGTGATTCGACGAGTTGTTCCAGGTTACGACGCTGGTCACCGCCGCCCACGATCTCGACCTGGGCGTCGAGGTTCGCATCCAGCAGCGCGACGGCCTGGACGAGCACGTCGATCTGCTTCTCGCCCGTGACCCGGCCGACGAAGAGGATGCGGTTCTCGGTGCGCGGCGCGAAGCTCGGCGAATAGTTGTCGGCGTCGATGCCGCAGGAGATGGCCTGGACACCGCTGAGCCCGGTGTATTTCTCGAGGAACTCGGCCGCGCGCCTGGTCGGCGTCGTGACGGCTTCCGCACGGGCGAAGGTGTGCTCGGCGTCCTTCCACAGCGCCCTGACGAGCTGGTCCTGGAAACCCTTGGGGACGAGCGAGAACTGGAGCATGTTCTCCGGCATGAAGTGATTGGTGCCGACAATGCGGATCCCGCGCTTCTGCGCCTCGATCGCGACCCCGCGGCCAACGACGATGTGGGACTGGAAGTGCACGACATCGGGCTGGAAGGAATCGAGGATGGCGCGGCTCTGCCGGCGAACGATCCACGGCAGGGCGAAGCGCAGCCAGTCGTGCGGGCGCCAGCGCCAGCTGTGCAGGCGGTGCACGGTCATGGATTCACCCTCGTGCACCTCCGTCCAGGTGCCGTGCTTCCGGGTGGGCGCCGGGGCCATGATCTGCACGACGTGGCCTCGGCCGACGAGGCCGGCAGCGAGTCGCTCAGCGAACCGGGCGGCACCGTTCACGTCCGGCGCAAAGGTGTCTGCGGCGATCAGGACGCGGATCGGTTTCGACGCGACCGGGGCGACCCGGTCGGACGATGTGCCCGGTGAATCAGATGAAGCGCTCAAGTGGCGTTTTCCCTACGTAGATGGGCCGGGGATGGTCATCCGGCACGAAGTCTGGGTGTGGACGGAACTCGCCGTCGAGGTCTATGTGCACCCTATTCTAAACCGGCGGCGCCACGGCAGCCCCCAGACGCGGCCGGTGAACGGAAACCGCGGGTCAGCTCTGGGATTGCGGATGGTACTTCGACAGCACGAACACGCCCCAGATCGCGACGGCCCCGGCGACGGCGAAGAGCGCGGCGGCCCAGATCGGGGCCTGGGACGCCTCGCCGAGAACGATGATGCCGATGCCCACTGCGATCAGCGGGTCGATCACGGTCAGGCCGGCGATCACGAGGTCCGGCGGGCCGGACGAATACGCGTTCTGCACGAAGTAAGCCCCGGATGCGGCCGCGAGCAGCAGCCCGAGGACGCAGACCAGGGTGAGCCACTCGAAGTTGCCGTTCTGGGTGCGGTTGATGATGACCTTGGCCAGGGTGGCCACGAATCCATACAGCACGCCGGCGCCGATGATGTAGAAGATCGCCTTGAACCGGGTGCGGAGCATGACGAACGCGGCGGCGAAGGCCAGGAGCACGACGCCGAGGACGATGAGGATGGTGACGAGGTTCGCATCGGTGACGGGCTTGTCGACGGCCGTGAAGGCTGCGACGGTGACGAAAAGCCCTACCCCGCCGACGCACATCACGATCGCGATGACCGACCCCCGGTTGAGCTTCACCCGGCTCACCCTGGCGTTCAGGACGGCGGTGATCACCAGGGCGACCGCTCCGAGCGGCTGCACCACAATGAGCGGGGCGAAGGCCAGGCTGGTGAGCTGAAAGACGATGGCCAGGCCCAGCATCAGGGTGCCGAACACCCAGGACGGCCGCGAGAGCAGCAGCAGGAGCTGCTTGGTGTTCAGGCCCCCGGTGACTTCCACGGTGGACGCTTCGACCTTGGTCACACCACGGTGCTGGAATTGTGCGCCCAGCGAGAGGAACACCGCCCCGATCAGCGCGAGCGGAATTCCAATTGCCTGGCGCGGGTCGATCGCGATCTCCACAGCCAGGTCGGTCAGGTCGGGACTCACCCATCGAGACTATCGAGATTTAGCCGATATCCTTGCCGAATGGCCGTGCGACCGATAGTAATTTCAGGTGAACCCGTCCTGCACTCCCCCGCCAGGGAGGTCGTCGTGTTCGACGATGCCCTGCGGACACTGGTGCAGGACATGTACGAGACGATGGATGCCGCCCCCGGCGTCGGTCTCGCCGGCCCCCAGGTGGGTGTCGGGCTGCGATTGTTCACGTTCAGCTACATGGACGACGACGAGGTGGAAACCAGGGGTGTGGCCATCAACCCGCAGCTGTGGATCACGCCGGTGCCTGCGGCGGAGGCCGACGAGGATGAGGACGTCGAGGGCTGCCTGTCCTTCCCCGGTGAACGCTTCCCGCTGCAACGGTCCGGCTCGGCGATCCTGCGGGCGGTGGACCTCGACCAGAACCCGTTCGAGATCCACGCCGACGGGTGGCTGGCGCGCATCTTCCAGCACGAGTTCGACCACCTCGACGGCACCCTGTACGTGGACCGGCTCGAGCACTACTACGCGAAGATTGCCGCAAAGGTCAGCCGCAAGCGCGGCTGGGGCGTTCCCGGCCTGACCTGGCTGCCCGGGGTCGACGACCTCGAGGGGTGACGGCGACTAGCGCGACAGGTCGACGCCGTGCACGCCGTTGTGGAAGCGCAGTGACGGGAAGACCGCCGACACCGAGAATCCCACCCCTGGGACCGTTCCGGCGTTGAAGATTCCGCCGAAGAGCGCGGCGCGGTCGCGCATCTGGCTGATGCCGGCGCCCGAGATACTCTCGCTCAGTGCCCGGAGGTCGTCGTCGATGGTGTACGCGGTCCTGGCGGCGAAGTCGTTCGCGCTGGAGGCGTCCCGGCGGGCGGCGGCGCGGATGCCGTCGTCGTCGATGAGCAGCTGCAGGCCGTCCTGGGTCCAGGTGAACGTCACCCGTGCCTGCGTGCCCGCTCCGCCGTGCTTGAGCGAGTTGGCGAGGGAGGCCTGCAGGATCCGGTAGATCGCGAGTTCGGCGCCGGGCTTGAGCGGGAAACGGTCGCCGGACTCGGTGACGTCGACGGCGAGGCCGGCGTCACGCATGACCCCGAAGAGACTCTGGGCCGACTGCACCCCTGGCTGCACAGCCTGGACGGATTCGCCCTCCCTGGCGATCGTCAACACCCGCCGCAGGTCGGCCAGGGTGACCCTGCCGTCCTCCACCAGGCCCGTAGCGGCCCGCACGGCCGTTGACGGGTCGCTCTCGGCGGCGTAGCGCGCCCCTTCCGCCCGGGTGATCAGGCGGGCCAGGGAGAGTACGGCGATGTCCTGCAGTTCGCGGATGATCGCCAGCCGGCCGTTCTGTTCAGCGAGGGCGAGTTCGAGGTCGATGCGCACCCGTTCGGCCGCGGACCGGTCCAAGCGGTTCCGCCGGCTTCTGGCCGCGGCCAGGAGCCAGAGCACCAGGAAGACGACGGTGAGCACGGCCAGGACGGCGCTGAGGTTCTGCCAGGGGAACACAGGCCCACCTTTCGGTACTTTCGTTCAATCCACACTAGCGGGCACAAAAAAGGCCACCGGGGGTGGAGCCCCTAGTGGCCTTTTCGCTCCCCGACTTGGACTCGAACCAAGAACCTGCGCATTAACAGTGCGCTGCTCTGCCAATTGAGCTATCGAGGAATGCGTGCTCAGCGTGTTGTGCGTTGCTTGAACAGCGTTGCTACTTTACCAAAAGATCGGCGTGCGCCAAATCCGACGGTTCCGTCAGTAGCCGGCGGCGGGGTCGACGACCCCGACGAACGGTGATTTTCCAAGGAATGCGGCCACGTTCAGGCGAATTCGCTCGGCCAGCAGGGGCGCTGTCATCTCGGGCGTGTCGGCCATGTGCGGGGTGATCAGGCAACGCGGCTCGCTCCACAGCGGGTGCGAGTCCGGGAGCGGCTCGGGGTCGGTCACGTCCAGGGCGGCCCCGGCCAACGAGCCGCCGGCCAACGCCGCGACCAGCGCGTCGGTGTCGATGAGCGGACCCCTGGCGATGTTCACCAGGTAGGCCGTGCGCTTCATCAGCGCCAGCTCGGCGGTGCCGAGCAGGTGCCGGGTGCCACCGGTCAGCGCCGCGGCAAGCACCACCACATCCGCCAGCGGGAGCTCGTCGCCCAATCTGTCGGCCGTGACCGTGCGCTGGGCGCCGGGGACGGCCTCGGCGCTCTGACGCACGACCACGATGGCGGTGCCGAAGGGTTCCAGCAGCCGGATGAGCTCCCGGGCGATGCCGCCGGCGCCGACGATGAGGACGGTGCGGCCGTAGAGGGATTCGCCGGCCGGTTCGGCGTTCCAGGAGGTGGCCCTGGCGCGCTGGGGCAGCAGCCGCATCGACGCCAGCAGCAGGGCCAGGGCGTGCTCGGCCACGGGTTGGGCGTACGCGCCCTTGGCGCTGGTCACGATGAGATCGTCCCGCCCGTGCCGGGCCAGCACCCCGCTGAACGCGTCTACGCCGGCCCAGGGCAGCTGGAGCCAGCCGACCTGGGGGTTCTGCTCCAGGACGTCGCCAAGCTCCGCTGCGCGGGCGTAGGAGAGCCAGATGACGCCCCTGGTGGCATCGGAGAGGGGCGCCACCACTCCCCCGGCCTGTTCGACGGCCGCGGTGAATTGCGGCGCATCCATCGGCAGGATGGCGATCGGGCCAGGCGCCGGGCGCCAAGCGTGCGGGTCCCGCTCCGGTTCCCCGGCGAGGACCGCCTGGTGCTGGCCGACCACGGTCACGACTCCGGCGCCGGGTCGATGGCGCCGGCTAGTGGCTCCGGCTCTCCCGTGCCGAGGGCCAGCGCCTGGGCGAGTTCGGCGACGTAGGGGTGCCACGGGTTGTCGAACACCTCCGCGATGCTGCCGAGGCCCACCAGCACGCCCTCGTGCATCACCCCGATGCGGTCGGCGACGCGCTCGAGCACGGCAAGGTCGTTGCTGATCAGCACGGCGGAGAAGGCTCGCTCGCGCTGCAGTTCGCCGATCAGGTCGATGACGTCGTCCCGCACCAGCGCGTCCACCCCTGCGGTGGGTTCGTCGGCGATCAGCAGGGACGGCCCGAAGACGAGTGCCCTGGCCAGGGCGACACGCTGGCGTTGGCCGCTGCTGAGCTCGTAGGGGTATTTGCCGAGCAGGGACAGCGGCAGCCTGACCGCGTCGACCATTGTGGCGACGGCGGTGTCCAGGGCGTGCCGGTTGTACCGCCGGTCGCGCTCGAGCACCGGTTCGGCGACGATGTCGGCCACGGTGAGGCTGGCCGGCAGGGTCGCCGCCGCATCCTGGCTGAGCATCCCCACCCCGAAGGTGAGCCTGGCGAGTTTCCGGCGGCTGATCCGGCGGAGCGGATACCCCTGGACGCTCGCCTGCCCGCCCGTGATCTGCGCGCGCACGTCGCCGTGGCCGCTGCCCGCGTCGGCGCCGGAGAGCACCCTGGCCAGGGTGCTCTTGCCTGAGCCGCTCTCGCCGAGGAGGCCGAGGACCTCACCGCGGCCCAGCGTGAGGGTGAATCCACGCACCGCGACGAACGCGGAACTGGCTCCGTGCGCCGGGTATTCGATGGTCAGGTCGCTGGCAACGATCGGATACGGCTCAGGTTCGTCGCGTCTCATGGCACCTATTCTGCCGCACGCAGCTTCGCGAGCTCCTCACGTCGGAGGGCCTGGGCCGCCGGATCCGGCACGGGCAGGGAGGCGAGGAGCCGCCGGGTGTATGCATCCTTCGGCGCGCCGAGAACCTCTGCGCCGGTGCCTTCCTCGACCAGGCGGCCGTGGTACAGCACCGCGATCCGGTCGGCGAGGATGTCGACCACCGCGAGGTCGTGGCTGATGAACAGGGCGGCGAATCCGAATTCGCGTTGCAGTTCGGCGAACAGTTCGAGCACCCTGGCCTGCACCGAGACGTCGAGGGCGCTGGTCGGTTCGTCAGCGATGAGGAGCGCCGGCTCGAGGGCGAGTGCCCTGGCCAGGCTGGCCCGCTGGCGTTGCCCGCCGCTGAGTTCGTGCGGGTACCTGTCGCCGAATGCACGCGGCAGTTGCACCGCCTCGAGGAGGTCGTCCACCCTGGTGCGTGCGCCGCGCGCGTTCTCGACCCTGCCATGCACCACGAGCGGCTCCGCCACGCATTCCGCGATGGTGAGCAGCGGGTTGAAGCTCGACGCCGGGTCCTGGAACACGAAACCGATCTGGCTGCGCAACGGCTTGAACTTGCGCTCCGAGAACCCGTTCATCTCGTGCCCGAGCACGCTCAGCGAACCGTCGGTGACCCGGGTGAGGCCGGCGAGGGCCCGGCCGATGGTGGTCTTCCCCGAGCCGCTCTCACCGACGAGGCCGAGTACCTCGCCGGGGCGGATGGCGAAGCTCACGCCGTCGACGGCCACGAAGCCCGGACGGCCGAACCGGCCGGGATACTGGATGCGCAGGTTGTCGGCGACCACCACGGGCGCCTGGGCGGCCCATTCGGGACTCCGGGCCTCTGCGCGTGCCGCCGCGCGCACGACGCCCTGGCCGACGTACGGCACGGCGGCGAGCAGCTTCTGGGTGTATTCGTTCTGCGGGGAGGTGAACAGGGTGTGAGCATCCGCCTCTTCGACGACCTTGCCCTGGTACATCACGGCGACCCGGTCGGCCAGGTCGGCCACGACGCCCATGTTGTGGGTGATCAGCACGATGGCGGTGCCGAATTCGTCCCGGCAGCGCCGGAGCAGGTCGAGGATCTCGGCCTGGACGGTGACGTCGAGCGCCGTCGTCGGCTCGTCGGCGACGATCAGCCCGGGTTCGAGCACGAGCGCCATGGCGATCACGACGCGCTGCTTCTGACCGCCGGAGAACTGGTGCGGGTAGTAGTTGATCCGCACCTCCGGGTCGGGGATGCCGACCCGGCCGAGGATCTCGATCGCCTTCGCGCGGGCGTCGGCACGGTTGACCGTGCCATGCGCCCTGATGCCCTCCATGATCTGCCAGCCGACGGTGTACACCGGGTTGAGGGCGGTGGACGGCTCCTGGAACACCATGGACACGTCGGTGCCGCGCACCTGGCGCAGCTGCTTGCCGCTGAGCGAGATCACGTCGTTCGTGGCGTCGCCGCTCCGGCTGCTGAGGATGACGGCGCCCTCGGACACCGCGGTCTCCGGGAGCAGGCCCAGGATGGTCTTCGCGGTGACGGTCTTGCCGCTGCCGCTCTCGCCGACGATGGCGAGGACTTCGCCGCGGCGCACGCTCAGGGTGACGCCGTCCACTGCGCGGACGGCGCCGGCGTCGGTGGAGAAGGACACGCCGAGGTCGTTGATGCTCAGCACGGTCGGGCCGGGCTGGCTGGTGCGGATGTCGCTCATGAGGTGGCCTCGCCGTCGATGGTGTGGGTGGATCCGCTCTCGAGTCCGTTGAGTCCGCCGGGGCCGGCGCTCAGGGTGCCGCCGGGGACCACGGAGGTCTCCGCGACGAGGCCGGAGGACTTGCCGACGGCGCGGCGGCCGCGGAGGCGTGGATCGGCCAGGTCGTTCAGGCTCTCCCCCACCAGGGTGATGCCCATGACCACCAGGACGATGGCCAGGCCGGGGAACAGGGATGTCCACCAGATGCCGCTGGTGACGTCGGAGAGCGCCTTGTTGAGGTCGTAGCCCCATTCGGAGGCCGCGGTCGGTTCGATGCCGAAGCCGAGGAAGCCGAGCCCGGCGAGCGTGAGGATGGCCTCGGACGAGTTGAGGGTGAAGATCAGCGGGAGCGTGCGGGTGGCGTTCCGCAGCACGTGCCGGAACATGATCCGGGTGTTGCTCGCGCCGAGCACCCTGGCCGACTCGACGTAGGCCTCGGCCTTGATGCGCACGGTCTCGGCCCGGATCACCCGGAAGTACTGCGGGATGAACACCACGGTGATGGAGATGGCCGCGGCCATCACCCCGCCGATGAGGTCCGATTTCCCGCCCGAGATCACGATCGACATGACGATGGCCAGCAGCAGCGACGGGAACGCGTAGACCGCGTCGCAGACCACCACGAGCACCCGGTCGAGCCAGCCGCCGAAGTAGCCGGAGAGGAGGCCGAGCAGGACTCCGGCGAAGAGGGAGAGCACGACGGCCACGACGATCACGAACAGGGCCGTCTGGGCGCCCCAGAGCACCCGGGACAGTACGTCGTATCCGCCGACGGTGGTGCCGAGCGGGTGCGCTCCGCCTGGAGCCTGCTGGGCGCCGAAGACCCCGTCCGGCCCGCGGAGCTGGCTGTAACCGTACGGCGCCAGCAGCGGCGCCAGGATGGCGGTGAGGACGAACACCGCCGTGATGATGAGGCCGGCCACGAGCATGCCTCGCTGCAGGCCCATGCTCTGCCGGAGCTGGTGCACGATGGGCAGCCGGGCCAGGATGGAGGGCTTGGTGGGCTTGGTGTCGGTCGCACTCATGATCAGTACCGCACTCTCGGGTCGATGATCGCGGCGATGATGTCCACGATGAAGTTGGTGAGGGCGACGATCACGGCCAGGAGCGCCACGATTCCCTGCACGGCCACGAAGTCACGCGCCTGGAGGAACTCGGAGAGCATGAAGCCCAGTCCCTTCCATTCGAAGGTCGTCTCGGTGAGCACGGCGCCGCCGAGCAGCAGGGCGATCTGCAGGCCGATGACGGTGATGATGGGGATGAGGGCCGGGCGGTAGGCGTGCTTGCGCACAAGTCGGAACTCGCTGACGCCCCTCGACCTGGCGGCGTCGACGTAGTCGGTGCCCAGCGTGCCGATGACGTTGGTGCGAACCAGTCGCAGGAACACCCCGGCGGTGAGCAGGCCGAGGGCCAGTGCCGGGAGCACGGCGTGCGAGAGCACGTCGGTGAGAACGGCAACGTTGCCGGTCTGGATCGCGTCGATCGTGTAGAAGCCGGTCTTGCCCGGCAGCAGCTGCATCTGCAGCTCGGACCCGGTCGTGGCGCGGCCCGCGACGGGCAGCACCTTCAGCCAGACGGCGAAGACGAGCTTGAACAGCAGCCCGGCGAAGAAGACCGGGGTCGCGTAGCAGAGGATTGCGAAGATGCGCAGGAACGCATCCGGGGCCTTGTCGCGCCAGTACGCGGCGACCATGCCCAGCGGGATGCCGACGATGAAGGCCACCAGCAGGGAGTAGAAGGCCAGTTCGGCGGTCGCGGCGCCGTAGGTGAGCAGCACCTCGGAGACGGGCCGGTTGGTGCTGATGGTGGTGCCGAAGTTGCCGGTGAAGATCTGGCCAAGGTACTCGACGTACTGCACCAGGATCGGGCGGTCGTAGCCGGCGGCGTGGATGCGCTCGGCCAGCTGGTCGGGTCCGAGGCGGCCACCGAGGGCCGCGGTGATGGGGTCGCCGGTGGTGCGCATGAGCCAGAAGACCATGGAGACGAGGATGAAGATGGTGGGGATGATCAGCAGGAAGCGCACCACGATGTAGCGCCCGATGCCGCCGCCGGAGCCGCCCTTCTTCTTGGGTGCCGGCGTGGCCGGCCTGGCTGCCCCTGCCGCTGGCGTTGTCGCTACAGTCGTCATTCTTACCTCACTCGTTCCGGGGCGTCTGACCCGGGCCCAAACATCCGTGCACGCCACGTGGCGTGCAGACAAAGAGACGGGAGCGTTCAGCGAGTTATCGCGCCGAACGCCCCCGTCGTCTAGCTGGTGTGTACCGTTCTATCAGCCCTTGGCGAGAGCAGCGTAGCGGAACTTGAACGACGCGTCGAGCGTGTCGGAGGCTCCGGTGACGGTGGTGCCGGTCACGGCGACCTGGGCACCCTGCAGCAGCGGCACGGTCGACAGCTGAGCTGCGACCTTGTCCTGGATCTCTTCGATCAGTGCGGTGCGTGCGGCGGGGTCGACGGTCACGGCCTGCTGCAGGATCAGGTCGTTCACTTCCTGGTCCTCGTAGTGGTTCTTGAGGAAGTTCTCGGTGAGGAAGAACGGGGTCAGGTAGTTGTCGGCGTCGGAGTAGTCCGGGAACCAGCCGAGCTGGTACTCCGGGTACACGTCAGAGGAGCGGTCCTTCGAGTACTGCACCCACTCCGTGGTCTGGAGGTTGACGGTGAAGAGTCCGGAGGCCTCGAGCTGGTCCTTGACCAGTGCGTACTCGTCGCCCGACGAGGGGCCGTAGTGGTCGTTGCTGTACTGCAGGTTCAGCACGACCTTGTCGGTGATGTCGGCGGCCGTGAGCGTCGCCTCGGCCTTGTCGGCGTCGGGTGCGCCTTCGCCGTCGCCGTAGAGGCCCTTGAGGGACTCGGTGGCGCCGGTCAGACCTGCCGGGACGTAGGAGTACAGCGGGGTGTAGGTGCCCTTGTAGACCTGGTCGGCGATCTCGTCACGGTCGACGAGGTCGGCGACGGCCTGGCGCACGGCGAGGGCCTTGGCCGGGTCGGCTTCCGGGGTTGCCGCGCCGAAGGGCTGGGTGTCGAAGTTGAAGACGATGTAACGGATCTCGCCGCCGGGTCCGTCAACGACCTCGACGTCCTTGTTGCCGCGGAGGTCCTCGACGTCGGTGGCGGACAGGCTGCGGAACGCCACGTCGATGTTCCCCTCCTGCACGTCGAGCTTGAGGTTGGACGAGTCGGCGTAGTACTTCACGTTGACGACGTCGGTCTTCGCGGCGCCGAGGAGGCCGTCGTAGTCCGGGTTGGCCTTGTAGCCGATCAGGTTGTTGAAGTCGTAGCTGGTGATGACGTACTGGCCGGCGAAGGCTTGGGCGTCGACGATGTCGGCGTCTGCGGTGAGCTCGGTCGCGGAGAAGGAATCCTCGTCCACGATCGGCCCGGCCGGGCTGGACAGGATCTGCGGGAAGATCTGGTCGTCCGGTGCGAGCAGGTTGAATACGACCGTGGTGTCGTCGGGCGCGTCGACGCTCTCGAGGTTGTAGAGCAGCGACGAGGGACCGTTGTCGGCGGCGATGGCCAGCTGGCGGTCGAAGCTGAACTTGACGTCGGAGGAGGTGAGCTCGTTGCCATTGGCCCAGACGAGGCCGGCCTTGAGCGTGACCGTGTACTGGGTCGGGGTGGTGTACTCGGCCGACTCGGCGATGTCGGGCTCGACATCCGGGCTGCCGTACGGGGTGTTCATGAGGAACGGGAAGACCTGGTTCTGCACGGCGAATGAGCCGTTGTCGTAGGAACCGGCCGGGTCGAGCGTGGTGACCTTGTCGGTCGTGCCGATGGTCAACGGCGCCGAGCCGTCATCGGTGGTCGTGGTGCCGCTGCTGGAGCAGCCGGCGAGTACGAGTGCCGCGGCCGCGAGACCGGCGGTGACGCCGATGTAGCGGCCGCGCCTGGTGGATACAAAAGCCATAGTCGAATGCCTCTTCCTCAAGGTGATTGCTTCTGGGTCTGTCCGCGCAGAGTGGTGCAGGCGCAGAAATGCGTTGCTGTATTCCAAGAATTAGCACACTATGCGCGTTGAACGGTCACTGGATGGAGCATCTTAATACAGCCGCAATATAGCGTTCCGGGCCGGGGAGCCGGGCGTCGGTCAGGATTCGCGCAGGTTCCGGCGTTCGGCTTCCACCCGGACGAGCTCGCGCTGGATGGCCACGTATACCTCGCGGTTGGTCGGATCCGCGCGCTGCAACCGGCCGAGCAGGTCGGCTTTCTGGCGCAGCAGGTCCTTCTCGATCAGCACCGTGGTGATGTCCCGCACGTAGCGGGTCACCTCCCGTTCGGTGCGTTCGGGCAGCGGGGCCATCGCGAGCTCTGTGACCAGGTTCGCCAGCGGGGCCGGGGTCTCCGCGACCACCCGGGCGAGCCAGTCGCCGGCGGCGGCGTGCGGCAGCGCGGCCGCAAGGGCGTCACGCACCACGGCGAGAGAGGTGTTGCTCATGCTGGTCTGTACGGCGCGCTGGACGAGGTCGATGCCCACCTGGGTCGGGTGCTGCAGCATCGCCATCAGCGCGTCCCGTTCGATGCGGGTGACCGGGTCGGCGGGAAGGTCGGCGAGCGAGAACAGGTGCTCCCGCACCACCGGGGCGGGCTCCCCCGCACGCCGGGTCTCGGCGGCAGGGGCGGTACGGGACCGCGACTGGGCCTGGCTGACCGCGCGGGACACCTCGGCCATGTCGACGCCGAGCATGCGCGACAGTTCGTGCACGTAGCCGGGCCGCATCGAGGGGTCGCGGATGTCGCTGACGATCGGCGCCGCCGCCCGCAGGGCGGAGACCCGGCCCTCGACGGTGTCCAGGTTGTACTGGGACAGCAGCTGCCGGATCATGAACTCGAACATGGGCTTCTTGGCCTCGATCAGCCGGCGCACGGCGTCGTCGCCGCGGTGCAGCCGCAGGTCGCACGGGTCAAGGCCCTCCGGGGCCACGGCGACGAAGGTCTGGGCGGAGAAACGCTGTTCCTCGGCGAAGGCACGCACGGCGGCCTTCTGGCCCGCGGCATCCGGGTCGAAAGTGAAGACGACCTCGCCGACGCCGCTGTCGTCGCCGAGCACCCGGCGCAGCACCTTGATGTGGTCGACGCCGAAGGAGGTGCCGCAGGTGGCGACGGCAGTGGTGACGCCGGCCAGGTGGCAGGCCATGACGTCGGTGTAGCCCTCGACCACGACGACCTGGTGGTTGCGGGAGATGTCCCGCTTGGCCAGGTCGAGGCCGTAGAGCACCTGGGCCTTGTGGTACACCGGGGTTTCGGGGGTATTGAGGTACTTGGGGCCCTTGTCGTCCTCGAGCAGCTTGCGCGCGCCGAAACCGATGGTCTGCCCGGTGATGTCCCGGATGGGCCAGACCAGCCGGCCGCGGAACCGGTCGTAGATGCCGCGGTCGCCGGCGGAGACGAGGCCGGAGAGGGTGAGTTCCTCGGTGCTGAAGCCGCGTCCGCGTAGGTGCTTGGTCAGTTCGTCCCAGCTCTTGGGCGCGAAGCCGATGCCGAAGCGTTCGGCGGCCTGCGAGTCGAAGCCGCGTTCGCCGAGGAAGTTGCGGCCCACCTGGGCGCCGGGGCTGCCCAGCTGGTCGACGAAGAACTCCGCTGCGGCCTGGTTGGCCGCCAGCAGCCTGGCGCGGTTGCCGTGGTCGGGTGCGTTGCCGCCGTCTTCGTAGTGCAGCTCCATGCCGGCCCGGCCGGCGAGCCGTTCGACGGCCTCCGAGAAGCTGACGTGGTCCATCTTCTGCAGGAATGAGTAGACGTCGCCGCTCTCCCCGCAGCCGAAGCAGTGGTAGAAACCGACCTGCGGGCGCACGTGGAAGCTCGGGCTGCGCTCGTCGTGGAAGGGGCACAGCCCCTTCATCGAGCCGACGCCGGCGGACTTGAGGCTGACGTAGTCGCTGATGATGTCGGCGATGTTGGTGCGGGCCTTGACCTCTTCGATGTCGCCCTGGCGGATCAGTCCTGCCATGCGTCGACCCTCACGCCCCTGGACAGGTGCAACCGGCGCTGCAGGGCGATGGCGCTCTGGTCGGTGAGGCTGGCCACCTGGTCGACGATCACCCGCTTGCGGGCCCCGTCATCGACGGCATCCGCCCAGTCCTCCCGGAAGCCGGGGTCGAGGTGTTCGTCGCCGCTGGCGAGGAGGGTGTCGGCCAGGTAGGTCAGGGTTTCGCGCTGCTCGACGTAGAGCGGCTGGCGCACGTGGGTGGACATCACGAACGCGGCGACGATGCCCTTGAGCACGCCGATCTCGGCCTGCACCTCGCGCGGCACCACCACGTGGGCGCTGAAGCGGATGAGGTGCCGGTCGGGGTAGGCCGCCCTGGTGGCGGCGACAGCCGCGCCGCTGAACCGGCCGATGAGCTGGCTGGTCAGGTTCTTCAACCGGCCCTGGTCGCGCCGGCCCGCGGTCCAGCCGTGCAGCCAGACGTCGAGGGAGTCGAGCCGGTCGAACGCGGCCATCAGCTCGTCGTGGCTGAACTGCCCGCCGGTCCACTCGTACATCGAGGTGACCAGGGCGGCGTGCTCGCTGCGGCTGCTCAGCAGCTCCACGTCGAGGTAGCCGCTGACGACGGCGTCTTCGAAATCGTGCACCGAGTAGGCGATGTCGTCGGAGAGGTCCATGACCTGCGCCTCGACGCAGAGCTGCCGGGCCGGCGCGCCGTCCCGGAGCCACTCGAAGGCGGCCCGGTCGTCGTCGTAGAAACCGAATTTGGCGCGGCCGCTCGGGTCGGCGACCGAGGCGTCGGCTGCCCACGGGTACTTGCAACTGGCGTCGAGGCTGGCCCGGGTGAGGTTCAGTCCGAAGCTTTCGCCGTGGTCGCCGAACACCTTGGGCTCCAGGCGGCTGAGCAAACGGAGGGTCTGCGCGTTGCCCTCGAAACCGCCGATGTCGTGCGCCCAGGTGTTGAGGGCCTTCTCACCGTTGTGGCCGAACGGCGGATGGCCGATGTCGTGCGCCAGGCAGGCCGTGTCGACGATGTCCGGGTCCAGGGCCAGTCGCAGCGCGAGCTCCCGGCCGATCTGGGCGACCTCGAGGGAATGGGTGAGGCGGTTGCGGGCGAAGTCCAGCCCGGCGGCGGGGCTGAGCACCTGGGTCTTCGCGGCGAGTCGGCGCAGCGCGCTGGAGTGCAACAGCCGGGCGCGGTCGCGGGCGAAGTCGCTGCGGCTGGAGTCGTGTTCCTCCGGCTTGAACCTGGCCTCGTCGTGGGTGCTGTAGCCGGTCTGGTTAACCACCGCTGGTGTCCCCTTCTCCCTCGGTCAGGTTGGTGCGCTCGGCGCCGATGATGTCGCGCGAGTCGAGCCAGCGTTCGGGCAACGAGGTCTTCTTGGGGCTGCCGGCCCGGCCGCGTTGGCCCTCTGCTCCGATGCCGGGGTATGGCTGGTCGGGGTCGAGGGTGGCCAGCAGTTCGTCGAGTTGCTCGAGCGACACGACGGAGGCGAGGGCGGCGCGCAGGTCGCCGCCGACGGGGTAGCCCTTGAAATACCAGGCCACGTGCTTGCGCACGTCGCGGCAGGCGCGTTCTTCGCTGTCGAAGAACTCGGTGAGCAGCTCGGCGTGCCGGCGGAACGCATCCGCCACCTGGCCGAGACTCGGCTCGGCCTTGACCACTTCGCCGCGGAACGCTGCAGCAAGGTCGCCGAACAACCAGGGCCGGCCCAGGCAGCCACGGCCGACGACGACGCCGTCGCAGCCGGTCTCGTCCACCATGCGGAGCGCGTCGGCGGCGGACCAGATGTCGCCGTTGCCGAGCACCGGCACGCTGGTGATGGTGTTCTTGAGGGTTTCGATGGCCGACCAGTCGGCGTGCCCGGAGTAGTAGTCGGCCGCGGTGCGGGCGTGCAGCGCGATGGCTGCCACGCCGGCGCCCTCGGCGACCCGGCCGGCCTCGAGGTAGGTGAGGTGGTCGGAGTCGATGCCCTTGCGCATCTTGACGGTGAGCGGGATGGTGCCGGCCGCGGTGACGGCGGCTTCGACGATCTCGCGGAAGAGGGTGATCTTCCACGGCAGCGCCGCTCCCCCGCCCTTGCGGGTGACCTTGGGTACCGGGCAACCGAAGTTGAGGTCGATGTGGTCGGCACGGTCCTCGGCGACGAGCATCGTGACGGCCTCGGCGACGGTTTTCGGGTCGACGCCGTAGAGCTGGATCGAGCGGGTCTTCTCGCTCTCGTGGTGCGTGATCAGCCGCATGGACTCCGTGGTGCGCTCCACGAGCGCCCGGGAGGTGATCATTTCACTGACGTACAGGCCGGCACCGTATTCGCGGCAGAGCCGGCGGAAAGCGGTGTTGGTGATGCCGGCCATGGGCGCGAGGACCACGGGCACGTCGAGTTCGATGTCACCGATGCGGAGCGGTGACATCAGGTTCTGCGTGGGAGTCGAAGTGTTCATCTCGGTCAATTCTCCCAGACCCGGCCGGGCAGGAACGCCACGCCCGGCCGGCGGTGGAAAACCGCGGGCCGGGCGGGGCTGTGCAGGACGGTGCTGTACGGGTGGCTCAGATGCCGCAGGAGCCGCCGCCGCAGCATCCACCAGCGTCGTCGGACTGCTCGAGCAGTTGGATGATCGGGCGGGGAGCAGCGTCGGTGTCGGTCGCGGTGCTGGTGCTGTTCTCGCTCATGCGTTGGTCTCCTCGGGGATCGCGGTTCCTGCTTTTTCGCTTTGCACCTGGCGCAGCGCTTGCGCAAAGGTATCAGGGTCCTGGGCGCCGGAGATTCCGTACTTCCCGTCGATCACGAAGAACGGCACCCCCTGGATGCCGTACTCGGTGGCCTGGGCGACATCCGCCTTGACCGCGGCGAGGTACTCGTTTTCGGTGAGGGCGCGCACCACATCGGCCCGGTCCAGGCCGATGCCGGCGGCGAGGTCGGCGAGGTCCTCGATGCGACCGACGTGGCCGCCGTCGACGAAGTACGCCTTGAGCAGGCTCTCCTTCATCTCCAGCTGCAGGCCGTGCGCCTTGGCGTAGTGCAGCAGTTCGTGCGCCTTGATGGTGTTCGTCTGGTGCACGGAGTCGTAGTCGTAGTGCAGGCCGACGCTTTCGGCGATGCCGGTGACCCGTTCGAGCATCTCGAGGACCTGCGGCACCGGGATGCCCTTGCGGTCGCTGAGGTAGTCGACGGGGCTGCCCGCGAAGTCGACCGGGGTGTCGGGGGCCAGCTCGAAGGAGTGGTACTCCACCTCGACGTCGGCGCCATATGCGGCGACACCCGCCTCGAACTTGCGTTTGCCGATGTAGCACCAGGGGCACTGCACGTCGGACCAGATGTCTACTTTGATGGTTTCGCTCACGTCAGGCCCAACCCGAGCGACCCCTCCAGTTATTCCCGTACTGGATTCCGGCTCAGGCGGTGGGCGTGTCCACGGCGCCGCCGTAGCGGCGGTTGCGGGAGGCGTAGAGCTCGATCGCGTGCCAGAGGTCCACGCGGGAGAAGTCCGGCCACAGGGTGTCGAGGAAGACCATCTCGGCGTAGGCGCTCTGCCAGAGCAGGAAGTTGCTGGTGCGCTGCTCCCCCGAGCTCCGCACGAACAGGTCCACATCCGGTAGTTCCGACGTGTACAGGTGACGCTGGATGGACTTCTCGGTGATGCCGGAGGGCTTCAACCGGCCGGCCGCGACGTCCTCGGCCAGGGCGCGTACCGCATCCGCGATCTCGGTGCGCCCGCCGTAGTTGACGCACATGGTCAGGTTGAGCACGTCGTTGCCGGCGGTGAGCTTCTCGGCGAACTGCAGTTCGTTGATCACCGAGGCCCACAGCTTGGGTTTCCGCCCGGCCCAGCGCACCCGCACACCCCAGTCGTTGAGCTGGTCGCGGCGCCGGTGCAGCACGTCACGGTTGAAGCCCATCAGGAACCGCACCTCGTCCGGGGAGCGTTTCCAGTTCTCGGTGGAGAAGGCGTAGACGCTGAGGTGCTTGACGCCGATCTGGATGGCGCCGGCCACGACGTCGAGCAGCGCGGCCTCGCCGGCCTTGTGGCCCTCCACCCGGGAGAGGCCGCGGGCGTTGGCCCAGCGGCCGTTGCCGTCCATCACCACGGCGACGTGCTCCGGCACCACCTTGGTCGGCAGGGCCGGCGGGTACAGGCCGGTCCAGTCGACGGGCTTGAACGGAACGGCATCCTTGTGGGTGAACGGTGTGGCGGGGGCGGAACGGAAGGGGTTCGGCGTCATGCGCGCACGTGCTCCAGTGATCGAAGGCCCCGGCCGAGGTGCCACTGCGTGTACGCGGCGACGACCCCGGTGGCCTGGGCTTGGGTGGTGGCGGGGGCCTGGGCGGTGTACGCCCAGTCGCCGGTGAGCAGTGCGCTGAGCAGGGCGATGGTGGCTGGGTCGAGTCGGGGTGACCCCGGCGCGGCGCAGTTGTCGCAGACGATGCCGCCGACCTGCGCCACGAACGCCGAGTGCGGACCCGGCGCGCCGCAACGGGCGCAGTCGTGGAAACTCGGCGCCCAGCCGGCCATGGAGAGGGAGCGCAGCAGGTAGGAGTCCAGGGTGGCGCCGGAGCCGTGCTCGCGGCGGGACAGCGACCGGAGCGCGCCGACCAGGAGCAGGTACTGCTGCAACGACCCCTCGGACTCGGTGAGCTTGTCGGCCGTCTCGACCATGGCACTGGCCGCAGTATAGCTGCCGTAGTCCGCCGTGATCTGCGCCCCATAGGACGCAATCGATTCCGCCTGGTTGACGATGTCGAGGCTGCGGCCCTCATAGAGCTGCACGTCGACGACCATGAACGGTTCGAGCCTGGCGCCGAACTTCGACGCGGTGCGGCGCACGCCCTTGGCGACGGCACGCACCTTGCCGTGCTGCCGGGTGAGCAGCGTGATGATGCGGTCCGCCTCACCCAGCTTGTGGGTGCGCAGCACGACGGCTTCATCACGATAAACAGGCACGGTCAATTCTCCCACTTCCGCCGGCCGGATGCCCGCGCCCGCGCCGTGTGATGCGGGCGCGGTAGATTTTGGGGGTGTCCTCCACCCTTTTCGCGATCCCGCTCTGGACCGACCTCGTCGCCGTCGCCATCGGCGCCATCCAGGGCGCCATGTTCGCCGGCCGGTTCACCGACCGCAGGATGGACCTCCTCGGCATCGCCCTCATCGGGATCACGGTGGGGCTGGGCGGCGGCCTGCTGCGCGACGTCCTGCTCGGTGGGGTGCCCGCGGCGCTGCAGAGCAACTGGTACCTGCCCGTCGCGGCGGCGTTCGCCCTGCTCGGGATGCTGCTGCAGAGCCTGTTCAACAGGCTCGGTCCGTTGATCATCACGCTGGACGCCGTGACGATCGGCCTGTTCGGCGTGATCGGCACCACCAAGGCGCTCGCCGCGGGGCTGCCGGAGATTCCCGCCCTGTTCGTGGGCATGATCTCGGCGGTCGGCGGGTCTGCGCTGCGCGACATGATGCTGAATGTGCCCATCGCCGTGATGCACGTGGGTTCGTTGTACGCCGTCGCGGCGCTCGTGGGCTGCGGACTGCTCGTTGTCCTGGTGCTGTTGGAGGTGCAGATCACCGTGGCCGCGGTGATCTGCGTGATCGCGACGACGGTCATCCGGGTGCTCGCCGCCCGCTTCGGCTGGAGCCTTCCCCAACAGCGCGCCCTGGCCAGCTGGCCGCATTGGCGCCGCCGCGGAACGATCCCGTCGTTCCGCGGGCGCAACCCGCGTCGCCGGGTCGTCGTCGAGCCGGAGAACCCGGAGAACACCGGCCTTTCCTGAGGATTTATCACCCGACTACGATTTGCCCTCGCCTTTCCCCAAATCTGGGGTCACTATTGGGGTACAACCACGTCGCAGGGAGGTACTCCATGAAACGATTAGAGGGCACTGTGCCCGACCTGTTGCCCGTTCTGGCCAGGGGCAAACACAAGAGTCCGCGCAGTGGCGCTTGCTTCATGGAATTCGCCTCGCACCTCTCCGGCGAAGCCTGGAGCGACCACCCGGCGTGTACCCACCCGGTTCTTGCCTCGCTCGCGCGCATGGTGAACGACTGCACGTCTGACGACGCCAGGTCGCGCCTGATGACCCTGATTCCATCCGTGATCGGCCTGCGCGGCGACGACCAGCGAGTTCGCCTCGTCGTGGCCCTCCGGGCTGCGACTGCCGGCCTGCCGGTGGTCAGCGCGGACCACCAGCGGGCCCTGGCCGTCGGCATCCTCAATTGCCAGCGGCACCTGTCCCGCTCGCACGAGGGCGGCGCCATCGACGTGTCCGACCAGGTGCGGGAGGCGTTCGACCGTGCGCCGCAGACCGAACGGTGGGCGCGGGAGTTCATGGGCTCGGTGGGATCCTGGTCCCGCACCCGGTTCACGGACCGCACCGCGGAGTCGATCATCCGCATTTCGGTGCAGGGCATCGCCGAGGCGTGCATCCCTGACACCGATGAGCGCCTGCACGACCTGCTGGCCGCCGCGATCGACGACTGCACGCTCGTACTGGGCAAGCCGAAGGGCGAACCGGTGCAGGTCCCGGAGCCACTGGCTCCCGAGGCCGCGCGGAAGGCCCTGCGCGTCTAGAGGCAGCGCACCAACAAGACAACGTCCCCGGCGGGGCAGCGCCGGGGACGTTTCTGTGTGCCTGCTTCTGGCTAGACGGCGGCCAGTTCGCGGTCGCCCGTCTCGGCGCGGATGCCGCGGTTGACCGCTGACACCACTGCCTTCAGCGATGCCGTCGAGATGTCCGGGTCGATGCCGACGCCCCAGAACCGCTTGCCGTTCACGTCGAGCTCGACGTAGGACGCCGCGGTCGCGTCGCCCCCGGCGGACATGGCGTGCTCGACGTAGTCGTAGAGCGTGATCGCGATGCCTCGCTCGGCCATGACGCCGAGGAACGCGGCGATCGGGCCGTTGCCGGTGGCGGTGGCGCTCGCGACGGAGTCCGAGTCGCGCAGGTCGACCGTGAGGTTGACCGCGCCGGCCAGGTCGCTGGAGGTTCGGGTGGAGAACAGCTCGAACCGGCCCCACTTGGCGTCGGGGTTGGTGTGAGTGGCGGGCAGGTACTCGTCGTTGAAGATGTCCCAGATCTGCTCACTGGTGACTTCGCCGCCGTCGGCGTCGGTCTTGGCCTGCACCACGCCGGAGAACTCGATCTGCAGCTTGCGGGGCAGGTCAAGGTGGTGGTCAGTCTTCAGCAGGTAGGCGACCCCGCCCTTGCCGGACTGCGAGTTGACCCGGATGACGGCCTCGTAGCTGCGGCCCAGGTCCTTGGGGTCGATCGGCAGGTACGGCACGGCCCAGAGCAGGTCGTCGACGTCCTTGCCAGTCTCGGCGGCCTCGGCGGCCATGGCCTCGAAGCCCTTCTTGATGGCGTCCTGGTGCGAACCGCTGAAGGCCGTGAAGACCAGGTCGCCGGCCCAGGGGCTGCGCTCGGGCACGGGCAGCTGGTTGCAGTACTCCGCGGTGCGCTTGACCTCGTCGATGTTGCCGAAGTCGATCTGCGGGTCGATCCCCTGGGTGAACAGGTTGATGCCCAGCGCGACCAGGTCGACGTTGCCGGTGCGCTCGCCGTTGCCGAAGAGGCAGCCCTCGATGCGGTCGGCACCGGCCAGGTAGCCGAGCTCGGCGGCGGCGATCGCGGTGCCGCGGTCATTGTGCGGGTGCAGCGACAGGATCACGTTCTCGCGGTGGGCCAGGTTGCGACTCATCCACTCGATCGCATCGGCGTAGACGTTCGGGGTGGCCATCTCGACCGTGGCGGGCAGGTTGACGATCACCTTGCGGTCGGGCGTCGGCTCGAAGATCTCGATGACCTGGTTGGTGATGTCCACGGCGAATTCGAGCTCGGTTCCGGTGAAGCTTTCCGGCGAGTATTCGTAGTAGACGGTGGTGCCGGGCACGGTGGCTTCGAGGGCACGGCAGGTGCGGGCACCGAACAAAGCCAGGTCGATGATGCCCTGCTTGCCCTCGCGGAACACGACGTCGCGCTGCAGCACGCTGGTGGAGTTGTACAGGTGCACGATGGCCTGCTTGGCGCCGGCGATGGACTCGTAGGTGCGGCGGATCAGGTGTTCCCTGGCCTGGGTGAGCACCTGGATGGTGACGTCGTCCGGGATTGCACCGTCATCGATGAGGCTGCGCACGAAGTCGAAGTCTGTCTGGCTCGCTGACGGGAAGCCGACCTCGATCTCCTTGTAGCCCATCCGCACCAGCAGGTCGAACATGATGCGCTTGCGCTCGGGGCTCATCGGGTCGATGAGCGCCTGGTTGCCGTCGCGCAGGTCGACGGCGCACCAGCGGGGCGCCTCGGTGATGCGGTTGGCCGGCCAGGTGCGGTCCGGCAGGTCGACGCTGAACTGGTCCTGATAAGGACGGTACTTGTGCACGGGCATCGTGGATGCGGCCTGGTTGTTCTTCATGGTCTGTTTCTCCTCGCAAAGTGGTGGTCAGCCGACGACGAACTCCGCGACGAGTGAGGCCTCAGATTAGGACTCGTCGCGGCAGCTAAGGAGGAGCAGACCGAACAGCACAAGAAAAAGGGTAACACCGTTTGCCGCTCAGGTCTCGTCCCGGTTCTCAGGTCGCGGCGAGGGCCGTCACCGGCGACACGCATACCGCCCGCCGGGCCGGCACGATCGTGGCTGCGACGGCCAGCACGGCGGTGCCGGCCACGGACAGCACGACCAGGAGCCACGGCACCGCGGGGGCGACGAGCCCGCCGCCGGCAAGCGAGCCGAACAGGGACTGCGCGGCCGCCCAGCCGTAGAGCACCCCGAGGGCCAGGCCGAAGGCGACCGCGGCCACGGTCATCTGGAGGCTTTCCGCGAGGATCATGGCGCGCACCTGGGCGCCGGTGAACCCCAGCGCGCGGAGCAGGCCGATCTCGCGGGAGCGCTGCAGCACGCTCTGGGCCAGGTTGTTCACCATGCCGACGGCCGCGATCAGGGCGCTGAAACCGACGAGCGCCGAGATGACCGCGAGACTCATGGCAACGGTTTCGCTGATCGCCTGCCGCACCGCCGGCTCCTCCATGGCAGTGTCCATCATCCGCTCGAACGTGGCGCCGGCCACGGCGAACATGGTGATGAGCGTCACCCCGATGACCAGGCCGATGGTGGCGCGGGCGCTGCGTTCCGGATGCTGCTGCGCGTTCGCGGCGGCGAGGCGGGCGGGTGCGCTGCGGCCCAGTGCCCGGCCGGACAGGGCCAGGATGGGCGGCATGATCAGGTGGGAACCGAGTGCCAGCCCGCTGAAGGAGAGAATCCCACCGATCAGGCCGAGGAAGACACCCTCAGGAGCCTGTTGGCCCACGAGCACTCCCCCGGCCAGGAAGAGCAGCCCGGTCAGGATCAGCAGGATCGCGATGGTGTTGCGGGCGGGGCGCCGGGCGGCTTCGTCGAGGGAACGTTCCTGGGCCGCTCCGACGGCCTGCATGGGGCTGACCGTCAGGACCCGGCGCGAGCCGACCCAGGCGGCGCACCAGGTGGACAGCACTACGACGGCGACCGGCAGCGCCAGTAGCGGTTCGAGAAGGGTGTAGCGGAGGTCGGGCAGCACGCCGGTCGACACCAGGATGCGCAGTCCTGCGGCCGTGAGCACGGTGCCGGCGACCGCACCGATGCCGGCGCCGATCGCACCCACGGTGAGGCCGTCCCTGGCGACGGCGCGACGCTGGTCCCTGGCGCTGGAGCCGATCAGGCGCATCAGGGCGATCGTGCGGGTGCGGCCGGCGATGATGGTCGCGACGGTGTTCGTGGTGACGATCGAGCTCACGTACACGGCAATGGTGATGAACAGGAACGCGACGATCGACAGCGCGGTGCGGACGGCGCCGATGCCGGACGCGTCACCCGCGCTCACCGCGACGGCGATGATGCCCGTGACCTGCAGCAGGACCACGCCGAATGCCGAGGCCAGCGACGCCACGAGGAGGCTGGCCCCGCGGCCGGCGGTCCCCTGGGCAAGGCCCGAGCTGCGGTGTCCGCGACGGCGGCTCATGCGCGCAGCTCCATGCCGAGCATGATGGCGGAGATCTGTTCGGCCGAAGTCCGTGCCCTGTCCTCGACGACCCTTCCGTCGGCGAGGAAGAGAATGCGGTCGGCATAGCTGGCCGCGATGGGATCGTGGGTGACCATGGCGATGCTCTGTCCGTATTCGGCATTCGCCGCCTTGAGCAGGGCGAGAACCTCCCGGCCGCTGCGCGAGTCGAGGTTGCCGGTGGGCTCGTCGGCGAAGACCAGCTCGGGCCGCGTGGCCAGGGCGCGGGCGATGGCCACGCGCTGCTGCTGACCTCCGGAGAGCTCGTGCGGGCGGTGCGCCAACCGGTCACCCAGGCCGAGTGACTCGATCAGCCGGTCGATCCATCCGCTTTCATCTGCGGTGGGCCGGCGGCCATCCAGGGCGAACGGCAGCAGGATGTTGCCGCGTACGTCCAGTGTGGGAACCAGGTTGAAGGCCTGGAAGACGAAGCCGATCCGGCGCCGCCGCAAGACGGTCAGGGCGGCGTCGGGCAGGCTGCTGATCTCGGTGTCGCCGAGCCAGGCGCGCCCGGCCGTGGCCGTGTCCAGGCCCGCCATGATGTGCATGAGGGTGGACTTGCCCGAACCGCTGGGGCCCATGATGGCGGTGAACTGCCCGCGGCGGATGCCGATCGATACGTCGTCGAGTGCGGTGACCGCCGTGCTGGCCGATCCGTAGTCCTTGCGCAGGTTGGTGACCCTGGCAGCGAGGCCGGGTTCTGAGGTGTTTTCCATGCCCTCGACGCTACGGAGCGCACCACGGCCGGCACATCGGGCGCGGGATGGCTGCACCCGGCCGCGAGGATGATTCGCTCCGGGCGCCGGTCATCCGCGGGGACTACTGGGTGAGGCGGTGCTGGAATGCGAAGACGACAAGTTGCACCCGGTCGCGCAGGGAGAGCTTCGCGAGGATCCGGCTGATGTGGGTCTTGACGGTGGCTTCACTGAGGAACTCCCCCGCCGCGATCTCGGAGTTGCTGAGGCCCAGGGCGGCCAGGGCGAAAATGTCGCGCTCCCGGCTGGTGAGGGTACGGTAGGCCGCCGGTTCCTCCTGTTCCGGAGCCGGCGCATCGAAGTGCGCGAACAGTTCACGGGTGGCGGAGGCAGCGATCACGGCGCTTCCGGCGTGCACGGTGCGGATGGCCGCCAGCAGGAACTCCGGATCGGCGTCCTTGAGCAGGAAGCCGCTGGCACCGCCACGGATGGCCCGGCCGGCGCTCTCGTCGAGTTCGAAGGTGGTGAGGACCACGATGCGCGGTGGCGTCGTTCCGGCGGCCTCTGCCGCGGCCAGGATCGCGACGGTGGCGTCGATGCCGTCCATGACGGGCATCCGGATGTCCATCAGGATCACGTCGGGCCGCACGGCCGCGGCCATGGTGACCCCGGCCGCCCCGTTGCCGGCTTCGCCGACAAATTCGAGGTCGGGTTGTGAGGACACCAGCATGCGGATGCCGGCCCGGAACAGCGCCTGGTCGTCGACAAGCGCCACCCGGATGCGCGGGGAGTCGGACTGGTCCACGTCGCTCATGCCGGTGCTCCGTTTCCGGGCAGCGGAACAACCGGGCCCATCGGTGTCGCCGGGTTCGGTTGAACCAGCGCGTTGGTGGTGAGGGCCGGGAGCCGGGCGGCCACGATGAACCGGCCGCCGATGGATTCCGCCGCCAGGGACCCGCCGGCCAGGAGCGCACGCTCGCGCATGCCGGGTAGACCGTGCCCGATCTCGCCGTCCCGGTCGGTGACGGGGTCGGCGCGCACCGCGTTGTCGATCGTCACAGCGACCCATCCGTCCGTCCAGGCGAGGGTCAAATATACCGCCCGACCAGCATCGCCGTGGCGCAGGGCATTGGTGAGCGCTTCCTGCACGATGCGGTAGACGGCCAATTGGGCGCCGGAACCCAGCGTTGTGGCAGCGCCCGTGGTCGTCCACTCGATGTCGAGCCCGGTGCTCTGCATCTGGGCAACGAGGCGATCGAGGTCGGCGAGCACCGGCTGCGGCCCGGCGGCATCGTCCTGGCGGAGCCGGGTGAGCAGGATGCGCACATCACCGAGCGCCTCCCTGGCGGTGGAGGAGATCGTGGTCAGCGCCGCATCCACCGCGTCGGGGTCCTGGGCGCGGGCGTACCGGGCGCCGTCGGCCTGCGCGATCACCACGGCCAGGGAATGGGCGACGACGTCATGCATGTCCCGGGCGATGCGGTTGCGCTCCTGCTCCACGACCACGCTGCGCTGCGCCACTTTCTGCTCCTCGACCGCGCGGTACTGGCCGAGCCGGCCGGCCCTTGCGGTTTGCCAGGTGCGCATGAGCAGACCGAGGGTCCAGGACAAGCCGAGCACGGCGAGGCTGGCGACGAAGGTGGCGACCACGGACCAGACCAGGCCGCCGACGTCGCCCTGCCCCACCGCCTCGGCGATGGAGGAGGTGCCGCGCTGGGTGATGCCGAGATAGCCGGCCGCGAGGAGCGCACCGACGCCGACCGAGAGCAGGCCCGCCCAGCGCACCCATCGTTCGGCGTAGGCCGCCGTGGCGTACAACACGGCAAGGATGGCGATGTCGCTGGTGAGCACCGGCAGTCCGGCCAGCATCTGCGCCAGCGCGGCGATCCAGGCCAGGGCCAGGGCGAGGGCCGGCGAGAGCCGGCGCACGGCGACAGCGACCGCGAGTGCGGCCAGGACGTACAGGGATAGGACGCTGCTGTATGGGTCGGTCAGGATGCCGACGAGCAGGAAGCCGCCCGCGATGCCCACGTCGACGAGCAGGGTGCGTCGCGGCAGCGGGCGGAAACCACGGCGGCCGGCGAACACGTTCGGGCTGGCGGCCAGCCAGGCCGGCGGCGGCGGCAGCATCAGCCAGGTCTCCGCCGAGAGCCCGTCGGCAGGCAGCACTCCTGGCGGGTAGTCCTGGGCGGCCTCGCGACGGTCGGCCCGGCCGCGCAGGACGAACGCGCCGACCCAGCCGGCCACCAGGACGGCGGTGAGCAGGAACCCGCCGGCGAGCCGGAGGCCGAACTCGACGACGAATGTGACCATCCCGTCGAGGCCGTTCCGGTTGGGCGCATAGACCGTCAGGAGCAGCAGGCAGCTGAGGAGGGCGCTGACCAGCAGGCCGCTGCCGAGGGCGACGAACCGGATGGCGGGCCGCCCGGCCAGGCATACGCCCCAGGTGACGAGGCAAGCGCTCACGTACAAGAGCGTCAGCCCTAGAGCGTCACCAACAGCGCTGCCGGTCACGACGACGGTCGCGACCGTGGCTGCCACGATCATTACGATCGCTGCTGTCGGCACGAGCCGCGAGAGGGCGACGGCACCCGCGAGGAGGCAGACGACGAACAGCGACCGAACGCCGAAGGCCAGTGCCGCACTCCCCCACACCAGCGCCACGATGACACCGAGAGCCGGTTCGAGAGCCCAACGGTACGGCGCCATGCGCGTGAAGAAGCCTTGAGCAGCCATCACACCAGCGTAGGCCTCGGTGGATGCGGGGCTCTCGCGGGGCCGGAGAGATCATCCCGGGGTGGCCCCGATGTCATCCCAACGATGTAGCCGCGCCCGGCGGTCACCGCGCGGCGAGCTCGGCGACCAGGCCTTCTACCGTCGTGGCGGTCACACCGACGCTACGGCCGCGGCGGGCGAGAGCCCCGCCGATGGCGTCCAGCTCGCTCTCCTGCCCGGCTTCGAGGTCGTTCTGCAGTGACGAGCGCATGGCCGGTGGAAGCGCGCCGAGGGCGCGGGTCAGCTGCTCGACCTCGGTCGGCACGCCGTCCACGGTGGCGATGTCGGCGATCTCGGCCAGCAGGGCGGAGGTGAGCGCCGGGTCCCGTTCGATGGCCGCTCCGACCGGCATCCGCCAGTACGAGGTGAGGAGGGCCAGCGGGGCCAGGAACCGAAGCTTCGTCCAGAGGACATCCGCGTCGGTGCCACCGACCGTGACATCGAGGCCGGCCGAACGCCAGGCCGTGGCGATGGCTGAATCGGCCGCGTGGGCGGGCACCCTGAGGCGAAGGAACGGGCTGCGGTGTTCGATGACGGTGGGGCTGAGCCGGGTCGACTCGACGGCGACCGAGGCGCCGGCCACCATGGCACCGGGCGTGACGGCGCGGAGGACCGGCAGGTGCTCGATGCCGTTCACCAACGACACCACCTCGGCCGGGTGTGAGGCGCGGAGGTCGTCAGTGACGGCGGGCAGGGCGAACGCCTTGGTGGCGATGATGACGTTCGCACCGGTGGGGACCGACGTGACTGCCCGGATTCTGGCCACGCCGTCACCGAAGTGCCGGCTGCGGATGGTGAGTCCCTCGTCGGTGATCGCCCGGGCGGTGGCGGGGCGGGCAACGGCCACCACGTCCACACCGGCGCGGTCGAGCAGGGCGGCGATGAGGCCGCCGACGGCGCCGGCACCGACGACGGCGATGACGGGCTCGGGCATTGGTTCCTGCAACATTGGGGCTCCCTGTTTCTCCGCTGGGCGTGCCGGTTCCGGTCGGAGCGCGGCACCCGTCCATTGTGGCAAACTCGCCGGGCGGCTTAGGGTGTGGAAATGCCCAATTCTGCTGCCGCCCTCGCCGGTCTCGCTGACGAGCGCTTCGTCTCCCTCACCACCTATCGCCGCTCCGGCGCAGCCGTGTCCACCCCGGTCTGGATCGCCAGTGACGGCGGCGACCTCATCGTCACCACCCCAAAGGAAAGCGGCAAGGTCAAGCGCCTCCGCAACAATGGCAGTGTGCAGTTGCGACCGTGCTCCCGGACCGGGTCGGTCAAGGACGACGCCGTGACGGTGGATGCTCACGCCACTGTCGTCGACGACGACCACAGCCGCGCGTTGCTCACCCGCGTCTTCGGCGGCAAGTACCGCCTGGAGTACCGGGTGTTCCTGTTCATCGAACGACTGGGCAAGGCCGGCGCGAAGCAGCGCGTCATGCTGCGAATCAGCGATTCGAGCACACCGGCCGCCTCGTAGCCCGCGCGCTCACTGCCACCCACGGATAGCCGCCTACAGATAGCCGTTCGGCATCAGATCGGCAGGTCACTCCGTGCCGGGTACCGTCACTCTGTGTGCGGCGGTTTGAGGGTGCGCGGATCGTGGGCGCGGTGCGGGTCTGGTTTTCGCCATGGCCCGGTCGGGTCGATCCACCGGGGTGCTTTGACTTGGGGCACGCCTGTGACCATGCGGATTTCCCAGCCGGAGGTGTCGATGGTGTGGTGGTGGTACCAGCAGAGCAGCACCCCGTTGGACACGTCGGTGGGTCCACTCTTGAACCAGGGCACGACGTGGTGCACTTCGGCCCATTGGGGTGGGGAGCTGCAGCCGGGGATGATGCAGCCGCCGTCGCGGGCGGTGATGGCTCGGCGTTGCGCCCGGTTGAAGAACCGGGTTTTCCGGCCCAGGGCGAGGACGGCCCCGTTTTTGGCCAGGTACACGGGTTGCATGCCGCCGTTGTCGATCATCTGGTTGACGGTTTTCATCGATACCGGCCCGTCGATGCCGTCGATCCAGCCGACGCCGACTCCGGCGAGCAGGTCGGTCGCGTTCACGTGCACCATCACCGTCGGCGGCATCCCGCCCATGGTCGGGGTGCGGGGGTCCTGGGCGACCTGGGTGAGGATGCCGCGGAGGATGTCTGCCCGTTTCTCGCCGCCGGTGCGCTCGTCGAGGATTTCGCCGGGGACCAGTTCGCCGGCCTCGATACGCAGCTGGTCCTCCGCGGAGGGGAACTTGGGGGCGGAGCGGGCGGATTGGAAAGTGTTGAACAGGGCTTCGATGGTGCCCTTGAACTCGGGGGTGACGCCACCGCGCAGCGGGTAGAGGCCGTCGCGTTTGGTGCCGAACGAGAACGTGGACTTCGCTTCGAGGAGCGGCGCGTTCGGGGCGGCCCCGTCGGGGTTCAGCCGGGCTTGCCAGGGCTGGGTCATCTCGCGGATGCGGTCGGCGGTGAAGGTGAACCCGTCCGAATCGCCCAGCCGGACGACCGGTCCGTCGGGACCGGTGGCGCGGTCGAAGCGTGACCCGGTGGCGCACTCGACGAGGTCGCGCTCGGCGGCGTCGACATCGGCCGGGTTGGCGTCGAAGCGGCCGTGCACCGTGAAGTCGGCGAGGCCGGTGACGATGTTCTCTGCCGCGTCCATGCCGAGTTCCCCGGCGGCCAGGGCCGCGGCCACGATGGGGAACAGGGGCTCGAGGACGTTGCCGGCCACCATCCGTGGCGCGACTTTCGCACCGAGGGCCACCCTCCGTTTCATCTCCGGCACCGAGGCCCGGGTCAGCAGGGTGAGTAGTTCGTTCTCGTGCGAGGCTCCCATCCGCCAGGCCAGCGACTCGGCGCCCAGGCCCCGGTGGCCGCGGTCGCTGATCGTCGAGGCCGTGGTGACGCGGGCCGCGTCCACCGGGCGGCCGATCCGCTCGACGGTCTGGGTCAGCGCGACCGCTTCCGCGTCGCTGAGCCCGCTGGCATCGATCGACGCCATCACGGCTTGCACCGTGCGTGCCGCGTCGGAGAGGGCGCTGAGCTTCTCACCGAAGGCCCCGGTGCGCGCCTGCTGCACCGCGGGAAGCTCGTCGGGCTCCCGCCACTCGGGCTGTGGCTTTCTGCGTTTCGGAGCCTTCGGGACGGTGGAGGTGGTGTCGGAGGTGCCGCCACCAGTCGCGCCGAGCGGCGTCGAAGCAGCGGGCGCTGGGACGGCGAGGCTGGTGTTCCAATCGGCCGCCGGCTGAGCGGCGGGAGGGCCTCCCGTCGCTGCTGTGGAACCACCTGCCAAGTCTTCGTCCATACCCACATTCTCCCACGAATGAGAGATTTATGTGAGGAAATGTCACCTTATCCACAGGGCAATATCGCAACTGTTTCCCAATCGGACAAGTGGTCCCGGTGTGCCGGGACCACTTGTCCGCAGCGGGAACAGTTGGGCTGCGTGGGGCGGGAGACTGCGGGGCTAGAAGCCGAGGCGGCCGAGCTGCTTCGGGTCGCGCTGCCATTCCTTGGCGACCTTGACCCGCAGCGACAGGAACACGCGCTTGCCGATCAGGGGCTCGATCTGCTTGCGGGCGCGCATCCCGACGTCTTTCAGCCGGCTGCCCGACTTGCCGATGATGATGCCCTTCTGGCTGTCGCGCTCCACGAACAGGTTGGCGTAGATCTCCACCAGCTCCTGGTCGTCCCGCTCGATGATGTCGTCGATGGTGACGGCGATCGAGTGCGGCAGCTCGTCGGTGACGCCCTCGAGCGCCGCCTCCCGGATGTACTCGGAGATCCGGGATTCCAGGCTCTCGTCGGTGACCGCATCCGCCGGGTAGAGCGGCGCGTCGCTGAGCGGCAGCAGGCGCAGGAGCTCGGTGCTGAGCACGTCGAGCTGGATGCGGCTGGTCGCCGAGATGGGCACAATCGCCTCCCACTCGCGCAGCTGGGAGACCGCGAGGAGCTGGTTGGCGACGCTGGTCTTGGAGGACATGTCGATCTTGGTGACGATGGCCACCTTCTTGGCGCGCGGGAAGTTGTCCAGCTGCTCGTTGATGAACTTGTCGCCAGGGCCGATCGGTTCGTTGGCCGGGATACACAGGCCCACGACGTCGACACCGCTCAATGTGGATTGCACGAGGCTGTTCAGCCGTTCACCCAGCAGGGTGCGCGGCCGGTGAATGCCGGGGGTGTCGACCAGGATCAGCTGGCCGTTCTTCTGGTGCACGATGCCGCGGATGGCGCGACGGGTGGTCTGCGGCTTCGACGACGTGATCGCGACCTTCTCCCCCACCAGGGCGTTCGTCAGCGTGGACTTGCCCACGTTCGGGCGCCCGACGAACGAGACGAACCCCGCGCGGAAATCAGGTTCTCTTGTCATGGCCGTGTGCTCCTTCTGTGTCCGGCATTCCCAGGAATGCGGACTGTGCGTCTCTCAACGCCTCGTCTGGTTCAACCAGCACTGTGCTGATTCGTTTTCGTCGACCCTCTGTGCGTTCTGCGGTGAGGATCAGCCCGCTGGTCCTGGCTTCCGACCCGGCGACCGGCAACCTGCCGAGCACCTTGGCCAGCAGTCCGCCGACGGAGTCGACGTCGTCGTCGTCGAGGTCGAGGTCGAAGAGCTCGCCGAGTTCGTCGACGGGCAGGCGGGCGCTCACCCGGAACCGGCCGGAGCCGAGGTCTTCGATCTCGACAACGTCGCGGTCGTACTCATCGGAGATGTCCCCGACGAGCTCCTCGATCAGGTCCTCGAGCGTGACCAGCCCGGCGATACCGCCGTACTCGTCGACGACCATGGCCAGGTGATTGGATTCGAGCTGCATCTGGCGCAGCAGGGCGTCGGCCTTCTTGGACTCTGGCACGAACTGGGCCGGCTTGGCCAGCTCCCGCACGCGTAGGGTCTCGAGGTTGCGGGGCCGTTCGTAGACCAGCCTGGCCACGTCGCGCAGGTAGAGCACGCCCAGCACGTCGTCGACCTCGCCGTCTACGACGGGAACGCGGGAGTAGCCCTTGCTGAGGAACAGGCCCATCGCCGCGCCGACGCTGGCGTCGGCTTCGATGGTGACCATGTCGGTGCGCGGGATCATCACCTCGCGCACCACCGTCTCGCTGAACTCGAAGATGGAGTGGATCAGCTCACGGTCGTCTTCCTCGATCACGTCGAGTTCCGTCGCCTCGTCGACCATGCTGAGCAGCTGGTCTTCGGAGGTGAACGTGGCCAGCCGGCTGCGCCCGGGCGTCACCCGGTTGCCCAGGGCGACGAGGGCGTTCGCGACCGGGCCCAGCAGAACACGGAGGAAGTGCACGAGCAGCGCAGTGAGCACGACCAGGGTCTTCGGATGCGCCCGCCCGACGCTGCGGGGGCTGGCCCCGACGAGCACGAAGGACACGGCGGTCATCAGCAGGGCCGAGAGCAGCAGGGCCAGCCAGATCGCTTCGATCGTGGTGGCGAATACCAGGGTGACGAGCACCGCAGCAGTGGTCTCCGCGATGATCCGCACGAAGTTGATGGCGTTCAGGTGCGCGCCGGTGTCGGCGGCGATGGCCCGGAGGGAGCGTTTCGCCCTGGCCGTGACGGCGAGTTCATTGATGTCGGCCCTGGACTGGGCCGTGATTGCGGAATCGACGGCGGCCATCAGCCCGCCGAAGGCGACGAGCAGGATGGCGGCCGTGAGGAACCACCCGACGATCATGTGTCGCGGCGTCGTTCCTGCATGGCGAAGCCGATCAGGATGTCGCGCTGGATGCCGAACATCTCCTTCTCTTCTTCGGGCTCGGCGTGGTCGAAGCCGAGGAGGTGCAGCACGCCGTGGGTGGTGAGCAGCAGCAGTTCGTCGAGGGTGCTGTGGCCGGCGGTCTCGGCTTGGCCCTGAGCCACCTGCGGGCACAGCACGATGTCGCCGAGCAGGCCCGCCGGGGTCTGGGCGTCTTCGGTGCCGGGGCGCAGCTCATCCATCGGGAAGCTGAGCACGTCGGTGGGGCCCGGTTCGTCCATCCACTGCACGTGCAGCTGTTCCATCGCACCCTCGTCGACGAGCACGATGGCCAGTTCGGCATCGGCGTGCACGTGCATGGCGTCGAGTGCGAAGGCGGCCAACCTGAGGATGGCCGCTTCGTCGACCGGGATGGCCGACTCGTTGTTGATTTCGATGCTCAACTGGATCTCCGTTTCGGGGTGCGATCGCGCGGGTTCCCCTGGTGCGGAGCGCGGGCGGCGAAGTCGCGGGCCTGTTCGCTTTCGTAGCGTTGGGCCTGCTTCTGCGCGTCGTATTCGGTGTACGCATCGACGATGCGGCCGACAAGGCTGTGGCGGACGACGTCGGCGCTGGTCAGCCGGACGAACTCGATGTCGTCGATGCCGTCGAGGACTTTGGTGACCAGGCGGAGGCCGCTGGCGCCGGCGGGCAGGTCGACCTGGGTGATGTCGCCGGTGACGACCATCTGCGAACCGAAACCGAGCCGGGTCAGGAACATCTTCATCTGTTCCGGCGTGGTGTTCTGCGCTTCGTCGAGCACGATGAACGCCGAGTTGAGGGTGCGGCCGCGCATGTACGCCAGCGGAGCCACCTCGATGGTGCCGGCCGCGAGCAGCTTGGGCACCAGCTCCGGGTCCATCATCTCGAACAGGGCGTCGTAGAGCGGGCGCAGGTACGGGTCGATCTTGTCGGTGAGGGAGCCGGGCAGGAAGCCGAGCCGTTCACCGGCCTCGACGGCCGGCCGGGTCAGGATGATCCGGTCGACCTCCTTGCGCTGCAGCGCCTGCACAGCCTTGGCCATGGCGAGGTAGGTCTTGCCGGTACCGGCCGGGCCGATGCCGAAGACGATGGCGTTCTCGTCGATCGCGTTGACGTAGTTGCTCTGGCCGAGGGTCTTGGGCCGCACCGTGACACCACGTGAGGTGAGGATTGCCTGGCCGAGAACCGTGGACGGGCTGGACGAGCTGTCGGCGTCGAGCATCCGGGCGGAGGTGCTCACCTCGGCCTCACCGAGGTCGGCGCCGGTGCGCAGCAGCAGCTCGAGCTCCTCGATCAGCCGCACCACGGCATCCACCCCGCCGGCGGGGCCGGTGAGGGTGACCTCGTTGCCGCGCACGTGCAAGGTCACGGCCGGGTATTCCTT
Source organism: Cryobacterium sp. AP23 (assembly GCF_054075385.1). Lineage (NCBI taxonomy): Bacteria > Bacillati > Actinomycetota > Actinomycetes > Micrococcales > Microbacteriaceae > Cryobacterium > Cryobacterium sp. AP23. Next base: position 455,705 of record NZ_CM133415.1, on the reverse strand, counting down.
CTCGATGGTGCTGAGGAAGCGGTCCTGCGGGCCGAGCAGCCGGACCATGGCCACTCCGTCGATGAGGACCTTGCGCACCACCGGGAGCGCACCGCCGTCGGGCACCTGCGGGTCAGGCGCCTGCGAGTCAGCCGGTAGCAAGCGTGCCCTCCTCAAGGCCGCCGCCGAGCACGTGGGCGTGCACGTGGAAGACGGTCTGGCCGGCCGATGCGCCGGTGTTGAAGACGAGGCGGTATTCGCCGGCGCAGTGCTCATCGGCGACGCGCCCGGCCACGGCGACCAGTTCGGCCAGGAGGGCGGGGTCGCCGGCGGCGAGTTCGCCGACGTTCCGGTAGCGCTGCGTTTTCGTGGTGACCACGACATGTACGGGCGCCTGCGGGTTGATGTCGTTGAAGGCGATGACATGATCGGTTTCCGCCACGATGGTCGCCGGAATTTCGCGCGCGACGATGCGGCTGAAAATGGTGGGTTCTGCAGCGGGGGAAGCCATAGCTCTATCTTAAGCGTTACTACCAGCGGCCGAGGGCTGCGTTCAAAATGGCCACGGCGGCAGGTCCCGCCGTCGAGGTGCGGAGGACCGTGTCCCCCAGGCGCACCCGGCTGGCTCCGGCCTGCTCGAGGATGTCCAGCTCGGAGGGGGCGATGCCGCCTTCCGGGCCGACGACGAGCACGATGTCCCGGTCGTCGGCGGGAGAGGCGATCGTGGTGAGCCGGGCGGATGCGGTCGGCTCCAGCAGCAGCATCCGGGTGCTGCCGGCCAGCACCGCCAGCTGTTTGGTGCTGGTCAGCGCGGAGACCTCCGGCAGCCACGGCCGGATCGACTGCTTGCTGGCCTCGCGGACGATCGCGGCCCAGCGGGCCTGGCCCTTGGCGACTTTCACGCCTTCCCAGCGGGCCACCGAGCGGCTCGCCGCCCACGGCACCACGCCGTCGATGCCGAGTTCGGTCGCGGCTTGCACGGCGAGTTCGTCGCGGTCCCCCTTGGCCAGCGCCTGCACCAGGACGATGCGCGGCGCGGCCGGCGGGGTACGCCGCACCGAGTCGACCCGCACCGTCAGCTCGGCCGGAGCCGCGCTGAGCACGGTCACGCCGAGCATCAGGCCGGCACCGTTGCCGAGCAGCAGGGTCTCGCCCTGGCGCACCCGGCTGACGGTGACGGCGTGCTTGGCCTCGGCACCGGTGACGCTCACGGTGGCCCCGACCGCCGGGTCGACCTCAGAGGCCCCGAGCGTCTCCGACAGGAAGAAGTGCGCCATCGGTTACGCCGGTCAGCCCAGGAACCGGTCGCGAAGCTTCGCGAACAGGCCCTGCTGGAAGTGACTCAGCGCGGGGGCGGGGACCTTGTGCCTGGCCGCGAACGCCTCGATGAGTTCGCGTTCCTTGTGGTCGAGCTTGGTCGGAGTCAGCACCTGCACGCCGACGCGGAGGTCGCCGCGGCCGTTGCCGCGCAGGCGCGTGACGCCGCGGTCCTTGATGGTGAGTATCTCGCCGGCCTGCACGCCGGGGCGCAGTTCCACTTCGATGTCACCGTCGAGGGCCTTGACCGTGGCCGTGGTGCCGAGGATGGCGTCGGTCATCGGCACCGTGAGGGTGCAGAGCAGGTCGTCGCCGTCGCGGCTGAAAACGTCGTGGTGGCGCACCTTCATCTCGAGGTACAGGTCGCCGTTGGGTCCGGCGGCCGGGCCGGCCTCACCGCTGCCGGGCATCTGCAGACGCAGGCCCGTGTCGACGCCGGCGGGGATGTCCACCGGAACGGTGCGGCGGGCGCGCACCCGGCCCTGGCCCTGGCAGGTGACGCAGGGGGTGGCGATGATGGTGCCGTAGCCGCGGCAGGAGCCGCACGGGCTGGAGGTCATGACGTTCCCGAGCAGCGAGCGCACGGCGCGCTGGATGCTGCCGGTGCCGTGGCAGATGTCGCAGGTGACGGGGCTGGTGCCGGGCTGGCAGCAGGTGCCGGAACAGGTGGCGCAGACGACCGCGGTGTCCACCTCGATGTCGCGGTGGGTGCCGAAGATGACCTCGTCGAGGTCGAGCTCCACCCGGATCAGGGCGTCCTGGCCGCGTTCGCGCCGGGACCGGGGTCCCCGCATCCCGCCGCCCCCGCCGCCACCGAAGAAGGTCTCGAAGATGTCGCCGAAGTTGCCGGCGTCGAACCCGCCGCCCTGGCTGGATCCCGAACCGCCGCGGTCGTAGTTCTGGCGCTGCTTGGGGTCGGAGAGCACGTCGTAGGCGTGCGTGACGGTCTTGAACCGCTCGGATGCCTCTGCACCGGGGTTGACGTCGGGGTGCAGCTGGCGGGCCAGCTTGCGGTACGCCTTCTTGATCTCGTCGGTGGAGGCGTCGCGGGCGACACCGAGTGCTTCGTAATGGTCAGCCAAAAGTGGCTCTCCTTGGGTTCTGGGGTGAAATGTCGTCGTCGGGATACGTGGTGGGGCCGGCTAGTTCTCGCCGAGCAGGCGGGAGAGGTAGCGGGCGACGGCGCGCACGGCCGCCATGTTGTTGGAGTAGTCCATCCGGGTGGGGCCGAGCACGCCGAGGCGGGCGGCGTCACCGCGGGAGGTGTAGCCGCTGGTGAGGACGGACGTCTCGCCCAGGCCGAACGGCGCGTTCTCGCGGCCGATGCTCACCGAGACGCCGTGCTGGTCCGTGGCCATTTCGCCGAACAGGCGCAACAGCACTACCTGCTCTTCGATGGCCTCGAGGACGGGGTAGATGCTGCCGGTGAAGTCTTCTTCGGTGCGCACCAGGTTCGCGGCGCCCGCCATCACCAGGCGGTCCTGCCGGTTGGCGCCGACCTGGTCGTGCAGGGTGCCGGTGATGAGATCGACGAGGTCGGTCTGCTCCGGCGCGCCCAGGCCGGTCGGCCCGTTGAGGGCTGTCGCGGCCTGCGCCATCCCGAGGCCGCCGATCACGGCGTTGAGCCGGGAGCGGAGTTCGGCCAGGGCGGCTTCGTCGATGGGGCGCGGCAGTTCCACGACCCGCTGTTCCACCCGCCCGGAGTCGGTGATCAGGACCGACAGCACCCGGGTGTCGCTGAGCGGGACGAGCTCGATGTGGCGCACCGACGCGCGCGAGAGCGAGGGGTACTGAACGAGGGCAACCTGATGGGTGAGCTGGGACAGCAGCCGGACGCTGCGGGCGAGAACCTCGTCGAGGTCGGCGGACTGGCCGAGGAAGACCTCGATGGCCTGCCGCTGCGCCCCGGTGAGTGGGCGCAGGTCGGCCAGGTGGTCGACGAACAGCCGGTAGCCCTTGTCGGTGGGAATCCGCCCCGACGAGGTGTGCGGCGCGACGATGAGTTCTTCCTCTTCGAGCAGGGCCATGTCGTTGCGGATGGTGGCGGCGGATACGCCGAAGGCGTGCCGGTCGACGATGGACTTGGACCCCACGGGTTCCCGGGACGCCACGTAGTCCTGCACGATGACGCGGAGGACTTCGAGGCTGCGATCAGACACCATTTATTCGATCGCCTCCCTCTTCCGGTGTGCCGCCGGCGGCTGGCACTCTCGTCGTTTGACTGCCAATCATATCGCGGGTGCCTGGCATACCCGTTGCTCCCGGTGGAATTGCCGCAGTACCGTGGGGGCACACGCATCATCATCGTTCGTCGAAGGGCATCGTCATGAGCAATCCCTATGGACCGGCAGGGTCGGCCGGGTCGGGCACCGGCGCGCCGCTGACACCGGAGCAGGACCGACTGTGGGCCTCCCTGGCGCACCTGGGCGGCATCCTCTCGTTTCTGCCGTCCCTGATCATCTGGCTGGTGCTGCGCACCCGCGGCCGGTTCACCGACACCGAGGCGAAGGAAGCCCTCAACTTTCAGATCACGCTGTTGATCGGCTACGTGATCATCAACGTTGTCAGCACCATCCTGGCGCTGGTCACCTTCGGCCTGCTGGGCGGCCTCGGCTCGCTCAGCTGGGTGCTGTGGTTGATCGGATCGATCTTCTCGGTGCTCGGCTTCGTCAGCGCTCGAGCCGGCCAGCCCTACCGCTACCCGTTCTCTCTTCGCCTGATCAGCTAGTTTGCAGGTGTCGTGCGGCACCAGCGGCGCTACTCTGGTGTCAGCGGCACCCGCACCATCCCGCTCCCCTACGAGTGTCCACGAAGGAGATCCAATGTCTGAGGCAACCCCTCCCCCCGCCAGCCCGTATCAGGCCCCGAGTCAGCTGAGTCCGGCCGACGAGAAGTTGTGGGCCACCCTGATCCACATCGGCGGAATCCTCTTCGGTTTCCTGCCCGCGCTGATCGGTTACATCGTGCTCAAGGACCGCGGCCCGTTCATCCGCGCGCACACCGCGACCGCCCTGAACTTCCAGATCACCCTGGCGATCGCCTATATCGTCGGGTCGATCCTGACGGTGATCCTCGTCGGCATCTTCATCCTCGCCGCCGCCTGGATCCTCAGCATCGTGTTCAGCATCATGGCAGCGATCGCCGCGAACAAGGGCGAGTGGTACACCTACCCGCTGACGATCAAGTTCGTCAGCTAGCCGCCTCGACCCCGCGAACCGTGAGGTGAGCACCCAAAACGCGCGCGTTTTGGGGCTTGTCTCACGGTTCGCGGGGCTTGTTAATCGGTGAGGAGGCGGCGCACCACGGCGTCGGCGAGGAGCCGGCCGGTGAGGGTGAGTTCGATGGTTCCGCCGATGGCGGCGCGCCCGTCGATCAGCCCGTCGTTGATCAGGCCGGCAACCTCGCGGCGGCCGAGCGGCGACAGCGTGGCCACGGGGATGCCCTCGCGGATGCGGGTGAGCAGCAGCACGCGCTCGGTCTCCCGGGTGGCGTCGTCCAGGGTTTCCCGGCCCGCGGCCGGCGAGTGGCCGGCGAGGACCCGGTCGGCATACGCTGCCGGGTGCTTGACGTTCCACCAGCGCACCCCGCCGACGTGGCTGTGGGCGCCGGGGCCGACGCCCCACCAGTCCGCGCTCCGCCAGTAGGACAGGTTGTGCCGTGACCGGTGCGCGTCATCCGTCGCCCAGTTGCTGACCTCGTACCAGCCGTAGCCGGCGGCGCCGAGCATGGCGTCGGCCAGTTCGTAGAAGTCGGCCTGCAGGTCTTCGTCCGGCTGCACGAGCTCGCCGCGACGGATCTGCCTGGCCAGCTTGGTGCCGTCCTCGACGATGAGCGAGTACGCGCTGATGTGGTCCGGCTTCTGCGCGATGGCGTGCTCGAGGCTGGCCCGCCAGTCCTCGATGGTCTCCCCCGGCGTTCCGTAGATGAGGTCGAGGCTCACGTCCAGGCCGGCCTCACGCGCCCAGGCCACCACGAGCGGAACGCGCTCGGGGTCGTGGGTGCGCTCCAGGGTCGCGAGAACGCGGGGAACGGCGGACTGCATGCCGAAGGACACCCGGGTGAACCCGGCCTGGGCGAGCTGGCGCAGGTAGGCCAGGTCGACGGAGTCGGGGTTGGCCTCGGTGGTGACCTCTGCGCCGGGCACGATGCCGAAGGTGTCGCGCACGGCGTGCAGCATCCGAACCAGGTGGTCGGCCGGCAGCAGGGTGGGCGTGCCGCCGCCGAAGAAGACCGTGGCGGCGGGCCGGGCGGGCACGCCGGAGGCGCTGAGGACCCGTGCGGCGGCTTCTACCTCGAGGATCGCCTGGCTGGCGTAGTCGCTCTGTTTCACGCCGCGGAGCTCGGTGGCGGTGTAGGTGTTGAAGTCGCAATAGCCGCAGCGCACCTTGCAGAACGGTACGTGCAGGTAGACCCCGAAGTCCCGGGTATCGGCGCCGGTCGCCGCGGATGCGGGAATCAGCCCGTCCAGCGGGGCGGGATCGCCGACCGGGTGCGGTCCGGCCATCAGCCCATTCCGACGGGGTGCAGGGCGAGCAGGTAACGCTTGGTGTAGCGCTCCTGCTGGAAGCGCAAGAACGGCCAGGCCAACCGGTAGTACCAGGTGCTGGGGCGGGAGAAGGAGCGGACGGTGAGCCAGACCGAGTCGTCGGCGCGGCGGTCCACGATGAAGCACTCCTCACCGTTCTGCGGGTGCCCGCGCATGGTGCCGTAGGCGAAGCCGATCTTGTCGACCTCGTCGATGACGTACACGACGCGGACCGGCGCGGCGACGGTGAACGGGCCGTTCGGGATCTTCAGCACTGCGGTCATGCCGTTGCTGATGAACGGGGTGCCGTCATCGGCGAAGGTGGCCTCGTTCACCGGGTGTTCCTGGTTGGGCGCCGGGGTGCCCTCCTCGGTGAAGACGATGCCGGTGTACTGCACGCCGGTGCCGGCGTCGAGGTCGGTGACCTCGATGCCGGCACCACGCTGGATGCCCCAGGTCATCAGCGACGTCGTCGCCACCCGGAAGCGCTCCTCGCCGCTGCCGAGGCGAACGGTGCGCTCCAGCGGGCGGTGGCCCTTGGGCGGGTAGCGCATCAGGTCGGGCGCGAGCGTGCCGCCGATGGCGGCGTAGGTGACGGCGGCGTCGGTGAAGGTTGAGCGGCGCATCCGGCTACTTCTTTTCCTTCTTGGCCGGCTCGTCGCCGGACAGCGCCGCGATGAACGCCTCCTGCGGAACCTCGACCCGGCCGACCATCTTCATGCGCTTCTTGCCTTCCTTCTGCTTTTCGAGCAGCTTGCGCTTGCGGGAGATGTCACCGCCGTAGCACTTGGCGAGCACGTCCTTGCGGATGGCGCTGATCGACTCGCGGGCGATGATGCGGGCGCCGATGGCGGCCTGGATGGGCACGTCGAACTGCTGGCGCGGGATGAGCTTGCGGAGCCTGCCGGTCATCAGCACGCCGTAGTCGTAGGCCTTGTCGCGGTGCACGATGGCGCTGAACGCGTCCACCTGTTCACCCTGCAGCAGGATGTCGACCTTGACCAGGTCGGCCTCCTGCGAGCCGATGGGCTCGTAGTCGAGCGACGCGTAGCCGGCGGTCTTGCTCTTGAGCTGGTCGAAGAAGTCGAAGACGATCTCGCCGAGCGGCATGGTGTAGCGGATCTCGACCCGGTCCTCACCGAGGTACTCCATGCCGAGGAGGGTGCCGCGGCGGCCCTGGCAGAGTTCCATGATCACGCCGACGTAGTCCTTGGGCGCGAGGATCGCGGCCTTGACGATGGGTTCCTCGACAACGGCGATCTTGCCGTTGGGGAACTCGCTCGGGTTGGTCACCGTGACGGTCTTCTTGTCGTCGGTGGTGACCTCGTAGATCACGCTGGGCGCGGTGGTGATGAGGTCGAGGTTGAACTCGCGGTCGATGCGCTCGGTGATGATCTCGAGGTGCAGCAGGCCGAGGAAGCCGCAGCGGAAGCCGAAGCCGAGCGCGACGGAGGTCTCCGGTTCGTAGACCAGCGACGCGTCGGAGAGCTTGAGCTTGTCCAGCGCCTCGCGGAGGGCCGGGTAATCGCTGCCGTCGATCGGGTACAGGCCGGAGAACACCATGGGCTTCGGTTCGGTGTAGCCGGGCAGCGCCACGGTGGCGGGCTTCATGGCGGTGGTGACGGTGTCGCCGACCTTGGACTGGCGCACGTCCTTCACGCCGGTGATGAGGTAGCCCACCTCGCCGACGCCCAGGCCCTTGCTGGGGGTGGGTTCGGGGCTGGTGACGCCGATCTCGAGGATGTCGTGGGTGGCGCGGGTCGACATCATCTGGATCTTCTCGCGCGGGCTGAGCTGCCCGTCGATCATCCGCACGTAGGTGACGACGCCGCGGTAGCTGTCGTAGACCGAGTCGAAGATCATGGCGCGGGCGGGCGCATCCGGGTCGCCGACCGGGGCGGGAATGAGGCTGGTGGCGCGGTCGAGCAGCTCGGACACGCCGACGCCGGTCTTGCCGGAGACGCGGAGCACGTCGTCGGGGCTGCCGCCGATGAGGCTCGCGAGCTCCTTGGCGTACTTGTCCGGGTCGGCGGCAGGCAGGTCGATCTTGTTCAGCACCGGGATGATGGTGAGGTCGTTCTCCAGCGCCAGGTACAGGTTCGCCAGCGTCTGGGCTTCGATGCCCTGGGCAGCGTCGACGAGCAGGATGGCGCCCTCGCAGGCGGCCAGGCTGCGGGAGACCTCGTAGGTGAAGTCGACGTGGCCGGGGGTGTCGATCATGTTCAGCGCGTAGGTCTGGCCGTCCATCTCCCACGGCATCCGCACGGCCTGGCTCTTGATGGTGATGCCGCGTTCGCGTTCGATGTCCATCCGGTCCAGGTACTGGGCGCGCATGGACCGATCGTCGACGACGCCGGTGATCTGCAGCATCCGGTCGGCCAGCGTGGACTTGCCGTGGTCGATGTGCGCGATGATGCAGAAATTACGGATGAACGCGGGGGCGGTGGCGGCCGGTTCCAGCGCCTTGAGAGCTCTCGGTGACATGATGGGCCCAATTCTCCCATGCCCCGCCCTGCCGGTGTGACCTGTCGGGGTGACGGGCCGATCATCCATTCGACGGATGCCGCCCCCAGCGGTCCTGATTAGGCTGGGCGCACCATGTCCAGCCTTGCCCTGTCCGCCACCCCCGTCCGCCGGGATCCCACCCCGCCCGCCAGCATCGGCGAGGGCCTGCCGCACTCCGCCCTCACCCCCGTGTTCTCCGGGCTGCGCATCGGATTACACCTGCTGATCATCGGCCTCACCGGGCTGGTCATCGTGCGCACCCTGCTCGGCGCGGTGCCGAACCCGTTCGCCGTGATCGGCCTGGCGCTGGTGTTCCTCGCCAGCTATGTCGGCGGCAGCGAGCTCGCCCGCCGGCGGCCGTGGCGCTGGGTCGTGCCGGTCTGGATGGCCGTGCTGCTCATCGAATGGCTGGCGCTGACCCTGCTGGCGCAGGACGCCGCATTCATCGTCTTCCCCCTGTTCTTCCTGCAGCTGCACGTGCTGCCGCTGCGGGCGGGCATCCCGCTGGTGCTGCTCAGCGTGCTGCTGACCATTTGGTCGATGAGCCTGCACGTCGGCCTCGGCCTGGGCGCCACCCTGGGTCCGATCGTGGGCGCCGCCGTCGCCGTGGCCGTCGGGCTGGGCTACCGGGCGCTGCTGCGAGAGGCCGCGGAGCGCCAGAGCCTCATCCAGGACCTGCTCGCCACCCGCGCCGAGCTCGCCGCCACCGCCAGGGACGCCGGCACCGTCGCTGAACGGGAGCGCCTGGCCCGGGAGATCCACGACACCATCGCGCAGGGCCTGTCCAGCATCCAGCTGCTGCTGCACGCAGCCGAGCGCACCGTCACCGACCCGTCCGCGCTCGAGCACCTGCGCCTGGCCAGGGACACGGCGGCGGCCAACCTGCAGGAGACCCGGCGGTTCATCCGCGAGCTCACCCCGCCGGCGCTGGAGACGCAGACCCTGCCCGGTGCCCTCGCCCGGCTCGCCGCGTCGGTGGAGCGCACCATTGCCGGCAGCGGCCCGGCCACCACGGTCACCCTGCACGTCACCGGGGACGCGATCACCCTGCCGATGCCGCTGGAGACCACGCTGCTGCGGATCGCCCAGGGCTCCCTCGCCAACGTCGCCCAGCACGCCGGCGCCACCCGGGCCGAGGTGACCCTGAGCTACATGACCGACGAGGTGGCCCTGGACATCGTCGACGACGGCCGCGGGTTCACCGTCACCGAGCCGGGCTCCCGGAGCGCCGACTCCTTCGGCCTGGTGGCGATCCGGCAGCGGGTGGAGCAGCTCGGCGGCAGCTTCGTGCTCGAATCCGCGCCCGGGCAGGGCACCGCGGTCGCCGTCACCTTCCCGACCGGGCAGGCGCTCCCGACCGGCGAGGCGCTCTCGACCCGCGAGGCGCTTTGGACCGAGGGGCCACCGGCATGATCCGGGTGCTGCTCGCCGACGACCACCCGGTGGTGCGGGCGGGCCTGCGCGCGCTGCTCGGCGCCGAACCCGACCTCGTCGTGGAACTGGAAGCGGGCACCGCCGAGGAGGCCGTGGCGCTCGCCGCATCCGGCCGGGTGGACGTGGTCTTGATGGACCTGCAGTTCGGCGGCGGCCCGTCCGGGTCCGACCTGCAGGGCGCCGAAGCCACCCGCCGGGTGCGCGCGGTCGCGGGAGCCCCGCATGTGCTCATCCTCACCAACTACGACACGGATGCCGACATCCTCGGCGCCATCGAGGCCGGGGCCAGCGGCTACCTGCTGAAGGACGCCCCGCCCGCCGAACTGATCGAGGCCGTGCGCGCGGCCGCGGCCGGGCAGAGCGCACTGGCGCCGGCCATCGTCACCCGGCTCGCCGACCGTTCCCGGATCCCGGAGGGCCGGCTGTCGCCGCGCGAGGTGGAGGTGCTCGGCCTGGTCGCCGCTGGTCGGTCGAACCGGCAGATCGGCCAGGACCTGTTCCTCAGCGAGGCCACGGTGAAGTCGCACCTGGTGCACATCTTCGGCAAGCTCGGCGTCAGCTCCCGCACCTCTGCCGTCGCCAGCGCCAGGGCCTCCGGCACCATCCGGGGATCCTGACGTGTCCGCCGGCTCCGACCTGCCCGTCGGCTTCACCCGGCCTGGTGCGGTGCCGGCTGCGGGTCCGGTGCCGGCTGCGGTTCCGGTGCTGCTGGTGCACGGTATCCGCACGTCGGCCGGCATGTGGCGCCACCAGCGGGAGTGGCTGGCCAGGGAGGGCCACCCGGTGCTGGCCGTCGACCTGCCCGGCCACGGGGCGCGCCTGGGCGAGGAGTTCACCGTGGCGGGCGCCCTCGATGCCATCGACGCCGGCGTGGCAGCCCTGGGCGGCAGGGTGGTGCTCGTCGGGCTGTCGCTCGGCGGCTACTACGCCATGGCCTACGCCGCCAGGCACCCCGACCGGGTCATCGCCCTCGTCGCGGCGGGGTCGGCGTACGAACCCGGCGGCGCCGGGCTGGCCGGCTACCGCCTGCTCGCCCGGCTGATCCGCCGGCTGCCGGACCGGGGCCTGGCCCTGCACACCTTCCTGGTGCGGCAGATGCTGCCGCCGGCCGGCGTGGCCGACGTTATGGCCGGGGGTGTGGCCTTGGATGTGATGGACGCCGGGTTGCGCTCGACGGGCACTCTCACTCCCCTGGCGGACCTTCGCGCGTTCCCCGGCCCGGTCTGGCTGGTCAATGGGGCCTGGGACCACTTCCGGTTGCACCAGAACCGCTTCCTGGCCGCGGCCGCCCACGGTACTCTGGTCACGGTTCCCGGAGCCGGGCACCTCGTGAGCCTGCACCGGCCGCACGCCTTCGACACCGTCCTCAGGCGCATTCTCACCGAGGTTTCGGCGCAGCCTGGCGGCGATCGCCCCGATTCGGTCAGCCATCCGCCCCGATAGCTGGTATCGTTGCCTGTTGGCTTGCGTGTTGGGTCCCACCCCACACGATTATCGCCGCACGGTGCCCTCTATCACCGGGCGGCCCATCCGAACAAGAACCTAACGAAAGCGTATAAAACGTGGCAAATATCAAGTCGCAGATCAAGCGGATCCTCACGAACAAGAAGTCGCAGGAGCGCAACAAGGCCGTCAAGAGCGAGTTCAAGACCGCCATCCGGTCGACCCGCCTCGCCGTCGCCGCTGGTGACAAGGACAAGGCTGTCGCCAGCCTCGCCATTGCTTCCAAGAAGCTCGACAAGGCCGTCAGCAAGGGCGTCATCCACCAGAACCAGGCAGCGAACAAGAAGTCCGCTATCGCCAAGTCGGTCAACGCGCTCTAACCTGTCACCGTTCTGGAGCCGATAACGCTCCGGAGCCTGATGCACAGACACACCCCCGCCCCCTGGGCGGGGGTTTTCTGCGTCCCGGCAACGCCCCGCGGGCCTTCCCGATGCACTCAGCCGACGCTATGGTGGCGGCGTGATGAGCGAACACGACGAGCGAGGCACATCCGCCGACCGGGACAACCAGGCCGACCGGGAAGACGAGGTCGACTGGCGCCGGCAGGCCGGATTCCTCGGCGCGGCCTTCGCGATCGCGGCCGCCGTCATTGCCGCCGGCCTGCGGTTCGCGCCGCAGGTGTCGGCGTATTCCGGCCTCAGCCCGTGGGTGATCTCCGGCCTCCTCGGCTTCGTCCTGGTGCTGGCCGGGGCGTGCGTGCTGTTCTCCGCGTCGCTGCCGTCCTCGCCGGCTCCGCGGCCTCACGCGCAGACCCCGACCCCGCAGCCTCCGGCAGCCCCCCAGGCGTTCCCCGACGGCTCGTTCCCCGAGGGCTCCTTCCCCGGCGGCTCCTCACCGGACGGCTCTGTGCCGTACCGTCCCGCACCCGGAGCCCAGGCATCCGCCGGCCCCGCGTCGGGTGTCCCGGCAGCCGGCGCCGGCAGCGTGGCGGGCCGACCTCCCGGCAGCGGCGTCGAGACATCCCCTGGACGAGCCCGGACCATGCTGGGCGCCCTGCTCGGCACCGTCGGCCTGGCGCTCGCGGCCATCGCCGTCGCCCTCGCCGCTCTCCTACCGGCGCCGACGGAGTCGATCATGGTGCAGTTCACCGATCTTGTCGGTCGGGTGCAACTGGAATACTGTCCGGACCTGCCCGGGTCGTTCCCCGGGACGGCCTCGCACGCCGACCTGGTCGGGTCGGACACCATCCTCCCGGTCAAGGTCAGTGCGGAGACCTGCGGAAACCCCGACTACACCGACGGTGTCTGGATCTACCTCAACCGCGCGTCGATCACCATCTCCGACCGGCCCTGAGCAGGCGCAAGCGCTGGGCGGACTATTCGCCGCGCTTGGCAATGACGGTCACGAGTCGTTCGAGCGCGAAGACCGGGTCCCGGCCGGCACCCTTCACGGCGGCATCCGTCTCGGCCAGCATCACAATGCACCGCGAGAGTCCCTCGTCGGTCCAGCCGCGCAGGTCGCGTTGGGCGCGTTCGACCTGCCAGGGAGCGAGACTGAACGTCGCGGCCAGCTGGGCCGACCCGCCGCGCACCCCGAAGAGCTTGGCCATCGTGCGGATCTTGCTCGCGAACGCGGCCACGATGGGAACAGGGTCCGCCCCGGACGCCAGCGCGTGCCGGAGGGTGACCAGGGACTCGCCGAGCCGGCCGGCGATCGCGGAATCCGCGACCTTGAAGGCGTTGGTCTCCACCCGTCCGCCGTAGTAGCGGTCAACGGTGGTCTCGGTGACCTCGGCACCGGTGTCGGCGATGAGTTGCTGGCACGCGGCGGAGAGTTCGGCGAGGTCGTCGGAGAACGCCGCCACGAGGGACCTGAGGGCGCTCGGTGTGACCCGCTTGCCCGCGGTGCGGAATTCGGCCGTCGCGAACTCATGCTTCTCGGCGTCCTTCTTCAGCTCCGCGCACACCACCTCGACGGCCCCGCCGACACCGCTGCGGATGGTGTCCAGGAGCTTCTTGCCGCGCACTCCCCCGCCGTGCCGCAGCACCACGTAGGTGTCCTCGGCCGGGTTCTGCAGGTAGTCGATGGCCTCGGTCAGGAAGGTGTCGCTGCACTTCTCGACCGAGCTGACCCGGATCAGCCGCGGCTCGCCGAACAGGGACGGGCTGGCCAGGGTGAGCAGCTCTCCGGGGGCGTAACTGTCGGCTTGGATGTCGCTGACCTCGAGGCTGGGGTCTTCCAGCTTGAGAAAGTCGCGGAGAGTGCGGATGGCCCGGTCGGCGAGGAAGTCCTCGGTGCCGGAGACCAGAACCACGGGGGCGGGTCGCACCTGGTGCCAGGCCAGCTGGGGAATCTTCGCTGCCGACGCCTTCGCGGCCGGTTTGCCGGCTCGTCCCGATGCGGTTGTTCGTGCGGCCACGCGGCTCCCTTCGCTACAGAACCAGCCTAACCGGCACCCACGACGTTCCCCGCCCAGCCGCCCGGCCTCGCTCGCTCGCTGCACCCCACTCGCTGCACCCCGTATGGCTCACGGCGCCCGCTATAGCGGGCGCAGTCCGCCACAGGGGGCGCGGCGGCAGCACAGCCGGCCTACCCGGCACCGGGGACCTTTTCGGTCCAGACTCGGAGCGGGGTGCCGGCCGAGGCCGCAGTGGTGGGTGCGACCACGGCCAGCCCGTCCTGGTCGGTGCGCACCACGGCGGTGCCCACAGCGCCGAGCAGGTCGAGCAGCGATCGGGTGGGATGCCCGTAGCCGTTGTCGGCGCCCACCGAGACCAGCCCGACGCTCGCCCGAAGCTCCGCGTAGAGGGCGGCGCTCTGGTCGCCGGAGCCGTGGTGGGCGACCTTGACCACGTCGACGGGTCCGATCGGACCGGCCGCGAGCAGTGCAGCCTGGGCCTCCTCATCGAGGTCGCCGAGGAACACCGAGCGGATCCCCCGGCCCTCGAACAGGACCGTCACGCTGCCGGCGTTGCCGGTCGCCAGCTCGTCCGCGCCCCGGATCGGCCACAGCACCCGCCAGGCCAGGCCGCCGAGGGTGCCGTGCTCCCCCCGTGCGGTCTCCGTGACCGTGGCGCCACCCTGGCTCAGCCGCTGCTGCAGCCGGGAGTCCTGCCCGTTCTCGGGCGGACCGACCAGGGCGGTGTCCACCCTGCCGACCACGGCGTCGAGTCCGCCGACGTGATCCAGGTCGTAGTGGGTGAGCACGAGCAGGTCCACCCGGTCCACCCCGAGCGCGGCCAGGCATCCGGTGAGCAGCGCCGGGTCGGGCCCCACATCGACGAGCGCGACCTGCTCGCCGTCACGTACGACCACGGCGTCGCCCTGGCCGATGTCGCAGGCGGCGATCTGCCAGTTCGCGGGGAAGACCGCGGCCCGGCCGAGGCCGGTGCCGACCATGGCGCCCACGGCGCAGCCGGCCGCGAGGCAGAGCAGGGCGCCGCTGCCGACCCGCAGCATTGCCTGGCGTCGGCCCGGCCGGCGGGCCGACACCAGCACGAGGATGGCGGCGGTGCAGGCCACAGTGAGGACGATTCCGACCGCCCCGCCCAGCCAGGGCAGGCTGCTTCCCGGCAGGGCCGCCGTGGTTCCGGCCACAGCGGCGATCCAGGTCGCCGGCAACCAGGCCAGCCACACCAGCGGTGTCGCCAGGCCGGGCAGCACGGGAAGCAGCAGGCACGCGGCGAGGCCGGCGATGGTGGCGACGGGCGCGGCCGGCGCGGCGAGCAGGTTGGCGGGCACCCCGTAGGCGGGCAGGGTCGGGCTGAGGAGCACGAGCACCGGCTGGCAGGCCAGCTGCGCGGCGAGCGGGATCGCCAGCATCGCCGCGACGGGTGCGGGCAGCCAGCGCCGGAGCCGGCGGGCCAGGGGCACCGTGAGCACCAGCAGGCCCAGGGTGGCCAGCACGGAGAGGACGAAGCCGTAGTTACGGCTCAGCCACGGGTCGGTCACCAGCAGGCACAGGGCCGCAAGCGCCAGCGCCGGGAGTCCACGCCCCGGCCGGCCCAGCGACCCGGCCACCAGCACGATGGTGGCCATCGCGGCGGCGCGCACCACGCTGGGCTCCGGCGTCACCAGGACGACGAAGCCGGCCAGCACCACGAACCCGGCACCGACCCGCCACCGCCGGCCCAGGCCGCAGGCCGCCGCGACCCCCAGCGCCAGGGCGAGCACGATCGCGCAGTTGGCGCCGGACACCGCGGTCAGGTGGCTCAGCGAACTCGTTTTCATCGCGGCGTCGAGGTCGTCGGTCACCGCGGTGGTGTCCCCGATCGCGAGGCCGGGCAGGAGGCCGGCGCCGGCGCCGGGCAGCTCTCCGGCGGCGGCGGCGAAGCCGGCGCGCAACCGGTTGGCCCAGTCCAGCCAGGTGGGTGCCGGACGGACCTGCTCGGCCGGATCGCGAGCGAAGAACAGCGCCGTCGCCGCATCGCCCGGTTCGGTCGACACGAGAGTCCCGCTCAGCCGGATCTCGTCGCCGATCGCCGGCGGGCCCTCCGGGGCTGCGACGAAGACCACGATGGGCACGGACAACCCACGGACATCCTGCCTCGTCGCTGTCGAGCGGCCGGCTGGGCTTTCCAAGGCGCCAAGGGTGGCCCGGAAGCGCACCTGTGCTCCACCAGCGAAGGCCACCCCGGTGCGGGGCACCGGTGCCGAGGTGACCGTGACGAGGGCGGTGATCCCGGCCGGTCCATCCAGCACGGCGCGCACGGCCGCCGGCAGCCGGAGCGGGGCCTGGACCGCTACTGACGACCCCGCCAGTGCGGCCGCCGCGCAACACACAGCCAGCGTCCCCAGCACCGGTCCCGGGCGGCGCCCGGAGCGGCGCGGCAGCACGGCACCGCAGAGAAGGGCCGCGGCACCGGCCCAGAGCGCACCGGCAGCGACCATCGCGGCCGACGGGACCGCCACCAGCACGAGGGCGGCCGCCCAGCAGGCCACGGCCGGCCACACCAGGCGGAAGTCCGGGCCCGACCGAACATTCGCGAACCCGGCGGCGCTCACCCGCACCCGGTCACACCGCGATCAGGTCTTTGAGCGCGGCAAACGTCTTCTCGCCGATCCCGGTGACGTTCCGCAGGTCGTCGATGCTGGCGAACCTCCCCTCGGCGGCTCGGTAATCCAGGATGCGCTGCGCCATCGCCGGTCCGATGCGCGGGAGCGTGTCGAGGTCGGCAATGGTCGCGGTGTTCAGGTTCACCTTGGCCGTCACCTCGGCCCCGGCTCCCCCGGCCGCCGTCTCGGGACCGCCGGCGGCGCCCGCTGTGCCGGCCGGCGGTGCCGTCACCACCTCGCCCTGGGCCGGGACGTAGAACTGTTCGCCGTCCGTCACCAGCCTGGCCAGGTTGACACCGGACTGATCCGCCGTGGGCAGCAGCCCGCCGGCCGCGGCCACGACGTCGACCACCCTGGCGCCGTCGGCTACCTCGAACAGCCCCGGATGCGCCACCGCGCCGAGGACATGCACGAAGATGATCGGTGCCTCACCCGTGTTATCGGGCGGGGCAGCGGACGCGTCGGAGGACGACGCGGTCGGCACGGCCGTGCCTGACCCGTCACCCCCTGGCGCTGCAGCGGTGTTCCCGGCGACCTCCACGCTGTGGCCGACCTGGCCGACCGCGGTCACCGCCACGGCGACCCCGAGAGCGGCGAGGAGCAGCACGACCGCGGCGCCGACGCCGATGCGCATCCGGCTTCGGCCGGCGGACCGGCCGTGCGGCGACACGGACGTGGCGCGGGACGACGGGTCGAGGCTGCTGTACGGGTCGAAAACCATGCCGGCAGGCTATGCGCCGTTGGGCCGGGCATCGGTCCCGACGCCGGAAGCTGTGCGGAAACGCCGCCGGCCCCGCCTGTGGAGGCGGGGCCGGCGGACGCGTTCGGGGCCGATCCGGCCCGGGCGGGCCGCTACGCGGCGGGCTTGGTGACGATGCTCACCATGCGCGGCGCCCGGACGATCACCTTGATGATCTCCCGGTCGCCGATCGACCGGATCGCAGCGGCCGACGCGCGGGCGAGGGCCTCCAGGTCGTCGGTGGTGATCTTCGGGGAGACCTCGAGGCGGTCGCGCACCTTGCCGTCGACCTGCACCACGGCGGTCACCGATTCGGCCACGAGCAGGCTGCGGTCGGGCTTCCGCCAGAGCGCGAGTGCCACGCACGGCTCATAGCCCAGGCGCTCCCACATGTCCTCGGCCGTGTACGGGGAGAACAGGTTCAGCGCCATCGCCGTGACCTCGGCGGCTTCGCGCACGGCTGCGTCGGCCGGGCCGGCGCCGGTGTCGATCACCTTGCGGGTGGCGTTGACGAGTTCCATCATGCGCGCCACGACGACGTTGAACTTGAACGACTCGATCAGCGACGGGGCGTCGGCGAGGAAGCGGTGGGTTACGCGGCGAAGGGCCACGTCTCCGGTCTTCCACTCCACGTCGGGGGCGCTGGTCACGTCACGGGCGACCCGCCAGGCGCGGGCGAGGAACTTCGCCGAACCGACCGGGGACACGTCGGCCCAGTCGATGTCGTCTTCCGGCGGGCCGGCGAACGCCATGGTGAGGCGAACGGCGTCGACGCCGTACTTGTCGACCTCTTCCGTGAAGTAGACCAGGTTGCCCTTGCTCTTGCTCATCTTGGCGCCGTCGAGGATGACCATTCCCTGGTTGAGGAGCGCGGTGAACGGTTCGGTGAAGGTGACGAAGCCCAGGTCGAAGAGCACCTTGGTGATGAAGCGGGCGTAGAGCAGGTGCAGGATGGCATGTTCGACGCCGCCGACGTACTGGTCGACGGGCGCCCACTTGTCGGCTTCCTTCGGGTCGAACGCCTTGGTGTCGTCGGTGGGGTTCAGGAAGCGCAGGAAGTACCAGGAGCTGTCCACGAAGGTGTCCATGGTGTCGGCGTCGCGCTTGGCCGGGGTGCCGTCGATCGGGTTGGTCACGTTCACCCAGTCGGTGGCCCCGCCCAGCGGCGAAGTGCCCTTGGGCTTGAGGTCCAGGCCGTCGGTCGGCGGCAGCAGCACGGGCAGCTGGTCCTCCGGGACGGGGATCTCAGTGCCGTCCTCGCCGTGGATGATCGGGATGGGGGTGCCCCAGTAGCGCTGGCGGGAGATCAGCCAGTCGCGCAGCCGGTAGTTCTTGGTGGCGCGGCCGGTGCCGTCGGCAACGAGCTGTTCGATCATCCGCTTGATCGCGTTGCTCTTGGTGAGCCCGTTGAGGGCGCCGGAGTTCACCAGCCGGCCTTCACCGGCCAGGGCGGTGCCGGACTGTGCGGGGTCGAGCGCGTCGGTGTCGAGGGCTGGCAGCTCCTCCGAGCCGTCCAGCATCCCGGGGGTGATCACCGGGATGACCCCGGTGACCGGCGCGGTGGTGTCGACGACGACGCGCACCGGCAGGTCGAAGCGCAGGGCGAAGTCGAGGTCGCGCTGGTCGTGGGCGGGGACCGCCATCACGGCGCCGTGGCCGTAGTCGGCCAGCACGTAGTCTGCGGCCCAGATGGGCAGGCGCTCCCCGTTGGCCGGGTTGATGGCGTAGCGCTCGAGGAAGACGCCGGTCTTCTCCCGGTCGGTGGCCTGGCGCTCGATCTCGGTGCTGTTCTGCACCTTGACCAGGTAGGCGGCGAAGTTCTCGCGAACCTCCGGGGAGGCGTCGGCGACGAGTTCGGCGGCGAGGTCGGCGTCGGGGGCGACGACCATGAAGGTGGCGCCGAACAGGGTGTCCGGGCGGGTGGTGAACACGCTGACGGGTGCCTCACGGCCCTCGATGACGAAGTCGACGTCGGCGCCGATGGAGCGGCCGATCCAGTTGCGCTGCATGTTGAGCACCTTGGTGGGCCAGGTGCCCTCGAGCTGGTTGAGGTCGTCGAGCAGGCGATCGGCGTAGTCGGTGATCTTGAAGTACCACTGGGTGAGCTTCTTCTTCACCACGACGGCGCCGCTGCGCTCGCTGGTGCCGTCGGCGAGCACCTGCTCGTTGGCGAGCACGGTCTGGTCGATCGGGTCCCAGTTGACCCAGCTGTCCTTGCGGTAGGCCAGGCCCTTCTTGTACAGCTGCAGGAACAGCCACTGGTTCCACTTGTAGTACTCGGGGTCGCTGGTGTGCAGTTCGCGGGACCAGTCGAACGAGGCCGCGTAGAGCTTCATGCTCTTCTTCTGCTGCGCGATGTTGTCGTAGGTCCAGCCGCGCGGGTCGATGCCGCGCTTGATGGCGGCGTTCTCGGCGGGCAGGCCGAACGAGTCCCAGCCGATCGGGTGCAGCACGTTGAAGCCCTGCTGGCGCCAATAGCGGGCGACGATGTCGCCGAGCGCGTAGACCTCGGCGTGGCCCATGTGGAGGTCGCCGGACGGGTACGGGAACATGTCTAGCACGTACTTGCGCGGCCGCTTGTCGTCGGGGTCGCTGGTGCGGAACGGTTCGAGTTCCTCCCAGATGGGCGCCCACTTCGCCTGGATGGCGGCGAAGTCGTAGCCGTCTTCGTCCTCGGGACCGCTGGAGTTGGTGTCGTGCTCGTGTGCCACGTGGCTCTCATTCATTGTGGTGAGGTGGCGTTTCGCGCGCAACGGATTCGGCCCGGTGGCGACGCCCAAGCTCCTAGGTTACTAAACCCTGGCTGTCCGGCGGGTCCGGCGGCTCCGGGGCGTCCGTGAGGGCCCGGATCAGGGCCGCAGCCTTGATGCGGGTCTCCTCGATTTCCTCCTCGGCCACAGACAGGGCGGTGATGCCTCCGCCGGTGCCGATCGATGCTCCCGCGGGGCCGAGCACGATGCTGCGGATGACCATGGCCAGGTCGAGCGCACCGTCGTCGGCGATGTAGCCGAAAGCGCCGGCGTACACGCCGCGCTCGCCGCCCTCGAGCTCGTGCAGGATGGCCATGGCGCTGGCCTTGGGCGCCCCGGTCATGGACCCGGCGGGGAACGCTGACTCGACGGCGTCCACCGCCGTGAGACCCGCGGCGAGGCGCGCCTCGACGGTGCTGACCAGCTGGTGCACGTGCGGGTAGCTCTCCACCTGCAGCAATCCGGTGACGGCCACGGAGCCGAGCGCGGCGACACGGCCCAGGTCGTTGCGCATGAGGTCGACGATCATGAGATTTTCCGCGCGTTCCTTGTCGCTGGCGAGCAGGTCAGCGCGGAGGGCCCGGTCCCGGTCGGGGTCGCTGGAGCGCGCCCTGGTGCCCTTGATGGGCCGGGTGCGCACGCGGCCGGCCGGGCTCACCGAGAGGAATTCCTCCGGGGAGGCGCTCAGCAACGCGTACTCGCCGAACCGGAGCAGCCCGCCGTGGTGGCTCGGGCTCGAGGCGCGCAGCCGCCGGTAGACCTCGAGGGGATCGAACCGGCCGGCGACGGTGACCTCGTTGGTCAGGCAGAGCTGGTAGGCGTCGCCGGCCGCGATGCGTTCCTGGCAGCGCCCGATCAGGCGGGCGTAGTTGTCGGCGTCGTGACGCCAACGCACCCCGGGGGCGTCCGGTGGGGTGGCGGCGGGCCCGCGCGGCCGCGCGGGCGGCACGGCGGGCGGCACGGTCGGGCCGGTCCGAACGCCTGCCAGTCGACGCCTGGTGTCGGCGGCCCAGGCCTCGACGTCGGCATCGGTCTCCCCTGCACCGGGCCGCGCCAGAAGGGTCACCGTTCGCTCGGCGTGGTCGAAGGCGATGGCGCGGTCCACCCGCAAGAGGGCCGCGTCCGGCGCCTCGTCAGGAGCGGCCGGCATCCCGGGCACGATGGCAGTCTGGGTGACTTCAGGCTGGGCGACGCCAGGCTCGGCGACTCCAGGCTCGGCGAGGCCGTAGCCGAGCCAGCCGATCCAGCCGAGCCGGAAACCGACCTCGTCGGTTCCGCCGGCCGGCGTGCTGCCGGTCGGCGACGCATCCGCCTCGGCACGGAGCAGGTCGAACACGGTCCCGGTCGTCGTCACCACGGTGTCGGTCGACGCCAGCGGGCGGAACCGGGTCACCGTTCCGGCGCGGGCGGATGCCGTCACGACCCATGAGCCCTCGTACGCGCCGGCCAGGTAGCTCATCCCCGTGGTCGCCCCGGCACCGGCGTCGAGCCAGACGGAGTACCGCGACCCGGCATAGAGCTCGTCGAACGCCGCGGCGGGCTCGATCCAGTGCGGCAGCGTGAAGCGGCGAGGTGCCGGACGGCCGTGATCCTGGCGGTCGTGATCCTGGCGGTCGTGATCCTGGCGGCCGTGATCCTGGCGGTCGTGATCCGGGAAGCTGGGAGTCGGCGGCACGCGTCCAGCCTAGGGGCGTGGACGGGCCGCGGGATATCACGGTGCGGCCTAGGCTGGCGAGGTGAACGACGTACTCAACTGGATCCTGGGCGCTGTCGGCGCCGTCGACCCCGTCGTGCGGACCCTCCTCGCGGGCGTCGGCATGTTACTGGAGACCTCGATCCTGATCGGCCTGGTCGTTCCCGGCGACACCATCGTGATCGTGGCCAGCACCGCCGTCGACGGTCCGGTCGAATACTTCGCCCTGATGCTCGCGGTGATCCTCGGCGCGCTGGCCGGCGAAAGCATCGGCTTCTACCTGGGTCGCCGGTTCGGCCCGTGGATCCGCCAGAGCTGGCTCGGCCGGCGCATCGGTGAGAAGAACTGGGCGGGCGCCGAACGCTACCTCGCCCGGCGGGGCGGGATCGCCGTTTTCCTGTCCCGGTTCCTGCCGGTGCTGCACTCGGTCATCCCGCTCACCGTCGGCATGAGCACGATGCGATACCGCACCTTCCTGGCCTGGACGGTGCCGGCCTGTGTGCTCTGGACCGGGGCGTACGTCTCGGTCGGCGCCGCGGCGGCGGAGGGCTATCGCAGCATCGCCGATCAGCTGCACTTCGCCGGCTATCTCTTCGTGGCGGTGATCGCCGTGTTCGGTGTGGCCGTGGTGGTCGTCAAACGGTGGCTGAAGCACCGGGAAGCCCGGTTCATGGAGCGGGAGACCCCGCCGGAGTAGCGCGGCCCGCGCGTGGCCGCGGTGTGGTTTACGGCGGTGTGGTTTACGGCGGTGCGGTCTACGGCCGGAACCTGGTGCTGAGACCCACGCCGGCGTGGAGGGTTACCGTGCGGGTGATCAACTCGGCCGGTACGGGGGTGTGCGAGATCAGGAGCACCGCCCGGCCGGCGCTCGCCGATGCGGTGAGGATATCGCGCACCAGCTTGTCGCCCAGACCCGCGTCGACGTTCGCCGTCGGTTCGTCGACGATGAGCACCGGGAACTCGGCCAGCAGCGCACGCGCGAGCGCGATCCGCTGGGCCTGCCCACCCGACACCAGGGCGCCGCGTTCACCCACCCGGGCGTCCAGTCCGCCCCGTTGCAGCACCCAGTCGGCGAGGCCGACCCGGCCGAGCACATCGAGGAGGTCCTCGTCCGTGGCCGTGTCCCTGGCGAAGAGCAGGTTTTGCCGGATGGTGTCATCGAACAGCCACGGTCGTTGTTCACACAGGCCGACGACCCGACGGACGTCGGCGGGGGCCAGGTCCCTGGCCTCCACCCCGTTGAGGCGGTAGGAGCCGGTGTAGTCCAGGAATCGCACCAGCGTCTGCGCCAGCGTCGTCTTCCCGGCACCGCTGGCCCCGGCCAGGTGCACGCTGTCACCGGCAGCCAGGCGCAGGGTCACGCCGGCAACAGCCGGCCGTTCCGCTCCCGGCCAGCTGGCGCCGACCCCGGCCAGTTCCAGCAGCACGCCGCCGTGGTCGGGCAGGCCGGATGCGGCGTGAGCGTCGGCGGGTGCGGCCACTGACCCGGTCGTGGCAGCGGTGGACGGCTCGGCCGGGATTTCGGCGGGCACCCTTTCCGGGACCGCCGTCGCCACCCGTTCGGCGCTGGAGCGCACCTGGCGCCAGGCGCTCAGGGCCGGCGGGATCATGGCGAAGACCTCGAACACCGCCATCGGGACGAGCACGACCACGGCGAGGGCCGGTCCGTCGAACCCGCCGGCGCCGAGCGCGGGGATCGCGGCGACCAGTGCCAGCACCGTCGCGGCACCGGCGCAGAGCGAGATCACGGCCGCCTGCACACCGGTTCCGGTGGAGCGCCGCAGCGTGGCCCGGCGCAAGCGCTCGTCCACGATGGCCAGGTCGCGGAGGCGCTGGTCCAGAGCGCCGAACGCGGTGAGCACATCGAGGTTCTCAACCACTTCGAGCACCTCGTCGGCCAGGGCACCGCGCAGGGGCGCCAGGGCGCGCTCGGAGCGTGCGGACAACGCGGTGGCGGTCAGGGTGCCGACGACCCCGGCGACGACGAGGCAGGCCAACAGGGTGAGGCCGGCCGCGGGCAGCACCAGCCAGACACCGACGACGCTGAGCGTCGCGACCAGGCCCGAGGTGGCGAGGGGCTGCACGACCCGAAGGGGGAAGTCCTGCAGGTCGTCGACATCCCGCACCAGGCGGGTGAGCAGGTCGCCGCGGCGGGTCGCGGACAGGCCGGCCGGGGCGAGGGGCAGGAGCCGGGCGAAGATGCCCAGTCGCAATACGCCGAGCTGGCGGAAGGCGGCGTCATGGCTCAGGAGACGTTCGAGGTACCGGAAGGCCGATCGGAACAGCGCGAACGCGCGCACGCCGACCACGGCCATGCCCAGGAACATGATCGGCGGCATCTCCGCTGCCCGGGTGATCAGCCAGGCGGAGCAGGCCAGGAGCGCAACCGCGCTCGCGGCGCTGGCCACGCCGGCCGCGAGGCCGGGCAGGCTGCGGCGCGCGGAGGGTTGGGCGAGCCGAAGAACGGCCCGCGTGGCGGCCTCGGGCAGCCGGGTGGATGCGGGCCGCCGGGTGGATGCGGACTCAGACATGCGCGGCCTCGAACAGTTCGACCACCTTGTCGGCGGCGTGGAGGAAGGCCGGCCGGTGGCTGACCACGATGACAATACGGCCCTGTGCGGCCAGGGTGGCCAGTCCCCGGATCAGGGCGCCCTCCGCATCCGTGTCGAGCGCTGAACTGGGCTCATCGAGCACGAGCACCGGGGTGTCCAGCGCCAGGCAGCGGTAGATCGCCCGGGCGGAGGCCACCCGCTGCGCCTGTCCGCCGGAGAGTCCGGCACCGTTCACGCCGAGCTGGACGGCAGCGTCCAAGCCGCTGGCGCCGGCCAATGCCAGTGCGGTGTTGACGAGGCCGCCATCGGTGGATGGTGAGCCCAGCGAGACGTTGGCGGCGATGCTTCCGCTGAACAGGCCCGGTCGTTGTCCGGCCCAGGCCAGCCAGGTGCGGGCGTCGCCGGCCGCGACCGGCGAGCCCCCCAGCTTCAGGGCGCCGTCGAAGGGTACGAAACCCTGCAGCACGCCGACCAGGGTGGACTTGCCCACACCGCTGGGTCCGCTCAGCACGCTCAGCTGCCCGGCCGCGAAGTCCTGGCTGAAGCCGTCGATGATGGTGGACTCCCCCCGCCGGACGGTGACGGTGTCGAAGCTGAGCAGGGCCGGGCGGGCGCCGGTCCTGGCCGGCAGGGCGGCAGCTGTTGCCGGCGCCCTGGTCGGCAGCGCGTCCTCGTCCTCGAGGATGGCGAAGACCTCCTCGGCTGCCGCCAGGCCGTCGGCCGCGGCGTGGAACTGCGCCCCGACCTGGCGCAGCGGTAGGAACGCCTCCGGGGCCAGCAGCAGCACGAACAGGCCGACACCGAGCAGCAGGGAGCCGTCCACGAGGCGGATGCCGATCGACACGGCGATCAGCGCGACCGAGAGGCTGCCGGCCAGTTCGAGCACGAACCCGCTCAGGAAGGACACCCGCAGCACCTTCATGGTGCGGCCGCGGTACTCGTCGGTGAGGTCGGTCAGACGGACCGTCTGGCGGCGGTCCCTGCCGAAGATCTTGAGGGTGGCAAGTCCCCCGACGACGTCGAGGAAGCCGGCGGACAGCCGCTGCAGGGCATCCCACTGGTTACGCTGCACGACCTGGGTGGCCTGGCCGATCAGGATCATGAAGACCGGGATGATCGGCAGCACGATGATCACGGTGATGCCGCTGGGCAGGTCCTGCCACAGCATCAGGAGCACCAGGATCGGCGTGGCGATGGCGGTGAGCAGCAGCTGCGGCAGGTACCTGGCGAAGTAGTTGTCGAGCGCGTCGAGGCCGCTCGTGATGACGGTGGCGACCCTGGCGTCCTGCTGGCCGGCGAGCCAGTCCGGGCCGCGCTCGGCGAGCCGGGCCAGCACCGCGGTGCGCAGCTGGCTCTTCACGGCGGCGGCACCGCGGTTGGCGGCCACCTCGAGCAGCCACACGATCAGAGCCCGCAACACGACCACCGCGGCCAGGGCGGCCACCGTGCTGCGCAGCCGGTCGAAGGACTCGCCGTCAACGGCGAGGGTGATGCTCTGGCTGAGCAGCCAGGCGAAGGCCACGACGGTGAGGGTCTGGGCCAGGCCCAACACCGCGCCGACAAGGAGGAACCAGCGCGCGGCGGTGGCGTGCTTGAGAAGCCGTGGATCGAGGGGACGCATCCCGATCAGTGTACGGCGGCTTCGATGTGCGCCCGGCCGATCCGCTTGCGGAACACCCAGTAGGTCCAACCCTGGTAGAGCAGGATCACGGGCATCGCGATCAGCGCCGTCCAGCTCATCACCTGCAGGGTGTACGGGGTCGATGAGGCATTCTCGATGGTGAGGCTGTTGGCCACGTCATTGCTGGCCGGCATGACGTCGGGGAAGAGCGAGGCGAACAGGGTCAGCACGGCGAAACCGATGGTGACGGCCATCAGGCCGAACGCTGTGCGTTCCTTGCCGCCGAGGTTCGCCAGGTAGGCGGCGATGAGTGCCACCGCGGCGACCGCGGCGAGGATGCCGGAGGCCAGCGTGCCGTAGGCCAGAGTGGTCCAGACCAGGAAGGATGCTGCGACGACGATGGTGACGATGCCGGACCGGATGGCCAGGGCCCGGGCACGCACGCGGATCTCGCCCTCGGTCTTCGCGGAGACGAAGATCACGCCGTGGGTGAAGAAGAGCATCAGGGTGGTCAGGCCGGCCAGCAGCGCGTAGGGGTTCAGCAGGTCGAAGAAGGTGCCGATGTAGTTGAAGTTCGCATCCAGCGGCACGCCGCGGACGACGTTGCCGAAGGCCACGCCCCAGAGCAGCGCCGGCACGGCAGAGCCCACCACGATCATGGTGTCGAAGGATTTCTTCCACTTCAGCTCCGGCCGCTGGTGGCGGTACTCGAAGGACACTCCCCGGGCGATGAGCGCGAGCAGGATCAGCAGCAGGGCCAGGTAGAAGCCGCTGAACATCGTGGCGTACCACTCGGGGAAGGCCGCGAACAGCGACGCGCCGGCCACGATGACCCAGGTCTCGTTGAGGTCCCAGACCGGGCCGATGGTGTTGATGAGCACCCGCCGGTCGGTGTCGTCCTTACCGAGGAAGGGCAGGGACATGCCCACGCCGAAGTCGAAGCCGTCGAGGACGAAGTAGCCGATGAACATCGCCGCGATGATCCAGAACCACAGGGTGTTGAGTTCCATTGTGTGCTCCTAGTAGACCGTGGTGGTGTGCTTGATTTCGCCGGACACGGGGTCTGGCACCGGGGCGTCGTCCGGCCCCTTCTGGACGGCCTTGAGGATGAGGCGGAATTCCACCACGGCCAGGGCCCCGTACAGCAGGGTGAAGGCGATGAGGGAGATGAGGATCTCGAGCCCGCTCACGTTCGGCGAGACGCCGTCCGCGGTCTTCAGCAGGCCGAAGACGAGCCACGGTTGCCGGCCCATTTCGGTGAACACCCAACCAACGCTCATGGCCAGCAGCGACATCGGGAAGGACCAGATCGCGATCTTCCAGATCCAGGTCTTGGGGCTCTTGCCCTTGCGGGTCACCCAGAGACCGGCGACGGCGACGAGGATGTGTGCGATGCCGAGGCCGATCATCCAGCGGAACGACCAGTAGGTGACCCAGATGATCGGGGCATAGTCGCCGGGGCCGTAGAGCTGGGTGTACTGCTCCTGCAGGTTGTTGATGCCCTCGACAGTGCCGTCGAAGGTGTGGGTGGACAGGAACGACAGCAGGTACGGAATCCGGATCGAGAAAAGCTCGTGGACACCGTCAGGGGTGCCGAGGGTGAAGATCGAGAAGGACGCGTTGGCGCCGGTGGCGGTGTGGTACATCGCCTCGGCGGCAGCCATCTTCATCGGCTGGGCCGCGACCATGGCCAGGCTGAGCTGGTCGCCCATCAGCGTGGTGAGCGCACCGGAGATCACCATCATCCAGAGGCCGAACTTGAGCGCGGGCCGCATGGTCTCGAGGTGCTGGTTGCGCGACAGGTGCCACGCGGCGACCGAGATGATCAGGCCGGCGGACACCATGAAGCAGGCGAAGATCGTGTGCGGGAAGGCCGCGAGGGCGATCGGGTTGGTGAGCAGCTCACCGATGCTGGTGAGCTCGGCCCTGCCCTTGACCTCGTTGATCTGGTAGGCGACCGGGTTCTGCATGAACGCGTTCGCGGCGATGATGAAGTAGGCCGACGCAATGCTGCCGGCGGCGGTGAGCCAGATGGTGGCCAGGTGCAGGCCCTTGGGGAGCTTGTCCCAGCCGAAGATCCACAGGCCGATGAAGGTAGCCTCGAGGAAGAACGCGGCGATGCCCTCGAACGCCAACGGGGCGCCGAAGACGTCGCCGACGAACCGGGAGTAGTCCGACCAGTTCATGCCGAACTGGAACTCCTGCACAATGCCGGTCACGACGCCCATGGCGAAGTTGATCAGGAAGATCTTGCCGAAGAAGTGGGTGAGCTGCAGGTACTTCGCCTTGTTGGTGCGGAACCAGGCGGTCTGGAAGATCGCCACCGTGGTGACGAGGCCGATGGTGAGGGGCACGAACAGGAAGTGGTACACCGTCGTCAAGCCGAACTGCCAGCGTGACAGAAGCAACGGATCAAGCCACTCGTTCATATGCCCTCCAGGACGTGGTACTTCTACGTGTCGTAGAAGACTACTATTCTACGTTCGGTAGAAAAGCCCATTCCGCTTGATATTGTTCTTTTATGGGAAGTTTGGGTGTGCTCGAGAGAATGTTGATGGACCTGCTCTGGTCGACCGACCGCCCCTTGACGGCGAACGAATTGCGCGACGCGCTGCTCGACCCGGCGTCTTCCGGCACAAAGCCGCTCGCGACGACGACGGTGCTCACCGTGCTGTCCCGCCTGGAGAACAAGGGCTTCGTCACGCGTGACCGCGACAGCCGGCCGCACGGCTACAGCGCGGTGAGCTCCAGGGCCCAGCACACGGCCGAACTCATGCACGAGGTCCTCGGCACGACGAGCGACCGCACGGCCACCCTGGCCCGGTTCATCGGCAACGTCAGCCCGCAGGAGGCGCAGACCCTGCGCGCGCTGTTGGCGAGCACGAGTCCGTCGCCGGAATGACCACGGCGCTCCCCCGCTGCCCACGCGCCGATTCCCGGGACAGGTAACGCCGTGCTCGGCACCGCCCTGGCCCTCATGGCGCTGGCCGTCATCCTGGCGTGGCCCGTCCCCATCCTGCTTGCCGGTGCGTCCTGGCCGCCCCGCGCGCCCGGTCTGGCACTGGCGTTGTGGCAGTCGATCGCCCTGGCCGGCGGCGCATCGATGATCGGCTCGCTGCTGGTCTTCGGCTTGATCCCCTTCGGTTCCACCCCGCTGGCCGCCCTGGTCGCCCTCGCCGGCCACGTCGCGGCAGGCACCCTTCCGGCCGGCGCCACCCTCGGCGGGGTGATGGCGCTCTGCCTGGCGTTGATCCTGGCGACACACCTGCTGCTGAACCTCAGCGCCACCTTCATCCGCGCCGAGCGGCAGCGCCGCCGGCACCACACCCTGATCGGCCTGCTCAGCGAC
This sequence comes from Cryobacterium sp. AP23, assembly GCF_054075385.1. Taxonomy (NCBI): domain Bacteria; kingdom Bacillati; phylum Actinomycetota; class Actinomycetes; order Micrococcales; family Microbacteriaceae; genus Cryobacterium; species Cryobacterium sp. AP23. The sequence continues at coordinate 426,743 of NZ_CM133415.1, read as the reverse complement.
CCGCTGCCGTTCGATACCGCCGGCACCCGGGTGATCGACCATGCGGCCCCGATCGCGTATTGCCTGCCCGGCGGCACCCGTTCGGCCACCGTGCTGTCCCGGGGGCTGCTGCGGCTGCTGGATGCCGACCAGCTGCGCGGCGTCGTGGCGCACGAGCGCGCCCACCTGCGCCAGCAGCACCACGTGGTGCTGCTCGCCTTCAAGTCCTGGCACAGTGCGCTGCGTTGGTTTCCCATTGCCAACCGCGCCGAGAACGCGGTGGCCCTCCTGGTCGAGATGATGGCCGACGACCAGGCCAGGCTGGAGGTCGACGACCGCACCCTGGCCCGCGCCATCGCACTGGTGGGCACGGCCCACCTGGCGGAGGTCGCCGGAACCCAGTCACCGCGCGCGGCGGCCGGCGGGCTGGACGACGATTCCTCCGCCGACCTCGTCGGGCCGCGGGTCAGCCGTCTCCTCAACGACGTGCCCGGGCTCACTCCGGCGGCTCGCACGCTCGTCCTGGCCGCCACCGCCGCGTTGTTGCTGCTGCCGCTCGTGTTGCTGGCGACGACCTGATCGCCTCGCCGGCACAGACGAACGGCCCCGTCTGGATGACGGGGCCGTTCGGGTGCAGCAGGTGAAACGGGACGGTTAGATCAGTCCCTGTTCGGTGAGCCAGTCCGTCGCGATCGTGTCCGCGGCGGCCTCGTCGTTCACGCTCTGGGCGTTCAGGGCCACGAGGGTGTCGGCGTCCAGGGCGGCGCTGACCTCGTTGAGGATCTCGGCGGCCGAGTCGTCGACCTTGTCGGAGACGACGGGCACGACGTTGTCCGGGAAGAACAGGCCATCGGGGTCGTCGAGCGCGACGAGGTCGTTCGACGCGATGTTGGGGTCAGCGGTGTAGATGTTCGCGAGCTGGATCTTGTTGTCGACCAGCGCCTTGACCGTCAGCGGTCCGCCGCTGTCCTCCACCGGGGTGAAGCCGGCGATCTCGATGCCGTACTTCTCCTTGAGCGCGGTCGGCCCGTAGGGACGGGTCTCCAGCTCGGAGTTGCCGCCGACGGTGATCGGTTCGGTCACCGCGGTGAGCGAGGCGATGTCGGTGAGGTCGTAGGTGTCGGCGAAGGCCTGCGTGACCGTCCAGGAGTTCTGGTCGCTGGCGTCGGCGCGGTCGAGCACGCTCAGGCCGTCGGGCAGCGCGGCTTCGAGGGCGGTGTAGACCTCGTCGGCGGTTCCGCCGGCGGCGTCGGCCTCGAGGGCCTGCAGCAGGCTGCCGGTGTACTCGGGGAACACGTCGATGTCGCCGGATTCGATCTCGGGAAGGTAGGCCTCCCGCTGGCCGATGCGGAACTGGCGGTCGACGGTGAAGCCGCCGTTTTCCAGCGCCTGCGCGTAGATTTCCGCGATGATCTCGTTCGAGTAGTAGTCCTGTGATCCGACGACCAGGGTGTCGGATTCTTCGGTGCTGCTACTTCCCTCGTCCAGCGGATCGCCGGACGCACACCCTGCAAGGGCTACGACAGCCCCAACCGCGACCGCGCTGACAAGCGCGAGCCGGCCTCGTGTGATTGTGAACATGCTGTTGTCCTTCCTCAGGTACCGAAGTTTCGGTAGATATGTCACCGGGCTGCTGTGGTTCGTCCGGTGCGAAGCGTGCTGGCTGTGGGGGTGCTGAGGCGTCCGGAAACGCCCCGTGGTACGACAAACCGTTGGATCAGCGCAAAGATTCCCTCCAAGACCAATGCGAGCAGGATCACGAGTATCGATCCGCCCAGCATCTCGGCATAGTCGCGGGTTTTCAACCCCGAGAAGAGGTACCGGCCCAGGCCGATGTCGGCCACGTAGGCGGCCAGGGTGGCGGTGGCGATCACCTGCAGGGTGGCCGAGCGCAGGCCGCCGATCAGGAGGGGCAGGCCCAGGGGCACCTCGACCTTGCGGACGATCTGCAGCTCGGACATGCCCACCGCACGGGCGGCATCGATCGTGCGTCGGTCGATGGCCTCGAACCCGGTGTACGCACCGGCCAGGATCGGCGGGATGGCAAGCACCGTGAGCGCCACGTACGGGGCGACGACGCCGATGCCCACCCAGAGGGCGACCAGGGTGAGCAGGCCCAGGGTGGGGATGGCGCGCAGCCCGCCGGATGTGGTCACCGCGAGACCGCGTCCGCGGCCGGTGTGACCGATCAGGTAGCCGAGCGGGATGGCGATGGCCGAGGCGATCACGAGGGTGACCAGGGTGAAGATCAGGTGCTGGGCCAGCCGGAGCGGGATCGCGTTGAGCCCGGTCCAGTTCGCCGGGTCGAGGATCCAGTCGATGGCGTCGGCGAAGAGGTTCATGTGGCGCTCACCTCGATCGGAGTGCCGGACTTGTTCTGGGGCACCCGGCGGGTCCACGGCATCAGCACCCGGCCGGCGAGCACGAGTGCGCCGTCACAGGCCAGGGCGAGCGCCACCGTGGCGACCAGCCCGGCGATGATCTCAGCCTGGATGCCGCGCTGGAAGCCGTCGGTGAACAGGCTGCCGAGGCTCTGCACGCCGATCACAGCGCCGACGGTCACGAGGCTCACGGTGCTGACCGCCACCACCCGCATGCCGGCCAGCAGCACCGGTCCGGCCAGCGGGAGCTCCACCTGCCAGAACCGGGACCAGGTGGAGTAGCCAACCGCCGACGCCGACTGGCGCACATCGGCGTCCACCGAATCGAGGCCGTCGGCCACCACTCGCACCATCAGGGCGACGCCATACAGGGTGAGCGCGATGATCACGTTCAGCGGCGATCGCAACCCGGTGCCGATCACGGCGGGCAGCACGAAGAACAACGGCAGCGACGGGACGGCGTAGAGCAGGCCGGCGCCGGTCAGGATGATGCCCCGGCTGACCTTGTAGCGGCGGGCCAGCCAGCCCAGCGGCACGGCGATGACGAAGCAGAGCAGGATGGGCGGCAGGCTCAGCACGATGTGGTCGAGCGTGCGGGCCCAGATCAGGCCCAGGTTGGCCAGCGCCCAGGTCATCGGGCGCCCTCTGGGCCGGCCGCGGCTGCGGCCCGGCCGTCGCGGTTCAACACGCCGGCCAGGCGGCCGTCGCTGTCGACCACGACGTCCTCGTCGCCGTGACGCTCGACGTGGAGGGAGCGCCGGCCGCGGTCGGCACCGACGAAACTGGCCACGAAGTCGTCGGCGGGGTTCGCCAGGAGTTCGGCGGGTGAGCCGACCTGGGCGACCTTGCCGCCCTCACGCAGGATGACGATCTGGTCGCCGAGGAGGAACGCCTCCTCGATGTCGTGGGTGACGAAGACGACGGTCTTGTCGAGCTCCTGCTGCAGGCGCACCAGCTCCTGCTGCAACTCGGCCCGCACGATGGGGTCGACGGCCCCGAACGGTTCGTCCATCAGCAGGATGTTCGGGTTGACGGCCAGTCCGCGGGCCACGCCGACGCGCTGCTGCTGGCCGCCGGAGAGCTGGCTCGGGTACCGGTCGGCGAGGCTGCGGTCCAGGCCCACGGTGTCCAGCATCGTGAGGGCATCCTGCCGAGCCTGGCGCTTGGGCGTGCCGCGCAAGAGCGGCACGGTGGCGACGTTGTCGACGACGGTGCGGTGCGGCAGGAGTCCGGAGTTCTGCATGACGTAGCCGATGCCGCGGCGCAGCTTCACCGGGGGCAGGGTGGCGATGTCTTCGCCGTCGATCTCGACCGTGCCGCTGGTCGGATCGACCATGCGGTTGATCATGCGCAGCAGGGTGGTCTTGCCCGACCCGGACGAGCCGACCAGCACCGTGGTCTTATGCGAGGGCAGCACGAGGCTGAAGTCCTCAACGGCCAGGGTGCCGTCGGGGAATCGTTTGCTGACGGAACGGAACTCGATCATGGCTGGCTCAATCCTCGATGCGGGCGCTGCACCCGCTCACCCGGGGTCGGCGAGTGCGGATGACCAGCCAATCATTCTTCGGAGCCAGAACCAAAGCGGATTGCCGCTTGTGTGTTGAAAAATGTCTAGTCGGCGTCCGGGCCGTAGTAGCCGATGAGGTAGTCGTGCATGATGCGACGGCACTCGGCGATGAAACGCTCGTCGCCCTGGCTGTTCCAGGTGAAGGCGCGCGACAGCAGCGAGTCGGCCATCTCGACCGCGACCTCGAGGCGGAAGATCAGGTCCGGCCCGCCGTCGAGTCCGTATTCCTCGGACAGGACGGCGGCGATCTGGTTGGCGAAGAAACCGGAGTCCAACTGGTCGGGAGTGCTGGACTGGGCACGTTCCCGGTCGGCGAAGTGCAGGATCCGGAAGCCGGGCTCGGCGCGGTACAGGTCGACGAACGCGGTGATGCCGCAGTCGACGGCCTCCCACCAGGTTTCGGGCTTGGCGGTCTTGAGGTTGTCGGCGACGCGCTGGCGGAAGCGCAGAACGGCCCGCTCGCGCAGTCCTTCGAGCACGGCGACCCGGTCCGGGTAGTACCGGTAGACGGTGCCGATGGATGCGCCGGCACGTTCGGCCACCATGGCGGTGGTGATCCGGTCGAAGCCGACCTCGTCGACGACCGCTGCGGCCGCATCGAGCAACGCGCTCAAGCGGGCGGCACTGCGCTGCTGAATGGGTTCGGTGCGAACCTGCCGGCCTTGAGCGAGCGAGTCTTCACCGAATAGGTCGATCAGCGCCACGTGTCCTCCTTGAATATAAGTCACAATCTTACGGGCCCGCGCAAGCCGACACGCGCAGAACTCGCCCCCCAAACGGAGCGAAAACTCCGGCCCGGGCGGGTCGCCGGCCGCGGGCGGGCGGGGCCCGTGCTCATGAGAGACTGAAGTGTGTCTAAGTTCCCCGCCACGGCCGCAGCTCCGCTGAACCCTGCACGCATGATTCATCGCGCCGCCCGGATCGAGGACTGGCTGCACGAGAAACGTGAGAAGTTCGCCCGGCGGCGCGGACACCTGCCCGTCGTGATCCCGTACACCGGGTATGGCACGCCGGAACGGGTCCGGATTCTTTGCCGGGTGCTGTTGGCCAAGCCGGTGAAGGCGGGCGCACGCACCAAGCGCCGGGTCGCCGCCCGGGATGCGAGCATCCGCGGTTGGCGCAGCTTCACGAGCGTGCCGGTGAACGATGTCACGGTCACCATCGACATCGGCGGCAAGGCGCACCGGGTACAGGCCGACCGCGGCGGGGTCGTCGACACCGTCATGCAGGTCAACCTCGCGCCTGGCTGGCACACCGCCCACCTGCACACCGAGGCATCGGGAGCCGTCGAGGCCCCCGTCTTCATCGTCTCCCCCGAGGTGCGCCGCGGGATCATCTCCGACGTCGACGACACCGTCATGGTCACCACGCTCCCCCGGCCGCTGCTGGCCGCCTGGAACACTTTCGTGCTCGACGAGCACGCCCGCGTGCCCACTCCCGGCATGGCCGTGCTGCTGGACCGCCTCGCCGACGCGACTCCGGGGTCGCCGGTGATCTACCTGTCGACGGGGGCGTGGAACGTCGCGCCGACGCTGAGCCGCTTCCTGTCCCGCAACCTGTACCCGGCCGGGGCGCTGTTGCTCACGGACTGGGGCCCCACCCACGACCGCCTGTTCCGTAGCGGCCGCGAACACAAGCACGACAACCTGCGCCGGTTGGCGCACGAGTTCCCCGACATGAAGTGGATCCTGGTCGGCGACGACGGACAGCACGATGAGGCGATCTACAGCGAGTTCCAGCGGGACTTCCCCGATTCCGTCGCGGCCGTCGCCATCCGCCGGCTCTCCCCCAGCGAGGCCGTGCTGGCCGGCCGCCGGCCCAAGGATGCCGTCGAGGTCAAGCCGGACGCGCTCTGGGTCTATGGCCCGGACGGGGCGAGCCTCGCCGAGCAGCTGGCCGAGCTGGGCCTGATCACGGATCCCGGACTTCCCGGCCCGATCGACTGAACCCGGGGCGAACCGCCGCGGGCCGCCGCGGGCCGCCGGCATCCGCTAACTAGGACATGGTGAGTTCTTCAGGACGCAACAGCCGAACTGGTCCTTGCAACCTCGCGATGTCCTTATTTTCTAACGGGCGGCGAGCAGCCGGTCGAGGCCGCGGTTGATCTGCCGGGCCCAGAGCGGACCGCGGTAAAGGAATCCGGTGTAGCCCTGCACCAGGGTGGCCCCGGCGGCGAGGCGCTCGGCAACCTGCTCGGCGGTTTCGACGCCGCCGACCGAGATGACGCAGAGGTCCGCCGGCACGGTGGCGCGGATGAGCCGCAGCACCTCGAGCGAGCGTGCGTTCAGGGGCGCTCCGGACAGACCGCCCGCGCCGGCCGCGGCGACGACGGCTGGGTCGGTGGCCAGGTTGTCCCGGCTAATGGTGGTGTTCGTGGCGATGATGCCGTCCAGTCCGAGTTCCACGACCAGTCCGGCGATCCGGGTGACCTCGTCGTCGGTGAGGTCGGGGGCGATCTTGACCAGCAGCGGCGTGCGGCCGGCGGCGGCCTGCACCGCGCGCAGCAGCGGGGCGAGCTGGTCGAGTTCCTGCAGTCCGCGCAGCCCCGGAGTGTTGGGGGAGCTCACATTGACCACGAGGTAGTCGGCGATGGGCGCGAGCGCCGTGGCGCTGACCAGGTAGTCCGCTGTGGCGTCCTCGACAGCGGTGACCCGGCTCTTGCCGATGTTGATGCCGAGCACCGGACGTGCCGTGGTGGCGCGCACCCGGGTGAGCCGATCGACGGCGGCGGTCGCGCCGTCGTTGTTGAAGCCCATCCGGTTGATCACGGCGCGGTCCGGAATGAGCCGGAACAGGCGGGGTTTCGGGTTCCCCGGCTGGGCGACGGCGGTGAGAGTACCTACCTCGACGTGGCCGAAACCGAGCCGGCCGAGGCCGATCACGGCGTGGCCGTCCTTGTCGAAGCCCGCGGCGACGCCGAACGGGGACTCGAAGTGCAGCCCGAGGGTATCGACGCCGATGTCGGTGCGCGGCCGGGTGAAGCGGTGCGCCAGGCCGCCCAGCCCGAGCCGGGGCAGCCAGCGGATGACTTCGAAGGCCAGGTGGTGGGCCTGCTCGGGGTCGATGCGGGTGAGGACGAGCTTGAAGAGCGTGGGGTACACGGGTCCCTAGCGTTCGGGCTCGGCGTCGGCATCCGCCGCGGCCGCGGCAGCGTGCTCGGTGCGGAGCTGGAAGATGGCAGCCTCGAAGTCGTCGAGGGAGTCGAACGCCTGGTACACGCTGGCGAAGCGGAGGTAGGCCACCTCATCGAGTTCACGCAACGGCGCCAGGATCGCCAGGCCGATGTCGTTGGCCTCGATCTGGGACGCCCCGGTCTGCCGGATGGTCTCCTCCACCTTCTGCGCCAGCATGGCCAGGTCGGAGTCCGTCACCGGGCGGCCCTGGCAGGCCTTGCGCACACCGGAGACGATCTTCTCGCGGCTGAACGGTTCGACCACGCCGCTGCGCTTGATGATGTTCAGGCTGGCGGTCTCGGTGGTGCTGAATCGTCGGCCGCATTCCGGGCACTGCCGGCGGCGACGGATCGAGAGCCCGTCATCGCTGGTGCGCGAGTCGATGACACGGGAATCGGGGTGACGACAGAACGGGCAATACATGGTGCTTCGAGCCTACCGTTCCGCGGGTTTGGGGAATCGCGCGGTGACAGCGTCGCCGTGCGCCGGCAGCGCCTCAGCGGCGGACAGGGCCAGGATGTGGTCGGCCACTCCGGCGAGCCCGTCCCGGCTGTACCGCACCACCTGCTGCGGGCGGAGGAAGGTGTACGCGCCGAGGGCTGCGGAGAACCGGGCCTGGCCTCCGGTGGGGAGCACGTGGTTGGAGCCGGCCGCGTAGTCACCGAGGCTGACCGGGGCGTACGGGCCGAGGAAGATGGCGCCGGCGTTGTCGATCAGCGTGAGCACCGCGTCGGGGTCCTCGGTCTGGATCTCGAGGTGCTCGGGTCCGAAGGCATTGCTGAACGCGGCCGCCTGTTCGAGGTCGTCGACGAGCACGATCGCCGACTGGGTTCCGCCCAGCGAGGCGGCCACCCGTTCGGAGTGGGTGGTCGTGGTGACGAGGGTGCCGAGGAGGGCTTCGACCGAGTCGGCGAGCTCGGCGGAGTCGGTGACGAGCACGGCGGCGGCGAGCTCATCGTGTTCGGCCTGGCTGACCAGGTCCGCGGCGACGAACGCCGGGTCGGCCGCGGCGTCGGCGATCACGAGGATGTCGGTCGGCCCGGCTTCGGAGTCGATTCCGGTGACGCCGCGCACGAGGCGCTTGGCGGCGGCGACGTAGACGTTGCCGGGACCGGTGACCAGTTGGACGGGGTCGAGACCGAGCTCCGGAACGCCGTAGGCGAAGGCACCGACGGCGCCGGCGCCGCCCATGGCGTAGATCTCGTCCACGCCGAGGAGCCCGGCCACGGCGAGGATGGTGGGGTGCACCCGGCCGTCGAAGTGGCTTTGCGGCGGCGACGCCAGGGCGATGGAGGTGACGCCGGCCACCTGGGCGGGAACGACGTTCATCACCACGCTGGACGGGTAGACGGCCTTGCCGCCGGGCACGTAGAGGCCGACGCGCTGCACGGGCCGCCAGCGCTGCACGATCTCGGCACCCTCGGCGATGGTGGTGGTGACCAGCGGCGGCACCTGCGCGGCACTGGCGAGGCGCACCCGCCTGATGGTCTCTTCGATGGCCGTGCGCACGGCGGGGTCGAGCGCGGCGAGGGCCTCCTGAACGTGCTCGGCCGGAACGCGGATGTGGTCGGGCCGGACCCGGTCGAGACGTTCGGCCTGGTCGAGCAGGGCCAGCTCGCCGCGGGCGCGCACGTCGTCGATCAGTTCGGCGGCGACGTCGCTGGCCACGGTGACGCTGGTGGCCGCCCGGGGCACTGAGGCCAAAAGTTCGGCCGGAGCAGGCCGCGTTCCTCGAAGGTCAATCGTCTGGATCATGTCACTCCAGCCTATCCAAGAACCGGGCAGCACACGGGAATAGGCTGGTGGGTGAAACGATTGGCACCACTATGACCGAACGCACCACCGAGCCGGCCGGCCTGCCCGACGCGGCCTCGCTCGACACCGATCCGAACGCTCCGGCCGACCTTGCCGCGTTCAAGAACGCCTTCCGCCGGCACGCCGCCGGCGTCGCCGTGGTCACGGCGCTGGACGCGCAGGGCATGCCCGTGGGCTTCACGGCGACGTCCCTCGCCTCGATGTCGGCGGTGCCGCCCCTGGCCACGTTCAACATGGCCAAGTCGGCCAGTTCCTGGCCGGCGGTGAACGAGACCGAGCGGGTGGTCATCCACCTGCTCGGCCTGCGCAACCGCGGCCTGGCGGAACGCCTTGCCGGCCCGAACACGGAGCGGTTCGTCGGTGACCACTGGCGGGTCGGCCCGCACGGCCTGCCCGTGCTGAACAACGTGACCTCCTGGATGGTCGGCCGGATCGTGGAACGGGTGAGCGTGCACAACGCCGCGGTCGTCGTGGTGCAGATCGAGGGCGGCGGCCTGGGCGAGGACGACGAGGCGCTGATCTACCACGAGCGCCGGTATCGCGCGCTGGGCGAGACGCTCTAGCCTCGCCGGTCCGAACGGTTCGGCCGCGAGCCGGTCAGCATCGAGCTGTGCCGTCTCCCTGCAGGTCGAGGACGTAGGCCTGTGTCGGCCGGTGCAGCAGCGAGTGGTCGTAGGGCTCTCCCAGCGGTCGCCATCCATTGCCGGCGTAGAGCCGCACGGCCGGATGATTGTCCAGCAGGACGTGCAGCACGGCGCGCTGGTGGCCGGCCCGGGCGAGCTCGTCGGCCACGGCACGCATCAGGGCTCCCCCGAGCCGGTGTCCCTGCGCTGCGGGCGCGACGGCGATCAGCCCGACCACGGGCGCACCAGGGGGATCGCCGGGCAGGCCGCTGCCCGGCGTGGTCGCCAGCACGAACCCGAGGATCCCCGCATGCGGGCCCTCGGCCACGATCCAGCGTTCTGCCTGGTCGAACTTGGGGCGCGCCCGTTCCGAGACACCGGCAATGGCGACACCGTCGCGCACCGCGCAGGCGTCGATCCAGAGCGTGAGGCACTGCTCGGTGTCATCCGGCGTACCGGTACGGAACACGATGCCCGACGACGCGGTCGGCTTCGGTGTCGTCTCGATCGGCCCGGTCATCGTCAACTGTTGGCGGCCCTGGCGGCGGCCTTCCGGAGCTGGCGCTCCGCTTCCGTTGCGGCGGCCTCTTCGGGCGTCGGCGCGGTTCCGCCCAGGTGGGCGGGCTGCCACCAGCGCCCGGATCCCGGCACCGGGTACCGGGCCTGCAGGCCGTCGACGAGTCGCTGCAGGGTGCCGTGCAGCGCCAGCGTGACCGCCTGAGGATCGTCGGAGGAGCTGACCTGGATGGGAGTGCCGACCGCGAAGCTGACCGGGGTGCCGTAGGCCTCCCGGAGCGACGGCTTGTGGTTCTTGGTGAGCAGGCGGTGGCCGCCCCACACGGCGATGGGCACGATGGGAACGTCGGCTTCCTGCGCCATCCGGGCGGCGCCGGTCTTCAGCTCGCGCACGGTGAATGACGCACTGACCCCGCCCTCGGGGAACACGCCGACCACTTCCCCGGCGCCGAGTGCCCGCACGGCGTCGGCGTACGCCTGGGCGCCGGCGGTCATGTCCACGTTGATGTGACGCATCCCGCGGAGCAGGGTGCCGACGAGGGGCTTGTCGAAGGCGCCCTTCTTGGCCATGAAGCGGATGTGGCGGCGGTTCTTCCGCCACATCATCCATTCGACGAGGGCGAAGTCGGCGTAGCCGAAGTGGGTGATCGCGAGGACCGCTCCCCCGGCATCCGGCAGGTTCGTCAGGCCCGTCACGGTGGGCCGCAGCCGGAACAGGCCGAAGACGGTTCGACCGGCCGCGATGGCCGTGCTGTAGATCGGTTCCTTGGCGCGCGTTCTCATGGCTCCAGCGTATGGCCCCCGGCTGTCAAAGGGCTGGTCAGACGAGGTCCGATGGAACGGATTTGCGGTGCCACCGCCCGGTACCCCCGCCGATCGGGATCCCCCGGCCGCGCTATCGTGTCGGCATCGAAGCGAGGGGTGGCCATGGACGACACGCTGACGGCGGGCTGGAGCGACTTCGCGGTGGCGTTGGCGGGCGCCGCCGCGGCCCTTGCCGGCCTGGTGATGGTGGCGATCTCGGTGAACATCAGGGAGATCCTGGCGCTGCCCGGTGTGACAGCCAGGGCAGCCGCCGCCGTCGGGTCGCTGGTGCTGGTGGTCGTGACGGCCGGGCTGCTCCTGGTTCCCGGCCAGCCCGCAGCCGTGCTGGGCGTGGAACTGCTGGCCACCGCCGCGCTGGCCATCACGCTGCACGCGGTGTCCCTGGTCAAACGGATGCATCCGGCCACGGTCCCGCGATTCACCCGCGGCATCGCCATCCCCATCGCCGCCGGGCAACTCCTCCCCGTCGTGATCGGCGCCCTGCTCCTGGTGCTCACGGACGGTGGTGGCGGCGGCCTGTACTGGGTGGCTGCCGGGCTGCTCCTCACCATCGCCGGCTCGATGCTCGACGCTTGGGTCCTGATGGTGGAGATCCTCCGCTAACCTCACCATGCATCCCCGCCCCGCCCCGCGCCGCGAGCCGCGAGTTAAACCCCAGATTCCGACTTTTTTTGGGGTTCTTCTCACGGGTCGCGGATGGGGTCGGTCGGGTGAGTCGCAATGTCAGTGGTAGGTGAGACGATCTCATTATGAGTAGCCCCGATCAGGCACCACCGCCCGCTCCGGATGATGACGACCACTCTCCGGAACGCGTCCCACAAGATCCACAACAACCCACTGCTGCACCCAAGCCCGGACCCGCACCCACGCCGGCACCGGCACCGGCACCGGCACCGGCACCGGCCGCGGCGTACCAGCCCGATCCGACCATGGACCAGCGGGTGCTGGACGAACTGGCCGAGCAGACCGAGCGAATCGCGGCGGAAGACCGCCTCATCGCGCAGGCGCAGGCCCGCCGCATCGAGCTTCTGGTCGGGCTGCAGGACTGGAGCGAGCAGCCCCGAGTGTCCTCGCGCCTGCACGGTGACCGGGAGTCCATCGCAACGGCGGACCGGAACGCGGCCACCATGACCGACGATCAGGCTCGCGCCGCGGCCTACGCGAGGTGGGACGAGCACAAGATCGCCCGCCGCACCATCGTGACCGAGACCGCCTGCTTGACCCGCACCGCCGAACGCACGATCGAGCGGCAGCTGGATGAGGCCCGGTTCCTTTACAGTTACGCGCCGCTCACTTTCGACGCGCTGTCGAAGGGTGAGATCAGTTACCGGCACGCGACCGCCCTGCTCGACCAGATCCGCGCCATCCCCGATGCGGAGCAGGCCGCGTTCGAGGAGGCCGTGCTGCCGGTGGCGAAGTCACAGCCGGTGGGCCGGTTCACAGATCGCGCCCGTCGGCTGCGGGAACGACGGCATCCGGAGTCGATCGTGTCCCGCAGTAACGACGCTCTGAAGGATCGGCGCACGTTTTGGGAGCCCGCGCACGACGGGATGGGCTGGTTGCACTGGTACGGCACCGCGGAACAGACCAAGGCGGCTTGGGACCGGATCACCAGCATGGCCACGGGCTTGAAGAAGCTCGGCGACCCCACCCCGGACAGCGACGCGGCCGCCCGCCACGCCAGCGCCGGCACCGGAGACACCGGGGCCGGAGCGGGACAGACCGGGGCGGCGTTCGGCCTCGAGCAGAACGCCACCCGCGAAACGCCCGCTCGCACCCTCGACCAGCTCCGCGCCGACGTCACCGCCGCGTTGTTGTTGGACGGGATCACCCCGACCGGGATGGGCGCCGGCATCCGCGGCACCGTGATGATCACCGTGCCGGTGATGACCCTGCTCGGGTTGGACGAGGAACCCGCCACCTTGGAAGGGTACGGGCCGATCTCGCCCGAGGCGGCCCGGCGGATCGTCGGCGACGCGCAAAGTTTTACCCGCGTGCTCACCCACCCCGAATCCGGGGTGATCCTCTCGGTCGATAAGAAGCAGCAGAAAATCACCAAGGGCATGCGGAAGGTGCTGCGGATGCGGGACGAAACCTGCCGGTTCCCCGGCTGCTCCCGCCCCGCGATGAAAAGCGACATCGACCACACCCAGGACCGGCAATACGACGGCGGTACCGACCTGGACAACCTCGCCCACCTCTGCGAAGGCCACCACCGGCTCAAACACCTCAGCCAGTGGTCGGTCGTCCAGGAGCCCGGTGGGGTACTGGTCTGGACGTCGCCCGGGAACCGGACCTACCGCACCGACCCGGCCAACCCGATCGCACCACCGCGGCCGAAGCCGCCGACCGTGGGACCGAAAAATCGGAAGCGACCCGCGGACGACATGTATCTGATGCCCCGGCACCAGCCCACACGCCACCCGTCGCCACCGGTACCTGAAAACCCGCCGTTCTGACGAGCAGCAGCCGTCTTCGCGGACCACGACACGCGCGAATTACGTGGCCGATGAGGCGCCGCCCCCGATCCGCTGGGTCGAGCTCGTCCAAACGGCGGGGGCCATCCGTGCACGCAGATAACCGGCCCCCGACAGCGGGCTAACGGGTCAGGTGAGGCAGTAGGGGCCGAGCAGGCTTTTCAGTTCGCCGAACAGATCGGCGGTAACTGTCACGCGTGCCGGGAGCTCGAAGACCCGGGCGGTGTCGCCCTTGATCAGCTTCAGCCGCACCTCGGAGGTGCCGCCGTGCCGTTTGAGGACCTCACCGAGCTGGGTGACGGTGTCGGTGGTGGCCCGCGCCTCGAACAGGGTGATCGAGAGAGTGCCGTGGTCGGACGCCTGGCCGAGCTCCGGCGCGAAGATGCTGTACGCGTGCAGGTTCATGCCGTCGTCGCGCATGCTCACCCGGCCGCGCACCACGACCACGGAGTCGCTGACGAGGTCGAGGGAGAACTCCTGGTACGCCTTGCCCATGAACATGACGTCGATCTCACCACCGAAGTCCTCGACCGAGATGATGCCGTACTGGTTGCCGGACTTCTTCGCGATGCGGTGCTGCACGTTGGTGATCAGGCCGGCCACTGTGACGGTGTCCGCGTCCTGGGTGTGCTCCGAGCTGATCAGGTCGGTGATGGTGGTGCTGGCGTGCTTGGCCAGGGGGATCTCGAGTCCGGCCAGCGGGTGGTCGGAGACGTAGAGCCCGAGCATGTCCCGCTCGAGCGCCAGCTTCTCTTTCTTGCTCCACTCCGGCCGATCGGGCACCTGCTCGGTTTCCTGCGGGTCGTCGAAGAGGCTGTCGAAGTCGAACCCGACCATGCCGTGCGACTCGTCGCGCTTGATCTTGACGGCGGAGTCGACCGCACCCTCGTGGATCTCGAACATGGCCCGGCGGGTGGCGCCGAGGGAGTCGAAGGCGCCGGACTTGATCAGCGACTCGACGGTGCGCTTGTTCGTGACCTGCAGCGGCACCTTGCGCAGGAAGTCGTGGAAGGACTCGAAGTCGCCCTTCTCGGTGCGGGCGGCCCGGATGGCCTCGACGACGTTGAATCCGACGTTCCGCACGGCACCCAGGCCGAAGCGAATGTCGGTGCCGACGGCGGCAAAGAAGCCGATCGACTCGTTCACGTCCGGCGGCAGCACCTGGATGCCCATCCGGCGACACTCATTGAGGTACAGCGCGAGCTTGTCGCGGGCGTCTCCGACGCTCGTGAGCAGGGCCGCCATGTACTCGGCCGGGTAGTGCGCCTTGAGGTACGCGGTCCAGTAGGACAGCACGCCGTAGGCGGCCGAGTGGGCCTTGTTGAAGGCGTAGTCGGAGAACGGTAGAAGGATGTTCCACACGGTGGTAACGGCTTCCATCGAGTAGCCGTTGGCCATCATTCCGCCGGAGAAGCCCTCGAACTGCTTGTCCAGCTCGGACTTCTTCTTCTTACCCATCGCACGGCGCAACAGGTCGGCTTGGCCGAGCGAGAAGCCGGCCAGCTTCTGCGCGATCGACATCACCTGCTCCTGGTAGACGATGAGTCCGTAGGTACCGCCGATGATGTCCTTGAGGGGCTCCTCGAGCTCCTTGTGGATGGGGATGATCTCCTGCTGCCCGGTCTTCCGCAGGGCGTAGTTGGTGTGCGAGTTCGCACCCATGGGGCCGGGCCGGTAGAGCGCGATGACGGCCGAGATGTCTTCGAAGTTGTCAGGCTTCATGCTGCGCAGGAGCGCGCGCATGGGCCCGCCGTCGAGCTGGAACACACCGAGGGTGTCGCCGCGGGCGAGCAGCTCGTAGGCCAGCGGGTCGTCCAGGCCGAGGTCTTCCAGCACCGGCCGGTGGCCGCGGTTGGCTTCGATGTTGTCGAGGGTGTCGTCGATGATGGTGAGGTTGCGCAGCCCCAGGAAGTCCATCTTGATCAGCCCGAGGGACTCGCAGGCCGGGTAGTCGAACTGGGTCACGATCTGACCGTCGGCCTCGCGGCGCATGATCGGGATGATGTCGATCAGGGGGTCGGACGACATGATCACGCCGGCGGCGTGCACGCCCCACTGCCGCTTGAGGTTCTCGATGCCCAGTGCGGTGTCGAACACCGTGCGGGCCTCTGCGTCCGTCTCGATGACGGCGCGGAAGTCGCCGGCCTCGCGGTACCGCGGGTGGTCCTTGTCGAACATTCCGGTCAGAGGCATGTCCTTGCCCATGATGGGCTGCGGCATGGCCTTGGTGAGCTTGTCACCCATGCCGAACGGGAAGCCGAGCACTCGGCTGGAGTCCTTGAGGGCCTGCTTGGCCTTGATGGTGCCGTAGGTGACGATCTGGGCGACCCGCTCTGCGCCGTACTTCTCGGTGACGTAGTGGATGACCTCGCCGCGGCGACGATCGTCGAAGTCGACGTCGAAGTCGGGCATGGAGACGCGGTCGGGGTTGAGGAACCGTTCGAAGATCAAGCCGTGCACGAGCGGGTCGAGGTCGGTGATGCCCATGGCGTACGCGACCATCGAGCCGGCGCCGGAACCGCGGCCGGGGCCGACCCGGATGCCGTTGTCCTTGGACCAGTTGATGAAGTCGGCGACGACGAGGAAGTAGCCGGGGAAGCCCATCTGGGTGATGACGCCGACCTCGTAGTCGGCCTGCTTGCGGACGGCCGCGGAGATGCCGTTCGGGTAGCGGCGGATCAGGCCGAGCTCGGTCTCCTTGATGAACCAGCTTTCCTCGTTCTCGCCCTCCGGCGTGGGGAAGCGGGGCATGTAGTTGGCCTGGGTGTTGAACTTGACCTCGCACCGCTCGGCGATGAGCAGGGTGTTGTCGCAGGCCTCGGGGTTGTCCCGGAACAGGTGCCGCATCTCGGCGGCGGTCTTGAGGTAGAACTCGTTGGAGTCGAACTTGAACCGGTTCGGGTCATCCAGGGTGGAGGCGGACTGCACGCAGAGCAGGGCGGCGTGCGCCGTGGCGTCGTGGGCGTGGGTGTAGTGCAGGTCGTTGGTTGCCACCAGCGGCAGATCGAGTTCCTTGGCCAGCTTGAGCAGGTCGGTCATGGTGCGGCGCTCGATGTCGATGCCGTGGTCCATGATCTCGCAGAAGAAGTTGTCCTTGCCGAAGATGTCGCGCAGCTCCCCCGCTGCCTGGCGCGCCTCGTCGTACTGGCCGAGCCGCAGCCGGGTCTGCACCTCGCCACCGACACATCCGGTGGTGCCGATCAGGCCCTTGGAATAGGTGCTGAGCAGTTCCCGGTCCATGCGCGGCTTGAAGTAGTAGCCCTCCAGCGAGGCGAGCGACGACAGCCGAAAGAGGTTATGCATGCCCTCGGTGTTCTCGGAAAGCAGCGTCATGTGCGTGTACGCACCGCTACCACCGACGTCGTCGCGGTTCTGGGCGTTGGTGCCCCAGCGCACCCGGGTCTTGTCGCGCCGGTCGGTACCGGGGGTGATGTAGGCCTCGGTGCCGATGATGGGCTTGATGCCGGCGTCGGTCGCGGTCTTCCAGAAGTCGAAGGCGCCGAACACGTTGCCGTGGTCGGTCACCGCGATCGCGGGCATCTTCTGCTCGGCGGCGGCCGCGATCAGGGGCTTGACCCGCGCGGCACCGTCGAGCATCGAGTACTCGCTGTGCACGTGAAGGTGGACGAACGAATCATTCTGCGACGACACTACTGCTCCAGCTGCTCTGGGTTGTCTCTGATGGAGGGTGGGGGTGCTGGACTTCCAGCCTAAGCGCCCAGCGGCGCCGCTGTTCTGATCAACGCGGGTTAATCGCCGCGCAGGATGCTCAGGGCGTTGGCGAGGTCGACCGGGTACTCGGCGTCGAAGGTGACCCACTCACGGCTCGACGGGTGTTCGAAGGAGAGCTGCTTGGCCACCAGCCACTGCCGGGTGAGGCCCAGCCGGGCCGAGATCTTGGCGTCGGCGCCGTACATCGTGTCGCCGACACAGGGGTGCCGCTGGGCGGCCATGTGCACCCGGATCTGGTGGGTACGCCCGGTCTCCAGGTGCACCTCGAGCAGCGACGCCGAGGGGAAGGCCTCGAGGGTCTCGTAGTGGGTGATGGAATCCTTGCCGCCGGCGATCACGGCGAACTTCCAGTCGGAACGCGGGTGGCGGCCGATCGGCGCGTCGATGGTGCCGCTTGACGGGTCGGGGTGGCCCTGCACGACGGCGTGGTAGATCTTGTCGACCTCGCGGTCGTGAAAGGCGCGCTTGAGGTGCGTGTATGCGGCCTCGGACTTGGCGACGACCATGAGGCCGCTGGTGCCGACGTCGAGCCGATGCACGATCCCGGCGCGCTCGGAAGCGCCGCTGGTGGAAATCCGGTAGCCGGCGGCGGCGAGGGCGCCGAGCACGGTCGGGCCGGTCCAGCCCATACTCGGGTGCGCGGCGACACCGGACGGTTTGTTGATCACGACGATGTCGTCGTCGTCGTGCACGATGGTGAGCTCCGGCACGTCGATCGGAACGATGACCAGGTCCTGCTTGGGCGCCCAGCTCACGTCGAGCCAGGCCCCGGCGCGCAGCTTGTCGGACTTGCCGACGACGACGCCGTCCTGGGTCACCCCGTCGGCCTCGGCGATCTCGGCCGCGAAGCTGCGGGAGAAGCCGAACAGCTTGGCGATGCCCGCGTCGACGCGGACTCCGTCCAGGCCGTCGGGCAGGGGAAGGGCTCGGTTTTCCATGATGCCGTTCAGTTGGGGGTGACGAGAGGAGCGGGGGCGTCTGCGCTGCCGGCCGTGGCCGGATGCGGTTTTCCCTCACGGGGTGTGCGGCGGCCGTCGAGGCCAATGCCGAGGAGGGTGAGCAGCATGAAGAGCACCATGCTCACGACGATGCAGGCATCCGCGATGTTATAGATCGCCGGGATCATCCACGGCGTGCTGATGAAGTCGACCACGTGGCCCATGCCGAAGCTTGGGCTTCGGACGAGGCGGTCGGTGAGGTTGCCGAGTACACCGCCGAGCAGGAGGCCGAAGACGACGGCCCAGGCCAGCGAGCGGATGCGGCGGGCGAACCACACGATGAACACGACGACACCGGCGGCGACGAGGGAGAACACCCAGGTGAGGCCGGTGGCGAAGGAAAAAGCAGCGCCCGGGTTCCGGATGAAGTGCAGTTGAAGCACATCACCCAGAACCCGGACGGTGTCGCCCTCAGTCATCGTGGTGACGACGAGGACCTTGCTGATCTGATCGAACGCAAACCCGACGCAGGCGACGAGGCCCAGGACAAGGATTGCGCGGTAGTTGAGCTTCGCGCGGGTGTTACGCGCCAAAGCCCTGGAAGCTCGCCTTCGGCGAGTTTCCCGAGTCCTTGCCAGCGCCGGCACCGACGGGTGAGGCGGAATCGAGGTCGCGGAGCTGACCCTCGATGTAGCTCTTCAGCTTCTGGCGGTACTCGCGCTCGAAGGTGCGCAGTTCCTCGATCTTGTTCTCGAGAACCGAACGCTCCTTCTCGAGGACGTTGATCTGGGCGCGCTGCTTGGCTTCGGACTCCGCGATGACGCGGGCTGCCGTGGCGTGGCCCTCGGCGATCAGGGCGTCGCGCTTCTCGGCGCCTTCCTTGACGTGCTCCTCGTGCAGGCGGCGGGCCAGCTGCAGCAGGTTGGTGGTGCCGGCGGTCTCATCGATCGGCTCGGCAACCGGTGCCGCGGCGACGGGCGCTGCCGCGACGGGCTCGGGCACGACGGCAGCAACGGGCTCTGCGACGGGCTCGGGGGTGTTGACGGGCTCGGCAACCGTGGCCGGGGCCGCGCTGACCGGAGCGGCGGGTGCGCCTTCTCCACCGGAGAGACGGGCCTTGAGGTCCTCGTTCTCCTGGGTCAGGCGTCGCAGCTCGACAACGACCTCGTCGAGGAAGTCGTCAACCTCGTCCTGGTCATATCCCTCACGGAACTTGGTCGACTGAAACCGCTTGTTGACTACATCTTCCGGAGTTAGCGCCATGGCTTTCCACCTCAAAACTTGTTAAAAGAACAGTTGTTGCGAACACGTGCGTGCGACCAACTGGCTCTCGGTGCGGTACCGGGCCGGTTGGCCGTCATCGATCCAGAATACATGCCGGGACACCGGCACGGCTGCGGGTCAGCGCAGAAACCCCGTAATCGACATTGCGATGATTGTGCAGAGCATGGTCAGGCTCCAGCCGAAGTCGAACGCGATCGGACCGATCCGCAGGGGCGGAAAGATACGGCGAAAGAAATTGACGGGCGGGTCGGTGACCGTGTAGACGAACTCGATGAGCACGAGCACGAACCCTTGCGGGCGCCAGGCACGGTTGACTCCGCGGACCAGGTCCACGATGAAACGCCCCCACAGTACGAAGAAGTACAGCAGGAGGGCGAAGTAGGCGATCGAACCGATCAGCGCGATTGGGGACACGCTCGGTTACGACTGGGTGAAGAAGGAGGAATCAGCGTCCCCTTCTTCGGCGGCGGCGTTGTCGCCGGAGATTACGACGTGTGACGGCGACAGCAGGAACACCTTGGCCGTGACGCGCTCGATCTTGCCGTACAGGCCCTGGGACAGGCCGCTGGCGAAGTCGATCAGGCGGCGCGCATCCGCGTCACTCATCTGGGACAGGTTGATGATGACCGGAATCCCATCACGGAAGGACTCGGCGATCACCTGGGCGTCGCGGTACTGGCGGGGGTGGACGGTGAGGATCTCGTTCATTTCAGACACGACAACATTCTTGGGGGTGGAGGTCTTGTGCAACGGCGTCACCGGTGCTCGGCCCGAGGTGTGCGACCCGGTCACGGGTGCAGCTGCGTGGGTGTTCGCGGCGTGCGCGGACTGGGTGGGGAGAGTGGAGACGGGAGCCGCGGCGGGCTCCTCATAATCCAGCTCTTCGTCTGCCAGACCCAGGTAGACCATGGTTTTCTTGAGCGGGTTGGACATCTCGACCTCCGTGTTGGTATTACGACGTTTTCAGATTAACCGGTGCCGGGCGATTCCCGGTGATTGCGGTGCCAATTCGCAGGTGTGTCGCGCCCTCGGCGATGGCTGCGGCGTAGTCCTGGGACATTCCCATCGACAGGTATCGCGCCTGGGGTGCGATCGACTGCATCTGGGAGCCCAGTTCGGCGACCAGGCCGAACGACCGACGCGGGTCGGCGCCGAGCGGTGCGACGGCCATCAGGCCCAGCAGGGTGAGCCCGGGGGTGCCGAGCACCCGTTCGACCAGTGGAGCGAGGTCGGGGATGGACACGCCACCCCTGGCCGGGTCCTCGGTGAGATTGACCTGCACGAAGCAGTCGACCGAGCGCTCCGCCTCGACGGCCTGAGCCTCCAACGGTGTGCCGAGGGCGTTCACCAGGGACTCGCGGTCGACGGAATGCACGACGGACGAGTACGCCCGCACCTGCCTGGCCTTCTTGCCCTGCACCTGGCCGACGAAATGCCAGGTGATGCCGGAGCCGGCCAGTTCGGCCGCCTTGCCCTGGGCCTCTTGATGACGGCTCTCGCCGAAGTCGCGGATGCCGAGCTCGAGAAGCTCCTGCACCAGCGACACCGGCTGGAATTTCGTCACGACCACCGTCGTGATGTCGTCGACAGACCGGCCGGCGGACCGTGCGGCGTCGGCAATGCCGGCGCGCACGATCGCCAACCGCGAGGACAGGTCTGGCTCGCTCATTTACTTGAGGAAGTCGGGGATATCCAGATCGTCTGAATCGTCCTCGAAGGCCGGGTCGGCGGCCGGGGTGCTCGCGGCGGAGTCCACCGTCGACCAGACCGAAGCGGCAGGGTCTTCCACGGTGTACGCGGAGCCTGACGCCGCCTCGGAGCCGGCGGCTGCGCCACCGGATACCCCGGCGGCGACGCCTGCGGCGACCAGGTCGGCGCGGCGCACCTCGACGGCCTTGGCGCCGGGTTCTCCGCCGTCGAAGCCGGCGGCGATGACGGTGACCCGCACCTCGTCACCCAGCGTGTCGTCGATGACGGCACCGAAGATGATGTTGGCTTCGGGGTGAACGGCCTCCTGCACCAGGCGGGCGGCGTCATTGATCTCGAAGATGCCGAGGTTGGAGCCACCCTGGATGGAGAGCAGCACGCCGTGGGCGCCATCGATCGACGCCTCGAGCAGCGGTGAGGCGACGGCGAGTTCGGCGGCCTTGATGGCGCGGTCTGCGCCTCGCGACGAACCGATGCCCATGAGGGCCGAGCCGGCACCCTGCATGACCGACTTGACGTCGGCGAAGTCGAGGTTAATCAGGCCGGGGGTGGTGATCAGGTCGGTGATGCCCTGCACACCGGCAAGGAGCACCTGGTCTGCGGTGGCGAACGCCTCGAGCATGCTGATGCCGCGGTCGCTGATTTCCAGCAGGCGGTCGTTCGGCACGACGATGAGGGTGTCGACCTCGTTCTTGAGCGAGGCGACACCGGTCTCGGCCTGCGCCTGGCGGCGCTTGCCCTCGAAGCCGAACGGCTTCGTGACGACACCGATGGTGAGGGCGCCGATGGACTTGGCGATGCGGGCGACGACGGGGGCGCCACCGGTTCCGGTTCCGCCTCCCTCGCCGGCGGTGACGAAGACCATGTCGGCCCCGGCCAGCGCTTCTTCGATTTCCTCGGCGTGATCCTCGGCGGCACGACGGCCGACCTCGGGGTCCGCTCCGGCGCCGAGACCCCTGGTGAGGTCGCGGCCGACGTCGAGCTTGACGTCAGCATCGCTCATCAGGAGTGCCTGGGCATCCGTATTGATGGCGATGAATTCGACCCCACGGAGGCCGAGCTCGATCATGCGGTTGACGGCGTTGACGCCGCCGCCGCCGATTCCAACAACCTTGATGACTGCTAGGTAGTTCTGATTAGTTGACACGTCCGGCCTCCGGTGGAACTCTAAACCTCTAGTCGAAGCTTAAAGTTATGCTGAGTATGCAATTCCTAAATTCGAAGTTAGGTGCCACATCGGATGCCTTGGGGAGGCGCGCCCGCGTGTCGCGAATACCCGGGTGGATCTCAGGCATCCGGCTCCATCTGCCTAGCGGACCACGGCGCTGTCCGGCGAGGACACGTCGTATTCGGTCACGCTTCCCACCGGGTGGCCCACGAGCAGGGCGGACAGCACGATTGCCTTGTACTCCGCCCGTTCCGAGTTGCCCCAGACCACGCGCGCTCCCCCGACCAGGGTGAGCGTGACGTCATCCTTGGTGGCCGCGGTCACGGTGTCGAGCTGACTGCGGATGCCCTCAGGGAGCGCGCCGACCACGGCGACGGCGGCCTGGAAGCCGGCTCCGCTGGCGCCGTTGGCCGCGTCGATGACCGGGTAGCCCTCGGTGCGGTCGGCTCCGCTGGTGATGACGACTCCCGCGGCGTCGACGAGGTCGAAGCCGGCGGCGGAGGTGATCATGCCGATGGGTTCGCGTTCGACGATGCGCACGACGAGGGTGTCCGGGGGCCGGCTTTCGGTGACGTAGCTGCGGATCAGGCTGAACTGGCTCAGTTCCTCCTTCACCTCGGCGAAGTCGATCAACGGCAGCGGCGTGTCCAGCTGCCCGTCCAGGGCCTGGGCGATGTCGGCTGCCGGGATGCGGTTGGTGCCGGTCACCTCGATGGTGCGGAGGGCCATCAGGGGTGAGTAGACCCCGACGAGGACGAAGGCCACCAGGGCGACCACGGTGCCGGCGGCTGCGATCCAGAGGTTGCGGCGGCGCCGTGACCGGGACGTGAAGCGGCGGACCTCGCTGCGTTCGTACTGTTTGCGGGCCCGCCGGGCGGCCCTGAGGCGTTTGCGGGCCAGGCGGGCCGTGAGCGGCTTCTCCTGGGCCGGGGTGCTGCGTGGGCGGGCGGCGAGCCGGGCCAACAGGCCGGGGGCGGCGGTCGGTGCAGCCGTGTCAGCCTCGCGGACAGGTGATTGCGTGCGCGGCTTCTCGGCCGGGCGACGGGCGGGCGCGCCGGGCTCGGACGGGTTCGCCGGGTCGGCGTCCCGCGTGGCTGTGGGTGTGGCGGTGCCGGTGGTGGGGACGGTGATCGGTTCCGTCGTCGCGTCTGGCTCGGACCGGGCCGGAGCGGTTTGCGACGCGGCTGAACCCGCCGGAGGCGTCGTCGGTGCCGATTTCGCACCGGCCGGTGCGGCCCTGGGCCTGGCCGGCGCCGTTCGTCCGGCGGCCGGTGCCGTCGCGGACCGATCGGAGGAGCGTTCGGGCTCCCGCGGCGACGCCGGCCGGGGCGCCTGAGGGACGCCGGGGGGACGCTTCATGCGCGCGGGTCCCTGGCGAGCCTCATCCGCGGTCCCCGGCGACGGGCGCGGCCAGGCCCGACCCGGTGGGCGCTCCCAGCGATTCGAGCAGCTGGGGCACGATGCGGTAGACGTCGCCGCAGCCGAGTGTCACGACGAAGTCGCCGTCCCTGGCGATGGTGCCGAGGTAGTCCGCGGCATCCTGCCATTCGGGGATGAACGCGACGTGGGAGGGATCGGTGAAGCGTTCGGACACCAGGGCGCCGGTCACGCCGGGCTCCGGGTCTTCCCTGGCGCCGTAGACGGCGAGCACGATGGTCTCGTCCGCGTACTTCTCCAGGGTGTCGGCGAATTCCTGGGCGAACAGCCGGGTGCGGCTGTACAGGTGCGGCTGGTGCACGGCGATGATGCGGCCGGAGCCCACGACGGTGCGGGCGGCGGAGAGGGCGGCGGCGACCTCGGTCGGGTGGTGGGCGTAGTCGTCGTAGACGCTCACGCCGCGCACGGTGCCGTGCAGTTCGAAGCGGCGCTGGGTTCCGCCGAAGGCGGAGATGGCCTCGAGGGACGCCGCCGGGTCGAAGCCGAGCCCGACCAGGACCGCGAATGCCCCTGCGGCGTTGATCGCGTTGTGCTTGCCGGGGATGCGCAGGGTGGCAGTGTAATCGGCGCCCTCCCAGTTGACGGTGAAGCTCACCGGGCCGGTGGTGGTGATGGAGTGCACCCGGACGGTGGCGTCCTCAGCCTCACCGAACGTGACGATGCGCGGCCCGTTGAGGCGCCCGGTCACGCGCACCGCGCCCGGGTCGTCGGAGGACACCACGACGAGTTCGTTCGCGTTCTGGGCGAACTCGACGAAGGCGGCTTCGAAGGCCTCGAGCGAGCCGTAATGGTCGAGGTGGTCCGGGTCCACATTGGTGATCAGCGCGATGCTCGTGTTGTACAGCAGGAACGATCCGTCGGACTCATCGGCCTCGACGACGAAGAGGTCGTCGGCACCACTGCCGGCGCTGACGCCGAGGGATTCGATGACCCCGCCGTTGACGAAGTTCGGGTCCTGGCCGAGGCCGAGCAGGCCGGTGACGATCATGCCGGTCGAGGTGGTCTTGCCGTGGGCGCCGGCGACGGACACCAACCGGTGCGAGCGGATCAGCCAGGCGAGGGCCTGCGCCCGGTGCAGCACAGGCAGCCCGCGTTCGGTCGCGAGCACGTACTCGGGGTTGTCCTGCCAGAGGGCGCCGGTCACGACGAGGCTGTCGGCGTCGCCGACGTTCGCGGCATCGTGCCCGATCGTGATGGTCGCCCCGAGGGCACGGAGGGCCTGGACGTTGTCGGAGTCGCGGGAGTCTGAGCCGGTGACGGTGTGGCCGGCGGCCAGGAAGAGACGGGCGATGCCGCTCATGCCCGAACCGCCGATGCCCACGAAGTGCACGGTGCCGAGGTCTTCAGGAACGATGAGGGTCAGGTCTGGCTTGATCACGTGACGGTCTTTCTGGCTTACGGAGCGCGGGTGGTGCGGCTGGAGCTGCTGGAGCGGGGTGGTGTCAACGTTACGCGGCGGCGAGGCCGTCGTCGAATGACCGGGGACGCCGTCGGTGTCGACGATCGGGGCTAACGCCGGGGCGGATGCGCCGCCTCGTCGATGAGGGCGATCATGCGTTCGGTACCGTCCAGGACGCCCACGGAATGTGCGCCCTCCCCCATGGTGTGGATAAGGGCGGGGTCGGCGAGCACCGGAAGGAGCGTGGAGCTGACCCAGTCGGGCAGGAATTCGGCGTCGTCGACGAGGATGCCGCCGCCGGCCTGCACGACGTCAACCGCGTTGAAGCGCTGTTCGCCGTTGCCGACCGGATACGGGATGTACACGGCGGGGATGCCCAGGGCGCTCAGTTCGCTGACCGTCGCCGCTCCCGCGCGGGAGACGGCGGCATCGGCGACGGACAGGGCGAGGTCCATCCGGTCGCAGTAGGCGATCATGTGGTAGCCGGGCACGTTCGGGTCGGTGACCTCGGCGGAGTTCCCGGTGATGTGCAGTACCTGCCAGCCCGCGCCGGTGATCAGCGCAGCGGAGTCCACGATGGTGCGGTTGATGCGCCTGGCACCGAGGGAGCCCCCGGTGACCAGCAGGGTCGGGCGCTCGGGGTCGAGGCCGAAGAATTCCAGCGCCGCAGGCTTGGTGGCGGACCGGTCCAGCTGCACGATCTCGCGACGCAGCGGCATGCCGACGACCCGGGCGTGTGCGAGCCGGGTGCCGGCGAAGGCGACTCCGACGCTCGTGGACATCCGGGAGCCCAACCGGTTCGCGAGTCCCGGTTTGGCGTTGGCCTCGTGGACGGCGATGGGCACGCCCGCGCGGCGGGCCGCCAGGTATGCCGGGCTGGCGACGTATCCGCCGAAACCGACCACGACGTCGACCTTGCGTTCGCGCAGCATGGTGGCGACGTCGTTGATGGCCCGGTTCATCCGGGGCAGGAAGCTGAGCGCGGCCCGGTTCGGCCGGCGCGGGAACGGCAGCCGGGGCACGACGAGCAGCTCGTAACCGCGGGCGGGAACGAGCCGTGACTCCAGTCCCTCCGCGGTGCCCAGCACGAGTACGGTGGCGCTCGGGTCGCGCAGCTTGAGGGCGTCGGCGATGGCGAGCAACGGATTGACGTGGCCGGCGGTGCCGCCGCCCGCCAGGAGGTACGTCGTCATCGGGTGGATCCTCGTTTCGGGGCGGTGCGCTGCGGTGCTGTGCTGTGCGGGGCGGTGCGCTGCGCTGCGCTTCGCTGCGGTGATGTGCGCTGCGGTGATGTGCGCTGTAGAGCGGTGCGCGGCGGCTCGGTGCGCTGCGGTGATGTGCGCTGCGATGAGGTGTCCTGCTGCTGCTCGTGGTCGCTGCGCGCGAAGGAGAGCACCACTCCGATCGCGGCGAGTGTGGTGAGCAGGGCGGTGCCACCGGCGGAGATGAGCGGCAGGGGCACCCCGAGCACGGGAAGCACACCGAGGACCACGCCGATGTTGACGAGAGCCTGGCCGATGATCCACACCATGACCGCGGAGGTCGTCACCTTGATCTGCATGGTCGACGCGCCGCGCAGGATGCGGATGAACGAGAACGTCAGCAGCACGAACATCAGCAGCACGACGATGGCGCCGATCAGGCCCAGTTCCTCGCCGATGATGGCGAAGATGTAGTCGTTGTCCGCTGCCGGCAGCCAGGACCACTTGGCCTTGGAATTGCCGAGGCCGACCCCGAAGACTCCCCCGTTGGCCAGCGCCCAGGTTCCGTGCAGCGGCTGCCAGCAGGCGGCGGAGATCGTGCCCGTCACGGTGTCGCAGGAGTCGACGGCGAAGCTCAGCAGCCGGGTGCGGCGGTTCTCGCTGGAGATGGCCAGCAGGCCACCGGCGACGACGCCGACGACCAGCGGTACGGCGAGCATCCGCAACCGTACCCCGGCGAAGAACATGGCGCCGAAGAGGATGCCGGCCATGATGATGACGGTACCGAGGTCGCCGCCGATCATGACCAGCAGCACGGAGCCGCCGCCGACGCCGAACACGGGGATGAACACGTGCCGCCAGTCGTCGAGCTTGTCCTTCTTCTGGCCGAGGATCACGCCGAGCCAGATCACCAGGGCCACCTTGATGGCCTCGGAGGGCTGGAACTGCACCCCGGCGATGTCCAGCCAGTTGGTGTTACCGGCGACGGTGACCCCGAGCGGGGTGAAGACCACCAGGCACTGGAAGAAGCAGGCGATCAGGAGCGCTGGCCAGGCGATGCGTTTCCAGAACGCCACCGGCAGCCGGCTGATCACGAGCATCAGCGGGATGCCGATCAGCGCGAAGATGCCCTGCCGGAAAAGCCCGCCGAAGAAGCCGGCGTTCTCGAGGTAGGAGTCCACCGAGGAGGAGGAGAGCACCATGACAAGGCCGAACACCACGAGGAACAGGGTCGTGCCCAGCAACAACAGGTAATTGGTGGATTCCGCCCGGAAGACCTTGCCGAGGTTGACCCGGCTGAGCGCGACGCGTGCGGCGTTCGGTGCGGATTCGGTGCCGGACTCAGGCACCCGGGTACGAGGACGAGTCGTCATCCGACCCACCTCCCAAATAATCGTGCACGGCCTCTGCGAATTTCGCTCCGCGTTCCGCATAACTCGCGAACTGGTCCATGGACGCCGCAGCGGGCGCCAGCAGAACCACGTCACCGGCCTCGGCCAGGGCCGCGGCCAGGCTGACCGCGGTCGGCATGACCTCACCAGTGTCATCCGAGTCGATCTCGAACACGCGCAGGGCGGGGGCGTGTCGCTTAAATGACGCGAGGAGTTCCTCGCGGTCGACGCCGATCACGACCGCGCCCCGGAGCCGCCCGATGTGCTTGGCGACGAGGGCGTCGATGTCGACGCCCTTGAGCAGTCCGCCGACGAGCCAGACGACCGACTCGAACGCGGCCAGGGACGCATCCGCGGCGTGCGGGTTGGTGGCTTTCGAGTCGTCGATCCAGCTGACGCCGTCGTGCGTGGCGACGACCTCGATGCGGTGGGCGTCGAGGTGGAAGGATTCCAACGCCGAGCGGATGGCGGCCGGCGCGACGTCGAAGGACCGGGCCAGGGCCGCGGCTGCCAGGATGTTCGCGATGATGTGCGGCGCCGCCAGTCCGGCCGCGGCGAGGTCGGTCACGGTGCTCAGCTCGATGGCGGTGTCGAAGCGGTCCTCGAGGAACGCGCGATCGCAGAGGATGCCGTCGACGATCCCGAGGTCGCTGGGGCCGGGCACGCCGAGCCCGAAGCCGATCGCCCTGGCCCCGTCCTGCACGTCGGCGTCCTCGACCATGCGCATGGTGGCGAGGTCGGCCTTGTTGTACACGCAGGCCACGGCGGTGTTGGTGTACACCTTGGCCTTCGCGTCCCGGTAGGCGGCGGCGGAGCCGTGCCAGTCGAGGTGGTCGTCGGCGATGTTCAGGCACACGCTCGAGAAGGGCGCCAGCGCGCCGGGTCCACCCTGGGGCAGGTGGTGCAGCTGGTAGCTGGACAGCTCGACGACGAGGACGTCCCAGCCCTGCGGGTCGCGGATGGCGTCCAGAACGGGCACGCCGATGTTGCCGCACGGCGCCACCCGGTGTCCGGCGGCGGCCAGCATGGTCGCCGTCAGCTGCACTGTCGTGGTCTTGCCGTTGGTGCCGGTCACGAGGATCCACGGCGCCGGGGTGCCGACCTTGTCGCGCAAGCGCCAGGCCAGCTCGATGTCGCCCCAGACGGGGATGCGTTCGGCGGCGGCCCACTGCAGCAGCGCGTGGTCGGGGTGGAAACCGGGAGACACGATCACGAGCTCGGCGCGGTGGGCGATGAGTTCGGCCGGCGGGGTGTCGAGGTCGGCGGTGACGAGGGGAATCCCGAGCACGTCGAGCAGCCTGGCCCGGTCGTCCGGGGCACGCCCGGCGACGACGAGGACCTCTGCGCCGAGTTCGGCCAGGGTGTCGGCGGCGGCGAAGCCGGTCATGCCCAGGCCCAGCACCGCGACCCGCAGGCCGGACCAGTCGGAGTGCCAGCTGGTGAGCCGGTCCAGCGGGTTCTGCTCCGTCGTGTCGGCGGAATCGTCGTAGGAGTGCGCGCCCACTAGCGGGTCAGCCATTCGAGGTAGAAGGTCCCGACGCCGGCGGCGACGAGTAGGCCGCCGATGATCCAGAAGCGCACGACGACGGTGACCTCGGCCCAGCCCTTCAGTTCGAAGTGGTGATGGATCGGGCTCATCAGGAAGATGCGCTTGCCGCGGGTGACCTTGAAGTACGCGCGCTGCACGATGACCGAGCCGGCTTCGATCACGAACAGGCCGCCGATGAGCACGAGCAACAGCTCCGTGCGGCTGAGGATGGCCAGCGCGGCCAGGGCGCCACCGAGGCCCAGCGAGCCGGTGTCGCCGAGGAAGATCTTGGCCGGCGAGGTGTTCCACCACAGGAAGCCGATGAGCCCGCCGACGATGGCGGCGGCCACGATGGCCAGGTCGAACGAGTCGGGACCGGCGTAACACTTGTAGACGTCCGCCACCGCAGCCCCGCCGGCGTTGCAGGACTGGTTGGACTGCCAGAAGCCGATGATGATGTAAGAGCCGATCGCGAACACGAGCGAACCGGTGGCGAGGCCGTCAAGGCCGTCGGTGACGTTGACTCCGTTGGAGGTGGCCGCCACGATCAGGCAGATCCAGATGATGAAGGCGGCGATGCCGATGAACGTGCCGAGCTTCATGAAGTCCAGCGGCAGGTCACGGATGAAGGAGATGTGCGTGGATGCCGGCGTCTGGCCATTCTTGTCGGGGAACTGCAGCGCCATCCAGCCGAATGCGCCGGCGACGACGACCTGGCCGGCGATCTTCTGCCAACCGCCGAGGCCCAGGCTGCGCTGGTTGCGGGTCTTGAGGTAGTCGTCGAGGAAGCCGACCAGGCCCAGGCCCACCATCATGAACAGCACGAGAAGCGGGGAGGCCGTGAGTGGCCGCTGCTGCAGCCACATCGCGAGGAAGTAACTGACCAGCACGCCGACGATGATGATGATCCCGCCCATGGTGGCGGTACCGCGTTTGGCGTGGTGGCTCTTGGGACCGTCGTCCCGGATGAACTGCCCCCAGCCGAGCTTATGGAACAGCCGGATGAACAGCGGGGTCAGCAGGAGCGTGAAGACGAGGGACATCGCTCCGGCCAGCAGAAGGGCTACCACGAGTACAACTTTCCCAGTCGGTCTCCGAGGAATCGGAGTCCGGCTGAATTTGATGATTTGACGAGCACAGTGTCGCCGGGCTTGACGGTCTCGCGCAACAGTTCGAAGGCCGCATCCGGGGTCTCGACGTAGGCCGATTCCCCGTCCCACGAGCCCTCGTTGATGGTGCTGATGTGCATGCGGCGTGCGGCGGGACCGACGACGACGAGTTGGGAGATGTTGAGCCGCACGGCGAGGAGGCCGATCCGGTCGTGTTCGTCACCGGCCAGCTCCCCCAGTTCGCTCATCTCGCCAAGCACGGCGATGCTGCGCCCGGTGGGCGTGCGCACCTGGGCGAGCGTCTTGAGCGCCGCGGTCATGGAGTCCGGGCTGGCGTTGTAGGCGTCGTTTATCACCGTGATGTCGTCACGCCCGCCCATCACCTCCATGCGCCAGCGTTCGGCCACGGTGACGGACTCGAGGGCGGAGACGATGTCGTCGATGGGTACGCCGAGCTCGGTCGCGGCGGCGGCGGCGGCCAGGGCGTTCATGACGTGGTGCTCGCCGAGCACCCGGAACGAGACCGGGCGGCTCTCTCCGGTGGGCAGGTGCAGGGTGAACGTCGTTCCGGTGCGGCTGCCGTGGATGTCGGACGCGCGCACGGTCGCACGGTCGCCCTCCCCGAACCAGACCACGCGGGCGGCGGTGAGGTCGGCCATCCCGGCGACCCGGTCGTCGTCGGCGTTCAGCACAGCGACATCCTCCGGGCGCAGGTCGGTGACCATCTCGGACTTCGTGCGCACGGTGGCCTCGATGCCGCCGAAACCGCCGGCGTGGGCGAGCCCGACCTTGAGCACGATGCCGATGTCCGGCCGGGCCATGCGCACGAGCCGGGCGATTTCGCCTTCGGCGCTCGCGCCCATCTCGGCGACGAGGAACCGGGTCTCCTCGGTCACGCCGAGCATGGTCAGCGGGGCGCCGACCTCGTTGTTGAAGGAGGCCTTCGCCGCGACGGTGGGGCCGACGTGCTGGAGGATGGCGTGCAGCAGGTTCTTGGTGGTGGTCTTGCCGTTGGACCCGGTCACGCCGATGATCTTGAGGCGTCCGGCGGCGCGCACGCGGCTGATCACGTCGGTGGCGAGGTCGCCGAGCGCGATGACGGCGTCGGGGACAAGGATCTGGGCGACGGGCACGTCAAGAAGTCGCTCGACGATGATCACGGCTGCGCCGTTGGCGACGGCGGCGGGCGCGAACAGGTGCCCGTCGGTCTCTTCGCCGGGCTTGGCGACGAAGATGTCCCCCGCAGTCACCTCGCGGGAATCCGTGTGCACGGTTCCGCCCACAAGCGAGTCGGCGGCCAGTGCGCCGTCGGCGGGTGCACCGTCGGTCGTCTGCAGGTGCAGCTCGCCGTTCATGGCGGCGGCGATGTCAGTGAGGCTGAGGGCGATCATTTACAGCCACCCGGCTTCCTGCAGTGCGGCGCGGGCGTCTTCACGCGCCGAGTATGGAATCTTCACTCCGGCAACTTCCTGGTAGTCCTCGTGGCCGGGCCCCGCATAGAGCACGACGTCGCCGGCCCCCGCGAGGGAGAGCGCACGGCGGAATGCCGTGGCCGGGTCCGGCACTTCATATAGTTCCCCGCCTGGCGCGGCAATCTTGGCCGCCGCCATCAGGGTCGCCCTGATCAGGGCGGGGTCTTCGAACCGGGGGTGGAAATCGGTGATCACCACGGCGTCTGCGCCGCGGGCCGCGATGGCGCCCATGTCGGCTCGTTTGGTCTTGTCCCGGTCGCCGTCGGCGCCGAACACCATGATGATGCGGCCGGTCGTCGATGCACGGATCGCCGCGAGGGTGTTGAGGAACGCGTCGGGACTGTGCCCGTAGTCGATGTAGACCAGCGGCCCCCGCTCCCCCGAAATGAGCTCCGCCCGGCCGGGGACGTAGGCGGTGATACCGCCGTCACGGCTGAGGACCTGATCGATGGTGGCGAAATCGATGCCGGATTCGACCAGCAACACGATGGCGAGGGCGGCGTTCGCGGCCATGTACCAGCCGAGCAGCGGCACCCGGGTCTGCAGCCGGCGCCCGTCCGGGCCCTCGAGGACGAATTCGGTGTAGCGGGCGTCGGAGTCCAGCACGGTCATCCGCCAGTCGGCCACCGAACGGTCAGCGTCGTCGGTGGACGCGCCGCAGGGCTGGTTGGAGAGGGTGGTGACGGGGATGCGGGATTCGGCGGCGATCCGGCGACCCCATGGGGAGTCGACGGTCACCACGCCGCGCGTGGCCCGCGCGGGCTGGAAGAGTTCCAGCTTCGACTGGTAGTAGCTCTCCATCGAGCCGTAGTCGTCGAGATGGTCGTGCGAGAGATTGGTGAAGGCGGCGAGGTCGAAGACCAGGCCGTCGATCCGGTGGCGGCTGATCGCCTGGGCGGAGACCTCGACACCGACGGCGCGGACCTCGACCTCGCGCATGCGGGCGAGCAGGGCGTGCAGCTCGGTCGCCTCCGGGGTGGTCAGGGTGCTGGTCACGGAGACGGCGCCGATCCGGCGCTCGGCGGTGGAGGTGAGCCCGGCGACGACACCGAGCTGGGTGAGGATCGCGAACAGCAGGTAGACCACGCTGGTCTTGCCGTTGGTGCCGGTGACGGCGAACAGGGTGGCCGGGTTCACCTCGGAGCGGTGGACCCAGCCGGCCACGGCACCGAGGGCCGCGCGGACGTCGGGCGTCACGATCAGTGGCAGTCCGCAGCCGGCGGCCAGGACAGCTCCGGCGTCGTCGGTGAGCACGGCCACCGCCCCGGCGTCGCGGGCTGCGGCCGCGTGGGACGCGCCGTGGCCGAAGCTGCCGGGCACCCCGACGAAGAGGTCGCCGGGCTGCACCGCACGCGAGCTCAGGCTCACGCCGGTCAGTTGCACGTCGCCGGCGTCGCCGCGCAGGTCAAGGCGCATTTCGTCGACCAGTTCCGACAACGACCGCGGGACCGGATGCTGAGGGCGGAGAGCCGAGGGTGCCAAATCGGTCACGGGGCTCACTTTCTTACCAGGAACCGGAGAGATCAGGCGCGGCGGCACCCGAGGGAACTGCCCGGTACTTTTTCAGCACCTGACTCATGACCTCTTGGAAGATCGGAGCGGACGCTGCTGACGAATTCATGTTAACAGGATCGGCCAGACTCACCGAAACGACGTACTGCGGGTCGTCTGCGGGAGCGAACCCCGACACCGACACGAGGTAGCCCTTGCTGTACCCGCCGTTGCCGTCGGGCATCTGCGCGGTACCCGTCTTGGCGGCGACCCGATAGCCCGGGATGTTCCAGGTATCGGCGAGCCAGCCCTTCTGGTAGACCATCTCCAGGACGTCGGCAGTTTCGCGCGCCGCGGAGGCGGAAACGACCTGGGTGCCTTCGGCGGCAGGAACATTCGTGAGTGTGCCATCGGCCTGGCGGCAGCCGGACACCAGCTGCACGGGCATCCGGACTCCCCCGTTGGCGATGGTCTGGTAGATGCTGGACACCTGCAGCGCAGTGGTGGTGAGACCCTGGCCGAACATCGTCGCATAACGGGTCTGCGCATCCCACTCGTCGTAGGGGTGCAGGATTCCAGGATCTTCATACGGGAAGCCGCTCTCGGTGGCGGTGCCGATGCCGAACTTGGTCATGTAATCGAATCGCTGCTGGTCGGTGAGCAGCTCGCCGAACTTCGACATGCCGGTGTTCGATGACTCGATGAGCACGCCGGTCATGGTGAGATTCTCGTCGGCGTGCTGGTGGCTGTCGTTGACGTCGGCGCCGTCCTTTGTCAGGTAACGGAACGGAGCGACGATCCGCGAGGACGGGTTGGCCAGGCCCGCATCCATGACGGAGGCCGCGGTGAGCGTCTTGAACGTCGACCCCGGCTCGTAGGATTCCGTGAAGGCGCGTGACCCGCGGTCCTCGGCCTCGGTCAGGCTGACGTCGTTGGGGTCGACGGAAGGGTAGTCGGCGACGGCGACGAGTTTGCCGGTCTTGACTTCCTGCACCACTACGTTGCCCCAGGCCGCGCCGGTCTTCTGCGCCTGCTCGGCGAGGACTCCCTGCACGAACCACTGCAGGTCGGAGTCGATGGTGGTGACGACGTCGCTGCCGTCGACGGCGGTTTCGGTGGTGACGGTGCTCTCCGGGAGCCGGACCCCGTCGGCGCCGCGCTCGTAGGTCTCGGTGCCGTTGTCGCTGGCCAGGCAGGCGTCCTGGCCGATTTCCAGTCCGGCCTGGGCCTCCCCCTCTGAGGAAACGAACCCGATCAGGTTTCCCGCTACGGCCCCGTTGGGGTAGACCCGGCTGGGGTTCTTGGCGAAGGTGAGCCAGGGGATCTCGAGGTCGTAAATGGCCCGGAAGGCGTCGACGTCGACCTGCTTGGAGACGTACGCGAAATCGGAGTCGGGGTTGTCGGCCAGGGCGTCGGCGATGATGGCCTCGATCTGCTCCCCGGTCTGCCCGGTGATGGCGCCGATCTCCGCCGCCGCCTCCGCCACCGTGACGGTGGTGTCGACGCCATCCACCTCGCGGCTGAACTGCTTGGCGTTCTTGGGCGACAGCTGCACGTCGTAGCGCATCACCGTGCCGGCCAGGACGACCCCGTTGGCGTCGAGGATCTCGCCCCGTGAGCCGTAGACGGTGTTCTCCACCGACCGGTTGCCGAGGGAATCGGCGCTCAGGGTGTCGGCGCGCACCACCTGGATATCGACCAGGCGGACGACGAACAGCCCGATGATGGCAACGAGGACCACGACTGTCGCCGCGATCCTGCGCTTGCTGGACATGTTTGTTTTCGCCACCTGGTAGACCTCCTGTAGGGGACTGTACCGGCGATTATCGGGTGGTCGGCGAAGGCAGGCCGTCGGTCACCGCAACTGCTGCCGCCGTCGCCGCGCCCGCGGTCGCGGTCGACGTTCCCGTCGCGGCTGCGGTCGATGCTGCGGTCGTGGGGGCCGCGGCGACGACGCTGGCGCCGGTTCCGCCTGCGGCCTGCTCGGTCACCAGCGGCACCCCGGCCAACAGCGAGTTGGGGACGAGGCTTGCCGCGCCGACCTCGCTGCCGGTCGCCGAGGCGGGGGCCCCGAGCACGGCACCGTCGGAGAGCCTGAGGTAGGCGGGGGTGGAGTTGCTCACCATGCCGAGGGCTTCCGCGTTGGCTGCGAGGCTCTGCGGGGAGGAAACCCGGATGAGGTCCTCGCTGACGCTGTCGGCCGTGCGGCCGAGCTCGACCTGGCTGGCGCGCAGGGCCGAGATCTCGTACGCGCCCTGGGAGATTCCGACGCTCAGCAGCAGCTGGGCGACGACGACGGCGCCGACACAGGCCACGGCCGAGAGCGCGTAGACGACGCGGGGCCGGGCGTGCTTGCTCGGAGCGACGATCTCGATGTGGCGACGCTCATCCGCGCCGGGACGCCCGAGGATGTCGGGACGTGATTCGTGGGTAGGCAGCACCCGGGCCAGGTTGTCGCTCATTCGGCTCTCCTCAGTCGTTGCGCGGCACGCAGGCGAACCGACGTTGCACGGGGGTTGATCGCTTTCTCGTCATCCGATGCCAGTTCGGCACCGCGGATGAGCAGGGTGAACAGCGGTTTGTGTTCCGGAAGCTCCACCGGCAGACCGGCGGGAGCGCTGGAGGTCGACGCGGCGGCGAACATCCGCTTGACGATGCGGTCTTCGAGCGACTGGTACGCCATCGATACGATGCGGCCGTCGACCGCGACGGCTTGCATCGCGGCGGGGATGGCGCGTTCGAGAACGGCCAGCTCCTGGTTGACCTCGATCCGCAGTGCCTGGAAGACCCGCTTGGCGGGGTGCCCCATGCGCTGCACGGCGACCGGGGTGACCTTAGTGATCACCTCGACCAGCTGTGCGGACCTGACGAAGGGGGTGGTGACCCGCGCTTCCACGATCGCCTTGGCGTACCGTCCGGCGAGCTTCTCCTCGCCGTACTCCTGGAAGATGCGGCGGAGGTCGGCTTCGCTGTACTCGGCGAGGATGCGCTCGGCGGTCAGCGATGAGGTGCTGTCCATCCGCATGTCCAGCGGCGCGTCCTTGGAGTAGGAGAAACCGCGGTCGACCTGGTCGAGCTGCATGCTGGAAACGCCGAGGTCGAAGAGGATGCCCTGCACCTCGCTGATGCCGAGGCCGGCGAGGGCGTCGAGGATACCGTCGTAGACGGTGTGCACCAGGTGGATGCGGTCGGCGAACGGCTTGAGGCGCTCCTCGGCCACCGCCAGCGCGTCGAGGTCACGGTCCAGGCCCACCAGGGTGAGGCCGGGGAAACGGGTGAGCATGGCTTCGGCGTGGCCGCCCATGCCGAGGGTGGCGTCGACGAGGACGGCGCCGGGCTTGCCGATCGCCGGGCCGAGCAGCTCGATGCAGCGCTCGAGCAGCACCGGAACGTGGATCTCGTTCAGCTGCGGCCGGTCGGCCGGGGTTGAGGGGGTGTCGTTGTTCATCTCGTCGTTCGGGTTGTCATTCGTGGTGTTGTTCGCGTCATTGTTCATAGCTACCGGGGCGGGTCCTGCTGCCTGATCCCCATCCGTTCTGCCTGGCACCGGGGAAGTGTGTCAGGAGTAAACGGCTGGGAGTCACGCACCAGGAATCAGAAGAGTCCCGGAATCACCTCCTCCGTGATGTTGGCGAACGAGGCTTCCTGCTCAATGAGGTAGGCGTCCCAGACCTCGGTGTCCCAGATCTCGACCCGCGTGCCGACACCGATGACGGTGAGGTCGCGGCCGAGGCCGGCGTAGGCCCGGAGGTTGGCCGGGATGGTGACCCGGTTCTGCTTGTCCGGCGTTTCGGCGCTGGCACCGGAGAGGAAGACGCGGAAGAAATCGCGGCCCTCCTTGCTGGTGATCGGCGCCTGGCGGATCTTCTCGTGCACGTCTTCGAAGTCACGCGTGGTGAAGACGTACAGGCACCGTTCCTGGCCGCGGGTCATGACGATGCCGGTCGAGAGTTCCTCGCGGAACTTGGCCGGCAGGATGACGCGTCCTTTTTCGTCGAGCTTGGGGGCATAGGTCCCGAGGAACATTCATCACCCCTCTCTTCCGGCCAAGGTCAGGTGTTGCTCCACTTTACTCCACTATCAACCACCGTGTCTGGAAAACGGCGGATATTGCTGCGAATGTGCCCAATTATTCCCTGAAATCACAGGGAATCACCGGGTGGAGGGAAATCCCACAATTTCGGCCATTCCTGCCGGTTTTTGGGCACAAAAAAAGGACCGACCTCGTGGTCGATCCGATTGCTGCGGTGAGTGGGTGAAAAGGGAGGCCGGTGGAAGCCGGCGGTCACACCGAAAACGCCCGCCGTCCTGACCGGGTCAGGGGCGGACGCTACCGAGGTTCGCTGTCACGGGTGGGCCGGGCGCAGTGCAGAGCGCTTGGCCTACTGCGGGACGATTACTGCGGGACGATTACTGCTGACCGTCCTGGCGGCGGTCCCAGCGATCGTTGAGCTTGTCCATGAAGCCCTGCTGGTTGCGCGCCTGCGCCGGACGGCGGGGCGCTCCGGACGACGGCTTCGTCGCCCGTGACCCGCGGCCGGGAGTGATGGCGAGCAGCACGCCGCCGAACATGATGATGAATCCGATGACGCCCAGCCAGAGCTGCTGGACGGCAACGCCGGCAACAAGAGTTGCTATCCCCACGACGCCCGCGAGTACCCCGAGAACGATGGAGCGGTAATTAGGGCGGAGGCGGGTGCCTCCAACGCTCGCCACGAATTCGGCATCGTTGTGATAGAGACTGCGCTCCATCTCTTCGAGGAGTCGCTGCTCTTGTTCTGAAAGCGGCATCTCATTCCTCCAATTGGGGATCGAGCGGATTAGACCCTAATTCTAGTCCCGCCGAGATGGCTAGGCTAGGCAAGTGGCACAAAGCACCCGACTGGTCGATCTGGTTCATTCTCGCATCGACGAATTCATCAACACGCGTGAGTCAATTGTGACGACCATCAGCCCGGACCTGGCTGTGCTGGTTGACTACTCACGGCAGTTTCTCAGCGGCGGCAAACGCTTCAGAGCGCAGTTCGCCCACCTCGGTTGGCAGAGCGTTCCGGCGGCCTCACCGAGCGACGTCCCGGCCGGTCTCGACGGTCTCGTTTCGGCCGCGTCGGCGCTCGAGGTCTTCCACGCGGCGGCCCTGGTGCACGACGACATCATCGACAATTCCGACACCCGTCGGGGCGCGCCATCCGCGCACCGGCGCTTCGAAAGCCTGCACGGCGCCCAGGGCTGGGCCGGCGCCCCCGCCGACTTCGGCCGGGCCTCAGCGATCCTGCTCGGCGACCTGTTGCTGGGCTGGAGCGACGAGCTGCTGGACGAGGGCCTCGACGACGCCCGCGACCGGGTCAGCGCACGGCGCGCCAGGGCAGAGTTCAACCGGATGCGCACCGAGGTGACGGCCGGTCAGTACCTCGACATCCTCGAGGAGCGGGCCTGGCTCACCCAGGCCGAGTCGGAACTGCTCGATCGCGCCGTGCGCGTCATCGTG
Source organism: Cryobacterium sp. AP23 (assembly GCF_054075385.1). Taxonomy (NCBI): domain Bacteria; kingdom Bacillati; phylum Actinomycetota; class Actinomycetes; order Micrococcales; family Microbacteriaceae; genus Cryobacterium; species Cryobacterium sp. AP23. The sequence goes on along the minus strand of NZ_CM133415.1, from coordinate 388,041 downwards.
TTCAAGTCGGCGAAGTACAGCGTGCAGGCCCCCCTCGTGATCGGTGCGGCCCTCGCCGGCGCCGATGACGACCACCTCGACTCCCTGCGTGCGTTCGGGCTGCCGCTCGGTATCGCCTACCAGTTGCGCGACGACCTGCTCGGGGTGTTCGGCGACGCGGCCGTGACCGGCAAGCCGAGCGGCGACGACCTGCGGGAGGGCAAGCGCACCGTGCTGATCGCTCTGGCCAGGGAACGCCTCGACGGCCCCGACCTGGGAACGGTCGATCGGCTGCTCGGGCGTCCGGACCTGTCCGGCGAGCAGATCGAGTGGCTGCAGCGGACCATCGTGGCCAGCGGAGCCGTCGACAGGGTCGAGACGATGATCCAGGAGAACGTGGCCGAGGCACTCGCGGTGCTGCACGGCTCCCCCGTCGATCCAGGCGTGGCCGGTCAGCTCTCCGAGTTCGCGGACACGGTGACGCGCCGCGCGTTCTAGCGCCTCAGGGCAAGCGTCAGGTCAGGCCAGGGCCTGCGCGACGCGACGCACTTCGGCCTTCCGGCCGGCGAGTAGGGCGTCGATGGGGGGCACACCGAGGCTGTCGTCCACCTCGAGCAGCCATTCCATGGCCTGCTCGTCGGTGAACCCGTCGTCGGAGAGCACGATCAGGGTGCCGCGGAGCTCACCGACCGGCGACCCGTCCCGGATGAAGGAGGACGGCACGCTCAGCCGACCGTCCCGGCGCACGGCGAGGAGGTGCTTGTCTTCGATCAGCTGCCGGACCCGGCTCTGGCTGATGCCCAGCACCTCGACGAGGTCGGGGATCGCGAGCCAGGCGGGGCCGGATGCTGCGGCGCCGGCAGCCGAGGCTGCGGAGGTGTCGGTGGAGGAAGCGGAATGCGTTTGAGCGGAAGACGAATCGGTCACCTTCCAAGCCTCCCACGATTGGGCGATCACGACAAACCCCTCATCGCAACGGTGAATCGGCGGATTATGCGGCAATTCGGGCCGATTCCGGGAGGTATCGGGCGGCCCTCCCGCGTGGTTAATTGACTCGGCATATCATCTGTGTCAGCGTTGAGGACGTATCAACTATGAAGAGGGTGTGGAATGTCGGTTAGAGCCAGCAAAATCGAAGCGAGGACGGCCCCGGCCGACTCCCCTGTCGAGACGACAAGCTCGCCCGCCGAGGCGGCCCGGCACCGTCCGACCCCGACGGGAGTCCGGCGCTCGCTGGGCGCCGTCGCGAGCATCCCCCTCGTCGTCGTGAGCACCATCGCGATCGTGCTGAACCTCGCCTCACCCGCCCAGGCCGCGACGGCGCTGAAGAAGCCCCTCAAGGCACGCACCACCCTGCCCCAGGCCGTCGCCAAGCCGGTCCAGGCCGTGCAGCCGGTCTCGGCCGTCGCCGCGCCCAGCCAGTACACGGTCGTCGACGGCGACACCGTCAGCGCCATCGCCGGGCGGTTCGGGCTGTCCACGGCCTCCGTCCTGGCCCTGAACGGCCTCGGCTGGTCAGCCGTCATCTTCCCCGGCCAGGTCCTCACCCTCGCCACGACCGAGGTCGCCCCCGCACCGGCGCCCGCGCCGGTCGCGACGGAGATCACCCGGTACACGATCCAGTCCGGCGACACCCTGAGCGGCATCGCCGCGTCCCATGGCGTGTCGACCGCATCCGTCTTCAGTGCGAACGGTCTCGGCCAGAACAGCATCATCTTCCCCGGCCAGGTCATCGTGCTGCCCGCAGCGGGCTCGGCCACCGGCGTCGTCCCCGTGTCCAGCGTCGCCGCGGTCCACGTGACCGCCGTCATCGGCACGGGCGGCGCCCACACCGTCGTCTCCGGTGACACCGTCGACAAGATCGCGGGCGACGCCGGCGTCTCCGTGCAATCCGTGCTCGAGGCCAACGGCCTCGGCTGGTCCAGCATCATCCAGCCCGGCCAGGTCCTCACCATCCCCGGCGCGGCCCCCGTGCTGCAGGCGAGCCCCGCGGTGCTCGTCACGCCCGCCGCCGAGGCCCCGGTCGCCCAGCGCGACACCGTGACGCCCCTCACCTCGGAGATGGCCGGTAACGCCAGCCTCATCATCCGTGTCGGCCGTGAAGCCGGTGCCAGCGACGCTGCCCTCGTCGTGGCCCTCGCCGCCGCCGCCCAGGAGTCGGGCCTGCGCAACATCGACCACGGCGACCGGGACTCCCTCGGCCTCTTCCAGCAGCGCCCGAGCTCCGGCTGGGGAACGCAGGACCAGGTCATGGACGCCGACCGCGCCACCCGCGCCTTCTTCGGCGGACCGGTCAACCCCAACCCCGGCGTCACGCGCGGACTCCTGGACATTCCCGGCTGGGAATCCATGAGCGTCACGCAGGCCGCGCAGGCCGTGCAGATCTCCGCCTACCCCGACCTGTACGCCAATTGGGAGACATCTGCCCGCGGTTGGCTCGCCCAACTGGGCTGATCCGCCCGGCGGGCACGTCGGTGACCGAATCGTTGCCCGCCGCGCTGTTCCCCCTCCAGAGGAACGCCCGAGATTTCCGTAGACTCGACGAGTGACCGATAGCCCCATTGACCCCATGATCGGCCGTCTCATCGACGGCCGCTATCAGGTGCGCTCCCGGATCGCCCGTGGCGGGATGGCCACCGTGTACCTGGCGACGGACTTGCGCCTCGAGCGACGGGTGGCGATCAAGATCATGCACGGCCACCTGGCCGATGACAACGCCTTCCGCAGCCGGTTCATCCAGGAGGCCCGCTCGGCGGCCCGTCTCGCCCACCCCAACGTGGTGAACGTCTTCGACCAGGGCCAGGATGCCGACATCGCCTACCTGGTGATGGAGCACCTGCCCGGCATCACGCTGCGCGACCTGCTCAAGGACTACGGCCGGCTCACTCCCGAGCAGACCATGGACATCCTCGAGGCCGTGCTCTCCGGCCTCGCCGCCGCGCACAAGGCCGGCATCGTGCACCGTGATGTGAAGCCGGAGAACGTGCTCCTGGCCGACGACGGCCGCATCAAGATCGGCGACTTCGGACTGGCCCGCGCCGTGAACAACAACACCGCCACCGGGCAGGCGTTGCTCGGCACCGTGGCGTACCTCTCCCCCGAACTCGTCACCCGCGGCATCGCGGATGCGCGCAGCGACATCTACGCGCTCGGCATCATGACCTACGAGATGCTCACCGGCGAGCAGCCCTACGTGGGCGAGGCGCCGATGCAGGTGGCGTACCAGCACGCCAACGACACCGTGCCGATGCCCAGCCTCGTCGCCCCCGGCGTGCCCGTCGAACTCGACGAGCTCGTGACCTGGGCCACGGCCCGCGACCCCGAAGAACGCCCCCGCGACGCCCGCGTCATGCTTGACCAGCTGCTCGAGGTGGAGAAGCAGGTTCGGCCCGGCGCCGAGACGGCGATGCAATCGACCATGGTGCTGCCACGCACCCTCGGGGCATCCGCCGACGCCGACACCCAGATCATGGGTCGGGGCGCGCTGGCCTCCGCCGGCACGGCCACGACCACGGCGTTCGCGCCGCCGCCGGTGGACGAACCCGATGACGACCCGGTGACCCAGCTGGCTGACACGGCGAAGAAGCGTCGCCGGCGCGGCTACTGGCTCCCACTGTTGATCCTGCTGATCGCCGCCGTGGTCGGAACCGCCGGCTGGTACTTCGGACTGGGCCCTGGCTCGCAGGTCGCGGTCCCCGCCTTGGTCTCCACCACCCCGGAAGACGCCACGGCCCAGCTGGAGGCCATCGGCCTCGAGGCCGAGGCCGGCACGGTGTACAGCACCGAGATCGAATCCGGCCTGGTCGCCGGCACCGACCCCGGCGACGGCAGCCGGGTGCCCAAGGGCAGCACGGTGACCCTCAACGTCTCCCAGGGCCCCCAGCCGATCGTGGTGCCCAAACTGCGCGGGCTCGACGAGGACGCCGCCATCGCGGCCATCAACGACGCGCTCGCTGTGCCCGGCACCGTGGACAAGATGTTCAACGCCGAGTTCGACGACGGCATCGTCTTCTACGCGGCCCGTGCCAGCGACGGCGCCGATGTGTCCGAGGGCGGCGACGCGTTCGAAGGCAGCACGATCAACTACGTCGTCTCCCTTGGCGACGTCATCGACGTGTCGGGCGAGTCACTCGACGACGCCATCGACATCCTCGCCGGGCAGGGCCTCGAGGGCCAGTCAGGCGAAGAACGCTACAGCGACTCCGTGCCGGAGGGCGACGTGATCTCCGCCGCGCCCGGCGCAGCCGGACCCATCCGGGTCGGCTCCCCCATCACCCTCACGGTCTCCCGTGGGCCGGAACCGGTCATCGTTCCCGACGTCGTCGGCGTGGGCTGGTCAGAGGCCAAAGAAACCCTGTCAGACCTCGGCTTCAAGCTGAGCTACAACCCGGGGGCCGACGCGATCGCGGCGCTCCTGAGCGTGGAGTCGATGGACCCGGTAGCGGGATCCGCCCTCGCCAAGGGCAGCACGATCACCCTGCAGCCGACCAACCCCTTCGGCTAGCGTCGGCGCCAGCCCTGGCTGGCGCGGCACACACGCACGTCGCGGGGTCTCGACAAGCTCGACCAGCGAGACGGGGACGACCCACAGGAACGTCACGACCCCGTCGACGTGGCTCGACCATCTCGACCATCTCGACCATCTCGTCGGTCAAGCCTGTCGAGACCACGCGAGACGACAAAAGGATGCCGGGCAGCGGCACACACGCACGTCACCAGGTCTCGACAAGCCCGACCAGCGAGACGGGGACGCCCCCTATTTACGCGAGTTGCCCCGGTGCGGACGAGTTGCCCCGGTGGAACGGGGCAGCTCGTCCGCAACGGAGCAGCTGGGTGACGCGGGTGGTACGGGTTAGCGGGCGGCGAGTTCCTCGGCCACCAGGAACGCGAGCTCCAGGGACTGCATGTGGTTCAGGCGCGGGTCGCAGAGCGACTCGTACCGGGTGGCCAGCGCGGCCTCGTCGATGTGCTCCGAACCGCCGAGGCACTCGGTGACATCGTCACCGGTGAGCTCCACGTGGATGCCGCCGGGGTGCGTCCCGACGGAGCGGTGCGCCTCGAAGAAGCCCTTGACCTCGTCGACGACGTCGTCGAACCGACGGGTCTTGTAGCCGGTGGGCGTGGTGACGCCGTTGCCGTGCATCGGGTCGGTGACCCACAGCGGCATCGCGTCGCTGGCCTTCACGGCCTCCAGCAGCGGCGGAAGGGCGTCGCGGATCTTGCCCGCACCCATCCGGGTGATGAAGGTCAGGCGGCCGGGCTCGCGGTTCGGGTCGAGCTTGTCGATCAGGCGCATCATGTCGTCGATCGAGGTGCTCGGGCCGAGCTTGACGCCGATCGGGTTGCGCACCCGAGACAGGAAGTCCACGTGCGCGCCGTCGATCTCCCGGGTGCGTTCGCCGATCCAGACGAAGTGCGCCGAGGTGTTGTACGGCGTGCCGGTGCGGGAGTCGATGCGGGTCATGGGCCGCTCGTAGTCCATCAGCAGGCCTTCGTGGCTGGTGTAGAACTCGGTGCGGCGCATGGCCTCGAAGTCGGCTCCGCAGGCGATCATGAACTTGATCGCGCGGTCGATGTCCTTGGCCAGGCCCTCGTAGCGCTGGTTGGCCGGGTTCTTCGCGAAGCCCTGGTTCCAGCTGTGCACCTGGCGCAGGTCGGCGAAGCCGCCCTGGGTGAAGGCGCGGATGAGATTGAGGGTCGATGCGGACGTGTGGTACGCCTTGACCAGCCGGTCGGGGTCGGCCTCGCGGGACTCCGGGGTGAAGTCGTAACCGTTGACGATGTCGCCGCGGTAGGCCGGCAGCGTCACGTCGCCGCGGGTCTCGAAGTCGCTGGAGCGCGGCTTGGCGAACTGCCCGGCCATGCGGCCCATCTTCACCACGGGCATGGATGCGCCGTAGGTGAGCACAACGGCCATCTGCAGCACGGTCTTGACCCGGTTGCGGATCTGCTCGGCGGTGGCGCCGCTGAAGGTCTCGGCGCAGTCGCCGCCCTGCAGCAGGAACGCCTCGCCGCGAGCGGCCTGGGCCAGGCGGTCACGCAGAATGTCGACCTCGCCGGCGAAAACCAGCGGAGGCTGGGTGGCGAGTTCGGCGGAGGCGGCCGCGACGGCATCGGCATCCGGCCAGGCCGGCTGCTGCTTGATGGGAAGGGTGCGCCAATAGTCCAGTCCGGCGATCACAGCTTTGTCTGCCACTACTACCGGTTCGGTGGGGTCTACCACGGGACTGAGCCTGCTTATCTTCTGGTGGCCTGCGCGGGCGCGGGCCTGGGTGATCTGGATCGGGATGAGCCGGTGCGGCTTGTCCCGACGGGGATATTCGAGCCTAGCGCGAAAGGCTGGCGCGCTTCTCCTTGACGCTGGTGGCGTACACGTCGACGTACTCCTGCGTGCTGAGGCGGCGCAATTCGTACATCAACTCGTCCGTCACGGAGCGCAACACGAACCGGTCGCCCTCCATTCCCTCGAACCGGCTGAAGTCGAGCGGCTTGCCGATCACGATGCCGATGCGGCGCACCTTGGGGATCCGGGTGCCGGTCGGCATGGCCTTCTCGGTGTCGACCATGGCCACCGGTACGACGGGGACACCGGCCTCCAGCAGCATCCGGGCCACGCCGGTGCGGCCGCGGTACATGCGGGCGTCTGGGCTGCGGGTGCCCTCGGGGTAGATCCCGAGCGCTCCCCCGCCGTTCAGCACGGCGAGGCCGGTGTTGAGCGAGTCCTCGGATGCCTTGCCGCCGGAGCGATCGATGGGCAGCTGCCCGGTGGCCTTGAAGAACTGGCGCGTCGCCCAGCCCTTGAGGCCCTTACCGGTGAAGTACTCGCTCTTGGCGAGGAAGACCACCCGGCGCGGCACGACCAGCGGCAGGAACACGGAGTCGATGAAGGACAGGTGGTTGCTGGCCAGGATGACGCCGCCGGTCTTGGGGATGTTGTCGAGCCCGATCACCCAGGGGCGGAAGACCCCGAGCAGGAGCGGGCCGGCCACAATATTCTTCATGAACCAATAGAACATCGGTGTCCTCCCTATCTGCGCTGCCGGGCGGGAACGGCTGTCGCCAGCCTACTCACCGGTGACGTGCCGGCGGGCGAGGTCGGCCGCACCGACCACCCCGGCGTCGTTGACCAGCTCGGCGATGGCGAAGGCGGCCTCGGGGTGGTAACCGCGGGCCGGGAGGTTGTCGAGGTACGCCGCCCGGATGGGGTCCAGCAGCTGGTCTCCGGCCGCGGCCACGCCGCCGCCGAAGACGAACACCTGAGGGTCGAGCACGGCGGCGAGGCTTGCGCAGGCCTGGCCGAGGGAGGCACCCAGCTGGCGCAGGGCGGCAAGCGCCCCGGGGTCGCCGTCCTGGATGAACCGGCCGACGTCCTTGCCGGTGAGCTTGCCACGCTTGGCGCGAGCCGCGGCCAGGCCAAGGCCGATGCCGCCGGCATCCGCGAACTCGTTAGCGATGCGCAGCAGCGCCCGGCCGGAACCGTACTGTTCTATACAGCCGTGCGCGCCGCAGCCGCAGGGCAGCCCGTCGGGCACGACGCGCATGTGGCCGAGCTCGGCGCCCACGCCGAAGCCGCCGCGGAACAGGCGGTCGTTGGAGACGATGGCCCCGCCGACGCCGGTGCCGATGGTGAGGGTGACCATGTCGCTGTACAGGCGGCCGGCCCCGAAGCAGAACTCGGCCCATCCGGCCGCGTTGGCGTCGTTCTCGATCACGATCGGCAGGGACAGCCGCGCCTCGAGCTTCTCGCGCAGGGGTTCGTTGCGCCAGTTGATGTTGGGGGCGTAGTACACGGTGGACTGCGCGGCGTCGATGAACCCGGCGGCGGCGACCCCGGCGGCTATGACGTTCTCGCCGGCGGAGAGGCCCTCGATCATTTCCACGACCGCGTCCTCGATCTCGCGCGGGTCCGCGGCTTCGGTCGGGCGGCGGTCCGATTTGATGATGGTCCCGAACTCGTCGACGAGGGCGCCGGCGATTTTGGTCCCGCCGATGTCAATCCCAATGGCGTGCACGACTGACACCTTTCGTTGGTGGAGCAACTAGCAGTTCTTCTGAGCCGGCAGACACTGGCCGAGGGCGCGCAGCGACCTGAACGACCACGGAGGCACCCCCTAGAGTGTAGTAAGAGACCACGCCGCCGGGAGAATCGACTGCTCGGGTCGATTCAGCGGCTAGAGTGGTCGCACTTACCCGTCCGGTGCCAAAGGAGTTACCGTGAAACAGTTCGATGAGCCCGCCGTCGTCCCCGCCGACCCGAACGCGAACGTCACCGACCTGTTGGTCGACCGGCTCGCCCAGACCCCGGAGCTGGTGCTTTTCTCCCGACCGGACGGCACCAACGGCTGGCTACCGGTCACCACCGCCCAGTTCCACGCCGAGGTCATCGCACTGGCCAAGGGATTCGTCGCCGCCGGCGTGCAGCCCGGCGACAAGATCGGCCTGACCTGCAAGACCCGCTACGAGTGGACGCTGATCGACTTCGCCGTCTGGTTCGCCGGGGCCGTGCTGGTGCCCGTCTACGAGACCAGTTCGCCGAGCCAGATCCAGTGGATCCTCAGCGACTCCGGAGCAACGTCGCTCATCGTGGAGACCGCTGACCACTTCGCCCGCTTCGACGAGGTACACCCCGACCTGCCCGAGGTGGCGACGGTCTGGCAGATCGACCTCGGCGACCTGGGCAAGCTGGCCGCGAAGGGCGTCGACGTTCCGGATGCCGAGATCGAGCGCCGCCGAAACCTGGCCGTCTCCGCCGACATGGCCACCCTCATCTACACGTCGGGCTCCACGGGCCGCCCCAAGGGCTGCGTGCTCAGCCACGGCAACTTCGTGGAGACCAGCCGCAACGCCGGGATCGCGCTCAAGCCCGTCCTCACCGACGAGAAGGGTGCATCCACCCTGCTGTTCATCACGACGGCGCACGTCTTCGCCCGCTTCATCGCGGTGCTCTGCGTGCACGGCGGCGTGCGGGTGGGCCACCAGCCCGACACCCGGCAACTGCTGCCGTCGCTGGGCAGTTTCAAGCCCACCTTCCTTCTGGCCGTGCCCCGGGTGTTCGAGAAGGTCTACAACTCGGCGGAGCAGAAGGCCGAGGCCGGCGGAAAGGGAAAGATCTTCGCCGCGGCGTCGGAGGTCGCGGTCGAGCACTCCAAGCTCGTCGAGCAGAACGCCAAGATCCCGCTGGGGCTCAGGGTCAAGTTCGCCCTGTTCGACCGGTTGGTCTACAGCAAGCTGCGCGCCGCGATGGGCGGCAACGTGAAGTTCGCAGTGTCCGGCTCCGCGCCGCTCGGCGCCCACCTCGGCCACTTCTTCCACAGCCTGGGCATCGTGATCCTGGAGGGCTACGGCCTCACCGAGACCACCGCGCCGGCCACGGTGAACCTGGCCACCAAGGCCAAGATCGGCACTGTCGGCCCGGCGCTGCCCGGCGTGTCCGTGCGGGTCATGGACGACGGCGAGATCGAGGTGAAGGGCGTGAACGTCTTCACCGAGTACTGGCACAACCCCGAGGCCACCGCGGCCACCTTCGATGACGGCTGGCTCAAGACCGGCGACATCGGCAACCTGGACGACGACGGGTTCCTCACCATCACCGGGCGAAAGAAGGAGATCATCGTCACCGCCGGCGGAAAGAACGTCGCACCGGCGGCACTGGAGGACCCGATCCGCGCGAACCCGCTGATCGGCCAGGTGATCGTCGTCGGCGACCAGAAGCCGTTCATCGCAGCGCTGGTCACCCTCGACCCGGAAATGCTGCCGGTCTGGCTGCACAACAACCACGAGGATGCCGCACTGTCGCTGATGGACGCGTCGGTGCACCCGAAGGTGCTCGCCGAGGTGCAGCGCGCCATCGACCACGCCAACGAGTCGGTGTCCCGGGCGGAGTCCATCCGCAAGTTCACGATCCTGCCGATCGAGCTCACCGAGGACGCCGGCTATCTCACGCCGAAGATGAGCATCAAGCGCGACGTGATCCTGCGGGACTTCGCCGCCGACATCCAGAACCTCTACGGGTCCAACCCGATGACGGCCGCCGTGCCCGTGCGGGAGTCGACCGCGCAGGACTGACAACCGGGCACCGAGTTGCCCCGGTGCGGTCGAGTTGCCCCGGCCCGCCGGGGCAATTCGTCCGTCCGGGGGCAACTCGGTGCTAGGGGTAGGGTGCGGGCTAGAACCAGTCGGACTCGCGGACTTCCTTCATCGCCGCGCGCCGGTTCTCCTTGTCGAGCCGGTCCAGGTAGAGCAGCCCGTCCAGGTGGTCGGTCTCGTGCTGCAGCGCCTGCGCCATCAGCCCCGAGCCGGAGACCTCGATCGGCTCGCCGTCGAGGTTGATGCCCGTGACCCGGGCGAACGGGTACCGCTTGGTGGGGTACCAGAGTCCCGGCACCGACAGGCAGCCCTCGTCGACGAGTTCCGGCTCCCCCGACAGTTCGACCACGACCGGGTTGAGGATGTAGCCGATGTCGCCGTCGATGTTGTAGCTGAAGGCGCGCAGGTTCACGCCGATCTGCGACGCCGCCACCCCGGCCCGGCCGGGCAGCATCACGCTGTCGACGAGGTCCTCGACGAGGCCGCGCACCCGGGCGTCGATCGTGCCGATCGGTTCGGAGCGGGTCTTGAGGACGGGATCGCCGAGGAGGCGGATCTGGCGTTCGGGCACGGGGAACTCTCTTCGAAACGGGGCGCCGAAGGGAACTGCGGCGCGCTCTGGTGCGGATGCGGGGTGGTGCGGGCGGTGGCGGGGCTCAGGCGCGGCGCTCGGCCGGCAGTCCCTCCACCACGAGGGCGGCGAGGGTGCGTGAGGCCAGTCGGGTGATGGGCTTGAGGTTCTTGTACGACACCACGCTGCCGGCGGCGAGCTGCGGGTCGTACGGGATGCGCACGATTTCCCGCACGCGCGACCGGAAGTGCGACTCGATCTCCTCGAGCTTGACCAGGTTGGTGCCCTGGGTGGCGGTGTTCAGCGCGACGATGCAGTTGCGCACCAGGTCGCCGTACCCGTTCGCCTCGAGCCAGGTGAGGGTCTCCGACGCCAGCCGGGCCTCGTCGACGCTGCCGCCGGAGACGATGACGATGGAGTCGGCGCGTTGCAGCGTCGCCCGCATCACCGAGTGCACGATGCCGGTGCCGCAGTCGGTGAGCACGATGGAGTAGAACCGGGCGGCGAGGTCGGCGACGACGTTGTAGTCGTTCTCGTCGAACGCTTCGGACAGGAGCGGGTCGGTGTCGCTGGCGAGGATGTCGAGCCGGGTTTCGTCCCGGGACACCAGGGCGGAGAAGTCGGTGAAGCCGCCGATCGAGGCCGCCTTGGTGACGACGTCGCGCACGGTGGACCTGGTCTGCTTGCTGACCCGTTCGCTCAGGGTGCCGCGGTCGGGGTTCGCGTCTACCGCGATGATGCGGTCCTCCCTGGCGTCGGCCAGGGCCATGCCCAGCAGGGCTGTGACGGTGGTCTTACCCACCCCGCCCTTGCGGGTGAGGATTGGCACGAAGCGGGCGCCGCCCTCGAATTCCTTGCGGATGCGTTCGGTCAGGGCGTCGTGGGCGCGCACCGCCGCGGAGTCGCCGAGGTTGATCAGGTGGAAAGAGGCGTTGTAGACGAACCGGTTCCAGGCACCGTTCGGGGCCCGGCGGGTACGCCGGTTCACCTCGAGCAACCGGTCCGAGGTGAGCATCGACGCGGACTCCGGCGCGGGCGTCTCCGTGCGGGTGCGGTCACGCCGACTGGCGGTGGTGGCAGCGGTGGGTCCGGTGTTCAGCGCCTGGGCGGCCGCGGCGGCGTTTGACCGGGCGCGCTGGGGGGTCTGGATCTCGATGGTGTGGGTGCCGGGGTGCGACGTCGCCCGCCGGGCGCCGGCCGGACGGGCGACCTCGCCTCGCGCCGACGCCGGACGGGGACCGCCGTCGTCGCCGTTCGCGCCGAAGCTGTCCGGCAGGGCGGCCGCGAGGTTGTCGTAGGTGTGCGGCGGCAGTTCGCTGTGGTACTCGACGGTGTCGTATTCCACCCCGCTGAACTCACCGGTGCGGGTGCCGTCGGTCCCGGCCCCGGCCCTGGTCGGGGCCGGGGCGAGTTCGCCGTCGCCTTCGTCGTACGGCACGGCGTCGTCTGTACCTTTATCTGACACAGCAGACTCCTCGTCGGGTTCGGCCCGCACGTCGCGGGCCACAAATCAGGGCTCAGCCTAGCGCGGACGCACCACCACGAGCAGGTCACCGGCGTCGACCTGCTGGGTGGCGGGGATCGCCACCCGGTCCACGACGCCCGCGATGGGCGAGGTGATGGCGGCTTCCATCTTCATGGCCTCGATCGACGCCACGCTCTGGCCGGCGACGACGAGATCGCCCTCGGCGACCTGCAGGGTGACGACACCCGAGAACGGGGCGGCAACCTGGCCGGGCTGGTTCGCATCCGCCTTCTCGGCCGCCTTGGTGACCACGGCGATGCTGCGGTCGCGCACGAAGACCGGGCGCAACTGCCCGTTGAGGATGGTCATGACGGTACGCATGCCCTTGTCGTCGGCTTCACCGATCGCCTCGAGCCCGACGTACAGCCGCACACCCTTGTCGATCTCGACCGAGTGCTCGGTGCCCTGGCGCAGGCCGTAGAGGTAGTCGACGGTGTCGACCACCGACAGGTCGCCGAACAGTTCCCGGATCTGCTGGAAGTGGCGGGTCGGCGCGGGGAAGAGCAGCTGGTTGAGCATGCCGCGTCGGGTGGCGCTGTCGGCGCCGAGGGCGGTGCGTTCTTCCTCGGTCAGTTCGGTGGTGCTGACCCGGACGTTGCGGCCCTCGAGCACCTTGCTGCGGAAGGGCTCGGGCCAGCCGCCGGGCAGGTCACCCAGTTCACCGGCCATGAAGCCCACCACGGAATCCGGCACGTCGTACTTGGCCGGGTTGGCCTCGAAGTCGGCCGGGTCGGCGTTGACGGCCGCGAGGTAGAGCGCGAGGTCGCCGACGACCTTGGAGGACGGCGTCACCTTGGGCACGCGGCCGAGGATGCCGTTGGCAGCCGCGTACATGTCCTCGATGAGTTCGAAGTCGTCGGCCAGGCCGAGCGCGATCGCCTGGGTGCGCAGGTTGGACAGCTGCCCGCCCGGGATCTCGTGCTTGTAGACCCGGCCGGTCGGCGCGCGGAGGCCCGATTCGAAGGGGTGATACACCCGGCGGACGTCTTCCCAGTACGGTTCGAGGTCGCAGACGTTCTGCAGCGAGATGCCGGTGTCGCGCTCGGTGTGCGCCAGGGCGGCGACGAGGGACGACGCCGACGGCTGGCTGGTGGTGCCGCCCATCGGGGCGCTGGCCACGTCGACCGCGTCGGCGCCGGCACGGGATGCCGCGAGCAGCGTCGCGAGCTGGCCGCCGGGGGTGTCGTGCGTGTGCACGTGCACCGGCAGGTCGAACCGCTCGCGGAACGCGGCGACGAGCTTCTCGGCCGCGGCCGGGCGCAGCAGTCCGGCCATGTCCTTGATGGCCAGGATGTGCGCGCCGGAGGCCACGATCTGGTCGGCGAGACGCAGGTAGTAGTCGAGGGTGTAGAGGTCCTCGGCCGGGTCGAGCAGGTCGCCGGTGTAACAGACGGCCACCTCGGCCACGCTGTTGCCGGTGTTGAGCACGGCGTCGATGGCCGGGCGCATCTGGTTGACGTCGTTGAGGGCGTCGAAGATGCGGAAGATGTCCACACCGGAGTCGCTGGCCTCGCGGACGAACGCATCCGTCACCTCGGTGGGGTATGGGGTGTAGCCCACCGTGTTGCGGCCGCGCAGCAGCATCTGGATGTTGATGTTGGGCAGGGCCTCGCGGAGGGCGCCGAGGCGCTCCCACGGGTCCTCGCCGAGGAAGCGCAGGGCCACATCGTAGGTGGCGCCGCCCCAGGCCTCGACGGAGAGCAGTTCGGGGGTGAGCCGGGCCACGTGCGGGGCCACGGCGACAAGGTCCTTGGTGCGCACCCGGGTCGCGAGCAGCGACTGGTGGGCGTCACGGAACGTCGTGTCGGTGACGGCGAGGGCGGTCTGCGCGCGCAGGGCGCTGGCGAAACCGACCGGGCCGAGCAGCTGCAGCTTCTGCCGGGACCCGTCCGGCGCGGGCACGGACAGGTCGATCTTCGGCAGCTTCTCCGCCGGGTTCAGCAGCGTCAGCGGCACCCCGTTGGGCTGGTTGACGGTGACGTCGGCCAGCCAGTTGAGGATCTTGGTGCCGCGGTCCTTGGAGGCGCGGCCGCGCAGCAGCTGCGGGCGCTCGTCGATGAAGGAGGTGCTCAGGTCACCGTTGGCGAAGTCGGGGTCCTCGAGCACGGCCTGCAGGAAGGCGATGTTCGTGGAGACGCCGCGGATGCGGAACTCGGCCAGCGCACGCTTGGACCGGGTGACGGCCGAGGCGTAGTCGCGGCCGCGGCAGGTGAGCTTGGCGAGCATCGAGTCGAAGTGCGGGCTGATCTGCGCGCCCGGGTTGATGGTTCCGCCGTCGAGGCGGATGCCGGCGCCGCCGGGTGAACGGTAGGTGGTGATCTTGCCGGTGTCCGGCCGGAAGCCCGCGGTGGGGTCCTCGGTCGTGATGCGGCACTGCAGGGCGAAGCCGCGCAGCTTGATCGAGTCCTGGCTGAGGCCGAGGTCGGCCAGGGTCTCCCCCGCGGCGATGCGGATCTGGGACTGCACGAGGTCGACGTCGGTGACCTCTTCGGTCACCGTGTGCTCCACCTGGATGCGCGGGTTCATCTCGATGAACACGTGCTGGCCGGCGCGCTCACCGACGGTGTCGAGCAGGAACTCGACGGTTCCGGCGTTGACGTAGCCGATCGAGCGGGCGAACGCCACGGCGTCCTTGTGTAGGCGCTGGCGGATCTCCTCCGGCAGGTTCGGGGCCGGCGCGATCTCGATGACCTTCTGGTGGCGGCGCTGCACGGAGCAGTCCCGCTCGAACAGGTGCACGGTCTCGCCGGTGGCATCCGCGAGGATCTGCACCTCGATGTGACGCGGGCGGAGCACGGCCTGCTCGAGGAACATGGTGGGGTCACCGAAGGCGCTGTTGGCCTCGCGCATGGCTTCCTCGAGGGAGCCGCGCAGGTCGGCCATGGTGGCGACGCGTCGCATGCCGCGTCCGCCGCCGCCGGCGACGGCCTTGGCGAAGATCGGGAAGCCGATTTCCTCGGCCGCGGCAATGAGTTCCTCGACGTCGCGCGACGGTGCGCTGGACTTGAGGACCGGGACGCCGGCCGCAATGGCGTGCTCCTTGGCGGTGACCTTGTTGCCGGCCATCTCGAGCACGTGCGAGCCCGGGCCGATGAAGGTGATGCCGGCGGCCTTGGCCGCTTCGGCCAGGTCGGGGTTCTCGGAGAGGAAGCCGTAGCCGGGGTAGATGGCGTCTGCGCCACTCTCCTGGGCTACGCGGATGATCTCGGAGACGTCGAGGTAGGCGCGTACGGGGTGACCCGGTTCGCCGATCTCGTACGCCTCATCGGCCTTCAGCCGGTGCAGCGAGTTGCGGTCTTCAAACGGGAAGACGGCGACAGTTTTCGCTCCCAGTTCATAGGCGGCGCGGAACGCGCGGATGGCTATCTCTCCACGGTTGGCGACGAGGATTTTGGTGAACATAGAGACCTTTCGATCCGGGAGCGGCACACAGCTGACGGTTAGGTTCTCTAAGACTAGTGAAGGTAACGTATCTACTTGTGCACGTACTTAGCGTTAGCTCCCTCAAGGGAGGGGTAGGCAAGACCACGGTAACCCTTGGTCTGGCTTCTGCCGCCTTCGCCCGCGGTGTTCGGACCCTCGTGGTCGACCTCGATCCGCAATCCGATGTCTCAACCGGGCTCGACATCCAGCTCGCCGGCCACCTCAATGTCGCCGACGTGCTGGCTTCGCCGAAGGAGAAAGTCGTGCGCGCCGCTATTGCGCCCAGCGGCTGGACCCGCGGACGCCCCGGCACCATCGACGTCATGATCGGCAGCCCGTCGGCGATCAATTTCGACGGCCCGCACCCCAGCATCCGCGATATCTGGAAGCTCGAGGAAGCCCTCTCCACTGTGGAGAAGGACTACGACCTGGTGCTCATCGACTGCGCGCCGTCGCTGAACGCGCTCACCCGCACAGCCTGGGCCGCGAGCGACCGCGTCGCCGTGGTCACCGAACCGGGCCTGTTCTCCGTCGCCGCCGCCGACCGTGCCCTGCGCGCGATCGAGGAGATCCGCCGTGGCCTCAGCCCCCGGCTGCAGCCGCTGGGCATCATCGTCAACCGGGCCCGCACGGCCTCGCTCGAGCACCAGTTCCGCATCAAGGAACTCCGCGACATGTTCGGCCCGCTCGTGCTCAGCCCGCAGCTGCCCGAGCGCACCAGCCTGCAGCAGGCCCAGGGCGCCGCGAAGCCGCTGCACACCTGGCCCGGCGACAGCGCCCAGGAGATGGCGCACTACTTCGACCAGCTGCTGGACCGCGTCCTCCGCACCGCCCGCATCGGCGAATACGCCGAAGCCCCCACCCGCTAGCTCCCGCTGCACGGCCGCGACACCCACGCACGTAACGCTCGCGGATCCACGGGACGCAACCATCGCTGGTCGAGCCTGTCGAGACCCGGCGAACGGCTCCCGAGACAGTACCGATCAGCGAGGGCGGGGCGCGGCACACACGCACGTCACGGGGTCTCGACAAGCTCGACCAGCGAGGACGGGCGGGCACACACGCACGTCACGGGGTCTCGAACCCCGGGACAGCACCGACCAGCGAACGGGACAGGTTGGCGCTGGGTAGCGCGGGGGTGGAACCGGGGTCAGGAGACCCGGCGGGAGACGCGGCGCACGGCCAGTTCGTCTGCGGGGTCGGTGCTCTGGGTGTCCAGTTCGACGAGGGTGGTTTCCACCTCGCGGAGGACCTTGCCGACGGCGATACCGAAGACACCCTGGCCGCGGCTGACCAGGTCGATGACCTCGTCGTTCGAGGTGCACAGGTAGACGCTGGCGCCGTCGCTCATCAGGGTGGTCTGGGCCAGGTCGTTCACGCCGGATTCGCGGAGCTGGTTCACGGCGGTGCGGATCTGCTGCAGGGAAATACCGGTGTCGAGCAGGCGCTTCACGAGCTTGAGGACGAGGATGTCGCGGAAGCCGTAGAGCCGCTGGGTGCCGGAGCCGGAGGCGCCGCGCACGGTGGGTTCCACGAGTTCGGTGCGGGCCCAGTAGTCGAGCTGGCGGTAGCTGATGCCGGCGGCGCGGGCGGCGACGGCGCCTCGGTAACCCGAGTTCTCGTCCAGCTCCGGCATGCCGTCGGTGAAGAGCAGTCCCTGGCCATACCGCGAGGAGTCGTCTCGGGGATTGAGTTCACTCATACGAAAAAGCCTCTCGGGATGGATGCGAACCTTCAGGCCGCACTTCAACGTTAGCGAGGCCGACGGCCCGAACCCATGACATCCGCTGGAATGACCCGGCGTGTCGAGAGAACCGTGATTCTTCCGAGACCTGGCGCACCATCGTCCGGTGAACCCAGTCGCGAATGTCGTGCGTTGAAACGCCAGTCTACGACCTATTTGGTCAGGCGGCCCAGGGCGGAACGGATCAGACTTCCACGGATGACCTCGAGCTGGCCGGCGATCTCGACGGCCATTTCGGCGGCCTTCGCGCGGCTGGAGGCGTCCTTGCGGCGGGCCAGCGGCACGAGGGCGCTCTCGATCAGTCCCAGTTCGCGTTCGGCGGCACCGCGGAACCCGCGCAGGTGCCGGGGTTCGATGCCGCTCTTCTGCAGGTCGACCAGGGCGCGAAGCACGGAGAGGGCGTCATCGCCGTAGTGCTCGGCGGGCAGGATGATCGAGGACGAGACAGCGTCGTGCAGCAGGGCGCCGGTGGCTCCGGCCTCGCGCAGCAACTCATCGCGGCTGAAGCGGCGCGCCGTGGTGAGCATGGTGGGGCCGGCTTTGCCGCCGCCGGGAAGCACGGGTGAGCGCCCGGCATCCAGGTCGTCGAGGTAGGCCTTGATGACCTTCAGCGGCAGGTAATGGTCGCGCTGCATCGACAGGATCAGGCGCAGCCTGTCGAGGTCGCCGGCGTTGAACTTGCGGTACCCGGACTCCGTGCGTGCCGGCGACACCAACCCTTGCTCCTCGAGGAAGCGCAGCTTGGACGGGGTCAGGTCCGCGAACTCCGGTGTCAACCGGGCCAGGACCTGGCCAATACTGAGGAGTGACGTCGCGCCCGTCGATCGTGCCTGGGCGGAGGACGCCGGCACTAGTCGCTCGCCAGGTGAACGAGGTCGAGCCGCGAGGCGTAGAACGTGAGACGGAACTTGCCGACCTGCACTTCGGAGCCGTCGGTGAGGACGGCGTGATCGATGCGTTCGCCATCGAAGTACGTGCCGTTGAGCGAGCCCAGGTCCTTGACCTGGAACTGGCGCCCGTTGCGATGGAACTCCGCGTGCCGACGGGACACGGTGACGTCATCGAGGAAGATGTCGGCGTTCGGGTGCCGGCCAACGGTCGTGAGGTCCGCATCCAGCAGGAAGCGCGCACCGGAGTTGGGTCCGCGGCGCACCACCAGGAGTGCAGAGCCGGCGGGCAGGGCCGCAATGGCATCCTGCTCCTCGACCGTCACGTTCGAATCGAGAGCCGCCAACGACGCCGCAAACTCCTGGCTGAACGTCATCGTGGTATCGACGTTGCCTGGCGAGTTCTCGGGCGCCACCTTACGCTCGGGTTCTTTCTTGTCGGAATCGACCACCGTGCACCTCCTACCGGTAAATCGTATCGGATCGAACGGGCCTTCAGACGCGCGGCAGCCGAATCACCCGAACCGTTTCAACCGCGTAGATGATGCCGGCCCAC
This sequence comes from Cryobacterium sp. AP23, assembly GCF_054075385.1. Classification (NCBI taxonomy): domain Bacteria; kingdom Bacillati; phylum Actinomycetota; class Actinomycetes; order Micrococcales; family Microbacteriaceae; genus Cryobacterium; species Cryobacterium sp. AP23. The sequence goes on along the minus strand of NZ_CM133415.1, from coordinate 369,270 downwards.
CAGTACAGGTACGCGCCCCACAGACCGAAGGCCCACCCGACGGGCTGCGACCACCAGGAAAGCTCGGGGAACGCCTGCCCGAGCATGATCATCGGCAGGGCGTAGAAGAGGCAGAAGGTGGCGACCTTGCCCAGCTGGTGCACCGGAAGCGGGCCGAAACCGTAGTTGGCCAGCACAACGCCCAAGCCCAGCAGGAACACGTCCCGCCCGACGACGATGACGACGATCCACCACGGCACCAGGTCGCGCCAGGCCAGTCCGATCAGCGCGGCGAAGATATACAGCCGGTCGGCGGCGGGGTCGAGCAGTTGGCCCAGCCGGGTGATCTGGTTGAACCGGCGGGCGATCCAGCCGTCCAGGAAGTCGGTGAGGCTGGACACGGCCAGGACCAGCAGCGCCCACGCGTCGGCGCCTTCGATGAGGAGCCAGAGGAAAACCGGGACGAGCGCGAGGCGCATGAAACTGAGCACATTGGGCACCGTCAGTACCCTGGAGCTGAGGTCGGTCGGAGCGGGCCGGGTCACGACACGAGTCTACCGAGGCACCACAATGGGGCCCTCATGCCTCGCGGCGCTCCGCTGCGGTCTCGTCGGTCTGGGCGGCCGGGGCCTTCTTCTTCCTGGGCTTGGCGGAATCGGCGGCGGCGTCCTTCCCGGCCTTCGCGCTCGTGGACGCGGTCGACCTGGTCGGGGATTTAGTCCCGGTCGTTTTGGCCGCGGAGGTCTTGGACGCGGCGGTCTTTGATGCGGGGGCCTTGGATGCGGGGGCCTTTGATGCGGCGGCCTTCTTCTCCGGCGGCGTGTCGGCGGCCTTGCCGGACCGGCTGCGGTCGACACTGCGGCGCAGGGCCTCCATCAGGTCGAGCACCTCTCCCCCGCCGGCCTCGTCCTCCGTCGCTCCGAAGGTGGCCTCGGTGTCGATGGCGTCGCCCTTCTCGAGCTTCTCCTCGATCAGCCGGCGGAGTTGCGCCTGGTACTCGTCGGTGTAGTCGCCGGGCGTGAAGTCGGCGGCGAACGAGTCCACGAGGGCCGAGGAGAGATCCAGTTCCCGGTCGGAGATCTTCACGGTGGTCTCGAGCGCCGGGAACTCGGCGACCCGCACTTCGTCGTCCCAGAGCAGCGTCTGCAGCATCAGCACGTTGTCGCGCACCCGGAGGGCGGCGAGCCGGGTCTTTTGGCGCAGGGCGAAGTGCACGATGGCGGTGCGGTCGGTCTGCTCGAGGGTGCGGCGCAGCAGCACGTATGCCTTGGGCGAGGAGCCGTCCGGTTCGAGGTAGTAGCTGCGGTCGAACATGATCGGGTCGAGCTGGTCGCTCGGCACGAACTCGACCACGTCGATCTCCCGGCTGCGTTCTTCCGGCAGGGACTTGAGGTCGGCATCCGTGATCACCACGGTCTTGTCGCCGTCGGTGAAGGCCTTGTCGATGTGCGCGTAGTCCACGATCTTGCCGCAGACCTCGCAGCGGCGCTGGTAGCGGATGCGCCCGCCGTCCTCGTCGTGCACCTGATGCAACTCGACGTCGTGGTCCTCTGTGGCGCTGTACACCTTGACCGGCACGTTGACCAGCCCAAAGGTGATGGCACCCTTCCAGATCGATCTCATCGCTCTCGCCTCCTCAGTCCAGTACACACCTCGACGCGCTGGTGGGGCTAGGTTTCTGGAGTTAGCTGTGGGTTGGCTGAATGCCACGGTGCGGGAGGCTAGACCGCCGGGTGCGCCGGGAGCAAGCTGGGCACATGAACTCTGGCGAGGTTGCAGGCGGCGGGGGCCCCGCCGCCCAGCGGGAAGTCGTGACCGTCGGCGGCCGCCGTGTCACCCTCACCCACCTCGAGAAGGTGATGTACCCGGAGACCGGCACGACCAAGGCCGACATACTGGGCTACTACGCGGCCGTGTCGGATGCGCTCATCCGGCACGCTCGGGACCGGCCGGCGACCCGGAAACGATGGGTGCACGGGGTGGGCACCGCGGACGAGCCGGGGCAGGTGTTCTTCCAGAAGAACCTGGGCGACGGCACGCCGGAGTGGGTGGTGCGCCGGGAGCTGGCGCACACCTCCCGGGTCACGGTGTACCCGCTGGTCAATGACCTGGCCACGCTGACCTGGCTCGCGCAGATCGGCACCCTCGAGTTGCACGTGCCGCAATGGCGCTTCGACGTCGACGGTCAGCCCGCCCCGCCGGACCGGCTGGTGCTGGACCTCGACCCGGGCGAGGGCGTGGGCCTGGCCGAATGCGCGCAGGTCGCCGGATGGGCGCGGGCGCTGCTGCTGGACATGGGCCTGGACACCGTGCCCGTGACCAGCGGCAGCAAGGGCATCCATTTGTATGCGGCGCTGGAGGGCACCCACAGTTCGGACCAGGTGAGCGAGGTGGCGCACGAACTGGCGCGCGCCCTCGAAGCCGACCACCCCGGGGAGGTGCTCAGCGCCATGACGCGGTCGCTGCGGCCGGGCAAGGTGTTCGTGGACTGGAGCCAGAACAGCGCCAACAAGACCACCATCGCGCCGTACAGCCTGCGCGGCCAGCTGCGGCCGCTGGTGGCCGCCCCGCGCACCTGGCGTGAGCTGGAGGCGCCCGGGCTGGAACAGCTCGACTACCGGCAGGTGCTGAAACGGCTGGAACGTCGCCCCGACCCGCTCGCCGCCGTTGCGGAAGCGATCGAGCGCGGCACCGTGCGCGGCTCGGCGACGACCGGCGAGACCACCGGCGGCGAGGACCGCCTGCACACCTACCGCAGCAAACGCGACGCCCGGCGCACACCCGAACCCGTGCCGGCGGCCTCTCCGGCCCCGGCCGCGGGGATCGGCGGGGCGGCGTTCGTGATCCAGGAGCACCATGCCAGGGCCCTGCACTTCGACCTGCGGCTCGAGCATGACGGGGTGCTGGCGTCGTGGGCCCTGCCCAAGGGAGTGCCGACCGACCCCACCCACAACCACCTCGCAGTGCACACCGAAGACCACCCGATGGAGTACCTCGCATTCGAGGGCGACATTCCGGCAGGGGAATACGGCGCCGGTTCGATGTCGATCTGGGACTCCGGCAGCTATGAGCTGGAGAAGTGGCGCGACGACGAGGTCATCGTCACCCTGCACGGCCAACCGGACGGCGGCCTGGCCGGGATGGTGCGGGAGTTCGCGCTCATCCGCACCGGCGGCGCGGAATCGCGCAACTGGCTGATCCACCTGATGAAGCCCAAACGGGCCGAGCCGGCCAGCGCACCCGAGCAGGTCTCCACCCCGGCGACCGTGCCCGCGGCGGAGACCACCGAGCGCGCTCCCTACTCCCCCATGCTCGCCCGGCCGGGCAGCCTGGCCGAGTTGTCGCCCGATACCGACTGGGCCTACGAGATGAAATGGGACGGCATCCGCATGCTGGCCTACCTCGCCGCCGGCGACGACGGTGAGGTGCGATTCCTCACCCGCAACGGCAACGACGTCACGGCCTCCTTCCCCGAGCTGGTTGACGACCTGCGCCGCGCGGCCGGCCATCAGGCGGCCGTGCTGGATGGTGAGGTCGTGGCGCTGGACCGGCGGAACCGGCCGGATTTCTCGTTGCTGCAGTCCCGGCTCGGGCTCACGGCGGCCGCTGACGTGCGGCGGGCGCAGCGCGGCGCACCGGTGCACTATTTCGCCTTCGACCTGCTGGAGCGCGCCGGGGCGGTGCTGGTGGACCTGTCGTACGCCGACCGGCGCGCGGCGCTGGAGGAGTTCGTCACCGCCGGGGGCACGGTGCAGGTTCCACCGGCCTTCGACGGCGAGGCGGCCGACGTGCTCGCCACCAGCCTGCGGCTGGGCCTGGAGGGAGTGATCGCGAAAGAGAACCGCAGCAGCTACCAGAGCGGGCGCCGCAGCGACCGGTGGGTGAAGATCAAGCACGTGCGGGCGCAGGAGGTCGTGATCGGCGGCTGGCGCACCGGCAAGGGACATCGCGGCGGCACACTGGGATCGCTGCTCGTCGGCGTGCCCGTGCCCCGGCAGCCCGGCGACACGGGTGCACCGCGGTTGCGCTACGCCGGCCGGATCGGCTCCGGCTTCAGCGACCGTGACCTGGCGACGTTGCGTCGCCGGCTCGACGAACTCACCCAGGACGAGAACCCGTTCGACGATGTCCCACCGGCCGACGCGACCGACGCCACCTGGGTGCGGCCCCTGCTGGTGGGCGAGGCGGAGTTCGGCGAGTGGACACCGGCCGGCCGGCTGCGGCACCCGACCTGGCGCGGACTCCGGGTCGACAAGGAGCCGGGCGACGTCGTCGTTGAGGACCCGCCCGAGGCCGCCGACGGGCATCCGGTGCGGGCGGTGCCCGAATGACCACCGCCTCCGCGGCCCTGGTGGTGTGCGCGGCCGCGGCCCTGGTCGCGACCGGCACCTCGTGGCTGCTGTCCGTGCTCACCCGGGAGTACTCCTGGGTCGACCGGTCCTGGTCCCTGCTGCCGCCGCTCTACCTCTGGATCTTCGCGATCGCCGGCGGGGCGGCCGACCCGCGGCTCACCGTCATGGCCGTGCTCGGCACCCTCTGGGGCCTCCGCCTCACCTACAATTTCGCGCGCAAGGGCGGGTACCGGCCCGGCGGGGAGGACTACCGCTGGGCCGCGCTTCGCCGCCGGATGACCCGGCGCCAGTTCGCCCTGTTCAACCTAGCCTTCATCGCGGTCTACCAGAACCTGTTGCTGCTGCTGATCTCGTTGCCGGCCTGGACGGTGCTGCAGCACCCCGGCGCGCCGTTCGGCGCCGCCGACCTCGTCGTCACCGCGGCGTTCCTGGCCGCCCTGGCCGGCGAAACCATCGCCGACCAGCAACAGTGGAACTTCCAACAGCGCCGCGCCGTGCTGCGCGCTCAGGGCGCCGCGGACCCCGGCTTCCTGCGCGACGGCCTGTTCCGGTTCTCCCGGCACCCGAACTACTTCTTCGAGATCCTGCAGTGGTGGCTGATGGCGGGCTTCGGCATGATCGCGGCGGGCACCGCCCTGCAAGCCGGCAGCCTGGGCGCCGTGCTGCTGACGCTGTTGTTCCTCGGCTCGATCGCGTTCACGGAGAGCATCTCGCTGGAGCGGCATCCGGACTACGCCGCCTACCGGCGCGCCGTCTGGCCGCTGATCCCCTGGCTGCCCAAACGGCGCGTCGGGGTCAACCAGCCGTCCGGTTAGAGCAGCCTTCCGGTTAGACCAGCCGGTCCCGCAGCGCCGGCCAGCTGGCGGCGAAGCCCGGATGCAACGGCAACCGGTCGACGTCGGCCGGCGGCACCCAGCGCAGCGCGATGCTCTCGGTGTCGTTGATCACCGGTTCGAAGGGCTCAAGCGCCTCGACGACCACGGTGGTGTACGACCAGAAACCCAGGTCGATCACCGAGCTGAAGCTCACCCGCACCAAGTGGGCGGGCACGCCGGCTTCCTCTTCGGCCTCGCGCAACGCGGCGTCGAGCGCGCTCTCGTTCTGATGCCGCGCGCCGCCCGGCACACCCCAGGTGTCACCGTGGTGACTCCACGCCGCCCGGTGCTGCAGCAGCACGCCCCGCTCGGCATGGTGCACGAGCAGGCCGGCGGCCCCGTACAGGCCCCAGAACCTGACCCCGTCCGGGCCGTAGACCCACGCATCACCACTGCCGCTCATCACTTAAGCATGCCGTACTCCCGCGCCCTGGCTGCCCGGCCACGATCCACGCCCGGCGAGTATGATCAAGCCCGGCGCACACACCACCGCCCCTCCCAAAGGATTGCCCGAATGACGTCTTCCAGCTCCGCCACCGCCCTCGACGCCGCCGGCCTGGCGCGCTACATCGACCACACCCTGCTGAAGCCGGAGGCCACCCAGGCCGACGTCGCCGCACTGGTCGCCGAGGCGATCGAACTGGGCGTCTACTCCGTCTGCGTTTCGCCGTCGATGCTGCCGGTCATCATCCCCGAGGATGCCGACCTCAAGGTCGCCGTCGTGTGCGGGTTCCCGAGCGGCAAGCACGCCAGCGCGATCAAGGCCGCCGAAGCCGCGCTCTCCGTCTCCCAGGGCGCTGACGAGGTCGACATGGTGATCGACATCGGCGCGGCCAAGGCCGGCCGGTTCGACCTGGTGGAAGCCGACATCAGCGCCGTGCGCGCCGAGATCCCGGCCCCGCGCATCCTCAAGGTCATCATCGAATCCGCCGCCCTCACCGACGACGAGATCGTCGGCGCCTGCCGGGCCGCTGCCGCCGCCGGCGCCGACTTCGTCAAGACCTCCACCGGGTTCCACCCGACCGGTGGCGCCACGGTGCACGCTGTGCGGCTGATGTCGCAGACCGTCGCCGGCGCCCTCGGCGTCAAGGCCTCCGGCGGCGTGCGTAGCCACGAGGACGCCCTCGCCATGATCGAGGCCGGCGCCACCCGCCTGGGCGTCTCCGGTACCCGTGCGGTGCTCTCGGGCGCCCCGGTCGAGCCGACGGCGAACCCCGCCGCCTACTGACCCGCCAGGCGGCCCGCCGGGTGACCCGCCGGGCTGTCGGTCAGACCGAGACGATGGTGTGCACGGGCACGTCGCCGAGGCGGCTGCGGCCGTCGAGTTCGGCGAGTTCGAGCACCACACCGACGCCGATGGACAGGTAGCCGGCGCGCTCGATGAGGCGCGCGGTTGCCGCGACGGTGCCGCCGGTGGCGAGCACGTCGTCGACGATGAGCACCCGGGAACCGGCAGGCAGCTGCCCGACCTCCAGCTCCAGGCGGGCGGAACCGTACTCCAGGTCGTATTCCTCGGTCAGGACGGTGCCGGGCAGCTTGCCGCCCTTGCGCACGGCGAGCACAGCGCATTCCGCCGCGTAGCCGATGGCGGCCGCCAGCAGGAATCCGCGCGCTTCGATTCCGGCGACGGCGTCGAACTGGCCACGGTACCGCTCGTTCAGGGCATCGATGATCGACCGGAAGGCCGCCGCGTCCGCGAATACCGGGTTGAGGTCCTGGAACAGGATTCCCGGTTGGGGGAAGTCCGGGTAGGAGGCGAGGAGGGTCTGAACGTGCTGGGCAGCGGGAACAATCACGTACTCAAGGGTACTGCGCGGCCTCGGCGGCTTCCGCCGCCGCCGCTGCGCCGGGCCCGGTCGGTCAGGGGGCTGCGGGCGCTTGAGCGGGGTCGGCGTCAACCGGTTCGTCCATCGCTCCGCTGAGCTCGTCGAGGAAACGCACGACGGCGAGCTGCTCGGAAGCCGTGAGTTTCTCGGCGGCGGCCAGCATCCGCTGGTGGGCTGCGCCCAGCACCCGCTTGATCTCGGCCTGCGCACGCCCGGTGGCGTGCAGCACCTGCGCCCGCCGGTCGGTCGGGTGCGGCTCGCGATGCAGCCGGCCGGCGCCCTCCAGCCGGGTCAACAGCTTGGCCGTCGCGGCCGAGGAAATCCCCAGCAGCACGCTGAGATCCTTCGGTCCCATCGATTCCGACCGCTCCTCCGCCGCAATCAGGTGCCGCAGCGCCACCATGTCGGTGTCATTCATGTCCATGTCGGCGCGGGCCCTGAGCCGCATCGCCACGTCGGCCGCGCGGAACCGGCGCACCGCCCGTAGCACGGCGACAGCGGCCGGCCCGTCCGAGCCGGGCGCACCGGCTTCCGGGTACCAGTAGCCGGGCGAACCGGAATTCGGCTTCGCGGCAGGTTCGTCGTCGGCGGGCATAGTCACCATGCTAGATTATCGCTAACTCAGTTAGGTACTTTTTCGAGTATCTTTGCTGCACGAGAGGGAGCACCGATGCACACAGCAGAATCCACCATTGAGCTTGTCGAAGATATGGTCGTTCTGCTTGACGAGGACGGTGCGGAGATCGGCACCGCTCCCAAGAGCAGCGTGCACGGCGCCGACACCTCCCTGCACCTGGCTTTCTCCTGCTACGTGTTCAACGACCGCGGCGAGGTGCTGATCACCCGCCGCGCGCTGGCCAAGAAGACCTGGCCCGGCGTGTGGACCAATTCCTTCTGTGGTCACCCCGCCCCGGCCGAAACGCTGACGGATGCCGTTCGCCGGCGCGCCGACTTCGAGTTGGGGCTCGACCTGGCCGGGATCGACCTGGCACTCCCCCTGTTCCGCTACCGCGCCACCGACAGCAGCGGCATCGTCGAAAACGAGGTCTGCCCGGTCTACCTGGCCCGGGCCGTCGGTGATCCGCTCCCCAACCCGGACGAGGTGATGGAGTTCACCTGGACCGAACCCGAGGCCCTCCGCCGCTCCGTGCTGGCCAGCCCGTTCGCGTTCAGCCCCTGGATGGTGCTGCAGATGCGGGAATTGGAGACCTTCCGTGCATGAGATCGCGACGCTGGGCGTCGAGACGGAGCTGCACCGCTTCTTCGCGGCGGCCCGCCTCCGCGCCAGCGACTACGGCGAACACTATGTGGCGCTGTGGGACTCGCTCGACCAGGCCAGCCGCGGCGGCAAACGGGTGCGCCCGGCCTTGGTGCTGGCCGCCTACGACGGCTTCGGCGGCACCGACCACACCCTGTCCACGCCCGTCGCGGTGAGCTTCGAGCTGCTGCACACGGCGTTCCTCATCCATGACGATGTCATCGACCGCGACCTGTCCCGGCGCGGCATGGCCAACATCGCCGGCCGGTTCACCGAACGTGCCATCGCGCACGGTGCCGGGATCGGGCAGGCCGAGGCTTGGGCCGCGACGGCGGCCATCCTGGCCGGTGACCTGGCCCTCAGCGAGGCACACCGCGCGCTCGCCCTGCTTCCGGTGGATGCCGGGCTGCGCGGCCGGCTTCTCGACCTTCTCGATCGTGCCGTCTTCGTGTCGGCCGCCGGCGAACTGGCGGATGTGACGAACACCGTCAGCCGCACGCCCCTCACGATCGAGCAGGTCGTCACCACGCTCGAACACAAGACCGCCATCTACTCCTTCGAGGCCCCGCTGCAGGCCGGTGCCGTGCTCGCCGGCGCACCAGAGGATGCCATCGACGCGCTCGGCCGGTTCGGCCGCCTGATCGGCATCGCCTTCCAGCTCACCGACGACCTGCTCGGCGTGTTCGGCGACCCCGCTGCCACCGGCAAGAGCGTGCTCGCCGACCTGCGGGAGGGCAAGCAGACCGCGCTCATCGCCCACGCCGGGTCCACCGACCGGTGGCCGCTGATCGCGCCGTTCGTCGGCAAGGACGACCTCACCGAGGCGGAGGCCGACACTGTGCGCACCCTCCTCCGTGACTGCGGGGCACCGGAAACCGCCGACGGGCTCGCCCGCGAGTACGCCCGCCAGGCCGTGGAGGCCCTACAGATCGGTTCGGTGCCAGAGGTACTCCGCACCACCCTGACCCAACTGGCGTCCAGCGCCGTCAGCCGAGACAAATGAGCCGGGACACCGCCGCACCCCGCATCGGAGCGACCGACGCCGCCGCGCTGCCCACCTCCCTGGGCACCTACGACGCTGCCGCCCTGGCCAGCGCCACCACGGTGATCGGGCACTACTCCACCTCGTTCGGGCTGGCGGCCCGACTGCTCAGCCCCGGTGTGCGCGATGAGGTCCGCACCATCTACGCCCTGGTGCGCATCGCGGACGAGATCGTCGACGGGGCCGCCAGCGAGGCCGGCATCGACCTGGCCGGCCAGCGCGAACTGCTCGACGACCTGGAGAAGGAGACCGAGCGCGCGATGGGTCGTGGCTTCAGCACGAACCTCGTCGTGCACGCGTTCGCCGGCACCGCCAGGCGGGTCGGCATCGACCCGGCCCTCACCCGGCCGTTCTTCGCGTCCATGCGGCGTGACCTCGACCCGGCACCGTTCACGGCCGCCGGCGTCGCCGAATACATCTACGGCTCCGCCGAGGTGGTCGGGCTGATGTGCCTGCGCAGCTTCCTGCGGGAGTCCCCGCGCACGCCGGACCAGGTGGCCGTCCTCGAGCACGGCGCCCGCAGCCTGGGCGCCGCCTTCCAGAAGGTCAATTTCCTCCGCGACCTGGCCGCCGACCGGGATGCGCTCGGCCGGAACTACTTTCCCGGCGTCGACCTGAGCCGGCTCACCGACCAGCAGAAGGACATCCTGCTCGACGACATGGATGCCGACCTGCTCGCTGCCGAACGGGTGCTGCCGCTGTTGCCGCCCGGAAGCCGGCGCGCGGTGACCGCCGCGCATCGACTGTTCGCCCGGTTGTCTGCCAAACTGCGTCAGACCCCCGCCCACGACTTGATGAGCACCCGCGTCCGGGTGCCGGATCCGGAGAAACTCATGATCGCCCTCTCGTCCTCGCTCGGCCCGCAGGCGTGGCGACGGTGACCGCCGCCCCAATCCGGACCGTGGTGATCGGCGGCGGCATCGCTGGGCTCGCCAGCGCGGCGCTGCTGGCCAGGGAAGGCCACCAGGTCACCCTGTTGGAGGCGCACGACACCCTCGGCGGACGCGCGGGTTTCTGGGAGGCCGACGGGTTCCGGTTCGAAACCGGCCCATCCTGGTACCTGATGCCCGAGGTGTTCGAGCACTTCTACCGGCTGCTGGGCACCACCGCGGCGGAGCAGCTCGAACTCACCCGCCTCGACCCCGGCTACCGGGTGTTCTTCGAGTCCGACACGGCGCCGGTCGACGTGCGCGCAGACCGCGCCGACAACATCGCACTGTTCGAGAGCCTGGAGCCCGGCGCGGGTGCCCAGCTGGAGAAGTACCTGGCCAGCGCCAGGGAAACCTACGACATGGCCGTGGACAAGTTCCTGTACACCAGCTTCGCGTCGTTCAAGCCGCTGCTGGTGCGCGACGTGCTGAACCGGATGGGCCGGCTCGGCCGGCTGCTGTTGCAGCCCCTGGACACGTTCGTGGCCGGGTATTTCCGTGACCCGCGGATTCGCCAGATCCTGGGCTACCCGGCCGTGTTCCTGGGTTCGTCCCCCGACCGCACCCCGTCGATGTACCACCTGATGAGCCACCTCGACCTGGCCGACGGCGTGCTCTACCCGCAGGGCGGGTTCACCCGCCTCATCGAGAGCATCGTCGACCTCGCCCGCGCCGAGGGCGTCACAATCGAGACCGGCGCCCGCGTCCAGGCCATCCGCTCGGGCCGTGCCCCGGCCCGGAAGGGCGGCATGGCGGCCGTGGAGGGCGTCACCTACACCGACGCCGCCGGGGAAACGGTGCGGCTGGATGCCGACATCGTCGTGTCGGCCGCCGACCTGCACCACACCGAGACCCAGCTGGTGGAACCGGGCAAGCAGACCTACCCGGAGCGGTGGTGGCAGAAGCGCACCTCCGGCCCCGGCGCCGTGCTCGTGCTGCTCGGCGTCAGCGGCGACCTGCCCAAGCTCGCCCACCACACCCTGTTCTTCACCGAGGACTGGGCCGACAACTTCGACCGCATCTTCGGCAAGGAAACGTCGGTGCCGAACCCGGCGTCGTTCTACGCCTGCCTGCCCAGCGCCACCGACCCGGGCGTGGCCCCGGACGGCGCGAGCAACATGTTCCTGCTCATCCCGGTGCCCGCCGACCCCGGCATCGGCCACGGCGGCATCGACGGCGCCGGTTCGGCCACCGTCGAGGCCATCGCCGATGCCGCCATCGGCCAGCTCGCCCAGTGGGCCGGCATCCCCGACCTCGCCGAGCGCATCCTGGTGCGCCGCACGATCGGGCCGGCCGACTTCGCCGACGACCTGAACTCCTGGAAGGGCGGCGCGCTCGGGCCCGCGCACACCCTCCGGCAGAGCGCCTTCTTCCGCGGCACCAACGTGTCGAAGCACATCGAGGGGCTCTACTACGCCGGCGGCACAACCATCCCGGGCATCGGCCTGCCGATGTGCCTGATCAGCGCCGAGATCCTGCTCAAGCGCATTCGCGGTGACGTGAGTACGGGCCCGCTGCCCGAGCCGCGGCCCGCCGTTCTGCGGTGACCGGGGGCGTGCTGGGTTTCGCGTACCTCCTTGCCCTGCTGGTGTCACTGACCGGGATGGTCGTGCTCGACCGTCGGTTCGGGCTGTTCTTCTGGCGCTCCCCGGGCGTGGCCGCCGTGGTGCTCAGCGTGGGTGTGCTGTTCTTCCTGGCCTGGGACCTCATCGGCATCACCGCGGGTATCTTCTACCGCGGTGAGACGGCGTTCATGACCGGTCTGCAACTCGCTCCGGAGCTGCCGGTCGAGGAGGTCTTCTTCCTGACCTTTCTCTGCTACCTGTTCATGAACGCCCTGCAGGGCGCCCGGATGCTGCTGGACGCGAGGCGCGCCTCGTGACCTACCTCGGGCTCAATACGATCTTCCTCGGCCTGGCGGTGCTGCTGGCCGTCGCCACGCTCTGGCTGCGGCCGTCGTCCCGGCGGCTGATCCCCGCTGCGGGGCTGGCCCTGTTCGCCGTCCTGCTGCTCACCGCGGTGTTCGATAACATCATGATTGGAGTGGGACTCGTCGCGTACGATCCGGAGCTCATCTCCGGTGTGTTCGTGGGCCTGGCCCCCGTGGAGGACTTCGCCTACCCGGTCGCCGCGGCCCTGCTGCTGCCGGCCCTCTGGTCGCTGCTCGGCGGCGACACCCGGCCCGGCGACCAGCATCGGCGGGCAGCCACCGCACCACCGCACGGAGAAGGACAGGACGAATGACCCAGCCGGCACACCCCAACGGCACCGACCCCGATGGCACCGCCCCCGATGGCACCGCCCCCGATGGCATTGCCCGCAACGGCGCTGCCCCGGCGGGCGGCCTCGGTCACATCGTGCGGCAGGTGCTGCTCTCCTCCCGTCCGCTCAGCTGGATCAACACCGCATTCCCCTTCGCCGCCGCGTACATCGTCACGACGGGCCGCGTCGACGCTCTGCTCGTGGTGGGCACCCTGTTCTTCCTGATCCCCTACAACCTCCTGATGTACGGCATCAACGACGTCTTCGACTACGAGTCCGACCTGCGCAACCCGCGCAAGGGCGGCGTCGAGGGTGCCATGCTCGAAAAGGGGCTGCACCGCATCGTGCTCGTCTCCGGCGTCGTGACGGCGCTTCCCGTGCTCCTGGTCATGATCCTCCTCGCCGGGATCAACCCCTGGTCCTGGGTGGTGCTGGCGATCAGCCTGTTCGCCGTGGTCGCCTATTCGGCGCCCGGGCTGCGGTTCAAGGAACGGCCGGTGCTGGATTCGGTGACCTCGAGCGTGCACTTCGTGAGCCCGGCCGTCTACGGCCTCGCCGTCGCGGGCGCCGTGGTGACACCGGACCTCATCGCCCTGCTGGCGGCGTTCTTCTTCTGGGGCATCGCCAGCCACGCGTTCGGTGCCGTTCAGGATGTCGAACCGGACCGGCAGGGCGGCATCAGCTCCATCGCGACAGCGTTCGGGGCGGCGCAGACCGTGCGCGTGGCGATCGGGTTCTGGGCGCTGGCCGGGCTCCTGATGCTCGTCACCGACTGGCCGGGGCCGCTCGCGGCGCTGCTGGTGATCCCCTACATCCTCGCCGCCTGGCCGTACCGGTCGGTCAGCGACGCCGACTCCGAACGCGCCAACAACGGCTGGAAGAGGTTCCTGCGGTTGAACTTCTTCACCGGCTTCCTGGTCACCATGCTGCTCATCCTCTGGGTCGTGCTGCGCTGACCCTGCCGGCCCGCACCGCCGCGTAGAGTCGAGGCATGGAATTGCTGAGCGCTCGGGTGGACAGCTGGACCTGGGCGGTGCGGATGTACAAGACCCGTTCCCAGGCGACCGCCGCCTGCCGGGCCGGGCACGTGCGGGTGAACGGCGAGCGGGCCAAGTCCGCCCAGGCGATCAAACCGGGCGACGAGGTGCGCATCCGCGCCAACGGCTTCGACCGGGTGCTCGTGGTCTCCAGGATCATCGTGAAGCGGGTGGGCCCGAGCGTGGCCGCCGCGTGCTTCGTCGACAACACCCCGCCACCGCCGCCGCGCGAGGAGGTCGCGCTGGTGCCCATGCGCGACCGCGGGGCCGGCCGGCCCACCAAGCGCGAGCGCCGCGAGATCGAGGAGCTGCGCGGACGCTGACCCGAGCGGTCATGGCCCGGCGTCCGACCCGGCATCCGACGCCGCATCGGGCCCGGCATCCGGCCCGGTATCCGGCGGCAGCGTCACCGGCGGCACCAGCGTGCCCACCTCGGAGCGCACCCACCAGTCGCGGCTGGCCCGGCGTTCGGCGGGTGTGCTGAACCGGTAGAGGAACACCCGGGCGCGCACATACCGCGGCGGATGCCCGGCGAACGGGTTGCGGGCCAGCAGACGCAGGGTGGGCCGGTCGTCCTGCAGCAGCCGCGCCAGGAACACCTCGAACCACCGGGTGTCCCGCGCCCCGAGGGCCAGGAACCACATCAGCCAGTCCAGCCGCAGGTGATAGGGCGCGAACTGCCCGGGCAGCCGGGACACGTCGCCGGGCTTGCCACGGAACTCGTAGGCCTGCCAGGCGGTCTCATCCCGCGGGTCGGCGGAGTCGCTGCCCTCGACGATGATCTCGTAGCGTTCCTTCGTGACGGTCCCGAACGCCCCATAGGCGTTGACCAGGTGGAACGGATTGAAGCTCGCGTTCATGAGCTGGCGCCGGCGCAACAGGTTGCGGGCCGGCCAGTAGCTGAGCACCACGAGCAACACGGTCACGGCGAGCACTACCACCACGAACCACAGCGGCGACTCCCCCGCGGTGCCGCCGTCCACCCGCGCGTCCCGCAGGGCGGGCACGACCAGCCCGCCCAGCCACCGGAACGCCGCATCGTCGACGGCCGCGGCAGCGAGAACGATCGTGATCCAGTTCAGCCAGGCGAAGTTGCCGGTGAGCACGAGCCAGAGCTGGCTGAGCACGATCAGGCCGGCGGCGATCGACGCCACCGGTTGTGGCGCGAAGAGCAGGATGGGCAGCCCGAGCTGCACGGCGTGATTGCCCAGCACCTCACCCCGGTGCACCCATTTCGGCAGGTGGTGCACGAACCAGCTCACCGGGTTGGGCATCGGCTGGGTCTCGTGGTGATAGAACAACGCGGTGAGGTCTCGCCACTCCTGACCGCCGCGCAGCTTGATCAGCCCGGCTCCGAACTCGAGCCGGAACACCAGCCAACGCAGGAAGAACAGCACCGGCAGCGGGGTGGCGACGGCGGCGGAACCGAGGAACGCGACGACGAAGCCGGCCTCCACCAACAGGCTCTCCCAGCCGAATGAATAGAACGTCTGCCCCACATTCACGATCGACAGGTAGGCCGCGAACAGGAGCAGGAAGACGAACAGCGGCAGCCAGGCCGGGCCGGATTGCGCCAGTCCCAGCAGGACCGTTGCCGCCAGGGCGACCCCCGACCACGCGACGACGCGCAGCAGCGCATCCGAATAGCGCCACTGGAACAGGCTGGGCGCCCGCCAGAACGGCACCAGCGCCGTGTAGCGGCGCACCGGCAACAGCCCGTTGTCGCCCAGCAGGGCCGGGAACTGGTTGAGCGCCGACACGAACGCGATCAGGAACAGCGCGGCGACACCGCGCTGCAGGATCTCCCGTGCAACGTCGTAGTCGCCCGTTGCGAACCAGTCCATGGTGCAGTTCACCCTAGGCCCGCGCCCCGTCCGGTTCAAGAATGCCTGCCCCCGCCGTTCCTTCTGCGGAGAAGTTCCCCCTGCGGACAATTGCACCCGGTGTGCCGGGACCAGTTGTCCGCAGGGGGAACAGAAGCCGTGCTTGACGACGATGCCTAAACCGGTATAGGTTTTGTCTAAACCGGTTCAGGCATCCACGGACGTCACACCCCGGCATCGCCATCAACGAGGAGGCCCCATGGATTCGCCTGCGGATTCGACGACGGCTTCCCCCACCGGCACACCCATCGCCGCACCCATCGACGCAGCCAAGACGACGACCGCCAAGGTCACCATCGCCGACGTGGCCAGGGAAGCCGGGGTCAGCAAGGGACTCGTTTCCTTCGCCCTCAACGACCGGCCCGGCGTCTCCGCCGAAACGCGATCGCGCATCCTGAGGGTGGCCGGCGCGCTCGGCTGGACGCCGTCGCTGCGCGGCCGGTCGCTGTCGTCGAAAAGGTCCTTCGCGCTCGGACTCGTGATGGCGCGCAACCCGGAAATCCTCGGCTCCGACCCGTTCTTCACCTCGTTCCTCGCCGGCGTCGAGACCATCCTGGCCCCGCAGGGACTCGCCCTGGTGCTCAGCGTCGTGCCCGACGGCTCGACGGAGCTGCAGACCTACCGCACCCTCGTCACCGACGGCCGGGTCGACGGCGTCTTCCTCACCGACCTGCGCCACGACGACCCGCGGATCCCCCACCTCGCCGAGCTGGGGCTTCCCGCCGTAACCCTCGGCCGACCCGACCAGCCCAGCCCGTTCCCCGCCGTGTGCATCGACGACACCCACGGTGTCGCGGAAACCGTGCGGCACCTCGCCGGGCTCGGGCACCGCCGGATCGCCCACGTTGCCGGCAGCCCCTCGATGCTGCACGGCAGCCGGCGGCGCACCGCGTTCACCGTCGCGATGCGCGAGGCCGGGCTGGGCGACGGCCAGGTCGTCGAAACCGACTTCTCGATTTCGGCCGGGGCGGATGCCACGCGTCGCCTGCTCAGCCAGGACCAGCCACCGACCGCCATCGTCTTCGCCAACGACCCGATGGCCATCGCCGGGATCGGCGTCGCCCAGGAACTCGGGGTCAGCGTGCCGGACGACGTGTCGATCACCGGCTTCGACGACATCGAATTCGCCCGCTACGTCTACCCGGCGCTCACGACCGTCGGGGCCACCCCGCTGGTCTGGGGCCGGACGGCCGCGACCACCCTGCTCGGACTCATCCGGACCGGGAGCGCCGACGACGTCGAGCTTCCCGCCGCCCGCCTGATCATCCGCGGTTCGGCATCCGCGCCGCACCCCTGAGTCCCACCCTCCCAACCCGCACCATCCCACCCACCACGACCGATACCCGCACGAGTTTTACGCAGTACCAGCACGAAACATGCCGCAGCAGAGCCGCTGCGGATTCATGAAATGGAGAGAGACATGCACAGCACAATCCGTCCGCACAGCACTCCTCGAAAGACCAGGCGTGTCCTGGCCGCCGCCGCCACGTCCGCTGCCATGATCGTCGCCCTCGGCGCGTGTTCCAGCGGCGGCGACTCCGGTTCCGCCGAGGGCCGCGGCGACATCACCATCTGGTACTCGAACAATGAGAACGAGGTGAAGTGGGGCAAGCAGATGGTCGAGGCCTGGAACGCGGACAACCCCGATGAGCAGGTCAAGGCCCAGGAGATCCCGGCCGGGAAGAGCAGCGAAGAGGTCATCGGCGCCGCCATCACCGCCGGCAACGCGCCCTGCCTGATCTACAACACCGCCCCCGTGGCCGTACCGCAGTTCGTCAAGCAGGGCGGACTGGTGGACCTCAGCAGCTTCGAGGACGGCGACTCCTACATCGCCGAACGCACCGGCGACCTGGCCGACCAGTACCAGAGCGACGACGGCAAGTTCTACCAGATGCCGTGGAAATCCAACCCGGTGATGCTGTTCTACAACAAGGACCTCTTCGCCAAGGCCGGGCTCGACCCGGAGAACCCGAAGCTGGCCACCTACGACGAATTCCTCGACACCTCGCGCGCCCTGGTGGCCGCGGGCGTCTCGCAGTACGCCATCAACCCCGCCGCCACCAGCCAGTTCTTCCAGAGCTGGTTTGACTTCTACCCGACCTACGCGGCCGAGACCGCTGGCACCCTCTTCGTCGAAGACGGAGAGGCCACCTTCAACTCGGACGAGGGCGTCGCTGTCGGCGAGTTCTGGAAGACCATCTACGCCGAGAACCTCGCCGGCAAGGAGCAGCACCAGGGTGATTCGTTCGCCGACGGTACTGCCGCCATGTCGAGCGCCGGCCCCTGGGCCGTGTCGGTCTACAAGGATGTCGTGAACTGGGGTGCTGTTCCCTTCCCGACCAGCGCCGGCACCGACCCCGCGGCCGCGTACACCTTCAGTGACGCGAAGAACGTCGGACTGTTCTCGGCCTGCAAGAACCAGGCCACGGCCTGGGACGTGCTGAAGTTCTCCACCAGTGAAGAACAGGACGGCCAGCTGCTCGAGCTGACCGGCCAGATGCCGCTGCGCCAAGACCTGACCGAGGCTTACCCCGACTACTTCGCGGCCAACCCGGCCTACGAGCAGTTCGGCGACCAGGCTTCACGCACGGTCGAGGTGCCGCAGGTGGCCAACTCCGTCGCCGCCTGGCAGGCCTTCCGGGATGCCTGGACGAAGAGTGTCATCTCCGGTGAGGGCGATGTTGCCGACGCCTTCGATGCCGCGGCCGACAAGGTCAACGAACTGATCGCAGAGCCGTAAGTCTCATGTCAACGACCGTCTCCTCCGGGAGCGTCACCCCGAGCCCCGCCGCCAGGCCCGCAAAGCCTGGCGGCGGGGGCCCCCGCCGGGGCCGCCGGCGCCAGTTGCTGGGCAGGAACCCGCTCGGGCTCCTGCTCAGCACCCCCTACCTGATCTTCGTCCTCCTCGTCTTCGCGTACCCGCTGGTCTTCGCGTTCTACATGTCGTTCCACGACTACTTCTTCGCCGCCCCCGGCGCGGTGGTGGATCGTCCGTTCGTCGGGCTCGCGAACTTCCAGGAGGTGCTGAGCGATCCCGCCGTCATCCGCTCGTTCGGCAACGTCGGCATCTTCCTGCTGATCAACGTGCCCCTCACTGTGGTGCTGTCGCTCGTGCTCGCCACGGCGCTGAACAAGATCGTCCACGCCCGCACCTTCCTGCGGGTGGCCTTCTACGTGCCGTACGTCACGGCCAGCGTCGCCGTCGTCGGCGTCTGGATCTTCCTGTTCAGCGGCAACGGCCTGGTCAACCAGATCCTCGGCCCGCTCGCACCGGACCCGGCCTGGTTGATCAACGAGCAGTGGGCGATGCCGACCATCGCCATCTTCGTCACCTGGAAGGGCATGGGCTTCTTCATCCTGCTCTACCTGGCCGCCCTGCAGAACGTCTCCGAGGAACTGTACGAGGCCGCGGCGACGGATGGTGCCGGCAAGATCCGCATGTTCTTCTCGATCACCGTGCCGGGCGTGCGGCCGGCGACAGTGCTGGTTCTGTTGCTGGCCACGGTCACCGGCGCGAACCTGTTCACCGAGCCGTACCTGCTCACCGGCGGAGGCGGCCCCAACGGGGCCTCGTCGTCGCCTGTGCTGATCATGTACCAGCGCGGCATCGAACAGGGCGAACCGGGCATTGCCGCCGCGATCGGGGTCATCCTCGTGATCGGCGTGCTGATCCTGGCGTTCATCCAACGCAAGCTGGCCGGAGGCGACGAATCATGAGCAACGCGCAGAACCCAGCAGTCACCGCCGGCCTGGCGAACACTGAACCCGCCCGGACGAAGAAGGTGCGCACCAGAGCCCGTCAGGTCGACGGCATGAGCCGGAACCAGAACATCCTTCGCTACGTCGTGCTGTTCATCGGCGCCCTGGTGTTCTTGTTCCCGTTCTACTACATGGTGATCGGCTCCCTACAGACAACGCCGGACCCCACCGTGGCCGGGGCATTTCCCAATCCGGCGAACATCACCGGCCAGAACTACGTCGACATCAACAGCCGCATCAACCTGGTGCAGGGCCTGGTCAACTCCGGGATCTTCGCCGGCGGCGTCATCCTCTGCACCGTCGTGTTCGGTGTGCTGGTCGGCTACGCCCTGGCGCAGCTGGAGTGGCGGGGACGCGGAGTCACGTTCTCCCTGATGCTGCTCGTGCAGGTGGTGCCGTTCCAGCTGCTGATGATCCCGCTCTATGTGATGATCGCCCGCGACTACGGCCTCGCCGACAGCTATGCGGGCATGATCCTTCCGTTCGCGATCAACTCGACGGCGGTGCTCGTCTTCCGGCAGTACTTCCTTCAGGTCCCCAAGGCCCTCTTCGACGCCGCCCGGATCGACGGCGCCGGCGAGCTGAAGATCCTGTGGAGCATCGCGATTCCGCTGGTGCGGCCGGCACTGCTGACCGTGGTGCTGCTCACCTTCATCGGCCCCTGGAACGAGTTCCTCTGGCCGTTCCTGATCACCAAGGAAGCGTCGCTGCAACCGCTCGCGGTCTCCCTGGCGAACTACCTCACCAACATCGCAGCCACCGCCGCGAACCCGTTCGGCGCCATCCTCGCCGGCGCGTGCGTGCTGGCGGCTCCGATGGTCATTCTCTTCATCATTTTCCAACGGCATTTCGTCGCGAGCGACATCAGCTCCGGCGTGAAAGGTTAGTCATGAGCTCCACCGCACCATTCCCGTACACCCTCACCAGGATGGGCGTCGTCATGACGCCGGAGGACGGCAACGAACTCGAGGCCGAGGGTGTTCTCAACCCCGGCAGCGGGCACACCCCGGACGGCACCCTGTACCTGCTCCCCCGGCTCGTCGCCACCGGCAACGTCTCCCGGGTGGGCCTGGCCCGGGTGATCATCGAGAACGGCGTGCCCACCGGCGTCGAACGCGACGGCGTGGTGCTCGCACCCGACCAAGGCTGGGAGCGCGGCGCGAACAACGCCGGGGTCGAGGACCCCCGGGTCACCTTCATCCCGAAGCTCGGCCTGCACGTGATGACCTACGTCGCCTACGGTCCGCTCGGCCCCCGCACCGCCATCGCGGTGTCGGAGGACCTGCGCGACTGGCGGCGCCTTGGGCCTGCGCTGTTCGCCTACGACGAGGCCCTCGACATGGACCTCAACCTGTTCCACAACAAGGACACCGTGTTCTTCCCCGAGCCGGTCACCGCGCCCGACGGCGTGGTGAGCTTCGCGGTGCTGCACCGGCCGATGTGGGACCTGGACGAGACCAAGGAGGGTGAGGGCATCCGGGTGCCCGCCGGCGTCACCGACCAGCGGCAGAGCATCTGGATCAGCTACGTGCCCGTCGCCGACGCGTTGGCGGATGTCTCCGCGCTCACGCTCTGGCGCGGGCACCGGTTCCTCGCCGGCCCCGAGTTCCCGTTCGAGGAGCTCAAGATCGGCGGCGGCCCCGCCCCGCTGCGGGTGCCGGAAGGTTGGCTGCTGCTGCACCACGGTGTCACGGGCATCCTCGCCAAGGCGTTCGACCAGCAGCAGAAGGTGAACTACGCTGCCGGCGGCATGATCCTCGACGCCGACGACCCGACGATCGTGCTCAGCCGCACCAGCGAACCGCTGCTGAAGGCCGAGACCGCGGATGAAACCAGCGGGATCGTGCCCAACGTGGTGTTCCCCACCGCGATCGAGGAGATCGAGGGCCAGTTGTTCGTGTTCTACGGCATGGCCGACTCCAAGATCGGCGTGGCCAGGCTCGATCGCCGCGCGGACGCCTAACGCAGACCCCACGCCAACTGGTCCCGCTGCGGACAAGTGCACCCGGCACACCGGGTGCACTTGTCCGCACGGGGAACAGTTGCGGGGCCGGTGGGGCCGCGGGGCGGCTCGCCCGGCGGCTAGGCCGGCGGCGCGGTCGGGAGCAGGCCGAGGCTGGACTTGAGCCGCGCTGCCGCGGCCTCGTCGTCCTCGCCGACTGCGCTGTTCGCCTCGAGGTTGGCCTCGGAGACGGCTCGAAGGATCTCGGCGCGCTGGATCGAGATGCCCCGCGGGGCGTCGACGCCGATGCGGATGCTGTCGCCGCGAACGTCGAGCACGGTGATGACGATGTCGTCACCGATGAGGATCTTCTCCCCGAGTTTGCGCGTGAGAACCAGCATCCGATCAGCCTATCGCGATCGGGTTCGGCGGCCTGGCCGCTGCACGCCGACCGGTCGATGGCCGCGAGGCCGGAGCTCCCGCTGGGGCGATCCAGCCGATCGGGAGCGCCAATTGGCGCACCGTGCCGGGCGTGCCGGTGCGCTCGATCCCGACAACGGCCACGGCGTCGACGGTGAGATTATCCCCTACGTCTCGCACCCAGCGCGCTGTGTCTGCGGTCTTGCGGCCGGCATCAACCACCACCCAGACCTGGTCAGCACCCAGTGCCTTGAGGTCGGCAGCCCAGCCGGTAAACGCGGGCTGGTCCCGCCCCCCGGGCAGTTCGCAGGCCACGAGCACGCTCCGCCCGCTCTCCACTCCCCGCGCCCGCGCGGCCAGGGCCGCGCGCCGACTGTGGGGACGCTCCGTCCCGGCCAGGATCATCGCGACGCGACCGGCGGACAGGTGGCCGGCGGCCTCGATGATCTCGGCACCGGGTCCGATGAGCAGCACCAGGTCACCCGCGCCGACCGGTAATCCCGGGTGCCCCGCCGTGACGGCGGGCGGTATCTCGGAGGGGATGGATGCCTGCTCAGACATCTGGTCGGCCGACGACCTCGGCGCGAGCCGAGCGCCGGCCTTCCCGGTGGAACTCGCCGCCGGTGACGCCGGGGCGGCGGACGTGGCGAAGGTCAATTCGTCCATCAGCCGGGCGAAGTCGGGGCTGGCGGTCGACGGCACATCGATCGGGGCACGCCGCGTTGCCTCGGGCCGTGGTTCGGGTGCGCCGGGCGAGCCCGGTTCCGCTGCGCCGCCGGCCTCACCAGCGAGCAGGAGTTCGGTCTCGTCGGCAGCGTCCAACAGGGCGGCGATTCCGAGCCTGGTTGTCAGCTCGGTGCGTGCGTGGGCCGCCCGGCGGCGCTGCCTGGTCGTGGCTGCGTCCGGGCCGGGCGAGTCGTCGGGCCGCGACTCGTCTCGTTCCGGGCCCTGGACCTCGACGGTGACTTCGATGTGACGGCGGGCGAAGAATCCGCGCACCCCACCCACGGTGACCCGTTCGGCCGACACGATGCGGGCGGAATCTCCGTGTTCCGTGCGAACCCTCGCCTGCAGCTCGGGCAGCGACGCACCCTCAAGCCGAAATCGTCTCGTTTCCACGCACCACCCCCACGGTCTCGATTGCGACCCGTGCCGACGTGACCTCGTCGTAGGACAACACCGGCACGCCGCCGGATTGCGCGGACACGAGGCGGCGGATGGCCGGGCGCAGCGACGGGGCACAGACGAGCACGGCCGTGAGCCCCGCCGCCTCGACCGTGGCGATGGCGCCGCGCAGGGACCCGAGGATCGCATCGATCGTCGACGGATCGAGCAGGATCTGGCTGCCTTGGTCGGCGGGCCGCATCCCCTCGAGCATGAGCTGCTCGAGGCCGGGTTCGATCATGATCACCCGGAGTACGTCGCCGTCGAGGTACAGCGCGGTGAGCGCCGGTCCGAGAGCCTGCCTGGCCGCCTCGATGAGGCCCTCGACGTCGACCGAGACCTTGGCCCGGACCGACAGCGCTTCGTAGATACGGGGCAGGTCGTTGATCGGGATCTGTTCCCCGAGCAGTCCCTGCAGCACTCGCTGCACCTCGGCCAGCGAGAGCAGGTTGGGGATGAGGTCGTCGACGGCCGATGGGCTCACCTGGCGCACGCCGTCCGTGAGCACCCGCACGTCTTCGCGGGTGAGCAGCCGTGCGGCGTTGCCGGAGATCACCGAGGACAGGTGGGTGACGAGCACCGATACCCGGTCGATCACGGTGGCGCCGGCCATCTCGGCGCGCGGCCGCATCTCGCTGGGCACCCACTTGCCGGCCAATCCGAAGACGGGTTCCACCGTCGCCGTGCCCGGCAGGGCCTCCAGGTTGTCGCCGAGGGCGAGCACCTTCCCGGCCGGAGCGACGCCGCGCCCGGCCTCGACCCCGGCGATGCGGATCGAGTAGGTGGACGGCGGCAGGTCGATGTTGTCGCGGGTGCGTACCGGCGGCACGACCACACCGAGGTCGAGGGCGATCTTGCGGCGGAGGGCGCGGACCCGGGCGAGCAGGTCGTCCGATGCCCCGGAGACGAGGTCGACCAGGTCGGGCGCCAGCTGGATCTCGAGGGCGTGAACCCGCATCTGTTCGATGAGCTCCTCAGCGGTGTCGGACCGGGGGGCCCGGCCCTCCACGGCGGCCGCGGCCGCCCGACCGGCCTGAGCCCTGGCCTCCGAGCCCTTGATGCGCTGGGCGATGAGCAGGAGGGCGGCGCCGACGATCACGAACGGGATGACGGGCATGCCGGGGATGAGCGACATCAGGATCGCGGCGGCGCCTGCGATCATCAGGGCGTTGCGGGACTGGGTCAGCTGGGCGGCGGCCGTGGCGCCGATGTCGGATTCGGCGTTGGACCTGGTGACGATCATGCCGGTGGAGACGGCCATCAGCAGCGCGGGAATCTGCGTGACCAGCCCGTCACCGATGGTGAGCAGCGCATACGTGTTCAGTGCGTCGCCGATCTCCATACCGCGCTGCAGCATCCCGATGGCGATGCCGCCGATGAGGTTGATGATGATGATGATGATGCCCGCGATGGCGTCACCCTTGACGAACTTGGAGGCACCGTCCATGGCGCCGTAGAAGTCGGCCTCGGCGGAGACCTCGGCGCGCCGGTCCTTGGCCTGTACGTCGGTGATCAGGCCGGCGTTGAGGTCGGCGTCGATGGCCATCTGCTTGCCCGGCATGGCGTCGAGGGTGAACCGCGCACCCACCTCGGCGACGCGTTCGGCGCCCTTGGTGACCACGACGAACTGGATCACGACCAGGATCAGGAAGATTACGGCGCCGATGATGATCGAGCCGCCGACGGCGACGTGACCGAAGGAGGCGATCACCTGTCCGGCGTAGCCTTCGCCGAGAACGAGCCGGGTGGAGGCCACGTTCAGCCCGAGCCGGAATAGCGTGGCGACCAGCAGCAACGACGGGAACACCGAGAAGTCCAACGGCTTCTTCACGAACATGGTGGTGAGCAGCGTCACCAGGGCGAGCAGGATGTTGACGATGATGAGCACGTCCAGCAGCACGGCCGGGATCGGCACCACGAGCAGCATGATGATGCCGACCACGCCGACGGGCACGGCCAGTTTCGAGAGGGTGCTGTTCACTTAGGTGGCCTCCGAGGTGCGGATTCGTGTGTTCGGTGCGGACTGGGCTGTCTGGGGGTGCGCGTGCCGGCGCGGCGGCGGCACGGGCGGGGTGCCCATAGGTGGGGTCGCCATGGTGTGCACCCCGGCGCGGGACCCGCGGGCCTTGAGCGCGAGCACGAAGGCGAGCACCCTGGCGACCGCGTTGTACAGCTCCAGCGGGATCTCCTGGCCCAGCTCGCACGCGCTGTGCAGGGCGCGGGTGAGCGGGATGTCCCTGACGATCGGGACCGCATCGGTCTCGGCCTGCTCCCGGATACGGGCGGCGATCACCCCGGCGCCCTTGGCCACGACCCGGGGCGCGGACTTGCCCGGTTCGTAGCGCAGGGCCACGGCGTAGGTGGTGGGGTTGACCAGTACGACGTCGGCGGTGGCGACGGCGGCGATCATTCGATTGCGGCTCATCGCCAGTTGCCGGGCGCGACGCTGGGACCGGATCAGCGGGTCACCCTCTGAGCTCTTGTGCTCGTCGGTGACCTCCTTCTTGGTCATCCGGGTGCGCTTTCGGTTGCGCCGCATCACGACGAACACGTCGGCGGCGGCGAGCACGAGCCCGGCGATCACCGCCGATTGCACCAGTGCGGCGGTGCCGTCACGGGCGGCACCGATCAACACGGTCACCGGCAGCCCGCCGGCGGTCATCAGCACCGGCGTCATGCCCTCGATCACGAGGGTCAGCACGACGCCGACGACCACGGTCTTCAGCAGCGCCTTGACGCCCTGCCAGAGCGCCTGGGTGCCGAACGTGCGGGCCATGCCGGTGACCGGGTTGAACTGGTCGTACTTTCCGGCGAGCTTCTTGATGTGGATGCCACCCTGCGCGATCGACCCGGCGAGCACGGCGATGCAGACCACCGCGAGCATCGGGGTGAGGATGCCTCCCATAGCGCCGAGCCCGGCGCTGAGCATGTCCAGCGCCCGCTGGGGGTCTGGATTCTCCGCGATGGCCCGGATGTCGAACAACTGCGCGCGCCCGGCGGCAGCTCCGGCCTCGATGGTCATCGGCATCATCACGGCGGCCGCGCCGATGCCGACCCATGCGGTGAGGTCCTGCGAGCGGGCCAGCTGGCCCTTGGAGCGGACCTCGCGCATCCGTTTTTCTGTGGCTTGTTCGGTACGTTCGCCGGAGTCGGACATTTAGCGCACCCCCCACATGCCGGCGACCGCGTCGTCGGTGAGCGACGCGACGATACCGGGCAGGGCCATGAACCCGGCGGCGCCGAGGGTGAGGGTGATCAGGATCTTCAGCGGGAAACCGAGCGCGAAGGCGTTGAGCGCCGGCGCCACCCTGGTGAGCAGGCCGAGCCCGGCGTCGGCCAGGAACAGCACAACGATGAGCGGTCCTGCGATCTGGACGGAGGCGAGGAGCATCTGGCCGACCGCGGCGGTGACGGCCTCCAGAGGTGTGGCCAGGTCTATGCCGCCGCCGACGGGCAGGGCGGCGAACGACCGGGCGAGTCCGCCCAGAATGAGCTGGTACCCGCCGGATGCGAACAGGAGCGCGAGCGCGGTCATCTGGTAGAGCCTGGTGAACTGGGCGCCGTTGACCATCGACTGGGGGTCGAAGCCCTGGGCGAGCTGGAACCCGCCGAACAGGTCGATGAGGTTGCCTGCGGACTGGATGGCGGCGAAGACCACCAGCACCAGGAAGCCGAGGATCCCGCCGACGACGATCTCCAGGATCAGCGCGAGCACGAAGCCGCCGGTATCCGGCGAGGCGTACCCGGGCACCACCCTGGGCGCCACGGCCAGGGCCAGGCCGACCGCGAGCATTCCCTTGATCCGCAGCGGGAAGGCGTTGAAGGAGAACGGCGGCGCGACGACGAGGAAGGCCACCATACGCACCCCGGCGAGCATGACGGCCTCCAGCCAGGCGAAATCGATGCTGATGTTCACCTAGCCGCCGCCGATCAGGCCGGGGATCTTGTCGAAGAGGTTAGTGGTGAACGAGACGATCTCGGAGATCATCCAGTGCCCGCAGATGAGCATGGCGATGCAGACCGCGATTGCCTTGGGCACGAAGGAGAGCGTCACCTCCTGGATCTGGGTGATCGACTGCACCAGGGAGATCGCGAAACCGACCACCAGGGCGGTGATCAGGATGGGGGCGGACAGCTTGGCTGACACGATGATGGCTTGCAGGCCGATGTCGAGCACGGCGTTCGAGTCCATCAGCCACCCCGGTAACTGTTGACAAGGGTGGTGATGATCAGGCCCCAGCCGTCCACGAGGATGAACAACAGGATCTTGAACGGTAACGAGATCATCACCGGCGGCAGCATCATCATGCCCATCGACATCAGCGCCGCGGACACGACCAGGTCGATGACCAGGAACGGGATGAAGATCACGAAGCCGATGATGAACGCCGCCCGCAGCTCGGAGATCATGAAGGCGGGGATCAGGGTGAGCAACGACACGGCAGCCGGGTTGGCCGGGTTGGGCTGGTCGGAGGCTCGCACCATCAGAGCGAGGTCTTCTTCCCGGGTGTGCGCGAGCATGAACGTGCGCAGCGGCTCTGACCCGACGGTGACAGCGTCGTCGAAGGTCATCGAACCGTTGAGGTAAGGCTGCAGGGCGTCGGTGTTGATGTCGGTGAGCACGGGCGCCATGATGAACAGCGACAGGAACAAGGCAAGGCCGGCGAGCACCTGGTTGGGCGGGATCGACGGCAGCGCGAGGGCGTTGCGGGTCATCGCGAGCACCACGAAGATCTTGGTGAACGACGTCATCATCAAGAGCAGCGCCGGGGCCACTGAGAGCAGCGTGATGCCGATCAGGGTCACGATGGCCGACGACGGGGCACCATCCGGCCCGTTGATTTCCACGGTCAGCCCGGCGCCCGGGGTGGCGACGGGTGTGGGGGTGGCCGGGTCGGTGGGAGCGATCGGCTCCATCGGCGCCATGGGGGCCGCGTGACTCGCGGTGGACACGAGCAGGACCAGCGCGGCCACGATCAGCACCAGGAGCGCCGCCATGAGGGCCAGGCGTGCCAGCCGGCGACGGCGTTCGCTGACGGCCGTGGCGCTCGGCCGGGTCGGCCGAGCGGACCGGACCTGGGCACCGAGGGTGGTGGTCACCGGCCCTGCCGCAGCATCGCGGCGGTCTGCTGCCAGGTGGACGGTGACAGGATCGATCCGGCCAGGCGTGGCGGGTGCCCGCGGTCCCGGCGGGGGCGGAATGCCAGCGGGGGTTCGGTGGCTTTCTCGTCGCCGTCGGTGTGCGCTCCGGCCGAGGCCGTTGCCGCGTGCAGGGAACGGCCGAAGACCGTTGCGGAAGTCGCGGGCACGGCGGCGACGTCGAAGGGGTCTGGCTCGCTGTTGTGCAGCACGCTGATCGATTGTTCGGTCACCCCGAGCACGAAGCGTCGGCCGTCGACATCGACCACCACCACGGATGCCTTCTGGCCGAGGCCCTGACGGCCCACGATGGTGACCACGTTCGCGGAGCGGGTGCCGGAGCGTGTGCTGAGGCGTCGTTGCAGCACCCAGAGCAGCCCGAGCACGACGGCCAGGGACAGCACAACTCTGAGGGCGACCACGACGGTGTCCACCTAGGTGAGGCTCTCGGCGACGTCGAGGATCTGGGTGATGCGCACGGCGTAGTCCTGGTCGACCACGACGATCTCGCCGTGGGCGATGAGGCGGCCGTTGAGGAGGATGTCGGCCGGCGAACCGACCGAGCGGTCGAGTTCGATGACCGCGCCCGGCTCGAGGGCGAGGACGTCGCGCACCGTCATGCGGGTGCGGCCGATCTCGACAGTCAAGGCCATTTCAACGCTATTGATCCGACCGAGGTTGCCCATGACGGCATGGTCGTCACGCTGCAGCGGAACATTGGCCTGGCGAAGGCGGATCGCGAACCACCCCAGGCTGACGCCCTCTCCGACGAGGTCGAAGACGACTGTCGCCTGGTCATGGAACAGGGCGCTGGCGTCGTCGATCCTTGCGTCGCCCAGCACTCCGAGACCCAGCGTTGCGGCCGCGCGCTCGAGCGCGGGACGCAGGACGTCGTCACGGGAGACCAGGCCGGATTCGGTGCCGGCCGCGGCGTCGAGCGCGCCCGGGTCGACCAAGACTACGGCGAGGTCAGCCGACGTCGCGCCGACGAAAGACGCCACGACGGCCCCTGCAAGGGACACGCCTGACCTGTCGACGGCGACACCGGTGCTCCGCACTGCGGTGAGCACGCTTGCTGTGGGAAGCACGGTGAGCAGGGCCTCGACGGCCGCATCGGCACTGGCGTTGATGGATGCGGTGGGCGCGGTCTGGGCGGAACTTCGAAGCGTCATGGCGTCTTTTCCTCGGTATCGATGATGATGCAGGCCAGGCGGGATCCGGTGGAGCCGACAGCCGCGCGGGCCAGGGAACGGCCGTCCACCACCACGTCGAGGGGACGATGCGTGGGATGCGGGATCGGCAGGACGTCGCCGACGGCAAGGGCCAGGATGGCGCTCGGCAAGACACTGGCGTGCGCCAGTCGGAGCGACACGTCAACGGGCACCCAGCCGAGCTGGGCGCGGAGCAGGTCGACCGGAGGTACCGGCGACGGAAGGGGCCCGGGCTCGCCCAGCTGCGGCAACAGCGCCTCGGCCGGAACGGCGAGAGTTGCCGCCGCGACCTTGTCGCCGACCTTGATCTCGAAGGAGGCCACAATCATGAGGTCCGCCGTTGCCGCCGCCTGAGCGAATTGCGAGTTGTACTCGATGGTGCCGACCGTGACCGTCTGGGTCAGCAGACCGCCGAAGGAGTACTGCAGGTCCTCGATCGCATCGTCCATGAGCCGGCGCACCAGAGCCAGTTCGATCTGGGTGAAAGGGCGTTCCGGAGCATCCGGGGCGCCGGTGCCTCCGAGCATGTGGGACACGCAATACAGCGCAGCGGAGGAGGGAAACTGGACGACGGCCTTGGCCTCGAGCCCCTCGATGGGGCACAGGACCATTGTGGTCGTGGCCGGGAGCGAGGCGGCGTATTCGTCGTACCCACACATGAGCACCTGCTCGCAGGTAACCTGCGAGATCACCCGGACCTGGGCGGTGAGCTGGGTTCCCCACTGGCGAGCAAAGGTCTCGAACGCCAGTTCAAGTACGCGGGCGTGGTCGCGGGCCAGCGTCGTCGGGCGGCTGAAGTCATAGACGTCCACCGCGCGTGCCGGTCTTCCGGGCACGCCAGAGCTGATGTGTTCCTGGACCGTCACGACTGGCACTATCGGCCGCGCCAGCCCGGATGTTAGCGGCACCGCCGAATCAATCGGAGAAAGTTCGCCGGCTAGTGCCCGGCTGACACCGTGCCTGCTGGAACCGTCTCTGCCGGAGCCGGGTCCGCCGATTCGGCATCCGTTGGCGACGGCGTTTCCGGGACCGCCGTTCCATCCAGCACGGACGGGATCAGGGCGCGCACGCTGTCCGGCTGGTCCGAAAGTTGCACAACGTCGACCCGCCGATTGCGGGCCATCGCCGCCAGGTCATCGCCCGTATCCGCCGGCCGGGCTGATCCGTAGCCGATCGCGCCGATGCGATCCTGGGCCACGCCGGTACGTTCTACCAGGTGCCGGAGCACCTGGGTGGCCCTGGCGCTGGAAAGCTCCCAGTCGGTCGGGTAGTTCACGGTCACGCCGTGGCGGTCAGCGTGCCCCTCCACGGAGACCTCCCGCCCGGTGCCGGCCAGGATCGGCCCGATCGTGTCCAAGACGGAAACGGCCTTCGCGCTGAGTGTCGCCACGTTGGGTTCGAAGAAGGTCTCCGACCCGACCAGGCCAACCGTCAGTCCGCGTTCGTCGATGGTGTAATCCACGAGGTCGTCGAGGCCGGCCGCGGCGAGGGCTGCCTCCATGGCCGCTTGCACAGCGGTGAGGTTGTCGACCTCGACCCTGGCGAGGTCCAGGGCGGTGAGGCCGACATCCTGCGCGGCCGGGGTGTCGATGAGGTCAGCCGGGACCACGATTCCCTCGGCGGTGTCGATCTTGCCAACGTCGACGGCGCCGAACCCGGTCGCCAGCGAGTTCTTCAGCTGAAAGAACTTGGCCTCGTCAACCGTCGACATGGCGAAGAGCACAATGAACATGCACATCAGCACGGTGACCATGTCCATGTACGACGCCATCCAGCGTTCGTCGACGTGCTCCTCGTGTTCCTCCTCCAGACCTCTCCCCCTGGTCCGGCCGCGTGCGCTCACGCCGCCTTCTTGAGCGGCTTGTCCTGGGCGGATGCCGCGCCGGACTTCGGGCCCTTCGCGGACTTGGCGGGCGCTGCGGGCACCATGGCCTGCAACCGTTCGCCGAGCAGGCGGGGCTGACTGCCGGCCTGGACGGCCAGGGCACCCTCCATCAGCAGCGTCATCCGCTCGGCTTCGATGTCGGAGAGCCGCTTGAGGCGATTGCCGATCGGCAGCCAGAGGAAGTTCGCGGACAGCAGTCCCCAGAGGGTGGCGACGAAGGCAGCGGCGATCATGGGCCCGAGGGTGGACGGAGTGTCGAGGTTCTCCAGCACGTGGGTGAGGGAGATCACGGTGCCGATGATGCCGACGGTCGGCGCGTAGCCGCCGAGGGTGGTGTAGAACTTGGCCGCATTACGACTTGCCTTGGTACGGGTTGCGATTTCGTCCTCAAGCATCATCCGCAGCTCGTCGCCATCCGTACCGTCGGCGATGTTCTGCAGGGCACCGCGCAGGAACGGGTCCGAGATCGAATCGGCCTCCTGTTCGAGGGCGAGCAGTCCCGCACTGCGCGCCTTCTCCGCGAGGCCGACGACCTGGTCAATGAGCTTTTGCGGCGGGGTGGTCTTGCCGAGGAAGGCGCTGGGCAGCGCCTTGATCGCCTGCACGGTGTCGCGCAGGGTACCGCCGGCGATGCCGACCGCGATCGTGGCGCCGAACACCAGCACGATGGGCGCTGGCAACAGGATCGCGGTGACATGCGATCCCTCGATGGTAATCATCGCGAACAGCGCGCCGAATGCGAGGGCGATGCCGACCAGGGTTGCGGGATCCATTTAGAGCCTCCGGGGGCGCAGGGGGACGACGGCGTCCGGACGGGTGTCGGGGTCGGTGTCGGATCCGGTGCTGTCTTCTCCGGCCCGGTAGGCCAGGCCGATCACGTGTGCCCGATAGGCGGCGATCTTCTCGATCACCTCGGTCAGGCTCTCGGTCACGATGAACTTGGCACCGTCGACCATCACGAGGGTGGTGTCCGGATTCGCGTGGATGCGTTCGATGAGGTCAGGATTGATCGCGAACTGACTGCCGTTCAGCCTGGTTACAACGATCATGGACCCGTCCCTGGTTCCCGGACGGCTCCAGCAGCCGTCGACACCACTGTCGGCCAGCGGCTGGGTTCCGTTAGCTGCGTGGTGTAGCGGAGGGGTCGCCGGTCAACGCGTGGCCCGCCGGAATCCTTGCACTCGCGACGGCCTAGAACGCTGCGGTGCTATTCTCGCCGCCCTCAACGACGGACACTGTGAACGGCCCGCTGACCGACGGCGCGCCGACGGCGGCCAGAGCGGCCTGGCGAGTCGCCGCGTCGTCTCCGGTGATCGTGACCACGATCGCACCGGGCGAAACCGTGGGATCTGTGCCGATCTCGAACCCGGCAGCCGGCATGAGGTCGCTATCGGAAAGGGCATCGGAGACCTGCACTACGACACGGTTCGCAGCCGACTGGTACTCGGTCGCGGAGAAGTCGACGCCTTCGATCGTGGAGTAGGGCAGTCCGGTCTCGTCGAGCTGGGCGATGGCGCCGGCCGGCGCTTCCGCAGAGAAACCGATGGTGAACGTGCGGGCCGGCCCGAAATAGGCGAACGCAAAGTCGTCGGCGAATTCGGTCTCGATGACGCCTGCGGCATCGCCCAACGGCTTCTGGTAGAGCGCCCACTCGGTTTCATCCGCCGAGTAGTTGAGCTGCTCGAGGGTGTATCCGGGATAGATCTCCCGGGCCATGAGCGAAGCATTGTCGGTCGGAAGGGCCGCGCCGGGGTGCTCAGTGACCCGCCATGTGCTGGCGGCCACGTCTGGCTCGTCGGATGCAGAGGACGAAGCCAACGCGCCGCCCAGGCACAACGCCGCCAGAACAACGGAAATCCCAGCCAGGAACGCCGGCCTTGTGACTCGTGCCATGATTTCCCCTTGAGTTGTGCTTCACTGTCCTCAGGAGAGAAGATATCGCTCACAGGCGCCAAGGGCAAGCAGGCAAAACGCAGGTCAAGCCGTGAATCAGCGCCGGCAATCAGTTGTCCACAATCTGAAACTTTCTCACACAAACCTTCGTTATCGGGCTACTTTGAAGGCATGACAAACCAGTCCACCATCGCAGACACGTTCGCCCGTTCGGGCGACGATGCGTTGGTGGATGCGGCGGGTTCGGTGGCCCGGCTGGGCTCGTGCAGTGCCGATTACGACGCCCTCTCGGATGCCGATGTCCTGGCCGGTCAGAAGACTCTCGCGCAGGCCCAACGTGAGCTCGATACCCGCAAGGCGTGGATGGCGAAGACCCTCGCCCAGCGATCCCGGTGGGAGTTGGGCCAGTCCGGCCTGGCCGCACAGCAGGGCTTCCTCAACCCCGAGGCGTTGATCCAGGAGCTGACCGGCAGCACCAAGGTCGAATCCCGCAAACTCGTCGGCGTGGGCCGGATGCTCGCCGAAGCCGAAGAAGCCCAGGCCCAAGCCGACGCGGCCGACGCCGACGCCCTGGACCCGGTCGTTCCACACCTGCCGACGACACTCCTGCCGTGGCACGCCCCGATCTCGCGGGCGGTGAACGACGGCACAATCTCGATCGACGCCGCCCACGCCCTGCGCACCGGCCTCGGCGACATCGACACGGTCGTCACCGGCCCGGTCCTCGCCGACGCCCTGGCCCAGCTCCTCACCGACGCGCAGACGTCGAACGTGGACCAGCTACTCAAGCAGGCCCGGCAGACCCGCGACACCCTCGATGAGGCCGGCATCCGAGTGCGGGAGCAGAAGGCCTGGGACGACCGCTACCTGCACATCTGGACCCTCGATACCGGCCAGGTCCGCGTGGACGGACTCTTTCCGCCCGAGCAGGGCGAGTTCATCAAGTCCACCTTCGACAGCCTCACCAGCCCCCGCCGCGGCGGCGTGCGTTTCGTCGACACCGACCGAGCCGCCTGGGCCCAACGAGTCAAAGACGACCCCCGCACCACCACCCAGATCACCTGCGACGGCTTCCTCGACCTCCTCAAGGCCGGCACCACCATCAACCCGAACGAGATGCTCGGCGGCCGCCGCCCCGCCGTCCAGATCCTCACCACCACCACCCCCACCACCCCCGCCGCCCCGCCCGCCGCAGCCGACGACATCCTGATCTGCCCGACCGGCCAGGCCGGCCACGGCTACATCGACGGCAACAACGCCCCGGTCTCCCCCGAAACCCTCGAACGCCTGATCTGCGACTCCGGCTCGGTCGAGATCCGGTTCGACGAGCACAACCGGCCGCTCGACGTCGGTCACGAACAACGCCTGTTCAACCGTGCCCAACGCCGAGCCATGGCCGCCCGCGACGGCGGCTGCATGTGGCCCGGCTGCGACAAACCGCCATCCTTCACCGAAGCGCACCACATCGAACACTGGCTCCGCGACCACGGCCGAACCGACATCACCCAGGGCATCTTGCTCTGCCACGCCCACCACATGCTCCTGCACAACCGACGCTGGCAAATCTTCGAAAACACCGGCAAGTACTGGCTGAGACCACCCGCCACCATCGACCCCGGCCAGTCACTCATCGCGATGCCCAGCCGCAACCAGCCCCGACGCAGCTAAGGCACACGCTAGTCAAGATTCCGCGCCTCGACCTACTAGCGCTTCAGGTTGGTGAGCTCCTGGAGCACCTCGTCCGAGGTGGTGATGATGCGGGCGTTGGCCTGGAAGCCGCGTTGCGCGACAATCAGGTTGGTGAACTCCTGCGAGAGGTCCACGTTCGACATTTCCAGTGCGCCGCCGGTGAGTGAACCGAGGCCGGTCGAGCCGGGAGCACCGAGGTCGGGAGTGCCGGAGTTGAAGGTGGCCCGGTAGCCGTTCGAGCCGGTCTTCTCGAGCCCGCCCGGGTTGGTGAAGGTGGCCAGGGCGATGCGGCCCAGTGCCTTCTGCTCGCCGTTGCTGAACAGCCCGACGAGGGTGCCATCCGGGCCGAACGAGTAGGACTCGAGAGCGCCGGGTGCGCTGCCAGTCTGGTTGGTTACCGTCAACGTTTTCAAGGCAGCCTGGCCTTGGAGCGTCGACAGATCTACCGTGATGCCGTTGACGGTGAGGGAACCCGGCGTGGTGAGGGTGCCATTGGCGAAGGCAAGTGTTGTGTTTGCGGTAACCGCGCCATCGGTGCCGACCACGTTCCACCCCTCGTTTCCGGTGCTGGTAAACGTGAGGGAAATGGTGCGGGCCGCACCCGTGGCGTCAAAGACCTTGATGTCTCGCACGAGGGAGGTGGGAGGCGTGGACCCGGACGGCAGGTTACCCGTGATAGACGCCGACGTTGTAGCCTCTCCCGCGATGACGGTGTTCATCGGCAGAGACAGGTCCCCAACCGCACTGCCCTCGTTCACCACACCGTCAACGGCGCCCCAGCCCTGCACGATCGCGCCCGACGGAGTGACGAGGCGTCCTTCGGAGTCGAAGTCGAACGCCCCGGCGCGGCTGTACACCGTCTCGCCGCCCTCCTGGGTGACGAAGAAGCCGTCCCCCGCGATCAGCATGTCTGATGCTTTACCCGTCGTCTGCGACGAGCCCTGGCCGAAGTTGGTGGCAATGCCGGCAACCTGCACGCCCAGGCCCACCTGCGCCGGGTTGCTGCCGCCGGCCCCGTCGGTCGGGGCGGCGGCGCCCTTGCTGAGCTGGGACAGCGTGTCCTGGAACTGGGTGGCAGAAGCCTTGAATGCTGTGGTGTTCACGTTGGCGATGTTGTTGCCGGTGACGTCGAGCATGGTCTGATGGGCGCGGAGGCCGGAGATGCCGGAGTAGAGGGAGCGAAGCATGAGAGCTGCCTTTCGAATGGTGATGCAGGAGGTGATGCGGAAGGTGTGGAAGACGACCAGTCGAACGAGACTGTGGGAGGTGCGACTACGCGGCGCGTGGGCGAGTGGCGTGCTCGTGGTGTGAACGCCGGCCGGGTCACCCGGTCGGGGCTGACACCCCCGAGATCGCGTCGAGGGCGACGCTGACCGTGCCGATGGTGACCTGGGGCACCGAGCCGGCGTAGGACACAGCCGACACGAGCCCAGTGGCGCTCGCCCCTGCAGCATCCGTGTAGGTCACGCTCTGCCCCACGAGCGCGGCTGCTGCCGTACGCATCTGCAGCGAGAAATTCTCGTCGGCGGTCGTGGAGAGGGCGGTGAGCTTCTCCATCATGGCCAGCTGGGTGGTCTGCGCGATCATCTGGTTGGTATCCATTGGTGAGCTCGGGTCCTGGTTGCGCAGCTGGGCCACGAGCAGCGACATGAAGGTCTCGGAATCGAGAGTCTGCTTGGGCGTGCGCACGGGTGGCGTGGAGTACAGACTGGCCCCGGCCGTCGTCTCTGCGGCAGCGGACGAAGCGGCAGCGGACACGGCGGTGGATACCGAACCAACGGCGTCGATGGTCATGTGGTCTCGATTCTGGTGGGCTGGATGGAACGGGGCGAGCGGAGCGGACAATCAGGCGAGCACATCGACCCGGCCTCCCGAGATATCAATGCCCGGTCGGCTTGAGTCGACTCCGTTGATGCCGACCTCGGTCGATGATCCGGTCGGGGACGCGGCGCCGTTCGCTACCGGCCGGAGCCAGGCATCAGCCAGCGGGGTTTGTCTGGGCTGGCCGGCACCGCCGCGCGGGCTGTCGCCGAATGAGGTGCCACCCTGCCCGAACGAGTCGGCGGCGTGGCGATCCTGCCGGCCTGACGAGCCGGCGTCGCCGGGCTGGCTGCGGGAGGAGAGGTCGAGGCTGGCCGATAGTGCGCCGCCGGCGAGGTCCCGGCGCAGTTCGGGCAGGATGAGCCGCAGCGCGTCACGGGCGACGTCGGTGGGCGCGAAGAGCTCCATCCGAACGCCGGTGGCGGTGATGACCGCCCGCACTACGACGGGGCCGAGGTCGTCGGGGGTGACACTGATCGACATGGTGTGCTCCCCCGGTCCCGCTGCGGCGAGGCTGAACAGTGGGCGAGCCACCTGACCGGCGAGCGGCACCGGCGCGGCGGAAGCCGTCGCGGGAGGTGTGGTCGGACTGGCCGCGGTCGGCTGCACGGTCGAGACGGACGAAACAGGGACGGATGCGGCGCCTGTGGCAGTCGCGACTGCGGCAGAAGCCGGTGCCGATGCCGTGGCGGGCGTCGCTTCTCCCGGTGATCCACCGTCGGGCGCGCCCTCGGCGGATGTCGTACCAACCGGTGTGGTGTCAGGCCCGGCCGAAGACGACGCTGGCTCGCTCCGAGTCACAGGCGCGGTGGGCGTGCCAGCACTCCCGTGCGCCAACCCGCTCGTGCCCCCCGCTGCGGGGAGAGACTCGGTGGGCACGCCGACGCTGGATGCCGTAACCGTGACAGTGGCGGCCGGCGCAGCCGCCACGGTTGATGGCGCCGAGGTCGCCTCCGCAGTTACTGCTGCGGGGTTCGCGGCGATCGGGGAAATAGTGCCGGCCGGCTGGGGACTCCCGGCCGCATCCGATGCCGGCTTGAGAGCGTGGGCAGACGATTCCGACCCGGGAACCAGGCTCTGGTCAGACGACGACGTTGTCGGCGCAGTCGGCGCAGGAATCGCACCTGTCGGCACCCCAGCTGACGGAACCGCTGCCGACGGACCGCCAGTCGACGGTGGGAAGGCTGGCGGCGCGCTGGCGGCGGGCGCAATGCCCACTGTCACGGCTGCCGCGCCCAGTCCGACGGCTTCGTGCTGCATCGGCTGCACATCATCATCTCCAGTGCGAGCAGTGTCTCTGTCGACGGATGAGGCAAGTGTCGGATCGCTTCCGGCGCTGAGCGCACCGTCGGCCGCCTGGTCGACGGATGCCGCCTGGTCGACGAATGCGGACGACGACGCCGGCGGCGCGGACGCGGACCCTGGCCCGCTTCCGACCGCGCCCTGCAGTGCCCCGGCGAACGCGCTGGCGCTCCGCGCACCGCGCTGGTCGTTCGGCGCACGCACACTGCCGGCTGCATTGAACCCAGCGTCGGCACTACTGCGCTGGGTGAGCATGGCCGGGACCGGCGTCACGAGAGCAATCCCGACGCCGACAGTGTCGACGTGAGATCGGTCGAGGACCCGGCTGTACTTCCGGAGAACAGTGAGGCGTACGCCGCGGCGACCAGATCGGTGGGCGCCGTGCCCGTCGCCGATGCCGTTGTGCTGGCGATGGCGCTGGTCCCGGTGCTCGCAGCCGCGATCTGGTCGGGGATCACCCGGCGGATGGTGGTGATGTCGGATTCGTCCATGTACGCCTCGACCTTGCTCACCGTGCGCCCCTCGTAGGGCGCGTGGATCACCTGGTTGTCGCCGGCGTAGATCAGGATGTGGTCGCCCCCACCGGTGACGATGAGGTCACCGGGCTTGGCCTCGGCCAGGGACGCCACCTCGGTGCCGATGGTCATCTGGCCGGAAACCAGCCGGGGCACCTCGATGCCGGCATCGGCATAAACGCGCTGCACGAGCCCCGAGCAATCCATGCCCGAGCTGTCCTCGCCGCCGAAAACGTAGGGCACACCGAGGTACTTTTCGGCGTTCGCCACGATGTCGGTACCGGTCGTACCGGTGCCGGAGGCCCCGTTCGTGACGGTCCCCGCCGCGGTCGCGCCGGTGGCGGAGGTGGCGGCGGTGAGGGCTTCGGCAAAGCTCGTCGCCGACGCCGCCGACGCCGGTGAAGTCGCCGACGTCGTGGCTGACGTCGTCGTCGCGGCCGTGCTTGTGTCGGCACTGACCCGGCCGGCGACCAAGTCGTTCAGCTCGACCAGCCGGGACTGGATCTCGCCGACCCGGCTGAGGGCATCCACCATCGTCATAGTTCCCGTCCTCCTGCGCGCCGGTGCCACCCGGTCGACGCGATCTCATCGATGACGGCCTGTTCGCTGTGCAGGTCGGCCTCAGCCTCGACAGCGGTGTGCCGAAGCTCGAGCTTCTCCAGGCTCACCGACGCGGCCTTGCGTGACTCGTACTCGAGCTGGGCGACCGACGCGGCCCGTCTCGCCACGCCATCGAGTCCTGCCAGCTCTGCCAGCATGCTTCGCGACGATGCCCGGGCCGCGACGATCGCGTGGAAAGTGTCGGCGCCCGCGGGATCGTTGGGAAGATTGTCGAGCGCTCCCCTGGCCTCTTCGATGCGTGCGGACATGGCGCGGCTCTGAGCGTTGGCCTGGGCGAGGTCGCCCGCGGCCTGGTCCTGCTGCAGGTGCCGCAGGCGCAGCAGGCCGGCCAGCGAGAAGGCGCGGCTCATCGCTCGCCTCCGAGCCGGCTCGACAGCGCAGACAATCGTTTCCAGGCCTCGACGGCCGGGGTGTGCTCGTCCATCCGCTGTTGCAGAAACGCCATGATCGCTCCATCGTGTTCAACGGCCGCGTCGACCAGCGGGTTGGTTCCCTTGCGGTAGGCACCGACGTCGAGCAGGTCCTGTGCGGCCCGCCGGGCAGCCAGCACCGCGCGCAACCGGCCAGCCACCGCAGCCTGGTCGGGAGTGGTGACCCGGGAGGCCACCCGCGAGATCGACGCGAGCGCATCGACCGACGGGAAATGACCGAGCACGGCAAGTTTTCGATCGAGCACGACGTGGCCGTCCAGGATGGACCTGGCGGCATCCGCAATCGGTTCGTTGTGATCGTCGCCGTCGACGAGCACTGTGTAGATGCCCGTGATCGAACCGACCTGGTCGGTGCCGGCCCGCTCGAGGAGCCGCGCCAGCAGGGAGAAGGTCGACGGCGGATACCCGCGGGTGGCCGGCGGTTCGCCGGCCGACAAGCCGATCTCGCGCTGCGCCATCGCCACCCGGGTCAGCGAGTCCATCATGAGCATGACGTCGGCACCACGGTCGCGGAACGATTCTGCGATGCGGGTGGCGACGAACGCAGCCCGCAGTCGCATCATGGCCGGCTCGTCGGAGGTGGAGACCACCACGATGGACCGGGCCAGGCCCTCCTCGCCGAGATCGTCCTCGAGGAACTCGCGCACCTCGCGGCCTCGCTCCCCCACGAGCGCGATCACTGACACCTCGGCATCCGTGCCGCGCGCGATCATCGACAGCAGCGACGACTTGCCCACACCGGAACCGGCAAAAAGGCCCATACGCTGGCCCTTGCCCACCGTGGTGAGGGTGTCGAGCACCCGTACGCCCAACTGCAACGGTGACTGGATGCGCGCCCGGGCCATGGCGGACGGGCTGTCCTTATCGAGGGAGACCCGCTGCACGTCGACAAGCGGGCCTTTGCCGTCGATGGGACGGCCGAGACCGTCGATAACCCGGCCGAGCAGCCCGCGCCCGGCGGGGACGAGGTAACCGGATCGGCCGGCGCGCACCGGGTCGCCCACCCGGATACCGGTGAGCTTCGCGAGCGGCATGCAGCGCATGCCGCTCGGAGTCGTGGCAACCACTTCGGCGTCGACGGCAGCACCGCCGGCACCGCCGCCGATCACGACGAGGTCGCCGATGGCACCGTTCAGGCCGCGGATGTCGACGCTGAGACCCACGATCGACGACACCTCGCCGACCCGCTCGGGGCGTGCCGCCGCGATGGCATTCGCCAGTCGATCGGCGGTATCGGGCCGGGCCAGCGTCATGAGGCCACCGGGCCGAGCGCCGCCCGGGCGCGCTCGAGGGCACTGCCGATCCGGGCGTCGAGGTACCCGTCGGGGAACTCGCTCACGGCATCACCGCGCACCAGGCTCGTATCAGCGACCAGCGTGACGCCGGGCGCCTCCACGGCGGGGTCGAGCAGCGCAAGATCATCGGGATGCAGCCGCACGGTATGCGGGCGGGTGCTCGAGCCGCCAGCTCCGGCGGTGTCGCTCGACCGGCCCAGGGCGAAGCGCACGGCGGAGGTCTCGTCGGAGAGCGCATGCCCGATGATCGCCTCGGCGAGGTCGATGGCGGCGCTGAGCAGAGTGTCCTCAGCATCACGCAAGACGGGAACGGTGCGTCGATCGAGGGCCTGGGCGGCGGTGTGCAGCACGGTCACTGCGGCGTTCAGGTCCCGGGTGGCGGTGCGCGTCAGCGCCGTGTACTCCGCGTCGAGCCGGGCCACACGAGCGTCGACCTCGATGGCCGCTGCCCGCAGGCCCTCGGTGTACCCGGCCGCGTGCCCCCTGGCCCGCGCGTGTTCCTCAAGGCGCGCACGATCGACCTCGCGCCCGGCGCGCTGTGCATCCGCCCGGCCGTTCAATGCGGGATAGGACAGCGCTGCGAATCCGGCGCCGACACCGGCCGCGCTAGTCAACGAAGTCATCCTCATCGGCGCGCTGCACGGTGATGGTGCCCTGGGCGGCGAGGTCGCGGATCGATCGAACGATGGTGGCCCGCGCCTCTTCCACCTGGGAGACCCGGACCGGGCCGAGTGCGGCCACTTCGTCGCCCAGGATTTCCCGGTTACGTTCGGAGAGGTTGCGCCGGATGCTGTCGACGACGGACTCGGTCGAACCCTTCATGGCAACGGCCAACACTGCGGAATCGATGCCGCGCAGTACGAGCTGAACGTCACGGTTCTCGAGCCTGACGATGTCGGCGAAGGTCAGCATTCGCGAGCGCACCTCTTCGGCCAGCGCCGGGTCTCGCTCGTCGAGGGCTTCCAGGAGCGCTCGTTCGGTGTTGACGTCGGCGCGGTTGATGATCTCCACGAGGGGCTGTACGCCGCCGACGACCGCGGCGGAGTCGCGCGAGGCCGCGACGGCGCCGATGCGTTTCTTCAGGATGTCGGTCACCACACGCACCGCCTCCGGCGCAGCAGTGCCCATGGACGCGATGCACTGCGCCACATCGGTGCGCAGCGGGCCGTCCAGTCCGGACAGGATGGCTGAGGCGTGATCCGGCCGCAGGTGGGCGAGCACGAGGGCGATGGTTTGGGGAAGTTCGCCGTCGAGGAGGACGAGCACCTGGTGCGGGTCGACGGCGTCGAGGAACTCGAATGCCTTGCCGGCCATGGAGGTGGCCACCCGGCTCATCACTCCGGCCGCCCGCTCGGAGCCGAACGATTTTTCCAGCAACCCGACCGCCATGGCATGGCCGCCACGCGGGTTGCGCCCGCCGGCGGATGTGAGGTCGTGGAATTCCGCCAAGGCGCTGTCCATCGCGGCGGCATCGATGCGACGCAGCTGCACGATTTCGGCCACGATCTCGGCGGCCTCGGACTCGGAAAACTGCTTCATGACCTCTGCCGCGCGCTGCTGGTCCATCGTCATCAAGACCACGGCGACTTTCTGGGTGCCGGTCAGGGCCGGCTTGATGTCGATCACGCGGGGTGCCGATCGTCCATCAGGCTGCGCAGCATGTCGGCGGTGGACTGCGGGTCACGCAGCGCGAGGGCATCGATGTCTGCCAGCCGCTGGTCGCCATCCGGCGGGGTGTAGGCCCGGGTCGGCAGCGGATCGATCACGAGCGGCGCCATGGGCTGCTGCAGGGCGAACGGCACCGTTGGCGCGCCGAGTGAGGACTTGGCCTGCACGAGCTCGTTGATCTCGATGACCTCCCGGCTCTGCCGGCGCGAACGCCGGGCGTAGACGATGAGGCCGAGCACGAATGCGATCACGGTGCCGCCCACGATCAGGCCCAGCCGCATCAGCCCGGCGTTCCGTTCGGCGACCTCGGCGGCAGCGGCGTCGGCGAGGGCGGACTGGGCGGCCTTGGCACCGGCATCGTTGAAGCTCACCATTTCCACCGTCACGGCATCGCCCCTGGCCGCGTCGACACCCGCCGCCGAAGACACCAGTGCGGTGATGTTCCCGACATCGAGTCCGTCGGCGACGTCGGCGTTGACGGCAACGGACACCGTCTGCCGGTTGATGGCGCCGGCCGGGATGGTGCGGGTCTCGGTGACCTTGTTGACGGCGTTGTTGCGGGTGGTGTCCTCCGAGGTGAAGGTGCCGTCGGTGGCGCTGTCGTCCGGCACGGCGATGTTGTCAGGCCCGAGCACCCCGGCCGCGGAACCCCCGCTGCCGGTGTAGGACTCAGTTTTGACGGCCTCGTTCAGGGCCAGTGTGTCGGCGGGCGCGGTGAACGATTCCTCAACGCGTTCCGCCGCTTCGGTGCTCACCTCTGCGGCCACCACGACCGTCGCATTGCCGTAACCGACCACCTTGTCCAGCATGGCCTGCACCGATCCGCGCACGCGTTCCTCGTAGTCGCCGGCCTGCTGGCCGGCCGTGCCGGTAGCTCCCACCCCGACGGCGGAGAGCACCACCCCGGAGGCGTCGATCACGGCGACGTCGTTGGGCACCATGCCGTCGATGGAGGCGCTGGTGAGGTGCACGATCGCCTGCACCTGATCGGCGTTCAGGCTGACCCCATTCTGCGTGGCGACAAAGACAGATGCCGTGGGGTCGGCGGTCTCTTCGGTGAAGACGGTGGCTTCCGGGATGGCCAGGCGCACCGATGCGGTCTGAACCCCCTTCATCGCCTCGATCGTGGCGGCGAGTTCACCCTCGAGGGCACGCTTGTAGGTGACGGACTGCTGGAACTCCGACGCCGTGACACCCATGTTGTCCAGCAACGAGTAACCGCCGGTGCTGGAGGAGGGCAGGCCGGCGGCGGCCGACTTCAACCGCTCGTCATAGACCACGGATTCCGGCACGAGAATCGTGGCGCCGCCGTCGCTGAGCTGGTACGAGACCCCGTCGGTGCGCAGCTGCTCGACGATGGTGTTCGCGTCCGAGCCGCTGAGCCCCGAGTACAGCGGAGTGTACGACGGTTGGGTGACCCACATCGTGAGCGCGGCGGTGCCCAGAGCGAGAACGGCGACGCCAATGATCGCCACGGTGCGCTGTGCGACCGAGAAGTCGCGGATGGCGCCGCCCAGGCGCCGGAAGACGGAGGAAAGCTGGGCGGGCATCAGGCCTGCATTCTCATGATGTCGTTGAACGCTTCGACGCCCTTGTTGCGCACCGCGGCGACGAGCTCGAGGGTGACCTGGGCGCGGGAAGCCGCGAGGGTGGCCGTGTGGATGTCATCCAGGTCGCCGGTGACGGCCTGAATCGCGTACGTGTTGGAGGTGGACTGCAGCTGCTGCAGGTTGTCGACGGCGCCGGTGAGCGCGCTGGAGAACCCGGTGTCGGACGACTCGACGGCGGTCGCTCCGGTGCCGGCTGGCAGGTAGGCCGTTGCAGACACGGCGGGAACAGCGCCAATGGCAGGAATGGTCATCAGGAGCGTCCGATCTGCAGGGCGGCTTCATAGGAGGTCTTGGCGCGGTCGATGACCGCCGCGTTCGCCTGGTAACCGCGCTGGGCCATGATCAGCTCGCCCATCTGCTCGGCAAGGTCGACGTCGGGGCGCCGGACGTAGCCGTCGGCATCCGCGATCGGGTTGTCGGGTTCGTAAACGAGGAGTCCCTCCGCGTCGCCGAGGGCAGTGCCGGCCACATAGGCGCCCGTGGTGCCTTCGCCCTCCTGGGCGACGATGTAGCGGGCCTGGAAGGCGTCACCGGAGGTGGCCGTGGCCGTATTGGCGTTGGCCATATTGTCGGCCACGGCGTCGAGCCATTTGCGGTGAAGGGTGAGCCCGGTGCCGGCGATGCCGAGGGCGTCGAGGCTCATCAGCTGGTCCGGAGCGCCGCGCGCAGGTAGCTGTGCTGGGCCTGGGCGGCCTGCGCGGCGAACTGGTATCGCAGCACGGTGTCGATGTTGGACACCGTTTCGGTGTCGAGGTTGACGTTGTTGCCGTCCAACCGGGTGGGTTCGAGCGAACGTGCCGTCGTGGCTGCCGTGTGGCCGTCACCCTGCTGCACCGACGCGGCCAGGGTGTCTTCGAACGACACGCGCTGGGACTGGTAGCCGGGGGTGTTGACGTTGGCAATGTTGTTGGCGATGGTTCTCTGGCGCAATGCCAGGCCGTCCAGGGCGCTGGCCAGCGCCGCAGAGGTCACGGATTCGATCACGCAGGGGCCCGTTTCGTCGTCAAACTCTCAGACGGCCGATCCGTGGCCTGGGGTG
This sequence comes from Cryobacterium sp. AP23, assembly GCF_054075385.1. Classification (NCBI taxonomy): domain Bacteria; kingdom Bacillati; phylum Actinomycetota; class Actinomycetes; order Micrococcales; family Microbacteriaceae; genus Cryobacterium; species Cryobacterium sp. AP23. The sequence goes on along the minus strand of NZ_CM133415.1, from coordinate 324,423 downwards.
AGCAATCCGTGCTCACTCGTAGCTATCGGCCGTCTTTGACGGTTGGTTAGGACCTGCGGTGACGAATTCGCAGAAAGTTGCGTCGGGGTCAGCCCGCGATGTCGAGGTAGACCGGCTGGTCGGACTGATGGGTGGACAGGATGGTTCGCACCGCCGCCAGGTGGGCGCCGGCCGAGCGGCGCGCATCCTCGATCTCGCGGATCAGTTCGAGCTGACCGGCGAGGAGCAGGCGCGCCCGCTCCTCGAGTTCCCTGGGAAGCTGGCCGAGGAGTTCCGGTGCGCGCCAGTGCACGCCGGTGACGAGCTGGCCGCCCTGTGTGGAAAGCACCGCGTCCCTGGCTCCCCCGCTCAGGCTTGCCTCGAGGTCGTCGAGGACCTTCATCCACTCCGACGCGCTGGTACGTGGCGTGCCCTGCTGTTCGGCGCCCGGGCGGGTGCTGCGCGGCCGAGCGCTGCTCGAATGCTGGCTAAGCGACGCCACGGTAGCCGTCTCCACTCGGTGCGGTCTGGGTGGCGGGCAGTGCGCCGGCAGCTTCGTGCCAGGCCTGGCGCAGCGGCTCGAGCAGCACGATGCTCTCGCGGGTACGCGCGACGTCGCGGTGGATGTTGGCACCGATCAGCGCGTTCGACACGTAGGTGTAGATCGCGAGCAGCCCGTCGGCGCCATCCCATGCCGTGACGTCCAGCGAGGTGGTCAGTTCGTCGACGATCGCCTGCGCGTGCAGGAGGTTCTCGGAGGCGACCGCCCAGTTCTCGCTGACCTGGCCGGCCTCGGCGCGGTCGAGGTCGAGCATCAGCCTGTCGTACAGCATGGTGAGCAGGCGCACCGGCGTGGCCGAGAGCACGGCCTCGCGGTTGAGCTGGGCCCGGCGGGCCTGGGCGCCGGCCACGGATGGCGTGCCCGCTCCGCCGAGCGGGCTCGACGACAACGCGGCGGGGGCCAGCTGCGGCGCTGACAAAAGGGGCGTGAACGGGGATGGGGTCATCATGACGTCGAACTTCCGGTGTAGGCGGGCAGAAGCGATGCGATTTGCGAAGTGAGCCAGGAGGACTGGGACTTCAACTCCCCCAGCCTCGATTCCATGGCTGTGTAGACACGTTCGAGCGAGGTGCGCTTGGCGTTGAGCCTGAGGTCCCAGTCGCTGATCTCCAGGCCCATGGTGCGCACCTGGGATTGCTGGCTGGTGATGGTGGTGGTGAGTGTTCCGTCGTACTTGTCGGACGCGGACGTCGCGGCGGCCGCCACCCGGCCGGAGATCTCCTGCACCGTCTTCATGACACCGGCCGAGTCCTTCGCCAGCGCGGCGGCGAACTTCTCGGCATTGAATTCCAGGGTGCCGGTCTTGGTGATGCTGATGCCGATCTCCGACGGCGAGTGACCGTCGACGGGCAGCGAGGCGGCGGTGATGAGGGCCTGGTTCGCCGCGCGGATGGTGCCGTCGCCGGCGAAGAGCCCGGCGGTGGTGACGCTCTTGCCGGCTGAGTCGGTGGTGGTGGAAACCGCGGTTCTGCTGGAGATCAGGGCGAAGATGTCGTTGAGGCCGGTGACCAGGCCAGAGGCGATGGCGGTGATGGCCTTGTCGTCCCTGGCGATCGTGAGTGTCGTGGGAACGGCCGAGACCGCGCTGACGGTGACGGTGAGTCCGGGGAGCAGGTCGGCGAAGGTGTTGCTGGCCGATGTGATCGTCTGTTCGGCGGTGGTTCCGGACCACAGCGTGACGGCGGCATCCTGGGCGGTCTTCACCTGAGTGGTGGGCACGGTGCCGCCCGTGACGCTGAACGCTGCGGCGGCGCCGGTCGCGGCACTGCTGAACTGCAGCCGGTAGCTGTCGGCGCCGACGGCGACCTTGGTGGCGGTGATGCCGAGCCCGGCGCCGTTGACGGCTGAGACGACATCATCCAGCGAAGCGGATGCCGGGGTGAGCACGGTGGCTTTTCCGGCCGCGTCGGTGAAGGTGAGGGTAGTGTCCGGCCAGGAGGCGAGGGCGCCGGTGACGGTGACCTGGTTCTGGGCCAGACGGCTCACGGTGACGTCGAGTGTGCCGGCGGAGATGCCCGTGCTGGTGGTCGCGGTGACCTGGCTCGAGCTGCTCGTGGCCGTGAAGAGGCTGTAGGTGGCGGGCTTGGTGGCCGCCGCAGCGGTGTCGGCCAGTGCTGCCACCTTGGTGTTGAGCGATTGAACGGCGGTGGTGTAACTCTGCGCGGCCGTGACCTTGCCCTTGAGCAGGGTCTGCGGGATTGCTTCGACAGCGATGAGGTTGTTGATCAGGGTCGTGGTGTCCTGACCGCTGATCAGGCCATCGATGGAGAGTCCCATGCGTGCCTTCCCTTCCCGTTCGTCGTCGTGCGGATGCTGCGGGGCCGACGATGAGTGGCCGGCGGCGTGCGCTTCCTGAGGTCCAGTTCAGGTCGCACGCGCCACCGGCCGATTCTCGGTCAATCGGCTTCCCGGCGGTGACGCCGGGATGTCGCTGTTTCCGTGATTTAGCGCAGCAGCGTCAGGACGCCCTGGTTGGACTGGTTCGCCTGCGCGAGCATGGCGGTTCCGGCCTGCGACAGGATGCTGGAGCGGGTGTACTTGACCATTTCCTCGGCCATGTCGGTGTCGCGGATACGCGAACCGGCAGCGGTGAGGTTCTCCTTGGAGACGGCGAGGTTGCGGATGACGCTCTCGAACCGGTTCTGGTTTGCACCGAGTTCGGCGCGCGAGGTGGAGACGTTTTTGATCTGGGTGTCGATGGTGTCGATCGTTCCAGCAACGCCGACTGTTGCGCCTGCGGTCGCGAAGCCAGTCGCAGCTAGGCCGGACACAATTGTGGCTATCGCGGAAACGTCCGTGAGCTTCACATTGATCTGGTCGGCGGTCGCGGAGCTACCCGCACCGATCTGGAACGTCAAAGCCGTGGCATCCGTGTTGTGGGTGTTATCCAGCAGCTTGGTACCGTTGAAGTTGGTCGACTCGCCAATACGGGCCAGTTCCTTGCCCAGCGCCGTGACCTCGGTGGCGATGGCGGCGCGTGAGTCGGCGTTGTTCGAGTCATTGCCAGCCTGAACGGCGAGGTCACGAACGCGCTGCAGAATGGTCTGCACCTCGCTCAAAGAACCTTCAGCGGTCTGGATGACCGAGACGGCGTCCTGTGCGTTGCGGCTGGCGACCGTGAGGCCACCGACCTGCGACTTCAGTCCCTCGGAGATCGCCAGGCCGGCCGCGTCATCCGCTGCGCGGTTGATGCGGAGGCCGCTGGACAGGCGCTCGAGCGACTTGGCCATGTCGGTCTGGGTCGAAGCCAGGTTGCGGTACGTGTTGTTTGCCGCGAGGTTGGTGTTGATCTGCATACCCATGATGTGTTCCTCCGTGATTGGGTGGTGTTCGCCAGCCCATCCATGGGCTGACACTGAGACCTATCGGCCCCACCCCGCGGCGCGTTAGCCGTTGCTGGAGAAAAGTTCGCGGGGAGCAACACCGCGGGCAGCGTTCGGTCGCGGCACATCGCCCAGCGATGCCGGGACCGTCGGCACGGAACCAAGCGGGACCGCGCCCATCGCCACGGCTGCATCCGGTACCCGGTCGTGCGCGAGGTGGGCGAGGCCGAGCATGGCCTGGTCGGCGAGACGGGAGAGGTACGCGCTCCGGCGGGCGGGCGCGATCGTGGACTCCGGCACATACTCGGCGTCAACGTCGTCTGCATAGTGGGTTCCCAGGCCGTCGCGCAGCAGCCGGATGGCCTCCGTGCGCTGCTGGGACACCGCGGAGTGGGTGATGCCGAGGTCGGCGGCGATCTCTTTCACCGAACGGTCCTCGAAGTAGACCTGCTCAACGATCAGGCGCATCCGGTCCGGCAGCGCCACGACGGCGGCCCGCAAATAGGCGAGGCGTTCGGCCGAGAGCAGGGATTCCTCCGGCAACACGGTGTCGGCGACGAGAAATTCGGCGGTGGTGTCGTCCAGGGTGGTCAGGGTGCGGTCGGCGTCGGCCATTCCGGCGGCGGCACTCTCACGATCGACGCCGAGCGCCGCAGCGATCTCATCGATCGTGGCGCTGCGACCCAGGGCCGCGGACAGGGTGTCCTGCACCTGTCGGGTTTCCTTGATACGGCGCCGGGCCATCCGGGTTGCCCAGTCGTTGGAGCGCATCTCGTCGGCGAACGCGCCGATGATGCGTCGACGTGCGAAAGCTCCGAAAGGAACCCCCAGGTCGGGGTCGAAGGCATCGGCCGAGGTGATCAGCGCCAGCGAACCGGCGGACGCGAGGTCGTCGCGGGACAGGTGGCGGGCCTTCGCCCACACTTCGGAGACCAAATAACCCACCAACGGCAGATTCTCGACAACGAGCCGATTGCGCTCTGATCGGTTCACTGACGTCCTTCCTGGCGGCGACCGGATTGCACCGGTGTTTCTGCGGGCAAACAAGGCGTCTGGCGGCCGGCCGGGTAAGGAACTGGAGGTAGTGACGTCGTGCGCGTGCGCGAAAACAGGCCTGGAGCAGGGATTCGAGCCCCCGCCCTGCTGCTTTCGTATTGCTATTACGGTAACAACAAGCCCCTCACCCAACCGACCAAACCCACCCCCATTTTGGGGGGAGAGCGTGTCCTATCTTTGGGGGACATGGTGAGGTCGCTGCCGGAACACCTGCCCAGGTGAGATTGGGATCGTTGAGGGTCAGAGACGCAAGTTGCTAACCAGCCGGGAAAAACCGCCGATAGTGCCCTCGAATGACGATGAAATCGTACGATAGACCAACGAGCCCACAGGGCGGAAAGGCAGTGAACACGTGGGCGCCAACGAACTTTCTGCCTTGCTGTGGCGTGAACGCGAGCTGCTCGAACTCCTGGTCTTCAAACTCGACGAGGAACAGCTGCTCCTGAGCGCCGGACGCTCCCGGTGGGTACAGCACGCCACCCGCGAAGTCGAACAGGTGCTGGAGCTGGTCAAGGAAGCCGGCCTCAGCCGTACCGTCGAGGTAGCCGCCGTCGCCGACGAATGGGGTACGTCGCAGGATGCCACCCTGCGTGAGCTCGTTGAGCAGGCTCCGGCCGGCCCGTGGGCCGACATCCTCGGCGCCCACCTGACCGCGATGACGGAACTGATCGCTCAGATCCGTGGCCTGCGCGACGTGAACGAGCAGTTCCTGCGCGCGGCCACCCGGTCTACCCAGGAGACCCTGGCCGGCGTCGACGCCCAGGCGACGACCTACGACTCCCGTGGCACCTCCGGCGCCTCGGCGACCGGCGCCCGACTCTTCGACCAGAGCCTGTGAGCCCCCAAGCAATGAGAACTCCATGAGCACCTTTGGCGGCTTGAACGCCGCGTACACCGGCTTGATCGCAGCCCGGGCCGGTCTCGACGTGGTCGGGCAGAATATCGCCAACGTCAATACCGAGGGCTACACCCGCCAGCGCGTGACCACCTCGTCGACGAACGCCGCGGCCCGCGCCGGGCTCGTCGCCTGGGGAGTCACCCCCGGCACCGGCGTCTCGGTCGACGGCATCGCCCGGCTGGGCAGTGCCACGCTCGACGCCAAGGTTCGGGCCACGGCCGCGACCGCCGGGTACACGGCAGTGCGCGCCAACGCGCTGGCGTCGGTCGAGAACTCGCTGAAGGAACCGGGCGCCACCGGCTTGTCCAACCAACTGCAGGAGTTCTGGGCCTCATGGCAGGAGCTGTCCAACGGGGCCGACTCTTCGGCCGCCGCCGGGCTCCTGCTTGGTGAGGCCGGTCAACTCACCGCCCAGATCGCGTCCGGTTACCGAGCCGTCACCGACGAATGGTCTGCCGTGCGCAGCAGCGCCGACGCCCTGGTGACCGAGGTCAACGGGGCAGCCGCCCAGGTTGCGCAGCTCAACGGCATCATCCGCCAGACTGTCGCCACCGGCGGGTCCGCCAACGAGATGATCGACAAGCGCGATGCGTTCATCACCACCATCGCCGCCATCACCGGCGCTACCGTGCGGCCCCAGGCCAACGGCACCGTGGATGTGCTCATCGGCGGCAACAGCCTGGTTTCCGGATCGGATGTCCAGGCTCTCAAGGTGACAGGGCCCACCACTCTGGCCGGCACCGTCGTTCCGGATACGAATCCCGTCGAGCACACGGTCGTCCAGCTTGTCTGGGCGAATCATGATGACATCGCGGTGGCAGTCGACGGCGGCGAACTTGCCGGCGCCCTGTCGCTGCTCGGCCCCGCGGATGCCGCCGGCCCCGGCACCGGCGGCGCCCTCGCCGAGGCTGCCGCCTCGTATAACAGGTTCGCCGCGGACCTCGCCAACTCCGTCAACGAGCTCCACCTGACCGGAGTCACCACCATGGGAACCACCAAGGGTGCCACCGGTCTGGAATTCTTTCACTACGACGTGGGCAATGCTGCCGCGACCCTGTTCGTCGTTCCCAAGGACGCCACCGGGATCGCCGCCGGCGAGGTCGGCTCCGGCGCAGCCAACGGCACGATCGCCGACAAGATCGCTCAGCTCGGCACCGCGCAGGCGGCGAACTCGACGGGTGGTCCGGTCGAATCCCCCAACAGCGTGTGGTCGAAGTTCGTCACCGCGCTCGGTGTCTCCACCGGAGTCGAACTCGCCCAGGCCGCATCCGCCAACCTGTCGGCAAGCTCGGCAGTGACTTTGCAGCTGTCCAACTCCTCGGTGGACATCGACGAAGAGAATGTCAACCTCCTCACCTTCCAGCACGCCTACCAGGGTGCCGCCAGGGTCATGACCGCGGTGGATGAGATGCTCGACACCCTGATCAACCGCACCGGATTGGTGGGAAGGTAACCCATGATCTCCCGAGTCACCAGCACCACCCAGATGCGCGCCGCTCAGGCGAACCTGCAGGCCAGCGCCCAGCGCCTCGCCCAGTTGCAGGAGCAGTCTTCCTCGCTGAAGACCATCAGTCGGGCCTCCGACGACCCGGCCCGCGCCGCCAACGCCCTCGCCGTGCGGGCCGAGCAGCGCGCCACCGCTCAGTACACCCGCAACGCCGACAACGGCAACGGCTGGCTGACCACGCTGGACACGGCGCTCGGCGAGAGCACCACCATCCTGAACCGCGTGCGCGACCTCACCGTGCAGGGCTCGAATGCGGGCACCATGACCGCTGCGGCCAGGGAAGCCATTGCCGTGCAGATCGACGGCCTCAAGCAGGACCTGCTCACGCAGGCCAACGCCAGTTACCTGGGCCGCACCGTGTTCGCCGGCAATTCCGACACCGGTGTGGTCTTCGCCGCCGATGGAACATACTCCGGCGGCACCCAGTCGCCCGTGCTGCGTCGTGTCGGTTCCGACGCGACAGTGCGCGTGGATGCCGATGGATCCGCCGTGTTCGGTACAGGCAAAGAGTCGGTTTTCACGCTGCTCACGAACATCTCCGTTGCCCTCCGCGATTCTCCGGCATCGGTGTCGAACTATCTCGGCGCGGTCGACACCGCCCTGACGACAGTGATCGGCGCCAATGCTGACGTCGGCGCCAGGCAGGCGCGCATCGAGAGCGCCAGCGCAGCGTTGGTCACCCAGAAGGGCGCTCTCGAGGCCCAGCGGGTTCAGCTCGAAGATGCCGACCTCGCCACGGTGGTCCTCGACCTGAAGCTGCAGGAGGTTGCCTACCAATCTGCCCTGGCCGTGACTGCCCGCGTTATCCAACCGACCCTGATGGACTTCCTCTCATGAGCGCTACCCTGAGTTTCCTCTCCCCGCCTCCCGGGCTGGCGCCGCTCACCGAGTTCCACCTGAATGAGATCGCCGGGGCCGCCGGGCTCTTCTCACTCACGAGCGCCGAGGACGAGCGCACCAGGCTTTTCGTGCTGGATGCCTCGGTTTACCTGCCCGACTACGCGCCGGTGATCTCTGACGAGCACGCTGTGGACCTCGCCCTGGACGGTCCGGAACAGGCCATGGTCCTTGTGGTCTCCAATCCGGGCGAAACCGGGACCACGGTCAACCTGATGGCGCCCATCGTCGTGAACGTAGCCACAGGTCGGTGCTCCCAGATCATCCTCGACGGCCAGGATTACTCGCTGCGCACCGAGCTCGCCCCGCAGCCGGAGCCGGTCCTCGACCCCACCTAGTCAGCACTTTCGAGTGGCGGCAGGCGCCGTCGCAGGTAGCCCCGTCGCGCTGCAACGGACGGGCCTGACCCCAATCCGGGCGTAGGCTCAGAGCGCTTCACTATCTGGGGGACGAGTGCCATCATCTATCGGGGCGCCGGACCCCGGCGCCGCACGACCGGCCGTGTCGCGACCCGGCGTATCCCGCCCGGGTGTGTCCCGGCCCGGAGCCACCCGAATCGTCACCACGCGCACGACGGCCCCGGCGCCTGTGCCGGTCGCTCCCGCACAGAAGCCCCGCCGTCCACCGGCGTCTCCCGCTCCGCCAAGTGGTGGCTCCCCAGTCCCGCAGAGTGAAGGGCGGCGCCGAGACATCCAGGGCCTCCGCGCCCTCGCGGTGATCGCCGTCATCTGCGACCACGTCATCCAGTGGCCGTCCGGCGGGTTCGCCGGGGTCGACATCTTCTTCGTCATCTCCGGCTTCCTCATCACCGGCGTGCTGTTGCGGGAACACGACGCCACCGGGCGCATCTCCCTCCGCACCTTCTATGCCAACCGGATCCGCCGCATCCTGCCCGCCGCCGCGGCGGTGCTCGCCGTGACCGTCGGCATCGGTTACCTCCTCTTCAACCAGAGCCGGACCCTCGCCACCGCACTGGATGCGCTCGCGTCGCTCTTCTTCGTGGCGAACTGGCGGTTCACCGCCGTCGGCGCCGACTATTTCCAGGCCGCCGCGGCACCCTCGGTGCTGCAGCACTACTGGTCACTCTCGGTAGAGGAGCAGTTCTACCTCGTCTGGCCGTGGCTGATGATCCTGGTGCTGGCCGTCGTCACGCGACGATCCCGCACCCCCGGCCGCGGCCGCCGAGCGATCGCCGTGCTCGCGATCCTGCTGGTGGTCGTCTCGTTCGGCAACGCCCTGCGGGAGAGCGCGGTGGACCCCACGGGCGCGTACTTCTCGACCGTCTCCCGTGCCTGGGAGCTCGGCGTCGGCGCGGTCCTGGCCGTGGGCCTGCCCCGCTTCGCCCGGATGCCCACCGCCGCGCGCGCCGTTCTCGGCTGGGTCGGGCTGGCCGGCATCGTGGTGTCGTTCTTCGTCATCAACGGCACGCTGCCGTTCCCCGGACCGTGGGCGGCCCTGCCCGTCGCCGCGACCGCCCTCGTGATCGCGGCCGGTGCCGGTGGCCCGCAGCGCCACCTGTTCCCGCTCACCAACCCCGTCAGCGTGTACCTCGGTGACATCTCCTACTCGCTCTACCTCTGGCACTTCCCGGTGTTCGTCTACCTCTCCCTGGTGCTGCCCGATCACAGCGTGCGGACCATCCTGCTCATCCTCGGCAGCACCCTGGCCGTCTCCGTGGTGTCGTTCTACCTCATCGAGCAGCCGCTGCACCGCTCCCCCTGGCTGCGTACGCCGGCCCGCGACAGGGGTGAGCGCCGGGCGGCCTGGCGTACCTGGCGATCCAGGTTCAGCACCCAGTTCATCCTGTCCACCCTCGGCGCCTTCGTCATCGTGGCCGTCGTCGGCGTGTCCTTCGAGCTGAACGACCGACCGCTGACTCCGGCCGCCGCACCGGTGGCAACACCGGTGGCATCGGCGGACGCCAACCCGTCGGTGCAACTGCAGGCAGACCTGGCCGCCGCTGCCGTGGCGACCGCCTGGCCCGACAACCTGTCACCGTCGCTGGACGCCGCCATGGCACAGACCTCGAACAACAACCCCGCACGCGCCTGCTTCAACCCCGGCGATACCCCCGACTTCGGTCGTTGCACCTGGGGCGACGATGCCGCGCCGAACCAGATGTACCTGGTCGGCGACTCGGAGGCGCTCTCCTACGCGCCCGCCTTCAAGGCCATCGCCGAGGCCAGCGATGGACAGTGGAAGATCACCACCATCGGCCTCTACGGCTGCCGGTTCACGGCCGTCGATGTGGCCAACGACGGCGACGGCGTGATGGATGCCTGCCCGCAGCGCAAATTGGACATCGCTTCGGCGATCGCCGCGGACGCTCCCCGACTGGTGGTCGTGGCGAACGCGTTCGCGCTGGGCCAGGACACCAACCGCACTCCTCTGTCGGTGGCCGATCTCGTTGCCTCGACCGCGGCCGAGACGGCCACCTTCAACGCCGCCGGCAAGATCGTCTACCTGGCGCCACCGCCGCTCGGCGCCGACCTCGGCCAGTGCTATTCCACGGTGTCGAGCCCGCAGGACTGCAACTCGGCCGTGGGCCAGGCCTGGCAGGAATTTGCCTCGGCCACAGCGACCGCCAGCGCGGCAACCGGGGACTTCTACCTCGATTCCCTCGGCTTCAGTTGCGTCGACGGGGTCTGCCCGGCGTTCTCCGGCACCATTCCCACCAAGTACGACACCGTGCACATGACTCCGGCGTATGCGGAGCACGTGGCCTCGGCCATCCGGTTCGAACTCGGCGCCCTCGGGCTGATGTAGCCTCGCCGCCGGCCGCGCGGCAGGGCGGGCAGGCCCGCCGCTAGAGTCGGTGGTGGCTCCAGCGTTGGTGCCACGACCTCCTTTCGCGAAAGGCAACACGTGCCCCGCTTAGACCTGCCCCTGCCCGAGCTGCAGCAGTACCGTCCCGTCGTGGCCGAGCCGGCCGATTTCGACGCATTCTGGCGGCGCACCCTCGCCGAAGCGCGGGTCCACAGTTCCGAGCCCACCCTCACCCGGGTGGACTCGCCCCTGAGCGAGGTGGAGGTCTACGACGTCACCTTCAACGGTTTCGGCGGCGACCCGGTCAAGGCCTGGTTCCTGCTCCCGGTTGATCGTTCGGGGGCACTGCCCGGGCGCCTGGCCACCGTGGTCGAGTACAACGGCTACGGCGGCGGCCGCGGCTTCCCGCACGAGCACCTGGGCTGGGTGGCCAGCGGCTACGCCTACCTGTTCATGGACACCCGCGGCCAGGGCAGCGGATGGGGTTCCGGCGGGGACACCCCCGACCCGCACGGCAGCGGACCGGCCGGCTCCGGCTTCATGACCCGCGGCATCCACTCGCCAGAGGCGTACTACTACCGGCGCGTGTACACCGACGCGGTGCGGGCCATCGATGCCGTGCGCACCCTCGACCGGGTCGACCCAGACCGGGTGACGGTCTGCGGTGGCAGCCAGGGCGGCGGCATCGCGATCGCGGCCGCGGGGCTCTCCACCGGCCTGGTCGCCGCGATGCCGGAGGTGCCCTTCCTCTGCCACTTCGAACGCGCCGTCGGTATGACCGGCAGCGACCCGTACCAGGAGGTGGTGAGCTACCTGGCCGTGCACCGCGACGAGGTCGAGCAGACCTTCGCCACCCTGTCGTACTTCGACGGCGTCAACTTCGCCAAGCGGGCCACCGCACCCGCACTGTTCTCGGTGGGACTGCTCGACCCGATCTGCCCGCCCTCGACGGTGTTCGCGGCGCACAACCACTGGGCCTCGGATGCCGAGATCGAGGTGTACCCGTTCAACGAGCACGAGGGCGGCCAGGGCCACCACTTCGTGCGCCAGGCCGTCTGGCTGGCCCACCAGCTCGCGCCCCAGCCCACCCCCTAGCCCGGTTCCAGCGGTCCAACTGTTCCCAAAGCGGACAATTGCACCCGGTGTGCCGGGACCATTTGTCCGCACGGGGAACAGTTGCGGCGGGACTAGGGCGGGGGCGGCGGGATCTCGCCGGAGCCGCGCTGGATGAGCCGGGTGGGGATCTCCACCTGCCGGGTGAACGAGTCCGGGTCGGCGAGGTGGCCCAGCGCCAGGCGGGCGGCGGTGCGGCCCAGCTCGATCGGGTCGTACGCCACCACGGAGATGCCCAGGGCGTCGGCCAGCTCGAAGTCGTCGAAGCCGATGAACGCCACGGCCGGGTCGAGGTTGCGCAGCGCCCGCACGGCGCCGGCGCTGCCCCGGTTGTTGCCGGCCACGATCGCGGTGGGCGGGTCGGGCAGGGCGAGCAGGCTCTGCACCGCCGCCTCGGCCGAGACGGATGGGTCGTCGTCGAGCCGCTCCCACTGCCCGGTCTGGGTGACCCCCACCTCGCGGAGCGCCTCCCGGTACCCGGCCAGGCGCTCCCGCTGGGTGTAGATGCCGGAGGGATTGCTGAGGAAGCCGATCTTGCGGTGACCGATGGCGGTGAGCGAGCGCACGGCCCCGGCCATGCCCAGCCGGTTCTGCAGCACCACCGAGTCGGCGATGAGGTTGCGGGCCGGCCGGTCCACGCTCACCACCGGCGTGCCCAGCTGGCGTTCGCCGTCGAGGTAGGACTGGTCCTCGGCAATGGGAATCAACAGCAACGCCCGCACCCGCTGCGAGATAAGGGCATCGACCACCCGTTCCTCGCTGTCCGGCGAATCGTCGGTGGAAGCGAGCACCATCGTCAGCCCGTGCAGCGCCAGCTCACGTTCGATGCCCGCGGCGACGGTGAAGTAGAACGGGTTGGTCAGGTCACCAATCACGAACGCCACCGTGTTCGTCACCCCGCCCCGGCGGAGGTTCCTGGCCAGGTTGTTCGGGCGGAAGCGCAGCCGCTTCGCCGAGCCGAGCACCCGCTCCCGGGTGTCCGCGGACACGTTACCGGCATCGGCGAAAACCCGGGACACGGTCTTGGAGCTCACCCCGGCGAGCCTGGCGACATCGGCCAGGGTGGCTCGTGACTGTGTGGACATGCTTTCCCCGCTGCTTCCCGGCCCGAAATACCGGGCCAATGTCAACGTAGGACATTTTCGGGACATTCACAAGAAGTCGGCAATCCTCCGCGCATCGAATACACCGGTCAACCGCGATAATCCTGCAGACAGTGTGTGGCGGACACGACGAGACAACGTTGACATTATGTGTTTGCGGAGTCGGGAAAGCCGGGCCTAGCATGGGGACATACATCGGGATGCGCCGCCGCGGCGGCAGCCATCCGCCCCGTCAACAGCAACACACCATCAGCAGCACCGGGCCCCCTCGATCGAGACGCAGTCGTCTCGGTCGCCACGGGTCGCCGGTGCCGACCATGTCTGGACTGCGCATGTCTGAAACTCGCTCGATCGCCACCCTCCCCGCTGCTGCCCCGACCCGGGCCACCCGCGTCCTCACGGACTGGAGCGTCACCGCACTGGACGGCCCGGTGCCGCAGAACGTGCAGCGCATCACCGTGCCGGCCACGGTGCCGGGATCCGTGCACACCGACCTGCTCGCCGCCGACCTGATCCCCGACCCGTACCTCGACGGCAACGAGAAGCTGCTGTCCTGGATCGGGCTGACCGACTGGCGCTACAGCACGACCTTCGTCTGGAACCCGGCCGGTGCCGACCGGGTGGAACTGAACTTCGGCGGCCTCGACACCGTCGCCGAGATCGACCTCAACGGCGTGCGCATCGGGGCCACCCGCAATATGCACCGCAGCTACTCCTTCGACGTCACCTCCCGGCTCAAGGCCGGGCTCAACGAACTCGTGGTGGTGTTCCGCTCCCCCATCCGTGAGGCCGACGCCGCCAGCCTGAGCCTCGGCTACCGCCCGCACGTCAACCACCACCCCTACAACGCCATCCGCAAGATGGCCTGCAGCTTCGGCTGGGACTGGGGCATCGACACCTCCACGTCCGGCCTGTGGAAGCCGGTCACCCTGGTGAGCTGGTCGACCGCGCGCCTGGGCCCGGTGCGCCCGATCGCCACCGTCTCCACGACCGCCACCGGCACCGACGGCCTGGTCGAGGTGCACGTCGACGTGGCCAGGGCAACCGATGCGCCGGTGCGGCTCACCGCATCCGTCGCCGGCATCAGCGACACCGTCGACCTCGCCGCCGGGGCCACGAGCGCGACCGTGACCCTTGCCGTGCCCGACGTGGACCTGTGGTGGCCGGTCGGTTACGGCGAACACCCGCTCTACGACCTGGAGGTCACCCTGCACGACGGCGAGGCCGATGACGAGGCGACCGTGCTCGACAGCGCCACCCGCCGCATCGGCTTCCGCACGGTGGAGCTGGACACCACCCCGGACGACGCCGGCACCCCGTTCACCATCGTCGTCAACGGCACCCCGGTCTTCGTCCGCGGCGCCAACTGGATCCCGGACGATGCCTTCCTGCACCGCGTCACCAAGGACCGTTACCAGGCCCGGCTCGAGCAGGCCGAGTTCGCCAACATCAACCTGATACGGGTCTGGGGCGGCGGCATCTTCGAAACCGAGGACTTCTACGACCTCTGCGACGAGCGCGGCCTGCTCACCTGGCAAGACTTCCTGCTGGCCTGCGCCGCCTACGCCGAGGAAGACCCGCTGGCCGGCGAGATGGTGGCAGAGGCCAGGGAGAACGTCGCCCGGCTCGCCGCGCATCCGTCACTGGTGGTGCTCAACGGCAACAACGAGAACCTCTGGGGCTACGAGGAGTGGAACTGGAAGCTCCGCCTGGACGGCAAGACCTGGGGCGCCGGCTACTACTACGAAACCTTCCCGGCCATCGTCGCCGAGCTCGCCCCGCACATCGGCTACACCCCCGGCAGCCCCTTCTCCCCGGTCGCCGGCGCGCTGCGGAGCGACCTGCACCCGAACGACCCCGAGCACGGCACCATGCACATCTGGGACCTCTGGAACCAGCGCGACTACCCGGCCTACCGCGAGTACTCCCCGCGGTTCGTCGCCGAGTTCGGCTGGCAGGGCCCGCCGACCTGGTCGACGCTCACCGAGTCGATCCACGACGCGCCCCTGACCCCGGAATCGCCCGGCATGCTCGTGCACCAGAAGGCGGCGGAGGGCAACGGCAAGCTCACGGACGGCCTCATCCCGCACCTGCCGCTGCCGAACGAGATCACCGCCTGGCACTGGGCGATGTCGCTCAACCAGGCCAACGCGATCAGCACCGCGGTCGAACACTTCCGCTCCCTCGCACCATCCTGCATGGGCAGCATCGTCTGGCAGCTGAACGACTGTTGGCCGGTCACCTCGTGGGCCGCGGTGGACGGGTACGGCCGGCCGAAGCCGCTGCTCTACGCACTCAAGCACGCGTACGCCGACCGGCTCGTCACCATCCAGCCCCGCCAGGACGGCCTGGCCGTCATCGCCGTCAACGACTCCGCCGAGCCCTGGGCCGGTGAGCTCACCGTGCGCCGGTACGACTTCAGCGGAGAGGTCCTGGCCGTGCACGTGGAGCAGGTCAGCCTGCCCGCCCGCGGCGCCGTCACGGTGTCGCTGCCGGCCGCCGTGTCCGACACGGCGGATGCGGCGGGCGAGCTCCTGCGCGCCGACCTGGCCGGGGTGCGCGCACACTGGTTCTTCACCGAGCCCCGCGACTCCGCCCTGCTCGTGGGCACCCCGCAGGTGCACGCCGAGCGCACCGCGTCCGGCTACACCGTGCGTGTCACCGTGGACACCCTCACCCGGGACCTCGCCCTGCTGGTGGACAAGGTGGACCCGGACGCGCTGGTGGACGACATGCTCCTCACCCTGCTGCCCGGCGAGAGTACAGTTTTCACCGTCACCTCCGCACGTGACCTTGACCCGGCCGCCTTCCAGGCGGCGGGGGTGTTGCAGAGCACCAACCACCTCGTGCGGCCGTGACACTGCGCGCCGCAGCACTGAACACCGCAGCACTGAACACCGCACCGCTGAACACCGCAGCTCTGAACGCTGCACCGCTGAACACTGCACCACGGAACGCCGTGACACCGCCCCACGATTGGACCCACCATGAGCGCTGAACCCCGCTCGCTCACGATCGACGCCGGCCAGACCGGCATACGGGCCCTGCTGCACACCGGAAGCGGCCCGGCGGTACCGTTCGAGTTCGGCGGCATCCGCACCGACAGCGCCCTGGTGCCGCAGCTCGGCGAGGTGGTGGCCCGGATCGCCTCGTCGACGCAGCACCCCATTTTCACCGTCAGCGCCGGCATCTCGGGGTTCTCCAAGGACGAGACCGACCCCGCTGAGTTGCGGGCGCTGGGAGCGGCGCACGGGGTTAACGAGGTGTTCTTGGCGCACGACTCGGTCACCAGCTACCTGGGCGCCCTCGGCGACGAGCTCGGGGTCGTCGTGGCCGCCGGCACCGGCGTGGTCACACTCGCGGTCGGCGCCACCCAGGTAGCCCGCATCGACGGCTGGGGCAACCTGATCGGCGACGCAGGCAGCGCCTACTGGATCGGCCGTGCGGCCCTGGACGCCGTCATGCGCGCCTACGACGGCCGCGGCCCGGCGACCGCGCTCACCGGGTTCATGCTGCAGGAATTCCCCGACCTCGAGATGGCCTACCTCGACCTGCAGGCCGACCCGCTGCGGGTGAGCCGCATCGCCGCCTACTCCCGCCGGGTCACCGAGCTCGCCGGCACGGATGCGGTGGCCGCCGTGATCTGCGACGGCGCTGCCGCCGAACTGGTGCTGTCGGCCGCGACCGGGCTGCGCCGGGTGGGCGAGGCCGATCGGGTCTCCCCCGTCGTCTGCGGCATCGGCGGGGTGCTGCGCGCCCCGGAGATCGCCGCCCGGTTCGAACGGGGCCTCCGCGAGATCTGGCCGGAGGTGGACATCCGCCCCGCCGTGGCCAACGCCCTCGACGGCGCGGAGCACCTGCCCCGCCTGCCCGTCACGAGCGCCCTCCGCGACCGCATCGCCGTCTCCCTGGCCTGACCCCGCCCTCTCCCT
The DNA here is from genome assembly GCF_054075385.1 of Cryobacterium sp. AP23. Classification (NCBI taxonomy): domain Bacteria; kingdom Bacillati; phylum Actinomycetota; class Actinomycetes; order Micrococcales; family Microbacteriaceae; genus Cryobacterium; species Cryobacterium sp. AP23. The sequence goes on along the minus strand of NZ_CM133415.1, from coordinate 307,788 downwards.
CCGCCCGGTGGGCTGCACAACTCCTGCTATTTTCTGACATCACCATCACCAGCCCCGCTATTACGGGGCCGCGGTCGTGGGGCACCGAAAATTGCAGGAGTTATGCAACTGGAGCGGGTTGGGGCGGATGCTGGGGGTCAGCGCAGCTGCAGCAGGGCGGCCTCGAAGGCGACCCAGGGCAGCATCGCGCACTTGACCCGGGCCGGGTACTTGGAGACACCGGCGAAGGCGGCCGCGTCGCCGAGTACCTCTTCGTCGGGTTCGATGGTGCCGCGGGAGCGCAGCATCTCCCGGAACAGGTCGAGCATGGCCATGGACTCGGCGACGCTGGTGCCGCGCACGGTGTCGTTGAGCACCGACGCGGACGCCATCGAGATGGAGCATCCCGCGCCGCGCCACGCGAAGTCGGCGACCTGGGCGTCCGCCCCGGCCCCGGCCAGGCCCACCCGCACGGTGACCTCGTCACCGCAGGTGGTGTTCACCTGGTGCGACTGGGCCAGGCGCACACCGTCGGCCGCGTCGACCGACGCCGCCGCGGCCTCGAGGGCGGGCAGTTCGGGGACGGCGCCGTGCGCGGACTTGGCGTGGTCGAGGATGATCTGCTGGTAGAGCTGCTGCATGGCGGAGGAGGTCATCGGGCGACTCCGAAGAACGGGGCGACCTCGGCGAGCACGGCCAGGAACTGGTCGACCTCGTCGTCGGTCGTGTAGAGGTAGGTGCTCGCCCGGGTGGACGCGGTGACGCCGAGCTTCCGGTGCAGCGGCTGGGCGCAGTGGTGCCCGACCCGCACGGCGATGCCGGCCTCGTCGAGGAACTGGCCCACGTCGTGCGCGTGCACGCCGGCGACATCCACCGCGGCCAGGCCGATCCGTTCGACACCGAGGCCGGGGCCGAGCAGGCGCACGCCGGGGATGGCGGTGACGCCCTCGACCAGACGCCGGCCCAGCTCAGCCTCACGGGCGCGGATGCGGCCCATGCCGGTGTGACTGAGGTAGTCGACCGCGCTGGCCAGCGCGATGGCCTGGGAGATGCGCTGGGTGCCGGCCTCGAAGCGCTGCGGCGGGGCGAGGAATTCGGCGGTCTGCATGTCGACGGTGGTGATCATCGAGCCGCCGGTGAGGAACGGGGGCATGGCGGCCAGCAGTTCGGCCTTGCCGTAGAGCACTCCGATGCCGGTGGGGCCGAGCATCTTGTGCCCGGAGAACACGGCGAAGTCCACGTCCAGCGCGGTGAGGTCGAGCGCGAGGTGCGGCGCGGACTGGCAGGCATCCAGGAACACCAGCGCGTCGACGGCGTGCGCCAGCTGGACGAGCTCGTCGATGGGGTTGATCGTGCCGACCACGTTGGAGGCGTGGGTGACGGCCAGCAGCCGGGTGCGCGGGTTGAGGATCTCGGCGGCCGCGGTGAGGTCGAGGGTGCCGTCGGGCAGCACCGGGATGAAGCGCAGGGTGGCGCCGGTGCGGAGGGCCAGCTGCTGCCACGGGATGAGGTTGGAGTGATGCTCCATCTCGGTCACGACGATCTCGTCGCCGGCGCCGAGCGTGAACCGGGCGGCGGCCGGGCCGCCGAGGCCGAGGGACGCGTTCGAGAACGAGTAGGACACGAGGTTCACGCCCTCGGTGGCGTTGGAGGTCCAAACGATCTCGTTTTCCCGGGCGCCGACGAACGCGGCGACGGTGGCGCGGGCAGCCTCGAACACCTCGGTGGCGGCGAACGCGAGGGTGTGCGCGCCGCGGTGCACGGCGGCGTTCCGCTGCTCGTAGTACTCCTGCTCGGCTTCCATCACGCTGATCGGGTTCTGCGAGGTGGCTCCGGAGTCCAGGTAGGCGAGCGGATGCCCGTTGACCTGTTGGTGCAGCACCGGGAAGTCGTTGCGGATGCGCAGCACCTCGTCACGACTCAGGGTCTGATCGCGTGCGGGGGCCGGGGGTGGTGCAACGAACGTCATACTTCAGGGTACCGCCACCCGCTGCCGGTCGGCAGAGGATGACGGCAGGCGGCCGGCCGGGTGGTTCGGTTCAGGCCTAGGCTGGAAGCCAGCAGAAAGGCCCGCCATGCCGCACGTTCCCCTCGTTTCGCCGGGGCCGCCGCTCACCCCCGAGCAGCGCCAGCGCTATGCCCGCCAGATCTCGCTGCCGCAGATCGGCGACCTCGGCCAGCGCCGCCTCGCGGCCGCCCGGGTGCTGATGGTGGGCGCCGGCGGCCTGGGCTCCCCGGTGCTCACCGCGCTGGCCGCCGCCGGCGTCGGCACGATCGGCATCGTCGATTCCGACAGCGTCGAGGTGTCCAACCTGCACCGGCAGACGATCTACACCATGGCCGATCTCGCCGAGCCCAAGGCCGTCGCCGCCGCCGCCGCGCTCCGGGCGCGCAACCCGCTCATCGAGGTCGTGGCCCACCAGGTGCGCCTGACGGCGGCGACGGTGGATGCCCTGGTCGGCGGCTACGACATCATCGTCGACGGCACCGACAACTTCGCCGCCCGCCACCTCGCCCACGACGCCGCGGCGGCGCTGCACAAGCCCTATGTCTGGGGCTCGGTGCTGCGCTTCGACGGCCTGGTCACGACGTTCTGGGTCGACGGGCCGAGCGGTGGCACCCGCCTGGCCGACCTCTTCCCCACCACCCCCGGCCCCGACGACGCCGAGACCTGCGCGGTCGCCGGGGTGCTCGGCTCGGTGTGCGCCAGCGTGGGCGCCATGATGGCCTCCGAGACCCTCAAGCTCATCGTCGGATTCGGCGAACCGTTGTTCGGTCGGCTCCTCGTGCACGATGGACTGGACGCCAGCTGGCGGGAGGTGCCGTACGGCGCCGCCCCGGCGGCCTCGCCCGGCGCGGGCCCCGCCCCGCATGACACCAGTCACAGCGAGGTGCGCCTGGCCCCGGCCCCGCCGGCAGTGGAGCCCCCGACGGTTGGCGAGGTCAGCTCGGCCGAGCTCGCCGCGCTGCTGGCCGACCGGCAGGCGGGCACGGCTGATTTCGTGCTTGTCGACATCCGCGAGCCGTGGGAACGCGACATCGTCGCCATCGACGGCTCCGCCCTCGTGCCGATGGCGCAGCTGCTCACCGACCAGGCCCGCACGGTGATGGAGCCGGCCGACCGGGTCATCCTGTACTGCCACCACGGCACCCGCTCCGAATACGCCCGCGACGTGCTCCGCGACAACGGCTGGTCGAACGTGACCCACCTGGCCGGGGGCATCGACGACTGGGTGCGCCGGATCGAACCGGCCAAGTCGCGGTACTGACCGCGCCGGCGGATGCCCGGGGTGGTTGCCGTGCCCCGGCCCGGTTATGTTGTGCCCAACGGGCGCCATGGCGGCCTCGCGGTATCGAGGGAGGCGGTCATCGTGGTCGATGGCACACGCGGCAGGCAGGACACGATCGGGCGCAGGGGACACGCACACCCGAACCACCACACGGAGGGCGCCGACCCCGTCGACCGGGGTTTCCTGGGCAGCATCGACCCGATGGTGATCCACGCCGACGACGGCCGGGTGGTCTGGGAGATGGACTCCCTCGCCTTCCTGTCGGCGGACGGCTCGGAGAACGTGGATGCCGGCCTCTGGCGGCAGAGCACCCTGACGGCCCGGCACGGCCTGTACGAGGTGGCGGACGGCATCTACCAGGTGCGCGGTTTCGACCTGTCCAACATGACCCTCGTCGAGGGTGACCACGGGGTCATCGTGATCGACCCGCTCATCTCGGCCGAGACGGCCGCAGCGGCACTGGCGCTCTACCGCCGCCATCGCGGCGACCGGCCGGTGACCGGCCTGGTCTACACCCACGCCCACGTCGACCACTTCGGCGGGGTGCTCGGTGTCGTCGAGCCGGACACCACCGTTCCCGTCGTCGCCCCCGAGCACTTCCTCGACAATGCCGTCGCGGAGAACGTCTATGCCGGCACTGCCATGTTCCGCCGCGGCTACTACTACGACGGCCATCCGCTCGCCCGCAGTGCCACCGGCCGGGTCGGCATCGGGCTTGGCCCCGGCGCCTCCACCGGCACCGTCGGCCTTGTCGCGCCCACCCTCACCGTCACGGCCACCGGCCAGGAAGAGGTGCTCGACGGCGTCCGCATCATCTTCCAGCTCACCCCCGGCACCGAGTGCCCGTCAGAGATGAACCTGTACTTCCCGCACCAGCGGGCGCTCTGCATGGCCGAGAACGCCACCCACACCATGCACAACCTGCTCACCCTGCGCGGCGCACAGGTGCGCGATCCGCGGATGTGGTCCCGCTATCTGTGCGAGGCGATCGAGATGTTCGGGCACCGCTCGGATGTGGAATTCGCCTCCCACCACTGGCCCACCTGGGGAACCGGGGCGATCGTCGACTTCCTCACCGAACAGCGCGACCTGTACGCCTACCTGCACGACCAGACGGTGCGGCTGATGAACCAGGGCCTGATCGGCAGCGAGATCGCCGAGAACTTCGAGGTGCCGCCGAAGCTGGCCGGCCGGTGGCACGCCCGCGGCTACTACGGCTCGGTGAGCCACAACGTCAAGGCCATCTACCAGCGCTACCTGGGCTGGTACGACGGCAACCCGGCGCATCTCTGGCAGCATCCGCCGGCGGCGGCGGCCACCCGTTACGTCGAGGTGATGGGCGGTGTGGCGGCCACGCTCGAGCACGCCCGGCGCTATCTCGACGCCGGGGACCTGCGGTTCGCCGTCGAACTGGCCAGCCATGCGGTCTTCGCCGACCCCGGCGACCCGGCGGCCAGGGAGGTGCTCGCGACGGGGTTGGAACGGCTGGGACTCGGCGCCGAGAACGCCACCTGGCGGAACGCCTACCTCACCGGGGCCAGCGAGCTGCGCTACGGGGTCGGGCGCACCGACGTCTCCGCCGAGGGCCTGCTCTCGGTCCTGACCGTGACGCAGCTCTTCGACACCCTCGCGATCAGGGTCGTCGGGCCGCGGGCCTGGAACGAGGACTTCGCGATCAACTGGGTGTTCACGGACACCCGGGAGCTGTACCGGCTGGAGCTCAGCCATGGGGCCCTGGTGCATTTCCCGGTGGCCAAACCGCGCGCGGCTGACCTCAGCGTGCGGATCAGCCGGGCACGGCTGGCCCAGGGCGTGGCCACCGGGTCGTTCAGCGGCGTGGACATGACCGGTGACGCCAGCGTGCTGCAGCGGCTGTTCGCCCTGCTGGATGCCCCGGATCCGGATTTCGCCGTCGTCACCCCGTAGCGGCGGGCAGGGCGGATGGGTGTCAGCCGCCGGCGAACGGGGGCAGCACGTCGAGCAGGTCGCCGTTTTCGAGCACCAGGGCCCGGTTCGTGGTGGCTGCACCGTTCACGATGAAGGAACAGCGGGCGAAGACCGCGGGCGAAGTGCTGCCGAGGTCGTCGAGGAAACCGCCGATGGTGGCGCCGTCGGGCAGGTCGCGGGTCTCCGCGGCGATACCGGTGGCCGCCCTGGCGGCCGCGAAGTAGCGCACCTGAACCTGCATGGGACGGCCTCTCATCAATGCGGGCACGAACCGCCCGGCCCCTTCATTTTAGGACGGAGCCCGTTTACGACGGAGCCATTTCTGGTCGGAGCCGGTTGAGGACCGAGCCGGGATCGCGCGTCACCACTCCGGAGCGGGGCGGAGGGCGTAGTGCAACTCGACCAGGCCCTCGTCGAAGGTGCGCGCACCGAGCAGGTCGAGCACGGCGGGATCCGTCGCAGCGGGGAACGCGCCCCGCCCGGCACCGATGGCCACGGGCAACACCACCAGGCGCACCTCGTCGACCTCACCGGCGGCGAAGAACACCCGGCTCAGGCTCAGGCTGCCCCAGAGCACCACCTGGCCGGCGTTCTCGGCCTTGATCCGGCGGATGGCCTCGACGGCGTCGCCGGATTCCAGCGTCGCCGCGGCCAGGTCTCCCCAGGGTGCGTGGCTGAGGGTGCGGGAGAACACGTGCCGGCGCAGGGCGTTCAGCGGGGCGGTGATGACCTCGCCTTCCGCCGCGGGCGTCGGCCAGTACCCCACGAACAACCTGTAGGTGGCGGCGCCAAGGACCATGGCGTCGACTGCCTCGAGCCATGTCGCCTGGCTGCGGTCGAACTCCTCGGTGCCGCCGTCGAGCAGCTCGTAGGCGGTGAATTCGTTGTCGACGTTCGCCGCGAAACCGTCGGCGGTGACGAATTGCTGCACCACAAGATTGCCCATAACCCGACCCTTCCGGAACGTGTCGCCGCGGGTGTGTGCGAGGCACGATACGCCCGGAGGGAGGCCCCATCAAGGCTGGTCGTCAGCGCTCGAGGTTGAGCCCGAAGGTGAGGGCCCTGGTGAAGTCGGTTCGAGGCCGGGCGAACACCTCCCGTGTGTGCCCCTGCTCCACGATCCGGCCGTTCTCGAGCACCACCACCCGGTCGGCCAGCGCCAGCGCGTCGAGCGGATCGTGGGTGACCAGGATCACCGTGCGCTCGCGCAGCACGCCGTGCAGCAACATCCGCTGGGCCGGCACCGCCGCCACGTCGAGGGCAGTCATGGGCTCGTCGAGCAGCAGCAGCGACGGATGCGCCGCCAGGGCTCGCGCCACGGCCACCCGCTGGGCCTGCCCGCCGGAGAGCGCCGCCGGGCGACGGTCCGCCAGGTCGGCGACCTCGGCCTGCGCCAGCCAGTCGTCAGCGATGACCCGGGAGGCCGCCCTGGACGCCCCGGCGCTGCGGGGTCCGAAGGCCACGTTGTCGCGCACCGAGAGGTGCGGGAACAGCAGCGGTTCCTGGGCCAGGAGGGCGGTGCCGCGGGCGTGCGGCGGGAGCCAGGTCGTGTGGGCGGCTCCGACACGGTCGCGGCCGGCGGCACCGTCGGTGTCGGTGTCGGTGCCGGTACCGGCATCGGCGCTGATGTCGAACAGCACCCGGCCGTCGAGGCGGGCGCGGCCGCGGTCGGGGCGCAGCAGTCCAGCGATGATCTGCACCACGGTGGACTTGCCGGCGCCGTTGGACCCCAGCAGCGCCACGGTCTCCCCCGCGGCCACGTCGAAGGCCACGTCGAGGCCGCGCTGGGTCTGCACCGCGTGCAGGCTCAGGCCGGCCGGGCGCTGTTCCGGGCGGTGCTCCGCCGGCAGGCTCATCGCAGCGCTCCCGGCCGGTGGGTGCCCACCATCACGACGACGGCCACGACGACCAGCAGGAGGGCCAGTGCGACGGCGGCATCCGGGTCGGTCTCCCGCTGCAGGTAGATCTCCAGCGGCAGGGTGCGGGTGACGCCCTGCAGGCTGCCGGCGAAGGTGAGGGTCGCCCCGAATTCGCCCAGGGCCCTGGCGAAGGCCAGCACCGCGCCGGAGAGCAGCCCGGGCAGCACCAGCGGAACCGTGACCCGGCGGAAGACGGTGCCGGGGCCGGCGCCGAGGGTGGCGGCGACGGCCTCGAACCGGGCCCCGGAGGCGCGGAGGGTGGCTTCGACGCTGAGCACCAGGAACGGCAGCGCCACGAAGGTCTGGGCGAGCACGACCGCTGTGGTGCTGAACGCGATCTGCACGCCGAGAACACCGAAGGTCTCCCCGAGCAGTCCGCGCCGGCCGAAGGTGGCGAGCAGCGCCAGGCCGCCGACAACGGGCGGCAGCACCAGCGGCAACAGGACCAGGGCGCGCACGACGCGTTGGCCGGGAAACCGGGTGCGGGCCAGGACCAGGGCCATCGGCACCCCGAGCAGCACGCAGAGCGCGGTGCTGGCCAGGGCGGTGCGGAGGCTCAGGCCGAGTGCGGCCAGCGCGGACGGCGAGGTGATCAGCGCGGGCACCTGCGCCCAGTCCACCGTGAGCAGCATGCCCACGAGGGGCAGGACGATCAGCAGGGCGCCGATGGCGGCCACCAGCATGGTCCAGCGCGGCACGCCGAGCATGGTCGTCGCCGAGCCGGCGTCCGGGCGAGCGGACCGGCCGCGAACGATGGGCCGGTCAGGGGGCGCCAAAGCCGGCCTCCGCGAAAACGGCCTGGCCGGCGTCGCCGGTCACGAACCGGGTGAAGTCAGCGGCCAGGCGCGACCGGGCGCTGCCCGACACCGTCGCGATCGGGTACTCGTTCACCGCTTCCGTCGCCTCGTCGAACGGGATGCCCAGGATATCCGCGCCGGCGGCGGCGACGTCGGTGACGTAGACGAGGCCGGCATCCGCCTCACCGCTCGTGACCTTGCCGAGTACGTCGGTGACCGAGTTCTCCTCGCTCACAGGCGTGAGTTCGACGTCGGCCGCGGTGGCCACGGCGGCTGTCGCTTTGCCGCAGGGCACCTGGGGTGCGCAGACCACGAGATTGAGGCCGGCCTGGGCGAGGTCGGCGAACGAGCGGATGCCCGCCGGGTTGTCCGGCGGCACGGCGATCTCGAGGGTGTTGGTGGCGAACACGATGGGGCCGGCGTCGGCGAGCAGGCCGTCATCGGCGAGGGTGGCCATGGTCGCGCTGTCGGCCGTGGCGATGACGTCGGCGGGGGCGCCCTCGCTGATCTGGCTGACCAGGTCGGCGGAGCCGGCGAAGTTCAGGGCGACAGTGAGGCCGGGATGCTCGGCCTCGAACCGGTCGGCGATGTCGGTGAAGGTGCCGGTGAGGGACGCGGCGGCGAACACCGTGAGGGTCACGGCATCCGCGGGTGCGGGCGTTCCGGTCCCCTCGGTGTTGCCGTCCGAGCCGGCCGGCGCCGCGCAGCCGGCCAGGGCCAGGACGACGGCGGTGGCGAGGATCGCGATCCGGGCCGGGCCGTGGGAGCGTCGCTTCGGCGTGCGCGGCGAGGTGCGTCCGACCCGGCTCACGGCTGGCCCCTCGGCGTCTCGACGATCACGGTGGTGGCCTTGACGACGGCCACCGCCACCGACCCGGGCACCAGGCCGAGTTCGCGCACGGCTTCGGTGCTCATCAACGACACCACCCGGTGCGGTCCGCACTGGAGCTCGACCTGGGACATGACGGGGTCGCTCAGCACCGCGGTGACCAGGCCGACGAACCGGTTGCGCGCGGAACTGGAGCCGCCGGCCGGGTCGCTGGGCATCTGGGCGTTGGCCTGCGCCAGCTGCGCCAGCTCCAGGCCGTCGACCACCTTGCGGCCGGACTCGTCCACACCCGCGGTGAGCGTGCCCTGCTCGATCCAGCGGCGCACGGTGTCATCGCTCACCCCGAGGTAGCCGGCGGCATCTTTGATCCGTATTTGCGACATAAAACACATTGTATGTCCGTGGATGCGGAAGCGCACCGCAGGGTGACCCGGCGAGCATGCCGGCCGGGCGACGCTCCTCGGCCGGTGCGGCAAGATGGGGGCATGAGCGCGCGCACGATCGATCAGCACCGCGAGGCCGTGGCGACACTGCTCGCCCCGCTGAGCGGCCGCGCCACCGAGACCCTCGATCTCTCCGCTGCCCGGCTGACCGCCGCCCCCGCCGGCTACCGGGCCCGGGTCCTCGCCGGGGACGTCACCTCGCCGGTGTCGCTGCCGCCGTTCGACAACTCGCAGATGGACGGCTATGCCCTGCGCGCCGCCGACCTCGCGACGGCCTCGGCCGGCACCCCGGCGACCCTCACCATCGCGGCCCGCATCGCCGCCGGCGACCCGGGCAGCGCCCTGCACCCGGGCGAGGCGGCCCCGATCATGACGGGAGCCCCGATCCCGGCCGGTGCGGATGCGGTCGTGCCGATCGAGCAGGCCGACCCACCCCGTTTCCTGCCCAACGGCCCCGCCCAGACCGTCAGCTTTGTGGCGCCGGTCGCGCCTGGCGGCTTCGTGCGGCCGACCGGCAGCGACGTGCGGGCCGGCGACCTTCTCCTCGCCGCGGGTACCCTGCTCGGCCCGGCCCAGCTGGGCGTCCTCGCGGGCACCGGTCTCACCCGGGTCAGCGTGCTCCGGCGCATCCGGGTGCTGCTCATCGCGACCGGCCATGAGATCCGCGAACCCGGGGAGCACCTCGCCCCCGGCCAGATCTACGACTCCAACAGCGTCATCCTCAGCCAGGCGCTGCAGGATGCCGGCTGCGTCGTGACCGCACACCCCTGCCGGTCGGACGACGCCGCCGACCTCCTCGCCATCCTCGCCGACGCTGCGGAGACCGACCTCGTGGTCACGGTCGGCGGGGTCAGCGCCGGCGCCCGCGAGGTGGTGCGCGACGCGCTCGGCCCGCTCGGGGTGGTCTTCCAGCACGTGTCGATGCAGCCCGGCGGCCCGCAGGGACTCGGCGAGATCCCCCGGCCGGGCACCGGTTCCTCCGTGCCCGTGATCACCTTCCCCGGCAACCCGGTGAGCGCCCTGATCTCGTTCGAGGTGTTCCTCCGCCCGGTGCTGCGCCGCCTGGCCGGACTGCCCCGGCCCGACCGCGAGCTCAGGCGCGCACCGCTCGCCGCCCCGGTGGAATCGCCGGCCGGGAAGCACCAGCTGCGCCGCGGCATCCTGCGCCCGGACGGCACGCTCGACCTGGTGGGCGGCCCCAGCTCGCACCTCTTGCACGCCTATGCCGCCGCGACGGCGCTGGTGCACCTGCCCGTCGGGGTGGACAGCGTCGCCGCGGGCACCCACGTGGACTATTGGAGCATCGATGACTGACACCCCACCCGAATCCACCCCGGCAGCGACGCCGGATACGGCCGGCCGGCTCAGCCACGTGCGCGCCGACGGCGCGGCGCTGATGGTGGACGTGACCGACAAACCCGTCACCAAACGACGGGCCACAGCCACGGCCACCCTCAGCACCCGGCCGGACGTGATCGCCCTCCTGCTCGCCGGGGAGTTGCCCAAGGGCGAGGCCCTCGCCGTGGCCCGGGTGGCCGGGATCATGGGCGCCAAGCAGACCTCCGCACTGATCCCGCTCTGCCACCCGCTGCCGATCTCGGGGGCCACCATCGACTTCTCCCCCGGCACCGACACCGTCGTGATCACCGCGACCGTGAAGACCACGGGGGTGACCGGCGTGGAAATGGAGGCGCTGACCAGCGTCTCGGTGGCGGCGCTCACCCTGTACGACATGATCAAGGCCGTCGACAAGCACGCGGTGATCAGCGATATCCGGGTGCTCGCGAAATCCGGCGGCAAGAGCGGCGACTGGAGCACCGAATGAGTGCGGCCGGGCAGCCGAGGCGTACCCGCGCGGGAGCGTCCGGGCAGCCGAGGCACGCCGGCGCGGGTGCGGCCGAGGGTCGCATCGCCCAGGTGGTCGTGGCCTCCACCCGGGCGGCTACCGGGGTCTACCCGGACCGCACCGGTCCGGTCATCGACGCCTGGCTCGGTGAGCGCGGCTGGCTGGTGCTCGACCGGGCCGTCGTCGCCGACGGCGAGCCGGTGGGCGACGCGATCGCGGCCGCCGTCGAGGCTGGACTCGACCTCGTCCTCACGACCGGCGGCACCGGGGTGAGCCCCACCGACCAGACCCCGGAGCAGACCCTGCCGCTGCTCGACCGGCAGCTGCCCGGGATCATGGAGGAGCTGCGCCGCCGGGGCACGGCGTCCACCCCCCTCGCGGTGCTCTCCCGTGGTTACGCGGGCATCGCGCGCGGTCGCACCGTGGTGGTGAACCTGCCCGGCTCCACCGGCGGGGTGCGCGACGGCCTGGCCGTGCTCGACGAGGTGCTCGACCACCTGCTCGACCAGGTGCGCGGCGTCGACCATGCCGGACCGGCTGCAGCGGGCACCCAACCCACCGGCACCCACCCAACCGGCACCCAGCCATCGGGCGCCCACCCATCCGGCCCCCACGCGGCCGGTCACGACGAGGATGTGCAGCATCGCCACTGAACCCACTCCCGGAACGTCCGACCCCGCCGCGGCGAGCCCGGTGCTGTTCGCCCGGGTCGACGAGACCCCGATCACGGTCGACGAGTGCACGGATGCCGTGGCCGACGCCACCGCCGGGGCCGTCGTGTCGTTCGCGGGCGTGGTGCGCAACCACGACGACGACCGCGGCGTGACGTGGCTGCGCTACAGCGCGCATCCGAGTGCCCAGACGGTACTCGACGAGGTGGCCCGCGAGGTCGCCCTGGCACACCCGGGCTGCCGGATCGCCGCCGCCCACCGGGTGGGCGACCTCGGCATCGGTGATGTGGCGCTGGCCTGCGCCGTGGCATCCGCCCATCGCGCCGAGGCGTTCGCGGCCTGCGCGGCCCTCGTCGACGAGATCAAGGCGCGGGTGCCGATCTGGAAGGAACAGGGCTTCACCGACGGCACGACCGAGTGGGTGGCCGCCCTGGGCTGACCCACCGCCCCGCTGCCTACCCGCTCCCCAACTGTTCCCAATGCGGACAAGTGCACCCGGCACACCGGGTGCACTTGTCCGGAGGGGGAACTGTTAGGGCCAGATCAGGGCGGAAGTCTGGGCATCTGCCGAGGGCGGCCGGGCCGGTTTACATGGCCGACACAAAGCTGCGCTTGACTAGGGGTGTCGGCGCCCGATCGGGCGCCCCTCGGCGGAGCCCACAGGCTCCGGCGACACCTGGCCGCCACACCGCGGCCACGAATCATCGGGAGACCGGATGGACCTGACCACCGTTGCGACCATCACCCCGGCCCGCACCCGCGCCGACCTGAGCGCGCTCGGCGACACCGTGGTGCCGCTGGCCGGCGGCTCGGAGCTCTTCGCCGACCCGCGCATCCACCTCAACGGCCTCGTCGACCTGCAGACCATGGGCTGGCCCGCGCTCACCGTCACCCCCGACGGCCTCGACATCGCCGCCACCTGCACCCTCGCCGAGCTCTCCGCCATGCCCGCCGAGCCCGGCTGGACCTGCCACCCCGTCTTCCACCAGGCCTGCACCGCCCTGTTCGGCTCGTTCAAGGTCTGGAACGTCGCCACCGTCGGCGGCAACCTCTGCACGTCGCTGCCGGCCGGCCCGATGATCTGCCTCACCGCTGCCCTCGACGCCGAGGTGCTGATCTGGCGCGCCGACGGCAGCGACGAGCGGATGCCCGCCCTCGGCTTCGTCACCGGCAACACGACCAACGTGCTCGCCCCCGGCGACGTGCTGCGCTCCATCCACGTGCCCGCCTCCGCGCTGGCCTCCCGCACGGCCTACCGCAAGATCGCCCTGTCCCCGCTCGGCCGCTCGGGCGCCGTGCTCATCGGCCGGCTCGACACCGACGGCACCTTCGTGCTCACCGTCACCGGCGGCACCGTGCGTCCGGTGCAGCTGCGCTACCCAGAGACCCCCGAGGCGGCGGAGTTGGCCGCCGACATCGCCGGCATCGACGCCTGGTTCACGGATGCGCACGGCGCCGCCGACTGGCGCCGTGCCGTGAGCGGGCTGCTCGGCGAGGAGATCCGGCAGGAGCTGGCCGCCCCGACCCTGCCGGCCGGCACCGCAACCGCCCAGAACGGGGCCCGCGCATGAAGCTCTCCGTCAACGGCAGCCCGGTCGACGCGCCCGCCGCCGCCGGCCAGGCCCTGCGCACCTACCTGCGCGAGCAGGAGCACTTCGAGGTCAAGAAGGGCTGCGACACCGGCGACTGCGGCGCCTGCTCGGTGCTCGTCGACGGTACCCCGGTGCACTCCTGCATCTACCCGGCCTACCGGGCCGCGGATCGCGAGGTCACCACGGCGACCGGCATCGGCGGCCCGGACGACCTCGCCCCGATCCAGCAGCGCTTCATCGACGCGGCCGGCTTCCAGTGCGGCTTCTGCACCCCGGGAATGGTCGTGACGGCGTCCACTATCCAGGACCACCAGCTGCACGACCTGCCCCGCCTGCTCAAGGGCAACCTGTGCCGTTGCACGGGCTACCGCGCCATTGACGACGCCATCCGCGACCGGCACACCCCCGCCGACGGCAGCTGCGCCCACGACCACGACCACAGCCACGCGGCGGATGCTGCCCACCCGGATGCAGCCCCGATCACCGGCCTCGGCCCGGTTCGCACCACCAAGCCGCGCACCCCCCGCACCTCCGCCACCGACGGGCAGGTCGGCGGGTCCCTCCGCGCCCCGGCCGCCGCGCGGGTGGTGAGCGGCCAGGAGCCGTACACCCTCGACGTTGCCGTGCCCGGCCTGCTGCACCTCAGCGTGCTGCGCAGCCCGCACGCCCATGCCCGCATCACCTCCATCGACGACAGCGCTGCGCGCGCCCTGCCCGGCGTGCACGCCGTGCTCAGCCACGCCGACTCCCCCGGCACGCTGTATTCCTCGGCCCGGCACGAGAGCCGGCTGGACGACCCCGACGACAGCCTGGTCTTCGACACCGTGATGCGGCACCGCGGCCAGCGGGTCGCCGCCGTCGTCGCCGACTCCGTGGCCATCGCCGAACACGCCTGCCGGCTACTGACCGTGCAGTACGAGCTGCTGCCCGCGGTCTTCGACCCCGCCGAGGCGCTCACGCCCGGCGCCCCGCTCGTGCACGGCGACAAGGATCCCGCCGCCAGCCGCCTCGCCGACCCGTCCCGCAACCTCGTCGCCGAGCTGCACGGTGAGTATGGCGACGTGACCGCCGGCCTGGCCGCCGCGGACACCGTCGTCACCGGCACCTGGCAGACCCAGCGCGTCGCGCACACCCAGCTGGAGACCCACGCCACCATCGGCTGGGTCGAGGACGACCGGCTGGTGCTGCGCACCAGCTCGCAGGTGCCCTTCCTGGTACAGAAGGAGATCAGCCGGATCTTCGATCTCGACCTCGCCGACGTGCGGGTGTTCACCGCCCGGGTCGGCGGCGGCTTCGGCGGCAAGCAGGAGATCCTCACCGAAGACGTCGTCACCCTCGCCGTGCTGAAGACCAGGCGCCCGGTGCAGTACGAGTTCACCCGCACCGACGAGCTCGCCGCCTCGCCGGCGCGGCACCCGATGCGGGTGGGCGTGACCCTGGGCGCCACCCGCGACGGCCGGCTGACCGCCCTGGCCATCGACGTGCTCTCCGACACCGGCTCCTACGGCAACCACGGCCCCGGCGTCATGTTCCACGGCACCAGCGAGTCCGTCGCCCTGTACAACGTGCCCAACAAGCGGGTGGATGCGCAGGCCGTGTACACGAACAACCCGCCGTCCGGCGCCTTCCGTGGCTACGGCCTCGGCCAGGTCATCTACGGCATCGAGTGCGCCCTCGACGAACTCGCCGCCGAGCTCGACATCAACCCGTTCGACCTCCGCCGGATCAACTCGGTGCGGCCCGGCGACCCGCTCGTGGTCACCCACGAGGAGGGTGACGACATCGGCTTCGCCAGCTACGGCCTCGACCAGTGCCTCGACCTGGCCCAGGCCGCCCTGGCCCTCGGCAACGGTGTGCTCGCGCCGACCGGCGACGAGTGGAGGGTGGGCGAGGGGATGGCGTCCTCGATGATCGCGACGACCCCGCCGCGGGGTCATTTCTCGCAGGCCAGCATCACCCTCGGCGCCGGCAATCGCTACCTGGTGCGGGTGGGCACCGCCGAATTCGGCAATGGCACCACCACCGTGCACACCCAGATCGCGGCGACGGCGCTGAACACCAGCCCCGACCGGATCGAGATCCGGCAGTCCGACACCGATACCGCCGGCTACGACACCGGTGCGTTCGGCTCCGCCGGCGTGGTGGTGGCGGGCAAGGCCGTGCACGGCGCCGCGCTCACCCTGGCCGCGGACCTCCGCGCCGGGGCCGCCCGGCTCACGGGGACGCCGGCCGAGGACTTCACCCTCGAGGCGGACGGGCTGCGCGCCGGAGAGGTGTTCGTTCCGTTCGCCGACCTGGTCGGGCCGAGCGGCCTGACCGCCGTCGGCCGGGAGGACGGCGCCCGCCGGTCCCTCGCCTTCAACGTGCACGCCTTCCGGGTGGCCGTGAACACCGCCACCGGAGAGGTGCGGATGCTGCAGTCGATCCAGACCGCGGATGCCGGCTTCGTGATGAACCCCGAGCAGTGCCGCGGCCAGATCGAGGGTGGGGTGGCGCAGGCCATTGGCACCGCCCTGTTCGAGGAACTCATCCTCGACGGCGCGGGCACCGTTCTGACCCGGGTGCTGCGCAACTACCACGTGCCGCAGCTGGCCGACCTGCCGGTGACCGAGGTGTACTTCGCGAACACCGCCGACGACCTGGGCCCGTACGGGGCCAAGTCGATGAGCGAGTCGCCGTACAACCCGGTGGCGCCGGCGCTGGCCAACGCGGTGCGCGACGCCATCGGCATCCGCTCGTATGAACTGCCGATGTCCCGCGACCGGGTCTGGCGGCTCGTGAATCACGGACAGACTGAGACTTCGCGGACTCCCGCGGCGGCGTCCAGCTAGCCGGCCAGGGTGAGGCGGAGCTGCTTCGGCAGCGATGCCACGATGATCGCGTGCGATTCGGCGATCAGTTCGCAGACGTGGCCTGCGGGCACGGTGCCGTCCAGGCGCACCGTCACCCAGTGCTTCTTGTTCATGTGGTAACCCGGGTCGATGCCGGCAACGCTCCGGATCAGACGGGGCACGTTCTCCGGCAGCGCCTTCACCGTGATCGAGGTCGTCGGCTCGGCGAGGCCCTGGTGCACCGGGGTGTTGTCGATGGCGAACACCTTGCCCGCCACCTTGAACACCCGGGCCTCAGGGCCGAAGGGATAGGTCTCTTCGGCCCCGTTGAGGTCGAGCAGGAACGCGGTCAGGCCGGACGCCGTCAGCGGCGCCTCCACCGACGGTTCCGCCGACGGTTCTGCCGTCAGCGGTCCGGTCGTACCGTCTTCTGTCAGCCGGTCGGTCATTCCTCGACAGTAGTCGCTCGACTGGCCTCGACCGGCTTCAGCTCCTTGCCGTGCGCAGTGACCGCGAAGATCACCACAACGTCAAGGGCGATCATGGTGAGCGACCAGATCGGGTAGGCGGCGAGGAAGGCGATGTTCACCAACGCGCTGCAGAACGCGAGGACGACCGCGACGACCCGCGCCCACATCTGTCCGGCGAGCAGGGCGACGCCGGCGAGGATCACGACTGCGCCGAGGATCGTGTGCACCCAGCCCCAGGTCGTGTAGTCGACCTGCACAACCAGGCCTTCCTGCGCGACGAGGTAATACGTGTCCTGGAATAGCGCCACGAGGCCCTGGATGACGTGGAAGGCGCCCATCATGATCATGATGACACCGGCGAAGACGATCCAGCCGGTCCAGCCCGACATGCCGGTGTCGGGCGCCGATGCGCCGTAGGTTGCTGTCGTCCTGGCGGACTGTGCCGTTCCAGTGTTCTGTCGTGTTGTCGTCATTTCGATTCCTCCAATTCGTGGACTCGACGAGCACGCTAATGCGCAGTCGAACTCGTTTCGTCCCCCAAATGGGGTGAGGGCTGCCGGGCGAGTGCTGGTCACCCGGGTGCGGGATCGAATCGGTCAGGGCGCGGGGTGGATCGGGCCAGACCGGCCCCGCAGGGGTGCACCGGAGGCGCCGGAGCGGGTCGCGAGCACCTCCGCGAGGATGGAGACCGCGGTCTCCTCCGGGGTGCTCGCGCCCAGGTCCAGGCCGATCGGGGAATGCAGGCGACCCAGCTGGGATTCATGCAGGCCTGCGTCCAGCAGCCGATGCATCCGCCTGTCGTGCGTGCGCCGGGAGCCCATGGCCCCCACGTAGGCGACGTCGAGGGTGAGCGCGGCCTGGAGCAGGGGGATGTCGAACTTCTCATCGTGGGTGAGCACGCAGATGACGGTGCGGGAATCCGTGTCGGTGCCGGCGAGGTAATCGCTCGGCCACGCCACCACGACGTCGTCGGCGGTGCGGAACCGCTCAGGGGTGGCGAACACGGCGCGGGCGTCGCAGACCGTGACCCGGTAGCCGAGCAGGCTCGCGGCCGCGGCGAGGGCGGCGGCGAAGTCGACCGCGCCGAAGATGATGAATCGCGGGGGCGGGGCGGCCACCAGGAACAGCACCCTGGCCTCGAGCACGACACCTGCGCCATCGACAGCACAGTCGACGGAGCCCAGGGCCGTCTGGCCGCCGGTCACGCGGGCGCGCAGTTCGGCCCGGATGCGGCGGGCGCTGTCGGCGTCGAGCCCGGCGGGTAGAGTCCCGGACTCCGGGTCCGACCCGGCATCGGGCGAAAGAACCAGCCCGGCACCCGGACCGGCCACGATCACGGCGAGCCCGGCCGCCTTCCCGGCCACGGCGGCGCGCAACTGGCCGAGCACCGCGTCCGGTACCGCATTCCGATGCCCGGCCGGAGCCAGTTCGGTGAGGAAAACCTCGATCGTGCCGCCACAGCTGAGCCCGACGGCGAAGGCGTCGTCGTCACTCACGCCGTACTCCGCGACCCGGCCGCGGCCGTCGACGAGCACCTCGGTGGCGGCCTCGTAGAGGTCGCCCTCCACACAGCCGCCGGAGATGCTTCCGATCACCGCGCCGGTGTCGGTGACCGCCATCGAGGTGCCCAGGGTGCGCGGCGCGCTGCCGAGCACCCGGGTGACCGTGGCGATCGCCAGGGCCTGGCCGTGCGCGAGGGCATCGAGCACCGGACCGGCGATCTCGAGCACGGCTAGCTGCCTGCGCTCTGGTCCATGCCCATCCGCCGCAAAACGAGGTTCTCGGCGAATTGCGCCAGACCGTAGAGCACCATCGACACGATCGTGATGACGACCACGGACGACCACACCTCGAAGTTCTTCACCTGGGAGACGGCGACGACGATGCCGTAGCCGAGGCCCTGCCCGGTCGCCAGCCACTCGGCCAGCAGGGCACCGGTGATGGCGCCGGGGATGGAGATCTTGATGGCCGCGAAGAACGACGGCAGCGAGCTCGGCAGCGCCACCTTGCGGAGCGCCGTGAACGGGGTGCCGCCGTAGACGGCGATGACGTCGCTCACCTGCGGGGAGGCCGAGCGCAGGCCGAAGGCGATGTTCACCAGCGCCGGGAACAGCACGACGATGGCGCCGGTGACGACGGCGATCGACGGGCCGCGACCGGTGATGAGGATCAGCACCGGCACGAACGCCACCAGCGGCACGCTGCGCAGCAGCAGGGCAATGGGCATCAGGGCGTGTTCGATGCCCTTGGACAGCGTGAACAGGGTGGCCAGCACGAGGGCGAGCACCATGCCGGCGACGAAGCCGAGGAACGCGTCGGTGAGGGTGACACCGAGGTTGGTGAGGATCAAGGCCCGGTTCTCGGCGGCCTCCGGCACCGTGAACAACCAGTTGAAGACATCCAACGGACCCTTGGCGATGAACGGAGAGACGCCGAGCAGCAGGATCAGGCCCTGCCAGGCGGCGAGCACGATCACGAGGGTGAGCACGCCGGTGCCCAGCGCCCGGCCGATGTAGGCGCCGACACCGCGAGCCTGCGCGCCGGTGCCCTTGGTGATCACGCTCGGCCGGTTGCCGGAGAGGGTCGGCTGGTCTGAGACTGTCTGAGTGCTCATGAGCTGCTCCGTCCGGTGGTCCAGGGGGTCGCGAAGCGGGAGATCACCGCGAACAACAGGTAGCCGATGCCGGCCAGCAGGCCCGCGACGAGAGCGAGGCTCCAGACCCGTTCCACGTTGGCGGCGTTGCCGGCGGCGAGCATCGCCAGGCCGAGGCCGCGCTCCGCGCCGCCGAGGTACTCACCGAGGATGGCGCCGAGCAGGGCCGCGGGGGCGGCGATCTGCAGGGCGTTCAGCACACTCGGCATTCCGGCGATGAGCCTCACCTTGCGCAGCTGGGTGAACTTGGTGCCGCCGTACACGGTCACGAGGTCGAGGCTTGCGGTGTCCGCGGCCTTGAGCCCGACGAGGGAGCCCACCACGGTGGTGAAGAACACCGACAGCGCCGCGAGGAACACGGCGGTGCCGGAGGGGTCGCCGCGCGGCGGGCCGATCACGATGTAGGCGATCGGGCCGATGGCCACGATGGGCACGCAGTAGGTGATCACGGCGACCTGCAGGGCGATCTTCTCGATGCGGGGCACGATCAGCACCAGGCCGGCCAACAGCAGTGCCAGGCCGTTGCCCCAGAGGAAGCCGATCGCGGCTTCGCTCAGGGTCATGGTGATGTGCGGCCAGTAGAAACCGAACCCGTCATTGACGAACTGGCTGACCACTTCGGCCGGGGTGGGGATGGCGCCGCCGGGCACGGAGCCGGAGTTCTGGAAGATCGTGAGCGCGCTGATCCACCAGAGCGCCACCACGACGACGATGCCGAGCAGGCCGGTCGCCCAGCCGGGCAGGCCGCGGGTCACCGGCATCAGTGAGCTCCGCTGGTGGCCGGGGTGTCGGCGCCGAAGAGCAGCTCGGAGGCGCGGTCGTGCAGCGCGTGGAACTCGGGCGTGCGCATCATTTCGGGCAGGCGCGGGCGGGGCAGGTCGATCTCGATGACCTCTTTGACCCGGCCGGGCCGGGGGCTCATCACGGCGACCTGGTCGGAGAGGAAGATGGCCTCGGAGATGCCGTGCGTGACCATCAGGGTGGTGGCGGGCTTCTCGGTCCAGATGCGCAGCAGCTCGACGTTGAGGCGTTGGCGGGTCATGTCGTCGAGGGCGCCGAACGGCTCGTCGAGGAGCAGCACAGAGGGCTTGAGCACGAGCGACCGGGCGATCGACACACGCTGGCGCATCCCGCCGGAGAGCTGGGCGGGCTTGGCCTTCTCGAAGCCGGTGAGTCCGACGAGCTGGATCAGCTCGGTGACGTAGTCCTCGTCGACGGGCATCCTGGCGACCTCGAAGGGAAGCTTGATGTTGCTGCGCACGCTTCGCCAGGGCAGCAGGGCGGAGTCCTGGAACGCGATGCCGAGCTCGTGGCCGCTGCGGAGCTCCGCGGGGCTCTTGCCGTCGACCCGGGTGGTGCCGCTGGTGGGGTTTTCGAGGCCGGCGAGGATGCGCAGGATGGTGGACTTGCCGCAGCCGGACGGGCCGAGCAGGGAGAGGAAGCTGCCCTTGTCGGTGTGCAGGTTCGCGTTGTCGAGGGCCACCACCTCCTTGCGGCCGACCGAGAAGGTCTTGTGCAGCCCTGAGATGTGCAGTCCGGTCCCTGAAGCGGGGGCGGGAAGACCGGTGTCGATCGTGCTCACGTCGTACATTCCTTACTGGGCGTCGTCGGGATCCGATACATCAGTATCGCCGACGGCACCCGCCTCTGCTGAGGCGGGTGCCGGGGCGACACTGCATGCTGGAGCGACTTGCGGGGTGGAGCGGGAGTTACTTGCTGTACGCGATGAGGTCGGGGTTTTCCTCGTAGACCTCGTCGAGCAGCGTGGTGTCGAACAGGGTGGCGGCGTCGATGTCGATGCCGGCAGCCTTCAGGGTGGCGATGGACTCCTTCTGGAGGTCGTCGCTGATGGTGAAGAGACCGTTCTCCTCGGTGTCGTCGCTCACGACGAGGTCGGTGGCCTGGATCTCCGCCTGGCGGGTTTCCTTCTCCATCGTCAGTCCGAGGTCCTTGCCGTAGGTGTCGACGGTGAGGGTGGCGGCGGCAGCGGGATCGTTGATCGCGTCGGACCAGCCCTTGATCTCGGCGACCAGGAGACCCTTGAGCATCTCACGGTCGTTGGCGATCGCGTCGTCGGAGGCCGTGAAGGTCTCGGCGACGAACGGCAGGCCGTTGTCGGCCAGCGGCAGGTTGACCGGGTCGAGACCGGCCAGCTCGGCGTCGATCGACTCGTTGGTCAGGTACGCGAACCAGCCGTCGACCTCGCCGTTGAACAGCGGGGTCGGGTCGTACTCGACCGGGACGACGGTGATCGTGGACGGGTCGATGTCGTTGATCTTGAGGAACGCATCCCAGAGGCTCTGGTTGCTGGCCTGCACGCCGATGGTCTTGCCCGCGAGGTCGTCGAGGCTGGCGATGTTGCCGACGCCGGCCAGCGACAGGATGGTGAACGGGTTCTTCTGGTACGTCGCGCCGATGATCTTCAGCGGTGCGCCCTCCTCGGCGATGACGGTGCCGGTGGAGATGGCGTTGCCGATGCCGAGGTCGACGTTGCCGGAGATGACGCCGGCTTCTGCCGATGCCGGGCCGGGGATGAGGTCGACGGAGTCGAAGCCCGCGTCGGTGAAGTAGCCGGCGTCGTCGGCGACGAACTCGCCCATGAACTCGGTGTTCTTGATCCAGGACAGCTGGATGCTGGCGTCACCGAACGAGGCTGCCTCGCCGGAGCCCTCCGAGGAGGAGCCGGCGTCGCTGGCGCAGGAGGAGAGAACGAGGGTCAGTGCCGCGGCGGCGGCGATGCCGGTGCCGATGCGCTTGGCCGATCGACGGCTGAACGGGGAAAGTGGGGCTTGCGTCATGACGCTGTTCCTCTCGGTGGTGCTCGGGGGTTGCCGTGGAACTCAACGGCGTGCTGGGGCGGACTGCCTGTTGGAGAAGGTGGTGTCGTGCTGTGGTGGTGCTGGTGTGATTGCGGTGTTTCACGACGCCACATCCGCTGCAACAAACGTTCGGATGACTCGAACACTAATTGGTGTGTGTGACGCCCCGAAGACCGAAACATTTCCGGCTCATTACGGCCGAAAAGCCGTGTTGAAACGCTGGATTCCTTCCCGAGCGGCCCCGGAACCCTGGCGTGATAGCGTCACGGGGTCCACCCAGAAAGGAACCCCAATGTCTTCAGCTATCGTACCGACCCCGGCGTTCGTCTCCGGCCTGCCCAAGGCCGAACTGCACCTGCACCTCGAGGGGACGCTGGAGCCCGAACTCAAGCTCGCGCTCGCGCGGCGAAACGGCGTGGACATCGGCCAGAGCACGGTGGAACAGGTGAAGGCCACCTACGAGTTCGACTCGCTGGCGAGCTTCCTCGGGGTGTACTACCCGGCCATGCACGTGCTGGTGGAGGAGGAGGACTTCTACGACCTCGCCACCGCCTACTTCACCCGCGCTGCGGCCGACGGGGTGCGCCGGGTGGAGGCGTTCTTCGACCCGCAGGCGCACACCTCGCGCGGGGTGCCGATCGAGAAGGTCATCGTGGGCTACCACCGGGCCGCCGTCGACGCCGCCGGGCTGGGGATCTCGGCCGACCTCATCCTGTGCTTCCTGCGGGACTTCTCCGCGGAGAGCGCCCTTGCCACGCTGACCGAGGCGTTGCCGTACGCCGACAGGTTCATCGGCGTCGGCCTCGACTCCGACGAACGCGACAACCCGCCGGCGAAGTTCGCCGAGGTCTTCGCGCTCGCGCGGGCGAACGGCCTCAAGCTCACCATGCACTGCGACATCGACCAGGTCGGCAGTATCGAGAACATCCGCCAGGTGCTCGAGGAGATCCAGGTGGACCGGATCGACCACGGCACGAACATCGTGGAAAACCCCGAGCTGGTCACCCTGGTGCGGGAGCGCGGCCTGGGGCTCACCTGCTGCCCGGTGTCGAACAGCTTCGTGACGGCGGATATGAAGGCCGTGGAGATGGTGGCGCTGCTGAACTTCGGTGTGCTGGTCACCGTGAACTCCGACGACCCCGCCTACTTCGGCGCCTACGTGGCCGACAACTACCTCGCCTTGGCGGAAAAGGCCGGTCTCGACACCGACGAGCTGGTGCTGCTGGCGAAGAATTCCTTCTTGGCCTCCTGGCTGCCCGACGCCGAGAAGCAGGCGTATCTCTCGGCCATCGACGAGTACGTCGCAGGGTACCCGACCGCGTAGCCCGTTCGGGCCGGCGAGTGTTTCACCACGACCGAATCAAGTGTGTCGGGCAGGTTTCACAACCCCGGAACACGGCCCGAACGACTTCACTAGGGTGACAGATAGGCCGCCGAACGAGGCCGCTGGAGCCACCCGGACCGAGTAGGAGAACCCGATGTACGACCTGGTCATCCGTTCGGCCCGAGTGTTCACCGGGCAGGATTTCGAGCCGGCCGCCGTCGCGATCGCCGGCGGTGTCATCCAGGCGATCGAGCCGGTGGATGCGCCGCTCGAGGCGCGGCTGGACCGGACCCTCCCGGCCGGGCAGGTGTTGCAGCCGGGCGTCGTCGACACCCACGTGCACGTGAACGAACCCGGCCGCACCGACTGGGAGGGCTTTGCCAGCGCCACCCTCGCCGCCGCCGCCGGGGGCGTGACCACGATCATCGACATGCCGCTGAACAGCATCCCGCCCACCACGACGGTCGCGGCGCTCGAACTGAAGCGCCTGGCCGCCGGGCTGCAGGCGACGGTGAACGTGGGCTTCTGGGGCGGGGCGATCCCGGCCAACCTCGGCGCGCTGAAGCCGCTGCACGACGCCGGCGTGTTCGGCTTCAAGGCGTTCCTCTCCCCCTCCGGCGTCGACGAATTCCCCCACCTCTCCCCCGCCCAGCTCGAGGCGGCCGCCACCGAGATCGCCGGCTTCGGCGGGCTGCTCCTGGTGCACGCCGAGGACCCGGCCGTGCTCGAGAGCCACCAGAACGCCGGCGGCACCGCATACCGCGACTTCGTCGCCAGCCGACCGGATGCGGCCGAGGACGCCGCGATCGCCCGGGTGATCGACGTCGTTCGACGCACCGGCGTGCGCGCCCACATCCTGCACCTCTCCTCCGCGCAGGTGCTGCCGCGGCTGGCGGCCGCGCGCGCCGAGGGCCTGCCCCTCACGGTGGAGACCTGCCCGCACTACCTCAGCTTCGCCGCCGAGGCCATCGCCGACGGCTCCACCGCGTTCAAGTGCTGCCCGCCGATCCGGAGCGAGAGCAACCGGGAACTGCTCTGGCAGGGCCTGGAGGACGGGGTCATCGATTTCATCGCCTCCGACCACTCGCCCGCCACCCGCGAACTCAAGCTCGGCCACGACGGCGACTTCGGGCTGGCCTGGGGCGGCATCTCGGGGTTGCAGCTGAGCCTGCCGGCGGTGTGGACCGCCGCACGGGCCAGGGGGCTCGGGCTGGACCGGGTGCTGCACTGGATGGCCGGCGCCACGGCCGCGTTCGCCGGCCTGCCCGGCGGCGCCATCACGGTCGGCGGTCCCGCCGACCTCGTGGCGTTCGCCCCGGAGGAGAGCTTCACCGTGAGCGTCGACGCCCTGCGGCACAAGAACCGGGTGAGCGCCTTCGACGGTGCGACCCTGTTCGGCCGGGTGCACAGCACCTGGCTGGCCGGCGCGAGGATCTTCACCGTGGACCAGCCCGGCGCATCCGCCCAGGCCGTGTCGAATGCCCTACCGACGGGCGTTCTGCTGCGCGCCCGCTGAACCGCGGCGCAGCACCGCCGCATCCGTACCCGTTTTTGCACTGCCCGACGTATCCCGAAGTATAAGGAGCACCCATGTCGATCGTTCTCGGACCCAACCGTTACGGCAAAGCGGAGAACCGCATCGTGCGGATCTACCGCGACACCCCCCGGCACGAGATCCACGACATCAGCGTCTCCACCGCCCTGCACGGCGACTTCACGGATGCCCACCTGGCCGGCGACCAGCTGCAGGTGTTGCCCACCGACACGCAAAAGCAGACCGCGTACTCCTTCGCCAAGGAGAAGGGCCTGCTCTCGATCGAGAGCTACGGCCTGGACCTGGCCACCCACTTCGTCGACCACATCGGCTCCGTGGCGGGCTCACGGGTGGAGATCGAGGAATTCGCCTGGGAGCGGGTGGTGGTGGACGGCACCGAGCACGACCACACCTGGGTGCGGCGCGGCCAGGAGGTGCGCACCGCGGCGATCTCGGTGGAGGGCACCGGTGACGAGCAGCAGGTCTGGGTGGTCGGCGGGTTGAAGGACCTGATCCTGCTCAAGTCCACCGGGTCGGAGTTCTCCGGCTTCATGCAGGACCCGTACACGCTGCTGCAGCCCACCACCGACCGGGTGATGGCCACATCGCTCACCGCCGGCTGGCGCTTCACCGACCACACCGACGTCGACTGGGAGGCCACCTACACCGGCATCTCCGCGCTGCTGAAGACCCAGTTCGCCGTGGTGCACTCGCTGGCGCTGCAGCAGACCCTCTACAAGATGGGCGAGGCCGTGCTCCAGGCCTACCCGAACATCGCCGAGATCCGGCTGTCCGCGCCCAACAAGCACCACTTCCTCTACGACCTCTCGCCGTTCGGTGTGGAGAACAACAACGAGGTCTACCACGCGGCCGACCGGCCCTACGGCCTCATCCAGGCCACCGTCATGCACGACGACGCCACGGATGCCGGACCCGCGTGGGACTCGTACACCGGGCTGGTCTGATGAGCCTGGCCACCGAGTCCGCCGCCGGTGCACTGGGGCACGTCTACCTCGGCCACGTCTTCCACGTCGCCGGCTCCCCCACCCTGGCCGAGGCGCCGGCCCACCTGGTCTCGCTGCCGCAGGGGGCGCTGGTCACCGCCGCCGACGGCACCATCGCCTGGGTCGGCCGCGCCGCCGACCTTCCCGCCGGCTTCAAGAGCCTGCCGGTCACCGACACCCGCGGCGGCTTCATCCTGCCCGGCTTCGTGGACACCCACGTGCACTTTCCGCAGACCTACTCCACGGATGCCTACGGCGGCGGCCAGCTGCTGGAGTGGCTCGACAACTGCGTGTTCCCGGCCGAGTCCCGGCTGCAGGATGAAAACTTCGCGAACGCGATCGCCCGCGACTTCACCCGGCGGCGCACCGCGGCCGGAACCACGAGCGCCCTGGTGTTCGGCTCCGCCTTCCCGCACGCCCAGGACGCCCTGTTCGGCGAATCCGAGCGCGCCGGGCTGCGCCTCGTCAGCGGGCGCGGCATCCAGACCGTCGGCCCGGACTCGGCCGGCGCGCTGATGACGTCGGAGGCCGTGGCGCTCGACCTGGTCGGCGAGGAGATCTCCCGCTGGCACGCCCGTGACACCGGGGACGCGCGCACCGCACTGTTGCAGGTGGCCGTGGTGCCACGGTTCAGCCTGTCGGTGACGCCGCACACCCTCGCAGCGCTCGGTGAGCTCTACGACGGGGTGCGCGGGGACGGGGTCTACTTCCACAGCCACCTGAACGAGAACAACCGTCCGGAGACCGGCGAGATCGATGTGGTGAAGGCGATCTACCAGGTCGACAATTACCTCGACACGTACGACGGCAAGTTCCTGCCCGGGTCGGCGGTGGGCGGGTCGAGCCTGCTCGGCCGCCGCAGCATCCTCGCGCACGCCGTGCACTGCGAGGACGGCGAGCTGGCCCGCCTGGCCGAGACCGGCTCGTCGATCGCGCACTGCCCCACCTCGCAGCAGTTCCTCGGCTCCGGCACCATGCCGTGGACCCGCACCACCGGCTTCGGCGTGAATGTGGCGCTGGGCTCGGACATCGGCGCGGGCGATGAATGGCTGATGAGCCGGGTGCTCAACGACTGCTTCAAGGTGCACCTGTCGGAGCCGGGTGACGCCGGCCTGTCGATCAGCCCGGCCGAACTGCTCTTCACCGCCACCCTCGCCGGCGCCAGGGCGCTCGACATGGAGGAGCGCTACGGCAACCTCGACGTGGGCAAGGACGCCGACTTCCTGCTCATCGAGCCCGACAAGTGGGAGCCGCTCGCGGCGGTGCTGGCCAACGGCATCCGCGCCGACGACGAGGCGATGGCGACCGACCAGACCCTGTTCGCGCTGCTGATGGCCCTCCGCCAGCCGGCCATCACCGGCGTCTTCGTGCGCGGCCGACGGGTCACCGCCCCCTAGCCCCACCCCAACTGCACCCGTTTCGGACAAATGGTCCCGGCACACCGGGACCATTTGTCCGGGCGGGGAACGGTTGGTGCGGCGATCAGCCCGGGAGCGAGGCGATCAGCCCAGGAGCAGGAGGGATCCGAGCAGCACCACGAGCGGGGCGAGCAGCAGCACGCCGATTCCGCCGAGCAGCCCGGTGAGTGCGGCGCCGCGGCGATACCCGCCCAGTTTGGCAGCACGGACGGCGGCGATGCTCCCCAGGGCGATCGCCCATACCGCGAGGGCCGTCGCCGTCAGGAAGCCCAGCCAGCTCACCAGCACGCCCAGGCTCTGCGTCCTGGTCAGGGCGACGGCGAGCATCCCCGAGCCGACCAGGATGCCGAGGGCCCAGAGGAAGACGGCGCGCGCCCGAAGCGCGATCGCATTGTTGTTCCAGCCATCGGCGGGGACGGCTGGCGGCGGTGCCCACTGGGTCGATGCGCTCATGGGCACAGGGTAGCCAGCACACCCACGGCGGGCAACGACCTCCCGCGCAACGGCCTCCCTCCGCTAACTGTTCCCCATCCGGACTTTTGCACCCGGCACACCGGGACCATTTGTCCGGACGGGGAACAGTTGGCGGGGCGGGGCGGGAGCGGTCGCGGGGCGTCAGGGCGTGGGGGTGGCCTGGACGAGCCGGGCGGATGCGGTGAAGCCGGCCCGCTCGTAGGCGGTGACGGCCCCGGGAGTCGAGTGCACCGTGACCCGCTCCAGTCCCTCCTGGAAGGCCCGCGCGAGGACCGCCGTGAGCATCCGCCCGCCGATGCCGGAGTCGCGTTCGGCGGGCATGACGTAGACGCATTGCACGTCGCCGGATGCGCGCACCGGCGCGCGCGAACTCGGCACCCGCGGCACCACCGCCAGCCAGGCCATCCCGATCACGGTGTGCCCGCGCCGGGCGACCGTGCAGTGATGGGATGCGCTGTTGTTCCGTGCCCACTCGGCGAAGACCCGCAGGAACTCCTCGTGGGTCACGACCGGAATGCCCTCGTTCTCGAGCACCCACTGCCAGCGCAGCTCGGCGACCGCGGGCAGGTCGCCCGGTTCGGCGGGCCGGATACTGACGGGCGGACGCGACTCTTCACTCATGTGTTGATTGTGGCGGCAACGGGCGCCGGTGTCAGTGTTCACCGTCGGCCCGGCGGCCATACTGGTACGCATGACAGCAGCGGATGCCAACACACCATCAACGGCGGAGCCGGAGTTCTTCCCCGACCTCGTGCCCGAGCTCCTGGTCGAGGATCTCGCCGCCAGCCTGGATTTCTGGGTCGGCCTGTGCGGCTTCGCGGTACTCTACGACCGGCCCACCGAGGGTTTCTCCTACCTGCACTCCGGCACAGCGCACCTCATGCTCGAGCAGGTCGGCGCGGGGCGGAACTGGATCCCGGGCTCCCTCGAACGGCCGCTGGGCCGGGGCATCAACCTCCAGGTGATGCTGCCGGACATCGCCCCACTGCTCGCGCGGCTGGCCGCAGCCGACTGGCCGCTCTTCATGGCGGCCGAAACGAAGTGGTACGTGACCGGTGCGACCCGGGCAGGGGTTGCCCAGTTCCTGGTGCAGGACCCCGACGGGTATCTCGTGCGCTTCTCCTCGCGGCTCGCTCCGCGTGAATCGGGCCGATGATCGAACCGCGTGACTCGACGGGGCTCACGGAGTAATCTCGCCCACATGTGCGGACGATTTGCGATGAACGAAGACGTTGACGACCTCATCCGTGATTTTGTGGCGGCGGGCGGTCGGGCCGGTGACTGGCGGCCGAGTTACAGCATCGCGCCCACCGACCCGGCGCCGATCGTGCGCGAGTGGCAGCCGGAGGGCAGCGACTCCCCCACCCGTGAGATCACCCTCGCGAAATGGGACTGGCCGCAGCCGGCCGGGCAGCCCCGGCGAGGCCCGATCATCAACGCCCGCATGGAGAAGCTCGACCAGCGGTTCTGGGTGGGCGCGTTCTCCAATGCCCGCTGCATCGTGCCGATGCTGGGCTACTACGAGTGGACCGGCGAAAAGGGTGCGAAACAGCCGCACTTCATCCACGGCGACGGCGTCCTCGCCGCTGCCGGGGTGAGTTGGGCGTCGAAGGACGCCGATGGCGAGTGGTCCCGGGTGTTCGCGGTGGTCACCCGGGAAGCCCGGGATGCGTCAGGTGAGGTGCACGACCGGATGCCGGCCTTCCTCGAACCCGACACCTGGGAAACCTGGCTGAACCCGCAGACCATCACCGCCGAGGACCCCACGCAGTCGGCTAAGAACCGTGCGGCCCTGATCGATGTGCTGGACCGCACGTCAACGGCCGTGGCGGCCACGATGCGCACCCGGTTGGTGGACCGCCGGGTCAACAGTGTGCGGGCCGTCGACCCCCAGGATCCGACCCTGATCGACCCGCTCGTGGAGTAGCCTCTGCCGGAGAAGCCACCGCCATTCTGACTTCGGACACAAGACGCCCGCTAGATTCTGGCCGGCGCTCTCCTGCACGTCACCATGGATTTGGTGTTCCGCTACCGGGTCAGACATGAAAAGACTCGAAGCCCGCAGGCCGGACGATGCTCTCGTTCAGACCCGACCGAGTAGGTCAGCTGCCGCGGTAGGTGGAGTACGCGAACGGGCTGAGCAGCAGCGGCACGTGATAGTGCGCCGACTCATCCGTCAGTTCGAAGACGATGGTGACGTAGGGGTAGAACGTGCTCTGGTCACGGGCGGAGAAATACGTTCCGGTGTCGAACGTGACGCGGTAGCGCCCGGCAGAGACCGCCTCGGGGCCGAGGTCGGAGACCCGGCCGTCGGTATCCGTGCGCGCCGCAGCCAGTTCGCGCCAGCTGCCGTCCACATCGTGTTCGAGCACAACCCCCACGGATGCCGCCGGGCTACCGGTCACGGCGTCGAGCACGTGCGTGGTGACGTGGCTGCGCGGGCTCATCGAGCGTCACCCGTCGGCGCGGCTGGGTCGGTTGTTTCGAATTCGGGCACCGAGACATCCTGCCACTGCCGGGCCAGAACAGCCAACCGGAGCAGGGCGATGTCCCGCAGCTCCGAGCCGACGATGGCGGCTTCGGTGTCGTCGTCGAGCGTGAGCCGGCGCTGCAGCTCGGCGAGGATCTCGCGACGGCTGCGCCCGGCCGCCCGAATAAGGAACACCCGGTCGAAGCGCTCTTCGTAGTTCCGGTTGCCGGCGGCGATCGCGGCCGCGAGCTCGGCGTCGTCAGCGTCGACAGAGGCCTGTTCGGCGCGGGAGAAGCCCGCCGCTTGTGACGTGCCCGTCGGCTTTTCGCCGATGCGCGGATGCTCCGCCATGGCCTGGTCGATCTCCGCCCGGGCGAGCGGGGTGGCGGCCTGGCGGGCGGCCTCGGTCAGCTCGGCGACGGAGCCGAACGGCGCCTGTCCGGCCACGTCCTCGGCCCAGCGCGGAACCGCGAGGCAGGCCAGCAGGGCGGTGCGCAGCTCGTCACCGACGGGAATCGTGGTCATAGGGTCCTCCAGATGGCGTGTTGTAGGCGGAACAGGTGGGAATCGCTGGCAGCCCGTACGATGACTGGCATGCGCTCCGATGACGTTCCCCGGGTGGCGGGCCTGGTCCTGGCCGCCGGGGCGGGCACCCGGTACGGCGGCCCGAAGGCGCTCGTGGTCGACGCCGCCGGCGAGCCGTGGCTGGTGCGGGCGGCCCTGGCCCTTGAGGGTGGCGGCTGCGACCCGGTGCTGGTCGTGCTCGGTGCCGGCGGCGCCGAGGCCGAGATCCTGTTGCGCGCGTGCCTCGACCGGTTCGAACGGCCGGACCGGCTCACAGTGGTGCACGCCGAGAACTGGGCGGACGGGCTGTCGGCCTCCCTGGACGCGGGGCTGGCCACCCTGCAGGACAATACGGTCTCAGACGGCGGCCCGGTCACGGACGGCGACCCGGTCACCGCCGTGGCGCTCGTTCCCGTCGACGTGCCCGACCTGAATGCGGCCACCGTGCGGCGGTTGGCCGACGCCGCGACCGCCGACACCCTCCGGCAGGCCCGCTTCGGCGGCCGGCCCGGGCATCCGGTCGTCATCGGCCGTGCCCACTGGTCGGCGGTGCGGGCCGGGCTCAGCGGTGACACCGGCGCCCGGCCGTACCTGTTGGCCAACGGCGTGCAGCCGGTGGACTGCGACGACCTCGGCACCGGCCGCGACGTCGACACCCCGCACATCGACACCCCGCACATCGACACCCCGCACATCGACACCCCGCACATCGACACCCCGCACGTCGACACCCCGCCGGCAGGATAGGCCGTGCCGGCCGGCATGCGGCTCACCACGGCGCTTCGAGCTCGTCGAGGTCCTCGTACACGCTGGTGATGGCCGCGATCCGGGTGCGGCTCTCCCGCACCTGCGCCCCCATCGCACCGGTGGCCAGCAGGTTCACCAGGCTCATCGCCGTGGCGTAGCTGTCGAACGCCGACACCGAATCGACCGGGCATTCCAGCCAGTGCGTGGCCTGGTCCGAGTACTTGCGGGCTGATGAGTCGGCGATGAGCACCAGCGGCACGTCCCGGCGGCGGATGGCCGCGACGATCTCCCCGAACCCGGACACCCGGCGGCGGAACCCCATCAGCACCACCACATCGCGCGGGCCCAACCCGGCCAGCTCCTCGCCGAGCGACTGGCCGGGCAACGGCGCCAGCCGCACGTGGTCGCGCGCCTGCACCAGCTGCTGCCTCAGGTGCAGCGCGAGCGGGTAGCTGTTGCGCAGCCCCACGATCACGACGTTCTGGGCCGACTGCACCAGCCGGGCCGCGGCATCCAGCCGGCCGTCCTCGAGGGTGAGCAACAGCCGCCGCAGGTTGTCGTGCTCGGCGGCGGCGTGCGCGGCCAGCCGCGACGGGGTGCCGGCGGATGCGCCGGGGCCGCCGAGCGGTGCGCCCAGGCTCCGCAGGGCGCGGGCGTGCTCGCGCACCTCGGCCGAGTCCTGGAACCCGAGCCGCCGGAACAGCCGGGAGACCGTGGCCTTCGACACCCCGCTCAGCCGGGCCAGCTCCGACGCGTTGTACACCGCGAGGTCGCTCATGTGGTCGAGGATGAAATCGGCGGCGCGCTGCTCCTGCGGCGAAAGTTCCCCATAACGCCCGTCGATGCGCTGCCCGATGTTCATGGTCATGCCAGGCCCGGCGCGTCCTGCGATCCGGCAGCATCGGAGTCGACGGTGCGGGCATCGGCGTCGTGCGAGTCGGCCAGGGCGAGCACGGCGGCCTCGAACGCGTCCAGCGCCGCGGCGACATCGGCCTCGGTGACCGACTCGTCGGGGTGGTGGCTCACGCCGCCGGCGCACCGCACGAAGAGCATCCCGATCTCGGTGAGATGCCCGACGGCCATGGCGTCGTGTCCGGCCATCGACAACAGCTCCAGCGGCTCCCGGGTGCCGTCCGCGGTGCCCGCTCCGGCGGAACGGATGCCCGCGGCGATCACCCCGCGCATGCGGTCGCTGCAGTGCGCCGCGGGTGCCGAGTGCGTCTGTTCCACCCCGAGGTGCAGCCCGCGAGAGGCGCAGAGCTCCTCCATCATGCTTTCGATCTCCTGCCAGGCCCGGTCGCGGTCGGCGTCGAACCGGCCGCGCAGGTCCAGGCTGAATTCGGCTCGGCCGGCGATCACGTTCACGGCGTCGGGGAATACCTCGAGGTGCCCGACGGTGGCGATGAGGTCGGCGTCGCGAGCGAGCCGTTCGATGGCGACGATCGCTTCGCTGGCTCCGGCGAGGGCGTCACGGCGGTGCACCCACGGCGTGCCGGAGTGGCCGGCCCTGCCGGTGATGGTGATCTGGAAGCGCCGCGCCCCGGCGATCGACGAGACGATGCCCAGCGGCCGGTCCTGCTCCTCGAGCACCGGGCCCTGCTCGATGTGCGCCTCGAGGTAGCCGATGAAATCGTTGGAGGTGCGGCCCGCGCTGCCGATCGCGGCCGGATCCAGGCCGAACGCCCGGTAGGCGTCGTGCAGGGTGGTGCCGTTTTCGTCCTCGAGTTCCCACCAGGCGTCAAGCCAGGTGCCGGCCAGGGCGCGGCTGCCGAGCAGCGCCGTGCCGAAGCGGGTTCCCTCCTCGTCGCCGAAGGCCACGACCTCGAGCGCGAACGGCAGGGCGCGCCCACTGGCCCGGATGCGGTCGACCACCGCGATGGCCGTGAGCACACCCAGGATCCCGTCGAAGCGCCCGGCCGAGGGCACGGTGTCGAGGTGCGAACCGAGCAGCAGCGCCGGCAGGCCGGGGCTGGACCCCTCGAGCCGGCCGCACTGGTTGCCCGCGGCGTCCTGCCAGGTGGTCAGGCCGGCCTCGCGCATCCAGCCGGCGGCCAGGGCGTTCACGGCGGCGTGCTCGGGCGAGAGGTAGACCCGCTCGATCAGGCCGTCAGGCAAGGTCGAATGGGTGGCCAGCTCGTCACAGCGGGCCAGCACGGCGGCGGCGCTGGTGCGCGCACCGCCGTACTGGGTTGTGCCCCCTGTCTTCCCCTGGTCCCCCGCCTGGTCCAGGTCGCCGTGTGCGCTCATCCGGCAGCGTCCGCTGTCGACGTCGTCGCTCGCGCGGCATCCTGGTAGATCGCGTAGGCGGCTCCGACGCCGCCACCCCCGGTGACGCTGGCACCGGCACGGCGGAGCACCTGCTCGAGCGCCGACAGCGTGGTGAGCACGGTGTCCTTGCGGGCGTTGTAACCCATAGTGCCGATGCGCCACACCTTGCCGTGCAACGGTCCGAACGAGGTGCCGATCTCGATGCCGAAGTCGTTCAGCAACTCGCCGCGCACGGCATCGCCGGTGACGCCCTCGGGGATCCGTACGGCCACGACGTTGTTCATCCGGTGCGCCTGGTCGCCGAAGACCGACAGCCCGAGGCCCTGCACTCCGGCGAGCATCGCGGCACCGTGCAGGCGGTGCCGCTCCACTGCCGCAGCCATGCCCTCGTCCACCAGCAGCCGGGCGCACTCGCGCGCGCCGTAGAGCATCGTGGTGGCCTCGGTGTGGTGGTTCAACCGCTTGGGACCCCAGTAGTCGAAGATCATCGACAGGTCGAAGTAGTTGGAGCGGATCGGGTGGGCGCTTACGGCGTCGCCGGCCTCACGGATGCCCGCTTCGATGCTCTTGCGGGCATTGATCACCTCGACGGCGCGCGGCGAGAACGTCGCCGGCGCCGAGCCGGATGGGCCGCCCAGGCACTTCTGCAGCCCGGCGGTGACCGCGTCCAGGCCCCAGGCATCCGCCTGGAAGTCATTGCCGGCCAGGGACGCGGTGACGTCGGTGTAGAACAGCACGCCGTGCTTGGCGCAGATCTCGCCGAGCTCGTCCAGCGGCTGGGCGAGGGTGGTGGAGGTGTCGCCGTGCACGATCGCCAACACGGCCGGCCGGGTCTCGGTGATGGCCTGCTCGATCTGGGCCGGCGTGAACACCGTCCCCCACTCGATCTCCCGCACATGCACCTCGGCGCCGGCGCGCTCGGCGATCTCGCGCAACAGGTGGCCGAACCGGCCGAAGATGGGCACGAGCACCCGCTCGCCGGGGCTGATCAGTGACACGAGGGCCGCCTCGATGCCGGCCCGGGAGGTGCCGTCGATCAGCAGGGTCTGCTCGTTGGTGGTCTGGAAGACCCCGCGGTAGAGCTCCATGGTCTCGTTCATGTACGCCGTCATCGACGGGTCGTACTGGCCGACGAGCCCAGCGGACATGGCGCGCAGAACCCGCGGGTCGGCGTTGACAGGGCCGGGGCCCATCAATAGACGCGACGGCGGATTGATCGGAAGACTGGAAATGACTGTTTCACCTCTCGGCAGTTCTGAACCACATGTTTCAGGTGCCCAGTTTACGCAACAGGTGTTTCAGTCATGTTTCGCGCCGTCGACCACGCGGATATCGCTTCAACTGCTGGCGGGCCGGCGGGGTCGGAGCGCAGTCGCGAACGCTGGCGCGAACGTTGCGGCGGTGTCGATCAGGGCGAGGTCGGTGTGCCGCGGACCGACCAGGCACAGGCCCACGGGCGCTCCGGCCACCTCGAGCAGCGGTACCGAGAGCGCCGGGTAGCCGCCGATCCCGGCGACGCTGGTCATCGTCAGGGTGCTCGTGCGGGTCGCATCGATCGCGGCCGGGTCGGCACGCCGGGACGGTGCGGTGGACGACGCCGACGGCAGCAGCAGGATGCGGCCCTCCAGCACCGCGTCGAGCCTGGCCCGGGCGTCGGCCAGGGCGGTGCGCGCCTCGGCCTCCTCGGCGGGATCGCTGCGGGACGCGGCCTCGAAGCGGCTCGCCACGGCGGCACCGAGGGCGCCGGGATGCGCGGTGACCCAGTCACCGTTCGAGCGCCAGGCCTCGGCGGCCTGCACGACGCGGAACAGCCGCAGCAGCTCGGTCAGGTCGCCCAGGTCGACCAGGTCCGGCGGCGGCAGCAGGCCCGCGTCGGTGAGCCGGTCCACCCCGGCGACGAAGGCGGATTGCACGTCGTCGTCCGCCGCGAAGACCAGGGCGCCCGACACCGCGAACCGGGCGGGGGCATCCGTCTGGCTGGCCGGGTCGAGCGACGCGGCGGCGGCGGCGCGCAGCACGGCGGGCCCGCGGGTGAGCCAGCCGACGGTGTCGAAGGTGGGCGCGAGCGGCAGCAGGCCGGTGCGGTCGACGGCACCGTGGGTCGTGCGCAGCCCCCAGAGTCCCTGGTAGGAGGCCGGGACCCGGATCGACCCGCCCGTGTCGGTGGCCAGGCCGATGCTCGCCTGGCCGAGGGCCACCGCGGCGGCGGGGCCGCTCGAGGACCCACCGGGCAGTCCGCCGGGCACGCGCACGTTCGGCGGGGTGCCGTAATGCTCGTTGTCGCCGGCGATGCTGTACGCGAACTCGTCGGTCTGGGCGATGCCGCGCACGCTCGCGCCGGCGGTCAGCAGCGCCGTGACGGCCGAGGCGGTCGCGGTGGCGGGCACCGCCTCCCGCAGGAACACCGGGTTGCCGGCGCCCACCGTGAAGCCTGCCAGGCCGAAGAGGTCCTTCACGGCGATGGTCTCGCCGGCCAGCGCGGCCGGGCCGGTGGTGTCGGCGCCAGTATTCTCGGCGGCGGCGATCAGCGGCGCCCCCACCACGCGCCACACCGTCGGATTGATCGCGGCGGGCGGCGCGGCCACCTGGGCCACTTCCACCTGCCAGTCACCGGTGGCCGAGAGCGCCCAGAGTTGGGTGACCAGGCCGGCGCCGCCGGCATCCGGGGCGTTCACGGACACGATCAGGGCGTGCCCGGGGTCGATCACGCGCACGTGCAGGGCGCGGATGCCCCTGGCCACGGTGCCGCTGCGGGCGCCGCGGAAGCCGCTGATCGCGTCGTGGCCCACCAGCAGGCCGGTGGCGTCGCCGCGGAGGGTGTGCTCGCCGGGCGCGAAGAACGCGTCCAGCGCTTCGAGGTCGTTCGTGGCCAGGGCGGCCTCGTAGCCGGCGAAGGCGGCGAGCAGCCCGTCGGGCAGCTCCCCTGTGACCGTGGTGGGGGTGGGGACACCCAGCGGCTCAGGCATCGAAGTCCGCCACCCGGATGCGGGCGTGCACGCCGGCGACAAGGTCGACCACCTGGGAGATGTTGAAGTCGGTGGCGGCGCTCAGGTAGGCGTAGGCGAGGGTGCGGTCCATGCCGTAGCGGGCGGCGAGCAGGTCGATGGCGGCGCGCACGCATTTGCGCACGGCCTCGTCGAGGTCGGCGTCCAGGCCCGTCGGTACCAGGAAGTCCGCCGTCTCGGCCAGCGGCCCGACGAGTTCGCCGAACGCCGCCACCGCGTCGGCCTGCGAGACCACATCAAAACGGATGGTCACCCGTAGGGATGCTTCCATCGCGGTGAGCGCCACCTCCCCGTCGCCCTGGGCGAAGTGCGGGTCGCCCACGTAGGCCAGCGCGCCATCCACCTGAACCGGCAGGTACAGCGCGGAGCCCACGGTGAGCAGGTTGATGTCGATGTTGCCGCCGTGCGAGCCGGGTGGCACCGAGTGCGGGCGTTCATCGCCGGCGACGGCGACGCCCATGATGCCCAGGAACGGCCGGAGCGGGAAGTGCACGCTCCGTGCGCCGCCGGGCACGAGCGGGAGGGTGCCGACCTGGCCGGCGTCGGTGTCCTCGAGCGCGGCGAAGACGCTGACGTTGCCCTCGCCGAGCGGGTACTCCCCGGGCAGGGCGCCGCGGCCGTGCCGGTTGGAAATCACACCGTATGGCACCCGCGGGAGGGCCTCGAGCACGGTCATCTTGAGCAGGTCGCCCGGCTTCGCACCGCGCACGTGGATCGGGCCGGTGACGAGGTGCGGCCCGTCCACCCGGGGGTCACGCGGGCTCTCGGATCCGGCCAGCAGCACCGCGTCATCGAGCACTCCGGCGCGCTCCACCCCGTGGCCGGCGAAGAAGGCCTCCGGGTTCCGGCCCTGGTCTTCGAGCACGCCCTCGTGGCTGATCGTGTCGATGGTGACCTCGGTGCCGGCATCGATCGTGAGGGCCGGGGCATCCGCGGCGCAGGGCAGCCGCCCCCAGAGCACGGTGTCGGGCGTGGCGGGCAGGTAGTGCTCCGCGCGGATGGGCCCGGTGCCGGGCTGCAGGATGTCGAATGGCATGGGGTGCGCCTTTTTCGGATCGGGGTCAGGACGACAGGCGACACCGGCCTGAGGCCGGCGTGATCCCGTTGGTCGAGAATAGCGCCCGTTTTGCGCCGGCCACGACCAGCCGCTACCGTGACAATTCCCGAGCCGATAGGACCACAGTGGCCTCCACCCCCGTCATCCACCGCCTGCGCAGCCGGCCGGACAACCTGCACCTCGGCCTGATGCTGGCCCTCACCTTTTCCACCGGTGTGGCGGATGCGGTCGGCTACCTCGGCCTCGACAAGGTGTTCACCGGCAACATGACCGGCAACGTCGTCATCCTGGGCATGGCCATCGCCGGTGCGGACGACCTGCCCGTCGTGGGTCCGCTGATCGCGCTCTTCACCTTCATGGTGGGCGCCGCGATCGGCGGCCGGGTGCTGCGACCGGTGAAGGTGGGCTGGACGACGCAGGCGACAGTGCTGTTCGGCGCCGTCGGCGTGGTGATGGCCGCCCTGGCGATCACCCTCTTCGCCCTCGGCGGCAAGCCGCCGGCCCCGTTCGACCTGCTCGTCACCGGCTTCCTGGCCGCAGTGATGGGCCTGCAGGCCGCCGTGGCGCGGCACATCGCGGTGAAGGACGTCACCACCGTCGTCGTGACCAGCACCATCACCGGTTTCGCCGCGGATTCCTGGTTCGGCGGCGGCAAGAACCAGCTCTGGTTCCGCCGGCTCTCGGCGATCGTGCTCATCGGGGTGGGAGCCGGCGTCGGCGCCCTGCTGCTCATGGTGCACATCGGCTGGGGCATCGCCCTCACCGCCGTGATCACCCTCACCGTCACCGTCATCGGCCACGCCGCCGGCCGCCCCCACCACGCCCCGGCAACCCAGCCCTAGGCATCCCCACCGCGGCGGCCACACCCTCCGGCCGCACGCAAACAAGGAAATAATGAGGTTATGAGGACCCGATTGGCCGGTGGGTCCTAGAAAACCCACTATCTCCTTCCAAATCTGCACCGTGGCGCGGATGCGGGAGGGTGGTCAGGCGTCGCAGGTGGTGAGGACCGCGGTCATCGCGGCCCGGTCCTCCGGGGTCACGCCGAGGTCGTAGGCCACGAAGACGGGCACCAGCTTGTCGATGTACCAGCACTGCAGGCTGGTGTCGGAGGGCAGGTCGTCCCAGGCCACCCGCTGGCCGAGGTCGTGCCGGTCGGAGACGTCGGGATAGACGCCCGGCAGCCACTCGCTCGGCAACGAATCCGACTTCGACGAGTTCTCCGACCCCTTGACCGCGAGCAGGTTCACCGGGTCGTTGGCCAGGGCCTCGCGCTTCTCGGCCGGCCAGGCCTCTCCCCCGGTCGCGTAGACGGCCTTCAGCGGCAACAGGTGGTCGATCTGCACGTCGGCCGAGGTGTCCTGGCCGCGCACGAAGTCGATCGTCTCGCCCGTGTACGGGTCGGTGAGGATACCCGTGTACACCCGGCAGGTCGCCGGGTCGATGTCGGTGCCGGTGAGGTCGCGAGTGAGGATGTCGTTGCGGGTGTCGCATCCGTTCTGGTCGAAGTCGAAGCTCCACGCCTCGCCAAACAGTTCCTCCCGGTTACCGGCGTAGCTGCCGTCGTCGGTGTAGACCGCGTCGGGCAGCGCCGCCACGAGGGCGAGCGCCTCCGCGCTGGGCAACTCCGCGTCAGGCACCTCGCCGGGCACGGTGGGCAGGGCGGCAGGCGAAGCGGCCGGTGGCGTGGCTGCCGGATCGGCCGTCCGTGCCGCGGCGACCTGGCCGACACCCCAGACCAGGGCCGCGATCACGACCAGGGCGAACAGGTACCGAGGATTCCGCCGGGCGGTGGAGCGGGTGCGAACGGGTGGGCGGCGGCTCATTGCTGGGGACTCACGATGCCTCCATCCTGCCATCCCGGCCCGGCCCGGTTGTGCGGCGACACCCTCCGCCGAGCGCCGGGTGGTAGCACTATCCGCGCGGGCATGTGAGGCTTAAGCGGTGCCACAGATCGATGAATCCACCCGCATCCGAGAGGCCGTCTCCCTGGACCGCCCCTGGGTCACCGTCGTCTGGGACGATCCGGTCAACCTCATGTCCTACGTCGCGTATGTGTTCCGCAGCTACTTCGGCGTGACCGCGGAGGAGGCCGAGCGCCTCATGCTGCAGGTGCACAACAACGGCCGCGCCATCGTGGCGACGGGCAACCGCGAGTCGATGGAACGGCACGTCGAGGCGATGCACGGCTACGGGCTCTGGGCCACCCTCGACAAGGCCGAAGAATGAGCGACCGGCCTTCGCTGAACGGGACCGTCGCATGATGGAATTCCGCCGGGAGGACTCCGGAACCGTGTCGGCGATGTTCGAACCGGTCGAAGTCGACCTTCTTCGCCACGTCGCATCCCAGCTGTTGCAGCTGCTCGCCTCCGTCGACATCGACGACGAGGTCATGCTCGCCCAGCCCGCGATCCACCGGTTGCTGCCGGATGCCTACCCCGACGACCCCGAAGCCGCGGCCGAGTTCCGCCGGTTCACGGCCGACGGCCTGCTTGAGGGCAAGATCGCCAACGCCACCGCGGTGCTCACCGCGCTCGGCGACGACGAACGGTCGACGTCGACCGAGTGGGCGGATGGCTCAGGTCACGACTCGCCGCACGACCCGCTGCCGGTGCCGATCGTGCTCAACGAGCCCCAGGTACAGTCCTGGCTGCGCACCCTCACCGACCTCCGCCTGGTGGTGGCGGACCGCCTGCAGATCGATCCCACCGGCGTCCCGCATCTCGAGGACGAGGAGTCGCAGGTGGTCAACGACATCTACAACTGGCTGGGCATGGTGCAGGAGTCCCTCGTCTACGCGATCGACGCCTAGCACCCACGACTGTTCCCCGTGCGGACAAATGCACCCGGCACACCGGGTGCATTTGTCCGGATTGGGAACAGTTGCAGGCAGGCGTCAGGATGCGCTGGGGACCGCCTGCAGGGCGGCGTAGGCCCGGCGCGGGCCCGCGCCGTCCGCCAGCGACGCGCTCAGCGCGGTGAGGCGGGCGCGCGGTTCGCCGCCGAGCTCGAGCAGCGCCGCGGCCGCGTACCGCAGCTCGTCCGGGCTGGCCACGTTCGGGTCGAGGGACAGCCCGAACCCGGCGTTCTCCAGCGCCGCGGCACCGGCGAACTGGTCGGTGGAGAACGGCAGCACCAGCAGCGGCACCCCGGCCGTCATTGCCTCGGTGACGGAGTTGTTGCCGCCGTGGGTGACGGCCAGGGCCGAGCGGCCCAGCAGGGTCACCTGCGGCAGGAACGAGCGCACCAGCCAGGAGTCCGGGACCGGCCCGAGCTCGGCGGCATCGGTGGATCCGACGGCGACCGCCACGCGCACGTCGAGTCCGCGCAGGGCCTCGGCCACCCGGGCGAGCACGTCACCGCGCACCGAGAGGAAGCTGCCGAAGCTCACGTAGACGATGGGACGGTCGTCGGCCGCGGCCAGCCAGGCGGTGACCGCGGGGTCGTCGGCCTCGCTCCGCACCGCTGAGCCGAGGAAGGCGTGCTCCGGCAGCAAGGCCGTACGCGCGGCCGCGTGCAGTTCGGCCGGGTAGTTCAGCAGCAGCACGTCACCGGTCTCGGTGAAGGCGTCCCCGCTCGGCGGAGCGGCCGGGTCCAGCTGCAGCAGGGCGTCGTTCCACTGCAGGGTGAAGTCGTCGCGCACCCGTTCGCAGAGCAGCCGCAGCCGCTGCAGCTCCTGCGGGTCGGGGCTGAACGCGGCGGGCCACTCGGACGGCGACCCGTAGACCTCATCGCCGACGGGCAGCGCAGACGGATGCCCGAGCACCACGTCGGCGTGCCGCACCCCGGCACTGATCAGGGCGAGGCGGGCGCTGAAGGCGAGGTGGTCGACGATCACCTGGTCGGGCTGGATCTCGGCGACGATGCGCTGCACCTCCCTGGCCACGACCACGGGGTTCCACAGCAGGTCGCTGCTGCGCGCCTCGGCCTGGAACCGGAGGGTCTCCACGAGGCCGACCCTGGTGGCGTCGAAGAATCCGCGCAGGGCATCGTCCTCACCGGTGGGCTGGTCCTCGGCCCGGATGGTGCCGGGGTTCGACCCGCGGCCCAGCTGCAGGTTCACCCGTTCGAAGCCGAAGTCGGCGACGATGCCGGCCGTCGCCGGTCCGCTGGCCACGACGACTCGCTCGCCGGCCGCCTGCCAGGCGGTGCCCAGGGTGGCCAGCGGGAACAGGTGGGAGGCGTAGTCCGGGCTGATGATCAGGAGGGTCATGATGCGCTCAACGCCCAGTCGAGGGCGATCTGAGCCTCGGCGACCGACCGGTAGACCCCGGCGAGGGTGCCGGCCATGGCCTGGATGGCGAAGGTGCCGGCGACCATGTCGGCCGCGCGCTTGGCGAACTCCTCACCGAACGGGCCACCGGCCAGCTCGAGGGCGTCGGAGATCCCGGCGGCGAGGCGGTCGGCATCCGCCGTGTCCACCAGGAACCCGGTGGTGCCGTCCTCCACGTAGGTGGCCGGCCCGCCGGCGTCGGGGGCGACGACGGTGAGGCCGGTGGCCATCGCCTCGAGCAGCGCGATGCCGAATTCTTCCTTCATGCTCGCGCACACGTACACGCCGTTCGGCGCGGCCAGGCCCGGGCGGCCGTAACGGGCGGCGGCCAGCCAGCGGGCGACCGAGTCGTTGGCACGGTGCCCGGCGAGCAGCAGGCCGTGATCGGCCGCGCTGTCCAGGGGCACGGCGGCGGCGATCCGGTCCAGCTGGCCGCGTTCGTCCAGCGACGGGTTGCCCAGGTCTCCCCCGACGATCAGCAGGTTGCAGCGCTCCCGCAGGCCGGCGTCATCCGCCCAGGCGTGCACGAGCGTCGCCATGCCCTTCACCCGGTGCAGCCGGCCGACGGTGACCGCGAGCGGCAGGTGGCGGCGGTGCTCCGGCAGCGTCTGCAGCAGGGCGTCGAGGTCGGCGAAGTCCGCGGGGTCGGCCGCCACCGCGGCGGCCACGGAGCGTTCGATCACGGTCAGGTCGATGCCCTCGGCGACGACGGAGTGGCGCTCGGGGTGCGCGGTGATGTCGATCCCGACGAGGGTGCGCATGTCCCGCTCCAGCTCGGGGCGGGGGAAGAGCACGGTGTGCGCCGCGTCGGCGGCCATCCGCTGCACGAGCCGGGCCCGGAACCAGAAATGCTCGGCTTCGTCGACGGTGCCGAAGTTGGCGCGGGTGAGCGTACCGGCGGCGTCCATCGCGTTGATGACACTGTGCGGGTCCGGCGCGACGGTGAAGACCACGGGGATCTCGAGTTCCCTGGCGACGGTCGAGGCCGCGAGGGTGCCGACGTCGGCCATCCGCAGGTGGATGACGTCGACGGTGCCGGCGGCGCGGAGGATGCGGCGGATGCCGCGTTGCACGGCCACGCGCCGGGGCCAGGACTCGGCCGAGGAGATCGGCGCGCCGAGGAATGGGACCGTCGCGAAGGCGTGCCCGGAGAGGGTGGAGCTCACCTCGGGTAGGCAGGCCAGCGCGGCGGC
The DNA here is from genome assembly GCF_054075385.1 of Cryobacterium sp. AP23. Taxonomy (NCBI): domain Bacteria; kingdom Bacillati; phylum Actinomycetota; class Actinomycetes; order Micrococcales; family Microbacteriaceae; genus Cryobacterium; species Cryobacterium sp. AP23. The sequence continues at coordinate 264,371 of NZ_CM133415.1, read as the reverse complement.
GGGGCCGCCCCGCGAGATGGTGAGCACCCGGTCGACGGTCGGGGTATCGAGATCGGCGGCACGCGTGTCGGCACCACCGGCGACCAGGGCATCACCCAGGCGCACCAGCAGGGTTGCGATGCCGCCGTTGTCGCCGGAGCCGACCTGGCTGAGCTCGCGGTCGATGTCGGCGTGCAGGAACAGCTGGGCCACGGTCTGGCCCTGGCTCCACGGCGCCCGCGGGTAGGCGGGCACGGTGAGGTCGAGGAGGGCGAGCCTGGCCACGTCGGCCAGTTCGTCGTCACCGCGGGCCAGTGTGGTCACCAGCGCGATGTGGGCATCGGTTGCTGGGCGGTCGCCGAGCGCGGCGACGGCGGCGGCCCGCGGGTCGAGGCCTTCGGCCGGGTCCGCGGCGATCCGGGCCAGCATCCGCTGCGGGATGCGCCCGTTGATCAGGCCGATCGTCTCGACCAGGCGGGCGCGCGCGGCCGGGTCGGCCACGCCGAGCATGGCGCCTTCGGCGGCCAGTGCGACGTGTTCGGGGGCGGACCCCGCCCAGTGCTCGAGGGTGCGCTGGGCGATCATGCCGGAGAAGCCGCCGCTGACCACCATCTGCAGCAGCCCGGCGATGGCGTCGAAACGCGGCAGCCTGGTGCCGAAGGCCCACGCGGCGTGTTCGCGGAGGAACCCGGACTCGTGCTCGAGCAGCGTGACGAGCACGTCGTCGGCGGAGTCGTCGAAGACCTGGGCCAGGGCATGCACGGCCGCGATGGCGGTGAGCTGGTCGGTGGGGTCGAGCGCGGCCTGGGCAAGCAGGCGCACGGCACGGTTGCCGCCGTCGCGGCTGGCGGCGATGGTCAGGTCGTCGGCGTAGCGGATGCCCGCCAGGATGCCATCGGCCTCGCGAATGCTATCCAGCGTCGTGTGGGTTCCCACGGTGTCTCCCTCTCGGCGGACGCGTCCGCCGTTCATTCCGCCACTCAGCTGCGCGGACTGCCTCCGCGCGGGCCGGTGCACCCGGGCAGGCAACACTGCCGGTCCGGATGTCCCGTGAATACTTCGGAGCGGTCAGCTGAAAGGTTTGCCCCGGAGCGACATTCTGCCATGACGGGGAGACACGCTCCTGACCGGGCGCGTTTGGTCAGGTCATTGGCAGGTTGGCGCGGCGCCCGTGGCTGGTGCGGCTAGAAGACCAGCCCCGCCGACGCCGTCAGGCCGCCGTCGGCAGCCAGAGTGGTGCCCGTCACGTAGGAGGCCGCCGGGGATAGCAGGAAGGCGATCACCTGGGCGATCTCGGCGGGTTCACCGAGCCGGCACAACGGGATGCGGCGGGAGAAGTCCCGGCCGAACGTCTGGTCCGCCGGGTTGTCGTCGCTGCTGTCGGCCCGCACCAGGCCGGAGGCCACATTGTTCACCCGGATGCCCCTGGCCGCGTAGGTGAGGGCGGAGGAGCGCACCAGGTCGATCATGGCGATCTTCGACGCGTGGTACGCCCAGTTACCCGGGTCGGCGAGCAGCCCGGCCACGGAGGCGGTGGCGACGATGCTGCGGTGGCCGTCGAGGGACAGCCCGTTGACCGCCGACTGAATGCCCAGGGCGATGCTGTTGAGGTTGCGGGCGAGCATGCGCTCCCCCTCGGCGATGCTGCCAGGGACTCGCAGCGACCGCGATCCGCCGATGTCGGCGTGCAGCACGGCGGCATCGAGCCGGCCGAAGGTGTCGATGGCCTGCTCCACGGCGTCGCGGGAGTCCGCTTCGAGACCGACGTCGCGCACCAGCACCAGGTGCCGGTCGCTCAGGGTCGGGGTCGCCTGCACGTCCACCCCGGTCACCGCGTAACCGTTGGTGAGGAGCCGGGCCACCACGGCACGCCCGATGATGGAGCCGGCACCGGTCACCAGGGCCACCGGCGTCGGGTTGTCGTCGACCGCGGACGGGACGGGATGGGTGCTCACGTCGGCGGACGTCTCGACCTGAGTGTCGGGAACGTCCTGAGTCTCCATCTTGAGTGCCATCTGTACCTCCAGGGGTCGTGCGATCCTGCCTACCGTCCCACTGAAATGCTACGCTCGCCCGGCCGACAATGGGAAAAACCTGCTCCCGCTGGCGCCTGTCGGAGGAGTGACCTACACTTCTGGATATCGAACATTTGTTCGAAGTATCCGTTCGAAAGGCGCCCATGCCCCAGATCATCGACACCGCGGTGCAGGTCGAACTCTCTGCGGACGGCGACCCGCTGGCGTTCGTCTGGGACCGATTCGAACACACGATTATCGGGCAACCGCAGGCCGTCTTCACCCGCACCCGCTGGTGGGAGAACGACGGCACCCCCACCCGCATCGACACCGAACTGTGGCGGGTGGATGCCGTGCGCGGCAGCGACGAGCAACACCGGTACGACCTGCGCCACGATGCCGACGGCACCTGGGTGCTCTCGCTCGATTGGGGGTGAGCGGGCCCATGAGCTTCCCGCACCTCCACGTCGCCAGCGCGTACTCCACCCACTACGGCGTGACCATGCCGGAGGCCCTCGCCGGGCAGGCCGCCGCCGACGGCGCGACCTTCCTGGCCGTCACCGACCGCGACGGCCTGTACGGCGCCGTGAAGCATGTGCGGGCCTGCGTGGCCGGGGGGCTGCGCCCCGGGCTCGGCGCCGACCTCCACGTGCACGACGACGACCTGGTGCCGCTGGGCCGGGTGGTGGTGCTGGCCCACGGCGGCACGGCGGGGCGCGGGTATGCGGCCCTGTGCCGGGCCGTGTCGAGCGCACACGAGACCACGGCCCGGGTGCCTGGGCACGTGCCGAGCATCCCGCGGGCCCGCCTCGCCCAGCTGGCCGGGCTGAGTTCCCTGACGGTGCTGCTGGGGCCGGCCTCCGACGTGGGGGTGGCCATTGAACGCCGCGACAGCACCCTCGCACGGGCGAACCTGGCCGCGTGGCTGCGGCTGATGCCGCCGCAGTCCGTGGCGCTCGAGATCGTCTGCCACCTCGCCGAGCCCGGCACCCCGGGCAGCGTCGCCCCGGCCACCCGCATGCTCGCCCTGGCCGAACACGCCCAGCTGCCCGCCGTGCTCAGCAACGCCGTGCGCTACGGCACCCCCGGTGAGGCCGTCACCGCCGACCTCGCCGACGCGGCCAGGCACCTCACCCCGCTCGCCCAGCTGGAGCACCTGCAGGCCACGCAGCCGCACGCCGCGCACGGGCAGGACGGGCACCTGCGGGGCGAGCACCTTCAGGGCGAGCACCTTCAGGTGAACGGGCAGGCGTGGCTGAAGCCGGCTGCCGCGATGCGGCAGGTCGCCCGCATGGTGGTGGATGCCGGCCAGCACAGTGACGGCGCCCTCGCCCGACTGCTGCGCGACACCAACGACCTCGCCGACCGGTGCGCGCTCGACCCGGTCGCCGACATCGGGCTCGGCCGTCCACGGATGCCGGAGGCGAGCGTGATCGGGGTCACCGGCGACCCGCTCACCGAGCTGTGGGCGCGCGCCCGGCACGGCATCGACGACCGCTACACCCGCACGGGTCAGCCCGCCCTGCACGCGGCGCACGAGCGTCTGGCCCACGAGATGGCCACCGTCGAGAAGCTCGGCTTCGCGTCGTACTTCCTCACCGTCGCCAAGGTGGCCGACATCGTGCGCGGCATGGGCATCCGCATCCAGGCCCGCGGCTCCGGGGTCGGCTCGGTGCTCAACTACGCCCTGCACACCTCCTCGGTGGAACCGATCTCCAACGGCCTGCTCTGGGAACGGTTCCTCTCCCCCGAACGGCAGACCCTGCCCGACATCGACCTCGACGTCGAGTCCGCCCGGCGACACGACATCTACCGCAGGGTGTTCGAGACCTTCGGCGGCGACCGGGTCTCACTGATGTCCATGACCAACGCCTACCGGGGCCGCGGCGCCGTGCGGGATGCGGGCCTGGCGCTCGGGATGCCCGAGACCCAGGTGGCCACGATCGCCAAGCAGATGTGGCGCTTCAACGCCCGCGACTTCCGGGCGGCCCTCGAGGAGAAGCCCGAGCTGGCCGAACTGGCCGCCGAGGTGCACGAGTCCGCGCAGCTCGGGCAGCTCGTCGACCTCACCGCGCGGCTGGACCGGCTGCCCCGGCACATCTCGGTGCACCCCTGCGGCGTGATCCTCTCCGACGCGTCCCTGCTGGACCGCACGCCGGTGCAGGCCTCGGGCATGGGCCTGCCGATGTCGCAGTTCGACAAGCACGACATGGACCCGATGGGCCTGATCAAGCTCGACATCCTCGGCGTGCGGATGCAGTCGGCGATGGCCCATGCGCTCGAGGAGCACCACCGGCTCACCGGGGAACAGATCGACCTGGACCGGGTGCCGCTCGACGACCCGGCAACCTTCGAACTGATCCGCTCCACCCGCACCCTGGGCATCTTCCAGCTGGAGTCGCCCGGCCAGATGGAGCTGGTGGGCAAGCTGCAGCCGGAGGTGTTCAACGACCTCACCGTCGAGATCTCGCTGTTTAGGCCGGGACCGATGCAGAACAACATGCCGCTCACCTACCTGCGCGCCCGGCACGGCGAGGTGGCGCCGGACTATATCCACCCCCGTTTCGAGGCGATCCTGCGCGAGACGAAGGGGGTGGTGATCTTCCACGAACAGGTGATGCGGCTCTTCGACGAGCTCACCGGCTGCGGCCTCGGCCACGCCGACGTGCTGCGCCGGCACCTCGGCCGGCCGGAGCAGCTGCCCGTCATCGAGGCCTACCTGCGCGAGCACGCCCACACCCGCGGCTTCGACGCAGGCACGATCGACCGGATCTGGACCGTGCTGGCCGGGTTCGGCAGCTTCGGCTTCGCCAAGGCCCACGGTGCCGCGTTCGCCCTGCCCACCTACCAGTCCGCCTGGCTGAAGACCCACCACCCGGCGGCGTTCCTGGCGGGGCTCCTCACCCACGATCCGGGCATGTGGCCCAAGGACCTGCTCGTGGCGGAGGCCCGGGTGCTCGGAGTCCCCGTGCTCGGCCTCGACGTGCAGCGCAGCGGCCTCGACTACCGGGTCGAGGCCGTCGGCGAGAGCGACCAGGGCATCCGGATGCCGCTGCTGGAGCTGAGCGGATCCAGTGACGCCGAGCGCGCCCGGATCGTGCGGCACCAGCCGTTCAGTTCGCTGCAGGACTTCCGCGACCGGGTGCATCCGCGGGCGCGTACCTTCGAGGCGCTCGCCCGGGTGGGGGCGCTGGACAGCTTCATCGGCTACGACCGCACCCGCCGGCACGAACTCCTCGCCCACATCCAGTCGCTGCGGGGCACCGCTGTCGTGATCGCTGACGACCAGCTCGCCTTCGAGGTACCACTGCCGGTGCTGGACTACGCGGGCGCCCGGTTCACGGCCGTGACCTCGCTGCAGCTGCGCGGCCGCACCCAGTCCGACCTCGAACTGCTCGACACCGGGCTGGCCGTGTCCGGGCACCGGATGCGCAAGTACTACCCGTTGTTCGCCGAGCTCGGCGTCACGCCGGCGTCGGAGCTGGCCACCCTGCCCGGCGGCACCGACGTGCTGCTGGCCGGCGTGCGCCGCGCCACGAACACTCCGCCGATGCGCGGCGGGAAAAGGGTGGTGTTCGTCAGCCTCGACGACGGCACCGGTCCGGTGTCCAATGTGGTGTTCTTCCACGATGCGCAGGAGCGCATCGGCGGCGCCGTCTTCCAGACCGACCTGATGCTCGTGCGCGGCCGCACCCGGCGCTCGGGCGCCCGCGGAGTCTCGGTCACCGGTGAGGGACTCTGGGATCTGGTGACGGTGGCCAAGGAACGAGCCCGGGAACGCTCGCGCGCGGCCAAGGCGGCCCGGAACTCCGCCGAGGAGGCGGCCCAAGACTCCGCCAAGCAGGCGGCGCAGACGGCCGCCACCACCCCGCACACACCCCGGCAGGCCGCGTCGGGCACGGCCACGTTCGACCTCTGGTCGACCCGGAGCGCCTAGTCCTCGTCGTCCTCGTCATCCTTGTCAGGGCCGGGCAACGGGATGCCCGGCAGCGGTTCGCCGCCGTACTTCGCGTTCGCCACCGACATCACATCCGGCCACATCCGGTGCCGAGCGGTGGCCACCGGGCCGCTCGGGAAGCGCATCGCGCGCTGGTTGCCGTTGCCGGTCACGCTGACCACACCGACCGCGGTGGCGACCTCGCTGCTCGCGCCGCTCATCCAGGTGTCCTTGGCACCGTCGGTCGTTCCCGTCTTGCCGATCATCGGAACCCGGGGCACCGTGCCGGTGTACGACTGGGTCGCGGTGCCGCCGGTGAGTACCCGGTTCAGCGCGGTCACCATCTGCGCGGCGGTGTCGGGCCGCACCGATGCCGCACACCGGCTTTCGGGAATCGGCACCGTGCTGCCGTCGGCGGCGACCATCCGGTCGATGACCACCGGGCTGCAGGTGACACCCCGGTTGGCGATCCCGGCGAAGGCCACGGCGATGCTCAGCGGGGCCACCTCGTTGGTGCCGATCACCGCCGCCGCGGTCTGGCTCAGCGGGTCGCCGTCGGCACGGTGCATGCCGAAGGCCTCGGCCATCTTGCGGATGCCGCAGAGGTCCAGCCGCTTGGCCATACCGATGTAGCCCGTGTTGATCGACTTGATGGTCGATTCGAGGGCGCTGTAGTTGCCGCCGGACTCATTCGCGTCATTCTTGGGGCTCCAGCCCTGGGAGTCGTAGTTCTGGGGGCCGCGGCAGCTGTCATTGAACGTGCCCCACCGGGACTTGGGCGCCGAATCGACCCGCTCGCTCAGGGAGTGCCCGGTGTTCAGCCATTCGGCCAGGGTGAAGATCTTGTAGGTCGACCCGGGCTGGAAACCGCGGGAGCCGCCGTCGACGAAGTCGGTGTTGTAGTTGACGCTCGTCCAGTTGTTGCCGGTGGCCTGCACCTCGGGGTCCTGGCTGTAGTCCTTGTTTTGCGCCATGGCCAGCACCCGCCCGGTACCCACCTCCACGCTGGAGATGACGGCGCCGACATCCCAGCCCGGGCGGGACTTGGGCACGTTCTCGTTCAGGGTGGTCACGGCGGCGTGCTGCAGGTCAAGGTCGAGGGTGGTGTAGACGTCGAATCCCCCACGGCGCAGGTTCTTCAGCCGGGTCTCGTCGTCCGGTCCGAAGGCCGGGTCGCGCGCGAGGACGTGGACCACGTAGTCACAGAAGAAGGCGTCGGCCAGGGCGGTCTGGCATCCGGTGCTCGGTTCGTTGATCACCGGTTGGACGGGCGTGGCGATGGCCTCGTCGTATTCAGCCTGGGTGAGCTTGTGGTACCGGAGCATCTCACCGAGGATGTAGTCGCGGCGTTCCTTGTTGTCCCGGTAGCCGTTGGCCGCACCGTTGGTCTCGCTCGCCGGCCGGTCGAGCCGGAACTTGTCCGGATTGTTCACGATGGCCGTGAGGCTCGCCGCCTGCGCGGCCGTCAGGTCGGCCGCCGTGCTGTGGAAGTAGTAATCCGCGGCCGCCTCGATCCCGTAGACCCGGCCGCCGAAGCCGGCGATGTTGAGGTACTGCCGCAGGATGTCGTTCTTCGCGTACTTCTTCTCCACCCCGATGGCCAGCCGCATCTCCTTGAGCTTGCGCACAACCGTGGTCTGGGTGGCCGCGTCGTAGCAGTCGGCGATCTCCTCCGCGGTGGCGAGGGTCTCGCAGCGCTGCACCAGCACGTTCTTCACGTATTGCTGGGTGATCGATGAGCCGCCCTGCACGCTGCCTTTCAGCGCCGTCGTCAGCGCGCCACGCACGGTGCCCTGCATGTCGACCCCGCCGTGTTCGTAGAAGCGCGGGTCTTCGCCGGCGATCGCGGCATCCTTGACTTTCTGGCCGATGTCGTCCCAGCCCACCTCGACCCGGTTCTGGTCGTAGAGCGTGGCCAGCAGCACCGGCGTACCGTCGGAGCGGGTGGCGTAGATATTGCTGCGCTGGGCGAGCGGTTCGATGGCCAGGTAGTCCGGAAGGTTGGCGAACGTGCCGATGGTGCTGCTGGCGGTGACGCCGCTGACAGCGAGCACGGGAGTCAGACTCACCGTCACCAGCAGGCCGGCCACTGCGCTGGTGGCCAGCAGGCCGAACAGCGCGCCGAAAACGCCGCCCGCCGACCGCGGCGGCGTGACCCCGGTGCCGTTCATTCCGTTCGTACCGTTGCCCGCCATCGCGCGACTTCCCCTCATTTCGCCAAGTGGAGTGGCCCCCACTTAATTCCCGGCGTACCGCCGCCGCTAGGGGCTTGCCGAAGCCCCCGAAGAGGGGAAGGACGTCGCCCGCGGGCGAGCGCGGGTGAGGGCGGATGCGAGGCCGGGGGTTAGAGTTGCGTGTCACGTTCTCAGGAGGAAAGATGGCCGGTCCGGCAATGCCCAATGTGCCCACCAGGCGCAACGTCAAGGTACTCACCGACGCGATCGCATCGCTGGAGTCCGGCACCGATGTCAGCGCGATGTTCCTGACCAAGCGCTACGGCGCCTTCACCATCGAAGGCACCGCGTTCATCTCGGACTCCGTGAAGACCCTCACCGTGGGCGGCCGTTCCATCGAGCAGAACCTCAAGCCGCACAAGTCCCTGCAGGCGTTGCGGGCGGATGCCGTCGAGACCGTTGACACCGATGACGCCGTTGACACCGTTGACACCGCCGTGGCCGAGGACGCCGTGGAGCCGGAGCCGGAGGCCGCATCCGCAGAACCGGCCACGTCCGTGCAGCACGGCGACCTCGTCTCCGCGCGCTTCGTCGACCCTGCCTACGGGCAGTTCACCGTCACCGGGGTGAGCGTCGCGTCCACGATCAGCGACGTGGTGCTCGTCGGCGGCTGGTTCGTCAGCCAGGCCGGCTCAGCGGCGCCGCGCGTCGTGAGCGTCGAGGTCCTGGCCGCAAGCGGCGCCCACGAGTATCCCGTGCCGCCGCGGATCGCCAGCTGGGGCGACGACACCGAAGGCGCCACCGAGTACTGAACAACCCCGCACTGCACGACCGAGCACTGAGCGACCGAGCACTGCGCGACCGACCGATGCGCACCCGGGTGCGCCGACAGAGCCGGCGCGGGCTACTTCGTGGTCAGCGTGAGCTTCGGGTTGGCGGGTGCGCCACTCGCCGACACCTGCAGGCCCACCCGCACGGTCTGGCCGGCCGCGACCGGGCCGGCCCAGTCGGCACCGGTGCAGGTCACCGAGGTCTTCACCTTGACGGTGCAGGTCATTCCCCAGGAGTTCACGATCGCGGTCGCCTTGGTGTCCGGCCAGGTGACGCTCCAGCCCTTCACCCCGCTGGTGCCGGTGACGACGATGTCGGCGACGTAGCCGGCACCCCACGAGCTCTGCAGCTTCCAGGTGGCGGTGGCGCCGGTGCCGACACTGGGCTTCGGCGTCACCGTGGGCTTCGGCGTCACGGTGGGCTTGGGCGTCACGGATGGCTTGGGGGTCGCGGTCGGCGTGGTCGGCTTGGGCGTTGCGGTCGGCTTCGGCGTCACGGTGGGCTTCGGCGTGGGCTTGGGCGTCACGGTCGGCGTTGCCGGCGGGATGGTGCCGGTCAGCAACGGTTTGATGGCGGCGAGCTTCGCCGCCTGCGGGGTCGCCCAGTCATCGGCGACGATTCCGCCGGTGTCACCGCTGTTGGGGTTGAACGACCAGTAGGCGAAGCTGGTCTTGTTCGTGGCGAGGTAGCTCACCAGCGCAGCCATCCACTGCTTGTCTGAGGTGGTTTCCAGCTTGCTGCCGAACTCCCCGACCAGGACTGGCGCGATGCCGCGTTTGCTGATGTAGCCCCAGTTCGCGTCCCATACCGCGGTGAGGTTGGCCGGGTAGTTGGCCGCGCTGAACCATTTCTGCGCGTAGACGGAGGCCGGGTAGTCATGCGGGGAATACACGACCTGGTGGGCGACCTTGAGGGTCACGGGCTTCGCCGCCACGCCGCTGAGTCCGCCGCCCCACCAGGTGGAGGTTCCGCTGGGCTGGTTCTCGACACCTTCGACCAGGATCAGGAGCTTCGGGTTCACGGCCAGCACGGCATTGCCGCCGCGGGTGGCGGCCGCCTGCCAGTCGGTGGCAGCGTTGCCGCAGCCCCAGCAGGCCTGTCCGTGCGGTTCGTTGTGCAGGTCGACGCCGATCACGGTGGGGTCGTTCTTGTACCGGGTCGCCAGGGCCTTCCAGTCGGCGATCCAGCGCGCTTCGCTGTACTGGACGGTGTACCAGAGCTCGGACTGTGCGCCGGAGTCCGGGCGGTGCCGGTCGAGGATCACGTTGAGCCCGGCGGCGGCAGCCTGGCGGATGACGATGTCGAGCAGCTGCTGTGGGGTCTTGTTCGCGAGCCCGGGGTTGACCGCGTAGTTGATCGAACTCGTGCTGGCGGCGGCGAGGCACTCGTTCGAGAACGGGATGCGCAGGGTGGTGAATCCCATCGACCGGATCTGGGCCAGTCCGGCGTCCAGCGAAATGCTCCAGAGCCCGTGCGGGGCGCAGTTGCTCGTTTCCATGCCGAACCAGGACACCCCCTTGATCACGTACGGCGCGCCGGAGGCGGTCACGATCGTGCCACCGGAGGTGTGCAGCCAGCCCGATGCGGGCGCCGTGGCGGCGGGAACGATCGCCGGAACCGTCGCGGGAACCATCGCAGCCGCCGGTGCGGCGAGTGCCGCGCTCAGGCACAATACCGTCGCCAGAACCACCGCCATGACTCCGCGTCGCGCGCGGGATGCCGGGTGTGCGCTCATCTGTCCCCCGCTATGTGATTCGCTGCTGTGTGATTCATTGTGTGGTTCGCCGCCCCGAAGGAGGGCCTTCGCTCAGAGTAGGGGCTGATCGGGTCCGCCGCACTGCGTCGGGGCATTTCGTTACCGGCCGGAAATGCGAAACGACCCGCGCAGCGAACTGTGCGGGTCGCTGTGCGGGTCGTTCGGGGAAAGCAGGTCGCTTAGGCGACGTTCTTCTTGGGCGTGGCCGGGGCCAGGCTCAGGATGGCGTAGCCGAACAGGCCGGACAGGACGCCCATGCCCATCGCGAAGGCCGAGACGCCGAAGGAGACGACCGAGGTGAAGAGCGAGGTGCGCAGGAACGAGGCGTTCATGACGGTGGCGCGCAGCGGGTCATCCTGCTCGAGCTCGGCGTAGGTCTTGTTGTCGGCCATGGCGAGGGCGTGGTGGTTGATGATGTCCGCCTGCGCGTAGGCGGAGAACGGTCCAACGACCGGTGCGCCGGCGAGGAAGGAGGCGTCTTCCGCGACGGTGATCTGCTCGGCGGCGAGCTGTGAGCTCACCACTCCCCAGACGACGCCGCCACCGATGATCATGACGATGGCTCCGAGAATTCCGGCCCACCCGATGAGCTTGATGACCTTGGCCTTGGTGGCGCTCAGGGTGGTTGTGGCCGGAACAGTTGCTGTTGACACGATGTTGCCTTTCGTTGTGATTCTGAAGATAATCACAGTCTCGCAGCGACCGGTTTTCCCAGTCAGGGTACAAAGTCCCGTCCGCGCAGATTTATATGCAAAAGGCCGATATTTTTTGGTCAGGCCCCCACAAGGCCTAGAAGACGGTGAGCCCGCGGGCCTCGAACTGGCCGCGCACGCGGTTCAGCAGGTCGTTCTCCGGCGGGTGCACACCGTGCAGCGGGTACGGGATGCTCAGGCGGTCCCACTTGTCTTCGCCCATCTGGTGGAACGGCAGCACCTCGACGCGCTGCACGTTGGGCCAGCTCTTGACGATGTCGACGACGGCTTCGACGTTCTCCACGGCGTCGGTGAGGCCCGGAACGAGCACGAAGCGCACCCAGACCGGGATGTTGCGCTCGGCGAGCCGGTCGCCGAAGGCGATCGTGGGAGCGAGTTCGCGGCCGGTGACGGTCTTGTAGGTTTCCGGCAGGCCCGACTTCACGTCGAGCAGGACGAGGTCGACATTGTCGAGCAGTTCGTCCGAGGCGCTCTTGCCGAGGTAGCCGGAGGTGTCGAGCGTGGTGTGCACGCCGAGGGCGTGCGCCTCCTTGAACATCCGTTTCACGAACGCGGGTTGCATCAGCGGTTCGCCGCCGGAGATGGTGAGGCCACCGTTAGTGGCCTTGAAGACGCCGAGGTAGCGGGTCATCCGGGCGACGAGTTCGTCGATCGGCGTGACCAGGCCGTCGCGCATCTTCCAGGTGTCGGGGTTGTGGCAGTACTGGCAACGCAGCAGGCAGCCGGAGAGGAACAGGGTCATGCGGGTGCCGGGGCCGTCGACGGCCGTCACGAGCTCCCAGGAATGCACGCTGGCAACGGTGCCTTCGCGGATTGCCTTCATTTCGAGGGTGTGCAGTTCGGCCTTGCGGTCGACGTCGTTCAGGGCACTGATCTCGTCGGCCACGTCGACCGAAAGGTCGACGTGCTCGACGACAACAGGACAGGCAACGCTAGGGAAGCCGAGGTTGATTGCGGTCATGGTCTCGTCCTACCTAGCGTTGCCGGTCATTGCGTTACGGGATTTTCTTAGTGCGAGTGGAACGTGCGGCTGATGACATCCATCTGCTGCTCGCGGGTGAGGCGGACGAAGTTCACGGCGTAGCCGGAAACGCGAATCGTCAGCTGCGGGTAGTTCTCCGGGTGCTCCATGGCGTCTTCGAGCGTCTCTTTGTTGAGCACGTTGACGTTGAGGTGGTAACCGGTGGCCGACGTGAACGCGTCGAGCAGTCCGACCAGGCTCGTGACCTGCTCGTCCTTGGTGTGGCCGAGGCCACTGGGAACGACCGTGTTGGTCAGCGAGATGCCGTCCTGCGCTTCAGCGAACGGCAGCTTGGCGACACTGAGTGCCGACGCGAGCATGCCGTGCGTGTCGCGGCCGTTCATCGGGTTGGCACCCGGTGCGAACGGCTCACCCTTGCGGCGGCCGTCGGGCGTGTTGCCGGTGGCCTTGCCGTAGACCACGTTGGACGTGATCGTCAGGATCGACTGGGTGTGGATGGCGTCGCGGTAGGTCGGGTGCTTGCGGATCATCGTCATGAAGCGTTCCATGACGTCGATCGCGATGGCGTCGACCCGGTCGTCGTCGTTACCGAAGGCGGGGTATTCGCCCTCGACGGTGTAGTCGACGACGAGGCCGGTCTCGTCGCGCACCGGGCGGACCGTGGCGTACTTGATGGCGGACAGCGAGTCGGCAACCACGCTCAGGCCGGCGATGCCGCAGGCCAGGGTGCGGATGATTTCCTTGTCGTGCAGTGCCATCTCGAGGCGCTCGTACGCGTACTTGTCGTGCATGTAGTGAATGCAGTTCAACGCGGTGACGTAGGTCTCTGCAAGCCACTCGAGGGTCTCGAGGTAGGCCGGGAAGACGGCGTCGTAGGTGAGGACCTCTTCGGCGTTGGGCGTGGTGGCCGGGGCGATCTGCTTGCCGGACACCTCGTCGCGGCCGCCGTTGATCGAGTACAGCAGCGCCTTGACGGCGTTGACGCGGGCTCCGAAGAACTGCATCTGCTTGCCGACGCGCATCGGGGAGACGCAACATGCGATCGCGGCGTCGTCACCCATCTCGTTGCGGATGAGGTCGTCGGACTCGTACTGGATGGCCGACGTGTCGATCGAGACCTGGGCGCAGAAGCGCTTGAAGCCCTCGGGCAGCTTGTCGCTCCACAGCACGGTCAGGTTCGGCTCGGGTGCGGGGCCCACGTTGTACAGGGTCTGCAGGAAGCGGAACGCGGTCTTGGTGACGAGCGGGCGGCCGTCTTCACCGATGCCGGCGAGCGACTCGGTGACCCAGGTGGGGTCGCCGGCGAAGATGTCGTCGTACTCCGGGGTGCGGAGGAACCGGACGATGCGCAGCTTGATGACCAGGTCGTCGATGAGCTCCTGGGCACCGGACTCGGTGATGAGGCCGGCGTTGAGGTCGCGCTCGATGTAGGCGTCGAGGAAGGCGGCGTTACGGCCGAAGGACATGGCCGCGCCGTTCTGCTCCTTGACCGCACCGAGGTACGCGAAGTACAGCCACTGAACGGCTTCCTTGGCGGTGGTGGCGGGCTTGGAGATGTCGGAGCCATAGCTGGCGGCCATCTGCACGAGCTCCTTGAGGGCCCGGATCTGCTCCGAGTTCTCCTCGCGGGCACGGATGATGTCCTCGGTCGAGGGCTCCATGTCCAGCTCGGCGCGGTCGTTCTTCTTGCCGGCGATCAGGGCGTCGACACCGTAGAGGGCGACACGACGGTAGTCACCGATGATGCGGCCGCGGCCGTAGGCATCCGGGAGTCCCGTGATCAGGTGGCTGCTGCGGGCACGACGCACACCGGGAGGGTAGACGTCGAAGACGGCGGTGTTGTGGGTCTTGCGGTAGTCGGTGAAGATCGTCTCGAGCTCGGGCGACACGGGGTAGCCGTAGGTCTCGAGCGAGGTGGCGACCATGCGCCAGCCACCGAACGGCATGATCGCGCGCTTCAGCGGCGCATCCGTCTGCAGTCCGACGATGACCTCGTTGGCCTCGTCGATGTAGCCGGGCTTGTGCGCGGTGATGGACGACGGGGTCGTCGCGTCGATGTCGTAGACGCCCTTTTCGCGCTCGACCGGGAACATCGCGGAAAGCTTTTCCCAGATGCCGGTGGTGCGCTCGGTGACGCCGGCGAGGAAGCTCGCGTCGCCCAGGTACGGGGTGTAGTTGCGCTGGATGAAGTCGCGCAGGTTGATCGAGTCCTGCCACGGGCCGCTGACGAATTCGGCGGGGCCGGTTTCTGCGGGACCGCGCTGGTCGCTTCGGATGCCATCTGTGACGGTCATATGGATTGCTCTCCTTGTAGGATCGAGGCTTTCCCGCTGACTGGGTGTTTATCCCAGCATTCGGGCCACGAGGGAGACCTTGAGGTACCGGCTGCTACGTCGGTGCCGATGGTTCGCCCTCTTTTTGAACCCTACTCTGGAGCGAGAGCCGGCAACCGGGACCTTGGTCCCTTATTCACCACCTCGTGGGGTGTGGTTTTCGGGCTCGATCGACAGCAGTTCGAACTGCCGCACCGGGCGCGCCGTGGTGGCCGCGCAGGTGCTCAGCAGCGGGGCCGACATGGTCTCGCCGAGCCGCACCGTGACAGGGTCGCCGTGGTGGTCGAAGTGCACGGTGTGCACTCCCTCCGACTCGGTCCAGGACCGGTATTCGAACGCGTCAACGCGATTGTCTTCCTCTTCGGCCCTGGCGAAGGCCGCGGCCGCCTGGACCGCGTTCGGCAGCGAGCTCCGGCCGCGGAACCAGCGGGGCTCGATGAGGCCGTCCCGGTACGCGTCGACCACGCCGGGGGCATCCGCCCCGGTGACCCGGCCGTAATACAGCCCGTGCGGGAACAGGATCAGGGTGGCGGCGAACCGGTCCCCGCCCAGGTGTGAGCACTCCCAGGTGGCGCGCGGATGCGCCCGGGCGAGCGCCGTGACCACGGGGCGACCCTTCACGGCGCAGCACTGGTCGTGCCGGGCATGGGTGCAGACGCAGATGACCGGGTCGGTCGACCGGGTGCCGGTCGACCCGTCGAGCGGCACGGTGAGGAGGTCGGCCGGGTCGTCGACCGAGCCCCAGTGCACGGATTCGTGCCCGGGCCTGGCGTCGACGGCCGCCCACCGCCATGCCGACTGGCCGCGGCGCTGGTCTGCGGTGCGTCCGGTGCGGCGAATCGCGAGCGGTCGGATGCCCGCACCCTCGATCCGGGTGACGAGCTTGCGGCCGAGCGCCGGGTCGAGCTGCGACTGCAGGAACGCGTGCGCACCCCACGCCCCGTCGATCTCGACGAGGAACCAGCGTTCGCCGTAGCCGGCGGTGCCCGCCAGCGGGTCGTCGCGCTCGAGGGAGCGGTCGCTGCAGGGCAACCAGCCCGGGACCGGTTCCGGGTGCGCGTGCGTGCCCGTCCTGGTCACCGCACCACCAGCACACCCTCGCGCACCAGGCGCCGGGCGACGACGAGGGCGGAGGCCGGGTCGAGGCCGGGCAGGTCGCCCGCCTGCACGGTGTCGCCGGTGAGCACGGCGGCCAGGGCGGCGCTCGCCTCGGCGGGCAGGGTGATCGTCTTCCCCGGCAGCACCAACGACACCTGGCCGCCCGCGTCGACCAGGCGCCCGTCGAGGCCGTGCCGCAGGCTCACGGTGGTGGCCTCGTGCATCGAGGCGGCACTGTTCACCGTGGCCAGCGGCGCAATCGGCTCCGGCCGGGTGGAGTCGCGCACCCGACGCGTCAGCCGGCGCGCGACCCGGGTGGCCTGGTCGGGATCGTCGCCGGTGAACCGGGACAGGTCGGCGACGGCGTCGGCGACGAGCGCCGCGACCACCGCAGCATCCGACAGGTTGACGCCCAGCGGCAGGGCCGCGCGCAGGTTCTCGGCGGTCTCGGCCCTGGCCAGGACGTCCCGCAACACGTCGTGGCGGGTGAGGGCGGCAACGCCGATGGTGAGGTGGATGGACGTGCCGCCGAGCGCCGTGGCCGAGTGGATCCAACCGCGGGGCAGATAGAGCACGTCGCCGGGGCGGAAGGTCTTCTCGATCGCCGGCTCGTCCTTGGCCTTCCGTGCAACCTCGGCGCGGTGGTCATCCCACGGTTGGTTGCGGAGCGGGTTTTCGTAGACGGGTGAGTGGATGCGCCAGCGCTTCTCCCCCGCGATCTGGATCACGAAGACGTCGTGCACGTCGTAGTGCGGGTCGAAACCGCGCGCCGACGCGGGCGTGATGTACGCGTTCACCTGCGCCGGGTGGCCCAGGTCGGCCACGAGCTGCCGGGTGAATTCGGCCAGCGGCGCCCAGGTGCGGTGTAGTCCCTGCAGCACCAGGGTGGCTCCGGCGGCGAATTCGTCGAGGACCTTGTCGGCGCTCACCTGGTCGGCGATCTCGGCCCCGAAACCGCCCGGCGCGGAGTACCGCGCGGCGTTCAGCACCGAACCTTCGTTGGCCATCCGCACGAACGGGGTGCGGAGCCCCCGGCGGGTGACGAGCTCGTCGACGTCGTCGGCGGTGAAGAGATCGGCGAACCCGCCGGGCAGGGTGGCCGCCCGGGCAAACAGGGCCCGGCTCCCCCAGTAGTCGGTCGCGAAGGCGTCCGGGTCAACCGCCAGCAGGCGCGCGAGCGCGGGTCGGTCAGCCGACCCGCGCTCGTCGCCCGGCATCAGGCCGATCCGTCGGCGCCGCCGTCGTGTCCTTCGGCGTTCGCGCCGCCGTCCGCGACGCCTTCCTCTGATGCGGAGCCGTCGGCTCCGCCATCGTGGCCCTTCGGGTTGGCGCCGCCGTCTGCGGTGCCCTCACCATCTCCGGCGGTACCGTCGGCGCCGCCATCGTGGCCCTCGGGGTTGGCGCCGCCATCGGCTGTGCCTTCGTTCGGATCCACGCCGGATGTGGTGATGTCGTCATCGTTGATGCTCACTTCGTACCTCCGTAGCCGTTCACAGGCGTCGGCTGGCGCCTACTGGCGATAGTACGTTGCCCGGGTCGAAATGTCAGTGCTGTCGGGGAGAACGTCATCCGTCCGGAGCAGAACTGTTCCCCTTGCGGACATGTGCACCCGGTGTGCCGGGACCATTTGTCCGCATTGGGAACAGTTGGGCGCGGGAGGGGGCGCGGGAGGGGCGCTAGAGCTTCTTGCCCGGGTTCAGGAGCGCGTGCGGGTCGAAGGCCGCCTTCACCCGGCGCTGCAGGTCGCGCAGCACCGGGCCGAGTTCGTCGTCGAGGTGTGCGCGCTTGAGCACGCCGATGCCGTGCTCGCCGGATGCCGATCCGTCGAGCGAGATGGCCAGCGCGATCACCCGGGCGAACGCCACGTGCGCCGCGTCGATCTCGGCCGGCACCTCCGGGTTGTAGCCGATCACCGGGTGCAGGTTGCCGTCGCCGATGTGACCGCCGGTGCTGATCGGCACGCCCAGGTCCCTGGCGATCTCCGCGAGGCCGAGCAGCAGCGCGGGCAGCTGGGACCGTGGCACCGTGACGTCCTCGTTGAGGGCGCCCCCGTGCACGGCCTGCACGGCCGGGTGCAGCAGGCGCCGGGCGCTCATGAGCTGTTCGAGCGACTCCGGGTCGTGCGCGATCGTCACCTCGCCGGCTCCTGCGGCGCGCAACATCTCGGCATAAACCTCGACGTCGTCGTGGGCCCGGCCGATCTCGTCGGACTGCACCAGCAGCAGTGCGCCGGCCCCGGCCGGCAGGGTCGAGGCGGGATCGAAGGTGTTGATGGCCGCGATGCAGGCGCCGTCGAGGAATTCGAGCACGCTCGGCCGGCGGGCGCCGGCGACGATCGTGTTGGCGGCGGCCAGGGCATCCGCGGTATTGGCGAAGGTGGCCGAGACGCCGGACGGCACGCCGGGCTTGGGCAGCAGGCCCACCGTGATCTCGGTGATGATGCCCAGGGTGCCCTCCGACCCCACCAACAGGGCGGTGAGGTTATAGCCGGCGACGCCCTTGATGGTGCGCTGGCCGGTGTGCACGACCGACCCGTCGGCGAGAACCACGGTGAGCTGGCGCACGAAGTTGCCCGTGACGCCGTACTTCACGCAGAGCATGCCGCCGGCGTTGGTGGCCACGTTGCCGCCGATGGTGGAGGCGCGCCAGGAGCCGGGGTCCGGCGGGTAGAACAGGTCAACGGCTTCGGCGGCCCTGGCCAGGGCGATGGTGCGCACCCCGGCCTGCACCGTGGCGGTCTGGTTGGCGGTGTCGACGGCGAGGATCTTCTTCATCCGGGTCATGCTCAGCACGATGGCGCCGTGGATGGCGTTCGCCCCGCCGGCCAGCCCGGTGCGGGCGCCCTGCGGCACGATCGGGATGCGGTGGGCGGCGGCGATGGTCACGACGGCGGCGACCTCGTCCGTGCTCTTCGGGAACACCACGGCCAGCGGCTCACCGCTCAGGGTGCCCTCGGACTGGTCGCGCCGGTTGCCCTCCGCCTTGTCGCCGGTGGCGATCTGCGCGCCCGAGAGCACGGCGGCGAGCTCGTCGAGAACGATGGACGTGACGTCTGTCATGGTCATGACTACCTCTGCTGGACATGGGCCCGAAAAGGGCGCCTGGGCGACGCGTGCGACTCACTCAATCGCGTCCCGGGCCACAATTCTATGCACCTGTTTTTCGGGTGACCTGCTGTTTGGCAAGGTTGCCTGACCCATTCAGCTCACCGGCGGCCGTTTGCATATCTCACCCGGGCTGGGCGCGCTAGGGGCCTTGTGCGGGCATTCGGCCCCGGCGCGGCCGGCCCGCTCACACGCCCAACTCGGCCCGCAGGGTCCAGGCGTTCCGCACCGCGTTGCCGCCGCCGTCATTGTTGAAATAGGCGAACACCTCCCGGCCGTCCGCCTGCCATTCCCGGATGCGGTCCGCCCACCAGCGCAGGTCGGCGTCGGAATACGACCCGCCGTAGAGGTACTCTCGGGCGGGTCCGTGCAGCCGCAGGTACACGAACGGCGCGGTGGCCCGCAGCAGGCAGGGCAGGCCGGCGCCGCTCATCACGCAGTAGCCGGCGCCGTGCCGCTCGAGCATGCCGAGCACCTCGTCAACGTGCCAGCTCGGATGCCGGAACTCGACCGCCACCCGGATCCACGGCGGCAGGGAGCCCAGGAAGTAGTCCAGGCGGGCGTCGTCGCGCTCGTGGCCGGGATGCAACTGCACCAGCAGGATGGCGCGGCGGTCGCCGAGCTCGTGCCAGCCGGCGGCGATCCGGTCGGCCCACACCTCCGGCCCGTAGAGCTTCTTCGCGTGGGTCAGGCCGCGCGGCGCCTTCGCCGACATCACGAACCCGGCCGGCAGCCGGTGCCGCCAGCCGGCGAACGTGACGTTCCGGGGCCAGCGGTAGAAACTGGCGTTCAGTTCCACGGTGTCGAAGTTCGCCACGTAGGTGGCCAGCCGTTTCGCGGCGGGCAGGCCGGCGGGGTAGAGCACGTTCTCCCAGTGGTCGTAGCTCCAGCCGGACGTGCCGATGTGGATCGCTGTGCTCATGGAGGTCAATAGTGGCCGCACCGAGGCCATCCGTCGATGACCGGGAACATGTTTCCCGGCTGAAACACGAGGTCGGTAGGATTTCAGTTCTCACGTCACGGCATTGGCCCTGGCGGTGACCGGCACGAACACCAGCGGGGGGCGTGGATGACCGAGGATGCAGCACGGACGGGACGCGCCCGCATCCGCCGCGCCACACGCACCCGTGGTACCGGTACCCGTGTCACCGGCACCCGCCGCACCCGCACCGTGGTCATCGCGGTCGCGAGCCTCGTCGTTGTCGCGCTGGCGGTCGTGCTCGTCACCCGCACGCTGGCGGTGTCGGCCGCGCAGAGCCGGTACGACGCCGCGGCTGCCGCCTTCCGCGCTGAGCAGACCGTTGCGGTGCAGACCGTGACGGATGCGGAGGGCGCGCTCGACGCCGCCATCGCCACCCTCGCCAACAGCGCTGGCAAGGTGCTCAGCGAGCAGCCGCGCACCGACCTGGCGACGGCCATCGACGCCGCCACCACCCGGCTGAGCGCTGCCGCCCAGGAACTCACCGCCGCCGAGACCATCGCGGATTCCGCGGTCGTGACCACGTCCCTGTTCGACTCCGGCACCGGCATCCGGGACAGCGCGCAGGCCCTGTCAACGGTCGACTTCGCCGCCTCGGCCGGCGTCGACGGCATCGCGGCCGACCTGGCCGCCCCGGTGGCTGCCGTCTCCCAGGCGATGGCGGGCTGGCAGGCCGAACAGGACCGCATCCTGGCCGCCCGCTACACCAACAACGTGCACGCGACCGGCTGGAACGCCGAACTCGACGAGTGCATCGGGTCCGTGGACGTGACCGCGCACTACGAGAACGTGCCGACCATCGCCGAGCACTGGTCGTGCGGCGGCAAAGACTTCCCGGACGATGCCGGCACCGTGATCACCCTCACCGGCGAGCACGCCGGTACCTACCGGGTGGAGGGCATCGTGGCGATGCTGAACGCCCACCGGAACAGCACTGCAGACGTGCCGCGCGGCTACGACCTGCTCTACCAGACCTGCCAGAACGGGCAGTCGAACACCATGTCATTCACCGCACTGACCCGGATCTCCTAGCCGACTGGTCCCAATCCGGACAAGTGGTCCCGGTGTGCCGGGTGCATTTGTCCGGAGCGGGAACAGTTAGTTCGGCGCGGACTGGGGCAGCAGGTCGGTGGCGACCATGTCGACGCTGCGTTCCCAGAGCGCCGTCGCGAGGCCGGCATCCGTGGCCTGGCGGTTGACGCTGTGCACCCGCCGCTTCTCGTAGTACTCGCCGGACTGCCAGTCGACGCCGGCGGCGGTTCCGGCCAGCCAGACGAGGGTGTCCGCGCCCTTCTCCGGGCTGATCAGCATCCGTTTGAGCGCGGTCTGGTAGACCAGCCGCATGATGCTCGTCGATCCGGTGGAGAAGCTCGTGGCCACCACGCCCGGGTGGAACGCGGCGGTGACGATGCCGCGGCCGCTGTACCGGCGGTGCAATTCGCGGGTGAAAAGGATGTTGGCGAGCTTCGCGTCGCCGTAGGCCTTGTTGGGCGAGTACTTGCGATCGTTGCCGAGGTCGTCGAGGTTGAGGCGTCCGAACCGGTTGGCGGTGCTCGAGGTGTTGATCACCGACGCCCGGCTCTCGACCAGGCGGTCCATCAACAGGGTCGTCAGCAGGAAGGGGGCCAGGTGGTTCACCTGGAACGTCTTCTCGTGGCCGTCGACGGTGAGCTCCCTGGCGCCCATGATGCCGCCGGCGTTGTTGGCGAGCACATCGATGCGCCCGTACTGGCGCAGCAGGTCGGCGGCCAGGGTGCGCACCTCGGCCAGGCGGCTGAAGTCGGCGATGAGATGGTCGGCGCCGAGCTCGGCCGCGACCGCCGCGGTCTTCTGCGGCGAGCGCCCCACGATGACCACCCTGTCGCCGGATGCGCTCAGCGCGCGTGCGGCCGCCGCACCGATTCCGTCGCTGGCACCGGTGATCACTATCGTGCGTTCGCTCATCTGACGCTCTTCCACTCTGGCCGGTTCGGTCTTCAACGGTGCGAACCGGCGGATTTCAGTAAGGCGTCATCGACTCACGGTGTCTGACTCTACTGCGCAGGGGCAGCACGCCCATGGAGGTGTTGAGGTTATTGATGCATTTATCGGCCCCATTCGGCGGTACGCTGGAGTCATGCCGTCCCCACGAACCACGCCCGTCCGCCCGTCCGGGCTCTCGGCTGTCGAACGCGCCTACACCCACGTGGCCGACGCCATCATCTCCGGCGACCTCGCGGCGAGCGCCCTCATCACCGAGGGCGACGTCGCGGCGACCCTGGGGCTCAGCCGCACTCCGGTGCGCGAAGCTTTCCTGTCCCTCGAGTCCGCCGGTCTGCTCCGCCTCTTCCCGAAGAAGGGCGCCGTCGTCACCGCCATCGACGACACCGAGACCGCGGAGCTGCTGCAGGTGCGCGCCCTGCTCGAGACGAAGGCCGTGCAGGTCCTCGGCGAGCGTGCCGAGCGGGTCGATTCCGTCGACGCCGAACTGCGCGCCCTGATCCAGGCCCAAGCGGATGCCGCCGCCGCGGGTGATCTCCTGGCGTACGCCAGAGCCGACCACAGGTTCCACTCCCGCATCGTCGACGAAACCGGGAACCGGGTCATCGACGACATCTACGCCAGGCTGGGCCCCCGGCTGGAACGCCTGGTGCACCGGGTCGCCGCGCGCGACCCGGACAACATCACCCGGCTCATCGACGAGCACCGCCAACTGGCCGACCACCTCCGTGCCGGCGACACCGCCGCGTACGCTGCGGCGCTCCGGCTCCACCTCGAGTCGGGCCACCGCGTGCACCGGCCGCTCTGACCCGCCCACCCCGGCACGCCCCCGCACACTCCAGCACCAACCGGAAAGTCCCATGTCTCCC
Source organism: Cryobacterium sp. AP23 (assembly GCF_054075385.1). Taxonomy (NCBI): domain Bacteria; kingdom Bacillati; phylum Actinomycetota; class Actinomycetes; order Micrococcales; family Microbacteriaceae; genus Cryobacterium; species Cryobacterium sp. AP23. Next base: position 241,621 of record NZ_CM133415.1, on the reverse strand, counting down.
CGCACTCCCCGCACCCCCAGCTCCCTCGTCCCGTGGCAACTCGCCGCGCCGGCGCTGTTCGTCATGGCCTGGGGCGGCAACCACTTCACCCCGCTGCTGCACATGTACGAAACCCTCGGCCACTACTCCACGGTCACGGCCGACCTGTTCCTCGGGTTCTACGTCGTCGGGCTGGTCCCCGGCCTCCTGCTGGCCGGCGCACTCTCCGACCGCTACGGCCGCAAGCCCCTCGTGATCATCGGGGTCCTCGGTGGCATCGCGGCCAGCATCCTGCTCGGGCTCGGCTTCAGCAGCGAGGTCGTGATCTGCCTCGGCCGGTTCCTCGCCGGGCTGAGCGTCGGCGTAGCGATGTCCGTCGGCACAGCCTGGCTCAAGGAACTCTCCAGCGCCCCGTTCGACCTGGTGGCGCGCCCCACCGCCGGCGCCCGCCGCCCCGCGCTCACCCTCACCGTCGGCTTCGGGCTGGGCGCCGGCATCTCCGGTGTCCTTGCCCAGTGGGGCCCGCTGCCCACCCTGCTCCCCTACCTGGTGCACATCCTCCTCAGCCTGCTCGTGCTGCCCTTCCTTCTCCGGGCGCCGGAGACCGTGCCCCGCAGCCGCGTGCACGGGTCGCTGTGGCTCGACCTGCAGGTTCCGCTCGCCGGACACCGCCGGTTCCTGCGGGTGGTGCTGCCCACCGCACCCTGGGTGTTCGGCGCCGCCGGCATCGCCTACGCCATGATGCCCAAGCTGGTGGAGGGCCGGCTCGGCGAACTCAACCTCGCCTTCGCCACCCTGCTGACCGTGGTGACCCTGGGCACCGGCGCGCTCGTGCAGCCGCAGGTGTCCCGCCTCAACTCGATCACCCGCGGGCGTGCCCTGGTGGTGGGCATGGCCCTCATGGTCACCGGCATCCTCAGCGCCGTGGTCACGGCCGTCACCGTTTCCCCCGTGCTGGCCCTGATCACCGGCATCCTGCTCGGCGCCGCCTACGGCATCACGGTCGTGGCCGGACTCGTCGAGATCCAGCGCATCTCCACCCCCACCGACCTGGCCGGCATCACCGGCGTCTACTACAGCCTCACCTACGTGGGCTTCCTGCTGCCCGTCGCCTTCGCGACCCTGAGCGACTACGCCGGTTACCCCCTGATGCTCTCCCTGCTCGCCGTAACCTGTGCCTGCTGTCTGGCCCTGACCGCGGTGGGTCTCCGCCGGGCCTGACCCCGGGCATCCGCCTGGGGTCCGCGCCCGGCCCATGGCCTGGGCTCACGGGGTCGGCCGGGATGCGCCGGTGCGCTTCTCCTTCGCCTCCCGCAACAAGACCAGCGGAAGCAGCAGCGTGGCAAGGGCGGTGACCAGCCAGACCACGAGCGCCGCGAGGACCCAGGTCTGCCAGCCCTCGATGGTGAGACCGCCGGGGAACAGGGATGCGATCCACAGGGCAACGAAGGTCGATACCAGCCCGATGCCGCCTAAGAACGCCGGCGCTCCCCGCGCCACCACCTTCGCCAGGAACGGCGAGAGCACACTCTGCGCCACCGCGAACACAACCACGGCGGTGATGAATCCGCTCGGGGTGATGGTGAGGTCCTCGAGCACGAGGGACGCCACCCACAGGCCCAGAGCCGCGGACAGCAGGAAGATCAGCGCACGCAACAGGATGCGAATCATGCCGCGATGGTAGCGCCGCCGCACGCCGCCGTCACCCCGCCCGGCACACACATGCCCGCGGCACGCGACAGCGCCCGCGGCACGCGACAGTGCTCGCGGCACGCGGTATTTCGCGCATTAGCGCGTGCCACGAGCATTGTGACGAGCCCCCACGAGCATGCACCACCACCACCGCGAAATGGCCGGCCCCTGTGGGCCGGCCATTCGGATGGCGGAAGTCGCGACTCCCCGGTTAGCGGGGGCCGCCTCCTCCCGCGCCGCCGCCGCCCATGGTCCCGGTCGCGGCCACGCCGGCCGTGACGGTGGTGGCGGTCGTCGCCGCGGAGTAGTCGCCGTCGCTGTAGACGCCGTCGGCGATCTCGCCGCTGGCGGTGCCGCCCACGTAGACGGTGTAGCTCTCGCCGTCGACCAGCTCGTCGGAGGAGAAGACCACCGACTGGAAGTCCTTGACCGATTCGAACGCCATCACCACGTCGCCGGCGCTGTTCACGAGCTGCACGGTGGTGCCGCCCGCCTCCACGGCGTCGAGGGCGATCGCGACGAAGGTCTGCTCGGACCCGGTCTCGGGCGACACGGCCATTCCGGCGCTGCCGGCCGCCAGGAGGGTGCCTCCAGTGACCGTGAAGGTGCCGTTCACGTCGAGTGCGCCGTTCCCACTGTTGGTCGGCCCGTTCACCACGAGGGTGCCACCGCTCATGGTCGCCGACCCGTTGGAGTCGAAGCCGTCGCCGTCCGCGTCGATCACGGTAGTGCCGCCGGTGATGGTGATGGTCTCACCGCCGTCGGAGTCCATGCCGCCTCCCCCGCCGCCGCCCTGGGCAGGCATCTCGCCGTCGGTGGGGGCGCCGTCCGCAGCGGCCGTGTCGTCGGTCGTGGTGGTGGTCGCGGTCGACCCGCTGGAGGCGTTGAGGCCGTCATCGCTGGCGGTCACCGAGACGGTTCCGCCGCCGATGCTGATCGCCATGCTCTCCAGCCCCTCGTTCGAGGTCGTCACGGTGGTGCTGCCGCCGATGATGTCCAGCGCCGAGTCGGCGTGCACGCCGTCGTCGCCTGCGGCGAGGGTGACGTCGCCGGCGACCACACGCACGGTGCCGTCGGAGTGCAGGGCGTCATCCGCTGCGTCGACGGTGAGGGTGCCGCCGTCGATGACGGTGACCACTCCGGACTTGACGCCCTTCGCGGAGACGTCCTCGGCGACCGTGGCGGTGTTGCCGCCGCCGGATTCCACAGTGACGTCGGCGCCGGAGAGCACCACATCGGTGATGGCCTGCACGCCGTCGCCGGCCGCCGTCACGTCCACGGTGCCCCCGGTCAGGGCGATGTACCCGCGGGTGGCGTCGTCCGCGTTGTCGGACTTGAGGCCGTCGCCGCCGGCCGTCACCGAGACGGTGCCGCCGTCCACCACCAGGTAATCCTTGCCGCGGATGCCGTCATCCACTGCCGTCACCGTGATGGTGCCGGAGTTGATGACCAGTCCGTCGGCGCTGGTGATGCCGTCGTTGCCGTTGCCGGTCACGTCGAGCGACCCCGTACCGGTGATGGTGAGGTCGGCGGCGCTGTACAGAGCCGCGTTCGCTTCGTCGTCTTCGCCGTAGGAGTCGGTGTCGGCCAGGGAGTTCGTGGTCCCGTCGGCGAGCACGATCATGGCTTCGTCGGCCTCGGAGACGACGAGGGCGGCCCCGGCGGAGTTGGTGATGTCGACGCCGTTGAGGAGCAGGCGCACGGTGCCTTCGCCCGCGGAGGCGACGACGATCTGGCCGTCGTCGAGGGTGCCGCTGAGTTCGTAGGTGCCGGCCGCGGTGATGGTCACGGTGCTGCCGGAGATGGTCACGGCTGAGCTGTCGGCGGAATCGTCGACCGAGGCGCTGTCGCCGTCCAGGGTGATCGGCACCACGTCGGCGTCGTCCCACTCGTAGTCGTCGGCGTCGTCGTGGGTTTCCTGGTTGGCGGCCAGCACCTCGGCGGCGGAGGTGGACTCGTCCACCGCGACGGCCGTGGTGGCTGACGTCGTGGTGCCTGTGGAGCCGGTGGAGTCGGTGGTCGACGCGACCGCCGCACACCCGGTGAGCAGGGCGGCGGTGACCAGGAACGGCAGCACCCGGTAGGTGCAGGCCTTCACGCCGAACCGGCGGGCGCCGCCGGACGGGTCGGTGGGGGTCAGGGGATTCTTCTTCATGGGGTCTTCACAATCGGTGGGTGCCGGTGACGGCAGCTGAGTGGGGGATGGTCGCTGGGTGTGGCCGGTGGGGCGCCGGTGGAGAGGGCACGTACGGGTGCTCGGCGGCTAGCGGAAATAGCGGCGCAGGACCGGGGCCCATTTGTTGTCCGGCAGGTCGCCGCGCAGGGCGGCCATTCCGGTGCCGTACTTCGACATGGTGGCGGGGCGGTGGCCGTGCGCCCAGAGGATTCGGTCGACGGCGGATGCCCGCGACCCGGACTTGGTCTCCACGATGGCCAGCTGCGGCCGGTCCAGTCGCACCGGCGGCGCATCCGACAGCCGGGAGCCGCGGTCGCGCGCGCTCCGGCCGGCGGGGGCCCGGTGCGGCACCGTCGCCCAGGACAGGCCGGTGTCGATCGTGGCCCGGCTGCTGGACTCCGGGATGAACAGGGTCGTGCGCAGGTACCGGGTGGTGAGGGTCGGCATGAGTTCCTGCCCTTCGGCCCCGGTGATGTCGGCGTCGTCGAGCACCGTGTCGGTGTACCGGCGGCCCTCGCTGGTGAGCGTGGCCCTGTCGTCGAGGTCGTACGGCAGCCGGTCCTTGACCGTCACACCGCGGCCGCCCCTGGTCTTCACCTCGAGGTAGCTCTGGGCGGAGTCGACGTAGGTGCGGGTACGGATCTTGAACCGGCGCCGGCGCGGATGGGCCGCCATCATGAAACTGGTGAGCTCCGGGGTGTCGAAGTACACAGACTCGTAGGCGCTGGAGCGCACCCCGTTGATGTCCAGCACCCGCACCCCGGGATCGAGGTCGGCCAGGAGCACGTCGAGGGCGCTCCGCGGCAGCACGTACTTGCGGTCGATGCGGGTGAGCAGGCTGGCGCGTTCGGTGAGTTCGGCCAGGTCGATGGTGTCCAGGCCCGTCAGCGGCACATCCAGCACGACTCCCCCGGCAGGCACGGCACCCCCGAGTGCGGACAAGGCGCTCATCGTCCCGCCTCCTGCAAAACGCTGGCGCCGGTGACGCCGGTAGTGCGGGCCGGGGCGAGGGTGGGGGCCAGGGAGCGCGCGGCGCCCACCTGGTACCGCACGTCGACGAGGGTGGTGTCGTTGACCAGGTCGAGGCTGCGCACGTGCACGCCGTGCACCCGGGCGACGAGCAGCCCTTCGAGGTGCGCGATGAGGTCGGACTCGTCGGGGAAGGCGGCATCCAGCACCACCGTCTGCTGCCGGTAGCTGCGGAACAGGCGCGGGTTGTCGCCGAAGAAGACGACGGCGACGATGAGGGCCATCAGCACCACGGTGAGCACGTTGGGCTCGGCGCTGAGGCCGGCGAGCAGGCCCATGGCCAGGGCCGCGAAGTAGTACGCCACCTCGTGCTGTTCGATCTCGCTCGAGCGCAGGCGGATGATCGACAGCACGCCGAACAGGCCCAGTCCCAGGCCGACGCCGACGGTGCTGGACGCGAGCACTTGGGCCACCGCCAGCACACCGACATTCACGATGAGGTACGCGACGACGAGGTCACGGCGCCGGTGGCGCGGAAAATACAGCCCGAACGTGAGCAGGCTGATGAAGAGCAGATCGATCAGGATGATCGCGGCCTGCAGCATGGTGTCCTCCAAATGAACAATCGGTAACGTAACGATGTCCATCTAGCCGAACGTGCCTATGAGTCGGCTATGGCTCGGTTATGAGCCACAGCTGAGTCGCCGGCGATGTCGCGACCCGATCTCGCGAGCCGGTCTCGCGAACGGTGAGTTGAACCCCGAAACCCGGGCCTTTTCGGGGCCCGGCTCACGGGTCGCGGGTGCAATGTCAGAGCAGGAGGAGTAAACTTCGAACGTATGTTCTAACCGACGAGGTGATGCTCCATGAGTTTGATCAATGAAACCGTTGCGGTCTGGGTGTCCCCGGAGGGCGCGCCCGTGCGCCTGGTCTGGCGGACCCGCCGGTTCCGGGTCACCGACACCCCGACACCGCTGACGGCGTCCCTCTCGCTGCCCGACGAGCTGCTGCACTTCCTCACCCATCCGCCCAAGCCGGTCGCGGCCTGGCGCTGCCAGGGCACCGCAGACGACGGTACATCCCTGGTTTTCGACATCCAGCATGACGACGGCCGCGGTCTCTGGCAGCTGCTGCGCGCCTATGACTGAGCGGGATCCGCGGCCGGCCTGCTCCGTTTCGGGGGCGGTGATGCGGCGCTAGGCTCCCAGCGAGACAGGGAGAGTGCCGTGAGCGAGAACGAGAGTGAGAGCAACAGCCTGGTGCCCCGCGGACGCAAGGAGGACGCACAGCGGGACGCGCGCTGGCAGGCGCGGATCACCTTCCTGCGCAGCCGCGCGGCGGTCGCCAGGGCCGAGGTAGGCGCGATCGAGGCGCTGCACCGGGACCCGGAGGAGATGGAGGACCTGCTCATGAACGCCTCCCCCGAGGACGTCGCCATGGCAGAGGCCGTGGAGCACCGGATCAGCGAACGGGTGATCGCCGCCCGGCAGGTGGCGGATGCGGCGGAGGCCGACTACGAGCAGGCCGTCCTGGACGGGCCGGACCTGCAGATCGACGACACCGTGTGAGCAGAGCGGTCTGAGCAGGAACGATCCGCGCAGGAACGATCCGCGCAGGAACGATCCGCGCAGGAACGATCCGCAGACGCGATCGCCTAGGTGGTCACCCGGCTCAGTGTCGGCCAGTCGCCGACGGTCTTCACCTCGGCCTCCTTGATTCGGTGCACGGTCCTGAGGAACGAGTCCGGGTTGAGCGAGATCGAGTCGATGCCCCGGCCGACCAGGAATTCGGCGAAGTCCGGGTAGTTGCTCGGCCCCTGCCCGCAGATGCCGATCTTGATGCCGGCCGCGTGGGCCTTGTCGATCGCCTCGCTGATCATCCGGGTGACCGCTTCGTTGCGCTCATCGAACAGGGCGGCCAGGTCGGCGGAATCCCGGTCGACGCCGAGCACCAGCTGGGTGAGGTCGTTCGACCCGATCGAGAAGCCGTCGAACCGGGTGGCGAACTGTTCGGCCAGGATGACGTTGGCTGGGATCTCGCACATCATGTAGACCTGCAGCCCGTTCCGGCCGCGCACCAGCCCGTTCTCGGCCATCGCCGCGAGCACCTTGTCGGCTTCCGTCGTGGTGCGGCAGAACGGCACCATCACGATCACATTGCTGAAACCGATCTGCTCCCGCACCCGCATGAGCGCCCGGCATTCCAGGGCGAAGCCCTCGGCGTACTTGGGGTCGTAGTACCGCGATGCCCCGCGGAAGCCGAGCATCGGGTTCTCCTCGGCCTGCTCGAAAACCGACCCGCCCAACAGGCGCGCGTACTCGTTCGTCTTGAAATCGCTGAGCCGCACGATCACCGGATTCGGATGGTACGGCGCTCCCAGTTTCGCGATGCCCAGTGCCAGGGTCTCCACGAAGTAGTCGGTGAGGTCGTCATACCCACGGGTGAGTTCGGCCATCTGCCGCAGCACGGCCGGTTCGGTGATGCGTTCGGGGTGCACGAGCGCCATGGGGTGGATCTTGATGAGGTTGTTGATGATGAACTCCATCCGCGCCAGCCCCACCCCGGCGGTGGGCAGCCGCCACCATTCGAACGCGGCGGCCGGGCTGGCGATGTTCACCATCACCTGCGTGCGGGTGTGCGGCACGGCGCCCAGGTCCACCTCCTCGGTTTCGGCGGCGAGGATGCCCGCATAGACGAAGCCCTCGTCGCCCTCGGCGCAGGAAATGGTGACCGGGGCGCCCTCGGTGAGCACCTCGGTGGCTACCCGGGTGCCGACCACCGCCGGAACGCCGAGTTCCCGGCTGACGATGGCGGCGTGGCTGGTGGGGCCGCCGTGGTCGGTGATGATTCCCGCCGCGCGGGTCATGATCGGCACCCAGTCCGGGTCGGTCATCTCGGTCACGAGGATCGCGCCGTCACGGAAGTTCTCGATATCGGCCGGGTCCCGGATCACGCAGGCGGTGCCGGAGGCGATGCTGTCGCCGATGGCCACCCCGGAGACCAGGAGCGGACCGGCCTCGATGAGCCGGCTCACCGTGAACCGGGTCAGGCTCCTCTGCGAGTGCACGGTCTCCGGCCGCGCCTGCACGAGGAACAGCTCACCGGTCAGACCGTCCTTGGCCCATTCCATGTCCATCGCCCGGCCGTAGTGGTCCTCGACCACCTTCGCCCAGCGGCCGAGCAGCACGATCTCAGCGTTGCTCAGCACGAACGCCCGGCGCTCCCGCTCCGGGGTGTCGATCACCCGGGTGCGCGCGCTGCCGCCCTCGGCATAGGTCATCTTGCGGTCCTTACGGCCCAGCGTCTTCTCGATGATCGGTTCGCAGTCCGGATCGGCGAGCAGGGCCTTGAAGACCAGGTACTTGTCCGGGTCGACGGCGCCCTGCACGACGGTCTCACCCAGGCCCCAGGCCGCGCTGATCACGGCGGCGCCGGGGAAGCCGGTGTCGGTATCGATGGAGAACATCACCCCGGAACCGGCGAGGTCGCTGCGCACCATCCGCTGCACGCCGATGGAGAGCGCGACGTCGAGATGGTCGAATTTCTTCACCTCGCGGTAGCTGATCGCGCGGTCGGTGAACAACGACGCGTAACAGCGCCGGCAGGCGTCGAGGAGGTCCCGCTCGCCGCTCACATTCAGGAAGGTCTCCTGCTGGCCGGCGAAGCTGGCATCCGGCAGGTCCTCGGCGGTGGCGCTGCTGCGCACGGCCACCGGCAGGTTCGCCACCCCGGCCTGGTCGGCGAGGGTGCGGTAGAAGACCCGGATGTCGTCCGCGATGGCCGCCGGGAACTCTCCGGCCAGAAACGCCTCGCGCACGGCTTGCCCGGTCTCCCGGAGCGAGGACGCGCCGGCATGGTAGGCGTCGAGCCGGTCGCGGATGACGGCGTCCAGGCCGTTCGCGGCGATGAAGGCGCGATAGGCGTCGGCGGTGGTGGCGAAGCCGTCCGGCACCCGCACGCCGCTGGACTTCAGGGAGCGCACCATTTCGCCCAGCGACGCGTTCTTGCCGCCGACCTGGGGGATGTCGCCCAGCCCGATCGAATTGAACCAGACCACTTCGCGAGTGTGCATGAGTCCTCCCGAACTCGTTCCCGACGCCGAATCCCCCGCACCCGGCAACCTACGCCGCTGGACGGGCCGAGGCTAGGCGGCCGGGCGGCGGCCGGGGCGGCATCGATTATCGTCGAGGGATGACCACCTCGCTGCCCCCTGCGTCGCTGCAATCCGTTCCGCTTCCCCCGCTCTCGCTGCGTCCCGTGCGCGACACCGACACTGCCCAGCTGCTCAGGTTGAACAGCGCCGCCGTGCCGGCCGTCAACGACCTGGATTCCGCGCAGCTGGCAGCCCTGCTCGCCGCCGGCCACAGCGCCACCGCCGTCGTGGCGGATACCGACCCGGACACCGTGCTGGGTTTCACCATCGTGTTCGCGCCCGGCGCCGCCTACGACAGCGAGAACTACCTCTGGTTCTCCGGCCGGTCCAGCGCCTTCCTCTACCTGGATCGCATCGTGGTCGCACCGGATCACCGGGACCAGGGGCTCGGCGCGCTGCTCTACTCCGCCGTTTTCGACAGCGCGCGAGCCATCGGCGCCGACGTCGTCTTCTGCGAGGTCAACCTGCGCCCGCCCAACCCGCGCTCGCTGGCCTTCCACGACCGCCTCGGCTTCACCGAGATCGGGCAACAGTCCACCAAGAACGACACCGTGGTCGTGTCGCTGCTGAGCGCCGCGGTCGACGAAGCTCGGTCGGCACCCCCGGAGTAGCAGGTCCGGCTACGCTGAGCGACATGAAGCACGCCAGCGCCGACACCGGTGTCGACCTCCCCGCGACCCTCGACCGCTGGGTGGCCGCGCAGCGCTGGTTCGCCGGCAAGGGCCACAGCCCCGTACTGCAGAGCATCGGGCAGTTCTCCCTGCCCTCCACCGACCCCACCGTCCGCATCGCGTGCCACCTCGTGCTCGACACCGCCAGCCGGTATTCGACGCTCTACCAGGTGCCCGTCACGGAGCGCCGGGCCCCACTGGCCGCGATGCCCTCCACCGCAGGGTCCGATCCGGGCGCGCTCATCGCCCGCACCACGGGCAGTGACGGTCTGCCCCGCTACCTCTACGACGCCGCCCACGATCCGGCCTACGCCGCTGCGCTGCTCGACTTCATCCTCTCCCGGGGCACCGTTCTCGCCGACGACCCGACAAACATGGCCGCATCCGGCGAGGCCGTGCCCGGAACCCCCCGGCCGGCCGGGGTGTCGGTGGCGTCGAGCCGGGTGCTGAGCGGCGAACAGTCCAACACGTCGATCATCATTGATCTCGTCGGCGCCGGCGACCGGGCGCACCGACCGGTCATCTGCAAGGTGTTCCGGGTGGTCGCTGCCGGCCAGAACCCGGATGTCTCGGTGCAGTCCGGTCTCGCCCGCGTCGGTTCCCGGTTCGTCCCCGAGCCCGTCGGGGCCGTGTGGGGCGAGTGGCCCAGCCCCCTCGGCTCCACGCGGGTCGGCGGTCACCTCGCCTTCGCCCAGGAGTTCCTGCCCGGTGTCGACGATGCCTGGCGGGTGGCATTGGGCGCCGCGGCCGCCGGCGAGGACTTCGGACCGCGAGCGCGTGCGCTGGGCGTCGCGACGGCGGCCGTGCACCGTGACCTGGCCCGCGCGTTCCCCACCGGGGATTCCACCGCGGAGATCGTGGACCAGTTGTGCTCCGGCATGCTGGACCGCTACCGCCTGGCCGCCAGGGAAGTACCGGAACTGGCCGAACACGAGGCAGCGATCGAAGCCGTCTTCGCGCGGGCACAGAAGGCCACGTGGCCACGCCTGCAGCGCATCCATGGCGATTACCACCTCGGGCAGGTGCTCGACGTGCCCGGTCGCGGCTGGGTGTTGATCGATTTCGAGGGCGAACCGCTCCGGCCGCTCGCCGAACGCTCCCTGCCCGACATCCCGCTGCGGGACGTGGCGGGCATGCTGCGCTCGTTCTCCTATGTCGGCGCGACCATTGCGCAGTCCGACCCCGACGCCCGGCCCGCCGCGATCGACTGGACGATGAACGCCAGGGCGGCCTTCCTGCAGGGCTATCACGACGACGCCCGCACCACGCTGGCCGGCCAGGAACCCCTGCTGGCCGCGTTCGAACTCGACAAGGCCATCTACGAGAGCGTCTACGAAACCCGCAACCGGCCGTCCTGGCTGCAGATCCCGCTGCGGGCGGTGCGACGCCTGGCCGAGGCGCCGACCCAGGTGTCGACCACCCTCACGGGCGATCGGCCGCGCGCGCCCCGGTAGACGGGACGGTGGAGCCCGGCGGGCTAGGAGCGCTTCTTGAGCTCCGGGAACTGGTCGTCCCGCCACTCGTCGGCCAGCCGCACGTTCGCCGCGGCAGCCTCGTTCTCCCGAGCCCGCAGTTCCACCCGGCGGATCTTGCCCGAGTTGGTCTTGGGCAGTTCGAAGAACTCCACCCGGCGCACCCGCATGTACGGCGGCAGGCCGTTGCGGGCGTAGCGCAGCACGGCAAGGGCGGTCTCGGCGTCGGGCGCCCAACCGGCGGCCAGCGCGACATAGGCCTTGGCGATGTTCAGCCGGGTGTCGTCGGGGGCCGGCACGACGGCGGCCTCCATCACGGCAGGGTGCTCGATCAGCACGCTCTCCACCTCGAACGGGGAGACCTTGTAGTCGCTGGACTTGAAGATGTCATCGGTGCGGCCGACGAAGGTGAGGTAGCCGTTCTCGTCCCGGGTGGCGACGTCGCCGGTGTGGAAGTAGCCGTCCCGGAGCACGTCGGCGCTCCGTTCGATGTCGCCGTGGTAGCCCGACATGAGGTTCACCGCCGCGCTGGTGAGGTCCAGGCAGATCTCGCCTTCCTCGGTGAGGGCCCCGGTGATCGGATCGACCAGCACCACGGCGACGCCGGGCAAGGGTTGGCCCATCGACCCGGCCTTGAGAGCCGACCCCGGCACGTTGCCGACGATCGCGGTGGTCTCGGTCTGGCCGTAGCCGTCGCGGATGGTCAGCTCCCAGGCACGCTGGATCTGGCTGATCACCTCGGGGTTGAGCGGTTCACCGGCCGAGAGGATCTCACGGAGGCTCGCCGGCTTGACGCCGACATCCGCCTGGATCAGCATGCGCCACACCGTCGGTGGCGCGCAGAAGCTGGTGACGGAGGCGCGGTGCAGCTGGTGCGTCAGCGCCGCCGGGTTGAACTTCGAGTAGTTGTAGATGAAAACGGTGGCTTCGGCGATCCACGGCGAGAAGAAGCAGCTCCAGGCATGCTTGCCCCAGCCGGGCGAGCTGATGGCCAGGTGAACGTCGTCGGGGCGGAGGCCCAGCCAGTACATCGTGGTGAGGTGCCCGACCGGGTACGAGGTCTGGCTGTGCACCACCATCTTGGGCTTGCTCGTGGTGCCGGAGGTGAAGTAGATCAGCGACGGGTCGGTGGAGGCGACCGTGACGGCGACCTTGCCGGCTTCGGCGAGGTGCGAGTCGGCGTAACCGGTCCAGCCCGCGGTCGGCTCGCCCACGCAGATGCGGGTGAATTCGCCCTCGACACCGGCGAACTTCGCGGTGTCCCCGGCGTTGGCGATCACGTGCTGCACCCCGGCGCGCAGCACCCGGTCGGCGAGGTCGTGCGTGCCGAGCACGGTGGAGGTGGGCAGGATGACCGCGCCGACCTTGAGGATCGCGAGCATGGTCTCCCACAACTCGACCTGGTTGCCGAGCATCAGCATGACGTGGTCGCCCTTGGCCACGCCCTGCTGCACGAGCCAGGTGGCGACCCGGTCGGAACGGGTGACCATCTCGTCGAAGCTGACCTTGAGTTCGCGGCCGTCTTCCTCCACGATCCACAGGGCGGTCTTGTCGTTGCCGGTGCCGATCACGTCGAACCAGTCGACGGCCCAGTTGAAGCTGTCGCCCACGTCGGGCCAGACGAAGGCCGCTGAGGCGCCCGGGTGGTCGGCGCGCAGCTCGACGAGCTGGTCGCGGGCGCTGCGGAAGTTGGTCGTACTGGTGCGCTCGGTCATGGTTCCATCTTCCTCACCCGCGGATGCCTCCAGCGGCATGAATACCCAACCGGGGTGGAAATACGTGCAAGAGGTGTACCGCGGGCCGGAAGCAGGCCAGACTCTGGGCATGGCAGTCGCAGCGCCCGTCTCCCCCATGCTCGCCAAGTCCGTCGACACGGTCCCCGAACCGGACAGTGTGCCCGGCGGCCTCAGTTACGAGCCCAAATGGGACGGCTTCCGCAGCATCGTCTCCTTCGACGGCACCACCAGCAGCATCGGCAGCCGCGGCTCGAAGATGCTCACCCGGTACTTCCCCGAGCTCACCTACGCATTCGAGGAGCTGCTGCCGCAGCCCTGCGTGCTCGACGGGGAGATCGTGTTGCGGGCGGGCGAGCCGGGCCGGGAGCACCTGTCCTGGGAGCAGCTGTCGCAGCGCATCCACCCCGCCGCAAGCCGGGTGCGCCGGCTCGCCGACGAGACCCCGGCCACCTTCGTGGCCTTCGACCTGCTCAGCCTGGCCGGGGAGAGCCTGCTGGACACCCCGTTCGAACAGCGCCGGGCTGCACTCGAGGCCCTCGTCGGCACGCTCGGCGACCCGATCCATCTCACCCGCACCACCCGCGACGTGGCCGTGGCCCGCCGCTGGCTGGTGGAGTTCGAGGGCGCGGGCCTGGATGGCGTCGTCGCCAAGCCGCTCGCCGCCGCGTACGCGCCGGGCAAGCGGGTCATGTTCAAGGTCAAGCACCACCGCAGCGCGGATGTCGTGCTGCTGGGTTACCGCACGCACGTCAGCGGCAGCGGCGTGGGCTCGCTGCTGCTCGGCCTCTACGACGCCGACGGCGAGCTGCGCAGCGTGGGCGGGGCATCCGCGTTCAGCGATGTGCGCCGGCTGGCGCTGGTGGATGAGCTGGAGCCGCTGGTGATGCGGGACGAGGCCGGCGCCGTGCTGACCGGCGAGGGTGAACCGAGCCGGTTCTCCTCGGGCAAGGACACGACGTTTGTGAAGCTGCGGCCGGAGCGGGTGCTCGAGGTGCGCTACGACCACATGGAGGGTGAGCGGTTCCGGCACACCGTGCAGTTCGACCGGTGGCGGCCGGACCGCGAAGCCCGCTCGTGCACCTTCGAGCAGCTGGAACGGCCCGTCGCGTACGACCTGGGCGACGTGCTCGACTGACGCACCCGCTGTAGCCCGAGCTGTGAACTCTCGTTTGCACACTTCCCGCCTTCCCGGTGGAAACGAAGGCGAGAAGAGTGCGAACGACACGCGGCGGCGGGTCAGTCCTTGCGGCCGGCGATGAAGTAGGCGATCGGGCCGGCGAAGTTGATCGAGATGACGGCGGCCCAGATGCCCTTGGGGCCGTTGACCTTCTTCGCCGGGCGGTGCGCCAGGTCACTCCAGGCGAGCCCCGCGAGCACCAACTGCACGACGGCGCCTGCCACCGTGCCGAACTTCTGTCCCCCGCTCATGTCGGTCCACTTTCGCGATGCCATGTCACTCTCCCTCTGTCGTCTGGCGGCACTTGTCTGTCGCATCATGCCACCGAACGAGGTGCGACGACGACTCAGGGCAGCAGCAGCCGGCGCAGCTCCGACTCGGCGGATGCCGTGCGGGCGGGGTCGATTGTCTCGCCGGCGGTGAACGCGTCGACCACCCGCGGGTCGACGTAGCTGGTGCGGGCGATCGTTGGCGTGTTGCCGAGCACCTCCGCCGCAGCCTGCATGGCCGCCGACAGCGCCCGGGCCCTGGCTCGCTTGGTCTCCTCCGGGCCGTTCTTCGCCAGGCTGATCGCGGCCGCGATGGTGCCGCGCAGGGTGCGGAAGTCCTTGGCGGTGAACTCGCCGCCGGTGTGCTCCCGGATGAACTCGTTCACGTCGGCGGCCGACACCGTGCGGGGTTCCCCGTCGTCGTCCCAGGCCAGGAACGGCGCGTCCGGGGAATCGTCCGGCGCATCCCGCACGAACGCGGCCACGTCGGGGTCGACCAGGCTGCTCTGCCAGGACTGCCCGCTCTTGGCGGGGAAGGCGAAATTCACCGTGTCGCCCGTGACGCTCACGTGCGAGCGCTGCAACGTCGTCAGGCCGTGGCTGCCGTTCTCCTCGGCGTACCGGTCGCTGCCGATGCGCAGGGCACCGGAATCGAGGATCCGGAAGGCGGCGGCGAGGGCGCGTTCCCGGGTGGCGCCCGACTGGCGCAGCGTGCGGGTCACATAGCCGCGGGCCCGGGGCAGGGACTCGGCCAGCTCGAGCGCACGGGCGAACTTCACCCGGTCCTGCTTCAGGCGCCAGTCCGGGTGATACACGTACTGTCGTCGGCCGGCCGCATCCACCCCGGTCGCCTGGATATGGCCGTTGGGGTACGGGGCGATCCACACGTCGCTCCAAGCCGGCGGGATGGCCAGGGCGGTGAAGCGGGCGCGCAGCTCGGCGTCGGCGATGACGAGGCCGGCCGCGTCGAGGTAGCTGAACCCGCGGCCGGAGCGCCGGCGGGCGTACCCCGCGCCGGAGGTGTTGCTGCGGCGCAGCCGGACGACCCGGGGACGGGCAGCGGCGCCCTTCGCGGGCGCGGCCTTCGTTGCCGATGTCCGAGTCGTCGTCGTCATTGTCGTCCTCCGGGCTGGGGTGGGTTTTTCAGCGTAAACGTGCGCCGCCGTGCGAGCAAGCACGGCCGGGCGCGGTCGCTGAAGACGGCACGTGCGGCGGATGGTCGTGAGCACCCGACGCGCTCCATATACTGTTCTCACAGTTCATGCGGGCACATGCGCGCGACGCCAGAGAAAGTCTCACGATGCTTGCCGATATCGCCGCCCTTCCCCCGCTCGAGTTCGGTGAACCGGGCGAGTTCCGCGAGTTGATGGTGGCGCTGGTGATGAGCGGTGACAAGACCGGTTCATCCAACCTGCGCGTGGCCTACGACCTCACGGCGGACCCGCTTCCCGTGGTGGGCACCGAGTACGCCCTGGTCGACTCGGCGAACACCCGGGTTGCCGTGGTGGAGGTGCTCGAGGTGCGGGAGCACACCGCGGCCGAGGCCACCCTGGAGCTCGCCCAGCACGAGTCCCCCACGCTGGAAAACTGGCACACCGTGCACCGGAACTACTGGGAGACCCTTGTTCCCGCCATCCGCAAGCACCTGGACGACCCGCACTGGGAGCTGACGGATGACGAACCCGTGATCAGCAAGGTGTTCCGGGTCGTACACGCTCCCGTCGTCTAGGGAGTCCCGGCCGGGCCCAGGCTCGCGCGCAGCTCCTCGAGGTGCGCGCGCTGTTCGTTGATGAACGCGTCCTTCCCCCGTGGCCCGATGCCGGCAAGCGCACGGTCGATGTCGCGCTCCGCTGCGCCGGCGTTTCCGGCGGCGATGTGGGAAAGTACCCGCATCCGCAGCGCCGAGGCGATGAACGCCGTTGAGTTGATCTCCTCCGCCAGGGCGAGAGCCGCCGTGGCCGCGGCCACCGCTTCGGCGGGTCGGCCCAGGGCGATCAGGTTGGTGGTGATGAACCGGTGAGCCGAGAACGCCGTGATCTTCAACACCGGGTCGCCGGATCTCCCGGTGGTGCGCTCGACCTGCTCGAGGATCCGCTCGAAATCGCGGATCGACAGGTCGTGGTTCCCGCGATCCGCGTGCACCTTGCCGATGATGACCATCGCCTGGGCGGCTCCATCCTGATTGCCGACCCGGTTGAACGCAGAGACCGAGTCCCGCCCGGCGGCGGCGCTGTCGTCGAAGCGTTGCAGCACCATGCACGCCCAGCCGAGGTAGAACAGGGCCCAGCCGCGCTGATTGTCGTCATCGGCGGCGTCCGCGGCGGCCAGGGCGTGCCGGGCCGTAGTCGCCGCGGCCCCGGCGTCGCCGACCTCGATGATCTCCGCCCACGCCAGGTAGCCCAGGTGCATGGCTTCCAGCCGGGGGTCGGCGAGGGCCCGTGCCGAGGCGACGGCCAGGGAGAAGAACTCGTGCCAGTGCCCCCACTCGAACCACAGGTCGGAAAACCAGTGCAGGGCGTCGGCCACGTCCACGACCGCGGCGTGTTCGCCGATGGCGGCGGCGGCCCGCAACGCCGGCCACCAGTGCACCACCTCCAGCCGAATCCAGGCCTGGGCCGTGTCGGCATCGGGAAATGAGGCTCCCGCAGCACTCGGGTCCTCGGCCGCCCGGTCCGGCTCGAACCACGCGCCGGCCCGCTCGAGGCTCCCGAGCAGCCAGGTGCGCAACCTGTCGCGCCGGTCGGTGACGCCCTCGGTTCCGTCCTCAGCGCGCAGCGCCGCCAGCGCGAACAAGCGGATCAGGTCATGCAGCCGGTACCGGTTGCCGCCGCGGGCCTCGAGCAGCCCGAGGTCGGTGAGTTCGTCCAGCCGCGCCTCGGTGTCGAGCACGTCGGCTCCCATCGTGGCGGCGGCGATCCGGGCGTCGAAGGTGGCGCCGTCAATTACGGCGATTGAACGGAACAGCGCGGCGTTCTCGGGGTCGAGGTCGTCGTACGACAGCGCGAAGGCGGCCTCGACGGCCAGGTCCCCGGCCACGAGCAGCCGCAGTCGGTTCTCCGCCGACCGCATCCGCACCACAAAATCGGCGGTTTTCAACTGCGGGTGGCTGGCGATCCGATTCCCGGCAATTCGCAACGCGAGCGGAACATGGTCGGACAGCGCGGCCAGTTCGCGCAGATCGCCGGCCTCCCTCTGGTCGGCGGGAATCAGCCGGCTCAGCAGCAGGACGCTGTCCTCCGTGCCGAGGGGGCCCAGCGTCATCCGCCGCACGCCCTCGAGCCCGGCGAGACTGCGCCGTGACGTGATCACGACCACGGTACGTGCGTCCGCGGCAAGCACGGGCCGGATCTGGGACTCGTTCGCCGCATTGTCGAGCAGCACAGCCGGTGGATCTTCCGCGGTCACCAGCTGCCAGAGCCGGACGGCTCCGTCCAGGCCAGTGGGCAGTTTCTCGCCGAGGCCGGGGACCTGGCGCAGGAGCGCCCGGAGTACCTGCAACGGGGTGAGCGGCAGGGTGTTGAAGCCGTCGAGGTCGACGTACAGCATCCGCGGCCGCCTGTCGGCGGCGCGGCTGAGGGCCTCGAAGGCGCTGGTGGTTTTGCCGATACCGGGTGGTCCGCACACCACGACGACCAGCGGGGACACCGCCGTCTCCGTGCGGGTGACGAGTAGCGCGGCGAGGTCGGCGATCTCCTGCTCGCGGCCGGTGAAGTCCGGCAGCCGATGCGGGGCGATCGCTGAGGCGCGTGGCCCGTCGGAGGGACCTGCGCGCCGTGCCCGCGCCGCGCGGAGGAACGCATCCGCGGCCGCGGCGTCGAGCCCGAGGCCCCGCGCGATCGCCACGGCCGTGCGGCGCTGCGGGGCGATGCTCACTCCGCGCTCGATGTCGCTGATCGTGCGGGCACTGATGCCACTTCTCTCGGCGAGGCCCTCGAGGGTCAGGTCCGCTGCCAGGCGCAGCGTCCGCAGCGTGGCCGCGAGCGTCGTCGGCGCGCTCACGATGTGAGATTCACCGGTTCTTCATGCTTTCTGCATTGCGACACGCCAGGCCAGCCCGGTGAGCTTGGTGTCGACGTCATTCCGAGAGATTCGCAGATGTGCGGGGACCGCGCAACTTCGTGTCGACCGATTCAGTAGCCGTTGCCCACCCGGGCGCCGGCCCACCTTCGAAAGTGAGCTCCCATGACCGCTCCCACCATCGTCCTCGTGCACGGCGCCTTCGCCGACGCCGCCTCCTGGGCACCCGTCACCCGGCTGCTCCTTGACCGGGGCCACACCGTCCTGGTGCCGCCGGTACCCAACCGCAGTCTCTCCGGCGACGCCGCGTACATCCGCTCCTTCGTGGAGCAGATCGACGGCCCCGTGATCCTGGCCGGCCACTCCTACGGCGGCGCCGTGATCGGTGTGGCCGGTGAGGCCGACAACGTGACCGGCCTGGTCTTCGTCGCCGCCTACGTGCTCGAGGTGGGCGAGAGCCTCGGGCAGCTGCAGGGCGGTTTCCCCGACTCCGACCTCGCCGCGAACCTGGTCTACGCGCCCTACCCGGTCGAGGGCGGCGAACCCGGCACCGATGTGTCGGTGGCGATCGACGCGTTCCCGGCGGTCTTCGCCGCCGGCCTGGACACCCGCTTGGCCGAGGTCCTCGCGGTCTCCCAGCGCCCGCTCTCCGCGGTGGCCTTCGGTGAACCCGCGTCGGCCGCGGCCTGGAAGTCGAAGCCATCCTGGGGCATCATCTCAAGCGCCGACCACACCATCAATCCGGCTGTGGAACGGTTCGGCTACGAACGCGCCGGCATCACGCAGGCCGTCGAGTTGGATGCTCCGCACCTTGTCATGCAGACCCACCCCGCCGACGTCGCCGCCCTCATCGAGGTCGCGGCCAAGGCCACCTCCGAGCTCGTCAACTAGAAAAGGAAGTCCACCGATGCCCTACATCACCACAACCGACGGAACCGAGATCTACTACACCGAGCAGGGCACGGGCCAGCCCGTGCTGTTCAGCCACGGCTGGCCACTGTCGAGCGACGCCTGGCAGGTCGAGCTCAAGCTGCTGGCGGATGCCGGCTACCGTGCCATCGCGCACGACCGTCGCGGCCACGGGCGGTCGTCGAAGACCTACACGGGTAACGACATGGACACCTACGCGCAGGACCTCGCCGAGCTCGTCGAAGCCCTCGACCTGCACGACCTCGTTGTGATCGGGCACTCCACGGGCGGTGGTGAGGTGGTGCGGTACGCCGCCCAGCACGGTGCGGGCCGGGTCGTGAAGGTCATCACCGCCGGGGCCGTTCCCCCGCTGATGCTGAAGACCGACAGCAACCCGGAGGGCACCCCGATCGAGGCGTTCGACGGCATCCGCGCCGGGGTCCTTGGCGACCGTTCGCAGTTCTGGAAGGACCTCTCCGAGGCGTTCTTCGGCGCGAACCGCGAGGGCTCCTCGGTGTCGCAGGGCGCCAAGGACGACTTCTGGCGCCAGGGCATGCTGGTGAACCTCGCCGCAGCGTACGACTGCGTGAAGGCGTTCTCGGAGACCGATTTCACCGAGGACCTCAAGGCCCTCGACGTGCCGATCTTCATCGCCCACGGCGACGACGACCAGATCGTGCCCATCGCCGCCGCGGCGCTCAAGACCGCTGAGCTGGTCAAGGACGGCACCCTCAAGGTCTACCCGGGTGCTCCGCACGGCATCTACGGCGACTACCAGGCCGCGCTGGACGCCGACATCCTGGCGTTCATCGCCAAGTAACCCGCCACCCCAGCAGAACAGCACCCGCGGATGCGGCGGCCACCTCGGCCGCCGCATCCGCCCGGTCAGGCCGGTGTGGCCAGCGCGGCGAGCAGCCCGGCCGGTTCGTCCGGGGCGGTCAGGGTCAGCCCGAACTGACGGCCGCTGGTGAGGTTCACGACGAGGCCGGGGCCCGAGCGCAGGATCACCGCCGAGCGGCCGGCCTGCACCCGGTAGCCCCAGCCGCCCCAGCGCAGGGCCTCGAGGTAGTCCGCGTGCACGGTCTCGATGGCGCCGAGCGGGATCGTGCGGATCGGGATGCCGAGCGTGCCGGACGAGACCAGCAGTCCGCGGGCATCGATCCCGACCTGGATGCGGGCGAAGGCCACGCTGGCCAGGGCCACGATCGCCAGGCTGCCGGCGCTGATCAGCGCGGCGGGGTTGGTACCACCGGCCAGCAGCGGCCCGAAGAGCAGGGCAATCGCGGCAACGCCCAGGGCGGCCGCCAGCCAGGCGAAGAGCGGTGCGACCTCGGTGTGCGACCAGGACGCCGTCCGGTCCACGGCAGTGTCCGTGCCTGGAGGCGCGGCGTCGGGATGCGCGGGGTCGGCGCGGTTCGCTGCGACGGCGTGCTGCGACGGGGCCCAGGGAGACGCCAGCAGGGCGGCGATGCCGCCGTAACCGCAGGCCAGGATGGACAGCAGCGGCCAGCCGCCCACCTCCGGTTCGGCGGGACCGGCGATGATGGTCGAACCGGCGCAGACGAGCCACACGCTCGCGGCCAGGCCGCCGACGAATCCGCTGGCCAGGAAGATCGTGCGCCGGTTGGCTGCCGCGCCGGCGGGAAGGGCGAACACCGCCCCCACCCCGGCGGCCAGGCCCAGACCCACGGTGATCGTGAGCACGAGCCAGGCGGCGGCGGTCGAAGTGACGCCATCGGTCCCCCACTGGGTGGGAAGGTCGGCGGGCAACCGAGCGAACCAGAACACGGCCGTGAGCACGATCCCGAGCACGGGAAGCCAGAGCGAGGCGACGGCCGCGATATCGCGGGGACGGGTGCGGCCCGGGTCCGGTATCGCCGCCGACATGCCGCTGATCCCCATACGATCCCCCGATCGGTCCGCCGGAAGCCCGTGCCGCCGGTGTGACGTCCAGCTTAGGTCGACCAGCAGCGTCCACCGAAATGGCCGGTGGCGGCGTGCTTCAACCGGCTCGGCGGGACGCGGCGGCGATGCCGGCCACCACGAGCAACAGGCCGATGCCCACGACGGCGGTGAGCAACCAGGTGGTCAGGTCGAGGCCGCCGGGAACCAGTTCGCGGGCGGCGAAGTAGGCCGCCACCGCGAGCATCATCGCGCCCCACAGGATGGTCGGGAACAGTGGCCGCCGTTTCGCGGGGGAAACGGGAACCGCGGTCGGGGCGGCCGGGGTCGCGGCAGATGCCGTGCCGGCGGTCGAGGTGTCGGGGTTCGGGGTGGTGTCCGCGGGCGGGGTGTCAGCGGTCGGGGTGGTGTCGGCGTCGGTCATGACGTTCTCCTAGCGCAGGGCCGGCTCGGCCGGCTGGTTGATGGTGACCTGGCCGAAGCCCGTCCACACTCGAACAGTTGTGACGCCGGTTCCACTGCCCTCGGCGACGACGCGGTCGTCGTGGAACAGCAGCCCCCCGCGGTCGATGCCGGGCTCGCCGGGGGCGCCGTAGTCGATCCCGCCGGCCAGGGTGCTGGCCTGCACCTCGACGGTGCGGTTCTCGGGGAGGATCAGCTCCGTGTCGCCGAAGGCCAGCCAGACGTCCACGGTGCGGTCGATGCCCGACGGGGTGCTGTCGATCCCGGTGAGGTCGATCGTGGGCGCCCCGGCGATCATGGCCAGTCCGGTGGGTTGGTCGGTGTCGTACTGCCAGGTGGGGTCGCCGAAGGTGATCACGTCGGTTCCCGCCGGGATGAACGCGGTCCACGCCATGCTCACGACCAGGGCGATGCTGAAGAAGTTCAGCCAGCCGCCCTCCTTGCCCCGGATGCCGGCGACCACGATTCCCAGCGCGACCACGGCGAGCGCGGCGGAGGCGCCCACGAGGAAGGCGGTGTTCGACCACGTTCCGTCGGCCACGAAGGACGCGGCGACCGCTCCGGCGCTGAGCGCGATGCCCGCCACCACGGAGACGAACCCGGCGCCCAGCTGACGACGGCGGTGCATCGTGCGGTACCGGTCCGGGTCGTAGGCCGCGGCCGGGGTCGCCGGTCGGGGGCCGGAACCGTACGGCGCGTACGGCGTGGGTCCGGACGGGGTGGACCCGGCCGCGCCGGACCGGCCGGTCATGTCATCCCACAGCGATGGTCCGGGCGGGGTGCTTCCCGGCGTCTGGCCATCCGCCTGACCCTGTGTCTGGCCCGTCGAGGACGCGGTGGGCGCCTCTGGCACGGGCGGGATCGGCGGAACGAAGGTCGCGGTCGGCGTCGGCGTCGCGGTCTGAGTCGCGGTCTGGGTCGGAGTCGAGCTCGCGGTGTGGGTTTGGGTCGGGGTCGCGGGCGGCGCCGAGTCCGGCGCAGTGTTGTACACCGGCGGGTTGCGCGGCGACGGCACCCGCTTGGCGATGTAGATCACCAGCAGGATGATGCCCACGGTGAGCCCGATGGCCCAGCTCGTGCGCAGCAGCACCTCGAGCCACCCGGGCATGCCCCAGATCTCCGGCGGTCCCTGCCACCAGATGCCCTGCATCCACGGGATGAAGGTGAGCAGCAGCAGCGCGCCGACGGCGATCATGGCCGGCTCGAAGACCTGGCGTGCGGCCTGCTCGACCAGGCTGCGTCCGGACTGGTCGGGCATCAGTGCCCAGCCCACCGCGTAGAGGAAGAAGATCGGTCCGCCGAGGATCGCGATGACGACGGCGATGCCGCGCACGATCAGCGGGTCGAGTCCGGTGCGCGTCGCGATCGCTCCGCACACGCCGGCCAGCCAGCGGTCGGGGCCGCGGACGAAGCCCAGGCTCCGCACCCAGTCGAAGAACACGGCCCCGCCAGGGGGCTTGGGCTGCCCGGTGGCGCCGGATGCGGCGTACGGGTTCCCGGGGTTGGTGGTGGACGATGTCTCGGTCATGGCTCCATCTTGCTGCGCCCCACTCGCCCCCGGCCATGGGGGATGACCCTGATAACACCCTGAGCCGGCGAATAGGGGTGCGAACAGCAACTCCATGGGTGCTTGGATGGTGCTGTGACCACAGTGCGTCCCACCGACCCCCGCTTCACCGGGCAGCTCGTGCGGCCGCGCCTGCGCATCGTGGCGGGCGTGTGCGCGGGGTTCGCCCGGCACTCCGGCCTGCCCGTCACCGTCGTGCGCACCGTGACCTTCGTGCTGGCCCTGTGCGGCGGCGCGGGGGTGCTGCTGTATGGCTGGTTGTGGGCCACGACGCCTGACGAGGCCGCGGATGCAGCCGGCGACCGCGCGGGTCGGCATCCGCTGCCCAAGGCGGCGCTCACCAGCCCGGGCCCGGCGACGGCCGACGCTCGGGTGGCCCCGGACCTGCCCTCCGTCACCCCCGCCGGTTCGCGTGAGGCCCGGCGCGCGCCCATCACCGAGATCCTCCTCGGGCTGGCGCTCGTCGCCACGGCCGGTGCCCTGATCGCCGACCGGCTCGGCGCCGACCTGCCCCTGGACGCCATCATCCCCGCGATCGTGGCCCTGGCCGGAACGGGCTTGGCCTGGCGGCAGTTCGCGGAGCTCCGCAGCGGGGCGGGTCCGCGCAGCTCGGGCATGCTGGTGCGGGCGCTCGGCGCGCTGGTGCTCGTGGCCCTGGGCATCCTGCTGTTCTTCGTCACCAGCGAGAACCCCAACGTCTGGACGGTTGTCGTGGCCGCCGTGTCGGTGCTCGTCGGCGTTGCCGTGGTAGTGGCGCCCTGGGCGGTGCGGCTCACCCGCGACCTGTCCGATGAGCGCGCGGCGCGGGAGCGGGAGGCCGAGCGGGCCGAGATGGCCGCTCACCTGCACGACTCGGTCCTGCAGACCCTGGCCCTGATCCAGCAGAAGGCGGGCCCGCACTCCGATGCGGCCCGGCTCGCCCGCGCCCAGGAGCGCGACCTGCGGGAGTGGTTGTTCACCGGAACGGCGAACGGACCCGTCGACCTGGCCACTGAGCTGCGGGGCATCGCGATCACGCTCGAGCGGGACTTCGCGGTGCATGTCGACGTGGTCGCGGTCGGGTCCGTCGACCGTGAGGTGCCCGAGGCGCTGCTCGCGGCGGCGCGGGAAGCCATGCTCAACGCCGCCCGGCACGCCGGAGGCAACGTCTCCGTGTATGTCGAGTCGTCGGCCAGGGCCATCGAGGTCAGCGTCACCGACCGGGGGCCGGGTTTTTCGATGGCCACGATCCCCACCGATCGCTGGGGCGTGCGTGAATCGATCCTGGCCCGGATGCAGCGGGCCGGCGGCACGGCGACCGTGCGACCCGGCCCAGGCGGCACCGGCACCGAGATCCGGCTGACCCTCCCCCTCGACGTCCAGGAGGACACCCCATGACCGACCCAGCCGGCGCCGCACCATCCGCCTTGACCCCCGATGAGCTCACCGTCGTCATCGTCGACGACCACTCGATCTTCCGCTCCGGCCTGCGCTCCGAGCTCGACCCGGCGCTTCGGGTGCTGGGCGAGGCGGCGACCGTCGACGAAGCCGTTACCGTGGTCGTCGCCCAGCAGCCCCGGGTGGTGCTGCTGGATGTGCACCTGCCCGGCGGCACCGGCGGAGGCGGCGCAGAGGTTATCCGCGCCGCCGCGCCGCTCGCGCCGTCGACGCTGTTCCTCGCGCTGAGTGTGTCGGATGCGGCGGACGACGTGGTCAGCGTCATCCGTGCCGGCGCCCGTGGGTACATCACCAAGAGTTCGTCCGGGGCCGAGGTGTCGGAGGCCGCCCGGCGTGTGGCGGGCGGCGACGCCGTGTTCTCCCCGCGCCTGGCCGGCTTCGTGCTCGACGCCTTCGGGGCGGTCGCCGGTGAGACCGCGTCCACGACCGACGAGCTCGACCGGCTGTCCGCCCGCGAGCAGGAGGTGATGCGGCTGATCGCCCGCGGTTACGCCTACAAGGAGGTCGCGAGCGCGCTCTTCATCTCGCCCAAGACCGTCGAGACCCACGTGTCGGCGGTGCTCCGCAAGCTGCAGCTCTCCAGCCGGCACGAGCTCACCGCCTGGGCGACGGCGCGCAAGCTGCTCTGAGCGACCTGGATCCGCGACATCCGGGCCGAACCCAGCCGATGCATACCCGTCACGACCTACCTCACCGGCGGGGAATGACCGGTCAGGGCGTGGCGAACCTCTGCACGAAGGCCTTCATGATCGTGGCCGGCTCGGTGACGGCGGAGGCGTTGATGGCGGCGATGACGTCGTCGTAGGCATCCGGCTCGAAGTAGCCGTTGTCGTGGTAGACCCGCAGCCGGGTGAGGATGCCGGCCTGGGTGAGTTCGGGGTGGAACTGGGTGGCGTAGACGTTCTGGCCCACCCGGAAGCCCTGGACCGGGCAGCTGTCCCCCGTCGCCAGCAGCACCGCACCGGTGGGCAGCACGGTGCAGGCTTCCTTGTGCCCGACGAAGGCCTCGAAGCTCGGTGCGAGCCGGCCGAAGAGCTGGTCGGCCGCGCCGTCCGGGGTGAGGCTCACCACGATGGGCCCGGCCGGCTCCGACCAGGTGTCGTCGACGACGCCGTCGAGGAAGCTGCTGAGCAGGCCGATGCCGTAGCAGGCGCCCAGGAACGGGTAGTCCTTGGCCACCACATCGGCCAGCAGGCCGGCGAGTTCCCGCTCCACCCGGCGCTGCACGGCCGACTTCGTGTCCTCCGGGTCGCTGGCGTTGAACGGGCTGCCGCCCACGATCACACCGGAGTAGTCATCGAGCGTGATCGGCGGCATCGGGGCCGCCTCCAGGCGCACCCGGTGCAGTTGTTCGGGCGCGAGGTCGCCCGCGGCGAGGAAGCCGGCGTACTCATCGTCGGCGGCTTCGTCTTCGAATCGGGTCGCCAGCAGCAGAAAGGGCTTCACGGCCCCATGCTACCCATGCCAGCGGCCCACGGCCGGATGTGACGACCCGCGCCGGTCTCGCGGCAATCGTGAATCCCCGTGCCGATCCATCCCGCATCCGCCCGGCCAGCAGGTAGATTTGAGCCAATGAACAGTCAGCCGGACACCAGCGCGCCCGAGGCCATCGCCACCCCGTACGAAGATCTGCTTCGCCTGGTTCTCGAAACCGGCGCGAACAAGGCCGATCGCACCGGCACGGGCACCCTCAGCGTGTTCGGCGCCCAGTTGCGCTTCGACCTCAGTCAGGGTTTCCCGCTGATCACCACCAAGCGGGTGCACTTCCCGTCGGTCGCCTACGAGTTGCTCTGGTTCCTGCGCGGTGAGAGCAACGTGGGCTGGCTGCAGGAACACGGTGTGCGCATCTGGAACGAGTGGGCCGACGAGCAGGGCGAGCTCGGCCCGGTCTACGGCGTGCAGTGGCGCTCCTGGCCCACCCCGAACGGTGAGCACATCGACCAGATCGCCCAGGTCATCGAGACCCTCAAGACCAACCCGGATTCCCGGCGCATCATCGTGTCGGCGTGGAACGTCGCCGACATCCCCGACATGGCGCTGGCCCCGTGCCACGCCCTGTTCCAGTTCTACGTCGCCGACGGCAAGCTCTCCTGCCAGCTGTACCAGCGCAGCGCCGACCTGTTCCTCGGCGTGCCGTTCAACATCGCCAGCTACGCGCTGCTCACCCACCTCGTCGCCGCGCAGACCGGCCTCGAGGTGGGCGACTTCATCTGGACCGGCGGCGACTGCCACATCTACTCCAACCACCTCGAGCAGGTCACCGAGCAGCTCAGCCGCACGCCGTTCCCGGCGCCGCAGCTGAAGATCACCACCGAGCGCGACAGCATCTTCGACTACGAGTTCGACGACCTCGCGGTTGTCGACTACGTGCACCACCCCGCGATCAAGGCTCCCGTTGCCGTCTGAGGCTGGGCCGGCTGCGCCGATCGGGCTGATCTGGGCGCAAGCCGTCAACGGGGTCATCGGCGACGCCGGCACCATCCCCTGGCGGCTGCCCGAAGACCTCGCCCGGTTCAAGGAGCTCACCCTGACCGGCGCCGTCGTGATGGGCCGCCGCACCTGGGACTCGTTGCCCGAACGGTTCCGCCCGCTGGCCGGCCGGCACAACATCGTCATCACCCGCCAGCCGGACTGGAGCGCCGACGGCGCCACCGTCACGCATTCCCTCACGGACGCCCTGGCGGCCGCTGGGCCCGGGCCGGTCTGGATCATCGGCGGCGGCGAGGTGTACCGGCAATCGATGCCTCTCGCCGACCGTCTCGAAGTGACCGAAGTCGACCTCAACGCCGACGGTGACACCGTCGCTCCAGCGGTGGATGCCGCCTTCGCCCAGATCGCTGCCGGTGACTGGTTGACCTCCCGAACCGGTCTTCGCTACCGCTTCGTGAGTTACGAACGCGTCCCCGCCTGACCAGCCTGCACGAAGCGGGTCGAGGTCAGTCGTCGTGGCGGGCCCGGCTGGGCTGCACCCGCGGCGGCTCCCCCGGCATCTTGGGGTAGTCCGGCGGGAACGGAAGCTCCCCCAGCCCATCGGCCAGGTCGCGCTCCCACCACTCCAGCAGGGTGTCGATGCGGCCGGGCGCGGCGTGCATGTCGGCCCAGGGGTCACCGACGGTGCGCAGCCGCTCCGGCACGGTGAGCACGGTGTGCTTCCGGGGATCGGTGCTCTCGAGTTCGTCCCAGCCGATCGGGCAGGAGACCGGCGCGTGCGCCAGCGCGCGCGGGCTGTAGGCGCCGGCCATGGTGCGGTCCCGGTTGGCCTGGTTGAAGTCCACGAAGATGCGGCTGCCGCGCTCCTCCTTCCACCAGTTCGTGGTCACCGTCTTCGGCAGCCGTCGTTCCACCTCGCGGGCCGCTGCGATCACCGCGTGCCGCACGACCTGGAACTCCTTCGTGGCCTCGATCGGCGCGAACACGTGCAGCCCACGGTTGCCGGAGGTCTTGACGAACGCGGTGAGACCGGCCTCGGCCAGCACCGCGCGCAGCTCGATCGCCACTGGGATGGCGTCGTCGAAGTCGGTGCCGGGCTGCGGGTCGAGATCGATGCGCAACTGGTCGGGGTTGTCGGTGTTCTCCGCCCGGGAGGGCCAGGGGTGGAACACGACGGTGTTCATCTGCACCGCCCAGACGGCGCCGGCCGGTTCGTCGATGACGAGCTGCGGATGCGTGCGCCCGCTCGGGTAGACCACGGGCACCGCCCGAACGAACTCGGGTGCTCCCTTGGGCGGGTTCTTCGAGAAGAACTGCTCACCGTCGATGCCGGCCGGGAACCGCTGCAGCGACACCGGCCGGTCACCGTTCGCCGCGACGAACGCCTCCCCCACCTCCACGTTGTACCGGGCGAGGTCCAGCTTGGTGATGCCGTCATCCGGCCACAGCACCCGGCTCGGGCTGGACACTCGCATGACCCGCTCCCCATGCGGCCCGGCAACGGCAATCTCGGTAGCTTCACTAACCATGTCGCCCAACCTAGTACCGCGACCCGTGACTTAAACCCCTGAATCGTGCGATTTTTGTTCTCACGGCTCGCGGCCGTGTTAGACCCGGAAGTTGGGTGTGGGGGCGTCGATGGTGTCGATGGGACCGGAGGGGGTCGCGGCGGAGACCCGGACCGAGAAGGTGCGTTGCAGGTCGGTTTCGGAGTCGACCGGCGGCTGCGCCACGTTGATGGCGCCCAGCCACACGTCGAGACGCTCGGCGCCACCGTTCACGCTGACCCGGGTCGCCTGATCGGGGTAGGCCGCTTCGAGGTCAGCCGCGGAATCACCGACCTGAACGCCGTCGACGGCTTCCAGGACGACGCCGTTCAGCTCCCCGGCGGTCACGGATACCCGGTACTCCGGTTGCTCCTCAGGGACGGTCGGGACATCGCTGTCGATGATCTCGAAGCCGGGCCAGGTGTACGTGACACCCGGGTAGCTCTCGATCCCGCCCGCCCAGACGCCTTCGGTCGGAGCCTCGCCGAAGACTGTGCTGAGGGCGTCGACGGTGTCCGCGGTGGGAACGAAGTAGCTGAAGCCGTCCATGCTGTTCTCGCGGGACCTGATCGTGATGGCTTCGGCGGAGATCACGACGCTCGCGACACCGGCCGTCGGGGTGGCGCTCGGCGTCTCGGTGGGTTCAACTGGCTCGCTCATTCCCGCACACCCCGTCAACCCCCCGACCAGCGCGCCGATCACAGCGGCAGTGGCGATGAAACCAGCAGATCTATCCCGACCTGAACTCATATTCACAGGCTATTGAGATTCGCCTCGACCGGGGCGACCGGACGCCCCCAATTGACGGGTGACGTCGCCGAGGGCGGATGGCGCGGCGCACCATAATGGGACGGTGATGAGAGAACGCCGCACGGTCGGTGAGCC
The DNA here is from genome assembly GCF_054075385.1 of Cryobacterium sp. AP23. NCBI lineage: Bacteria > Bacillati > Actinomycetota > Actinomycetes > Micrococcales > Microbacteriaceae > Cryobacterium > Cryobacterium sp. AP23. The sequence goes on along the minus strand of NZ_CM133415.1, from coordinate 212,171 downwards.
GATCGATGCGCCTGTGAGCGCACGATTCGGGCGCCCATGAGCGCGGGCCGACGCGCCGCGGACCCTGCCCCGGCACGGCCCCGGCAACGCACCGTCGTCGGCGTCCTGGTGGCCGGACAGATCCTCGGCGGCATCGGCATGGGCGCCACGCTGTCCCTCGGCGCCCTGTTGGCGGCCGAACTCTCCGGCTCCAGCGCCTGGTCGGGAATGGCCGCCACCATGAGTACCCTCGGTGCCGCCCTGGTGGCGGTGCCGCTGGCGCGCCTGGCCCAGGCGCGCGGCCGCCGCCGTTCTTTGGCCGCCGGTTCACTCGTCGCCGGCCTGGGCGCGGCCCTGGCGATCACCGCGGTTGCCGTGGACGTGTTCCCGCTGCTGCTCCTTGCGCTCATGCTGCTCGGCGTGGGATCCGCCGCCAACCTGCAGGCCCGGTTCGCGGCCACCGACCTGGCAAGCAGTTCCACCCGTGGCCGTGACCTGTCGATCGTGGTGTGGTCGACCACGATCGGGGCGGTACTCGGGCCCAACCTCTTCGGACCCGGTGAGGCGGTGGGTGCCGCGCTCGGACTGCCGCCGCTCACCGGCGCGTTCGCGTTCTCCCTCGCCGCCACGGTGGGGGCTGCCCTCGTCTACACCGTCGGGTTGCGACCCGACCCTCTCCTCACCGCACTCGCCGAACGCGGCGCCGACCCGGACGCCGCCTCCCGCCGTGGCGGGCTCGCCCTCGTGCGCGCGAACCCCGCCGCCCGCTACGCGGTGGCCGCGATCGCCCTCAGCCACGCCACCATGGTGGCGTTGATGTCGATGGCGCCGGTGCACCTGCGCGACCACGGCGCCTCCCTCACCATCGTGGGCTTCACGATCAGCCTGCACGTCGCGGGCATGTACGCCCTGTCCCCCGTGTTCGGCGCCCTCGCCGACCGGGTCGGCCGGATGCCGGTGATCCTGGTCGGCCAGGCCATCCTGTTGGGCGCACTGGTGACGTTCTGGCTCGCCGGCGAGTCGGCCGTCGCCATGACCGTCGGCCTCATCCTGCTCGGGCTGGGCTGGTCGGCATCCGTCGTCGCCGGGTCGGCCCTCATCGCGGATGCGGTCGGCGTGCACGATCGCGCGCCGCTCCAGGGCTTCTCCGACCTGTCGATGAACTCCGCCGGGGCCCTCGCCGGGGCCCTGGCCGGACCGGTGCTCCTTCTCGTGGGCTACTCAGGCCTGGGCCTGGTCACCTGTGTCCTCGTCCTCGTGGTCCTCGCCTGGACCCTCCGCCGACTCCGGCCGCGAGCCGTGACCTGAACCCCACAAATCGCGAGATTTCGGGGCTCAGGTCACGGCTCGGCGGACTAGATTGTGTCGCTTGTGGCGGTACCGGTGGGGGCGGGGACGGTTGCGCCCGCGGGGGCGCCGGCGATGTTCACCATCCAGGCCACGCCGAACTGGTCGACACACATGCCGAAGCTGTCACCCCACGGGGCGACCTCCAGCGGCATGGTCACGGAGCCGCCGCCGGCGAGCTTGTCCCAGTAACCGCGCAGCTCGGCGGCATCTTCGCTGGCGCCGCTGAGCGACACCGAGAAGTTGTTGCCGGGCGTGTACTCCATGGCGTTGGGCGTGTCCGCGGCCATCAGGGACAGGCCGGTCGGGGTGGTCAGAGCGGCGTGCATGGTCTTTTCCTGCTCACTCGGGTCTTCGCTGGCGTGGAACTCCCCGAAGGTGCTGCGGGTCAGTTCACCGCCGAAGACCGAGTGGTAGAACTCCATTGCTTCCTTGGCGTTGTCGCGAAAGCTGAGATAGGGGTTGAGCGTGACACCCATGATCGTTGTTCTCCTCACCGCGCGGACATCGACGTCCGCGCCATCGTTGTGAATTTCGGCTACGGGGTCGATTATCGACCGGTCGCGCCGGATGCGCGAGGCATGTCCCGGCATACCTTCAATTCAAGTGCGTCTTCAGTTCCAGTGCGCCGTCAGTTCCAGTGCGTCACGGCGAGCGCGAGGCTCGCCTCGTCGCCCAGCAGCCGGGCGGCGACATTCGGCAGCGGGATCACCGGGTGCCAGCTGCCGTCCGCGCTGCGTCCCGTGGCCCAGTCCAGCGTGTTCGACAGTTCGGCCATGCCCGGTCGTTCGGTGAGCGTGCTGTTCCACTCCCACAGGATGCGGGTGAGCGCCCCGGTCTCGCTGAGCATCACCTCCACGATCAGCGAGTCCTGCCAGTCACCGATCTGTTCGAGGTGCTCGCCGAACCCGAAGATCCCGCCCCGCTCCTCGAGGGAGAGCAGGGTGATGTCGAGGGCGTAGCGCGCCACATGCTGCGGATTGGGGATCAGGAACACCGTGATCAACGGCACCGGCGACATCGGCGTGGGGATGTGCTTCGCCTCCGCGTTGAGGTCCACCGGGCAATAATGATCGGCCGTCTGCTCGTGGATCAGCACCGGCAGCTTGCGGATGGCCAGCCGCACCTCCGCCTGCCACACCCGGGTGTCTTCGAACGCCAGCCCGCGCAGTCCGATCTCGACCCGCAGGGTGCCGAAGAGGAACCGCTTGAGGTTCTGGTAGACCTCCTCCGAATTGACCAGCCCGTACCGACCGGAGTGCGCCCGGTGCACGTAGGCCCGCGCCGATCCCACCACATAGGCATTGCGGATGGCCACCAGGCCGTCGCTCTGCACCCCCATCAGCGCGCTCGACAAGCCCAGCGCCACGTCGTAGTCGCGCGCGTTGGTGCCGACGATGCTGAGCACCCGGTCGGGCGTGAAGGCGCCGCTCAACCGCCGGGTGTCCCCGCGGGCCGGCCCAGGCCCATCCGTCGGATAGAGGTATTCGCGCATATACTCCGGCGCGAAGATCCGCGACCCCTGCGGGCCGAACGTATTGATGATCCACCCGCCGATCGGTCCGCCCAGCTTCGGGTCGATGCCGCCATGCGGTGTGCCGATGGTGCACAGCTTCGACACCGAGTCGCGCGGATTGGCGTAGTTCACCTGCAACGCCGTGCGGCAGATCAGCCCGCCCATCGAGTGCGCCACGAGGTAGACCGGCGGGTGGGCGGCGGTCTTCTCCCGCACCAGCTCGATGAAGTCGACCAGGCCCTGGGCGGCAGAGCGGATGTCGTACGCCTCCGGCGGGGTGCCGAACGTGCCAGCGGCCGCATCGTAGAACCGGTAGATCCACACCGAGTCCGCGCGCAGCGAGTTCGGCTCGGCGTCGAGCAGCACCTGCTGCTGGCTGCCCTCGATGCGCACCTCATAGCCCTGGTCCTTGATCAGGCGGATCAGCGGCCCCTCGTACTGGTGGAAGCGCGGCGTGCCGTTGGCGCCCACCCGCACGTGCACCGACCCCTCATTGAGCCCGTAGAACGGGTCGTCCGCGGCCGTATCGATCGCCCCCTGGCCGCCGGCGAACCCGCGCACGTAGATGATCGGAAGCCGGTCGCCCATGGCGTTCTCCGTTCTGTGCCGGTCACGATTCAGCTGATCAGGTGGTCCGGGCACCCTCGAACCGCTTGACGAACGCGAGGGCCGGCTCGGCCACGTCGCGCCATCCGCTGTCGATCACCAGGGAGTGCCCACGGCCGGGAATCTCGGTGATCTCGGTGATCCCCTCGTTCCTGGACTGCAGCTTGTAGCTGGCCCGGGTGATGGCCAGGGGCACGGTGTTGTCGTTCGCCCCGGCCAGCACGAGCAGCGCACCGCGATTGGGGTTCTTGGTGTCGACCCTGGTCTCACCGCCGAACGGGTTGAAGTTCGCCACCGCGGCCTGGAACAGCGGAGCCCCTGACGCCGGCACGTGGTACTCCGCGTACAGGTGCTTCGCCTCGGCCACGTCGAGGTTGTTCGCCCAGCCGTACTGGAACTGTTCGAAGGTGAGCGAGATCGCCTTGCCGCGATTGCCCGGGTTGCCCAGCACCGGGGAGGCTGACTTGAGCGCGGAGGCCGGTAACGGCAGCACACCCTTGAACGGTGCGTTGTCGATCGCGACGGTGGCGAAGGCCACGCCCTCCCCCGCCAGCTTCTGCGCGATCAGGCCGCCGAACGAGTGCCCGATCACCGCGGGCGTCAGGGTGAGGCGGGAGATGGCTTCGAGGTAGTGGTCGGTGACCTGCTGCACCATCTTGTGGGCGAAGGCCTCCGGTTCCTCGAATGCCTCGTCCACCGTGCGGGGGTCATCGGGCCAGCCGGGCGCGATGGTCGTGAAACCGTTCGCCTCGAACAGGGCGCGCCACGGCTTCCAGCTACTGGAGAGGAGCCAGAGCCCGTGGACGAAGACAACCGGGGTGAGACCGGATGCGTTGGCCCGGTCGATCTCTTCCACCTCCCAGGGGGCGAGGGTGGGTGCTTCGGGTGCGGCCATGTCGACGATCCTCTCTGTCTGGGAATTCTGTTCAGGAATCTGGGGAGCAGCAGCGCAGGTTTCGTACAGGTCGTGAATAGCCGGGATGACCGCCGAGCGCAAGGGCTCGACTACGCTGACGGTCAACCCGCCACCCCGCCACCCCCTGCGAAGGACGCCCATGGACTACATCGCCACACTCGTCGCCGATGCCCACGCCACCAAGCCGGAGGCCCTCGGCATCATCGCCGCGGCCCTGGATGCGCCGGTGCAGGACGCACACACCGCGCACCCGTTCGTGGCCCTGCCGGGCGGCAGCCGGGTGGAGGTGGACATCCCCAAGTTCGGGGAAGCCCCGCCCCTGGCCATCGACGTGTATGACCCGCGCGGTGAGACCGAGGCGCGCGCTGCGGCCGAGGAGTTGCTCACGGTGCTCGCCGCCGCCACCGTCTGGCCGCTGCACCACCTCCACGACTGACGCCCAACTCCATGCGTACGCACGGGTTTTTCCCGTAGCGTGGGGGCATGAGCAATCTGACCCCTAGTACGCTGCGTCCGAGTTACGTGGAGCCCGGCAAGGACTTCGACCGCGATACGAACTACATCGAAGATCGCATCACGCGGGATGGCCGCGACGGCTGGCCGGTGGAAGCCGGCCGCTACCGACTGGTCGCCGCCCGCGCCTGCCCGTGGGCGAACCGCACCGCCATCGTGCGCCGGCTGCTGGGCCTGGAGCGGGTCATTTCGCTGGGACTGCCCGGACCCACCCACGACAAGAACAGCTGGACGTTCGACCTCGACCCCAACGGGGTTGACCCGGTCCTCGGCATCGAACGCATCCAGCAGGCGTACTTCGCCCGGTTCCCCGACTACCCGCGCGGCATCACCGTACCGGCGATCGTGGACGTGCCCAGCGGCAAACTCGTGACCAACAACTACCCGCAGATCACCTTGGACTTCGAAACCGAGTGGGTGGAGTACCACCGGCCCGGCGCCCCGGACCTCTACCCGGAGGCCCTCCGCGCCGAGATCGACGAGGTCGCCAACCTGATCTTCCACGACGTCAACAACGGCGTGTACAAGTGCGGGTTCGCCGGCAGCCAGAAATCCTACGAGCGGGCCTACACGACCCTCTTCGCGCGCCTCGACTGGCTGGAAGAGCGCCTGTCCACCCAGCGCTACCTCGTGGGCGACACCATCACGGAAGCCGACATCCGCCTGTTCACGACCCTCGCCCGGTTCGACGCGGTCTATCACGGCCACTTCAAGTGCAACCGCAACAAGCTCAGCGAGATGCCGGTGCTCTGGGCCTACGCCCGCGACCTCTTCCAGACCCCGGGGTTCGGCGACACCATCGACTTCGACCAGATCAAGCGGCACTACTACGTGACGCACAGCGACATCAACCCCACCGGCATCGTGCCGCTGGGGCCGGATGCGTCGGTGTGGCTCACCGCGCACGGACGCGAGAGCCTGGGCGGCCGGCCCTTCGGCGACGGCACGCCGCCGGAGGCGCCGCTCGAGGCCGAGCGGGTCCCCACCCTCTGACCCCGCAACACGACTGACTGACACACATCCGGCCTTCGTTGGCGAAACGAAGGCCGGATGTGTGTTTCAGCGAGCGGTCAGCGGGCGAGCCAGCCGCCGTCGACCGGCAGGGTGATGCCGTTGATGTAGTCGGATGCGCTGCTGGACAGGAAGACGGCGGCACCGACGAGGTCGGAGGCCTCGCCCCAGCGGCCGGCGGGAATGCGGTCGAGGATCGCCTTGGACCGCTCACCGTCTGCCCGCAGGTCCTTGGTGTTGGCCGTGGCGATGTAGCCGGGCGCGATGGCGTTCACGTTGACGCCGGAGACGGCCCATTCGTTGGCCAGCGCCTTGGCCAGGCCCACGATGGCCGACTTCGAGGCGGTATAGCCGGGCACGTTCACGCCACCCTGGAAGCTCAACAGGGAAGCGGTGAAGATGATCTTGCCGTGGCCGCGGGCCACCATGTTCGCGCCGACGGCGCGGCTGAGCACGAACTGCGACGACAGGTTCACGGCGATCACTTCGTCCCAGAACTCGTCCGAGTGCACGGCGGCCGGGGCCCGGCGGATGGTGCCGGCATTGTTGATCAGGATGTCGGCGTTGAGGGCGGCCAGCTCGGTGCCCAGGGCGGTGATCGCGTCCCGGTCGGCGTAGTCGGTGTCGTACGGGGTGAAGGTGCGGCCGAGGGCCTCGACCCGCTGGGACACCTCGCTGCCGGTCATCGGCATGTTGACGCTCACGCCCACGATGTCGGCCCCGGCCGCGGCCAGGCCCTCCGCCATGGCCAGCCCGATGCCGCTGCTGGCCCCCGTGACGATGGCCACCTTGCCGGTGAGGTCGAAGGGGTTCGCGGTCATGGTGGTACTCCTCTGTGAGTGGTGAGTCGGTGAGTTGTGAGTCTGTGAGTCTGCGCCTGATTGGCCGCGAGTCACTGGGCGACAATCCGCCCGACTGTTCTGCTCCACGGAATAGTGTTCCGTCACAGACCACTCTAGGGGGTTCATCCCTCCGGCGCGACCCCAATCGCATACTGGGCCGCCGCCAGGTGCAGATTCCCCGCGCCGGCTCGCTTCCGACGGACCCCATCCCCTCGATACACCCTCGGAGTTCTGGCAGGTGCATCGCGCGGACCGTCCGGCGGAACGATCGCCCGCCCCGCTGCAGACCGACCCGCCCTCATCGGCGTCCCCACAGACGCATCCGCAAAATAGGATTCGGTGCGTTTCTGAGGACGCTGGGGCCGCAAGAGTCCTCGTAACGTCGCTATTTCCTGTTTTCCGCACCACAGGATGCCCGCGGGAACCCCTCCGGGTACGGCGTTTCCGGTGTCGCCGAGATTAAGCTGGTGCCATGAAGCTGACCCGGATCGACCCGCCCGATCGGAGCTTTTCCCGCTGGCTGACCGACGTCGAAGTGGGCCAGGTCCTGGCCCACAGCCGCGGCTGGCGACTGGGCAGCGATGGCAGCGTCGTGGCGGGCACGCTCCGCAAGATCACCATCGCCCCGTCGCTCGCCGCCCTCGGCGGAGCGGCCGCCGCCAACCGGTGGATCAGCCGACCGGCCGCGGCGGGCAGCGACGGCAGCGGACCGACCCACGTGATGTGGGGGGTGTTCGAGGCCCGCCCCGACGCCGAGGTCGCCGCGCTGGTCGAGCAATCGGTGGCGCAGCCGGACCACTAGCCAGCGTATTGACCGACTGGTCATTGACCGGGTGATCAATGTAGGGTCAGGGTATCGCTCGACCCCTCCGACCCACCGAAAGCCGCGCCGCCATGTCCCTCCTCACCCCGCAGAAGAAACGCACCACGATCTTCCGCACGATCTTCCGCCTGGTGCTCGGCGCCTTCCTGCTCCTGGCCGGCATCAGCCACCTCACCGTCAACCGCGAGGCGTTCCTGGCCCAGGTGCCCACCTGGCTGCCGCTGGAGGGTGATTTCGTGGTAGTCGCATCCGGCATCGTCGAGATGGTCCTCGGCGCCGCACTTCTGGCCCTCGGCCGGTACCGGGTGCAGGTCGGCTGGATCGTGGCGGTGTTCTTCGTGGCCATCTTCCCCGGCAACATCTCCCAGCTGGTCACCCACACCGACTCCTTCGGGCTGAACACCGACCTGGACCGCACCGTCCGCCTGCTCTTCCAGCCGGTGCTCGTGCTCTGGGCGCTCTGGTCGACCGGCGCGTGGAAGGCCTTCCGCGAGTACCGCGCCGCCCAGCGCAGCGACAAGCAGAACGGCTGACCGATGGGCGGACCGAAGCTCCCCGAGCAGGAGCGCTGCGACGCCATCCTGGCCGCCGCGTATCAACTCGCCCTCGCCGAGGGCCTCGACGCCGTCACCGCGCGGCGCGTCGCCACCGCGGCGGGCATCTCCCCCGGCCTGGTGTTCTTCCACTTCCAGTCCAAGGACGGCCTGCTCCAGGCGCTGCTCGATGTGCTGCTCGACGGCACGCTGGACGCCCTGACCGACCCCGCCCTGGCCGAGCTGGCACCGTGGGACCGCCTCGAACGGATGGTGCGGGGCGAGCTCGAACGCCTCGCCGAGTACCACGCGGGGGTCGAGCTGCTCTTCGCGTTCTACTTCTCCCGGCGGGACGACATCTTCCGCGACCGCATCGAGGCGTCCTTCGGCCGTTACCTGGAGGCGTTCCTGCCCGTCTGCCGCGAGGTGACGGCGGGGACCGGGCGCTCCGGTGACGACCTCGCGGCCACCGTCGTCGCCCTCATCCAGGGTGCCTCCATCCAGGCGATCCGCAACCCGGTCTCCTTCAACCCGGAGGCCCTGCTCTCGACCCTGCAGGCCCTCCGGCCCGCCTCCTGACCCGACGCGGCTAGGGCAGGTCGGTGAGGCCCTTGGGCAGGGGGCCGTCGCTCACCAGGTAGAGGCGCTGGGTGGCGCGGGTCATGGCCACGTAGAGCGCGCCGGCTCCGCGTTCGGAGGCCGCAACGATTGCCGTGGGGTCCACGACGACCACGGCATCGAACTCGAGGCCCTTTGAGTCCTGCGGGGTGAGCAGCGCCACATCCCGCAGCAGCCCCTGGGCGCCGCGGCCGACGATGTCGCCGAACTCGGCGTGCAGGGCCTCGGCGAGGGCGTCAATGTGCTCCTCAACCACGATCACCGCCACGGTGCCGCCCACCTCGAGTGCGCGTTCGCGCCGGAGCGCCTCCACGGCATCCGCGTGCACGGCGACCGGCCAGTCGCTCGCCCGCACCGTGCGGGATGCCGTGATCGGCAGGCCGTGCGCCACCGCCATCTTCTCGGCGGCCTCGGCGATCTGGCTGGGGGTGCGGTAGTTCACCGTGAGTTCTTCGAGCCGCCAGCGATCGGCCTCGAAGGACGCCTCGAGCACCGGGGCGAGGGCCTCCCGCCAGCTGTCCGCCGCGGCGGCTGCGGCGGCCTGGGCGATGTCGCCCACGATGGTGAACGACCGGCGCGGTCCGCGGCGCATCAGCAGCCGCCACTGCATCGGTGAGAGCTCCTGCGCTTCGTCCACGATCACGTGGCCGTAGGTCCAGCTGCGGTCGAGGGCGGCGCGTTCGGCGGTCGTGGCCCGGTCGCCGAGCTCGGCGAAGTTGTCGGCGAGGGCCTTCGCGTTCACGAGGCCCTTCACGTCCATGTTCTTGATGGCCAGTTCGGCGTTCTCGATGTCGCGCTTGCGCTGCTCCTTCGCCTCACGCTTCTGGGCCGCGTCGACGGCGCTGTACTCGCCGAGGTGTTCGGCTGCCTCGTCCAGCAGCGGGATGTCGGCGATCGTGAAGTCGGCGTCGCGGGCGCGGTAGAGCAGGTCGCGCTGCGCGGCCCGCCAGCGCGGGGTCAGCTCCTCCAGCCATTGCGGGCGGGCGTAGAGGTCTTTCACGAGCTTCTGCGGGGTCAGCGGCAGCCACGCGGTGTTCAGCGCCACCCGCACGTCGTCGGCCAGGCGCAGGTCTTCGCGCAGCATGGGCAGGTCGGTGTCGTCCATCGACCGGCCCTGCTTCTTGAGCTGTTCGAGCCATTCGCGGGCCAGCGAGTTGAGCGCGTGCTTGACGAACACGACGCGGGCCTCGTTGTGCGGCTTGCCGCCGGCGCGGGCGCGGTGGATGGCGGACTCGATCAGCTGCGGCTTCAGCACCAGGGTGTCACCGTTCACGAGCAGCTTCTGCGCCGTGGCGGGCACCTTCTGCCGGGACTTCACCGCCCGGGCGATCAGGTCGGCCATGAACGTCTGGCCCTTGAGCGCGGCGACGGCCGGGGCATCCTCGTGGCTGGCCTCGACGCCGGGGAACAGCTGGCCCACCGAGGCGAGCACTACCCCGGTCTCGCCGAGGGAGGGCAGCACGGCCTCGATGTACTGCAGGAACGAGGTGGACGGGCCCACGATGAGCACGCCGGAATTCTGCAGCCGGTCACGGTGGGTATAGAGCAGGTACGCGGCTCGGTGCAGGGCCACGGCGGTCTTGCCGGTGCCGGGGCCGCCCTGCACGACGAGCACGCCGTTCAGCTCGGACCGGATGATGCGGTCCTGTTCGGCCTGGATCGTCGAGACGATGTCGGACATGTGCCCGGTGCGCTGGGCGGTGAGGGCGGAGAGCAGGGCGCCCTCGCCCTGGTGCAGGGTGGCGGTGTCGCCCTCGAGCAGCGCGGCGTCGAGGATCTCGTCTTCGATGCGGATGATGCGGCGGCCGCTGGAGAGAAGGTGCCGGCGCGAGCGGGCGCCCAGCGGCGTCGCGGCGGTGGCCTGGTAGAACGCGCTGGCCTGCGGCACGCGCCAGTCGAGCAGGATGGGCTGCAGGTTCGCGTCGCGCAGGCCCACCCGGCCGATGTACCGGTAGACGGGGGCGCCGTCGTCTTCGGGGGCGGTTTCGAGCCGGCCGAAGGCGAGGCGGTCGTCGACCTCGCGCAACTGCACGATGCGGTCCTCGTAGGTGCGGGCGAAGGTGTCACGCTCGGACCGGGACTGGTGGTTGCCGCCCACGTCGAGCATCCGTACGGCCTTCAACTGGCCCTCGGCCTCCCGCTGCAGTTCGTCGAGCCGCGCGTACAGCGTTGCGACGTAGTCCTGTTCCCGTGCGAGTTCCTGATCGACCACTCAAACACCCCTCAAATCAAACGACCAGTTTAGCCGCTGGAGGCCGGGTTCGGGTTCGGGCCCCCGGACGGGGCGGATCCCGCTGTGGATCACGACAGTGTGTCCGGCCGGCGGACCGAATCCGTCATGCGGCCGAAACCTGCCCGGCACACGGGATCCCTAAGTTTGGGCCATCGGTTTCCGCACCCGTAGCGAGAGCCTGCCAACTAAAGGGGTAACAATGAGTGGAAATGCCATGCGCCTTCAGGCGATCAGGGACGTCGAGGCCTACGTGCCTCCGGCCGTCAGCTTCACCGACGCCGAGACCCCTGGTCAGATCTTCGGTGAGAACGTCTTCAGCAGCGTTGTCATGCAGAAGCGGCTCCCCAAGCTCGTCTACAAGTCGGTCATGGCCACCATCGAGCACGGCGCGATGCTTGACCCCCTCGTCGCGGATGCCGTCGCCAGCGCCATGAAGGACTGGGCGATGGAGAAGGGCGCGTCGCACTACGCGCACGTCTTCTACCCGCTCACCGGCCTCACCGCCGAGAAGCACGACAGCTTCCTCGAACCCGTCGGCGACGGCACCGCGCTGGCCGAATTCGCCGGCAAGACCCTCGTTCAGGGCGAGCCCGACGCGTCCAGCTTCCCCAACGGCGGCCTGCGCAACACCTTCGAGGCCCGCGGCTACACCGGCTGGGACGTCACCAGCCCCGCCTACGTGCTCGAGAACCCGAACGGCAACACCCTGTGCATCCCCACCGTCTTCGTGTCGATGACCGGTGAGGCCCTCGACCACAAGACCCCGCTGCTGCGGTCCCAGCAGGCGATGGGCGAACACGCCGAACGCATCCTGCGCCTGTTCGGCCACGACAAGCCGGCCAAGGTCGTCTCGTTCTGCGGCCCGGAGCAGGAGTACTTCCTCGTCGACCGGCACTTCTTCCTCGCCCGCCCCGACCTGCTGAACTCGGGCCGCACCCTGTTCGGCGCCAAGCCGCCCAAGGGCCAGGAGTTCGACGACCACTACTTCGGCGCCATCCCCGAGCGGGTGCTCGGCTTCATGATGGACACCGAGCGGGAGCTGTTCAAGCTCGGCATCCCGGCCAAGACCCGGCACAACGAGGTCGCGCCCGGCCAGTTCGAGATCGCGCCGATGTTCGAGCGCGGCAACATCGCCGCGGACCACCAGCAACTGTTGATGACCACGTTCAAGGCCATCGCCAAGAAGCACGGCATGGAGTGCCTCTTCCACGAGAAGCCCTTCCAGGGCGTCAACGGCTCCGGCAAGCACGTCAACTTCTCGCTCGGCAACAACCAGCTCGGCAGCCTGCTCGTTCCCGGCGACAACCCGCACGACAACGCCCAGTTCCTGGTCTTCTGCGCCGCGGTCATCCGCGCGGTGCACAAGTACGCCGGCCTGCTGCGGGTCTCGGTCGCCTCGGCGACCAACGACCACCGCCTCGGCGCCAACGAGGCCCCGCCGGCGATCATCTCGATCTTCCTCGGCGACCAGCTGGCGGATGTCTTCGAGCAGCTGGCCAAGGGCCCGGCGACCTCATCGAAGGACAAGGGCACCATGATCATCGGCGTCGACACGCTTCCCCAGCTGCCGACCGACCCCGGCGACCGCAACCGCACCAGCCCGTTCGCGTTCACCGGCAACCGGTTCGAGTTCCGCGCCCCGGGCTCGATGCAGACGGTGAGCGGCCCGATGGTGACGATCAACACGATCATGGCCGAGTCGCTGGACTACATCGCCACCGACCTCGAGGCCGCGGTCGCCGCCGGCACCGACTTCGACACTGCCGTGCAGGCGCTGCTCACGCAGATCATCACCGAGCACGGCGCGGTGGTGTTCAACGGTGACGGCTACTCGGATGCCTGGCCGATCGAGGCCGAGAAGCGCGGACTGGCGAACCTGCGCACGACGCTGGACGCCCTGCCCGAGCTGATCACCGAATCGGCGATGGACCTGTTCGAGAAGTACCGGGTGTTCAACCACCGCGAGATGCACAGCCGCTACGAGATCGGCCTGGAGCAGTACGCCCTCACCATCGGGGTCGAGGCCCGCCTCACCCTGGAGATGGGTTCGACCCAGATCCTGCCCGCCGCGGTGCGCCACCAGACCGAGGTCGCGGTGAACATCGGCGCCCTCAAGGCTGCCGGGGTGGACGCCGACACGGCTCCGCTGCTCGGGGTGAGCGGCCCGATCGGCGAGCTGCGCACGGCACTGGCCGCGCTCGAGGCCGCCCTGGCCGACGAGACCGGCCATGACGCCCTGGCCGAGGCGGAGCACGCCCGGGACGCCCTGCTGCCCGCGATGTCCGCGGTGCGCACGGCAGCCGACGCGCTCGAGGCGATCGTGGCGGACGACCTGTGGCCGTTGCCCACCTACCAGGAGATGCTCTTCATCCTGTAAGGGCATCACAACGACGAAGACCCAGCCGCACCCCTGAGGGTACGGCTGGGTCTTGTCGTGTGCGGCTACGCGGCCAGCGGCATCCGCGCCGGCTCGGCGGCGACCCGCAGGGCAGCATCCTGCACGGTCACGGCGACGACGCCGCCGTCCCCGAGCTCGGAGGCCACCAGCAGGTCGGCGATCTTGTCGTCGAGCTGGCGCTGGATGACCCGGCGGAGCGGCCGGGCACCGTACTCGGGCTCGTAACCGGTCTCGGCGATCCAGTCCACGGCCTCGTCGCTCACGGTGAGCGCGTGGCCCTGGGCGGCCAGTCGAGCCTCGGTCTGGGTTAGCAGCAACCGCACGATCTGCCGCAGCTGCGGCTGATCGAGCTTCCGGAACAGCACGACCTCGTCGATCCGGTTGAGGAACTCGGGCCGCATGGCCTCGCGGAGCTTGGCCATCACGCGGTCGCGCAGCGCCTTCTCCGAGCCGAAGCCGTTGTGCGCGCCGTCGAGGTCGGCGGTGAAGCCGAGCGCGCCGCTGCGGCTGGCCAGCACCTCAGAGCCGATGTTCGAGGTCATGATCACCACGGTGTTGCGGAAGTCCACGGTGCGACCCTGGCCGTCGGTGAGCCGGCCGTCGTCGAGCACCTGCAGGAGCAGGTTGAAGACATCCGGGTGCGCCTTCTCGATCTCGTCGAGCAGCACCACCGAGTAGGGGTTCCGCCGCACGTGTTCGGTGAGCTGGCCGGCCTCGTCGTAGCCGACGTAGCCGGGAGGGGCGCCGACCAGACGGCTGACGGTGTGGCGCTCGCCGAACTCGCTCATGTCGAAGCGCAGCATCGCCTTCTCGTCACCGAACAGGGACTGCGCCAGCGACTTCGCGAGTTCGGTCTTGCCCACCCCGGTCGGGCCGAGGAAGAGGAAGCTGCCGACCGGGCGGGAGGCGTCGCCCATTCCGGTGCGGTTGCGCCGCACTGCCTTGGCGATCACCGTGACCGCATCGTCCTGCCCGATGACCCGCTGGTGCAGGTCGGCTTCGAGCGTGGCGAGGCGTTCGCGGTCACCCGCGGTGAGGCGGCTGGCCGGGATGCCGGTGGCCCGGGCGATGATCGCGGCGATCTCCGCCTCGTCCACCACGGCGGACGGGGCCGACACGCCGGCATCCGACCCCTGCGCGGTCTCGGCAGCCTGGATCTTCTCGGCCAGCGCCTCGGACTCGTCCCGCAACCGGGACGCCTCCTCGTAGGCCTCGGCCGCGACGGCGACGGCCTTCGCCGTCTCGAGCCCGGCCAGCTGCTCGCGCAGCGCGTCGACGTCGACCCGGGAACCGAGCGCAAGGCGCGCGCGGGCGCCGGCCTGGTCGATCAGGTCGATGGCCTTGTCGGGCAGGAACCGGTCGGGGATGTACCGGGCGCTCATCTCCACGGCGGCGCGGATCGCGGCATCCGTGTAGCGCACCGAGTGGTGCTCGGCGTAGCGGCCCGCGAGGCCGGCGAGGATCTGCACGGCGTCGTCGATGCTCGGCTCCCCCACCCGCACTGGCTGGAAGCGCCGTTCGAGCGCGGGGTCCTTTTCGACCTTGCGGTATTCGTTGAGGGTGGTGGCGCCCACGACGTGCAGCTCACCGCGCGCCAGGCGCGGCTTGAGGATGTTGCCGGCGTCCATTCCGCCCTCGCCGGCGCCGCCGGCGCCGACCACCGTGTGTAGCTCGTCGATGAAGACGATGATCTCGTCGCTCCGCTCGCTGATCTCATCCATGGTCTTGGTGAGGCGCTCCTCGAAGTCACCGCGGTAACGGGTTCCGGCAAGCATGGCGGGCAGGTCGAGCGCGATGACGCGCTTGCTGCGGAGTTGTTCGGGCACGAGGCCGTCGACGATGGCCTGGGCCAGGCCCTCGACCACGGCGGTCTTGCCCACGCCGGCTTCGCCGATGAGCACCGGGTTGTTCTTGGTGCGGCGGGAGAGGATCTCGACGGTCTGCTCGATCTCGTCGCTGCGGCCGATCACCGGGTCGAGCTTGCCGGAGCGGGCGCGCTCGGTGAGGTCGATGCCGTAGGTGTCCAGCATCGGGGTGTCGGAGGCGTCGGCCGTGGCCCCGGAGCGTTGCGCCTCGTCGGCGTCGGCCTCCTGGGCGCCGGCCTGCAGGGACTCGGCGGTGACGCCGGACTCGGCGAGGACCCGGGCGGCGGGCGAATCCTGGTTCACCACGAAGGCGAAGAACAGGTGCTCCGGGTCGATGTAGGTGGAGCCGAAGGCGCGGGCGACCTGGTGGGCGTCCAGCAGGGCGCGCTGGGCCGACGGGGTGAGGCCGGGCGCGGACTGGGCCTCGCGGTCGCTGGACTCGGGCAGGCGTTGCTCGGCGTCGGCCGCGATCGCGGCGGGGTCGCCACCGGCACGGCGGATGGCCGAGGCGGCGGGTTCCTGCTCCACCATCACGCGCAGCAGGTGCAGCGCGTCGACGTGGGCGTGGCCGTGGTCGACCGCGAACTGGGCGGCCTGCACGAGGATCTCGTGGGTGCGGCGACTGAGCAGCCGGGTGATCTCAATGGGGCGTCCGCCCTGGGCGCGCTGGCCTTGCAGGTAGCGGGCCAGGAACTCGTCGAACGAACCGTTCTCGGAACCGGACGGGCCGAAGTATGTAGGCAAGAAATCCTCCTGGGGAATCTGAACGAGGAGGGATCCCAAAACTTGAGTGCCCTCGACTCAAGTCAACGTCAGGGCGCTCGTTTCATTCCCGCCCCAAGCTGAGATTCCCCTGAGCGCGATCCGCCGGCCGGTTCAGGAGGAGGTGAGGGAGGCGCAGGCGGGTGCGGCGCGGAAGGACTGGCCGAGGGTGCTCGAGGCATCCTTCATGGCCGTGCCGATCGCCTTCGCAGTGGCTGCGAGGTCGGTGAGCAGAGTGCCGGTATCGGCCACGACGGTTGCGAGCGCGGTCACCAGTGCGACCCCGGTCGCGCCCTCCACCTCGGCCGCGCTGGCCTGCAGCGTCTTGAAAGACTGGTCCACCGTCTCGGTCGTGCTGCGCACCTCCGCATAGCCCGGGTCGTCTCCGGTTCCGGTCGGCGCCGACTTCACCGTATCGACGAGGGTGCCCACCGACGTCGAGATCTGGCCCATCTGGTCGGAGATCGAGGTTGCCGCTTGCGAACCGCCCGCGGCCGCCGCCGCGGCGAGCCCCTGCACCTCGGTCTGCAGCGCCGTCGTGTCGCTGCAGACGTTGCCCGCCCAGGTGACCTGGTCGGCGGTCGGCGCCGTGCCGGTCGCTCCCGGCGACGGGGTGGAACTCGAGGTGGCGCTCGGGGTCGGCGACGGCGACGGGTTACTGTACGCCCCGCCACCACCACCGCCCGAGCATCCGGCGAGGAGCATCAGCACGGCCACGACTACGATCGGCTTCTTCACTGGAGCTGCTCCTCACGGGTTGTGGTGCACGAACGGCCTGCGCCGCCGCTACTGCGTGTCGGACTCGGAGCCGAGTTCGATCGCGAGGTCGAAGGCCTCGACGATCTTGCGCGCCGACGACATCAGCCGCGGGGTGCCCACGATCGGGGCGACGGCGACGAGCACGTCCTGGATGTCGTCGACGGTCAGTCCCATTTCTGCCGCCGGTCCGATGTGCAGAAAGTACGAGCCGGTGGGCGCATCGACCGCGACCAGTGCCGCGATCCGGGCGATCAAGAGCGTGCGCGGATCCAGTTCGGTGCGGTCCAGTGAGACGGCGTTGATGTCCGCCGCCACATCCAGTACCGGGGTTGTTCCCTTGGCCATCAGAATCACTCCTCTTCGGGGCACCGCCCGTGTGGCGGCGGCACCGTCTGCGTTCGCCGGGCACACCGGTCGGTGCGCCCCGTTTCTCGTCGCCGACGGTACAACCATTCCGGGCGGGCCCTTATCCTCCGAAAAAGGTGAAGCGCCCCGCCGGGTCAGCCGCGCTCGATCTCCCGCGCGAGGGAGTCCAGCTCAGCGCCGCCGGCCATCAGCCGGGTGAGCTCCTCGATGCGGATGCCCGTCTTGTCGAATTCGCCCAGGCTGGCACCCCGGTTCAGCACCAGGAACCGGTCCCCGACTGGGTAGGCGTGGTGCGGGTTGTGGGTGACGAACACCACACCGAGGCCGTTGTCGCGGGCATGGGCCACGTAGCGCAGCACGACGCCGGCCTGCTTGACGCCGAGGGCGGAGGTGGGTTCGTCGAGGATGACGACCCTGGCGCCGAAGTGGATGGCCCTGGCGATCGCCACGGACTGCCGTTCACCGCCGGACAGGGTGCCGATCGGCTGGTCGACGTCGCGCAGGTCGATCCCCATGCGGCGGAGCTCCGCGAGCGTGATGGCGCGCATCTCGCTCACCCGCAACCGTGAGAACGGCCCGACGCCCGAGGAGAGTTCGGCGCCCAGGAAGAAGTTGCGCCAGACCGGCATCAACGGCACGATCGCGAGGTCCTGGTAGACGGTGGCGATGCCGGCATCCAGTGCCTGCCGCGGCCCGGTGAAGCGCACGGGCAGGCCGTCGAGCAGCACCTCGCCCGACGAGTGCGGATGCACACCGGCGAGGACTTTCAGCAGCGTCGACTTGCCGGCGCCGTTGTCGCCGAGCACGCACAGCACCTCGCCGGCGCCGACGGCGGTGGAGATGTCGCTGAGCGCAATGACGGACCCGTAGACCTTGCCGATGCCGCGCACCTCGAGGATGGGCGTTGCCCGCCCGTCGCCGCGCACGCCCGCGCCGCTCACGCCCTCGCCGCTCATACTCGCGCCGCTCATGCCCGCACCCCGGCCTGGCGGCGCACCGACAGGTTCACTAGAACCGCGAGCAGCAGCATCCCGCCGAGGAAGGCCTTGAGCCAGTTGTTATCCCACTGAGCGAAGACGATGCCCTGCAGGATCATGCCGTAGATGAGCGCGCCGAGGGCGGCGCCGATCGCCGATCCGTAGCCGCCGGTGAGCAGGCATCCGCCCACCACGGCGCAGATGATGTAGACGAATTCCTGGCCGATGCCGGTGGTGGCCTGCACCGTGGCCACGTCGAACAGCGAGAGCATGCCGACCAGCCAGCCGGCACCGGCTGTGCCCATGAACAGGGCGATGCGGGTGCGCTTCACCGGCACCCCGGTCTGCACGGCGCTCTGCAGCTGGCCGCCGATCGCGAAGATCCAGTTGCCATAGCGGGTGCGCAGCAGCAGCCAGCTCACCAGCGCGGTGATCCCGATCCACCAGAAGATCGACACCTTCAATTCGAGGCCCAGCAGCGGGATCGTCGACCCGAAGATGGCCTTGCCGGTGTCGAAGCCGGGCACCAGGGTCATGTTCTGGATGGCCACCTGGCCGGTGACCAGCTTGGTGCCGGCCAGGTTCAGGCCCTGCAGGATGAAGAAGGTGGCCAGGGTCACGATGAAACTCGGGATGCCGGTCTTCACCACAAGGAAACCGTTGAAGGCTCCCACCGCGAGGGCGATCAGCAGGGCCAGCAGCATGGCGGACCACAGGTTCATGCCCCACTGGGTGGTGAACGCGCCGACGAGTAGGCCGGTGGTGCCGGTCATGGCGCCGGCGGAGAGGTCGAACTCGCCGCCGATCATGAGCATCGCCACGGCGACGGCCATGATGCCGAACAGCGACGCCGAGTACAGCCAGGTGGCCGCGCCGGCCGGGCTGAGGAACGCCGTGGTCGCGAGGGAGAAGTAGGTGAAGATCGCCAGGGCGGCGACGAGGGCGCCCATCTCGGGCCGGCGCAGCAGGCGCGCGACCGGATGCGTCGCCGCCAGTCGTTCGTCGCTGCCCGGCGCCTTCCGGGGTGGGGTGAGCACGGTCATCGGGTACCTTGGCCGGCGAACGCCGCCACCTGGCCGGCGTTCTCCTTGGTGACGAAGCCCGGGCCGGAGTAGACCGGCTGGCTGCCGCCGACGACGTTGCCGTTGGTGTAGAACAGCTCGAAGAAACTCACCGGCAGGTAGCCCTGCAGGTAGGGCTGCTGGTCGACGGCGAAGAGGATGCTGCCGTCCTCGATCAGGCTGGTGACGTCGGCGGACACGTCGAAGGTGCCGATCTGGGCGTCGCTGCCGGCCTCGGCAGCGGCCTGGGCGGCGGCCACTCCCACGGCGGAGTTGAGGGTGAGGATCCCGTCGATGCTGGGGTCGGTCAGCAGGGCGCTCTTGATGGTGTTCTGCGCATCCGCGACGTTGGCGATGTCGACCTGCACGTTCGTCATGGTGCCGTCGAGGGTGTCGGCAGCGCCCGCGCAACGGTCCTCGAGCCCGGCGTTGCCGGCCTCGTGGATGACGCAGATGACCTTGCCGGCGCCGGCTTCGGCGAGTTTGGTGCCCGCGCCCTGGCCGGCGAGGTATTCGCCCTGGCCGACGTGGGTGATGGCGCCCACCGCGGCGGATTCTTCGGCTCCGGAGTTGATGGTGATGACCGGGATGTCGGCGGCGGCGGCATCCTGCAGCGCCCCGGTGAGGCCGTCGGGGTTGGCCATCGAGACGATGATGCCGTCGACCTTGGCGGCGATGGCGGTCTCGATCAGCTGGCTCTGCTTCTGCACGTCGGGGTCGCCCTGGTAGGTGACGGTGCTGCCGTAGAGGGCGCCGGCGGCCTCGGCGCCGCTCTTCACGACATCCCAGAATGCGTCCCCGGGCACGGCGTGCACCACGAGCGCGTAGGTACGGCCGGTGTCAGCGCCCGCGGCGGTGTTCCCCGCTCCTCCGCCGGTGGCCTGGGTGACCGGCTGGCCGGTGCACGCGGTGAGGGCAAGGAGGGCAACGGCGGCAACGGCGCCGGCGATGGCCCGGCGGGCAGGGGTTCTCGACACGGGGGCTATCGTCCTTCGGGGTTGGGGACCGGCGGGTGGAAGCGGTGGTGGCCGGTGTGGCGCCTTTCGGGCGCAGTCCAGCTTATGCGTCAGGCCTGCGCATCAGGTTGATGCGTCAACAATTCGCGGCCGGAACTCTCAGGCCTGGCGGGCCGCCTGCTCCACCCGGTCCCGGTAGCCGGTCCACCAGTCCGGGGTGCCGGGCGGCAGATTGTCGTTGTCCCGCCGCAGCCCGACGGCCCCGTCGATCAGTTCGCGCACGATGTCGGCATGCCCGGCGTGCCGATGGGTCTCGCTGATCAGGTGCAACAGGATCAGGTGCAGGGTGACGATGTCGCGGCCCGGTGACCACCACTTCACCCGGCCCATTCCGTCGAGCGGCACCGTCTGCAAGGTGACCTCGGAGTGCGCCCAGACCCGGCGGTAGAGGTCCGCGATCTCCGTGCTGGACTCCTCGGGGGTCGCCCACATGTCGGCGTTGTGCTCGGCGTCGTCGGCCATCCAGTACAACTCCTCCGGAAACGGCCGCCCGAAGGTCTCGCCCAGGTACCCGGCTTCGACGCCGGCCATGTGCTTGACCAGGCCCAGCAGGTTCGTGCCGGTGGGCACGAGGGGGCGGCGCAGGTCGTACTCGCTCAGGCCCTCGAGCTTCCAGATCAGGGCCTCCCTGGCGCTCTGCAGGTATCGGCGGAGGTCTGCTGTCATGTCGGCGTCGGTCATGGCGTCCAGCCAACCAGACCGGGGGCGGTTCGACAACGTTTCCGCGCGGGAAACGGGACCGGCGGATCGGCGAGAATAGGACGATGAGTGCTGCCGGCGAGTTCGTGGACGCCACCCTGCAGCGCGAGAGTTCCTGGGAGCGGGCGGACGCCGACCGGGCCCGCCTGGGCGGGGCCGGGCTCAGCTTCTATGGGGCGTCTGTCGGTGCCGTGCGCGGCACGATCCGGGATGCCGGCCGCCGCTACCCCGGGCTCGACCACGACGACATCACGGCGCTCAGCAGTGAGCTCTGGGCGGTGCCGGTGTTCGAGCGCCGGCTCGCGGCGGTGGTGCTGCTGCAGACGCACGTGCGCATCCTGCGCGCCACCGATCTCACCCGCATCGAGGGCTTCCTCCGCCAGGCCGCCTCGCCTGCCCTGATAGACCCGTTGGCGACGGATGTCGTAGCCCCGCTGGTGCGGGCGTTGGAGGAGCCGGGGCGTGGCCGGGCGGTCGCCGTGGTCGAGCGGTGGGCGACGGAGCCGGGCACCGGGCTGCGGCGGGCCGCCGAGCTGGTGCGCCCACTCCTCGACCCGGCCTGACCCGGCACCGGGTCACATCGTGATGACGAGCTTGCCCCTGATGCTGCCGTCGGTGAGACGCCGCATCGCGGTGGCGGCGTCGGCGAGGGGGTAGACCGCGTCGATCACGGGTGTGATCGCGCCGCTTTCGAGCAGGTCCGCCAGCGTGGCCAGGTCGGCCTGGTGCACCATCGACATCAGCCCGCTGAGCTTCTGCGGCACGAACGGCGACAGCAGGCCGGCGCGGAGGGCACGGCCGAGACCGCCGGTCACCGGGCCGCCGCCTTCGCCGCCGACGATGACGAGGGTGCCGCGGGCGGTCAGCAGCTTGCGCAGCGCCGACACCGGCCGGTTGCCCGCGGTGTCGACCACGAGGTCGTAGCGTTCTCCCGAGCGGGTGATGTCGCCGCGGGCGTAGTCGACCGCGACGGCGGCCCCCAGCGAGCGCACGTAGTCGAGTTTGGCGGCGCTGGCGACCCCGGTGACCTGGGCCCCGAATGCGCGGGCAAGTTGCACGGCGTACCCGCCGACGGCTCCGGAGGCGCCGATGACGAGCACCCGCTCCCCCACACCGTTCGAGCGGAGGGAGGCGACCGCCTGCAAGGCTGTGACGGCCGAGGTGGGCACGGCGGCGGCCTGTTCGAAGCTGAGCCGGCCGGGTTTGGGTTCGAGCTTGTCGGCGCGGGCGATGGCGAACTCGGCCAGCGTCCCGTTGCCGACGCCGAACACCTCGTCGCCCGGGGCGAAGCGGGTGACGGCGGTTCCGACCTTCTCGACCCGGCCCGCCAGGTCCATGCCGCGCACCGGGCTGCCGGGCCGGCGGAGCCCCGTGACCCGGATCAGGTACGGCAGCCCGGCCATCAGGTGCCAGTCGCCGATGTTGAGGCTCGCGGCCTGTACCCGGACGAGCACGTCGTCCGCGCCGACCGCCGGGGTGTCGACGTCGGCGAGGCGCAGCACGTCGGCCGACCCGTAGGTGTCTTGCACGATGGCTCTCATGACGCTCTCCCTTCGCTCGTGCTACGGCCGTGCTCCGCCGGGGATCTGCTGCAGCGCCCAGGAGTTGCCGTCCGGGTCGCTGAAGTAGGCGTACAGCACACCGCCCATGTCGGTGATCGCGGAGACATCAACCCCGTTGCCGGTGAGCATCCGGTGGGCGGCGTCGATGTCGTCCACCACCAGGTGCAGTCCGCGAACCGCTGCAGCGCCTGGCTCGTTGATTCCGGTGCCGACCACGATCGAGCAGGCCGATCCGGGCGGGGTCAGCTGCACGACGCGCATCCCGTTGCCGGGTTCCACATCGTGGTCCACGGTGAATCCCACCTGATCGGCGTAAAAGGTCTTGCTGCGGTTCACGTCGGTTGACACCAGCGGAACCAGTTCCAGTCTCATGTCCATGGGACACTCCTTCGTCGTCGGCTTGTGTTGAGCGGTCAGGAGTGGGCGAGCAGCCAGTCGAGCGCTGCCGGACTCTCCATGAGGATCGAGATGTGGCCGTCGTCCGGTCGTTCCCAGAGTTCGGCATTCGGGCAGGTGCGGGCCAGCCAGGCACCGTGCCCGGGCGGCACCACCCGGTCGCGGCCGCCCTGCACGATCAGGACCGGCACCGTGATGTCGGCCACGTCGAACCCCCACGGGGTGGCGAAGGCCATGTCGTCGTCGATGAGCCCGTCCGGGCCGAACGCCGACGCCTCCCCCACATCCGCCCCGAGCGCTGCCCAGTCATCCTCGAGAACGGCATAGTCGCGTTCCACGAAGCTCTCCGGGTCGAACTCCGAGGTCACCTCGTAGTGCGCGCGGGCTGGCCGGCCGGCGCGGGCGGCGCGAAGCGCACCATCGGAGGCCATCCCGGCGAAGAAGTCGAGGCCATCCGCATCGAATGGCGCGATCGACGCCAGGCACGCCACCGCGCTCACCCGATCGGGGAGCAGGGCGGCGCAGGCCAGCGCATGTGGTCCGCCTCCGGAGGCGCCCATCACCGCAAACCTGCCGATGCCGCGGGCATCGGTGATCGCTGCAACGTCCACGGCGGCCGAGGCTACGGAGCGGCCGGGCCGCGGGGTGGAGCCGCCGTAGCTGGGCCGTCCATACGACAGCAGGCGGATGCCGCGTTCGGCGGCGGCCGTGAGCAGGGGCTCGAGCAGGGCTCCGGTCTGCGGCGACCCGTGCTGCCACAGCACGGTCAGACGAGTGGCCGGGGCGGCGGCGCCCTCGGGCCGCCGGTCGTCGGGGTGGCCGTCCACGGTGTCGTGCACCCGCAGCAGGTGGCCGTCGGGCAGTCGCACATCGGAGACGTAGACCATCTGCACAGCGTAGGTCGGTTTCACCGGGCGGGCCACAGCGACAGGCCGGAGGCCGCGCAGATCCGCCGTCGGTGAATCACCCGAACCATCGCCGCTGACCGGCCGAAAAAAGTTCTCCACAGTTTCAGTTTGACCAGACAGATCTCCGATACTGAGCTATTCTCATAACATGTCCACCATCGCAGACACATTCACCCCCGGCACGGCGCTAGACGCCGTGTCGGGGGCGGTTGTGCCCGCTGATTCACTGGTCGCCGCGGTCGAAGCGGTCGAACATCTGGGGGCCTGCAGCACCGACTACGACGCCCTGACCGATGCCGAACTGCTCGCCGGCCAGAAGGACCTGGCACGGCTGCGGCAGCTGGTCGAAACCCGGCAGACCTGGATGGCGAAAACGCTCCAGCACCGGTCCCGGCCCGAGCTCGGCCAGCAGGGCCTGGCCCAGCAGCAAGGCTTCCTCCACCCGGCCGACCTGATCCAGGACTTGACCGGCTCCACCCGGCAAGACGCCCGCAAACTCGTCGACGTGGGCCGGATGCTCGCCGACACCGAAGCGGCCGACGCTCGGGCCGCAGAAGAAGCGGCCGACGCGGCGCGGCGGTTGCGTGACGAAGCCGATGGAAGCGACGGCGCGGACGGGCTGGACACGCCACCCGGCCTGTTCGACGACCTGGCATCACCGCCGGAGCCAGTCGCACCGCCCTGGTACGCGCCAATCTCGCGCGCCGTGGCCTCCGGCGAGCTCTCGGTCGCGGCCGCGCACGCGATCCGCCACGGCCTGGGCGATATGGACACCGTCGTGACCGCCGAGAAACTCGCCGACGCCGTGCACACGCTGCTGCTCGAGGCGACCCGGATGACCGTGGATGAGCTGCTCAAGCGCTCCCGCCGGATGCGCGACAGCCTCGACGAGGCCGGCATCGCCGTGCGGGAGAAGAAAGCCTGGGACGACCGCTACCTCAAGGTCTGGAAAATCGACACCGGCCAGGTCCACCTCCACGGCCTGTTCCCGCCGGAACAGGGCCAGTACATCCTGGACCTCTACGACAGCCTCACCGGCCCCCGCCGCGGCGGCGTCCGCTTCGTCGACCCGGACCGGGCCGCCTGGGCCAAAGCAGTGCAGGACGACCCGCGTAGCACCGACCAGCTCACCGCTGACGGGTTCCTCGACCTGCTCAAAGCCGGCAGCACCGTCAACCCCAACCGGATGCTCGGCGGCCGCACCCCCGCCGTCCGCATCCTGACCACCGCCACCCCGAAGGCTCCGACCGGAAAGCCCCACGGCTCCACCGGACAGCCGCACGGCTCGACCGGTCAGCCGCACGGCTCGACCGGTCAACCGGCCGGACCTGACCCGGCAGCCGACCCGACCCACGCCCTGGTCGCGATCCCGGACGGTACCGGCCACGGCTTCCTCGAAGGAAACCCCGCCCCGGTCTCCCAGGAGACCATCGACCGGATCATCTGCACCTCCGGCACCGTCGAGGTCACCTTCGACGCCGACGGGCAACCCCTCAACCTCGGGCGGGAAGAACGCATCTTCAGCCAGGCCCAACGCATCGCCCTGGCGGCCCGCGACGGCGGCTGCATGTGGGGCGACTGCGACAAACCCCCGTCCCGCACCGAAGCGCACCATCTGGAGCAGTGGCTACGCGATCACGGGGAGACGGACATCCGTCTCGGCATCCTGCTCTGCCCACCGCACCACCTGCTGTTACACAACCAGGGCTGGCAGATCTTCGAACACCACGGCACCTACTGGCTCCGGCCTCCAGCCGCAGTCGATCCCGGCCAGACACTCATCCTTCTGCACAGCAAGAGCCCCGCCGCACACGAACAGCACGACCGGAACTGAGCCCACTCCATGACCGCCCGAAGCGGGCGCGGCACGCAACCATTTCGTTGGTCGAGCTTGTCGAGACCTGGTGAGGTGGTCCTCGGAGGCCGCGGCAGCGACACCTACGCACGTCGCGGGGTCTCGACAAGCTCGACCAGCGAACGGGGCACGACACACAGGCACGTCGCGGGGTCTCGACAAGCTCGACCAGCGAGTGCGCACGACACACACGCACGTTACGGGGTCTCGACAAGCTCGACCAGCGAGTGCGCACGACACACACGCACGTTACGGGGTCTCGACGAGCTCGACCGGCGAGTGCGCGCGACCCGCACGCACGTCGCGGGGTCTCGACAAGCTCGACCAGCGAACGGGGCACGACACACACGCACGTCACCGTCGTGACCGGGCCTCGACAACGTCACCATCCCGTTGGTCGAGCTTGTCGAGACCCCGCCAGACGATCTACAGCCGCGGACCGTCAGGCGGCGGCGTCGGGTTCGGCGTCCGGCTCGGCCTCAGGCGTCGACAGCGGGGTGACGTAGGAATATCCGGTGCCGGTGTTCTTGGTGATCGACAGGACCAGGTCCATGTGCGGCTCGAGGGCCGTGACCTTGTCGAGGGGCGAGCCCACGATGAGCTGGAAACCCAGACCCTTCCAGGCCGCGACGGCCCGGCCGGCGAACTCGCTGTCCGACTTCACGAAGCCCTCGTCGAGGAACACCGGGGCGAACCGCGGCCGGGTGCGGCTCTCGTCGCCGAGCTGGAAGCGCAGAGCGGCACCGACCACGAACGCCACGAGCTCCTGCGACTCGCCACCACTCTTCCCGCCGAGGGAGGAGTAGGTGCTCACCTCCACGCCATCCGGCGTCGTGCGCACCGCGGTGATCTCCACGTGCCGGCGCACGTCCAGCAGCAGGTCGCGATCGGAGTCGCCCCTGGCCGCTCCGGCCCGTCCGGCCTCGCTGACACCCTGGTCGTCCGGCCGGCGGATCAGGTTCATGAACGCCTGCAGCCGGGTGAACCGGTCCTCGGTCTGTTCGTCGGTGAATTCCTCGGTCGAGCCGGAGGACAGCAGTTTCAGTTCCTTGCGGAACGCCGTGGCGTCGTCGCGGTGCAGGCGGCGCAGCGAGATCTGCAACCGGTCCCGGCCCGCGCCGAACGGCAGGGTGCGCAGGATGTCGTTGATCGGCCGCAACCGGTCCTCGATCTCCTCGATCGACGTGGTGAACGCGCCGACGAGCGGAACGAGGTCCTGCCCGCTCCACGCCGACAGCCGGCGCTTCCATTCCTGCCGGCGCTCGAACAGGCCGAGCGTGTACACCGCGTCGAGGATGTCGTTGTAGCTGGAGTAGGACTCCATCCCGACGCCGATGTTGGGGTCGGGCCACCGGCTCTGGAAGGTCTCGAAGATGCCGAGCAGGGTGTCCCTGGCGCTCCGGGCGGTCTCCCGGTCCTGCGCCGACTGCTCGGTGAGCCGCTCACGAAGGCGTTTCACACCGTTCGCGAAGGTGGCCAGGTCGGCGCTGTCGCCGACGGCGGCGAACTGAGCGGCAAGGTGCGCGGAGTGCTCCTCGGTCAGCGTGACGGTGTCGTCGGCCTGGATCCGCTCCAGGGCGTCGTTCACGACATCCTGCCGGTCCACGATCGCGGCATGCTCGTCACCGAGCACCGCGCCGTCCCGCTCGGTGTCATGCTTGCGCTTCAAGGCGGCTTCCAGCTCGCCGGTCAGGCGCGCCTCTTCATCCTGGAGCCCGCGGAGCACGTCGCTACCCGCGAGCAGGCGTTCCCGTTCGGCTTCCTTGGCACCGATCTTCGCCTGGGCACCCGCCACGTCGATGGCCGTCCAGGCCGTGTCGATCACGTGCTGGTGCGCATCCTTCAACCGGCGCAGGGCGATGATCTGCTGGGCCTTGGCGGATGCCTGCTGGGCGAGCGAGTCGGCGGAGGCCTTCAGTGCGACCAGCTCCTCCTCGATCTCGGCCAGGCGCACGGTGCTGGAGAACCCGATGATGGCGCGCTGTTCCTTGTTCCAGCCGTGTGCGCCGCGCTTGCCCTGGCGGATCTGGCCGCTCTGGGTGACCCGGGAGCCGTCGCCGGCGAGTTCGGCCGGACCGTTGACGCAGAGCGCGTCGATGGCGGGAGCCTGTACGCGGTCCTGCACCCAGCGGCTGAACGGGGAGTCCTTGAAGGTCAGCTTGCCGGAGACATACCGCGGGTCGTGCCGCACCTGCTGGTGCGGATGCAAGGCGACGCCTTCGAAGTGGATGCGCACAGGGATGTGCAACGGGTCGATGGCACGGCCGAGCGCGGCCAGCCGGTTCTCGTCGACCAGGAGCACCCGCACGACCGAGCCGAGGGTGACCTCGGCGGCCTGGCGCCAGTCGTCTTCACCGGGGGCGATGTCGATGAGCTCGGCCACGAAGGGCAGTTCCTCGGCGGGGATGCCCGCGGCCTCGGCGATCATCAGGCGGGCGTTGTGCAGGTGCTGCGGAACGAGGCTGGCGCGCCCCTTGAGGAAGCCGTGCTCCTGCTTGAGGGTGCGGATCTTCTCCTCGACCGGGTACGCGGTGCGCTGCGTCGACACCCGCTCGAGGTCGAGCTCCTGCTCGGCGGCGGCGAACCCGGCAATGAACTGCTCGGCGGCGAGCTGCGCGGCGGCGAAGTCGTCGGACGAATCGATGGCGACGTCGCCCACCAGGGAAATGCGGTCGGAGAACCTCGCCCGCTCAGCGGCAACGTCGTCACGTTTGGCACTGAGCACGTCGAGGTCGTTCTGCAGACCGGCGAGCACGTCGCCGCCGTTGTCGCGCTGCTGGTGCTGCAGGTCGGCGACCCGGCCCTTCAGCTCGGTCTCGGCATCCCTGGCGGCGGTGAACGCGGCCTGGTTCTCCCGCCGGCTGGCGCGGTTGGTGTCGGCGGCCGCGTCGAGCAGGCCGTGCTCGGTGAGCAGCTGCCAGAGCACGAACGGGGTGTCACCGTCGCGGTGCACGCCGAAGCGGTCGATCAGGTCGGCCTTCTCGGTGGCGGTCTCGTAGTCGCGGTGCAGCTCGGGCAGCCGTTCGAGCACCTTGGCCTTCTGCGCCTCGGTGACCATGGCGCCGTAGGAGCGTTCGAGGTCTTCGAAGTGGTCGACGGCTTTGTCGGCCGCGGCGTAGGTTGCGGGTTCCTCGAGCACCATCGACTTGTAGAGGCCGTCGACGGTCTTCACCTGCTGGCCGGCCTGGATGCGGGCGAGCAGGCGCAACGCCTTGCCGCCCTCGCCGTTGGCGCCGATGCCGAGCCGGGTGTACAGGGTCTGCGAGAACGCGGCGTAGGTGTCGAAGACGTCCAGGTCGCTGAACCGGTTCTTGAGGGCGCGCTTGTCGAAGCGGGCCTCGGTGACGTCAGCCAGTTCGCGGAGGTCGAGCCGGCCGTCGCGGGTGGCCATCTTCATGGTCACGTCGGCGAACTTGGTGGCGCCGCGCGGCACGAAGTAGGCCCGCAGCACGGTGAAGCGGCGCTGGTTGTCGTCGATGAAGGTCATCGCCACGGCACCCCAGGTGGCCGCGTCGGCGCCGCGGAGCACCTGGTCGTGCATCGCTCCGGTGTCGGCCTCGCGGGTGGAGTCGGTCTTGCCGCGCAGGTAGGTCATCAGGTTGCGCTGGTCGACGCTGCGGGCCCGGCCGGAACCGGCGTCGTTGGAGGCGCCGTTGAACGGGGTGTCCGAGGGCATCATGAGCGCCAGGTAGGCGTCAAGGAGACTCGACTTGCCGGTGCCGGACGCGCCGGAGACGAGCGTGGCCGTGGTGGCGAAGTCGACCTCGTGGTGGCCCTGGAAGCCACCCCAGTTGACCATCTGGAAGGATTCGGCGCGCCACTGGGTGGTGCCCTCGGTGGCGCCGTCCATATGGAAGAGCGGGGAGTCGGTCATGAGGCTGCCTCCAGGGCGGGGTCGGCCGGTTCGGATGCGTCGGCATCGACCTCGGTGGCGTCGAGCGCGGTGGCGTCGAGCGCGGTGGCGTCGAGCGCGGTGGCGTCAAGTTCGGTCGCGTCAAGTTCGGTCGCGTCGAGTGCGGTCGCATCAATCTGGGTGGCGTCGAGTTCGGTCGCGGGGGCCGGCAGGTCGGTGCCGTTCTGCTCCACCAGCCACTCCCACAGCTCGCCGAGCCGTTCGATGGGAAGCAGCACCTCGATCACGGCCGAGATCCGGAACCGGTCGGGGTCGCTGGTCTTCAGCAGCACCCTGGCCTTGGCGAGGCTGTCCACGGCCGCGGTGGCGCGGCGGGCGTCGCCGAACCGGTCGGTGGCGTGCTCCGGACGGAAGTGCGCGACGTTGTCGACCAGGTTGTCCCGGTCGACGATGACGATGTCCACACCGTTGGCACGTTCGCTGCGGAAGCGCTGCCGCAGCAGCACCAGCAGGATGGTCTCCTCGCGGGTGTAGGCCACGTCGTGCAGCAGGGTGGGGAACCGTTCGCCGCCTTCGCCGACGGCCTGGCGTTTGAACGCCACCTCGTAGTGCAGGTCGACGTGCAGGTCGAGGAACAGGTCGTTCAGGCGGGAGGTGAGCAGCCGCTGCGAGGAGAGCAGGGTGCGCCACTCGGCCGGCTGCAGCGCGGCGGAGATGTACCGGTGCTTGAGCAGCAGCACCAGGGTGCGGCGCTGCTCCACGGTCAGGCCGCCCTCGTCGCCCTCGAAGAGCGAGAAGCTCTGCGCGGCATCCGCGTCGGGCAGGCCGGCCTCACCGGAAACGGAGTGGTCGGTTCCCTCGGGCAGGTCGGCGGGCGTCTCGTCGGGCACGGTGTCGGTCACGTCGTCAGTCATTCCGGTCCATAGTTCAGGGCGGCCAGGGCCGCGGTGTCATCGTCGGTCAAAGTGATCCGCGGCACCGAGAAGGTGCGGCGCGAACCATCCGGTCGAACGGTCTTGAAGCTTTCCGTGACGCCCGGTTCTCGGCCGTCGGCGCTGGGCGCGGGCTCCGTGCCGGTGACGGCGTCGACCTGGGTGGCCAGTTGCAGCAGGCCGAGGATCTCGACCGGCCGGCGCATGCCCGGCTCCAGCCTGTTGAAGGCATCACCGATGGATGCGGCCCCGTCGACGGTGAAGGCCGTCACGATCGCGTCCCGCAGCTCCTCGAGCAGCGGGCCGCCCTGGGTACGCATTTCGTCGAGGGTCTGCGGCTCCGGCGCGAACGCCGAGACGTCCTCGAGGGGCGGCGGCGCCTTGTGCGCCACCGGGTCGTAGAAGCGTTCCCGCAGGTGCTCGAGCTCCAGGGTGCCCGGCATCAGTTCGGCGGTCACGGTGGAGCGCGGGCCCGCGGTCTGCATCCAGACGGCGAGTTCCTTGTTGATCTCCCGCAGCATCCGCTCGAGCTCACGATCCTTCACCACGTCGTGGTTCACGATGTGCTCGCGCAGGGTGGTGGTGAGGCCGTTGCGCTGGGTGAGCACGTCGTCCACGCCCTTGCGGATCAGGGCGACGGTGCCCATGAAGCTGCGGCGCTCTTCGGCGCTGAGCTCGAGCGCGAACGGGTGCAACAGGATCGACTCGAGATCGTTCTTGAGCGTGGCGAGCAGCCCCTCGTCGCGCAACAGCACGATGGCGCCCTCGAACGCGCGGCCCTCGGCCGTCGACGACATCAGCGCATCCGTCTTGGAGAGGTATTCGTCCAGCACCTCGCTGATCGGTCGTTCCTCGCCGCGGAAGTCGTTCACGATCTGCCGGTGCATGCCGGCGACGGATTCCTCGACGCGCTTGAAGTCACTGGGCAGCTGGGTGATGAGGTCGATGAGGTTGTCGTAGCCCTCGTGCATCTGGTGGTTGGAGGCCGCCTCGATGTCGCCGCCGCCGGCGAGGCGGTCGCGCTCGGCGGCCAGGGCGTCGATCTCCAGGTCGAGCCGGCGGATGCGTTCGTCGCGATCCGGGTTCGCCTGGGTGGCGCGGTGGCGCACGGTGTCCACGATCGTAGTGAGGCGGGATTCGCTGATCAGGGCGCGGTCGCGGGAGAGGCCGTCCACGAGCAGCAGCGCTTCGAGGGCGTGCGAGGTGAGCGAGTACTGTTCCTCGTCGTCCTCCCCCGTCTCGCGGTAGAGCCACTGGTCGTTCATCCACTGCACGCAGAGCGCCCGGCCGTTCCGCCCGGGCACGTCGACGCCGGTGGAGCGCAGGTCGGCGAGGTAGGCATCCACCTGGGCGTGCAGCCGGTCGGCCTGCACACTGCGGCGGTCGCGGCTGAACGAGGACTTGAACACCGCGAGTACGAACGGCGCCCATTTGCGGTCGAGCAGCCTCAGGGTGGGTCGGTCGAAGGCGTCGCGCACCCGCGCCAATTCACCCGCAATGTCACTCACCACGCACGTTCCCTTCACGCCTCGACCGGGTCGGCACCACTCGCGCCTGGCCCCGATCGGACCTCCTCAACCGTAGTCGCACGAACGGGCCGCCACGGGCACCGTCCGCCTCGGCGGGCGCCGCTAGTACTCGCCGGGACCGAACCCCGCGGCCTCGTCGGCCTTCAGCTTAAGCAGGGCCAGGTCGACCATGAGGAACATCTCCGTGCGTTCGGCCCGGTGAAGCTGGTAATCGGGATCGAGCGGGTCGATCGACAGGCGCATCAGCCGCGCCTGCATGGCGGCCTGGATCTCCTCGCTGGCCGCACTCTGGGAGTCGAGCACGAGGCGGGCAACGTGTTCCTCGTCCTCCGCCACAGCGACCAGGGCGGCGGCGAGGCGCTTGTGCACGCGCTTCCGCAGCTTGAGCTGGCGGATGTCCATCAGCTGGTCCTGGGAGAGGTCCAGCCGCCAGGTCGACGAGGTGAGCTCCTTGCGCTGGTGGCCCACCCGGATCGCCGACTCCAGGTTCTCGGACGCGAGCGCGAGCAGCTCCCGGCGGGTGGTGTCGGCGAAGCGCGCCAGGTCATAGTCGGCGTGCTCGGCCAGGCCCGCGACAATAATGTCGTTCTTGACGGCCATCCGCACCGACGACAGGGCTATCAGGAGCCCCTCGTCGACGATGCGCGAGATCGGCGCACGGCCGTGCTTCGTCGCATCAGTCACAGAACCATTTTACGGGTTCGCGCGGCGTGCCTGTGGCGCGCGGGATCCACCGATTCTGGGGGTCCCGCGCACCGGTGGTCACCCAACAGCGGCCACCTAGACTGCGGCCATGGGGAAAATCTGGAGCGACGCTGCCGTTCGGTATCTGGAAGACCGGCGCGTGTGCCCCCGATGTGATGCCCGGCTGGCCGGGGAATGGTGCCCGGTGTGCGGGGCCGATCTGAGCGGCCCGATCGGCGGCGAGCTGGTGTCGGCGGCCGCACGGGTGGCGAAGGCGTTGCGGGCGCGCGAGCGTCTGCTCGACCGGGTGCCCACGGTGTGGCCGGCCGGCACGAGCGCCCCGGCGGCGCCGCCGTCCGCCCCCGGTATGCCGTCCACACTTGGTGCGTCCGTGGCGCCGGCTGCAACAGGGGCCGCCCGCACGGCCGCCCCGGTGCCCGCGGCCGCTTCGGCGCCGACCGGCCCGACCCGCAGCGCCCAGGTGAGCGTGCAGTCCGTGCTCGCGTTCGCCGGTGCCGCGCTGCTCGCCGTCGCCGCGCTGGTGTTCACCTTTTTCAACCCCGACCTCACCAGCTTCGCCGTGCGCACGGCCATCACCGGGACGATGACGCTCGCCTTCCTCGGCGGTGCCTGGCTCTTCGCCCGGCGCCGGCTCCGGTTCTCGGCCGAGTCTGTCGGGTCCCTCGGTGTGGTGTTCGCCGCGTTGGATGTGTGGGCGTTCGTGCAACTGGCGCCGTCCGGCAGCGCCTGGACCTTCGCCGCGCTCGGCACCCTGGCCGGGTCCGCGGTGCTGTTCGCGCTGGGCGCGGGCAGCGGCGTGCGGGTCTGGCTGTGGACGGCCGTCGTGGGGCTGGCCCTCTTCCCGGGCCTGTTGGGCAGCGGCGGCTCGCAATGGAACGCGGTTCTCGGCAGCCTGGGCGTTGCCGTCGTGGCGCTCGCGCTGCATCCGCTGCTCGCCCACCTCTCCCCCCGGCTCGGCTCTGCGCTCGGCGCCGAGCGCGCCACGGCGACAACGCTCCAGGTACTGGCGGTGGGCATCACCCTGGTGCAGGCGACGCTGACGCTGATCGTGCCGGGGTCGGCCGACCTGCTCCGGCACAGTGCCCTCCTACTCGGGCTCGCGGTGATTGCTGCGCTGGGCAGCCGCAACGGCCTGCCGAGCTTCTGGAGCTTCGCCGCGGGTGCGTTCGCCGTCGCTGCGGTGGCGATGCTGCCGATTTCCGTGCCGGTCGGTGACACCGCCTGGTACCTGGCGCTGATTCCGGCGGCGGGCGGCGTGGCCATGGTGGGGCTCGCCGCCCTGCGCTCCAGCCCGGCCGCTCGCCCGGGCCCCCTGTTCGCCGGCGGGGTCACGGTGCTGGTCCTCGGCGCGGTACCCGCGCTCGTGAACGCGGGCGTGCAACTGGTCGGGGCGTACTTCGCTCCGCTCCGCTGGGCTGGTGGCATCACCCCGGGCGAGTCGTCGAGTCGGGGGTACTGGAACAGCGCCGACGTCTCCCTGCTGGCCGGTTCGAACGATCCCTACAGCTACGGTGCCGGACTGGTCGCCCAGAACCTCGGCCTGGCCACGATCGCCGCGCTGGTCGCCCTCGCGGCCACGGCCTGGGCGGTCGCCCGGGTTAGCCGCGGGAACGCCATTGCTCCAGTTCCGGCCGAAGCGGTCGACCAGGACGGCCGCGGCGATGCCATGGCTTCGATTCCGGCCGAGGCGACCACCCCGGAATCGGCACCGGCTCCGGCTGCCCCGCCAGCCACGTCGCTCCGGCTCGCCGTGTGGCTGGGTGTTCTCACCCTGCTCACGGTTGCCGGCTGGGCCGGATTCTCCCTGACCGGTCAGGCCGTGGTCGGCCTGGTCCTGGCCGCGATGCTTACCGTGGGCCTGCTCCTCCTTCCGGCCCTCGCTGCCGCATCCGCGCCGATCAGCACCGCCGTGCGGACCGGCGCACATCTGGTGCTGCTGCTGGCGGCGATCACGGGATGGATGCAGCACTCGACCACGGTGTGGGTGGGCACCGCTGCGGTGGTGCTGCTGGCCGCCCTGGCCCGCACGGTCACCGCCCGCCAGCGCCCGCTCTACCTCGGCATCGGCTACGGCTATGCGCTGGTCCTCGTGGCCACGGCGCTCACCTTCGCCGGCGTCGACGGCATCGCCGTGCTCTGCCTCACCACCACCGTCGGCCTGCTCTGCGCCCTCGCCGCCACCCTCACCACGTGGCTGTCCCCGCGCGGCTGGTACGCCGTCCTCAGCGTCAGCGCGGTGCCGTTCGTCGCCGGGGTGGTGGCCGTGCTGCTCGTGCGGAGCGGCTGGACCGCGCTCTCCACCGGCCTGGCCTTCGCCCTCGCGTTCACGCTGATGACCACCCGGCGGTCGGGCCTCACGCGCCAGCTGCGTTCGGCCGCGGCCGCCCTGCTGGTGCCGTCGCTGGCGGTGGTCGTGGTGTGCCTCGGTGCCCAACTGTTGGCCATGAGCGGGTCCCCGGTGGTCCTGCCGATCATCGCCGCGATCGTGGCCGCAACCTTCGCGGCATCCGTCGTCATCGAGCGGTCCCTGCTGCGTCAGGGCCTGTCGGCCGTGGAGGCGCAGGCCTGCCGCCTGTGGATCGAGCTCTCCGCGGCGGTGACCGGTGTGCTGGCCGTGGTGCTGGCGCTGGTGCGCACGGCCGCCGGCCTGCCGACGACGATTCTCGTTCTGGTCATCCTCGGAGCGGGCGCCGCCGTGACCGCGTTCACCACCCGGCGCAGCCAGGCCTGGTGGGCCGCGGGCGCGAGCTGGACCGGCGCGCTCTGGTGCGTGTGGGCGCTGCTCGGCGTCACGGTGCCCGAACCGTACCTGCTGCCGCCGGCACTGGCGATGCTCGCTGTCGGCACCATCCTGCTGGTCAGGGGGCGTGCCGGCCGACAGCTGGCCGCCGCCGGCCTCGCCCTCGCCGTGGTGCCGAGCCTGCTGGTGCTGGTCGGGTACGGGTCGGCCGGTGTGGCGGCCGCCGACCCCGCACCGGTCGTGCCATGGCGCACCCTGGGGCTTCTGGCTGCCGCGCTGGCTCTCGGCCTGGTCGGGCACACGATCGCGCGCACCGCCGCGGGTGCCGCAGCGACAGCCAGCGCCACCGCGACCCCGACCCCGACCGCAACCGCAACCGCAACCGCAACCGCAACCGCAACCGCAACCGATACTGCCGCCACCTGGCCGCGGGCGCTCCACGGCCTCCTCGACCCCATCATCGTGGTCGCCACACTGGCCGCGGCGGCGGGTGCCGTGCAGGGCGTGCGCTGGGGCCTCGAACAGGACGACCTCGCCGCGAACCCGCAGACCGGCGTCATGCTGCCCGTCCTGGCCGTCAGCATCGCAGCCGCCGGGCTCGCGGTCGTCGCCGGCGCGCTGGGCCGGTTCAACCCGCCAACCCGGCCAACTGCCCCGCTCGCGACGGCCCCGCTCGCGTCGAAGCTGCACGAGGCCGACCCGCTCGCGGAGACTCTGTTCAAGAAGGACTCAACCGAGACCGCCCCGGCCCGCTGGCGCTACGCCGCCGCCACCGCGTTCCTGGTCGCCGGGCCGATCACCGCCATCCGGCCGGATGCCTTCTCCATCGGCAGCCTGGTGCTGCTGATGGTGGCGATGCTGGGCTTCATGCTCGTCGTGGCCGCGCGGGCCCGCACCGGGCCGGGGGCGCTGCCGCCGGCCTGGTTCCTCTTCGTGCTGGCCTGGTGCACGGCCGTGGCGGGCTGGAGCGAGCGGGAGTTGCGGGTCGAGGCCTTCTCGCTGCCGCTGGGCCTTGCCCTGCTCGGCGCCGGCATCATCGCGATGCGACCGGGCGCGCGCACGGTCGCACCGACCCTCGGCTCCTGGCCGGCCGGATTCGCCGGTTCCTGGCGGTTGTTGGCTCCGGGAATCGTCATCACGTTCCTGCCGTCGGTCCTCGCGACCGGCACCGACCCGCAGACCTGGCGCGCGATCCTGGTGATGACCCTGGCGCTGGTCGCGATTCTCATCGGCTCGACCCGACGCCTGGCCGCACCGTTCCTGATCAGCCTGGCGGTCCTGCCCATCGAGGTTGCGACGGTGTTCACGGTGCAGATCGGCCAGACCATCAACCCGCTGCTGTGGTGGATCACCCTGGCCACCATCGGTGCGGTCATGCTCGTGATTGCGATCACGTCCGAGCGCAAGGGCGCCGCCGCCGGCGGGCTCTCCGCCCGGCTCCGCGACCTCACCTGACCCCGGGGCGCCAGGCCGCACGAGAAGCCAGTTGCGGCCCCGTCAACCGCCCGCAATAGGCGTCAACTGGCAACTCAACATCCGCTGGGGCACGACTTGCCAGTTGGCGCCCCTTCGGCTGCCCGCTAGCGGCCTCAAGTGGCCAGTCGCGAAAACGCCGGAGACGTGAGCCCGCGAACCGTGAGGAGGGCACCCAAACCTGGAGGTTTTCGGGGCCCTCCTCGCGGGTCGCGGGGGGTCTAGTGGGTCAGCTCCTGGTCGAGGACGTCGAATTCGCGGATGAAGCGCTCGCGGAGGAGCATCTTCTCCGGTTCGGCGAGCCAGGAGGCCTCGACGCCGGCCAGGGACATGGCGCGCAGCTTCGAGGTGTCCAGCCCGAGTGACGTCGAGGCGATCCGGTACTCCTGGGCGATGGTGGTGGGGAACATGCCAGGATCGTCCGAGGCCAGGATCACATTGAGGCCGGCATCCACCATCGCCTTGATCGACGCCTGGCGCCACGGCCGCCAGGATCGGCGCGAGGTCGTGAATGCCACGATGAACGGCGTCTGGTCGGCGCGGACCCGCTCCACCACGGCGTCGTCCTCGAGCACGAAGTAGCCGTGGTCGATGCGGTCGCAGCCGAGCTGGTCGAGGCAGGTGATGGTGTTCACGGCGACAGGCGCGTGCTCAGACGAGTGCGCGGTGCGCTTGAGGCCGGCCGCGCCCGCGAGGGTGTACGCGTCGACGAACCGCTCCGGCGGACCGGCGGTTTCGAGGTTGTCCAGGCCGATGCCCACGACGTAGTCGTGCGGGTTGTCCACGATCTGTTGCACCAGCTGCAGGGCGTGCTCGCCGCTCTTGCTGCGGTCGATGCCGGCGATCATCCGGCCGGTCATGCCGAAGTCGCGCTCGGCCATCCGGATGCCGTCGGCGTACGCCTCGACGGCGCCGCGGTAGCCCAGCTTCGCGAGGTGTGGCGGCAGGTGGTCGAAGAACAGCTCGAGGTGCCGGGTGCCGCTGGCGTGCGCGCTCTCGAAGGCCTCGTAGGTGATGCGGGTGAGGTCCTCGGCGCTGCGCAGCACCTCGACGACCCACTCTGATGCCTTGAACAGGGAGTAGGAGGTGACGGGTTCGTCGGCGCTTCGCCCCATCGGCACGGGGATGCGGGTGTTGGCGTAGAGCGCCGGGTCCGGCGGCAGCGAGTTGATGTCCCGGAAGATCGCTTCGGCGCTGTCGGGCAACTGGAGCTTCTCGCGGCGGGCCAGCTCGCCGAAGGTCGACGCCCGCACGGTGCCGATCAGGTGGCAGTGCAGGTCGGTCTTCGGAATCCGGTCGAGGTAGCTGGCGGTGGTGGGCGTTTCGATGAGCGTCATGGCTTTCACGGTGATAACTGGAACGGTGGCCTGCGGGCGGTGGAGCTGGGGTGGTGAAGGCGGCGACCGCCCGAGGGGGGAATCGGGCGGCCGCCGCTGCTGGTGGGCTCGCGTCGGTTAGAGCGAGGAGACCTCGCGGGCGAACCGGTCTACCCAGTCCGTGCGGTTCTCCACGATCGTGTCGATGTCGAGGGTGCTGTACCCGTCGCCGATCGGGTCGGTCGCGGCCAGGCCGGCGATCTCGGTGAGGTCCGCCGGCACGGTGGCGCCCGGGTTCACGGGCAGGTCGCCGACGATCGCGGCGGACGAGGACTGCGCCTCGGCCGAGAGCAGGTAGTCGATGAACGCGTTCGCCGCGGGGGTGTTCGGGGCGCCGACGGGGATCATGGCCCGGTTGGTGGCCATGAACTTGCCCTCGTCGGGAGCGGTCCAGGCGATCGGCGCGCCGGAGGCGACGAGGCTGGTGGCGAAGCCGCTGAGCGCGGGTGCGGCCGCGATTTCGCCCTGGCTGAGCAGGCTGGAGACCTCGGTGGAGGACGTGTAGTACTGCAGCACGTTGTCGTTCCAGGAGGCCAAGGTGCTGAACGCCTCGTCGACGTCGTACGGGTCGGAACCGAAGACATCCGCGATGCCGGACACCGTGAGCTGGCCGGCGGTGACGGAGATGTCGGGCATGGCGATCTTGCCGGCGTACTCGGGGTCGCCGAAGGTCTCCCAGTCCGCGGCCTGCGCTGCGGTCATCTGGTCGGTGCGGTACAGGGTGCCGTTGAGCTGGTAGCTGTAGGCGGGGCCGTCGTACTGCTCTTCCTTGGCGAAGTCGCTGATCTCGGCGAGGTTGGGCACCTCGTCGGCGGCGACCTCGGCGAAGAGGTCCTTGGACTGGCCGAG
The DNA here is from genome assembly GCF_054075385.1 of Cryobacterium sp. AP23. Taxonomy (NCBI): domain Bacteria; kingdom Bacillati; phylum Actinomycetota; class Actinomycetes; order Micrococcales; family Microbacteriaceae; genus Cryobacterium; species Cryobacterium sp. AP23. The sequence goes on along the minus strand of NZ_CM133415.1, from coordinate 173,153 downwards.
TGCGGCGTAGTAGTCGGAGATGAGCATCACGTCGATGCCGGAGCTGTCACCGTTGAGTTCGAGCTTGGAGAGCCGGTCGGCGTTGCTGCCGGTGTCGAGTTCGACGGTGATGCCGGTGGCCTCCTCGAACGGGTCGACGATGGCCTGCTGGAACTCTTCCACGCCGAACGGGAAGGTGCTCACGACAATGGTGCCGCTGGCTTCCTCACCCGGTTCGAGGGTGGCGGTGGGGGCCGGGGTGGCGGAGCACCCGGCGAGCAGGGCGGCGGTGGCGACGAAGGCGAGACCGAGCACCGCGGTGCGCCGGCGAGGAACTGCGTGGGACATGGGGTTTCCTTTTGGTGAGGGCAGAACGGGGTGCGGTGGGGGGAAGGGTTGCTATTTTTCGGGGGTCAGGTGCACGATTTCGTGGTCGCGCGCCTGGGCCACGACGAGGTCGCCCGGGTGCAGGACGAGGTCGTCGGAGGTGAGGGTGTCCCTGCGGCTGGTCGAGACGAGGGTGACGGCGCTGCCGCCGGCATCCGTGGCGGTCATGGTGACGATGTGGTCGACGCCGCGGTAGACGGAGTCCGTGACCACGGCCGACACGGAGAGTCCGGTCGGCGCCGGCGCGCGGCCGGCCAGGCCCACCCGCAGGTGCTCGGGGCGCACGGTGAGGACGCTGCCGTCCCCCTGCTCGAGGAAGTTCTCGTAGCCGAGGAAGTCGGCCACGAACCGGTTGGCCGGCGCGGTGAAGACCGCGGAGGGGGCGCCGGTCTGCATGACCTTGCCCGCGCGCATCACCACCATGGTGTCGCTCATCTCCAGCGCTTCCTCCTGGTCGTGCGTGACGAGCACGACGGTGAGGCCGGTTTCGCCCTGGATGCGGCGGATCTCGCTGCGCATCTGCACCCGCAGCCGTGCGTCGAGGTTCGACAACGGCTCGTCGAGCAACAGCAGCGACGGGCTGATGGCGATGGCCCGTGCCAGCGCCACGCGCTGCTGCTGGCCGCCGGAGAGCGCCTTGGGCTTGCGGTCGGCCAGGTGGGCGAGACCGACCAGGTCGAGGTTGTGCATCACGACCTCCCGGCGCTTGGCCGGCGGGACCTTTCGCAGCTTGAGGCCGAAGCCCACGTTCTCGGCCACGGTGAGGTGCGGGAACAGCGCGTAGGACTGGAACACCATGCCGAGGTTGCGCTTCTCCGGCGGCAGCCGGGTGGCGTCGGCGCCGTTGATGGTGATGGTGCCGGCGCTCGGGGTGATGTAGCCGGCCAGCATCCGCAGTGTCGTGGTCTTGCCGCAGCCGCTGGGGCCGAGCAGGGTGGTGAGCTTGCCCTCTTCGATCTGGAGGTTGAGGTTGTCCACCGCGACGGTGTCGCCGTACGACTGGGTGACCCCGGTGAATTCGGCCGCACTGGTCATTTGTTGATACCTCCGAAGATCTTGGCAAAACCGAGGGTTTTCTCGGCGACGATCGCGATGACGACAGTGCCCGCGAGGATGAGCGTGGACATGGCCGCGATCATCGGGTCGTAGGACTGCTGTACGTAATCGAGCATCGTGACGGGCAGGGTGCGGAACTGGCGGCTCTGCAGCAGCAGCGACAGCGGCACGTTGTTGAACGAGGTGACGAAGCTGAGCAGGCCGGCCGAGAAGATGCCCGGCCGCAGCAGCGGCAGCGTCACGGAGAAGAAGGTGCGCAACGGCGAGGCGCCCAGGCCGCGGGCGGCCTCCTCGATCGCCGGGTCGGCGAGGGCGAGCGACGCCCCGGTGACCCGCACCGCGTACGGCAGCAGCAGCACGGTGTGGCCCACCAGGAGGGCCACGAACGAGGTCTGGTGCAGCCCGATCATGATCTGTTGGTAGAGCGCGAGTCCCACCACGAGTTCCGGCACCACGAGCGGGGAGAGGAACAGGCCCTCCACCAGCGACTTGCCGGGGATCCGGCCGCGCTGGATGGCGAGGGTGACGGGAACGCCGAGCAGCAGCGCGAGCGCGGTGGACACGATCGCCAGCTGCAGGCTGGAGAGCAGGGCGCCGACGAACGGCTGGTAGGCCAGCGCCTCGCCGAACCAGCGCAGCGACAGACCCTGCGGCGGGAACGTGAGGGCGTCGCCGGCGGTGAAGGCCGTGGAGACGACGAACAGGATCGGCACGATCATGATGATGTAGCCGAGCACCGCCAGGGTGCCGAGGATCGGACGGCCCTTCACGAGGTCACCCCCGCCTTGCGGGAGATCAGCGAGGAGAGCCCGGAGACCATGAACACCAGCAGCGTCATCATCAGCGCCGTGGCGGATGCCGCGGCCCAGTCGACGCTGACACTGGCGTAGGAGAACAGCTGGGTGGAGAGCATCCGCTGGCTGGATCCGCCGAGCAGGTACGGCGTGGTGTACGCGGTCGTCGCCCCGGCGAAGACCAGGGTGCCGGCAATGAGGATGCCGGGCCGGGACAGCGGGATCACGATCTGCCAGAGCGTCTGCGACTTGGTGGCGCCGAGGCCGCGGGCGGCGTGGTCCAGGCCCGCGTCGACCTGCGCCACCGCGGAGTAGCAGGAGATGACGGCGAGCGGCAGGAACAGCTGGATGAGGCCGAGCACGATGGCCAGCTCGGTGTAAAGCAGCTGCGGCGGCTGGTCGGTGATGCCGAGCACCACGAGCAACTGGCCGAAGGCGCCCTGGCTGCCGAGGATCACGAGCCAGCCGAAGGTGCGCACCACGTTGCTCAGCAGCAGCGGGAAGATCGCCAGCGCCAGCCACATTCCGGCGAAGCGCGACGTGGACCGGGCCAGCAGGTAGGCGATCGGGAAGCCGAGCACGACGCAGGCGACGGTGACGATGAGTCCGATCCGCACCGTGCGCCAGATGATCGCGAGGTCGTACGGGTCGGTGAGCATTGCACCGAACCGGGCGAAGACGTCAGCGGTGTCGGTCGACGGCGGTGCCAACAGCATGATTGCCGATGGGATGGCAAAACCGAACAGAATGAACACCAGCCCCGGTATGAGCAGTAGTGCTGGTTTTCGAGTCATACAGGGCTAACCTTCGGCATACTAGGAGTGGATGAAACCGGTTGTGCAACCGGTTTCATTCCAACCTAAGGCAAGCGTCACCCCCATTTGGGCCCCGAATGTTACGACCACGTAAAACCTCGGCGGTCGATTCGATCAGGAAGGATGGCCTCCAGTGGCCACTCTGGAGCACGTCGCGCAGCACGCTGGAGTATCGAAGGCCACGGCGTCGCGAGCGCTGAGCAAGCCGTTCCTGGTGTCGCCGGCCACCGTTGCGCGGGTGCTGGATTCGGCACGGACGCTGGGCTTCGTGCCCAACCGCACCGCCCAGGCGTTGGCCGGCGGGCGCACCGGGCTCGTGGCCATCGTGGTGCCCACCCTGGAGAACAGCTTCTTCACGCCCATCATCCGGGGAGCGCAGGAGCAGGCGGCCGCCTCGGGGCTGCACCTCACCATCGCCGTGCACGGGCTGGACTCCCCCACCGACCTCGCGGCCCTGGAGACGCTGTCCCGCCAGGTCGACGGTTTCCTGATCGCGGCGCCCCGCGGTGACGACGACGTTGTCTCCGGCGCCGCCGCCGGCATCCCGAGCGTACTGATCGACCGGGAGATCGCCGGCTTGCCCTCGGTCTCCGCCGACACCGCCACCGCCTTCGGCGAGCTGGCCCGCGGCTTCCTCGACCGGGGCCACGCGAGCATCGCCTTCGTCGGCGGGCCCGACCGGTCGTGGCAGAACGCCCAGCGCATCGCCGCCGTGCGGGATGCGACCGCGGGGCGCTGCGAACTCACGGTGCTCGGCCCGTACCCGGCCACCGTCGCCTCCGGCGTGGAGGCGGCCGAGGCCGTCATCGCCTCCGGGGCCACGGCCGTCATCTCGTATGCGGCGTCGATCTCGCTTGGACTCATCTTCGGGCTCAACGCCCGCGGCATCGCGGTGCCCGGCGACGTTGTCGTCAGCGCCGACGACGGCGTCGTGGCCGCCCTCGGCCTCCGCGGCGCCCCCTCGATCGAGGTGGACGGCGAGGAGCTCGGCCGCCTGGCGATGGAAAGGCTGCTCGAACGCATCGGCCACGCGGGCGACGACGCCCAGTCCAAACTGCCCGTGCCCGTGCGCTGGTCCGCCGCCGGCTGACCGCCCGCCCGAGGCACCAGCCCGCACGAGAAGCCAGTTGAGGCCCCTTCAGACGCCCGCAACCGGCCCCAACTGGCAAGTCACCATCCGTCGCCGCCGCGAGAAGCCAGTTGCGGCCCCTTCAGGCGCCGGGAAGGGGCCTCAAACTGGCATGTCACCGTGACCCGCGACAGGACGTGAGGCAGCGGCTCCCCCGCTGTCATCCGGGCACGGCCGTGCCTATGCTGGGATGACCATGCGACTCCTGCTGATCCGCCACGGCCAGACGCCCGCCAACGTGCTCGGGCAGCTTGATACCGCCCACCCCGGACCGGGCCTCACCGAACTGGGTGAGCGCCAGGCCGCGATCATTCCCGAGGCCCTGCGGTTCGATTCGATCGACACGATCTTCGCATCCACCCTGCAGCGCACCCAGCTCACCGCCCAGCCGCTCGCGCTCGACCGGGGATTGGACATCCAGGTGGCCGACGGCCTGCACGAGATCGAGGCCGGTTCCCTCGAGCGCCGCAGCGACCACGCCTCCGTGCGCCGCTACATGGAGACGGTGTTCGCCTGGGGAGCGGGCAACCTCGAGGTGCAGATGCCCGGCGGACCGGACGGGAAGGCGTTCTTCGCCCGGTTCGACGCCGATATCGCCGTGGCGGCCGCGAGCGGGCACACCGCGGCGGTGTTCAGCCACGGTGCGGCCATCCGGGTCTGGGCCGCGTCTCGTGCCACGAACGTGCCGCCGATGTTCGCCGGCCTGCACGACCTCGACAACACCGGCGTGGTCGAGCTGTCCGGCTCACCGGAGGAGGGCTGGACCCTGTTGTCCTGGGCCGGACTGCCGCTCGGCGGCATGCCCCTGGTCGACGCGGATGCCGCGGACCCGACCGGTGAAGCGCTCGACGCGTAGTAGGAATCGAACGCGGCGCCGGGCCCGGCTCAGGCCAGGGCGCCCGCCATGGCGCCGGCGGTGAGCTCGACGGAGCGCAGCCGGTCGGCGATGCCCTGTGACGCGTGCGCGACGATGAGCTCGTCGGCCTGGGTGGCCGCGGCGAGGTCGTCGAGGAAGGTGCGCACATCGGCGGGGGTGCCCACGGCCGTGTACCGCATCATGTCGGCGAGGCGGCCGCCCTCGGTGGTGGTGAGGAACGCGTCGATCTGCTCGTCGGAGTAGTCCGGCGTCGCCGGGCCGCGGCTGATCATGCCGCGCACCCGGGAGCGGCGCATGATCTCGAACTGCTGCGTGGCATCCGCCGCGTCGTCGGCCGCGATCACGTTGGCGGCCACCATCAGGTACGGTTCGGCCAGCTGCGCCGAGGGCTGGAAGTCCCGACGGTAGGTGGCGACGGCCTCGAACAGGGAGCCGGGCGCGAAGTGCGACGCGAAGGCGTACGGCAGCCCGAGCGCGGCAGCGAGGCCGGCGCCGAACAGCGACGACCCGAGGATGTACAGGGGCACGTTGGTGCCGGCGCCAGGGACCGCCCTGACGCCGGGGATGATCGATTCGTCGCGCAGGTACGCCTGCAGCTCCATCACGTCCTGCGGGAACTGGTCGGACGCGCGCGGATCGCGGCGCATCGCCCTGGCGGTGGTCTGGTCGCTGCCCGGCGCCCGGCCGAGGCCCAGGTCGATTCGGCCGGGGTACAGCTCGGCCAGGGTGCCGAACTGCTCGGCGATGGTGAGCGGCGAGTGGTTGGGCAGCATCACGCCGCCGGAACCCAGGCGGATGGTGGACGTCTGCGAGGCGACGTGGCCAACGAGCACGCTGGTGGCCGACGAGGCGATCGTGGGCATGTTGTGGTGCTCGGCGTACCAGACCCGCTCGTACCCGTGCTTTTCGGCGGCCTGGGCGAGGGCGACGCTGGCGGCGAAGCTCTCCTTGATGGTCTGGCCGGGGGCGATGGGGGCGAGGTCGAGAATGGAGAGCGGTGTCGTCATGCTGGGGGTAACGGTTTACGCCCGCGAATCGTTCCCGGATTCAGCGAATCCGCCCCAGGCCGGGCAGGAACCGGCCCACCCGTGCCGCGTACTCCGAGTACGCCGGATGCTCGTCGACGAGCATCCGCTCCTCCCACCTGGCCTTGCCGGATAACAGGCCCACCAGGGCGAACCAGGCCAGGATGTGCAGCAGAGACGACCCGACCAGCACCAGGCCGAGCCCGGCCGCCATCAGACCGGTGTAGATCGGATTGCGCATGAGGCCGTACACCCCGTGCGTGGCCAGCGGCACGTTCTCGCGCGGGATCGGGCTGGCGGTCATGGCGGGCCCGAGGGTGGTGGACCCCCGCACCGCCAGGGCTATGCCCGCCGCACCGAGTGCGATCGCCGTGGCGAGCACGAAGCCGTTGACCGGCCATACCGTGCCGTGCGGAATGATCAGCAGGGCCACCAGCAGCAGCACCTGACCGAGCACCAGGAGGAACGCGAACGCACGTTTCATGCCCCGAGAGTACGCCCGCCCTCGCTGGTGCGGCAGCCCGTAGCGCAAATGCGCTCGGGCGGACGCCGGAACGGCAAACGGCCCGCGAACTCGAGGTTCGCGGGCCGTTCAGGGCGTAATGCCGGGGCGGTGGGTTAGTACCAGCCGACGGATTCGGACTTGGCCCACGCCGCGCACGGGGTGCCGTAGGTGCCGGAGATGTAGCCGAGACCCCAGGAGATCTGGGTGGCGGGGTTGGTGGCCCAGTCGCCGCCGGCCGAGGCCATCTTGCTGCCGGGCAGCGCCTGCGGGATGCCGGTGGCACCGCTGGAGGCGTTGTAGGCGTTCACGTTCCAGCTGGACTCCTTGTCCCAGAGGCTGACGAGGCAGCCGAACTGGTCGCCGCCCCAGCCGTACTTGGCGCTCATCATGTCGCGGGCGATCGCCTGCGCGCCGCTCGGGTTCGTCGGAGCCGACGGGGCAGACGGGGCCGGTGCGCTGCTGGCCTGCGGGGCGGCCTGGGCTTCCTGGGCGGCGCTCGCCGCGGCGGCTTCCTCTGCGGCAGCTTCCTCGGCAGCGGCCTGCTCAGCGGCAGCCTGGGCGGCGGCCTCGGCTGCGGCAGCGGCAGCGGCGGCAGCAGCGGCCTGCTCGGCGGCGATGCGGTCGGCCTCAGCCGTCGCGGACTGCACCGGCGGCACCTGCGTGTTCGTCGTGTCGACGAGGTCGTAGATGCGCTCGGGCGCCAGCTGCTTGTAGTTGCTCAGCATGGCCACGCTGGTGGCCAGGTCGGTGGCGTCCGTCTTGTTCTGCGCGGCAGTGATCACGGCGGTGGCGCCGGCGATGGTGCCCTCAGCGGCCTTGTCGGCGTGCGCGGTGGCGACCGTGCTGTAGCTGCGCAGCTGCTCGGAGTGCAGTCCGGTGCTCTCGGTGAGCGCGGCCGTCTCGGCGACGCGGTCGTTCTGGGCCGCCATCGCGGGCTGCAGCACGAAACCGGTGCCGGCCATTGCGCCGACGACAAGCACCGCGACACCGGCCGCGGTGCGGCGGGTCATGCGGGCACGGTGGGTGTTCGTGGCCCGGGTGTTACCGGGCGCCTCCCCCACGGTCTCGTCGGGGCTGGCGGATGGGCGGGAAAACGGCGAAGTCAAGGTTCAGTATGTCTTTCACAGGGCGAATCGCAGCGGGCACGGATGAGCTCGGGTGTGGCGCTGTAGCCGGTGCGATTCTTAGTCGACGTTCCACAGGCGGGGGCCCGCCCGGGCGAAGTCACCACCCTGCAACATGTTTCTGCATACATCCTCACTTTGTGCCGAGAATGTCCTCCGAGGCCCCCAAATACCCTTGCCTTTTCCGCGCACTTCTGCAGGGTCAGAGAAAACCCTGATCAGAACGATTTGTCTGCGCGAACCCGCGCCGGTGTTGCCGTGTTTCGCCGCTCAAACCCGCCCAAAATTGGTTCGACTGATTTTCCTCGCCAAACGGGAACGCCGGTCAATCGACGAGTCAGCGGGACCGGCCCGCGTGGCGCCGGGCGGCGCGCGGAGCGAGGGTGACATCGGCGATCGTCTTGAGGGTCGGATGCGCCTCATCGCCGTCCCGGACCACCCCGGTGATCCACCGCATCCGCAGCCCCTGCGGGGTCTCGGCGACACTGGCGAGGCAGTTCTCGAACCAGGGGCCACGGATCCCCCGCCACGCCAGCGGCGCGGACGGCACACCGGCCGACCGGGCCAGCAGTTCGCTGGGCCGGTTCGCAATGGCGTAGGACAGCACCGCGGAGAACGAGCGCAGCTGCAGGGCCAGCGGGTTGCGGATCGGCGAGCAGACGGCCTGCACGATGCGACTGCCGGTGGAGCGCTGCACCTCGGCGAGATAGGAGTAGTGCACGTCCCCGGAGAGGAAGACGATGCTCTCCGGTGCCGGGCCGCGCCGGCCGTCTGCCACCTCGGTGATCATGTGAGCCACGCGGCGGAAGCTCGATTGGAACGCGGCCCAGTGCTCCAGGTCGAGCGCCTGGCGCAGCTTCTCGCTGATTCCGGCCAGCCGCCGGCCCCAGGCCCCCTCGGCGGTCGCCTCGTTCCAGGACTCCAGGTGGTGCAGCCCGGTGGGCAGGAGGAACGGCAGCGACGTGCCCACCAACAGGTGCCGGAAGCCGCCGCGCATCCGCTCGTCGAGCCAGGTCGACTCGTCCTCGTCGATGAGGGCACGCCGAGCCGGGTCGAGCACCCGCGCGGCGCGGGAGTCGACCACGATCAGCCGGCTGTCGCCGAGGTCGCGGCAGTAGCTCCAGCGGTAGCTGGACGGCTCCGAGTCGGCGCGCTCGACGAACCGGTCGAGTGGGTCGCTGAGGTCGAGCTCGGCGTCGTCGTCGTGCGCCGCGACCAGCCGCCAGATCTCATCGGCCGCCCGTTCGGCCGGCGATAGGTTGCCGAGGTGCTGGTACACCCAATACGAGGCCAGGCCGGCGACCAGCCGCCGGTGCCACCAGGAGGTCTGCTCCATCTCGCGCTTCCAGCTCAGCGAGGCGTTCCAGTCGTCGCGGATGTCGTGGTCGTCGAAGATCATCGCGGTCGGCACCGTCGAGAGCAGCCAGCGGTTCGCCGGGTCGGACCAGGCCAGCCCGTAGAGATGGGCGTACTCCTCGAAATCGGCCAGCTCCTCGCCCGGCGGTTCGGCCGGGTCCCGCTTGGCGCGGATGAACTCCTGCATCTGCTCGCTGGTGGTGTCGGCGTAGACCTGGTCGCCGAGGAAGAGCATCAGGTCCGGCCAGGCGAACCGTTCCGGCCGGGCGGCCATCTGCACCGCGAACGTGCGCAACGCATCCACCCCGTGGCTATGGTTGCCGTTCGTATCGTGCGGCACGCTGGTGCGGCAGGACCCGAACCCGATCCGCATCGGAGCGCCCGGCGCCAGTGTGGTGATGAAGGATGCCGGGTATCGCCAGTTCGCCGGCGGCCACACCTCCTCGTCGTCGATGTCGACGGTGTAGGGCGTGACCGTCCCCGGCTCCAGCTCGTCCACGTGCACCAGCGCGAAGTGGTGCCCGTGCACGGCGAAGGTGCGAGCCGACCAGGCCCGGCCGGCCGCCCGCACCGTGACCAGCGCGGCATCGGCCGTTTCCACCCACACCGCAGCGGTGGACGCATCGACGTACCGCAGCATGGGACCGAGGATCAGTGCCGCGCCGGTCATGGCCCGGTCATCGATCTCTCGGCGACCGGCCGCAGCAGGAACAGGCGGACGGTGCGCCCGGAGTCGCGCTCGTAGCCGCGGTAACCCGGCCACTGCGTTTCGATGCGATGCCAGGCCGCGTCGCGGGCATCGGGCGCGATGAGGCTGCTCCGCACCGGCACCGTGCGGCCGTGCACGGTGATGGCGGCATCCGGATGGGCGAGCAGGTTGTACGTCCAGGCCGGGTGTCGTTCGCGGGCGAAACTCGTGCCGGCCACGATCGCCCGGCCGTGCCCGTCGGGGGTGTACATCAGCGCGGACTCGCGCGGCTGGCCGGACTTCGCCCCGGTGGAGTGCAGCACGAGCGACGGCACCAGCAGCGCGCTCAACTGCACCCGCCCGCGGCTGGCCCGGTTCAGGAGGCGTTCGATCGGTGGCAGCACCGTCGGGGCGAGGGCCCGGAACAATCGGGTGCGGGTGAGGGGCGCGATGAACGACCGCACCAGGTGCACAACGGTGGACATGCGGACAGTCTGTACCCGTTGCCGCGCCCTCGCACCGATGCCCGGTTCCGGTATCGGCCGGCGTCGGCACCAGAGGCTTTCGCCTCCCCCGAACGGGGGTGACGGTTGTTACCGTGAGACTCCCCGTTCACCCGCACAACTCCCCACAGCCAGGAGCCGGCATGCTGTCCCCCACGTCCCACCCCCTCATCGAAGCCACGCTCCCCCTGGTCGGCGAACGGCTGCCCGCCATCGCCACCGGGTTCTACGCCCGCATGTTCGCCGCGCATCCGGAGCTCTTCGACGGCCTGTTCAGCCGGTCGAACCAGAAAAGCGGCGTGCAGCAGCAGGCCCTCGCCGGCAGCATCGCCGCCTTCGCCGCGCACCTCGTGAAGGACCCCACCAGCGCGCCGGAGATCATGCTCTCCCGCATCGCCCACAAACACGTCTCCCTCGGGATCCTGCCCGAACAGTACGACGTGGTGTACCAGTACCTCTTCGAATCCATTGCGCACGAGCTCAGCGATGTTCTCACCGCCGAGATTGCGGCCGCCTGGACCGAGGTCTACTGGCTGATGGCGCACGCCCTGATCAAGCAGGAGAAGGGCCTGTACGCCGCAGCGGCCAGCGACAAACCGCTCGCGCCGTGGACGGTCACCCGGAAGGATCCCGCCGGAAGCGACGCCATCACCTTCACTCTGGTGCCGGCCGACGACACCCCCGCGTCCGCGTCCCGGCCCGGCCAGTACGTGGGCGTGACGGTGCGGATGCCCGACGGCATCCGCCAGGTGCGGCAATACTCGCTCTCGGCCGGCACCGACACCCGGACCCGGGTGTTCACGGTCAAGCTGGACAACGACGGCGAGGTGTCCCCCGTGCTGCACCGGGACGTGCAGGTCGGCGACCAGCTGACCCTGTCGAACCCGTGCGGCGACATCACCCTCAGCACGGGCAACGGCCCCCTGGTGCTGGCCTCGGCCGGCATCGGCTGCACCCCGCTGGCGTCGATCCTGCGCTCCCTGGTCGAGACCGGCTCCGAGCGCGAGGTACTGGTGCTGCATGCCGAAAGCACCATCGAGCGCTGGGCGCTGCGCGAGCAGATGCGCGCCGATGTCGCGATCCTGGAAGCGGCCGAGCTGGAGCTCTGGCTCGAGGCGCCAAGCGCCAAGGACACCGCGCATGCCGGCTTCATGTCACTGGATTCCGTGACCATCCCGTTGGATGCGTCCGTGTACCTGTGCGGTCCGCTGCCGTTCATGCGCGCGATGCGGGCCCAGGCGCTGGCGTCCGGGGTGCCGGCCGCGAGGATCCACTACGAGGTCTTCGGTCCGGACCTCTGGCTCGCCAGCGCCTGAGCCGACCGGTTACCGGCCGGCCCAGGCATCGGTCGCCACCGGCCTCACGCCGCTAGTCGGCGAGGATGAGGTAGAGCGCCCGGCGAACCTCATCGAGCTTCTCGCTCGCGGCGGCCCGCTGGGCATCCGTCGCGGAGGACCGGAACTGGTGCACGACGCCGAAGAGCTTGCCGACACTCTCGTGGAACGCCGCGTCGGCGTCGGACTGCCCCGGGGTCGCGTCCCAGGCCTTCTGCAGCTCGTCGGCGTGCTCGGCCAGGTAGGCCCGGCCCGCCTCGGTCAGCGCATAGTCGGTGCGCTTGCCGTCGCCGGTCGGTGAGATGAGTTCCTCATCGACGAGCTGCTGCAGGGTGGGATAGATCGAACCGGGGCTGGGGCGCCAGGCGCCACCGGTCTTCTCCTCGATGGCCCGGATGAGTCCGTAGCCGTTGGAGGGCTGGTCGGCGAGCAGCGAGATGATCGCCGAGCGCACGTCGCCCTTGTTGGCGCGGCGCGAGCCGCGGGGACCGCCGGGGCCGAAGCCGGGACCGAAGCCGCCGAAGCCGGGGCCTCCCGGTCCGAAACCGCGGCCGAAGCCACGGCCGTGGCCGGCGCCTGAATCGTGGTGGGCCCGGTGCATCTCCGGGGAGAAGCCGGACCGGCCGAAGTCGGGGTGGCCGAAATCTGAATTGTTGTTGTGATGAGTGCGCTTCATGATCGCAATCGTCCTTTCGCGGTGTGCGCGACCCGGGCAGCTGCCGCGGGCGCGCGTCGCGGAACTTCCGCGATACTTAACGATATATCGGTGAGTATCGGAAAGTCAAGCGTCCATCAGCCGCGCACCCCCAACACGGCTCCTCCAACATGACTGGCCCAGTTTTGCTAGTGCGAAGCACACCGGTACTAGCAAAAATGGGCCACCCACAATGCACGTTCTGTTGGGTGGCCCAGAATTGCTAGTTGACGAGCCGGAACACTAGCGAAAATGGGCCAGTCCGGGCGGGCAGGGCGGATGCGTCGAGACGTCGGCGGGACGTCAGAGGGTCGGCAGCACCTGCTCGCGCACCTTGCGGCGAAGCACCTTGCCGAGCATGGTGCGCGGGGTGTCGGTGATCTGCACGATCCGGCGCGGGATCTTGTACGCCGCCAGGTGCTCCCGGCAGTGATCCTGCAGGGCCTTCTCGTCCAGGGTTGCGCCGGGCTCGAGCTCGACGGCCGCGACCACCATCTCGCCGCCGCGTTCGAGCGTCTTGCCGAAGACCGCGGCATCCGTCACCGAGGCGTGCAGCCGCAGCACGGTCTCCACCTCGGTGGGCGACACGTTGAAGCCGCCCGTGATGATGAGGTCCTTGGCCCGGTCGACGATGGTGGAGAAGCCGTCTTCGTCCACGGTCACGATGTCGCCGGTGCGCAGCCACCCGTCGGGGGTGAGGGTCTTGGCGGTCTCCTCGGGGTTGTTCCAGTAGCCCTGGAACACCTGCGGGCCCTTGATCAGGAGCTCCCCCGGCTGTCCCTGCTCCACCTCGACCGTGGGGTCACTCGGGTCGGTCACCTTCATCAGGGTCGACGAGAACGGGATGCCCACGGTGCCGGGCCGCCGGGTCGGGTAGAACGGGTTGCCCATCGCGACCGGTGACGCCTCGGTCATGCCGAAACCCTCCACCAGTAACCCGCCGGACACCGACTCCCAGAGTTCGACGACGTGGTCGGGCAGATTCATGGCACCGGAGATGCAGAACCGGCAGGAGCGCAGCGAGATGCCCCGCTCCTTCGCGGCGAGCGCGGTGCGCTCGTAGATCGGCGGCACCGCGCAGTACACCGTCGCCGGGGTCTTTTTCATGGTGTCGAGCACGGTCTTCGGGTCGAACTTGGGAAACAGCACGATCAGCGCCTGCTTGTGGATGCCGTAGGTCAGGTACAGCGTGAGGCCGAAGGAGTGGAACATCGGCAGGATCGCGTAGAAGACCTCCTTGCGGTATTCGGCCCCGTGCATCCACGCCTCCCCCTGCAGCGCGTTGCAGTGCAAGTTGTAGTGGGTGAGCATGGCGCCCTTGGGGCGGCCGGTGGTGCCGGAGGTGTACTGGATGGCGGCGAGGTCGTTCAGGCCCGGGCGGGGATGCGCCGGGTCGATGGCGCCGCGGCGGAACAGGTCCTTCCACGGGGTGGTTCCGGCGGCCGAGCCGGTGAGCGCCTGGCGGGACTCGCGCAGGCTCTTCACCGGCAGGCGCAGCGCCAGCCGCTTGAGGGCGGGGAACGCGTGCAGCAGGTTGACGGAGACGATGTGGTCGATCTCGATGTCGGCCGGGAACTCGCGCACCGTGGCGGCGACCTTGTCCCAGGCGATCACCATGCGGGCCTGGTGGTCCTCGAACTGGTGGCGGAGTTCGGGCGAGGTGTAGAGCGGGTTGTGCTCCACGACGATGCCGCCGAGGCGCAGCACCGCGTAGAACGCCACCACATGCTGCGGGCAGTTGGGCAGGATGAGGGCCACCCGGTCGCCGGCCCGCACCCCGAGGTGCCGCAACCCTTCGGCTGCCCGGTCGATCTGGGCGCCCAGCTCGGCGTAGCTGGTGCGGCGGCCGAAGAACTCCAGGGCCGGGGCGTCGCCGGCCTCCGCCACCGCGTGCTCGAGCATCTCGACCAGCGAGGTGGTGGGGTAGTCGATCTCGGCGGGCACGCCCGGTTGGTAGTGCTTCACCCAGGGCTGCTGCTCAGTAATGGCCATGCAGACATCCTCCCGCGAACTGCTCCCCCGTGCTGCACGACCCGGGGCGCGGCGCGTCGGTGCGGGCGCGCGCGGAATTCGGGCGCCAGCGGTTGACCGCTGTGGTCACCCGGTGGCACGGTATCAGCGAACACGTGCGCTCGGCCGCCAGCAGCATCGACCCTGCCGAGACAGCGAAGGAGACACCATGCCCACCGTGACATCCCGCGACGGCACCACGATCGCCTTCGACAGCCTCGGCACCGGGCCGGCCCTGATCCTGGTGGACGGGGCCACCTGCTACCGCGATGCCGGTCCCATGCGCCCGCTGGCCGCGCTCCTGGCCGACCGGTTCACGGTGTACGTCTACGATCGCCGCGGGCGGGGAGCCAGCGGCGATACCCTGCCATTCGCGGTCGACCGGGAGATCGACGACATCGCCGCCCTGATCGGGGCGGCCGGCGGCCGGGCAGCGCTGTTCGGCATGTCCAGCGGTGGTGCGCTGGCCCTCGCCGCCGCCGCCGAACTGGGCACAGCGGTCACCGTGCTGGCCGTCTACGAGGTGCCCGTGAGCATCGACCTCGACCCCGGCGCGATCGCCTACTCCCGGGCGCTCGCCGAGGCCCTGGCCGACGGACGCCGCGGGGACGCCATGGCCCTCTTCCTGGCCCGGGTGGGTGTGCCGGCCGAGCAGATCGCGGGCATGCGGCAGGCGCCGATGTGGGCCGGCTTCGAAGCGATCGCCCCCACCCTCGCCTACGACGATGCCGTCCTCGGCGACGGCCTCCTCCCCTACGACCGGATCGAGGCCATCCGGGTTCCCGCGGTCGTGCTGAGCGGCGAACGCGCGCAGGAATTCATCCGCGAATCGGCCCGGGCCCTGGCCACCGCCCTGGCCCACGGCCGGCACGTCGAACTCGCCGGCCAGACCCACGACGTAGACCTCGCCGTGCTCGCCGCCGCCCTGCACTAGACCCTGGGCTAGCCGCCCCGTGGCCTGAGCCGCTAATCAGGAAATAGTGGAGATAGTAGGACGCCTGCGGCCACACCGTCCTCAATTGCTCACTAAATCCTCTTAATCGGATGCCGCTAGTCGGTATCGGAGGCGGAGGCGGCCGCGTTCCGGGATTCCCGGGCCAGGAAGGTGCCGAGTTCGCTGATGGTGCTCATCAGCGGGGCCGGGAACACGACGATGGTGTTCTTGTCGACGCCGATCTCCACCAGGGTCTGCAGGTTGCGCAGCTGCAGGGCGATCGGATGCGCCATCATGATGTCCGCAGCCTGGCCGAGGGTCGCGGCGGCCAGCTGCTCCCCCTCCGCGTTGATGATCTTGGCCCGCTTCTCCCGCTCGGCCTCGGCCTGCTTGGCCATCGACCGTTTCATGGTGTCCGGCAGCAGGATGTCCTTGAGCTCGACGAGGGTCACCGCCACTCCCCAGCCGAGGGTCTGGGCGTCCAGGATCTCGCGCACACTCACGTTGAGCACCTGGGTGTTGGTCAGGGTTTCATCCAGGGCGTGCTGGCCGACCACCTTGCGCAGGGTGGTCTGGGCGATCTGCTCGATCGCCGACCGCACGTTCTCGATCTCCACGACCGACTTCACCGAGTCGATCACCCGGTAGTACGCGACCGCCGAGACCCCCACGCTCACGTTGTCCCTGGTGATGATGCCCTGGGATTCGATGGGAAGGGTCACGATCCGCAGCGACACCCGGTGCATCACGTCGACGAACGGGATGATGAAGTGCAGGCCCGGCTTCAACATGCCGACCAGCCGGCCGAACCGCAACAGCACGCCCTGCTCGTATTGCGTGACCACCTTGATCGACAAGGCCAGCAGCACGATCAGCAGGATCACCGCGAGTGCCAGGAGCACCCAGAACGCAACCATCAGGATCACCTTCCGACCGGGCGGGACGCCTACTGGCATCCACCGCCCTACCGGTCATTCTGCGCCTCCCCGGTTCCCTCCACCAGTGCCGCGGCAGGCTGCAGGCGGCTACACCGTGCGCTGGGTTTGAGCGGCCAGGAATTGGGCGAAGGTGCGCGGTCGCAACCCGAACACCGCACTGTGCGCCGGGCGAGCCCGGTGATTGACCTGTTCGTACCAGACCTGCTTGGCGACCCAGCCGGGGTGATGGCCGCGCCCGATGAGGTCGTCGGGGCTGGTGTGCACGTAGCGGAAGCTCCGCCCCGATGCCTCAGACATCGCCTGGGCGATCTGTGGGAAGGTCATCACGTCGCCGGCCAGCTCGACCTCCGCCCGGTCGAACACGTCAGGGGCCGCGAACGCCGCCGCCGCGGCCTCCCCGATGTCGTCGACGGCCACCAGCGGCAGCGGCACGTGGGGCGCCGTCGCCGCGGCGAGCACCCCCGTGTCCTGTTCGATGAACATGCCGGCCAGCCGGGGCGGAACGAAATTGTCCATGAAGATGGCCGGCTTGAGCAGGGTGACGATCGGGATGCCTGACTCCCGGGCTTCGCGCTCCACGGCCTCCTTGTCGTTCCAGTAGGCCTCGTCGTAAGCGCGGTCGGCCCGGGAATGTCCCGGCGTCCAACCCGACACCGACGAGTGCACGAGGTGGTGCACCCCGGTGCGCGCGGCCGCCGAGACCAGGGCGGCACCGTGCCGCACCTCGCTGGCGGGGTCGGTGACCTTGGCCGAGAGCACCACCGAGAAGAGGCCCCGTGCACCGGTCAGCAGCTCATCGAGCGACCCCGGATCATCCAGGTCGCCCTCGACCAAACGGACGCCGAGGCCGGCCAGTTGCTGCGCCGCGGGCGTGGAGCTGTTCCGCACCACGGCGACCACGGGAACGTTCCGGCGGCGGAGCGCCCGGGCCACCGCCCCGCCCTGCGCTCCCGTGGCTCCCACGATGGCGATCGGTCCGGCCGCGGTGTTGGTACTCATGGCGATGGTGCTCGTTTCGGTACAGGTCCCAGGTCGAACCCCTTCCGGGTATTCTGCCAAATCCGCTTGCTCAGAAGTCGGTGAGGTTCGCCCGCAACCCACCCCCGCCGAAGGAGTCGCGCAGGATGCCGCGGTGGCGCAGTTCCGGCACCAGCTGGTCGAGCATCCGGTGCACGGTCACGGGGTGCAGGTCCCCGTTGATGATGAACCCGTCGTTGTCGGCGGTCTCACCCAGCTCCTCGATGAAGTCGGCGAACTGCCCGGCGGTGCCCACGAAGCCGGTCCTGTCGCTGATCTTGCCCTTCCGTGCCTTGCGGGAGGCGATCTGGCGCAGGGTATCCGTGCCGATGTCACCGCCGGCGCCCACCAGGTTGTTGATGGTGCCCTGGGAGACGTGCTGGCCGAACACGCCCGGACCGATCGGCTTGTCCAGGTCGAGCACCGTCAGGTCGGTCTCGAGGTCGCTGGACTGGGCCGCCAGGACCTGGCGCAGCGCGTCGTCGGAGGGATGCGCGGCCGCGGACACGATCCTTTCCACTTCCTCCTCGCTCGCCACGATCTCCGGGGTGAGCACGAACAGGATGTTGATGTCAGACGGCACCCGGCCGCGCTCGCGGGCGGCGGCG
Source organism: Cryobacterium sp. AP23 (assembly GCF_054075385.1). Taxonomy (NCBI): domain Bacteria; kingdom Bacillati; phylum Actinomycetota; class Actinomycetes; order Micrococcales; family Microbacteriaceae; genus Cryobacterium; species Cryobacterium sp. AP23. The sequence continues at coordinate 155,380 of NZ_CM133415.1, read as the reverse complement.
TGGATCTTCGCCCGGTACGCGGTGACGCTCTCGGTGGTCAACGGCGCCAGGGCCAGCTGCACGTCCGAGTGCGCGCCGGCGAAGCCCAGACCCCGGCCGGAGCCGCCCGGCGACACGACGACGGGGTCGCCGTCGTCGAACGGCAACGCGTTTAACGGACCGTCGAACCGGAAATACTCCCCGTCGTGCTGGAAGGCGTCCAGCTTCGCCGCATCCGCGAACTGGCCGGTGGCGGCGTTGTCCACGTGGGCGCCGGCACCCCAGCTGTGCCAGAGCCGGCGGATGCCGCTGAGCCATTCCTCCGCCCGGTCGTAGGCGGCGTCGTGGCCGAGTTCCGGCACCCCGAAGTGCCGGGCGCTCTTGACGTCGGTGACGACGTTGAGGCCGAACCGGTTGCTGCTGAGGTGCTGCAGCGTCGCGAATTGCCGGGCGGCCAGGTACGGCGGGTAGGCGCCGGCGTTCACGGTCGGGGCGACACCGAGGTGGCTGGTGACGTCGAACAGGTACGGGGCCAGCATCAGCGGGTCGTGCTTCGGGCCGCCGTAGGCCGAGTTCACCCGCAGGTTCAGGGTCTCGGGCGAGCCGAGCGACAGGGCGTCCTCGATGATCAGCAGGTCGAAGCCGGCCTGCTCGAGTTCGCGCACCGACTGCTGGTAGATGGCCGGCTTCTGCCACTCGTAGTTCCAGCGGTAGTCGGGCCGCCCCCAACCCTGGGGGCCGAAGCCGCGACCGAAGAACCATCCGAAATGCTGCAGGTGTGCCATGGTTCCAGTCTCAGCGGCCCGGGCCGGCTGCGCTCGATTGTGTCGCTCTGTGAACCGGGCTGATTGTCGCCCGCCCCTCCGCCACGTAGCGTGGCACGTCAAGCAGGACAGGCCGAGAGGGACCAGCACCATGACCACCACCGCCACACCGTACGGCCAGGACCACTTCGGGTTCGCCACCGAGCAGGTGCACGCCGGCGAGATCGTCGGCGGCGACTTCGGCGCGCGCATCACCCCGATCTACCTCACCGCCGGTTTCGTCTTCGACTCCTTCGACCACGCCCAGGCCCGGTTCGCGGGCCAGGACGGCGGCCTCGTCTACACCCGCTACGCCAACCCCACCAACGCGGCGGTCGAGGCCAAGCTCACCGCGCTGGAACACGGCGTGGATTCGCTGCTGGTCGCCAGCGGCCAGGCCGCGATCACCGTCGCGCTGCTGGGCATCCTGCGGGCCGGCGACCACTTCCTCTCCGCACCCAGCCTGTACGAGGGATCGAAGACCCTGTTCCGGGAGAACTTCGCCCGGTTCGGCATCGAGGTGGAGTTCGTCGACAACCCGCACGACATCGACGACTGGCGCCGCCGGGTACGCCCCAACACCCGCGCCATCTACGGCGAGACCATCCCCAACCCCAAGAACGACCTGATCGACATCGGCCAGATCGCCGCCTTCGCCCACGAGTCGGGGCTCCCGTTCGTGATCGACAGCACGGCCTCCACCCCGTACCTGATCCGGCCCCTCGATCACGGCGCCTCCATCGTGGTGCATTCGGCCAGCAAGTTCCTCAGCGGCCACGGCGCCTCCCTGGCCGGTGTGGTCATCGACGGCGGCACCTTCGACTGGGCCGCGTACCCCGACAAGTTCCCGCAGTTCAACACCCCCATCGGAGGCGCCGGCACCCCGACGCTGGTGGAGAAGTTCGGCACCACCGCCTACCTCGAGTACACCCGCACCATCATCGCCGGGCGGCTCGGGCCGGTGCTGTCGCCCCTGAACGCCTTCCTGCTGCAGCAGGGCCTGGAGACTCTCTCCCTGCGGGTGGGCCAGCACTCGCGGAACGCCCTCACCGTGGCCCGCTGGCTCGAGGCCCAGCCGGAGGTGGAGTCGGTGGACTACCCCGGCCTGCCGTCGAACCCGTCGCACGCCATCGCCCGGCGGTACTACCCTCGCGGCACCGGATCCGTGTTCGGGTTCACCCTGCGCGGCGGCATCGCGGATGCCCGCACCCTGATCGACGCCCTCGAACTGTTCAGCCGGATGTCGCACCTCGGCGATGTGCGCTCGCTCGTGTTGCACCCCGGCACGACCTCGCACGCGCACCTGAGCGCCGAGGAGCGCGACCGGCTCGGCATCTACCCGGGCCTGGTGCGGCTGTCGGTCGGCATCGAAGACGAAGACGACCTGCTCGCGGACCTGCAACAGGCGTTCGCGGTGGTGCGCAGGACCCACGCCCAGGCGGTTCCGGCCGCTGCGGCGGAGTTCGCGGTGACGGATGTGGACGCCGGGTTGTCCCTCTCGGCGTGACCCTGCGGGCACGGATTTTGCTCTCCCGAACGGGGTACGTTCTCCGACCGACTACCGTAGTAGTATGACGCCTCCTGATACATCTGCACCGACCGAGGCAGATGCTGCCCGAACGACCATCAACTTTTCCGAGCTTGGACTGAGCGACTCCGTACTCAAGGCTCTCAAGGACGTCGGCTACGAGACGCCTTCTGCCATCCAAGCCGCCACGATCCCGCCGCTGCTCGACGGCCGCGACGTCGTGGGCCTCGCCCAGACCGGAACCGGCAAGACCGCCGCGTTCGCGCTGCCGATCCTCTCCCGGCTCGACCTCTCCCAGAAGAGCCCCCAGGCCCTGGTGCTCGCACCCACCCGCGAACTCGCCCTGCAGGTCTGTGAGGCGTTCGAGAAGTACGCCGCCCACATGAAGGGTGTGCATGTTCTTCCCGTCTACGGCGGACAGGGTTACGGCATCCAGCTCTCCGCGCTCCGCCGTGGCGTGCACGTTGTCGTCGGTACGCCCGGCCGCATCATGGACCACCTCGAAAAGGGCACCCTCGACCTCACCCAGCTCAAGTACCTGGTGCTGGACGAGGCCGACGAGATGCTCAAGATGGGCTTCGCCGAGGACGTCGAGACGATCCTCGCCGACACCCCGGACGACAAGCAGGTGGCCCTGTTCTCCGCCACCATGCCCGCCGCGATCCGCCGTATCTCCAAGCAGTACCTGAACAACCCCGAAGAGATCACGGTCAAGAACAAGACCACGACCTCGGCGAACACCACCCAGCGCTACCTGCTGGTCTCGTACCCGCAGAAGGTCGACGCGCTCACCCGCATCCTCGAGGTGGAGAACTTCGAGGGCATGATCGTCTTCACCCGCACCAAGAACGAGACCGAGACGCTCGCCGAGAAGCTGCGTGCCCGCGGCTACTCCGCCACCGCGATCAACGGCGACGTTCCCCAGGTACAGCGTGAGCGCACCGTGGAGCAGCTGAAGAGCGGCAAGCTGGACATCCTGGTCGCCACGGACGTCGCCGCCCGCGGCCTGGACGTGGAGCGGATCAGCCACGTCATCAACTACGACATCCCGATCGACACCGAGTCCTACGTGCACCGCATCGGCCGCACCGGCCGCGCGGGCCGCAGCGGCGCCGCGATCAGCTTCGTCACCCCGCGTGAGCGTCACCTGCTCACCGCGATCGAGCGGGCCACCCGCCAGCCGCTCACCCAGATGCAGCTGCCCAGCGTGGAAGACGTCAACGTCACCCGGCTCGCCCGCTTCGACGACGCCATCACCGCGGCCCTCGAAGAAACCGCGCGCATCGCCGCGTTCCGCGACATCGTCGGCCACTACGTGTCCCACCACGATGTGCCGGAGGCCGACGTCGCCGCCGCCCTCGCCGTGGTCTCGCAGGGTGAGACCCCGCTGCTGCTCAACGCCGACGACGTGCGCGCCGCGCAGCGTTTCGACCGTGAGCGCACCGAGCACCGCGACCGCGACCGGCCCGCACGCAACGATCGCAGGGACGATCGCGGCAGCCGCGACGACCGCGGCAGCCGCGACGACCGCCCGCTGCGCAGCGAACGCCCCGAGCGCCGCTCACGGGACAGCAACCGGGCCATGGCCTCGTTCCGCATCGAGGTCGGCAAGCGCCACAAGGTGGAGCCGCGCCAGATCGTCGGCGCCCTCGCCAACGAGGGTGGCCTGAGCCGGGAAGACTTCGGTGCGATCCAGATCCTGCCCGAGTACTCCCTGGTGGACCTGCCCGCCGACCTGTCCAGCGACGTTCTCGGTCGTCTCTCGGCGACCCGCATCAGCGGCAAGCTCATCGAGATCCACGCCGACAACGGCGCCTCCGCGGGCCGCAACGACCGCCCGCAGCAGGGCGACCGGTCCGAGCGGCCGCCGCGCCGCTACTAGGCTCGACGCACTACTCAACCGGGGGGATGAGACATGAGCGCGGAGTCACCGGCACGCCCGGGCCGACCGGCGATCCGGATGCATCAGACGCACGATGCATCCGGGGCGCCGGCACCGGCAGAATTCCTGGAGCAGCTGCCGCCGGCACCGCTTCCCATCACGGTCGGGTCCTCGGCGATGCGGTTCCTCAGCCCGCTGAACCCATCCCGCACCGACCGGGAATTCGCCTACGCCTACTCCGACCCTGCCCGCGGATCCGGCTGGCTCGAGCTCGAGGGGTTCCGGCCCGGTGATGCCCGGCGCGTCCAGGAACTCGTTCGGATGGAGGAGATCGTGCGGGTCGTCGGCCCCGAGCCGCGTAAGAACGCGGACCTCGCCTACGGCAACGCCCTCATCTTCAAGTCGAACAACCCCTGGATCATCATCGTCTTCTCGGCGGCCTTCGTCGGGCTCGGCGCCTACGCCTTCCTCTGGATTCCCACCTACTCGCACCTGATCTGGCTGTACGCGATCACCGGGGGCCTGCTGATGGCGATGGGTGTGCTCCTGGGCGTCGTGACCGCACGGAGGGTCCCCTGGTGGCATCGCGCCCGCCGGTATGCGCGCAAGGACGGCGAGAAGATACCCTCCGACCTTTCGGTCTGGGGCTGACCCCGGGCGTTTTGCCAGGACCGTGCCCTATGCTGGTTTCAGCAAGGGGAGTACTCCCACGCGGCGCACCCGTCAATACGGACTTAACGAAGAGTCCCGGGACGCCGGCTCGATCGCCTCCAGGCGCCCGGGTGGAAGAGACCTTGATCTCCGTCCATACCCCATGCCCTGGAGCTCTCCTTGAATATCACTCCCCTCATCTGGATCATCACCATTGCTGTGACGATCGCCTTCTTCGCCTACGAATTCTTCGCGCATGTGCGCAAGCCGCATGAGCCGACGGTGGGCGAATCCGCCCGCTGGTCCGCCTTCTACATCGGTCTCGCCCTGCTGTTCGGCGTGGGCATCGGCGTCGTCTCCGGCTGGACCTACGGCGGCGAGTACTTCGCCGGGTACCTCACCGAGAAGGCACTGTCGATCGACAACCTGTTCGTCTTCCTGATCGTGATGGCGGCGTTCTCCGTGCCCAAGGCGTACCAGCAGAAGGTGCTGATGTTCGGCATCATCATCGCGCTGATCATGCGCGGCGGGTTCATCGCCGTGGGTGCCGCGCTGATCGAGAACTTCTCCTGGGTGTTCTACCTGTTCGGTGCGCTCCTGTTCGTGCTGGCCTACATGCAGGTGCGTGGCCACGAGGGCAACCCCGCCGACAACCTCTTCGTGCGCCTGGCCCGCCGGGTGCTGCCGGTGACCGACGAGTACGACCGCGACAAGCTCACCACCAAGATCAACGGCAAGCGTTTTGTCACCCCGATGCTGCTCACCATCATCGCGATCGGCTTCATCGACCTGGTCTTCGCCATCGACTCGATCCCCGCGATCTACGGGCTCACGTCGGAGGCGTACATCGTCTTCACCGCGAACGCCTTCGCACTGATGGGCCTGCGCCAGCTGTTCTTCCTCATCGGCGGGCTGCTGGAACGCCTGGTCTACCTCTCGCAGGGCCTCGCCGTGATCCTCGGCTTCATCGGCCTCAAGCTGGTCTTCCACGCGCTGCACGTCAACGAGCTGCCGTTCATCAACGGCGGCGAACCGGTGCTGTGGGTGCCCGAGATCCCGATCTGGTTCTCGCTGGTCTTCATCGGCGCGACCGTTGCCGTGGCCACCATCGCGAGCCTGGCGAAGACCCGTGGGGATGCCGCCAAGGCCGACCGCGGCCAGGTCGAGGGCGAGCCCGTCGTCAAGGCGACGGACTCGCACTAGTCCAGCAGGACGGTGCTGAGGTTGTCCACCGTCACGATGGTGTAATCGCGGTACCCCTTCGGGACCGCGATCACCGTCGTCCACGGGGCCAGCTGCTCGGTGCAGCCGTCTGCTTCGGCGGGGATGATGACCTCGCTCACGATCTCCAGGTTGCCCGCCGCGGCATCGTGCCGGTACGCGGCGGGCCGGGAGGCGCATCCTGAATCGAAAATCACCAGCGTCAGCTCGTGCGGCCCCGGTCTGGCCTGCGCGTAGGAGTCCTGGTCGCCGTCATCGGCCGGGAGGGCCGGCATGGCGGCGTCGGTGCTGATGATTCGCACCGGTGAGAGATCCGCCGGGTCGAACGCCGCCGTGAACATCGCCCGCGGGAAATAGCAGTCGTCGGGGGTACCTGCAGCGGCAGCGGCCGCAGTGCAGTCCGACCCCGCCGGCGGGATCGCCGTGACCACCACCCGTTCCAGACGGATGCCGGTGGGCACCGGCAGGGTCGCTTCGAACGAACCGTCGTCTCCGACCGTGACGGTGGCGGTCTGGCGGACGGGGTCGTTCACGTGCACGGACCGCAGTTCGAGGGTCTGGGTCGTGCCGGGGGCAAGGGTTGTGCAGCGGTCGCCGGGCCCGGCGGGCGGGCGGGAGACCACGACCTCCCCACCGACCAGCGCCGCGGCCGGCGTCACTACAATGCCGCAGCCGAGCCGGTCGGTGTGGGCGATCGGCGGGGCTGGTGTTCCGTCGCTGGCCGAGCATCCGCCCAGCGCCGCCAGGCTGGTCAGCAGCAACGCCGCGAGGACAGCCCGGTCCGGCATCAGGGGACCAGCGAGGCCGGATCGAGGTAGCCGAGCACGGTCACGCCGTCGGCCCGGTAGATGGGCACCTGCCCGGCGGACGCCGGGGACACGCCGGACTCGGCGCTATCGGCGGTGGCACCCAGCAGGAGGAGCTGGGCTGCCTGCAGGTCGCCGCGGTAGGCGTAGCCGGTCTCGCCGTTCAGGGTGAGGATCGGGGCGAGGTCTCCCCCGCCTGGTGCGGAAAGGTCCGAGTCGGCAGCGGCGTCCGACGCGGCGGAATCCGTCTGCCCGCCGCTGAGGCTTTCCGCCCCCTCGAGGCTCTCGGTGACGGTCTCGGTGACCGCCGGTGCGCTGGCGTTTTGGGCGACGATGTCGTCGGTCACCCGGCCGTAGGCCACGACGGTGCCGGCCCCGATGCCGCCGGCGAACAGGAGCGCCGCCGACGCGGCCAGCGCGAACGCCGTCCGGGACAGCCGGGCCCGGCGGGGCCGCGGGGTGGCGGCCACGGTGCGCACCAGCAGGCTGCGGATCTCGGCGCTGCGGCGCGGATCGAAGGGCGCACGATCGGTGCCCTGGTCATCCGGGTGCGGTGTGGTCATCAGAGGCTCCATCCCTCGTGGATGTCGGGCGTGGCCTGCAGCATCAGCTCGGCCATCCGTTTCTTGGCCCGGTACAGCCGTGATTTCACGGTTCCGATCGGGATCCGCAGGGCCAGCGCTGCCTCGGCGGTGGTGAGTTCCTCCAGCACGCAGAGGGTCAGGATGTCTTGGTCGCGTGGGCTCAGCTGGGCGAAGACCTCGCGCACCCCCGGCGCGCTCCGGGCACGGTCCAGCTCGGCACCGAGTTCGTCCGACGGGTCCGGATGGGCCCGCTCCGGTGAGAGTTTCGACAGGGCCAGGCGGTAGCGCCGAGCCGATCGGGCCTGGTTGCGGCAGACGTTGTTGGTGGTGACCAGCAGCCAACCGATCACCGAGCCGTTCACCACCCGCGCCCGACGGCGGTGCCGCCAGAGTTCGAGGAATACGATCGCCGTGGCATCCTCCGCGTCCGCCCGCGAGGCGAGCGCCCGCAGGGCGTGCCCGAAAACCCGGTCCCGGTGCAGGTCGAACAGCTCCCCGAACGCCCCCGCGTCCCCCTCGACGGCTCGCGCCCATACCTCGTACTCGTTGGTCCCCCGGGCTGCGGTCATACCTAATAATGTCCGTCCGGGACGGTCGGTTCCACGCCGGGCGGATTATCCGCTCAGCCGGCCAGGAGGACAGCCTCCACGTTGTCCACTGTCACCGTGCGGTAGCCGGAGAACCCCTCGGGAATCTCGATCACGGTGGTCCACGGCATCGCCAGGGTGTCGCAGCCCTCGCCGGGCGGCACCTCGACGGCGCTGACGAGCTGGAGGGTGTCGGCCGGCGCGGTGCGCAGGTAGGTGGCAGGCCGGGTCTCGCAGCTGGAGCCGTAGACCACAACGGTCAGCTCCTGGGGTCCGGGCCCGGCGAGGGCGTACGACTCCAGCAGGACGTCGTCCGTGGGGAGCGCCGGGGTAGCGACGTCGACGCTCGTGATCCCGAGCGGTTCGAGGTCCTCCGAGGCGAAGCCGACCGCGAAGTAGGCGCGCGGCAGGATGCACTCCCCGGTGTCCTTGGACGTGGCGCCATCGCAGTTCAGTTCCGGCGGAGGGATCGCCGTCACGATCGCGTCCCCCAGGCGGATGCCGGTGGGGATCCGCATCCGCGTTTCGAAGGCCCCGTCGGCGCCCACGATGACCGGCACCGACTGTTCGGCTGTGAACCCGAGGATCGAGGATCGCAGCTCCAGGGTCTGGGTCGAACCGGGGTCGAGCGTGGTGCACTCCCCCGGATCCGTTGCCGGCCTGGTGATCCGCACCTCGTCACCGAATACCGCCGTCGCCGGGGTCACGGTGATCCCGCAGGCCAACGGGTCCACCGGTTGCGCCACCGCTGTGGCATCCGCCTCACCGGTGGTCTCGGCCGCTCCCGCACATCCGATCAGGGTGCCCGCGCCCGCCAGCAGGGCAGCGACCATCGTTCCGTGGAGGAGTGCCATCGTGCGCGTGACCGTCATACCTGGGAATGTCCGCACCGGCCGGTTGGTTCCCGGACCGGGCGAGCGCGCTGGCGCACCGGGCCTTGGGCTACCGGTCCGGCCGGACCACCCTGTCCTGGTCCCAGGGTCCGGCCCAGCCGAGCTCGTCGAACATGCGCGAGAGCACGATCGCGGTGAAGCCCCAGATGAGCCGGCCGTCGACGGTGAAGGCCGGCGCCGAATAGGTGGCGCCGCCGATGGTGTGTACGGTGTTCGCCCGGTTGGCCGGGTCGAGCAGGTCTGCGACAGGCACCCGGAACACGTCGACGGTTTCGGCGTGGTCCACCGCGGCCACCTGGGACGGGCGGGTCCACCAGGCCGGGACCGGGGTGACCAGGTGGTTGCTCACCGGCAGCGCCATGGCGGGCAGGGTGCCGAGCGGCTCAAGGCCGTCCGGGTCGAGGCCGGTCTCTTCCACGGCCTCCCGCAGCGCGGCCGCGATCGGGCCGGCATCGGAGTCCTCCAGCCGGCCGCCCGGGAAGGCGATCTGCCCCGGATGGCTGCCGAGGGTGCTTGCCCGGCGCAACAACAGCACGTCGAGGTCGCGGGGTACGTGGCCCGGCGCGGCGGTCGGCGACTGTGCCGGTACGGTGTCCAGCACGCCGAACAGCACGAGCACCGCGGCCTGCCGGGCGGTGCGCGGATCCTGCAGCACCCGGCTCGCACCGGTTTTCCAGTCCAGGCCGCGCTCGCACAGCGCCGCGAGGTCGGCGCGCGGGCCATGGGAGACAACGAGCATGCTCCCAGCCTACGCAGCACCCGCCCGGGCGCGATGGGGCCGAGCGTTGACGGCGGCACCGGCGGGGTCGACTGTGGTGGGCATGAGTCCGGCGGACGCCGCCGCGCTCGTTCGAACGGCGCAAGACAGGAGGTCACGCTCATGAAGTTCCCGCCGATTGCCGACTACGCGTTCCTCTCCGACTGTGAGGCCAGCACCCTGATCGCACCCGACGGCGCCGTCGAGTGGCTGTGCCTCCCCCGGCCCGACAGCCCCAGCGTGTTCGCCGCCCTGCTCGACCGCTCGGCCGGGCTGTTCAGGTTCGGGCCGACGAACACCGGGGTGCCCCAGCAGCGCCGGTACCTGCCGGGCACGATGGTGCTGGAGACCACCTGGCACACGCCGACGGGATGGCTCACCGTCAAGGACGTCCTGGTGATGGGTCCGCCGGCCGAGCATCGCCGGGACGACTACCGTCGTTCCCCCGGCGATGCGATCGCCCAGCAGACCCTGCTCCGCATCGCCACCTGCTTCGATGGCCGGGTCGAGCTCCAGGTCAACTGTTTCCCCCTGTTCGACTACGCCAGGGAGCAGGGCGTGTGGCACTTCGACGGCGCCGGCTACGACCGTGCCTCCGTCGACGGTCCGGGCGTCTCCCTCACCCTCAGCGGCACGGTGCCGCTGGGCATCATGGGTGCCCGGTGCACCGGGCACCGCACTCTCGAAACCGGCGAATCCGCCTTCGTGGCCCTGAGCTGGGACGGCGGCATTCCCGTGTCCCTCGACGAGGCACACAGCCAGCTCGAACAGACCGAGAAGTCCTGGCGCAACTGGATGAGCACCGCCACCTTCCCCGACCACCGGTTCCGCCCGCACATCGAACGCAGCGCCCTGGCGCTCAAAGGCCTGAGCTACGCGCCCACCGGGGCGATCATGGCCGCCGCGACCACCTCGCTGCCCGAGACGCCGGGTGGCGAACGCAACTGGGACTACCGGTACACCTGGATCCGGGACACCGCCTTCATGCTGCGGGCCCTGCACGTGCTCGGGCTGAACGGCGAGGCCTACGACTACTTTGCGTTCATGATGGATGCCGTCTCGGGCGGGAGGCCGAACGGGCCGTTGAGCCTGCAGATCATGTACGGCATCGGCGGCGAACTGGATCTCACCGAGCAGACCCTCGACCATCTGTCCGGATACCGGGGATCCCAACCGGTCCGGATCGGCAACGGGGCCTTCGACCAACACCAGCATGACGTGTGGGGCATGCTGTTGGATTCGGTCGAGGAGCACCTGCGCGGTGGGGGCCAGATCGCGCCCGCCGCCTGGGGCCACCTGTGCGATCTGGTCGACACCGCCATCCGGCGCTTCAACGAACCCGACCAGGGGATCTGGGAGATGCGCGGCGAACCCCAGCACTTCGTGGCGTCGAAGGTGATGTGCTGGGTCGCCGCCGACCGTGGCGCCATCATCGCCGGCAGCCGCGGCGACACCGTCAGGGCCGAACGGTGGCGGGAGGCCGCCAACCGGATCAAGGCCGAGATCTGCGAGCGCGGGGTGAGCGAGCGCGGCGTCTTCACCCAGCACTACGACAGCACCGACCTGGATGCGTCGCTGCTGCTCCTGCCGATCATGGGGTTCCTGCCGGCCGACGACGCCCGGGTCACAGCAACGGTGCTGGCGATCAAGGATGAGCTCACCGAGCATGGGCTGGTGCTGAGGTACCGGGTGGAGAGCACCGACGACGGCCTGAGCGGCGAGGAAGGCACCTTCACCATCTGCTCGTTTTGGTTGGTGTCCGCGCTGGTGATGATCGGTGAGCACGATGCCGCCGAGGCGCTCTTCGAGAAGCTGCTCTCCTTCGCCGGTCCCATGCTGCTCTACGCCGAGGAGATCGACGCCAGCACCGGCCAGCACCTGGGCAACTTCCCGCAGGCGTTCACCCACCTCGCCCTGATCGACGCCGCCACCCGCCTGATCGACGCGGAACAGCGGGAACACGCGGCGTCGACCGGTCTCGGCTGAGCAGCTACCCCGCGCTGCGCGCCGCCGTCTCGACCGCGAGGACCGCGGCCTCGACACCGCCGTCGAACGGGGTGCCGTGGCCGGGCAGCACCCATTTCGCACCGGTCGGAACGAGCCTCCGCAGCGAGGCGATCGCCTGGTCCGGCTCGTCCGTGAACGGCGCGGGCTGGGGGCCCTTGGTGCCGGTCAGCACATGGCGGGTCGTGAGGCCGTCGCCCACGAATACGGCGTCGGCGATGGGAACGTAGATCGCGATGCTGCCCGCGGAATGCCCGGGCAGGCCGATGATCTGCGGTGCACCGGGCAGATCGAGGGTCTCCCCGTCGTGCGTCTCGACGACCTCGGTCAGGTAGGTGGTGCGCATCCCACCCTTGCGCAGTGAGTACGCCACAAAGCTCAGCAGCCCTCCCGGACGCATCGACTGCTTGGCGTTGGCGGGCTTGGCGCCGCCCTTGGCCCGGTCGGCGTCACCCGGGTGCACGTACACCGGCACGCCGTGGTCGCGGCGGAGACGCTCGGCGAACCCGATGTGGTCGGAGTCGCCGTGGGTGAGGATCAGGCCCTTGACGTCGTCGAGGGTGCGGCCCATGGTGGTGAGTTCGGCGAGCAGGTCGCGCCAGTGGCCCGCGAGGCCGGCGTCGATGACCGTGACACCCTCCGGGGTGTCGATGAGGTAGGCGGCGACGATGTCGTTGCCGATGCGGTGGAGTGAGGGTCCGAGTTTCATGATGGCTATGCTACATAGCCATCATAGCTATCGTCAATAGCTATACTGGGATCATGCCCACGCCAGACAGAACCTCCCTCGACGCGATCGTGCTCGCCGCGTGCGACCTGCTCGAGCACGACGGCCTCGCCGGCCTCACCATGCAGGCCGTCGCCCATCGCGTGGGGGTGCGCACGCCCTCGCTGTACAAGCGGGTGCAGAGCCGCAACCAGCTGATCCAGCTGGTCGCGGAGGCCACGCTGACCGAGGTTGCCGGCCGCTTGAATGCCCAGACCGACCCCGTGCAGCTGGCGAACACCCTGCGAACGTTCGGTCACGAACGCCCGGCGGCGTTTCAGCTGGTGATGACCCCAGGGGCGGGAACCCCCGTCGCCGGCCCCGAATTCGGTGCCGCAGCCAGCGCGGCCGTCTTGCGCGTCGCCGGCGAGCTGGCCGGGGAAGATGACGCGCTCGAGGCGGCCCGTCTACTCACGGCGTGGGCCTCCGGATTCATCAGCATGGAGCTGAACGGCGGTTTCAACCTCGGCGGTGACGTCGACCGCGCGTGGGAGTTCGGCGTGACGCGCATCGTCGCGGCGATCACGGCCACTCGAGCCGTCTAGCCGGACGCGGGTCCGCCTCGCCCAGACTGACCCGACTTGCCCCGCTTCGGACGAGTTGCCCCGGTACAGCGGGGCAACTCGTCCGCACGGGGGCATCTCGCGGCGGTCCGCGTGGTTACTGCGGCGGGATCACGAAGGTGCTGAAGGAATCGGCGGGCAACGTGACCGCGAGCACCCTCTCCCCCACCAGCAGGCTCACCGGCTGCTCGGTGATCGTGTCGTTCTGCATCACGATCACGATGCTGCCGTCCGGATTGACGAACGCCAGCTGGTTCTCGTAGCCGGTATAGCTCAGCGTCTCGATCAGGCGGGCGCCCGGGCTCACGAACCGGCTCACGTGCTTGAGCAGGTGGTACTCGTGGGTGTACTCGAACTGCCCGCTCGCGGCATCCACGGTGATGAGCGAGTTCTGCGACCAGCCCCACCGGCTCACGCCGCCGCGTTCGAGCGCCAGGTTCCAGTACAGGTATGCGGAGGCGCCGCCGCCGAGGAACTGCCTCATCAGCGTCCAGGCGTAGCGGGCGTAGCGCCAGTCGTTCCGGCCGTCGCCGCATTCCTGCTCGGTCTGGAAGATCCGCAGGTCGGGATAGTCGCGGTGTAGGAACGCCACCGCCCCCTTGCCGTGCCACTGGATGCCGAGGCCGGTGACGTGGCGGGCGGCGTCGGCGTCGGCGAAGACGCCGTCCACGAGGGCACTATCGGCACGTTCGAGCGTGCCCAGGAACACGGCCACCCCGTGGGAGGCCATCTCCGGGCCGAGGTGCCGGAGGAACCGGGCCAGCCCGTCGGGGGTCCAGGTACAGCTCGGGAAGACCTGCGCAGAGTTGAACTCGTTCTGCGGCATCACCATGTCGACCGGGATGCCGAGCGCCCGGTACTCGTCGATGAACCGGCCGAAGTAGGCCGCGTACGCCGCCAGGTAGCGGTCGTCCTGGATGAACATGTCGGTGCCCTCACGGCCGACCTGGTCGGGCCGCAGCCCGTTCTCCACCGACTGGAAGCCCGGCATCGGCAGCGCGCCGGCGTAGTGCCCGTTGGTCTTCATCCAGGTGGGCGGGCTCCACGGCGACGCCCAGACCGACAGGTCGGGCTGGTGCCGCTGTGCGGCGCGGATGAAGGGCACCAGCGTGTCCAGGTCATTGGCGATGCTGAAGTGCTCGAGCGCGAAATCGCCGTCGACCTCGTCGTAGGAGTACCAGTCGCGGGAGAAATCGTTCGCACCGATCGGCATCCGCCCCAGGGTGAAGTTGGCGCCGACGCCCGGGGCGAACATCTCCTCGAGGATCTGCTCACGCTGCTGTTCGGTCAACGCGGCCAGGGCGGTCCAGCCGAGTTCGTTGAAGGCTGCGCCGAAGCCCTCGATGGTCTGCCGGGTCTGCTCCGGCTTCACGAAGACATCGGGCATGCCGGTCGGCGCGCTGAACTCTGGGGCGTCCTGGACCTGCCAGGGCGAGGCCTCGGTGGTCACGACCCACTGCACCGGAGTGCCGGGCTGGGCGTCGGGGGTGCTGTCGGTCATGGTGCTCCTTGCTGATGGTTCGATTGAGCTGATGGTTCGGTGGAGCTGATGGTTCGGTCTAGCTGGCGCCGCCCACGATCGGGTAGCTGATGTAGGCGAAGCGTTCGCTGTCGGGCGCCCAGCTGTTGACGTTGATGGTGCCCTGCCCGCCGGGGAGGCGCTGCACCGTGCGGGGTTCCCGCCAGTTGTCGCCGTCGACGAGTTTCAGTTCCACCCAGCGGTCCGCCGGGTGGCCCTCGGTGCCGGTCGGGAACGACAGGTAGACCGCGCTCCGGCCATCCGGGGCGAGGTGGGGAAACCAGTTGACCCGGTCGTCGTCGGTCAGCTGTTCGATGCCGGAGCCGTCCACCCGCATCCGGGCGATCTGCGCGTGCCCGGGTTCGGGTTCGAAGGCCTCGGTGTTGAAGTAGATCCAGTCACCGGACGGGGCGTATTCGGAGCCGTCCGCGGGGCGCGTGCCGGTCGTGAGCTGCACGTCCCTGCCCCCGCCGGCGGGGATGGTGAAGACGTTGCCGCTGGCCCAGACGCCCCCCGCGGCCGGCTCAAGGCCAATGTAGGCGAGCGTGGCCCCGTCGGGGCTCACCCCGTGCAGGAAGTGCATCCGCTGCGGTGTGCCGACGTTGGTGATGCGCGTCACCGGCCCGCCGGAGAGCCGGGCCCGGTAGATGTGCCAGTCGTTCGCCGACAGGTAGATGTGTTCCCCGTCGGGGGCCAGCACGTGGTCGTTGTTGAGCGGCGGCAGGTCGTCGTACCGGATCGGGTTCAGTCCGGCGCTGCCGTCGCTGGCCAGCGACCAGAGCAGGCCGTCACCGTTGACGATGAGGTCGGCACCGTCCAGGGTCCAGTTCGGGGCCTCGATCAGCAGCGCGTCGGTCTCGAACAGCACCTCGGGGGCACGGCCGTCGCGGTAGCCGATGTGGACTCGGCTGATCTGGCCGGGCTGGAGCTGGCGGAAATCCATCTCAGCTTGCGGCCGCCGCCTGCGCGGCTTCAAGCGCCCACACGACGAGGTTGTGGTCGTCCTGCTCCGGCAGCCCGGAGACCCCGACGACTCCGATCAACGACCCATTCACGCGTAGCGGGAAGGCTCCGCCGGCCGGCATGTACAGGGCCGGGGACAGGCCGGTGGATTCGTGGAAGTCGCCGCCCCTGGCGCGGTACTTCGTGCCGATCAGGAAGGTGGGCAGGTTGTAGCGGTTCACCACCCGGAACTTGCGGGCGAGCCAGTCGTCGTTGTCCGCGGATGTGCCCGGCCGGGCGGCGTGGAACACGCGCTGTTCTCCGAAGGTGATCGAAATGGTGACCACCAGTTCCTCAGCGATCGCCCGCTCGACGAGCGCGGTACCCAGGGCGTAGGCGTCGTCGTAGCCGAACGAGCCGAAACCGATCGCGGCGTTCTGCGCGTGCAGGAGCGGGAGGAGATCGCGGGCGGCGGGATCAGGGTTCATCGACATTGAGGGTCCAACTTTGTTCGGTGTCGGCAGGCGCCGCTCTACAAGAACGCTATCGGTGTGCGCCGGAGGGACGCAAAAGTACCGCGCACCTCATCACAACCGGGTGATGCTGCTGCAAACGCTGCCGCGCTACTTTCACCCGGGAGAGCCAGGAGGAAAGTCATGAATCCCGACCGCCACGCCCGCTCGATGCTGCCGATCCCCGACCGCCCGGCACCGGGTCTCACGACCTACGACGCGAAGGATCCGGACACCAACTACCCGCCGATCGAGCCACTGCTGCCGCCGGCGGGCGCGCCGAACGTGCTGGTCATCCTCATCGACGATGCCGGCTTCGGCGCGTCCAGCGCCTTCGGTGGCCCGTGCGCCACGCCCAACGCCGAGAAGCTCGCCGCCAACGGGCTCACCTTCAACCGGTTCCACACCACCGCGCTGTGCGCGCCGACCCGGCAGGCGCTGCTCACCGGCCGCAACCACCACTCGGTGGGCATGGGCAGCATCACCGAGACGGCCACCTCGGCGCCGGGCAACAGCTCGTTGCGGCCCAACACCAAGGCGCCGCTGGCAATGACCCTGAAACTCAACGGCTACTCCACCGCCCAGTTCGGCAAGTGCCACGAAGTGCCCGTCTGGCAATCGTCGCCGATGGGCCCGTTCGACGCCTGGCCATCGGCCGGTGGCGGATTCGAGACGTTCTACGGTTTCATCGGCGGGGAGAACAACCAGTGGGATCCGGCCCTCTACAACGGCACGACCCCGGTGGAACCGCCGGCCACCCCGGAGGAGGGTTATCACCTCACCGAAGATCTGGCCGATCACGCGAGCAACTGGATCCGCTCGCAGAAGGCCCTGATGCCCGACAAGCCGTTCTTCGTGTATTTCGCGCCGGGAGCCACGCACGCGCCGCATCACGTGCCCACGGAGTGGGCCGACAAGTACGCCGGAAAGTTCGCCGACGGCTGGGATGTGCAGCGCGAACGCACCTTCGCCAGGCAGAAGGAACTCGGGGTGGTGCCCGCCGACGCCCTCCTCACCCCGCGGCACGCGGAGATTCCCGCCTGGGACGACATGCCCGCCGACCTCAAACCGGCGCTGGAACGGGAAATGGAGGTCTACGCCGGCTTCCTGGAACACACCGATTTCCACGTGGGCCGGGTGATCGACACCATCGCCGACCTCGGCATCCTCGACGACACGATCATCTACTACATCATCGGCGACAACGGGGCCTCCGCCGAGGGCACCGTCAACGGGGCCTTCAACGAGATGGCGAACTTCAACGGCATGGCCGCCCTCGAAACGCCCGAGTTCATGGCCGCCAAGGTGGCAGAGTTCGGCACCCCGAGCTCGTACAACCACTACGCGGTGGGCTGGGCGTGGGCGATGGACACCCCCTTCCAGTGGACCAAGCAGGTCGCTTCGCACTGGGGTGGCACCCGCAACGGCACCATCGTGCACTGGCCCACGGGGATCGCCGAAAAGGGCGGCCTGCGCGAGCAGTTCACCCACTGCATCGACATCGCCCCCACGATCCTCGAGGCGGCGGGCCTGCCTGAGCCGACCATGGTCAACGGGGTGCAGCAGTCCCCGATGGAAGGTGTGAGCATGCTGTACACCTTCGACGACCGGGCGGCCCCGGAACGCCACGACCTGCAGTACTTCGAGATGTTCGGCAACCGCGGCCTGTACTACAAGGGCTGGAGCGCGGTGACGAAGCACCGCACGCCGTGGGTCATGGTCGGCGGCGAGATTCCCGCCTTCGACGACGACGTCTGGGAACTCTATGACGGCCGCACGGACTTCAGCCAGGCCCGCAACCTGGCCGCGGAGAACCCGGAGATGCTCGCCAAGCTGCAACGGCTCTGGCTCATCGAGGCCACGAAGTACAACGTGCTACCGATCGACGACCGTGGCATCGAGCGGGCCACCCCCGAGGTGGCCGGCCGGCCGACCCTGATCAGGGGCAACAGCCAGCTCCTCTTCGCCGGCATGGGCCGTCTCTCGGAGAACAGCGTGGTCAGCATCAAGAACAAGTCCTTCTCGGTCACGGCCGAGGTCGTCATCCCGGATGGCGGCGCGAACGGCGTGATCATCGCCCAGGGCGGCCGGTTCGGCGGCTGGAGCCTCTATGCCACGGCCGGCCGGGCCGTGTTCGTCTACAACGTCCTCGGCATCCAGGAGTTCAAGTCCGAAGCGGATTCACCGATCCCGGCCGGTCAGTGCCAGGTGCGGATGGAATTCGCCTACGATGGCGGCGGGCTCGGCAAGGGCGGCGACGTGACGCTGTACTACGACGGCAAACCGGTGGGCACCGGCCGGGTGGGCGCCACCCAGGCCATGGTCTTCTCCGCCGACGAGACCACCGATGTGGGCTACGAATCCGGCACGCCCGTCGCCGCCGACTACACCACGAGGAACAGCCGCTTCACCGGCCGGATCAACTGGGTGCAGATCGACCTGGGCGACGACGACAACGACCACTTCATCGACCCGGACGAACGGCTGCGCATCATCATGGCCAGGCAGTGAGCCGCTCCGGCGGGGTCAGCCCTCGATGGTGAGGTTGGGCATCCGCTTGTCGAGCCAGCCAGGCAGCCACCAGTTGGCCCGGCCGAGCACGGTCATCACCGCCGGCACCAGGAGGGCACGCACGACGGTCGCGTCCACCAGCACGGCGGCGGCCAGGCCCACGCCGAACATCTTCACGACCGGGTCGGGGTTGGGTACGAACGACACGAACACGCTCACCATGATCAGTGCCGCCGAGGTGATCACCCGGCCGGTCGTGCCGATGCCGGCCACCACCGCGCGCCGGTTGTCGGCGAAAGTGTGCCAGTGCTCCTGAATCGCGCTGAGCAGGAACACCTGGTAGTCCATCGACAGCCCGAACAGGACGGCGAAGAGCAGCAGCGGCACGTAGGCCTCGATCGGCACCGGGGCATCCAACCCGGTGAGCTGGATGCCGTTGCCCTCCTGGAAGACGAAGACCAGCACCCCGTAGGCGGCGAGGATCGACACCACGTTCATCGCCGCCGCCGTGAGCGGGATGGCCACCGAGCGGAACGCGAAGAAGAGGAGCACCGCGCTGGCCGCGATCACCGCGACGATCACCAGCACCAGGCTGTTGCCGATGATCACCGCGAAGTCGGCCTTCGCGGCGGTCTGGCCGCCCACGAGCGGGTCCAGGTCACCGGCTGCTTTGGGAAGCACGCTGCTGCGCAGGTGGTCCACCAGTTTCTCGGTCTTCGGGTCGCTGGGTGCCGTGATCGGGATGACGGTCCACTGCACCGCGGTGCCGTCGGTGCTCACCGTGGGGCCCACCACCGAGTCGACACCCGTGGTGCCGCCGAGCGCCGAGGTGATGGCGGCCTCGGCCGGGTCAGGGGTCACCCCCTGCCCGGCCGGTTCGGGGGTGGGCAGTGTGGAGATCACCAGGAGCGGCCCGTTCACGCCGGGGCCGAAGGCGTCGCTGAGGACGTCGTAGCTCTGCCGGGTGACCTGGCTCTTCGGCGCGTTGCCGGCATCCGTCTGGCCCAGCTGCAGTGACGCGGCCGGAAAGGCCAGCAGGCCGAGCACGATGACGCTTGCGCCGAGCGAGATCCAGGGGCGTTTCGACGTCGCGCCACCGAGCGCGAGCCAGAAGCCGGGCTTGTCGCGTCCGGTGGTGCGTCGGCGGATGGAGAGGCGTTCCACCCGGTCGCCGAGCAGCCCGAGGACGGCGGGGAGCAGGAGCAGGCACGTGAGCATGGCGCAGAACACGCCGGTCGCGGCGACCCAGGCCAGGGAGTTGAGGTACGGAACCCCGGCCAGCAGCAGCCCGGCGAGGGCGATCATCACGGTGATGCCGGCGAAGAGCACGGCGGAGCCGGAGCTGGCCATGGCGCGGCCCACCGCCGCGGGCACCGTGGCACCGCTGGTGCGCACCGATCGGTACCGGGTGAGCACGAAGAGCGAGTAGTCCAGCCCGACGCCGAGGCTGAGCATCGCCGCGATCGTGCCCGAGACGCTGGGGATGGCACCGAGGTGGCTGAGCAGGGCGATGGCGCCGAGCCCGAAGACCAGCCCAATCAGGGCCGACAGGATCGGCAGCGACATCGCCACGACGGTGCCGAGCGAGAGCAGCAGGATGATCGCCGCCGCCACCAGCCCGACGACCTCGGCGCCGTGGGTGGGTTCGGCGGCGAGGGTGGTGGCGATCTGGCCGCCGGGCAGCACCGAGGTGCCCGACGGCGCCCCGTCGGTGGCGGTGTCGAGCACCGGTTGGGCGATTTCCGGGGTGATCTCCCGGGTCACCACGTCGAACGACACGCTGATGTAGGCGACGCTGCCGTCGGAGCTCACCGCGGTGGGCAGCACCACCGCCTGGGTGACGTGCTTGTCGGCGGCGATGCTGGTGGCCAGCGTCTGCAGCGCGGTGGTGCCGTCCGCCGAGGAGAAGGTGCCGGCATCCCCCGACAGCACGATCGTGCCGGAGCCCTTCGCACTGTCGGGGAACGACGTGTTGAGCGCATCCTGCGCGTCGGTGCTCTCGCTGTTCGGCAGTGTCACGGTGTCGTCGGTGGCCTGGCCGATGCTCAGGCCGATGCCCGCGACGAGGCCGAAGATGACCAGGCAGACGGCCAGGACCGGCCAGGCGTGGGTGGCTGCGAAGGTGCCGTAGCGCGCCAGGAGCGAGTGCATGGCCATCGGCCTCCGATGCCGGTCACGTAGATGCCGCTGGGAAGGCTACGCGCCCGCACCCGAGTCGGCAACCCTGTGTGCTCGCTCCGCCGAAAACCTCCCTAACATGGCCTGATGGAGTCGCAGCAGCACCCGGAGAGCGCGGCGAAGCCCCGGGCTCGACGCGTCTCGCACTGGTGGCCGCTGGTGAGCGGCCTCGTCGCCCTGGGTCTCAGCGTCGGCCTGGGTGCCCTGATCGTCGTGCGCGAACAGGGCATGCCGATGGCCATCGACACCCGGTGGCTGAACGACGTGAGCGCCAATCGAGCCCCGGGCTGGGATGCTGCCGCCCTGGTGATGGACACCCTCGGCGGCGGCCTGGTCGGGACCTTTGTGCTCCCGGCGGTCATCACCGTCGCCCTGCTGCTGGCCAGGCGCCCGTGGGCGGCCGGCTTCTACCTCGGGGTCAGCCTGGTCACCGGCGCGGCGGTGCAGCTGATCAAGCACTTCTTCGGCCGGGACCGCCCGGAGAACGTCCTGACCAACCTCGACTTCGGTTCGTTCCCGTCCGGCCACGTGGCCAATGCCACTATCACGGCCGCGGTCCTGGCGATCCTGGTGCCGCGGGTGTGGGTCTGGGTGGCCGGGGCGGTGTACACGGTGGCGATGATGCTGAGCCGCACCTACCTGGGCGCGCACTGGCTCACCGACACCGTCGGTGCGTTGCTGCTCGGGGTCGCGGTCACGGCGATCCTGTGGGCCCCGGTCGCGGCCCGGCTGGACGGTGAGCGTCACCTCGCCGCTGCACGAAGGTCCGGGGCGACGTCCGGCCCGAACGCTCCCTAGCCTGACCTGTCGCTGGCCCGCTGTGTCACTGGGTGTCCGGCGTGGCCTGAGCGGCGCCGGCGTGATCGCTCTTGAGGTCGGCCGGGTCGTTCTGCCGCCGGCTGGCCAGCATGATCGGGATGCCGATGAGCTCGACCAGGCCGCCGATGACCAGCGAGCTGCCGTAGCCCCAGAGGTCAGCCGAACGGCCGAGCGCCGGCTGGATGAACACTCCGCCGAGGCTGCCGAACAGCGAGTCGAACGAGAGCACCGTGGCCCGTTGCTTCGATGGGATCATGTCGTTGAGGTAGGCCTGCCGAACCGGTTCGGCGACCGCGAAGACGAAGCCCCACACCATCAGCAGGATCACGGCCAGCCAGAACAGGCTGTTCACGCCCAGGATCACCAGGGAGATCACGCTGAGCAGAGACGCCAGGATCACCGTGCTGGTGCGCTTGGCGAACAGGTTGCGGAGGCGGGGCGCGATCACCCCGCCCGCGATCTGCGCCAGCGACAGGATGGCCGCGGCCAGGCCGGCGATGGAATACGCCGACGGGTCGCCGTACAGTTCGAGCAGGTACGGCTGCAACGCGTAGAAGGCGTAGATGCCGACCCCGGAGGCGAACGGAGCGGACAGGATCATGTACCGCACCGAGCGGCGCTTGAGGCCGTGTTCCACCGACTGGGTGAGCACCGTGCGGGTCGCCTTCAACGGGCCCTGCGAATGGTCGGGGGTGAAGCCCAGGTCTTTCATCACCAGGAAGGCGTAGATGAACATCACCACCAGGACCCCGGCGCGCACCAGGAACGGCACCCCGAGGTTGGTCGCCTGGGCGATCACCCCACCGAGCACCGAGCCGGCGAACATGGCGACGCCGGTGACCACCAGCCCGCGGCCGAACACCGCCTCCAGGCTGCCGCTGTACCCCGTCGAGGTGAGCGCATCGACCAGCCACGCCTCCACCGCGCCGGAGAAGAAGGTGAACCCGAGGCCGAGCAGCACCGACACGATCGCCCACCAGACGAACGGTGAGCGCCAGACCCACAGCATCCAGTACAACGCCGTGGTGACCGAGAGCGTGATCGTGCCGAGCAGGTAGGAGGCCTTGCGGCCCACGGTGTCGGCGACCACCCCCGTGGGGATCTCGAAGATCACCATGCCGGCGGTGAAGAAGGCGTTCGCGGCGAAGGCCTCGAAATTGCTCAACCCGGCGTCGAGCAGGAACAACGTGTTGATGCCCCAGATGAAGGAGGCCGCGAGCGTGTTGCCGAGCAGGAGGATCAGGTAGATGCGCTGCACGCGCCGGGATGCCGGGTTCATGACCCGGGTCCAATCCACGCTCCCCATCCCGTCACACCAGCATCATCGACCCGGGTGCGGCCGATGGCTAGGGCGGCGGGTGCAGACTATCGGGATGACACCTGAACGCACCCTCCTCGTGCTCCGGCACGCCAAGTCCGACTGGTCGGGCGGCGAGGCCGACATCGACCGCACCCTCAACCCGCGCGGGCAGAGCCAGGCCGCGGATGTCGGCGGCTGGCTGGCCGAGCAGTTCGCCACCATCGACGTGGCCATCGTCTCCCCCGCCACCCGGGCCCGTGCCACCTGGGCGTTGGTTTCGGCAGAACTCGGGTTCAGCCCCGAGGCCCGGGTCGACGAGCGAGCGTATGCCGCCTCCGTCACCGACCTGCTCCAGATCGTGCAGGAACTTCCCGACGATCTGCGCACCGTGATTCTCGTGGCCCACAATCCCGGACTCGAGGAACTGGTCTACCTGCTCAGCGGCGAGGACATCAGCATGCCCACCTCGGCCCTGGCGGTGCTCACGCTGCCCGGCAGCTGGGCCGAGGCGGCCCCGTCGACGGCCGCCCTCGTGGCCTCCGGGCGCCCACCCGCCCTCGCCTAGCTCATGACTCGCCCAGTTTTGCTAGTCGGTGAGGCGGTCACACTAGCGAAAATGGGCCAGTCACAAGGTGCGCACTTATGACTGGTCCGGTTTTGCTAGTCGGGCAGGCCGGCACACTAGCGAAAGTGGGCCAGTCATGACGGGGCGGGCCGGGGCGGGCGGCGGGCCGGGGCGGTCAGGCGGCGGCTTCGGCCGCCATAGCGCGCTGGATGGCCTCGAGGGAGGCCTCGATGTCGGCCGCGTCGGTCGACCAGTTGCTGACCGAGATCCGGAGCACGTCGCGGTCGGCCCAGCGCGATCCCGACATCCAGGTGGTGCCGTCCGCAAGCAGACGCGCGGTGATGTTGCGGGTGCGCTCGTCCGAGCCGAAACTCACGCAGACCTGGGTGAAGACGACGTCGTTGACCACCTCGACCCCCGGGATGCCGGCCAGGCGCGACGCGAACGTCTGGGCGACCTCGGCGAGGCCGTCGATCAGGGCGACCACCCCGGAGCGGCCCAGCGAACGCAGGGCAGCCCAGACGGGCACACCCCGGGCCCGGCGGGAGAACTCGGGCACCTTGTCGAACGGGTCGCCCGGGCCCTGCTCGGTGGTCTGCAGGTAGCTGGTGTGCACGCCGAACACCGTTCGCACGGCTTCGGGCCTGGACACGATCGCCACCCCGCAGTCGTACGGCACGTTGAGCGTTTTGTGCGCGTCCGTCGCCCAGGAATCACAGGTCTCCACGCCGGCCACGAGTTGGCGGTGCCGGGGGCTCGTGGCGGCCCAGAGGCCGAACGCTCCGTCCACGTGCACCCACGCGCCCCGGTCGTGGGCGATCCGAGCCGCCTCGTCGAGCGGGTCGCTGGCCCCGGAGTGCAGATTGCCGGCCTGAAGGCACACGATCGCCGGACCGGGAACGGCGTCCATCGCCTCGGCCAGGGCGCCGGCGACCAGGCGCCCCTGGGCGTCGGCCGCGACCACGACCGGTGCGCCCAGGCCGAGGTATCGCAGCGCCAGGTCGACGGATGCGTGCCGCTCCGCCCCCACGAACACGCGCAGCGGGGGCGCCCCGATCAGCCCGTTCGCTGCCACATCCCAGCCCGCCTCGGCGAGCACCCACTGTCGCGCGGCCGCCAGGCCCACGAAGTTCGATCCCGTCGCGCCGGTGGTGAACCCGACATCGCACCCGGCGGGCAGGCCGAGCAGGTCGAGCAGCCACCCGCCGGCGGCCTCCTCGGCCGCCGCGGTCGCCGGGGTGGCGTAGCGCATCGCGGCGTTCTGGTCCCAGGCGCTGACCAGCCAGTCCGCTCCCAACGAGGCCGGCAGGGTGCCCCCGATCACCCAGCCGAAGAACCGGCCGGACGGCATGGCCATCAGCCCGGGCTCGGCCAGCCGGGCCAGTTCGTCGACCACCGCGGCGGCCGGCAGCGGCTCCTCCTGCAGCGGGAACGCGAAGTCGGCCAGCAGTTCATCCGCCGTGCGACTCGGTCCGACCGGCCGGGTGGGCAGTGAGTTCAACCACCCCGTCGCGTGGGCGTGTGCACGCTCCAGAGCACGGTCCAGGGCACGGTCATGAGCATGGCCGGGCACCGGGGCGACATCGTCGGGCGGCGCTGGCATGGTGACAGTGTAGGCACGACCCGGTCATTCCACGAGGCCGGTTTCGGCCCGGAGCGGCAGGGTCCGCACGCTCTCGAAGCGTCGCAGTGCACCGTCGATCGGGTCGGTGAAGGCCAGTTCGCTGGCCAGGAGCTGCAGCGGGCGGCTGAAGTCGTGCACAGAGACATCCGTCACCACCGGGTAGAGCGGGTCGTCAAGAATCGGGATGCCCAGCCCCAGCATGTGCAGCCGCAACTGGTGCGTGCGCCCGGTACGCGGGGTCAGCTTGTAGAGCCCCGCTCCCCCGTGTTCGCCCTCGCGCTCGACCAGCGACTCGGCGTTGACCGGCAGATCGGGTGCGACCTCGCCCTGCCACTGGCCGGGCCGGGCCCGTAGGTGGTTGCGCACGGTGACGGGCAGCTCGAGCCGTGGGTTCAGCGGCGCCAGCGCCCGGTAGATTTTGGTCACCTCGCCGCGTTGGAAGAGCGATTGGTAGGCCCCACGCCAGCGCCGTTCGGTCGCCAGAACCAGCAGGCCACTGGTCACCCGGTCCAGCCGGTGCAGGGGTGAGAGTTCCGGCAGGTGCAGCTGGGCGCGGAGGCGCACCACGACGCTCTGCAGCACGTGCCGGCCGCGCGGGATGCTGGAGAGGAAGGGTGGCTTGTCGATCACGATGATCCGGTCGTCCCGGTAGACCAGGTGGATCGGCCCGGGCACGACCGGTTCGTCGGCCAGGTCGCGGTGGAACCAGACGAAGGTGGTCGGCCGGTAGGGGTCCGCACCAAAGACGGGTGCACCGGTCTCGTAGACGAATCGACCCGTTGCCAGGAACCCGGCGACGGGTACACGCTCGCCCAGCCGTTCCTCCAGCCACGCGCTCATGTTCGGCCAGGTCGGTGCCGGTGCGCCCGGCCGTTCGCGCTCCGGCGTGCACACCCAGGCGGCATCGAGCCCGTGTCGTTGCGGGAGGGGCGAGCGCGGGGGCATCCCCTGATCGTACGTGTCCCGCCGGCGCCGCACCGACGGCCTCCCGGCTAGCCCTGCAGGGCCACGCTGTCGGCCCTGACCGCCTGCTCTGCGGGCAGCATCGCCCCGGTGTGACGGAGGAATACGATGAGCCAGCTGAAGATCAGCACGAACGCCACCAGTTCCACGGCGGTGAGGGTGTAATAGCCGGTCGCAAACCACACGCCCAGCACCAGGATGATGCCGACGTAGACGTAGCCGAGCAGCAGGAACACGCGCGGCATCGCGGGGATCCACGTGCGCAGGCCGACAACCACCGTGATGAAGGCCACCAACATGCCGGAGGCGGACACGTTGTGCGCCACCGGATTCTGATCCAGCGGGAAGAGCCCCACGCAGGCCAGGAGCACTCCGAGGAGAACGAGGGCGCCTC
Source organism: Cryobacterium sp. AP23 (assembly GCF_054075385.1). Lineage (NCBI taxonomy): Bacteria > Bacillati > Actinomycetota > Actinomycetes > Micrococcales > Microbacteriaceae > Cryobacterium > Cryobacterium sp. AP23. Next base: position 129,029 of record NZ_CM133415.1, on the reverse strand, counting down.
GCACGCGGGCGCGGCCCCGGGCGTCGTCCGGCGTGCCGACGGGGATGGCCGCGGTCGCGTAGTGCGCCAGCGTTGTGACGATGACCCCCGCGACCAGGACGGTGAGGTTGAAGGCCAACGCCGAGATGTCGTCGGAGATGCCCAGGGTGCTGAGGTTCTCCTGCCACCACAGCGGATCATCGGCGCTCAGCATGCTCGCGAACGTGCCCACCACCACGAAAACGGCCAGGATGACCGACATCAGGATCGGGGTCAGGCCCACGGCGGAGAGGAACACGCTGTATGCCGTGACGGCGATGGCGACCGCGGCCAGCAGCGTCGCGGGCACGGGGAAGACGACGGCGCCGATGAAACTGCGACTGAGCAGGCCCGCGACCGCGAGCCAGGCCAAGAGGGCGATCACGCCGTGTGCCAGCGCGAAAGCACCGATGTCGTACCACCGCAGGAGCCCGCCGCGGCCGGATGGCCCGGGGTCAAGGAGGGTGCCGGCGGCCCGGCTGGCGTGCATGACCACCCGGGTGGCGATGAAGATCACAATCGCTGCCACGGCGCTCGCCAGGGCGACGAACTGCCCGACCGACCCGGGCCCGGCGATGGGTACGTCGGTTCCCCAGAAGACGATCGCGGCGGGAATGGCGGCCACCACGAACACGGCCGCGCCCACCATCAGGGCGGCCGATTCTCGCGACTCCGCGTTGGCGACCGGGTGCCGGAGCAACCAGCTGATGGGTGCGGACCGGTTCATCCGATTCTCCTGTCGCTGCACCGCCGCCGGTAACGGAGCGGTGGCAGCGACAGTATCTCGCCTGCACCGTTCCCGAAATGCCCTCGCCCCGTGGTCGTCCACCGGATGCGGCGGGTGGGCTACGCCCGGGCTGCGCGATCGGCGCCGGTGGTGGTTTTCGCCGCCGCGACCACGCCGGCCACGGTGCCGCCCAGGCTCTCGAGCTGGCTGCGCAGCAGGGCGACCCGGTCACCGCTCCAGTCGACGGCCGGGTCGGGTTCGATCGCGTCGAGGAAGATTCCCGCGGACGCCAGCGTCGGCGGGCTCCACCGTGCCTTGTGGGTGGATCCGAAGGCGGGGAACTCCGTCGTGCCGGTCACGGCGGCGGGGTCGGAGTAGCCGCGGATCAACATGCCGGTCGCGACGGCTCCGAGGGTGAGGGAGAGCTGGTCCCAGGCTCCGGCTTCCGGGCGCCGCAGCCGGTAACCCATGCCGTCGGCCAGCATCCGGAAGGCGGCGGCTCGTGCGCCGGTGAAGCGCCGTTCGGTGTCGGATAGCGCCTCGGCGACCCGGGTGCGCAGCTCACCGTCGGGCAGGCCGATGTGCGCGGCGCGCAGCGCGATGTACGAGCGCCAGTCGGTGGAGCGGAGCATCGCCACGAAATCGGTGTCCAGCAACACGCGCAGCACCTCGACAATCGCGTTCCGGCGGCCCTGCCCCGAGTCGAGATCGGGTAGGAGTGCCGTTGAGCTCGCCGCCAGCGCGGCGGGCAGGCCGGGGATGTCGCCGGAGAGATCGGCGGCGCGGGCGAGGGTGAGCAGGAGGTCGGCGGCGAAGGTGTCCTTGGTGGGCCACCGCCGGTATGACGAGGTGCGGGAGACGCCGGCGGCCTGGATCAGGTCCTCCATGCTCAGGTGCTCCAGGCTGAGTGAGAGTCCCTGGCTGGCGACGAAGCGCATGCCGGCCTCCAGCATGCGCTCCTCGGTCTCGGCGTCGGACAGCCTCGGGCGGCGACCCGGGTTCCTCGTCAGTTGCAGCGCATCGGCCATGCGCCTAGTCTAGCTATGGGCTTTGGTATTCCGAATACCAAACTGTCGCGTGGTCACCGCGTCGGGCCCGCTCACTCGAGGAGCCCCAATGAACGTGCTGATCGTCACCGAGTCCTGCTTCGGCAACACCGCCCAGGTCGCCGACGCCATCGCCACCGGGTTGCGGTCGCGCGGGGCGCTCGTCACCATGGTCGACGCCGCATCCGCCCCCGACCCGGACGGCGTCGACCTGCTGCTGGTCGGCGCCCCGACCCACAGCATGGGGTTGCCCGGACCCGTGTCCCGCAGGCAGGCCGCGGTCAAGGGCGGCCGGGCGGCCGTCACCGGTGTCGCGGAGTGGCTGGACGCCGTGCCCGCACAACCCGGCGTGCGCGGCGCGGCCTTCGACACCGTCTCCAGCCGGGGATTCTTCTCCGGCTCGGCGGCCAAGGCCATCGAGAAGCGGCTGCGCCGCCGGGCGGTCGTCCCCGCCGGCCGGGAGAGCTTCCTGGTGAGCGGCGTGACGGGTCCGCTCGGCGACGACGAGCTGGCCAGGGCCGAACAGTGGGGCGTCGCCCTGGCGTCCTAACCGGCACCGCGCCCGCCGCGCGTCACAGCGATCGGCCCCCTCCCCTGCTTCGACGGGTCTCAACGGCCGCGGGCCGCCGCGAGGTACGCGGCCCTGGCCGGCTTGTCGAGCTTCTCGGTCGCGGCACGGACGGCCGCCGGGGAGAGGCTGGCAGCGTCGGCGTCGAGGAATCCGAGCAGCGCATCCCGGTTGACATCGCCGAGGTAGCGCAGCATCCACCCGGTGGCCTTCTGCACGAGGTCGTTGTTGTCTCCCCCGAGCATCCGGGCCAACTCGAGGGTGTCGGTGATGTCGTTACGCCGGAGAAATGCGGCGGTCGCCACGATGGCGGTGCGGCGTTCGGGCCAGAAGGTGGAGCGGGCGAGGGCATAGAGCGGGTCGCGTGGTTTGTCGACGAGCCAGCTGCCGACCACCTGGTGCGCCGCCAGGTCGACGAGGTCCCAGGTGTCGATCCGGTCGTGACGGCGCAGGTACAGCTCGTAGAGCTCCTGGTGCCGGTCGGCGGTGACCGAACGGTTCGTCGCCGCCTTGCCCATGATCGAGCAGGCGCCCGCCCGCACCTCGTGCACCGGGCTGTCCAGCAACTGCTCGATGTCGCTGGCCGGCATGGCGAGCGCCCGGCCGGCCAGCGTGAAGACGTCGCCCATCCGCACCCCGATGAACGACTCGTCGCCGGGAAAGTACCGGGTGTATTTCTGTCGCTGTTCCGGGGTGGCCAGGGCAATCAGGTTCCGGTGGAAGGCCGCCGCGGTCGCGTCATCCGTCATGCAGTCAGGATGCCACCGGCGCCGGCCGGCCTCAACGCTCCCGCTTCGCCCGACGGCGTTCCCGCCAGCTCATCGCGGCGAGCGCGGCCTCTTCGCGTTCCCGGGCCGCGGCGCGCTCCTCCGCTGCCGCCTGTCGGCGTTCGCGCCAGCGGGCGAGTTCGGCGTCGACATCCCGCACCGGGGTGACGACGGGCGGCCCACCGAGCAGCTGCCGGCGGGCCTCGATCACCCGACGATTGAAATCGGCAAGGATCTCGCGCACCTGCTGTTCGGTGAAGACGGTGTCGAGGCGGGCGTCGAGCGCGGCGTTCTCGGTGCGTAACGTCAGGGCCGGCGGGCCCAGTCCGGTGATCTGCTCACGCTCGATCTTCCGGCGAATCCACCAGTCCGGGTCGTTGCTGTCGGTGAGCCCGGTGAGCGGCTTTCCCGTACCGGGCAGGTTGTCGAAGTCACCCCGACGCATGGCCTGCTGGATTGAGATCTCCACGTACTGGGCACGCGCCTCCATCATCGATTGCCCGGCCTCGTTGGTCTCCGGCTCGACCGGATCGGGCCGCTCCGCCTCGGGAATCTCACGGTTGATCTTGTACCGCGCCACATTTATCGGGGTGTCGCTGGGCTCGCGCTGTGCTGCCATCTCTACAGCCTAGATTCTCATCGGGCCGGCAAACTGAAGGCCGGCCGGGGATTCCCGGTCAGACCGCCCGCACGTCGGGCGTGGCCTGCTCGAGCGCCCGGATCAGGGATTGCGCGTCGAACGGGCCGATGTGCCGCCGGCCGTTGACGAAGAAGGTGGGGACGGCGGTGATGTCCATCGCTTCGGCGTCGAGCATGTCATCCCGCACCCGCGCGGCGACCTCGGCCGACTCCAGGTCCGCCGTGAACCGCTCCACGTCCAGGCCCAACTCCCCTGCCCGGCGGAGGATGTCCGACGGCAGCTGCCGCTCCTGGTCGGCGAACAGGCTCCGTTCGAACTCGAAGAACTTGCCCTGCCTCGCGGCGGCTTCGGAGGCTTCCGCCGCGGCCAGCGCATTCGGGTGGAACCGGGTGAGCGGGGCGTGCCGCCACACGTACCGCAGCCTGTCGCCGAATTCGCGGTGCACCTCCTCCACCGATCCAGTGGCCTTGAGGCAGAACCCGCACTGGAAATCGCCGTATTCGACGATCGTGTACGGCGCGTCGTGCGGGCCGTACACGTGGTCCCTGGCCGGGTCGACGGGCCGTTGCAGGGTGCGGCCGGTCGTCGTCGGCGGATGCGCGGCGTCGGACAGCCGGAAGATCACCGTGGCCAGCACCAACGCGATCACGGAGGCCGCGAGCACGCCCACCCGGGCCTGGTTCTGGCCGGCGGCGTCATCGATGGCGAGGTCCACAATGAAGAGGGAGATGGTGAACCCGATACCGCAGAGCGCCGCACCGCCGAGGATGCGGTCCATGGTGAGGCCGGGACCGAATTCGCCCAGACCGGTCAACCGCATCAACGCCGTCGACCCGAACACTCCCACCAACTTGCCGACCACAAGTCCCACGATGACACCCCAGGTGATGGGTGAGCGCACCGCGGCGGCGAGGATCTCGGGCGAGAGCTGCACGCCGGCGTTGGCGAGGGCGAAGACCGGGAGGATTACGTACGCCACGTACGGGGCGTAGGCCGATTGCAGCCGTTCGTTGATCGAGATCGACTCGCGCAGGCTGTTCGCGGCGGCCCGGGCGTACTCGGTGTTCGGTGACTGCCGGAAGGTACGGGCGAGGTCGAGGGCGTGCTCGACGTCGCGCCGGTTCGGCCGGTACACCGGCACGAGCAGGGCGATGGCCACCCCGGCCAGGGTCGGGTGCACGCCGGAGGCGAGGAACGCCATCCAGACGATGATGGCGAGGGTCGCGTAGACGGGGCCGCGTCCGCCGCGCAGATACCGGGTGAAGTACACCCCGGCGAGACCGACGGCGGCGATGACGAGAGGCAGCGGGTTGAAGTCCGCGGTGTACACCAGCGCGATGATGGCCAGCGCGCCGATGTCGTCGACGACGGCAAGCGCGAGCAGGAAGATCCGCAGCCGGCCGGGCATCCGCGGCCCGATGAGCGCGAGCGCGCCGACCAGGAACGCGGTGTCGGTGGAGATCACGACCCCCCAGGCGTGTTCCGCACCGGAGCCGGTGCTGATGAGCAGGTACAGCAGTGCCGGCAGGGCGAGCCCGGCGACCGCGGCGACCATCGGCACCACCGCCCGGGACCAGCTGGTGAGCTCCCCGATCGCGAACTCCCGCCGCACCTCCAGCCCGACGGTGAAGAAGAAGATCGCCATCAGCGCATCGTTCACCAGCGCGTGCAGGGTGAAGTTCAGTTGCAGGTCGGCCACGCCCACGCTCAGGTGGGTGTCCCAGAACTCGGTGTAGGACCCGGACGGTAGGTTGGCCCAGAGAATTGCCGCCAGCGTCGCGACCAGCAACAGCAGGGCGCCGATGCGGGTCTGCCCCAGCGCCCGGATCTGCTCCGCGACGGACCGGCGACGGCGGTCCGAAACGTGGGCGTGGTCCGGATCCGGCGACTGCCGGATGACCGTCAGTTCGGGCATTGCCACCCCTTTCGCAGACCTCTCAAAGCGCCAATTCTCGTTCGTCGACCGCGTTCTTTCAAGGGAGATGGCGGGGAAATCTCCCGTCATCATCAAACGGCATTACGCTGCCTGAAAATCCGGTCGGTTCTCCGGCCGAACGTGCGACGAAAGGCAACCCATGAACAACGTCGACAGGGCATCACTCCCACACGCCGGCGCGGTATCCATCGACGGCCGGCGGTTCCAGTTCGCCGGTACCAGCTCCGACAGCTTCGAGCCTGGCGGGCTCGTGGTTCTGGTCGCCTCGGGCGACCTCGACGCCGGGGCGACCCAGCTGGGCCAGGTGGAGGACGTCAGCGTCACCGTCGACGGGGCTCCGAGCGGCTCCGGCCGAATTCTGGGCCTGCTGTCGGAGGACGGCCGGGATCTCGACGTTCGACGGTCGGTCGCCTTCGCCGCCGCCACCGTGCGGGCAGCGGATGCCCGCACCACGGAGTCCCTGTACGGCGCCTCCGCCGCGACGCTGCCCATCGGTTCCTTCCTGGCGTCCCGGGACATCCCCGCCCGGCTCTTCGCCCAGCGCTTCAACCGGCACACGTTCTGGTGCGGGCAGAGCGGTTCGGGCAAAACCTACGCCCTCGGCGTGGTGCTCGAGCAACTCCTGATCCACACGGCGCTGCCCATGGTGATCTTCGATCCGAACGCCGACTTCGTGCAGATGCGCCAGGCCCAGTCCGAGGGAGACGTATCGGATGCGCAGCGGGCGCTGTCGACCCGCGACATCCGCATCCTGCGGCCGTCATCGCCCGACCCCGATGCGCTGAGGGTGCGGTTCACCGACCTGTCGTGGCCGGCGAAGGCCGCCGTCTTCCGACTCGATCCGCTCGCCGACCGGGCCGAGTACAACGAGCTGATGCACATCGAGGAAACCGTGGGTCTGGTTGACGCGAGCAGGGTCGTGCCGAGTCTGCGGGAGCGGGGTACGCCGGCGGCTCGCGACCTGGCGGCGCGCACCGACAATCTGCGTGTCACCGACTGGGACGTGTGGGCGAAGGGACTGGTCCCGGTCACCGAGATTCTGGACGCCCGCCCGGATGCCACGGTTCTCGACCTCGGCGGTTTCGAAAACGCCGAGGAGTCCCTCGTGGTGGCGCTGGCGGTGCTCGACGACCTGTGGGACAAGCGGGAGCAACGCCGGCCGTTGCTGATCGTGATCGACGAGGCGCATAACTTCTGCTCGCCCGAAGCGACCAGCCCGCTACAGGTTGCGGTGCGGGAGCGGATCGTGCAGATCGCGGCCGAGGGGCGCAAGTTCGGACTGTGGCTGCTGTTGTCGACCCAGCGGCCCTCCCGGGTGCACCCGAGCATCGTTTCGCAGTGTGACAACCTCGCCCTGATGAAGATGACCTCCCCGGTCGACCTTGGCGAACTCGCCACGATCTTCGGTTTTGTGCCGCCCGCCATGCTCTCGCGGGCCTCGTGGTTCAAGCAGGGCGAGGCCCTTTTCGCCGGCGGCTTCGTACCCGCTCCGACCATGGTCGGCATGGGGCAGCGGCTCACCCGGGAGGGCGGGGCGGATGTGGCCGTGCCGCTGCGTGCCGGCCGGAACGCCCCAGCGGCATGAGGGCGGTCGTGTACGACCGCTACGGCCCGCCCGACGTGCTCAGGGTCGAGCAGGTTCCGAAGCCGGCGCCGGACACCAACGAGGTGCTCGTTGAGATCGCCGCGACCTCGCTCAACCTCTCCGACTGGGAGTCGCTGACCGGATCACCGATGTACGCCCGGATCGGCGGGCTGCGCGCCCCGCGGCGCCGGATACTGGGGTCGGATATCGCCGGCCGGGTCGCCGCCGTCGGCTCCGGCGTCACCCGGTTCCAGGTGAACGACGAGGTGTACGGCGACAATCTGGGCCTGCTGGGCGGATTCGCCGAGTACGCCGTCGCGCCGGTCGCGGCCCTCGCCCACAAGCCTCCGGGGTTGACGTTCGCCCAGGCGTCGACGCTGCCGCAGTCCGGAGCGATCGCACTTCAGGGCACACGGGACGCCCGAACCGGGCAGCGGGTGCTGATCAACGGGGCAGGTGGCGGGTCGGGATCGTTCGCGATCCAGCTCGCCAAACGCGCGGGAGCCCATGTGACCGGTGTCGACAACGCGGGCAAGCTCGACTTCATGCATAGCGTCGGGGCCGACGCCGTCGTCGATTACACCCGCTCGGACTTCACCCGGCTCGACCCGTTCGACCTGATCCTCGACCTCGTCGCCCACCGGTCGGTCTTCGCCTACCGGCGGGCCCTCGCCCGCGGCGGGCGGTACCTCTGCGTCGGCGGCACGGTGCGCAGCGTGCTGCGGGTCGTGACGGTGGGCGCGGCGCTCGGCCTCGCCTCCGGGCGGCACCTCGGCTTGCTGATCGCCCGGGAGGGACCGACCTACTTCGAGCCCGTCGCGGACCGGTGCCTCACCGGCGAGCTGGACATCCACATCGACCGCACGTTTCCGTTGGACGAGGTGCCGCGGGCGCTCGCATACCTCGGCGAGGGGCGTGCGCTCGGCAAGGTGGTCATCACGGGTTAGGGAGGACAGATGGAATCGGCAGGGAGCATGCGCATCGAGGTCGCGGACGGCACGGTGTCGGCTGCCTACGCCCGGCCGGCCGGCGCGTTCGCCACGTTGGTCGTGGCGCCGGGTGCGGGCTCCAGCTTCGACCATCCGTTCCTCGTCGGGTTCACCCGGGCGCTGAACGAGGCCGGTGTGGCGACCCTGCGGTTCAACTTCCCGTACCGGGAGGCCGGCCGGCGGCTGCCGGACCGGGCACCGCTGGCGATCGACGCATGGCGCGCGGCGATGGCTGCGGCGAGCGGCCGGTCCGCCGAAGAACCGGTCTGGGCGGCCGGCAAGTCCTTCGGCGGGCGGATGGCCTCGATGGCGGTCGCGGCCGGAATGGAAGCGGCCGGACTGGTCTTTCTCGGCTACCCGTTGCATCCGCCCGGCCGGCCGGACAAGCCGCGCGACGAGCACCTCTACGGGATCGAACGGCCCATGCTGTTCCTGCAGGGAACCCGCGACCCGTTCGCGGCGCCGGACGAACTCACCCCGGTGGTGGAGAGAATCGGCAGCCGGGCGACGCTCTGGTGGGCGCAGGACGCGAACCACTCCTTCGAGGTGCGCGGCGCGAAGCGACCGCAATTCGGCGTGGGGGCGGCCCTGGCCGCCCCGACGGTGGAGTTTTTGCGCGCCGCCGCGGCGTAGGCCGGCGCTATTCGGCGGAGGGGCGCTGCCGCTGCCGTTTGGTCGCGGACCGCTGCGTCTTCGCGGCCATGTGCCGACGGCCGGAGCCCTTCGTGGGCTTGGTCGCCCGGCGGGGTGCGGCGTCGGGGGCGAGGCCGACGCTCACCAACTCGGCGAGCTTGGCCAGCGCGATCTCACGGTTGCGCAGCTGGGAGCGTTGTTCGGAGGCGGCCACGGTAACCACCCCGGCGATGAGCCGCCGGTCGAGGCGGGCGAGCAACAGGGCGCGCTGGTCGTCGGAGAGCACTGCGGAGTCGGCGATGCTCCACGACACCTGCACGCGGCTGTCGGAGGTGTTCACGTGCTGGCCGCCGGGTCCGGATGACCGGGAGAACCGCCAGCCGAGTTCCGTCGCCGGAATCGTCAGCGCGGGTGACACCTCCAGATCCATGTACCAAGGGTCCCACGTTGTGGGAGCGGCCGGGGCCGGCGGGGCGAATCGTGCGACGGCAGGGTCAGAACAACGGCCAGGGCACCGCGGGCATCTCGCCCTCGGGGGCGGGAAACTGGCCGGTGGCCCGCAGCCGGTCGCACCGTGCGGTCAGCGCCGCGATCTCGGCCGGAGTGAGGAGCCCGGTGAGCGTGTTGCCGAGGTCACCGGCGAGGTCGGCGCTGACCCGGTCGATGCCGGCCAGCTCGTCCGCACTGAGGTCGTCGCCCAGCCAGCCCCAGAGCACGGTGCGCAGCTTGTGCTCGGCGTGGAAGGTGAGCCCGTGGTCGACGCCGTGCCGGTGGCCGTCGGGCATGGCCAGGATGTGGTCGCCCTTGCGGTCGGCGTTGTTCACGATGACGTCGAACACCGCCATCCGGCGGAGCGCCACGCTGTCCTCGTGGATGAGCGACACCACCCGGTTGCGCTCGTCCTGGCCGTCGAGCACGTGCCGCCAGCCCTGCTCCGGCATGTCCTCGGCCGGCACCAGGTCGACGGCGTCCTGCTCCGGGTCGGCGTCCTGCCAGAGCTGCGTCATTCCCGGGCCCATCGGGCCGTCGCGCAGCCAGGTGCGCGGCACCACGTTCCAGCCGAAGCTCTGCGAGACCAGGTAGGCCGCGACCTCACGGTTGGCCAGGTTGCCGTCGGGGAAGTCCCACAGCGGGCTCTCCCCGGCGATGGGCTTGTAGACCACCGTGACGCCGTCGATGCTGCCGAGGAAGGTGGCGTTCGACGCCGTGGTGATCCGCCCGGTCAGTTCGAGGTCACCGTCGAGGAGGTCGGCATCGGGCACGGGTCAGTCCTCGGGCAGGATGCAGGTGTGCCCGTCCGCGTCGATGGGGTGACCGCAGAGCGGGCAGATGGGCCGGCCGGCGCCCACGACCTCGCGGGTGCGCTTCGCGAACGCCCGGGCGGTGCCCACCGGCATCCGCACCAGCAGCATCTCGGCCGGCTCGATGACGGCCACGTCGAGCAGCTCGTCGTCCTCGTCGTCGTCCTCCACAATCGGGAAGGCCTCGAGCACCACCTGCACCGTGGTCGGGTCCCAGCCCAGGCTCATCGAGCCGGTGCGGAACTCCTCCTGCACGGGTTCGAGCGGGTCGTTGTCGACCAGTTCGATCGGCGTGGTGGTGGGGATGCTGAACGGGTTGCCCTCGTAGTTGATCAGCTGGTCGAGGATCTCGTCGATCTTCTCGGCGAGTAGGGCCGATTGCTGCTTCTCCAGGGCGATGCTGACGATCTGGGCGCCGGTGCGCACCTGCAGGTAGAAGGTGCGGGATCCGGGGAGACCGACGGTGCCGACGACGACGCGATCCGGCCAGGCGAACTCATGGACGATTGTAGGCATGCAGGTATTTTAGGCGTGCCGGGCGCCAGAAGGATGATGACCCGCTCCGCCGCCGACCGCGGCATCGGCCGCCGGGGCGGTTCCGGCGAGCCACGACAGGTCGCCGGCGTCGGTGTTGGTGGCGTGCACGGTCGGCCGGTTGCTGCCGTATCGCACGATCGAGACGGATGCGGGGCCGACGTTGATGCGCTGGAACAGGTCCAGGTGCATGCCGAGGGCGTCGGCGAGGATCGACTTGATGATGTCGCCGTGGCTCACCGCCACCCACACCGCCCCGGGTCCGTGCTCCGCCTCGAAGGCGGCGTCGTGCCGGCGGATCGCCGCCACCGATCTGGCCTGCATGGTGGCCATCGACTCCCCGTTGGGGAAGGTCACCGCGGTCGGTTGGGTCTGCACGACCGGCCAGAGCGCCTCGCTGGTGAGCTCGCTCAACGTGCGGCCCTGCCAGTCGCCGTAGTCGCACTCGGTGAGGTCGTCCTCCACCGGCGTCACCGGGGAGCCGCCCTGCCGGTCGAGGATCAGCTGCGCCGTCTGCCGGCAGCGCTCCAGCGGGCTGGAGACGACGCCGACCAGCGGCACCGCGGCCAGCCGGGTGCCCGCGAGGGCCGCCTGCTCCTGCCCGATCTCGTCGAGCCGGACGCCGAGGGTCCGGCCCGCGAGGATTCCGGTGGCGTTGGCGGTGGTGCGGCCGTGCCGCACGAGGATGACTGTGGCCATGCCCCCAGCTTAGACAGCCGCCGGTGCGCCATCCGTTTGTAAGGACCTGGTGAGTTTCTGGGACGAAATGCCGGCGGATTCAACCGGTCAGCGCACCACCGGTCGGTTGTGTGTTCTCCAGCCAGTCGACTCCGGCGAGTTCGTTCGCCTGGACCTACAGGTCCAGTGTGGTGCCGTTGTTCCGCACTGTGAGGCTGATCGACGTGGGTTCGTCGGGCACCGTTGTCGCCGCCGCTTCGGAGGTGTGGGCGCCGGTCGAGCCATGCCAGGAAAACACGAGGTGAGCAGCATTGCCATGCTCACCGCTGCGACCACAGCCGTCATCGAACCAAGCCGTCGGGTCGTCACGCCGAAGCTCAGCCTGCCGGCGGGGTGGGCACGGCGCCCGGCCAGGAGCCGAGGTAGTCCACCGGGTTCAGGTGCACACTGTGCAAACGCGGGGATGCAGTTTGGTCGACTCCGGCGATGGCGTTCGCCTCATCCTGCAGATCCAACAGTGCTCCGTTGTTCACCACCGACAGGCTGATCTGGGATGGTTCCTTGTCCAACTCGGTGGCCCAACCGACACGCAAGACGTAGTCCAGCACGCCTTCGGCCAGGATAGATGCCTCATCGCCGGCGGTCACCTCGATGACAGCCTCTGTACTGAGGCCGGATATCTGCGCCGAAACCGAGGCGTACCTGAGTCCAGGCACTGCATTGAGGAGCTCCTCGGCGGCCTCGCGGCTCAGTTCTGGACCAGCTGCCGATTCAGAGGGAGCCGAGGACGGGCCGGCCACGACGGGAAAACACGAGGTCAGCAGCGCTGCCATGGTCACCGCCAGGACCACTGCGGTCATCGAACGACGCCTGTGTGTCATCTTCTGGGGACATCCGCTCTGACGCCGTATTTCCCGATCAGCGAGGTGATCACGGCGTGGGTTCGCCCGGCCCGCTGGTCGGCGGTGAGGTCAGCTGTCCACTGCTGCAGGAACCGCGCGGGTAGCCGAAGCGTGGGAACCCGTTCCTGGACAACGTGCAGTTCATCGGCCGTGAGCAGGACCCGTGGAGCTCGACGGCGCTCCCCCGACAATGCCTTGATCTCCATGCGTTCCCCCGTATGTTGATTTACAGCTTATCGAGACGGGCCGAGATCAGGGGTTTTCCGAGCGAGGAGTGGGGGCGTGGGTCAGGAGCGCCAGCCGAGCGCGGCGGATGTGCCGCGGGCGGCCATCCGCACGCCGAGCGCGAATTGGGGTTCGGCCAGCCGCTCGACGTGGGCGATGATCGACACGGCACCCACCACCGCACCGGTCACATCCCGCACCGGTGCGGCAACGGAAAACGCCCCACGGGTGAGCTCCTCCACGCTCTGGGCGATGCCGGTGGCTCGCGCCGACGCCAGCCGGGCCCGCAGTTCACGTTCGGTGGTCATGGTGTTGGGCAGGAACTTCCGGGGCTTCTCCGCCAGGACCGCCTCGAAGACGTCGGGCGGCGCATACGCCAGGAGCACCAGGCCCACGCCGGTGGCGTGCAGGGGCAGCCGGGATCCAACATCGGAGATCACCGGCACGGCGTCCGGTGCCGAGAGCCGTTCCAGGTACGTGGCCCAGAGGCCGTCCCGCACCGCCAGGTGCACGTGCTCCCGGGTCGACTCGAGCAGGTCTTCGAGGTAGGGCAACGCGGCGTTGCGCATCCGCCGTGCCATCGGCTGACGCACGCCGAGGTGCCAGAGCTTCAGGCCCACCCGGTAGCGGCCGTCGTCCCCGCGCACCAGGCCGCCCCATTCCACCCACTGGGCGAGCAGGCGGTGAGCGGTGGACAGCGGCAGCCGGGCGCGGGCGGCGACCTCGCTCAGGGTCAGCGCACCGCCGGTCTCGAAGGCGTCGGCGATGGCGAAGATCTTGTCTGCGACACCCCGGTCGTCTCGCCCGCCACCCGCCATGCGCACAGTCTAGGTGCGCCCACCCCGGCGGCCGGCGGGCATGTCAAGCGTGGCCTCAGTGCTCGAGCCGCGGGCCGCCTTCGCAATCGAAACTGCCGTCAGGTTCGAGTTCGCTGCGCCCCCAGTGGGCGACCGCGCCCGCTATAGCGGGCGCGCTCGCCGATAGGAGGTGCAGTGAGCGGAAACCCCGCGAGTGGTGCGCACAGCACAGGGTGCGCATAGCGCGGGATGCGCTGCCACGTCGATCCCGCAGCAGGTGGCTCCGCGGCCCGGCCGAGCGCACTTCCGCCGGCTATGCCGCCGGGTTGAGCGCCGCGACGGTGGCCGGATACCGTCCCTCGACCTCCGCGAACCGCAGGAATTTCACGGTCTCCACCAGGATCTCCTGGGCGTCGGGCTGCGTCTCCAGGAGCATCATGACCTCGTCAGCGAACGCGTCGAGGGGCATGAAGTGCTCGTTCACCGAGTTGCCGGCCATGAGTTCGGTCTGCACAGCCGGCGGCACGAGTTCGATGACCTGCACCGTGGTCGCGGCGAGCTGCATGCGGATCGTCTCGCTGTACTGGTGGATGAACGCCTTCGTGCCGTTGTACGTCGGGGTGTACGCCAGCGGGGTGTGGGCCAGACCGGAGGACACGGTCATCAGGGTCGCGTTCGGGCGGGTCTGCAGGTGCTCGATAAACGCCGAGATCAGGCGCAGCGGGCCGTTGATGTTGGTCTCGATGATGCGCTCGGCCACCGTCAGGAAGCCGGCGTCGCGCACATCCTCGGCGTCCATGACCCCGGCCATGGCGATGAGCACGTTCAGGTCGGCGTGCTGGGCCAGCACCTGGTCGCGGGCGGCCAGGACGGCGGCGGGGTCGGTGGTGTCGATGGTGACGGTGGACAGGCCGTGCTCGGCGGCGAGGCGCTGGAGCACATCGGTGCGGCGTCCGCCGATGATGACGGTGTTGCCGGCGGCCTGCAGGCGCAGGGCGAGAGCGAGGCCGATGCCCGCCGTGGCGCCGGGGACGAAGATGGTGTTTCCGGTGATGTTCATGTCTCGAGTCTGCGGGGCACCGGCCGAAGTCGGGAGAGGAGCCGTTGTCGTAGGACTGCCAGTCCCTGGAGAGCGGCCCGTCAGTGGCGGATGATGGAACCATGGATCAACCAGCCCTCGCCGACTTTCTCCGCTCCCGCCGGGACGGGCTGCGCCCGGAAGATGTGGGGCTGCCCGCCGGGCCCCGACGACTGGTGCCCGGATTACGCCGAGAAGAAGTCGCGGCGCTGGCCGGGATGTCAGCGGACTACTACGTGCGGATGGAGCAGGCGCGCAGCCCGCAACCATCCGAACAGATGCTGGCGGCACTTGCGCGGGCGCTGCGGTTGAGCAACGACGAGCGCGACTACCTCTACCGCCTCGCCGGGCAGAATGTGCCCGCCCGCACCCCGCTCGACACCCACGTTGCCCCCGCCCTGATGCGGGTCTTCGACCGGTTGGAGGAGACCCCGGCGCTGATCCTCTCCAGCCTCGGTGAGACGCTGGCGCAGAACTGGCTGGGGGCGGCGCTGCTGGGCGACCATTCCCGCTACACCGGGCTGGCTCGCAGCAGCGTCTACCGCTGGTTCACCGACCCCACCGATCGGGAGATCTACCCGCCGGCCGACCGGCAGCGGCACAGCCGAGCGCAGGTGGCCGGCCTCCGCGCGGCCTTCGGTGCGGCGGGTCAACATTCCCGCGCGGCCGCGCTGGTGCGGGAGTTGAGCCGGGTGAGCACCGAGTTCGCCGAGATCTGGGAGCTGCAGGATGTGGCCACCCGCTTCGAGGACCACAAGACCCTGCTCCATCCGGAACTGGGTGCGATCGAACTGGACTGCCAGACGCTGTACACCGAGGACCAGGGCCAGGCATTGCTCATCCTCACCGCGGCGCCACGGAGCGAGGCCGCCGAGAAGCTGGCGCTCCTGGCCGTGCTCGGGCACCAGACGTTCGCGTCGGCGACGCTCCCCGACCGGCCAGCAGCTGACTGACCCGCTCGGCGCAACTCTGGGCGGCCAGTGTTGCACCGAAAACACCGCGTGTATTTTCGTCGTTAACGACAGCCTCGGCCGAGTCGTGAGGTAAGAGCGGTAGCACCGGGTTTCAGGCGGCCCTCGGGGTTGCGCCAAGCAGACCGCGGCTGGTCCCGACCGCCGCCGAGTGCCTGTCGATACTCAGGGAGCCGCTCAGCGGTGCAGCCGCAACTGCCAATCGGCCGGCACAGCACCGCGGGGCCCCGGCACGGCCTGCTCGATCGGATGGTGCGTCGGTTCGGCCAACTCCGGACCGTCGAGGTACCCCTCCGCGGCATAGTCCCAGAACCAGTCCTCGTCCGGCTCGAAGGTGCGCACGACCCGGTGCCCGGTGTGGGCGGAATGGCCACGGGCATGCTGGTTCGGCGAGCTGTCGCAGCAGCCGATGTGACCGCACGCCGCGCACCGCCGCAGATGGAACCACCAGCTGCCGTCGTCCAGGCATTCGACGCACCCGTCACCGCTCGGCGCAACCGTCGGGTCCACATCCGTCATCGCCATGTCGTTCTCCTTGGGTTGTTCTCGGCGTAGCAGCCGGTCCGTGCCCGTGTCAGGCTCGCTCAGGAAGGTGCACTTGCCACGGGGAGATCCGGGCGCCCGTCCCGACTCCTGTCCCGATCAGTAGGAGGATTCTAATGAGCACAGACCCCAAGTTCCAAGGGTTCGAGTACCCCGACCGGGCCGGGTATCCGGACGGGACCGGCTTCCTCGACGAGGGCACCGCCGCCCTCGTGGACGAGGTGCTGGCCGACGCGGTGCGCGACATCGACGAGCCGTCGGCGGACGCTGACGCCGAGATCGATGTGCGCCGGGACGCGCGTGCGTACGTCGCCACAATGGGTGACCGCGAACTGGCCGACGTTCGATTCGACGAAGCGGATGGCCGGGTGGTGATCCTGACGACGACCGTCGCACCCGAATTCCGCGGCCGGGGCATCGCTACCGCGCTGATCGCCGACGCGTTGGATGACATTCGTGACCGTGGCCAGCGCGTCACGGTGTATTGCCGGGTGGTCGCCGCCTTCATCAGCGGGAATCCGGAGTATGCGGGCCTGATCGACCCGGAGCATCCCGGCCGGGACTCCCGGGGATCGGCGTCATAGGCTGGACGCACACACGAGGAACAGGACGGTGCGATGGCCCAGACAACGCTGACCGGCACGACGGCGGCCGAGGTGATGGCCGAGCTGGCCGCGCTGGAGAACCCGAAGATCCGCGCCGTGAACGCCAACCACGGCGACGACCACGGCGTGAACCTCACCCAGTTGCGCGCGGTCGCCAAGCGGCTGAAGACCCAACAGGACCTGGCACGCGACCTCTGGCACACCGGTGACACCGCGGCGCGGCTCCTGGCCCTCCTGATCTGCCGGCCGAAGGAGTTCGAGCGGAACGAACTGGATGCCATGTTGCGCGGCGCCGGCACGCCCAAGGTGCAGGACTGGCTCGTGAACTACGTGGTGAAGAAGAGCGCTCATGCCGAGCAGCTGCGCGTGGCCTGGTTCGCCGACCCGGACCCGGTGGTTGCGAGCGCCGGCTGGGCGCTGACCACCGAACGCGTGGCCAAGGCTCCCGACGGTCTTGACCTTCCGGGGCTGCTCGACCAGATCGAGTCGCAGATGAAGGATGCCCCGGAGCGGTTGCAGTGGGCGATGAACCACTGCCTGGCCCAGATCGGCATTGAGCACGCCGACCAGCGCGCCCGCGCCCTGGCAATCGGTGAGCGGCTGGAGGTACTCAAGGACTACCCGACTCCCCCGGGCTGCACCTCACCGTTCGCTCCGGCCTGGATCAACGAGATGGTGAGCCGCCAACAGCCCCGGTGACGTCCGTGCACCCTGCATCTATCCGACCGCGCCGAACGCGCGTACGGTCGCTGCATGGCGAAGATCATCGAGAATCTGGCGGAATCCGTGCCCTCATGGGGCGCCAAACTGGCCTATGGCGAGAGAGTCACCGTGGACGGGCATGAACTCGTCCCCGTGGCGCTCGTCGGCTTCGGCTTCGGCGGCGGCGAGGGCTCCAGCGAACTGCCCGACGGCGGCCTCGGCCCGGCCGGCATGGGTGTGGGTGTGGGTGAGGGCAGCGGCGGCGGTGGCGGCGGCTATGCGGTGCCGATCGGGGCGTATGTCGGCGGTCCCGACGGGCTCCGGTTCCGTCCCAACCGGATTGCGCTGATGGTGGTGGCCGCGCCCGTGGTGTCCGCAGTCGGTTTCGCGCTCGCGCAAATCATCCGTGCGTTTCGCGGCAGCGCACCGGCGTGAGCTGCGCCTGACACAGGCCGCACATCCCGCTTTCCTCACTCGCCCAGTGGTGCTCCGCTCCGCACCGAGCTGACGACGTCGAGAATGGCCTGGCTGGTCACCGCGGCATTCTCTTCGTCCGACACCAGGGAGGAGTGGGTGGCTCCGTCGACCACCCGGTGTGCGCTGTTCGTCGACAGGGCGGCCATCGCCTCCTGCTTCGCCTCCCAGCCGGGAGCATTGCCGCTGCCTGCCGTGAGGACGACCAGCGGCTTGGCGTCGAAGCTCACCAGCGCGGCGGCCTGCTCCATCGAGGCGTTCGCCACGAGGTACTCCTCGACCGTGCTGCCCAGTTGGCCACCCTTCGCGACGCTCGCACGCGCCTGGGCCCGTGCGTCCGCCGGGAGGGTGCCGTAGTCGAGCTGGGCGTAGAGGCGACCCGCGCCGATGCGGGCGGATGCCGACACCAGCGCTGATACCCGATCCACCATGTAGTCCGAGCCTCCTCCGTCAGGTTCCCTGGCGGGTGTGCTCGCCGCGGTGGGAGCCGTGGAGTCGATCAGCACCAGGCCGGCCACGTCGTCCGGATAGAGGGAGGCGAAGGTCTGCACATAGAGCCCGCCGAAGGAATGCCCGGCCAGGACGTACGGCCCGGCAACGTCTGCGCGCTCCAGCAGGGTGTGCAGGTCGGTGGCAATCTGCGTCGCGTCCTGGGGAGCATCGGCGGGCTCGCTCCAGCCGCGCCCCGCCCGGTCGTAGACGCAGACGCGGGCATCCCGGGCCACGGCCGGCGCGATCCAGCCGAGCACGGCGGACATTTCACCGCCGCCGGGTTCCAGCACGACCGTCGGGCTTCCGGACCCGGTGCAGTTCAGGTGCAGGCGGTGCCCGCCGACATCGACGAGCTGGCCCGGCATCGGATGCGCGCTGGCATCCACAGCCTCGGCAACGGTTTCGTAGCCACCGCCGATCGACGCCACGGCCAGCACCGCGATGACCGGGTAGAGCAGCCAGCGTCCGCTCCGGCTGCGTAGTCGCCGGTGAACCTGAACCGCCATCCAGACGGCCAACACCAGAACAACGGGTGGCCAGACCCAGTCGAGCACCCCGTCGACCGCGGAGCCGAACACCACCAGGAGAAGACCACCCAATCCCAGGACCGCCGCGGGAACCACGGCCCACCGCTGGGGCTGATCGGTGAATCGCACGGAGAGCACCGCCAGCATCGCCCAGCCGAGCGCGAAACCGAGGAGCACGGCCCCAGAGACTTCACCTTCCCCGGGGCGGATGAACGGAGCCGCCACCAGGAGCAGCGCGGAGACGAGCCCGAACGCGAGCGATCCGATGATGATCAGGCGGATGCGCCGCCGTGAGCCGCGGCCGGAGGGTCCGTGCATGTCGCTGTTCTGGCGCGTCGGCGTGATGGGGGTGGTGGTCACGATGGACTCGATTCCATGCGCTGCGGGCGTGGCGCGAATGCAGCCGCTCTGCACCCGTGGCACCTGCCGTTATCTGGACGCTACCACCGGGGCGGAGTCGTGGCGCCCCGGTGGTGTCCGGTGTCACGGTTCGGGGTCGGCGCTCGTCTCAGCGAGCGCCGCGCCCGGCGAACAACGCGTGCAGCAGCGGGATGACCGAGCCGATCATGAGCACCGTGCCGAGTACGGCATCGTCTGCCCGAAGCACCGCGCCGGCGATCAGCAGGCCGCCGAACAGCACCGCCGACACGGCCCGTCCGACGGTGCGCTCCAGCCGGGCGACCCGTCGTTCAAGGCCCGGGCTCGCCACGGCAACGGTGCCGTCCTCGAATCGGGTGACGAGCCCGTCCAGCCGTTTCGGCAGCCCCCAGGCGATGCCGGCGCTCTCCAGTGCCTGCTTGCCGAGATCCTGCACCAGGTTGCCGCGCTCGTCGCGCAGCAGCTGCGAGGCGTAGGGCTCCACGGAGTCCCAGAGGTTGAACGCCGGGTTGAGGGAACTGCACACCCCGGAGGTCAGCGACATCGCCCGGATGATGAGCAGGAAGTTCTCCGGCAGCTGGAACGGCAGCGACCGCACCACGTCGCCGAACTGCACCGCGAAGTCGCGGAACTCCCGCGGATCCACCTCACGCAGCTCGGCGAAGCCCATGCCGCCGAACCGGGCGAACAGCTGCGTGAACGCCTGCTCCAGCTCCGTCGTGTCGGAGGAGGGCAGCAGCACCCCGAGATCCCGCGCGGCGTCCACCAGACCCTTGCCGTCCCGCGACGCGGCCGCGATGAGCATCTTGCGCAGGCCCGCCCGGGTGCTGGTAGTGACCTCGCCCATCATGCCGAAGTCGATGAACGTCAGTTTCCAGCCACGATTGCTCGGGTCGTCCGCGACCGGGGTGACGAAGATGTTGCCCGGGTGCGGGTCGGCGTGGAAGAACCCGTTGCTGAACAGCTGGTCGAACATGACCGCGGCGAAGACGGGGGCCACCTCGGCCGGATCGATGCCGGCCGCGGCCAGCGCATCCGTGTCGGTGATCTTGATCGCCGTCACGTCTTCGAGGGTGAGCACGCGCCTGGTGGTGCGCTCCCAGACCACGGCGGGCACGCTGACCCGGTCGTCGCCGTCGAACTCCTCGGCGAACCGCACCGAGCTGGCGGCCTCGTGGAGATAGTCGATCTCCTCCAGGCAGGTCAGCGCGAACTCCTCCACCAGCGCGGGCGCATCCACCCGGTCGGAGACCAGCCGCACGTGGCTGAGCCAGCCGCCCACCCGGCGGAGGGCCGCCAGGTCCACGTCCACGATCGTGTCGATCCCAGGCCGTTGCACCTTGATCACGACGGAGTCCAGGCCGGTGTCGGCCGCGTCGAGCGGGGCGAGCCGGGCGCGATGGGCCTGGCCGAGGGATGCGGCGGCCACCGGCGTCTCCTCCACCGACGTGAACGCCCGGGCGAAGGGCATCCCCAACTCGGCCTCCGCGAGCGCACGGATCGCCGTGAACGGAACCGGCGGCACTTCGTCTTGCAACCCCTCGAGTTCGGAGGTGATCTCCGGCGGCAGCACGTCCAGCCGGGACGACAAGAACTGGCCGACCTTGATCATCAGCCCGCCGAGGTCCACGGCGAGCACATGGAAGCGCTGCGCGAACCGCGTCATCCGCTTCGCCCTGGTGCGTTCCGCCACCCGTGCCAGTCCGATGCGCGGGAGCAGCAGTTCGTAGAACCAGGTGACGGCCAGATTCCAGCCGGCGAAGCGCAGGATGCGGCGATAGCGCGCGCGGGTGTCCCCCGCGCCGGGATTCACGCTCGGTGAATCCCGGCGAACCGATGGCACCCGTCAGTCCTGGGCGAGGATCGTGTAGATCCGTCGACGAGCCTCGTCAATCGCGGCCACTGCCTGCTGGACCTGCTCCGGCGAACCGGTGCGGCCCACCTGCGCGGCGGCCTGGGCGAGCGCGATGCCGGCCTTCGGCAGCGCCGTGAACTTGGCGTCCTCGCCGTCGCCGTCGGGCGCCCACGGCGCCGATCCGGTGGACCCGGCGACCTCGTCGCGGCCCGCCTCGGTCAGGGAATAGGTCTTCCGGCCGTTGGACTCCTCGGCGCTGATGAGGCCCTCGTCGGCCAGCAGCTGCAAAGTGGGGTAGACCGACCCGGCGCTGGGCTTCCAGCTGCCGCCGCTGCGCTCCTCGATCTCGTGGATGATCTGGTAGCCGTGCATCGGCTGCTCGGCGAGCAGAGCGAGCACCGCCGCGCGCACGTCACCGCGCCCCATGCGGGTGCCCACGCGCTTCTCGAACTTCGACCGCAGCTGCTCCATCGCCTGCCACATGCCGTCGGCGGGACCGCCGCTGCCGAACCCGCCGGTGGGGAATGAATTGCCCATGATGATCTCCTCTAGGAATCGCTAACGATACTCAACGATATAGTCCGGGGCGGGCGTTCGGAAGGGATCGGCGGGCGTCAGAGCCGACTCACAGCGAACTGTCGCACTCGCCGTGAAACTAGGATGATCGGATGCAGTTTTCCCTGTGGGTGGCCCTGGTTGGCGCGGGCACCCTGATCAGCTTCACACCGGGCGCAGGGGCCATCAACACCATGAGCAACGCCCTCAATGCGGGCTTTCGCCGGTCGATCTGGGGCATCCTCGGCCAGCAGGCCGCGTTGCTCATCCACATCGTGATCGTGGCGCTCGGTGTGGGTCTGCTGGTGGCCAGTTCGCCCGTCGCATTCAACGTCATCCGGTACGCCGGCGCCGCCTACCTCGTCTATCTGGGCATCCGGCAGTTTCTGGCCACACCGCAGGTCGATGCCGAGCGGGTGCGGGCGCTCAGTGACGAGCCGCGCTGGTCGATGTTCCGGCGGGGCCTCTGGGTGAACATGCTCAACCCCAAGGCCATCGTGTTCTTCCTCGCGTTCCTGCCCCAGTTCATCCGCCTCGACCGGCCGTTGCCGGTGCAGTATCTGATCGTGGCCGCCACCGTCGTGGTGATCGACATTCTGGTGATGTGGTTCTTCTTCGCCGTCGCCGCGCGGTCGTTCCAGCGCTTCACCCGCGACGCCAGGGGCCAGCGGATGCTGAACCGGGTCTTCGGCGTGCTCTTCGTGGCCGTGGGCGTGCTGCTGGCCGTCATCCACTGAGCCGCATCCGCGAAGATCGAGTTCACCACCACTCCCGACAAGACCGCGATCACGGCCGGGCGGCAGGCGGAGAAGTACTACGGCACCCTCGTGGGCTAAAGCCGAGGCGATGCCTGGTCGCGGCTGGACCCTAGGCGGAACGGGCCGCGAGCACGCAGAACTCGTTGCCCTCGGGGTCGGCGAGCACCACCCAGGGCACGTCGTCCTGGCCGATGTCGGCGCGGACGGCGCCCATCGCGATCAGACGTTCCACCTCGGCGGCCTGGTCGTCGGGCACGAAGTCCAGGTGCAGACGGTTCTTCACGGTCTTGTTCTCGGGCACCGCACCGAACAGCAGCGTCGGATGCGCGCCCTCCGACGGCGCGATCTCCAGCTCGTCGTCACTCTCGCCGACCACGACCCAGCCCAACGCATCCCGCCACCACAGGCCGAGCACCCGGGGCTCGTGACTGTCGACGACGACTTCTTCCCACATCAGTGCCATAGCAGCACTCACTTTTCCGGTTCGTAGCCGATGAGCCAGTGCAGTCCGTGGCGGTCGATGACCTGGCCATCGGAGGCGCCCCACGGTTTCGGGCCGAGCGGGTCAACGATCGAGCCACCGTCGGCCAGGGAATCGAACCAGCGATGCAGCTCAGCTGGTTCGGCTGCCCCGAGCAGGGACAGCCGGAGGCCTTCGAGCCGAAACCCTTTCTCGCCCGTGGCGGCGTCGGATCCCGCGAGGGCTACCCGGCCGTTGAGCACTCCATGGGCGATGGCCCCGGGTGGGCCGTCGGTCCTGCCGAAGTCCTGGTAGGTGTTCAGGTCGAGGTCGCCGCCGAACACGTCCGCGTAGAAGCCGAGCGCGTCCCGCGCGGTGCCGGGAAAGGTCAGATATATCTGCGGTGCTGACATGCGCAACAGCATACAGAGGATGACGATTCGGACTAGCCTGACGCGCATGGCCCAGGCAACCTCGCCGGCACGCGCGTGGATCGGGACGATCGTCTTTCTCATCCTGGCGCCCGGCATCGTCGCGGGTCTCGTGCCGTGGCTCATTTCCGGCTGGCACTGGTACGACTGGGCCGGCGCGGCCTGGGTCGTTCTTCCGGTCGCCTGGATCGGAATCGGCGCCGGGGTGGCGTTCCTGCTGCACGCCTTCGCACTGTTCGCCCGGCACCAGGGAACACCCGCTCCCGTCGTCCCCACCGCCACGCTTGTCGTGACGGGGGTGTACCGCTACGTGCGCAATCCGATGTACCTCGCGGTGCTCGCGATCATCCTCGGCCAGGCCCTCCTTTTCGGCAGCTGGGGGCTCGTGCTGTACGCCGCGATCGTCCTCACCGCGGTCGTCGCGTTCGTGAAGGGCTACGAGGAGCCCACCCTCACCCGCACCTACGGCGAGCAGTACCTCCGCTACCGACGGAACGTGCCGGGGTGGTGGCCACGGTTCCCGCCGTGGCAGGCCGATGACGCGCACGATGCTGTCGCCCGGGATCGCTGGGCGAGTCTTCTGCTGGTGACGGGCGGCCTACTCGGGGCAGCGCTCTGGCTCGTCTTCACGACATCGCATGGCCCGACGTCGTACAACGAGGACCGCACCATTTTGGGCGGGTCGATGCTGTTCTGGGGCATGCTGCTCGGTGGCATCCCGAACCTGCTGATCGCCGCGGGACTGGTCCTGCTCCCGGTGCGCCTGCGACTCACAACCGGACGATGGGCTCGGGTCGGCTTCGTGCTGACCCTGCTCGGTCTCGTCATTCCAGCGCTGATCGATCTGAGCGTGCATGGCCTGGGCGCGCCGTTCTTCCTCCCCGTCCAGGCGATCGGGCTCATCCTGCTCGGGCTTGGGACCAGGAGCAACCCGCTCGCGAGCCAGCCGAGCCGGCGCCTGCTGGTGAGCATCGGTGCTCTGCTGGCAATCGCCTTCGCGTGGGCGCTGCTGCCGAGCTCATTCACCGACCCGCTCGGCGGCTACCGGCTCTACGGGGTGCTCGCTCATCTCGGACCCGGTATCGGCTGGGCACTTTTCGGTCTGAGTACGTCCGCGTCAGCCCGGCTAGCGGCGTGACTATCCGGGCGTTTCGTCGTGCTCGCGCTTCGTGGCGAGCTGCGCACGTTGCCACCCGTGCACGTCAGCGAGCCAACCCATCGCGCCTGAGGGGTCGACCCGCGGGTCGTCGGGGTCACCGCCGTCCCGCAGAGCCACGACGTACTCGCGGTCCCGTCGGATCCGTGCGCGTACCTGATCACCGTCACCCACAGACCCGTGACCGGGCACGACGACATCGATATCGCCCGCCACGCTGTCGAACAGCCCCAGCGCTTCCAGGTAGTCCTCGAGCGGGTTCGCGTTAGCCAGGTCGAGGAAGGGCATCAGAATGTCGGAAAGCATGTCACCCGCGACGAGGACCCGGCTCGTTTCGATCAGCAGCGCCGCATGGCCCGGCGCATGCGCCCGGTGCTCGATGATGCGCACGTCGGGGCCGTCCCACGGAATCTTTGCGGCGCCGGCGGGGAGGCCGGTGATCTGGCCAAGCAGGTCCATCGGGATCTCCTCGGCGTACTCCGGCGGTAGTCCTTCCGCGACCTGGTCCTTCCAGTTGGCTTGCGCCAGCACATCCCGGATGGCCGCGGCACAGCGAGCGGTGCCGTAGCGGGGCACGTCGCCGAAGGTCTCGTGCCAGAGCAGGTGGTCCCAATCCGGATGCGTTGAGAAGCCGGCCACGACGGGTTGGCCCAACTCTCCGAGGTCGTTCGCGAGGTCGACCAGTTCCTCCCGGGTGATCCCTGGATCGATGAGCAGCACCCCCGCTCGCCCCTGCACGACGGTCGCATTGCTCTGAATGAACTCACTCTCGTGCACCAGCACACCCTCCGCGACCTGCTTCAGCATGGAACTTCTCCTGTCTGGGCGCTGCATCCGTTTAGCGAGACGGTACTACCGGGCGGTAACAGGGCACTATGGGGCCCTCTCCAGGATTCGGTTCAGCGTCTCGGCCTGGTGACGGTGCCCAACCAGCTCGAATCCCACCACGACGACCGCGGGTGAGAACGTGACCAGGAGCAGGCACACGCCCAACGAGGCACCCACCATCGCCAGCAGGACCGCCGCGATGAGCAGCAGGACGGTGCCGGCGAACAGCGCAATGTGGAACGGGTCGAACGTGCGCAGGAGGAACGTGTAAAGGGTGAACATGGTCACGGAGAAGATCAGCGTCGGGACCGCGACGGCCAGAATCGCCCCGACGACACCCACACTGGTGTGGCCCTCGATCACGTAAGCCGAGACGTGCAGGCCGGCCCCCGCTGCGACGATTGAACCGTAGATGGGAATGTGCCCGTAGCTCCACCCGTACGACCGCGACCGGAACCGGGCCAGGATCGGGCCGGAGGGCATGATGAAGTAGCTCCACCACAGCCCGAACGTGAGGCCCACCCCGGCCACGACCACCATCACCGCCTCGCCGCTCCAGCCTTGTTCCTGCACCAGAACCGACACCGCCGCGACGGTGCCGAAGATGCCCTCACCGAGGGTGATGATGGCCAGCAGCCCGTACCGCTCCGCAATGTGGTGCGGATGCCAGGGACTCCCCGACGAGTGCCGCTCGGCCACGACCGGGCCGACGGACTCGAAGGCGAAGAGGACCACCGCGCAGACGAAAAAGGGCACGACCCCGAGGCTGAGGATGGCCAGGGTGATCCACCCGGCCTGGGCGACGCCGACAACCAGCGCATATCGCAGCGCGGTTGCGCGATGTTCGGGGTCTTGCGCGGCGGCCCGCAACCACTGGCCGATCAGCGCAACCCGCATGACAATGTAGCCGCCCACGAGAACACCGTTGGCGACCGGTCCACCATGCTCGACCGACGCGAAGAACACCGGGATCCCCAGGGCGAAGACAACGACACCGATCATCTGCACCATGGTCGTGAGCCGATAGAACCAGTCATCGGTGTCGTACGCGGACGCGAACCAGGAGAAGTTGATCCACGCCCAACACGTGGCCGTCACCGCGAAGACGAAAGCACTGATGCCCGAGGCCGGGTGCCCCTCGGCGAGGGCGTGGGCGAGCTGGTCGCCGGCCTGGCCGAAGGCGACGACGAAGGTGAGGTCGAAGAGCAGTTCCAGTGGGGTCGCCGCGCGATGGGACTGCTGCGGGTCGCGTCCCGTCATCCGTGGAAGCCGAGGGGCAAGACGGGGCCGGTCGCTGCCAGGCATCGAGTCCCTCCTCCCGTTTGCGTCGAGCATAGCCAGGGTCGCGGAGGCCGTCGCCGGGTCGCAAAAGGTGATTCGTGGTCAGGTTACCCGCGACATCCAGGCGGCGTCTCCCTACAATAAATGTCAGTGGTCTCCGCTTGGCTAGGCCTGTCGGTCGGAGCGGTTGGAGCGCGCGACGGCGACTCTGAGCACACCAGGAGAGGACGATCGCATGAGCGGATCCGACGGGGCAACGGCCGCCATCGAATCAGAGACGACACCGCCACCCGGTGGTGCCCGCACGTTCGCGCAGGTGCTGGTGAACACGGCGGTCGCGAACGTCACGACAAGCTTCCTCTGGTTCGCCCTCACCTTTTGGGTGTACCTGGAGACGCGCTCGGTGCTCGCGACCGGCATCATCGGCGGAGCGTACATGCTGCTCGTCGCCATCTTCTCGATGGCGTTCGGCACCATCGTGGATCGGCATCGCAAGCACCTCGTCATGGTCTTCGCCGGCGCAGTCACCCTGATCGCGTTCAGCGTCAGCGGCGGACTCTATTTCCTGTTCCCGGAGTCCACCCTGCTCGACCTCGGCGGGCCCTGGTTCTGGCTGTTCAGCGGGATCATCCTCTTCGGGGCGGTGATCGAGAACATGCGCAACATCGCCCTGTCGACGGTCGTCACGCTGCTGATCCCGGTCGAGCGGCACGCGAACGCGAACGGGCTCGTGGGCACGGTGCAGGGGCTCGCGTTCATGGTGACCAGCGTCTTCAGCGGGCTCGCGATCGGGATGTTGGGCATGGGGTGGACGCTCGTCCTCGCGATCGCCCTGTCGGCGGCGGCGCTGCTGCACCTGCTGTTCCTCCGCATCCCGGAAGACCAACCGAAGCAGGATGGCGAGCGGCGTCCGCTGATCGACCTGAGCGGCAGCATCACGGCGGTGCGGGCGGCGACCGGGCTGTTCGCGCTGATCATCTTCTCCACGTTCAACAACTTCATCGGCGGCGTTTACATGGCGCTGATGGACCCGTACGGCCTCGAACTCTTCCCCGTCGAGGTGTGGGGAATCGTGCTCGGGGTCACGTCGACGGGGTTCATCATCGGTGGCCTCCTGATCGCGAAGTTCGGCCTCGGCCGCAACCCGATCCGCACGATGCTGGTGCTTGTCATCCTCATGGGTGTGCTCGGGGCGCTGTTCACGATCCGCGAGTGGTGGTGGCTGTACGCCGTGGGTATCTGGCTGTACATGACGCTCATCCCGGCCGTGGAGGCCTCGGAGCAGACGGTCATCCAGAAGGTGGTGCCGTTCCGCGAGCAGGGCCGGGTGTTCGGGTTCGCGGCGGCGTTCGAGTCGGCGGCGGCCCCCATCACGGCGTTCCTCATCGCGCCGATCGCCGAGTTCATCATCATTCCGTTCATGAACTCGACCGATGGACGCTCGAGCCTCGGCTGGCTGCTGGGCGCCGGCGAGGCGCGGGGCATCGCGCTCGTGTTCCTCATCGCCGGCATCCTGATGGTGCTCGCCGCCGCGGCCGCATTCTTCACAAAGTCGTACCGCCTCATCTCGGCGCAGTACCTGGAGCAGGCCGAGTCCGTCCCGATCGAGGGCGACCCGGATACGACGGCCGAGGCACAGCTGCGGCACTGAATGCTCGCAACTGCGCCTTCGCCAGGGCGATTGTCAGGCCATTGTCGGCTGCAACAGCCCCTCGAGGCGGTGGTAGCTCGTCTCCATGCCGTCGGTCATGCCGGTCGCCAGAACCGCGTCGCGCTGCTCGGCGTTCGCGTAGGTGATGACGAGGGAGAGCAGGGTGCCGCCCTCGACTTCAGTGAGGGTCAGTTCGTTGAGCGTCGCCGGGAAGTCCATCCCGATCATCGCCTCCGTAGTGACCGCGCGGTACGGCGCCTCCGATTCGAGCAGTTCACCGGTGAAGCCGAATCGCTCGTCGCCACCGTCCCGCTGCCACTCATAGCGGTAGCTGTCGCCGACGGCGGTCGCGATCTCGCAGACCGGCATCGACCAGCCGTCCGGACCGAGCAGCCACCGCTTCATCAGGGCGGCGTCGTTGTGTGCCCGCCAGACCTGGTCGACCGTGCCGCGGATGACCCGGGCCACACGTACCTGGGTGTCGCTGAGGATCTGCGCCTCCGCTGCACGCTCGGTGGCGAAGGACGCCAGGTCGGCCAGCACCTGGTCGATCTGGCCCATGGCCTCGCGGGTGCCTTCGAGCACGCCCATCTCCAGGAGTTGCTGCATCTGCTCGATCGAGTCGAAGTGCGAGGTTGTCCTCAGGCGGCTTCCGCCGCTCGTCTCCTCGAAAGCGAAGACCATTCGGATGGCCGGCAGATCGGTGTTCGGCACGCCTGCCTCATCCGCGAAGCTGTCGGTCACTTCGAATGAGTGCGGAGCGTCGGCTGCCGTCCACTCCCAGCAGCCGTAGTGGGTGTCTCCCTCTGGACCGGTCATGGAGTACACGCTGCGCCCGCCGGTCACGGCGTCGTGCCGGACGAATGTGGACGGGTACGTGGGCGGGCCCCAGAATCGCTCGAGCTGGCGCGGGTCGGTGTAGGCATCCCAGAGCCGGCGGAGGGGCGCGGCGAAGTCGGCGACGATCGTGATCGTGAGCTGGTCGAGGTCCTTCTCGACAGAGGTGACAGGCATGATCTTCCTTTCGGTTACGCGTCGGGTGGTGTCGGGTCGTCTTCAGCGAGCAGGACGTCAAGGCGGTCAATACGCGAACGCCAGATCTCCTCGAAACGGTCGAGCAGGCGCTGCGCCTCGCGGATGCGATCCGGGTTTCCCCGCACCATCCGCTCACGACCATGAGGTTCTTTGGTCACGAGCCTCGCCTCCTCCAAAACTGCAACGTGCTTCTGCACCGCCGCGAACGACATCTCGTAGGAATCCGCCAGCTGTGACACCGAGACATCGGCGACCAACGTGCGCCGCACGATATCCCGCCGCGTCGCGTCTGCGAGGGCGCGGAAGAGCCGGTTGACGTCCTGATCTGAAAGCTCTAATACAACCATTTGATTGTATGTTAGCCGACGGAAACGAGACGCGCAATCATTCGGAGCTCCGACTTTTGCCGGCGGAGCAAACGGCACCGGGCCGGCCGCCTAGAGGTTTCGCTCGGCGTACACCGCTATCGCGTCGCGCACGAAAGTCGCGCCCTCGAGCCCGCCGTAGTTTGCTGCCAGGCGTTCGTCGGCGACGTACATCTCCCCCATCCACACGAGGTACTCCTTTGTCGGGTGCCCCTCTGGCGTCCGTGGAGTGCCGGGGATGCTGGCCAACCAGTCGTAGTGCCGCTGCGCGAGCGCCTGCGCTTCAGCGGAGTCGGGCAGGACCTTCTGCTGAGCCGCGGCGGCCCAGTCGGCGCCCAGTTCCGCCGCCGCGATGAGGAAGTCGTCCTTCTGGTCTTGCGACAGCGACCGGTACCACGCGTCGCTCTCCGTGTAGGAGTCCGTGCCCCAGAGTCGCTCGACCTCCTCCTTGTATTCGGTGTGGTCGAAGCCGTCGAACATCTTCTCTGCCATGGGTTTCTCGCCTCTCTCCAGTTCGGTGATGGTGCGCTCGACGCTGGCCATCTGCCGGCCGAGTCGCCGCTGTTCGTGGGCCAGCCACGCGAGGTGCGTCCGCAGCGCAGCAAGGTCGTCGCGCTGCCCGGCGAGGACCTCGCCGATCGCGGGCAGGCCGAGGCCGAGCTGGCGCAACAGCAGCACCCGTTGCAGTTGCACCAGCGCATCGGCGTCGTAGTAGCGGTAGCCGTTGTCGCCGATCCGGCTCGGTGTCACGAGGCCGATGGCGTGGTAGTGGCGCAGCGTGCGCCTGGTCGTGCCCGCCAATCGGGCGATTTCCTGAA
This sequence comes from Cryobacterium sp. AP23, assembly GCF_054075385.1. Lineage (NCBI taxonomy): Bacteria > Bacillati > Actinomycetota > Actinomycetes > Micrococcales > Microbacteriaceae > Cryobacterium > Cryobacterium sp. AP23. Next base: position 98,720 of record NZ_CM133415.1, on the reverse strand, counting down.
TGCTCCAGTCGTTTCCCGGGCTCATCCCGTCCCCTTCCACGATCGACGGTATGGGGTGACGCTACGTCCAAGTCAACCGGACCCCAACCCAAGCAGCACCTTGCGCCCTCGCGCAGGCTCTCGGCCCGGCCATCCAACGGATCCGGGCGCGTCAGGATCAGTGACCCGGCGCCCTCCTAACCTGGCGGCGCGTCAGGATCAGTGACCCGGCGCCCTCCTAACCTGGCGGCGCGACCGGGTCGGCGGCCCTCCTGTACACGTAGACATCCACCTGGTCACTCCTGAGCACGAATCGGATCAGGCTGTCGTCCAACATGGGCAGGTCGGCGATGGCATCAACACCTCCGGCGACACACGCTTCCGCACCGATCCCCTCGTTGAGCCCTTGAACAGGGTGAGCCACGAGAAGGCATGCCGTGCCGTAGCGAGAATCCCCGCTCCAGACGCTGAGGTATCCGAAGTCCTCGTAACGCCGCATCTCGTCGACATTGAGGCCCAGCCGATCGAGAGTGCCGTGAGGGTCTTTGGGCTCATCGGCGTCGGCACCGTCCGATTCCAATGCGAGCACGAAGTCCGGTGGCTGCACGAAATTGGGGGCGATCACGTAATCCGGTGCGCGTGGCCACATCCACGTGATGAGGGCCGCGATCAGGGCGACATCCGCGATGGCCACACCGAGGATCGCTAGCCAGCGGCGGCGTGGTGCGGAGGCTTCGTCGTCGGCCCCGGGCTCGCCGGCCGATCCCTCAGCAGGCGCAGCCAACTCGACATTCGAACCGACAGCGATCCGCGGTCGGTGCTGGGCGGCCTCCAACTCAGCTAGGCGAGCCTGAGCCGCCGCATCGCCCGCGATGTCGGCATCCGGCCCATACGCGCGTCGTCGCAGGCGCTCCAACTCGTCCGGTTCCTCGGGCTCGACCGGCCCCAGCGGCCCATCCATGTCCTCATTAATTCCCATGTCACCTGGTCGTGAAGAGCATTGACAAACTCCGACTTGTCAATATTCTCTCCACTACTGGGTCGATGATGATCCCGACCCGAGGACGACAATGAGAACCCGATTCTCCATTGCTGTATTTGTTGCCGCCGTTGTCATTGCATCCACGGCCGTCGCTGGGCCGGTCAGCGCGGCGGACCCGGCACCCGTCGGCCATGTGCCCTACCCGGCAGGCGGCACGCAGGCGTTGTGCGCGGGCACGAATGCCGCCAACCAGAACGCCCAGCTTGCGGAGACCCTCCCGGCTGAGATCAAAGCCAGCTGGAAGGCATCGCCCCCGCTCTGCCCGAGTACGGACGGCAGCGCGGCAACGACCGTGAGTGTCGCCGGCAGCGTCACGGTCGTCCTCGATCGCCAGCACCAATGCTCGTTCCTGTCCGCGTACTCGACCTCGACGGGGTCACTGATCTGGCGCAATGACTATCACTTCGGGTATCCGCAACGAATCTCCGGTTCCACGGTCTACTTCCAACATGACGATCCAGCCAACGGAACAACGATTGTGGAGGCACTCGCCCTGTCCACCGGCAAAGTGATCTGGTCGACAGCTTTGTCCTCGAACTCCACTCTCGAAGTGGGCGGCGGCATCGTGTCCGTCGGGAGAGCGGTCCTCGACGCTGCCACCGGAAAACTCAAGTACCTTCTCACATCTCAGGTCGCAAATAACGCGTCCACCTTCATCTCGGACGGCAGACTGTTCATCAATAACGGTCCGTATGTTCAGGCTTATACGATTGCGACCGGCCAGCGCCTCTGGTCGATCACCAAGCCCGGCGGATTTTTCGGACCTGGATGGGGCTCGGCTCGCCCTGCCCTGAACAAGGGTCTTCTCTACATCACCAGCATCACGGGCCAGGACACCGGGCTCACCCTCGTTCTCAACCCGGCGACCGGCGGCGTGGTGCGCACGTTACCGCGCAGCGACAATAACCTCGCCTTCGACGGAAACGTCGGCATCTTCACCGTCACCGACCAATCCAGCACCATCGCCAGCGTCATCTCCGCCGTGAACCTCACAACGGGCGCCGTGTATTGGAAGCGCTCCTTGCCGACAGACCAATCGGGCCCGGCCATCGTCGCCGCGGCGGCACCGCTGATCGCGAACGGCGTCGTTTGGTTCTACAGCGGATACAACACGGGCACCCCGGGCCATATCTTCGGCGTCAACGAGGCGACCGGGGCTGTGCTGTCGACCACAATCGAACCCTGTCCCGTGAGTTTCGATGCGACAGGCATCATCATCGCCCAACATCGCCTGTTCGCGCCGAGCAGCTGCGGGATTCTCACCTATACCGCGGCAACCGCAGCGCCTGTTCCTCCGACCGTTCCGCCCGCAGCAGCACAGGTGCTTCCCGATCCGGGCTTCGAAGCCGGCACCGGGGGCTGGCGGGCCTTCACCACCGGCACGCTGGCCTCTGTCAAGAGCCCGGCCCACGGCGGTTCCCACGCCCTGACGGTGTCAGCCGCATCCGCCACGGCAGGTTCAGTGGGCATCACCCAGAACACCGCCGTGTCGTCCAGCGTGAAGGGCGCCACCTACACGATCTCCTGTTGGGTGCGCCCCACCACCCCCGGACTCAATTTGACGGTGCGATTCTTGGAGTACCCCACTGACTGGTCAAAATCCACTCACCTGACGACAACCACGTTCAAGGCGCTCCCGGCATCGACGTGGACGGCGGTGCGGGTCAGTTCCGTTGCAGTGAACTCCGGCGACCGAATCGTTCCGCAGCTCTACTCGGCCAACCAGACCACGAAGACCGGGTCGATCACCTACGACGACTGCTCACTCACCCGCGGCGAGACTCCACATCCTTGACACGCCTAGGATGAGCGAATGGAAATGCCGGTACTGGCCACCAAGCTCTTCGTACCACCGCCGCGCTCCCAGGCCATAGCCCGCCATCGACTCGTCGATCTGCTGAACGAGGGATACCGCGCGGGACGCCGATTGACCCTCGTCTCCGCTCCAGCTGGATTCGGTAAATCCACTCTTCTTGCTGAGTGGATTGCAGAGATTCGTCGACACGATCCGACGGTCAGGGTCGCTTGGCTGTCCCTGGACCAGGGCGACAACGACCCGGTCCGGTTCCTCACCTACCTGGTCGCCGCGCTCCAGGGAGCGAATCCAGATCTTGGGCACGACGACTACAACGGTCGTCAGTCTGCCGAGGCGACGTTGACGGCACTCATCAACGACGCTTCACGCAGCGCACACCCCATCATTCTGATCCTGGATGATTTTCAGATCATCGAGGACCCATCCAGTCGCGACGCGGTCGCGTTCCTCCTTGACCACTTGCCGTCCATGATGCACGTGACGATAGCCAGCCGTTCCGACCCGCTTCTGCCTCTGGCGCGACTGCGAGCCGGCGGAAACCTCACGGAATTGCGCGCCGCTGACCTGCGATTCACCCCCGACGAAGCAGCAGCCTTCCTCAACCAGGCCATGGGCCTGTCGCTCACCCGCGAAAACGTCTCGGCGCTCGAGGTGCGAACAGAGGGCTGGATCGCGGGACTCCAGCTCGCCGCGCTGTCCCTGCGCGGAAGCTCAGACATCCCCGCCTTCATCGATGGCTTCGCGGGCAGCAACCGATTCATCATCGATTACCTCGTCGAGGAGGTTCTCCACCGGGCACCACCCCACGTTCGAGAGTTCCTCGTCCAAACGGCGGTTCTCGACCGGCTCAGTGGCGACCTCTGCGACGCCGTGACCGGGCGGACTGACAGCGGCACGATGCTCGAATCTCTGGAACGGGACAACCTGTTCATCGTGCCGCTGGACGATCAGCGGCAGTGGTACCGCTACCACCATCTGTTCGCCGATGTTCTGCGTGCCCGGCTGCTCCCCCTCGGCTCCGATCAGGTGAGTTCCCTTCATTGCCGCGCCAGCGAGTGGTACGAGCTGCATCATTCACCCGAGGACGCGGTGAGGCATGCGTTCGAGGCCTCCGATTTCGCCCGGGCCGCACGCCTGATTGAGGCCACCATCCCCGGCGTCCGCAAGAGCAGGCAGGATGCGACCCTGCTCGGCTGGCTCAGCATGCTGCCGGATGACTCCAAAAAACGCCGGCCCGTGCTGTTGGTCTTCTCCGCGTGGTCCTCCCTAGTGGCCGGCGACATCCCGTCGGTGGACGGTCAGCTGGCCCAGGCCGAACGCTTGCTGTCGGCGCAGACGGATGCGGAGACGCCGGCTCACGATTCCGAGCCTGGCGGGGAGCTCCAGACCCTGCCCGTGACGATCGAGCTCTATCGTGCGTCACTCGCGTTGGCCACGGGAGATCTCGCCGGCATCACCGACCATGCTCAGCGCGCGTTCGACTCCGCCGAGCCGGAGGATGATTTGGGGCGAGGCGCGTCCTCCGGCTTGCTGGGACTGGCGTCGTGGGCCAATGGCGACCTCGAGGCGGGCGTGACGGCATTCGAAGAGTCGGCACGCAGTCTCCGACGGGCCGGCAACCTCACTGACGCGCTGAGCACCACCATGGTCATGGCGGACATGCTCCTGCCCCTCGGTCGGCTGCGGCAGACCCAGCAAATCTACGAGGACGCGCTGGAGCAGGCGCTCACGCACGGAAACGGGGGCCAGCCAGCGGCGGATCTTCGTGCGGGCCTCAGCGACGTGTTACGGGAGCGCAATGAACTCGCGCTGGCCCGGGATCAGCTCAGTGCCAGCGCGGCGCTGGGTGAGGGCTCCCTCTCACACGAGCATCGATATCGGTGGTTCGTGGCCATGGCGAGGGTGCACGAGGCCGATGGCGAACGTGATCTCGCAGTGGAATTTCTTAACGCGGCAGAGCAGCATTACCGGCGTGGGTTCTTCCCCGAGGTCCGCCCCATCGGGGGCATGAAGGCGCGGGTTCGGATCATGCAGGGCCGCCTCGCCGAGGCGAGCGCGTGGATCGCGGAGCAGGCGCTGTCCACCTCCGATCAGCTGGATGGACTCCACGAATTCGGGCACCTCACGCTGGCGCGGCTGCTGATCGCACGGCACGTCCTCGACCCCGCAACGCGAAGTGCGGATGCGGCGCAGGGGCTGCTGGCCAGGCTGCTCGATGCCGCCGAATCGGGCGGCCGGAGAGGGAGCGTCAACGAGATTCTCGTCCTGCAGGCGTTGGCGTTCCAGGCGCAGGGAGAGATCCCCCTCGCTCTGGTCCCGCTGGAGCGCGCCCTGACTCAGGCCGAGCCGGAGGGATACTTCCGCCTGTTCGTGGACGAGGGCAGCTCGATGCTGAGGCTCCTACGCGCTGCCGCCGGGGGAGGCATCCGTCCCGACTATGTTCGTCGGCTCAGCCGTGCCCTGCGCGACACCGAAGGCGCTGCGTCCTCAGATCCGCCGGTGGATGCGCTGAGCGACCGTGAGTTGCACGTGCTGAGACTTCTCGCCACCGACCTGTCCGGTCCGGAGATCGCCCGGGAACTCTTCGTCTCGCTGAACACGATGCGTACCCATACCAAGCACATCTTCCTCAAGCTCGATGTGAGCAGCCGCGCCGGCGCCGTCCGTCGCGCCGAATCCCTTGGTCTGATCTAGCTCCCCCGGTCCGCACAATCACCACTGGATCCGCGCATGTGGTGATGCCTGGTCACCACATTGATCCGTAGCTTCTGAATATGCCCGGGCACCCCGGGCCATCGGACGCAGAGGAGCACACCATGACCATTTCGACATCCACTTTGACCCGCGGGGCCGCTGTAGCCGCCGCCCTCGCAGGTCTTGCCTACATCATCATCCAGTTCATCCACCCCGCCGACGTCGTCGCATCCCTGTCCACAACACAGTGGGTGGCCGTGCACATCGTCAGCTTCACGGAGGCGATACTCGCTCTCGTCGGAATCACCGGCATCTACCTCAGGCAAGTGAAGGAGTTCGGGATTCTGGGCCTCATCGGGTACCTGATGTTCGGCTTCTTCCTCATTCTGCAGGCGGCCTTCAACTTCGCGGAAGCCTTCATTGCTCCCCTGTTCACGGCCGACGCTCCCCAAGTCTCCGTGGACTTCGTCGGTCTCTTCGGTCGATACGCGCCCGTCACCGACCTCGGCCCACTCGCCGCACTTCCCCAGGTCGGCGGCCTCCTTTACGTGCTCGGCGCGCTGCTCTTCGGTATTGCCCTCATCCGGGCCCGGGTGCTGTCGCGCGGAGCGGGCATCCTGCTGGTTGCCGCCGCTGCCATGACTCCCATCGCCGGCGCGCTGCTCCCCCACACGCTGGAGCGCCTGGCCGCCATACCCATGGGCCTCGCCCTGATCTGGCTCGGCTACTCGCTCTGGTCCGACCAGCGCACGAGCAGCGCCGCACGACGTGACCGCGCGATCACGACAGATCTCGACCGCGCCGCGAAATGAACCAGTATGAAATCCGCCTCGCCGGGCAACTCGATTCACGATGGAGCGACTGGTTCGAGGGCTTCGCGCTCACGACCGGCGTGGACGGATTCACCACCCTCACCGGACCCATCATTGATCAAGCCGCTCTCCACGGGATGATTCGGCGGGTAGGTGACCTGGGAATGACCCTCATCTCGATCAACGCCCTGGGTAGCCACGCCATCGATTGGTCCCCGGAACACGTCACTACTGAGGAGGATGCATCATGACGACAAGCACCGCCCCGACCCGGGCGTCCAGGACCAGCGGATCCATCTGGCTCGCGCCCACCGGCCTCATTCTCCTCAGCCTCATCCCCGTTCTCGCGGGTGCGGCACGGCTTGGCGAGCTGACCGGCGGGGGCGTACCGACGGTGCACAACGCGCGATTCCTCGACTCCCCCATCCCCGTGGTCACCCACATCGTGAGCGTCACCATCTTCAGCCTGCTTGGCGCGTCCCAGTTCGTTCCCGCTCTGCGCCGTGGCAGAAATGGGTGGCACCGCATGGCGGGCCGCATCCTCATTCCGGCCGGACTGCTCACGGCCCTGTCTGGCATGTGGATGGCGGCGTTCTACCCTCGCCCCGCCGGCGATGGGCTCGCATTGTCGGGGCTCCGCCTTCTCTTCGGCGCGGCGATGGCCATCAGCATCCTGCTCGGCATTCGCGCGATCATGCGGCATAAGTTCGCTGAGCACGGCGCCTGGATGACTCGCGCCTACGCGATAGCCATGGGCGCCGGCACCCAGGCCGTTGTCCTCATCCCCGGTTCCCTCATTTTCGGGTCAGAGGACGAGCTCTCCAGGACCATCCTCATGGGTGCCGCTTGGGTCATCAACGTCGCCGTGGCCGAAACGGTTATTCAGCGCCGTAATGTACCGCCGGGTAGGCGGTTCTTCACTACCGTGAGGGTGGCGCGGGGCGACGGCTTCTCATCAAGGTGAGACCTATCAACGCTGCTCCGGCCGCCGCTCCGCAGAGCCCCACAACGAATCCGACCGTGGCAGGCCAGCCTGCCTCCTCGAACACCGTGCCGCCGATCCAGCCGAACAGTGCGGTGCCTCCCAACCACGACAGCTGGTACAGGGCCGTCGCCTGAGCGACCCCGAGTTGCGCCGCTTGACCCGTCAGACCGCTTGCGACGGGGTGGGCGCTGAAACACCCGATCGTGAAGATCACGAGTCCTCCGAGGACCGGTACGAGGTCCGACGCCGTGGTCATCACCGCGCCGATGGCCATGACCGCGATGCCGACGCCGATGATCCGGGCATGCCCGAAGCGGACAGCGAGCCGTGCGGACGTTCGACTGGCAATCGTTCCTGCGAGATAGGCGACGAACATCAGGCTGACGAGCGTTGCCGGCACGTCGAATGGTGAGGCCGCGAGGCGGAAGCCCAGGTAGTTGTAGACGATCGCGAAGGCGCCCATCAGAAGAAACCCCTGGGCGTAGAGGCCGAGCATGTAGGGGTCGCGGAGATTGAACAGGATTCTCGTGTGCAATGGATGGGCCTGCGCGCGGCCGCGGATATGGCCGCGCGCCCGCGGGAGAAGAGCGCACCCCGCTCCCCCGATGAGAGCGGCAATGACAGCGACCGTGAACAGCGCGGGCCGCCAGCCGATCAATTCGGAGAGGGGGCCGGCAATGAGGCGTCCGCAGATACCGCCGAAGGTGTTGCCGGCGACGAACAGTCCTGCCGCGATCGAGACGCGAGACCGGACGAGTTCTTCGGTCATATAGGCGACACTGATCCCCGGCACTGCCCCGAGCGCGACGCCGAGGATGATTCGTCCGATGACGACCGCCTCAAAAGTCGGCAGAAACGGCACGACCAGGGCGACGACCGAGGCCGCGACCAGCGAGATACGCATCACAGTCACGCGACCGAAACGGTCGGAGGCGGCCGCCCAGGGAATAACGGAGGCCGCGATGCCCAGGGTCGTCGCAGAGACAGTTAGTGCGGCGGTCGACGGGGCGATACCGAGTTCGGTGCTGATCGCGGGCAGCGCGGCTTGAGCATCGAAGACTTGCAAGAACGTCGCGAAGCCCGCTGCGAACAACGCGAACGTGATCCGCTTGTAGCCGCTCTCGCCGTGATCGTAGCCGGGGAAGGCCGCGGTCAGCGCGGCATGCACCCCTTGACGTACACGATCTCGCGCACGGGGCGCCGTGTGAGGGCGCGTGCCGCATCCTTAGTGGGGCGGGGATCTTCAATTGCCACGGAGGCCTTCCGGTTGAACTCGGGAGTCACGAGAGGATCCCGACCGAACCCGGTCGACGTTGTGTGACCTCTCCATTCTCAAGGACGGCCCCGTCTGAGGAATACCTGGGCATACGCCGACAGGGGCGATCACACTCGGAGTCAGGAGAGGGCTTCGCTCCGGTGCGCGCAACGTGGCTTGCGCCTGCGTCAGCGCCGGACGCTGTACCGGTGCTCGGGTCGGCCCGTCGATCCGTAACGCAGGGTCACGTCCACGTCACCGCGGGTGGCCAGCGCGGCAAGGTGCCGCTGCGCTGTCGCGCGGGACAGCCCGGCCCGGTCGGCGATCAGGCTCGCGGACGATTCACCGTCCTGGAGCAGGTCGATGAGCAGCTTCTCGGTCGTGGACCGCGAGCCGGATGCGACTCCCCCGTCCCGGCCGTGCAGCACCCGCTGAGCCTTCTCGATGGCGTCCTGGTCGAGTTGCCGGTCCTCCGCGGCCAGGGTGCGGAACCGGCGGTAGGCCTCCAGCCGCTCGGTCAGCCGCGCGGGTTCGAAAGGTTTGATGAGGTAGTCCAGGGCGCCGGCCCGCAGTGCCCGGCGCACGGTGGCGCCGTCCGCTGCCGCGCTGATCATGAACGCGTCGACGTCGATCTCGGCGACGAAGGCGATCCCGTCACCGTCGGGCAGATAGACGTCGCAGATGACGAGGTCGGGTTGCAGGTCGCGCACCGCCGCGCGCGCGGCGCGCACGCCTCGCACCGGCTCGAGGGCAGTGTAGCCGGGGCACGCATCGACGATGTCGCGGTGCAGCCCGCCGACGCGGAAATCGTCGTCGACGACCAGCACGGAAATTGTCTCGGTCATCGTTCTTCTCCTTGTGTCGGATGGTCCGGCGCGCGCATGACCCCGGGCAGTCGGGCGCAGAACACGGCACCGCTCCCGTCGCTGCCGCCGGCGTCGGCCAGCCACACCTCTCCGCCCAGACGCGCGGCGATGTCGCGCACCAGCGGCAGACCGATGCCCCGCCCGTGCACCGCGTCCGGGTCCAGGTTGGCTCGCTGCCCGTCGCTGAACACGCGGGCCTCGTCGGCGACCCCCTGCCCGGAGTCGGACACGGTCATCACGAGGGTGTCGCCGTCGTCGAGCAATTCAACGTCCACCCACCGCGGCTCCGCGCCAAGAACCGCCGCGCTCACCGCATTGTCAACGAGGTTGGCGAGCACGGTGGCCACCTCCGCGGGCGCGGTGACAACCCCGCGCACCAACGAATCCGGCCCCGCCGTGAGGTCCACGCCGCGCTCACCGGCCTGCGCGGCCTTGGCCTCCACCAGGGACACCAGAAACGGCTCGGTCAGGTGCTCGCCGGCGGCCAAACCTCCGGGGGTGCGGGAGGCTTCCAACACTTCGTCGAGGTAGTCCCGGGCGTCGGGCACGCGGCCGGCGTCCATCAGACCGGCCGTCACGTGCAGGCGGTTCGCGAACTCGTGGCGCTGCACTCGAAGGGCGTCGGTCATCGACGCCACGGTCTCCAGGCGATCGGTGAGGTTCACGATGTCGGTTCGGTCGCGGATCACCGCGATCAGACCGAGGTCCTGGTTTGCGTGCGACACCGGGTGGGTGTCGATGTAGACGACGTGGTCGGCGAGCACGACCGGATCGGCCGCATCCGTTCGCCGCTCCCCCGGCGACAGCGGTGCACGCTCGCCGGCCAGGGCGGCGATCACCGGCGCGGGCAGGGGCAGGTCGCGGATGCGGCGTCCGACCAGGTCGGGGATGCCGAGCAGTCGGGCGGCCGTCGCGTTGGCGACGGTCACGACGTCGTCCGGTCCGTAGGCGAGCACCCCATCCCCGACCCCGTCGAGCACCGCGGCCTGGTTCTGCACCAGCGCGGACAATTCCTCGGGCTGCAGGCCGAGGGTGAGGTGCTCGAGGCGGCGTCGGATGATCAACGACACGACAGCGCCAAGGGCGAGGGCAATGCCGGCAGCCAGCGCGACGCCGCCCAGCAGCAGGGGAAGCTCCTTGAACACACTGCTCGGGGCGAACCCGACGCTCACCTCACCCACCGGCTCATCGGTGCTGGGGTCGCGGACGGGAACTTTCGCGCGCGCTGACTCGCCCAGGGTGCCCGATTCCCACGACACCGTCTCGCGGCCGGCCAGGGCTTCAGCGAACTCCGTGCTGACCACCGCTCCGAGCATCTGCGGGTCGGGGTGGGCGAGGCGGATGCCGTGATCATCGGTGATGACGATGAACAGTGCGCCGGTGTTGTCCTCCGCCGCTGCCGCGAGAACGGAGAGCGGTCCGCCCCGGAGGCTCGCGTTCGTGGGCGACCCGCTGTCGGCGGACGCGCGGGCCACACCGGCGCGCACATCGGAGTCGGCGGCGACGGTGCGGGCGATCGACAGCGCGGAGGTCTCGGCCTCGGCGCGCAGCTGTTGCACGCCGATCCCGATGAAAACGCCGGTGCAGATCGCGACGACGACGGTCACGCAGGCGAGCTGCAGCAGCAGCATCTGCGTCGAGAACCGCATCCTCGCCTCCTCCCGGCGCATCGAGCACAATGCGCACAACTAACGATATGCGCAATACGTGCAGCAAAGCGATCTACCGGATGCGGCGCCTGCGGCCTGTCTAGGCTTCACACTCATCGCCATCCGCTTCGGCGGACCTCGCCGATCGGGATCGCCCGACTCGGCCGCACCATCCAGACATAGACAAAGGAGTCGATGTGCTCGTCATACTCGGATTCACCATGATCCTCACCTTCATGGTGCTCATCATGACCAGGCGGCTCACGCCGATGGTCGCCCTCATCCTCGTCCCCACGATCTTCGGCCTCTTCGCCGGCGCCGGCCTGGGGCTCGGCGACATGATCATCGAGTCGATCGGCGACCTCGCCCCGACGGCGGCGCTGCTCATGTTCGCGATCATGTTCTTCGGCATCATGATCGATGTCGGGCTCTTCGATCCGCTCATCCGCTTCATCACCCGCTTCCTCGGCAACGACCCGGCCAAGGTCGTCTTGGGCACGGCGATCCTGGCCGGCGCGGTGTCGCTGGACGGCGACGGGTCCACGACCTTCATCATCACCACCTCGGCGATGCTGCCGATCTACCTGCGGATGGGCATGAGCCCGGTGGTGCTCACCTGCGTGGCGGGCCTGATGAACGGCACGCTCAACATCGTGCCGTGGGGCGGACCCACCGTGCGGGCCGCCTCGGCGCTCGGCGTTTCGCCGACCGACATCTTCGTGCCGATGCTGCCGTCGCTCGCGACGGGCCTCATCGTTGCGCTGGCGTTCGCCTGGTTCCTCGGGTTGGCCGAGCGCAAGCGCCTCGGCTCCCTCGAGTGCTCCCCCGCCGCGATGGCGGAGGCCGCACAGACGACGGGTCCCGGTTTCTGGCGCGGCCTCTTCGGCGGCAACCGCGTCGTGCGTGGCACGGATGTGCGGCCCGGAGCAGCGGCAACGCTCTCCACCACCGGCATCCTCACGGTGCGCCCGGGCCAGCGGATGCCGGCCGGCCGGCCGACCCTGGCCGAGCAGCTGACGCTGGAGGACGAGCGCGACACGGCGATGGCCGACACCATGCTTAGCGCGGACCGGCCGACGCTGCGGCCCAAGTTGATCTGGGTCAACTTCGCGCTGACGCTCACCGTCATGGTGCTGCTCGTGATCGATGTCATGCCGCTGCCGTACATCTTCATGGTCGGCACGGCGGTGGCGCTCGCGATCAACTTCCCCAAGCTGCGCAGCCAGGCCGACGAGATCGTCGCGCACGCGCCCAGCATCGTCGGCGTCGTCTCGATGGTGCTCGCCGCCGGTGTCCTAGTCGGCGTGCTGAACGGCACCGGCATGGTCACGGCCATGGCCGACTGGGTCGTGCAGGTCGTGCCGGCATCGATGGGCGAATATCTGGCGGTCATCACCGGCGTGCTCTCCATTCCCATGACCTTCTTCATGTCCAACGACGCGTTCTACTTCGGCATCCTGCCGGTGCTCGCCGAGAGCGCGGCGACCTACGGCATCGACCCGGTGGAGATGGCCCGCGCCTCGATCATCGGTCAGCCCGTCCACCTGCAGAGCCCGCTGGTGCCGGCGATTCTCTTGCTGGTCTCACTCGCCAACGTGAACCTCGGCGACCACCACAAGAAGGTGCTCTGGCGGGCCTGCGTGGTGTCGCTGGTGATGCTGTTCGTCGGCGTGCTTGTCGGTGCCGTGCCGTTCGGCTAGGCGCACCTCGAAATAGCGTGTCGCCGAGGTCAGCTTGGCGTGCCGGCCCCGGACTGCGGATGGCGTAGCCATCCCCAGGCCTGGGCCGGTTGTGAGGCGAGCTCAGAGGATAACGTCGGCACACTGCCCCTAGTAATGACCGTCCAGATAAGCGTCCAAGTCCATGTTTTGCTCGTCGGAAACCGAGGGCGGTGCCGTCTCCCACTCCCGCATCTGCTCTTCACTGCGCTCGAAGGTTTCAAAGCGCACCGGCAGATTGGGGGTGATCAGCACCGAGATCAGTCCACGCCCCACGGACTCGAAATCGACGAAGGCGGACTTTCCGCCCTGGCAGGCGGAGATGATTTGGGTCTTCAACCCAGCGACATCTTCGCCGGAGGCGAGGACGAACGTTTGCCCGTCGATATGGACTTTATTGATTCTCATGGGAACTCAAGTGCCGATCTGCCCGCCGACCGCACCTGGCGGGCTCTATTGATGGAAACAGCCATCACCCGAGGTCTGGGGGCAAAGAATTACACACAGCTGGTCAGCCAGCCAATTCAGACGGTACACCCTCAACCCGCGTTCCGTCCTGAAAGTCGAGCGGAACCGACAGCGGCTCACCCCGCACGAATTCACGCGGGGTTTGCGGCGGGGTGTTCTGCTACCCGGCTCCGGGTTCGTACGACCCGAAGCTCCACTCCCGCCCGCCTGGATCCAGAACGCGAGCTCGTCTGGCGCCCCACTCGGTGTCCTCGGGCGGGAACACCGATGCGCCGCCGGCTTCGACTGCGGCGGCATAGAGCCGGTCAACATCCTCAGCAAATATGTACAGGCCTGCCCCGGTGGATGTCCCGACAAGCGGAGCGACAACATAGTCACTGTCGTCGCTCCCCAGCATGACAACGGCCTCGCCCATCCGAAGTTCAGAGTGCAGGACTCTACCGGCGGGACCATCCTGACGGGTGACCACCACGAAACCGATCGCTTCCAGCCAGGCGATTGCGGCGGGAGCGTCGGCGTAGCTCAAGTAGGGCGTCAGTGTGGATGCCATGCCAGCATGGTACGTCGATCAAGCACACCAGAACGTGGCAGTTCGGAGGTGTGCGTCCGGGCTATTTCGTCCGCGGAGCCGGGGGTGTCCGCACTCGATGCTCGCTGTGATCGTCGAGGTCTGGCTTCGCCCGCAGAGCGTCGGCGATCTCTTCCTCCGGACGCGGAGCGATGGTCTGGTCGACCTCGATCTCCGGGACGGACGGCTCATCTGCGTTCGGAATGTGGTTCTGCGGGGAATGCTCGAAGTGGAGAGACACGGTGATCCTTCGGTCGGGAACATCCACAGCGTAATGCCCTTTGGCTGCAAAGGTTCAGCGTTTCTTGCCCCCGACACCCGGCACGGACGCGACTTGTGTCATCCATGCCGCGATCTGGCGTTCGTCGATATCGTCCACGGATTCGAGCTCCACACCCCGCGTGGACTTGCCCATCCCCACCGGCGTCACCGGCGGGACCGGATCGAGCGCCGCACCATTGATGAACATGAGCTTCACGTGGCCGGCAAAGCCGCCGGAGCTGAAGCACCACCCGTCGCCGACCCCGTAGTAGGCCATGCCCCACTTCACGGACCGCCGGAGGTCGGGCAGCGTCTGGGCGGCCAGCGCATCGACCGCTTCCGCGATGCCCCGCTGCGGCTGCGGCAGGCTGGCGATGTAGTCGAAGACAGGCTTGTCGCCGACCGCGGCCTTCGCGGGGCTTGCCCGGCCGGTCATGGCGTCCGGAAGCGCCCAAGCGGCATCGCCCTGTGCCGCAGCACCCGTGGACGGTTTCTCGACTGCGCTGTTGTCGTTCTCGCTGATGTCCATGGCGGGATCATATTCCGCACCCTTCGCGAGTGGGTGGAGTTATGCGGCCGAGGAGCCGGCGGTGCGCCGCGCGAGCGCCTCGTCCGCCGCCGCGATATAGGTGGCGATGGCGTCCCGGTTGCGAGTAAGGAAGTCAATCCGCTGCGTCATCCGCTCTTGCTCGTCACGAAGGATAGCGATCAGCTCGGGCTGGATGTCTTCGGGCACGATGCCTCTGGGCTTGTCCAGGCAGGGAAGGATGAGGGCGATGATCTTGGTCGAGATTCCGCTATCGATCAATCCGCGAATCTGTACGGCTCGGTCAATCAGGTAGGGGCCATAGTCGCGGTACCCGTTCTCGAGCCGCTCGGGGACGATGAGTCCCTGCTCCTCGTAATAGCGGAGTGAGCGGGTGGGGGTGTTCGAGAGTTTCGCGAGTTCACCGATGCGCATTCCGGGGCCTCCTGAAGATTGTTCGCCGTGCGGCTTGACCTTCACATTAGTGTCAACCATGCATTGTAGGGTTATGACCCTAGTAGAGCACACACCCGAGGCGACGCAGCGTCGTCCCCGCCTTCCGTTGGGAAGCCTCCTCGCGCTTACCGCAGCCGGCTTCCTGACAATCATGCTGGAGACCATGCCGGCGGGCATCCTGCCGCAGATGAGTGCGGGACTGGGGGTGACGGAGTCTGCCGCCGGGCAGTTCGTGTCGGTGTATGCGATCGGGTCCATCGTGGGCGCGATCCCGATCATCACCGCGACGATGGGGTGGCCGCGCCGTCATCTGCTCGTGGCAGCACTGGCCGGGTATGTAGTGACGAGCCTCGTGGTGGCCTTCTCGTCAAGCTTCGTCCTCACGCTCGGGGCGCGTTTCGTCGCGGGGGTGTTCGCGGGGGTGCTGTGGGGCATCATCGCCGGCGTTGCCGGCCGGCTGGTCACGGGTGCACAGCGCGGCCGTGGTCTAACGATTGCTCTGGCCGGCACCCCGATCGCGTTGGCGATCGGCACCCCGGCGGGCACCTTGATGGCGAGCGTTGTCGGGTGGCGGTTCACCTTCGTCGCCATGGCCGTGGTTGCCGGCCTCGTCATTGTCTGGGCGATCGTGGTCCTGCCGGCGTTGCCCGGGCAGGAGAAGGGCGATCGCACGCCGATTCGTCGCGTGTTCACGCTGCCCGGCTTGGTCCCGGTATTGGTCACCGCGGTGCTCTACGTCGCGGCCCACAACCTGCTGTACACCTACATCGCCCCGTTCCTCGCTCCAGTCGGCATGGGGAGCGCCGTCAGCGCAGTCCTGCTCGTCTTCGGCGTCGCGTCCTTGTTGAGCCTGGTGATCACCGGCGCCCTGATCGACCGGCACCTGCGCACTCTGATGATCGGCAGCACCACGCTGTTCGCGGTGGCCATGCTCGCGCTCGGGTTTGTCGCGGACTCCCCCGTCGCCGTGTTCGCCAGTGCCGTCGCCTGGGGCCTGGCGTTCGGCGGTGCAGCGAGTCTCTTGCAAACCGCGATGATGAACGTAGCCGGCACCGCTGTGGATGCCGCCCAGTCCGTCATGGTCACCGGCTGGAACATCGGAATCGCCGGGGGCGGAATTCTCGGGGGCGCGTTGCTGAGCTCGTTCGGACCAGCCTCGCTTCCCTGGGCGACCTTCGCCTTGGTGGCCATCGCACTAATCGTCGTCGTCCTCGGACGGCGCCACGCCTTCACGCCACCCGCGCCTGAGCCAATCAGCCGAGCCGCGCCGCCCGCACCGCGGTCTCGCCAGCGGCGCCGCATCCGCATATCTTGGACGCACCAGAACAGTGCGAACGAGGAGGTTCCCGTGGCCGAGCTCTCACCCATCCAGCCGTGTCTGTGGTTCGACAATCAGGCCCGCGAGGCGATGGAATACTACGTCGACGTGTTCCCGAACTCCCGCATCCTCTCGATCGGCGAGTATCCCGACGAATCGCTCGACGAGAATTTCGTCGGCATGGCCGGCAAGGTGCTGAACGGCCAGTTCCGTCTGAACGGTGTGGACTTCGTCTGCCTCGACGGCGGGCCGGTCTTCACCTTCAACGAGTCGATCTCATTCGTCGTGTCCTGCGCGGACCAGGAGGAAATCGATCGCTACTGGTCGCGGCTCTCGCACGTGCCCGAGTCGGAGCAGTGCGGATGGTGCAAGGACCGGTTCGGCCTCAGCTGGCAGATCATTCCCGCGAACATGGGCGAGCTGACCCGGCGCCCGGAGCAGATGCAGGTGATGATGCAGCAGAAGAAGATCGTGATCGCCGAGCTGGAGAACGCCTGATCGGTGTTGCAGGAGCCTGCAGTGTGCGAGCGGGTCAGCCGTCGATCTCGATCGTGTACGAGACGATCTCGGTGATGCGGCCGTCGTCGAAGTCGTAGATGTCGCAGGACGCCACCACTGAAACGTCTCCGCCGGTCTCGGTGTAACGAGCGAGGCTGTCGACCACGACGCTGTCACCGCCGACGACCGTGCGGAAACGTTGGAACTCGGTGGTCACATCCAGGAGATGCGCGGCGCTCGTTCGGCAGAGTTTCTCGACGGCGTCGCGGCCGAGAACCGGCTCGTCACCGACGAGGCTCCACACGATGTCGTCGGCGAGATACGGCAGGGCCTCCTCGAAGCGGTGGCTGGAGAACGCTTGCGCGATCTCTTCGGGGCTGGCCGTCTCCTCGTTAGTGAGGCTCATGTTCTTGTCCTTTCCTACTCTCATTGTCGTTCCGAGTTCGGCGCCGGTTTCGGTTCCGACCCAGTTCTGGGCACGGTAGTCGCGTCAGGGCACCGGAGCCAGTCCCGCACGTTGTCGTCGCCACGGGCGCCCCTCCCCCGTTTCCGGCGCCGCGCGTACCATCCCCATCATGAACGCGGCCAAGGACGACGCGACCACTCTCGACATCGACGGTCGGGAGGTGCGGGTGAGTCATCCCGGCAAGCTCGTCTTCCCCAAGCCCGGCATCACCAAGCTCGACCTCGTGAAGTACTACCTCGCCGTGGCCGACGGCGCGCTGCGCGGTGCGGCCGACCGGCCCATGGTGCTCAAGCGCTTCGTCAAGGGCATCGACCGGGAGGCGTTCTTCCAGAAGCGGGCGCCCGAGTCGCGGCCGTCGTGGATCGAGACGACCACCCTGCACTACGCATCCGGCACCTCGGCGGCGGAGGTTGTGGTGACGGATGCCGCCGCGCTCGCGTGGGTTATCAACCTCGGCTGCGTCGACCTCAACCCGCATCCCGTGCGCGCCTGGGACCTCGATCACCCCGACGAACTGCGGGTGGACCTCGACCCGATGCCCGGTGTCGATTGGGCGCAGATCGTCGACGTCGCGTTCGTGGTGCGCGACGTGCTCACGGACCACGGCCTCGTCGGCTGGCCGAAGACCAGCGGCTCCCGCGGCCTGCACATCAACGTGCGGATCGACCCCCGCTGGGACTACCGAGCGGTGCGGCTCGCCGCGGAGTCCCTCGCCCGCGAGGTCGAGAACCGGGCACCCGGCCTGGCGAGCGCGCACTGGTGGAAGGAGGAGCGCGGCGAGAGCGTGTTCGTCGACTTCAACCAGAACGCCAAGGACCGCACCGTCGCATCCGCTTACTCGGTGCGCGCCCTGCCGGATGCCCGCGTGTCGACGCCGCTCGACTGGGACGAGGTGCGCACCCGCCGCCCCGAGGAGTTCACGGTCAAGACGGTGCTGCAGCGGTTCGCCGATCAGGGCGATGTTGCCGCCGGCATCGACGACGCATCCGGCAGCCTCGATGCGCTGCTGGCTCTCGGCGAGCGGCTTGGGCCCGCCGAGAAGGCGCCGGCGGCCCCCGATGGATCCGGTCGGCGCCGCTCGAGCATGCCGCTCGTGGAGGTCGCCCGGGCGAAGACCAAGGAGGAGGCCATCGCCGGCCTCGACGCTTGGAAGTCACGGCATCCGGATGTCGTCGCAGCGCTCAAACCCGCGGATGTGCTGGTCGACGGCATGCGCGGTTCGAGCTCACTCTGGTACCGGGTGCGCGTCAACCTGCAGCATGTACCCGCGGAGATCCGTCCCGACCAGGGCCCGCTGGAAGTCGACTACGACCCGTGGGCGTAAAGGTGGTGGACCGTCTGGGGCCCGGCGCAGCTTGCCTCCACCACTGAAATTCAGTCCGACCGCTGGCACACTGGGGGCATGACCGAGACCCGCATCGTCTCAACATCAGGGGGGCCCGTCGAGGTCGCCCTAGTGCCAGGACGCGGGACGACGGTGCTGTTCTTCCCCGGCGGGCACTGCTCCGCCGGGGTCAATACCGGGTGGGACCTGTACACCGAATTGGGGTACGGCATCGTCTCGTTCTCGCGCCCAGGCTACGGCGGCACCCGTGTCGGACCTCTCACGGCTGCGGAGTTCACGCCGCTGGCACGCGAAGTGTGTCAGCAACTTGGAATCTCAGTGATCGCGGCCACGGTCGGGGTGTCCTTCGGCGGACTGCAGGCCGTGCACGTCGCCCAGGACCTCGAGCTGCGGGTGCAACACCTGGTATTGCACAGTTGCGCTCCCTCGGTCTTGCCTTACCCCGACACCCGCGCGGAGTCTGTTGTTGGCCCCGTACTGTTCTCTCCCTATCTGCAAGGAATGGTGTGGGCTCTCATCCGCCAACTGGTGCGCAGCGACGCTGGACTGCGAATCATGATGGCGCGACTCTCGTTGCTTCCCGCAGAGAAATGGTGGCACCGCCTGGATTCAGCCGACAAGAGCCGGGCGCGCCAGCTCTTCCGCACGATGCGCTCCGATTCAGGATTCATCAACGACCTCCGACAGGGGCGATCACGTGACGCCGATGCGCGCCTTAATGCACTGGGGACGGTTCGCTGCCCGACGCTCGTGACTGGGTCTCGTTACGATCGCGGCGTCGCCTTCGTGCACAGTGTGGACTTCGCCAGCGTTATTCCCGGGGCGGTCCTCGTCGAGGTCAACTCGCCAAGCCATATCTTCTGGATCGGCCCGGAACGAGACCGACTGGCCTCGACCGTGAGCGCATTCGTAAACGGCTGACTGATTCAAGGCGCCCTGGCAAACCGGGCAGCCGGCGGTCGGGCAGGGTGATGATTAGGGACACGATCCGATCGGACCGCGATAGTAGGGTGTCGATCGTGACGACCGGGAAGTGTGGGTGTCGAAGGAGGCGCCATGATCGCGGAGCTGAACAGACTGGTCGAGCTGGTTGAGGATCGTCTGAAGGAGGACCTCGATGTGACTGCACTGGCGTCCGAGCTCGGCACGACGGAGTACCACCTCCGGCGAATGTTCTCGTCATTGGCCGGAATGCCGCTGTCGGAGTACATCCGGCGACGCCGCATGTCGGTCGCAGCGGCAGACATTCTCGGGGACGATGACCTGCTGAGCATCGCGGTGCGCTACAGCTACGGTTCGACCGAAGCTTTCGGTCGAGCGTTCCGATCGGTGCACGGCGTCAGTGTCGGCGACGTCAAACGAGACGGCGGCCCCCTTCGAACGCAACCGCAGCTCAGGTTCCGCCTGACCGTAGAAGGGAACATCACCATGGACACCCGCATCACCGATCGGCCCGCTTTTCGCCTCATCGGCCACGCCACCCGCGTGCCCCTCATCCACGAGGGCGTCAACCCGCACATTCAAGCCCACATCGCCTCCTTGCCGCTGCCAGACCACGCACGCCTCAAGGCGCTGAGCGACACCGAACCGGCCGGCCTGCTCCAGGTCAGCGCCGACGTCGACCCGGACTACACCGAGGGCAGCGAGTTGACCTACCTGCACGGAGTCGCCGTCACGGACACGACCCCGGTGCCCGACGATCTCGACACGATCGAGGTTCGCGCCGGCACGTGGGCGGCGTTTCACACCGAGGGCGAGTACCCGGCTGCCTTGCAGGAGGCATGGGCCTCCACCGCGACAGACTGGTTCCCATCGAACCCGTGGCGGCTTCGGCCGGGACCATCCATCGTCGCGGTCCTCGACCGCGCCGACGACTTCAGCACGGCCACCTGCGAGCTATGGCTCCCGGTGGAACGCGCATGATCGAGCAGGCCCGCCGGCTGTGAAGCGCCGGCGGGTCCTCGAGAACCAAGGATCACAGGTCCTCCTAGAAGGCACGGAGAAGGTCCGTATCCCGCGGACTGCCCGCCGCCCCATAGAGATCCATCGCCTCGGCGGCCGGGACTGCTCGAGGAGAGGAAGATTGAGGTCGTGAAGATTCTCTCTATTCAGTCGGCCGTCGCTCACGGTCACGTTGGCAACTCAGCGGCCGTGTTCCCCCTCCAGCGCATCGGGGTCGAGGTGCTGCCGGTCAACACGGTGAACTTCTCCAACCACACCGGGTATGGCGCGTGGCGCGGATCCCTCATCGCACCCGAGGATGTGCATGATGTGATCCTCGGCATCGAGGAACGTGGCGTACTCCCCCAGATCGACGTGGTGCTCTCGGGATACCAGGGCGGCACTGGGATCGGCGACGTCATCGTCGATGCGGTGCGGCGGGTGAAGGCAGCGAACCCCTCGGCCATTTACGCGTGTGATCCCGTGATGGGCAACGCCAAGTCCGGATGCTTCGTGGCGCCCGAGATCCCCGATCTGCTGCGGGATCGTGTGGTCCCCGTGTCCGACATCATCACGCCGAACCAATTCGAACTGGGATTCCTCACCGGAACCGAGCCGACGACGCTGGACTCGACGCTCGCCTCTGTCGATCTCGCCCGGGCGATGGGCCCGGGCACTGTGCTCGTGACGAGCGTGGAGCGCCCCGACCGCGAGCCCGGCACCATCGAGATGCTGGCCGTGGATGCTGCAGGCGCGTGGATCGTGCAGACTCCCCATCTGCCGTTCAAGGCGAACGGCTCGGGCGACGTCACGGCGGCGCTCTTCTCCGCGCACTACCGCGCGACAGGAGACGCCGCTGTGGCACTGGAGCGCACCGCGTCCAGCGTGTTCGACCTCATCGAACTGACGCATGAATCCGGCGAGCGAGAACTGCAGCTCGTGCAGGCTCAGGGCTTCTACGCTCACCCGCGCATGCAGTTCACCGCGCAGCGGGTGCGCTGAGAAATCGGACCATGGGCGGGGTCGCGTCTTAGGACTCTGAGGGCTCCATGGGCAGTTCGGCCCCGTAGTTCCACGACAAGATGGCCGGCTGCTCGCGGTAATAGCTGAGCACGGAGACCGAACCCGCATCCAGGGTGATTTGAGCACCGAACCGAGGGGCCAACCTCAGGTACACGGCCGTCAAAATGCGCAGGAAATGGCCGTGCGCGATCAGGGCGACATCGCCGTCCGCCATCGCGGGCAGCACGCGCGTGAGCACCCGCGATGCGCGGGCGGCGACCTCCTCGACCGTCTCACCGGGCGTGTCACCACGAATTACGCCGTGGGTGAAGGCGCTCCAGTTGTAGCCGAGCTCGCCGCGGATCTCGCGCGTCGTACGCCCCTCGTACCCGCCGTAGTCCCATTCCAACAGAAACGGGTCGACCTCGGCATCCAGGCCCGCGAGCTCAGCAGTTCGCCGCGCACGCTGCAGCGGGGACGTCAGCACGAGCGAGAAATCGTAATCGGCCACTAACTTGCCCGCGCCGCGCGCAAGTTCCTCTCCCCGGGCTGTGAGAGGGATGTCCGTGAGTCCAGTGTGTTTGCCATCCTTCGACCACTCCGTCTCCCCGTGGCGCAGGAGAATCAGCTTCCCTGACGGGTTATCCGGAGCGGGGTGGTCGGGCAGCGGATCGTTTGTGAACATACGGCAACAGTAGTATCGCGCCCCCGCTTTGAGGATGCGCGCTTAGCTGAGCTGTGCCGCGAGTAGCTCCTCCACGCGAGCCCACAGCTGCTGCGACGTGTAGTCGTGCCCATCGCGGAAAACCATCGAGATGGAACTGAGATTGTCGATTGACTCCAGCGGATTTCTGTCCAGCAGCACGAGATCGGCGCTCATGCCCGCGTCGATTCGACCCATTATGTCTGTCCGCCCGAGGTAAGCAGCTGGAGCCGTCGTCGTCGCCCGCAGGATCTCAAGCGGGGTGAGCCCTGCGCGCTCGAGCTCGCGGAACTCAAGCGCAAGCGTTGTGCCGGCAGCCTTGCCGTTGTTGTCCGTGCCGGTCATGATCGGCGCTCCCTCCTTCGCCCAGATCCCGATGGTCTGCAGGGTTCGGTCGTAGTACTCGTGGAAGATGTCGAGATCCTCCTGCGGCGTCGAGCCGAACTTCTCGATCTCAGCCAGTTCCGCCTCGCGCTGAGCGAGGGGAATCCTCTGCAGCCAGGGATCGTTGACGAACTCGGGATCATCCAGTCGGTACTTGGTGCGGATGCCGACGAGCGTCGGAGTGTTCCATGCCTGCTTGCGGGCAAACGCTCCGCCCAGTTCCGCGGCTCGATCCTCGGAGTACGTGGCGAACGCTTCCTTAAGCGTGAGGAGCTGCTCGGCGTTGGTGGAGTTGGTAGCAGGCCCGAGAAAACCACCCTTCAAGAAGGCATCGAAGGCGGCACCGGCGAACGGGAGTTTCACCGCCCAGGACGGGAACGGGAGCCCCGTCGGCTGCTTCGCCCACAGCTTCTCGGCATCCGCTGACATCGTGAGAAACACGCTCAACCCCGTACCGAGGTGCTCGAACGAGTCGAAGCCGTTCTCTACGGCGGTGTCGAGGCGCACGGGCGGCGGCATGTGGCCGGCAATCCGCAAACCCTTCGAGTGGGCAGCCTCGATGGCGGCGGTGAAGACCTCTGGGTCGGTCAACACCAGCTTGATGAAGTCGGCACCCTCGTCCCATTGCTGCGCGATTACGTCACGGACGCCGCCGACAGTATTTGCGTTGAAGGGAAGAAGAAGATCGCCGGGAAGCCCCAGGAGCCGTGGCGCTGTCTCGTTCAGACCGAGTCGATTCTCGGCGCGGTACCGCAAGAGCGTCGATGAGCCCTCCATCTGGCGGATGCCCGTGATGCCCTGAGCGAGCATGAGCGCGAATCCAAGCTCCGGGTTCGGATCCTGCAGCACATGGGTGTGCATGTCGTTGTAACCGGGGACCGCGTACCGGCCCTGTCCCGCGATGACCCGCATCGACGACTCCACCGGAGCCGAGGAGGCCAGCAGCACAGCCTCGATGAGCCCGTCTCGGATCACAATCGAATGTTCCCGGCGCAGGCCGCCGTCGCTCGGTTCGACGATGGTCACGTTGTCGACCCGAACCGCCTCGGCGAATGCAGTGGTCGTGCGACCGGGCACCGGCGGCACGGTCACCCCGCGGGCCGCTTCCGCACCGAGAGCTCCCAGGCCGACGAGTGTCACGCCCACTCCGGCTCGTTTCAAGAAAGTCCTCCGGGTACTCTTCCCGCTCGTCGGGTTCTCACCCGAATCCTTTGACCTACTCATGGAACTCCACTCATTTCAATACGCGTCCAGATAATCTAGCCGAGTTTCTGACGAAATCATCAATACTGATGTCGAGTGCTAGAATTGCGGCATGTCATCGCAGTCCGTGTCGCCCGATCGCCAAGACCGTCGCAAAGGGCGCACACGCGCTGCTCTCATCTCCGCAGCCCAGCAACTCATCCGAGATGGGCGCGCGCCCAGCAGCAGCATCAAGAACGTCACGGATCTCGCCGACGTCGGTCTCGGCTCCTTCTACAACCACTTCGAGTCCAAAGAGGAGCTGTTCGACGCGGCCGTCTCAGCGGCGATGGATGCCTATCTTGACTGGCTCGACCAGCATCTCCCCGAGGGCGGAGACCCGGTCACGCGGCTCTTCGAGAGCGTTCGCCTCACGGGACGCCTGGCTACTGAGCTGCCCGCAATCGCCGCGGTGCTCGGCCGCCGGTTCGCGTTGCTCGAACCGACGTCGGATGCCCTCGGGCTGAGGATGAAAACGGACGTTCTCGCCGCGGTCAAGGCCGGCAATCCAGGCCTCGACTCGCAGCAGATCGTCACCCTCCTTACTGCGGCGACCGGGGCAATGCAGGCGGTCCTCAGCAGCGTGCAATCTTTGACCGCCGAGGAGACCGTGAATGCCGCCGACGTCCTCGCAAGGGCAGTCCTGCGCATGCTCTCACTCGAGCTCCCAGCTCGTTAGTCCACCTCTCCCAGGTGGCTAGTCCCGGACCACTGCCCGATCGGCGGAGGTCTTGATCACTGAAACGGCTGCTGCCAGTGATCATTCAGAAGGTGGAGCTGGTCTGTTCGAGGTAGCGGGCGACGGTGCCGAGTTCTTCTTCCGTGAACTCGGCGTTGGTTCGGTCAAGGGCGTCGGTGTACTCCTCATATCGGCTGATGACCGGCGCGATCTTCGCGGTGATGAGTTCGATGTTGATGCGTCGGCGGTCCTGCGGGTCATGCGCGCGCCTCAGGTAGCCGGCCGCTTCGAGCCGGTCGAGGACCCGCGTCACGGTGCTCGTGGGTAGGCCCGTGGTCTGGCTGAACTGCTTGGGCGTGCGCACGTCTTCGCGCAGGACGAGCAGGTGCAACGTCTGAAGGTCAGTGACGAGCATGCCGAATTCGCGCGCGATCCGCTCGTTCCCGAGTACCGCGTTGACGAGCGCGCCCTGGAGCGCCCGCTGAATACGCGCGCCGTTAGGACTGGACATCTCACACCTTCCGAAATAATATCTCCGATATGGGATCATCCCATTATGGGAGGTAATCGTTCTGGGATGGTCCCGTACGCGAAATCGTATCGTCAACCCCACGAAGGAGCCCGCAGATGTCCGGCACAAGCACGTTGCCCGGATGGCTGAAGCCAGCAAACCGGGTTGTGAAGTTCCTGCATCGCCTCGGCGTGCCGCTCGGAACCATCCACATCATCACGATCCCCGGTCGCGCCACCGGTGAACCGCGATCGACGCCAGTCTCGCCCCTGACCGTCAACGGAAGACGGTACGTCATCGCCGGGCTCGCGAACTCCAGCTGGGCCAAGAACGCCCGGGCCGCCGGCCACGGGAGGCTGAGCAAAGGCCGCGCGCACGAGGACGTCGACCTCATCGAGGTCACAGACTCCGCGACACGCAGACACGTGATGACCGCGTTCCCCACCGAAGTACCCCACGGCGTTCAGTTCTTCGTCCGCATCGGGCTGGTACCCAGCGCCGATCCCGGTGCCTTCGCCGCGGCCAGCGACAAGGTTGCCGTCTTCGAGATACGTCCTGGTGATCGATCCCCCAAGTCAGCGTGACCTTGACCTGGGAACAAGAGGTAGGCTACGAAACAGCTTGATGTTATCGATCACATTTGGTCTTGAGACCCCACACGTGATGCATCCAAGTCCCATAGCCGGGAAGGGCATGTCTCCGAGTGGACAGCTGCAATGAAGCAAAACTCAGCACATCACAATGTGCCGCGCTTCAGGTCGTCGCCGAGGACGCGCTGATGGCACGACGGTATCGGCCCGAGACGACAGTCCCGGCCGGCCATCCTTCCTAGTGATCAACAGGGGCTGAATCTAGTCCCGCACTCGGAGTGCAAAATGGAAAAAGCAAAAAAGATCGACAGCAAGTTCATATATTTCTTTGGATCATTCGGAGGCATCCTTTTCGGCTATGACATCGGAGTCATGACTGGAGCTCTGCCGTTCCTGCAAAGCGACTGGGGCCTCGACGATGCCGCCGTCATCGGTTGGGTGACCTCTGGCGTGATGTTCGGCGCCATCTTTGGTGGCGCTCTTGCCGGACAGCTTTCCGATCAGTTCGGACGGCGCAAGATGATTCTCGCCGCAGCGGTCGTCTTTGTACTCGGATCAATTCTCTGCGGCCTGGCACCGCAGGATGGTGTCATCTATCTGGTCATCGCCCGAATCTTCTTGGGCCTGGCCGTCGGCGCGGCCTCCGCATCAGTACCCGCATACATGTCCGAACTTGCACCCGCGCGGCTGCGCGGACGCTTGTCCGGCCTGAATCAGACAATGATCGTCTCGGGCATGCTGATCTCATACATCTTGGATTTCTTGCTGAAGGATCTGCCGGAAGCGTGGGCGTGGCGAGTGATGCTCGCGACAGCCGCGGTGCCGGCTGTGATTCTGTATCTGGGCGTGTTGCGGTTGCCCGAATCGCCCCGGTTTCTGGTCAAAGTCGGCAAGGAAAACGAGGCAGTCACGGTACTTCACTACATTCGCCGCCCAGACGAGATCGATGCCGAGCTCAGCTCGATCAAGGAAACGGCGCAAATCGAGAAGCGGGCGGCTGGCAATACCTCACTCGCGACATTATTCGACGGCAAGTACCGCTATCTCGTCATCGCGGGTGTCGGTGTCGCTGCGTTCCAGCAGCTCCAAGGTGCCAACGCGATCTTCTATTACATCCCGTTGATCGTGGAAAAGGCCACCGGCAATGCCGCAAGTTCGGCGCTGCTGTGGCCGATCATCCAGGGCGTAATCCTCGTGCTCGGCTCATTGCTGTTCCTGGTGATCGCGGACAAGTTCAACCGACGCCTGTTGCTGACCGTGGGTGGCACGATCATGGGTGTGTCCTTCCTTCTGCCCGCGATTCTCAACACTGTGATCGAGGACGCGAACCCGATGATGATCGTGGTGTTCTTGAGCATCTACGTGGCAGCCTATTCGTTCACGTGGGCCCCACTCACCTGGGTGCTCGTTGGAGAGATCTTCCCGCTGGCGATTCGCGGCAGGGCCTCTGGGATCGCATCGTCTTTTAATTGGATCGGATCTTTCGCGGTCGGGCTGTTGTTCCCGATCATGACCGCGCTGATGAGCCAGGACGCAGTTTTCGCGATCTTCGGTGCCATCTGCATTCTTGGTGTCTTTTTCGTCCGGACTCGTGTCCCCGAAACTCGGGGCCGCACGTTGGAGGACATCGAAACCAGGAGCATTCCGACCCATGAGGCATTCGCTTCTCCCGAGAGGGAGACGGCGGATCAGGTGAATCAGGACTGAGAAGCCGCGTAGGGCGTAGGTGGGGCCACCTGGCAGGGTGAGGCCTAGAAGGATTCCCGACTCGGCCCCGACGGGATGGGACACCGCCCCGCCCCGCCGGACGGGCGGGGCGGGGCGGGGTCCGGTTACTCCAGCTTCGAACCGAAGATCTGAGCTTCGACGAGCGGGCGCACCGCCGCCTCGAAGGCGTCGTCGACGAAGTAGTCCTTGAGCCGGTCGTCGAGCAGGTCGTTGGCGATCGCGGCCATGATCATCGACTGGTCGAGGGAGAGGTACCGGTCGGCGATGGTGCCGCTCTGCGTCGCGACGGCGTCGTAGAAGCCGCCGGGCCCATAGGCGCCCAGGTCGTTCTTGATGCCCGCGAGGTTGCTCAGCGCGGCCGGCTTGTCGTACGCCAGGGCGAGGAATGATGCGTGCGGCGTCACGACGCCATCACCGAACTCGGGGTTCGGGTTGCTGGCCTCGCGGCATCCGTCGTAGCCGGCATCGACGTTGGTTCGCTCCCGGTCGGAGGCGTAGCCGTCGGTGCTCATGCCCACTCCCTCGACTCCGTACTCCGCGTACTCGCCGAATGGATCGCTCGCCGGGGAGAACCCCCAGTAGCCGTAGCCGGCCTCGTCGAGACCGTGCTCGATCTGGGCGCGCACGCTCGCCGGGTGGTTCACGGCCCAGGATTGCGGCCCCCAGTCGGCTTCGGGCACGAGCAGGTCGGGCATCAGCGCCTCAAACATGCTGCCGCCCCAGGCCGGGACGAGTTTCATCCCGCGATACTCGTAGACGCCCTCGTAGACGGGCACACCGAGGTATTCTCTCGTTTCGCCGGTGGGCTTCTGTTCCTGCCAGGCGAAGTCGCAGCCCTGATCGGGCATCGTGCGCAGGGTTCCGTAATAGGCCTCAGCAGGAATTTGCCCGTTGGCAATGCCGAGGTAGTTGACGATGCGCGCTTCGCTCACACTCGTGTCGTAGTGGTGGCAGGTGTAGTAGAGCTCAGAGCCGTCGTCGCCGTAGTTGCCGGGAACGCTGCAACCGGGAGGGGGTGTCACCCAGAAACCGCCGCGATTGAGGCCGGCGCCGTTGACGGCGTTCGCTCCGCCCTCGAGATTGTGGAAGTAGCCGAAGTCCATGCTGGCGTAGAGAGCATCGGCCGATCGGGCGAGGCGGGGTTCGGCCTCGGCGACGATGCGGAAGGACGCGGCGAGCCAGCCGTTGTCGACCGAGCTGAGGAACGGGTCGACGGGGTCGCCACTACCCGGCCAGGTCGTGAGCTTGTGACCGTCGCGCGGCGAGTACCAGTTGTAGAACATGCCACTGGGCTCGTGCCGCTCGATCCGCTCGAGGGTCTTGAGGGTGGACTTGATGCGCTTGAAGGCATCCTGCTTGCTAATGATGCCGAGGTCCCGCGCCGAGACGACCGACCACAGGTAGCCACCGATATTGGTCGGACTGGTGTTCTCGCTCGGCTCGGACAGGTCGCCCTGCAGCTTGTCCGCGGGGAGACCGGTCTTCTTGTCGGTCATGGCGGCCAGGGAGGCCCAGGTGTCGACTGCGTAGCCCTGTAGGACAGCCTCGTCTCCGGAGGGACCAGGGGTCGCGGGCCCCTTCGATGTGCCGGGGGCGGCGGTGGCGCTCGGCGCAATGATGAGCGTTCCCGCCACCAGGGCGGCGCACATCACGGCGATCTTTGGTGTTCGTTTCACAGCGTGTTCCTTCGTGTCGTCTTTGACCGCGTCGGCGCCGGGTGACCGATCACCGGATGACCGGGCCCATCTGAGGCGCGCTAAGCACGTTCCGACGAGTGTATGCGCATACATCGGGAGGGCGCAAGGATTCCTCAGGATCGTACCGGCGCCAGAGAGTCAGCCGGAGGTCCACATTCCGCCGAGTCTGGTCGAGTACGGCTCTCCGCGGGGAGGCGGTCCTCGCCCAGACCGGCTGGAACGAATGAGAAATGGATCAGGCGGTGAGGTGCTCGCTGAGGTCCCAAAGTCGGCGCGCGTCGGCGGCGTTGAGCATGGCCGAGTTCGCCATGCTCGGGATGCTCGTGGCGCTGAGCGGGTGATCGGTGTCGTCAATCTCCGACACATCGTTGTCCTTCAGGTACAGGCCACCGATGCCGTCGAGCAGCGGGCTCGCTGCGCCGAAAACGAGGTTCGCGGCCCCCTGTTCGACGGTCTTCTTGCCGCCCTCGGGATCGATGATGGTGTTGCCGTCCTCATCGACCAGACCCTGTGCGCGGAAAGATGCAGCGCGCTCGGGGCTGTGCGGGCCGGGGCCGATGATGACACCGGGGTGCGCTGCGAACGAGCGGATGCCCTCGTCGGCGTATCGGCGGTCGAGTTCGACCGTGAAGAGCACATTGGCGCGCTTGGCCTGGCCGTACGCGACAGCGGTGTTGTAGCCGTTGGAGAGGTCGAGGTCGGCCCACATGATCGCACCGAAACGCGCGGCCCCCGAGGTGACGTTCACCACCCGCGCGTTGTTCGCGGCCCGCAGGGCGGGCAGGAGTCCGCGGGTGAGCTGGAAGTGGCCGAGGTGCGAGGTGGAGAATGACAGTTCGTGCCCGCGTGAGTCCAGGCGGTAGTCCGGGCTGAGAACGACGGCGGCGCTGTTGACGAGAACGTGCAACGGCTTGCCGGTCGCGAGCCACCGGGCGACGAACGCATCGATGGAGGAGGGGTCGGTCAGATCGAGCTGCTCGATGATCACGCCCTCGATGTCGGCTACGGCGGCGGCGGCGCGTTCCGGGTCACGTGCGGCGACGGTCACCGACGCGCCAGCCGCGGCCAGTGCCCTGCTGACCTCGCTGCCGAGCCGGCTGTGGCCGCCGGTGACGATGATGTTCTTGCCCGTGAGGTCGATGCCCGCGAGGATGTCGGCCGATGTGGACGCGGCTGTAAAGGGAGTGTTGAGTGGTATCTGCTGTTCGATCATGACTTCAGTCTGCGTGCTCAATCCGGTACCCGGAATAATCCATGATCCGCTTTTTATGCGCGATAATACGGAAATGACTAGCAGCCTTGATAGGGACGTCCTTTCCGACGTGTTCGAGCGGATCGAGGTCGAGGGCATGATGACGGGCGGGTTTGCAATAAATGGTCCCTGGATATCGCAGGGCGAGCTCTCGCGGCCCTTCAAACTGATCGCTCTTGTCGCGGGAGCGGCGACAGTATGGGCGGATGGGCCCGGCGGCCCGGACGGGCCGATCAATCTGATGCCCGGCGATGTGGTGCTCTTGAGCCACCGCACCCGCCTCACGATCCAGGGCGGTACCGGCGTCGCGGAACCGACATCCCTCCTCCCGGAGACGAGCTTCGACGCGACGAGCCTTGCGACTGCAGATCTCGAGCACGACGATGTCCTCGTCGGTGGTGCGATCCGGGTGAGCCCAGCGGGGTCCGAACTGCTCCGGAACGCGCTGCCTGGACTTGTGCACGTCGCGGCGGCAGGACGTGCCCCCTCCCTGTCCGGTGGGCTTGTGAAGCGACTGTTCGAGGAAGCCTCAGGGACACGCCTCGGATCGGCCTTCGCCATCCGGCAGAATGCCCAACTCCTCCTCCTCGAGGTCTTGCGCGCCTACCTCGAACAGGAGCAGCCCACCATCGGTTGGTTGCGACTCCTCGCCGATGAGAGCCTCGCACCGGCCCTTCGCCGGATGCACGCGGAACCGGGGCGGTCGTGGGGGCTCGCGGAACTCGCTTCGGCGGCCGGCATGTCACGTACCGTGTTCTCCGAGCGCTTTCGCCGCGCGGCTGGCGAGCCTCCGTTTACCTATTTAGCGCGGTGGCGGATGGTGCTCGCGCAGCACGCACTGGAAGATCCCGACGTGCGGATCGGCGCCCTGGCCGCGCAACTCGGGTACGGATCGGACAGCGCATTCAGCAACGCCTTCAAGCGGATCGTCGGTGAAGCTCCACAGCACTACCGGCAACACGCAGGCGACATGCACCGACTCCGCCGCTCTGCTGCTCTCTCCTTCTAAGGCCGGTCATCAGCGTTCGTTCTCGCTGGGACTGCCGAGAAGACCACCGAACAAGTGACTGCCGTGAGCTTCGCGGCTTGCACGCTCGACTTCCATCGGGTCCAGATCTGGGTCACTGTCGGGTGTCGGAGCCTGCGCTTCCGGCTCTTCGACCAGGGCGCTCGATGCCTTGGCTTCTTTCTTCAGCCGTCGCTTCGCTGCCTTTTCGACGAGGACGGGAACGAAGTCACGAACCCGACCCTCCTCCAGTTGCCCGTGCTCCTCTTGGACGACGTCCGCGATGTGTTCGCGCTCCAAGCTCGGAAACCGTTGCGACAGCCGGTCGATCACCTGGTCGATGGCCTGAGTTTCGTCTAGCTCGCTCATGAGGACATTGTTCAGCGCGGGTGCTCCCGGGGCAACTGCCTGAAGGTGAACTTTCGCTGCGTGTCGGGATCAAGTTGTGGAATCCCGCTGCGGTCCTCGGGTTGCGAACTAACGGAAAGGCACCGGGATGCTCGCCGCCCTGGCCCACTCAAAACTCACATGCTGGCCTCCGCTTTCCTTCCGGACGTCGGCCTCCAGACCAACCACTCGTTCGGCCATGCTGGCCAAATCTGATCCGACGATCTCGAACCGGTACTTCCGCTGCCGTTCAGTCACAAGGACGACGCCGACACCAGGGAAGATCACGAACATCTGGTCCGTGAACAGGAGAGTGTGTTCATAATGCCGGCGAAGGTTTTGACCCAAGGCAGGGAAAGCATTGAGCGACTCAAGCGGGCGCACGGTAGCTGTCATAGCGATCATGGACTCAGCGTCCGCCATCAAGGTAAGCACGAGGTTAACTCCGGGTGGGTGTCTACTGAGAATCCAACCGGCTGCGCGCTGACCTGGCAGGCGCGCCCCGGGCGCTTGCGGACTTCGCCCGTGTCATCGCCCGACGCGACTGCTTCACGCCACCGCGTACAGGCCCTCGAGCGCGCTGGTGATCGAGTCGAAGCTGCCAATCGGGTGCGTCTCGTCGTTCCTCACCAAGAACCCTTGAGGCGTGCGTTGGATGACGCCGGCCAGTTCATTGGTGACTTCATGCCGCACCTCCCACAACGCAGGGCCCGCCACGACAACCGAGAACAGCTCTGCGTAGTTCATCGAAATCCCTCACTTGTTCGACTTCCCCCGCGGATGTCTTCCACATCACAAGCTTGATACCGCCCGGGGCCGCACATGATGGTCGATTGGAAGAACAACACATGACGAGTTTCTAATCCGCAGACGCAGGCCGAGACGCACGTCGAAGTCGGCATAGTCCGAACTCGCCCGGACGGCCCTAGCTAGGCTGTCGCCTGTGATGCCTGACGTAGCCCTACGCCCGACCTCTCCCCTGGTCGGGATCGGCCGTGCCGGCAGCGGCATCGTGATGCGACTGGCTCCTCATCGGTGACCGCCCACGCCTACCCTGGCGAAGGCTCTGGCTACTCCTTCCCTATCCGGCGCTGTGGCTGATCGCGGTTCTGATCCGAGGCGCAACCGACGGCTGGGTCCCTTACGGATTCCTCCTCCCCGAACACGGTTGGGCCACCCTCACCGTCCACATCGTGGGGCTGCTCGCAGCCATCATTGCCGCTGGAGCGCTCGTGCGGGCTGACTGCGGATCACGTGGCATCGCTTCTGTGCAGCGACCAGACCCTCAACAAATGTGACGAAACAGCAGCTCAACGGCTGGCGGATTTACCGGGTGCACCGCTTCTTGCCGTTTCCGCAGGGTCGCTGGCATAGGCCCAAAGAAGCATGCTCATGAGAAACGCTGTTAGGCCGAGAAAGCCCAAGCCGACACACGCGATATAAATGTCGCTTGAGAGTGCGTACCGGAAAATGACGACTGGTCCTGCTCCACCGATGCACGCGATCAGGCTCAGCAGTGGAGCCGTGGGGCCGAAGCGTAGAAAGTGCCAACGCCCCACGAATCGCTGGCTCCCCGCATCCTTTCGATCGGAATTGACCGTCTGCGCGATCACCCACCACGCCAGCATGCCGGGAACGATGAGGAGTGCCACTCCGCTGATGAGAAAGAACAAGCTGTTTTGGCTCAGGAGTCGTAGAACTTCTCCCATCGAATCTCCTAGGTCGGTTACCGCGTGATGGTTTCGCCTCCAGAACTAGGTTTTAGCTTAAGCGCGCTGATCATTCGGTTCACCCGATAGCGGGAACGTCTGAAATGATCGCGATATGACTGTTGAGCCCCTTGAGCTGCCCCCGCTTTACGGCCAACGACTGATTCTGCGTGAATGGCGAAACTCCGACGTATCGACGGTACAAGAAGCGTCACACGACTCCCTGATCCCAATCCTGACGACAGTTCCGTCAACGGATGGTGAATCCGAGGCCCTAGCGTTCATCGCTCGACAGCGAGAGCGTTTAGCCACACGCGAGGGGTACGTCTTTGCAATCGCAGACACCTCAGACATCGCGGTAGGGCATATCGGACTGTTCTTCCGACCAGGTGCCGGCGCGCGCGCCAGCGTTGGATATTGGATTACGCCGTCACAACGACGCAACGGTTACGCCACGGAGGCGCTCGGCGTACTGACGACGTGGGCGCTGAACCATGCAGAACTCGACCGAATCGAACTGTACGTTGAGCCTTGGAATGACGGCTCCTGGCGAGCCGCTGAGCGCGCCGGCTACGAACGCGAGGGTCTACTCCGCGCGTGGGAGCGTATCGGAGGTAAACCGTGCGACATGTTCATGTACGCGCGGCTAACGACCAGTGCGCTCAGTCGCCGCCACGGTCGCTGATTCGACCCAACGAGCAATCACTCTCGAGAACGTGTCCCGGTGCCGTTACCAACCACGTAGTGACCTGAGGCAACTGCCTACGGGTGTGCGTAGGGCTCGATCGAGACCCCCGGCGCTGGGGCCCGGAACCCGGGGGTGTCACAGGACACCTCTACGAGGTACATCCAGTTGTCGCCGTCGAACCCACCCGTCACTCGCAGTTGCTCGCTGTCAACCAGTCCAGCGAGCTGAGCCCCGTAGGCGAACAAGTCGTGATCCGGGTCGAAGCTGGTGGCAGGGAAGGTTGACGTCCAGACCCGCGCGTAGCGTTCGGCGGTTGTCCACGGGTCCTCGTCCATGTCGAACCAGGAGTTCTTTGCGAAGAAGGCGACTTCGTAGCCTTCCGATCTCTCCTCCCAGTGCGGGGTTCCACTCAAGTCCTCTGACTCGGTCCAGCAGGCGGACTCCGGTGGCGCGGCGCGCTGCACGTCCCACGTTCCCTCGAACGCGTCGAAGGTGGGCTGGATCGATCGCGCAATCGTTTCGGTGATGCTCGACCACTCGGTGAGCGTGCCGCCGGATGCATCGGCCGGCGAACCAGGGGCATCGGCGGGCTGGGAAGCGCAGCCGGTAAGCCCGAACAGGAGAGGCGAGACCAGTGAGAGAACGAGCGCGGTGCTTCGGATGCGAGCCATGGCTTCACCCTAAGACCAGCGTTGCCGCGAGCGAGTCCGGCGCAGCTATGGCAGTGATCGTTCGGCCCGCCTCTGGGGAGAACCCCGAGCTCGGGCAACCCGCCATCTAAACTGGACTGTTGCCCACGGAAGGAACCTCAATGAGCATGGAAGGCGCGGCCTGGAGCTCGCTGTACAAGATCTCTACCGCCAGGGACGGCAAGCACGGCTTTTCCCGTGAGTCCGTGCGGCGGATCATGAAGTTCGCGGTGCCCTACCGGTCCAAGCTGCTCATCTTCATCACCCTCTCCGTCGTGGGAGCTTTCCTCGCGGTCGCGACGCCGGTACTCGCCGGCCAGGTGGTCGACGTCATCGTCGCCCAGGGCGCGGTCAGCACGATCGTGTGGCTCGCCGTCGTCATCGCCGTCGTGGCCGTGGCCGACGCCGGCGTCTCACTCGTGACGCGCTGGTACTCGGCGCGGATCGGCGAAGGCGTGATCCTGGATCTCCGCACCGCCGTCTTCAACCACGTTCAGAAGATGCCGATCGCGTTCTTCACCCGCACCCGCACGGGCGCCCTCGTGAGCCGCCTCAACAACGATGTGATCGGCGCTCAGCAGGCCTTCAGCGGCACGCTGTCCGGCGTGGTCACGAACCTCGTGGCGCTGATCCTCACCCTGATCGTCATGCTCAGCACGTCCTGGCTCGTGACGGTTCTCGCCGTGATCATGCTCCCCATCTTCCTGGTCCCCGCGCGCCGCATGGGCGGCCGCCTCGCCGCGCTGCGCCGCGAGGCCGCCGATCACAACTCCGCCATGAGCACGCAGATGACCGAGCGGTTCTCGGCGCCCGGCGCCACCCTCGTCAAGCTGTTCGGCCGGCCCGACGAGGAAGCCGAGGAGTTCCGTGTCCGCGCCGCCCGGGTCCGCGACATCGGGGTGCGGACCGCGATGCTGCAGTTCGTCTTCTTCACCGCACTGATGCTCGTCTCCGCTCTCGCCCTCGCGCTCGTGTACGGGCTCGGCGGCACCCTCGCACTCGCCGGCCAGCTGAATACCGGTGACGTGGTGACCCTGGCGCTGCTCCTCACCCGCCTCTACGCGCCGCTGACCGGCCTCGCGAACGCACGGGTGGAGATCATGAGCGCGGTGGTCAGCTTCGAGCGGGTCTTCGAGGTGCTGGACCTCGACCCGCTGATCAAAGAGAAGCCCGACGCCGTCGCCATCCCCGAAGGTCCGGTGTCCGTCGAGTTCGACAACGTCCGCTTCGCCTACCCGTCTGCGGACAAAGTGTCCCTCGCCTCTCTCGAGGAAGTTTCCACGCTCGACACCCGCGGCGGCGAGGAGGTGCTGCACGGCGTGTCCTTCAGGATCGAGCCGGGTCAGACCGTCGCCCTCGTTGGTACGTCCGGTGCCGGCAAGTCCACAATTGCGCAGCTCCTCTCGCGCCTGTATGACGTCGACAGCGGCGCCGTGCGCCTCGCGGGCACGGATGTCCGCGATGCCACCTTCGCCTCCATGCGACACAGCCTGGGCATGGTGACGCAGGACGGCCACCTGTTCCACGAAACCATCCTCTCCAATCTGCGCCTCGCGAGGCCGGAGGCGTCCGACGACGAGGTGTGGGACGCCGTCCGCCGCGCGCGGCTCGAGCCACTCATCCGGTCCCTGCCGGACCAGCTGGACACCATGGTGGGAGAGCGTGGCTACCGCCTGTCCGGGGGCGAGCGCCAGCGGATGACCATCGCGAGGCTCCTGCTGGCCCAGCCCCGCGTCGTCATCCTCGACGAGGCGACGGCGGCGCTGGACTCGACGTCTGAGGCCGCCGTGCAGGCGGCGCTCAGCGAGGCGCTCGAGGGACGCACGGCGATGGTGATCGCACACCGCCTCTCCACCATCCGCAGCGCGGACCTGATTCTCGTGGTTGAGGACGGCTCGATCGTGGAGCGCGGCACGCACGAGGAACTGCGGGCTGTGGGTGGGCGCTACGAGGAATTGCACCGGACCCAGTTCGCCGTGCAGAAGAACGTTGCGGCCGAAGAGGAAGCGCTGAGCCGGACCTAGTCGCTGAACTTGGTGCCCCTGCCCCGAGCGTCTCGGAAAGTCGTCTCATCGCATACCGTTGGTCACCTATCGCCCATGCCAGTCGATGAGCGTAGCGGTCCGAAGCGGGATTCCCTGAGAAGCGGAAGAACTCGAGATCGCACGGTGTGGCCGCTGCGCTGCGTCGCCTTTGCCGACGTATCGTGGCCAGTTTCTGGACGTGGCTCTTGCGGATCACCTGCGGTCCATGGCGAGATCATATTCCTCACACGTCGCGAGTGGATGCTTCCATCTCGACTCGCTACGCGTCAGTGAAGGCGTCCGGCTGTCCGACCAGTTGGTACCGACGTTCTGAATGCCCTCCGCGCCGAGTATGAAAGTCGGCATGAGGGCGCCGTCTCGCATATCCTCGGGTCCGGTCAGTCGTCATTGTCGCCGTATACGCGTTTGATCTACCGGCATATCATCTCTGCATGCCACCGACAGGGCGGTACCCTCCGCACTCCAGCGTTCCCAATGCACCGTTCCTCGCCTTCCGAACCATGCTTGGTCGCGCATGGGTAAGGGAGGTACTCGTGGGACTAATTGCTGGCGCGGTGGTTGCTGTTGGGACCATTTGGGGTCAAGCAGTAATTGATGATCAGAGGTCTGATCGTGAGGCGGCGGCCGCACGCACACTGGCCAGCGAAGCGGACCGGCGCGAGAATTTGCGCTTCGTTCGCGACCGCTCGTCTACAGATCTGACAGAAAGACCCTTCGGTTCGATGGATCTGTCCGGACAAGTTTTAGACGGTTTGGATCTAAGGGGCGCCAATTTCAAGGGCGCGATACTCAAGAACACCAGCTTCCGGTCAGCAAATCTAGAGGGTGCTATTTTCATCGACGCGGATCTTCGAGGCGCGGACATGACCTCAGCCGCAGCCGAAGAGGCCACGTTTCTGGGAGCGAGCTTGGATGGTGCAACGCTGCAGGGTGCCAGCCTCGATGGTGCGGATCTACGCTGGGAAGACCTGAGGAACACCGACCTCAGCACTACATACGTGCGTGGCACGCGTTTCTCCGGAGCAGAGTTCAGTAACCAAACGTTTGCCGTCGACCCGAAAATGAGCGGCCAGGATTTCGTGTGCTACGACGAAAGCACCGCTTGGCCAGATGGAGCGCTTCCCTTCGAGGGGCGTTTCCTCAGCGGTCAATGCGTTCGAAAGCTCGAATGAGGGCCTCTGTAAATCATTCCCTTCAAAGAAGGGCATTCTTGTAGCGGAAGAGTTTCGCCAATTAGCAGGGACTCGCTTGGCTGGCTCCACAGCTAGGCAGTGTTCTCGTGTGGCCGTGGCCATCATTTGACCAAGCACTTCCATTCCGGAGCGGCGAGCACGTAAACACTCGAAGCCCAAGAGCTGAAGCACCCAAATCCCAGTCCATGCAGGCTAGGCACTTGAGTTACGCGAAAACAAGAAATCGCTCCTGAGATCCTCAGGAGCAATTTCTATTTCAACCTCGTGGCCGGGTTCGTGAAGTTTCGTTAATGGCCTTATGTCGGGCTCGACAGGATTTGAACCTGCGACCCCCTGTAAGGTTCTAGCCTTAACTCGGGTTCTCCCGAAAATCTCCGAAAACTGGCGGATTCCCTTGTGTTTACAGGGAACCGGGCGGTTCCCTGCCTCCAATCCTACTCGGTCGATTCGGGTCCGCTGGAAATGATTCTGATGACTAAATGATGACCATTTGAACCGCCTTCGGGGGCTGCATGTTGTTGGCGAGACATCGCTTGAGCATCAACCCAGCAGTTAGGCGCCCTCACCAAAACCTTCGTCGTCGCTGGCGAGAACACCGAGGTCGGGCAACCCGCCATCTAAGCTGTGCATGGCGGTCGCGGGCGCAGACGATCTCCTGCGTTTCTTCAATGAATTCCAGCGAATTCCAGCCGCACTACTCAGTGCTCCACCCGAGTAATTTGTGGCGATCTGACGGTAGGTCGAGTCCGGTCTAGTCTCCCTGCAGCTGTCCTGGCTTCGTCAAGAAGTTGAGCGGGGTAGACCCCGCATCTGTCAACGTGATCTGACCGCTCCGGCGTTCAAGTACCCAGGCAGCAATTATCGGCTGGGGTACCGCCGTCGAGACGATGAGAGCCACGAATCGATTGAATCCGAGTTCGCGGTCCGTGACGTGCTTCACGTAGGTACGAAGGTCAACGTCGCTGGGTGCCGGTGGCACGTTGATGTGGGTGTGCCACTCGCCGATCCACTGCGAGCCATCGGCTTGGTATAGACGCTCCGCTTCATGTTCCGTAAACGCAATGTCTCGACGAAAGAATAAAGGACCGTGCTCTGCGAGCGGCCCGGGCCGGGCAGCATGCGATACCCTGCTGCCGTTGGCCGGGCCGAATAGCGCGCCACCTGTCTCCAGCTGAGAATCGCTCGAGCGAATCGTCGATCTGATCGACTCGAGCGCTGTAGGGGCAATCTCGAGCTTCATGCCGCGTTGCATGCCGGGCAATCGTCAAAAGGGCGGCCTGCTTGGTACCACCTCTGGTCGAGCATTCTTGTGGCGTCGAACGGATCGGCGTACCCCGGAGTTGGACGGAGAGCGATCACGAGGTTGTCGCGGACGAGGGTCTGATCGAGTTCGCCCTGGGCGCGTAGGAGGGTGGCAACGGTGATCTTGGCAGCTAGCTGTCCGACTAGGTGAAGATCGCCGCCCACTGCCGTCATGGGATTGTGTCGGGTTCCCGTGCCGTAGCCTCGGTCGAGAGTTGGCTCGAGGTCCATTCGGCCCTCCTCGCGCAGACGCCGACGCTGGCACTCGAGGCATCCTACTTCGGGCATCGGCCTGATCCGCAGGATCTCACCGTACCGGCCGTCACCCAGGACGCAGGCGAACACGATCGGTTTTCGGGCTCGCCGCGCGAGGTAGTTCGCCACTCGTCTTGCCTCCACGCCATCGACGGTGCAGACGACGATGTCTGTCTCGTCGAGCAAAGGCCTGATGACATCTGCACTCGTGACGAGATCGATGCGCCACGGTGTAACGTGACACTCTGGCCAAGCTGTACCGAGCGTCTGCGTAAGCGCATCAACCTTGGTCATGCCGACGTGTTTGGTGGTCAAGATGTGGCGCGGGACGTTATGAAACAACATGCGGTCCGGGTCGACCACGTCGATCTGCCCGGCCCCGTAGCTAGCAAGGGCTCCGGCGGCTGCACCACCAATGCTACCGGCGCCAAACAGGAGGACACGTTTGCTTGCCAGCGCCCGAGTCGGCCAAAGTTCGTTGAGGGCATCGATCAGCTCTTTCCCGTCGCGGACGTCAAGAGCGATGGGCTCCACAAGTGACTCCGTAACGCGCCATGCGGACCAAGCCGGTAGCGGCCCGTCCTCCGAGACCGCTGGCGGCCCGACGCAGTACGTAACCGCGATCGACCACTCCCCCGCGGAAGGGCGCTCTGCCCTAGGCACGAGCACCCGGAACTCATCGAAGGAAAGCCCCCTCGACTGCCGGATTAGGAAATACTCGATGAGTACGAGCTCGGCCGGGACGGCATACCAATAGCCCGCCGGCTGGAAGTCCGCGGTCATCAAAAAGTGACCCGGGTCCGAGGCAACAGGAACTCTGTCAGAATCCTCGTTGGAGAGCGCGACAACGAGCGCTGCCCGATCAGGGCCGGAGATCCGGCACGTCAGGCGTCCCCAACTGTCGCCCATCTCGATAACTTCTTTAGCCTCCTGTGGGAGAAGGACCAGCCATTCCGCGCCGCTCATAAATTCATCGCCTCGATCGTCGCGAAGATTGCGTCATCGTACGTCG
The DNA here is from genome assembly GCF_054075385.1 of Cryobacterium sp. AP23. NCBI lineage: Bacteria > Bacillati > Actinomycetota > Actinomycetes > Micrococcales > Microbacteriaceae > Cryobacterium > Cryobacterium sp. AP23. The sequence goes on along the minus strand of NZ_CM133415.1, from coordinate 57,983 downwards.
TGTCGGTAACGATGCCGCTCACTGACATCTTGGTGATCGCTTCAGCCTGGAGGAGCGCGAATTCAACTGCCCAGCCAGATGCCTTTAGCAGCAGCTCGCTGGTCCTAGACCACGGATACCACTGATCCGCGTCTCGGAGAAGGCAAAGGCGGCCGCTGGGGAGGACGTGAAACTCCGTGAAGCCGCGGATGGTTGGAATCGGCTGCGGAATCAGTGGGAGGACTTGCGGCGGCGCGGCGGGGAAAGCATGGCCGTACTCGACCCTCACGACGAACGGATCCAACAGGTCACTGATGTCCCCGGGCGCGGGCCGCGAGAACGGCCACAGCGGCAGCGGTCCTTCGAACCGACCTGCCCCCTCTGCCGTCCAAGTGAGGAAGGGCGCAACTCCCTGCACATCGGCAATCTCCGCATTCAGGCGCGCGGGATCGTCCTCCCACCACGTGCGCGCGGGGACATTCATCCCTGCGGCGAATCCCGAATCGGCCGGGGCCCCGAGTCGGATCCACCGGCCAGCGAAATTACGAGCGGAAATGCGTCCCCAAAGACGTCTTGCCAGTGCTGGCTTGCGGTCGGCTGATCATTGTTCGCCACCCCTCGCACCGCGGCGGCGGCGGATACGGCCGCGTCCTCAAACGCACGGCGTAGCCCCGCGATGTCGAGATCCGGTTGAATTACCCCGGAAAGCCCAGCTGGGTCCTCGATTTGAAGGCTGTGCGTGGATGCCTCGACGAAGAAGTTCTTGATGGCCTCGGGCCGGTTCCCCTCATGAAGGCAGTCGAGGGCCAGCACCTCCATGACGAGTGACTTAACGCGACCGGTGTCAGCCTTGTGCTGTCGCGACCAGTATTTCAGCATGCGAACCAGCGGTCGGAACTGGTCCCACTCTTGCTGACGGTCTGCGACTTGATCGATGAGGCATTCCGGGTCAGCAAGTGTCCAGCGGCGCTCGCTCTTGAACGGTATGAGGATCCCGTCCGCGCGGCGCAACGCCGGCATGACATCCACCGTGAACGCGTTCTTCGCGTCCGGCGGATCTATGAAGCACTTCGCAGCCCGGTTCCGTTCGGCGGTGTTTACCTGCCGCACCAGCTGGGCGTACGACCCGTTCTCAACTGAGAGCAGCTCGTGCACGAGATGACGGCACCGCTCGATGGCTTCCCCGGCCGAATCGCCGTCAAGCCCCCAGTCGGGATGCTCAATGGCGTCGAACTCGACGACGAGATCGACGTCATGCACAGGCTGCAACTGCGTGCTTCGCGCCAGCGACCCCGACCCCCATACGATCTTCACGTCCGGGGCAGAGCTAAGTGCGGCCTTGAACGTGTCACGTCTGTGCCGTGCGACCTGAACAACATCGACGTCAGCATTGATCTCTTGTTGAAGCGAGTCGAACGAATCCAGAACTGTCATAGAGGCCTCCAAGCCGCACTCGGCAGATGTGACGAACCATGTCCGGCCTGCTTACGGCAATGGTAACCAAGACCACCGACATCCCGGCCGCGCCGGCGAACGGTACCCGGTGTCAGCAAGCAGCGGCATACTTATCTCAGGCGACCCACCGCCGCTATAAGGAGTCTCGAGTGAGCACCGATGTCGACGTCTCCGGTCCGCTGTTCCTCTCATACCGGCATAATGACGGATCAGAGATTGTCGCGGAGTTGGCCTGGCTCCTGCGTGCCGCGGGCATCCCCGTGTGGCGCGATAAGGACGACCTTCCTCCCGGAGACACCGCAAATCGGCTCAGCGAAGCGATCAACGACGGGCTATCCGGGGCCGCCTTCGTGATCACCGAAGACATCACCCACAGCACCATTGTGCGAGGCATCGAAGCACCGCAGCTGATCGAGCTACACGGCGACGACGCTCGATTCCAACTGTTAATCGCGAACGACATCGCTAGTGACACCGGATCCATTGATTACGCCGCCCCGGACCGGCTGCTCGGGCGCTCTCGGGACGACCTAAAGGGCGTCAACCAGTCGGCAACGAACACCGAGGGGCTACTCGGGCTGACACGGCGGGCTTTGACCCACCGGATGGTGCAACACCGCGCTGCAGTCGAGTCGAACGGCGTCTTCGAGCTCACAATCCAGACACGCAACGTCGGCCAGGTCTACGACCGCACCGGCGCCCAGCTCGACATCCGCGTCCGCCGCTCCACCACGAGAAACTACCCGACCCGGCGGGGCTAGAGGACCTACGCCGCACGCTTGCACTGCTGCCGGACGCGATCACGAGCACCGGAGCCCGGAAAGTAAGGGTAGGCGGCGGTGCACATCTTTCCGTCGCATTCACGCTCGGCATAGCGCTACCGTCCTCGCGGATTGGACAACTCGAAGTCATCGATCAACGAGAAGCCGTCTGGAAGAGCGGGTCTGAAGCCGCCGTCCCGTCACCACTCACACTCGAATTCAATGTGACCGAACACACGCCAGCGCCGTCCACCAGAGCCCGGCCCCGCGTCGCCGTCTACGTCGATCTCCTGCCCACGCAGGGCGACGCTGCCTTCGAGCGATACCTCGAGGGACACGGCGACAGCCTGACCGCACACGGAGTCATCCGGTCCCCGCAGCGCGGGCTGCTCGACCCTGCAGAAGCCGGTGCACTCGCATCAGAGACAGCTGGGCTCATCCGCCAGCTCTCTGCCGCTCACTCCAATGCCCGCGTCGACCTGCTGCTCGCCGTACCCTTCGGTCTCGCCGTCCTCATTGGACGCCTCAGCAACACGCTCCGGGTACGCCTCTTCGAATGGGACGACAGCGACGAACCTATCGACGATAGTGCCGATGCGCGGCCCAGATACGTGCCATGTCTCGAAGTTCGAGCCGGGAGCACAGCGGGCCCGATCACCTCTGTGTTGCTCCAAGTTTGCAGCGACTGAGGCAAATTTCGGCGGCTTCGACGCTGCGCTCGACGCATGGCTTGGGCCAACGAGGAACGTCTCGGGTGGCTACTGGTGCATGTTTCGGGCGGCTGCTGCCGCATATAGAAGCGGCGCCCGAGTGCGGGAGCGGGCAGACATAGATCACTCGGAGAGCCGTGACCAGTTCGGGGTGCATTCGGATCAGGAGGCTGGCATGGCCGCGGCACAAACAACAGAATGTATCCGGGGGCACCACCGCCTTCGTGGGCGACGGAGGAACAATTGGCTGGGGACACCGCGAAAGACCTATTGGCAACGCATCAAGACGATGGGTGGCGACGATCTTTCGCGGGGATAGTCGACTTGATGGATCTACTGACTAGCTGCATCATCAAAGACTCATTCTCGGTCCCCAGTGCGATCACTGCAACGCTCAGCCTGACCGAAGCCGGTCGGGAAATGAAAAGCCGACTTATACGACAGGAAGACGTACCGAGCCTCGAAGCTCACCTGATGTGCGGTTTGACGCTGGGACACGACAGCCTGTTCATCGACGTTGAAGCTACGGATGTCGATCGGCTGAGAGCCGTGATATCCGACCAGATTGTGTCGGGCAGAATTCGGTTCCCGTTCGTATTTGGTAGGCAGCTTTACGACTACTTTGCCGCTCAGTTCGATGAAGAGAAGGATCGCCTGAGCAACGAGGAGACCATTCAACTTCTAGAGGCCATTCCGACAGGTGTATTCCAATACGGTCGTTACGTTGTAGGGCCTTCAGGGCTGCGGGAGAGCGATCACGGCAGACTATTGCAATTCACATCCCGTGTCCCGGCATACCATTGCGACGATCCGGTCTGCAGGAAGCTCCATTCGGTCCTTTTGAGTACGGGCCACAGCGCGCCCATTAACGCCGAACGGGGCAAGCTCGAACGCATTTTGCGGTCGCTGCCCGCGCCAGCGGCCGACTGGGCGGGGCTGGCAAATGAAATTACGCGATCAAAGGAGAGTTACTTCGGTAACAGTTGGACAGCGCCTATGATCACGCTTCTGGGTGACTGCCTCGGCGACGGCGAACTCCAGGCTCTCCATGCTTTCCTCGGCCAAAAGCATGAGTTGCCCCCTTTCTCATCACGCGAACAATTCCTTGAGGAGCTGCTCGTCCGTTTCAGCGACGATGAAATCGCATCCGCAATCGATGTTCTAGTTCGAGGCAAGAAGCTCGAGATTCCTGACGGAGAAGTCCGACGACCGGTCTCTACGTCGCACTTGAGATCGGGTGTTTTTAGACTGCAACCTCAACTTGGTAAGAATGGCGTTCGATTCGTCTCGGGTGACCCAGGTCTTCCGGTTCTTCGCGAACGCGACCTATTTCGTCGTATCTACCTGGATGCCGGAACAGCCGAGCGGCACGAACTGGACTGGCAGCTACGAGGCATCGACGGAGTGTCCCTAGAGGTTCGACTAGACGAATATCTGCGAACGCAATCTCCAGCTACAGCGCTCACACGCCTTGTTCTATCTGGAAGCGCAAGCGCTATAGCCGCAAGTGAACTCGTCGGAGCTGGGGATTTTGACGGAGCATCCGACGAGGAGATTATTTCGCGCCTCCTGTGGAAGTTAGGGTTCGACGATCGTGATCCGCACGACCTACATTCAAAATTTTGGAGACAGCATGAGCAACTAGTTGCATCCGTGCAGAGTTGGCTAGGCGCAGGTCCGGACGACACAGCCGACTTCAAGGGAAAGGCCTCGGTGTATTTCACGGAGCTAGAGGGACTACTTGAGGAGGCGCTGGCGTTCGCAACGTGGGCTCTTCTGCACGACCATACGTCGTCACCTCGCCGCTTTGTTTACACCCCCGATCTTGATCGTCCAGTCGGTCTTGAACTGCTTGACCGATTCGTGCGATCGGAGGCGGCGGCGAACCCTGGGGAGCGTCTCCGATACACCGGAAAACTCACGATGTATCCGCTACTGCGAGGCTTCGGTGTTCTGGGCAAAGTCCTTGAGTCCGTGGAGTCGAAAGCCCCGAACTATGGCCGAGCCATCGCCGACTTCCCCGACTATGCAAGTGCGACGGCGCTGCAGAACTTCCCGTTTAAATCCGTGTTGCCCTTTCTCGACATCGCGACGCACAGTCGCACACGCATCATCCAAGGATTCGAGCAGATCGAAGCGCTGCTCCAACAAGGGCGCGTCGATAGTGTCAGGAATGACTTTTCTCACTACCGTCGAACGTCGCCCGAGGTGGCTGAAATGGCTGAGACACTCGAGGCTGTTGCCCAAGTCGTCCGGATGATCGAAAACCTGGGATTCGGCCTCAATTTGTTCTCGCCTGCCGGCGAAACTAGCGACAGGTGGGGACGAAGAGTCGTTCGTTTTGAGGGCCCGCGTAGTCTTACTCACTCCATTAGCCGACCCTCCAGCCTCCAATGGGCGGGCCTCCCGAGCCTCAGGGCGAATCAGTTCCTAGTTCGGGCGGCATCCTTCGACGACGCCAATGAAGTGCTGAGATTCGAGCACGGTTACTCAAGCGAGTTCTCCGCAATGTGGTCGAATTATCCCAAGCCACGACGTGTGTCCAATCGTGTTGCGGAAGCTTCGGTCGACGCAGCAACGACATAGGGGCTCCCGCACATTCGTCGAAGGTCCGAGAAAACGGTCAGTATCGAGCGCTTATCGAGACACTACGATCCTCCGCATGCCGCCGCATGTGGTGGGCACGGCTGCGGTTGCGATCCGTCGCGCGCTCGGTCGGCGGCCTGGTTCAGGTTGGGACGGCGTTATAGGCTGGGCGCGATTTTGACGTGTGGCTGAGAAACGGTACCGGGAGTCGTTTGAGGACCGACCGATGATCTGCTCGTGCGCATCAAGGGAGGCAGCGAGATGAGACCACTCCGATACTCGATCAACGTCACGCTCGACGGCTGTTGCCATCACGAGGCCGGACTTCCCCCGGACGAGGAGTCAATGCGCTACTGGACCGACCAGCTGGAGCGAGCCGATGCCCTGCTCTTCGGCCGGGTGACCTACGAGATGATGGCGTCGGCGTGGCAGAAGCCGGCCACGGGCTCGTGGCCCGACTGGGTGGATAAATGGCAGAAACCATTCGCCGAGACCATCGACCGGGCGAAGAAGTACGTCGTGTCGAGCACGCTGAGCGAGGTCGACTGGAATGCCGAGCTGGTGCAAGGCGACTTGGCGCAGGCGGTTAGGCAGCTCAAGCAAGAGCCTGGCGAGGGCCTGTGGGTCGGTGGCGTCACGCTTCCCCTGGCGTTGGCCAATCTGGGGTTGATCGACGAGTACGAGTTCCTTGTGCAGCCGGTCCTTGCCGGACACGGCCCGACACTGCTTGCCGGTCTGAATGAGCGCGTTCAGCTCGAACTCGTGGACCGCCACGAGTTCCGGTCGGGGGCAGTCGCCGTACGATACCGGCCCACGCGAGTTCCTGCTTGACGTGCCTTGTCCTTGCCCGCTGGCCGCTTTCTCGCGACGGAACGACGGCTAGGGGGTTTGTTTGCCCCGCGCTGGCCGTGTCCCCGAACGGGCGGACATGGTTCGGGATCGGCTCGTAGGACTCCCCCAAAAGTCGCCAACGCCGCGCGGACACACCGCTAGTGAAGGAGTCTCCTCACGGCCTTCCCGACTGTGCCCCGAAACGGATCGTCCCGGAGCAAGAGTTCGTGACAGACCTCGGTTCTGGCCGCCAAGATCGGGTCGCCGTGAGCGCTTTCCGAGTCAGGTCGGTTCCAGCCGGTGCAGCGCCAGCCGGCGCCGGTGAATTCGGGCTGGAATTTCTCAGCGTTCGTTCTGACCGGAGCTGCCGAGAACACCATTGAATAAGTGGCTACCTTGCGCCTCGCGGCTTGCGCGCTCGACTTCCATCGGGTCCAGGTCTGGGCCGCCGTCGGGTAGCGGAGCCAGCGCTTCCGGCTGTTCGACCGGCGTGCGGGATTCCTTGGCCTCTTTCTTCAGCCGTCGCTTTGCTGCCTTTTCGACGAGGACGGGAACAAAATCACGCACCCGACCCTCATCCAACTGCCCGTGCTCATCTTGGACGACGTCGGCGATGTGTTCGCGCTCCAAGCTCGGGAACCGTTGTGACAGCCGGTCGATCACCTGGTCGATGGCCTGAGTCTCGTCTAGCTCGCTCATGGGTACATTCTTCAGCGCGAATGCTCCCGCGGCAACCGCCTGAAGGTGAACTCTCGCCGTGTCTCGGCATCGAGTGCTCGAATCCCCTCGATCGCTCCCCCGGATGCGAACTAACGGAAGGGCACAGGGACGCTTGCCGCTCGAGCCCACTCAAAACCGACCTGCTGGCCCCCGCACTCCTTCCGAACGTCGGCTTCCAGACGAGCCACGCGGTGGGCCATGGTGGCCGGATCTGTTCCGACGATATCGAACCGGTACTTCCGCAGCCGTTCAGTCACGAGGACGACCCCGACACCAGGAAAAATCACGAACATCTGGTCAGTGAACAAGAGAGTGTGTTCATAATGCCGGCGAAGGTTCTGACCCAATGCGGGGAAGGCGTTGAGCGACTCAAGCGGTCGCATCGTTGCTGTCATAGCGATCATGCACTCAGAGTCAGCTATCAAGGTAAGCACCAGGTTAACTCCGGATGGGCGTCCGCTGAGAATCTAGAAGTAGCCCGCTGACATGCCAGGCGCGTCCTCCTCAGTGCTTGAGGACTTCGCCAGTGTCATCGCCCGACACGTCCGCTTCACGCCACCGCGTACAGACACTCGAGTGCGCTCGTGATCGAGTCGAAGCTCCCAATCGGGTGCGTCTGGTCGTTCCTCACTAAGTAGCCTCGAGGGGTGCGTTGGATGACGCCGGCGAGTTCATTGGTGACTTCGTGCCGCACCTCCCACAGGGCGGGGCCCGCCACGACAACTGAGAACAGTTCTGCGTAGTTCATCGAAATCCCTCACTTTTTCGATAGCCCCTGCGGGTGTTTTTCCGCAACACAAGCTTGATACCGCTCCGGGTCGGACATGGTTGTCCGATAGAAGAACAACAAACGACAAGTGTCTGATCCAGAGACGCTAGGTCTCATCGTCGTGTGAACCGGAGACAACACCCCCGAATCTGACGGTCGGTCATCCCGCTCGGGGCCGCCCCAGAGCGCTACGGCATGGCCAATCCGGCCAGGACTTCAGTCGCTTCCGGTGCGTAGGTGGCGAGTCCACTGGCGGCAAGATAGTGTTCGGCGTCGCCCGCCGCGGCGCATCCGGTCCCGGCGGCGGTGATTGCTTGCCGGTAGCGGTGGTCAACAAGGTCGCCGCACGCGAAGACGCCGCTGAGGTTGGTGCGGGTGGTTGGATGGTCGACCAGCACGTAACCGTCGCCGTCGACGTCAACCTGACCGAGCACGAGTTCGTTCCGTGGGTCGTGACCAATCGCGATGAAGAGTCCTGTCGCGTCCAGGGTGGATTCCTCGCCGGTGACGGTGTCACGTAGCGAGAGGCCGGTCATCTTGTCTTTGCCGGTGGCGGCAAGGATCTCGGAGTTCCAGCGCGGCATGATTTTCGGGTTCGCCAGAGCGCGGTCTTGCATGATCTTGGATGCGCGGAGCGTGTCCCTGCGATGCACGAGAGTGACGGTTTTCGCAAACCGGGTCAAGAACATGGCCTCTTCGAGGGCGGAGTCACCGCCGCCGATGACGGCGATGTCTTGGCCGCGGAAGAAGAATCCGTCACAGGTCGCGCACCAGGAGACGCCGCGGCCGGTGAGGCGTTGTTCTCCGTCGACGCCGAGCTTGCGATAGGCCGATCCAATCGCGAGGACAACGGCGTGGGCCCGGTAGCTGTCTCCGGAGCCTGTGGTGATGGTCTTGATGTCTCCGGTGAGCTCGAGGGCGGTGGCGTCGTCGTAGATCAGGCGGGCGCCGAAGCGTTCTGCCTGCTTGCGCATGTTGTCCATCAGGTCGGGTCCCATGATGCCGTCCGGGAAGCCGGGGAAGTTTTCGACCTCGGTTGTATTAACGAGGGCGCCGCCGGCTTCGACGGAGCTGGTCAGCACGATCGGGTTCAGGCCGGCGCGGGCGAGGTAGATGGCGGCGGTGTACCCGGCTGGGCCTGATCCGACGACGATGACGTTCTCTACGCCGCTCACGCGGGAAGGCCCTTGGATTCGACGCCGAGTGTCTCGAGCATGGCTTCCACGTTGGCGCGGATTTGGTCGCGCACGAGGCGGACTCCTTCGATGGGAAGGTCGGCGGGGTCGGTGAGGTCCCAATCGCGGTAACGCTTGCCCGGGTACACGGGGCAGGCGTCGCCGCAGCCCATGGTGATCACCACATCCGCTGCCTGCACGACATCATCGGTGAGGGGTTTGGGGAAGGCTTCGGTGAGGTCCAACCCGATCTCGGTCATGGCTTGAACGACGGCGGGGTTCAGTTCGTGGGCGGGAGCGGAGCCTGCCGAGCGCACGTGCACCGCACCTCCGGAGAGGGCGCTGGTGAGCGCTGCAGCCATCTGGGAGCGGCCGGCGTTTTGCTCACAGACGAACAGCACCTCGGGGAGGGTGCTGTCGATCGCGCCTTTCGCCTGGGCGAGGGCGGCGAGTCGGTCGGTGGCAAAGCGGATGGTGTTGCTGGTCAAGTGCGCTTTGACTGTGGCCGTGCGGAGCAGCCCTGTGTACGACTCGAGGACGTACCGTTCAACGGTTTCAGCTCCGAATACCCCAGCGAACTTGATCGCCAGGTCGCCGGCCAGGCGTTTGAGGTAGTCCTCGGGGTAGGACAGTCCCGGCATCGCGCTGCGGGCGCTCAGGTCAGTCATGATCGGCGTCAGACCTTCGCGGGGACAAGCTCGGCAAGCAGCTTCTGAATGCGAGCTTTGATGTCATCGCGGATTGGTCGCACCTCGTCGACGCTCTTGCCCTTGGGGTCGACCAGTTCCCAGTCTTCATAGCGCTTGCCGGGGAAGATCGGGCAGACGTCGCCGCAGCCCATGGTGATCACTACGTCGGAGTCCTGCACTTGTTCGGTGGTCATCAGCGTGGGAATCGCCTGGCTGATATCGATGCCCTCTTCGGCCATCGCGGCGATCGCCATTGGGTTGATCTGGTCGCCGGGTTCGGAGCCACCCGAGCGCACCTCTACGGCACCACCGGAGAGCGTGCGCATGTAACCGGCGGCCATCTGCGAACGGCCGGCGTTGTGGATGCAAACGAAGAGCACGGTGGGCTTGTCAGTCATGGAAGTGGTCCTCACTATCGGTTACCTGAAAGCATAGACCGCCATCTATGGGTTTGGCTAGCAATAGTGAATCTGGTTCACGGAGTGTTCACATTGAGAGTGACAAGCAACTTACGCACCCGGGCTTCGATGTCGTCGCGGATCTCGCGGACCCGCGCCAGGGGAAGTCCGACGGGGTCTTCGAGGTCCCAGTCGAGGTAGCGTCGGCCGGGATAGACCGGGCAGGCGTCGCCGCAGCCCATGGTGATCACAAAGTCGGCGGCGCGCACGACGTCATCGGTGAGCGGTTTGGGGTACTCGCCGCCGATCGGGACACCGATCTCGTCAAGTGCGGTGACGATGATTGAGCGCACGGTGCTGGCGGGTGCGGAGCCGGCAGTGCGCACGCTGACGCTGTCGCCGGCGAGGTGCCGGAGGATGCCGGCGGCCATCTGGGAGCGGCCGGCATTCTGCACGCACACAAAGAGCACCTCGGGAACGCCCTGCCCGGTGGGCAGGGCTGCTGAGGCGAGGGCCGAGAGCCGATCAACCGCGAAGCGGGAGGTGAGTGAGGGCAGGAAGCGCGTGATGCGGGCCTGGTCGGCCAGGAGGGCGTAGCTCTCCCGCACGTACCGGTCGACTGTTTCGGCCGCGAACGTTCCGGAGAATCGCACGGCGAGGTCCTCCGAAATCCGCTCCAACACACCGTCCCCGAGCGTCGGCTGCCCGTCGGACTGCAGCACGTCGGTCACTCGGTCGAGCTGGGCGGGAGTGATCGAGTACCAGACGTTGCGGCCCTCAGGCTCACGTTCGAGCAATCCCTCATCGAAGAGCGCCTTGACGTGATGGCTGACCGTGGGTTGACGCAGTTCGAGTTGGGCAGCGAGGCCGCCAACGAGCACCCGACCGTCGGCGCTGTCCATGATGAGCGACATGATACGCGCCCGGGTCGGGTCTGCGAGAAGTCGCAGCTCGCTGGTTGATCCCACAATTCCCATAGATGGCAGTCTATGCGTATGCTTGCCCCGTGACCACAGCCCCGCCCGCCATCATCCGCCGAGTCTCCGCCGAATTCATCGGCTCTGCCTCCCTGACCACCATCGTCGTCGGCTCGGGAGTCGCCGCCACGAACCTCACCACCGACGTCGGGGTGCAGCTGTTGATCAACGCGATAGCGACCGCGTTCGGTCTGTTCGTGCTCATCACCGTTCTCGGGCCACTGAGCGGAGCGCACTTCAACCCGCTGGTGTCTGCCGCGGACTACGCTTTGGGTCTCCGAGGCCTCCGGGACATCGGCCCTTACGTGCTCGCGCAAGTCCTTGGCTGCATTGCCGGCAGCCTCATGGCCAACGCCATGTTCGACTTGCCGGTGGTGTCCTGGAGCACCACGGACCGCGCCACGCCAGCGCACTTGCTGGCCGAGGTGGTCGCGACCGCCGGCCTGATCTTCATCATTTTCACCCTGGCGCACACCGACCGGGCTCACTTCGCCGCTGCCGTTGTAGCCACTTACATCGGTGCGGCCTACTTCTTCACCAGCTCCACGAGCTTCGCCAACCCCGCGATCACGATCGGCCGTATGTTCTCCGACACGTTCGCCGGCATCGCCCCCGCATCCGCCCTGCCCTACATCGGCGCCCAAATCGTTGGTGCGGCCCTGGGATTCGCCGCGATGAAGCTCCTCACCCCTGCGCGACCCGCCCTCGCGCGACGCTAGCTCAACTCACTCCTCCCTGGCGCCGACCGCTGGTCAGTGCTGCGCTCAACCATTCCGACACAGCACCCAACAAGAGAGTTCCACCACAATGAGCCACAAGCCCACAGTCCTGTTCATCTGCCAGCACAATGCCGGCCGGTCCCAACTCGGCGCCGCCCTTCTGGAGCATCTCGCCGCTGACGACTTCACCGCGATCTCCGCCGGATTGTCCCCAGCCGAAGAAGTGAACCCCGCAGTCGCAGCCACGGTCGCTGAACTGGGCCTGGACATCTCGGCGCGGATACCCAGAGCGGTCACCACCCAGGACCTCGACGACGCCGACGTTGTGGTCCTGATGAAGCCGGGGCTTGACCTCCCCGCAGTCCCGCGCGGAGAGGTCCTCGAGTGGTCATTCCCGAACCCGGAAGCATGGGACCTCGACGCGGTACGGCCGCTTCGGGAAGCCGTCGCCGCGAAGATTCAGGCGACCCTGCTGACCCGCTAGACCGAGGCGGGCGCCCGGCCGAGCTGGATCAGCTGCGGCGCCGGAGCAGCACAGCAGCTTCCGCCGGCTGCTGGCTCGGCCGGGTCGAAGAGACCCGCTCCCCCGCACACACCAGTGTCGGGAAGTGCGAGTTCCACGCGGGCCGCGGCGGCGTGGTCTCCCGCGAGTGCCGCAACGACCGAGCGCACCTGCTCGTAACCCGTGAGGGCCAGGAACGTCGGCGCACGCCCATAGGACTTCGCGCCGACCAGGTAGAAGTCAGGCTCGGGCTGCGCGAGATCCGCCGCCCCCGTTGCCGAGACCGAACCGCACGAGTGAAGGTTGGGATCGACCTCCGAGGCGATCCGCACCGGAGCCTGCAGCGTAGAGTCCAGTTCCAGACGCAGCTCGGAGAGGAACGATAAGTCCGGGCGGAACCCGGTGAGCACCGCAACGTGATCGGCCGGCGGCAAGCTCCGGCCGTCCTCGGCCGTCAACACCACCCGGTCGCCGTCTCGGGTGATCCGCTCGACTCGGAACCCGGTTACCAGGTCGACCAAGCCGGCGTCGACGAGGGCTCTCGCGGTGATGCCAAGCTGACCGCGTTCCGGCAACTCGTCGGCCGCGCCGCCGCCGAAGGTGTTGCCGGCGGCGGCGCGTCGGAGCACCCAGGTGACCTTCGTGGACGGGTCGCGTCGGGCGATCCGGCCAAGCGCGATGATGGCCGTAGCCGCGGAGTGCCCCGATCCGACGACGACACTGTGCTGGCCCTCGTAGCCACCGCTCCGGTAATCCGGGATTCGGTAGTCCAGCAGGTCCGCAGCCGCCTTCTCCCCCACTGCGGGCAACCCGTCGGCCCCGGCAGGGTTCGGAGTTGCCCAGGTGCCGGACGCGTCAATAACGGCACGGGCGTCGACCCGCTGCTCGCCACCGTCGCCTGATTCGATGTGCACAGTGAACGGCTGCTCGGCGCGGCCGGCGTCGACCAGGCGATCGCGGCCGCGGCGAGACACCCCGACGACCTGGGCACCGTACCGAACGCGATCGCCCAGTTCCGACGCCAATGGCGCCAGGTATCCGTCAATCCACTCTGCGCCGGTTGGGTAGCCTGCCGTCGGTGCTTCCCACCCCGTCGGCGCGAGGAGTCGGCCCGCGGCCTGGTCGACCAGCTCAGTCCATTCGGAGAACAGGCGCACGTGGCCCCATTCCGCCACCGTGGCGGCAGCGCCGTCTCCGGCCTCGAGGACCAGGACAGGAAGTCCGCGCTCGACCAAGTGGGCGGCAGCGGCCAGCCCCTGGGGCCCGGCCCCGATCACGACGACGGGAAGATCGTTCTGCATCTCAGCAACTCCTACGGATCGATAAATCTCAATGGATCGAGATTGGTCGATAAATCGATGGATGTCAATATGGCGTGTGAGAATGGAGCCATGACAATCTCATTTTCTCTCAGCGCCAAGGACGCCGCGGCTTGCTGCACTCCCGTTACCGGCGGTGTCCTGTCAGAGGAGGAAGCGGAGCGCATCGCCCGCACGTTCAAGGCCCTCGGGGATCCAGGTCGGGTTCGCCTGCTGTCCTTGATCGCGGCAAGCCCGGATGGCGAGGCGTGTATCTGCGACCTGACCGAGCCTGTCGGATTGTCGCAGCCAACTGTGTCGCATCACATGAAAGTGCTCGTCGACGCTGGCCTCGCCACCCGCGAACAGCGCGGCCGTTGGGCCTACTACCGGGTCGTCTCCGACGCCCTCGACCGAGCGTCCCAGGCAATCCGCCCGTGACAGTCCGACTCCGCCCGATGGGCGCCCGGGACTGGCCAGCTGTAGAGACCATTTACCGCGAAGGCATCGACAGCGGAAACGCCACCTTCGAGGCGACACCTCCGAGCTGGGACAGCTTCGATGCTGGAAAACTCGAAGTGGGCCGGCTCGTCGCAATCGACGAGGCCGACACGGTCCTCGGCTGGATCGCCGCATCCCCCGTCTCGGCCCGTGAGACCTACCGTGGCGTCGTCGAACACTCTGTTTACGTTGCCGCTGAATCCGCGGGCAGCGGAGTCGGAAAGCAGCTGCTCAATGGATTCATTCAAGCCGCCGAGATGGCCGGTATCTGGACGATTCAATCGAGCATCTTCCCAGAGAACCCCGCCAGCCTCGCTCTGCACGAGAACGCCGGGTTTCGCACTGTTGGCCGACGCGAACGCATCGCCCTCATGACATACGGCCCATGGGAAGGCCAGTGGCGCGACACAATCCTCGTTGAACGCCGCGCCCCTTTGCCTCAGCGGATGGCATAGTCGACCTGCTGACACGTGAAGGCGTCGGCTGTCCGGAAGGAATCGTCCAGCGCACTTCCGGGCCGCTGGACACGAAATCTAAATCTGGATCGCTGTTCGTGGAGGAACTCCCGTGACCCCCGGCGAGACTGCGGAAATCCTGTCGTCAACCAGAGCGAGCCGCTGTGCAGCCTCGATTGCGGAACGCGCTCGAGCTGCATCGCGTTGCTGGGCCACCGTTTCTGGCGCGGGGCCAAGCGCGCTCCTACCGACGATTCCGTAACGGTCCCGGTATGCCGCGACCGCACAGGCCTGTTGTCTCCACCCGCTCGGCACCGAGCGATGCGGGTCTTGCCTCAGTGCCCGCGTCCAGGTGTCTCCAACGAGCAGTGCTTTGTCGAGGACAGCGTTCGCTCGCGCTTCGATCAACTCACTGCGGTCGTCGAGTGCCTGGCGCATTTCCGCGGTCATCGGCCCGAGTGCCTGCGGGATAAGGCCCGCGATCAGTCGTGGTGTCCTACGCGAGCGACCAGCGCCGCCGTGATGCGCGATCGTCATGGCGATTCGGGAGGTGAGGGCGGCTGCCACATCCTGGGCATCGTCCAAGCCGCGTGCCGCAACGACCCGAGCGAGCAGGCTTTGGACGTCGTGATGGTGGGCTTCGGCTCGCCGCAGTTCCGCCATCAGCGCCCCGAACGCCTGCGACTCGATGGCCTGGTCAGCGTGGACCGCCCGGAGCCCGCTGACTCGGACTAGTGCTGTCCATCTGTCGCGCTGCGCTACCGCCGCGATGGTCTCGTACTCTGCAGCGAGTTGCGCCACAGAGCCCCAAGCATCCTGCTGGGCCGCGATGCTCTCGTGTGCGGACGGTTCGGCGCCGACGTGGGTTAGGACCCCGAATAGGATGCTGCGTGCCGTACTGTCGCTCGGTAGCGGCCCAAGATGAGCGACATCGGGTCGGTCGACGGCGACGTAAGCAGTGTTCGCCTCGCGACCTCGAGTCATCCCGACGTAGAGGTTCTCCCGCGTCATGCCAGTGGACACGACGACATGCGCAGTGTCGGTCGTGATGCCCTGTGCCCGGTGCGACGTGACGGCATAGCCGAGTTCGAGATGGTGCAAGACGTAGGCTGCCGGAAGCAGCACCGCGCTCCCCCACCGGCCGCCGTCCCGGCGGACTTCGACTGAGCCGTTCGCGCGCACCCCTGTCACCGTCCACCGGTCGCCGTTGCGTACCCAGGTTCGGGAGCTGCGCAGCTGCCGGTCGTTTCGGCGTGAGATCACAGTGTCCCCGATAGCGGCTTTATTTCCGTCGTGGAGGGCGACTTCTCGGACCGCGTCGATGCGACCCTCGAGGATGAGTTCAGTGCGGGCACGCGCGTTCAGCGTGGCGACCGCCTCCTTCGAGTCGCTGATCAGGACGGTCGTCTTGCCAGCTCGGGTGTCCGCGCGCCAGGCCGTGTATGCAGCATCCGTCATCGACTCAGTTGTGCCGCCGCTCACTCTGGCGTGGGTCATGTAATGGTTGATTGCGTCGGGGTCACCGTGGCGCAGGCCGAGCGATGCTGCCTTTTCCCACTCGTGTGTGAAGCGGTGCACGCTGACGAGCTCGGGGGCATCCGCCCGACTGTGGACCAGCATTGAGAATGCGCCTCCGGCGTCCACCGAGTGGAGCTGCGCGTAGTCACCGACCAGCAGGACCTTGGCCCCGGCACTCGCGGCAACCGTGGTGATCCGATCCAAGGAGAGCGTGCCCGCCAAGGAGGCCTCGTCGACGACGACGAGCTGGCCGGCGTGGAAGGTCTCTCCGTGGTCGAGATGGTTCTGCCACCACTTCGCCAGGTTCTCGGTTGGGATACCGAGATCCTCTGCCAGAACTTGAGCAGCTGCCGCCGAAGGAGCGAGCCCCACGACCGAGCCTGCATGGTGGGCTGCCTCCCACGCCTGCCGAAGGGCGTTCATCGCAGTCGTCTTGCCCGCACCGGCCGGACCCACCAGGACATCGACAGCCCGTCCAGAGACGGCGATCGCCGAGAGCGCGGCGAGCTGGTCCTCAGCAAGCACTGCGCCATTCGGTATCCGTGCGAGCGAGGCTGCACACACCGTGGCCGAGGCGACACGTGGGCCGGTCGTGTCCGCGGCGCGCTCGAGCAGCCGGGACTCCGCGTCGAGTAGTTCCGTTGAGGTGAAGAGGGTGGCGTTCTTCGGTCGGAACACGGTTGTGCCGTCCGCTCGCAGGAACGAAGTAGGACTCGGCGCAAGCTCGGGTGGAGTGATCCGCAACGATGCCCGCTCGGCGGCATCCACGACGAGGCCAATGACCGCTTCGCGATCAGACGCCGAAGCGAATCGCTGCTGCGCCAGCTGGCGTGTTGCCTCGGCGGCGAGATTCCAATGCCGCCAGGTCGCACGCTTCTCGCTCACCGCCGTCATCACTCTCGACCCGATCGCATGGATCGCCTCCCCCGGCAAGTCCTCGGCACGCAACACGGGAGCACGCGAGGGTGTGGCTGCCGTGGATGCCCACGTCGTCGCGTCCTCGCCGAGCACTCGCTCCGCTCGTTCGCGCCACGCGGCGGTGAGTTCGGCGAGCGAGCGCACCTCCTTCGCGGGTCTCGTGGAGAGTGTTGCCTCGGCGCGGAGCTTCATGATTGTCACCGGGCCTGGCCGGCGGCCGTGCCGTTCCAGATAGGCATCGATGAGGGCGTCGGTCGCGATGTCGATGTGACGCGACCGCGACGAGAACTCCGTGACGAGCGCCTCAGGAACTGAACTGATCGACAGGGCGGGGTGGCGATCCCTCCCCCGCTCTCGCATCTCCCACTGCACTCCCAGTGATCGCGTCAAGGCATCCGCGAACAAAGACTCGTGTAGCTCGGAGAGCGCGACGACGGCAGCATGCATCGGCCGGCCGTCGAGCGAGCGCCACCTGCCGTCGAGCACGGTTCGCACCTTGTTGCTGATCACCACGTGCGTGTGCAGGTGCGGGTCGCCGGCCCGGCTGTCGAAGTGGTCGAACGCGGTGGCAATCAGGCCCGTCACATCAACTTGCGCCACGGCTCCGCCGTACGCGGTGGTTCCGGTCCGCGTCGCCGCGACCTCGCGCTCCATGTACGCCACGACCTCAGAAACCGCCGCATGATGCGCCTGCACAATCCGCGCCTGCGTCTCTGCGTCTGCCACGCCCCAGAGGACGCTAGCCGACTTCGGAATCGAGAACGTGAAGTCGTACCCTGCAACCGCACGACGCCGCGTGAGGGTCTCCTGAGCGGTGCCGGGCGCCGGATCAGTTGGTCTCTGGTATTCGGGATAGGCGCGACCGAGCGGTGCCCCGTCGACTGGGTCTCGCCCCAGCCCGATCAGTCTCTGCAGCTGGCCCTCCGTGACCTCGGCGCCGTCAAGGATGCTGCCCGAGCCGAGGCCCGGAAGTCCGCTTCCCATCCATCGACCCGGCGGGGTGCCTTTCGCGCTGTAGTAGCGGGTCAATGGTGTGGACAGTGATCGCTGCCCGTCGCCGGCAGCGACGGTGCGCAGCAGGTACTTGTACCCATCGCCGGCGCTCATCACCCGCATCGACACCGTCACCGCGGCCTCCTCTGTTGTCACCTAGGAGGTGTGCCGCCTCGATCTGCAAGAGGCGTGGCAATTCGAATTCCGGATTCTCGGCGGTTGCTCGGGGCGCCGTTTCCAGGTGAAGCTGTAGGCGATCTGGCTGCTTGTACGTCGAGATCGCGGCCGGCCGACGGTTGATCGAGTCAGGGCTTGTCCGGCAGTGTCGGCTGCTTGGCGGGATCGCCCGCAAAACGGGACAGCTGATCCGAGAACCCGTCGCAGGATGTCAACCGTGCATACGTCCGACCGCTAGCGTCGGGGTATGAGTAACAATCCCTCTCCTGAGGGCGGCTCGAGCCCCAGGACAAGATCGTCGTCACCGGCCGAGTCCGCTCCTGTCGACCCTGGTGCAGCCACGTCCAGCATCGAATCCGCAGACGACCTCAAGCTCACTCGAGCATCGGCCGCGGCCCTGGGCGCACGGACGGCATTTCAACTTGCTCCAGAAGTCCTGTCAGGGCTGCAGGTGGATTTCGGGAATTCAGCGGGGATCCCAGCCGGGCTACTTGCAAGCATTCAATCCATCGCAAACGTGTCCCCGCAGGTCACCGTTCCAGCTGAGGCACTGTCCAGTCTCGCGGCTACCGCGGCAGCGGTCCGGGTCGCCGTCCCGACAGAGTCGCTCGTGGGTATTGCAGCTGCTGTTTCAGCCGCCCGGATCGCTGTTCCAGCTGATGCGTTGACGAGCATTTCAGCTGCTGTGTCTGCCGCGCGGATCGCTGTTCCGGCTGATGCGTTGGCGAGTCTTGCGGCAGCAGCAGCAGCCATTCCGACAAAGGTCTATTGGGATCAGCTCAGATGGACCGCTGAAGTGTTGAAGCATTCAGCGTCTGTGCCCGCTTTTTACTCGCCGGACCAGCTGGTGCTGCGCTCCCTGGAGCACGAAACTACGCCACGCGAGAGCCGTTCCCCTGGAGATTTCTTCGATGAGCACTCGGTCGAGATCACCGGCACTCGTTCTCTTCTCAAAGCTCTCGCGACTATACAGACCAAACACCACGCGCATAAGCTCGTCTGGCGCGGACAGCAGAACACGGCCTGGGCTGTTCATAGCTCACTTTACCGGAAGATTGTGACTGCTGGTCCGCCCTCGGAGAGCAGACTTATCGCCGCCGAACTCATGGCCATGGAACATGCGCGTCTGTGGGGCGAACGTCAAGGGCGCGCGTTGGATTTCTTCGCCGACCTGCAGCACTACGGTGCCCCTACCCGATTCCTCGACGCCACTGTGGACCCGGAAATGGCCGCATGGTTCGCTGTCGAGGCGAACCCTGAACTTGACGAGCAGGACGGACGGGTCATTGCTTGGGGTCAGCTTGCTCGAACATCAGCTCGGAAGATGTCTGACGCCAACGCTGAGCTCCCCGTAGCGGATGAAGCTCCGTTCTGGCACTCGTGGACCACCGACGAAGAAAGAGGGAGAGTCGATTGGGGAACCGGAACGAGAACATGGTCTTGGTTTCCCCCGGCTCTGAGCGACCGAATGCGCGCGCAGCGGGCAGGATTCCTACTTGAAGCGGGGCCCCTAATCACTCCGACCGTGGCGGAGGTCATATCAGGTGGCGTATCTCGGGACTGGCGCGTATCGGAGATCGCACGGGCGACTTCCATTATCGGCCTACCTTCACAGCACGACGTTCGCACGGCGCCAAACGACGCAAACCTCGTCCCGCTGTTCTCCCTCCGCATAGCGGCCCACGCGAAACCGGAAATCCGAAGCTATCTCAGGGGCAAGGGCCTCACCTACTCAACTGTCTACCCGGATCGCGGGGGTCTCGTCGAGTATCTCAAGGGACCGTTCGGTCTCGAACCCGTACGTTCGACCTCGAACCCATAAGAGTACGCTGAGCGTCCTGCCCGGGCGACTCGCCCAGGTCCAGCCGCCCAGACCGCATACCCCGGCGACCTCGACGCATCCGCGGCGGCTAGGACCCTGGCCCCGGATGTTCGCTATGGCCGTTAGAACAGGCGACGTCGCTCGGCCCCTTGCGGCTGACGACCCCGCCGGTCTAGACACGGGCAAGGGGTTCCCGGACGTTGGCACACTCCATGGTCGGACGAGCACCGTTGCCCCCGGGGGCATCGAGGCCACAAACACCCCTGGCCCGTACGCGGTCGGCAGCACCCATGCCCTCCCCACCGTGTCCCTCCCCGTCGAAAACGGCGGCAAGCCCATTCGGTTCTTCTAAGAGTTCGTCGTTGCCCCTACCCAGCATGAATGCGGGGCGGTCAACGGACGGCTTGGTCCGCAAGGTTTGCTTCCTGGGCCTGCCGCTCTGCCCGCTTCCGGTTCGCCAAACGCCTCGCGTACACGACCCCCGCCAGATACGCAGCAAGTACGCCCAAGGCCGCAAGTGTTGTGCCCCACATCTGCCAGGGGTCCGGGTCCGGGGCGGGGTCGGCATACATCCTGACGAGTGGCGCAAAAACGATGACACAGAAGAGCAGAACGCCCATCGCAACGAATGACCGCCCGCTCATGACGATCTTGTCCTCAAGGAGAAATCTCTCACGGGCCATAAAGCCCTCGACGGCACGTATGTCCTTGGCGTCCTTCAAGACCTCGAGCGCTTCTGCTCCGAGCTTGAGATTCTCTACCCGCCGCCGCGCGCCGACGTGCGGGGCGATCCCGACACCAAACGCAGCAACGATACCCACCAGAAGAGTGGCCTGGCCAATCACGAACCCCCACGTATCCAAAAACGCTTCCATCCCCGGAGACTACTGGACTGCCCGTTCAGGGCCAGTGGTGGGCTCGCTCGAGGGGTTGGGCACCCTCCCCATCCGCTGCCACGCAGCCCGAAGAGGCATAGCGGCTGGCCCCGAGCCCCGGCAGACTTCCTGTTGTTACCGCACCCGCCCACCACCGAAAGGCCCCATGAGCGCCCTCGCCCCCGCTATCGCACCTCCCGAGGCGCTCGAGTACCCCGTCCACTGGACGACCGCAGCCCGCGACGCGCTCACTGAGGTGTTTGACGAGCGACCCGCTATTGCGGGCGCCGTGTTCTCATCCCTCGTCCAGGCCTCGAACTCATCACAACTGCCGACGCGCTTGACGCCGTAGCCCGCGCCGCTGGCCTCGTCGCCACGGGCTCGACGGGCCAGACCGTCTTTCACCCGGGCACTGTCGAGGCTCGCCTCGCCCGCACCGCGGCATCTGCCATCCTCGAGTGCATCGCGCCGGACGGTTCAGGCATCATGGGTTCCGTTAATGGGTAAGCGGTTGGTCGGGCTATGTGTCAGATATGTGGGCGCTGGATGGGTCAGAATTTCATCCACCTCATGTAAGTGGTTTTACTGCCCGAAGCCGGGTGTGTTTTCACTCGATGCTAGCTCTGGTCATCGACGTCTGGTTTAGCCCGCAGGGTTTCGGCAATTTCTTCGTCCGAGTGCGGCGGAGTGGTCTGGTCGACCTCAAGCTTTGAAATGGGCGTCTCATTCGCGCGGCGCGCGGCGCGAGCGTAAGGGCTCAGCGCTGAGCGGCCCAGGCCTGCACCCTTGCTGGCACACAGCTTGGCCGGGCCCCTTATTGTTACGGGATGACCGAAACCTCCGTGTGGATCACCGCCATCGTCCCTGTCGCGGCAGTAGTCTTGACGACCCTCATCAGCAACACGTACCACTCGCGCACGCAGGAGAGCCAGCAGCGGCACGAAGAGCGCATGAAAAATCTCGAGCTTTCGAATGCGCAAGGCGTCCGGACGTACGAGGACAAGCGGAGCGCATACACCGCCGTGTTGAGTGAAGTCGCGCAGGCTCAGCAAAAGCACGACGAGAAAATCGAGGAAGGACGGCGTGCTGGGAAAAGCTCCATGCGGCTCTATGCGACGGATCTTACCGTGGCAGTATCACGAGCCAAACTGTTGCTGGAGCCTGCGATGTGGGATGAGTATGAGCGGGTCTTACTCACTTTCTATGGTTCTTTCTACGAAAAGACAGCCGACGCTCAAAAGGCCCTGGCGGACCTCTTCAGCAAAGACCTCACCCACCCGGGAACAGCTGGGCTTACCAATGAGCGCCTTGACTAACGACTTGCACGCCTCGCCGCTAATTGCGATCCCACCCGCCGTCCGCACGAGGATGAGCGCGGCAAAACGAGAACGGTGTTCCAGATGACGGCGCGTCGCTCTGAAGCTCACTCACCTCGTCAGTAGGCCAGACTGACCAGGTGAACAAAGCTGAGTTGGAGATGCGGGCCCGTATCGCTGTAGGTGCGGCACGAGCTGGCCACTCGCCCGAGGATGACTTTTTAGAGATGAAACGGGAATGGCCCGACCCAATCAAAGCCTCTCGTCAACTTGCTGGATTGGCGAACAAAGCAAATGGCGAGCGATTCCTCTACCTCGTTGGCGTGGATGAGTCAGATGGATCCATACACGCATCCGATACGAATGACCCGGCGAATTGGTGGGCCCAGGTGCAAAGAAGGTTTAACGAAACTGCCCCCTTTCTGATTCGACATTTGCTGGTTGAGTTCGTGCCTGACGAGTTCTTCACGGTGCTCCTCTTCGAGAGCAATAGCGCCCCATACGTGATCATGAGCCCGAAGGGTGGCTCGCCGGAGTTGGAGATCCCTATCCGAGACGGAACGCGAACCAGGAGCGCGAAGCGAAGCGAAGTGCTAGCAATGAGCGCTCAGCATCAGGGTAGTGTCAACATTTCGGTGCTGTCAGCCAGCATGATTGCGAGTTGGCACGCACACCATACCTACGCTACTTCTAGCGAGGAATTGGAAGAGGCTCCTGAACACAATCGTCTAACGGGCACCGCGACTTTGTTCCTTGACCACGATGGGATCAACGCGATTCTTCTACCGTTGCACCTCATGGCCGGCACCCTTAGCGCCAATGGCAAGAGTTATTCCATCAGCCCGGTCCCGGTGTTCGACGCTTCCGACCCGACGGCAAATTCGGACGCACCACAATTTGGGACACGAGCCAATCGGGACGGTATTGTGCTTACCGGCCCCGGTAGCTGCTCCATCACGTTCTCAGTTCAGACCGAGGAGAACGTCGAGCATGAATGGTCCCATGTTTCTACGTGGTCTTTGCATGCGCAGTTCGGCGTCGCCGGTGGCTCTCGGCTCGCAACGCTTTCGGTGTCAATGAACCGCGCCGGAACGTACGGCGACACCGCCATGAGCGGCTATGAGTATAGTTCCTGGCTCTACCGACGATGACTCGCGTGACTTGTTCAGGCGCCCTGGCACCGCTGCGAAGGAAGTTCGTGGCGCTCCTCAGGACTGCTGACTTCCTCGGTAGCGTCGAGTTGTGGCCGACCTCCCTCATCGTGAAGCGCTCGACGCTTACATACTGCGATTCATTCAAGACAAGCGGCACTCCGAACAGGTAGACGTACTTCCGGAGTACGCTGACGATTTCCTCACGCTGTACGGGCTATTTCAACGAGTCCGTCGACTCGCCCAGTCCTACCTGCGGCTACGCAAATTGGGCTTCAGCTCCGAGGGCGAAATCCTTGTCCGTGCTGCAATGGAGCACGCGGTCACAGCACAATACGCATTTCTCACACCCAGCGGGATCGCACGGCTACACGTCACACTCCGACGGGCACACAAGAATTACGCAGTCGTTCTCGCTGAGAACTCTTCCAATCCCCAGATCCATGAATGGGCCGCGAACATAGAGGCACCAGATGGTTCCTCACTACCACCATTCTCTGGCGAAGGAATGATGGGCCAGCTCGACTCAATCAAATTTCTGAAGACCACTTACAAGGTGCTATCCCAAGTCGGGCACGTCTCGCACGAATCGCAATTCGACGCATTTGTCGAAGTCGACGGAAAGTATCACTTGACCACCGAGCCGCAGCCGTCCTTCACCCATGAAGTTTTATACGCCCTTGCCGGCTTCTGCCTAATGTCTGATTGGGTACTCGCACGCCTCGAAGGCAACGAGGCTGAGCTCCATCTGATACGGCAGTTAGGCGGCCAGCTACGACTCCCATGGAGACTCGATACTCATTTACCCGCCGAGAAGCGCCGGTTCCCAAACGAAGAGGAATAGTGCGCAAGCTCGCATTCTGACGTGCTCCCAATTGGCCGGCCCTCACGCGGGTCGTTAATCTCTGTCACCATTTCGGCATACTTGAGTGCCACGGGTGCTTGGGTGGCAGCCCAACTCGCGGGTCACGCGCAAGGTCCCGGTACTCCGGCGGGAGAAGCACCGGTGCCTCACGTGCGCTTCCGTTGAGAAGGTCCCACCGGTTCTCGTAGCGGCTCCAGACGGGAACTAACACCCGTGATCGTTCCACTGGGGCATTGCGTTTCCCCGGCTCCGCTGACGGGTCAGTGAGCCAGTTCATGTGCGAAATCCACGCCGCCGCTGCGACATGGTCCCGCGGCACGACGAAGGCGCGCGGTGACGACATGAGGTTGTCGGGGAGCATCACGAGCACAAACCATTCGCGGTCGGAAACCGAGGGCAATTGGGCGTTGGGCCCCAAAGGCCAACTGACCTTGTCGCCGAGACCACGCGCAGCCTTCACTTGGACCTCGATTATCCGTCGATCGCCCGTCGTTTGCACGGCAAGTATGTCCGTCCGCTCGAGGCCATCGCGTGTAAGCGCAACACCCCAGCCAAGCAGGGACAGTGCAGCACAGGTCCAATGTTCACCGGCGGACTTGCTCATTTTGGTATCAACCACAATGGTCAGCATGGCAGGGTTCGCAGATCGGATCCAACAGGACCCACCAGCCAGGGAGACCCTGCACTCCAGTTACCTGTTTCACTTCTGCCTGCGGCCGGCGGAGTAAAACGAGTAGACCGGTCAGGTCCGGACTGTGCTTCGTCACTCCACGAATTTGCAGGTGCATTCCGCTTATCTAGTTCCGGTCCCCGCTGACTCCGCTTGCTGAAGGCGAGTCTCACATCCTCGCTATCTAAGTCTCAGGATTCACGTTGTGCTGAGCAAGCCATTGTCTCGACATGGGTATCAGATCGCGCAGCAGAGTTAGCCCGTCAATGACATCATCTCGAGGGACGTCCCGCGCGTGAGCAACAGCGTTGCGCAGTTGACGCAAGGTCTGGATGGCCGGGGCGTGATCGGCCATAAACCAATCCTGAACTTGGCGCTTTTCGGCTTCCGGCACGGTTGGGCGTCCTCTGCCCTTCAGCGTGTGCAGGTCCAAAATCTCAGCAAAGGCTTCATAGTCCGCGAGAAGCGTCACTATCAGCTCGGAGTTGCTGAGCCGCTCCAGGTCCTGTGAACCGTGCCCGAGCCCCGTTTGGGAGTCCACTGGTCGCGGCCCAACGCGAGCGCTCTCCTTGCGGAGACGTGCCTGTTCGGCAGCGCCCCAGTCGTCGCCGCCGAAGTGATTATGTACAGTGGCAGAGGCCGTCGAATTCGCCGTAATCGCGGCGTCAATCTGGATTTGCTGGAGCTGAACTGTGGCCCGGAGGTCATCAACGCCAACCGTTGCCGCTTCGGCCCGCGACTCGGCGTCGGCTATCCGCCGCTTCAACGACACGCCGAGAACCGTGATCTCGGAAATGTCTGGCCATAATAGGGCTGCGATCAGTAGTAGAAGCACCAGGACCGTCGCGCTTGTAAGCGTCGGAGGGGCGCACGTCGCTTGCGACGTTACAAGGCCGTCAGCGTCAACGGTGCGTACCGAAATGCACTCTCGGTAGAACCAGACCGCCGCAACCGCATACCCGACGAGCAGTACGCCACCAAGCCACAAGCGGAGGACCCTCCCCCGAGCACGACCGACTGGCTCGGCGATCTCGGAATCAGCTGGTTTGGTCTTCACGTTCTCATACTGGCCGACGCCGCCAAACGGAACAACTTGGTATTAGTCGGAACTGGCTGGTCCGAGGCGATAACGCGGTTACAGTCGACCGGCTGACAGCGCTCCCATCCACCTAGCCCGCGGATCGATTCTCTACTTAAAGAGGGGCGGGCCATCATGAAATAGATCAGTCTTCCCACAAACAGTACGACTCGTCCGTGATCTCTCGTCCTCGCGGCCGCCTGACTCGGCGGCCAGCCTCGGTTTCAACACTTCGTGCCCCCGACATCCGGCACGGACGTCATCTGTCTGATCCACGCGACAATCATGCGTTCGTCGAGGTCTTCCACGGACTCGAGTTCCACGCCCCGTGTCGCCTTGCCCATCCCCACCGGAGTCACCGGCGGTACCGGTTCGAGCGCCGCGCCAGTGATTGAATATGAGCTTGACGTTGCCGGCAATGCCACCGGAGCTGAAGCACCAGCCGTCGCCTACCCCGTATTACGCCACACCCCATTTCACCGAGCGCTGGAGGCCGGGCAGCGTTTTGGCCGCTACGGCATCGACCGCTTCGGCGATGCTTCGCTGTGGCTCCGGGCGGCTGGCGATGTAGGCGAAGACTGGCTTGTCGCCGACCGCCGCTCTTGCGGGACTCGCTCGGCCTGCCATGGCTTCCGGGAGTATCCAGGTTGCGTCGCCTTGCGCCGAACCCGCGGTCGGTTTCTGGACTTCGCTCTAGCCGATCGCCTTGCTGTCCATGGCGAGATGGTTGTTGTCCTTCCACTTGGCCGATGGGGCGATTGTGTGCGCTCGATTTTCGGCGGAATATGGTCCGATGACCGGTGAACGGACGTACCCGGTGTTGCCCTGCGCCGATCTAAACGACGCACTCGCGTTCTATGGAGCGCTCGGTTTCACCGTCGCCTTCGAGCAGCACCGCCCCTATCCCTGCGCGGTGGTGGAGTTGGACGACATCGCGATCCACCTGTTCGCCATGGAGGGCTTCGACCCGGCGACCTCGTACGGCAGCGCCATCATCACCGTCGCAGAACCCGGTGAGCGTCACGAGGCGTTCAAGGCCGGCCTGCGGGAACGTTACGGCAAGGTTCCAATCAAGGGCATCCCGCGCCTGCTCCCCCCGCGGCGGAAGGCCGGCACCGCGACCGGATTCTCGGTCGTGGATGTCGGCGGCAACTGGCTCCGCTTCTACCGGCACGGATCATCCGAAGACGACCCGGCAGAACGGCGCTCCGGCCTCCTCCGGGTGATCGACGTCGCCGCCCGGCAGGGCGACTCGCGCGGCGACGAAGTCCAGGCGATCGCGGTCCTCAACGCGGGCCTCTCCCGGTACCCCGACGCGCCGCCGATCGAGATGTTCGAGGCGCTGCTGTATCGCGCGGAACTCATGGCGCGAACTGGAGCGGACGCGGCTCCCGACCTGGCCGCCGCGAGGGCCCTCCTCACCGAGCATCAGCTCGGCGCGGAGGCAGAGCGGGCGCTGTCCCTCGCGGTTGAGGCGGAACTCACGTCAGAACAACAGAAGGAGGTGGGTCAGTCGGGCGAAGACGGGAGCTTGCCCAACAAGAATGACGGCTCCTCAGGATGACGTCCAAGGAAGTCACCGACGTCCTTCCGCTTTCGCGGCTAGAACGATTGCAAACGCTCGATCCGCGGCGCAAAATGGATGGTAGATCTTCGAAGGCCCGCACGTTCTAGCGACGACCTGATTCTCGGGCTTTCAGTAAAACTCCAGATGGGACGGTGGGGCCACCGTGGCACGACCGTGAACGGTAGTCATCTCTCGCCAACGCCGGTCGATGACTGCGGCGGTTCCAAGCGAGGATTCCCTGCGAAGTGGCACAACGCCAGATGGCACGGTGTGGCCGCAGCGGCATCACCGCAAAGCGATCGACATCCGCGAAACTACAGTCGAGGGCCACGAAGTCAGATTTGCCTCGGCACTACAAAACCCCAGATGACACGGTGCCGCCGCGGTGGCGGCACCGTGAGCAGTCAGCATCCATCGTGAACGCACAGTCAGGATAGCTGCGGCGCTCGGGCCACAGATTCGGTTCCAAGTGGCATAACCCCAGATGGTGCGGTGCTGCCACGGTGGCAGCACCGTGATCAGTCTTCGTCTTTTGCGAACGCCCGGTCGAGCAGCGCCGCCGTGGCCGGGTTCACCAGTTCGCTGCGTTGGATGTAGTGCATGATCGTGACCCTGGTGTCCGTGTGGCCGAGCAGCTCTGCGGCGAGTTCGATGCTGGCGTTGGTATTGACCGCGGTCGCGACGGTGCGGCGGAACATGTGCGGGGTCACCCCGTTGATGCCCGCTCCCTC
Organism: Cryobacterium sp. AP23; assembly: GCF_054075385.1. Taxonomy (NCBI): domain Bacteria; kingdom Bacillati; phylum Actinomycetota; class Actinomycetes; order Micrococcales; family Microbacteriaceae; genus Cryobacterium; species Cryobacterium sp. AP23. The sequence continues at coordinate 29,777 of NZ_CM133415.1, read as the reverse complement.
GAGCACCTGTCGCAGCTGCCTGCGCACGTTTGCGGTGGTCAGCGGGGTGCCATCCCTGGACTGGAACAGCAGGTCATCCAGGCCCATACTGCCGACCTTGGCGAGCCGTCGGCGGACTGCGTCGGAGGTGAAGGTGGGGATGGCGACAACGCGAGTGGACTTGGCGGTCTTGGGGTGGTCCTGCCGGAAGGTCTGCTCCCCCTTGCGGCTGACGATGGTGCCGGCCAGGCGGATGGACGGCACAGGGCTGGTGATGTCGACGTCCCTTCGGCGGATGGCGAGGACCTCGCCGATCCGGGCGGAGGTGCCGAGCATCACCTCGATGATGGCACCGAGCTGGCCGTCGGGCTTGGGGCCGGAGGTGTGGTTGGCGGCGCTCTCCCACTGGGCGATCGCCGCGCGGATCACATTGACCTCCGGGGCCATGAGCGCAGCAGGGACGTGCGGCTCACGGTGCAGGCGGGAGACGTGGTCCATCGGGTTCCGTGGCAGGACCTCGTGTCGCACCGCCAGCTCCAGGGCGAGCCGCAGCACCACCCGGGCCTGCTTGGCGCGATTGTAAGAGATCTTCGCGAGCTGCTTGATGAACTTGTCGCACCGGGCCACCCCGATCTCCCGCAACGCCAAGTGGTCGAAGGCGGGTGAGACCAGGGTGCGCATGTTGCGCTCGTAGAGGTTGCGGGTGGTGCGGGAGATTCGGTCCTCCAGGTCGATGTCCTCCAACCAATAGGTCACCAGGTCACTGAACAGGCTGTCGGGCGTGAGTGATGTGTCGGCGGGTTGGAACAGGTCCCGGTTGGCGATCTTGGCCTTCAATGCGCGTTCGGCGGCCTTGGCGGTGGTGCCGCTGGCTTGCACCAGGCGCGCGTGGCCGTCCCAGTCGCGGTAGCGGGTTCGGGCCGCGAATCGGCCGGACGGTAACTTGCGGGTGGTGATGTCGCCGAAGGTGCCGATAGTCAACCGTTGCCGGGGCATCTCAGCTCACCGCCGATCGGGGTGCCTGGACTCGCTGGTGGGCTCCCGCTGCTGGGCGATCCAGGCCCGCACGTCGGAGATGGCGAACTTGAGGTGTTTGCCGAACCGGTACGCGGTGGGGCCTTTGCCGTGCACCCGCCAGTCGTAGACGGTGGAGATCGGGATGCCCAGGTAGGCGGCCAGCTCGTGGACGTCCATCAGGGGCTCCAGGCCCCAGTCGTCGGTGGGAGGAGAGGTTGGGTTCTCGTTGTGAATGTTCATACCCAGAAGGTGTGCCGGGCGATCCCGGACGATCGGGAGGAACCGAAACCGACCTCAGCGCCTCGCACGACGGGGCCGAGGGAGCGGTGGAAATGGGCTGAAAGTGATGACGTAGTGATGACACAATCAAATCTCTTAACCAAAAAAGTCCCGGAAACCCTTGAGTTTCCGGGACATTTGGTCGGGCTGACAGGATTTGAACCTGCGACCCCCTGACCCCCAGTCAGGTGCGCTACCAAGCTGCGCTACAGCCCGCCGTTTCCCGGTGGATTCCCGCGAGGGGATCTACCGGAGACAACTGGAATAGCTTACCGCGTCGGCGGAGGGGTTGCGTTCACTTTTGGGGGTTGGGTGGGGGTCGGGGGCGGATTGTGCGGGATGCGGGCGGGTCGCGGGGTCTCGACAGGCTCGACCAGCGGGGTGGTGGCGGTGGCGAGGTTGGGTCACGGGGTCTCGACAGGCTCGACCAGCGATCGGTGCGGAACATAGAGACGCGAGGGGCGCACAGGGCGGGCTGCGGCGATTCCCTGCGAACACATAGGTTGTCCATAGGAATGGTGCGTAGCGTGACTCGAGGTCGTCACCGGCCGCCCATTCAACGAAGGAAGTTATGTCCCAGAAAAGCTCAGGCCCCCTGTCCAAGTTCAACCTCGCCCTGGCCCTGCTGTGGCTGGTCGACGTGGTCGTGACTGTTGCGGGGTACCTGATCCTGACCTCCTCCAACGCGACCCAGGCCGACTTCTACACCTCGCAGTCCGCCGACTACGTGGCGTACTTCTCCGCCCAGTCCGGCAGCAACCTGGGCGCCACCCTGATCGGCGCCGGCGTGATCGGCGTCATCATCACCCTCGCCGCCCACGTCGTGGCCCGGTCGATCAAGAAGGCCGCCGCCGTCGCGGCCGGCCTGCCCACGGATGCCGTTGACGCCGAGCCGGACTTCGACTTCGACGACACCGAGTTCGACACCGCCGACCAGGCCGCGTTCGCCGCCACTCCGGCCGCCGAGTCCACCGGCACCACCAAGACCGCCGTCGTCGACGCCGCCGCCGAGCCCACCCCGGCCGCGGCATCCGCCGACGAGGCACCGGCCGACGCCGCATTCAGCGACGCGGAGGCCGAAGCGCCGTACGGCTCCACGACCACGCGCTAACCACGCGAACGGGAGAAATGCCCGGGACGGTGCCCTACACCCGTCCCGGGCATTTCTCTGTCCGCGTGCACCGGCACGTGGAATGCCCGGGGCGGCGCCCTAACCACCACCCCGGGCATATCTGTGTTTGGGCCTCCCCCACCCAAAAACTCTCGGTTACTGGGGTAGGGCGTCGAGGAGCTCCTGCACCTCGTCGTTGGGCAGCGCCGACCACGGCGACCCGTCGGGATTCGCGGCGGCGGCATCCGGGCTCTCGCCCTGGTTCCACCACTTGCTCCGGTACGGCACCCCGTCGAAGAGGATCAGGGCGCCCTTTTCGTAGATCGCGGTGCCGGCCCAGTCTGGATAGATGCCCGCGGGCAGGGTGGGCTGCGGAATCGGGGTCTCCCCCGGCAGCACCGGCCCGATCAGCACCCACGCCGTCTCCCACTCGTTGAGCACAGGATTGTCGGGCAGGTCCCCGCTCGTCCACCACTTGGCCTGGTAGACGTTGCGGTGCCAGACCACCTTGGTGCCCTCCAGGTAGGAAGACTCCTTCGCCCAGATCGCGTACGGGCTGGTCGCCGGGTTGTCGGTGACCGACTCGATCGACGCGGACTCGTCGGTGGTGACCGACCCGGCCGCCGTGACGGGGCGGCCGGTGAAGCCCTCCCCCAGCAGGTCCACGAATTTCTTGTCGCCCTGGTCGATGCCGCTGCAGGAGTCCGACACCCGCTTGAGGTCCACGTAGTTCGAGCCGCAGGTGGTGTCCCGGTTCAGTGACCAGAGCGACATCCGGCCGATGCGCTGCTCCTGCGCGAAGGTGTTCAGCGCGGTGGCGTCGTCGAGGCCGAAGATCTCCCCCGCCACGTCGTTCTGCCCGGCCATCGGGGTGAGGCCGATCTTCGCCCACACCGTGGCATCCGTCAGCTCGGTGCCGGCGCGGGAGTACAGCGTGCCGAGCTGCCGGTGCGCGGCCGTGGCCCCGCGGATGCCCGCCTCGGCCATGGTCTCGTCGGCGTCCTTGCTGCTGCCGAAGTCCATCGTCATGAGGTTCACCCCGGCCAGGTCCACGCCGGCGTCGAGCATCGCGCTGACCGCGGTGGTGCCGTCCTCGGTGAGCCCGGCGGTGGCCACCGGCAGGGTCAGCCACACCGCGAGGTCGTCGCCGGCGGCGCGCCGGTCGGCCTGCAGCTCCGCGATCGCGGCGGCCCGGCGGGTGCCGGCGGCGGTGTCGGTGAGGTTGTCGCCCTCGAGGTCGAGGTCGATGGTGGTCACGTCGTAGCGGTCGAGCACGGCGGCGTAGGCGGCGATGAGCGCCTTCTTGTCAGTGCAGCCGGTGCCCAGCTCGGTGTTGAGCAGGCCACCGAAGGACACCACGACCTGGCCGTCGAGCTGCTTCACCCGGGCGAGCCGGCGGTCGAGGTCGAGCTGGTCCGACGCCTCGTCGAGGGTGTAGTGGGTGCCCCAGGTGGGCGTGCAGGGGTCGTCGGTGGCGCCGACGATGAAGGAGAGCACCGCATCACTGCCGGCGACGTCGGCCGAGGCCTCGAAGTCGTAGGTGGGCGTGGCGGTCACGTCGACGTAGCCGGCGAACCAGGGGTCGTAGGCCTCCGCGGCCTGCGCGGAGTGCCACCACTGCAGGCCGAGGTAACCGCCGCTGCTGAGCGCCACGACGAGCACGATGCCGAGGAACACCCGCACTACGGACAGGCGCCGGCGCGGCTGGCTGGCCCGGGCGGCCGTTTCGGGCGGCTCCGGCATGGGCGGCAGGGCCGAGCCGGTCACGAGGTCGCTCATTTGAAGGCTCCCTGCTTAGCCCGCTTGGTGGCGGCGGGCTTGACGAACGGCCCGGTCACCAGCTCCACGTCGCTGGGCAGTTCGCCCACCGCGTGGCCGTGGTAGATCACCGCCCGCCAGTCCAGGGTGGGTTCGGGCTGCGGCTCCGGTTCGACGGTGGTGGCGCGGCGCGGGGCGCGTTCGATGAACATCCACTGGGTCATGCCCAGCCACACGTCCACCACGGAATTCCACAGGCCGATGTAGGCGAGGATCGCGAAGCTGGCCAGCAGGGCGTTGAACCCGGCGAACGCGGCGTTGCCCCAGTTCTCGTTCGAGACATCCCGCCACAGGGTGAGGGCGGAGAACGCGACGATCAGGAACGGCACGATGACGAACATCATCGGGGCGGCGGTGCGGTTGCGCACCTTGGGGGTGCGGGCGAACGGGATCTTCTGGCTGGTGAGCGCCTGTTGCAGCGACTTGAGCACCCCGGCCAGGTTGACCGGCAGCAGGATCAGGTTGAAGCCGTAGATGCGCAGGATGTCGCTGAACTTGTAGCCGCAGTAGCGCAGGTCGCTGCCCATCGCGAGGAAGTACGGCAGCGCGGCGAGCACCACCACCGGGCTGAGCAGACGACTGTCGTACGGGTAGGCGAGCAGGAAGATCAGGCCGAAGCTGGACCAGGCGATGCTGGTCATGTAGTTCACCCGCAGAGCCAGTTCGATCAGGCTGATCCGGTGGCCCTGCCGGCGGCGTTCGCGCAGCTGGTGCCACAGTTTGGGCAGGATGAGCAGGCCGCCGTTGGCCCAGCGGCGGCGTTGCACGATGAGCGAGCCGAAGTCGGGCGGGGTGGCGCTGTAGCTGAGCCGTTCGGGGTAGTTCACCAGCGACCAGCCGTGGGTGCCCAGGTCGATGCTGGACTCGGTGTCTTCGATCACGGTGCGGTCCTGCACGTACCGGCGCACCTCGAACCCGCCGACGGTTTCCACCTCGACGATGTCCTCCAGCGCGACCTTGCGGATCACCGCGTTGGCGCCCACCCAGAAGGTGGCACCGTGGTACGACATGCCTTGGTGCAAGATGTGCTGGATGTCGGTGGTGGCGCCGGCGAGCCGTTCGATCCGGGTCGGGGCGCCGCGGAACGAGGAGTACGGCGTCTGGGTGACGGCGACCCTGGCGTTGGCGGGCTGCTCGAGTAGGTAGACCAGGCGCAGGCAGTAGTCGCGCAGCAGCAGCGAGTCGGCGTCGAGGGTGAGCAGGTACTCGGAGTCGCGCACCTCGAAGTCGGCGGGCGCATCGTCGGCGACCGGCCGCAGGATGGTGCCGTCTGGTCCGTCCTCGCGCTGGAAGCGGCGCCCCATCAGGCCGATGTAGGCGTTGAGGTTCATCGCCTTGTTGGCGTCGTGCGAGAGCGAGGAGTACAGCTTGCGTTCGAACGTGTCCAGCTCGGCGGAGAAGGTCCAGACCAGGCGGCGGTGCAGTTCGAGCATCCGGGTGGCGCTGGGCGCGGTGCCCTCCTTCGACGCGGCATCCAGTGCGGCGCCGGTGAGGGAGAGTTCGGCGGCCAGCCCGCCGAGCACCTGCTCCACGAAGAAGGTGTCCACGTGGTCGTTGATGGTCTCGGCGGAGGCCATGGCCTGCAGCCAGCGGGCGGCCCACTGGTAGTCGTCGGCGAGCCGGCGCACCGCACGGGTGGTGGGATACGGGAAGTCGTCCAGTTCCAGCTCGCAGATCAGCAGTTCCTCGGCGAACCGGGCCCGGGGCTCGGCGAGGGCCCGTTCGATGTCCTTGGCGATGCCGCGGGAGGCCTGCAGCTGCGCCTTCGCGGCCGGGTCGCTGGGGAACGGCGGGTCATCCAGCAGCAGCATGATGCGCAGGTCCGGGTACTCCTGCAGCGCGGCGGACCACAGCGTGGCGCGAACGACGCCGGGCTCCTCGCTGTATGAGGGCACCAGCACCGTCAGGGAGCTCCGGTGGGCGCCGAAGTGGCTGTCCAGTTCGGCGCGGGGCACCCGCACGTGGTCCCGGAACCGTTGCAACGCGCCCTGCCGGGCGACGAGGTACAGCAGCGCGGAGAAGGTGAGGAAAGTCACCACGATCACGTAGGAGACCGCTTCGGTGGTGAACCGGAAGCTCTCGGTGCCGTTGTTGAGGAACTGGCGCAGGATCGTGTAGATGATGTACGCGATCCAGGCCAGCACGGTGGCGATGATCGCGAGGCGACCCCAGACGATCTTGGAATCGCTGGGAATGTCGTGGACGGTGGAGAGGGGTTGGGTGCTGCGTTCGGCACCGAGCTGGCGTTTGCGGGCAGGCGAAGATAGGGACTTCGATGTCACGGGAATACGTCCTTGGGGTAGGGCCAGGGATCTCGCTGAGCCCAGGTCGAGATTCGGGTCTCGAGGACGCCGGGGCTCAGCGAAATGCGGGGGTGACGGAAGGTCAGGAGGGACGGGGCAGCGCAGGGTCTGGGCGCTGACGGGTGACGCGGTGCACATCGGGTGGAGCACGTCGGTGTGGATCGGGGGGCCAGATGCGGCCCGGTGATGTGCGGGGCCGGTGCAGTCGGGTGGACGTTGCCGGCAGGAAAAACCTAAAACAAACCGGGCACCCAAGGAAAGCCCCTGGTTGAGGCCACCTTCAACCACTCCTTCGGGGTTCACGCTGAGGTTCCGCGCCAGCACTGGGATCGACCGCGGCGTCTTGCACTGCTCTTTGGCGACTCTTGAGCCGACCTTGCGCAAACCGTGCGGCGCGACCGGCGGTTTCGGGCACGAAAAAGCCGCGTGCCGACATCCGAGGATGCGGCACGCGGCTGATTCGTGCTCGGGCGGCTGGTTAGCGCTTGCGCTTTTCGCGCACGCGCATGCTGATGTTGATCGGGCTGCCGGCGAAGCCGTAGACCTCGCGCAGGCGACGCTGGATGAACCGGCGGTAGCCCGGGTCGAGGAAGCCGGTCGTGAAGATGACGAAGGTCGGCGGGCGGCTGGACGCCTGGGTGCCGAACAGGATGCGCGGCTGCTTGCCGCTGCGCACGGGGTGCGGGTGCTCCGCGGCCAGCTCGGCGAGGAACGCGTTGAACTTGCCGGTGGCGACGCGGGTGTCCCACGACTCGAGCGCGAGCTCGAGCGCCGGAACCAGCTTCTCCATGTGACGGCCGGTCTTGGCGGAGATGTTCACGCGCGGGGCCCAAGCCACGTGGGCCAGGTCCTGCTCGATCTCACGCTCCAGGTAGCGGCGGCGGTCGTCGTCGATCTGGTCCCACTTGTTGAACGCGAGCACCAGCGCGCGGCCGGACTCGAGCACCAGGTCGATGACGCGCACGTCCTGCTCGCTGATGACCTCGGTCACGTCGATGAGCACGACGGCCACTTCGGCCTTTTCCAGCGCGGCGCTTGTGCGCAGCGATGCGTAGAAGTCGGCGCCCTGGGAGAGGTGCACGCGACGGCGGATGCCGGCGGTGTCGACGAAGCGCCAGACCTTGCCGCCGAGCTCAACCTGCTCGTCGACCGGGTCGCGGGTGGTGCCGGCCAAGGCGTTGACGACAACACGCTCTTCGCCGACGACCTTGTTCAGCAGGCTGGACTTGCCCACGTTGGGGCGGCCGAGGATGGCGACGCGACGGGGACCGCCGACTTCCTGCTTGGCGACGGCGGAGATCTCGGGGAGTTCTTCGAGGATCGCGTCGAGCAGGTCGGCCACGCCGCGGCCGTGCAGCGCGGAGACCGGCCAGGGCTGGCCGAGGCCGAGCGCCCACAGGCTGGCCGCTTCGGGCTCCTGGCGGATGTCGTCGACCTTGTTGGCGATGAGGAAGACGGGCTTGCCGCTGCGACGCAGCAGCTTGACGACGGCCTCGTCGGTGGAGGTCGGGCCCACGTTGGCGTCGACGACGAACATGACAACGTCGCACAGCTCGATGGCCAGTTCGGCCTGCATGGCGACGGACGCGTCGATGCCCTTGGCGTCGGGCTCCCAGCCGCCGGTGTCGACGAGGCTGAAGCGGCGTTCGTGCCATTCACCCTTGTAGGTGACCCGGTCACGGGTCACACCGGGGGTGTCCTCCACGACGGCCTCGCGGCGGCCGAGGATGCGGTTCACGAGCGCGGACTTGCCCACGTTGGGGCGGCCGACGATCGCGATGACCGGCAGCGCCGGCAGGTACGTGATGGCGTCGGGGTCTTCGCTGATGTGGTCGAGAACGTCGAAGTCCTCGTCATCGAGGTCGTACTCGTTCAGTCCGGTGCGCAACGCGGTGGCGCGCTGGGTGATCAGGGCGTCATCGTCGTCGAGTTCGGTCAGGCGCGATGCGGTCTCCGGGTCAAGCTCGGGGATCGTCGTGTCGTCGAATTGGTTAGTCATGCGAGGCCTCGCGGTTACGTGTATTGATGACCTCTATGACCGCGTCAATGGTCTGGTCGAAGTCGAGATGGGTGGAGTCGACGGTGGTCACACCGTCTGCAGCGCTCATGAATTCCACTACCTGGGAGTCGGCGCGATCCCTCGATCGCAGCTGTTCCGCCACGGTGTGGGCCGATTGGGTTGATATTTCCGCAGAGCGCCTAGCCATTCTAGCCTCTTCGGTCGCTGTGAGTAGAATGCGCACCTCGGCTTGGGGGGCCACGACGGTGGTGATGTCGCGTCCTTCCACCACCACGCCGGGCTGCGGAACGGCCCGGGCGATGCTGCGGAACAGTTCGGTGAGGTGGGTGCGCACCTCCGGCACCCGGGCGATGGCGCTCACCGCAGCGGAGATTTCCGGTTCCCGGATGGCGTCGGTGACGTCGCTGTCCCCGACCCGCACGAAGTAGGCATCCGGTTCGGTGCCGATCAGGTAGTCGAACTCGGGCAGCAGGGCGGCGACCGCGGTGGCATTCTGCGGGTCGACCTCCTGGTCGATCACCAGCCAGGCCAGCGCCCGGTAGGCCGCACCGGTGTCGAGGTAGGCGAAGCCGAGGCGGCGGGCCACGGCACGGCTCACGCTGGACTTGCCGCTGCCGGCAGGCCCGTCGATCGCAACGAACAGGGGGTAGGAGTGCTTGCTCAAACGTCTAACCGACAATCCGCCAGCCGCGGGCGGCCAGCTCAGAGGTGAGGCGGGTGACCGCCTCGGGGAGGATGCTGATCTCGGCGAGCCCGATCTGGGCTCCCGGGGAGTGCTCGAGGCGGAGGTCCTCGAGGTTGACGCCCACGTCGCCGATCTCGTTGAAGAGGCGGGCGAGCTGGCCGGGGGTGTCGTCCACCATCACGGTGAGGCTGGCGTACCGGCGGTCCTGGCCGTGCTTGCCGGGCAGCCGGGCCACGCCGGTGTTACCGCCGGCGATCTCCTCGGCCACCTGCCGGCGGGCGCCGGGGGCGGATGGGTCGGCGAGGGAACCGATGAACCGGTCCAGGTCGTCACGCAGCGCGAGCAGGATCTCCCGCACCGGCGCCGGGTTGGCGCCGAGGATCTGCACCCACAGTTCCGGGTCGCTCGCGGCGACCCGCGTCACGTCGCGCAGACCCTGCCCGGCGAGGTTGAGCGCGGATGCGGGGGCGTCGGTGAGGCGCCGGGCCATCAGGGTGGACACCACCTGCGGCACGTGCGAGACCAAAGCGACGCCCTTGTCGTGCTCTTCGGGGGTCATTTCCACCAGCGTGGCGCCCAGGTCGAGGATCAAGTCGTCGATCGCTGTGGCGCGCTGGTAGCTGATGTCGTCGTGCGCGGCGACCACCCAGGGCCGGCCGATGAACAGGTCGGCGCGGCCGGCGAGCGGTCCCCCACGTTCCCGGCCGGCCAGCGGGTGCGAGCCGATGTAGCGGGAGACGTCGGCGCCGCGTTCGCGCAACTCGGTGAGGGGCGCCAGCTTGACGCTGGCCACATCCGTCACGATCGCGTCGGGGAACGCCTCGAGTTCACGGGCGACAATCTCGGCGGTCACGTCCGGCGGCACGCACACCACGATCAGCTGCGGGGCATCGCCGGCGGCGGCCGCGCGGCCGGCGCCGTAATCGATGGCCAGCGACAGGTTCGTCGGGGAGGCGTCGGCGAGGATCACGTCGATGCCGCGGGCGGTGAGGCCCAGGCCGATGCTGGTTCCCAGGAGCCCGGCGCCGACGACACGCACCGGCCCGATCAGGCGAGACTCGACCACGTTCGGCTCCAAACTTGCGCGGTTGACAGGGGTGTAACGGATGCTGCGGGGCTGGCTGGTTCTGCGCCCTACTTCTGCACTTCGGCGCGGGACACGGTGAGCAACTGGCCGAGTTCCACCTTAGTGAGGTCGCGCACGGCGCCGGCCCGGAGGGTGCCCAGCTGCAGCGGCCCGAACTGGCGGCGCACCAGGTCCACGACGGGGTGGCCGACGGCGTCCATCATCCGGCGCACGATGCGGTTGCGGCCGGAATGCAGGGTGAGCTCCACCAGGGTGAAGCCGTCGCCGGGAGGGCTGGTGAGGATGCGGGCCTTGTCGGCGGCGATGGGGCCGTCCTCCAGCTCGATGCCACTCTGAAGCTTGCCGATGGTCTGCGCCGAGACGCGGCCCTCGACCTTGGCGATGTAGGTCTTGGCGACGCCGAAGGAGGGGTGCGCGAGCACGTGGGCGAGGTCACCGTCGTTGGTGAGAATGAGCAGGCCGCTGGTGGCGGCGTCGAGCCGGCCCACGTTGAACAGGCGCTCTTCGTAGCCTTCGGTGAACTGGCGGAGGTCGGGCCGGCCGCTCTCGTCCTGCATGGAGGAGACCACGCCGACGGGCTTGTTCAGCATCACGTAGCGGCGGCTGGTGTCCAGCTGCACGGCGACGTTGTCCACGGCGATCTTGTCGGTCTCGGGGTGCACCCGGCGGCCCAGCTCGGTGACGACCTTGCCGTTGACCCGCACCCGGCCGGAGCTGATCATCTCTTCGCTGACCCGGCGGGACGCGACTCCGGCGGCGGAGAGCACCTTCTGCAGGCGCACGCCGTCGACGGCGGCCTCGGGGTTGGTGGCGAAGTCGGGGTTGGAGCTGCTGGTGTCGATGTAGCCGTCGTTGTGGTCGGTCATGGTAGATCCTCGAATCCGTTCGCACCGTCGGCGAGCAACGGCGAAATTAGTGGCAACTCGTCGAGCGAGTTGATTCCCAGCTGCACAAGCAGCAGGTCGGTGGTGGCGTAATTGATCGCGCCGGTCTCGCTATCGGTGAAGGCCTCGGTGATCAATCCGCGGCCCAGGAGGGTGCGCACGACCGAGTCGACGTTAACGGCCCTGATCGAGGCTACCGCGCCCCGGCTGATCGGTTGCTTGTAAGCGATCACGGCGAGGGTCTCCAGCGCGGCCTGGGAGAGCCGGCTGGGGTTCTGGGTGAGCACGAAATCGGCCACCACCGGGTCGTACTCTGGGCGCACGTAGATGCGCCAGCCGCCGGCGACCTCGCGCAGTTCGAAGCCGCGCCGCACGGTGCCGTCCACGCCGTCGAAGTCGGCCACGAGCCGCAGGATGGCCTCCCGCACATCGACGAGCGGATGCGCGACCGCGGTGGCCAGGTGCACCAGGCTCTGCGGCTCATCCGCCACCATCAAAATCGCCTCGAGCCGCCGCTCAATCGCCACCCCTCCCCCGTCGCCGGGTCTCGACAAGCTCGACCGACGATCGGTCGCCCCCATCTCGCTGGTCGAGCTTGTCGAGACCCCGCGAGTCGCCCGCTCGGCCGCAGCCACGTCTTCCTCAATCGTCCGCATGGTCGCATCAGGCGTCATAGTCAGCTCCGAGGTTCGCAAGATTGTCATCCGACCAGCCATCCGCATCCCAGTGCAAACTCAGCTCCCCCAACGGCTCCGCCTGGTCGAACGTGAGCGCGCCGTGCCGGTACAGCTCGAGCACCGCCAGGAACCGGGCGATGACCAGCCCCTTCTCCACGCAGTCCACGATCAGGTCCCGGAACGAGAGGTGTCGGTTGGCCTGCAGCAGCGCCACCACGATCGCGGCCTGTTCCCGGATGCTCACCAGCGGCGCGTGCAGATGTTCCAGCCCCACGGTGGGCAGTTCCCGCGGCGTGAGCGCCAGTGCGGCCATCGCGCCGAAGTCGTTCAAGGACAGGGTCCAGACCAGGTCCGGCGTCTCGCGGCGGTACTTCTCCTCCAGCCGCACCGACCGCACGTGCCGGGTGGCCTCGTACTCGAGGTGCTCGAGGAACCACTCCGACGCGGTCTTGAACGCGCGGTACTGCAGCAGCCGGGCGAAGAGCAGGTCCCGGGCCTCTAGCAGCGCCACGTCCTCGGCGTCGACGAGTTCGCCTTGCGGCAGCAGTCCCACCAGTTTGAGGTCGAGCAGCGTCGCGGCCACGACCAGGAACTCGGTGGCCTGGTCGAGCTCCTCGGCGGCGTCGAGTCCGCGCAGGTAGGAGATGAACTCGTCGGTCACTCGGCTCAGGGAGATCTCGGTGATGTCGAGTTCGTGCTTGCCGATCAGGGAGAGCAGCAGGTCGAACGCGCCCTCGAAGTTCTGCAGCGCCACCGAGAATCCGGGCGCGGCGGCTGCCGTTCCGCCGGTGTCGGCGTCGATGATGCCGGTGCTGCTCGTGCCGGTGCCGGCCGTGGCGGAGGACGCCAGGGCGCGGGCCGGAGCGGCCGTGGTGCGCTTAGGCGACCGCGCCACGCTGGATCAGTTCCCGCGCCGCCTGCTTGTAGGCCTTGGCGGCGGCGTGTTCCGGCGCGAACTCGGTGATCGGGATCCCGGCGACACTGGCATCCGGGAACTTGACGGTGCGGCCGATGACGGTGTCCATCACCCGGTCGCCGAACGCGTCGACGACCCGCTCGAGCACCTCACGGGAGTGCAGGGTGCGGGAGTCGTACATGGTGGCCAGGATGCCGTCGAGTTCGATGGCCGGGTTGAGCCGGTCGCGCACCTTGTCGATGGTTTCGATGAGCAGGGCCACGCCGCGGAGGGCGAAGAACTCGCACTCCAGCGGGATGAGCACGCCGTGGCTGGCGGTGAGCGCGTTCACGGTGAGGATGCCCAGCGACGGCTGGCAGTCGATCAGGATCACGTCGTAGTCGTTGGAGACCTTGCGCAGCACCCGGGCCAGGATCTGCTCGCGGGCGACCTCGTTGACGAGGTGCACCTCCGCGGCGGAGAGGTCGATGTTGGCCGGGATGATGTCCAGGCCCTCGACCGCGGTCTGCTGGATCGCTTCGCGCGGGTCCTTGGAGCCGCTCAGGAGCAGGTCGTAGATGGTGGTGACGTCGTGGGTGGGGATGCCCAGGCCCGCGGACAGGGCGCCCTGCGGGTCGAAGTCGATCGCGAGCACGCGGCGGCCGTAGCCGGCCAAGGCCGCACCCAGGTTGATGGTGGTCGTCGTCTTGCCGACGCCGCCCTTCTGGTTGCACAGCGAGATGATGCGCGCCGGGCCGTGGCTCTTCAGGGGGGTGGGTTCTTCGAACACCTGCAACGGGCGTCCGGTAACACCGGTGGGAAGCTCCTCGAGTCCGGGAAGCTGCGTCCGGCTATCCGTCTTACGCGCCACTGGGCTGTCCTCGATCCGTCATGCAGTTCACTTGGTCGATTCTACCGAGCCTGCACGCCCACCACCGCCAAGGTCGCCGGTGTGCCGTCACCCGGGTGGCCAGGAAGCCGCCCACCCCGCTGATCGAGCCTGTCGAGATCCCGCGAGACAATCTCGCATCCCGCCACCCCGCTGATCGAGCCTGTCGAGATCCCGCGAGACAATCTCGCATCCCGCCACCCCGCTGATCGAGCCTGTCGAGATCCCGCGAGACAATCCCGCATGCCGGCCACGATCGTGGTCGCGTCCAGAAACAGGCTCACGGGGTCTCGACAAGCTCGACCAGCGATCGCGGGGTCAGCCGGCCTTCTCGTCGTCGGTGCCGGCGCGCACCCGCACCACGGTCTCCCAGCCGGCCACAATCACGAGCACCACCGTCGTCACCGCGCCCAGCAGCAGCGGGGTGAGCACGAACGCGGCCGCGAACGCCGCCAGCAGCGCCCCCACGCCCACCAGGTACGACACGAGCAGCTCCCGCGCCACGACCAGCCGGAACAGCAGCATCCCCACCACGTAGAGCAGCGGGCCGCCCACCAGCACCACCGCGGTCGACAGGGTCATCTCCGCGTGCGGGTGCGAGAGCACCTCCTTGTCGGCCACCGAGGTGAGCACGATGCCGGCGATGATCAGCGCGTGCACGTAGGTGTACGCCAGCCGGGCGATCCGGCCGGGCTCTTCGGCCGCCGCGATCGCCTTCGCCCCGGCACGTTCGCTGTGGTCGAAGTACAACCACCACATCGCCACGCTCGCCGTGAAGGCCAACAGCATGCCCAGGATGCTCTCCGCCGACGATTCCTTGCCGACGAACGCGAACCCGGTCACGAGCAGCGATTCGCCCAGAGCGATGATCACGAACAGGGCGCTGCGCTCGGCGATGTGCGGGCCGGAGAGGTCCCAGCTGTCGATGCCGGCCGCGCCGAGGCCCGGCACCCGGAAGCTGAGCCCGGCGGAGAGGTATTCGATGGCCAGGGCGATCAGCCATAACGGCAAGCGGTACTGCAGCGGCAGCAGCGCCCCGACGATCCAGAACACGCTGGAGAGGGCCAGCCAGGCCAGGATGCGCACGAAGGTGCGGCGCAGCTCGGCGTCGTGCCGGGCCACGGCGAGCAGCATGAACGCGGTGCGGCCCAGCTGCAGCACCGTGTACGCCAGCGCGAACACGATACCGCGGTCGCCGAACGACTCGTAGATGGAGGTGCTCACCACGAAACCCACCAGAGCCAGGCCGAGCACCACCCCGCGCACGGGCAGCTTGGCCGGGTCGAGCCAGTTGGTCACCCAGGTCGTGTACACCCACACCCACCAGAGCGCGAGCACGAGCATCGCCGACTCCAGTGCGCCCTCCCAGGACTGGTTCTCGTAGAGGTAGCGGGAGAGCTGGGTGAGCGCGAAGACGAAGATCAGGTCGAAGAACAGCTCGACGTAGGTGACCCGGTCGGCACCGTCGGAGTCCTCGGGTCGCAGCAGATTGCGGCGGATGCCGAAGCGGCCGGCCGGCGACGGTGCGGGCGGTACTGGAGTGGTGCGGGTCACTCCCCCATTGTCACGGATTCGGCCCGCGGACCGCACCCCCTGCGCTGGTCGAGGTGCCTGCAGAACGCACCCATCTCGTCGGTCGAGCTTGTCGAGACCCCGCGAGCCGGTCACGAGGCACGTCACGAGGTCTCGACAAGCTCGACCAGCGATCGGGACACGACACACACACGTCACGAGGTCTCGACAAGCTCGACCAGCGGGACCGAGACGCCCCCAGACCAGCGAGCGCCGCCGCTCAGCGGGCCCGGGGGTGGGCGGTGGTGTACATGTCGCGGAGGGTGTCGATGGTGACGAGGGTGTAGATCTGCGTGGTGGCCACCGAGGAATGCCCGAGCAGCTCCTGCACCACGCGCACGTCCGCGCCGCCGGAGAGCAGGTGGGTCGCGAACGAGTGCCGCAGGGTGTGCGGCGACACCTCGATGCCCAGTTCGGCGCGTTCGGCCGCCGCCCGGATGATCAACCACGCGTTCTGCCGGCTCACCCGGTGCCCGCGCACCCCGAGGAACAGCGCCGGGGTGGCCTTGCCCCGGCCAGACAACACCGGCCGGACCCGCACCAGGTACGCCTGCACGGCGGCCTGGGCGAAGCTGCCGACGGGCACGATGCGTTGCTTGTTGCCCTTGCCGGTGAGCCGCACCACGTCGCCCTCAAGCATGTCGTCCACGTTGAGGTTCACCACCTCAGACACCCGCGCCCCGGTGGCGTAGAGCAACTCGAGCAGCGCCTTGTCGCGCACCTGCGACAGCTCCTCACCGTCGGTCGCGGCCAGCAGCTGGTTCACCTGTTCGATCGAGATCGCCTTGGGCAGCCGCAGCCCGAGCTTGGGCGGCTTCGTCTCGTGCGCGACGTCCACGTCCACGAGGGATTCCTCGAGCAGGAACCGGTGGAACCCGCGCACCGTGGACAGGATCCGGGCCACGGATGCGGCGGTCAGCGGCGATTCAACCCGACCGCCGAGATACTGCACGAACGCGCTCACCTGCGGTGAGGTGACGGCGCGCAGGTCCTCCACCCCGGCATCCGTCAGCCAGCCGGCGTAGATGACCAGGTCGCGGCGGTACGCGGCGACGGTGTTGACCGAGAGCCCGCGTTCAATCGAGACATGCCGCAGATACGAGTGCACGGCCGGCTCGACGAACGCGGGGCCGGTCACACCGTGTGGTCCCAGTTCGACGGATGCCGCGGCCACGGCAGGTCCGCCGGGCCCAGGCTCGCCCAGCCGCGGGCGCGGGAGGCAGCCGCGGCGAGGACGCCGACCACAAGGGACGGGTTCTGCACCTTACGGGCGAGGATCGCGTCGATGCAGTCGTCCAGCGACACCCAGCGCACGACCATGTCGGCCTCTTCGTCGGTGCGCTCGAAGACCTCGGTCGCCGGGGAGAGCCCACGGGCGAGGTAGATGCGGATGACCTCGTTGCTGCCACCCGGGGAGGTGTAGAACTCGGTGAGCACGTTCCACTCGGCGGCCACGACGTCGGTCTCCTCGGCCAGTTCGCGCTGCGCGCCGATGTAGGCGTGTTCACCGTCGATGTCGAGCAGGCCGGCAGGCAACTCCCACTCGCGCATCCGCACGGGGTGCCGGTACTGCTGGATCAGCAGCACCCGGTCCTGCTCGTCGATCGCGAGCACCGCGACGGCGCCCGGGTGATCGATGTAGTCGCGCACGATCTCGGTGCCGTTGTAGTCGAAGGCGTCCCGGCGCACGTCCCAGACGTAACCCTCCATGCGCAGTGCGCTGGAGTTCAACGGGGTGCTGGCCGGCTCGTCCTCGATCGGCGCGAGCAGCGCATCCGCGTCGGCCTGGGCGGCCAGCGGGTCCACCGACTCAGCCTCGGCGACGACGGGTTCAGGCATCTTCTTTCACCTCGAACAGGCGGCTGGCCTGCTGGCGGTCCAGGGCGGCGCCGATCAGGCCGCGGAACAGCGGGTGTGCGTGGCTCGGGCGGGAGCGCAGCTCGGGGTGGGCCTGGGTGCCCACATAGAACGGGTGCTCGTCGCGGGGCAGCTCCACGTACTCGACGAGGTGGCCGTCGGGCGAGGTGCCGGAGAACCACAGGCCGGCGTCGGCGATCTGCGTGCGGTAGTTGTTGTTCACCTCGTAGCGGTGACGGTGACGCTCGGATGCGACGGGAGCGCCGTAGAGCTCCTCCACGATGGATCCCGAAGCGAGGTCGGCCGGGTACAGGCCGAGGCGCATGGTGCCGCCCAGGTCGCCGCCGGCGATGATCTCCACCTGCTCCTCCATGGTCGCGATCACCGGGAACTCGGTCTCCGGGTCGAACTCGCTCGACGAAGCGCCCTCGAGGCCGGCCTTGTTACGGGCGTACTCGATGACCATGCACTGCAGGCCGAGGCACAGGCCGAGCACGGGGATGGCGTTCTCGCGGGCGAACTTGAGGGCGCCGAGCTTGCCCTCGATGCCGCGCACGCCGAAACCGCCGGGAACGCAGATGCCGTCGAGCTCGCTGAGCATCGCGGCGGCGCCCTCGGGCGTCTCGCAGGTGTCGGAGGCGATCCACTCGATCTTGACCTTGGTCTGCTGGGCGAAACCGCCGGCGCGCAGGGCCTCGGTCACCGAGAGGTACGCGTCGGGCAGGTCGATGTACTTGCCGACCAGGCCGATGGTGACCTCGTGCTTGGGTTCCCGCACGGCGTCGAGCACCCGCTTCCAGGCGGTCCAGTCCACGTCCTTCACCGGCAGGTCCAGGGCGTCGGTGATGTACTTGTCCAGGCCCTGCTCGTGCAGCACGGCGGGGATCTCGTAGATGCTGGGCACGTCCTTGCAGTTCACGACGGCGTCTTCGTCCACGTCGCACATGAGCGCGATCTTGCGCTTGTTCGACTCGGAGACGGGCCGGTCGCTGCGCAGCACGAGCGCATCCGGCTGGATGCCCAGCGAGCGGAGCGCGGCGACGGAGTGCTGGGTGGGCTTGGTCTTCTGCTCACCGGAGGCGTTCATGAACGGCACCAGGGACACGTGCACGAAGAACACGTTTTTGCGGCCGAGCTCGTGGCGCACCTGACGGGCGGCCTCGATGAACGGCTGCGACTCGATGTCGCCGACGGTGCCGCCGACCTCGGTGATGATCACGTCGGGGCGCGGTTCGTCGCTGGCCTGCAGGCGCATCCGTCGCTTGATCTCGTCAGTGATGTGCGGGATGACCTGTACCGTGTCGCCGAGGTATTCGCCGCGGCGCTCCTTGGCGATGACCTGCGAGTACACCTGACCGGTGGTGACGTTGGCCGCCTGGGTGAGGTTGATGTCGAGGAATCGCTCGTAGTGGCCGATGTCGAGGTCGGTCTCGGATCCGTCGTCGGTGACGAAGACTTCGCCGTGCTGGAACGGGTTCATCGTGCCAGGGTCGACGTTGAGGTACGGGTCGAGTTTCTGCATCACGACACGAAGGCCGCGCGCAGTGAGGAGGTTGCCGAGGCTTGCCGCCGTCAGGCCTTTACCCAATGAAGAAACGACACCACCGGTCACAAAAATGTGCTTCGTAATGTCGTCTGATTTGTCCGCGTTTATATTGTTCACCACGGGCTTCGATCCTATCACCTAGCGGGGGCCTCTCCGTTGGAGCTGGTTGTGTGGGCAAGTTCGATGAGCTCGCGGGCGTGCTCGAGGCCGCTCTCGGAGTCGGGCAGGCCGGAGAGCAGCCGGGCCATCTCCGCGGCCCGGTCTTCGCCGGTGAGCTGGCGCACACTGCTCGCGGTGACCGATCCGTCGCTGTCCTTCACCACGTTGAGGTGGTTGCCGGCGAACGCCGCGACCTGGGCGAGGTGGGTGACCACGATCACCTGGGCGGTTTCGGCCAGCCGGGCGAGTCGCCGGCCGATCTCGATCGCGGCCGCACCGCCGACGCCGGCGTCGACCTCGTCGAAGACGAAGGTGGGCACGGGGTCGGTGGCGTTGATGACGACCTCGATGGCGAGCATCACCCGGGAGAGTTCTCCGCCGGAGGCGCCGCGGGCGAGGGTGCGCGGTTCGGCGCCGGCGTGCGGCTGCAGCAGGATGCGCACCACGTCGTGTCCGGTGGCGGTCACGTCGTCGAGGCGGTCGACCTCCACCACCAGGCGGGCGTTGGGCATGGCCAGCGCAGCCAGTTCGGTGGTGACGGCGGTGCCGAGGGCGGTGGCGGCCGCGGTGCGGATGCCGGTGAGCTGGTCGGCGAGGCGCTGCACGAGGTCGCGGTCGGCGCTGGTGTCGGCGCGGAGGGCGTCGATGCGCTCGGAGTCGCTGTCGAGTTCGAGCAGCCGGCTGCTGCCGGTGTCGAGGAAGTCGATGGCCTCGTCGAGCCCGCCGGCGAACTTGCGGGAGAGCACGCTGAGCTCGGCACGGCGTTCCTGTACGACCTCGAGTTCCCGGGCACCGTCGGCGTCGAGACCGGCGAGGTAGCTGGAGAGTTGCGCGGCGATGTCGGCGACGAGGAACCCGGCATTGGCGAGGGCCTCGGCCAGCGGCGGCAGGGCGGGGTCGTGTGCGGCGGCGCGGTCGAGCTGGCGGCGGGCGGCTTCGAGCAGCGCCACAACATCCGGGGTGTCGTCGGTGGCTTCCTCGGCGGAGAGCAGTTCGCGGGACTGCGCGGCGGCGAGCCGGAGTTCCTCGAGGTTGCCGAGCCGTTCGGCGCGTTCGGTGAGTTCGTCGTCTTCGCCGCGTTGCGGGGCGGCGAGTTCGATCTCGGCGATGGCGAGGCGCAGGTCCTCGGCTTCCCGGGCCCGGCGGTCCTGCTCGGCGATGAGCAGGTCCAGGTCGGACTGGTTGGCGTGCCAGCGGTGGTAGGCGTGCTGGAAGTCGGTGAGGATGTCGGTGAGTTCGGTGCCGGCGAACCGGTCGAGGGCGTCGCGTTGCGCGGAGGCGGAGCGCAGCCGCACCTGGTCGGACTGGCCGTGCACGACCACGAGGTCGCCGCCGAGGTCGCCGAGCACCCCGGCGGGGGCGCTGCGGCCGCCGACGACGGCGCGGCTGCGGCCCTCGGCCGAGACCGACCGGCTGAGCAGCAGCTCGGGGCCGTCGAGGTCTCCCCCGGCGTCCCGCACCCGCTGGGCGACGGGACCGTCGGGTGCGATCAGCCAGCGGCCCTCCACCCAGCTCTGCGGCTGGCCGGCGCGTACGGTGCCGGGGTCGGCGCGTTCGCCGAGCAGGAGGCCGAGCGCGGTGACGACCATGGTCTTGCCCGCGCCGGTCTCGCCGGTGATGGCGGTGAAGCCGGGGCCGAGCGGCAGGGTGGCTTCGCGGATCACGCCGAGGTCGCGGATCACGAGTTCTTCGATCACCTCAGCACCTCACTCACGACCGACCGGCCCCCGCCAGCCCGTTGTGGGCAGGTTGAACTTGTTCACCAGGCGGTCCGTGAACGGGCCGCTGTGCAGCCGGGCGAGGCGCACCGGCACCGGGGAGCGCCGCACGATCACGCGCGCGCCCGGCGGCAGGTCGTGCACGCGGCGGCCGTCGGCGCAGAGCACCGCTGAGCTGTCGCCGCGGGCGAGGATCTCCACGGCCAGCGAGGAGTCCGGCCCGACGACGAGGGGCCGGGCAAAGAGGGCGTGGGCGCTGAGCGGCACGAGCAGCAGGGCGTCCAGGCTCGGCCAGACGATGGGGCCGCCGGCGGAGAAGGAGTACGCGGTCGACCCGGTGGGGGTGGACAGCACCACGCCGTCGCAGCCGAACGCGGAGAGCGGCCGACCGTCGACCTCGATGATGACCTCGATCATCCGCTGCCGGCTGCCCTTTTCGACGGTGGCCTCGTTGAGCGCCCAGGTTTCGTAGACCACCTCGTGGTCCACCTTCACCCGCACCGACAGGGTCATGCGTTCTTCGACGAGGTAGTCGCGCAGCAGGGCGCGGCGCACGGCCTCGCCGAGGTCGTCGCGTTCGCTTTCGGCCAGGAAGCCGACGTGGCCGAGGTTGATGCCGAGCAGCGGGGCGGAGCAGCCGCGCACGATCTCCGCGGCGCGCAGGATGGTGCCGTCGCCGCCGAGCACGATCACGAGTTCGAGGTCGGTGGCGTGCACGGTCTCGCCCAGGATGGCGATGCTGCCGTTCAGTTGCGGGCAGGAGGCCAGCAGGTCGTTGCGTTCGTCGGCGGCCAGCACCGGCACGGCGCCGGCGTCGATGAGCTGCTCGCACACCGTGGCCGCGGCCTCGAGGGAGTCCTGCCGGCCGGTGTGGGCGACGACGAGGATGTGCCTGGGCGTTGCGGTCATGCTCGTCACGCTCCCACCAGTGCGGTTATCCGGTCGATCCATTCTGTCGGATTGCTGCCGGTTCCTGTTCGCAGCCACACGAGATATTCGTGGTTGCCGGCGGCGCCCGCGATCGGCGACGCGATCAGGCCGTTCACCTTCAGGCCGAGATCCCAGCCGGCCCAGAGCACGCCGGAGACGGCGTCGGCCCGGAGGCCGGCGCTGTGCACGACGCCCTCACGGATGCCGCCACGTCCCACCTCGAACTGCGGCTTGACCAGCAGCACGAAATCGGCGCCCTCCGCCGCGGTGGCGACGAGGGCCGGCAGCACCGTGGTGAGGGAGATGAAGGACAGGTCGCCCACGACGAGGTCGGGGCGTTCGGTCACGCCGGAGGCGTCGGCGATGGTCTCGGCGGTGGCGTAGCGCAGGTTGAACCCCTCCACCAACACCACCCGCGGGTCGGCCTTGATGGTCGGTGACAGCTGGCCGTGCCCCACGTCGACGGCGATGATCCGGCCGACGTCGCGTTCGAGCAGCACCTGGCTGAAGCCGCCGGTGGAGGCGCCGGCATCCATCGCGGTGCGCCCGGCGATGGGCAGGTCGAACGCGTCCAGGGCGGCGACGAGCTTGTGCGCCCCGCGGCTGACGTAGTGGTCGGTGGGAGCGACGGCGATCAACTGGCTGTCCCGCACCTTGGCGGAGGCCTTCACGACGGGGCTGCCGTCGACGGTGACCAGGCCCTCGGAGATCAGACGGGCGGCCACGGTGCGGGAACGCACCAGTCCGCGCTCGAACAGGGCGGAGTCCAGGCGCTGCTCCCCCGTCGGGGCGAGCGTGGGTTCGCTGGCGGGGGCGACCGGCGTGCTGATCGGCACGCTGGTCGGCTGGGGCGCCGGCCGCTGCGGTGCGGGCGTGTCCTCGTGCTGGTTCCCCATGTCGGGGTCTGGCGCTGCCGTGCTCGTGGTGGTCATTCGGCCTTCGATCGGGGCACGTCGCCACCCTCAAGGTGGTCGCGCAGACTGTCGTGCAGCTCGGTGTACGCCGCGGCCCGGTCCTCGAGCGGAAGCGCCTCAACGGCCGCGATGCGACCCTTCAGGTCACCGTCGAAAACGGGCGGAGCCGGCGTGGCATCGACCGTCGCGGCGGCGTTGGTGGGCGTCGGCGCAGACGGCGTCGGGCGCGGCCCCGGGCGGCCCGGGGTGGGCACACCGGGCGGTCGTGCTTCGTCTACTCCGTCTGCACTCACGCTTCCTAGGCTACCGTCCGAGATAGAGACTCTCCGGAACGTTCAGTCCGTAGATCGGCCGACCGGATGCCCAGATCACGGCGCACGCGGCCCGCAGCAGGTTGATTCCGTCGTCGCCGACGGCCACGATCTCCACGTCCGCTCCGTGGATCCGCACCGACGCGCCGTCCACAGTGGCCTGGGACTTGTCCTTGGAGAACACGGTCTGCGGGTAGGGCTCGTGCAGTTGGCGCAGGTCTTCCAGGATGAAGGTGGGGCGCTCCTCCGGGCCGGCCGCGAGGGCCTGCTTGGCCTTGTCGATGCCGGTGAGCACCAGCACGGACGGCATTCCGGCGCGGTTGGCGCCGAGGATGTCGGTGTCGAGCCGGTCGCCGATGAACAGCGGGGCCGTGGCGTCGAAGCGCTTGATGGCCTCGAGGAAGATCGGGATCTCCGGCTTGCCGGCCACGAGGGGCAGGCGTCCCACCGCGGTGTGCACCGCGGAGACCAGCGTGCCGTTGCCCGGGGCGATGCCGCGGGCCTGCGGGATGGTCCAGTCGGTGTTCGTCGCGATCCACGGGATGCCGGCGTAGTCGCCGTCCTGGGTCACACCGGCGTTGAGCGCGAACGCGGCCTCGGCCAGCTGGGTCCAGCCCACGTCGGGTGCGAAGCCCTGCACCACCGCGGCCGGGGAGTCCTCGGCGGACCGGGTCACCTCGAAGCCGTGTTTCTGCAGTTCATCGACCAGGCCGTCGCCGCCGACCACGAGGATGCGGGAACCGGCGGGCACCTGCTCCACGAGCAGCCGCATGGCGGCCTGCGGGGAGGTGACGACATCGGACGGCGCCACGGAGAGGCCGAGGTCGGTGAGGTGGCCGGCGACCGACGCATCCGTGCGGGACGCGTTGTTGGTGATGTACCCCACCCGGATGCTCTCTGCGGCCTTGTTGAGGCCCTCGATCGCGAACGGGATAGCGTGCGGTCCGGCGTAGACGACCCCGTCGAGGTCAGCGAGGACAACGTCGATGCCGGCCAGCGGCGTGGCCGGCTCAGTCAACGGGCGTCGTTTCAGGATCTTCGTCCACGCCCTCGGCGCCGTCGGTGGATTCGTCATCGGCTGAAGCTGCGTCCTCGGTCTCGGTGATGGTGATGGTGTCGTCGGCGGTCTCGAGCTCGTCGGGCACGTCGGCGTTGTCCTCGTCGGACTCCTGCTCGCCCTCGTCGGCGTGGCCCTCTTCGGACTCGTCCTCGTCCTCGTCGAACTCTTCGTCATCGAGCTCGACGATTTCGATCGTCTCGTCGACGTCACCGTTCAGGGCGGCGTCGGCGCGGGAGGCGCGTTCGTTCCAGACGTCGGCCTCGTCGGTGCGGCCGAGTTCCTCGAGCACCTCGGCGTACGCCGCGAACAGCTCGGAGCTGTAGGAGAAGGCGGTCTTGGGGTCGAGCTGGGCGATTTCGAGCTCGTTCAGCGCGGCCTCGGTCTCCCCCAGGTCCAGGCGGGCACCGGACATGGCGATGGCCAGGGCCACCTGCACGCCGGCCGGCAGGGTGGAGCGATCAACCGAACGGCCGAGCTCGAGGGCACGGTCGGGGCGGCCGACACCACGTTCGCTGTCCACCATCAGGGGCAGCTGTGCGTTGGAGCCGGAGATCCGGCGGTAGGTGCGCAGTTCGCGCAGCGCCAGGGCGAAGTCGCCGGTGGCGTAGGCCGTGATGGCGAGGCTCTCGCGAACCACGGCGATGCGGCCGGCACGACGCGCGGCGCTCATCACATGGCGGTGGGCCAGCTCGGGGTCCACGTCGATGACCCGGGCGGCCATGGCCAGGTGGCGACCGACGGCCTCGGCGTTGTCCTTGGTGAGGGTCTTCAGCTCGTTGCGGGCGATACGGTCGAGGTCCTCCGACGTGATGTCGTCGGGCAGCTCGGGGTCGTCGTGACGCGGACGCACCGAACGCAGCTCGCGCTGCATGCGCTGCTCTTCGGTCATCTCCTCTTCGACGACACGGGCGTCGCGGTCACCGCGGGCAGGTGCGCCTTCGCGGGTCCACAGCTTCTTCCCGGCGTCGCGCGGGGCGCCGGCGCGGGTCGGCGAGCCGCCGCGGGCGCTGTCCTTCAGCCACGGCTTGTTCTCGGTGTCGCGCTGCGGGCGATCGCTGTTGCCCTTGTACGCCGGACGGTCGCCGTCACGCTGGGGACGGTCGGAGTTGCCCTTGTACGCCGGACGGTCTGAGTTGCCCTTGTACGCGGGGCGATCGGAGTTGCCCTTGTATGCCGGGCGGTCGCCGTCACGCTGGGGACGGTCGGAGTTGCCCTTGTACGCGGGGCGATCGGAGTTGCCCTTGTATGCCGGGCGGTCGCCGTCACGCTGGGGACGGTCGGAGTTGCCCTTGTACGCGGGACGGTCAGAGTTGTACGCCGGACGCTCGGAGTTGCCGCGGTACGGAGGACGGTCACCATCGCGCTGGGGACGGTCGTTGTTGTACGCGGGACGATCGCTGTTGCCACGGTACGGAGGACGCTCGCCGTCACGCTGCGGACGATCGCTGTTGCCACGGTACGGAGGACGCTCGCCATCACGCTGCGGACGATCGGAGTTGCCCTTGTATGCCGGACGGTCAGAGTTGCCACGGTAGGGAGGACGCTCGCCATCACGCTGCGGGCGGTCGGAGTTGCCCTTGTACGCCGGGCGGTCTGAGTTGTAGGCGGGGCGATCGGAGTTGCCGCGGTACGGAGGACGGTCACCATCGCGCTGGGGACGGTCGTTGTTGTACGCGGGACGATCGGAGTTGCCACGGTACGGCGCACGCTCCCCGCCCTGCGGACGGTCAGAGTTGCCACGGTACGGGGGACGTTCGCCATCACGCTGCGGACGGTCGGAGTTGCCACGGTAGGGAGGACGCTCACCGTCACGCTGCGGGCGATCAGAGTTACCGCGGTACGGAGGACGCTCGCCATCACGCTGGGGACGGTCGTTGCCCGCGGTGTTGCCTCGGTACGGCGGGCGGGCGCCGTCCTGACGGGGCCGGTCCGACCCTCCGCGACCACCCTGGTAGCCGCCGGTTCGACGGTCGCCGCTTCCGTTATCGCGTGCGTCGTTCCCGTTGCGTTCCGTGGGGGTCACTGTTTATCTCCTGTAGGTGTGGCTATACGTACCGGACTACTTCTCCAGCGTACGTTAACGGCAAAATGGCCACCCGAATGGGTGGCCATTTTGACTAAGTTAAGTCCGGCGGTGTCCTACTCTCCCACAGGGTCCCCCCTGCAGTACCATCGGCGCAAAGAGTCTTAGCTTCCGGGTTCGGAATGTGACCGGGCGTTTCCCTCTTGCTATGGCCGCCGAAACATCGTGCGATGCGCCGCCACCAGAGTGCCGGCCATCAAGTCGTTTCGAACCATCAAGCTTCGATAGCCCCAGTCTACAGCACAACGCCCAC
The DNA here is from genome assembly GCF_054075385.1 of Cryobacterium sp. AP23. Taxonomy (NCBI): domain Bacteria; kingdom Bacillati; phylum Actinomycetota; class Actinomycetes; order Micrococcales; family Microbacteriaceae; genus Cryobacterium; species Cryobacterium sp. AP23. Next base: position 3,730 of record NZ_CM133415.1, on the reverse strand, counting down.
TACCCTCCCCGAGCCGTGACTTTTACCCCAAAATCCCCACCTTTTAGGGGCCCAGCTCACGGTTCGCGGATGCCTGCGGCCGTTGCGGATGCGCGCTGGATGTCTCCGAGTCCCGACCCAACGTTGGTCGAGCTTGTCGAGACCTGGTGACGTGCGGGCGTGACGCTGCCGCGGCGTCCGAGGGCCGGCTCGCGGGGTCTCGACAGGCTCGACCAGCGGGGTGGCGCGGTCCCGAGGCCGGCTCGCGGAGGCGTGGGGGTGGCGACCCCACGCGGTGGGGGTTAAACGCAGAAAAGCCACCCCGTGGGGTGGCTTTTCTGGTGTTGCTAAGTTAAGTCCGGCGGTGTCCTACTCTCCCACAGGGTCCCCCCTGCAGTACCATCGGCGCAAAGAGTCTTAGCTTCCGGGTTCGGAATGTGACCGGGCGTTTCCCTCTTGCTATAGCCGCCGAAACACCTGGTGATGGTGAATCGAATCTATATTTTTAGTTATAGAACACTCCCGTGGGAGTGTGTTTGTTCTCGACCGTACATCGAGAACCACATAGTGGACGCATAGCAGCTTATTCAAACTGAGTGTTATCAAATTATCGGCTTATTAGTACCGGTCAGCTCCAAGAGTCTTTAGTCCTCTCTTCCACATCCGGCCTATCAACGCAGTAGTCTAGCTGCGAGCCTCTCCCCCTAAGGGATGGAAATCTCATCTCGAAGCCGGCTTCCCGCTTAGATGCTTTCAGCGGTTATCCGTTCCGAACGTAGCTAATCAGCGGTGCTCCTGGCGGAACAACTGACACACCAGAGGTTCGTCCATCCCGGTCCTCTCGTACTAGGGATAGATCTTCTCAAATTTCCTGCGCGCGCAGCGGATAGGGACCGAACTGTCTCACGACGTTCTAAACCCAGCTCGCGTACCGCTTTAATGGGCGAACAGCCCAACCCTTGGGACCTACTCCAGCCCCAGGATGCGACGAGCCGACATCGAGGTGCCAAACCATGCCGTCGATATGGACTCTTGGGCAAGATCAGCCTGTTATCCCCGAGGTACCTTTTATCCGTTGAGCGACAGCGCTTCCACAAGCCACTGCCGGATCACTAGTCCCGACTTTCGTCCCTGCTCGACTTGTCAGTCTTACAGTCAAGCTCCCTTGTGCACTTACACTCGACACCTGATTGCCAACCAGGTTGAGGGAACCTTTGGGCGCCTCCGTTACTTTTTAGGAGGCAACCGCCCCAGTTAAACTACCCACCAGGCACTGTCCCTGAACCGGATCACGGTTCGAAGTTAGGTATCCAATATGACCAGAGTGGTATTTCAACGATGACTCCACCTGAACTAGCGTCCAAGCTTCACAGTCTCCCACCTATCCTACACAAGCCACACCGAACACCAATACCAAGCTGTAGTAAAGGTCACGGGGTCTTTCCGTCCTGCTGCGCGTAACGAGCATCTTTACTCGTAATGCAATTTCGCCGAGTTCGCGGTTGAGACAGCTGGGAAGTCGTTACGCCATTCGTGCAGGTCGGAACTTACCCGACAAGGAATTTCGCTACCTTAGGATGGTTATAGTTACCACCGCCGTTTACTGGGGCTTAAATTCTCAGCTTCGCCTTGCGGCTAACCGTTCCTCTTAACCTTCCAGCACCGGGCAGGCGTCAGTCCGTATACATCGTCTTGCGACTTGGCACGGACCTGTGTTTTTAGTAAACAGTCGCTTCCCACTGGTCTCTGCGGCCTTCGAACGCTCCAGGAGTAAATCCCTTCACGCCTCAGGCCCCCCTTCTCCCGAAGTTACGGGGGCATTTTGCCGAGTTCCTTAACCACGATTCTCTCGATCTCCTTAGTATTCTCTACCTGATCACCTGAGTCGGTTTGGGGTACGGGTGACTAAAACCTCGCGTCGATGCTTTTCTTGGCAGCATAGGATCACTGATTTCGTCCGTGAGGACTACCCATCGGGTCTCAGGCTTAATGAACGACGGATTTGCCTATCGTTCGCCCTACATCCTTAGACCGGGACAACCATCGCCCGGCTCAGCTACCTTCCTGCGTCACACCTGTTAATACGCTAACCGCACCAGCATAGGGTCGCACGCTAGGCCTCACGCTTCACCCCGAAGGGATCCATCTAGAGGATTCAGATGCTTAGCATTACTGGATTAGCTTGGACGGTTTTTCATCAGTACGGGAATATAAACCCGTTGTCCATCGACTACGCCTGTCGGCCTCGCCTTAGGTCCCGACTTACCCAGGGCGGATTAGCCTGGCCCTGGAAACCTTGATCTTTCGGAGGACGGGTTTCTCACCCGTCTTTCGCTACTCATGCCTGCATTCTCACTCGTGTAGCCTCCACGGCTGGTTTACACCGCCGCTTCGCTGGCCACACGACGCTCTCCTACCCATCAACACGGCTGAACCAACACCACAAGGGTGCGGCTTACCAAAAATATCAATGCCACAACTTCGGTGGCGTGCTTGAGCCCCGTTACATTGTCGGCGCGGAATCACTTGACCAGTGAGCTATTACGCACTCTTTCAAGGGTGGCTGCTTCTAAGCCAACCTCCTGGTTGTCTATGCAACTCCACATCCTTTCCCACTTAGCACGCGCTTTGGGACCTTAGATGGTGGTCTGGGTTGTTTCCCTCTCGACGATGAAGCTTATCCCCCACCGTCTCACTGCTGCGCTCTCACTTACCGGCATTCGGAGTTTGGCTAACGTCAGTAACCTTTTAGGGCCCATCGGCTATCCAGTAGCTCTACCTCCGGCAAGAAACACGCAACGCTGCACCTAAATGCATTTCGGAGAGAACCAGCTATCACGAAGTTTGATTGGCCTTTCACCCCTATCCACAGCTCATCCCCTCCATTTTCAACTGAAGTGGGTTCGGTCCTCCACGACGTCTTACCGTCGCTTCAACCTGGCCATGGATAGATCACTTCGCTTCGGGTCTAGGACATGCGACTGAATCGCCCTATTCAGACTCGCTTTCGCTACGCATTCCCCTCTCGGGTTAAGCTCGCCACATATCACTAACTCGCAGGCTCATTCTTCAAAAGGCACGCTGTCACACCAACAAAGGGTGCTCCAACGGTTTGTAAGCAAACGGTTTCAGGTACTATTTCACTCCCCTCCCGGGGTACTTTTCACCTTTCCCTCACGGTACTTGTTCACTATCGGTCATGTAGGAGTATTTAGGCTTATCAGGTGGTCCTGACAGATTCACACGGGATTTCTCGGGCCCCGTGCTACTTGGGATACTCTTCGCGCCATCGCTGCATTTCGACTACGGGGTTCGCACCCTCTATGACCAGGCTTTCAATCCTGTTCGTCTATACAACTTTGTAACGCTCACTGTTCGGCAGAATCAGCAGAAAAGTCCCGCAACCCCGACCATGCAACGCCTGCCGGCTATCACACATGATCGGTTTAGCCTCATCCGGGTTCGCTCGCCACTACTAACGGAATCACTATTGTTTTCTCTTCCTGTGGGTACTGAGATGTTTCACTTCCCCACGTTCCCTCTACCCGCCCTATATATTCAGGCGGGAGTCACCAGGTCACCTTGCGGGCCTGGCGGGGTTTCCCCATTCGGACATCCTCGGATCACAGTTCGTTTATCAACTCCCCGAGGCTTATCGCAGATTACTACGTCCTTCTTCGGCTCTACATGCCAAGGCATTCACCGTTTGCTCTTGAAAATTTGAAATCACATGAGTTTGAATCGATTAAGT